>NZ_QEXV01000001.1 GCF_003122085.1 Marinicauda salina
CGCCGGTCCGGCCCGCGACTTCACCCCACCCTGGCCCTCCCCTCAAGGGGAGGGAATCACTGCGAACACGCGCTTCTGACGCGCGCGCCTAGATAAACCGGCCCATCGCCTTGGCGGTGTCGATCATCCGGCAGGCGAAGCCCCACTCGTTGTCGTACCACGTCATCACGCGCGCGAGCCGTCCGTCGACGACGTTCGTCTTGTCGATCGCCACGACCGAAGACCGCGGATCGTGATTGTAGTCGATCGAGACCAGCGGAATGTCGTCATAGCCGAGCACGCCGGCGAGCGGGCCGTCGGCGGCGGCCCTCACCGCGGCGTTGATCTCCTCGGCGGTTGTGTCGCGGGCCGCGGAGAACACCATGTCGATCAGCGACACGTTCGGCGTCGGCACGCGCACCGCCGCGCCGTCGAGCTTGCCGCGAAGCTCGGGCAGCACCTCGCCGACCGCCTTCGCCGCGCCGGTCGTCGTGGGGATCATCGACATCGCCGCGGCGCGCGCGCGATGGAGATCCTTGTGATTGCGGTCGAGGGTGGGCTGGTCGCCGGTATAGGCGTGGATCGTGGTGACGTGGCCGCGCTCGATCCCGACGGCGTCGTTGAGCACCTTGGCGACGGGGGCGAGCCCGTTGGTCGTGCACGAGGCGTTGGAGACGATGACGTCGTCGGCGGTGAGCGCCTCGTGATTGACGCCGTACACGACCGTCCGGTCGACGTTCTTGGCCGGCGCCGAGCACAGCACCCGCTTCGCGCCGGCGTCGAGATGGGCCGAGGCGGCTTCCTTCGAGTTGAACTTGCCGGTGCACTCGAGAACGAGATCGACCCCGAGATCGGCCCAGGGCAGACGGCTCGGATCGCGGTCGGTGACTTTCCGGATGCGCCCGAAACCGGCGTCGAACCAGTCCTCGCCGGTCTCGATCTCGCCGGGATAGCGGCCGTGGACGCTGTCATACTTGAGCAGATGCGCGTTGGTCGCCGGCGGCGCGGAATCGTTGACGGCGACCACCTCGACCTCGCTCCAGCGCTTGTGCTCCAGCACGGCGCGCAGAGCCAGACGACCGATCCGGCCGAACCCGTTGATCGCCACGCGAAGGGCCATGAACCCGCTCCCTGATGAATTGAGATGTGATTGTCGACCGGACCGGGACCGCGCGGCCCCGGAGCTCGCGCGCGGTTTAGCCGCTTAATTCCCGCGCGTCCACACGCCCGGACGCTTCGGCGCGGCGACCGCTTGCGGTGCTTGCATATGGGGTCGGGTCCTGCCAGAACCTCACGGATTCTGCCTCATGCGATCTGGCACGGAGTTCGCGATGAAAGTTCTGGTTCTCGGCGGCGACGGATTCTGCGGCTGGCCTTCCGCGCTTCACCTTTCCGCGCGCGGCCATGACGTCGTGATCGTGGACAACCTGTCGCGCCGCAAGATCGACATCGAACTCGAGGTCGACAGCCTCACGCCGATCCGGCCGATGAGCGAGCGGCTCGCGGCGTGGAAAGAGATTTCGGGCCGCGAGATCGGCTTCGTCAATCTCAGCGTCGGCCAGGACTACCAGGAACTCGTCGATCTCATCCGCGACGAGAAGCCCGACGCGATCATCCATTTCGCCGAGCAGCGCGCCGCGCCGTACTCGATGAAGTCGGCGCGCCACAAGCGCTACACCGTCGACAACAATCTCAACGCCACCAACGACGTGCTCGCCGCGATCGTCGAAAGCGAGCTGGACATCCATCTCGTCCATCTCGGCACGATGGGCGTCTACGGCTACGGCACGGCGGGGATGAAGATCCCCGAGGGCTATCTCAAGGTGAAGGTGGAGACCGAGGAGGGGCTGAAGGACCAGGAGATCCTGTACCCGGCCAATCCCGGCTCGATCTATCACATGACGAAGACGCAGGATCAGCTCTTCTTCTATTTCTACAACAAGAACGACCACGTGAAGATCACCGATCTCCACCAGGGCATCGTCTGGGGCACCCAGACCGAAGAGACGCGCAAGGACGAACGGCTGATCAACCGCTTCGACTATGACGGCGACTACGGCACGGTCCTGAACCGCTTCCTGATGCAGGCCGCCGTCGAGCATCCGCTCACCGTCCACGGCACGGGCGGCCAGACGCGGGCCTTCATCCACATCCAGGACACGGTGCGCTGCATCCAGCTGGCCGTGGAGAACCCGCCCCAGAGCGGCGAGAAGGTGCGCATCATGAACCAGATGACCGAGACCCACCGGGTCCGGGACCTGGCCAAGATGATCGCCGACATGGCCGGCGCCGAGGTGGCCTACCAGCCCAACCCGCGCAACGAGGCCGACGAGAACGACCTCCACGTCGAAAACGACACCTTCCTGTCGATGGGGCTCAAGCCGATTACGCTCGCCGAAGGGCTGATGGAGGAGGTCGCCGACATCGCGAAGAAGTATCGCGACCGTTGCGACCGCTCCAAGGTCGTCTCCGTGTCCTACTGGAACAAGGAGCGCGAGGCCGCGCAGACCGAAGGTCCGCGCAAGGCGGCGGGCTGACGCCGGCGCGCATCCCAACGATCGAGGCCGGGCGGCGACGCCCGGCCTTTTTCATGCGCGGGAGGCGCGGCTCAGGAGGCCGTCAGGCGCCGCTCGAGCTTTCTCAGGAAATCCAGGCACGCCGCGAGCTGGTCGATCTCGACATACTCGTCGGGCTGATGGGCCTGGGCGATCGAGCCCGGACCGCACACCACCGCCGAGAAGCCGGCCTGCTGGAACTGGCCGGCCTCGGTGCCGTAGGCGACCGTGCGCGGCGCGTTGTCGCCGGTGAGCGCGCGGGCGAGCTGCTCGGCCTCGCCCTCGTCCTCGGGCGACATCGGCGGCACGTCCGACATCACCGTCACGGCGACGCGGGCCTCCGGCGCGGTCTCGCGCATCTTCACCTCGGTCTCGCGGGCCTTGTCCATGAGGCGCGCGCCCAGTCCCGGGCCGTCGTCCCAGGGCGCGGGCCGCATCAGGGCCTCGAACCAGGCGGACTTCGCCAGGATGTTCACCGCCGTCCCCCCGCCCATGCGCCCGACGGTGAGCGTGCCGAAAGGCGGGTCGAACGGGCTGTCTTCGGGCGCGGCGGCGCGCAGGCGCTCGGCCTCGTCGACCAGGAACTGCATCAGCGGGACGGCGTGGGTGACCGCGCACGCGCCGTCGCCGACGAGGCTGGAATGCGCCTCCTTGCCGGTGACCTCGACACGGACGGAGTAGAGCCCCTTGTGACCGGTCACCACGCGCATGTCGGTGGGTTCGCCGACGATGACGCAGGACGGCCGCGGCGCGGCTCCGGCCATGCGCTCGATCATGGCCGGCGCGCCGAGGCAGCCGACTTCCTCGTCATAGGAGAAGGCGAAATGGACCGGCCGCTTGAGATCGGCCTTCGCGAAGTCCGGCGCGGCGGCCAGCGCGCAGGCGATGAAGCCCTTCATGTCGGCCGCGCCGCGGGCGTAGAGCCGGCCGTCGCGCTCGGTCAGCGCGAACGGATCGCTCGACCAGTCCTGGCCGTCGACGGGGACCACGTCGGTGTGGCCGGACAGCACGACGCCGCCGTCGACATCCGGCCCGATGACGGCGTGGAGATTGGCCTTGCTCCCGTCGGCGCTCGCGATGCGCTCGCACCGCGCGCCGAGATCGGAGAGCCGCGCCTCGATCCAGCCGATCAGCTCGAGATTGGAGTTTCGCGACGTCGTGTCGAAGGCGACCAGCTCGGAGAGCAGCGCCTTCGCGTCGTCAGTCACCGCGCTCGCCCCGCTCGCCCTCGGTCTCCTCAGGCTCCGGCTCGGCGGGCGCGGCCGTCGCGCTCGGAAGGCCGAGCAGCTCGAGGCGGAAGATCAGCGCCTGGTTCGGCCCGATCGGGCCGCCCGGCGTGCCCTGGACGCCGTAGGCGAGTTCCGGCGGCACGTAGAGCGTCCACTCCTCGCCGACGCGCATCAGCGGCAGGGCCTGAACCCAGCCCTGGATGAGGCGGTCCGAGGGGAAGGTCGCCGGCTGACCGCGCTCGTAGGAGCTGTCGAAGACCGTGCCGTCGACCAGGCGGCCCTCGTAATTGACCGTGACGAGGTCGCCGTATTCCGGCGAAGCGGCGTCCTCGCCGGCCGCCTCGACGATGCGGAACTGGAGGCCGCTGTCGAGGGCGAACACGCACGACCGTTCGACATTGCCGGCCATGAACGCCTCGGCGACGCGCAGATTGTAGGCGCGCTCATTCTCCCCGTCCTCGCGCTCGGGCGGCGCGAAGGCGTCCATGGACTCGCCTTCCGGCGCGACGCAGTCGCGCGCCTCGGCGACGACGGCGAGATCGGCTTCGGCGGGCCCGGTCGACGGCTCCGGCGCGGGCTCGGCCGGCGCGGACTCCTCGGATTCGGGCGCGGCTTCGGCGGTTTCGGGCTCGGCGGTTTCCGGCTCGGCCTCCTCCGACGGGCCGCCGCAGGCGGCGAGCGCCAGCGCGATCGCCGGCGCCGAGACGGTCGAGATCAGCAGTCGCATGGGTCCAGTCCTTCTGCTCCGGCGGAGAGATCGGCGGCGATGATAGAGACGCCCGGCGCGGGGGTCGACCCGCGCCGGCGCGCCCGGCCGTCTAGTCCAGCCCGAGGATATCCCGCAGGAACATCGTCTCGGCCTCGCGCTGGAAATCGCGATTGGACTTCTTGGCGAAGCCGTGACCCTCGTCCATCGCGAGCAGGTACCAGGCCTCGTTGCCCGCCTCGCGGACGGCCTGGAGGATCTGTTCGGACTCGGAGGCTGGAACGCGCGGATCGTTCGCGCCCTGGATGATGAAAAGCGGGGCGGTGATCTCGTCGGCCCGGTTGGAGGGCGAGATCTCCTCGAGGAAGGCTCGCATTTCCGGATCGCGCTCGTCGCCGTACTCCGCGCGCCGGAGATCGCGGCGATAGCCCGACGTGTTCTCGAGGAAGGTCACGAAGTTCGAGATGCCGACGATGTCGACGCCGCCGGCCAGTCGGTCGGAGTAGTGCACGAGGCTGGCGAGGACCATATAGCCGCCGTAGGAGCCGCCATAGACGGCCGTGCGCTCGGCGTCGAATTCCGGCTGCGCGGCGATCCAGTCGAGCAGCGCGCCGATGTCGCGCACGGAATCCTCGCGGTTCATGCCGTTGTCGAGCGCGACGTACTGGTTGCCGTACCCCGCCGAGCCCCGGACGTTCGGCGCGATCACCGCCGCGCCGAGCTCGTTGACCCAGTACTGGATGCGCGGATTGAAGCCCGGGCGCTCCTGGCTCTCGGGTCCCCCGTGGATGTCGACGATGACCGGATGCGGGCCCTCGCCCTCGGGCCGGTAGACGAAGGCGGGAATCTCGAGGCCGTCGAAGCTCTCATAGCGGATCAGATCGGGCGCGACGAAGGTCTCCGGCTCGAGCCCGCCGACCTCGGATTGCGTCCAGCGGGTGAGGCGCTCGGCTTCGAGATCGTAGGTCCAGACATCGCCGGGCGAGGCGGGCGAGGTGTGGGTGAAGCCAAGCCGCGCGCCGGCGTCGTCGAACTGCAGACCGCCGATCAGGCCGGCCGGCAGCTCGGGCGCGGGCAGCGCCGCGCCGGTCTCGGCGTCGATGAAGTGCAGCTCCTCCACCCCGCCGGCGTTGATCGTATAGGCGATCGTCGAGCCGTCCGGCGAGAGATCCATCGCCTCTACGTCCCAGCCGTGCTCGGGCGTCGCCTGGCGCATGTCGCCGGTCGCGAGATCGATCTCCATGATCCGGTGGAAGTCCGAGTCCTGGTCGGTGACGACGAAGACGCTTTCGCCGTCGGGGGCGAACTCGGCGCCGCGATAGGCGACGTCGGCGTCGGGATTGATCTCGACGACGTCTCCGGAAGCGAGATCGAGGGCGAACAGGTCGGCGTGCGTGATCGAGTAGTAGCGCGCAAACAGCAGCCGCTCGCCGTCGTCGGACCAGTCGGCGGGATAGATCGCGCCCTCGCCCTCGTGGACGACCCGGCGGCTTTCCGGGTCGGACGGGTCGGCCGCCAGGATGTCCCAGTCGGGATCGCCCTCGGTGGAGCGATACCAGGCGACGCGGGCGCCGTCCTCCGACCAGACGAAAGCCCCGTTGCGCGTGTCGTCCTCGGTGAAGCGGGCGACCGAGCCGTCGGCGGGGTCGTAGAGATAGCCCTGGTAGTACTCGTCGCCGCCGGTGTCCTTGGCGAACACGAACTCGCCGGCGCCGCCCGGGCGGGCGCTCGCGCCGCCGACGGGCTCGTCATAGAAGGTGATCTGGCGGCGCATGCCCATCGGCGCGGCGACGTGATGGACCTGGCTCGTCTCGCCGAAGCGCGTCGAGATCAGCACGCCCCCGTCGGGCGCGAAATCGGAAAAGCCCGCCGCGCGCACGTTCTGGTACTGGCGCAGGCGCTCGCGGACCTCGGCGGGAATCTCGGGAATGTTCTCCATGACGAGATTGCCCTCGGTGACGCGCTCGACGTCGGTCTGGGCGAACGCCGGCGCGCCGGCGACGGCGGCTGCGGCGACAGCAAGTAGGAAGCGCTGCATGATCGATCTCCTGTGTGGTCGCGTCGCGCGGGCCGGCGTCGGCTAATCGCCCGCGCCGCTGTCCGCGGCGTCCATGTCCTCGGGAAGAATGCTTGCGCGCCAGGCTCGTTCCGGCTGCAGGAACTCGCTGGCCAACGCGACGACCTCCTCGACGGTGACGGCGCGGTAGTCGGACTCCAGCGAGCGCAGCCGGTCGAGCCGGTCGGGATCGGTCTGGGAGCGCCGCAGCGCATTGAGCCAGAAGCCGTTCGTCTCGCGCGCCTCCTCGATGCTTTCCAGGATCGGCTGACGCGCGCGCAGGAGCTCGTCCTCGGTCACCTCGCCGGCGGCCATGGAGGCGGCCAGCTCGTCGGCGATCTCGTACATGCGCGGGATATCGTCGACCTGCACGTCGAGCCCCATCCAGAGGAAGCCGTAATCCTCGAACACGTCGGATTCCTGGTTGGAGACGATGGCCGAATAGGTCGCGCCCTCGCGCTCGCGGAAGCGATCGGTGGCCTTCAGGTCCAGCACCGCGGCCATCAGGTCGATGGCGCGGGCCCGGCGCGCGTCGATGGCGTCGTCGGTCGGCCAGTAGACGTTCGCCATGCCCTGGTAGGACTGGCCGTTGAAGCGCACGATCTCGGGCTCTTCGTTCGGCTCCGGAAACGAGACGCGACGGTTCTCCTCGTAGGCGGGCCACTCCTCGGCGCGATCGGCCAGCGCGCCGAAGGTGGCCGCGACGGCGTCGACGGCGCGCTCGGCCTCGATGTCGCCGACGATCGTCACCTCGATGGGCGCGCGGTCCAGCGCGTCGCCGAGCAGGGCGCGGGCGTCGTCCATCGTGAAGGCCTCGATCTCCTCCTGCGTGGGGAAGCCCCAGCGCGGATCCCCGCTGCGCAGCATGCGGCTGACCCGGTTGATCGCCACCTGAACGGCCTGGGCGTTCTGGCCGCGGCGGATCTCGTCGGCGATGGCGCGGAACCGGTTGAGCGCGTCGTCGCGCCAGCCCGGCGCGGTCATGAACGCGGTGAGAACCTGCATCTGCAGCTCGAAATCCGTCGGCGTCGTCGACTGCGAGAAGTAGAAGGAGTCCGACGTCACGCCGACGCCGTATCCGACCGAACGCCCGGCCAGCAGGCGCTCCAGCTCGTCGCGGTCATGGGCCTCCAGCCCGCCGCCGCCGAACACCGCCCCGACGATCGACCCGGCCGCCGGAGTCGGCTGCGGCGCGAGATCGCCGGCGCCGAAATCGACGCGGACGCGGATATTGTTGTCCTCGAAATCGGTCGTCTTGACGTTCAGCCGGACGCCGTTGTCGAAGACGTACTGCTCGACGCCGAGATCCTCGACCGTTTGCGAGGAGACGACCGCGCCGGGCTCGCCGAAATCGGTGTAGGCGAATTCGGTCGCGCCGCCTTCCTCGGGCGGCTCGACCATCTCGGCCGTGGAGCTCAGCCAGGCCTCGCGAACCGCGGCGTCGCCGTTCTCGATCTCCTGGTTGGCCGCGACGAAGACCTGCGGCGGCGCCGCCGTCCAGATCTCGCGGAACGCCGCCTCGACGGCCTCGACGGTGATCTCGGGCTCGAACGCCTCGAAGAAGGCGAGCGCGAAATCGGGATGATCGTAGACGTTCTCGTTGATCCAGGCCTGCCAGATCTTGTCGGCCAGGTTCGCGCTCCGGCGGGTTTCGGCCTCGTCGGCGGCGTTTCTCAGCGCGGTGCGCAGATTGGCCAGCTGCTCGTCCAGCTCGGCCTGCGTGAAGCCGTGCTCGACCGCGCGGCGCAGCTCCTGCTCGACCGCCGCGACGCCCTCGCGCCAGCGGTCGGGCGAGGACACCGCGAACACGCCGGCGCGATTGGCCAGCTCGAAATCGTTCGAATAGGACAGGCTGGCCTGGACCAGCGGGGATTCGCCGGAATTGATCTCCGACTGCAGCCGGCGCTGAACGATCGCGTTGCCCAGGCTGCGCAGCATCCGGCGGCGACGGGTCTCGCGCGTGTCGGCCTCGGGCTCGCCGGGCGTGACGACGTCGACATTGATCAGCGTGTAGATGTCCGGATCGTGGAAGAAGCCGAAGCCCGGCTCGTCGAATTCGGCCACCTCGCCGATGTCGGGATCCGGGCCCGCATCCTCGGGCTGGCGCCAGGTGGAGAAGCCCTCGACCCGGTCGAGATCGACGCCCTCGATGTCGATCTCGAAGCCGTTGCGGATCTTCTCCTCGACGATGTCCGCGTCGATGTCGCCGGCGACGACCAGCATGGCGCGCTCGGGCGCGTAATAGTCCTGGTAATAGGCCTCGAACTCCGCCGCCGGCGCGGTCTCGATGACCTCCACGGTTCCGATCGGATCGCGCTCGACGACCAGCGTATCGGGATAGAGGAAGTCGTAATAGGCGTTGAAGAAGCGGCGGATGGGCGTGTTGCGGTAGCGCTCCTCGCCGAGGATCACGCCGCGCTCCCGATCGATCGCCTCGGCGTCCATGAGCATTTCCGACGCGGTCTCGCGCATCAGGAACAGGCCGACATTGACGACCTCCTCCTCGACGCTGGGCAGGTCGAGCTGGTAGCCGACCAGCTCGCGCGAGGTGAAGGCGTTGGTGTCGGGACCGAAGGCCAGCCCGTAACGCTCGAGCAGCGGCACCATCTCGCCCTCGGGCACGTTGGTCGTGCCGTTGAAGGCCATGTGCTCGATGAAGTGGGCCAGCCCGCGCTGGGCGTCAGTCTCGGCGAAGGAGCCGACATTGAGCACCAGGCGCAGCGCCGCGGTTCCGCTCGGCGTGTCGTTCTCGACGATCGCGTAGCGCATGCCGTTGTCGAGCACGCCGTAACGCACCGCCTCGTCGGCGGGAATGTCGCTCGCCTCGTGCGCCCAGACGGCGCCCTCCCCGCTCTGCTCGAGCGCCGGATCGGACGTCGCGTCGCGCTCGCCGCAGCCCGCCGCCAGCAGCGCGGCGGCGAGCGCCGAGAACCGCAAGAACCCGCCGAATGTCATGAAGCAATCTCCCCGCGTACAAAGCCGACCATTCTTTTTGAGCTCGAAACTAGGCCGGACCCGCGCCAGCGCAAATGAATTCGCGGTCAGCTGCAAGGCTCAACCGCGCCCGAAACCGTAGGCCCGCTCGACGCGGGCGACCCGAAGCTCGTAGGCCGCGTAGAAACGACGACGCCCGGCCTCGCGGACGGCGGCGTGCTCGGCGTGATCGCGCCAGCGGGCGATCGCGGCCTCATCCTTCCAGTAGGACACCGTCATCCCGAGACCCGTGGAGTCCCGCACGCTCTCCATGCCGAGAAAGCCGGGCATGTCCTGCGCCAGCGCCGCCATCCGGTCGGCCGCCCGGGCGTATTCGCGATCGTCGCCCGCGCCGCGCACCGACGTGAAGATCACCGCGTAGTAGGGCGGCTCCGGCGTGCTTGCGAGCGTCATCGCGACTCCTTCGCGCTAGGCCGGCGCCTCCTCGTCGAGCACGGCCTCGATCGGATCGTGCTCGGCGACCCAGTGATCCGGCGCGACCTCGATCAGTTCGGGCCGGTACTGCTCGGCGTCGGGATCGTCGATCACCTTCGATTTGAGGAAACGCAGGGGCGCCCGGCTGTCGAGCGGGCTCGGCAGGTCGCCGACGAGCTTGATCCGCTCGCGCGTCTTCTCCACCGCCGGGTCGGGAATCGGCACCGCCGAGATCAGCGCCTTCGTGTAGGGATGGCGCGCGTCGGCGTAGATCGCGTCACGATCGGCCAGCTCCACCACCTGGCCCAGGTACAGAACCATCACCCGGTGCGCGATCTCGCGCACGACCGACAGGTCGTGGGAGATGAAGATCATCGACAGGCCGAAATCCTTTTGCAGGCCGATCAGCAGGTCGATGATCTGGGCCTGGATGGAGACGTCGAGCGCGGACACCGCCTCGTCGCAGATCACCAGCTTCGGTCTCAGGATCATCGCCCGCGCGATGCCGACGCGCTGGTTCTGCCCGCCCGACAGCTCGTGCGGGTAGCGGTTGATCATGTCGGGATCGAGCCCCACGCGCTCCATCATCGCGCGCACCTCGGCCTCGCGCTCCTTCGAACTCATCGCCTTGCGGAAGGTGAGCATCGGCTCGGCGATCGAGGCGCCGATCGTCATGCGCGGGTCGAGCGAGGCGAGCGGATCCTGGAAGACGATCTGGAGATCCTCCCGGGCGGCGCGCATCTGCCGCGGCCCGAGCGAGAGGAGGTCCTTGCCGATCCACGACACCGCGCCGGCGCTCGCCGGAACGAGGCGGAGCACGGCGCGGGCGAGCGTCGACTTGCCGCAACCGGACTCGCCCACCACGCCCAGCGTCTCGCCGGCGCGCAGCTCGAAGCTCACTCCGTCGACGGCCTTGAGCGGCTTGGTCTTCGGGAACAGCCCGCCGCCCACCTTGACCGGGAACCAGACCTTCACCCCGTCGGCGTCGAGCAGCGTCTCGGCCTCGGCCGAGGGCCGCGCGAGCAGATCGGGATGGCCCGGCCGGTCGGTGCGGTCGATGCGCGGCATCGCGTCGAGCAGCATGCGCGTATAGTCGTGGCCCGGGCGCGCGAAGATGTCGTGCACCTCGCCGCTCTCGACATACTCGCCGTAGCGCATCACCTGGACGCGGTCGGCCATGCGCGCGACGACGCCCATGTCATGGGTGATCAGCGCGATCGCCGCGCCGGTCTCGTCCTTGAGCTCGTCCATGATGTCGAGCACCTGGGCCTGGACGGTGACGTCGAGCGCGGTGGTGGGCTCGTCGGCGATCAGCAGGTCGGGCTCGCAGAGCATCGACATCGCGATCATCACGCGTTGGCGCATGCCGCCCGACAGCTCGTGGGGATACTGCTTGAGGCGGCGCCTGGCCTCGGGGATGCGCACGCGCTCGAGCCAGTCGACGCAGCGCTTCTCGGCGGCCTCGCCGCGCAGGCCGAGATGCACGCCGAGCACCTCCTTGAGCTGATCGCCGACACGCATGTGCGGCGTCAGCGAGGTCAGCGGATCCTGGAAGATCATCGTCATCGACTTGCCGCGCACGCGATTGAGCTTCGCGGGCGACAGGTTGAGAATCTCGGTTCCGGAATAGCGGATCGAACCCGTCGCGGTTCCGTTCGACGCGAGCAGGCCCATAGCGGCCAGGAAGGTCTGGCTCTTGCCGGAGCCGCTTTCGCCGACCACGGCGAGACACTCGCCGGGACGGATATCGAGATCGATCCCGCGGACGGCGTGGACTTCGCCGTCGGGGGTGTCGAAACGGACGTGGAGATCCTTCGCCTCGAGAATGGGCGCGGCGGCGTTCGTCAAGCTGACGGCTCCCCTCACATGGCCTCGCCGGCGCACAATAGCCCCTGTTCGCCGCATGGCCAGAGCACAGGGCGCCTGTCCGCGCTATGCTGTGCAGCACGCGAATCAGCACGGAGCCGACCCGGCTCGATGACCGAGGCCTCTCCACGCAGCGCCGTCCCGGCCGCCCTGTTCGAGGCGTTGCCCGATCCGTGCGCGGTGATCGACGGCCAAGGCCGGATCACGGCGGCGAACCAGGCGATGCGGGATTTCCTCGGCGCGGACTCCGAGGCCCTGAACGGTGCGGGGCTCGAAACCTTCCTCGCCGACCCGCTGGACAACGCCCCGGCGCCCTGGCTGCGCGCCGAGGCGCCCGCCGATCCCGTGCGCCTGGCCTTTCTCGACGCCGCCGGCTCCGCGCGGCCCGCTCAGGTCCGCGTGCTCGAACTCGACGGCGAACGCGCCGTGCTCGCGCGTCCCGTCGCGCTGAACGCCGAGGCGCCCGGCGCGTCGGAGGGCCCGCAGCGGGCGCGGCTGGAGACCCGGCTCTCCCAGGCCGTCCAGGGCGGCGAGCTAGCTCCCTGGTTCTTCGACTTCACCGCAGGCCAGGGCCATGTCGACGAGGTCCGGCGGGGGCGCGGAACGCGGCGGCGCCCGATCATTCCCGACGACTGGCGCGCGAACATGCATCCCGAGGATTCCGGGCGCGTCTACGCGGCCTTCCTGGGTCTCCGCGAGGGCCGCCGCTTCGACGAGTCCTACCGGACGCGCTCGGAAACCGGCGAATGGGCGTGGAAACGGTGCTTCGGCGCGCCGCTGCCCGACGACCCGAGCCGGGCGGCCGGCTTCGTCCGGGACATCACGGAATTCAAGGCCCTGGAAGCCGAGGCGGCGCAGCACCAGCGCGATCTCAACGAAGCCGTGGAGGCGGGCCTGCTGGGCCTGTGGACGGTGAACCACGTCACCGGACGGCGCACCGCCCGCGGACGGATCCTCGAATGGATGGGCCACGCGCCCGAGGAGATCGAGCTCGACCGCGGCGAGTGGGCGGCGCTGCTGCACCCCGAGGACCATCCGCGCGTCCGCGAGGCGTTCGCCGACATGGCCGAGGGCGGACGGGTCTACACCTTCGACTGTCGGGTCCGGGCCCCCGACGGGTGGCGGTGGGTCCGCACCGAGGGTCGGCCGGTGGCCTACGGCGTCGACGGCTCGGTGAACCGGTCGGCCGGCGTGATCATCGACATCTCCGACGAGCGCGCCTACGCCGACGCCCTGCGTCGCGAGCGCGACCGCCTCGACGAGATCTACCGCAACACGCCGGCGATGATGCACACCATCGACGTCGAGGGACGGATCGTCGAGGTGAGCGATTACTGGCTCACGCATCTCGGCTACGCGCGCGAGGAAGTCGTCGGCCGGCCGGCGCCGGAATTTCTCGTCGAGGCCGACCGGCCCGAAGCCCGGCGCCGGATCCGGGACATCTGGAAGCACGGCGCGGTGCATCGCCGGCCGGCACGCTTTCTCACGCGCGACGGCGAAGTCGTCGAAGTCGAGGTCTCCGGCGTCGTCGAGCGCGACTCGTCGGGAAGCGCGCGCTACGCGCACGCCATCTTCGTCGACGTCACCGAGCGCAACCGGCTGGAAGCCGCGCTACGCGCCGAGAAGACCCGCTTCGAGACAGTCTATCGCAACAGCCCGGCCATGCTGCACACGATCGACCCCGAAGGCCGAACGACCATGGTCAGCGACTACTGGGTGGAGCGGACGGGCTATGCCCGGGACGAGGCGGTCGGCCGGCCCGGCTGGAGCTTCATGATCCCGGAGGACCAGGCGCGGGTCCGCGACGAGATCATCCCCGAGGTCGTGCGCGCCGGTCGAATCTCCAATGCGCCGGTGCGCATGCGCACCAAGACGGGCGACGACATCGAGCTGCGCCTGTCGGCCTTCCTCGAACGCGACGCGGACGGACAGCCCGTCGCCGCCCACGGCGTGTTCAACGACGTCACCGACCTCAACCAGGCCCATCGCGCGCTTGAGCGCCACGCCGCGGAACTGGAGCGCACCAATCGCGAGCTGGGCCGCTTCGCGACCGTCGCCTCGCACGACCTGCAGGAGCCGCTGCGCAAGATCTCGGCGTTCGCCAGCCTGCTCCGGCGGCGCTACGAGGGCGAACTCGACGCAGACGGCGATCGCGCGCTCGGCTTCCTCGTGGACGCGACGGGGCGGATGCGGCGCCTAATCGACGACCTGCTGGCGTATTCGCGCGCGTCGAACCGACCGCTCGACGCCGAACCCCTCGATCTCAACGCGTTGGTCGCCGCCGTGCTGTCCGAGCTCGAGATGAGCATCGAGGAATCCGCCGCCCGCGTCTCTGTCGCCGACCTGCCGGAGATCCGGGCCGACCGGACCCTGATCCGGCTCCTGTTCCAGAACCTGATCTCGAACGCGATCAAGTATCGAAAGAATTCGGGGCCCGAGATCCGGATCGACGCCGAGCGGAGCGAGGCCGGTTGGACGTTCTGCGTGAGCGACGACGGCATCGGCTTCGAGCAGAAGTTCGCCGAGAAGGTGTTCGCGCCGTTCCAGCGCCTGCACACGCGCGACGCCTACGAGGGAAGCGGGATCGGGCTC
Source organism: Marinicauda salina (assembly GCF_003122085.1). Taxonomy (GTDB): domain Bacteria; phylum Pseudomonadota; class Alphaproteobacteria; order Caulobacterales; family Maricaulaceae; genus Maricicauda_A; species Maricicauda_A salina. The sequence continues at coordinate 14,392 of NZ_QEXV01000001.1, forward strand.
GCCATCTGTCAGCAGGCCGTCGAGCGCCACGGCGGGACGATCCGCGTCGACTCCGCGCCCGGCGAGGGCGCGCGCTTCTACTTCACGCTGCCCGATTCCGCGGCGGACGAGGACGCCGCCTGACGCCGCTTGCGGGACATGATCCACAGTCGCCGCAGCCGGATCACGAGCAGGGTCAGCCCCGCCAGCACGACGACCACGGCGAGGATGCCTGCTCCCTGAAGGAGCGGGTGGTTGAAGTCCTCGCGGGCGTCGTAATCCATGATGTGGAGCATCCAGACGAAGTCGAAGACGCGCCACATGTCGTTGCGGCGTGCGGTCACCGCGCCGGTCTCGCTGGAGACGTAGAGCCGCGTGCCCTCGCCGTCGGCGAAGCTCACCCGCCAGGCCGGGCCGGCGCGGCGATACTCCCAGCTCGGCTCGGCGAAGAATTCGACCGCTTCGACGGGAGCGTCGCCGGCGAAGTTCGCGCGCGCCGCGGCGACGGCCTGCTCGGCGTCGAGCGGGCTCAAGCGCTCGCCGCTCGCGGCGTCGACGAGGATATCGCCCGCCGGCGTCTCGAACAGCCAGGCCGGCTGGTCGATCCAGGTGTGCAGAGTCGCCGAGGAGACGGCGTCGACGCCGGCTGCCGCAGCCGCCTCGGCCGGCGCGAGCACGTCCAGCTCCAGGGCGGGCGGGGCCTGAAGCGGGATGGTGTGCTCGGCGCGCACCGTCTCGATCGGCAGAAGGCTCATGGTCAGGCCGCCGGCGACCCAGAGCGCGATCTGGATCCCGATGATCAGCGCCAGCCATTTGTGGATGCGCACCACCCAGCGCGTGAACGCCATCTCAGCCTCTCCCCGGTCGATTTCGGCCGCCGCCCCCGCGCGGCGCGGCGCGGACGCTCCCCCGTGCGCCGCGGAAGGTCAAGGCGCAACCCGCCAAAAGACCCGCGGTTCAGTGGTCGCCGTGATCCATTCCGCCATGATCCATCCCGCCGTGATCCATCCCGCCATGACCGCGCGCCGGCGCGGCGCCCGGATCGATCCCGTCGCGGCGAAGCTCTTCAGACGTCGCGGGCCGCGCCTGGGTTCCCGCGGGCGCCTCGTACCAGCCCGGATCGCCGCCGCCGGCGGGCAGACGCTCGCGCACCTTCAGGATGGTGAACATGCCGCCCATGGTGATGTAGTCGTGCGGGCCGCGGGCGCCGACCATCGGGATCGAGTTCTCCGGGACGTCCATGTGGCCCATCTCGACATGGGCGCCCATCTCGCCCATCCCGTCCGTCCCCATCGTCATGTAGTCGGGCAGCACGGCGCGGACGGCGCGGTTCAGCCGCTGCGCGTCGGCGCCGATCATGTTCGGGAAGTCGTGGCCCATCTGGTTCATCACGTGATGGGTCATGTGGCAGTGCATCGCCCAGTCGCCGGGATTGTCGGCGACGAACTCGACCGTGCGAGTCGCGCCCACCGGCACCAGCGTCGTCGTCTCCGGACGCTGCGCGCTCTCGGGAATGTCGCCGCCGTCGGTGGCGGTTTCGCGGAAGGCGTAGCCGTGCAGATGGATCGGGTGGTGGTCCATCGCCGAGAGATTGCCCAGCCGGATGCGCACGCGCTCGCCAAGCTCGGCGGTCAGCGGATCGGTGCCCGGATAGGCCTTCGCGTTCATGGTGAGGACATTGAAGTCCGTCATCTCGTTGGGATCGGGCCGCGACGCGCCGGGCTCGATCTTCCAGGTCGACAGCATGATCGCGTAGTCGCGGTCGGGCGGCGGCGTGCGCGGATGACGGGGATGCACGACGAGCATGCCCATCATCCCCATCGCCTGCTGGGTCATCTCGTCGTGATGGGAGTGGTACATGAACGTGCCGTGCTGGCGGAACGTCCATTCGTAGACATAAGTCTCGCCGGTTCGGATGGCGCGCTGCGACAGCCCGCCGACGCCGTCCATGCCCGAGGGCAGGATCACGCCGTGCCAGTGCACCGTCGTCGGCGCGGCGAGCCGGTTGGTGACGTAGATGCGCACCCGGTCGCCCTCGACGGCCTCGATGGTCGGGCCGTGCACGCGGCCGTTATACCCCCAGCACGTCGCTGTCAGGCCCGGCGCGAACGCGTGCTCCACCTCCTCGGCGATCAGGTGGAAGACCTTCACCCCGTCGACGATGCGATGGGGCAGCGTCGCGCCGTTGGGCGTCGTCACCGGCGTGTAGTCGCGGCCCGGACGGCCCGGCGCGACGCGTTCGCCGTCGGACATGGTGCGCGAATAGGTTGTCCCGCCAGATTGCGCGAACGCGGCCGAGGAGACGAGCGGGGCGGCGGCGAGGCCGCCGGCCCCGGCGAGCAGGGCGTGTCGCCGCGAAAGCTTCATCAGTGATCTCCTCCGCCGGAGCGGCCGGCGCCCATGTCCGGACCGGCGCCGGCGCCGTCCATGACGACCGCGGTTCCGCCGGCGCGCATCTGCTCCATGCGGATGCGCGCGCGGTGATGGCGCTCGAGCGCGGCGACGTAGGACTCGCCCGCCGCGGCGCGGGTCTCGAACGCGGCGATCAGGTCGAACACGCCGCGCTGCATGGCGTTGTACTGGCGCGTCACGCCGCGCATGACGGCCTCGCTGGTGGGCAGGACCTCGTCGCGGACATAGGACGCCTGCTCGGCGGCCAGCGCGGCTTCCTCGGCGGCGACCGTCGCGGCGGCGCGGGTCTCGAGGCTCATCTGCGCGAGCCGATCGAGCGCCTGATCGGCGCGAATGCGCGCCGCATCGCGCTCGGCGCGGCCCCAGTTGAAGATCGGGATCTCGGCCTCGAGGACCGGGCCCTCGGCCCATTCGCCCTCCTCGCGCTCGATCATCACGCCCAGCGCGGCGTGATCGAGCAGGCTCTCGACATTCGCGAGATTGGCCGCCTTCGCCTCGGCTTCCGCCCGGGCGCGGGCGGCGGCCAGCGGCAGCGAGGCCTCCAGCGCCGCGTCTACGGCGCCATCGCGGATCGCGGCGGCGCCGGCCTCCGGCAGCCTATCCGGCAGCATCAGCGGGTCGCCCGGGTCGAGACCGAGGCGGGCGCGCAGGCGCTGCTCGGCGGCGCGTGCGGCGATCCCGGCGTTCTCGGCGTCGAGCCGGGCGCGCTGGGCGAGCGCGCGTTCGCGGTCGACGTCGACGGCGGGGATATTGCCCGCCGCGCGCAGCTCTTCGGCGGCGACCAGCGCGGCCTCGGCGGCTCGGCGGATGGAACGGGCGAGTTCGGCGCGCTGGCGCGCCGCGACGGCTTCGACCCAGGCGATGCGGGTCTCGGCGGCGAAGTCGATCACCGCCAGCACCGCATCCGACCGCGCCGCATCGTAGCGGTCGCGCGCCTCGGCGCGTCGTGCGGGCAGAGCCAGCAGCCCGAGCACCGGCGCGGTGAAGTCCAGATCGATCATGTCCGGCTCGCCGGACTCGGGAATGAGGCTGCCGTGGAAGGCGATGTTCGGGGGCAGGCCGGCCTCGATCCAGGCGGCGCGGGCGAGCCCCGCCTCGGCGAGATCGGCGCGCAGGCCGCGATTGCGCGCCAGCGCGATCGACACGGCGTCGGCCTGATCGAGCGGCTCATCGAGGCGCGCCGCGATCGCGGCGTCTTCGGCGGGCGCGGCCCCGGCCCGCGTCCCGACTTCGGCGAAGAGCTCGGCGCGTTCGGCGGTCATATCGACGCCGGCGCAGGCGGACAGCGCGAGCGCGGCGGCGAAGGCGAGGACGTGGTTGCGTGACATAAACGACGCGGATACCATGCCCCCCATGGGTATCGCAACCGAACAGGACGCGCCGCACGAGACCGCGAAGCACAAGGCGACGCTCGATCGGCTCAAGCGGATCGAAGGCCAGGTGCGCGGCGTCTCGGCCATGGTCGCCGAGGACCGTTACTGCATCGACATCCTCACCCAGCTCTCGGCGATCAAGTCGGCGCTCGCCTCGGTGGAGCGCGAAGTCCTCAAGAACCACGCCCGTCACTGCCTCGAATCCGCGATCGCCTCGGGCGACCCGGCCGATCAGCGCGAGAAGTTCGAGGAGCTCGTGGCGCTCCTGTCCAAACACTACAAGCTGTAGCCGCGCCTCAGTCGGCGGCTTCGGCCGGGGCCATCTCCAGGGCGACGGTGAAGCGCTCGTCCGGCGAGGCCGCCTTCGGCGCGTCCGCGGGCGCGTCGCCTGCTGCGACCGCCTCGGCGGTGGTGACCGCCTTGAGGTCCTCTGTCGTGTCGCCGATCACGGCCTCCAGCCCGGACTCGGCGCCGGAGACGGTGAGCGTCGTCACCGGCGCGCGCATCGAGACCTGCAGTTCCGACTTCACCTTGCGCGCCGCGGCCAGGATGGCGACGAAGGCGTCGCCCTCGTCGCGGAAGACGCCCGCCTCGGCCTGGTCGTCGGCCTTCGGCCAGCTTCCCCGCGCGTGGACGGTCGGCGCGGCTTCGTCCTCGGAGCCGTGCAGAAGCTCGTGGAGCGTGTCGGTGACATAGGGCGTGAACGGCGCGTAGAGCCGGATCAGGATGTCGCTGGCGTGGAACAGCGTGTGCAGCGCCGAGCGCTGGCCGTCATCGGGCGCGCCCTCGAAGCGCGTGCGCCGCTTAACGATCTCCAGATAGTTGTCGCAATAGGTCCGCCAGAAGAAGTCCTCGGTCGCGCGCAGCGCCTGGGCGTACTCGTAGGTCTCGAACGCCTCGGTCGCCTTCGCGACGGTCTCGGAAAGCCGGCCGAGCAGCCACTGGTCGAGCGGATGGGAGATCGCGCCCGAGGCGATGTCGGCGGCGGGCGAGACCGGATCGATTTCGGCCTGTTCGAGCGCCATGTGGGCGAGCTTGACGGCGTTCCACAGCTTGGTGACCAGCCGCTTGCCCTGCTGCAGCGTGTTCGGCGAGGTGACCGTGTCGTGGCCGAGCCGCGACGTGCCCGTCCAATAGCGCACCGCGTCGACGCCGTACTCGTCGAGCAGCTTCACCGGATCGATGATGTTGCCTTTCGACTTCGACATCTTCGAGCCGTCGCTGGCCAGGCACCAGCCGGAGATCGCGATGTTGCGCCAGGGCACGTCCTGCTCGTGATGGAGCGCCTTGACGATGGTGTAGAACGCCCAGGTCCGGATGATGTCGTGGGCCTGCGGCCTCAGCGCCATCGGGAAGAGCCGCTTGTGGGCCTCGTAGTCCAGCGCGAGGTCTTCATTGATCGAGCGCGTGACCAGCTGCGGGCTCACCGACGAGGTCGCCCAGGTGTCCATGACGTCGCGCTCGGGCTCGACTTCGTCGGGGGCATAGCCCTTCGGCGCGTCCGCGGTCGGATCGACGGGCAGCTCGTCGGCCTCGGCGACGATGATCTTGCCTTCCTCGCCCGGCCGCTTGGAGTACCAGACCGGCAGCGGCACGCCGAAATGGCGCTGGCGCGAGATCGCCCAGTCCCATTTCAGGCCCTCGACCCAGCTCTCGAAGCGCTGGCGCATGTATTCCGGCCGCCACGTGATCTCGCGGCCCTTGGCGAGAATCTCGTCCTTGAAGTCGAGCGTGCGGATGAACCATTGCGGCGTGACGATGATCTCGAGCGGCGCGCCGGACCGTTCGGCGACGGGCACGACCTGCTCGGTGACGTCCTGCTTCAGGATCAGCCCGCGCTCGGACAGCATCTCCAGGATCGCGGCCTTGGCCTTTTCGGCCTTGAGCCCGGCGAGCGCGTCGACGGTCGCCCGCGCGCTCTCGGGATCGAGGCTCGGCCACTCGTCGGTCCCGATCGGAAGCGAGTCCTTCATCTTGCCGGCCTGGTCGATGACCAGACGGAGCGGCAGCTTGTGGGCGCGCCACCAGGCGATGTCCTGGACGTCGCCGAAGGTGCAGCACATCACCACGCCGGTGCCCTTCTCGGGATCGACGGCCTCGTCGCCGACGATCGGGACCGGCACGTTGTAGAGCGGCGTGATCGCGCGCTTGCCGATGAGCTCGGCCGCGCGGGGATGCTCGGGATGGATGATCAGCGCCCCGCACGCCCCGATCAGCTCGGGCCGCGTCGTGGCGATCACGGCGGGCTCGCCGCCGCCCTCAATCTCGAACGGGATCTGGTTGAGCTTGCCCTCGCGCTCCTTCTCCTCGACCTCGGCCTGGGCGATCGCCGTCCGGTCGGCGGGATCCCACAGCGTCGGCTCGAGCCGGCGCTCGAGCAGGCCCTTCCGGTAGAGATCCAGGAAGGACATCTGCGAGACCTGCCGGCTCTCGTCGGAGATGGTCTGGTATTCGCGGCTCCAGTCGACGCTGAGCGCCAGCCGCGAGAACAGGTCGCGGAACTGCTGCTCGTAGGGCGGGATGACCTCGCGGCAGAGATCGACGAATTCCTCGCGCGCCATCGTCCCGCCGCGGACCTTCTTGACCTTCTCGACCAGGCGCTCGGTCGGCAGGCCGTTGTCGTCCCAGCCGATCGGGTAGAGCACGTTGCGCCCGCTCATCCGGAAATAGCGCGCGATGATGTCGGCCTGGGTGTAGGAATAGACATGGCCGACATGCAGCGAGCCCGACACGGTCGGCGGCGGCGTGTCGATGACGTAATCGGACTCCGCCGGCTGGGCGGGATCCCACTTGAAGGCCTCGTCGTCGGCCCATCGGCGCCGGCAGTCGGCCTCGGCCTCCTGCGGCTTGTACTTCTTCGGAAACGGTTTCATCGCCCGCGCTTGTCTCGTCTGGTCCGGCCTGGAACGGATCGCCGGTCTTAGACGATTTTTCGCAGGCGCAAAAGACGAGGCGCGGTTGCCAGCCGCGCCGTGTCGCGCTCAAGTCCTCCCGGGGTCTCAACCGCCTGAAAGGACCGTCGCATGGCCGCGCGCAATCTCGATCTCGGCCGGGTGTTCGGCATCACCATCCGGGTGAACATAAGCTGGGCGTTCATCGCGCTCCTGATCGCCTGGTCGCTGGCGGAGGGCTTCTTCCCGACCGTCTACGAGGGCCTGCCACAGCAGATGTACTGGTGGATGGCCGTCGCCGGCGTGATCGGGCTGGCCTTCTCGATCGTCGCCCACGAGCTGTCGCACTCGCTGGTGGGCCGCGCCTTCGGCATCGAGGTCAAGACGATCACGCTGTTCCTGTTCGGCGGCGCCGCGCAGATGGAGGACGAGCCGCCCGATCCGCGCGCGGAGATGTTCATGGCCGCGGCCGGCCCGGCGATGAGCCTGGCGCTCGCCGGCGCGTTCAATATCATCGCCTTCTGGACCTCGGCGTTCTCCGAGCCGCTCGCCGTCGTGCTCGGCTATCTCGCGATCCTCAATCTCGTGCTGGCGATCTTCAACATGATCCCGGCCTTCCCGATGGACGGCGGCCGCGTGCTGCGCGGCGCGATCTGGGCGGCGACGGGCGATCTCAGGAAGGCCACGGGCATGGCGTCGCGCGCCGGCGCGGCGTTCGGCTGGATCCTGTCAGGCCTCGGCGTCGTGCTGATCATCGGCGGCGCCTTCGTCGGCGGGCTGTGGTGGATCCTGATCGGCCAGTTCATCCGCATGGCCGCGCTGTCGTCATGGCGCCAGCTGGAGGCCCGGCGCGTGCTCGGCGGCAAGCCCGTCCGCGATTTCATGACGCGCGATCCCGTCAGCGCGCCGGCCGACATCACGCTCGAGCGCTTCCTCGAGGACTGGCTCTACCGCACCCACCACGAGGCCTACCCGGTCGTGCGCGACGGCCGGCCGGTCGGGCTCGTCGGAGTCTCGGAGCTGAAGCAGACGCCGCGCGAGGACTGGTCCAGCCGCTCCGTCGCCGACGCGATGACGCCGGCCGACGAGGCCTCGCTGCCCGCCGATATCGAGGCGATGGACGCGATCCGGCGCATGCAGGAGAGCGGGCGGACCCGGCTGATGGTCGTCGAGAATGGCGAGCTCGTCGGCATGATCACGCTCAAGGACCTGATGGAGCACCTCGCCATGCGGCTCGATCTCGGCCAAGGCTGACGCGCGCCGGTGCGACAACTTGTCCGCGACGGCGCGGGATCGAACCCGCCCCGCGCGCCGTTCCTCCCATCGCCAGACAAACCGGAGGCATGGCCATGACCGTCGCACGCGTAACCGAGATCTCCACGACGTCGCCCAAGAGCTTCGACGACGCCGTCGAACAGGGCATCGCGCGCGCCTCGAAGACCCTTCGCGGGGTCAAGAGCGCCTGGGTGAAGGACATGAACGTGTCCGTCGATAACGGCAAGATCACGCACTACCGCGTGAACCTGCTCGTCACCTTCGTGCTCGACGACGCCTGACGCCGGTTTTCTCTCCCCGACCTGAGCGCCGGCGGCCGCGACCGGCCGCCGGCATTTTTCGGGCGGGCCTGGCCGGATCGTCGGTTCAGTCGGCGAGCATCGCCTCGATTGCGCCGCGCGCGAAATCGGGCATGTCGGCGTCCTGCACGCGCGCGATGTCGGCGAGGCTGGCGCCGGTCTCGCGCAGGTGCGCGATGACGAGATATCCCGCGCAATAGGCCTCGCGCTCGAGGCCGGTCGGGCCTTCGCCGATCGTGAAACGCATCACGGTCTCGCTGTCGGATTGCGCGAGGACCGGCAGGATTCCCGCCAGCACCTCCGGCGCGTTCGCCCTGCAGCGCTCCAGCCATCCGGGCTCGTGCTCGATATAGGCGGTCTCCGGCCGGCCGGGGACGACTTCCCGGGAGACATGGGCGGCCAGCCCCTCGCTCAGGAGCGTGTTGGCGATCGAGCGCTCCCAGCCTCCGGACAGGCCCGCCAGCTCCATGTGGACGGCGTGGGCGAACTCGTGGGCCTGCGTGACCTCGCGCGTGCGGGGGTCCATCTCCACGGGCAGGCTGACGGCGGGAGTCCCGTCCCGGCCCCGCGCGGTGAAGGCGTTGTGCTCGAACATGCCGACATAGGCGACGAGGCGGACGCGCAGCGGCGCGTCGGCGTCGAGAACGCCGGCGACCGCCTGCAGGCTCGCCATCGGCGCGGGCTCGAGGCCGGCCGCGCCGGCCTCTATCACGTCGCGGGCGTCGGCATAGCGCGGCCAGGCCTCGTCCAGCATGGCGCGCGCCATCTCCCGGCCTTCCTCCGTCGGAGGCACGGCGGCGAAGCCGTAGCGCGCCTCCCAGATCTCGAAGCGCGCATCCGGATCGGCGTCCCGCGCGGCGGCCTCGAAATCGAGGAAGCGCGGGGTGAGATCGAGGATCTCCAAGGTCAGCGCGCCCGAGGTCTCGACGCGGGGTTCGAGCGGCAGGGGCTCGGCGGCGGACGCCGCGGCGCCCAGCGCGAGAAGTAACAGCATCGCCGATCCGGTCTTCTTCATGTCTTTCAGCTCATTGCAGCCTCTGGGGAGGCCGGCAATCTGGCCGGCAACGGGCGGGAATGCAGCTTAAATATCGGCAAGCCAGACCGCGAACGCCGCCAAAAAAACAGGCGCCGGCCGAAGCCGACGCCTGTTCTCTCATCGGCCTGAGAGCCGATGTCCTCAGACCACCTCGAGCACGCAGAGGCGGCACTTGTTCAGGTGATAGGGGGCTTCGGCGGTCGACTTGATCTTCACCGCGCCCTTCTCCTCGAGCGCCTTGAAGTGCTCCTCGTAGCCGTCCGGCCAGACGCCCTCGTGGACGGTGGCGACGATGAATCCGCCAGGCTTGGTGATGCGGACCAGCTCGTTGAAGCCCTTCGGCCCGACATGGGCGTGGGTGAAGGTGCCCACGCAGGCCACGGCGTCGTAGACGTCGTCGTCATAGGTCAGCGGCTTGGTCATGTCCTCGACCTGGAGATTGCGGAACGCGCCCTTCTCGCGGGCCTCGTCCAGCATCTCCGGGGAGATGTCCATGCCGTCGATCGTCTTGAAACCGCGCTCGGCAAGCTCCACGCCCGCCAGGCCGGTGCCGCAGCCCGCATCGAGCACGACGGCGTCGCCGTCGACCAGCTCGGCCACCGTCTCGGCGACGATCCGGGGCGCGACATAGCCCATGCCCTCGACGGTGTCCTTGTCATAAGACTTCGCCCAGTCCTTGTACGCGTCGACGCACTCTTCCGGGCCGCCGTCCATGGTGTAAATGCGGTTGAGAATCGGATTCTCAGACGTGGCGGTCATTATGGCCTTCCCGATTTGCTGGAGGTGATGAGGCGTCTGATTAACGTCCTGGAACCGGGATTGCAAAATTTCGGGCGAATATTTTCATCGATCCGGAAATTATTGTCCGTTCTCTGAGCGATCGCCGCGCCCCGCTCGACGGCGCCGCGCCGATGACAGCCGCGCGCGCGTGCGCTAACGCCTGTCCGCCCGCGCTGTACGAGGACCCGCATGGCCGCTCCGCTGCTCACGCTCCAGGACATCCGCCTCACCTTCGGGGCGACGCCGCTGCTCACGGGCGCGGAGCTGATCGTCGCGCCGGGCGACCGGATCTGCCTGGTGGGCCGCAACGGTTCGGGCAAGTCGACCTTCCTGAAGATCGCGGCGGGGATGATCGAACCCGATTCCGGCGAGGTCTTCCTCCATCCCGGCGCGACCACGCGCTATCTCGCCCAGGAGCCCGATCTCGCGGGCTTCGACACGGTGATCGACTATGTCCGGAACGGCCTCGCGCCGGGCGATGCGGATTATCGCGCGCCCTACCTGCTGGAGAATCTCGGCCTCACGGGCGAGGAGGACCCGAAGACGCTTTCGGGCGGAGAAGCGCGCAGGGCGGCGCTGGCCCGCGCGCTGGCGCCCGATCCCGACATCCTCATGCTCGACGAGCCGACCAACCATCTCGACCTGCCCGCGATCGAGTGGCTTGAGGCCGAACTCGCCGCGCGCCGGGGCGCGCTGGTGCTGATCAGCCACGACCGGCGCTTCCTGGAGACGTTGAGCCGGGCGACCGTCTGGCTCGATCGCGGGATCACGCGGCGCCTCGACAAGGGGTTCGCCCATTTCGAGGCCTGGCGCGACGCGACGCTCGAAGCCGAAGCCGAGGAGCTCCACAAGCTCGACCGCAAGATCGCCCGCGAGGAGGACTGGCTGCGCTACGGCGTCACCGCGCGCCGCAAGCGCAATGTCCGCCGGCTCGGCGAACTACACGAACTGAAGCGCCGCCGGCGCGAGCATCGCGGACCGCAGGGCGTCGCGACGCTGGAGGCGACCGAGGCGGAGGCCTCCGGCAAGCTCGTCGTGGAGGCGAAATCGATCTCCAAGGCCTATGACGGCCGGCCGATCGTGGACGGTTTCTCCACCCGCATCGCGCGCGGCGACCGCGTCGGCCTCGTCGGCCCGAACGGCGCGGGCAAGACGACCCTGCTGAACATGCTGACCGGCGATCTCGAACCCGACTCCGGAACGGTGCGCCTCGGCGCCAATCTCGAGATCGCCTCGCTCGACCAGCGCCGCGCAGCGCTCAAGCCCGGCTGGACGCTCGCCCAGGCGCTCACCCAGGGCGGCGGCGACATGGTCGAGGTCGGCGGCCGGCGCAAGCACGTCGTCGCCTACATGAAGGACTTCCTGTTCGCGCCCGAGCAGGCCGGCACGCCGGTCGCCGATCTGTCCGGCGGCGAGCGCGCCCGGGTGATGCTCGCCCGCGCGCTGGCGCTGCCCTCGAACCTGCTGGTGCTCGACGAGCCGACCAACGATCTCGATCTCGAGACGCTCGACCTGCTCGAGGAGCTGATCGCCGATTATCCCGGCACGGTCATCCTGGTCAGCCACGACCGCGATTTCCTCGACCGAACGGTCGACCGCACGATCGCCTTCGAGGGCGACGGCGTCTGGCGCGAATACGCCGGGGGCTATTCCGACATGATCGCCCAGCGCGGACGCGGGGTGGAGGCGCGCGAGGCGGAGCCGGGAGCGAAGCAGGCCGCCGCGAAACCGTCCAAGCCGGCCGCGCCGAAGCCGAAATCGCGCAAGATGACTTTCAGGGACAAGCACGCGCTGGAGACCCTGCCCGGCGAGATCGAGGCGATCGAGGCCCGGCTGGCCGAACTCGAGGCCGAGCTCGCCGACGCCCAGCTCTTCACCCGCGATCCCGACCGCTTCCACGCCGCCACCGCCGAGCACGCCAGACTCGCCGAGGAGAAGGCGGCGAAGGAGGAGCGCTGGCTGGAACTCGAGATGCAGAGGGAGGAGATCGAAGGCGGCTAGCCGAGCTCGATGGTGAGCGCCTTGCGGCCCGGAACCCTGTTGGCGACGAGGTCGCGATAGGCCGACAGCGCGCCCTCCATGCCTTGACGGGCCTCGAATTCGAACAGACCGGCGGCGTCTCGGGCGAAGGCGAGCCAGGCGCTCTGATAGCGCTGCGCGAACGCCTCGGCGCCCCACTCCGCGATCCGGTCGCGGGCGTGATCCGGCGCGAAGAAGAAGACCGGCTTCGGCCCTGGCAGATCAGACGGCGGAGCGCTTTTCTCCCAGTGCGCGCCGCCGACCCGGATGTTTCGCTTCAGCGAGTCGCCGAGCCGGGCGTGAAGCCGGCGCGTCAGGTCGTGATCGCCGGCGAAATCGACGATCACCCGCGCCGCGCGATCATCCATCGTCTCGATATCGTCGTAGACGACGACGTCGTCGAAATAGCCGAGCCCGGCGACGAAACCCCGGTTTCCGGCTGAGGTCAGCGCCTCCAGGCGCACGCCTTCGGGCTTGTCCTCGGCGAGGAGATGGGCGAGCGCCAGCGCGGTCTTGCTCGACGCGCTGGTGAGACTGACGACACCCGCGCCGGACATCGCTTCGTCGCGCAGGTGCCGGTCGATCAGGAACGAGGTGACGAAGAGCGGCTGAAGCACCATCTGCGCGGCTTCCAGCTCCGGCCGATAGCCGGGATCGCCGGCGCAGCGCACATACCGATTGTAGGCGGCCGGCAGCTGCGCGCGATGGGGCGCGCCGTCGATGAAGCTCTCCGGCCGGGCGCCGACCGGGCGCAGCACCGCGGTCTCCGCGGCCGGGAAATAGCCGTAGATGCGCTCGCCCGTCTCGACGCCGTCGGCCCGGCTCTCCGCGATCGTGGCGAACCCCCAGACCGGCAGGCGCCCGCTTCCGTCGGCGGACGGGAAGAACGCCCAGTAACCCATAGCCTCGCCGAAGGCGGCGTAGGTGACGTTGTTGGCGGTCAGGGCGAAGCGCTCGATCGTCACGCGGACTTCGCCGTCCTCGAGCGCGCGATCGGGATCGGCCGCCAGCGCGGCGGCGGAGATGTCGCTCGTGTCGATCGCAATAGCCTGGCTCATCGCGCACTCCTGAAAATCCTGGAAGGAGCCTTGAGCGCTTCCCGCCCGAAGGCAAGGCGCCTGCCCCCTACTGCGCCAGGAAGTCTTCCGGCGACTCGCCCGCCCGCCAGACGCGCAGCACGGCGGGGTCGGCCGGATCGATCGGTTCGGGCAGGTCGGGGATGGGGACCGAGGCAAGGATGTCGCGCATGATCGCGAGCCGCGCCCGGCGCTTGTCGTCGGCGCGCACGATCCGCCAGGGCACCGGGTCGCCGGTCGAAGCGAGCATCCTGTCGCGCGCCCTGGAATAATCGTCGAACCTGTCCAGCGCGACGGCGTCGATCGGAGAGCGCTTCCACGCCTTGAGCGGGTTGGTGCGGCGGTCCTCGAGCCGGGCGGCCTGCTCGGTGCGCGAGATGTCGAGATAGTACTTGAACAGGATCAGCCCGTCGTCGACGAGCAGCTTCTCGAAATCGCCGACATCGCGCAGGAAGGCGGCGTGCTCGGCCTCGGTGCAGAAGCCCATGACAGGCTCGACGCCGGCGCGGTTGTACCAGGACCGGTTGAACAGGACGAACTCGCCGGCGGCGGGCAGGTGCTCGACCCAGCGCTGGAAATACCAGCTCGACCGGTCGCGCTCCGTGGGCTTGCCGAGCGCGACGACGCGGGTCTCGCGCGGCGAAAGATGCGCCGTGATCCGCTTGATCGTGCTGTCCTTGCCCGCCGCATCGCGCCCCTCGAAGATCACCAGCAGGCGCCGCCCTTCGGCGATCATATGGCGCTGCAGCGCGACGAGATCGATCTGGAGGCTGCGCAGCGCCTGCTTGTAGTCGCGCTTGTTCATGGCGGTCTCCGGCCTCGCGCCTGCTCCCCTCACCTTACTTCTCCCCTGCAGGAGGGGAGAAGCGACGTCGAGGTCGATGCTTATTCTGAACGCTCGCGCCGAGCGCCGATTCCTCTCCCCCTCTCAGGGGGAGAGGCAAGGTGAGGGGGCGGTCTGCGAGAACCGCTACTCCGCCGCCTCGGCGATATTCGGCGTCGACGGCGCCGAGCCCGCCCGATCGCCGGCGCGGCCGAAGCGCATGCAGCCGTCCTCGAGGCGGCCGAAGCGGATCGCGAACATGTCCTGGAAATAGTTCTGATAGGTCCGCCAGGGCGGCGTCGCGCCCTGCCTGGGCAGGTGAGGCAGGGCGCGCTGGACATAGCCCGAGGAGAAATCGAGCAGCGGCTTCGCCTCGAGGCCGTCCGGCGCCTCGGGGACGCAATAATCATAGCCCCTGGCCCGCATGTGGTTGAGCGTCCGGCAGACGCGCTCGCAGGTGAGATCGATCTTCAGCGTCCAGCTGGCGTTGGTGTAGCCGAAGGCGAGCGCGGCGTTGGGCAGGCCCGACAGCATCATGCCGCGATAGGTGAAGGTCGACGGCGGGTCGAGCGGGGCGCCGTCGACGCGGATGTCGATCCCGCCGCCGACGAGCATGTCGAGACCGGTGGCGGGAATGACGAGATCGGCCTCGACCTCCTCGCCCGACTTCAGCCGCACGCCGGTCTCCGTGAAGCGATCGATATGGTCGGTGACGATCGAGGCCCGTCCCGATTTCAGCGCGTCGAAGAAATCGCCGTCCGGCGCCAGGCAGAAGCGCTGGTCCCACGGATTGTAGTGCGGCGAGAAATGGCGCTCGACGTCGAAATCCTCGCCCAGCTCGGCGCGGATCTGCTTGAGCACGCCGCGTTTGACGAACTCCGGGAAGCGCCGCGACATCTGGAAGAAGATCATCATCAGAAGGACGTTCTTCATGCGCGTCAGCGCATAGGCGGCCTTGCCGGGCAGCACCGCGCGCAGGGCGTCGGCGATGCCGTCGCGCGCCGGTCGGGCGGCGATATAGCTCGGCGTGCGCTGCAGCATGGTCACGTGCGCGGCGGCGTCGGTCATGGCGGGCACGAGCGTGATCGCCGTCGCGCCGCTGCCGATGACCAGCACGCGCTTGCCCGAATAGTCGTAATCGTCGGGCCATTGCTGGGGATGGACGACGTCGCCGGCGAAGTCCTCGATCCCGTCGAACTCCGGCATGTAGCCGTGCTCGTAGCGGTAATAGCCCGAGCACAGCATCAGGAAGCGGCCGACGAAGCGCCGCCGCGCGCCGGCCTTCGTCTCGACCTCGAGCGTCCAGCGCGCGGTTCCGCTGTCCCAGTCGGCGCGCACGACCCGGTGGCCGTAGCGGATATGATCCTCGACGCCGGTCTCGCGGGCGGATTCGCGGACATAGGTCTTGATGCTCGGCCCGTCGGCGAAGACCGCGCCGTCCGTCCACGGACGGAAATTGTAGCCGAAGGTGTACATGTCCGAATCCGAGCGGATGCCCGGATAGCGGAACAGGTCCCAGGTGCCGCCGAGATCGTCGCGCGCCTCCAGGATGACGAAGCGTTCCTGCGGCGATCGCTTCTGCAGATGCCGCGCCGCGCCGACGCCGGAAATGCCCGCCCCGACGATCAGAACGTCGGTCTCGATCGTCTCGGAAGGGTCGGGGTTCGCAGCGTCCATCAACGATCTCCGCTCAGGCCCGATCGGCGGGCCGGCGAAAAGTGAACACCGTTCGCTGAATTCCGGCAAGGGGCGGACGCCGCGCCGGCCCTCGACCAGCTCAACCGTCATTCCCGCGAAAGCGGGAACCCAGAGAAGTTCGCGCGCGTCGCCTCTGGATCCCCGCCTCTGCGGGGATGACGAACATTCATTGCGGCGCTGTAGTGGAACGCCTCAACACCCCAGCTCGGCGCTCACCGCCGCGCCGTCTTCGGCCCACCATTCCGCGACCGCAGCGGCGACAGCGCAGCGTTCGGACTCCTCGAGGCGCTCGTCGACGGCGAGGTCGGCGGCCAGGCGCGACAGGTCGTCGGTCCCGTCGATGATCTCGGCGGGACCCCCGTCGTCCGGGCTGTCGAAGCGCATCAGGAGGCCGCCGGCCTGCCAGCGCGTCCAGACCGGCCGGGCGGGATCGCCGCCGCGGCCGGGCTCGCCGGTGCGCGCGAACTCCGCCCAGTAATCGCCCATGGCGCCGGCCAGCGCGGCGCGTCCCTCGGCGTTGCCGCGGTTGAAGAGCGCGCTGTCGAGCCGGCCGAAGAAATCGAAATGGTTGAACACGAACGGGATATCGACCCCGTGCGCGGCGCCGAGGAGGAAGCCGAGATCCATGAACAGGACGCGTCCGCCCTCGTCCCAGTCGAAGCGATACGCCCAGACTTCCGAATGGCCGGCTTCCAGCATCGTCGTCGCCGGACGATCGACGGCGCGGATGCGCCAGACCCGGCTCTGGTAGTCCGCGACGACGTCGTAAAAGTCGCGGTCGCGGGCGGTGTAGAGCACACCGAACCAGCTGCGCGCATAACGCTCGTCGAGCAGGTTGAACAGCCTGGTCTCGTCGCGGTTCGTCCCGGTGATCACCGGCGCGTTCGGCCCCGAAGAGGCCAGCGCGCCCTCGATCCCGCCCGGCGGCAGGGTGACGCCGTCGGCGATCATGGTGGGCAGCTCGTAGCGACCGTCGGCGGCGGGCTCGTAGGCCGCGAACAGCGCCTCCAGCTCCATCGCGCGCAGGTCCGCCGCGGTCGGCGCCGCGTCGAACGCCGTCCCGAGCCGCGCCTGCGTCGTCTCCATCGCCTCGTCGATCGGGACGCTATGGGTCAGCCCGCTCTGGACGATGGCGCGGTGGAACAGCCCGTCGGCGAGCGGCGAGGCGAGCAGGCCGTAGACATTGTGGCCGCCGGCGCTCTCGCCGAAGATCGTCACACGCTCGGCGTCGCCGCCGAAGACGTCGATATTGTCGCGCACCCATTCCAGCGCGGCGATCTGGTCGAGCAGGGCGAAATTGGCCGCCGCGTCGCGCGGCGTCGCCGCATCGGCGCGCAGCGCGTCGTTGGCGAACCAACCGAGCGGACCCAGCCGGTACTGGACGGCGACGACGACGACGTCCTGGTCTTCGGCGAGCTGCGCGCCGTCATACTGCGCGGCGTAGCCCCAGGTGTTGCCGCCGCCGTGGATCCAGACCATCACCGGCAGATCGTCGCCCGGCGCGGCGTCCGCGGGCGCGTAGACGTCGAGATAGAGGCAGTCCTCGGAACCGACGAGCTGACCGGCTTCGACCCCCTCGCCCTGGTCGAGCGGGATGGTCATCTGGGCGCAACGCTCCGGCGACTCGAGCGCCTCGAGGCGCCCCTCGAACGCCGGCGCGGGCCGCGGTGCGCGCCAGCGCAGGTCGCCGACCGGCGGGGCGGCGAAGGCCACGCCGCGCCAGACCTGGGCGCCGTTGTCGGACCGGAAGCCGACGAGGTCGCCCTGCGCGATGGTGCGCGCGGTGGTCTCGTCGGGATCGGGCGGCGGCGGTTCGCCGCGCCCGCAGGCCGCAAGGCCCAGCAGCAGAATTCCGATCAGAAGCCTGCGCATGTTCCGCTCCCCGCCCCGTTCCGGCGAAGGCTACGCCGGGCGGCGGCGGCGCGGCAAGCGGCGAGCGAATGCTTCCTCGCCCTCCGTCATTCCCGCGCAGGCGGGAACCCAGGGATCGAAGGGCGCCGCGCGGCCTCCCTGGGTTCCCGACAGCGCTACGCGCTTCGGGAATGACGAAGGCAAGAGCCTCGCCGCCCGTCCTTCGAGACGCCCTGCCCCCTCATCCTGAGGGCGCGCGAAGCGCGCGTCTCGAAGGGCGAGGGGACAGGGCTCCTCAGGATGAGGGCGTCGAGGCGGGGGCGGCGCAGGCGGCGGCGCCCTCACCCCAGCTTCGGGGCGTTCACGAGCTTGACGTGGCCGGTCTTCTTGTCGCGCACGACGATGACGCGCTCCATCGGCAGGCCGGAGACGTCCTTGCCCATCTGCTCCAGGCGCTCCTTCGCCATCGCCCGGATCGACTCGTCGTCAATGTTCGGCGCCACGGTGAGCGAGGCGCGCTTCTTGCCGCCTTCCTGGAGAACGACCTCGATCTCCTCGATCGCGGCCTCGAGATCGGCCTCGTCGGCGTGCGGCCAGTCGGCCTGCGTGACGCTCGGGGCTTCGCCCGCGCGCGCCCAGAGCTCCTCGGCCATGTGCGGAGCGAAGGGAGAAAGCACGCGGATGAAGTCGCGCGCAGCGGCCTTCGTCACCGGCTCGTGCTCGACCGCGTTGAGGAATTTCATCAGCTCGGCGATGGCGGTGTTGAGCCGCAGGTTCTCCAGGTCCTCGGTGACGGCGAGGACGAGCTTGGTGAGCGCGAGATCGACCGACTTGGCCTGGCTCTCGGCGGGCTGATCGAGCACGCGCGTGACGAAGCCCCAGACCCGGCGCAGGAAGCGCAGCGCGCTGGCGACCTTGTCGGTCTCCCAGACCCGGCCGCCCTCGATCGGCCCCATGAACATCATGTGCACGCGGAAGGCGTCGGCGCCGTAGGTCTCCACCACGTGGTCGGGCGTGACGACGTTCCTCAGCGATTTCGACATCTTCGCGCCGATGCGCTCGACCTTGTCGCCCGTCGGCTCGTGGACGAATTCGCCCTCGGCGACTTCCTTGACCTCGTCGACGGGCAGGACGATCCCACGCTGGTTCTTGTAGGCGAAGCTCGACAGCAGGCCCTGGTTGACCAGCTTCCTGAACGGCTCGGGCGTGGACACGATCCCCAGATCGTACATCGCCTGGTACCAGAAGCGCGCATAGAGCAGGTGCAGCGTGGCGTGCTCGGCGCCGCCGACATAGAGATCGACCGCGCGCCAGGCCTTCTCCTTGTCCGGATCGACGATCTGATCGCCGTTGCGCGGATCCATGAAGCGCAGCTGGTACCAGCACGAACCCGCCCATTGCGGCATGGTGCTGGTCTCGCGACGACCCTTCATGCCGGTCTCGGGATCGACCACCTCGACCCAGTCCTCGGCCCGGGCCAGCGGCGACTCGGCGTGGCCGGTCGGCTTGTAGCTATCGAGCTCGGGCAGGGTCAGCGGCAGGTCGTCGACATCCATCGTCGTGCGCGCGCCGTCCTCCCAGTGGATCACCGGGATCGGCTCGCCCCAATAGCGCTGGCGGGCGAAGATCCAGTCGCGCAGATTGTAGGAGATCACGCGCTCGCCGATCCCGTTCGCCTCGAGACGGTCGCTGACCTGCTCGCGCGCGGTCGGCCAGGGGTCGCCGGCCGCGTAGAGATCCCCCGCGCCCTCGGGCGGGGCGAGCATCACGCCCTCCTCGGTCCAGCACGCCTCGCCGGCGAGCACGGCGTCGCGGTCGGCGGCGGCCTCGCCGGGATCGATGACCGGGACGATCGGAAGCTCGTACTTCCTCGCGAAGTCGAAATCGCGCTCGTCATGGGCGGGCACGCCCATCACCGCGCCGGTCCCGTAATCGGGCAGGACGTAATCGGCGACGAAGACCCGGACCTTGTCGCCGGTCACCGGATTGACCGCGTGGGTTCCCGCGAACACGCCCGTCTTGTCCAGCGTCGCCGTGCGGTCGATCTCCGACTTGCGCGCGGCCTTGTCGCGATAGGCCTCGACCTCGGCCCTGTGTTCGTCGGTCGTCACGGCGTCGACGAGGGGGTGCTCCGGCGCCAGCGCCAGGAAGGTCACCCCGCCCAGCGTGTCGACGCGCGTGGTGAAGGTCTCGACGGTCTCGCCCGTCCCCTCGATTTCGAACCGGATCGAGACGCCTTCCGAGCGGCCGATCCAGTTGCGCTGGCTCTCCTTGATGCCCTCGGGCCAGTCGAGATCGTCGAGGCCCTGCAGCAGGCGCTCGGCGTAGGCGGTGATGCGCATCTTCACCTGCGGGATGGAGACGCGCACGACGTCGTAGCCCTGCTCGGACTTGCCGTCATAGACCTCCTCGTTGGCGAGGATGGTGCCCAGCTCCGGGCACCAGTTCACCGGCGCCTCCTCGAAATAGACGAGGCGATGGCGGTCCTGGAATGCCTGGACGGCGAGCTTGCCTTCGGCGCGCACGTCGTCGGGGATCGGCAGGTCCTCGATCGGCCGGGCGCGGTTCTGCTCGGGATCGAACCAGGCGTTATAGAGCCGGACGAAGATGTACTGCGTCCACTTGTAGTATTCCGGGCTCGAGGTCGCGAACTCGCGCGACCAGTCATAGCCCAGCCCCAGCAGCTTCATCTGGCGCTTGTAGGTGGCGATGTTGCGCGCCGTGGTCTTGCTGGGATGCTCGCCGGTGCGGATGGCGTGCTGCTCGGCGGGCAGGCCGAAGCTGTCCCACCCCATCGGATGGAGCACGTTGAAGCCCTTCATGCGCTTGTACCGCGCGACGATGTCGGTCGCGAGATAGCCCACCGGGTGGCCGACATGCAGACCCGCCCCGGAGGGATAGGGAAACATGTCGAGCACGTAGAAGGTCTGATCCCCCGGCGCCGGGTCCGGGGTGCGGAAGGTCTCGTTCGCCTCCCAGTACTCGCGCCATTTCGCCTCGATGGCGCGGAAATTGTAGCCGCCCGATTCGCTCATCGCTCCGGTCCCCGCCCGGGTGTTCGTGAAAATCGTCGAACCCGCATCTATAGCCGCGCCGTCGGCGAGGCCAAGGGGCGAAGCCCATATCGTTCCGCCTGTCCGGATGACCGGATGGCGAAACGATGCTAGCGCGAAGCGCGAGGAGACCGCCATGACCGAGATCGCGACCGCCCGCGCGCCGGCGAGCATCGGCAATATCGGCGTCGGCTACGACGTGATGGGCCACGCCTTCGACGCGCTGCACGATACGGTGACCGCCCGGCGCGAGGCCGCGCCCGGCGTCCGCCTCGGCGCCGTGACCGGGCTCGTGGACTCCCTGCCCGAAAGCATAGCCGACAACGCCTGCCTCGCCGCGGCCGCCGCCGTGCTCGACGCCGCGGGCGCGGACTTCGGCGCGCGGCTCGACATCGACAAGCAGATCCCGCTCAGCGCGGGGCTCGGCGGCTCCGGCGCCTCGGCGGTCGCCGGCGCGGCGGCGGCGAACGGCCTGCTCGCCAAGCCGTTCGGGATCGACGCGCTCTTGCCCTTCGCGCTCGAAGGCGAGCGGGCGGCCTCGGGATCGCCGGCCTGGGACAATGTCATGCCGAGCCTGATCGGCGGGCTGGTCATGGCCGCGCGCCTCGATCCGCCGCTGGTGCGCGTCATTCCCGCGCCGAGCGGCGTGGTCAGCGTGGCGGTGCTGCCCGAGGCGACGATCGAGACGCGGGCCGCCCGCGCCGCGCTGGCCGAATCGACCCCGCTCGCGACCGCCGTCGAGCACGCAAGGCGCATCGCCGCGTTTGGGGCGGGCTGCGCGATGAACGATCTCGACCTCGTCGCGGCCGGCCTCGAGGACGTGCTGATCGAGCCCCAGCGCGCCAGGCTCCTGCCGGCCTTTCCCGCCGTGAAGGCCGCCGCCATGAAGGCGGGCGCGCTGGGCTGCTCCTTCTCCGGATCCGGCCCGGCCATGTTCGCCTGGGCGCTGGAAGACGACGCCGACGCGGCAGCCGACGCCATGCAGGCCGCCTTCGACGCCGCCGGGCTCGCCTCGCGGGCCTGGCGCTCGGCGATCAACGCCGAAGGCGTCACGGTCGAGCGCGGCTGAGGCTTTAGTCGATCAGCCCGGCCGCCCGCGCCCAGCCCGTATAGTCGCCCTCCCGGCGTTTCTTCAGCTCGGCCTCGTCGGGCGCGGCGAATGTCGGCTTGGGTTCGATGCCGGCCGCGTCGAGGATGCGGTTCATGAAGGCGTAGAGCGCGGCGACCTGGGCGGCGTCATAGAGCGCGTCCTCGCTCCAGCCCGCGGCGTAGACCGCCTCGGCGAGCGCGTCGGTGGTTTTGGCCGGTTCGAGCGTGACCTGGCGGACGAAGGCCAGGAGCGGCTTCAGCGCCTCGTCGACCGGCGCGGCGTCGGGGCCTTCATTGACCAGCGTCTCGACCAGGGCCTCGTCGACGCCGAAGGCGCGCGCCATGGCCTTGTGCGCGCCATAGCAGAAGGCGCAGGCGTTGAGCCCGGAGACATAGGCCGCGATCAGCTCGCGCGTCGCCACGTCGAGCTCCGACGGCGCGCGCATCACCGCGTCGTGCAGCGCGATGATCGGCGCCACCCCGCGCGGGAAGCGCCGCCACAGCGCCTCGAGATGATCGCCCTCGGCGAGGCTGGGAAATCGCGGCATGCCGGCGCCTCCTGTCGCATCGTGCTGGCGGACGCGACGCTAGCAGAGCCGCGCGCCCGCGCCAGCGCGCTCACGGGTTTATGAGCGGCCGTTGCGGGGCCGTCGGCCGCGCCTGTCCGCGCGCTTGACTGGCCGGGGCCGATCTTTAGGTTTCGCGCGCGCCGGTGAGGTGGCCGAGTGGTCGAAGGCGCACGCCTGGAACGCGTGTAGGCGGGCAACCGTCTCGTGGGTTCGAATCCCACCCTCACCGCCATCAGACCGCCGCGAACCGGTCTCTCCTGCAGAGCCCCTCAGCGCCCGCCGCGCACCACCCCTGCTCGACACGGGCCTCGAACGCGTCGCACTTGATCGGGCCGGACAGCATGAAGGTGCGAAGGCCCGGACGTCGGCCCCGTCGGCGGACACACCCCCGTCGGCCCTCATTTGCCGCGCGCCTCCGTCCACGAATCCTCCCTCGCGGGAAGGCTTCGGCCAGGGACGTTTCAAAGCCGGTTGGCGGGCGGAAGGCTCCTTCCGCGGCTTGCATCCCGGCGGCGGACGCGCGGCGTCTCCGGGGTCAGCGCACCTCGATCACCCGCCGCGCGACAATCTCGCGATTATCCACGTCGATCAGGCGGAGCTCGTAAAAGCCGGGCGCGTCCGGCAGGTTGATTTGCGCCGGCGCGCCATCCTCCGCCTCCACCGCCACGATCCAGGTGAAAAGGGACTGGCCTTGCCGCGCGAGCGCGACCCGCCGATCGCCGCCTTCGCCTTCGGCTCGCCAGCCGACGTCGATCGTCGCGCCCGGCGCGGCGGTTTCCGGCGCGGACAGGGAGCCGCCCCGCTCTATCGGCGCATCCGCGTCCAGAACCTCGATGGTGGCGCGGGCGAGAGTCCGGTCTCCTTCATCGAGTACATAGCGCACCTCGTAGAGGCCCGGCGCGTCGGGCGCGCGCAGGCTGTCCTCGGACTTGTCGCGCACCCGGAAATGGTTGTCCCGGCTTCCCTCGTCGGCGTCGACCGGCACGATGGTGACGTAGTCGGCGCCGTTGACCGCGCCCGTCCAGGAGACCTGGAATTCATCTCCAGATCGAATGTCCTCCGGCGCGGTCAGGCTCACCTCCGGCTCGGTCACCTCGATGCCCTGCGAGGCCAGCGTCCGGTCGCCCTCGTCCAGCACGTAGCGCACCTCGTAAAGCCCCGGCGCGCCGGGCGCGCGCAGGCTGTCCTCGGTCTTGTCGCGCACCCGGAAATGATTGTCCCGGGTCCCCTCGTCGGCGTCGGCCGGCACGATGGTGACGTAATCGTCGCCGCTGACCGCGCCCGTCCAGCTGACATCGAACGCCGAACCGGCCAGCGCAGTGTCCGGCGCGGTCAGGCTCACCTCCGGCTCGGTCACCTCGATGCCCTGCGAGGCCAGCGTCCGGTCGCCCTCGTCCAGCACGTAGCGCACCTCGTATAGGCCCGGCGCGCCGGGCGCGCGCAGACTGTCCTCGGACTTGTCGCGCACCCGGAAATGGTTGTCCCGGGTCCCCTCCTCGGCGTCGGCCGGCACGATGGTGACGTAGTCGTCGCCGCTGACGGCGCCCGTCCAGCTGACGTCGAATGCCGAACCGGCCAGCGCAGTCTCCGGCGCGGTCAGGCTCACCTCCGGCTCGGTCACCTCGATATCCTGCGAGGCCAGCGTCCGGTCGCCCTCGTCCAGCACGTAGCGCACCTCGTAGAAGCCCGGCGAGCCGGGCGCGCGCAGACTGTCCTCGGACTTGTCGCGCACCCGGAAATGGTTGTCCCGGCTCCCCTCTTCGGCGTCGGCCGGCACGATGGTGACGTAGTCGTCGCCGCTGACCGCGCCCGTCCAGCTGACATCGAACGCCGAACCGGCCAGCGCAGTGTCCGGCGCGGTCAGGCTCACCTCCGGCTCGGTCACCTCGATATCCTGCGAGGCCAGCGTCCGGTCGCCCTCGTCCAGCACGTAGCGCACCTCGTAAAGGCCCGGCGCGCCGGGCGCGCGCAGGCTGTCCTCGGTCTTGTCGCGCACCCGGAAATGGTTGTCCCGGCTCCCCTCGTCGGCGTCGGCCGGCACGATGGTGATGTAATCGTCGCCGCTGACCGCGCCCGTCCAGCTGACATCGAACGCCGAACCGGCCAGCGCAGCGTCCGGCGCGGTGAGGCTCACGTCGTAGGCCGGTTCGGGCTCCGGCTCCGGCGGCGTCGTCTCACTCACCGTCGCGGCGATCTCGCCCAGCGCATCACCGAGTTGACCGGCATCCGCGGCGGCGAGATACCGCCCGCCTGTCTCTTCGGCGATGCAGGCCAGGGAACCGGCCTCGCCCTCGCTCAGGCCGAAACCCACAACATGAGCGGTGAAACTCACGCCCGTCCGCTCGAGCTCGGCCGCGAGTTCGCAGGGATCGCGTCGGCAGCTTTCTATGCCGTCTGAAATCAACACGACCGTCGCCGGGCGATCCCTGTAGGCCAGGGTCTGCGCCGCCTGCTCCACCGCGTCCGTCAGGGGCGTCTTTCCTTGCGGCGTGACCTCGGCGATTCGACTGCGGATCGCTTCTGCGTTGCCGGGCGCGGGCTCAACCAACAGCTCGATATCGGAGCAGTCCCCGCGGCGCCGATGTCCATAGGCCATCAGCCCGACGGCGCGCGTCTCGGTCCAGTCGCTCAGCAGGCGATCCATGGCGTTGCGTGCGATCTCGATCTTGGCGGCGCCTTCGATCTGTCCCCACATCGAGTTCGAACCATCGAACACGACCATGACGTCCTCAGCCATCGCCGCGCGTGTTTGCAGGCCGGACGCCGCCAGCATGACGAGGAAGAAAATGCGCAAAGCAGTCATGGGACGGCTCCTTCGATTGGGTCCGCGCCGCGGCCTGGGCGCCCGGCGAAGGGTATGCGAACTCATTTTTTATGGATGCTGGGCCGCTGCCTGACAAGCGCGGCAAAAGGATAACGAGGCCGGCCCGGGATCCCGCGGCGCTCCCATGGGGCGGCGCCGGGCGCAGGGCGAAACGGCGCGCCGTCAGTCAGCTGGAACCGGTCGTTCCGCAGAGACCCGTCGCCGCCTCGCACCGCCGCCATCGCGACCGGATGCGCCTACGGGCCGAACGCCTCGACTTCGCTATAGTCCTCCGGCGGTTCGAAGGCGGAGGCGGGAATGTCGGTCTCGCCGGCGGCGGTGATCCGGGTGGTGGCGTCGAGCTCGCCGTCCTCGCCGAACTCCTCGACGACAAGCGGAAGCCGGCCGTCGAAATTGCCCTCGAGATCGTACATCCAGCCGACATTGGCCATCATCGACATGCCGTCGGCGAACACCGCCATCTCGCCGTAGAGATCGGCGAGTTCGCGCCCGCCGGTGATCGCGCCGGGCGCGACGGCCCAGACGAGGTGGGAGCGGCGACCATCCTTGCGCACTTCGTACTGCCGGGCCTGCGCGCCGGAAACGCGCCGCGTCCGCCCGGTGGGCTCGATCGCCGGGGCGTCCGGGGCTTCGGCGCCCGGCATGGCGCCGCCCATCGCCTGGCGCATCGCCTCGCGCTGCTCGGGCGGCGCGTTCTGCAGGGCCTCGTCCATCATCGCGCGCATCGACGCCATGCCCGCCTCCAGGTCCTCCGGCGTCATCACGTTGTAGGTGCGCGCGCCATGGTCGACGCTGATCAACCGGGCGGGATCATTGCGGAAGATGACCTGGCTGTCGGCAGTCCCGAGCTGCGGATCGCCGGGCTCCTCCATGACGAACTTCCCGTCCTCCAGCCGCATGCTGTTCGTGAGGGTCTCGCCGTCCGGCGAGGTGCGCTCGACCTCGAAGATATGGCCGGCGAAGGCCGGCGCAGCCGTCAGCACGGCCGCGATTGCGGCGCCGATGACAGGATTTCTCATAATTCCTCCAAGCCTGGAATCAGTATGCGCGCAAGCTCCACGGCCGCAGGGGCGGCGTCAAGGATGAAAAAGCCGCCTTTACCGAAGACCAATGATTAATGAAAACTTGCGCCGCCGCCATTATTGACTGCACGTTCGGCGTCATGCTAGCGCTCGACACTCTGATTTGGTCCATCCAATAATATTTGTATTTTTCTGCTCTGCGCAGAATCCATTCAGGGTCGTCCACGATCCGCAAACGGGGAGCATCGACGAGACGCGATGATGAAGCTTGTCCGCCTGATGGTCCTGCTCGTGTTTCTGGCGCCGGGCGCGCGCGCCGAGTCGCCCCGCGCGCCGCTCGAGGCCGCCGACGTGGAGCGCTGGCTCGTGACGTCCATCGACATCACGCGCATGCAGATGCGGCTGCAGGCCGACGGAACGCCGGACGGCGACGTGCTGGCCGTCTTCTTCGACGAGAAGGAGCGGCTGATTCTCGCACACGGCTACGAATCCGCCGACGCCTACGAGGACGTGAACCAGCGCGTCATGGCCGCCTACAGCGCGCTCGAGCAGGAAGCCCGGCGCGCGGAGCGCGCGCCCGAGCCGCGCGCGCAGGCCGGCGGCGGCGACATGCAGACCGAGCTGGAGCGCCAGATGGCGGAGATCCGGGCGTCGGACATGCTCTCGGAGCAGGCCAAGCAGCAGATGCTCGCCCAGCTGCAGGAGCAGGCCGACCGCATAGCGCAGCACGACCCGCGCGCCATCGAACGCGATCTCGAGGCCGCCGCCGAGGAGATGCGCGCGCCGACGCGGCCGGACTGGCCCGCCGTCGAGGCGCACATGGCCGACATCGAACACTTCTCGGAGTGGGCGGCGGGCAATCGCGCCGACCCGCCTGTCACCGGCGGCCGCTGACGGCAGCGGCGGCTGAAACCAAATCACCGAACTGGAGGACGATCATGAGCGAGACCGGCCGGATGGCGGTTCGAATCAGCGCGGGACTTTCGGTCTGCGCGCTGGCCCTGGCGGGCGCGTCATCGGACGCCGCAGAAGCGCAGGACACAGTCGAGGGCTATGAATACGTCCTGGACGCGGTCAAACCCGACGCCGAGGCGCTGGGCGAATCGCCCGAGACGTTCGAGGATCCGACCCGCCGCATCGTCGAGCAGGGCCCGGAATTCACGCTCATGTGGATCGAGGATCGCGAGCGGACGCTGGAAACGGCGAGCTTCGCGCGCGGCGAGACGCGCATGGGCCTCTTCGTGCCCCATCGCGACCTCGATCGCCTGTCGTCTGACCCGGACGGGTGGACGAGCTACGGCGATCCGCTCGAGTACGAACGCTTCGACGTCGAGCTCACCCGCGGCGACCAGGACCGCACGATCGCCGGCGCGCCGGCGGCGCATTACCGCCTCGCCGCCGACGTCATCGCCCGCGAGGAAGGCGACGGCGCCTATATGCAGTCGGTTCTGACCAGCGATGTCTGGATCCGCGAGGACGCCCCGTTCAGCTCGGCGCCGCTTTCGGTCGACCGCGCCTACGCCGATCCGCGCCTGCAGGCCGCGCTCGCCGAGGCGCTCGGCGAGCTGGGCATGATCGTGCGCATACAGAGCCAATACCGGAACCAGGCCCGGAGCGAGGAAGGCGAGGCGCTCGGCTATCCCCACGAGGGAACCCACCTCGCCTGGGCGAGCGAGATCGAGCCCGCCTCCGTGCGCGCCGTGGACGTTCCGATCGTGAGCGAAACCACGTGGGAGGCGCTCAGGGACGCGGCGCGCGAGAACCGGGAGGCGGCGTGCGAAACCGCGCTCGCCGGCGGCGCGCCGGACTTCGTCGAGACGCTGCTCGACGCGGACCAGCGCGAGGCCTTCCTGCCGCACCTGCGCGAACGCTGCGAAGGCCGGTAGCGAGGGCGGGCCGGCGCGCGCTCAGAACGCGTAGCTCAACGCCGTCCAGACCTTGGTCCGGTCGGCGAAGCGCGACCCGTCCCCGTCATAGGCGGCCGCCTTCAGCTCCAGGCTCCAGCGGTCTCCGATCGAAAGACCCGCGACGGCGTCGATCTCCGAGCCGAGATCGCCGCCGCCCCGGACCGCCTCGTACTCATGGCCGACCAGGCGCACGGTCAGATCGCCGACGGCGCTGAAGTTCTCGAACGTCCACGCGGCCTGCAGCGAATAGTCGTCGATCCCTTCCGGCGGCGTGGCGAGGAAGACGTCCGCCCAGCCCTGGAAAGCGTGGAGCGTGGCGAGCGGCGTCGTGAACGCCGTCGCGCCGTCGCCGTCGAGCCGCTCGAAACCGCCGCCGATCGAGAAGGGTCCGTTGTCGAGCGACACCTTGAGCGATGCGTAGTCGTGGTCGAACGAAGCGGGGTTGTCGCCGTAGTCCGACTGACGCGCATACGCCGCGGCGTAGCGCGCCCGCCATCCGCTCGCCAGCTCACGCCCGCCCGTCAGCCGCGCGCCCCAGGTTTGCGAGGACACGGCCGGGGCGTCCTCGAGATCGACGAGATAGCCGTATCCGGTGATCGTCCCGACAGGCGTGTCGAAGGCGGCGTTGAGCAGGTGGCTGTCCGAGTCGAACTCGCCGACCGGGCTGTCGTCGCCGAAGATGCGATGGACCCGATCGATATAGGCGTAGTTCACCGTCACGCCGGGTATGACGCCGGTCGTGACCCGCGCGGCGTCGTAGGTCTGCTCGTTCTGGCGAAAGCCGACATTGCCCACGAAGCGGGCGTCGTCGAGGATGACGCGCTGGCGGCCGACCGTGACCGTCGTGTCCTCGATTCCGGTCCAGGCGATCTGCGCCCGGTTGAGCTCGACGACCTCGGGATCGGCGACGACCGGAAAGCCCGCGCGCCCGTTGATCGTGTCGTTGTAGTCGTCGATCAGAACGCCGACCGCCTCGCCCTCGACGAGAAGCTGGAGATCGTGACGCTCCGGCGAGACCCACCCGAACCGGGCGCGCGCGGTGAGCGCATCAGCCTCTTCGGGCGAGCCGTCCTGGTCGACATGCTCGTAGCGCAGGCGCAGGTCGAGGATTACGCGGTCGGCGAGCGCGCCGCGGTCCTCATCCGCGCCCGGCGCCCCGGCCAGCGCGGCGGCGGCGAGCGAACTGATGACGCTCATGGCTTCCTCCATCCTTGGACAGCTACGGGTGTACGCTCGCGCCGAGGGCGGCGTGTTGCGTCAGCGCAAACGCGGGCCCACAAGCGTCTGCGGCGAACCCGCCGCGGTTTGCTCCAGAGCAAGGCGCGGAGCCGGCGTCCGACGCAGGGTCCGCCCCGACGCGGCCGGCCCGGCCGCCGGAGAAGGATAGAAAACGCATGACGGATCGAAACGGCGGCGGCGCGAAGGCGTATTTTCTCGGACCGAAATCGGAGAACGAAGCCTGGGCGCGCTCCGAATTCCAGGCGGTGCTAGACGACTGGTTCGACTGGCGCAAGCGCTACCGCGCCGAGGATCCCGCCGCGGTGACCGACGCCGAGCGCTTCGCGGCGGGCTTTCTCGGCGAACGCGAGCGGATGAGCCAGCAGCTCGACGAGCTCAAGCGCCTGATGCGCCGCGAGACGCCGACCTATTCGCCCCGCTACGCCGGCCACATGGTCTCCGAGCTGACGCTGCCCGCCCTGCTCGGTCATTTCACCGCGCTTCTGCACAACCCCAACAACACCTCGAAGGAGGTCAGCCGCGTCGGCACCGTCATCGAGGCCGAGGCGATCCGCATGCTGGCCGGCATGGTCGGCTTCGATCCCGACGCCGCCCGCGGACACTTCACCTCCGGCGGGACGGTGGCCAATTTCGAGGGCGTCTGGCGGGCCCGCTACCGGCTCGATCACTGGCTGTCGCTGGCGCTGTGGATCGCCGAGGAAACCGGCGAGCGCCTCGACGTCTTCGCCGCCGCCCACATGGGCTGGGCGCGGTTCGCCGGGCTGGTCGAGCGCTTCAGCCCGACGCAGGACGCGCTGCGCGCGGCGAGCGCGGTCGCGGGCAATCCCGCCGACGTGTTCCGGCGCATCTCCGCGGCGTCCGGCGAGGCCTATCTCGGCCCGGTCGTCCTGGTGCCGGGCAACAAGCACTTCTCCTGGCGCAAGGCGGCCAACGTGTTCGGGCTCGGCGAGGAGGCGTTCTGGAGCGTCGCGCTCGACGAGGAAGGCCGGCTCGACCTCGCCGATCTCGAGCGCCGGGTCGATCAGGCCGCCGCCGCCCATCGCCCGATCCTCGCCGTCATCACCGTGGCGGGCACGACCGAGACCGGCGAGATCGACCCCATCGACCGGGTGGCCGACAGGATCGAGGCCTGGCGCGAGACCCGCGGCTGGCGGATCTGGCACCATGTCGACGCGGCCTATGGCGGCTTTCTCTGCACCATTCCCGGCGGGGCCGGCGAGGAGGTGCTCGACGACGCCGCGATCGCCGCGCTGCGCGCGATCGGCCGCGCCGATTCGGTGACCATCGACCCCCACAAGCTGGGCTATGTGCCCTACGCTTGCGGCGCGTTCCTGGCCAGGGACGCCGATCATTACGCGGTGTCGGTGTTCGACGCGCCCTATCTCGAACGCCCGCACCTGTCAGACGATCTCTGGTCGGCGACGCTGGAGGGCTCGCGCCCGGCGTCGGGCGCGGCGGCGGTCTGGCTCACCGGCCGCACGCTCGGCTTCGAGCCCGACCGCTTCGGCGCGCTGCTCGCCGGCACGATCGAGTCCCGGCTGGTGTTCCAGACCGCTGTCGAGGCCGCGATTCCCGAGATCCGCTTCCTCAAGCCCGCCGACACCAACATCGTGTGCTTCTCAGCGGCGCGAAAAGGCGAGCCGCTCTCGGCGTCCAACCGGCGCACGCAGGCGCTCTACGACGCCGTGCGCGAGGCCGGCGACTTCTTCGTCTCGGCCACGACGCTCACCGACGCCGACCAGCCGCGCCAGAAGACGCGCCACGTCGCGAGCTATGACGGGGTCGAGGACGATGACCGGCTGACGCTGATCCGCTGCGTGTTCATGAACCCCTACTGGTCGAACCGGGGCATACGGGAAGCGCTGATCCCGAACTTCATCGACTTCCTCAAGACCTGCCTCAGACAGCTCGATTAGGGCGGTCATAGCGCCCGCCGACCGCGCAGCGCTTTGCGTCGGGCGCCGGGACGCGTCGTCGCTCGATTGCATACCCTAGGGGGGTATGGTATATCCCCCAACAATGAGAACGCGGCGGCGTGCTCGCGCGTTGCGCTCGCCCGCCCCGACGATCAGGAGCGCTCCGGATGACTTCATCCAAGAAGGACGAGCCAGCCCACGCCTGTTGCGGCGGCGGGTCCGACGCGAAGCCGGCGCCCGCCGGCAAGTACGACACCGTTCCCGAAGGCTTCACCGGGACCGTTTACACCTGCCCGATGCATCCCGAGGTGCGCCGGCCCGGGCCGGATTCCTGTCCGCTGTGCGGGATGGGGCTGGAGCCCGAAGGCGTCGTGGTCGGCGAGGAGGACGACAGCGAGCTGAGGGACATGAGCCGGCGCTTCTGGATCAGCGCCGCGCTGACGCTCCCGCTCTTCATCTACGCCATGGCCGAGATGCTGCCGGGCAGCCCGCTTCATGGCCTGGTCGAGCGGCGGATTGCGCAATGGATTCAGCTCGTCCTCGCAACGCCGGTCGTGCTGTGGGGCGGATGGCCCTTCATCGTTCGCGGTGTCAAGTCCGTGCGCACGATGAATCTCAACATGTTCACCCTGATCGGACTTGGGATCACGGTGGCCTTCGCCTTCAGCGTCGTGGCGACGGCGGCGCCCGGCGTGTTTCCGGACTCCTTCCGCGGCGAAGCCGGCCGCGTCGGCGTCTATTTCGAGGCCGCCGCGGTGATCACGACGCTCGTCCTGCTGGGCCAGGTGCTGGAGCTGCGCGCCCGGCAGGCGACGTCGGGCGCGATCCGCGCCCTGCTCGAGCTCGCCCCGCCGACGGCGCGACGCCTCGATGCGGACGGAAACGAGACCGACGTCTCCATCGACGATCTCGCCGAAGGCGACCGACTGCGGGTCCGCCCCGGCGAGAAGATCCCGGTCGACGGCGAGATCGAGGACGGCGCCAGCACCATCGACGAATCCATGATCACCGGCGAGCCCATGCCGGTGCGCAAGGAGGCCGGCGACAAGGTGACCGGCGGCACGGTCAACCAGACCGGCGGCTTCGTCATGCGCGCCACGCGCGTCGGCGAGGACACGCTGCTCTCCCAGATCGTGCAGATGGTCGCCGAGGCCCAGCGCAGCCGCGCGCCGATCCAGCGCCTGGCCGACGTCGTGGCGGGCTGGTTCGTGCCCGCCGTCGTCGCCGTCGCGGTCGTCGCCTTCATCGTCTGGTCGCTCTTCGGACCCGAGCCGGCGATGGCGTTCGGCCTGGTCAACGCGGTGGCGGTGCTGATCATCGCGTGCCCGTGCGCTCTGGGGCTGGCGACGCCGATGTCGATCATGGTCGCCACCGGCCAGGGCGCGAAGACCGGCGTGCTGATCAAGAACGCCGAGGCGCTCGAGACGCTGGAGAAGGTCGACGTCGTGGTCGTCGACAAGACCGGCACGCTGACCGAGGGCCGCCCGGAACTCGTCACCGTGGAGACGCACGGCGATCTGGACGAGACGACGCTTCTGTCGCTGGCCGCCTCGCTCGAGCGCGGCAGCGAGCATCCCCTCGCCGCGGCGATCGTGAAGGGCGCTGAAGCGCGCGGCGCAGAACTGTCGAAAGCGTCGGACTTCCAGTCGGAGACCGGCAAGGGCGTGTCGGGGACCGTTTCGGGCCGATCGGTCGCGATCGGCAACAAGGTGATGATGCAGGCGATCGGCGATCTTCCAGAGGCGCTGGTCGAGCGCGCCGACGCGCTGCGCCGTGACGGCGAAACGGTCATGTTCGTCGCCGTCGACGGCGCGCCCGCCGGTCTGATCGGCGTCGCCGACCCGATCAAGGAGACCACGCCGGAGGCGCTGCAGACGCTGCACGAGGCGGGCATCAAGGTCGTCATGCTCACCGGCGACAGCCGCGCCACCGCCGAGGCCATCGGCCGCCGGCTCGGCATCGACGAGATCCACGCCGACGTCCTGCCCGAGGACAAGAACCGCATCGTCGGCGAGCTGCGCGACCAGGGCCATGTCGTCGCCATGGCCGGCGACGGGGTCAACGACGCCCCGGCGCTGGCCCGCGCCGATGTCGGGATCGCCATGGGCACAGGAACCGACGTCGCCATGGAGAGCGCCGGCGTGACCCTGGTGAAGGGCGATCTCCGCGGCGTCGCCAAGGCGATCCGGCTGAGCCGGGCGACCATGCGCAATATCCGCCAGAACCTGTTCTTCGCCTTCGTCTACAATACCGCCGGGGTGCCGATCGCCGCCGGCGTTCTGTATCCTGTCTTCGGGCTGCTCCTGAGCCCGATGATCGCCGCGGCCGCCATGAGCCTGAGCTCGGTTTCGGTGATCGGCAACGCGCTCAGGCTGCGCGGCGTGAAACTCTGACCGCCGTCACACCCCGGTTATCGAAAGGGAGACCCGCCATGACCCGACCCGCATTGCTCGCCGGCCTCGCGAGCCTGCCCGCGATCGCCGCGCTGGCGGCGTTCGCCGTCTTCGCTCCGGCCGCGAGCGCGACCGAGATCGTCGTCCACAAGAATCCCGCCTGCGGATGCTGCGACCGCTGGGTCGAGCACCTGGAGGAGAACGGCTTCTCGACGCGCGTGGTCGAGCACGAAGACATGACGCCGGTGAAGGCCGAGGCCGGCGTGCCGCAGGCGCTTCACAGCTGCCACACCGCGATGGTCGACGGCTACGTGATCGAGGGCCATGTGCCCGCCGCCGACATCGCGCGCCTGCTCGAGGAAGGCCCCGAGGCGATCGGGCTGGCCGTGCCGGGCATGCCCGCCGGATCGCCCGGCATGGAGCATCCCGTCTACACGCAGGACTACGACGTCATCCTGTTCGACGGGGACGGCCGCACCGTGTTCAGCGAGCACCGCTGAACCCGGCGGAGGCTAGAACCCCGCGCTCACCCGCGCGTAGACGCCGCGCCCCGCGCCGGGCAGGCGCGCCCCGACGGGCACGTCGGCGTCGGCCACCCGGTTGTACCCGGCGAGATGGCGCTCGTAGTCCTCGTCGAGCAGGTTCTCCACGCCGAGGCTGACGAGGACGTTGTCGCGGGCGTACCAGTCCAGCCCGATCCCGAGAACGACATGGCCGGGCGTGACCGCCTCGTCGTTGGTCGCGGATACGCGATCCTGCTCGGCGACGAAGCGGCTCTCCAGCGACAGGCTCCAGTCGGGCCGGTCCCAGGTCAGGTCGATCAGCAGGCGCGGCGGCGCCATGCGGTAGAGCGCGTCGTCGATGTCGCGCCGCTCGCCGCGGACCCAGGACGCCACCCCATCGATCCGCCAGTCCGGCGCGATGCGCCAGCCGAAATCGATGTCGGCGCCGACGAACTCCGCGTCGACATTAGCAAAGCGCAGCGGGGTGGGATCGCCGTTCATCGCCGAGACCATTTCCGTGGGGCTGTCGACGACGCCGGGCGTCGCGTCGAACGGGACGCCCTGGATGAAGTCGTCGACGCGGCGGTAGTAGACGGTCGGGCGGACATAGGCGCCGTCGCCGCGCCAATCGACGCCGGCCTCGACGGACCAGGCGGTCTCGGGGTCGAGGTCGAGGTCGCCGACATAGGTGTTGCCGTCGGCGAGCCCGCCCGAGGCCGGCGTCGGCAGCCAGGCGAAGCGCTCGACATAACCCGGCATGCGGGTCTTGCGCGCCAGCGTCAGCCGCCAGGTGACCGGCCCGTCCGTCTCGCGCCAGAAGCGCGCGACCGCGTCCATTGTGGTCTCCTCGTTATCCCGATCGGCCAGGTTGTAGCTCGCCGCCAGCACCCGCGGCCCCATGGGCAGGGCCGATCCGAGATCGGCCTCGCCCGCCGACTCCTCGTGCCGGTCGAGCCGCACGCCCAGCTCGCTCTCGAGCCCGAAGACCGCACCGGTCCATTCCGCGAAGGCGCCGGTCCGGTCGATCGCGATGTCCGGCAAGGTCTCGACGAAGAACTCCCGGTTGTCGGGATTGGTGATCGTGACGTCATGGCGCGCTTCCTCGCGGTCGACGCCGAGTTCGAGATCGCCGCCGGCGACGGGCAGGCCGAGCGTGAACTCCGCCGTGACGGCGTCGGCGTTGGCCCGCGTGAAGCGGCGACGCATGGGATCCGCCAGCGGACGCTGGGTGAAATTGTCCATGCCGTGGGCGACGTCGGTCCAGCCGATGGCGGCGTCGACGAGGAGCGCGCCGAAGGCCCCCTCGTAGGTCGCGCGCGCGATATCGGTGTCGACGAAATTGATGTCCATGGCGAAGGGCGCGTTGCCGGTCGGCCCGGTGTCGAGGCGCCGCCACGACAGGTCGAACGCATGGTCGCCGGAGGCGACGCCGCCGCCGATCCCGAAGACGGTGCGCTCGTGACCGCTATTGGGGATATCGCCGCCGGGAAAGACCGCGTCGCCGCCCGCCTCGCGCGAGAACAGGACCTGGATGCGCCGGCCCTCGCTGGAAAGCCCGGCGACGCCGCCGGCCGCGTACGACCCGTCGACGCTGCGCACCGCCGTCATCATGTCGGCGGACGGCCGCAACGCATGGCCGTCGGCGAAATCGACGGATTTGAGGACCACGTTGACGCCGCCGCCGAGGCCGGGGCCGCGGCTGACCGCGGCGACGCCGCGATCGACCTCGATGCGCTCGACCAGCGGCATCGGCGCGTAGTGCAGCGGCGGATCCATCAGATTCGGACCGCCGGACAGGACCGCCGCGCCGTCGACGGCGACCGGCGCGCGCGGGCCGAACAGGCCGCGATACTGCACCTGGCCGGAGACCGCGCCGTTGTCGATGAGCGCCGCGCCCGGCAGCCGGGCGACGAGGCCTGCGGCGTCCGGGCCGAGCACCGGCGCCTGCTCGGGCGAGATCCGGTCCTCGATGCTCGTCTCGATCGCCAGGCGGTAGCCGGTGACCACGATGACGTCCTGGGTCGCGGCTTCCGGCGGCTGTTCGGGCCGCTGGACGACGTGCTCCGAGCCGAATGCGTCAGCGCCCGGACCGAGCACGAACAGGGCGGGCGCGACGCCCGCCAGCAGGACCGATCTGAGTGTCATGACGGGACCCCTTACGCGAATGCAAAGCTTCAATGCGATGCGGCGCTTTTAGAAATGCGGCGGCGCGCCGGGGAGAGGACACGCCGCCGCAGGGCCTATCGGGCGCCGGTTTCCGCAGGACCGGCGGCCGCGTCGCCGGCCTCCAGCCGGTCGAAGAGCGCGGCCATGCGCTGAGTGGCGCGGCCCGGGTGACGGACGGCGGCGGCGTCTTCGAGATTGGGCGCCTCGCCGTCGCCGACCTTGATCAGGGCGACCATGCCGAGCCCGTAGTGGGGCAGGCATTTCACCCCGTAGACCCCGTCCTCGGTGAGCGTGACGGTGATCTCCTGGTTGATGCGGCCGCGGAAAGGCTCGGCGCCTTCGGGCAGCATGCCGGCGATGATCTCCGCGTTGTGGCTCGGATCGGTCGCCAGGAAGGTGACGGTGTCGCCGGGCTCGACCTCCAGATAGGCCGGCTCGAAGACCATCATCTCGCCGTCGGCGCCGCGATTGAGCATCCGGACCTCGTGGTCCTCGGCGAAGGCGGCGTTGGCGGGGATGACGGCCGCAATCAGGGTCGCGGCGAGAAGGAGTTGCTTGTTCATCGGTCTGTCCTTTCGGGGTTTGCGGAAGGCGGGCTCGCCGCCCTCCGCGGACGTTCGGAAATCGGCGCGAGGCCTACTCCTCGTTGAGGTCCTCGAAGACCTCCGGGTTCTCTTCGCCGGTGACCTGGAGGATGCCGGCCAGCCCGCGCTCGACCCGCGACAGGGCGTGGTCGACGAGGATGTAGTCGCCGGGCACCTCGACCTCGAAGTCGACGACGGTGGCGCCGCCGGGGGCGACGGTGGTCGTCTGCACGTCGGTCACGGGCTCGCTGGTCACCGATCCGAACGGGTACATCCGGTCGAAGATCTCGCCGATCACGTGGAAGCTCGAGGTCTTGTTCGGCCCGCCGACGCCGAAGAAGATCCGCACCTCGTCGCCGACCTCGGCCTGCAGCGGGTTGTCCCTCAGCGCGCCCGCGGCCCCGTTGAACACGTAGTACTCGGGATCCTCGTCGAGCAGGCGCTCGACGCTCTCGGTGAGGTGGCCCGGCGTGCCGAAGTCCTCCTCGGTGTAGATCTCGCCTTGCATGACGTAGAACTCGCGGTCGACCTCGGGCAGGCCGTCCTCGGGCTCGACGACGATCAGGCCGTACATGCCGTTGGCGATGTGCTGGGCCACCATCGGGGTGGCGCAGTGATAGACGTAGACGCCCGGGTTCAGGGCCTGGAAGACGAAGCTCTTCGTCTCGCCGGGCGCGGCCAGCGTCGCCTCGGCGCCGCCGCCGGGACCCGTCACGGCGTGGAAGTCCACGTTGTGGAGCATCTGGCTGTCCTCGTCGTTGGTCAGCCGGACTTCCACGGTGTCGCCCACGCGCACCCGGATCATCGGACCGGGCACCTGGTCGTTGAAGGTCCAGTAGGTGTAGGTCGTGCCGTCGGCGAGCTGGCCGACGACCTCGGTCGTCTCCAGCTCGACCAGGTGGCGGCGCGGCTCGTCATAATCGATCGGCGCGGGAAGACCGGCCGGATCGGCGACGATGTTGACCGGACCGGCCTCGTCGAGCGCCTGGCCGGCGTCGGCCGCCTCGCCCGCGTACTGGCCCTGGGCCGGGAACGCCGCCGCGACGGCGAAGGCTGCGCCCGCGAGCAGCGTGGTTTTCAGATACCGGGTCGTCATTGCGCTCTCCTTGTGAGCAGGGGTGTTCGATGAGTGTGGTTCTACCGGCGCGCCCGGGGCGGCTTGTTGCGCTCGAACAAATGGCGCGCCGGTTTTTCAGCGCGGCCGCTTCGCCCGGTGAAAAAAGGGGCCCCGCACCGTCAGGTGCGGGGCCCCGGAGCGGGGCGGAGCGGCGTCGGAAGTCAGGGGAGAGCCGGACTGCGCGCTTCCGGGCCGACGTCCTCGCCCGCCATGGCCTCGGCGAGCTCCGCAGCGAGGGCCTCGGGCTTCAGCCCGTACTCGCGCGCGGCCTCGCGCACCGTCATGAACGGCGCCATGACGCAGCCGGGACACGCCATCCGGTTCCGGACGAAAACCGGCACAGTCTCGGGCTCGGCGTTCATCAGGTCGGCGACGATCATCGAAAGGATGGGTTCAGGCATCTCTCGTCTCCACGGCTTGCGGAGGCGATCCTGCCCGAGGCGCGCCCGGGCGATTTGCGCCGACGCAAATGAGGCTCACGCCTCCTCGGCGATCTCCACGAGGCGATGGGGCTTGAGGATGACGAGACGGCTCGAGCGCCGGCCCTCGAGGATGCCTTCCTCGATCCACGCCGAGAGGGTGCGGCTGACGGTGTGCAGGGTCGTGCCCGTCATCTCGGCGAGATCCTGGCGCGCGACCGGGAACGGGATCTCGACCCCGACCTCCGTCTTCCGGCCCGACTGGCCGGCGATGCGCAGAATGGCGCCCGCGATGCGGCGCTCGACCTGCTGGGTCGCGACCTGCTGCAGGCGCTCCTGCAATTCCTCGATGCGTCCGCCCATCATGCCCATGGCCTTGCTGGCGAGGACGGGATGGTCCTGCATCAGCGCGGTCATCCGCGCCGCGCTCCAGGCCAGCACGCGGGTCTCCTCCACTGCAAGCGGCGTGGCCGGATAGGGCACGCCGCGGAACACCGCCACCGAGCCGACGAGGTCGCCGGGGCCCATGAATCGGAGCACCACGTTCTTGCCTTCCGGCGTCGTCTGGTCGAGGCGCAGCCGCCCCCAGGCGACGACGAAGTGATGCGTCGCTTCGTCGCCCTGCTGAAACAGGGTTTCGCCCTTATCCAGTGCCCGAACCGACGCGCCCTCCGCGGCGTCCTCGATGGCGGCGCGCTCGAGCCCGCTGAAGAAGTTGGAGCGTTCGAGCACCGCGGTCCGGGCGGAGGCGTCCATCGGGAGGTTCCTGCAACTGCGCGCGGCGGCGGTCATTTCCGCATTCTTGCGTTACCGCAAATCGCCGCGCGCGCCAAACGGGTAGAGGGCTGCGCATGAGACACGACATCATCCTCGCCCGCGCCGACGCGCGCGTGCCCCGCTACACCAGCTACCCGACCGCGCCGCACTTCAGCGCCGACATCGGTCCGGACCGCTACGCCGGCTGGCTGGGCGAACTCGACCCGCAACAGCCGGTCTCGCTCTATCTCCACGTGCCGTTCTGCCGGAGCATGTGCTGGTATTGCGGCTGTCATACCAAGGCCACGCGGCGGGCCGAGCCCGTCGACGCCTACGCCGCCGTGCTCCTCGACGAGATCGAGCTGGTCGCCGGGCGCCTGCCCGCGCGCATGAAAGTGAGCCACATCCACTGGGGCGGCGGCAGCCCGACCTATCTCGCGCCGGCGCGCTTCGTGGAGATCATGGACCGGCTGCGCGCCCGCTTCGACGTGCTGGCCGACGCCGAGATCGCCGTCGAGGTCGACCCGCGCATCTTCTCCGGATCGATGGCCTCGGCCTTCCGCAGCGCCGGCGTCACCCGCGCCAGCCTCGGCGTGCAGACTTTCGATCCCGAGGTCCAGAAGGCCGTCAACCGGGTCCAGGACTACGAGTTGGTCGCCGACTGCGTCGAGCGCCTGCGGGCGGCCGGCGTCGATGCGTTCAACATGGACCTCATCTACGGCCTGCCGCTTCAGACCGAGGCGAACTGCCGCGACAGCGCGCGCAAGGCGCTCTCGCTCGGCCCGGATCGCTTCTCGGTGTTCGGCTACGCCCACGTGCCCCACATGAAGCCGCACCAGAAGATGATCAGCGAGGACGCGCTGCCCGGCCCGGCCGAGCGGCTCGCCCAGGCCGACGCCATCGCCGAGGAGCTGGTCGCCGGCGGGCAGGAGCCGATCGGGCTGGATCACTTCGCCCGCCGCGGCGACGCCCTCGCGCAGGCCCTGCACGACGGCTCCATCCGCCGCAACTTTCAGGGCTACACCACCGACGCCGCCCCGGCGATCATCGGGTTCGGATCCTCGGCGATCGGCTGGCTGCCGCAGGGCTATGTCCAGAACACGCCGATGACTCACGACTGGGAGCGCCGCGTGCTGGAGGGCCGGCTCCCGACCGCGCGCGGCTACGCCCTCACCGACGACGACCGCATGCGCCGGACGATCATCGAGCAGCTGATGTGCCGGCTCGAGGCCGACCCTGTCGCGATCGCGGCCGCCCACGGCCTGCCGGCGCCGGAGGCCGATCTCTCGGACTTTCTCCGGGACGGCGTGGTCGCCATGGACGGCTCGCGCATCGTGATCGACCCGACCTACCGCCCGCTCGCGCGCAGCGTCGCGGCGGCTTTCGACGCCCGCCTCGCGAACTCGACGGCGCGCCACGCGGTGGCCGTCTAGGCTCCGCGGCGCGGTTCAATCCTCCCGATTTGCGCTGCCGCAACTCCGGCTCGCCGGGCTGCGGCTATCCGCAAGCACGGGCCGCTCTCCGGACGGGGGCGCGGCCGCACGTGCAAGCGGAGGGAGAAAACCATGCAGGACCGCTCCATGAGAAAGATGGGCGTCATCCTGGTCGTGATACTGATCGCCTCGTTCAGCGTCCTGGGATGGCTGGGCCGCGATCTGTACCGCCAGGCGCCGCCCATGCCCTCGGCCGTCGTCACGACGACCGGCGAAACCGTCTTCACCCGGGACGACATCCAGACCGGCCGTCAGGTCTACCAGTCGATGGGCGGCCAGCAGGTCGGCTCGATCTGGGGCCATGGCGGCTATCTCGCGCCGGACTGGTCGGCCGACTGGCTGCACCGGGAGGCGACGGCCCTGCTCGACGCCTGGGCGCAGGACGCCCACGGCGCGCCTTACGCCGGGCTCGACCCGGAGACGCAGGCCGGCCTGCAGCAGCGCCTGCAGTCCCAGCTTCGCGAGAACACCTACGACGCCGAGACCGGCGAGATCGTGATCACGCCGGAGCGCGCCGCCGCGATC
This sequence comes from Marinicauda salina, assembly GCF_003122085.1. Lineage (GTDB taxonomy): Bacteria > Pseudomonadota > Alphaproteobacteria > Caulobacterales > Maricaulaceae > Maricicauda_A > Maricicauda_A salina. The sequence continues at coordinate 55,479 of NZ_QEXV01000001.1, forward strand.
GACGAGATCGCCGGTCACTATGTCTCGCTATTCGGCGACTCCCACGCGCTGGAATCGCTGCGCGAGGACTACGCCATCGCAAACGGCGCGATCCCCGATCCCGAGCGGCGCGAAGCGCTGACCGCCTTCTTCTTCTGGGCGGCGTGGGCGACGGTCACCGAGCGGCCGGACGACACGGTCACCTACACCAATAACTGGCCGCACGAGCCGCTGGTGGGCAACCAGCCGTCCGCCCCTAACGTGATGTGGTCGATCGCCAGCGTGATCCTGCTGATCGCCGGCATCGGCGCGCTCACCTGGTGGCACGCGGGGCGCAAGGAGGAGCCGGCGCCCACGCCCCCGGCGGAGGATCCGCTGTCGGCGCTCAAGCCGACGCCCTCGATGAAGGCGACCCGGAAATATTTCTGGACCGTGGTGGCGCTCTTCCTGGCGCAGATCTGCCTCGGCGCGATCACGGCTCACTATTCGGTCGAAGGCCACGATTTCTACGGCTTCCCGCTGTCGGAGATCCTGCCCTACGCGGTGACCCGGACCTGGCACACCCAGCTGGCGATCTTCTGGATCGCGACGGCCTGGCTGGCCACCGGTCTCTACCTCGCCCCGGCGCTCGGCGGCCGCGAGCCGAAATTCCAGAAGATCGGCGTCGACCTGCTGTACGGCGCGCTGCTCGTCGTGGTCGTGGGCTCGATGGCCGGCGAATGGCTGGCGGTCCAGCAATTCTTCGATCTCGACATGAATTTCTGGTTCGGCCACCAGGGCTGGGAATACGTCGATCTCGGCCGGTTCTGGCAGATCCTGCTCTTCGCGGGACTGATGATCTGGCTCGGGCTGATGGGCCGGGCGCTCTACCCCGCGCTCAAGCAGCCGGGCGAAGGTCAGCCCCTGACCGTGATCCTGTTCCTGTCGACGGTCGCCATCGGCCTGTTCTACGGGGCCGGGCTCACCTGGGGCCAGCACACCCACCTGTCGATGATCGAGTACTGGCGCTGGTGGGTCGTTCACCTGTGGGTCGAGGGCTTCTTCGAGGTCTTCGCCACCGCCGCCATCGCCCTGCTGCTGGTCAAGATGGGGCTGCTGCGCAACCGCACCGCCAATCACGCCGTGCTGTTCGCCACCATCATCTTCCTGACCGGCGGCGTGCTCGGCACGCTGCACCACCTCTACTTCTCGGGCGCCACCACGCCGACGCTCGCCATCGGCGCGGTGTTCTCCGCGCTGGAGGTCGTGCCGCTGGCCCTCATCGGCCACGAGGCGCTGGAGAACTATCGCATGACCAAGGCGGCGAAATGGGTCCAGGCCTATAAGTGGCCGATCATGTTCTTCGTCGCGGTGGCGTTCTGGAACCTGGTCGGCGCCGGCCTGCTCGGCTTCCTGATCAACCCGCCGGTCTCGCTGTTCTACGTGCAGGGCCTCAACCTGACCGCCACGCACGGCCACGCCGCCCTGTTCGGCGTCTACGGCCTGCTCGGCATCGGCCTGATGATGTTCTGCCTGCGCGGCCTGTTCGCGCGGGAGGGCTGGTCGGACCGCCTGGCCGGATGGAGCTTCTGGCTGCTCAATGCGGGGCTGACGATGATGGTGTTCATGAGCCTGTTCCCGGTCGGGATCATCCAGGCCCACGCCTCCATCACCGAGGGCCTGTGGTACGCCCGCTCGGCCGAGGTGCTGCAGTCGGAGCTCATCCACTTCTTCGTGTGGATGCGGGTGCCCGGCGACATCGTGTTCAGCATCGGCGCGGCCGTGCTGGCGGTGTTTGTCGCCCGCCTGGCCTGGACCGGCTTCCGCCGGAGACGGGTCGGGGCCGAGACGCCTCCGCTCGGCGCGCCGGCCGAGTAAGGCGCCGCCGGCGGCCGGACCAAGCGGCGGATCCCGGAGCTCCGGCTCCGGGATCCGTTCCGCATCGTGATATGAAGGACGCCATGCCCGTTCGTCGCGCCGTCTTCGCCGCCATCGGCCTCGCCCTGGTTCCGCTGGGCGCGGCGGGACTGGTGCTGCCGCTGCTGCCGGGCACGCCGATCCTCATCGTCGCGGCGGCCTGCCTGGCGCGCGCCTCGCCCCGGCTCGAGGCCTGGCTGGTCGATCATCCGCGGCTGGGGCCCGGCGTGCGGGCCTGGCGCGAGCGCGGCGCCATCCCGCGCAACGCCAAGCGCGTCGCGCTGCCGGTCATGGCGGTCTCGGGCCTGATCGCGGCTGCGTCGAGCGCCCCGCTCTTCGCGAAGCTGATCGCCGTCGTCGCGCTTGCAGCGGCCGGGCTCTGGGTCTGGTCGCGCCCGGAGGCGTGACGCCTCAATCGCGATCGGGAAGCGCCAGCAGGCGCGCCAGCTTGTCGCGCCTGGTGGATATCTCGGCGAGCGTGACCTCGTCGAGCACGCCCAGATAGGCGTCGACGGCGCGCTTGAGCACGCCGATCAGCCCGCACGCCGGGGTGATGACACAGCGGTTCTCCGCCGGCTTGAAGCACTCGGCCTGGGCGAAGCCTTCCTCCATCACGCGCACCACGTCGCCGACCACGATCTCCTCGGCCGGACGAGCCAGCCGCAGCCCCCCGCCGCGGCCGCGCACGGTCTCGATGAAGCCGTGTTCGCCGAGCTTGCGCACGATCTTCATCAGGTGATTGCGCGAAATCCCGTAACCCGCGGCGATCTGCTCGATCGTGCAGCGTTCGTCAGGCTGAACCGCGGCGTAGATGAGTACGCGCAGCGCATAATCCGTATGGGCGGTCAGCCGCATCGCTTCGCTCGCTTCTTCGCTGCAGGCCGCTCCCCGATAACGCGACCATCGGGGCGGAGCCAGAGAAATCCAAGATCGGGTTCACAAAGAGGTATATATTGTGCATCTTTTTTGCGGACACACCACCCCTTGATTCGAGATGGAGATGACGATGCTCGACGGCCCCCTCTCTCGCGACGCCGACCCCGACGTCCCGACGCCTTCGCCAGACACCCGGACAACCATCGACGTCGCCCAGGCCGTCGAGGAATACGTCGGCCGCGCCGACTGGCGCATCAAGGCGAACGCCAACCAGGGCTATTCGCTGGGCGGGCTCATCCTGAACGTCTCGGGCAAGGTCATCGCCAACTACTGGCTCGACCACGTCTACCCGGCCGCGATCGGGCGGGCCCATCGCGAGGCCGACCTGCACATCCACGATCTCGACATGCTGTCGGGATACTGCGCCGGCTGGTCGCTGCGCACGCTGCTCAACGAGGGGCTCAACGGGGTGCCCGAGAAGGCCGAGGGCGGCCCGCCGAAGCACTTCACCTCGGCGCTCGGCCAAGCGGTGAACTTCCTGGGCGCGTTGCAGAACGAGTGGGCCGGCGCCCAGGCCTTCTCCAGCTTCGACACCTACATGGCGGCCTATGTCCGGTCCGACGGGCTCGACTACGCCCAGGTGCGCCAGGGGCTCCAGGAGTTCGTCCACTCGCTGAACGTGCCGTCGCGCTGGGGCACGCAGACGCCCTTCACCAATCTCACCTTCGACTGGGTCTGCCCCGAGGACCTGCGCGACCAGACGCCGCTCATCGGCGGCGAGGAGGCCGACTTCGCCTATGGCGACCTCCAGGCCGAGATGGACATGATCAACCGCGCCTTCATCGAGGTGATGTGCGAGGGCGACGCGCGCGGGCGCGTCTTCACCTTCCCGATCCCGACCTACAACATCACCGAGGACTTTCCCTGGGAGAGCGAGAACGCCCAGCGGCTGTTCGAGATGACCGCGAAGTACGGGCTGCCCTACTTCCAGAACTTCATCAATTCCGACATGAAGCCCGGCCAGGTGCGCTCGATGTGCTGCCGGCTGCAGCTGGACCTGCGCGAGCTGATGAAGCGCGGCAACGGGCTGTTCGGCTCGGCGGAGCAGACCGGTTCGATCGGCGTGGTCACCGTCAACTGCGCCCGGCTCGGCCATCGCTTCGCCGGCGACTGGGACGGACTGATCGCCGAGCTCGACCGCCTGCTCGAGCTCGGCCGCGACAGCCTCGAGATCAAGCGCGTCTTCATCCAGCGCCTGATGGACCAGGGGCTGTTCCCCTACACCCGGCGGTATCTCGGCACGCTCAGGAACCACTTCTCGACGCTCGGGGTGAACGGGCTCAACGAGATGGTTCGCAACTTCACCGGCGACGCCCACGACATCACCACGCCGGAAGGCGAGGCGATGGCGCTCGACCTGCTCGACCATGTCCGCGGCCGCATGGTCGAGTTCCAGGAGGCGACCGGCCACATGTACAATCTCGAGGCGACGCCGGCCGAGGGCACGACCTACCGCTTCGCCAAGGAGGACCTGAAGCGCTTCCCGGACATCCTCCAGGCGGGCTTCGAGGGCGCGCCCTACTACACCAACTCCTCGCAGCTGCCCGTCGGCCACACCGACGACCCCTTCGAGGCGCTCACCCGCCAGGACGCGCTGCAGACGAAGTACACCGGCGGCACCGTCCTGCACCTCTACATGAGCGAGAAGCTGTCCTCGGCGGCGGCCTGCCGGACCCTAGTGAAGAACGCGCTGTCGCGCTTCCGCCTGCCCTACATCACGGCCACGCCGACCTTCTCGATCTGCCCGACGCACGGCTATCTCGCCGGCGAGCACCACCACTGTCCCAGGTGCGACGCCGAAGCGGAGGCGCGGCTACCCGAGGGCGCCGCGCTGGCCGAGGAGGACCGTCAGCCCTGCGAGGTCTGGACCCGGGTCATGGGCTATCACCGGCCGGTCTCGGCCTTCAATCCAGGCAAGCGGAGCGAGCATGAGGAGCGCACCCACTTCGAGGAGCGCCGCGCCGGTCTCGCCGCCGCGTGAGGCGCCGGGGTTGAGGGTCGGCGGCTTCGAACCGTTCTCGACCCTCGACTTTCCCGGCCGGCTGGCCGCCGTGGTGTTCTGCCAGGGCTGCCCGCTGGCCTGCGGCTACTGCCACAACCCGGACCTGATCCCGGCGACGGCGGAACGCCTGATCGACTTCGACTCCGTCCTGGCGCGTCTCGAGGCGCGCCGGGACTTTCTCGAGGCGGTCGTGTTCAGCGGCGGCGAGCCGCTCGCCCAGGCGGCGCTGGCGCCGGCGATCGAGGCGGTGAAGGCCCGCGGCTTCGCCGTGGCGCTGCACACCGCCGTGACCGCGCCGGCGCTGCTCGACCGCGTGCTCGCGCATGTCGACTGGGTCGGCTTCGACGTGAAGGCGCCCTTCGACCGCTACGACCCGGTGACCGGCGTCGCGAAGGCGGGTCCGAAGGCGCGCGCGAGCCTGGAGCGTCTCGCCGCCTCGGGCGTTCCCTTCGAGGCGCGCACGACGGTCTGGCCGGTCGCGCTGGACGCCGACGACATACGCGCGATCGCGTTTGCGCTGCAGCAACTCGGCGTGCGCCGCTACGTGCTTCAAGAGACGCGGACCGCCGACCGCCGGCCTTGGCCGGGCGGGTCGGCGATCGACGACGCCGCCCTCCTCGACGAGGTCGGCGCGATGTTCGACGAGTTCGAGGTGCGCCGTGCTGAAAGCTGACAAGTCCGCCCTGCGCGCGGCCATGCCGCGCGATCCGATCGCCGCCCGCCGCGAGTACGCCGGTCCCGCGCTGTTCAGCTACGGCTTCCGGCCCTTCTTCCTGTTCGGCGCGCTCTGGGCCGCCCTCGCCGCGCCGATCTGGATGGGCGTGTTCCTGAGCGGCGGCGCGACGGTCGGGACCGCGCCGGCGCTCGCCTGGCACGTCCACGAGATGGTGTTCGGCTTTCTCGCCGCGATCATCGCCGGCTTCCTGCTGACCGCCGTGCCCAACTGGACCGGCGGGCTGGCCGTGATGGGCGGGCGGCTGGCCGGGCTCTTCGGGCTGTGGGCGGCCGGGCGCGCGGCGATGCTCGCCCAGGGCGCGGCCCCGGTCGCCGCGGCGATCGTCGACAGCGCCTTCCTGGTCCTGTTCGCGGCCATGATCTGGCGCGAGGTGCTGCTCGGCGGCAATCGCAGGAACGCGCCGGTGTGCGCGCTGACGAGCCTGCTCGCGCTGGCCAATATCGGCTTCCACGCCGCGCTGATCACGGGCGCCGACTGGCGCGCCGCCCAGGGCGCGGCGATCGCCGCGGTCGCGATGCTCATCGCGCTGATCGGCGGACGCATCACACCCAGCTTCACGCGCAACTGGATGACCCAGCGTGGGATGAGCGATCTCCCCGCGGCCATGGGCGCGTTCGACGCCGGCGCGCTCGCCGCGGCGGGCGCCGGCCTGCTGGCCTGGATCCTCGCCCCGATGGATTGGTTCGCCGGCGCGCTGTTGCTGATCGCCGGGGCGATGCACGCGATCCGGCTGGCGCGCTGGAAGGGCTGGCACACGACGGCCGAGCCGCTCGTGACCATCCTCCATGTCGGCTACGCTTGGCTGCCGCTGGGGCTCGTCCTGATGGGCGCGTCAGCGATCGCGCCCGGCCCGGTTCCCGCCAGCGCGGCGCTGCACGCGCTCACCGCCGGAGCGATGGGCACGATGACGCTGGCGGTCATGACCCGCGCCACGCTCGGCCACACCGGTCGCGATCGCGCGGCCGACGCCTGGACGCGCCTGATCTACGGGCTGGTCGTGGCCGGCGCGCTCATCCGCGTGCTCGCCCCGATCGCGCTGGGGGCCGGACAGTACGCCGCGCTCGGCGCCGGCGCGGCGCTGTGGAGCGCGGCCTTCGCGGTGTTCGTCCTGCGCTACGGACCGATGCTCGTCGCGCCGCGTCGGTGAAGGAGGCTACATCCGGCCGCGGACGACCAGATCGTCGCCGGTCACGCCGGACGCCCTGTCGGACAGCAGGAAGGCGACCGCCTCGGCGACCTCCTCCGGCTTCGCCCAGGCCGAGAAGTCCGCGTCGGCCATGGCCTCGCGATTGGGCGGGGTGTCGATGATGGTCGGCGAGACGGAATTGACCCGCACGCCGTTCGGCTTGAGCTCGGCGGCGAGCGCCTCGGTCAGGCGCCGCACGCCCGCCTTCGACGCCGCGTAGGGCCCCATGCCTTCATCGGCGTGACCGGCGGCGGCCGCGGCGATGTTGACGATCGCCCCGCCCTTCCCCAAGCGGCCGGCCGCGGCGCGGCAGGAGACCGCGGCGCTGAGCACGTTCATGCGCCACAGGCGCTCCCACAGATCGGGCTCGCTCTCCAGCACGGGCCGCCAGTCGAACCCGCCCGCGCAATTGACCAGCCCGGTCGGTTTCCGCCCGTCGGCCTCGAGGCGGTCATAGACGGTCTCGACCTGGCCGGGCTCGGTGAGATCGATCCCGCCGAAGACAGCCTCGGCGGCGTCCTTGTCGGGCTGGCCGAGATCGACGGCCGCGACCGCTTGGCCGGCCTCGCGCAGCAGGCTGCACACGGTCTTTCCGAGCGTTCCGGCCGCGCCGGTGACAACGATCATCGAGGGCGTCTCCCTTGTTCGGCGTCGGCCCGTGATAGGCGATGTCGCCCGGGCGGGCAAAGCCGATCCGCTCGCCCCCGGCGCAGGCTGAGGCGGGGCGCCGCAGGGCCGGCGGCGCGTCCGGCCGGTATCGTGGGGACGATCGAATCAGGAGGTCGAGCCGACCATGAACCACAAGCACCGCAAGATCCTGCACGCCATCTTCGCCCATCCCGAGCCGGCGAACCTGTCGCCGGCCGATGTCGAGCATGTGCTCGAAGACCTCGGCGCGGAGCTGGGCGAGCGCGGCGGCGCGAAGTTCTCCGTCACGCTCAACGGCCAGACGGCGAACTTCCATCACGCCAGGCACTCCCTGCCCAAGGACGAGGTCCGCGCGATCCGGAAATTCCTCGAAGGCGCCGGCGTCGATCCCGAGCGGGATCATCCGTTGTAGGGGCTGTCGCGGCTTCGCGGCCCTCGTTCTTCGAGACCCGATCCCCCTCCCTCCCCTTGATGGGGGGGGTATAGCTAAATCTTAAAAGAAAGACCCCGAGGTTCGTTTGACATCCCTGCCGGGACTGCAGGGCAATTTAGAAGGCTATTGACGCAGGTGTCGGGAATTCGATCACTCAGCGTGATGAGTTCGGAAAGCCTCTAATTCAAGAAGATTTTGGTGACGACCCGCGCTGCCGCCTTTTCTGTTGTTCGGATTGCACCCTGCGCCCTCGCCAGCCGACCAAATAAGCCTGGTTTCCCGCCGCCGGATTTAGCTGGATGTAATAGCAGCGTGCGTTACCGAACGTTGAAACTCGCACTCCGAGCTAATCCCACGAAATGGCGTAGCTGAAAGCTTTTTCACAACATCCATGTCGACGGCATACGGGGCCTCTTGGGGTCATTGATGGGTCAGATTAACCTTCAAAACTGATTCTGTGCACCACCCCGACTGAGACGAAGTTGATAAAGGCCGGAGTAAGTGATTTGGACCGACTAGCTACAATTGGTGCCGGCGCGAACGCGGTTGAAACACATCGTTCTGAAACCGGCATCGCAAAACAGTTGGGCGCAATCGATTGGGCCTTCCCGCAGCGGGGCAAGGGGGAAGCAATTGAGGCGGTCCATCCGTATCCAGCAAAGTTTGTGTCCGATCTTCCTCAAGCCGTTCTGTCTGTGCTTCCAGTCCCAGACGAGACCGTTGTCCTCGATCCATTCTGCGGCAGCGGCACGGCGCTTGTTGAGTGTCAGAACGCGGGATACAAGAGCGTTGGTATCGACCTGAACCCGATCGCCTGCATGATCTCGCGAGTGAAAACCTCGCCTGCTCCCGAAGGATTAGCTGATCACGCACATCTCATTGCGAGTTCTGAGAGCGACGCTTGCACAGACGATGTCCCAATAATCCCAAACCTCAATCATTGGTTTAAGCCTCACATTCAACGTACAATCACCCGCATTCTATCTGGGATATCTCAAGCCCCACCTGCCACTCAAGACGCCCTAAAACTTGCGCTATCCAGCATTATCGTTCGCGTGTCCAATCAGGAGAGTGACACGCGGTACGCCGCCATCGAGAAAGACGTTACAGAGCAGAAGGTGCTCGAGCTGTTCACCCGGTCTGCACAACGTATACAATCGGCACTTGCCCATCAGCCCGATCCACTTCCCGAGTGCCACGTTTTCGAAGCGGATACGCTGGCATTCGACCTCACTAAGCTCTCCCGGCCGGTCGGATTAGTGATTACATCACCTCCATATCCAAACGCCTATGAGTATTGGCTCTACCATAAGTACCGGATGTGGTGGCTTGGGCATGATCCCATCAACGTGAAAGCCAAAGAGATCGGAGCACGGGCTCACTTCTTTAAAAAGAACCGGCATACGCGCGAGCACTTTGTTGGGCAGATGGCCAAAACATTCGAACTTATTTCGAAGGTTCTCGTGCCCGGTGGCTACGCGGTTTTCGTCGTTGGTCGGTCAAAGATTCATGGTGAGATAGTCGAGAACGCTGAAATCATCGTGGATGCTGCAGCGCAATTTGGAATTGAGAAGATCTTTTCGGTGGAGCGCTCGATCGCCGCGAATCGGAAATCGTTCAATCTCTCTCACGCGAACATTAAAACCGAGAGTATAATCGTATTACAGAATCGATCACATGAAAATTAATTGGGGAAAATACAAACACTTTCCGTACGAAAAGCGCTTCGCTATCGACGAACTCCGCTCGATCGTCGAGCCGGAAAAGATTGTTGAAGATGAACAAAGCGTCCTTATCGAGGGCGGCAGGACCGAACGTTGTCACGACCTAACCTATTTCTCGGAATTTGGTACGGGCAATCAGTTCCAACCTACCCGCCAGCATCTCATTGAGATTAGCGCGGGCAATGGCGGAAAGCGTCAGAGCACTCGTTATTCTGTTCACGGTCTTCATGAATACAAAGGGAAATTCAATCCTCAAGTTGCCCGAGCTCTGTTGAATATTCTCGCACCAGAACCAGGTGCAACGATCCTAGACCCATTCTGCGGGAGCGGAACGACTCTGATCGAAGCGGTGCATCTCGGACACATTGGATACGGTATCGACGTCAATCCGCTCGCTATATATATAACGAATGCGAAATTCGCTGGTTTAACCAATTCGGCAGAAGCCCTGCGCAGCGCACTCGAACGCATAAAGAACGGTATTTCGAGGAATGGTGTAGAAGTACCGGACACGAGTCGTTCAAATCGAGCCGTATACCTCAAAAATTGGCTCCCATCCTCAACGTTCCGGCAAGCCGAGCTAGTACGAGCGATTGCAGGGCAAGAATCTAAGTCGATCAAAAATTTCTTTCTGACGATCGCTAGCGACAAGCTCCGAGATCATTCGCTGCAAGAACCGGCAGACCTTCGCATCCGAAGACGTAGATCGCCACTGCCCAAGATCGATTTTTCTGAAGACTTTCTACGCACGGCGGAAGCTGTAGTTGAGCGAATTAGTGCTGCTCAAGCGGCATTTGGATTGAAGAATGCTGAGCTACATACGGCGCAAATTAGGAACACCGAACTCAAAGCCACTTTCGGCGAAGTTAAATTTGATGCGGCTGTAACAAGCCCACCCTATGCTATGGCGCTTCCCTACATCGACACACAAAGACTGTCTCTGGTTTGGTTAGGCTTGGTTGAACCAAGCGAAATTTTGCAGTTAGAAGCTACACTTATTGGCAGTAGAGAGCTCCGCGGGCGCGCTCGCCCGCTTTTAGAGGAGAAGATACGTATAAATCATGACAAATTGCCAGACTCAGAATGGCAGCGATGCTGCCAGCTTCAAGCTGCAATCGGGCCTTCCGATGGGTTCCGTCGGCGCGCTGTTCCTATTCTGCTATACCGTTACTTTTCATCTATGCAGAACAGCTTTCGGGCGGTGGCCGCTGCAATGAAACGGGGCGGCCATTATGCGCTGGTGGTCGGTCACAACCATACTACCCTTGGTGGCTCAAGATTTGATATCGATACGCCTAGACACCTAGCTAATATCGCAAATGCCGTAGGGTGGCGCGTCGCGCGGGTAGAGCCACTTGAGACATATCAACGGTATGGACTTCATGTAAAGAATGCCGTGCGTGAAGAGGCTTTAATAGTTCTAGAGAATGGTTGAACTGACACTCCATCCTAATGTTTATGCGACCGGTGGAAGCACAGGTCTTGTGCCGCTTTTGGAACGTGTATGGATACGTGATCATGAGCCTGGAGCTGGTACCTTCTATATCATTTCCGGTTTTGGTAATTACAATGGAGGAGTTCGTTTCTACCCAACATTTCGAAGGCATATTGATGCTGGGGGCCGGGTCGTTGCATTTTTTGGTGGAAGTACACGCCAACGCCTTACAAGCAAGCAACTCGTTAAAGAATTGCTGGAATGCGGTGCCGAAGTTCACGTGATCAATCGAAAGCGATTGATGCATGCGAAAAGCTATGGGTTTGGCTCACAGAACTCTGACAGCGTGATTGTGACTAGCGGCAATTTTACTGGGCCGGGGATGTCGCAAAATGTAGAGATGGCGGTACTAATTGATGAGGCCACCTCTCAAACGGCAGGCTTCTCTTGGGAGGCTATGATTGGCCGGATGCTTGATCAATCTTGGGACATCTATCGACCGCCGCTTGGAGACGAGCAAGACCCCGCGTGGGAGCTGCTCTACGACGAGCAAGGGCGCGAGATTGTTCTCGACGAAACCGACGAAGTAACGATGTTGCTTCGATTAGGGCATGCTGATACCGCTCGAATTATGGCCGACCCCGGTACTAAGGCATCTAAGGGTACGCAGTATTTTTGGCTAAGCCGAGATTGCTATGACTTCTTTCCGCCGCTGACTATACTAAATCAGCGTGGCATTAAACGTACCTATTCTTGCCTAATCAACATGACTTTCGTCGACCTTGGGGTCCGCTCCGAAGTACGGGTAACATTCGAAGCGGAGAACAATCTCGATTTCCGGCTTGGGACAGGACCACTTCGTGCGACGAAGCTCGCGGGGCCAGGCGACCTAGCCCTCATATCCAGAGTTGGAGAGAGAGAATACGAGCTACGTCTTATACAATCCGACTCAGCAATATTTCCGCTGCTTGACCGCTATGCGGTCCATGTCATTGGGCACCAAGGAAAACAATACGGCTACCTGTCAAATGAGACGCTTGGAGATATTCTCGGATATCGGATAGGTCGAACTCGGCATTGAGCCTGAAGGCGAGGATCGATTGTGATCCCGGGGGGTAATTGAAGCCGCTCCAACCCAGACTTCACCGCACTTAGGTGCATATCTACGACTCGATAAGGCTCAGATTATTGCTACGAAATTGGTGTCACACAATCAGTTTCGACGTACGTCACGCGATGAGCATCCGAACTCATTGACTTCACGGGATGCAGGAATAGACCTCCGTAAGGATCGGATGTGACCGGACGTCCGACCACCTCAACCGCCAAACTGAACAGGAAGCGTGACGCTCGGGCGAGCGGTTATCGAACAAGAAGCGCTTGGACATGCTCATTTCGCGTCTGAGGCTACAACGTGAAATCGCTGAGCGGCGCTCGGATAAATTAGCTCTCCAAACTCCCCCACGGCGTTCGCCTCTTTCCCGATCAGGCTGAGCTTGCGCGCATGAACATGCCGCCTGAACGTCTCGCCGCTATCCCAGGCTCCGCCGTTTTCGAACTTCGCTTCCGGGCTGAGATGGTAGTTTGTGAGGGCGTCAGCATACGTCTTCAAGGTTGATTCCGCCACGGACTCGCCCGCCTCGCGATCGAACGCCTGGCGGGCGGCTTCGGCCGGGTCGCGTTCGAAGGGCGCGATCGGTTTCGGCGTCGGCGTCTTCTTCGGTCGGCCGCGCTTGTGCGGATCGGCGGCCACGGGCGGCGGCGGGTCGGCGTAGAGGCCCTCGCGGGCGGTGAAGCTCACCATGAAGCCGAAGGGCTTCACCTGGTCGGCGTAGGCGCGGCGCTCATTGTAGTGACGCATCCACGCCAAGAGGTCCGGGCTGGTCGCGCCGTAGCTCCGGGCGGCGGGCTTGGCGAGCGCCGGGTGATAGTCCATCGGCACCAGGTGCGGCCGATCGCCGAGCGCGGCGGTGAGGATCATGTACCAGAGATCATATTGCCAGCGCGTCACGCCGAGCTTGTGAAGCGGCGCGGCAGGCTCAGGCACGCCCGGCGCGGGGTCGTCGTCGCCGTAGGGCGCGATCAGGTGGCCCAGGCCGTGCGCGGAGGCCTTGCGGATCACGGGGCGGCCCTCGGCGTCGAGATTGAACAGGGCGTAGCGTTTCGCCGAGACAGCAAAGGCGTAGAGCGGGCGAAGGTCGTCGCCGCCCTCGGGGGCGTGGTTGACGTCCTCGACCTGGAGGATCGAACCGGCTTGGCGGTAGGGGTTGAGCGGCTTGAACCAGGCCAGGACGCGGCGCATGCGCGCGTGAAAGGTCTCGCGGCTCATCGCCTCCGGCCGGGCGATCGCGAGGCTGTCAGTGTCGCAAAACGCCCAGACGAGGCCTTCATCTAGCGTGACGCGCTCGGCTAGGGCGAGCATCAACCGGGCCGCGCCGGTGATCAGCACGCCCAGGAGCGGGTGGAAGTATTTCCCCGGCTCTTCGAGGGCGGTGCTTTCGATTTCATCGTAAAAGCCATTCGGCCCGTAAACGGCTAAAGGCTCTTTCTTTGGCGCGTTATCCCGCTGGATTTCGATAAAGATGCCGTAGGAGGCGGCGTTGGCGATGATTTTTATCGCCTTTTCGTCTTTATCGCCTTTTGCTTTGGCTTCGTCGCGCAGGTCGATTAGCCGGGTAAAGGCGTCATCCTTTAGCGGATCAATGTGGTAATCGGCTTTGCCGAATAGGTTCTTTGGCTTTAGCCCGCTTTGGGGTTTTCCCGGCTCAAAGCGTATCGCCTCGATAATCTCAGGGGCTTTGCCGCTTAAAAGCTTGGCCGCGACGACATCGGCGAGCGTGTACCAGAGCCCGCCGTCAAACGTCAGGTAATTAAGCCCGATCGTATAGGTCGCATTGGTTTTGAGCGTGTCGTATTTGGCGCGCGTCGGCACGAGGTCGTCGTCCGGGCCTATGCGCACGAGCGTCGTCAGTTCGCGCCAGGTCGCCCGGTCCTGGAAATCATCGCGCTCGACCGCATCGAGAAAGCGCCGCGTTTCATCGGTCGCGTCGCGCCAGGTGAGGCCGTCTCCGATCACGAAGGCCCATAGGCCCATAAGCGCGTTGACGGTCGGGTACATAGACTTGAAGTCGGTATAGACGACTTCGCGCACCTCGCGCCGGATGCGCACCTCGGCGCGGCCGCCGTAATAGGCGCACATGATCCTCCCGAAGAGATCGCGCGGGACGTCCTGACAAGCGAGCAACGGCTTGATACCGAACGCGCCGAGGTAGGTCTTGCCGATGCTTGCTTCGCTGAGGATGCGGTGCGCGCCGGCCGCGAGATCATGTTCGGCGTATCGCGCCGAAAGCGCGGCAAAGCATTCCCAGGTCGATTGAACATCGCCGCGCGCGTAGTCGAGATAGTCGGCCGTCAGCGGCCCGCCGTGATCCTCGCTTTCCTTCTTGCGGGTCCGAACCCCAAGAAAATCGCACAGGGTTTCGAGGCTGAACGATCGCGAGGTCAGCGCGGCGGCGAGCGTCTTCACGTCGATGAAATAGCCGCGATGCTTCGGCCGGGTCATGCCGCGCTTGCGCGCGCTCCTGGCGAGTTCCTGCGCGCCCGGCAGGGCGAAATCGATGAGGCTCGCGCGCCGTGAGAGATGCTTCACTCGCACGCGCGGCCGGGTGCGATCGCGGCTCATCTCGAACGAAAACCCGCTGCGCATGCTGCCGCGCGCCGAGCCGTGCGAGATCGCGATGCGCGAGATATCGAAGGGCAGGTTGAACCCGACGATTGCGCCGCCGTTGTCGTAGCCGATGTTGAGGAACACGCGCTCGCGGAACTCGGCGACCGTGCGCAGCGTCAGGCCCCGCTCTTCGCAATAGGCCGCGAGCCGGGCCTCGTCGGCGGCGTCCAGCGTGTCGGGATCGTAGAACGCGCCTTCCTCGGCGGGATCCTCGCCTTTGCGCACCTGATAGACGCCGACGCGCAGGGATTGGGCGGGATCGGTCGTCGTCTCGGTATCGAACACAAGCGTCCAGGGCGACGGCGCGTCGAGGCCCTTCCTGGCCGGGCGTGCGCCGATCGGCGTGTTGTTCGGCTTTTCGGTATAGGCGCGAACGGCGATCTCATCGGGCGCGGGCAGGGTCATGATCCGCGCTCCGGCTTGTCGGCGTCGTCGAGGCCCAAGAGCTTACGCCCCCAATCGCCGAGGCTCTCGGCGATCATGGCGAAGAGGTCCGCCAGGCCGCACAGGAGGCGGCCAAGCTGCTCGCGCTCGGGATCGTCGCACTCGACGCGCGCGCGATCCTTCTGCGGGTCGGTCGCCTTGCGATGGCAGTTGACGCAGACGATGGCGAGTTCGTCGTTGTGCTTCTGCTCGCCGATATGATGGAGTTCGAGACAGAACGGATCGGACTCGCCGCATACGACGCAGGCGGGATTTCGAGTGCCGAGACGCCGGTATTGCCGTTCCAGGCGTTCATCGCGCGGGGTGGGTGGGCTGGCCATAGTTTCCTCCTTGGCTAGCTGACGATCTGATAGATTTCGTAGAAGGCTTCCTCGCTCGCGGCGGCGAGCGCATGGAGCACGTTCGGATCGGTTTCGAAGGGGTGGAATTGGCCGCGAATGTCGGTCAGGCCCTCGCCGCGAAGCTCGGCGAGCAGGTCGATATCGTTCGATCGGACGAAGCGGCCTTGCCGATCCCAGGCGCGGCCGGCTTTCGAGGCGGGCTGATAGCCCTCGACGATCACCGTCTTCTGCTGACCCTCGGAGAACATCGCCACGCGGCGCGGCCGGGGATCATGGATCGCCCAGGTCCGGCCTTTTCGCGTGGCGAGATTGCGCAGCTTGATGAAACGCCGCACCCGGCGTTCGGATACGCCCGACGCGCGGGCCGCCGCGCGGAGGCTCTCCCCCTCGCGCATCGCGCGGATCGCGTCTTCGATCTCTGGCGCGCTCGGCGGGAGCTTGTCGAGATTGGAGGCGAGCGGCTCACCCTGGCGGGGATGGCCGCGCGCCTGGGCCTTGCTCAGACCACGCGCACGCCCGCGCTCAAGGCGGCGGCGGTATTCGGCGGCGAAGTCGCGTTCTCTCGACATCTCTCAATCCCATGCGTCTGGCCGGGAGCGGCCGCGTCATGGGTGAGAGGCTGAGCGTTCGAATTTCGGAGAAAACGCACCAAAATTTACCGGAATTAGGAAAATCAATTCCGCAAAATTTCGGGAACCCAACCTATTGCTTTTCCACGATAACTTTTTTCACCACATCGTCGATCGTGGTACGGCCGAAGCCCCGCGTATCGCCTTTGTCAATATAGCTAAATCTTTGGGCGGCTTTAGCGATGACTTCGCGCCGCCTTTGGCTAAAGGGTTTCCTCAACCAATGCCGATCGGTCGCCATTAGCTCGCGGACGATTTGCTCGATCTCGTCGCGATAGCTGATCGGTCCGCGCCGTCGTGGCTTCGATCCGGTGAGTGCGGCGAGTTCGTCCGGGCTGATGACGCGTACTGCGTCATAGGCTCGGCCGCGCGCTTCAATGAAGCTCGCTTGCCAATCGATCGTGGGCGGGATTTCCGCGTCGGGGTCGAAAAGGGAGCCGGGAACGGGCTCGCAACTGTCCGATCGCTCCGGCAACCAGGGCTTTCCATAGGCCTGGAGCATTCCGCTCCTGAGATGAAGGAGGCATTCTTCTTTGTACGATCGTTCCCAGTGAGCGCGTTTGAGTTCGCGTAGCTCCGGGTCCTTCGGCTCGAATCTCGTCCACGGTTGATCGGGATGATCGCTTGGATCGCCGTCGCGCGCGGGACGTAACAAGGCGACGTAATCCGCCTGGCGGCCCCAATCCGGCGTGTCGAGATCGATGTATCGACGCCACGCCTCGCTCAACGGCGTCGCGGCCACCCAAATTTTTTCTGCACCCTTGGACGTCATTTGTTAATCTTTGGCGAGAGGTGCGGGGACAGGGGATGCAACCTCTTAGAGATGATCTCTCGGCGGTGGACACGCCGATTTCGGGCGACGATTGGGCGTCGCGGTGCCGATATTGGCTTCGCGCCTATGAGGAATCCATTCCCCGCCGAAAGCGGCGTGAACGTCAAGCGCATCCGCTCATTCTGACCGGCCAGGGGCTTTCCATCCGCGTCCATCGCGGCGCGCTCTCGATCCGCGACGGCAATACGCACTACCCCGCCGAAGTCCGCGAGCATCGCTTCTTCAAGGGCGCGCTTGATCGCCCCCCGCGTATCGTCGTCGTGGACGGCTCCGGCGAAATCACCCTCGACGCGATCGATTGGCTCGCCGAACAGGATATCCCCCTCATCCGTCTGCGCTGGGATGGCCGCGCGATCTCGGTCGTCGGCGAGCCCGCCTACGCCGCCGATCCCGACAAGGCCGCTTGGCAGGCCGCCGTGCGGGCGAATGAAGCCGAACGCGTCGCTTTCGGCATCCCCCTCATCCGCGACAAGATCGAAGCCACGCTCGAAAACCTCGCCGACTACATGCCGTCGAGCGAGGCGAGAAACCGCGCCGCGCGCACCGCCGAAGCCGCACTCAAAGCCCTGGACGATGCGCCGCCGCGCACCGTGTTCGATCTCATCGGGTTAGAGGGCAAGGCCGCGAAGGCGTATTTCCGCGCCTGGGCTGAATCGCCGATCCGCTGGAAAGGCCTCAAACAGCATCCCGTGCCGGAGGATTGGCTGACCTACGCCTCGCGGTCGGCGCTGCGCGCCAAGAAGGTGCCGAGCAATCGCCGGGCGACGCACCCGGTCAACGCCATGCTCAATTATGCCTACGGCATCCTCGAAGCGCGCACGCGCCTCCAGGTGATCGCCGAGGGCTATGATCCGACGCGTGGGATCGTTCATGGCGACAAGACCGATCCCGATCGGGAAACCCTCGTGTTCGACCTCATGGAACCCGGCCGCCCGCTCGCCGAGCGGCGCGTGCTGACGCTCCTGCGCGAGCACACATTCCATCCGGCGGATTTCGTGGTGACGAGCAAGGGGACGTGTCGGGTAACCCCTCAAATTGCTGTTCTTTTCGCCAAAATACCATAAATTTGATTGTGCAATGATTATAAAAAACAAATACGCAAAAAACATTGTTTCTTACATTGGATTCTTTTTATCAGTGCTTTCAATTTCAGCGCTTATAAAAGAGGGAATGACGTCGGGCTGGTCAAAAATTTTTGATTTGCTGTTTTATTACTATAATCAATTTACGCTAATAATACTTTACCCTGTCGAAATATTATCAGAATTGCTTTATAATTATTATGGAATCGAATTTATAGAGAATTGGAGGCACATTACAATTTTTTCGCTATTTGCGTTTGGTGCGGGGGCAAAAGGTATTAATAATTATTTAAATGAAAAAATTAAAAAAAACCAATTAAAATTAGTTTTTAATTTTGTATACTGGAGTGTCGCGATTATTTATTTAATATTTTTTACTGTTCAGTCCAATGGGCTTTCTGTATATAAAATATTAAATGATATGATAATTGCATTTTTTTCAGAAAAAATGCTTCCTTTATGGCTTCCTATTTTTATTTCGATTTATGCGATGATTACGATCGCGTTTAGTGCATTCTCTGTTGCATTATTTATTACTTTAACGGTTACGCGAGCTAATAAGATACAGCGTTTTCGCACAATAGATATAGCAATTAAAAATATAATATTTGGGACAGTCGGAGTGGCAATTCTATTTCTTTCTAATGCGGGCCTTCTACTGGTTGGGCTATAAAGCGCCTCCTTACCTTTCACCGAACTTCTGCGAATTTTTTTCTGATATGTCTATACCCCCCCTCCCCTTGATGGGGAGGGTCGCGAGCGCAGCGAGCGGGGTGGGGGTGTGAATTCCCGGACGCGCCGAAGGCGCGATCCGGGACCGGGCCGCGACAAGGCGCCGGAACCGGGAGGCCCCGGCTCTCCCCCGGATCAAGTCCGGGGTCGGCCGGGGTTTCAGGAAGCCCCCCACCCGACCCGGCCTGCGGCCGGGCCACCCTCCCCCTCCGTGGAGAGGGAGGGAAGGCCGCAGCTTCCCAATACCTCCTCAATGAAAATCCCGGCTTCTCGGGACGATGTCGGCCG
The DNA here is from genome assembly GCF_003122085.1 of Marinicauda salina. Taxonomy (GTDB): domain Bacteria; phylum Pseudomonadota; class Alphaproteobacteria; order Caulobacterales; family Maricaulaceae; genus Maricicauda_A; species Maricicauda_A salina. The sequence continues at coordinate 74,529 of NZ_QEXV01000001.1, forward strand.
CCCCCGGCGCGAAGACGCGCGCGGTGCGGGCGGGCTTCATGCGCGGATCCTCCGTTCCCTTCGCGATCTCGTCGGCGCGGGCGTGCGCGTTGGCGAAGCCGTGATCGGTCAGCGCGGCCAGCGCGGCGGAGCAGTCGAACAGCCCCTCGGCGACGAGATGGATGACGTCGCCCTGGCGCTGCACCCGGCCGGTCGCGCCCAGGAGCTTCGCCCCGATCACGGCGCGGCGGAAGCGGGTGAAGGTCTTCCTCCAGATGATGACATTGGCCGCGCCGGTCTCGTCCTCGAGCGTGGCGAAGACGACGCCCTTCGCCGAGCCGGGGCGCTGGCGGACCAGCACCAGCCCGGCGATCGCCGCGCGCGCGCCGTCCTTCGCGGCCTTCAGCTCCGCGCAGGTCCGGTAGCCGCGCTCGGCGAAACGACCCCGCAGGAAGCTCATGGGATGGGCCTTCAGCGACAGCGACAGCGCGCGATAGTCCTCGGCGACGTGCTCGGCCTCGGCCATCGCCGGCAGGGTGGCGGCCTCGCGGCCCGACGTCTCGCGTTCGCCGGCCGCGGCGAAGAGCGGCAGGTCGGGGCCGGCATGGGCGAGCGCGCGCCAGCCCGCCTCGCGGCGGTCGAGATCGATCGAGCGGAAAGCGTCGGCGTTGGCCAGCCGGTCAAGATCGGCGCGCTTCAGCCCCGCCCGCCGGCCGAGATCCTCGACGCTGTCGAACGCGCCCCCCTCGGCGCGCGCGGCGACGAGGCGCGCCGCGGCGACTTCCGACAGCCCCTTGAGCCGGCTGAGGCCCAGCCGGACGGCGAAGCGTCCGCCGCCCTCCGGGGTAAGCGCCGGGACCTCGCCTTCGGCGAGCGGTTCGAGCGTCGTGTCCCAGTCGGAGTGATTGACGTCAGGGGCGCGCACGACGACGCCGTGCTCGCGCGCGTCGCGCACCAGCTGGGCGGGCGCGTAGAAGCCCATCGGCTGGGCGTTGAGCAGGCCCGCCAGGAAGGCGTCGGGATAGTGGCGCTTGATCCAGCAGGAGACGTAGACGATGAGCGCGAAGCTGGCCGCATGGCTCTCGGGGAAGCCGTACTCGCCGAAGCCCTCGAGCTGGGCGAAGCAGCGCTCGGCGAAGTCGGGTTCGTAGCCGTTGGCGATCATGCCCCTGACCAGGCGCTCGCCCATCTCCTGGATGGTTCCCGCCCGGCGGAAGGCGGCCATGGAGCGGCGCAGCCGGTCGGCCTCGGACGGCGTGAAGCCCGCGGCGACGATGGCGATCTTCATCGCCTGCTCCTGGAAGAGCGGCACGCCGAGCGTCTTGCCGAGCACGGCGCGAAGCTCCTCGGAGGGAAACGCGACCTTCTCCAGCCCGTCGCGGCGCCTGAGATAGGGATGGACCATGTCGCCCTGGATCGGGCCGGGGCGGACGATCGCGACCTCGATGACGAGATCGTAGAAGCAGCGCGGCTTCAGCCGCGGAAGCATCGACATCTGGGCGCGGCTCTCGATCTGGAAAACGCCGGTCGTGTCGGCCGCGCAGATCATGTCGTAGACGGCCGGGTCCTCCTCGGGCACGCCGGCCATGTCGAGTTCGCGGCCGTAATGCTCGCCGATGAGCGAGAGCGCCTTCTCCACGCAGGTCAGCATCCCCAGCCCGAGCACGTCGACCTTCATCAGGCCCAGCGCGTCGATGTCCTCCTTGTCCCACTCGATGGCGGTGCGCTCGGGCATCGCCGCCTTGCGGACCGGGACGATCTCGTCGAGCCGGCCGAGCGTCATCACGAAGCCGCCGGGATGCTGGGAGAGATGGCGGGGAAAGCCGAGCAGTTCCTGCGCGTGAGCGAGCGTGCGCGCCAGCGCCGGGCTGTCGGGATCGAGCCCGAGCTCGTCGCGGATGGTCCCGGCGGTCAGCCCGTCGCGCCAGCCCCAGATCGTCTTCGACAGCGCCGCGATGACGTCGCCGGACAGGCCGAACGCCTTGCCGACCTCGCGGATGGCGCCGCGCGGGCGATAGCTGATCACCACCGCGGTCATGCCCGCCCGGCGCCGGCCGTACTTCCCGTAGACGTACTGGATCACCTCCTCGCGGCGCTGGTGCTCGAAATCGACGTCGATATCGGGCGGCTCGCCGCGCTCGGCCGAGACGAAGCGCTCGAACAGGAGATCGACCTTGGCCGGGTCCACCTCGGTGATCCCGATGGCGTAGCAGACCGCGGAATTGGCCGCCGAGCCGCGGCCCTGGCACAGGATTCCGCGCGAGCGGGCGAAGCGGACGAGGTCGTGGACGGTCAGGAAATAGGGCGCGTAGTCGAGGTCCTCGATGAGATCGAGTTCGCGATCGATGGCCGCGCGCGCGGCGTCCGGCGTTCCGCCGGGCCAGCGGCGGGCCTCGCCCTCGGCGGTCAGGCGGCGCAGCGTCTGGATCGGCGTCTCGTCGGCGCCGATCACCTCGTCGGGATATTCGTAGACCAGCTCGTCGAGGGAAAAATCGATCGTGTCGGCCAGAGCCGCCGCGCGCGCGACGGCGTCGGCGTAGCCCGCGAACAGGCGCGCCGTCTCGGCGGGCGCCTTGAGATGCCGCTCGGCGTTGGCCTCCAGCAGCCGGCCGGCCCGGTCGACGCGGACATGTTCGCGGATGCAGGTGATCACGTCCTGGAGTTCGCGGCGGTCGGGATGGTGATAGAGCGCGTCGCTCGTCGCGACGGTCGCGGCGCCCAGCCGCGCGGCGAGGGCTGCATGACGCGCCAGCCGCTCGCCGTCGCGCCCGTCGAAGCGGCGAACGAGGCCGAGATGGACCGGACTCTCGGCGCGCGCGACAAAAGCTTCGACATCCCGGATCCAGGCCGCGTCTTCTTCGGCGGGCGGCAGGACGAGGAGCACCTGGTCGGGCCCGGCCCCCGCGGCGTCGGCCAGCGTCACGCGCCCCTCGCCGGCCTCGACGCGGAAATTGGCTTCGGTGAGCAGGCGCGAGAGCGCGCCGTAGGCGGCCCGGTTCTTCGGCAGGCAGACGCACTCGACGCCTTCGACGGTGACCAGGCGGGCGCCGACGAGCAGCTTCACGCCGGCCTGTTTCGCGGCGAGATGGGCGCGCACGACCCCGGCGAGCGTGTTGCGGTCGGCGACCGCGATCGCCGACAGGCCGAGCACCCTGGCGGCGTCGACCATCTCGTGCGGATGGCTGGCGCCGCGCAGGAAGGAGAAATTGGTCGCGGCGGCGAGTTCGGCGAAGCGGGCCATCACCCCGCTCCGTGCACGAACCAGCGCGGCCGGTCGGTCTCGCGGCCGTAGAGCCCGTCGCGGAACAGCCAGAAGCGCCGGCCTTCGTCGGTTTCGAGGCGGAAATAGTCGCGCGTCCGCCCCGATCCCGACCCCGGCGGGGCGCGCCACCATTCCGGGGCGATGCGCTCGGGGCCCTCGGCGCGGGCGACGTGATGGCGCACGCGCCGCCAGGTGAAGCGCCGCGGCGGGCCGTCGGGGATCTCGGCGACCGCCTCGGCGGGCTCGGGCCGCTCCAGGACGAGCAAGGGCCGGCGCTCGGGCCGCTCCGGCCAGGACGGCGCGGGGTTTCCGGACGCGCGCGTCCAGCGCCCGGCGCGTTCGGGGACGTGGCTGTCTTCGGCCGTCGCGCGCAGGACGGCGGTCTCGCCCAGCCGCGCCGACAGCCGGTCGATCAGGCGGGCGAGATCGGTCCCGGCGGCGGCCTCCCCGGCGAGGTCGGACTGGACCGCGCGCAGAGGCTCGGCGAGCGCGGCGGCGGCCTCGATCAGATCGACGCCGAAGCCGATATCGATTTCGGCGCGGTCGAGGCGTTCGTTGACGAGCCGAGCGAGATGGGCCGCGTCCCGGCTCGGCGCGGCCGCGCCGACGACGAGATCGCGCGCCGCCCCGTCGACGCGGTAGAGCGTCATCCGCACCCGGCGCGCGCCCAGCCCCTCGGCGGCGAGGTCCCGGCACAGCCGCTCGATCGCGGTTTCGGCGCCCGCCTTGATCCCGTCGAGCGTCGTGCGCGCCTCGGCGAAGCGGGCCCGGGCCCGCAGGCTCGCGGCCGGCTGCAGCGGGTCGAGGCTTTCGCGCTCGACGCCCGCGGCCTGGTCGAGCCGGCGCAGGAGCTCCGTCCCGAAGCGTTTCGCCAGATCTGCGCGCGGCCGGGTCAGCAGATCGCCGACGCGCTTGAGCCCGAAGCGTTTCAGTCTCGCCGCGGTCGTCCCGATGCGCAGCGCCTCGACGGGCAGGGCTTCCAGCACGCCATGAACGTCGTCGGCCGCCGTCCAGCCCGTTTGCGACGCCGGGGCCTCGATGCGCGCCAGCGCCCAGGCCAGCCCGATCGTCGGCGCGGCGGCCGCGGACGCCTCGAGCCCCAGCGCGCGGGTCTCGGTCACGAGCTGTTCGAGCAGACGATCCTCGCCGCCGAACACGCCCGCGCAGCCGGTGATGTCGAGCAGCACGCCGTCGAGTCCGGGGTCGCCGGGATCGGCCGCCGTCCAGGGCGAGACCCGTCCGCACCAGCGCGCCAGCCGGACGAGCGCGGCGCGGTCGGCGTCCGGGTCGGCGGGCCTGGCGCGCAGTTTCGGGGCCAGGGCGCGCGCGTCGGCCACGCCCATGCCGCGCGTCAGCCCGGCGGCCTCGGCGGCCGGGGTGAGCGCATGCAGCCGCTCGCCCCCCGCACCGGCGAGCGTCAGCACGAAGGGCGCGTCGGCATCGTCAGCCGGCGCGGCGGCGCGCGCGATCAGCCGGTCGGTCGGCCAGCGGGGCAGGCTGAGAGCGGCGAAGCGCATCCTCGCTCCATTCGGCCCGGGACCTCCCGCGCGGACGGACAAGGCCGGGGCCGCCAGGCCTCGCGCCCTCCGGACAGGGCGTCCAGCGGCGGAAGATCGGGAAAAGATGTTCTATCTTTGTTCTCGCCCGGACCCGGAGTCAACCGATCCCCGGCGCCGTCTCATTCCCCCAGCAGGATGCGCGGGCCCGGCCCCTTGCGCGCCACCCGGTCCTCGGGGTTGTAGAGCGCGCAGACGTCGAGCGAGAGACAGCCGCAGCCGATGCAGCCGTCGAGATGATCGCGCATGCGCGTCAGCTCCGCGATGCGCGCCTCAATCCGCGTCCGGATCGCCGCGGAGATCTTCGCCCAGTCCGCCCGGTCCGGCGTGCGCGCCTCGGGCAGATCGGACAGCACGTCGCGGATCTCGGCGATCGTGAGGCCGAGCTGCTGGGCGATCAGGATGAAGGACAGCCGGCGGATGTCGGAGCGCGGGAAGCGACGCTGGCCGCCGCGATTGCGCATCGCCGAGACCAGACCCTGGGACTCGTAGAACCGGATCGCCGAGACCGACAGGCCGGTGCGCCGGGCGAGCTCGCCGATGGCCAGCAGATCCGTCATGCGCTTGGTCATGCGCCGCCCTCCGGATTGGAGCTTGACCTCAAGTTAACTTGAGGAACTAGGGTCGCCAAGTTCATCGCCCCGCTCCCGCCGCGACAGTCGGAGGCGAGGCCGTTCCGACACGCCGCCGAGGAAGCGACCATGACCGACCCTTACGCCCTGCACGACCGAGCGCTCGAGATCCTGCGCCCCTATGGACCGAGCCTGGCCAACGGCCTCTTCAACCACGCGCCGATGGTGGTCGAGGCGCTCGCCGCCATGGGCCGCGGCGGCGACGCCCTCGCCTGGATCGAGGCCGAACGGGCCGGCTTCCAGCCCCGCCCGTCCGCGCAAGATCCGATCGATCCGGCGCACTGGCGCGAGACGCTCGGCGCGCGCGAGCGCTTCGAGGACTGGGCGGTCTTCTTCCGCGCCGAGATCGCGGAGCGGAGCTGGCGGGCGGCGCTCGATCTGTGGGCGCAGCGCCTGGCGCCGGGCTATGGCGCGGCCGCCGTGCACGGCGTATTGCGCACCGCCCACGCCGCCCGCGCGCTGGCGGCGGAGGCGACGGCGCCCCGCCTCGACGAACTCGCCGACGCGCTCGCGGCCTGGGCGGCGAGCTACGCAGAACTGCCGGTCGAGGCCGGAGCCGAATGCGGCGACCTCGATCCGGAGCCGGCGCTGGGCGCCGTCACGCCAATCGCGGCCGAGCTGCGCCCGACCGGCGGTTCGATCACCGGCGGGCTCGCCCGACTGGCCCGGGCGCGGGACTTCGCCGCCGAGACGGCGCGCGCCGATCTGTCCGGCGACGCCGACGCGATCGCCGACGCCCTCGTCCTGGCCTTCGCGCGGCTGTTCCTCGACGCCGCCCGCGACGCCTATGGCGCGGTCGTGTTCACGCACGCCGTGACCGGCGCGGCGGCGGCGCGCAACCTGCTGCCCCTGACCGGCGAGGCGACGGGCCGCGCGCTGCTTTCCGGCGCCTGGCGGACGGGGTGCGCGCTGAAGGCGGTCTTCCTGCCCGCCGACGGCGAGGCCGCGGCCGATCTCGCGGTCCCGGCGCCGGACGCGCTCGCCGAAGCGGCCGTCCGTCACGGCGACGATCACGCGATCAAGCTCGCCGAGGCCTGCCTGTCGAGCCACGCGCGTCGCCCCGAGCCGGACCTGCTGCGCGCGGGCGCGCTGGCGCTGCGTCTCTTGCCCGCGCGCGAGACCGCGACGGCGGCGGCGTCCTAGCCGGCGCGGCGACGCGGCCGATCAGCCGATCGGTCGGCCAGCGGGGCAGGCTGAGAGCGGCGAAGCGCATCCTCGCTCCATTCCAGTTCGAAGCTTCGCGGCGGGCCGCCGCGGGCGCGCTCCAGCTCGGCGCGCACGCGGATCGGGCCAAGGCCGGATAGCCCGCCCGCGCCCGTCCAGGCCGCGGCCGGCGCGAGTTCGGGGCGGATCGTCCAGCGGGTGAGCGCCGCGCTCGGTCCATCGGCGTCGTGGGCGCGCACGACGAGCGCGGCGACGCCGGCCGCCCGGGCGGCCCGGTGCAGGCGCCGCGAGGCGGTCAGATCGTAGGCGGGGTCGCGGCCGGCCTCGCCGAGCACGAGCGCGCCGGCGGACAGCGCCGTCTCCATCGCCCACAGCGCCTCGGCGCCGGGGCGGGCGCGAACCTGGAGAAGCCGGGCGGGATCGACGCCGCGCCGCTTCAGCCCGTCGGGACAGGGCGCGCCGAAATCGAGCCGGGGATCGCCGGCGGCGCGCACCCACACGATCGCCCGGTCGTCGGGCAGCGCGGCGAGCCAGGACGCGGCGAAGGCGTAGGCCGAAGGCGCGTCGAGATAGCGCGCCGGACGCAAGTCGTGCAGACCGGCCATGGCGCGGAAGCGATCGAGATCGTCGCCATTCGCCGCGGCCGGACGCGACGAGGCGAAGCCGGCGCGGGCGGCCTCGACCGTGCGCGTCTCCCCGCCCTCCAGCGCGGCGATGCGCCGTTTCAGCGCCGCCAGCCGGGCGGGTTTCGCGACGCGAGCGCTTTGCTCGGCGCCGGCGCGCGACCGGTCCATGTCCGCCTCCCTGATCCGCTGGAACACGTGTTCTACTTTTGTTCTATCGACGGGAAGAGTCAAGCCGCGCGGTTTGCCCCGGCGGCGCGAACCCGGCCATAACGCGGTCATGGAGATCGATCCGGTCATCGCATTCGGCGGCGCGCTCTACGTCGGCCTGGTCGTGCTGAGCGTCATCGACGCGCGCACGCTGCGCCTCCCCGACGCGCTCACCCTGCCCCTGATCGCGCTGGGCCTGGTCGCCGCGCACACGCTTGGCGAGCCGCTCACGCTGCACGCGTTCGGCGCGCTGATCGGCTATGCCGGGCTGGTGCTCGTCGAGGTCGGCTATCAGAAGCTGCGCGGCCGGCCGGGACTGGGCCGCGGCGACGCCAAGCTGCTCGCCGCCGGCGGCGCCTGGTGCGGCGCGATCGCCCTGCCGCTGGTGCTTCTGGCGGCGAGCCTCGCCGCGCTCATGCATGTCCTCGTCGTCGGCCTGGTCACACGCCGCGAGATCCGCGGCGACAGCGCCATGGCCTTCGGCCCGTTCCTCGGTTTCGGGATCGCGCTGATCTGGACGCTGCAGCAGCTAGCGCCGGCGGGAACCGCCCTGTTCTAGCCCGTCGCGAGCCGCGGCTCAGACGCCGCGCACGTCAGGGGAATCCGTCGAGAGAAGCCGCGCGAGGAGATCGAAGCCCTGCGCGACGCCGGGCCCGACCTCCTCGACTGGACACAGCCGCTCGGCGAGCGCCGTCCGCCAGGCGGACGGAGACTGCGCCCAAGCGATTCCGAGCGCCGAACACAGGGCGAGAATCGCAAGCGGCTTCATGAGCGTCTCCCCAGACTGCCGAGGGCGACGCTAACATTAACTTTCGTTCATGAACAGCGTTAACCGGCTCAGCCGGCCTCGACCGCAGCCCCGTCGGACGCGGCGGCGTCCGGCTCGCGCATGGCCGCGCATGCGCCCTGCAAGGCGGTCAGCGCTTCGCGCATGGCCGTCTCGAACAGGGCCGCCTGGGCCTCGGAGCGCTCGATGACGGCGTCGAGACGCGCCGCGTCGGGGACGCCCTCGAGCCGCGCGCACACCGAATCCGTCGCCGATTCGATGCGCTGGGCGGCGCCATCCACGCGCTGGCCCATGGAGCCAGCGACCGATTCGAGCTCCTCGCGGAAGCGCGCGAGCCCGCCGTCGTCGCCGGCGCCGGCGGTCTGGATGCCGTGCGCGATCGCGCGCATCTCCTCGCGGAAGGCGGCGAGTTCGGCGGCCAGCGCCGAGGCGCGCGCCTCGACCGGGTCTCCGCCCGTCGGCGCCTCCGTCAGGTGCTCGACGCCGTCGTCGTCCGGGAGCGCCTCGGCGCCGTCGCCGACCGCGGCGAGACGGGCCTCGATCACCAGGCCGGCTTCAGCCAGACGCCCGGCCAGGCCGGCGCGCAGGGCCTCAAGCTCGGCCTCCGCCCCGTCGTCGGCGACGAGGGTGAAGGCGAGCGGGCCCGATGGCGCGAAGCGCCCGGCGACGTCGCCGGATTCAAGAAACAGGGTCGCGAACTGTCCGATCCGTTCCGCCATGCCGGCGGAGGCGGCTTCCGCCGGCGGGTCGAGCTCGAGCCGCCAGGCGCGTTCGCCGGGGTCGAGCGCGAGGGTGTCGGGGTCGGCGGCCTGCATCGATGCGTCTGCGGAGCGAATCGCCCCGTCCCTTCCGCTTTCGAAGAGGACAACGCGAAATTCGTTACGGCGCAATTAACCTTTCGCGGGCCGCTCGATGCGGAAGAAGACCGCATAGAGCACCGGCGCGGCGATCAGGGTGAGCACGGTGGCGAACGCCAGCCCGCCGATGATCGTCACCGCCATCCCCGCGAAGAAGGCGTCGAAGACGAGCGGCGACATGCCCAGGATCGTGGTCCCGGCGGCCAGCGCCACGGGCCGGAGACGGCTGACGGAGCCGTCGCGCACGGCGGCGAACGCCTCGTCGCCGCGCGCGACGCGCTGGTCGACCTCGTCGACGAGCACGATGGCGTTCTTGATCAGCATGCCCGACAACGACAGGAAGCCGAGCAGCGCGGTGAAGGAGAACGCCGTGTCGGTGATCAGCAGGCCGACCGTCACTCCGCAGATCGACATCGGCACGATCGCCCAGATGATCAGCGGCTGGCGCACGGTCTGGAACAGCAGGAAGCTGATCACGAGCATGACCAGGAAGCCCAGAGGCAGCTGCGCGGCCAGCGAGCTCTGCGCCTCGGCCTGGGCCTCGTGCTCGCCGCCCCATTCCAGCGCGTAGCCGCGCGGCAGCTCGATGTCCTCGACGATCGCCGAGAAGCGCTCGAAGGCCGACGCCGCGGTCTCGCCCTCGGGCGGGTTGGCCTGAACGGTGAGCGTGCGCACCCGGTCGCGGCGCTGGATCAGCGTGTCGCGCGCGACGAGCTCGAAGCCCTCGACCACCTGGTTCATCGGCACGTAGGCGTTCTGGGCCGGGCTCCAGATCAGGCGATCCGACAGCGATTCCGCCTCCAGGCGCTCCTCCGTCGGCGCGCGGGCGACGATCGGAATCAGGTTGTCGCCCTCGCGGAAGACGCCGACGGTCACGCCCTCGGTGGCGAAGCGCAGCGCGTCGCCGATATCCTCGCGCGTCACCCCGATCGAGCGGGCCCGCTCGGTCTGCACCTGGGGGCTGAGCACGGCCTCGCGATTGCGCCAGTCCGTGCGCAGGTCGCGAACATTTCCGGACTCGCGAAGCCGGGCCAGCGCCTCCTCGCCCAGCCGGCGCAGCATGTCGGCGTCGGGGCCGGAGAAGCGCGCCTCGAGCTGGGCGCCGGACGGCGGACCGAACACGATGCGCTCGGCGCGCGCCTCGACATCGGGATGGGTGTCCTCGACATAGCCGAGAATGCGCTCGGCGAGCGCCGGAATGGCGTCGCGCCGCGCGGTGCGCACGACCAGCTGGCCGTAGGCCGGGTTCGGCTGCTCCGACACGTAGGTCAGCATGAACCGCGTGGCGCCGCGTCCCACGAAGGCGCTCACCGCTTCGGCCTCGGGCTGGGCGCGGGCGAAATCGGCGATGTCGCGCACCGTCTCGTCGGTGGCGAGGATGTCGGTTCCCTGCGGCTCGGAGATGTTGACGTAGAAGAGCGGCGTGTTCGAGTTGGGGAAGAAGGCGTTCTTGACGTAGCCGAAGCCCCAGACGCTGGCGATCGTGATCGCGATCAGCGCGGCCAGCGTCATCCAGCGGCGCTTGAGCGCCGTCACCAGGACGCGGCGATACCAGGTGTAGACGCCCTTGCCGTACGGGTCGGGGTTCATCCCCTTTTCCGACTTGAACAGATAGTGGGCGATCATCGGCGCCACCGTGATGGCGAGCGCCCAGCTCAGCATCAGCGAGATTCCGATCACGGCGAACAGCGAGAACAGGAACTCGCCCGTCGAGTCCGGCGACAGGCCGATGCCGGAGAAGGCCATGATGCCGATGACGGTCGCGCCGAGCAGCGGCCACTGGGTGGAGGCGACGGCCTTCTCGGCGGCGATCTGGCGGCGCTCGCCGGTCTGCACCGAGATCTGCATGCTCTCGGTGACCACGATCGCGTTGTCGACGAGCATGCCCATGGCGATGATCAGCGCGCCGAGCGAGATGCGCTGCATGGTCAGGTCGAAGACCGACATGAAGAAGACAGTGCCGGCGACGGTGAGCAGCAGCACGGCGCCGACGGTGAGCCCGGCGCGCCAGCCCATGAACACGCACAGCACGCCGATCACGATCGCCAGGGCGAGCGCCAGGTTGAGCAGGAAGCCGTCGATCGCCTCGTCGACGACGACGTGCTGCTCGTAGATCGGCGTGAGTTCGACGCCGACGGGCAGGTCGGCCTCGAGCGCGGCGAGCCGCGCCTCCACCGCCTCGCCGACATCGACGATATTGACATCGGCGAGCCCGGAAACGCCCAGCGTGAAGGCCGGCGCGCCGTCGTGATAGATATAGGCGTCGGCGCGCTCGCGCTCGTCCCGGTACACATTGGCGATGTCGGACAGGCGCAGAGTCCGGCCCGCGTCCCGCGGCGAGATCAGCAGCGATTGCAGGCCCGCCACGCCGCCCGCGCCCTGGGGCATGTCGATGCGCAGAAGCCGGTCGCCGGCCGGCGTCTCGCCGGCGTCGACGACGGCGTTCTCGTTCGACACCGCCGACAGCACGCCCTGAACCGGCAGGCCCAGCCGGGCGAGATTCTCCTGGGGGATCTCGATATAGACGCGCTCCTCGGGCACGCCGGCGAGCTCGACCTTGGCGACTCCCTCGACCGCGAGCAGTTCGCGTCTCAGAAACTCCGCGAAATCTCGGATCTCGGCGTCGGAATAGCCCGGCGCGGTGACGGCGTAGAGGATGCCGTAGACGTCGCCGAAATCGTCGTAGACCAGCGGTTCGCCCGCCCCGGGCGGCAGACGCGGCGCGGCGTCGGCGACCCGGTTCCTCAGCTCGTCCCAGACCTGGGGCAGCTCGGCGCCGTCGAACTCGTCTCGCACCTCGACATGGATCTCGGAGATTCCCGGCGCGCTCTCGGACTCCAGCGCCTCGAGCTGGGACATCTGCTGGATCGCGGTTTCGAGCCGCTCGGTGACCTCGTTCTCGACCTCCTCGGCGCTGGCGCCGGGATAGGTCGTGAACACGACCGCCTCCTTGATCGTGAAGGCGGGGTCCTCGAGCCGGCCCACCGTATTGAAGCCCCACAGCCCGCCGATCACGCAGAACAGAATGATGAGCCAGGTCACGACCGGCTTCTCGATCGAGATCCGGGCCGCGTTCACGCCCAGGCCGGAGCGCGCCGGAGCGTCGGTCTCCCCCGCCATCGCCGCGCCCCTATCCTTCGCCGTCGTAGCGCGCCGTCGCGTCGAGCGGACGGACGCGCATGCCTTCGTGGAGCGCATTGACGCCAGCCGTGACGATGCGCTCGCCCGGCGTCAAACCTTCGGCGACGAGCACGCTGTCGCCGGAGACGGCGCCGGTCGTCACCGCGCGCGGGCTCACCTCGCCCGTCGCCGGATCGTACACCCAGACCCGGAAGCCGCCGTCGGGCGTCGCCGCGAGCGCGGACACCGGCGCGCGAACCCCCGCCAGCGCCGGATCGCCGCTGGGATCGATCGTGACGCTGACGCTGGCGGTCATGCCCGGCAGCACGTTGGCGGGAATGTCGTCGGGCAGGGCGAAGATCACGCGATAGGTCTGCGAGGCCTGGTCCGGCTCGGAGATCAGCTCGCGGTATTCGAGCGGGAAGCTGCGCCCGGGCAGGAAGGGGAAACGCGCCTCGACGACGCGCGCCGCGTTCTGGTCGATCGTGGCGATCAGGCTCTCGGGCACCGAAATCGCGACCCGCAGCTCGGAGACGTCCTGCAGCCGCGCGACCGGCTGGCCCGGCGCGACGGTCGTGAAATTGTCGACCAGCCGGCGCGCCACCAACCCCTCGAACGGCGCCTCGACGGTCGCGTAGGCGAGATTCTGGCGGGCGTTGTCGAGCGCCACGGCGCGCAGGTCGTGGGCGGTCTGGGCTTCCTCCAGCGCCGCCTCGGAGGCGATGCCGCGTTCATGCAGCGTCCGGGTCCGGTCGAGATTCTGCGTCGCCTGCTGGAGCTGCACCCGCGCCTCGCGCAGGGCGCGCTCGAAGTCCTGCGTCTCGAGCCGGGCGACCAGTGCGCCCTCCTCGAGGATTTCGCCCTCTGAAATCGGGAAATTCGCCAGCCTGCCGCCGACCTGGAAAGCCAGGTCCACCGTCAGGCGGGCCTCGACCCGGCCGACGAAGTCGCGCCGGACCGGCGCGTCGGCCGCGCTGACCATCTCGATCCGCGCCGCGCGCACGCGCGAGTCCGTCTCGGCGGTCTCGGCCGAACAGGCCGCGAGCGCGAGAACCAGCGGGGCGACGAGCCATCTCCAAGGCGTCATCGGCAACTCTCCGAGACCAGCCGGACGAGGCGCGCCTCCACAGCGGAGCGGTCGTCGGGCGTGAGAAAATCGAGGCCGAGAATGTCGGCGAAGTGCAGCCCGTCGGCGGCGAGCAGGACGATCCGCGCGAGATCGGGGTCGGCGGCCTGATCCAGGATCTGCTGCCGGATCCGCGTGAGGAAATCACGCACCGGGTCGAGCAGTTCGGGATTCTCGGCGGCGGCGGCGAGCACGCCCATCGAGACCCGGGAGTTCTGCTTGCGGTGATGCAGGACCACGTGAATGACGGCCGGCAGGACGGGTTCGTCCTTCGCCTCCGCGTCCGCACGAGCCGCGGCGAGGTCGGCCTCCACGGTCGCGACCAGGCGCTGGACCATGCCTTCGACCAGGGCGAGCTTGGAGGCGAAGTGGTAGAGCACCCCGCCCTTCGAAAGCCCGCTCTCCCGGACCACGGCGTCGATGGTCAGCCGACGCGCGCCCTCGCGTTCGACGATCGCCTCGGCGGCGTCGAGGATCCGGTCGCGCGTGGAGCGCTCCTTGTCTGGGGCGGCGTCGGCCATCGTTTGCTGCACTGCATCTATACCGTCTGGACGGTCTGGATGTAGGGCGCCTTTCCGCGGCAGGCAAGGGGGTGAAGGCGCGCCGCGGCGGCGGGAGCCGCCGTTCCGACGGATCAGTCGTATTCCATCCGCCAGCTCAGCGCGACGTCGGCCTCGCCCAGGCCGGACAGGCGCGACAGCAGGGTCAGGCGGTTGGTGAGCGACCACTCGATGCGCGTCGTCGGGGCCGCCGAACCGCCGGCGGTCTCAAGCTCGAGATAGACGTCCTCGGCCAGATAGCGCCCGCCGGAGACCACCGTCTCGCCGGTTCGGCCTGTGGTGACGCTCAGCTGATCGAGCCCGGTCGCCGCGCGCACCGCGCCGATCGGGTCGAAGCCCGCCCCCGTCAGGCTGGCGAGCGCGCCGGCGAGCTGGGCGGCCTGGACACCCGACAGCGAGCCCGCCCCCTGGTCGAACAGGAGCCGGGAGGCGACCTCGTCCTCGGGCAGAGCCGGCGTCGAGGTGAGCCGGATCCGCGGCGCCTGCGGCGTCCCGGAGACGACGATCCGCGCCGTGATTTCGCGCGCCTCGCGCACCGCCTCGATATCGAGCGTCGCGGCCTCGGGCGGACCGTTGAAGACGACCCGTCCCCGCGCCAGCGTGAACGGCCGGCCGAGCAGGCTCGCGCGGCCGCGCTGCAGCGTCGCCGCGCCCTCGAGATCGAGCGCGTCCAGCGTCCCTCCGATGTGAACGTCGAGCCCCCACTCGGTGTCGAAGGAGGGCCCGCGCACGAAGACGCGCGCCGGTGCGGCGACGTCGTAGTCGAGCGCCACGACCGGACCGCCGCGCCGGACCCGGCGGCCGTTCGGCTGGCCGGGCAGGTTGATCTCGCGCACCTCGATCATCGGGATCGGCTCGCGGCGGGCCTCGGGCGGCCGGATCTCCGCGCGCTCGATCCGCGTCTCTCCCGTGACCGAAACCCGGTTTTCGGCGTAGGTGATCCCGGCCTCGCCGGTCCCCGTCACGTCGGCCTCGTCGCGCGCGACGAGACGGAAGGTCTCGAAGGCGAGATCGGCGGACGCCGAGACCCCGTCGCCGGCGAGGTCGACCCGGCCCGAACCGGTGAGCCGCCCGTCCGCCCCGTCGCTCGCGCTCAACTCGCTGACGATCAGCCGGTCGCTTTCGAAGCGCGCCCGCGCCGTCAGCGCTTCGAGCGAAAGTCCGGACAGCGCATCCCGGAACCGGCCCCCGCTCAGCGACAGGTCGCCGGAGAGATCCGGCGCGCCGACCGTCCCGGCGAGCGTGAAACCGCCCTCGACATCGCCGGCGAGCGTACGGCCCTCGCCGATATGGAAGGCGGCGAGCGTGGCGATCTCGCCGGTGATGCGGCCCGAGCCCGACAGGCCGACCGTCCCGGCGAGAATGTCGGCTGCGCCGCGCACCGGTCCGGTCTCCGCGCGCGCCTCGGCCCGGGCGTCCAGCTCGGCGCCGGCCGCCGTCGCCTCGATGACCAGCGCCTCGCGATCGAGCGTCGCGCGGACGGCGCCGTCGACGGCGGCGGCGTCCGCGATCTCGGCCGGCGCCAGGTCATGCCCCGCGATCTCCGCGCTCCCCGTCCAGACGCCGTCGCGGTCGCGATCAAGCGCCAGGTCCGCCGACAGGGTTCCCTGCGTCGGGGCGCGGCCGCGGCGCATGGAGATCAGCGCCGTCGGCACGTCGCGCGCGGCGAGGTCGAAGCCGAGCTCGCCTCCGGCCTGCTCCAGCCCGGCGCGCAGTTCGCCGTCGCCGACGGCGAGCGCCAGCGCGCCGTCGAACCCTTCGCCGCCGGACAGCCTCATGGGCTCGATCGTGGCGACGTCGACCCGGCCATAGCGCCCCGAAAGCGACATCGACAGGTCGAACGGGCCGCGGGCGAGGCGCGCCTCGCCTTCGCCCGTCAACCTCAGGCTCGCGCCATAGGCGCCGTCCAGCTCGAGACCGAGCGCGACCTGCTCGAGCGGGCCCTGCGCAGTGGCCGTCAGCGTGTCGAGATAGACCATGTCGGCGCGCACCATGTCGCGGCCGCGCACGCGCGCATCGAGGACGCCCTCGGCGAGTTCGGCGCGCACGTCGAAGGAGCCGAAGCCGTTGAGCGGAATCAGCGTCAGCCGGGCGTCGAGCGCGCCCGGCCCGGCGCCGGCGCGACCCTCGACGGAGAATCCGCCGAACCGACCCTCCAGCTGCTCGAGTTCGACAGCGTCGCCGCGGCGGACGAAATCGCCGGCGAGATCGACCGCGCCCGCTTCGCCGTCGCCTTCGAGCCGGAACACGCCGGTGAAGGCGTCGAGCGGTCCGCCGCCCTCCAGCCGCAGGCGCGGCTCGGCGAGAACCACCGGTCCCGCCCCGGCCTCCTCGGCGGCGATCTCGGCGCGCACGCGCACGCCCTGCTCGGATGAGCGGACCTCGAAGGCGGCCGCCGCCGCGCCCTCCAGCCGCATCGCCGCGACCGGGGCGTCTCCCGACCAGACCGCCTCGCCGGCCAGGCTCCACACCCCGCCGCTGCGTTCGCCCTGCGCGTCGACCGTGAGGGCGTCGCTGTCCACCAAAAGCGTGCTTAGCTGCAAACCCTCGCCGCGGGCGAAGCGGCCGGCGACGCGCGCCGAGGCGCCGTCGGCGATCCAGGCGTTCCACGCCTCGGCGAGCTCGGCCGAGGCGACCTCCACGTCGAACTCGACCGCGCCGGAGAAATCGCCCGCCAGCTCGGCCTCGACCGGACCGCGCGCCCGGAACGCCTCGCGGATCCGGCTGAAGTCGAGGTTCGGGCTCGAGGCCTGAAACGCGTAGCGCCGCGCCGCCAGATCGACCGCGCCCGAGCCGGTCGCGGTCCCCGCCGCGCCGGCCACGCGCAGCGTTTCGAATTCGAGCCGGCTGTCGGCGCGATTCCAGGCGAACGCCGCCTCGAGGGAGGGGTCGCCGCCCAGCGCGCCGTCCACCGACGCCCACCGGACCGACGCGCCGGCGGTTTCGAGACGGGTCTCGATCACGGGCGCCGCCATCGGGCCTTCGAGCGTGACCGGTCCCGAAGCGCGGCCGAAGCTTGCGAAGCCGAGATCGAGGCCGTCGGCGCGCACGCTTCCCTCGAAGCGCGGCGGGCCGTCGAGTGAGAGCACGCCGTCGGCGGCGAGCGTTTCGGCGACCACGCGCTCGCGCGACAGTACGGCGACGAGGCCGGCGGCCTGCGACGCCTCGAGCGTTATCGTCCGCGATCCGGTGCGCTGCGCGCGCAACGCCAGTCCGGGGCTGTCGATCTCCGCCTCCAGCGCATCCAGGCGCACGCGTTGCAGCGCACCGCCGCGCAGCGGCGCCTCGGCGCGGAACGTCGCCGGCCCGCCGAGCCCGCGGGCGATGCGCTCCAGCCCCGGCCAGGCGCCCGGCCGCGCCTCGCCCTCGATCACGGCGCGCGCGTCGGCCCAGTCGAGCGTCGCGGCGAGCGCCTCGGTCTCGCCCGCTTCCAGGACCAGCTCGCCGGCGCCGTCGCGCTCGGTTCCCTGCGCGGAGAAGCGGCCGGACAGGCCCGCCTCCGGCGCGCGCATGAGCGTCGCCAGCGCGCCGCCCGGCGCGGCTTCCAGATCACCGTCGACGACGATCTCTTCGCCCAGGCGCGCCTCGAAACTCAGCCGGTCGCCCGGCGCATCGAGGCGCTCGACGACGGCTTCGGCGCGCCAGTCCCCGTCGACGTTCGCGAGCCCGCCCTCGAGGCGCAGCTCCGCCGCGACGCCGATCACCGGCTCGCCGAGCTCGAGGCGCCCGACGGCCAGCCGCTCCAGGGAGACGGACAGGCCGGGCCCGCCGCCGCTCTCGGAGGCCGAGTCGTCCTGAACCGGTCGGCGCGCTACGGCGAGCCGATCGGCCGTGACTTCCTCGAGCGCGAGGCGACGCCCGATCAGCGCCAGCGGCGACCAGTCGACGGTCACGTTCTCCAGCGTCAGCCAGACGCCTTCGGAGTCAGTCAGCGTGATTTCGCCGATGGTCAGGCGGTCGAGCGGATTCCCGGACAGATCGGACAGTTCGATCACGCCGTAGCCGCCGGCCCGGCGGCCGTCGGCGGCGTTCTCGACGAGCGTGCGCCCGGTCTGGCCCGACAGCATGAACCAGGCGACGCCGATCGCGGCCGCCAAGAGCGCGGTCAGCACGCCGGCCGTCCAGGCGGCGACGAGCAGCCAGCGGCGCGGATGTCGCTTCGCCCCGGCCATCAGAACGCCTGCCCGATGCTGATATAGACATGGACCGGATCGTCGCCGTCGCGCGGATCCAGCGGCGTGGCGATGTCGACGCGCAGCGGTCCGAAGCCGGGATAGTAGCGAACCCCGAGCCCCGCGCCGAAGCGCAGGTCGTCGACCGTCGGCGTCCGGTCGGCCGCCGCAGCGCCGCCGTCGACGAAGGCGACGAAGCCCAGCCGCTCGGAGCGCCGCCAGCGCGCCTCCAGCCCGGTCTCGACCACCGAGCGGCCGCCGAACGGTTCGAGCGCGCCGGTATCCTCATCCAGCCGGAACGGACTGAGCGCCTGGTACTCGTAGCCGCGCACCGAGCCTCCGCCCCCGGAGAAGAAGCGCAGATCGACCGGCACCTCCTCGGCCTTGGCGCCGAACAGCGAGCCCGCGCGCGCTCGCGCGGCGATGACGACGTCGGTCGAGACCCGGATATAGCTGCGGACCGCCGCCTCAGCGCGCACATAGCGGCTGTCGGCGTCGCCGAACGCCGCGCCGGGCGTGACGCGCAGCTCGGCGAAAACGCCGGACTGCGGATCGAGCACGTTCTCGCGATCGTCATAGGCCGCCGACAGGGGAAAGTTCACGGAATTCAGCAGCCGCGATCCGGCCGCGTCGTCAATGTCGGCGGTCTGGAACGACACCGCCGCGGAAGCGTCGATCACATCGGTGATCGGCCGCGTGACCCCGGCGCGCAGGCGCACGACGTCCTGGTCGAAGGCGTCGGTGCGCTCGGCGGCGGCTTCGGCGAGCAAGTCCAGCGTCTGGCCGTAGCGCCGCCAGTGGGGCACGTCGAGGCGGACGCCCAGACCGTATCCGAGCGTCGCCGCCCGTCCGTGGACGGTCAGCGTCTCGTCGCCGCGAAACATGTTGCGCCGCGCCCACTCGCCGTCGAGACCCGACCCCTCGGACGTCGACCAGCGCAGGGCGGCCTCGATGCGGTGCTTCGGCGTCGGCTCCATGCGGACGTCGACAGGGCGCTCCACGCCGGTCGCGTCCGGAGCGATGCGCGTTTCCGCGATCTGCACGCTCTCCAGCGCCTGCAGGCGCTGGCTGTAGCGCTGCAGCGCGTCCTGGCTCGCCGGCTCGCCGACCTCGTAGGGTGCGAGGCGGGCGACGAACGAGTCGCGCAGGTCCGCCAGGCCGCCAGCGCGCTGGGGCGCGCCGAAGCGGATGAACGGCCCGGTCTCGAAGTGGAACTCGGCCGACGCGGTCGAGGTCTCGTGATCAATGACGATGTCGTCCTCACCGCTCCCGGCGAACGGCCATCCGCCGTCGCGCAGCCGCCCGACGACCCGGCCGCGCGCCTCGATCACGTCGCGCGCAACGACGGGATCGCCGGGCGCCAGTTCGAGCGCGGAGACGATCTCCTCGCCGGGACGGCTCGCTGGCGAGTCCGGCTGGTCGAAGGCGATGTCGACGATCTCGAAGGTGAAGCGCCGGCCGGCGTCCACGCGCACCAACGGCGCGCCGTCATCGTCCAGGCGGGCGTCCACCAGCGCGGCGTAATAGCCCTGGGAATCGAGGTATGCGCGGACCCGGTCGGCGGCGCGGCGCGCACGATCCCGGGCGCGCCAGCGGCTTTCAGGCGCGCCCTCCGCCTCGCCGACGATGCGGTCGATCCCGGCGCGAAGCTCGGCGTCCTGGACGCCCTCGACGCGCGCGAGCGGAGCCGCGTTCGCGACGCCGCCGCCCGCCCACGCCGCGACCACGGCGCCGGCCAGAAGCGGGCGCAGGACGGCCATCAGGACCTGGAAAAGGCGGGGTACTGGCAGCAAGCGCACTTCGTCCTCAACGCAGCCCGGCGCGACGCCGTTGCGCGAGCATTGTCGGCAGTAAGGCGTATTTCGGGCGTAAACCGTGTGGAAACCCTGTAGAGACGGTTTGTGAACCCTGACGTGTCATAACACGCTGTCGACGGGGACTCGTTCCGGCGCGACCGCGGATTAGTTCCCGCCCGACGCCGGCGCGACGACGGACGCCGGCCCTGGCGTGCGTTATCACGAGGCGAGCAAGCGGGGACGTCTCGAGGGCGATGGTCGGAGAAGTCAACAAGAATGCGCGTTCCGAGCGCGGCTGGCTGGGCTGGGTTCAGCTCGCCGTCATCGCCGCGGTCGTCGTCGTCGCCGTGACCATCACGCTGCGCCTGTCCGGCGGCGAGGACCCGACAGCGGTCGCCCGCGGCGACGGCGCGCGCTCGGAGGCCGTCCCGGTGCGCGTCATCACGCCGCAGCCCGGCGCCCATCGCGTCGCGGTCGCCTCCACCGGCACGGTGACCGCCAAGGCCATGGTCACGCTCACCCCGCAGGTCGGCGGCCGCGTCGTCGAACTCTCCGAGGCGGTCCAGGACGGCGGGACGTTCGAGGCCGGCGAGGTGCTGTTCCGGATCGATCCGCGCGATTACGAGATCGCCCGCGCCCGCGCCCGCGCCGCGATCGCCGACGCCCGCAGCGCGCTGTCCCAGCTCGAGGCCGAGGCCGCGATCGCCCGCGACGAGTGGCGCTCGCTCTATCCCGACCGGGAGATCAATCCGCTCGCCGCGCGCGAGCCGCAGCTCGAGGCCGCCCGCGCCCGCCTCATGTCGGCCGAGGCCGACCTTTTCCAGGCCGAACTCAATCTGGAGCGCACCGCGCTCGCCGCCCCGTTCGACGGCCGCGTCGTCGACAGCCGCATCGAGGAGGGTCAGCTCCTCGTCGCGGGCCAGAATTACGGATCGATCTACAATGCGGACGCGATCGAGATCGTCGCGCCCTTCCCGCCCGAGGACGTGGCCCGCCTCGACGGCGCGGAGGGCCGGACCGCGCAACTCAGCTTCGATGACCGCGCCGACCCGGTCGAAGGCGTCGTGGTGCGGGAGGGCGCGAGCCTCGACGAGCGCTCGCGGCTGATCAATCTTCATATCGAGGCCGACGCCGACCACATCCTCAGGCCCGGCGAATTCGTCGACGTGGCGATCGAGGGGCCCAGCCTCGAGACCAGCCTCACCCTGCCCGCGCGCGCCGTCTCCGGCCTCAATACGGTCGCCGTCGTCCGTGACGGCCGCATCGCGCTCGTCGAGGTCGATGTCCGCGACCGCACGCGCGAGGGCGTGGTCGTCGCGCCGTTCGACGCCGGCGACGGCGTGATCGTCACGCCGCTGCCCGAGGACTCCGAGGGACGGGCCGCCGAAATCCTCGAACCCGCCGGCGGAACCGGCGGATGACCGAGAGCGAGCTCCCGCCCCCGCCCCCGCCGCGGCCCTGGCCGGGCGCGGGACTGATCGGCTGGTTCGTCCACAATCCGGTCGCGGCGAACCTGCTCATGATCCTGTTCCTCCTCGGCGGCGCGGTGACGGCCGCGACCATGACGACCGAGGTCTTTCCGACGATCTCGCCGCGCCAGGTCCAGGTCGCGGTGATCTATCCCGGCGCGACGCCCGAGGACGTCGAGGAATCGATCACCCGCCGCGTCGAGGAGGCCGTGCTCGGCGTCGACGGGGTCGACCGCGTGCGCTCGGTCGCCTCCGAGGGCCGCGGCACGATCACGGTCGAATTGCGTGATTTCGTCGACGCCCAGGTGGTCAAGGACGACGTCGAGACCGCGGTGGATTCGCTCGTCGACTTCCCGCCCGCCGACGCCGAGGAGCCGCAGGTGCGCGTGCCCCAGCCGGTCACGACGATCCTGACCTTCGCGCTCACCGGGCCGGTGAGCGAACGCACGCTGCGCGAAACCGGCGAGCGCGTCGAACGCGACCTGCTCTCCCGCGACGGCATCTCGACGGTGCGCCTGCGCGGGGTGCGCCGTTACGAGATATCGATCGCGCTGCGTGAAGAGCAGCTGCGCCGCTACGACCTGACCTTCGAGGAAGTGGCCAACACGGTGCGCGCCTTCTCGATCGATCTCTCCGGCGGCGAGATCCGCGCCGAAAGCGGCGAGATCCTTCTGAGGACCGACGCCCGGCGCGAGACCGGCGAGGCCTTCGAGGACGTGATCCTTCGCTCGGCGCCCGACGGCACGCGCGTGCGCCTGGGCGACGTCGCCGACATCACCGACGGCTTCCAGGACGATCCGCTTCTGTCGCGCTTCAACGACGAGCCGGCCGTCTTCGTCGACGTCCAGACCCAGGGCTCGGAAGACCTGCTCACGGTGCGCGACAGCGCCATCGCCTATGTCGAGGAGGCCGAGCTGCCGCCGGGCGTCGCACTGACGGTGGCTTCCGACCAGAGCGACATCTTCCGCGACCGAATCCTGCTGCTGGCGCGCAACGCCATCATCGGCTTCACGCTGGTCTTCCTGCTGCTCGTCCTGATGCTCGATCTCAGGCTCGCTTTCTGGGTGTCGATGGGCGTGCCGATCTCCTTCCTCGGCGGCTTCGCCGCCTTCGGCGCGGTCGGCGTGACGCTGAACTTCGTCACCACGTTCGGCCTGATCATCGTGCTCGGCATCGTCGTCGACGACGCCATCGTGGTCGGCGAGAACACCGACCGCGAGCGACATCGAGGCCGAACCGCCGACGAGGCGTCGATCGCGGGCGTGACCGGCGTGGCTCCGCCCGTGCTCGTCGGCGTGCTCACCACCATGGCCGCCTTCGGCCCGCTCATCTTCGCCACCGGCGAGTTCACCGAGATCGTCCGGCCGATCCCCATCGTCGTGATCTGCATTCTCGGCGTGTCGCTGATCGAGGCCTTCCTCATCCTGCCCTCCCACCTCGCCCATGGCGGCGAGTGGTCGCGCGGCCCGCTGGCGCGAATCCAGGAGGCCGTCGCGGCCGCGCTCGCCGCCTTCGCCGACAATGTGATCCACGGCTGGGCGCTGTTCGCCGCCCGCATGCGCTATGTCGTCGCCGCCGTCGGGATCGTCGTACTCGTCGGCGTGTTCAGCCTCGCGGTCACCGGCGTGGTGCGCTTCGTCTTCTTCCCCGCCATCGAGGCCGAGGAGATCACCGCCGACATCGTCCTGCCCGAGGGCGCGCCCTTCGAGGCCACGCGCGAGGCCGCCGAGACGCTGCTCGCCGCCGCGCGCGAGCTGAACGAGGAGTACGCCGGGCGCGGCGAGCCGGTGATCCGCTCGGTGGCCGCGACCATCGGCGGGCGCACCAGCCTGTTCGGCGGCCCCGGCTCCAGCGCGACGACGGTCGTGGCCTCGAACATCGCCCAGATCGAATTGCAGCTGACGCCGGCCTCGCAGCGCTCCGTCGCCTCGAGCGCGCTCGAGCGCGAATGGCGCGCCCGGGTCGGGCCGCTGCCCGGCGTCGAGCGGGTCACCTTCGTCTCGTCGGCCGGCCCGCAGGACGCCGACATCGCCTACGAGCTGGCGCATCCCGACAATGACACGCTCACCCGGGCGGTCGGCGAGATGGCCGATGCGCTCGGCGGCGTCCCCGGGGTCACCGAGATCGACGACGGCTTCGATCTCGGCAAGCGCCAGCTCAATTTCGAGCTCACGCCCGCCGGCGAGGCGGCGGGGCTCACCCCCGTCGACATCGCCCGCCAGGTCCGCCAGGCCTTCTTCGGCGAGGAGATCGACCGCATCCAGCGCGGCCGCGAGGAAGTGCGCGTCTATGTCCGCCTGCCCGAGGCCCAGCGCACCGACCTGTCCGAGCTCGACACGCTGCGCATCCGCACGCGCGACGGGACGGCGCTACCGCTCAGCGTCGCCGCCAACGTGATCGAGACGCGCGGCTTCACCCAGATCGAGCGCATCGACGGAAGGCGCATCCTCGAGGTCACCGCCGACGTCGAGGAGGACGTGATCACGCCGGGCGAGGCGCGTTCCCGCGTCGAGGCCGAGATCCTGCCGGAGCTCCAGGAACGCTATCCCGGCCTGCGCTGGCGGCTTTCCGGCGCCGGGCGCGAGCAGCAGGAGGACTTCGCCAGCCTCGGCCAGAGCCTGCTGATCGCGATCATCGTCATGTACACGCTGCTGGCGACCCAGCTCCGGAGCTATCTCCAGCCCGTGGTGATCCTCATAGCAATCCCGTTCGGGGTCGGCGGGGCGATCCTCGGCCATCTCCTGCTGGGCTACGACCTGTCGTTTCCCTCGATCTTCGGCACGGTCGCGCTGTCCGGCGTGGTCGTGAACGCCTCGATCGTGCTCATCGACCGCTACAACATCAATCTCGGCCGCGGCTTCGACTTCAACGACGCCATCGCCGAAGCGGCCGCCCGGCGTTTCCGCCCGATCCTGATCACCACGCTGACGACGGCGTTCGGGCTGTTGCCGATCATCCTCGAGACCAGCCCGCAGGCGCAGTTCCTTATCCCGATGGCGGTGAGTCTCGGCGCCGGGCTGCTGTTCGCCTCGACGGCGATCCTGCTCCTGCTGCCCGCCTTCGTGCTGATCATCGAGGACGTGCGCGGCCGCCATCGCGCCCGCGCCCACGCCGAGGCCCAGGTCAACGGAAACGGCAAACCGGCGAAGGGGTAGGGCGATCCGCGCGGACGTCGGGCGATCCGCGAGGCCTGGCGCCGACGTTGAAGAACAAGACGCGACGTCAATGTCCCTTCTCCCCTCCTTGAGGGGAGAAGTGAGATGAGGGGAGAGCGCGCCACGGCCGAACGTCGGACGGCGCCATCGCGGCGCGAAACCAGTCGGCATCGCCAGTCGCAACCAACCCCCTCACCTTCGCCTCTCCCCCTTCCAGGGGGAGAGGGGACGCCGACGCCACGCCCTTCGATTCCTGGATCCCCGACGGCCTGCGGCCTCGGAATTAGAAGTGTGTGCGTTCCGACGATTTGCTCCTTAGCTCGCTAAGGATTCACGGTGCGGGTTCGCACGGGGTTCTCGCTTCACCGAATAGCCAACGCGCAACCACCTTCATCATTGCTGCGCGATGCCTTACTACGATCCATTGCAGCCAATTCGCTATATGGGATACCGCACAATATGGCCAACGTTGTTCAAGAGAATTTTGGAAATCGCATCATTGAAGCTGTACATCAATTTTCTAAGGAAGATTTACGATCAGTTGATGAGTTGAAGCAAAATGAATTCTCCCATGTTGCTGACAACCAATTACAAGATACGCTTGCAGTCACATTGTATGGGACTCGCTGGATATATAAGCTTGGTCTTGCACTTCTTGTAAAAAATGCTGAGCAATTAGCCCACGTGAGAGCACAAGTTATGGATTATGGAGCGATATGCGAAGGCTTGCTCTCGGATGCTCTGCATCAGTCAATAACGAATGATTTAATGTCAGGAGAAAAATATAAATTTAGAGATTGCCGTAATCTTAAAAAACCAATAAATTGGAAAGTGAAGGATAAACTAAATCAATTATCCAGACAATCTTTTTTCTGGCATATCGAAATTGCTAAGGATGAAGGAATTATTGACGAAGCGATTCAATCAAGGCTTCACTCAATGAGAAAAGAAAGAAATACGGTACACATGAGAGCGCGAACATATAAGGCGTTTATTGGGACTTCTAAAAGCTTGTTTAATACTACAATTGATACCATAAATCATATAAAAATTTGGCACAGGCGGAATATATAACGAATGATTTTGTCCCGCTGCCTTCTGCAGTGACGCCGCCCACGACCTCAGTTCGGGTCCTCAATTTTCGCCATAAGACCCCCTACTCCGGCTTGGGCAGATCGGTCCGCGTGCGCTGCTCGGTCGCGATGCGCTCGACCAGATCGTCGAGCTTGAACTTGCCGACATCGCCGTGATCGCGGTGGCGCACGGCGACCTCGCCGGCCTCGGCCTCGGCGTCTCCGACCACCAGCATGTAGGGGATCTGGCGGGTCTGGGCGTTGCGGATCTTCTTCTGCATGCGCTCCGCAGCGAGATCGACCTCGACGCGCACGCCGCCATGGACGGTGTCGACCGGCGCGCGGAACAGCGTGTCGCGCACCTTGTTGGCGTAGTCCTCGTGGCGGTCGGCGATCGGGATGACGATCGCCTGGACCGGCGCCAGCCAAGTCGGGAACTTGCCCGCATAGTGCTCGATCAGGAACGCGGTGAAGCGCTCGTGACTGCCCAGCGGCGCGCGGTGGATGACATAGACCGGCTGCTTCGAGCCGTCCTCGGCGGTGTAGCCGAGATCGAAGCGCTGGGTGGCCATGAAGTCGAGCTGGTTGGTGGAGATGGCGTACTCGGTGCCGACGACCGACTTGATCATGAAGTCGACCTTGGGACCGTAGAAGGCGGCCTCGCCCTCGACCTCCTCGTAGGGATAGCCGGACTCGTCCATCGCCTCCTTGAGGATGGCCATCGCCTTCTTCCAGCCGGCGACGTCGTCGACATACTTGCCGAGATCCTCGAAGTCGGGCAGCGAGACCCGCATCCAGAAGTCTTCGATTCCGAACATGCGATAATACATCGCGTGCATGTGCATGACGGCGAGGAACTCGTCCTTGGCCTGGTCCTCGCGGCAATAGATGTGCGCGTCGTTCTGGCAGAAGCCGCGCACGCGCATCAGGCCCGACAGTCCGCCGGAGGCCTCGTAGCGATAGACCTGGCCGTACTCGGCCAGCCGCACCGGCATGTCGCGATAGGACCACTGGTCGTGGGCGAAGACCATGTGGTGATGCGGGCAGTTCATCGGGCGCAGGTAGTATTCCTGCTCGTCGATCATGATCGGCGCGTACATGTCGTCGGCGTAGTAGGGCAGGTGGCCCGACTTCTCGTACAGCTCGCCCTTGGTGATGTGCGGCGTCGAGATGCGGTGATAGCCCGCCTTGTGCTCCTCGATGCGCGCCAGGCGCTCGAGCTCGTCGCGGATGACGTTGCCCGCCGGCAGCCAGAGCGGCAGGCCGGAGCCCACCTCGTCGACGATGGTGAACAGGCCGAGCTGCTTGCCCAGCTTGCGGTGATCGCGCTTGGCCTGCTCCTCGAGCCGGTGGATCTCGGCGTCGAGCTCCTCCTTGGTGTCGAAGGCCAGCGCGTGGATGCGCTGGAGCTGGGCGTTGTCGGCGTCGCCGCGCCAGTAGGCGCCGGCGATCGAGCGCAGCTTGAAATGGCCGACCTGGCCGGTGTGGTCGACGTGCGGGCCGCGGCACAGATCGACGAAATCGCCGGTCTTGTAGAAGGAGATCGTGTCGACGCCCTCGCCGACGACGGCCTCGTCGCCGGTCTCCTTGGCGATCGCCGTCGAGCCCTTGTCGCGCAGCAGCTTGAGGAGCTCGACTTTAAAGTCCTGGCCTTCATCGGCCATGTACTTGATGGCGTCGTCGACATTCAGGTCGACGCGCTCGAACGGCAGCTTCTTCTTGCGCATCTCCTTCATGCGCTTCTCGATCTTGCCGAGATCCTCCTCGGTGAGCGTGTGATCGAGCGCGATGTCGTAGAAGAAGCCGGTCGCGGTCGCCGGTCCCACCCCGAACTTGGCCTCGGGCCAGAGATCCTTCACCGCCGCGGCCATCAGGTGGGCCGCGGAGTGGCGTTTCGTATCGAGCGGAATGGCGTCCTGCGACATGGTTTCGGCTTCGTCGTATTCGGAGGTGCTGTCATGATCGGCGCGCCAAGCCTCGCGGTCCGACGCGCGTTTCCCCGCATGTAAGACGTTCGCCCGGGGAAGTCCATCGAGCCGGCGGAACCGCGGCGCCGCGCGGAGCGTTCGGCGACGACCGGATGGAGCCGCGATGAACGACGATCTGAAGACCTATCGCGACAGGCGCGATTTCCGGAAGACGGCCGAGCCCGCCGCGAAGACCGCCGCGCGAGAGAACGGTCGGTGCTACAGCCTCCAGAAGCACGCCGCCACGACGACGCATTTCGACCTGCGGCTCGAGCATGACGGGGTGCTCAAGAGCTGGGCGGTGACGAAGGGTCCGAGCCTCGACCCCTCGGTGAAACGCCTGGCCGTGGCCACCGAGGACCATCCCGTCGACTACGCCGGCTTCGAGGGAACCATCCCCGAGGACGAATACGGCGGGGGAACCGTCATGCTCTTCGATGCCGGCGAGTGGGAGCCGCTCAAGGACGATGTCGACGCAACGCTGAAGGACGGCGAGCTCACCTTCGAGCTTCACGGCGAGCGCCTGACGGGCCGGTGGGCGCTCGTCCGCATGGACGGGCGCGGCGGCGACGACCGGGAGAACTGGCTCCTGATCAAGCAGCGCGACCGGCATGCCGGAAAACGCGACGTCGCCGAGAAATGGAAGACGAGCGTGGAGACCGGGCGGACGATGAAGCAGATCGCCAACGCCGACCGGGACGGCGGGACATGAGCCGCGGACGACGCCCGGCATTCGCCAAGCCCGTCTTGTGCAAGCTCGTCGACGAGGCCCCCGCCGGCGAGGACTGGATCCACGAGACCAAGTATGACGGCTACCGGCTTCTGGCCGCCGTCGGCGGCGGAAAGGCGACGCTCTACACCCGCAACGAGAAGGACTGGTCCGACCGCTTCCCCGGGCTCATCGAGGCGCTCGAAAAGCTCGACGCGTCGGGCGCGCTCATCGACGGCGAGGCGGTCGTCATCGGCGAGACCGGGCTGTCGGACTTCGCCGCGCTGCAGAACGCGATGTCGGAAGGAGACAGCGCGGTCGTCTACTACGCCTTCGATCTGCTGAAGCTGGAGGGCGAAGACCTGCGCGACGCCCCGCTGCTCGAGCGGAAGAAGAAGCTGAAGGCGCTGCTCGGAGATGCGGGCGACCCGATCCGCTACGCCGGCCATGTCCGCGGCGGCGGCGAGCAGGCCTACGAAAAAGCCTGCGACGAGGGCGCGGAAGGCGTCGTCTCGAAAAAGGCCGACAGCGCCTATGTCGCCGGGCGCGGCGGCGAGTGGGTCAAGACCAAGTGCAGCCTGCGCGAGGAGGCCGTGGTCGTCGGCTGGTCGCCCTCGGACAAGGCGAGCCGGAAATTCTCATCGCTGATCCTCGCGACCTGCGAGGACGGCGAATGGGTCTATCGCGGCCGCGTGGGGACGGGCTTCGACGAGGCCGAGCAGGAGGAGCTGATCGGCGAGATGAAGCGGATCGAGCGAAAGACCTCGCCCCTCGACACGGACGCGCCGCGTTCGGTGACGCACGACGCGCGCTGGATCACGCCGAAGCTCGTTGTCGAGGTGGAGTACACCGAGCGCACCCGCGACGGACTGTTCCGGCATCCCGTCTATATCGCGATGCGCGAGGACAAGGCGGCCGAGCAGGTCTCGGCCGAGCCCGTGAAATCAGGCGGCAAGGCGTGATCGATGGCGAAACCGGACATCGAACTCACCCATCCCGACCGGGTCTATTTCCCCGACGCCGGCGTCACCAAGCGGGATTATCGCGACTATCTCGTCGGCGTCGCGGACTGGATCCTGCCCCATGTCCGGCGCCGGCCGCTCTCGCTGGTGCGCTGTCCCGACGACATCGAGGCGGGCTGCTTCTTCCAGAAGCACCACGCCGAGGGCATGCCCGCGGGCTTCAAGTCCGTCGACATCGCCGAGAAGAGCGGCGAGACCGCGCCGTACATCTATATCGAGGACGAGGCCGGGCTGGCGTCCTGCGCCCAGTTCGGCGCGCTGGAGCTGCATCCCTGGGGCAGCCGCATCGACGATCTCGAGCATCCCGAGCGGCTGATCTTCGATCTCGACCCGGGCGAGGGTTTCGACTTCGCCGATCTCAAGGACGCCGCGCGCGAGATCCGCGCCCTGCTGGAGGAAGCCGGCCTCAACCCGTTCGTCATGCTCACCGGCGGCAAGGGGATCCACGTCATCGCGCCGATCCGCGCCGGCGCGAGCTGGGACGACGCGCGCGATTTCGCCCGCGGCCTGGCGAAGGGGCTCGAGGCGAACGATCCCGATCGCTATGTCGCCGAGGCGAGCAAGGAAAAGCGCAAGGCGCGCATCTTCGTCGACTGGCTGAGGAACCAGCGCGGCCAGACCTCGATCGCGCCGTATGCGCTGCGCGCCCGGCCCGGCGCGCCGGCGGCGACCCCCATCCGCTGGGACGAGCTGTCGAAGGCCCGCTCGGGTCACGACTACGACATTCACAGCCTGCCCCGGCGTCTCGCGCGCATTAAAGAGGATCCGTGGAAGGATTACTTTCAGAGCGCGGCGGCGCTGTCGCCCAATGCTGTGAAGCAAGCCCGCGAGCAGGGCGGCGATTGAGGCGATTATTCAAGAACCGCTGGATCGCTCACCCGTGTTCACCCCCACCCCCGATCCCTCCCCCGCAAGCGGGGGAGGGAGTTCATCGCAGCGCACATATTCATCGTTGAAGCCGAGAAGCCTAAGCAGCGCGCCCCCTCCCCTTGAGGGGAGGGTCGGGGCGGGGTGAGAACCCCGTAGCGGCCGATTATGCGAGATGGACGCTGTCCGCGCTGCGGTTCGCCCGGGCGGTCAGGAATTTATTCGCTCATCGTCCGCCGCACCGCGTCGCGCCAGCCCGCGACCAGCCGGTCCCGATCGGCCGCGCGCATCTTCGGCTTGAACTCGCGATCGGCGCGCCAGAGCTCGGCGGCCTCGTCGAGCGAGTCGAACAGCCCCGCGCCGAGCCCGGCCAGGAAGCCCGCGCCCCAGGCGGTGATCTCGGTGTTCACCGGCCGGACCGTGTCGACATCGCAGATATCGGCCAGGCGCTGCATCAGCGCGTCGTTGGCCGCCATGCCGCCGTCGACCTTCAGGCGCGCCGCCTCCGCTCCGTCGGCGGCCATCGCATCGAGCAGGTCGCGGGTCTGGTAGGCCGTGGAATCGAGCGCCGCCCGGGCGATCTCGGCCCGGCCGGCCCCGCGCGTCAGCCCGCAGATCAGACCCCGCGCGTCGGCGTTCCAGTGCGGCGCGCCCAGCCCGGTGAAGGCCGGCACGAGATAGACCCCCGAATCCGCCTCGGCGCCTTCGGCGAGCGACTCCACCTCGGAGGCCCGCGCGATGATCCCCAGCCCGTCGCGCAGCCACTGGATGGTCGCCCCCGCCGACAGGATCGATCCCTCGAGCGCGAAGGAAGACTTTCCGTCCAGCCGCCAAGCGGTCGTGGCCAGCAGGCGGTTGGTCGAGATCACCGGCTTGTCGCCGGTGTTGAGCAACAGGAAGGCGCCCGTGCCGTAGGTGGATTTCATCTCGCCGGGCGCGAGGCAGGCCTGCCCGATCGCGGCGGCCTGCTGGTCACCCGCCGCCCCGGTGATCGCGATCGCACGGCCGAGCACCTCTTCGTCGGTCGTCCCCAGCGCGCCGGCGCAGTCGACGACCTCGGGCAGCACGGCGCGCGGGATGTCGAACAGCGCGAGCAATTCGTCGTCCCAGTCGCCGGCCTCGAGCGCATAGAGGCTCGTCCGGCTGGCGTTGGTCGCGTCGGTGACGTGGACCTTGCCGCCGGTGAGGCGGTTGATCAGGAAGCTCTCCACCGTGCCGAAGGCGAGATCGCCGTTGTCCGCGCGCCGCCGGGCGCCGGGGACGTTGTCGAGAATCCAGGCGATCTTGGTGGCGGAGAAATACGGGTCGAGCACGAGACCGGCGCGCTCGGCGACCCGCTTTCCATGCCCCTTCGCCTCGAGCGCCTGACACTGCTTCGCCGTGCGCCGGTCCTGCCAGACGATGGCGTTGTGGATCGGCCGGCCGGTCGAACGCTCCCAAACCAGCGTCGTCTCGCGCTGATTGGTCACGCCGAGACAGGCTATCTCGATCTCTGCGCGGTCGGCTTCGGCCAGCGCCTTGCGCACCGTCGACAGCACGGTCGCCCAGATGACCTCGGGATAGTGCTCGACCCAGCCGGGCCGCGGATAGATCTGGGCGAACTCCTCTTGGGCCACGGTCACGACGCGGCCGTAGGAGTCGAACACGATCGCCCGGCTGGACGTCGTGCCCTGATCGATCGCCAGAATGGCCGGCCTGGTCATGGCGAATCCCGTTATCGCTCGGTTCGAACATAGCAAGCCGCGCGCCATGCAGGCTAAGCTGAATCCGGCCCTGGAGGACCCTGATGAGCGACGCCTTCGAACCCGAGCTCCTCGAAAGCTCGACCGGCGCCCGGCTGGCGGTGCGCATCCGCGAGGCGGCCGATCCCGCGCGCGGGATCGTGATGGTTCATCACGGCATGGCCGAACACGGCGGACGCTACGCCCGCTTCGCCGATTTCCTGTCCGAGCGCGGCTTCCACGTCTCCGCCCACGACCATCGCGGCCATGGCCGCACCGAGGCCGACGACGCCGAGCGCGGCGTGTTCGCCGCGCGCAACGGCTGGGACAAGGTGATCGAGGACGCCGTCTTCCTGCAGCACCATCTCCAGGAGCGCTTCCCGGACCTGCCGCTCATCGTGTTCGGCCACTCGATGGGCGGGGTGACCGGCTTCAACCACGCCATGACGACCCATGCCGAGATCGCCGGCGCGGCGGTGTGGAACGCCAACATGGCGATCGGCGGGCTCAAGGGCGTGATGCGGCTCATCCTCGCGGCGGAATCGCTCACTCAGAAGACGACCGAGCCCGACTCCTGGCTGCGCGCGATCACCTTCAACAGCTGGGGCAAGCAGGTGGAGAAGGGCGGCATGCGCGAAGCCTGGCTGTCGCGCATTCCCGAGGAGGTCCAGGCCTATCACGACGATCCCGACACCGGCTGGGCGGCGTCGATCTCGATGTGGCGCGACCTGCTGACCGGCGTCGAGCGCGCCGAATCCCACGACCGGCTGGCGATGATGCGCAAGGATCTGCCGATCCATCTCGCCGCGGGCGGCGCGGATCCCTCGACGATGAACGGCAAGGCGATGAAGACCTTCGCCTCGCGGCTCTACAACGCCCGCTTCACCAACGTGACCATGCGCTTCGACCCGCAGGGCCGCCACGAGACGCTCAACGATATCGGGCGCGAGCAGGCGATGGCCGACTTCGCCGATTGGGCCGGGCGCGTCTGCGCACAGGCGGGTTAGCTCCGCGCCACCCGCTTCGCCTCGGCGCGCTCGCGCATCTGGTGGGCGATCAGCACGCCCCACGGATTCATCGATCGCCGCGTCGGCCGCCCGTCGCCGAGCCGGATGATGTTGCGGTAGAAGAAGGCCATGGCGGCGAAGCCGTTGGCGGCCTTCATCACGTCGCTGGTCGAGTGCGGCCCGAGCCATCCCGGGCCGAGCCGCAGGCGCTTCTCCCAGCTCGGCAGACCGTCCTGCGCTCCGGCGAGCAGTTTCGCCGGGGCGTCCGGCTCTACGCAGAGCGGCCGCGCGATCCCGATCGCGGCCACGCCTTCCTCCAGCGCGGCCTCCATCGCCGCCTTCGTGCGGAACCCGCCGGTGACCATGACGGGCGTCTTCGCCTCGCGAACGACCTCGGCGGCGTAGGCCATGAAATAGGCCTCGCGGGCCCGCGTGCTCGCGCGGACGTCTTCTTCGAAGACGGGTTCGAGTCCCTCCAGACCCATCATGCGCGGCTGCTCGTAATTGCCCCCGGAGATCTCCAGGAGATCGACGCCCTCCCGGTCGAGCATCCCGACGACTTCGAGGCAGTCGGCGAAGCTGAACCCGCCCTTCTGGAAATCCGACGAGTTGAGCTTCACCGAGACGGCCTTGTCCGGACCGATCGCTTCGCGGACCGCACGCACCGTCTCGATCAGCAGCCGGGCGCGGTTTTCGAGGCTGCCGCCCCATTCGTCGTCGCGCCGATTGGCGAGCGGGTTGAGAAATTCGGAGATCAGGTAGCCGTGGGCGGCGTGGATCTGGACGCCGTCGAACCCGGCCTCGCACAGCACCTTCGCGGCGTGGGAGAAGCGCGCGATCACGTCGCGAATCTCGTCCGTCGAGAGCGCCCGCGGCTTGCCGAAAAGCCCGCCGGGCAGCTTCATCGGCACGGCCGACGGCCCGACCGGCTCGGCGGCCACCGCCTTCGGCGATTGCCGGCCGGCGTGCGATATCTGGGCCAGCGCCGCGCCGCCGCCGGCCTTCGCGGCCTGGGCGAGCGACTCGAGGCCGCCGCGCGCGACGGCGTCCTGCGCACCTTCGACGACGACGTTGCCGGGCCGCTCGCGATAGCGCCCGTCGACCATGATATTGCCCGTCAACAGGAGCCCGGCGCCGCCCGCCGCCCAGGTCTCGTAGAGCTGCGTGAGCCTCAACCCCGCCCGTCCGCCGGCGCCGGCGAGGCCTTCCGTCATCGCCGCCTTGGCGAGTCGATTGGGAAATTCGACTCCGCATGGCAGGGTTACAGGCGACGTTATCGACATGACCCCGGGCCCCTCATGATCGAGCACATCCCAGCGCGGCGCGGACTCAAGCTGCGAAACAGATTCGGACGATGGATGGCCGGTCGGGCGGGCCGGGCGCTATCCCCCGACCGCCCGCGACTCGTCCAGCGCGCGAAACTGGACAAGGCCGGAGACCGCACTCCCCTGCCCTCCGGGGTGAGCATTGAGCGGATCGAGATCGCGGGCAACTCGGCGTTGCAGTTCGCCCCGCGCGCGACTCGGCCGGGCCGGCTGCTCTATCTCCATGGCGGCGGATACAGCCTCGGTTCGGCGCAGAGCCACAAAGCCCTGGTCGCGCGGATGGCCGAGGCGTTCGCGCTCGAGGCCGTCTCGCTCGATTATCGCCTCGCGCCCGAGCATGTCTGCCCCGCCGCGATCGAGGACGCCGCCGACGCGCTGCGCCGGCTGACGACGGACGCGCATGGCGCGGTCGTTCTGGCCGGCGATTCCGCGGGCGGCGGGCTCGCGCTGGCGACGGCCATCCGCCAGCGCGACGCCGGCCAGGCGATTCCCGACGCGCTCATCCTGTTCTCGCCCTGGGTCGATCTCACCTGCTCGAGCGAGTCCCAGACCGCGCGCGCCCACGCCGATCCCATGCTCGAGCCCGACTGGCTGAGGACCGGGGCGTCGCTCTACCTGGACGATCTCGACGCGTCCGATCCCCGGGCCTCGCCGCTGTTCGCCGAGCTCGCCGGCCTGCCGCCGACGCTGATCCAGGTCGGCTCGGACGAGATCCTGCTCGACGATTCCGTGCGGCTGGCCGAGGCGCTGCGCGCGGCGAAGGTCGAGGTCAAATGCGAGATCTGGAACGGGATGTGGCACGACTTCCAGATGTTCGCCCCGCTCGTACCCGAGGCCGATCGCGCGATAGACCGCTGCCGCGACTGGCTCGAACCCTATCTCGACGCCGCCCAGGCCTGAGGATCGTCGCGCGCCAGCGTCATCGCGAAGGCGCTCGCCGGACCCGACCAGTTGTTGGTGATCACGCCGTCTTCGGTCTTGTACCAGCTCGGGCAGTCGCCGGCCCAGACGGTCCGCTCGAGGTCGGCCTGAACCTGCGCATTGAACGCGGCCTCGGCCTTGGGCGTCACGTCGAGCGTCCTGAGGTCTTCGTCGAGCAGGCGGCGGATCTTCTTCGCCACATAGTTCACCTGCTGCTCGACCATGAAGATGATCGAGTTGTGGCCGAGATTGGTGTTCGGCCCGTAGAGCATGAACAGGTTGGGAAAGCCCGACACCGCGACGCCGCGATAGGCGCGCGGCGAGCGGCCCCAGTGCTCGCGCAGGGTCTCGCCGGCCGGACCGCGCACGTCGAGCGTGGGCAGGAACTCGGTGGTGACGAAGCCGGTCGCCAGGACGATCACGTCGGCGGGAACCGTCTCGCCGGCGCGGGTGACGAGCCCGTCCGCGGTCACCTCGCGCACGCCGTCTGTCACGAGCGAGACATCGTCGCGCGCCAGCGTCTCGAAATAGTCGTTCGACAAGAGGATGCGCTTGCAGCCAGGCGGATAGTCCGGCGTCAGCTTGGCGCGCATCTCGGGATCGGGAACCGCCTTCCTGATATGCCGCGTCAGTCGCCAGCGCGTGAGCGCCGCCGACGGACCGCCGCGGCGGAAGGCGCCGAAACGCGCCTCGTGCATGAGGAAGCTGACCCGCCGGTAGAGCCGCCGCCAGCCGGGGACGTGCTTGAACAGCCAGAGCTCGAGCGCGGTGAACGGCCGGTCCTGCTTGGGGATCACCCAGTTCGGCGTGCGCTGGAACACCGTCATGTGCGACGCCGCCGCGGCGACGTGCGGCAGCAGCTGGATGGCGCTGGCCGCATTCCCGATCACCGCGACGCGCCTTCCCGACAGATCGAGCGATCGGTCCCAGCGCGCCGAGTGCATGACCGGGCCCGCAAAGCGCTCGAGGCCGGGAATGTCCGGCGTGAACGGCTCGGAGAGCTGGCCCACCGCGCTCACCACCGTGCGCGCCGTGATCGAGCGGCCGTCGTCGAGCGTCACCGTCCAGCGCCCGGCGGCCGCATCGAAGGCGAGGCGCTCGACGGCGAGCCCGAAGTGCAGATGCGGGCGCAGGCCGAGCCTGTCGGCGGCGTCCTCGAAATAGTCGAGGATCTCGTCGCGCGGGGCGAATTTGCGCGACCAGTCCGCCTTCGGAAAGAAGGAGAAGGAGTAGAGATGGCTCGGCACGTCGCAGCCGGCGCCGGGATAGGCGTTGTCGCGCCAGACCCCGCCGACGCCGTCCGACTTCTCCACGATCGCGAAGTTCTCCACGCCGTCGCGCTTCAGCCGCCAGCCCATGGCGAGGCCGGACATGCCCGCGCCGATGACGAGCACGTCGACGGCCGGCGGGAGTCCGGGGTCACGCCTCGACGGGTTCGGCATACATCGCGTCCACGAGGTCCTGGTTGCGCGCGATCACCACGGCGCGGCGGACCTTGAGCGTCGGGGTGAGCTCGCCCTCCTCGACGCTGAGCGGCGTCCCGAGGATGCGGAACTTGCGAACGTTCTCCACGCGGGCGAAGCGCCGGTTGGTCGCGTCGACGCCTTCCTGGACGGCGGCGACGACGGCGGGATGCTCCGGACCCGGATTCTCGATCCCCTCGCGTTTCGCGAATTCGGCCAGCGCGTCGGCGCTCAGCGTCACGAGCGCGGTGAGATAGTGCCGGCCGTCGCCCACGACGACGGCGTGCTCGACCAGCGGGATGTTCATCAGGTCGGTCTCGATATTGGCCGGCGTGATGTTCTTGCCGCCCGAGGTGATGATGATGTCCTTGATCCGCCCGGTGATGTAGATGAAGCCGTCCTCGTCCTGCTTGACGACGTCGCCGGTGCGCATCCAGCCGTCGCGGGTGAAGACCGACTCCGTGGCCTCGTTGTTCTTCATGTAGCCGGCGAAGATTCCCGGGCCGCGCACCTGAAGCTCGCCTTCTTCCGAGATGCGGGTCTCGATGTGGGGAAACGGCTTGCCGACCGAGCCCAGCCGCGTCGCGCCGGGCATGTTCGCCGTCGTCGGCGCGGCGGTTTCCGACTGGCCGTAGCCCTCCATCAGTACCATGTCGAGGCCGGTGAAGAAGTGCAGCACCTCCGGCGAGATCGGCGCGGCGCCGGAGATCACGCGTTCGGCCTGGTCGAGCCCGACGGCGGCCTTGATCTTCCTGACCACCAGCGCGTCGGCGGCCTTCTTCTGGATGGTGAGCAGCGGCGAAGGCTCCCGCCCGGCCAGCTTCGCGCCGTGCCAGGTGCGGTTGGTCTTCATCGCCCAGTCGAGCAGCTTTTCGCGCGCCCCGGTCGCCTCGGCCATGCGTCCGCGCAGCGTCTCGGCCATCTTCTCCCAGACCCGCGGCACGCCGAAGAACATGGTCGGCCGCACCGAGACGAGATCCTCGGCGAGCGTCTCCATCGAGCGGACGAAGTAGAGCGCGCCGCCGCGAATGACGTGGCAGTGGATCGAGGCCTGCTGCTCGGCGATGTGGGCCAGCGGCAGGTAGGACAGGCCGCGCCCGCTTTCGTCGCCGCCGAACGTCGTCGTCAGCAGGCTCGCCGTCCAC
This sequence comes from Marinicauda salina, assembly GCF_003122085.1. Taxonomy (GTDB): domain Bacteria; phylum Pseudomonadota; class Alphaproteobacteria; order Caulobacterales; family Maricaulaceae; genus Maricicauda_A; species Maricicauda_A salina. The sequence goes on from NZ_QEXV01000001.1 coordinate 112,217, forward strand.
GAGATGTTGCCGTGGGTGAGCATGACAGCCTTGGGCGGGCCGGTCGTACCCGAGGTGTAGATGAGCGCGCCGACGTCTTCTTCCTTGATCGCGCCCAGCCGCGCCCGGGTCTCGTCCTCGTGGTCCTCGACGCCGAGCGACATGAACTGGTCCCAGGCGAGCCGATCCTCGTGCTCGCCGGCGCCGCCCTCCATGACGACGATATGCTCGAGCTTCGGGCACTCGCCGCGCACCTCCATGAGCGCGTCGGCCTGCCCGGCGGTCTCGACGACGAGGACCGGCGCCTCCGAGTGCTGCAGGATGTAGGCGCTCTCGGGCGGCGCCGAGGTCCAGTAGATGCCCGCCGGGCGCGCGCCGACCATCATCGCGGCCATCGCCGAGATCGTCCATTCGGGCCGGTTGAAGCCGAGAATGCACACCGAGTCGCCTGGCTCGACGCCCAGCGCGACCAGCGCGCGCGCGGCGCGCCCTACCTGCTCGGCGTACTCGCCCCAGCTCGTGTGCTCCCAGCCCGCGCCGTTGCGGACCGCATAGGCGGTTCCCTGCGGACGCCGCCGGGCCTGGTCGATCAGACGGGCCGGCGTCGAGGGGAACCAGTCCTCCTCACCGATCCGCGGCAGCTCGCTTGCGCTCGCCTCCATCATGCTCCTCCCCGAGCTTCATGATCGCGCGCGCCTCGGCGGGAGAGGCGATCTCCCGTCCCGCCTCGCGCGCGGTCGCCACCAGCGCCTCTATCAGGGCGCCGTTGCCCGACGCGCGTTCGCCGTCGGGAAGATAGAACGTGTCCTCGAGACCGGTGCGCAGCATGCCGCCCAGCTCGGCGGCGCGGCGATGCACCGGCCAGATCTCCGCCCGCCCGATCAGCGTCGTCTGCCAGGGCGCGCCGTCGCGCTTGTAGTCGAGCAGCAGCTCGAGCAGGCGCGTGTCGGCGGGCATGCCCGAGGCGACGCCCATGACGAAATTGTAGTGGGCGGCCGGCGCCATGCCGTTCTCGATATACATGTTGACCGAGCGCACGATGCCGACGTCGAAGCATTCGAACTCGGGATGCGCGCCGGTCTCGGCCATGGCGTCGAGCATCTGCTGGATCTTCTCCACCGGATTGTCGAACACCATGGGCGGCCAGGCCCACCCGCCGTCGCGCTTGAGTTTCAGATAGTTGAGCGAGCCGGCGTTGCACGCGGCGATCTCGGGCCGGATGCGCTTCATCACCGCGATCGGGCCGGAGACGTCGGGGCCGACGACGCCGGTGGTCTGGTTGATGACGACGCCGGGACAGGCGTCGCGGATGGCCTCGATCATCGGTTCGACGACGTCGGGATCCCAGGTCGGCAGGTGGCCCATGTCGGGCTCCTGCATCCGGAAATGGACGTGCATGACGCTGGCGCCGGCGTCGTAGGCCTCCTTCGCCGAGGCGGCCATCTCCTCGGGCGTGACCGGGACGGGATGCGTCTTCGGGTTGGTGAGCACCCCGTTGATGGCGCAGGTGACGACGGCCTTGTCCATAATCTTAATCCTGTTCCGCGAGTTCGAGTTCGATCAAGACGCTTCCGCTGGCGACCTGCGCGCCCTTGGCGACATGGACCGCGGCGATCACGCCGTCGGCCTCGGCGGCGAGCCGCATCTCCATCTTCATCGCCTCGATGACGGCCAGCACCGCGCCGGCCTTCACCGCGCGGCCGACCTCGGCGTCGAGCTTGACGACCGAACCCGCCACGGGGGCGGCGATCTTCGACGGATCCGCCAGCGCGTCCGGTCCCCAGGGCGAAGGCTCGCGGACCTGATGGGCGCGCCGGCCGAAGGCGACGTGCAGCCCGTCGGGCGTCTCCGCGACGAAGGCGGTCCGCGCCGCGCCGTCGATCTCGTAGCGCACCCGCGCGCCGTCCCGGCCGATCAGGCGGACAGCCGACGACGTCTCGGCCTCGACGACCGTCACCGCGCCGGCGCCGGTCTGTTCGATGCGCAGCGTCTTCGCCTCGCCGTCGACCTCGAGCGGCAGGTCGAAGCGCGTCACCGAGCCCGAGCGCAGCGCCCCGCAGCCCGGCGCGGCGAGGATCAGCGCGCCGAGCGCGAAGGGCTCGAAGCCGGCGGGCTCCGCCGCGAAGGGGCCTGACCGGTCCTCCGCCCACCGATCGAGATCGGCGGTCGTGACCGCGCCGGACCGGAAGGCCTCCCCGTCGAGAAGATCGATCAGGAAGGCGCGGTTCGTCGTCACGCCCAGCAGCGGATGGGCCTCCAGCGCGGAGATCAGCCGGGCGATCGCCTCGTCGCGCGTCGTCCCGCCGGCGATGATCTTGGCCACCATCGGATCGTAGTGCGGCGTGATCGCGTCGCCGCTCGCCACGCCGGCGTCGATGCGCACGCCGTCCGTGTCGTTGGACGGATCGAAATACAGGACCGGACCCGACTGCGGCGAGAAACCGGCCAGCGGGTCCTCGGCGTAGAGGCGGGCCTCGATCGCGTGGCCGCACAGCGCGACATCATCCTGGGCGAGCGGCAGCGGCTCGCCCGCGGCGACTCGCAGCTGGAGCGCGACGAGGTCGAGCCCGGTCACCATTTCCGTGACGGGATGCTCGACCTGCAGCCGGGTGTTCATCTCGAGGAAGTAGTAGGCGCCGTCTTCGTCGAGCAGGAACTCCACCGTGCCCGCGCCGACATAACCCACGGCCTTCGCCGCGGCGACGGCGTCGGCGCCCATCTTCGCGCGCAACGCCGCGTCGACGGCCGGCGAGGGCGCCTCCTCGATCACCTTCTGGCGGCGGCGCTGGGCGGAGCAGTCGCGCTCGCCGAGATGGATCGCGTTCCCATGGCCGTCGGCGAAGACCTGGATCTCGACGTGACGGCCGCGCTCGACGAGCTTTTCGAGCAGCACCGCATCGTCGCCGAAAGCCGACTTCGCCTCGCGTTTGGCCGCCTCCAGCGCGTCGGCGAATTCATCCCGGTTTCGAACGGTGCGCATGCCGCGCCCGCCGCCGCCGGCGGCGGCCTTGATGAGCAGCGGGAAGCCGATCTTGCCGGCCTCGTCCGCCAGCTTGTCCGCAGACTGATCCTCGCCCTGCCAGCCGGGAACCGTCGGCACGCCGGCGTCGATCATCTTCTGCTTGGCGCGCGCCTTGTCGCCCATCGCCTCGATGGCCTCGGCGGGCGGTCCGATCCAGACGAGGCCCGCCTCGGCGACGGCCCGGGCGAAGGCGGCGTTCTCCGACAGGAAGCCGTAGCCGGGATGGACCGCGCCGGCGCCGGTCTTCATTGCGGCGGCGAGGATGGCGTCGATATCGAGATAGCTCTCTGCGGCGGGCGCGGGACCGATGCGCACGGTCTGATCGGCGGCGCGGACATGCATCGCGCCCGCGTCGGCGTCGGAATGCACCGCGACGGTCCTCAGCCCCATCGCCTTCGCCGTGCGCATGATCCGCACGGCGATCTCGCCCCTATTGGCGACGAGCAGGGTGTCGAAGGGGCGGGTCGTCATGGCTCCGCACCTTTGCGTTCAATCCCCCTCCCTCCCCCGCGTGGGGAGGGTGGACAAGCCGAAGGCTTGGCCGGGTGGGGGGCTTTCCCGCATGAAACCCCGGCCGACCCCGGACTTGATCCGGGGGAGAGCCGGGGCCTCCCGGCGATTGCTTGCGAAGAGATCCCGGATCGCGCCTTCGGCGCGTCCGGGAATTCAATCACCCCAACCCGCTCGCACCCCTCCCCATCAAGGGGAGGGAGGGCGAGTCGCGGACCCCTGCGCTGTTGCCCTTCCCCGAGGGGGAGGATCGGACCGGTTCGGTCTCCGACCGGTGTCATCCCGGAAGCCCGCAGGGCTATCCGGGACCTACCGAGAGCGCTTTCCGAACTCGGTTTGCGAGTCCGGTAGGTCCCGGCTCTCCGCGCTTCGCGCTCCGGCCGGGATGACACTGTCAGTTTCGTTCGACTCTCGCTCCGGCAGTCGGCAAGGGCGTCAGCCGCACAAGAAGACGCCCCCCACCCCTTCCCTCCCCCGAGGGGGAGGGAGGCACGGCGTCGCCCGGCGCCGAGGAACTGCAGCATCGTCGCCACCATCACTCCTCCGCGGCCCAGGCCGGCGGGCGCTTTTCCAGGAACGCCGTCAGGCCCTCCGCGCCTTCCGCGCCGCGGGCCGATTGCGCGAACACCGACGCGGCGTCGTCGACGAGGTCGCCGGCCGGCTCGAAGCGGGCCCGGCGGATGAGCGCCTTGGTCGCGGCGATCGCGCCGGGCGCGCCCCTGCGGATGTCGGCGAGCGTCTGGGCGAGCGCGGCCTCCATCGCCTCCTCGCCGTCGCAACAGGCGTGAACCAGACCCAGCCGGTGGGCCGTCGCGGCGTCGATCTTTCCGCCCGTGACGGCCAGCCGCTTCGCCTCCGAGTAGCCGAGCCGCTCGACGAGAAAGGGCGCGATCTGGGCGGGCACGAGGCCGAGGCTCGTCTCGGGCAGGCGGAACACGGCCGTCTCGCGCGCGAGCGCCACGTCGGCGACGCAGGCCAGCCCGAATCCGCCGCCCATCACCACGCCCTCGAGCACGGCGATGACCGGCAGGCCGGTCCCGGCGTAGGCCGCGCAGAGATGGCCGAAGCGCGCGTTCACGCGCGCGACCGGATCGTCGACATGATCGGCCTCGGCGGCCTGGGCCGCGCCCATGTCCTTGAGGTCGCCGCCCGAGCAGAAATGTCCCCCCGCCCCGCGCAGCACGACGGCGCGCGCCCCGGCCTCCCCGGCGCGTTCGAGCGCGGCCATCAGCTCGTCGACCATCGTCATCGACATGGCGTTGCGCGCGTCGGGACGGTTCAGCGTCACGTGTGCGACGCCGGCGTCGAACTCGAGCCGGATGGTCTCGAAAGTCTCAGGCATTGCCCTTGGGCTCGTCCTTTCGGCGCTTGGGCAGGGTGCCCTCGAGCTTGGCGATGATGCCGAGCATGATCTCGTCGGCGCCGCCGCCGATCGAGATCAGCCGGCCGTCGCGATAGGCCCGCGCTACGGGATTGTCGGCCGTGTAGCCCATGCCGCCCCAGAACTGCAGGCAGGAGTCGGCGACCTCGCGGGCGAGCCGGCCGCACTTGAGCTTGGCCATGGAGGCGAGCTTGGTGACGTCCTCGCCTTCCATGAACTTCTCGACCGCCCGGTAGGTGAGCGCGCGCAGCGCCTCGACCTCGGTCCTGAGTTCGGCGAGGCGGAAATGGATGAGCTGGTTGTCGAGCAGGGACTGGCCGAACGCCTTGCGCTCGCGCGTGTACTCGATGGTGAGATCGATCGTGTTGTCTAGCGATTTCAGCGAGGACGCCGCGCCGAACAGGCGCTCCTCCTGGAATTGCAGCATCTGGTAGAGGAAGCCCGCGCCCTCGTCGCCGATGCGATTGCGCTTGGGCACGCGCACCTCGTCGAAGAAGAGCTGCGCGGTGTCGGAGGCGTGCATGCCGATCTTGTCGATCTTCTGCTTCTCGATGCCCGGCGAGTCCATCGGCACGACGATCAGCGACTTGTTCTCGTGGGCCTTGCCGTCGGAGGTGTTGGCCAGCAGGCAGCACCAATCGGCCTGAAGCCCGTTGGTGATCCACATCTTGGAGCCCGAGATGACGTAGTCGTCGCCGTCGGAGCGCGCCGTCGTCTTCACCGCGGCGACGTCGGATCCGCCGCCCGGCTCGGACACGCCGAGGCAGCCCACGTAATCGCCGGCGATCGAGGGGGCGAGGAACTCCTTCCGGAGCTCGTCGGAGCCGAAGCGCGCCAGCGCCGGCGTGCACATGTCGGTCTGCACGCCGATCGCCATCGGCACGGCGCCGCAATTGACCAAGCCGATCTCCTCGGCGAACACCAGCGCGTAGGAGAAGTCGAGCCCGGCGCCGCCGTATTCCTCCGGCCAGCGCAGGCCGAGCAGGCCGAGGTCGCCCATCTTCTTGAACAGCTCGTGGGCGGGAAACTGCTCGGCGGCCTCCCATTCCTCCACATAGGGATTGATCTCGTTGGCGACGAATTTCGCGACCGTGTCGCGGAGCTGTTCGTGCTGCTCGGTGAATTGCATTCTCACTCTCCTCGCCGTCATTCCGGCGTCATTGCCGGACTTGTTCCGGCAATCCATGGATCACCGGGACAGGCCCGGTGATGACGTCTGGACGCTTCATGAAGACAGTCGCGCCACTCATATTCCCTCCCCTTGAGGGGGTGAGCCGCCCGAGAAAGCGCCGGTGGCGCTTTCGAAGCGGCGAACGCGAGCGCAGCGCGAACGGGGCGGGGTGAATTGAATTCCCGGACGCGCTGACCGACAGCGTCCTTCGACCTCCGGCCTTTGTCATCCCGGAGCCGCGAAGCGGCATCCGGGAGCTACCGACAGCGCTTCCCGAATTTGGTTTGCGACTCCGGTAGGTCCCGGCTCTCCGCGCTTCGCGCTCCGGCCGGGATGACACGCTCGGAATCTTTCTATCTCCAGACCCGGGTTTGGCGAGCGTCTCCGCCGCGCCAGAAATCGCCCCCCACCCCGGCCCTCCCCCGCGGGGGAGGGAGGGAGCGTACACAGCGTCCTGCCGGTGAATCCGTCCCATCACAGCCTCGCCGCGCCGAACGTGTTGGGCCTCAGCGTCCGCGCCTCGGCCTCGGCGCAGATATTGAGGCACTCGATCAGCACCGCGCGGGTGTCGCGCGGATCGATGATCCCGTCGTCCCAGAGCCGCGCCGTGCCGAACAGGGCGTGCGACTGCTCCTCCAGCGATGAGCGGATCATCTCGCTCATCTGCGCGAGACTGTCCTCGTCGGTCTCGACGCCGGCGCGTTCGTTCTTCGACCGGGTGACGATCTCCATCACCTTGGCGGCCTGCTCGCCGCCCATCACCGCGGTGCGCGCGCTCGGCCAGGCGAAGATGAAGCGCGGATCGAAGCCGCGCCCGCACATGCCGTAATTGCCGGCGCCGTAGGACCCGCCGAGCACGATGGTGAGCTTGGGCACGCGGGCGTTGGCGACGGCCTGGATCATCTTCGAGCCGTGCTTGATCGCGCCCTCGCGCTCGGCGCGCGTGCCGACCATGTAGCCGGTCGTGTTCTGCAGGAAGACGAGCGGCGTTCCCGACTGGTCGCAGAGCTGGATGAACTGGCCGGCCTTGGTCGAGCCCTCGGGCTGGATCGGGCCGTTGTTTCCGAGGATCCCGACGAGCCGGCCGCCGATGCGGGCGTGGCCGCACACCGTCTCCGAGCCGTAGGCGGCCTTGAACTCCAGGAAGTCGGAGGCGTCGACGACGCGCGCGATCACCTCCTTGACGTCGTAGGGCGTCTTGTCGTCGGCGGGCACGACGCCCATCAGCTCCTCGGCGTCGAAGGCCGGCGGCGCGCCGCCGCCCGGCGCCGAGGCTTCGTCCCAGTCGAGCTTGTCCATGATCTCGCGGGCGTAGGCGAGCGCCTGGGCGTCGTCCTCGGCGACGTACTCGCCAAGCCCCGTCACCTCGCCGTGGAGATCGGCGCCGCCGAGGCTCTCGTCGTCTGCGTCCTCCCCGATGGCGGCCTTCACCAGCGGCGGTCCGGCGAGGAAGATCTTCGACTTCTTCCGTACAAGGACGACATAGTCGGACAGGCCCGGCAGATAGGCCCCGCCGGCCGTCGAGGAGCCGTGAACGACGGCGATCTGCGGCACGCCGGCTGCGCTCATGCGCGCCTGGTTGGCGAAGCTGCGCCCGCCGTCGACGAAGATCTCGGCCTGGTAGAGCAGGTTGGCGCCGCCGGACTCCACGAGATGGATCATCGGCAGCTTGTTCTGAAGCGCGATCTCCTGGGCGCGCAGGGACTTCTTCAGCCCCATGGGCGCGACCGTGCCGCCCTTGATGGCGCTGTCGGAACACCCGACGACGCAGCGCTTGCCGCACACCACCCCGATGCCGACGATCGAGCCGCCGCCCATGGCGGACTTGTCGCCGTCGTCGTCATGCATGTTGAGGCCGGCGAGCGGCGAGAGCTCGAGGAAGGGCGCGTCGCGGTCGACCAGCCGGGCGACGCGCTCGCGCGGCAAGAGCTGGCCGCGTTCCTCGAAGCGGGATTTCTTGGCCGCCGAGTTGGCGCGGACCTTCTCCTCGAGCGCGCGGACCTCGGCGAGCTTCTCGGCCATCGCCTCGGCGGCGGCGCGGAATTCGGGCGCTTCCGGATTGAGACGGCTCGCCAGCGCGGGCATCAGGCCTCCTCCCCGCGCAGGACTTCAGGGGGGACCGCGCGGTGGAAGCCGTTATACACCGGGAAGCGGTCGTGGTCCGGCGTCGGAAACGCGCCCGAGCCCAGCGGCGCGCCGCCGTCGATCGCCAGCGTCACGCCGGTGATGAAACTCGCCGCCTCGCTCAACAGGAAGACAATCGCCGCGGAAACTTCCGCTTCCGAGCCGAGGCGCTTGGCCGGCAGGTGCTGCTTCAGGTGCGGGATCATCGCCTTCACCGCCCCGCCGTACGTGTCCATGCCCGACGAGGCGATCCAGCCCGGCGCGACGGCGTTCACGCGCACGCCGTACTGCGCCCATTCATAGGCCGCGGTCTTGGTGAGATTGCTCATGCCCGCGCGCGCCGCGCCGGAATGGGCCATGCCCGGCATGCCGTTCCACATGTCGGCGGTCATGTTGACGACCGCGCCGCCGTGCTCGCGCATCGAGGCGGCGAAGACCTCGCGCATGACCAGGAAGCCGCCGGTGAGATTGGTCGAGACCACCGCGTCCCAGCCCTTCTTCGAGATCTCCTCGAGCGGGGCGGGGAACTGGCCGCCGGCGTTGTTCACCAGGGCGTGGATCGGTCCCAGCCGATCGACGATGTCGGCGATCGCGGGCTTCACCGCCTCCTCGTCGCGAATGTCGAAGGCGGCCGTTTCGCTCGATCCGCCGTCTTCGGCGATCTCGGCGGCGACGGCGTCGAGCTTGTCGGCCTTGCGCCCGGTGACCACGACCCGGGCGCCGAGCCGGGCCAGCTCGTGAGCGGTGCAGCGCCCGATGCCCGAGCCCGCGCCGGTGACGAGCACCGTGCGCCCGGCGAACAGCCCGTCGCGGAAAACCGTGTCGTAGCGCGCCTGCTCGCTCATGCCCGAGGCGATCCCGAACTGCCTTCAAGCACGTTCGATCACCCTGACGTATACGTCAAGGTGCTCTTGTAAGGGTCACCCGGCTCCGATAAGGATTCCTGGGGGAGAGGAAGACCGCATGAGCTCCACCGCCGACGCGCCGCGCGAGGACGCGCTCTACGGCATCGCCGAGCTGGCCGAGGCGTTCGGCGTCACCCGCCGGGCCATCCGCTTCTACGAATCCAAGGGGCTGCTGAGCCCGCGCCGGGTCAACGGCCAGCGCGTCTACACCGAGGCCGACCGGACCCGGCTGGGGCTCATCCTGCGGGCCAAGGCGATCGGCTCGAAGCTGTCCGAGATCAAGACCTTCCTCGACCTCTACGGCCGCGAGGGCGAGGGCCGCGAGCGCCAGCTCGAATACGTCATCGACAAGACGGCGGCCAAGATCGACGAGCTCGAAGCCAAGAAGGCCCAGATCGAGACGACGCTGTCCGAGCTGCGCGTCATCCACGACGGCGCGAAGGCGCGCCTGGCGAAGCGCCGCGGCTAGACCCGCGTCACCTCGCGGCGGACCATCATCCTCACCAGCGGGGCGGGCAGGATCTTCATCAGCCAGTAGGCCCGGCGCATCGCCGCGCCGGTCAGCACGAACTCCGCGCCTTGCTCGAGCCCGGCCATGACGTCGCCGGCGACCTCCTCGGCGGTGGTCGCGGTGAAGCTCGTGAACGTCCGCACGCCATCCATGTCGGCCGCATGCAGGAAGGGCGTGTCGGCGACCGCCGACGGACACACCGTCATCACGCGCACCGGGCTGCCTGCGGCTTTCAGCTCCTGGGCCAGCGCCTCGGAATAGTGCTTCACGAAGGCCTTGGTCGCGGCGTAGACGGCGAGATTGGGCGTCGGCGTGAAGGCCGAGTTCGAGGCGAGATTGACGATGGTCCCGCCGCCGGTGTCCTCCATTCGGCGCAGGAAGAGCCGGGTCAGCGCGTGCAGCGCGCCGGCGTTCACCGCGATCATCCCCTGCTCGCGATCGAGATCGAGCGACCGCGACTCGCCATAGGCGCCGAAGCCCGCGTTGTTGACCAGCAGGTCGATATCGGCGCGCGCCGTCGCCCAGTCGAACACGGCCTGCGCGGCGCCGGGCTCGGCGAGATCGATCGCGAGACCGTGGATGCGAGCGTCGGGGATGCTGTGACGGATGGCGGACTTCGCGCCCTCGATCTCGTCTTCCGACAGCGACGCCCAGAGCAGCGGCCGGCCCTGCAGGGCGAGGCGGCGCGACAGCGCCAGCCCGATCCCGCTCGAACCGCCCGTGACCAGGGCGGCTTTCATTGCGCGTCCCGCTCGATCGGCGGGGGTGGGGCGTAGGCGTCGATGGTCTCGCGCTCAAGCCCGGCGACCCAGATGCGGCCCTCCCAGGGCGCGGCCGTGGTGATCCCGAAATCCTGGTCGTCCGGGCCGTAGAGCGCGTGGACGGGGCGGCCTTCGCGATCCACCGCGAGCGCCATCACCGGCCGCGTCGGCAAGGGCGGCTCGCCGACGACGTCCATGACCCGGCGCGACAGGCGCTTCACGAACGGCCGCGGATGCAGCGATTCCAGCTCGGCCGAACGCCGCGAGGGCAGCGCGATCCACAGCACCTCGCGCTCGGCGTCCCAGTGGATGTTGTCGGGATAGCCCGGCAGGCCGTCGATCAGCACGCGCGTCTCGCCGGTCCCGGGATCGAGAACATGGACCCGCGCCGCCCAGGTTTCGGCGAGGAAGACGTCGCCGGAGGCGGGATCGTGGTCGACGCCGTTGGCGAAGGCCATGCCGTCGACGAGCGTTGCCCGCTCGCCGTCCGGCCCGATCGCGATCAGTCGGCCGGTCTGCTCGCCCTCCCACAGGGAGGTCATGTACTCGCCGTAGCCGTAGCGCGCCGAGGCGTCGCTGACATAGACCGTCCCGTCGGCGGTCACGGTGAGGTCGTCGGTGAAGGTGAGGTCCGGGAAATCCCCCGGCTCGGCGAGCACGCGCCAGCCGTCGTCCTCGCGGCGCAGGAGGCCCTGCAGCGCGTCGGCGACATGGAGCGCGCCGTCGGGTCCGAAGGCGAGACCGAGCGGCCGGCCGCCCGTGTCGGCGACTTCCCGCCAGCCGCCCTCGAGGCCGCGAGCCATGATGCGCCCGTCCGCCAGGCTGGCGTAGAGCCGGCCGTCGGGCCCGGGCTCGAGATCCTCCGCGCCGAACAGGCCCGGCTCGGTCCGCGCCGGGCTGGCCGGCTCGGCGAACAGGGCTTCGAGCTCGGGATCGGGCGGCGTCGGATCGAAGTACCGCGCGTCGAGCGAGCCGGGCCCGTAGGCGAGCAGCGCGAGGATCGCCCCGAGAACGACGACCCCGCCCGCGATCCGGATGATCCACTTCATGCCGCGCCCCCGATCCTGACTGCGGAACACCCTGATCCCGCGGCGCCATGGGCGCAAGACCGCGTCAGGTGACGGCGGCGCGGGTCCGGAAGGCGGGATCTTCGAAGGCGCGGGTCTCGATGACGTCGACCATCTGCTCGGCGGCGTCGAAGACGTCGGCGTGGGAGAGATAGAGCGGGCTGAAGCCGAAACGCATGATGTCGGGGCTGCGGAAGTCGCCGATCACGCCGCGCGCGATCAGCGCCTGGACGATGGCGTAGCCCTCGGGATGGCGCAGGCTGACATGCCCGCCGCGGCGCGCGCCGGCGCCCGGCGAGACGCTCTCCAGCCCCAGCGGCGCAAGACGGTCGAGGAAAAGATCGCCGAGCGCGCGCGCCTTCGCCTCGACTTCGGCCATGTCGATGTCGGCGTAGGCGTCGAGCGCGGCGTGGAGCGCCGTCATCGACAGCACCGGCGGCGTGCCCGCCCCGAAGCGCGCGATCCCGGACGCCGCCTCGTAGCCCTCGGCGAAGTCGAAGGGTCTTGCGTGGCCCATCCAGCCCGAGAGCGGCTGCTGCAGGCGGTCGGCTTCGTCGGGATGGCAGTAGACGAAGGCCGGTGCGCCCGGCCCGCCATTGAGGAACTTGTAGCCGCAGCCCACGGCGTAGCGCGCCCCGTCGGCGGCGAGCTTCAAGTCGACCAGCCCCGCGGCGTGGGAGAGATCCCAGATGATCGACGCGCCGGCGGCCTTCGCGGCGGCCTCCTCGGCGGCGATGTCGGCGATCTCGGCGGTGCGGTAATGGACCGCGCTCTTGACCAACACGCCCGTCCCCTCGGGCAGGCCGGCGACGCCGGCGCCGGGCTCGATGCGGGAAAAGCCCGCCGTCGACAGCCGCGCCAGACCCTCGAGGATATAGCCGTCCGTCGGGAAGTCGCCGGTCTCCACGGCGACGCCCTTCGCGCCCGCGTTCACCAGCGCGGCGGCGAGCTTGAAGAGGTTCACCGACACGGAGTCCGCACACAGGACGGAGCCTTCCGGGACGCCGATCAGGCGCGCGATCCGGTCGCCGGTGCGATGCGACAGGCCGATCCAGTCGGCGGTGTTCCATGACTTGATGAGGTCGCGGCCCCATTCCTCGCGGGCGGCCCGGTCCAGCGCGGACAGCGCGGCCTTCGGCGGCGGGCCGAGCGAATTGCCGTCGAGATAGATCACGCCCTCGGGCAGGTCGAAAAGCGCGCGCCGGTCGGCGAGCGGATCGGCGCGGTCGAGGCGCTCGGCGTCGTCTCGGGTCGGCGCGGTCGTCACGGCAGCCTCCTGAGGAGCGCGCGCACCGGCGCGGCGTCCAGACCGGCGAGCTTGAGCGGCGGGGCGATCAGCTCGTAGACGCCCTCCTCCACCGCGTCCAGCACGAGCCCCTCGAGAATGCGCATGTCGCAGGCGGCGACCCGCTTGTGGGCGTCCATGGTCTTCGACTCCTGGGGGTCCAGCGAGGCCGTGTCGACGCCGATGAGCCGCGCGCCCCGATCGGCGAGCCAGTCGATCGTCTCGGGCGCGACAGCCGCGAAGGCCGGATCCCACGCGGTCACCGGCGCGGCCCGGTAGGTCCGGATCAGCACGCGCTCGACCGGCGCGTCCGGCCCGATACGCGCCAGCCCCGCCTCGACCTGATCGACGCTCACGGCCGGCCCCGGATCGATGGCGTGAACGACGCTGCACGGGCCGACATAGGCCGCCGGGTCGACCGAGGCGATGTCGGCGCCGTCGGCGGCGTAGTGCAGCGGCGCGTCGGCGTGGGCGCCGGTGTGCGTGCTCATCACCGTCTTCGAGACATTGACCGGCGACCCGGCCTCCATGCCCCACGTCCGCTCGAAGGCCACCGGCGTGTCGCCGGGCCAGACGGGCAGGCCGGGCGCGACGGCGGGCGATATGTCGATGAGTTCGCCCATGACCCTCAGAGCGGGCCGCGCGAGAGAATGCCGCCGTCGACGACGAGCGTCTGGCCGGTCATGTAACTCGACGCGTCGCTGGCGAGATAATGGATTGCCGCGGCCATGTCCTCGGGCTGGCCGACGCGCTGGATCGAGAAATTGCGCTTCATCATGTCGTCGAGCTCCGGGCTCGAGGTCAGCGCCGAGGCGAGCTTGGTCTCGGTCAGCCCCGGGCACAGCGAATTGACCCGGATTCCGTCGGCGCCGTGCTCCTGGGCGAGCACCTGGGTCATCGAGATCATCGCCGCCTTGGTGATCGAGTAGGCGCCCTGGAAAAAGCCCGGGCGCATCCCGTTGATCGAGGCGACGTTGACGATGGCTCCCCCGCCGGTCTCCTTCATCATCCGGATCGCGTCCGAGGACAGGAAGAACGGGCCCTTGAGATTGACGTCGAACGTCTTGTCCCAGGCGCTTTCGGGCGTGTCGATCGCGGCGCCGAAATAGGGGCTGGTCGCGCCGCAATTGACCAGGATGTCGAGCCGGCCTTCCTCGCTGCGGATCGAATCCAGCGCCGCGGCGCGATGCTCGGCCTCGCCGAGATGCAGCGCCATGGCGCGCGCCTTTCCGCCGTCGGCGCGGATCGCCTCGGCGACGGTCTCGCAATCGGCGATCTTGCGGCTGGCGGCGATCACGGTCGCGCCGTTGCGCGCCAGCCGTTTCGCCGTCGCCTCGCCGATGCCCCGGCTCGCGCCGGCCACCAGCGCCACCTTGCCTTCGAGCGACAGATCCTGTTCGGCCATTCGGGCCCTCCCGCATTGATGCTGTGATTTTCGGCGAAGCTAGACCGGGCGGCCCGGCGAGGCGAGCCCCCGAACGCGAACGCGCCGGGCCCCGGGACCCGGCGCGTCTGCGTGGTCGTCAGGCGGGGATCACTCCTCGCCGTCGGCCTCCTCGCCGAGGATGTCGGCGTAGTCGAGCCCCGGGGCGGGCGGTTCGCCGCCTTCGCCCGTGAGGTAGTGCTCCATCCAGCGGAACAGACGATGCGCATAGTCCAGCTGCGCGGCGGCGCGATCATTGCCATGACCCTCGCCGGGATAGGTGATCAGCCGCACCGGCGCCGCGGAGCGCAGCTTGAGGTTCCGGTAGAGCTCCATCGACTGGCTCGGGTGAACGCGCGTGTCCTCCTCGCCGTGCAGGATCAGGGTCGGAGTCTCGGAATTCCCCGCGTGATAGACCGGGCTGCGCTCCAGCAGGTTCATCCAGTTGTCCTCCCACGGCCAGCGACGCGCGTGGACGTGGTACATCTCGGTGGGGATGTCGGTCGTGCCGACCTTCGAGATCTGGTTGGAGATGCCGACGAAGGCCACCGAGGCGGCGAAGTGCTCGGACAGCGCCGTCGCGCCCCACATCGAGGCGTAGCCGCCGTACGAGCCGCCGGTGATGCCGACGCGGTCGCGGTCGACGATCCCGGCCTCGGCGAGCGCGTTCACGCCGTCGACGAGATCGTTGAACTCGCCGCCGGCGTAGTCGTCCTGGTGCAGCTTGGTGAAGTCCTCGCCGCGGCCGGTCGAGCCGCGATAGTTCGGGTAGAACACCGCGAAGCCGCGCCCGGCGCCGACATGGCCCGCCGTCGAGTAGCCCGTCAGCCAGCCGTTGGAGTAGTGCGCCTCGGGTCCGCCGTGAACGGTCAGGATGAGCGGCCATCCGCCCTCCGGACGTTCGCCGCGCGGCGTGATCAGCACGCCCTCGACCCTGAGCCCGTCGCGGGACTCGTACTCGAACCCACGCTGCTCGCCGAGCCGCACATCGTCGAGCCAGGGATTGTGATCGCCGTTGCGCGCGAGATCGCCGTCGACCGCGCCGTTGAACAGCTCGCGCGGATGACCGGGCGCATCGGCGACGGCGGCGAGACGACCGCTGGCGCGGTGCAGATCGATCCCGTGAATCACCGTGTCATCCTGGGCGACGCGGGAGAGCTCCTCGCCGTCGGTCGAATAGGTGGCGAGCGCGCTCGTCAGGCCGGCGTGGACCAGCGCGACGATCTCGTCCTCGCCCGCCCATTCGAAATCCATCACGTGCTGCTCGGCGTCCGCGGCGATGGCGGAGAACTCGCCCGTGCGCGCGTCGGCGACATGAAGCGTTCCGGCGATCGTGTCGTTGCGATCGACGCCGGCGAGCAGGGCCAGGCTGCGGCCGTCCGGCGAGAATTCCGCGTCGCCGGTCTTGCCGGGGGTCTCGATCACGCTGACGACGTCGCCGTCGCGGGCGTCGACGACATGCCAGCGGCGGTTCATGTAGTAGTCGTCGATGAGCGGGGTGGGCTGGAGCGCGACCGCGAGGCGACGGCCGTCATCCGAAATCTCCACCGCCGAGGCGTGACCCTCGAGCTCCAGCGCGGCGGCCTCGGCCTCGTCCGCCGTGACGTCGACGCGCCAGACCCGCGAGAAGGCCAGATTCTCCTCGTAGACATTGACGCGGAAGCCGCGCTCCTCGAAGCCCTCGTTGATCGCGTCGATCTCTTCCCCGGCGACGAAATAGAGCTGCTCGCCGCGCGGCCCCCAGGCATAGCTGGAGATCGCCGTGTCGTGGGCGAACAGCTTCTGAGCCTCGCCGCCGTCGGGATCGATCTCGTAGAGCGTGGAAACCTCGTCACCCTCGCGCTGCGCGGTGAAGGTGACGGTGCCCGCCCCGGGACGCCAGGCGACGTCGCCGACGCGAATGTCGCCGGCGACATAGGGACGGCCTTCGCCGTTGACCGGGGCGATCCAGAGATGCGCGTCCGATGCGCCGTTCTCCTCGCCGGCGACGACGTTGCGGGGGTCGGTCAGCGTGTAGGCGATATGGCCGCCGTCCGGCGAAAGCGCCGCCGAACCGACATGGCGAATCTCGAAGACGTCCTCGATCGTCATGTCGCGCTCCTGCGCGAACGCCGGAACACCGACGAGCGAGGCGCAGGCCGCCAGGACGGCCCCTTTCGCGAGATACTGCATTCCAGGCTCCCTCATGGTGATGTCGGACGAACGTTAACCAGACCGACCCCGGCGCGTCGAGCGGCCGCCGTGTCGCAGGGCTTGCGCCGGCGGCCGCCGCGCGCATGGTGCGCGGCATGGCGAAGAAACGCTCGAAACGGACCGGCGGCAGGCCGGGCGGCGGCCGCGATCCGCGCGCGGTTTTCATCGACCGCGTGGCGAACATCTTCGACGTCCCGCCGGCCGAGGCCGAGGCGCTCGCCTCGACGCCGCTGAAACAGTCGATCCGCGTCAACACGCTGTCGACGCGCCCGCGCGCCGACATCGAGGCCGATCTCGCCGCGCTCGGCGTCGAGCGCGCGCCGATCGCCTGGGCGCCCGACTGCTTCCACCTGCATTCGCCGAAGGCGCTCGTTTCCGAGAGCGCGCTGTTCGCGAACGGGGACGTCTATATCCAGAACGCGGCGAGCTTCATCCCCCCGCTCGCGCTCGACGCGCGGCCGGGCCAGCGCATCCTCGACCTGTGCGCCGCGCCCGGCGGCAAGTCGGCCCACATCGCCGCGATCACGAACAACACCGCCCGCCTCTGGCTCAATGACGGCATCCCCGCGCGGATCGCCAAGCTCGAAGAGGTGATCGGACTGCTGGGCGTGAACGCCGAAACGATCACCACCCATCCCGCCCAGTACGCCGACAAGTTCATCGAGGCGGCGTTCGACCGCATCCTCATCGACGCCCAGTGCACCGGCGAGGGCATGGTCGATCTCTCGCGCGCCGGCGCGCTGCGCTACTGGTCGCTCGAGCGCATCCGGAAATACTCACGCCTGCAGCAAAGGATGCTCATGTCGGCCTGGAAGCTGCTCAAACCCGGCGGGCTGCTCGTCTACTCGACCTGCACCTTCGCGCCGGAGGAGAACGAGGCGCCGGTCAGCCATCTCGTGAAGCATCGCGACGACGCCGATCTCGAGCCGATTCCGCTGGACGTCCCCGGCGAGACGCCGGGACGGACGAATTGGGAAGGCGCGAACTACGAGCCGGCGCTGACGCATGCGATGCGCATCCGGCCGAGCGAATTCCTCGAGGGCTTCTTCACCGCGCGCATCCGCAAGGCCGCGGACTAACGCGCCTTCTTGCCGCCGTCGGGCGCGTACTTGTTGACCTTCTCGCGGCGGGTCTTCGCGCCCTCGACCACCACGGTCGCCTCGCCGCGCGGGGGCTCGGCGTAGCGTTCGATCAGCTCGCTCAGGCGGCCGCGATGGACGCGCTCGAACTTCTTGGTGAGCTCCAGCGCGACGGCGGCGCGACGATCGCCGAGGACGGCGAGCGCGTCGGCCAGCGTCTCGGCGAGGCGCTGCGGGCTCTCCATGAGCACGATGGTCGACGGATCGTCGGCGAAGGCCTCGAGCCAGCGCTTGCGCTTGCCCGGCTTGCGCGGCCCGAAGCCGATGAAAGTGAAACGGTCCGTCGGCAGGCCCGACACGGTGAGCGCGGCGAGCACCGCCGACGGTCCGGGAACCGCGCTCACCTCGAGGCCCGCGTCGAGCACGGCGCGCACGACGCGATAGCCCGGATCGGACACCGCCGGCGCGCCCGCATCGCTGACCAGCGCGACGGATTTTCCGTCCTCGATCAACTTGACGATCCCGGCCGCGCTGGCGGCCTCGTTGTGCTCGTGACAGGCGAAGACCTGTTTCGCCGGAATGTCGAAATGCTCGAGCAGGGACCGGGTGACGCGCGTGTCCTCGCAGGCGATCGCGTCGACCTCCTTCAGAACACGGATCGCCCGGAAGCTCATGTCCTCGAGATTGCCGATCGGAGTGGCGACCAGCCACAGCCGCGGGCCGGCTTCGGCGGCCTCGGCCTCGGAGAGGTCGCCGCGCGGTTCGGCCGTCATCCGGTCAGCGGCGGGGCGAGGGTCGTCACCTCGACCTCGACGTCCATGCCCACGAAATCCGCCGAGGCGCCCTCGAACGACCCCACGAGCGGCACGGCCTGGCTCGGCAGGCGGGCGACGCCGGTGCGGATGAGCTTGCCCGAGGCGATCTCGCCGTTGGTCGGATCGAACTCGACCCAGCCTGCGCCGGGCAGGAAGACCTGCACCCAGGCGTGGGTGGCGCCGGCGCCGCGGACCTGAGTCCGATCGACGGCGGCGCGCTCGTCCCGGGCGGGATCGTAGAGATACCCGGTCACGAAACGCGCCGCGAAGCCGAGCCGGCGGACCGCTTCGCACATCAGCTCGGCGAAGTCGCGGCACGAGCCGCATGCGCCCCTCAGCGTTTCGTTGGGCGGCAGGACGCCGGGCTCCTCGCGCCGGTCGTAACGCAGATCGGCGTGGATGGCGGCGTTCATCCGCTCGAGGATCGACCAGGTGTCGCCGCCGGATTCGTGGGCGAAGCGCTCGGCGAAGGCGCGCACCCGGCCGTCGGGATCATCGTATTGCGGCGCGATGCAGGAATTGAGGTCGGGATACTGCTCGGCCTCGTAGGAGAAGGGATAGCGCCGCGCCGTCTCCGCGATCGGGAAGTTCGGCTGGTGCGAGGACGAACGTATCACTTCGAACGTGCACGCGATTTCGAGCGTGTCGGCCGGCGCGGCGAACTCGAACACCGTCACGGCGTTCGAAAACACGTCGTGGACCCACCGGATCCCGGACTCGGGCTGCGTGTCGAAACGAATGGAGAGCAGCCGCAGATCCGGGGAGTCGTGCGGCCGGAACATGCCGCGGTGCATGCGGAAGCTCACCGGCCTGTCGTAGCGGTACCGGGTGACGTGGCGCACCTGGAAGAGATCGGTGCGCACTCCGACGGGATTGTCCACGGCGGCCTCGCTCGATGTCCATTGCTCGGAGGTCATGTCTGCCGTGATTCCTCGTTCGGCGCTTCCGCCTTCGTCGCGCGCTCACCCGCCGGGGTCGAAATACCGCGCGCGGAGCGCGGCGGCCACATCGATGAGGTCCTGTTGCAGCCGGTCCAGATAGGTGTGGAGCGGTCGGCCGATCAGACGCTTCGGCCGGTCGGCGAACCGATCGAGCAGCTGCGCGCGCGCCGCGGCGAGCGCCTCGCCGGGCGGCGCGCCGTAATCCTCCTCGAGCTCGCGCAGCCGGTCGAAGGCCGACAGCGCCGACAGCCGCACCGAGCGCGGAAAATCGCTGTCGAACAGCAGGAAGCCCGCGGCGTCGGCCGGCCCGGCGGTCAGCGGATAACGCCGCCGGAAGGCGTGATAGCCCGACGCCGAGCGCAGCAGCGAATTCCACCAGACGATGTCGGGACGCGGCGCGTCCTCGTCGTCGGCGATCTCCGCATCGCCGTGCAGCTGGTAGTACTTCACGTCGACGAGCCGGGTCGTCTGGTCGGCGCGCTCGAGCTCGCAGCCGATGCGATGGAACAGCCACGCCTCGTCGCGATACCAGGCGCCGTCGACGATGCCCTGGTGGGTCTGGCAGCCGAGCCGGATGCGCTCGCAGATCCCGTTGAGCTTGGGCAGGGAGACCTGCCGCGACCTGATGCCGGCCATCTCGCCGTAGAGCATGTTGATCTGCTTCCAGATCTCCACCGGGATGAGGTGCCTGAGCGCGCGCGCATTCTCGCGGGCGGCGCCGAGCGCGCTGACGGCCGAGCCCGGATTGGTCCGGTCGATCAGATACCAGCGCGCCACGTTGAGCCCCGTCCGGCGCTTGCCGGTGGCGGCGAAGGCCTCGGCGTCGACGAAGGTATGCAGCAGGGACGCCCAGGCCGCCTCGTCGTCGTCGCCGGCCGCGAAGCTTTCGGTCACCGCCAGCAGGCGGGCGAGATTCTCCGCGCGCTCGACATAGCGGCCGAGCCAGAAAGCATGCTCCGCGAAGCGCGAGAGCAGGTTATGAGAGGACCCAGGTATCCTTCGACCCTCCGCCTTGGCTGGAATTGACGATGATGGAGCCCTTGCGCATGGCCACGCGCGTCAGCCCGCCCGGCAGCACCCACGTCGACTTCCCCGTCACCGCGAACGGGCGGAGATCGACGTGGCGCGGCGCGACGCCCTCGCTGGTGAGGGTGGGACAGACCGACAGCGCGATCATGGGCTGGGCGATATAGTTCTTCGGATCGCGCCGGATCGCCCTGGCGACCTCGTCGCGCTCCTTCTTCGTGGACTTCGGCCCGACGACGATGCCGTAGCCGCCGGATTCGCCGACCGGCTTCACGACGAGTTCGTCGAGATGGTCGAGCACATAGGCCCGGTCCTCCCGATCGCGGCAGATCCAGGTGCGCACATTCTTCAGGATCGGCTCGGCGTCCAGATAGTAGCGAATGATCTCCGGCAGGTAGGCGTAGATCGCCTTGTCGTCGGCGACCCCGGCGCCGGGCGCGTTGGCGATGGCGACCTCGCCGGCCTTCATCGCGCGCATCAGGCCCGGCGTGCCCAGCATCGAGTCCTCGCGGAACACCTCGGGATCGAGGAAATCGTCGTCGATGCGCCGGTAGATGACGTGGACGGGCTCCGGTCCGCCGACCGTCTTCATGAAGACCCGGTCGTCTTCGTCGACGAACAGGTCGCGGCCCTCGACGAGCGGCACGCCCATCTCGCGGGCGAGGAAGACATGCTCGAAATAGGCCGAGTTGAAGATGCCCGGCGTCATCAGGACGATGCGCGGATCGTCGACGCCGGCCGGCGCGCTCTCGGCGAGCTTCTCGCGCAGGCGCACGCCGTAGTCCGAGACCGGGCGGATGCGCGCATTCTCCATGAGATCGGGGAAGGAGCGCATCATCAGGTGCCGGTTCTCGATGACGTAGCTCACGCCCGACGGGGCGCGGCAATTGTCCTCGAGCACCAGGAAGGACCCGTCGACGTCGCGGATGAGATCGGTTCCGCAGATATGGGTGTAGACGCCCGCCGGCGGATCCACGCCCTCCATCTCCTCGAGATAGTATTTGTTCTTGAGCACGAGATCGGCGGGCACCACGCCGTCGTTCAGGATCTTCCGGTCGTGATAGATGTCGTGGAGGAACAGGTTCAGCGCCTCGATGCGCTGGACCACGCCGGCCTCGAGCTCCGCCCAGTCCTCGGCCGTGATCGGACGGGGAATGACGTCGAAGGGCAGGATGCGGTCGATCGTCTCTTCGCCGGAATAGACCGTGAAGGTGATGCCCAGATTGTAGAGCTCGTCCTCGGCCTGCTTCTTCCGGCGGCCGAGCGTCTTCAGGTTCTTGCGCCCCAGCCGCTTGAGGAAGAGCCGCTGGATCTCGCGGTCGGACTTTCGCCCCGTGATCTCGCAGAAGGCGTCGCCGGGATCGTAGTCGTCGAACAGTCCGGGCGCGGCCATCGGGCTCCTTTCACGGTGGCGGATCGAAACGTCTAGCACGCCGGAGACAACGCGGCTCCAGTCGATGCGTTCAAAATTCGGGGTTTACGGCATGCGCACGCGCACCCGCGTCGTGCTCTCCCGGCCGGCGCGATCGACCACGGTCAGGCGATAGAAACCCGGCCGCTGCGGCGCCCAGACCGGCCGGCCAGCGGCGTCGGCGGGCGCCGCCTCGCCCTCGACATACCAGTCGAGATCGCCAGCGCCGCGCGCGGCCAGGACGAATTCCCGGCCGGGGCGCTCCGACCAGACCTCGGCGTCGTCCGGCGGAAACAGGATCTGCGGCGGCGCGGTCGCGGGAGCGAAGCGGGCCAGCGCCGCCGGCGTCGGGTCGGCGCCCGCGACCTCCCGGCGCGGCGTCCGGAAGCCGGGATCGGTGCGCGCGACGGCGTCGAACAGGTCGAACAGCGCGGGCAGGGCGGCGTCCCGGCCGGTTTCGCCCGGACGCGGCGCGCCGTCGGGCCGGCCGACCCAGACCACCGCGGCGTATCCGCCGGCCACGCCCGCCGCCCAGGCGTCGCGGAAGCCGTAGGAGGTGCCCGTCTTGAAGGCGATGTCCGGCGCGCCGGCGGCGAGGCCCGACGGCATCCGGCCCGGCGGGGCGGGCGCGCGGCGCAGGATATCGAGCACTTCGCCGGCGGTCTCGGGGCTGACGAAGCGATGAGTTTCGCGCGCCCGGTTCGCCGCCGCGGCCTCGGGCGTCCAGGCCAGCGGCAGCGCCCGGCCCTCGTCGCCCAGCGCCGCGTAGAGCGCGGCGAGCTGGCGCGCGCTCAGGCCGAGCCCGCCCAGCGCCACGGCGAGCCCGGCGTCGGACTCCGCCGAGCGGGGCAGGACCGGCTCGCCGCCGGCGAAATCGAGCGCGGCGGCGAAGCGGTTGGCCCCGACGGCGTCGAGAACGTGGACGGCGGGCACGTTGAGCGAATGCTGCAACGCCTGGCCGACGGTCACCTCGCCGCGGAAGGCGCGGTCGAAATTCTCCGGCTGATAGCCCGAGAACCGCCGCGGGAGGTCCTCGATCAGCGTGTCGGGCGCGGCCACGCCGTCGTCGAAGGCCAGCGCGTAGATGAGCGGCTTGAGCGTCGAGCCCGGCGAGCGCGCGCGGTCGGTGAGATCAAGCCAGCCGCCGGCGCGGTCGCGGCCCGCCGAACCCACCGCGGCGCGCACGGCGCGGCCGTCGATCTCGACAATGACGGCGGCGGCCTGGACGCCTTCGCCCGCCTCCTCGGCGAGCGCGCGCACCAGCCGGTCGGCCTCGCGCTGAAGCGCAATGTCGAGCGTCGAGCGCGCCTCGGCGGCGCCGGCGCGGCGGCGCACGGTCTCGGCGGCGTGCCAGGCCTCGCCGGGGAAGGCGTGGCGATCCGGGGCGGGCGCCTCGGCGGCGTCGGCGGCGCGGTCCGGGCTGATCAGGTCGAGGTCCGCCATGCGGCCGAGAATGCGCGCCCGCGCGGCGACGGCGGCCCGGGGCCGGAGATCCGGACGACGGGCCTCCGGCGCCTGGGGCAGCGCGATCAGGAGCGCGATCTGGTCGGGCGTGAGCCGGTCGGGCTCGCGGTCGAACCAGGCCCAGCTCGCCGCGCGCACGCCCTGCAGATTGCCGCCATAGGGCGTGAGCGTGAGATAGAGTTCGAGGATTTCGCGCTTGGTGAGCCGGGCCTCGAGTTGAACGGCCCGGAACGCCTCGATCGCCTTCGACGCGAGCGTGCGCGGCCGCGGCTCCAGCAGCCGGGCGGTCTGCATGGTGATCGTCGAGGCGCCAGACGTGATCCGCCCGTTGGCGATCGCCGAGCCGGCCGCGCGCAGGACCGCCAGCGGATCGACCCCGGCATGGTCGTGAAAGCGCTTGTCCTCGACGGCGATCAACGCCTCGACGAAGGCCGGGTCGAGCCGGTCGAGATCGGCGGCGAGCCGCCAGCGCCCCTCCTCGACGGGGAAGGCGCGCAAGGGCCGCCCGCCGCGGTCGGCGACGACGGTCGAGATCGCGCCGGCGCGCTCGACCGGCGGCGGGAAGACCCGGTCGAGGAGAAGCCCCGTCAGCGCGAGATTGACCGCCCCGGCCGCGATCACGATCGCGGCCTCCCGCCAGGGCAGGGCGCGAAGCCGGCTCACGGCGAGATCACGACCTCCCCGGGGGCGGACCGGCCGAACACCTCGGGGCGATACATGTCCTCGGCGACGACGCCGGGCATGGCGAAGCGGCCCGGCGTCACGGCGCGCACGAGATAGGCGAGCTCGACCGCGTCGTCGTCGCGGATGTCGATGGCGGCGACGAACCGGTCGTCGCGCGCCTCGGCGATGCTCGGCGTCGAGAGATCGTTGTGCCAGGAATAGACCCCGGTCTGCGTCGTCTCGGCGCGCTGGACCACCGCCTCGATCTCGAAGCCCGCCGGCAGCAGGTCGGCCACGACCAGCGGCGTGACGCGTTGCTCGTCGGCGCGCACCGAGATCGACACGATCAGCCGGTCGCCGCGGGACAGCGCCGACAGGTTCGCCGGCCGGCCCGCCGTGTCGCGGATCGTCTTCGTTACGGTGAGGCCCGACGAGGCCGGCGGCGGGGCGCTGGCCGGCGCGCCGCGCGCGAGCGCGGTGACCCAGACCGGCTGCTCGCCGCTGTTGGTGAACGTTCCCGCCTCGGCCAGCGAAGCCCGGTCGAACGTCACCGCGGTCGGATCGGGCGCGTCGCCGTCATAGCGGATCGAGACCTCGTCCCGGTCGCCGGCGACCGCGCCGGCGGCGACGATCAGGAAGGCCTTCTCCTGCGTGGTCAGGCGGCGCGGCTCGGGCAGCTCCTGCTGGACGCGGGCGACGAGCCCGGCGACGCGGTCGCTCAGACCCGCCTCGGCGGCGAGCGCCAGAACGCCGGCGAGATCGCGCCGCGGCGACTGGTAGTAATCGCCCTCGTTCTCGTAGCCGAGCGCATCGACGGCGGCCTCGAACGCGCTGACGGCCCGCGAGCGATCGCCGATCGCCGCCAGCCCGGCGCCGATCTGGGCGCGCGCCAGCGGACTCTCGATGTCGCGCAGCATCTCGTCATGCATGTAGCGCAGCCGCGACCGGTCGGCCCGGCCGTTCCGGGCCAGCACGTAGTTGGCGTAGGCCGAGCTGCGATGGACCAGCCGGTCGCGCGTGTCCTTGCTCCAGCGATAGCGGAACGAGTCCGTCTCGTAGCCGGTGACGCGATAAAGCTCGCCGCGAGCCACGGGCCTGAGCGCCGACAGCGCGCGATCGAGCGCGGCGGGCGGGACGGGATGGCCGGCCTCGGCGGCGCGGCTGAGGAAGTCGGCCGCATAGGCGCCGAGCCAGGGCGAGGCGTTGCGATCGCCGATCCGCCACAGCCCGAAGGCGCCGTCATTGCTCTGGCGCGAGAGCAGCGTCTCGATCGCCTCCTGGATCTC
This sequence comes from Marinicauda salina, assembly GCF_003122085.1. Classification (GTDB taxonomy): domain Bacteria; phylum Pseudomonadota; class Alphaproteobacteria; order Caulobacterales; family Maricaulaceae; genus Maricicauda_A; species Maricicauda_A salina. The sequence goes on from NZ_QEXV01000001.1 coordinate 137,234, forward strand.
CAGCCCGGCGTCGGCGGGACCGTCGGCGTCGGTCAGCGCGGCGAGCCGGCCGGCGTAGACCAGCGGCAGGGCGCGGCTGACGAGCTGCTCGGTGCAGGCGTAGGGGTAGCGCGACAGCGACTCGTAAAGCGCCGAGACGTCGATCGGCGTGACCGACGCGCTCACCTGCAGGCTCGCCGAGCCGGGCACATAGGCGTCGAGCATGTCGCCGGCCGGCGTGTAGCTCTCGCCGGCGTCCAGAACGACGCGCTCGATCGAACTCGTCGGCAGGTAGGGCGAACGCACCTGGATCGGATAGGAACTGCCGACCGCGAAATCGCCCGGCCCGTCGACATCGATCACGATCTCGGCGATCCCCTCGTCGCGGGCGCGCAGGTCGACCGGCACGTCCCGGCGCTCGCCCTGCGGCAGGTCGATGCTGAAGGCGTCGTCAAGGATCTCGACCGGGCCCGTCGCCGACATCGATGCGGCGTAGTCGCCGCCCGGGCCGGCGACATTGTCGAGCGTGGCGGTCGCCTGGGCCTCGTCGCCCGGCGCCAGGAATCGCGGCAGGACGAGTTCGGCGGGCACCGGATCGCGCACCGTGACGGGCCGCGCGCCCGCCCCGACTCCGCTCTCCGACCAGGCCACGGCCATCAGCCGCAGCTCGCCGTTAAAGTCGGGAATGTCGAGGCTGACTTCGGCGCGGCCGTTCCCGTCCAGACGCACGGGGCCGGAGAACAGCGCCACGGTCTGCGTCGGCACGACGGTCAGCCCCGCCCCGCCGATCTGGTCGCCGCCGGAGCGGATCGGCGCGGCCGCGCCCTGGTTCGGATCGAGCAGGCGGCCGTAATCGTCCAGCAGGTCGACGCCGAGGCGGGCCTTGCCGAAGAAGCGCTCCACCGGGTTCGGCGAGTCGAAACCGGTCAGCAGCAGGATGCCCTCGTCGACGGCGGCGAGCGTGACCCACGTCGCCTCGCGGCGCGGGCCGTCCGTCGCCTCGATGGTGAAATCGTAGGTCTGGTTGGGTTCGATCACCTCGGGGGCCTCGACGGCGACCTCGAAGGTGCGTTCCGAGACGTCGACGGGCAGGTGCGTCACCCCGACGGCGCGGCGCGGCCGCGGCTGCGTGACCGCATCACGCGGCGTATAGACCGAGACCATCACATAGGCGCCGGCGCCCCAGTCCTCGGTGGCGGTGAACTCGACGCTGGTTCCGCCCTCGGGCACGCGGACATGGCGCGTCTCAAGCACCCGGTCGGTGGCGACCACGACCTCCGCCAGACCGGCATAGGGCGCGAGAATGGAGACTTCCGCGCGCTCGCCGACGCCGACGGGCGCGTCCGGTCCGGCGACGCGGACGCGGTCGGGCGCCTCGACGCCGTCCTCGGCGCGCGATCCCCAGCCGACCCAGAAGCCGTCGCTGGCGACGTCCTCGCCGTCGACGCTGACGATCAGCTCGTAATCGCCCCAATCGAGTTCGGGCGTCTCGATGCGCGCCGGGCTTTCGCCGTCGAGGGCGACGCGGCCCTCCTCGATCTCCACGACATGGTGGGTGCGCCGCCAGCGCCATTCGCCGCCATCGGTGCGATACCAGTCATAGTCCCAGTCGTGGCGCACCAGGCGCCAGTCGGCGCGGCCCGCCTCCATCGCGCCGGTGCGGTCGACGGCGATCAGCGAGAAGGCCGTCGCCTCGCGCCGCCGCGGCCGGTCGTCGCCGAACTCCGAGCGCAGGCCGTAATAGGTCTCGCGCGGGCGATACGGGATGCGCACGTCGTCGCGGACCGCGCGGCCGCCGGGCTCCTGGACCTCGACGACGGCGCGCACGCGCAGGGGCTGCGTGCTGTCGACGCCGCGCCGGCCGGGCTCGACGGGCAGGGAGGCCTCGCCGGCGCCGTCGGCGGCGATCTCGGGCAGCGCGAAGGCCTGCTCGGAGAATTGCTCGTCGTGCAGGCCGAAGCGATAGTCGCGAAGGTTCTCGAACGGGCTCGGATCGACCTGGACGCGGGCGGTGCCGGAGATCGGCAGGCCGGCGCCCGGCGCGCCGTAGAGGAAGCGCGCGCGGGCCTCGATCATGCGCGTCTGGCCCGCCCGCATCGGCGTTTCGTCGTCGGCGGCGAGCGTGAGTTCGACGCGCTGGGGCACGAAGTCCTCGACGGCGAAGCTCTCGCGCGCGACCGTTCCGATCCCGTCGAGCTCGACGGCGATCGTCCAGCGCCCGCGCGCGGCGGCGTCGGGCAGCTCGAAGGCGTGGATGACCGCGCCGGCCTCGGGGGCGGCCTCGAAGCGCTGGCTGGCGTGCTCGAGCCCGTTGGGCGCGGTGAGCACCAGCGTGCCCGGGCGATCGGTCAGCGCGAAGCCTTCCGGATCGCGCAGCAGGCCCGAGGCGCGCACCGTCTCGCCGGGACGATAGATGCCGCGATCGAAATAGAGATAGGCGTCGGCGGCGCCGGTCCGGCCGCGCCCGGAAACGGGATGCTCCGACAGGTCGACCGGCGCGCGCGTGAGATCGAGCACGGCGAAATCGCCGTCGGGCCCGTAGGCCGCCAGGAGGCGCGGACGGTTCCCGTCCTCGCCGCGAATGAGCGGCCCGTCGAAACGCACGCGGCCCTCGCGGCCGGTGTCAGCCTCGGCGAGGATCTCGTTCGAGCGCGCGACGAGCTGGACCTCGACGCCGCGCTCGGGCTCGGCCGTCTGCAGCGAGCGCACCACGACGTCGAGCCCGTCGCGGCCGCGATAGGCGGTGAAGGCCAGATCGGTGACCACCAGCCAGCGCGCCGCGCGCGCGCCGGGCCGGCCGTCATCATCCTCGACGCCGTCGACGTCCTCGATCGAGACGTAATACGCGCCGGGCTCAAGTTCGCCGACCGCCTCGGCGATCGGGAAGACGGTCGTCGTCGCGGCGTTCTCCGGGCCCTCGGTGTCCATCCGGCCGCGCCAGACCTCGACGCCGAGCTCGTCGGGCCGCTCGTTCTGGGGCGTGTAGTTGTACTCGTCCTCGGCGGCGGAATAGCCCGAGACGATCTCGCGGAAGGCCAGCGCCCGGTCGGTGACGCGCTCGACGACGACCTCGACGGCCTCGACATTGACCGTTTCGATCGCCACGCCGTCGGCGTCGATGCGCGGCAGGATCACGCCGTCGCCGGCGAACCCGACATAGGCGGGCCGCTCGGCGAAGGACAGCGTGACGCTCTCCTCGGCGGAAAGGGCCTGGCCGTCGGCGGCGGGCAGGCCGCGGCGCAGCGTCACGGTGCGCGTCTGGCCGAAGGTCAGCCCGCCGATGCACAGCCGCGAGCCGTCGACGGCGAGCGCGACAGGCTCGCCGATATCGAGATAGGCCGAGTAGTCGATCTCTGGATCGAGCGCGCCTGAGAAGACTAGGCAGAGTTCGGGCGCGGCCTGGTCGAGATCGGTGGCGTAACGGAGATACTCGAACTGTTCGGGCTCGGTCTCGCGCGACGTTTCGGCCTCGCGCTCGGCCGCTTCGCGTTCGCGCGGCTCCTCGCCGCGATCGCCGCATGAGGCGACCAGCAGCGCTGCGAGCGCCGCCGTCAGAAATCCCGTGAGCCTGCCCATAATCTCGTCCCCGTGCTGGCCTTTTCATGATCATGCCACGCGTCCGCGCCGGCGCGCCACCGACTCGTCGCGCATTCCGCGCGGCTCATGAGCGCACGCAAATCGGGCGAAGGCGCGTCCGCGATCCGGCGGCGCGGCGCCGATCGGCCGATCAGGCGCGTTCAAGCGTCTCCAGCGCGCGCCGGCGCGTCTCGTCGATCCCGACGCCGGCGTCGAGCACCGTCCAGTCCACCGCGCCGACATCGTAGCCGAGCTGGCGGCGCACGACCGCCGCGTCGGCGTCGGAGGCGTCGCCGGAACGGGCGCCGACGCGGGCGACGAGCGTGTCGGGCGAGGCCTCCAGCCACAGACCGTCGAAGCCGACCCCGTGTTCGCGCGCCAGCGCTGCGGCCGCATCGCGCTCGTCGGGGCGGGCATGAACGGCGTCGAGGACGACGCTATGGCCGGCCGCCAGCGCGCGGCCGGCCTTGTCGCGCATGCGCGCGTAGACCGCCCGGCTCATCTCGGCGGTGTAGTATTCCGGCCCGAGCGAGTCCGTTTCGGCGACGCCGGCCAGCGCCTTGCGCTCGAGATCGGCGCGGATGACGAGCGCGCCCAGCGATCCGCCGAGTTCCGGCGCCAGCGCCGCGGCCAGCGTCGACTTGCCCGTCCCCGACAGCCCGCCGACGGCGACGAGGCGCGGGGCGGGCGGATCGAGCAGGTCGAGCGAGAGATCGAGATAGGCGCGCGCTTCGCGGGTCGCCCCGTCCCCGCCGCGGTCGAGCGCGACCTTGGCGCGGACCTGGGCGCGCAGCGCCGTCATCGCCGGCAGCAGCGCCAGCCCGTCGAGCGCCGCTGGCGGATCCGGCGCGAGATAATGGGCGAGCAGGCGCGCGGCGTGCGGTGTCAGTCCGCGATGGGCGAGGTCCATGAGCAGGAAGGCGAGATCGTAGAGCACGTCGGTCGTCGCCAGCGCCTCGTCGAACTCCAGCGCGTCGAACAGGGCGGGTTCGTGGTCCAGCAGCACGATATTGGCGAGATGGAGATCGCCGTGGCAGCGCCGGACATACCCCTCCCGCGACCGGCGTCGCATCAGATCGGCGTGCGCGTCCAGCGCCGCGCGCGCGTCCTCACAGCTTGTCTTCACCTCGTCCGGATCGAGCCGGTCGCCCGCCGCGCTCAGCGCGCGTTCATTGTCGTCGAGCACGGCGACGAGATCGGCGTAGCCGTCCCGGTCCGTCGCCGGCTCGGCGCGCTCGTGGGCGGCGCGGATCACCGCTGCGAGACGGGCCATGAGATCGACGTCGAGCTCTCCCGCCTCGGCGAGGCGGTCGAGCAGGCGGTCCTGTGGAAACCGACGCATGCGCACGGCGCACTCGACGACTTCGCCGCCGTCGTCGATGGCCAAGCGCCCGTCGGGCTGGCGGGTGATCGCGCTCACGCCGAGATAGATCTGCGGCGCGGCCGGCCGGTTCAGCTCGATCTCGCGCTCGCAGGCGGCGCGGCGCTTCTCCAGGGTGGAGAAGTCGAGATAGCCGAGATCGACCGGCTTCTTGACCTTCCAGGCCGCGTCGCCGGCGAGGAAGACGACCGCGCCGTGGGTCTCGATGCGCTCGACGGTTTCGGCTCCGGGATGCGTCGCCGGGTCGCCGAGGAAGGCGTCGAGTTCGGGATCGAGGCCGCCGGCGGTCACGCCGCGCCGACCAGCCGCCGCGGCGCCCGGGCCGGCCGGCGCGTCGTCGCGGCCATGATGCGGAGGTGATCGGGCAGCGTTCCCTCGCCGCCGAGAAAGCGGGCGAGCACGTCGGCCGGCAGCGAGCGGGCGAGATGGAGAAAGAGCGTCGGCGCGGCGTCGGGATGACGCGCGATCCGGGCGAGGAAGCCCCGCTCGAGCCGGGCGGGCAGCGGCGGCGTTCCGCGCGGCGGCGTGATCGGCCGGCCGTGCTGCAGCTGCGCCGCGCTCTGCTCCGCCCAGCCCTGCAGGCGCATCAGCGCCGAGCCCGTCGCCGCGCGCATCGCCCCGGCGCCCGCCGGCGCGCGCACGATCGATCCGGTCGAGCCGCCTCCGATCGCGGGCCCGAGCGGCAGGCTCGCGCGTTCGCGTCGAATGACCCGCCAGCTGTCGCGGAAGCCCAGGCGCTGCAGGGCCGCGTCGAGATCGGCGTCGCGCGCGGCGCGGTCGGGCGAGCCCGTCGAGAATCGCACCGCCTCCACGAGCGCCCGGCGCGGCGAGAAGGGCAGGAGGTGAACGAAGCGCAGCCCGTCGAAATGACCCGCCATGTCCGTCATCAGGCCGGCCGTGTCCGGGTCGAAGACGTCGGCGTCGGCCTCGACTTCCGCACCGGAGACGAGCTGGAGCATGGGCGCGCGCGCCATGGCGACGGGATCGCCGGGTCGCGTGTCGACGATCCGCCGGGCGCGGATGCGGCCGAGACCGGTCTCCGCGCAGGCGTGATCGTCGCGCGCCTCGAGCGCGCCGATGCGGACGCCGTGCTCGATCGAGAAACCGGATCGTCCGGCGATGGCGTCGAAGGCGGCGTCCTGGAAATCGGCCGCGCGGACATGCTGGTAGATCAGGGCTCCCACCTCGCCCGCCGCGGCGTCGCCGTCAGCGCCGGATATCAGCCAGCGCCGCCAGCGCGCGCTCACCAGGTGCGCGAGCCCGTGGCGCTCCGGAGCCCAGAAGCACCAGCTGCGCGGATTGACGGTGCGCGGCTTCGGGTCGAGGACGCAGACGCGGAAGCGCTGCACGCTCCTCGCGATGCGCGCAGCCAACGACAGCCCGGCGACTCCGGCGCCGATGATGACGAGGTCGAAATCCGGCCGCGGCGTCCCCATGGAGCGATCAGGCCTCCCTGCCCGCGGGCATCATAACGCCGATTCCCGCCGCGATCAGCGCGCGCCGGGTCGGTAGATTTCCGCAGCCGCGGCGCGGACCGCCGCCTCGCCCATCGGCACGCGGCGGAAATCCTCGTCGGCGAAAAGCTCCATTTGGTCGGCATAGTGCGGCGAGTCGGGCCGGTTGCTGGCGCCGAACTGGTGGACCGCGCTCACGACCTGCTCGCCGTCCGCGGTCCATTCGACGAGCATGGTGAAGCCGTCGCCCTGGATCATGCGCAGCGCGCCGTCGCCGTTCGGCCGGCCATAAACCGCCCGCAGCGTGTCGGGCCCGCCCTCGAGCCCGAGGCTGCGATCGCCGCGCTCGAGCCGGTTCACCTCGCCCCAGCGCGGATCGGCGCGGCCGTGATGCTCGACGAGCCAGTCGACGGCGGCGGGGAACGCTTCGGGGACGGAGTCGATCAGGTCGCCGTCGCCGTTCTGATAGTAGGTCATCAGCACGGAGGCCGCGCCGCGATTGTCCGCATCGGCGCGGCGGTCCCAGCCGGCCGCGACCTCGGCGGCCGCCGCCAGATCGGGATCGGTCCACTCATGTCCGGCGATGGCGGCCTGCAGGCGCGCGGCGAGGCTGTCGGGCGCGTAGGCGTCGTCGTACTTCGCCGCGATCAGCTCCGCCCGGCTGGTCAGGCCGTCGGCGTCGTCGGCGAAGAGCCGCGTCGAACGCAGGCCGCGATTGGTCATGCGCGTCTCGATCCCGAAGGCGTCGGGATAGGCCGCCGGATCGGGGTCGTCGGGCCCGAGCGTCACCCGGAACGGGCTGTGATTGGAGTCGAGCACATAGCCCGCATCGGGCGCGATCGTGTGGGGCAGCGCGTCGAGCGGGGCGAAGCCGTCCCAGATGAGATCGGACCGGTCGCCCGGCAGCGTCCCCGACCAGTCGACCCCGTCGACGTCCGGCCGGTCGGGCATGCGCGCGACGTAATAGCGCCCGATCGACCCGGTCCGGTCGGCGACGATGCGGTTGGTGTTGCCCATCGCGCCGATCTCGAGGGCGGCGACGAACGCGTTGAGGCTGTCGGCCTTCATCATGCGGTAGGCCTGCTCGCCGAAGCGGATGTCGCGCATGGTCGCGTAGCGGATCGCGTAGGCGCCGTCGGGCGCGCGCAGGACCGGGCCGTGCTCCGACCACTCGACGGGCCGCGTGACGCGCCAGGCGAACGGGCCCCAGAGCTGTACGGTCATCGACGCGGTCGCGCGGTCGAACTCCCGCGCTTCGCCGTCGAGCCGGTAACGCGCGCCGTCCTCGGTCAGGTCGAGCGCGTAGACGTCGATGAGATCGGGATAGTTCACCGTCGCGGCGTAGCCGAGATCGGGATTGGTCCCGAGATGCAGCGCCGGCGCGCCGGGAAACAGCCCGCCGGCGAACTCGAGCCCCTCGCGCGAGATGACATGGGCCTCGTACCAGGACAGCGGGCCCTCGACGGGCTGGTGCGAATTGACCACGAGCCGCGTCGCGCCGTCGTCGGAGCGTTCGGGCGCGACGGCGAAGGCGTTCGAGCCCAGCGCGACGTCGGACCCCTCGCGCAGATGGACCTGCAGGGCCTGACCTTCGGCCGGGTCGCGCTCGCGCTCCGGGCTCATGATCTCGCCGACGGTCTCGCCGAAGCCGTAGAAGAGCGGGCTGAAGAAGGCCGACAGCGCGATCACGTCCTCGCCGGTCACGGGGAACAGGTCGGGACGGGCGATCTCGTCCGGGTTGCGCGCGGCGTAGAAGTTGAGCCCGGCGGCGTAGCCCTCGGCGTAGGCGCGCGTATCTTCGCTCAGATCGGTTTCGTAGCGGGCGGCGACGTCTTGGCGGATCTTCAGGAGCTGGACGAGATAGGCGGTGCGCGCCTCCTCCTCGTCGGCGGCGAGCATCTCCGCGCCCAGCGCCGCGCGCAGCGACTCCTGGATCGTCGGGAAATCGTCCTCGGCGTGCGCCCAGGCCAGGCCGAAGGCCGCGTCGGCGTCGGTCTCGCCGATGACGCGGGGCACGCCCCAGTCGTCGCGCGCGATCTCGACATCGTAGACCGCGGCGGCCTCGATCGCCGCGGCGGGATCGAAATCGCGCGTGACCAGCGGCGTCAGGCGCAGGCCGAGCCCGAAGGCCGCGGCGAGCGCGCCCGCAAGCAATACGGCCGCGCCAATGAGAATGCCGGTTCGGGTCATCGCGCGTCCTCCATCTCAGGGGGCGAAGCCTAGCCGCGCCCCGGCCGCGGGTGAACACCATTCGCGTGGGCGCGGGCGGGACTTGACGCGACGCGCCGCATCGCCGACCTAGGCGCCCGCGCCGGCGCCGGCGCGTCCCGCCAGAGCCCGGAGAGACCGGTGAACGAACTCGCCAAGCGCAATGCGGCCCTCAAGGCCGAGGTCGAGCGGTATCGCGACGCATACCTCGCCTGCCGCGCGAAAGCCGAGCCGCCGGCCTTCGCCGACTATCCCCTGCCCGCGCTCAAGGCGCGGATCACGCGGGCGCTGTCGGAGCGCCGGGGCGGGGGCGAGCTCAGCCCGCAATTCGACCTGATCGATCGCGAACAGTTCGGCGGCGACATCGCGGTGAAGTTCCCGCAGCTGCTGCGCGACGGCGGGCCGAAGGGCTTCATCGACAAGCACCTGCCCTGGATCACCGAGGTGCTCGAAGGCCCCGACTTCGCCGACGCGATCGCCGCGGTCGAGACCAAGGGGATGTACATCAATCTCCGGCTCACGGATCGCTGGCTGCTCGAAGCGGCCTGGCGCATCTGCGAGCTGGGCGAGGATTTCGCGACGAACGACGCCGAGGGCGACGAGACGGTGCTCGTCGACTATTCCTCGCCCAACGTCGCCAAGGTGCTCCACGCCGGGCATATCCGCTCGACCATCATCGGCCACGTGCTGTGCAACATGCACGAGGCCTGCGGGGCGGACGTCTATCGGGTCAATCATATCAACGATTTCGGCGGGTTCGGCTTCTCGCTCGAGGGCTGGCGGCGCTTCGAAGACCGCTTCCCCGCCGACATGGGCGACAATGAACGCCTGCTCGAGATCTACCGGATCCGGCGCACGGCGGAGAAATACGCCGTCGAGGACGCCGACTTCGACGCCATCCCCGCCGCGGACAAGGCGGTCCTCGAGCGCTACTTCCCCGAAGCGGACTCCACCGGCGAGCTGATCAGCGCCTGGCACAACTTCGTGCGCGCCGCCGACGCCCGCTTCGAGAAGCTCGAGGCCGGCGACGCCGAAGAGGTCGCGCTCTGGGCGAAGATGGTCGAGTGGTCGCTCGCCGATTTCGAGGCCTTCTACGACGCCCTCGACATCCATATCGACCTGGTGCTCGGCGAGAGCTTCTATTTCCAGGCCGGCGAGCGCGTGGTCGACGCCTGCCTGGAGGCGGGAACCGCCGTCCTGTTCGATCGCGCGCGCGCCGACGCCGAGATCGCGAAACTCGACGCCCGCGTCGAGGCCGAAAAGATGAAGCCGGAAGAGCGCGACAAGCGCGCCGCGGCGATCGAGAAGGATATCGGCGCGGTCGTCGCGCTGCTGCCCGACGGCGAGCGCATGGTCGTGCGCCGCGCCGACGGCCGGTCGATCTACGCCACCCGCGATATCGGCGCGATCGCGCTTCGAAAGGAACTCTTCGCGCCGAGCCGCATGACCTATGTCGTCGGCCAGGAGCAGCGGGTGCATTTCGAGCGCCTGTTCAAGGCCGCCGAGGCGCTCGGCCTGGTCGAGCCCGGCGAGATCGACTTCACCCATCTCTGGTTCGGCTTCTATGTCGACGCCGAGACGGGCAAGAAGCTGTCGAGCCGCGACACGGTGGCCAACGTCAATCACCTGCTCGCCGAGTCGGTGGCGTATTTCCGCGCCAAGTACGACGAACGCGATGACCAGACGCCCGAGGAGGTCGACCACGCCGCCCAGCAGCTCGCCGTGGGCTCGCTGGTGTTCAACGATCTCAAGCAGGACGTGAAGGGTTCCGTCGAGATCGCGACGAGCGATCTCCAGGCCACCATCGAGAGCTTCGAGAAGTCCGGCGGCGCCTACATGGTCTACTCGGCCTGCCGGGCGCGCTCGATCCTGAGGAAGTGGGGAAAGGCGCCGGTTCCGGCCTCCGAGGTCGCGGATTTCGAGATCGACGCCCAGGAAGCCGCGCTCATCCTCAAGCTCCAGACCATCCCGGAGAAGCTCGCCGCCGCCGCCGGCCAGGCCAACCCGGTCGTGCTGGTGCGCCATCTCCTCGAGACGGCGGGGATCTACAATTCCTACTACATGCGCGCGCCGGTGATCTCGGGCGGCGAGGCGAACCCGTCGCGGCTGATCATCACCCAGGCCGTCCAGGTCGCGCTGACCAATGCGCTCAAGATCTGCCACATCGAGTGCCCGCCGAAGATTTAGGGCCTTGGCCGGGCTTTCGCGGACCGGGCGTTTGCGCCTATAGCTGGGCCGACAGGATTTCCGCATCGCACAAGGGAAACGCCCCGTGTCGAAGAACGCGCTCGACGTCCGCCAGGAAGACAATTTCGCCGACTGGTACCAGGCCGCGGTCCGGGGCGGCGAGCTCGCCGAGGAATCCGGCGTGCGCGGCTGCATGATCATCAAGCCGTGGGGCTTCGGGATCTGGGAGCGGCTCAAGTCCGCGATGGACGCCGAGATCGTCGCCCACGGCGTGGAGAACTGCTACTTCCCCCTGCTCATCCCGCTGAAGCATTTCGAGCAGGAGGCCCAGCACGTCGAGGGCTTCGCCAAGGAGATGGCGGTGGTCACCCATCACCGCCTGTCGATGATCGACGGCAAGCTGCAGCCCGATCCCGACGCCAAGCTCGAAGAGCCGCTGATCATCCGGCCGACATCGGAGACCATCATCGGCTCGGCGATGAGCCGCTGGATCCGCAGCTATCGCGACCTGCCGCTGAAGCTCAACCAGTGGGCCAACGTGATGCGCTGGGAGATGCGCCCGCGCCTGTTCCTGCGCACGTCCGAGTTTCTCTGGCAGGAAGGCCACACCGCCCACGCCACGCGCGAAGAGGCCGAGGCCGAGACCGCCGCGATGCTGGCGATGTACAAGAAGGTCGTCGAGGAGACCCTCGCCCTGCCCGTCATCGACGGCGTGAAGCCCGAGCACGAGCGCTTCCCCGGCGCGGTCGACACGCTGTCGATCGAGGCGATGATGCGCGACGGCAAGGCGCTGCAGGCGGGCACCTCGCACTATCTCGGGACCAATTTCGCCAAGGCCCAGAACATCCAGTTCCAGGACAGCGACGGCGAGTGGCGCTACGCCCACACCACCAGCTGGGGCAGCTCGACCCGGCTCGTGGGCGCGCTGGTGATGACCCACGGCGACAATGACGGGCTCAGGCTGCCGCCGCGCGCCGCGCCGAGCCAGATCGTCATCATCCCGATGCTCAAGGGCGGCGACCAGGACGAGGCGCTATTGGAGTATTGCCGCGACCTCGCGCGGCGCCTGAGCGCCGGCCAGGCCTTCGGCGAGCCGCTGCGCGTGCGCCTCGACGATCGGCCGGAACGCGCCCAGATCAAGCGCTGGGACTGGGTCAGGAAGGGCGCGCCGGTGATCTGCGAGATCGGCGCGCGCGACATGGAGCACGGCGCGGTGAGCTTCCTCAGGCGCGACCAGCTGCGCCTCGACGGCGGCAAGCCGAACGTCCGCTCCGAGCCGATCGACATGTTCGCCGACAACGCCGGCGACATCTGCGAGAACATCCAGCAGGCGCTCTACGACCAGGCCGAGACCTTCCTGCGCTCGAACATCGTCGACGACTTCGCCTCGCTGGAAGAGGTCGAGGCGCTGTTCGCCGAGGACGGAGCGAAATGGGCGCGCATCCCCTGGGCGCGCCCGACGGGCGCCGAGCTCGACGCCTTCGTCGAGCGGCTCAAGGCCTCCAAGCTCACCGTGCGCAACGCGCCGTTCGAGCAGGGCGAGGTCGCCGGAAAGTGCCTGGTGACCGGCCGCGAGGCCGTCGAGAACATCCTCATCGCCAGGGCGTACTGAGCCCGGGCCGGACGCTGTACTTTCGCGATTCCCGTGTCATCCCGGAAGCCCGCAGGGCTATCCGGGACCTACCGACAACGCGTCCCGATATAGGCTCGCGAGTCCGGCAGGTCCCGGCTCTCCCTCCGGTCGGCCGGGATGACAAGGAATTCCGCGCGTCCTCGCCGCTCTCGCGCCTGGGGGCGAGGGGAGGCGCGCGCCTTCGCTCATTCGGTTCGGCCCTTGGACTTGATCCAAGGGCCCAGGCTGGAGCGCGCGACGAATGCTCACTGGGTCCTTGGGTCAAGCCCAAGGACCGAGCGATGAAACCTTGTTCACGCCGCCCTTTCACCGCTGGCGCGTTTTCCTGACCCCGGATCGGCGTCCGGGGTGAACTCCAGTCAGGACGCAGAACTCCAGAGGCGCGGTCCGTCATCTCTGGGCCCCAGCTTTCGCTGGGGAAACACGAAACAATGGCTTGGCTTGAGACGGGCCCGAATAGCTGGAAACGCCGCCCGTCCTCGCCCCGGACTTGCCCGCCCCCGCAGAAGCGGGGGACCCGGAACCCCCGCGCCCGGCCAACCCTCGAGGTCGGCCCCATCGGCTACGCCGATCAGATGAACCTGTACGTGTATGTTGGGAATGACCCACTCAACGCGACGGATCCGAGTGGGGAGGACTCATTTGTGGTGTTTCGCCGAACACCTGGTGACGGGCGTCATGCTTTCATTGTGGTCACTGACGAAAATGGAAATGTTGCTCAGTAATACTCGTACGGACCTCAGAATGAGGGGGAGTTGAGAAACCCTGGCAGTTGGTAGGTGTTGGTGACGACCCAGGGAGTGATACTGGTCGAGACGATGCCGCAGCGTGGCAAGATCGAGACGAACGCCGCGATGTGACGGTAGAAAATCTGACGGATATGGGCATCGCTGACGAAGAGGTTATCGCCGCAGGTGAAGCGATGAACGAGCAACTTGGGACCCGTGATCAGCCAGGCGACACGCCTTATCAGGTATTTCCACGGATAATGCCTGGTGAAGGCTGCAACAGCAACTGCGCCGGGGCAGGTGTGGTAGAGGGTGCGCAAGAAGGCGCAAGCAGAGACATCAACCCGCCGGTCAGAACGCCGGGCTGGCGCGACCCTATTGAAATTGACGAGCGAGAAGAGTGACGATTTTTTAGCGCCATACAGGCAGAAAATCGACTGAATTCTGAACGTGTTGGATTAAGGAGGGTTCAAATATGGGTGTGATCAGAGAGCGATCCTTTCTCAGTTTCAACAGGCATCACTATCAAGTTTTGGTCGGAATCATATTTGGGTTAGTGGTAATGGGATGCGCGCCTCGGCCTAGCCCAATCCCTCAGGGCGCCAATAAGTATTGGTATGGAAACATTATTTCAGGTGAGAAATTCAGCATTCAAATTGGCGATAATTACAGTTCAGCTATAGCGATTTTGGAAGGAGGTGGATTTCGTGCGGGCAGCATATTTTCATGCTCTGAAAATAATGGAGTTATTTTTAACTGCTCGTCAGATTCGCAAGAAGTTGTTCCGCTTCGCCTAAGGCGTTTTGGCAAAGATGGAAGCGTATTTTTGGTCACTGATGAGGACAGAGTGGTGCAAATAGTCTGGTCCTTCTCTCCTGTCCGGTTGCCATAGCTGGTGACATCGCGATAAGAAAAGTGAAAATAAAGTGTACTATTATTCTGCTATCTAGTCTATATAATTATGATACGTCGAGTTAGTCTTTATCGTCACCATTGTTGCTAGTTCGAATGCGTCATGTGGGGTGTTTGAGCTAACCGAATTGTTATGCATTGAAGATTGCGAATCCAAAACAGGTGTCGATCGGTGTATTGGAAACGTTTTTGCAGCAGATTTATTCACTCGCTACTAAATAACGCACTCAGCGAAAGCTGTTTCTCAATACAGTACGGCCTCGTTGATTGGGCTGGCCGAACGGGCTATGGAAGAATGTGCGCACGCTAAGTTTGTGATTCACAGGAAGCGCACGATGCGCCGCATGGCGATCGGGGCGCTGGGCCGGCCGGTTTTCTACTGGCAGTCGCGCCAGGACCATGACGCCGACTGTGCGGTCAACGAGACCGGCGAGCCCGATGCGGCGAATTACTGGCGCACGCGCATCAGCACCGACGCCTGGGGCCGCGACGCCGTCACCACCTGGCCGCGTCCGCAGGTGAGGCTGGGCCGAGCGCTGTACTTTCGCGATTCGCGCGTCATCCCGGAAGCCCGCAGGGCTATCCGGGACCTACCGACAACGCGTCCCGAAGTCGGTTCGCGAGTCCGGTCGATCCCGGCTCTCCCTCCGGTCGGCCGGGATGACAAGGAGGTTCGCCGGGCGCGGCCGATCAGCCCTGACGCGCGTACTGGGCCAGCTCGCGCAGCTGCGTCGAGGCGATCGCGACCTTCGACAGCGTCCAGGGCCCGGAGCTGGTGAGCTCCTCGATCGCGGCGTCGGCGCGGTCGACTTCCGAGGCGTTGACCGTCTGCCAGGACTCCACGAGCGAGTCCGCCCAGTCGGCGTCCGGCGACTCGACGCCGGACTGCAGCCGGCCGCCCGCCTCCTCGGCGTAGACCATCATCGCCTCGCAGATGCTCTGATGGCTGGCGTAGAGATCCTCGATGAGGCGCCGGACGGCGAGCCGGTCCCAGTGCAGGTCCGACGAGATCTGCCCGCCGGAGCCGCGCAGCTCGTCGAAGGTGAAGCGTCCGCCGATGCGGTGATAGAGCCGCGCGACCGCCTCCAGCGGCCAGTTGCGCCGCTCGGCGAGATCGATCACGTCGGATGACGAGGTCAGCGGCCGGAGCCGGGCGACGTCGGCGGCGAGCTCCTTCGGCGCGCCGGCGACGACATAGCTGTCATAGCGCGCATCGACGCCCATCGTCTCGTGGTCGGAGATGATGTCGGCGACCCACTCCTTCAGCTGGTCGACCCCGGGCTGGTAGGCCGAGATCACGGAGTCGATGCCCAGCGGCGTCGCCGTCTCGAGCCCGCGGCCGCGGCGGGCCAGCCAGTAGGTCTGACGGCGCAGCAGGCGGATGATCTCGTCGTGGAGCTTGCTCTGCACCTCGGCGGGCGCCTTGTTGTCGAGCGCGTTGATGCGGTCGGTGAGGTCCTTGAAGCGGAAGATGCAGCGGCCCGCCTCGAACGAGCGCGCGATCATGTCGACACCCGCCGCGGTGCTCTCCACGGCGCGGTGGACGAAGGTCGGCCCGCCGAGATTGACCATGTTGTTGGCGAGTCGGCTCGCGATGATCTCGCGCTTCAGGCGATGGCCGTCCATCGCCTCGCGATATTCCGCCAGCTGTCGGGGGAAATAGTCGACCAGCGTGGCCTCGAAATGCGGGTCGTCCGGCACCGTCGAGGCGACGAGCCTGTCGAACAGCGAGATTTTCGAATAGCTCAGCAGCACGGCGATCTCGGGCTGGGTCAGGCCCGCGCCCTGCTCCTTCAGCGAGCGCACCGCCTCCATCGACGGCAGCCCCTCGACGCCGCGGTCGAGGCGGCCGGCCTTCTCCAGGCGCTCCATCATGCGCTCATGGGCGTCGAGATCCGCCGCGGCGTTCTCGCGCGCGATCGTCAGCGCCAGGGTCTGGTCGTAATTGTGCTGGAGCACGTGCTCGGCGACGTCCTCGGTCATCGACTCCAGCAGCGCGTTGCGCGCCTCCCGCGTCATCCGACCCTCGCGCACCATCGGATTGAGCAGGATCTTGATGTTGACCTCGTGGTCGGAGGAATCGACGCCGGCCGAGTTGTCCACGAAGTCCGCGTTGACCCGGCCGCCGGCGCGGGCGAACTCGATGCGCGCGGCCTGGGTGAGGCCCAGATTGGCGCCCTCGCCGATGACCTGGGCGCGCAGATCCCGCGCATCGATGCGGATCGCATCATTGGTCTTGTCGCCGACCTCGTAGTTCTGCTCGGTCGACGCCTTGATGTAGGTCCCGATGCCGCCGAACCACATCAGCTCGACCTCGGCCCTGAGGATGGCGGAGATGAGCTCGTTCGGCGTCGCGGCGTCGCCGGTCAGGCCGGTCAGCGTGCGGATCTCGGGGCTGAGCGGGATCGATTTCGCCGAGCGCGAGAACACGCCCCCGCCCTTCGAGATCAGGGAGCGGTCATAGTCCTGCCAGCTGGTGCGGCCCGCATCGAACAGGCGCTTGCGCTCGATCCACGTCGCCTCGACGTCCTGCGGATCGGGATCGATGAAGATGTCTCGATGGTCGAACGCGGCGACGAGGCGGACATGCTTCGACAGCAGCATGCCGTTGCCGAACACGTCGCCGGACATGTCGCCGACGCCGGCCGCGGTGAAGGGCTCGTTCTGGATGTCCTTGCCGAGTTCGCGGAAATGGCGCTTCACCGACTCCCACGCGCCGCGGGCGGTGATGCCCATCTTCTTGTGGTCGTAGCCCGCCGAGCCGCCCGAGGCGAAGGCGTCGCCCAGCCAGAAATCGTACTCGTCGACGGCGACGGCGTTGGCGATGTCGGAGAACGCCGCGGTGCCCTTGTCGGCGGCGACGACGAGATACGGGTCGTCGTCGTCCCAGCACACCACGTCGGCGGGGCGCGTCACGGCGTCGTCGACGATGTTGTCGGTGACGTCGAGCATGCCGCGCAGGAAGGTCTTGTAGGCCTCCTGGCCCTCGGCGATCCAGGCTTCGCGGCTTCCGTCGCGGGGCAATTGCTTGGGATAGAAGCCGCCCTTCGAGCCCACCGGCACGATGACGGCGTTCTTGACCTGCTGGGCCTTCACCAGCCCGAGCACCTCGGTGCGGAAATCCTCGCGGCGGTCCGACCAGCGCAAGCCCCCGCGCGCGACCGGGCCGAAGCGGATATGCACGCCCTCGACGCGCGGACTCCACACGAAGATTTCGCGATAGGGCTTCGGCGCGGGCAGCTCGCGCACCTTGCCGCTGTCGATCTTGAGCGAGATCCACGGCTTGTGCCGGCCGTCCTCGCCGGTCTGGTAGAAATTGGTCCGCAGCACGGCCTCGATGAGACGCAGGATGCGCCTGAGCGCGCGGTCGTGATCGAGGCTGGCCACCTCCTCCAGCTGGGAGCGGATCTGGGCGGAGACCTCGGCGGCGCGCTCCTCGCGCGTCGCGCGGTCCATCTCGAGGCCGGGATCGAGGCGCAGGCGGGCGAGTTCGAGCAGGTTCGTCGCGATCGCGGGATGCGACGCGAAGGCCTCCTCCTGGATCGCCTGGGAGGGGTCGAGCCCGGTCTGCTGACGGAAGCGCGCGCAGGTCCTGAGGAAGGCCGCCTCGCGCCAGCCCACGCCGATGGCGAGGATCAGCCGGTTGAAGCCGTCGTCCTCGGCGCGGTCCTCGAGCACGGCGAGCAGCGCCTCCTCGAAGGCGCGCGCCGGGCCCGCCACATCCTCGATCGGTCCCGTCTCGATGCGCATCTCGAACTCGTGCACCCACACCGTCTCGGGCGCGCCGGCGGCGTCGCGCCGACGGATCGGATAGCCCGCCTCGCCGATGACGTGCAGACCGAGATTCTCGAGGACGGGCAGCACCACCGACAGGGTGAGCGGGTCGCGGACCCGATAGAGCTTGACCCGCAGGCAGTCGGCGCCGTCGCCGCGGGCGCGATAGGCCCGCGCGCCGGTGTCGCGCGGCGCGGAGAGCGCCTCCATGCGTTCGAGATCGGCGAGCGCCTCGCCCGGCGAATAGCGCTCGCGATACCCCGCCGTGTAACCCTCGAGATAGCGGCCGACGGCGTGACGGAGGCCGGTGTCGGCGTGGGCGCGCGCGGCCGCCTCGAGATCGTCCTCCCAGGTCCGGGCGAGATCGACGATGCGTTGCTCGAGCTCGTCGGTGTCGGGCTCGGGATGCTCGAACGGATTGAGCCCGATGATGAAGTGGACGCGCGCCAGCGGGCCGTCGCCGAAATGCGGGTAAAAGGCGGACAGCCGGCCGTCGAAGGCGGCGCGAATGACCTCGCCGGCCTGCTCGCGAACCCGCGAATTGTAGCGGTCGCGCGGCACGAAGAGCAGGCAGGAGACGAAGCGGTCGAACTGGTCGCGGCGGATGAACAGCTTGGTCCGCGGCCGGTCGTAGAGATGCAGGATGCCCAGGCTGATCTGCAGCAGATCGGCCTCGTCGGTCTGGAACAGCTCGTCGCGGGGATAGTTCTCGACGATGTTCTGCAGCTTCTTCGCCGAGTGGCTGCCCGGCGCCTTGCCCGCGCGCTCGATGACGCGCCGCACCTTGCGCCGGATCAGCGGCACGTCGCGCGCCATCTGGTCGTAGGCCTCGGCGGTGAACAGGCCGACGAAGCGGATCTCGCCGATCACCGCGCCGTCTTCGCGATAGCGCTTGACCCCGACGTAATCCATGTAGACGCGCCGGTGGACGCGGCTCTTCATGTTCGCCTTGGCGACGATCACCGGCGAGGGCGCGCGCAGGAACGCCTCGATCGCGGGCGTCAGCAGCACCGGCTCGGCGCTCTTCCTCAGGACGTGGCGATCGGGATCGCGCAGCACGCCGAAGCTCGATCCCGATTCGACGTCGGGCTCGCGCTTGCGCATCGAGCCGGTCTCGTCGACGTCGAACAGATAGGTCCGGCAGCCGAGGAAGGCGAAATGGTTGTCGCGCAGCCAGCGCAGGAAATCGAGCGCCTCGTCGACCTCCTCCTGCGGGGCGGGCGAATTGGCTTGGGAAAGATGCTCGATCGCCTCGTCCATCCGCGCGCGCATCGAATTCCAGTCGTCGACGGCCTGGCGAACGTCCTCCAGCGTCAGCCGGACGCCCTGCTCGAGCGCGGCGCGCCCGGCTGCGTCGAGCGGATCGAGATGGACCTGGATCATCGATTCGGCGCGGACCTTCCCGTCGGCCTCCTCGCGGCGGCCGGCGTCGTCGCGCGCGACTTCGACGATCGGGTGGAACATCGCCAGCACGTCGAGGCCCTGCGAGGCGATCTCGCCCATCACCGAATCGACCAGGAAGGGCCGGTCGAGGCCGATCACCTCGAGCACGTCGCGATTGAGCGGCGCCCCGTCGGCGCCCTCGGCTGCGCGCACGCGGATCTTGATGGCGTCGTCGGCGCGTTCTTCGCCCCAGGCCCAGAAGCCCTCGGCGAGCGCGACCGCGTCCTCGATGCGGACGCTCTGCAGGTCCTCGGCGAGCGCGTCGTTCCACATCTGGGCGAGGAAATCGCGCGCCTCGTCGCCGAATTCGCCGCTCCAGCGCTTCTTCGCTTCGTCGAGAAAGCTGTCCTTCTCGTAGGCGTGCGCGACGCTGACGACGGCGTTCATGGGAGAGCGTCTCCTGGACATGCCTCGCGCCCGCCCTCAGGCCGGCGATGCTTGGACGGGGCCGCAGCCTAGCCGCACGCGCGCCGGGTTCAAGCGCACGGCGGCTGGACCGGACACGGGGGGTGTGGTTCGCTGCGCGCCGAAACGCAAGCCCTTCATCATCATGGAGTTCCCCCTATGCCCCACGCCCTGATCACCGGCGCCAATCGCGGACTGGGTCTGGGCCATACGCGCACGCTGCTGGAGCGCGAGTGGACCATCACCGCGACCTGCCGCGAGCCCGAGAAGGCCGACGACCTCAAGGCCCTCGACCCCGGCGACGGCCGGCTGAGGATCGTGCGCTACGACGCGGCGAAGCTCGACGCCGCCGAGACGCTGGCGAAGGAGGTGAGCGGACCGATCGACATCCTGTTCGCCAACGCCGGCGCCATGGGGCCGAAGGACCAGAGCTTCGGACACGCCGCCTCGCAGGCCTTCCTCGACACCATGGCGGTCAACGCGCTGGCGCCGCTGGCGCTGGCCGAGGCCTTCGCCGACCAGGTCGCGGCCTCGCAGATGAAGGTGATCGCGCTGCAGTCGAGCCGCATGGGCTCGATCGCCGACAATGATTCCGGCGGGCGGTACGTCTACCGCGCCTCGAAGGCGGCGCTGAACGCGATCGGCAAGTCGCTCAGCATCGACCTCAAGGATCGCGGCGTCATCGTGCTGATCCTGCACCCGGGCTGGGTGCGCACCGACATGGGCGGACCGAACGGGCTGCTGACGATCCAGGAATCCGTTGACGGCGAGCTCGACCTGATCGCGCGCGCCAACCCGGCGATGAGCGGCCGCTTCTTCCACGTCAACGGCCAGGACCTGCCCTGGTGAGACGGCGGACATGAAAACGCCCCGCGAGCGCATCGCTCGCGGGGCGTTTCGAAGAAGCGGCGCCGCCGGACGGGGACAGGCAGGTCCGGCGACGCCTGCAGGCCTCACTGGGCAGGCTGGGGGGACGCACACTGAGGCCTGGTTTCAATCTCTCGAACTGACATCAGCTCACAGTCGAGATGTAGACGCCGCCCGCGCCGACGCAAGCGGCGATCGCCGTCGTCGCGATGAAAAATGCAGCCGCGAGGCTCAGGGACAGGTAGCGCGCCATCTCGATCTTCCTTCCGTCTCGCACCCGGGCGCCGGGCGCCGGGCCGTCGTCGACCCCCATATGGCGCCCCGCCGCCGGCGGCGCCATGCACGCGCTGTCACGAGCGCGTGAGAACTCCGTTTCCGGGCTGGAAACGCCGCGTCAGCGCGGTCGGGAAGGAAGGAAAATGGAGCGGGCGATGAGATTCGAACTCACGACCCTCACCTTGGCAAGGTGATGCTCTACCCCTGAGCTACGCCCGCTCAATCCAGCGTCAGCCGGGCCCGGCTCAGCGCCGGGAGGCGTGGTGTATCGCGCATCGCGATCGCTTTGGCAAGCCCGCCGGCGCGGCTTCGCGCAGACCGGCTCCGCGCCCCGCCGCGCTTGCCCCTGCAAGCCTCTCCCGCCTAGACATTCGCCATGACCGACGCGCCCCCGCCTCCCGCCGCGCCCGCCGACCGCGACGCGCTGTTCGCCTGGCTCGACGAGCTGGGCATCGCCCATCGCACGGCCGAGCATCCGCCCGTCTTCACGGTGGCCGAAAGCGAACGCATCAAGGCCGATCTGCCCGGCGGCCACACCAAGAATCTCTTCCTCAAGGACAAGAAGGGAAACGTGCTGCTGATCTCGGCCGCCCACGACACCGAGGTCGCGCTCAAGCAGCTCCACAGGCGGCTGGGCTGCGGACGGCTGTCCTTCGGCAAGCCCGAGCTTCTGCGCGAGACGCTGGGCGTGGAGCCGGGCTCGGTGACCGCCTTCGCGCTGGTCAACGATCCCGACCGCCGCGTGCGCTTCGTGCTCGACGCAGCCCTGATGGAGGCCGACCCGCTCAATTTCCATCCCATGAGCAATGACGCGACCACGGCCGTCTCGCGGGACGATTTCCTGCGCTTCCTGCGCGCGCTGGGCCGCGAGCCCGAGATCGTCGATCTCACGGCCTGAGCCGGGCGCGGACTTGCGCCGCGCCGCGCGACGATCCAACTAGACGCTGAACGTTCATCCCATGGAGGCCTGACATGCAGATTCTCGGGGCCGACGGCCAAGTCACCCAGTCCGACGCGACCGAAAGCCCGGGTCCGGACAGCGCCGGCGGCGACATCGTCAAGGACGGGACCGACCAGTCCTTCATGCAGGACGTGGTCGAGCCGTCGCGCCAGGTTCCCGTGCTGGTCGATTTCTGGGCGCCGTGGTGCGGCCCCTGCCGCCAGCTCGGCCCGGTGATCGAGAAGACGGTGCGCGAGGCGGGCGGCGCCGTGCGCCTGGTCAAGGTCAATATCGACGAGAACCCCGGCGTGGCCGGCCAGCTGCGCATCCAGTCCATCCCCGCCGTGATCGCGTTCCAGGACGGCCAGCCGGTCGACGGCTTCATGGGCGCGCTGCCGGAAAGCCAGATCAAGGACTTCATCAAGCGGCTGTCCGGCGACAAGGATGAGGCCGCGATCGAGGAGCTGATCGCGCGCGCCGACGCCGCGCTGGCCGCCGGCGATCCCGGCGGCGCGGCGCAGGACTACGCCGCGGCGCTGCAGATGGACAAGGAATCGGTCGCCGCCATCGCCGGCCTGGCGCGGGTCCACCTCGCCGGCGGCGACGCCGACCAGGCCCGGGCCCTCCTCGACTCGGTTCCCGAGAACAAGAAATCCGACCCCGCCATCGCCGGCGTGCGCGCGGCGATGGAGCTGTCGGGCGAAACCGAAGGCGCGGGCGACGCCGCCGAACTCGCCCGGCGCGCCGAACAGTCTCCGGGCGACCCCGAGGCGCATTACGAGCTGGCGCGGGCCCGCATCGCGGCGGGCGATCTCGCCGGCGGCGCCGACGCGCTCCTGGATTCGATCGGCGCCGACCGGGAATGGAACGACGAGGCCGCGCGCAAGCTGCTGCTGCGGGTGTTCGACGCCGCCGGGCCCGGCTCGGAGGTCGCAAAGGAAGGCCGCCGGCGCCTGTCCTCGCTGCTGTTCTCCTAGATGGAGCGGTGGCCGCGCCGGACGGCCGGCCTATCTCCGACCCTGACGCGACCGAGTGACCGAACGCCATGAGCGACGCCGCGCCCCCGCGCGAGATACCGCTGTTTCCGATCCGCGGCTGCATCCTGCCGCCGGGCGAACATCTGCCGCTCAATGTCTTCGAGCCGCGCTATCTCAACATGGTCGACGACGCGCGCGCCGGCGTCGGCGTGATCGGCGTCATCCAGCCGCGCGACGAGGGCCCGAAGGCGCGCCCCGCGCTCGAGCCGGTCGGCTGCGTCGGACGGATCGCGAGCTATGAAGAGACCGATGACGGGCGCTATCTCATCGTGCTCGCCGGCCTCGCCCGCTTCCGCGTGATCGAGGAGCTGGACACCGCGACGCCCTATCGCGTCGCGCGCGTCGACTACGCCGAGTTCGAGGACGACCTGCGGCCGCGACCGCTCGCCGACCCGGCCGACCGCACGGCCTTCCTCGCGCTCCTGCGCCGCTTTTTCGAGCAGGAAGGGATGGAGGCCGACTGGCCGTCCATCGATCAGGCGCCGCTGAACGCCGTCGTCAACAAGGTGGCGATGGCGGTTCCGTTCGAACCCGCCGCCAAGCAGGCCTTGCTGGAGGCCGCCGGCGGCGCCGAGCGCGCGGAGGCTTTGTCGGCGCTCATGAGCGCCGCTCTCGACGCTGAATCCGACGGTCCCGGATCGGCGGACCGGCACTAGACCCGACCCGCCGCGACGCCTAATAAGGCGCCATGTCGGATCAGAAGAAAGACACCGCCGAAAACGGCGCGCGGCGCAGCAGCGAGGTCGACCCCAAGCTGCTGGAGATTCTCGTCTGCCCGGTGACGCGCGGCCCGCTCGAGTATGATCGCGAAGCCCAGGAGCTCGTCTCCCGCTCGGCGGGGCTGGCCTATCCCATCCGCGAGGGCGTCCCGATCATGCTGCCGGAGGAAGCCCGCCGGCTGGAGGACTGATCATGGCCGGCCGCCCCTGGCCCGTCCGGCTCGCCTTCCGCGACGGCGCACGCGCGCTCACGATCGAATTCGACGACGGCGCGCGCTTCGATATCCCTTTCGAACTGCTGCGGGTCGAGAGCCCGTCCGCCGAGGTCCAGGGCCACGCGCCCGACCAGAAGCGGCTGGTGACCGGCAAGCGCGACGTCCGCGTCACCGAGGCCGAGCCGGTCGGCCGCTACGCCGTGCGGCTCACCTTCGACGACGGCCACGCCTCGGGCATCTATTCCTGGGACTATCTGCGCGAACTCGGCGAGAACGCCGACGGCCTCATGGCCGACTACGCCGCCCGGCTGGCCGAGGCGGGGATGGCGCGGAGCTGATCGCTCAGGCCGCGTCGGGATCGGCGGCGGCCTCCGGCGCAGCGTCCTCCTCGTCCGTCGACCAGCGCGCCTCGACAGCCTCCATCAGGCGGCGAATCTCCTCGAGCGCAGCCGCCGCCGCCACGTCGGCGGCTTGCGCGCGGCCTTCTTCGGAGGCGAGCAGGCGACGCGCGCGATGATAGCCGTCGCGCGCGCAGGCGCCGTCGGGCAGGATGTTCTGATCGACCAGCCTGAGCAGCGCCAGAGCCCGCTCGAGCGCCGGTTTCTGCGAGGCGACGACGCGGTCGAGCACCTTCGTGGAATCGAGAACTTCCAGGCCCGTGGCGTCGAACGCCTCGCACAGCTCGGCCTTGTCCTCGTCGGGAAACGACCCCTCCCGGGCGCGGCGCTGGAACGCGGCCAGCCGCGCGAGCCGCTCGAAGGGCGCGCCCGGCCCGCGCACGAAATACGCCTCGGCCGGCGCGCTCTTCAGCCGCGCGCGGATATGCGCGGCGAGCTTCTTCTTGTTGGTCGCGCCGACGAGATTGTCCTCCATCGCCATCAGCCGGGCGATCTGCTCGACGGGCCCTGCGGCGCCGGCGAGCGCCTCCTCGACCGTGTCCGGCGACAGCAGTCGCGCCGAGCGATGCGTGAAGGCCTCGACGAGCGCCTCGGGATGCAGATTGGCTCCCGACGCCGCGATCAGGCGCTGGGCGAGCGTGCGCATCAGCCTGATCTCAGCGGCGAAGTCGTCGGGCTTGAACCGCCCCGGCCGCTGCAAGGCGTCGAGGATGCGCCGGGCGATCTCGCCATGGCTGTCGGGCAGAGCTTTCGCCTTGAATTTCGCCGCGAGACGGCGGGCGCATTCGGCCGCCTGGTCCAGCGCGGGCTGGCCCGGCGCGCCTTCATAGACCGCGGTCAGGCGTTCCACCTGCTCGCCGAGATCGCGCGTGGTTCCAAGCACGCGATCGAGCGCGCGATCGAAGGACAGCACTTCCGCCAGGAAGGCGTCTGCGGCCTGTTCGGCGAGCGCGCGCGCCTCCGGATCGGCGGGGAGGTCGTCGTGGAGGTCGAGCAGCATTTCCGCCTTGCGCCCCATCTCCGGCGCCTCGGCGAGATGCGCCGCGACGGCCGCGCGCAGCCGCTTCTCGGGGCCGCCCTCGGACAGGATGCGCTCGGCCATCTCGGCGAAACCGCCCTTCGCCGACGGCGTGGGGTGGGCCCGGTTCTCGCGGCGCTTCTGGTCGATCGCGCGCTGGACCAGCTGGGTGATCACCCGGACATAGGCGTGCACCGAGGCGTCCGAGTTCTGGGCCCGCGCCACCGCCACCTTCTGGATGGCGTGCTGCAGGTCGTTGTCGTCGGCGTCGAGCTCGTCGACGAGATCGGCGCGATGGAACAGCTCGAGCGGGCAGACCTGCCGGCGCTCCAGCCAGGTCGACAGCACGCGGCGAACCGTCTCGCGCGCCGCCGGCCCGGCGAGGTCCTCGGTCGTCAGGCAGGGGATGGTCGCCTCGCCCGTCTTCTCGACGGGATCGCGCAGCTTCTCCGCGCCCGATTCGAATATCGTGAAGGCGTTGAAGACACGCTCCTCGGGATCGTACTGCTCCCGCGTGACGCGGACGGATGCGGCGGGATTGGCCTTGAGGAAGGTCTTCGCGATCTCCATCGCGTCGGCGCGCGCGTCGCAGGCCTCGAACAGCCGCCAGGACGCCTTCGCGTTCTTCTGAACGAACACCTCGAAATGAACCACGCCGTCCGTCATCCGCGCCCGCCCCGCCGCCTTCGAGGGCGCATGCTCGCGCAGTCTTGCTTAATCCGGCGTAACCGCCGGATTGCGCAGCGCTCGCGGAACGATAAGCTCGCACGCAAACTTGCGGCGGCGTGACAGGGAGCCGGCATGACCACGATCGCTCTGGTCGACGATGACGAGAACATCCTCACCTCGGTCTCCATGTTCCTGGAGGGCGAGGGCTATCACGTGCGCACCTTCACCGACGGCGCGGCGGCGCTCAGCGCGGTGACGGAGACCCCGCCGGACATCGCCATTCTCGACATCAAGATGCCGCGCATGGACGGGCTGGAGCTGCTGCGGCGCATTCGCCAGACCTCCAACGTGCCGGTGATCTTCCTGACCTCGAAGGACGAGGAGTTCGACGAGGCGCTGGGCCTCGATCTCGGCGCCGACGACTACATCACCAAGCCGTTCTCCCACCAGCTCCTGTCCAAGCGCATCAAGGCCGTGCTCCGGCGCAGCCAGGGCGCGAGCGCCGGCGCCGGCGCGGAGGCCGGCGACAAGAAACCCATCATCCGGGGCAAGCTGGTGCTGGATCCGAATCGCCACGCCTGCTCGTGGGACGGCAAGCCGGTGCGCCTGACGGTGACGGAGTTCCTGATCCTGCATTCGCTCGCCCAGCGGCCGGGCTATGTGAAGAGCCGCGACAACCTGATGGACGCCGCCTACGACGATCAGGTCTATGTCGACGACCGGACGATCGACAGCCACATCAAGCGGATCCGCAAGAAGTTCCGGCAGGTCGACGAGAATTTCGACGGGATCGAAACCCTTTATGGCGTCGGATACCGTTACAAGGAGGCTTGACGCAGCGCGCCGCTTCGCGGAGCGACTGCCCCGCCGGCTGCGGCCCTTCGTGCTGTCGCAGCTGAGCTTTGTCATTCTCGCGGTCAATCTGGCGGTGCTCGCCTTCCTGGTGATCTCGGTGCTCGTCATCACCGAGAACAAGCGCGCGCTCGTCGACGCCAAGGTCGAATCGCTGACCGCCCAGGCCGACCTCATCGCCAACCTGCTGGTCGAGACCGCCGTTCAGCAGCAGCCCGAGCCGGTCCTCGACACCGAGGACGCCCGCTCCGTGCTGCTGCGCCTGTCGCGGCTCTACGCGCCGGAGGAGACGCGCGCGCTCATCTTCGACAAGGGCGGCCGCCTCGTTTCCGACAGCCATCTCATCGCCGGGCGCGTGGCGGTCGAGACGCTCCCGCCGGCGGGCAGCCCGGGACCGATCAGTCGCGCCGGCGATTTCTTCGAACGCGGCTGGAATCGCCTCCGCCGGCTATTCCTCTCCGAGGAGGAGCGCGCATCCCTCGAACGCAGCCTGCTCGACGAGGTCCGGCTGGCCATGCGCGAGGGCGAGGTCGTGGCCGGGGTGCGCCGCAGCGCCGAGGGCCAGCGCATCGTCTCGGTGACCCTGCCCATTCAGCCGATCCAGGCCGTCATCGGCGCGGTCACCTTCGAATCCTACGATCTCGACGCGCTCGTGGCCGCAGAGCGCCAAGCGATGGCGCCGTATATCCTGATCGATGTCATCGCTCTGTTCTTCGCCGCCGTCGGCCTGACCTTCTACATCGCGCGACCGGTGCGCCGCCTGGCCGGCACGGCGCGCGCAGTGCGGCTGGCGGGCGGACGCCGCGTGCCGCTGCCCGACATGGGCAAGCGGGGCGACGAGATCGGCGATCTCGGTCGCGCCTTCGCCGACATGACCGAGACGCTCTATGACCGGCTCGACGCCATCGAGGCCTTCGCCGCCGACGTCGCCCACGAGATCAAGAACCCGCTCACCTCGATCCGCTCGGCCGCCGAGGTCCTGCCCACCGCGACCGACCCCGAGCGCCGCGACAAGCTCATCGCGGTGATCCAGCACGACGTGCGCCGGCTCGACCGGCTGATCACCGACATTTCGAACGCCTCGCGTCTCGACGCCGAACTCGCCCGCGAGGATCTCGCCGTCGTCGACATGACGCGCCTGCTTGAGGAGATCGCGGCGGCGTATTCGGGCGAATCCGGCGACCAGGCGGTGCGGGTCTCGCTCGAGGTCGAGGCGCGCGATCCCGTCGTGCGCGCCCGCGAGGGCCCGCTGAGCCGCGTCTTCACCAACCTGGTCGACAACGCCGTGACCTTCTCGCCCGCCGGCGGCGAGGTGCGCGTGCGCCTGCGCCGCGGCCACGGCCGCGGCCGGCCGGTTCTCATCGTCACCGTCGACGACGACGGCCCGGGAGTGCCGGAGGAGAGCCTCGAGACCATCTTCGACCGCTTCCACACCCAGCGCCCGGAGGGCGGCGACTTCGGCGCCCATTCCGGGCTGGGGCTGGCGATCGCCCGTCAGATCGTCACCGCCCACGGCGGGCGCATCTACGCGGAGAACCGGCGCGACGAGGCCGGCGCGGTCGCCGGCGCGCGCTTCGTGGTGCAGCTGCCCGCCCATCTCGGCTGAAATCCCTGCGCGAAACCCGCCTTCCGGGGCTTTTCGCAGACGCGAAAGCGCGATTAGATGACGGTTCGTTGACTGTCAGGGACCGCCGCGCGCCATGATCGGGATCGTCGTCGTCACCCACGGCCGGCTCGCCGACGAGCTTGTCGCGGCCACCGAGCACGTGGTCGGTCCGCTGGAATCCTGCGTCGCGATCTCCATCGGCCCCGACGACGACATGGAGAAGCGCCGCGACGACATCCGCGAGGCCGTCGCCGAGGTCGACCAGGGCGAGGGCGTGGTCATCCTCACCGACATGTTCGGCGGCACGCCGTCCAATCTCGCCATCTCGCTGCTGGAGAAGCAGAAGGTCGAGGTGATCGCCGGCGCCAATCTGCCGATGATGATCAAGCTCGCCGAGGCGCGCGCCCGGGTTCCGATCCACGAGCTCGCCGAGAGCGCCTGCGAGGCGGGCAAGCGCTATATCGCGGTGGCCTCCAAGATCCTGGACGGGGCGGCTTGAGCGCCTCGCGCACCGCGCGCGTGTGCAATCGCCGGGGCCTTCACGCCCGGGCCGCCGCCAAGTTCGTCTCCGAAGCCGGCCGTTACGATGCGCGGATCCGGCTCACCAAGGACGGCGAGACGGTCGACGCCGATTCCATCATGGAGCTCTTGATGCTCGCCGCCGGGCCCGGCGCGGAGGTGACCATCACCGCCGAGGGTCCGCAGGCCGACGCCGCGCTCAACGCGCTCGCCGACCTCATCGAGTGCGGGTTCGAGGAGCCGGACTGAGCCCGGCTCCGGACCGAGCCGGTCAGCCGACCGGCTCGTCCTCTTCGACGCGATCGTTCGCGACTTCGCCGGTCTCGCCCGGGCTCGCGTCCGGCACGGGCGGGGCGGCGGGCGCGGCGAAGGCCGGCACGCCGGCTTCCGACAACGGTCGCGAGGGCCGCAGCGGCTGGGCGCCGGCGGGATCGCCGCCCGCCTCGCCGGTTTCACCGTCTTCAGCCGTCCGGGCGGCGGCTTCGGCCGGCGCGGGCATGGGCGGCGGCGGGGGCAGCTCCATGTCGCGGGCCTCCTCGGCGCGCGGATCGATCTCGGCCGCAGCGGGCTCGGGTTCGGGCGCGGGTTCCGGAGCGGCTTCGGGCTCGGCGGACGCATGCGCGGGCGCTTCCTCCGACGGGGCGACGTCGGCTTCGGCGCCGTCCCGTTCCGGGACATCCGCAATCGACGCTTCGTCCGCCGGATCGGCCGCCGCGTAGGCGGCCGGTTCGGCCTCGGCGGCCTGGTCGCCTTCCGGCTCCGAGTCGACGAAGGAATCCGGCGCGGAGAACTCTTCCGGATCGACGGCGGCCGCGGCGGCCTCGGCGTGCGCCGGGGCGCGGACCATCTCGTCGGGCGGATTCTTCAGCAGGTGCTCGGCCAGCGCGGAGACGCGGTGCTCCAGCCGCCAGGAATCGCGGGCCCGGTTGATCATGCCCCCGGCGAGAAAGACGAACACGCTCGCGCCGAGCGCGGCGACGGCCGGGGCGGCCGCGCCGTAGGGGCCGGCGACGCCGATCGCGCCGAACCCGACCGCGGCGATCAGCAGCGGCGTCCAGAGCAGCCGCCAGGACCGCGCGGCGAAGCACACGACCGCGCCGGCCAGGCTCGCCGCGCCGAAGACCGCCAGCGCCTCGTAGCCCGCCAGGAAGGGCGCGGCCTCGCGGATCGCGGCCGTCACGCCGGGCGCGGCCTCGGCGATCCGCCAGGAGGCGAGATCGGGAACCGCGTCGACGGCGAGCGCGAAGACGTTGAAGGCGGGCAGCTGATCGAAGGCGGCCGGCCAGATCTGGCCGACGAGCCGACGCACGCCCGGCCACAGCGCGACCAGCGCGGCGACCAGGAAGGCCGCCACGGTCAGCATCCAGTTCAGCCCGCGCGCGACGCCGGCCCGCGACAGCAGCGTCGAGGCGTCGGCGTGGGTGCGCGTCCACGCGCCCTCGGAATGGTTGATCACCGCCACGGGCAGCGAGCGCCGCGTCGGGCCGGGCTGGAAACGCAGCACCGACGTGGAGTCGCCCGCGTCGAGCTGGAACTCGGGCGCGGCCAGGCGGACCGAGTGCCGGATTCCGTCGGTGTCCTCGATCCGCCGCTCGTCCGCCCGCGCGCGCGGGTCGGACCCCACGACGCGGCCCGGGACCGCGTAATAGTCCACGGCCTTGCGTCCGAATGACTGATTGGCTTGCGCGCTCGGCAATGTCGCCATCTGTCTGGCTCCCCTCATCCGCCCCTCCGGCGCTTCCGCGCCGGCGTCCGGCCCTCGCTGCACCGTCCCCCGTCGGCACGCCGGGCTTCGTTACCAAACAGTTTATACAATTTTAGGACCGGTTTAAGGGATTCCTGCCGCTGAACCGCGCGACGCGGGGCTGCGGGAGTCTTCAGAGGGTCATTTGCCCCGCAACGGCGCGCGAGCTATACACCGCGCGTCCGACACCGGGGCCGCCCCTGACGCAGGCCCCATGACCGACAGCTAAAAAGGCAAAACTCAATGACGCTCATCAACGCCGCAGCAGCCGGCGCAGACAATTTCATCAAGGACATCTCGCTGGCCAAGTGGGGCCGCATCGAGATCGAGATGGCCGAGATCGAGATGCCCGGTCTCATGGCGCTGCGCGAGGAGTATCGCGACAGCAAGCCCCTGAAGGGCGCGCGCATCGCCGGCTCGCTGCACATGACGATCCAGACCGCCGTCCTGATCGAGACGCTGGTCGAGCTCGGCGCCGAGGTGCGCTGGGCGTCGTGCAACATCTTCTCCACCCAGGACCACGCCGCCGCGGCGATCGCCGAGAAGGGCGTGCCCGTCTTCGCCTACAAGGGCGAGACGCTCCAGGAATACTGGGAGTTCTGCGACGCGATCTTCCACTGGCCTGACGGCGAGACGGCCAACATGATCCTCGACGACGGCGGCGACGCGACGCTGTATCTGCAGCTGGGCGCGAAGGCCGAAGAGGATCCGTCCGTCCTCGGCGAGCCGACCTCGGAGGAGGAGAAGCACCTCTTCGCCACCATCCAGAAGCGGCTGAAGGCCAGCCCCGGCTGGTTCAAGAAGGCCAAGGGCGCGATCAAGGGCGTCTCCGAGGAGACGACCACCGGCGTCATGCGCCTCTACCAGATGGCCAAGCGCGGCGAGCTCGCCTTCCCGGCGATCAACGTCAATGACTCCGTGACCAAGTCGAAGTTCGACAACCGCTACGGCTGCCGCGAGAGCCTGGTCGACGCCATCCGCCGCGGCACCGACCTGATGATGGCCGGCAAGACCGCCGTCGTCTGCGGCTATGGCGATGTCGGCAAGGGTTCGGCGGAATCGCTCGCCCAGGCCGGCTGCCGCGTCTCGGTCACCGAGATCGACCCGATCTGCGCGCTGCAGGCCTGCATGGACGGCTTCGAGGTCGTCACGCTCGAGGACGTGATCGAGGACATCGACATCGTCGTCACGGCCACGGGCAACAAGGACGTCGTCACCGTCGACCACATGCGCCGCATGAAGAACATGGCGATCGTCTGCAATATCGGCCACTTCGACAACGAGATTCAGGTGGAGTCGCTGAAGAACTTCAACTGGACCAACGTCAAGCCGCAGGTCGATCTCGTCGAGTTCCCCGAGGGCAACAAGATCATCCTGCTCTCCGAGGGTCGTCTCGTGAATCTCGGCAACGCCAACGGCCACCCGAGCTTCGTGATGAGCTCGTCCTTCACCAACCAGGTGCTGGCCCAGATCGAGCTCTGGACCAAGGGCGACCAGTACGACAATCAAGTCTACATCCTGCCCAAGCATCTCGACGAGAAGGTCGCCGCGCTGCACCTGCCCAAGCTGGGCGCCCGGCTCACCGAGCTTTCGCCCGAGCAGGCCGACTATATCGGCGTCGAGAAGACCGGCCCGTACAAGGCCGAGCACTACCGCTACTAGGGGGCGGCTGCGCCTTTTCGCCGCCTCATCCTGAGGCGCCCGATCCCCGCCCTTCGAGGCTCGCCTGCGGCGAGCGCCTCAGGGTGAGGGGATCGGGCCTCGAAGGATCGGGCGGCGAACAACGCCGAAAACACCAAACCCCGCCGGTTCGCGCCGGCGGGGTTTTTCGTGTCGCTCGCGCCCGCTGCATGCCCAAACCTCTCGGTCCCTGGGCTTGCCTGTCCCCGCGGAGGCGGGGAACCCAAGGACCCAGTGCGTCGTGCGTCCGCTCCGAACTGGGCCCTTGGATCCAATCCAAGGGCCGAGACGAAGGGCGCCGTTCGCCCCCCTCCGTCAGCTTCGCTGACACCTCCCCCGTAAACGGGGGAGGACACCCGCCCGCGCCCGTGTGCGCCCTCACCTTCGCCTTCCTGACGACCTGCGCCCGCGAAGGCGGGTGAAGTCAGGACCCGTGAATCGAAGCGCGCCTCGCGTCCTCCCTGGGTTCCCGCCTTCGCGGGAATGACGAGCCTATGAGGCGCCGCATCCTCCGCTTGCCCTTCGTCGCGCCGCGCGCCACGGTCCGCCCCATGCGCCGCCTCGCCGTCACCGCCCTTACGCTCGTCCTCGCCGCCTGCGCGGGGGACGCGGCGTTGAACCCGCTGCCCGATCCGCGCGAGCGCGGCCCTTTCCGGGTGACCTCCGACATGCCGCTGCCGCCCAATGTCGAGCGGACGGCATCAGGCGAGGGCTGCCGGGGCGGCGAGCTGCGCGCGGCCTCGGCGAGCCTGCCCGACTATCCCGCCCGCGGCTGGGCGCGCGGGCTGCAGGGCTGGTCGATCGTCGAGTTCGACGTGCTGGCCTCCGGCGCGGTGGAGAATGTCCGCATCGCCGAGGGCGTGCCCGGCGGCAGCTTCGATCGCGAGGCCCTCCGCGCAGTGCGCGACTGGCGCTTCCAGCCGCTCGACGAAGGCGCGCATCTCACCGGCTGCGTGGTGATGTTCGAGTTCAAGATGGGAAACGTCACCATTCGCTGAGGCGAGCCCGGAAGCCGGCGGGCTTGGCGCCGGCGCATCGGACATTACAGATTGTCTCCGTCGGCCAACGAGGGGGGCGTTCGGCATGCATGCGGCCTTTGTTTCCACGACAGCGGGTTTCGCCGGGTTTCTCTGGTGGGCGCTCGCATCGTTTCTTGGCGCGGTGTTTCCTCCCGAACCGGTTCCCGAGAAACCCGAGGACCGGGTGCTGGAGGAGCGGATGGCCGAGCTTGGCTGGTCCGGCGCCCCGGAGGCCTGGTGCCCCGAGGAGGACCGGCCGGAGCGAACCCGCCTGGAGATACCGGATTATCCGCTTTGG
Organism: Marinicauda salina; assembly: GCF_003122085.1. GTDB lineage: Bacteria > Pseudomonadota > Alphaproteobacteria > Caulobacterales > Maricaulaceae > Maricicauda_A > Maricicauda_A salina. The sequence continues at coordinate 170,771 of NZ_QEXV01000001.1, forward strand.
CACGAGCTGCGCGGGCAGGAAGGCTGGGCCTATATCGGCTATGACATCGCCGCGTCGGGACAGGTTCGCAACGTCAAGATCATCGCCGCCGCGCCGGACCCACGTTTCGGGGACGCGGCCGCCCGCGCGGTTGAGCAATGGGCGTTCGCAGCCGGCGAGCAGGCGGCGACGGGCTGCAGGATCGAGTTCCCCTTCTACATTGGAGACTAGCGCCACGGACGGCGGCGCGGGGCCCCGCATCCCGGACGCGCCGGCGCCTGCGCGGTGATGTTCGAGTTCAAGTTGGACGACGTCGCCAGCCGGTGAGGCGGGGACTCGGCCTCAACTGGCGGCGTCCATCCAGGCGAAATCGAACCGGATCTCGCAGCCCTGGGCGAATCGCGGCGCGGCGTCGCCGACAGGCTCGAAGCGCCAGGTCGCGATGGCTTCGGCCGCGGCCAGGATCGCGCTTTGCGTCGCGCCGTGCTGGAGATAGGCGGCGGGCTCCAGGAAGCGGATGTTCGCCGTGCGGCCGTCGGTGCGGATGTCGTAGCCGAACTCGAGGCTGCGGAGATCGCCGTCCGACTGCGCCATGAACAGGAACATGCCGAGGTCTTCGGGGTAATCCGGCGTGTCGCCCTCGACGCGCTCCCAGTCGGCCGCCGCACACGCCGCCGCGTCCGGCGGCGGCTCGACCGGGTTCATCACCCCGCCGAAATCGACCCTGTCGGACGCGCACCCGGCGAGCGGCGCGAGCACGGCCAGCGCGGCCAGAACATGCTTCATGGAGTCCCCCCTTCCAAAGACACCCGGACATACCGCATCGTGAGCATCCGGCGCAATCTTGACGCGTTCCGGCGCGCCCCGCCCTGCGGCTGACGCATCACCCGCCTACCCCCGTCGCCACGCGATTCACCTTCCGTTAAACTTGTGATTCGCGGGATTCGCGCCTCGTTTCGACGCGCGGCCCCGCGCGGGAAGGGGCGTCCTCGATGATGGCAGCAGGCGAGCCGGTACAGCTGGCGACACTGATCGTCACAGGCGGCGCGGTGGCGTTCGCGCTGGCCACCTCGGCGTGGGCGTTCCGCCTGACCACGGGGGCGCGCAAGGCCCGCGCGGCGTGGCGCCGGCGGCTGTCGTCGCTGGAGGACCGGCTGGCGCGCACCGAGAGCGTGTTCAGCGCCCATCCCGGCCTGGTGCTGGTCTGGGAGGCGCCGCCCGATCCCGACGCCGAGGGCTGGTCGGCGCCGAAGGTGTTCGGCTCCGCGCCGGCGCTGGCCGCCATGGTCGAGTTCGCCGACATCCGTCCCGACGTCGTCGACGCCGACCCGGCTGCGGAGCTCCTCGACGGGCTGGCCGACTACGAGGCGCGCTCGGCGTCGGGCGACGAGACCACGCTGCGTCAGCGCATGCGCGAGCTGATGATCGACGGCCGGCCCTTCTCGCTGACCATCGCGGGACCGTCGGGCCGCTTCATCGAGGCCGACGGCCGCGCGGCGGGAACCCAGATCGTGCTCTGGCTGACCGACGCGACCATCCGCGGCTTCGAGGAATCCGGCGCGCGCTCGCGCCTGGAGGAGGCCCGCCGCGTGGTGTCCGAGGACCCGGTCGCCTTCCTCGACATGCTGCGCCGGGCGCCGGTTCCGGCCTGGCGGATGAACGGGGCGGGCCGGCTGGAATGGGTCAATCCCGCCTATGTCGCCGCCGTCGAGGCCGAGAGCGAGGACGCCGTTCTCGATCAGCAGATCCTGCTCGACGCCGCGATCGGCGAGCAGGCTTCAGCCGCGCTCAAGGCCGGCGAGGCGCAAACCGCCCGCCGCGGCGTGGCGGTCGCCGGCGAGCGCCGCATCTTCGAGATCGCCGTCTACCCCGTCTCCGGCGGCACGGCCGGCCTCGTCGCCGACGTCACCGAGGGCGAGGAGGCGCGCGCCTCGCTCAAGCGCTTCCGCGAAGCCCACGACCAGACGCTCAACCACATGGCCGAGGCCACCGCGATCTTCGATCGCTCGCGCCAGCTCGTCTTCTTCAACCGCGCCTTCGCCCGGATGTTCGATCTCGACGAGGCTTCGCTCAACGAGCGCCCGACCCACGGCGCGCTGCTCGACCGGCTGCGCGAGAAGCGCATGCTGCCCGAGCAGGCCGACTATTCGGCGTGGCGCGAGGCCGAGCTGGCCCACTACGAGAACCCGCCGGCCAGCGAGACGCCCGACGAGCTGTGGGGCCTGCCCGACGGGCGCACCCTGCGCGTCGCCCGCCAGCGCCATCCGCTCGGCGGCCTCTTGCTGATCTTCGAGGACATGACCGATCAGCTCTCGCTGCAGGCGCGCTACAACACCCAGCTCAAGGTCCAGCGCGCCACGCTCGACCGGTTGCACGAGGCGGTCGCGGTGTTCGACACCGACGGCAAGCTCAAGCTGCACAACACGGCGTTCGAGGAGCTGTGGAATCTCGGCGAGGCCGCGCTCGACGACGCCCCGTTCGAGACCATCGCCGACGCCTGCCACGCGCTGTATCCCGACGCGGAAGCCTGGCGCGATCTCAAGGCGCGCGTCGCCGATCCCAGCCCGGAATCGCGCAAGGCGGTGACCGGCGAGATTCGACGCGCCGACGGGCGGATCCTGACCTGGCTCACCCGCCCGCTGCCCGACGGCGCGACGCTGGTCGCCTGGGACGACATCACCGACTCCCGGCGCATCGAGGAGGCGCTGCGCGACCGCGCCGAGGCGCTGGAGGCCTCGGAGCGCATCAAGACCGAATTCGTCGAGCATGTGAGCTATCAGCTGCGCACCCCGCTCACCACGATAAACGGCTACGCCGACCTGCTAGCCAGCGGGCTGGCCGGCGAGCTCAACGAACGCCAGCTCGAGCATCTGGGCGCGGTGCAGACCGCCTCGACCCAGCTGGAGAAGCTTATCGACGACATTCTCGACATCGCCGCCATCGACGCCGGCCAGCTCGAGCTCGAGCTCGGCGACGTCAAGCTCGACGCGCTGGCCGCCGACGCCGCCGACCTGATCGCGAGCCGCGCCGAGCACGCCGGGGTCAAGCTCAGCCAGGAGGCCGACGCCGAGTCCGCGCCGATCCGCGGCGACGCCAAGCGTTTGAAGCAGGTGCTCTACAATCTGCTCACCAACGCGCTCGATCACGCCGAGCCGGGCGGACATATCGAGATCGGCGCCGAGATCGAGGACGGCGAGGCGCGCCTGTGGGTCGCCGACGACGGGGCGGGGATCGCGCCCGACCGCCAGGCGAAGATCTTCGAGCGCTTCGAACGCGGCGAGGGCGGCGGCGCCGGGCTGGGTCTGGCGCTGGTCAACGACATCGTCCGCCTGCACGGAGGCTGGGTGGCGCTGGAGAGCGCGCCGGGCGAGGGCGCGCGCGTGACCTGTCACCTGCCCGTAACGGCCGCCGCCGACAACGCCGCGCCCGAGCTCGAGCTGGGCGGCGAGCGCCGCGCAGCGGCGGGCGAGTAGTCCGCGGGCTCACGCCGGCGGCCGATCTCGGCTAGAAGACCGGGCATGCGCCAATCCCGCCGAAACCGAAACCGACAGTCGTCGCAGCGTCGCGAGATCCGGCTGGCCTTCCTGGTCGTGCTCGCGATCGCCAGTTTCATCGCGCTCACCCCGGGCCCGTCGGCGCCGGACAGCCTGTTCGGACGCGACAAGTTCGATCACCTCGCCGCCTTCGCCGCGCTCGCCGTGCTCGCCAGGGCGGGCTGGCCGCGGCGCACGCGACTGCTCACAGGCGGCCTGCTCTTCGTCTACGGCATGGGGATCGAGCTCGTTCAGAGCATTCCGCTGGTCGGACGCACCGCCTCGATCGCCGACCTCGCCGCGAACGGGCTCGGCATCGCGGCCGGTCTCCTGCTCGCGTGGGCCGGCGGCCGGTTTCCGCGAGGGCCGGGCCGGTGAGCCGGCCGCCGCACGCGCCCTGGCGCGCCGGACCGCCGCGCTTCGCCGTCGGGCTGAAACCGATCGATCCGGCGGCCTGGCTGACGCCGGACACCGAGGCGCATGTGCTGCAGCAAAAGCGCAGCATTCTGGCTCGGCCGGAACTCTGCTTTCGCCAGTCACACAAGGCGAATGCTGCGCAGCATGAAGCCGCGCGCCTGGTCGCCTCCGCCGTGGGCGAGCCGCTCGGCGAAGGACCTCCCCTGCTCGCCGCCGCGGCCCTCGTCTCGGACGATCTCGTCGTGATGGAGGCGGATGAGAACGGCGATTGGCGGGCGACGTCGATCGTGCTCACCGCGCCGACCTTCTTCACCATCGACCGGGCGTTCGACGCCGGGCTCGAGGCCCTCCACGGCCCGGTCCCGGACGGCGAGCGGCTGGCGCGCCGGATCGGCCGGGTGTTCGACAACCTGCCCGACGACGCCGTCCTCGAACGCTTCAACTGGACGCTCCAGGCCGGCGGCGAGCGCTTCACGCCCGATGCGGCGCCGCTGCGCGATCGCGCCCGGGCGGCGCCGTCGGAAATGGCCGCCGACCTCCTCCATGTCCGCGTCGAGCGCCAGACGATCCGCCGCCTTCCGGACACCGACGCCGTGCTGTTCACGATCCGCGTCTGCCTGGACCCCGTCACGGCGATCGCGGAAGAAGACCGCGCCGTCCTCGCCAAAGCCTGGCGCGGGATCAGCGAGGACGGACGCGCCTACAAGGGCTGGGACGCGCTCGACCACTTGGCGCAGGCGCAGTTCGCCGCCTGGGGCGTCTAGAGAAAACCCCGCCCGGCGTGCGCCGGACGGGGTTTCGCCGTCATCGATCCGGGACGGCCCTAGCGGTCCGGTTCGCCCTCGGGCGCCTCTCCGCCGTCCTCGCCGCCGTCCGCCTCGCCGCTCGCCGACGGGGCGGGCATGGGCGTGGCGTGTTCGTGGATCTTGTGGTCTCCCTCGTCGCCCGGCCGCGCGCCGTGACGCTTGGCGATGGCGAACACCGTGCCCGACAGCGCCAGCAGCGCGATCAGGTTCGGCGCGGCCATCATGCCGTTGCCGATCGAGGCGGCCGTCCAGGCGAGATCGTTCGTCCACACCGCGCCGGTGAAGACGACGATGCCCCAGAAGATCCGGTAGGGCGTGATCACCCAGACGCCGAAGATGAACTCCATGGCGCGTTCGCCGTAGAGCGCCCAGCCCAGGATGGTGGTGAAGGCGAACACCATCATGCCGAAGGTCACGATCCACTGGCCGCCCGGGATCGACGCGCCGAAGGCCTGCGCGGTGACGTCGGCGGCCGAGGCGATGCCGGACGCCCAGACGCGCTCGGTCTCGGCGACGACGGTGTGGTCGGTCGCCGCAGCGAAGGCGATGTCGGGCACGGCGAAGCCGTTGGCCTGGCAGATCTCGAGTGCGCCGCGGACGGCGTTGCCGCGTTCGGCGACGTCAGCCGCGCGATCGGCCGGCGTCAGATCGGTCTGCGGCGCGCCGATCTGCAGCGCCTCGTAGCTGAGGCCGCCCGGAATTTCGCTTTCGGCGAGCCGGCCCTGCTCCCAGCACTGGCCGAGCGCGGCGCGCGCGGGGTTGTAGGTGAAGCTGCCCGCCGCAGTGAGGATCACCAGCGCGGTGAGCGTGCACACCACCAGCGTGTCGATGAAGGTGCCGAGCATGGCGATCGAGCCCTGCCGGTGCGGATTGCGCGTTTGCGCCGAGGCGTGGGCGATCGCCGCCGAGCCGAGCCCGGCCTCGTTGGAGAACGAGCCGCGATTGGCGCCTTCGCGGATCGCCGCGGCGAAGGCCGCGCCGAAGAAACCGCCGACGGCCGCCGTTCCGGAAAAGGCCTGTGTGAAGATCGAGGCGAAGGCGGTCGGGACATCGCTCGCATTGGCCGACAGAACCCAGACCGCGCCGGCGACATAGGCCAGCGCCATGAAGGGCACCAGAACCGAGGCGACGCGCGCGATCGACCGGACGCCGCCGAGAATGACCATCATGACGAGCAGGGCGAGCACGACGCCGACGACGTATTTCGTCGTCCGCAGCGGCTCGGCGCTGTCGAAGAGCGTGAAGGTCTCGGGCAGTCCGATCGCCGAGAGGTTCAGGTTCGAATCCACCAGCGCGGCCACCGAGTTCGCCTGCACGAGATTGCCGGTGCCCGGCGCGGCGATCGCGGTGAAGATGGCGAAGGCGAAGGCCAGCCAGATCCAGCGCTTACCCAGCCCGTTCTTGATGTAGTACATCGGCCCGCCGACATGGACGCCGCGCTTGTCGACCTCGCGATAGGTCACCGCCAGCGCCGCCTCGGCGTATTTCGTGGCCATGCCGAACACGGCGGTCATCCACATCCAGAACACCGCGCCGGGCCCGCCGATCGTGATGGCGGTCGCGACGCCGGCGATATTGCCGGTGCCTATGGTCGCCGACAGCGCGGTGAACAGGGCCGCGACAGGCGAGATCTCGCCCTCGCTTTTGTCTTCGTCCTTGGTGCGGGCGAACATCAGCCCGATCGCCGCGGGCAGCCGGTAGAGCGGCATGAAGCGCAGGCCGAGCGTGAGATAGAGACCCGTGCCGAACAGCAGCGCGACGAGCACCGGGCTCCAGACCCAGCCGTCGATCTGGTTCAGAATCTCTTGCAGCTGTTCCATCGAAACAGGCCCCTCCACGAAAATTGATCGGAAAAACTAGGCGGCCGGCGCGCGGCGGCGCAAGCGATTTCCCCGGCGGCGCTTCCCCTCGCGCGGCCGCCCCTCGACGTGATCGCGCGGGAGATTAGCGGGCTCGGCTTCAAATGCAAAAACCGGAGGCTGCGGATTACTCCGCCGGCGCGATGGCGAAAACGCCCCAGGGCCACAGCTCGTCGCCCATGTCCGATAGCGGGCCGTTGTCCCGGCGCGGCCAGACCACCATCAGCGGGCCGAGCGCGCCGGTGGCCAGCGGCGCGCCGTCGACGCGGATGGCCAGGATCGCGCCGTGCGTCTCGATGAAATCGACCGGTATCTGGGCCTCGTAGCCGTCGAGACTGACGATGCGCACCGCCTCGACCTCAAGGTCGGCCGCGTCGAGGACGTCGGCCAGGCGCGGCCCGTCGAAGGTCCGGGTTTCGCCGCCGGCGGGGAAATCCGTCGTGATCTGCCGCCATGGCAGGCCGACCAGGTCGACCCGGGTGAAGGCGCGGGCGTTGTCGAGCTCGACGCCGTAATTGGCGTAGAGGCCTTCCTCGCGCGGCACCGGACCGCCCGGGCTTCCCGCTTCGCTCACGACGAGGACGACGGGACCGTCGGCCGAGAGCGAGCGCGCGTCGTCTCCGCCGCAGGCGGCGACGGCGAGCAGGACCAGCAGCGATGCGGCGGCGTGAACAAGCCTCATGAACGACTCACCCGGCGAATCCTCGAAAGCCTAGGCGCGAACGACGGCGCGCGCCAAGCGAAGCCTGCGCGTCATCCCGCGGGCTTGCGGCGGCTCAATGGCGGAAATGGCGCATTCCCGTGAACACCATCGCCATGCCGGCCTCGTTCGCCGCGGCGATCACCTCCTCGTCGCGCACCGAGCCGCCGGGCTGGATGACGGCCGTCGCGCCGGCCTCGGCGGCGGCCTTGAGGCCGTCGGCGAACGGGAAGAAGGCGTCGGAGGCGCACACCGAACCCTCTGTGCGCGGTGCGTCCCAGCCATTCTCGCGGGCGGCCTCCTCGGCCTTGCGCACGGCCAGGCGCGCGGCCTCGAGCCGGCTCGGCTGGCCCATGCCCAGGCCCGCCGTCGCGCCGTCCTTCGCATAGACGATGGCGTTCGACTTGGCGTGCTTGGCCACGCGCCAGGCGAACAGGAGATCGGCCATCTCGCGCTCGTCGGGCGCGCGCTCGGTGACGACCTTGAGGTCGGAAGCGGCGATGCGCCCGGCGTCGCGTTCCTGGGCCAGCACCGCGCCGGCGATCGACTTGACCGTCCAGCCCGCCTGCATGGGATCGGGCATGGCGCCGGTGAGCAGGACGCGGAGATTCTTCTTGCCCGACAAGATCTCCAGCGCGGCGTCCTCGGCGTCGGGCGCGATCACGACCTCGGTGAAGATCTTGGTGATGGCGTCGGCAGTGTGGGCGTCGATGGCGCGGTTGAGCGCGACGATCCCGCCGAAGGCCGAGATCGGGTCGCCGGCGAAGGCCTTCTCGTAGGCTTTGGCCAGAGACCCGTCGGAGGCGACGCCGCAGGGGTTGGCGTGCTTGACGATCACCGCCGCGGCGGTCTCGCCGGCGTCGAACTCCGCGGCCAGTTCGAAGGCGGCGTCGGCGTCGGCGAGATTGTTGAAGGACAGCTCCTTGCCCTGGACCTGCCGGGCGTGCGCCGCGCCGGGGCGCTGTTCGGGCGCGGCGTAGAGCGCCGCGTCCTGGTGCGGGTTCTCGCCGTAGCGCAGCTTCTGCAGGCGCGGCCCGCCGGTGGTGAACCAGCTGCGCGCGGGCTTGTCGTCCTCCTCGACCAGGCGGGCGGCGATGGCGGTGTCGTAGGCCGCGGTGCGCGCGAACGCCTTGGCGGCGAGATGGCGGCGCAGGCGCAGCGGGACCTTGCCGTCATTGGCCTCCATCTCCTCGAGCGCCTTGTCGAGATCGCGGGCGTCGACGCACACCGCGACATGGGCGTGGTTCTTCGCCGCCGCGCGGATCATCGCCGGACCGCCGACATCGATCTTGGCGATGCAGCCGTCGAGATCGGCGCCCGCCTCGACGGCGGCCTCGAAGGGATAGAGATTGACGTAGAGCAGATCGATGGCGGGGATGCCGTGCGCCTCCATGGCGGCGACGTCCTCGTCATTGTCGCGGCGGGCGAGCAGGCCGCCGTGAATGCGCGGGTGCAGCGTCTTCACCCGGCCGTCCATCATCTCGGGATACTCGGTGACGTCGGCGACGTCGCGCGCCTCGACGCCGGCGTCGCGCAGCGCGCTCAGCGTGCCCCCGGTGGAGATGATCTCGACGCCGGCGGCGGCGAGACGGCGAACGCGGTCGCTGAGCCCGGCCTTGTCGGACACCGAGATGAGCGCGCGGCGCACGGATACCAGATCGTTTTCGGCCATGAGGGGGTCTCCGCAGGGGTTCCGACGGGTCGGCGCGGGCGACTTATCACGCCTCGCCGGCGGCGGAAAGCCGCGACGCGATGGGCCGGACCCCCTCCGGCCATCCCAGCTTGACGACTTCCAGCAGCGCCTCGCGCACGGCCTCCTCGTCGCGCGCCTCGGCGGCGGCGCGCAGCCGGTCCAGCGCCGGGCCGAGGGCGGCCATCGGGCAGGCCGGACCGGCCACCTGCAACACGCCGGCGGTGTCGCTCGGCGTCGTCGTCTCGAAGGCGTGGACCAGAGTCTCGTGCAGCTTCTCGCCCGGCCTGAGCCCGGTTTCCTCGATGCGGATGTCGCGGCCCGGCTCCATGCCGCGCAGGCGGATGAGCTGGCGCGCCAGGCGCGCGATCGGCACCGGCTCGCCCATGTCGAGCAGGAACAGGCCGCCGGAGGGATCGCCGGCCGTCCGCGCGCCGGCTTCGAGCACCAGGCCGGCGGCCTCCTGGACGGTCATGAAATACCGCGTCGCCTCGCGATGCGTGACGGTGACGGGACCGCCGCCGGCGATCTGGCGCTCGAACAACGGCACGACCGATCCGGTGGAGGCGAGCACGTTTCCGAAGCGCACCGCCGACAGGCGCAGCTCGGGATGAATGTCGCGGGCCGCGGACAGGTAGAGCTCGGCGGCGCGCTTGGTCGCGCCCATCACGCCGGCGGGGTCGACGGCCTTGTCGGTGGAGATGAACACGACGACCTCCGAGCCCGCGGCGGCGGCGGCCTCGACGACGTTCTCCAGCCCGAACACGTTGGTCAGCGCGGCCTCGGAGGCGTTGGCCTCCATCAGCGGGACGTGCTTGAGCGCGGCGGCGTGAAGGATGACGTCGGGCTTTTCGCGCTCGAACACCGCGGCCAGGCATTCCGGATCGCGCACGTCGCCGAGCACCGGCCGCCGGAAGGGCGAGCCCGCCCACGAGGCGAGCTCCATGTCGATCTCGTAGAGATGGCTCTCGGCGGAATCGAGCAGGATCAGGCGCTCGGGGCTGAGATGGGCGACCTGGCGGGTCAGCTCCGAGCCGATCGCCCCGCCTGCGCCCGTGACGAGCACGCGCTTGCCCGTGACCAGCGCCCGCGCCCCGTCGCGCGACAGCGCGCGCGGCGGCCGGGCGAGCAGGTCGGCGGCCTCGACCTGGGTGAAGGCGCGCGCGCCGTCGGCGCTCTTGGCGCGGGTCAGCGCCGCGCCGGTGCGGCCGGCGACGCGAGCGCACAGATCAATGAGTTCGGCGGTCGGGTCGGGATCGGTGATGACGATGCGCACCGGCTGCGCGGCGCCGCGCGACAGGCGGCGCACGGCGTCCTCGAGCGCCTCCAGCCCGCCGGCGACCGGCACGCCGAGCAGCGCGCGGCCGGCGTAGTCGCTATTGAGCTCGATGAGCGCTCGGGCGCGGAAGACCGGGCCGCCGGAACGGCGGAACTGCTCGCGCAGCACCTCGGCGAGGCGGGCTTCGGAGCCGACGAGGACGGCCAGCGGGGCGGACTGGTTCTCCAGGCGCAGCAGCGCGCGCAGATCGCCGGAGCGCCAGGCCGACACGGCCAGGCGCGGCGCCAGCATCAGCACCAGCAGCACCGGCGCGGAGATCAGGAAGCTCGAGCGCGGGAAGTCGGCGAGACGCGTCGCCAGGAAGAAGATCGGCAGGAAGACGAGGTGCGCCGCGACCACGGCCTGCACGATGCGGCCGACATCATTGATCGAGGTGTGCCGCCACAGCCCGCGATGCAGGCCGGCGATGAAGAAGGTGACGATGCAGACCGGCAGGAACAGCCCGGCCGCCGTCCACTCGACCGCGCCCGGCGCCACGCCGCCCGGCTCGAACAGGTAGCGCGCCACCACCGAGAAGAACATCGCGGCCGCGCCGGCGACCGCGTCGTAGGTCAGGATCGCGGCCGGCCCGGCGCGGCGGGTCAGCCAGCGCAGGAACGCGCTGCTCGCCGCATATCGCTGGCCGTTCGCATCCTTGTTCATCGGCGGCTTCGTCCCCTCGTCTCGCGTCGTCGGCTCAGCCGGCCGCGCCGACGCGCCCCAGCCGCTGGAACGCCCAACGCACCCGGTTGGGCGGCCTGTCGCCCCCACCATACGGCTCCGCGTCGCCGGAGACCACCAGCTGGATGGAGCGCCGCGGCGGCGCGCCGGCGGCGAGATAGACCGAGCGCTCCAGCCGCACCGGCCCGCCGTCGGTCCGGAAGCGCCAGCCGTCGCCGTTCGGCAGCACCAGCAGCGCGCTCATCGAATCCCGCGACAGCGAGGCGCGGACGTCGGGATGCAGATGGAAGCGGATGGCGAAGCGCAGCCGCGCCTCGGGGTCGTCGGGCGGGCCGTCCTCGACGGGCCGGAACAGGCCGTCCTCGCCGCGCAGGTCGCCGCCGTCGGCGGCGAGGAAGAGCCGGCGCCTCAGCGACAGCCCGTAGCGGGCGCGATAGCCGTCATGGCTGGCCTCCAGCCAGACGCCCATGTCCTCCTCGTTGCGCCGGGCCTTCACCGGCTCGGGCCCCTCGGCGACGCGCGGGCCCAGCAGGCTGCGCCGCATGCCCGGCTGCAGCAGCCGCGCCGAGGATGTCTCCTCGAGGGTGAGCACCGAATGCGCCGCCGTGGCGCGGACGGCCTCCCGCCACGGCGCGGGCTGGTCGGCCGACCAGCCGCAATTGACGACGATGCGCCCGCCAGGCGCGCTCAGCGCGAACGCCAGCGCGCTGGCGTGGGCTTCGGCGGCGTGGGGTCCGCGGGCGGGTCCGCCGGCGTCGAGCACGACGACCGCGCCGGCGGCCTCGGCGCGGTGATAGCCGCTGTGCGGGGCGAACTCGAAGGTCTTCTCCGCGCCGTCGGCCATCTCGAGCGCGGTCGTGATCGCGCGGGCGTCGCCCTGGCCGCCGCCGTGAAACGCCGCCAGTCCGCCGTCGGGCATGCGGAAGAAGCGCACCATCGGCGCCAGTCGGTCGATCGCCCGGCGCGCCTCGCCGTGCAGCTCGACGCCGCGGCGCACGGCGGCCTCCTCGAGCGTCACCAGGCCGATCAGCGCATCGGCGGCCGTCTCCGGATTGCGGCTGACATGGCCGCCGTCGGGCAGGATCTGCGCGGTCAGGTCGGAGGCGAGCAGCGCGTTCGCATCGCCCAGCGCGCGCCCGCCCGCGTCAAGACAGACTGCGGCCATCGCGTGGTTGATCGAGGCCGTCAGCCGGTCCCGGTCGGGCGCCATCAGCGGCAGGGTGCGGCGCAGGCGCCGGGTCTGGCGGGCGAGGCTCGCCAGGCGCCGCCGCGCCGCGTCGGGCTCGGCGTCGCCGAACAGCGCCTCGCCGGCGGCGATCCAGGCGCCGATGCGGCGGCCGAGAATGGCGGGGTCCCAGGCGAACCAGTTCCACGCGCCGAACTCGGCGATCCAGTCGTCGACGAGCGTCTCGGCGAACGCGGCGGCTTCCGGCTCCTCGACGCTGAGCAGGTCGCGCAGCCAGTCGAAACCGTGAAGCGCCGCGGCGAAGCGGCGCGACGGCGCGGGCCGCGTCCACACGCTCTCGCCGGCTTCCAGCGTCATCGTCTCGCCGCCGAGCGCGAACCGGCCCGACAGGATGGCCGCGCCCTTCGCCTTGTCGCCGGCGCGCAGATCGCGCGGCGCCACGGCCAGGCCCGACGGCGTCCGCCCGGACAGGACGGCGAGCCGGTAGGGCGACAGCGCGTTGGCGACGTCGGACAGCTCCCGGCGCGTCCGCCTCTGCAGGGCGGCGGCCAGGTCAGCGATCTTCACCTGTTCGCCCATCGCCTCGTCAGTCCGCCGCGCGCAGCGCCTGGATGTTCGCCGCGTAGGCGTCGGCGCCGCCGCGGAACACCGCCGAGCCCGCCACCAGCACGTCCGCGCCGGCGTTGGCGCAGCGCCGCGCCGTCTCGGGGTTCACCCCGCCGTCGACCTCGATCAGCGTGTCCAGGCCGCGCGCGTCGATCATGCCCCGGAGCGCCTCGATCTTCCTGAGCTGGCCGTCGATGAAACTCTGCCCGCCGAAGCCGGGATTGACGCTCATCACCAGCACCAGGTCGAGCTCCTCGAGCACGTAGTCGATGCTCGAGGCGGGGGTCGCGGGATTGAGCGCCGCGCCGGCCTTGACGCCGGCCGCCTTGATGGCCTGGACGGTGCGATGAAAGTGCGGGCCCGCCTCGGGATGGGCGGAGATGACGTTCGCGCCGGCTTCGGCGAATTGCGCGACATAGGCGTCGACCGGAGAGATCATCAGGTGAACGTCGAAGGGCTTGTCCGACCACGGACGGATCGCCTTCACCACGCCCGGCCCGATCGTCAGGTTGGGCACGAAATGCCCGTCCATCACGTCGACATGGATCCAGTCGGCCCCGGCGTCGTCGACCGCCTTCACCTCTTCGCCCAGGCGAGCGAAATCGGCGGACAGAATCGACGGCGCGATGCGGAGGGGGCGGGCCATGGCAACCGCATATCAGCGCCCTCCCCCCTTCGCAAGCTGGCCCCGCGGCCGGCCTCGCTCAGGTTCGCGCCTTCGTGAGCCGGGCGATGAAGAAGCCGTCGAGCCCGCCGAGCTCGGGCCACATGTCGGGCCGGGTGCGCACCGCGCCGTAGGAGTCGATCGCGTCCTCGAGCCCGGGCAGCTCCTCGGGCCGGACACGGTCGACGCGGGCGTCGGAGGTGCGCGCTACGAAGCGGGCGAGCTGGTCCTCGCCCTCCTCGGGCTCCAGCGAGCAGGTGCAGTAGACCAGCCGGCCGCCCGGCGCGAGCATGGCCCAGGCCGCGTCCAGCAGGCGCGCCTGCAGCCCGGCGAGATGCTCGATATCGGCGGGACGCTTGGTCCAGGCGACGTCGGGCCGGCGGCGCAGCGTGCCCGTCGCCGTGCACGGCGCGTCGAGCAGGACGGCGTCGAGCGGCGCGGGCGGGCGCCACAGCGCGGCGTCGGCGGCGACGATCTCGGCGGCGAGCCTCACCCGCGCCAGATTCTCCTCGACGCGCTTCAGGCGCTTGGCCGAGCGGTCGACGGCGATGGTCTCCGCGCCGGCCGCGGCGATCTGCAGGGTCTTGCCGCCCGGGGCGGCGCACAGATCGGCGATGCGCTCGCCCGGCTGCGGCGCCAGCAACGCCACGGGCAGCGCCGCAGCGGCGTCCTGGGCCCACCATTCGCCGGCGGTGAAGCCGGGCAGCGCGGCGACATCGCCGATATCGGTCCGGCGCACGACGCCGGTGGGCAGCACCTGGCCTTCCAGGGCCTTCGCGATCTCGGCCGGGTCGAGATCCGGGCGCACGGTGACGTCGAGCGGCGGATGGCCCGCGCGCGCGGCAGCCATCGCGCGGGCGACGTCGTCGCCGTAGAAATGGACCCAGCGCTCGGCGAGCCAGGCGGGCAGGTCGGCCAGCGGATCGGCGGCGGCGAACGGCTCCCCGCCGGCCTCGGCGACGCGGCGCAGCACGGCGTTGGCGAGCCCCTTGTAGCGCGCCGTGGTCTCGTCGGACGCCATCAGCTCCACCCAGGCGTCGACGACGGCGTGGGCGGCGTTCTCCAGCTCGAGGATCTCGGCCGCCGCAAGCCGCAATACCCAGCGCGCGCGCATCGCCCGATCCGGCAGGGGCCGCTCCATGAACGCGGCCAGCGCAGCGTCGAGCGCGCCCACCCGGCGCACGCCGGCCGCCGCGATCGCGCGGGCGAAGGCGCGGTCGCGCGTCTCCAGCCGCTTGTGCTCGGGGTGCGACGCCAGCGCCGCGTCGAGCGCGGCGGACTTGATCTCGACGGCGAGCGCGGCCTCCAGCGCGATGCGCCGGGGCGTCAGATTTTTCGGATCGGCGGCGCCGGTCGGGGCCTCCGGGGACGGCGAGTCGGTCATGGGCGATCGCCTACCACGCGCAGGCGGGCGCGTCAGCGTCCGCGACCGGCGGCCGCGCTACAGCCTCAGCTCGGACACGTCGCGATGGCTGCCGATGGTTCCCTTCACGAAGCTGTTGAAGGCGATCGAGTGGCGCGGCTCGGGCGTGTTGTTCGGTTCGACGAGGTGCTGAAGGCTCGAGGAGAAGAGCACGACCATGCCCTTCTTCGGCTGCACGACATTGACCTCGGTGTTGTAGATCGTGCGCTTGTCGGGCTCCGGCGGCAGCTCGATCTGCTGGTAGAGGCGGTGGCGGTTGAAGATCATGTTGGCGACCGGCTTGGGCAGGTCGGCGTAGTAGAGCGAGCCCGACACGATCGAGTTCGAGTGGGAGTGGCCGTGCATGCCCACGCCGGGCGGGTTGGTCAGCGCCCAGGACTGGGTGACATAGAGCTTCTGGCTGATGCCGACGACTTCCTTGGCGTAGATCCCCATCACCTTCTGGATCGCCGACTTGATGCTTTTGAGCTTCGGATCCTCGAAGATGTACAGGTCCTCCGAGATCAGGTTCGTCTTGTTCTGAACCATCTTCAGGTTCTTGATGTACTCGGCCTGATCGTCGGAGATCGCGTGGGAAATGTCCGCGGTGAAGACCGGCTCCACGAACAGCGGCTTCACCTCGTACTGCACGTCGCTCATCGTCTGCTCCCCCCGGGCGCTGCATACCAGATGAGCGGAGTGTGAAATTTTGTTCATGTTCCTGCAAGGCGCCGGATCGCGGAGCCGCGCGATCGCGCCGCGCCGGGCGCGGCCGATCCGTTCAGACCCCCGCTTCGCGCCCGCTGCGCAGCCAGCCCGTAATCGACAGCCGATGCCCGTCCACCCAAGGCGCGACCGGGCTGACGGCGTGGGGCGTCGGGACCTCGAACATCGCCAGCGCGTTGAAGGTCGGCGTGTAGGCGCGCTCGACATGGCCGTCGCCGTCGACAAACTGCAACTGGCCGCCGCAATCGGCGCGCCAGCCCCGCGTGAGATTGATCACATACGCCGCGACCCGGTTCTTGCCGTCGACGGCGTCGTCATGGCGCGCGAGATAATGGCCGGCGCGGAAACGCGTGAGCTGCGCGTCGGCGTAGGCGATCTCTGACCGGCCCGTGATCGTGCGCGCCAGCTCGAGGAATTCCGGCGAGCGCACGAACGCGAAGGCCGCGCCCAGGTCCGGATCGTCAAGGCGCCCGGCGCGCGCGGCGTCATAGAGCGCATAGGTCTCGAACAGGTACTGGAATCCCTGTCGCGCCTCGCGGTCGATCAGGCCCTGGACGACGGCGGCCTTGTCCTGCGGCAGCGCGGCCAGCCCCGCCGGATTGAAATCGCGGTGCGCGCTGTCGATCCGGGTGACCAGGTTCCAGCGCGTCCAGGACGCCGCGGCTGCGTGCAGCCGCGCGGCGTCTTCCTCCCGGAGAACATTCTCGATCAGCACGCGCCGGTCGCGCGCGAAGCGCCGCGCGGCGTCGGCGACCTGGCCGCGGCCGGCCGCCAACCGAACGCGCTCGATCGTTGAAGAGGGATCGTTCACCGCCGGACCCGCATCGCCAGAAACGTGATGCAGCCAAGCTGTGGTGATGGTCTAAGTTGCTCAAGTTAAACGAAGTTCATTGACGCTTTGTAATGAACCGTCCACGAACCGCGCGGCGGATCCTCACGCCAGGTTCGTTCCCTCGCCGTAGAGATGCGCGTTCGCCGTCGCCGCCGGGCTGGCTTCCGCGGCGGCGCGCTCGAGCTTCTTCCGCTCGGACGCGCGCATCTTCTCCGAGGTCGACTTGAGTTGCCCGCAGGCGGCCAGGATGTCGCGGCCGCGCGGGGTGCGGATCGGGCTGGCGTAGCCGGCCCGGTTCACGATCTCGGCGAAGGTCTCGATCGTCTCCCAGTCCGAGCATTCGTACGCGCTGCCCGGCCAGGGATTGAACGGGATGAGATTGATCTTGGCGGGCACGCCCTCAAGCAGCTTCACGAGCGCCTTCGCCTCGGCGGGGCTGTCGTTGACGCCCTTGAGCATGACGTACTCGAAGGTGACCCGCTTGGAGTTGGACAGGTCCGGATAGGCGCGGATCGCGTCCATCAGCGCGGCGATCGGGTAGCGCTTGTTGATCGGGACGAGCTCGTTCCGGAGCTCGTCGTTCGTCGCGTGCAGGCTGATGGCCAGCATGGAGCGGGTGCGTTCGCCCAGCTCGACGATCTTGGGAACCACGCCCGAGGTCGACACGGTGATGCGCCGCCGGCCGATGGCGATCCCGTCGCCGTCGCTGATCACGTCGATGGCGTCGGCGACATGGTCGAGATTGTAGAGCGGCTCGCCCATGCCCATGAAGACGATATTGGTGATCTGGCGGTCCTCGTTCGAGGTCGGCCATTCGCCCAGATCGTCGCGGGCGATCATCACCTGGGCGGCGATCTCGGCGGCGGTGAGATTGCGCACCAGCTTCTGCGTGCCGGTGTGGCAGAAGGTGCAGTTGAGCGTGCAGCCGACCTGGCTCGAAACGCACAGCGCGCCGGCCCGGCCCACGCCCGGGATGAAGACGGTCTCGGCCTCGACGCCCGGGGCGAAGCGGATGAGGTATTTGCGCGTGCCGTCGCCGCTGACCTGGCGCTCGACGAGCTCGGGCCGGTCCAGCGTGAAGCGGGTCTTGAGACCGGCGCGCAGATCCTTCGACACGTTGGTCATCGCGTCGAAATCCGTCACGCCGTAATGATAGATCCAGCGCCAGAGCTGCTCGGCGCGCATCTTCGCCTTCTTCGCCTCGACCAGGCCGGACTCGACGAGCGCGTCGCGCAATTGCGCGCGCGTCAGCCCCGCCAGCGAGGGGGTCGCGGGGTCGGCCGGCCGATCGGCCGCGGCGAGATTCAGCGTGGTGGTCATGGAGCGCGGATATAGTCGAAACCGCGCGGCGATGCGAGGGCGGGACGCTTGAACCCCCGCGCCGGTATGCGCGACAAGGTCGGTATGAAACTTCTTCTCCACCCGCTCACCGCCGAGGACCCGCCCGTCCGGCCCGCGGAAACCCGCCGCGACTGGATGGACGAAACCCCGGAAAGCTTCGCCTATCGCTGCCTGCCGCTGGCCGCGGCCTGCCAGCACGGCTGGGAGGTGTTCGCGCCCACGGGCGTGACCGCGCGCTGGAACGGCGGCGACCGGGTCGAGGATGTCGAGGTCGAACTCGACGACCCCATGGCCATGAACAAGCCCGGCGCGGCGATGACCAATTTCGGCGCCGGCATCCTCACCTTCGAGATGGGCTTCCTGCTCAGGACCCCGCCAGGCTGGAACATCTGGGTGACCGGCCCGACGAACCAGCCCAAGGACGGGATCTTCGGGCTGTCGGGCGTGATCGAGACCGACTGGAGCCCGTACTCCTTCACCATGAACTGGCGCTTCACCCGGCCCGGCGAAGTGCGCTTCGAGCCGGGCGAGGCGGTCGCCCATTTCTTCCCCGTGCGCCGCGACCTGTTCGACCGGGTGACGCCGGAGATCCGCCCGCTGCACGCCGATCCGAAGACCTACGAGCAGATGCAGATCTGGCGCGAAAGCCGGTCGGACTTCTCCGGCCGGCTGAAATCCGGCGACGAAGAAGCCGCCGAGGAGAAGTGGCAGAAGGGCTATTACCGGGGCCTGATGCCCGACGGGAAGAAGGGCCCGGCCGACCACAAGATCAAGATCCGCGTGCCGGCGTTCAAACCCGGCGAGGCGAAGGGAAAGAAGAAGCGGTAGGGGCTTGTTCGCCAGGCGCGATCAAGCGGCGCCCTCATCCTGAGGTGCTCAGCGCAGCTGAGCCTCGAAGGATGGGATGACGCTCACCTTCACATCCTTCGAGGCCCGCCTGTCGGCGGGCGCCTCAGGATGAGGTGATCGGGATGGCGAACCCGGGAACGCCGCTACCCGCACAGATCCTCGACGTCCTGCAGCGCCGCGGTGATGCCCATCAGCGAGAACTCGTAGGCCGTCGCGGTGCCGCGCGCCGAGGTCGCCTCGACGCGCATGTCGGCGCCGCGGCGCATCGCCGAGACCAGCCGCTCCTCGTCGCGGCCGGATTCGATGAAGCCCTCCTGCTCGGAGACGTACATGCGGAAGCTGTCCGAGCCGACGCGCACGCGCGGCGGGCTGTCGGGTCGCAGCGTGTAGCCGGCGAGGAAGCTCGGCTGCTCCTCGGCGGCGCCGGAGGCCCAGGTCGCGACGATGAAATAGACGTCGCCGTGATCGACGTTTCCGGGCCGGGAGTCCTGCGGCCGGCTGAGCGCGTAGCAGATGAGATCGTCGCCGGCGGCGCGCGTGAACACCCGCCAGTCGCGATGCGCGCCCTGGAATTCCGGCTCCTGGGCGGCCGCCGTTGCGGCGCCCGCGGCGGACACGGCGATCAGGGCGAGAATCGTGCGAATCATGTCCGGCTCCGTTGCGGCTGCTCGACGCCTTGGGATCGCTATAAACCGACGCACCTCGGCGGTTTCAAGGCAAGCGCGGTTGATTTCACGACGCGCCGGCGGTCTGATCAATCGAAGATCGCTTGTAACGGGTGGCGCGTTTGGCCGACACCAGTGTTGGAACCGAAGCCGCGCCGGATCGCGCGCGCCTCGACGCGCTCGTCGAGGCCGTGGCGCAGCGCGACCGCGAGGCGTTCGCGCAGCTTTTCGCGTTCTACGCCCCCCGCGTTAAGGCCTATCTGCGGCGGCTCAACGCCTCGGATTCGCTGGCCGAGGAGATCGCCCAGGAGGTGATGCTCGCCGTCTGGCGCAAGGCCGGCCAGTTCGACCGCACGCAGGCCTCGGCGTCGACCTGGATCTTCCGCATCGCGCGCAATCGCCGGATCGATGCGGCCCGCCGCGCCGACAAGCCCGAGCTCGACGCCCACGAGCCGATGCTGCAGCCGCCCGACGACATCGCCCCCGACGACGCGGTCCACGCCTCCGAGCGCGAGGACCGGGTGCGCGAGGCCATGGCCGGGCTGCCCGAGGACCAGCTCACCCTGCTGCGCATGGCCTTCTTCGACGGGTTGTCGCATTCCGACATCGCCGAACGCGTCGGCGCGCCGCTGGGCACGGTGAAGTCGCGATTGCGGCTGGCCTTCGACAAATTGCGCAAGACGCTGAACCCGGAGGACCTTTAGGCGCCGTGTACCCCCGCATGAAGAATCCTGGACCCAGCCTTGATTCGCCATCGGATCGGTCAATATCCGCTCCCCGGGCGAAGCGAGGCGACGCCGCAAGACCATGCAAGCTGCCATGACCAATCATCCGCTTGGAGACGAGATCTACGCCGCCTATGCGTCCGGAGCGCTATCCGGACCGATGCGGCTGCTCGTCGATTCGCAGGCTTTCCTGGACGAAGGCGTCCGCCGCCAGCGCGCCGACGCCGACCGCGTCGCGGGCGCGCTCCTGGAGTCGGCGGCGCCCGAGCCGCTCAAGAACGGCGCGCTCAAAGAGGTCATGGCGATCATCGACGCCGAGGAAGCCGGCGTCGGCGAAGCCGGCTCCATCGATGCGGCCGCGCGCGGCGACGCCGCCGGGCGCAAGGCGGCGAAGGCCGCCGGCGCGGCGCTCGAGGAGATCCTCGACCTGCCCGAGCCGATCCGCGACCTGGCGCTTGCGCGCGGCGCGGGCTGGAGCTTCGCCGGGCCCGGCGTGCGCAAGATGGAGCTGATGTCCGAGGACGGCGCCAAGGCGGAACTGATCCGCCTCGAGCCCGGCCGCGGCGTGCCCCGTCACGGCCACGACTGCAAGGAATTCACCTTGGTGCTCACCGGCGCCTTCCACGACGGCTACGACCGTTACGGCAAGGGCGAAGTGTGCGCCGCCGATCCCGAGCTCGAGCACAAGCCCGTCGCCGAACCCGGCGAGGTGTGCATCGCGCTGGCCGTCACCGACGGCCCGCTCGCCTTCACCGGCCCGCTCGGCTGGGTGCAGCGCGCGCTCGGCGGGATGAGCTGACGCGACGTTTCGCCGGTGTCATCGCGCGCCCGCCGCGCTAGTCTCGGCGCCATGACACGCAAGCCCCTCTTCTCCGGCGATGTCGCCATATCCGGCGGCGGCCTGGCCGGGCTCACCCTCGCGCTCGCCCTGCACAAGGCCGGCGTGAAGGTCGCCGTCGTCGACGCCCTGCCGCTCGAGACCCGGCTCGCGCCGGCTTTCGACGGACGCGCCTCGGCGCTGGCCTACACCTCGTTCCGCATGCTTGAGGCCGTCGGCGCGGCGACGCATCTCGGCGAAAACGTTCAGCGCATCGAGGACATCCTCGTCGTCGACGGACGGCCCTCCGACGGGCTGAAGCCCGGCGGACCGGGACGCGACCAGCTGCATTTCGACCGCCGCGAGATATCCCCCGACGACGACGGCGAGCCGCTCGGCTGGATGGTCGAGAACCGGTTCACGCGCGTCGCCCTGGCCAAGGCCGCCGAGGAGGCGGGCCTGCCCGTCTTCGCGCCCGAGCGCGCGCTCGGCATGGATCAGCGGCCGGGCGGCGCCGAGCTGCACCTTGAAGGCGGCGGCCGGCTCGACGCCTCGCTGGTGATCGCCTGCGACGGCAAGTTCTCCACCCTGCGCGAGCAGGCGGGCATCCGCACCGTGGGACGGCTCTACGGCCAGAAGGGACTGGTCGCCACCGTCGCCCACGAGCTTCCCCACGAGGGCGTGGCCTACGAGTTCTTCATGCCCGCCGGCCCGTTCGCCATCCTGCCGCTGCCGAACAATCGCTCGAGCCTGGTCTGGACGGAGCGGTCGAAGGCCGCCGACGCGCTCAAGGACATGGACGACGACGGCTTCCAGGAGGCCCTCGAAGCGCGCTTCGGCGACTTCCTGGGAAAGCTGACGCCGGAGGGTCCGCGCTGGGCCTATCCTCTGGGGCTCAAGGTCGCCGAACGCTTCATCGACGATCGCCTGGCGCTGGTCGGCGACGCCGCCCGCGCGATCCATCCCATCGCCGGGCAGGGCTTCAATCTCGGCGTCCGCGACGCCGCCGCCCTCGCCGAGGTGCTCGTCGAGGCGAAACGCGCCGGGCTCGATCCCGGCTCGGAGGCGGTGCTCGCGCGCTACGAGCGCTGGCGCAAGACCGACTCGGCGGCGCTGGCGCTGGGCACGGATTTCTTCAACACGCTGTTTTCGAACGATATCGGACCGCTCAGGGCGGTCCGCGGCCTCGGGCTGTCGCTCGTCGACAAGGTCCCGGCCGCCCGGCGCTTCTTCATGCGCACCGCCGGCGGCGAGACCGGCGACCTGCCCGCCCTGCTGCGCGGCGAGGCGCTCAGGCTCTAGCCGTCGGCGAGAACCGACGCCGCACCCTCGCCGGCCGAGCAGAGCGCGCGCACCAGCATGGGATCGGTCTGCACCACGCAGATGCGCCCGTCGTCCATCTCGTAAACGCCCGTGCCGGAGGAATCCGAGCCCGGCATGACCCCGCGCTGGAAATGACCGGTGACGACCGAGTCGAACGCCGTGCGCGACGCCGTCGGCAGATCGGCGGCGGGGATGGTCCATTCGCGGCGCGCGCCGTCGACGGCGCAACCGATATAAACGTGCTCGTCGGCTGCTCTCGACGCGACGCTCGATCCCATCGGGAGCGCCTCGGCGAAGCCGGACGCGCCGGCCCGGCAGGCGGCCTCGGCGGCGCGGTCGAGCTCGCTCGCGGCGGCTCCGGACGCCTCGGGGGCGACGGGCGCCTCCTGGTCCGTGCGTTCGCCCTCGCCGCCCGCATAGGGCGAGATGTCGGGTTCGGTCTCCTCCGAGCAGGCCGCCGCGCCCAGCAGGGCCGCGCCCAGCGCGATCATCCGGAACGTCTTCATCAACACATCCTCCCCGTGCGGCTGAACCGCCCGGGGAGTGTGGCGCGCGGCGCGACGCCTCCGCAAGTTCAACGCGCGAAGAAGACCTCGACGTCCTCGATCAGCTTCGCCGCGGCGGCCTTGACGATGCGCTCGCCCTTCTCCGCCGTCGCCTGGGAGGGATCCGAGCCGATGCGCCCGTCGGGGAAGCGCGCGCGATAATCCGCGGCGTCGGCGAAGCCGCCGCTCGGCGCGATCTTCGGCTCCATCGCCACGTCCTTGGCCGCATCGGGATAGGCGTAATAGGTCACCGAGACCTCCGACGCCGTGGCGTGGCTGCCCTCGCCCTCCGGGAAGATCGACCGGCACAGCTCCATCATGCCCGGAAGCGTGAACCAGTTGGCCTGCTTCAGCCGGTAGGGGCAGGCCTCGCCGTCGAGCGACCAGTTAGCGTAGCTCTCCGCGAAGGCCGCGTCGATGGTGGCGATGTTCCCGCCATGGCCGTTGAGGAAATAGATGCGCTGGAAGCCGCAGCGCACGAGCGACTCGATCCAGTCGTTGAGCGCGGCGATCATGGTCGTGGGCCGCAGCGTGATCGTGCCGGGAAAGCCCAGATGGTGCTGGGCGCAGCCGACATTGAAGGTCGGCCCGACGAGAAAGCCCGCCTCGTCGCCGGCGTGCTTCGCGATCACCTCGGGACAGATCGCGTCGGTGCCCAGAAGCCCGTTCGGCCCGTGCTGCTCGGTCGAGCCGATGGGGATGACGATCCCCTTGGAGCGTTCCAGATAGGCCTCGATCTCCGGCCAGCTGGCCTGGTGAAGCTGCATCGCGGCGACTCCCTTCACTGCGCGGGGCGAGAGGAGCCGATCGCCGCGCGCGGCGCAAGCCGCGTGCGACATGACGCGCGCCCGGCGCGGCTTGCGCGGCGCGCCGCCGATCAGTCATTGTCCATGTCGACATCCCCCGCAGGCGGAGACCGCGCGATGCACGACGAGATCATCCCCATCCCGGAGAGCTTCAAGGACGCGCGGATCACGCCGGAGCGCTACAAGGAAATGTACCGCCGCTCGATCGAGGACCCGGACGGGTTCTGGGCCGAGGAGCTCAAGCGGATCGACTGGATCGAGACGCCGACGAAGATCTCCGACGTCTCCTTCGACCCCGACGATCTGTACGTGCGCTGGTTCGAGGACGGGACGCTCAACGCCTGCGCCAACTGCATCGACCGCCACCTGCCCGAGCGCGCCGACAAGACCGCCATCCTATGGGAGGGCGACGATCCGGCCGACGACGCCGCGATCACCTATCGGCAGCTGTTCGAGGAGGTCTGCCGCTTCGCCAACGAGCTCAAGGCGATCGGGGTGAAGAAGGGCGACCGCGTCACGCTCTACATGCCGATGATCCCCGAAGCCGCCTACGCCATGCTGGCCTGCGCGCGCATCGGCGCGATCCATTCGGTCGTCTTCGGCGGCTTCTCGCCCGAGGCGCTGGCCGGGCGCATCAACAATTGCGAGAGCGAGTTCGTCGTCACCGCCGACCAGGGCGTGCGCGGCGGCCGCGTCGTTCCCCTCAAGGAGAATGTCGAGAAGGCGCTCGCCGACGCGCCCGGCGTCAAGGCGGTGCTGTGCGTCAAGCGCACCGGCGCCGACGTGCCCTGGAACGCCGATCGCGACCACTGGCATCACGAGCTGGCCGAAACCGTCGACGCGAAATGCGATCCCGAGCCGATGAACGCGGAGGACCCGCTCTTCATCCTCTACACCTCGGGATCGACCGGGAAGCCCAAGGGCGTGCTGCACACGACCGGCGGCTACATGGTCTGGGCGTCGATGACGCACGACTATGTCTTCGACCATCGCGAGGACGACATCTTCTGGTGCACCGCCGATGTCGGCTGGGTCACCGGCCACACCTACATCGTCTATGGGCCCCTCGCGAACGGCGCGACGACGATGATGTTCGAGGGCGTGCCGACCTTCCCCGGACCCGACCGCTTCTGGGCCGCCGTCGACAAGCACAAGGTCACGACCTTCTACACCGCGCCGACCGCCATCCGCGCGCTCGAGCGCATGGGCGAAGCGCCGGTGAAGAAGCACGACCGGTCCTCGCTGCGCCTGCTCGGCACGGTCGGCGAACCGATCAATCCCGAAGCCTGGCGCTGGTATCACCAGGTCGTCGGCGACGGCCGCTGCCCGATCGTCGACACCTGGTGGCAGACCGAGACCGGCGGCCACGTCATCACGCCGCTGCCCGGCGCGCACAAGCTGAAACCCGGCTCGGCGAGCTTCCCGCTGTTCGGGATCCTGCCCGGCCTCGTCGACGAGAAGGGTAACCTCCTGCCCGACGAGGGCGCCGCCGAGGGCAATTTGGTCCTGCGAACGTCCTGGCCGGGCCAGATGCGCACCGTCTATGGCCATCACGAGCGCTTCGCCGACACCTATTTCCGCACCGTGCCGGGCATGTATTTCACCGGCGACGGGGCGCGACGCGACGCCGACGGCTACTGGTGGATCACCGGCCGCGTCGACGACGTGCTCAACGTCTCCGGCCACCGGCTCGGCACCGCCGAAGTCGAAAGCGCGCTGGTCGAGCACGATCTCGTCGCCGAGGCCGCGGTCGTGGGCTATCCCCACGACATCAAGGGCCAGGGCATCTATTGCTATGTCACCCTGATCGAGGGCGCCGAGCCGAGCGAGGCGATCGAAAAGGAGCTCCGCCAGATGGTCCGCGAGGATATCGGCGCCATCGCCACGCCCGAGCTGATCCACTTCACGCCGGCCCTGCCGAAAACGCGCTCGGGCAAGATCATGCGCCGGATCCTCAGAAAGATCGCCGAGGGCGAGATCGACAAGATCGGCGACACCTCGACGCTGGCCGATCCGGAGGTCGTCGACGCGCTGGTCGAGAACCGCAAGGTCGAGGCGTGAGGCGGCGGCGCTCGCCGGCCGAATAACCCCGCAATTCCTGCGCGCTATTTGGCGGCGCCGGTGATCGTTGCGGCCGGCGGCCGCGATCGCGATATCGGGCTCGCAATCGATGCGAGGACCCGATCATGCGATTTCTGCCCTATCTCGTCGGCGGCTTCATGCTGCTGCCCTTCCTGCTCTGGGCGGGACTGTGGGCCTTCGTCTTCCCCGGCCCCAAGCCGGGCCTCGACGTGCCGATCGTCACCGCGCTGATCGCGGTCTCGCTGCCGCTGGTGCTCTGGCACCTGATCGCCGGGCTGGCCTATGTCGCCAACTCCATGGCCGGCCGCGCCGGCGAGGAGGCGCCGGTCTGGGGACCGGCGCGCTGGGCCCTGCGCGCCATGCCCGCCGCAGCGCTCGCGATGGGCGCGGGCTCGACGGCGATCCTGGCGGCGACGGGCGAAGGCGCGCTCACCGCGGCCTCGCCGCTGGCGGCGGGCGCACTGATGGCCTGGATCATGGCGATCGCGGCGCGCCCGGCGCAGCGCTCCTCCGCGCTCCACCTGCGGCCGGCCGCCGTCGTCCACGCGGCGATGGGGCTGCTCGGCCGCGCCGTGCTCGCCACGCCTGTGCTGGGCGGCATGCTGCGCGAGGCCGGCCGCGACCCGCATCGCGGCGCGCCGCTGCTGGCGCTCAACGTCATGCTGCTGCTGGCCGTGGGCGTCTGGCTGTTCGGCTTCGAGGTGCTGGTGATCCCGGCGATGCTGGCCACGCCGTTCATCTTCTACGCCCTGTTCGCGCTGACCGACTGAGGCCGCCCCAGCCGGGCGTGAACGCCGTTAACTCCCGGCTCGACAGGCCCGCGCCGGCGCGCTTACCCTTGCGTCGACGGGAGCGGTTCGTCCGCTCCGCAGGCGCCGGGGAGAGGCCGCGATGAGCCGCATGCATGCATTTCTGTTGGTCGGGATTCTCGCCGGGGCGACGACGCTCGCCGCCTGCGGCGAACGCGGAACGCGAGATGTCTCCGATGCCGACAGCGAGTATCAGGAGGAACTCCGCGCCGCGCTGATCGACGCCGAGCCGGGCGACGTGATCGAGATCCCCGCCGGCGTGTTCGTGATCGAGCGCAGCCTCTCGCTCACCGTCGACGACGTCACCATCCGCGGCCAGGGCATGGACGAGACCGTGCTCAGCTTCGCCGATCAGCGCCAGGGCGCGGAGGGGCTGCTGGTCTCCGGCGCCGACGATTTCACGCTGGAGAACCTCGCCATCGAGGACACGATCGGCGACGCGGTGAAGATCACCGACGGAACCAATATCGTGATCCGCGGCGTGCGCGTGGAATGGACCAACGGGCCCGACACCGAGAACGGCGCCTACGGGCTCTACCCCGTCCAGACGACCAACGTGCTGATCGAGGATTCCGTGGCGATCGGGGCGTCCGACGCGGGCATCTATGTCGGCCAGTCGGACAATATCGTCGTGCGCAACAACCGCGCCGAATACAATGTCGCGGGCATCGAGATCGAGAACTCCAACCGCGCCGACGTCTACGGAAACGTCGCCACGAACAACACCGGCGGCGTCCTGGTGTTCAACATGCCCAACCTGCCCCGGCCGGGCGCGGGCACCCGCGTCTACGACAACGACGTCTTCGAGAACAACACCGACAATTTCGGCCATGAGGGCACGCCGGTCGCCAGCGTGCCGGCGGGCACGGGCATCATCGTCAATTCCAACGACGACGTGGAGATCTTCAACAACCGGCTGGCCAACAACCGGACCGCCCACGTCATCATCTCCTCGCTACACTCGGCGGGCTTTTCCGAGCTCGGCGTGACCGAGGATTTCGATCCCTATCCCGAGGGGATCTACATCCACGACAACCAGTACGAGGCCGGCGGCATGAACCCCGACAGCGTCGAGCTGCACGCCCTGCGCGTGGCGATGTTCGGCCCGACGGGCCGGATCCCGCCGGTGCTCTGGGACGGCTATGTCGACGAGGCCAAGCTGGTCGACGGCCGCCTGCCGCCGCCGCTGCGCATCTGCGCGCCGGACGCCGCCATGGTCAATGTCGACGCGCCCAACGACTACGCCAACCCGAGCATGGTCGGCGACGCCAATGACTGCATCCTCGAGCCCCTCGCCCCGGTCGAGCTGGATCTCTAGATGACCCGCCGCTTCGCCGCCGCGATCGCCGCCGGTCTTCTTGGGCTGGCCGCGGCGGCGTGCGGGGAGCAAGCCGCGCCGGACCCGACCTTCCACGCCGAGACCAACCCGGCCGCGCTCGCCGACTGGGGCCAGCTCGTCGTGCGCGACGGGCGGCTTGAGCTGGCCGAGGGCGTGACGCCCTACGATCTCAACACCGCGCTGTTCTCCGACTACGCGCTCAAGCTGCGCACGGTGTGGATCCCCGACGGCGCGGCGCCGGCGGGCTGGGAGGACCGGGAAAGCTTCGACTTTCCCGTCGGCACGGTGATCACCAAGACCTTCTACTATCCCCGCGCCGACGGCGATTTCGACGAGGTCGCGCTCAGCCGCGAGGCGATGGCCCATTTCGACGGCCGGTCGCTCGACCTCTCCGAGGTGCGCCTGATCGAGACGCGGGTGCTGGTCCGCCGCGCCGACGGCTGGGACGCGCTGCCGTATGTCTGGGACGAGGCGCAGCGGGCGGCCGAACTCTCGCGCACCGGCGACTTCCTCGAGCTCTCGCTCGTCGACATGGCCTCCGGCGAGGCGCGGGCGCTCGACTATCTCGTGCCCAACGTCAACCAGTGCGCCAACTGCCACGAGACCGACACG
The DNA here is from genome assembly GCF_003122085.1 of Marinicauda salina. Taxonomy (GTDB): domain Bacteria; phylum Pseudomonadota; class Alphaproteobacteria; order Caulobacterales; family Maricaulaceae; genus Maricicauda_A; species Maricicauda_A salina. Next base: position 199,083 of record NZ_QEXV01000001.1, read on the forward strand.
ACCGCCGGCGGAATCCGCCCGATCGGACCGAAGGCGCGCCATCTCAACCGGGACTTCGCCTACGCCGACGGTACGGCGAACCAGCTCGCCTTCTGGCGCGAGCACGGCCTGCTCGCGGGCGGACCCGCGCCGGACGCCGCCGCCCCGCGCGCGGCGGCCTGGAACGGCGAGGCCCCGGCGCTGCTCGCCGAAACCGAAGGCGCGCTGACGGACGCCGCGCGCAGCTATCTCGACATCAATTGCGCCCATTGCCATTCGCGCACCGGACCGGCGGACACCTCGGGCCTTTACCTGGAATCATGGGAGCCGGCGGGCCCCAATCTCGGCTTCTGCAAACCGCCGATCGCGGCGGGCCGGGGCACCGGCGGGCGCGTCTACGGCATCGTGCCCGGCGACGCCGACGCCTCCATCCTCGTCCACCGCATGGCGAGCGATCGGGCCGACATCATGATGCCCGAACTCGGCCGCTCGGTCGCCGACCGCGAGGGCGTCGCGCTCGTGGCGGCGTGGATCGACGCCATGGCCGGAGGAGGCTGCGGTTAAGCACGACGGCGCCTCGGCCTTGGCCTGAGGCCGGGGCTTGGGCATTGTGAGCCCATCCGCTCCGCCAGAAGGTCAGCTTTGATGTCTCCTCGCCATGTGCTCGCCGCCGGGATCGCCGGCGTCTCCCTCGCCGCCTGCGTGACCACCGACTCCGATCTCGCATGCGTGCAGCCCGATCCGGGCGAACAGGCCGTCTTCACCGCGATCGTCGCTCACGACGAGGCCCGGCTCGCCGACCTGATGAGCCCGTCCTCCGCCGATCTCGCCGAGCAGGTGCGCGAGCTCGACCCGGAAGTTCGCGACCAGATCTTCGGCCGGCGCATGGGCGACCGCTCGGTGCGCAGCGTGCTCATGCAGCCGCCGATCTGCGTGCACCGGCGCGAGGCCGGCGAGAACCAGCGCATCAGCTACGCCTTCCCCGAGGGCCGGCTGCAGGGGCTGCAGAACCCGGACCTGCCCGGGCCGGAATTCGGCCGCGGCGGCTACGACCACGCCGCCTGCCGCTTCGAGTTCGTCGACGAGCGGTGGCGCCTGACCGACGCCTGCCTGACGACCTTCACGACGCGCCAGCCGGCGAGCTGAATTCCGCGGTCTTTCGACGCGGCGCGAGGAAACGGCCCGTCGGGTCGCGGCGTTCTTTGCTAGAATGTCCACGACCAGACGGGAGGAAAGTTCATGCGTCCTGATCCGGACAAGGTGCTCTGGGTGGCGGTCTTCGACGGCGGCAAGGCCCTGATCTACAGGAATGACGGCTTCGACGACGCGCCCGATCTCGAGCTGATCGAGCGCTTCGACAACGACAATCCGCCCGACCGCGAACAGACGACCGACGCGCCGGGCCGCTACCAGGACGCCGGGGGCGGGCGCGCCGGCGTCGACGCCCAGGTCGCCCACGGCCGCTCCTCGGTCCAGCAGACCGATCGCCACGAGCTGGAGAAGACCCGCTTCATCGAGCGGTTGATGGACCGGCTCAACGCCGACGCCGAGGCGCGCAAGTACGACCGTCTCATCCTCATGGCCCCGGAGCGCGCGCTCGGCGCGGCGCGGGACGAGTACGGCCATCGGATGAAGGTGCGCCTCGAGCACGAGGAGGCCAAGGACGTGGTCAAGGAGACCACCGACGAGATCGAGCAGCGCGTCAAGGCGATCCTCGCCGCCAAGGCGGCCGAGCCGAAGAAATCCCATCTCGGCGTCAGCGGCCCGGAAGCCGAGTAGGCCCGGGGCCGGATCGACAAACTTGAGCGGGCGGCCTGCGGGCCGCCCGTTTCATGTGCGTCAGAAGCGCGTTGCGATCAGCGCCAGCGCGACGATGAATCCCGCCAGCTGGGCGAGATTGATCAGCATGGAGCGCTGGTGCAGCGCGGCGAAGCGCTGCTTGTCCTTCGACGCACGCGCCTTGTCCATCGCCGGCGAGAGCGCGAAGCGCCCATAGACGAAGCCCGCGGTGACCAGCGCCAGCAGCACCGCGCCGATGCGCGCGCCGGCGAGCCAGGCGCTGATCGTGGCCAGCGCGCCGAGCGCGATGAAGATCACGTGATAGATCGGGAAGATCGTCCGGATGAAGGGCCCGGCGGTCTCCTCGCCGAGCGTGCGGAACGCCGTCGGCGCGACCAGCGCGCCGAAGAAGATCATCACCCCTATCCCGGCGCCGATGAACAGCAGCGCCAGCACGCCGGGCAGGTCGGCCATGAATCCTTCGCCCATTCTCGTCTCCTCGTCCGCGCGGGACTCAGCCTGGAGCAGGATCGCATCGACCCTGCTCGGGCATATTCTTCGTGGTCGCGTGATCGAACCGGTGAACCGGTCCCTGCTTCACCTGATCACGCTCCCTTTCTCAGTGGTCGCGTGATCGAACCGGTGAACCGGTTCCCACTTCACCTGATCACGCTCTAACCCCACGGCCCGCCGAAATCGCGCGGCCGGTCGGGACCGTCGCCGTCGATATCGCCGCCCCACGGGCCCATATGGCCCCAGGGCCCCGCCGGCGGACGCGCCCCGGCGCCGGCCATCTCGCGCAGCCGCGCGATGCGGTTCGCCGTCGCCGGGTGGGTCGAGAACAGATTGTCCGCGCCCTGCCCGTTAAGCGGGTTGATGATGAACATGTGAGCCGTCGCGGGGTTCCGTTCGGCGTCGGCGTTGATCGTGCCGCGCGCGGCGCGTTCGATCTTCTCCAGCGCCGAGGCGAGCCACATGGGCTGGCCGGCGATCTCCGCGCCGACGCGGTCGGCCTCGTACTCGCGCGCCCGCGAGATCGCCATCTGCACCAGCGCCGCCGCGATCGGGGCGAGGATCGCGATCAGGATGCCCGCGAGCAGCCCGCCGCGCTCGCGCCCGCCGCCGAAGAAGAGCGCGAAATTGGCCAGGAAGCCGATCGCGCCGGCCAGCGTCGCGGTGACCGTCATGGTCAGCGTGTCGCGGTTCTTCACGTGCGCCAGCTCGTGGGCCATCACGCCGATCACCTCGCGCCGGTCCAGCCTTTCCAGCAGGCCGCGCGTGGCCGCCACCGCGGCGTTGTGCGGATCGCGCCCGGTGGCGAAGGCGTTGGGCTGATCGGTGTCGATCACGTAGATGCGCGGGCGCGGCATGTGCGCATTGTCGGCGAGCGCGACGACGTCCCGGGCGAACTGCAGCAGCCGCGGATCGCGCTCGTCGGGCGTGATCTCGCGGGCGTGGTGCATGCGCAGCACGATCTTGTCGGCGTTCCACCAGGCGTAGACGTTCATCGCCGCGGCGACGACGAAGGCGATGGTCGCGCCCGTCGCCCCGCCGATGAGCCAGCCCACGGCGATGAAGATCGCCGTCAGCGCGGCGATCAGGGCGAAGGTGCGAAGCGTGTTGGCGAGCATGGGGTTCCGTCTTCCCTGGCGAGCGCCGGCTTGGCCGGGCGGCGTCGAGCGCCTAGTTAAGTGGGTGAGAAACCACGGGACCGCAAGCGATGCGCGACGACGAACAGACGCCGGAAAACGCCGACGACTCCGGGCCGCGAAAGCCGCTCACGCCGGAGGCGCAACGCGCCCTGGCCGAGGCCGAGGCGCGCCGGAAGAAGGCGAAGGGCGAAAACCGCCCGAAAGAGCGCGGCGGCCCCGACGGCCCCGAACCCACCCGCTACGGCGACTGGGAGAAGTCCGGCGTGGCGTATGATTTCTAGCGCTGCGGGCTGATCGCGCCCATGCACGCCGCTCTTTCCCGGCGAAAGCCGGGACCCAGAGATCATCGGACTCGGCGGTCCGACCTCTCCTGGGCCCCGACTTGCGTCGGGGAAGAGGGGGTGCGTGCACACGCGAGTCCAGCGCATCCCACAACCTCCGGCACGTTGCGGGGATCGGATCATAATCCTATCGTGGGCGCATGGTCCGCACCGCGCTCCTCCTCGCGCTCGTCATCGCCGCCCCGGCGGCGGCGTCCGAGCCCCTGCCGGGGCCGATCCCGGCCGAGGTCGTGCGCGTGATCGACGCCGACACCATCGCCGTGACCGCGCGGATCTGGCCGGGCCACACCGTCGCGACGCGCGTGCGGCTGGCCGGCGTCGACGCCCCGGAGATCTCGCGGCCGGGCTGCGACGCCGAGCGCGCGGCCGGGGAAGCCGCGACCGGATTCGTCCGCGAGCGCCTCGCGCCGGGTTCGCCCGTCACGCTGGCCGCGGTCGAGCAGGGCAGCTTCGCCGGGCGCGTCGTGGCGCGTCTGTCCGACGCAGAGGGCCGCGATCTCTCCGAGGCGCTTCTCGCGGCCGGCCACGCCGTCGCCTACGGCGAGGACGGCCACTGGTGCGGCGCCGCGGTCGAGCGGAGCCGGTAGAAAGGCTGAACCCGAAGCGGCGGCGTCCGCGCCTCTCCCTCCCCGCTTGCGGCGGAGGGCTGGGGTGGGGGCCTGCGGCGGCGACGGGATCACCCCACCCTGGCCGCGAAGCGAGCGGGGTGGGGTGAGGCCAGCGCGTGAACCCGGCGACATTGCATCAAAGGCCCTCATCCTGAGGGCCCCGATCCCCGTCCTTCGAGACGGCCGCTTCGCGGCCTCCTCAGGATGAGGGGATCGGGGCGTCTCGAAGGACGAGGGCCGGTCCACCCTCCCCACGGAGGGGGAGGGAGGGCCCCTGTCCGTCTCGGTCCTCGGACTTGCCTGCGTTCGCGAAGGCGAGGGATCCAAGGGCCCAGCCCGCTGCGTGTCTTCATCGGTCCTTGGGTCACCCGCTTTCGCGGGTGCAGGCAAGCCCAATGACCGAGCGTTCTGGCTGAGCCCCTACCCCGCCGTCGCCTGCGGGTCCTCGCCCCCGAACGCCAGCGCCTCGCCGGCGAGATAGAGCGAGCCGCAGATGAGTATGCGCGGGCCGTCGAGCGCGTCGCAGGCGTCGTGGACGGCCTCGAGAAGCCCGGCCGCGGTCTGGGCGGGCAGGCCCGCGCGGCGGGCCGCCTCGGCGGTCTCCTGGGCGGGCTTGGCGCCCTCGCGGCCGCCGGAGAAGGTCACCGCCACGACCAGGCCCGCGAGCCCCTGGAAATAGGCCAGGAAGGCCTCGGCGTCCTTGTTGGTCGAGAACGCCGCGATGAGCGCGAGCGGGCGTTCGGCCTTCGCCTCCATCTCGCCGAGGCTGGCCGCCAGCGCCTCTCCGGCCGCGGCGTTGTGGCCGCCGTCGAGCCAGAGCTCGCCGCGGCCCGCCTCCGCGGCGGCGTGGAGCGGGCCTTCGGTGAGGCGCTGCAGACGGGCGGGCCAGCGCGCCGCCGGCACGCCCCCGCGCGCGGCCTTCTCGCCGAGCCCGACGGCGCGCGCCGCGGCGATCGCGGTCGCCGCGTTGGACACCTGGTGCGGCCCGATCAGGCCCGGCGCGGGCAGGTCCCACAGGAGGTCCTCCTCCTCGTAGACCAGCCGGCCGTGTTCCATGAAGGCGCGGAAATCCTCGCCCCAGAAGCGCGCCGGCGCGTCGAGGCGTTCGGCCTCGCGCCGGATCACCTCGCGGGCGGCGTCGGTCTGCGGGCCGACGACGAGCGGCCGGCCGGTCTTGATGATCCCGGCCTTCTCCGCGGCGATCTCGGCGATGGTCTCGCCGAGGAACTCCTTGTGATCGAGGCTGACCGGCGTGATCACCGTTGCGTCCGGCGCGGCGAGCACGTTGGTCGCGTCATAGCGCCCGCCGAGCCCGGTCTCGAGGATGAGCCGGTCGGCCGGCGTCTCGGAGAACATGAGGAAGGCCGCCGCGGTTGTGATCTCGAAGAAGGTGATCTCGGCTTCGCCGTTGGCGGCTTCGCAGCGCGCGAACGCGTCGGCCAGGCGGGCGTCGTCGACGATCTCGCCGGCGAGCATGATGCGCTCGTTGAAGCGCACGAGATGCGGCGAGGTGTAGACGTGGACGCGCTCGCCAGCGGCCTCGGAAATCGCCTTCAGGAAGGCCGCCGTCGAGCCCTTGCCGTTGGTGCCCGCGATATGGATCGCCGGCGGCAGCGTGTCCTGCGGTCGGCCCAGCGCGTCGAGCAAGCGCTCGATGCGGCCGAGCGACAGGTCGATCTTCTTCGGGTGCAGCCGGCCGAGCCGGGCCAGCGCCTCGGCGATGGTTTCGGGAGCGTGGCTCATGTCAGGTCCGGCTCGATGAAACCCCGGCCGCGTCAGCGCGCCGGGGTCTCGGAGAATCAGGGTCCCGGCTCTCCCTGCGGTCGGCCGGGAATTCAGCGACGAAGCCTACTCGGCGGCCTTGTCGGTTTCGATCTCGGGCTCGACGGCGACAGGCGCGGTCGTCGTCGCCGCGACCGGGCGCTTCAGCAGCGTGCGCAGGATATTGCCGAGCGTCTTCGGGAGATCGCGGCGATGGACGACCTTGTCGACCATGCCCTTCTCCAGCAGGTACTCCGAACGCTGGAAGCCCTCGGGCAGCTTCTCGCGGATGGTCTGCTCGATGACGCGCGGGCCGGCGAAGCCGATCAGCGCGCCCGGCTCGGCGATGTGGACGTCGCCGAGCATGGCGTAGCTCGCCGTGACGCCGCCCGTCGTGGGGTCGGTCAGCACGACGATATAGGGCAGCTTCGCGTCCTTGAGCATCTCCACGCCGAGCGTGGTGCGCGGCATCTGCATCAGCGACAGCGCGCCCTCCTGCATGCGCGCCCCGCCGGCGGCGGCGAACATGACCAGCGGCGTGCGGCGCTCGACAGCGGTCTCGCAGGCCTTGAGGAAGGCTTCGCCCGCGGCCATGCCCAGCGAGCCGCCCATGAAGGCGAAGTCCTGGACCACGACCGTGGTCTCGACGCCCTGGACGCGGCCCACCGCGATCGCCATGGCGTCCTCGCGGCCGGTCTTCTTGCGCGCCGACGCGATGCGGTTCGAATAGGGCTTGTCGTCCTTGAACTTGAGCGGGTCCCTGGCGACCTCCGGGGAGGGGATCTCCTCCCACTTGGCATCGAACGTGTAGGCGAACCTCAGCGCGGGACCGATGCGCATGTGATGGCCGGCGGGCGTGACGTAGAGCCCGGCCTCGAGATCCTTGTGGAACACCATCTCGCCGGAGATCGGGCATTTCACCCAGAGATTCTCCGGCGTGTCGCGCTTCGAGAACATCTTCGAGACGCCCGGCGGGGTGATTCTCGACAGCCAGTTCATGCGGTTTCCCTCATCTGCCGCGGGCATTATCGCGCATCATGGGCGGCTTCGGCCAGCGTCCGGGCGAGATGCAAGGCCCGGTCCACGCCGCCCTCGGCGAGCGCCTCGACGATCGCCGAGCCGACGACGACCGCGTCGGCGACCTGCGCGATCTCCGCGGCGCGTTCCGGCGTCTTCACGCCGAAGCCCACCGCGACGGGCAGGTTCGCGGCTCCCCGAACCCGGTCGACCGCGCTTCCCACGACCGCCGTCTCGCCGACGCCGGCGCCGGTGACGCCCGTCGTGGAGACGTAATAAACGAAGCCCGACGTGTCCTCCACCACCCGGGGAAGCCGGGCGTCGTCGGTCGTCGGCGTCGCCAGGCGGACGAGCGACAGCCCCGTCTGCGTCAGCGCCTCGCGCAGCTCCCGGTCCTCCTCCGGGGGCAGATCGACGCAGATCACCCCGTCGGCGCCGGCGGCGGCCGCGTCGGCGGAGAAGGCCTCGTAGCCGTAGGAGAAGAACGGGTTGGCGTAGCCCATCACGACGACGGGCGTGTCGGAATTCGTCTCGCGGAAACGACGAACGAGTTCGAGCACGCCGGAAAGCGTCATGCCCGATTTCAGACCCCTCAAGGCGGCGCGCTGGATCGTCGGGCCGTCGGCCATGGGATCGGTGAAGGGCGCGCCCAGCTCGATGACGTCGGCGCCGGCCTCGGCCAGCCCGCGCATCATGGCGAGCGTCGTCTCGGCGTCGGGATCGCCGGCCATGACATAGGCGACGAAGCCGGCCCGGCCGTCGGATTTCAGCCGGTCGAAGGTCGAGGAAAGGCGGGTCATGGGCGGCGGCCTGTTTGTGACCAAACGGCGGGCGAGCGTCGGGCGGGGGCGACCTCTCCCTCCCTCGCGAGGAGGGTCGGGGAGGTCTGGACCGCCCGCGGATATCACCCCGCCCCGGCCATCTCCTCAAGGGGAGGGCGAGAAGTTTCCGCATCGCGGCGGGCGGGCGTCAGCCGACATCCTTTTCATGCTTCTTCTTCATCGCGTCGACATAGGCGCGCAGCACGGCGTTCATGCGGGTCTGATAGCCGCGCCCGCCCTGCCTGAAGAAGTCGAGAATGTCGTGATCGATCCGGATCGTGACCTGCTTCTTTCCATGACCGGGATGCCAGGTCGCGTTCGCGAGTTCCTCTTCGGTCCATTCGGGAATGTCCGACGCGTCGATTTCCTCGTCGGGGATCGCCTCGATCTCGCGCAGGCGTTCTTCGGAGATGGGGGGTAGGTCTTCAAGTCTGACCCGGACTGTCCGTCCCATAATAGATTCTCCTTTCCCTGCGCTTGGCGGGCCGAGCCGAAATGATCCGGATCCGGCCTTGCCGGTCGGTGTGAATGACCGCGGCGATCATTCCACGCTTCAACGGGCCGAGAACCTTCCAGCGCGCCTCGCCGTCCGGACCCGGCCGCGCCGCCACTGTCACATGGGCGGCCAGGAAGACCCGCGCCGCCTCCTCGAACCCGATTCCGTGTTTGGCCCGGTTGGCGCGGTCCTTCGCTTCGTCCCACTCGAATTCCATCAATTGTAACTACAATTGTCATTACAAACAAGCACGCTATAGGCGAGCGGTTATTATCGATGCAATTATGGCGGGCGCCCCTTATGCAGAGCAAGCGCAGCTAGCTCACGCGCCCGAAGCGGGTCATGGGTGCTGTATTTCTCCCCGACGAGTGCGCAGGCGTTCAAACGAACAACGCCCTCCTCCCCCTTGACGGGGGAGGTCGCCGCGAAGCGGCGGGAGGGGGTGAGGCCGAGACGCACCCCACCCGGCCGGACCTGTCGGTCCGTCCACCCTCCCCATCGAGGGGAGGGAGGGGAGCGGAAGCGAGCGCATCGTCAAAGCTCCACCCCCAGCGCGTCGGCGACGGAGAACACGTCCTTGTCGCCGCGTCCGCACATATTCATCAGGATGACGCCGCCGGGGCCGAGCTCTTTCGCCAGGTCGCGTACGCGGGCGAGCGCATGGGCGGGCTCGAGCGCGGGGATGATGCCTTCGAGCCGCGAGCACAGCTGGAACATCTCGAGCGCCTCTTCGTCGGTGGCGTGGCGGTATTCGGCCCGGCCGACATCGTGCAGGAAGGCGTGCTCGGGTCCGATGCCGGGATAGTCGAGCCCGGCCGAGATCGAGTGGCCCTCGACGATCTGGCCGTCATCGTCCTGCAGGAGATAGGTCTTGTTGCCGTGCAGGATGCCCGGCCGCCCGCCATTGAGGCTCGCGGCGTGGTCGGGCGTGTCGACGCCCTTGCCGGCGGCCTCGACGCCGATCAGACGGACCGTCTCGTCCTCGAGGAAGGGATGGAACAGGCCCATCGCGTTCGAGCCGCCGCCGATGCAGGCCACCGCCGCGTCGGGCAGGCGGTCCAGGCGGTCGAGCATCTGGGCGCGCGCCTCGCGGCCGATCACGGACTGAAAGTCGCGCACCATCATCGGATAGGGGTGCGGGCCGGCGACCGTGCCGATGACGTAGAAAGTGTCGTCAGGGTTGGTCACCCAGTCGCGCAGCGCCTCGTTCATAGCGTCCTTCAGCGTGGCGCGCCCGCTCTCGACGGCGTGGACGGTCGCGCCCAGCAGCTTCATGCGGAACACGTTGGGCTTCTGGCGTTCGACGTCGGTGGCGCCCATGAAGATCTCGCAGGGCAGGCCGAAGCGCGCCGCCACGGTGGCCGTCGCCACGCCGTGCTGGCCGGCGCCGGTCTCGGCGATGATGCGCGTCTTGCCCATCAGCCGGGCGAGCAGGACCTGGCCCAGGCAGTTGTTGATCTTGTGCGCGCCGGTGTGATTGAGCTCGTCGCGCTTGAACCAGACTTGGGCGCCGCCGAATTCCTCCGTCAGCCGCTCGGCGAAATAGAGCGGGCTCGGCCGGCCGACGAAGTCGCGCAACAGTGTCTCGAACTCCCCGGTGAAGCGCGGATCGTCGCGATAGGCGGCGTAGGCCTTCTCCAGCGCCAGGATGTTCGGCATCAGCGTCTCGGCGACATAGCGCCCGCCGTAATCGCCGAAATGGCCGCGCGCGTCGGGGAGTTGCGAATAGGCGTTGGGCTTGTCGTTCACGGTCATCTCTCGGTTTCTCCTCCACCCCAGCCCTCCCCCGAGGGGGAGGGTGCCCGCTCGCGCGTCCCGCCGCTGTCAACGGCTTCCGGCGCGGCGGGTTCTCCCTCCCCTTGAACGGAGGGTCGGGGTGGGGTGAGCCTTCACCTCTTGTCTTCTCCGACCGCCCTCGCGGCTGTCACGAAAGCATCGATCTTCCCGGCGTCCTTGACCCCGGGCGCGGACTCCACGCCCGAGGCGACGTCGACGGCGCGGGCTCCGGACGCCGCGATCGCGTCGGCGACATTGGCCGCGTCGAGCCCGCCCGAGAGCAGGAACGGCGCGCGGCCGTCGTAATCGCGTAGCAGCCCGTAATCGTAGCCTGCGCCCCAACCGCCGGGTCGGTCCGCGCCCGCGGGCGGCTTGGCGTCGAACACGAACCCGTCCACGCGACCCATATAGTTCGCGGCCCGGGCGATGTCCGCCGCTCCGTTCACCCCGATCGCCTTCCACACGCCTTCAGCCGCATAGGCGCGCGCATCGAGGCAGCGCGCGGGGCTCTCGGCGCCGTGGAGCTGGATGATGTCGGGCGCCATCTCGGCCAGCACCGCGCCGAGCAGCCTGTCGTCGGGATCGACCAGCACGGCCACGGACTTCGCCGCGCCCTTTCGCCGCGCCAGCGCGCCGGCCTCGGAAGGGCTCACCGCGCGCGGGCTTCTCGGGAAGACGATGAAGCCGAGCCAGTCCGCGCCGGCGGCGACCGCGGCGTCGACGGCGTCGGGCGTGTTGAGCCCGCAGATCTTGACCTTCATCGCGTCCGTCATCGGCGCGCCTATAGCAGGCGCGCGCGCGGGCGGGCCAGCGCTTTCAGCCGGCGTCCCCGGCGGGCGGGGGCGCGGCGGTCGCACGGTTGAGACAGAAGGCCTGCGGGTCGAACAGCACCCATTCGACAAAGGCGCGGATCTTCGGCGTTCGCGCGCGATCGGGGTCGTAGACCAGCCAGTGGCCGGCGCCCTCGTCGAGTTCGGTCTCGAAGGGCTTCACCAGCGCGCCGGCGGCGATCTCGGAGGCGAAGTAGAACGGCGTGACCATGACCGCGGCGTCGCCCGCGCCCATCGCCGCGGCGACCTCCATCGTCTGCGTCTCGAGCTCGAGAGCGGGCCGCTCGGGAAGCGGCGCGTCGCCCGCGCCGACGGCGGCGAACCAGCCCCGCCACCACTCGATCGGACCGATCAGGCGCAGCTTCAGCAGGTCCTCCGGCCGCTCGAACGGTCCGTGCGCGGCGACCGCGGCGGCGGGAACCAGCGGCGCGACGCTGCCCGGGAACAGGAAGCGCGTCTCCAGGCCCGGCCAGTCCCCGGAACCGACGCGCACGGCGATATCGGCCTCGCCGCCGCGCACGTCGACGAGCCGCCGCTCGGCGTCTATGCGCACGCCGAGGCGGGGATGGGCTTTCTGAAACGCGCTCAGCCGCGGCACGAGCCAGTTCTCGCAGAAGGTCGGCAGGGCGGAGATGGTGAGGATGTCGTCGCCGCCGCGCCGCGCCGCGTCGAAGGCCCGCTCGAGCATGCGGAAGGCCTCGCTCGTGCGCTCCGACAACGCCTCGCCCTGGCGCGTCAGGCTCACGCGCCGTCCCTCGCGCACGAAGAGCGGGAAGCCGAGACGCTCCTCGAGCTGCTTGATCTGGTAGCTCACCGCGGCCTGGGTCATGCCCAGCTCCTCGCCGGCGCGCGTGAAACCGCCGAGACGGGCGGCGGCCTCGAAGACCCGGATGGCGTTGATCGGCGGCAGGCGCATGGCGGCCCCTGATAAGCTGAGTTTATCAAGCTATATCGAGATTGCGTTGGATTGAACCCCGCACAAGCATGATGAATCGGGCGTCCAGCAAAAGGAGGACGTCATGAAAGATTTTGATGAAAACCGTTTCGCCGTCGAGACGCGCCGCGACAGCGTGCTCGACTTCCTGTTCGGCTGGCTGGCGCGCCGCGCCGCGCGCGACGGCGGCCACGCCGATCATCATCGCAAGGCGTGAGGCCCGGCGGCGCCGGCCCGGATCAGGAGGATTTCTTGCCCGCCCCGTCGACCCGGGCGCGCAGCTCCTTGCCGGTCTTGAAGAAGGGCACGTGCTTCTCCTTGACCGCGACGGCCTCGCCGGTCCGCGGATTGCGGCCCTGGCGCGGCGGCCGGTTGCGCACGGAGAATGCGCCGAAGCCGCGAAGCTCGACCCGGTCGCCGCGCTCGAGCGCCTCGGCGATCTCTTCGAGCACGACATTGACGATCCGCTCGACGTCGCGCTGATACAGGTGCGGATGGGCCTGGGCGAGCTTGTCGATAAGTTCGGACTTGATCATGGCGGGGACCCCAGCGAGCCGACGCAAGCTTAAGTAATCGGCGCGCGCGGCGTCAATCTCAAACCCTTCCGCCGCCAAGAAAAAACGGCCGGAGCGCTTGCTCCGGCCGTTCCGTCCATCGCACTGCGTGCGATGCTACTCCTTGTCGTCGTCGTCCTGCTCCTTGAGCGCGGCGCCGAGGATGTCGCCCAGCGAGGCGCCGGAGTCGGTCGAGCCGTACTGCTCGACGGCCTCCTTCTCCTCGGCGATCTCGAGCGCCTTGATCGACACCGAGACGCGGCGGCTGGCCTTGTCGACATTGGTGACCCGGGCGTCGACCTTGTCGCCGACCGAGTAGCGCTCGGGGCGCTGCTCGGACCGGTCGCGCGACAGGTCCGACTTGCGGATGAAGCTCTTCATCTGGCCCTCGGCGCCCAGCGCGACCTCGATGCCGCCGGTGGTCACCTCGGTGACGGTGCAGGTCACGGTGTCGCCGCGCTTGAAGCCGCCTTCCTCCATCGGATCGCCGGCCAGCTGCTTGATGCCCAGCGAAACGCGCTCCTTCTCGACGTCGACGTCGAGCACCTTCGCGCGCACGACATCGCCCTTGTTGTAGTCCTGGATCGCCTCTTCGCCCGACCGGTCCCAGTCGAGGTCGGAGAGGTGGACCATGCCGTCGATCTCTTCGTCGACGCCGATGAACAGGCCGAACTCGGTGATGTTCTTGACCTCGCCCTCGACCTCGGTCCCGGCCGGGTGGGTCTCGGCGAAGATCTCCCACGGATTGCGCTGGGTCTGCTTGATGCCGAGCGAGATGCGGCGCTTCTCCGGATCGACGTCGAGGATCATGACCTCGACCTCCTGGGAGGTGGAGACCAGCTTGCCCGGGTGGATGTTCTTCTTCGTCCAGCTCATCTCGGAGACGTGGACGAGGCCCTCGACGCCCGGCTCGAGCTCCACGAACGCGCCGTATTCGGCGATGTTGGTGACGCGGCCCTTGAAGGTCGCGCCCACCGGGTATTTCGCCTCGACGCCTTCCCAGGGGTCGGCCTGGAGCTGCTTCATGCCCAGCGAGATCCGCTGGGTCTCCTTGTTGATCTTGATGATCTGGACCTGGACCGTCTGGCCGACCTCGACGACTTCGCTCGGGTGGCCGACGCGGCTCCAGCTCATGTCGGTGACGTGCAGCAGGCCGTCGATGCCGCCGAGATCCACGAACGCGCCGTAGTCGGTGATGTTCTTGACCACGCCCTCGCGGACCTCGCCTTCGGCGAGCTGGCTGACCAGCTCGGCGCGCTGCTCGGCGCGGCTCTCCTCGAGGACGGCGCGGCGCGAGACGACGATATTGCCGCGCGGCCGATCCATCTTGAGGATCGCGAAGGGCTGCTCCTTGTTCATCAGCGGGCCGACGTCGCGGACCGGGCGGATATCGACCTGCGAGCCCGGCAGGAAGGCCGAGGCGCCGCCGAGATCGACGGTGAAGCCGCCCTTGACCCGGCCGACGATGGCGCCGGTGACCGGCTCCTTCTTCTCGAACTGCTGCTCGAGGCGATCCCACGCCTCCTCGCGGCGCGCCTTGTCGCGCGAGAGGACGGCTTCGCCGAGCGCGTTCTCGATACGCTCCAGATAGACTTCCACCTCGTCGCCGGGCTTGGGCGGCTCGGCGCCCGGGCCGGTGAACTCGCGCATCGGAACGCGGCCTTCGGTCTTCAGGCCGACATCGATGACGACGACGTCGTTCTCGATGGCGGTGACTTTGCCGTTGACGACGGAGCCTTCGGCGAGATCGCGGCCGGCGAGGCTCGCCTCAAGCATTTCCGCGAAATCGTCGCGGCTCGGGGCGGCGGTGGAAGTGTCAGTCATTAAGAGGTTGCTCCAGAGGGTTCGATCGAATTCCGGCCGGCCGGTTGTCTCCGGCGGTCTTGCCGCGCGCGGCGCGGACATCAACGCTTGTAGGGCCGCTCGCGGCCGGAACTGCTCCAGTCAATGGGCTTCGCGCCGCGCCATCGCGCCGCCGGTCGTCCAATCATCCGCTGGGGAAGGCAGGAAACCGGCCGTACGCGAACGAGCGCGGCGTTCGCCCGGCTCAGCGCCGCCGGACTTCGTTAACAAGCGTTAACGCGAGTCCGAAGGCGCGCGCGTCCATACTGCAAACGGGCCTGCAGAGCAAGCGCAGCCGCAGAAATCGGCCTCAATCGACCGGGGCGATCCGCGCGCCCAGCGCGCCCATGTCGTCGAAGAAGCCGGGATAGCTGGTCGCGATCATCGCCACGTCGTCCGCGATGACGGGCTCCTGCGCGCCCAGCCCCATGACCAGGCCGGCCATGGCCAGGCGATGGTCCTGATGCGTCTCCACCCGGCCGCCGCCGGGCACGCCCTCCGGGCCGCGGCCGTGGACGATCAGCCCGTCGTCGAGCAGCTCGACGGCGACGCCGTTCGCGCGCAGGAGCGCCGCCGTTCCGGCGAGCCGGTCGCTCTCCTTGGCGCGCAGCTCGGCCAGCCCGGTCATGCGCGTCGTTCCCTCGGCGAAGGCCGCCAGCACAGCCAGGATCGGGTATTCGTCGATCATCGCCGGCGCGCGCCCGGGCGGGACGTCGACGCCGCGCAGCGCGCCGAAGCGCACGGCGAGATCGGCCGTCGCCTCGCCCGACCGCGCCTCCGCCGGCGTCAGCGCGATATCGGCGCCCATCTCGCGCAGCGTCTCGAACAGGCCGACGCGTGCGGGATTGGTCATCACGCCGCGCACGGCGATGTCCGAGCCTGGCGAGATCAGCGCCGCGGCGACGGGAAACGCCGCCGAGGAGGGATCGCCCGGGACCGCGATGTCGACCGGCGTCAGCGGCCGGTCGCCGCGCACGCGCGCGACGAGGCTTTCGCCGGCGCGCTCCACGTCCAGATCGGCGCCGAACAGGCGGGCCATCGTTTCGGTGTGGTCGCGCGTCGCCCGCGGCTCGCGCACGATCGTCTCGCCCTGCGCGCCCAGGCCTGCAAGCAGGACGGCGCTCTTGACCTGGGCCGAGGCGACGGGCGGCGTGTAGTCGATCCCGCGCAGCGCCGCCGAGCCGTGCAGCGTCGCCGGCAGGCGGTCGCCGTCTACGGCCTCGAAGCGCGCGCCCATGCGCGTCAGCGGCTCGATCACGCGACCCATCGGCCGCCGCGACAGGCTGGCGTCGCCGGTGAAGGTCGCCGTCATGTCGAAACGCGCCGCCGCGCCCATCAGCAGGCGGACGCCGGTGCCCGAATTGCCGAGATCGAGCCGCGCGTCCGGGCTCATCCAGCGCCCGGGGCCGATCACGCGCCAGTCCGCGTTCGATCTCTCGACCTGCGCGCCGAGCGCCCCTACCGCCCTGGCCGTCGCCATGACGTCGGCGCTTTCGAGCAGGTTCGCGATCCGGCTCTCGCCGGCGGCGAGCCCGGCGAGGATCAGCGCGCGGTGCGAGATCGACTTGTCGGGCGAGGCTTCGACGGTCCCGGTCAACGGACCGGAAGCCGCGGCGGCGCAAGCCCCGGCGGGCGGTTTCATCGGCGTCTTCTGCATGCGGGCTCGCGGAGGCTGCGCGCGGGGCGCAAAAGGGGTTTTGACAGCGCGCCGCTAACGTGGCAACTGGCGCGCCGTTTACCGCTCGGAGAGGGGATGACCCGTGGCCAAGCCGGATCTCGGTGAGAAACGCGTCTGCAGCGAATGCGAAGCGAAGTTCTACGATCTCAACAAGGACCCGATCGTCTGCCCGAAATGCGGCGCGACCCATAAGCCCGAAGACTTCGCCGCGCCGGTCGAGCCGGCGTCGAAGAAGAAGACGAAGCCGGCGCCGCCGACCGAGGACAAGAAGGCTGCGGCGAAGAAGGCCAAGGCCGCCGAGGCCGATGAGGACGCCGAGGACAGCGCCGACGAGGAGGAGGACGAGGGCGAACCCGAGATCGTCGAGGAGCCCGTCGACATGGGCGACGACGAGGACGACGACTCCGCCGCGCCCACGCCCGAGAGCGAGATCGAGGAGAACTTCACCGAGGAGGCCGATCTCGACGAGGAGGAGGACAGCGAATCCGACGTCCTGATCGACGACGAGGAGGACGATCTCTCCGACATCGACATCAACAATAATGACGATGACGACGATCGCAGCTGAAGCCCGCCGCGCCGCCGCGCTGCAGGCTTGATCGGGGGGCGCGAGCTGACTAAGTTCCGCGCTCCTCGACGGGGCGGACCCCAAGCCGCCCGAACGATTTCGGGGCCATAGCTCAGTTGGGAGAGCGCTTGAATGGCATTCAAGAGGTCGGCGGTTCGATTCCGCCTGGCTCCACCAGCCTTCGCTGCGAAGCAGCGCAAGGCTGCCCCGCCGAAGCCGACAGGCGTAGGCGGGCGGGTTGCATCCCGCAGCTTCGGCTAGGCATGCCTTGAGGCCACAAGCCCCGCGCCGAACGCCGGCGCGGGGCTTTTCTTTCCCGGATCGACCTAAGCCCCTGAATGCACAGCTCTTGAACGGGTCCGGCCAGCTCACCATCTGAGTGTTCAGCTAGTTGGTGAGGAGGCCGCCGATCATGGCCCGTGAAACCGAAGAGACGATCGAACTCGAAGAGACGCCGACCGTCTATGTGCGCACCGTCGCCGCCGCGGACGTTCTCTCCGAGATGAGCCGCAGCGAGATCGACGTGAGCGCCCTCGAACTCGACGAGGAGTCGACGCTCTACGCGATCCACACCGAGGACGGCCAGCGCATGGCCGTGTTCACTGATCGCGACGCCGCCTTCGCCGCGGCGCGTTATCACGGCGCGGAACCGGTGAGCGTCCACTAGCCTCAGATCCCCGATCGCGCCGCATTCCCCCTCCCCCCGGCGGCGCGAACCCGGGCGCCCTCCGGCTTCGGCCGGAGGGCGCTTTTTTTGTCGGCGGGCGGATTTGCCGTCCGGCGCGACGCCCGCTAAACGCTCCTGCCCATGAAGGGTTATTTCGCGATCGGCGTGGAAGGGATCTCCAAGGCGATGAATCTCGGCGCGGTGATGCGCACCGCGAACGCCTTCGGCGCGAGCTTCGTGTTCACCGTCGCCGCCCATCACCGCACGCGCGACATCTTTCGCTCCGACACCGCGCGCACGGCGCGAAACCTGCCCTGGTACAGCTGGGAGAGCGTCGACGAGATGGTGCTGCCCAAGGGCTGCGCGCTGGTCGGGATCGAGCTGGTCGACGAGGCGATCGAGCTGCCGAGCTTCCGCCATCCCCGCGCGGCGGCCTACGTGCTCGGCCGCGAGCGCGGCGATCTCAGCGAGGCGATGCTCGACCGCTGCGAGCACGTGGTGAAGATCCCCACCAAGTTCTGCGTCAATCTCGCCGTCGCCGCGGCGATCACCATGTACGATCGCGCCGTGTGCCTGGGCGGCTATCCCGAGCGTCCGGTCATGCCCGGCGGACCCGAGATCGGCGAGCCGCATGTCTGGGGCGCGCCGAAATCCCGCACCGGCGGCTGATCAGGCCGCGACCACCACGCCGTCCTCGACACGCACGGCCACCGGCTTGAGCGACGCCTTGCCCGCCGGCCCGCCCGTGCAGGCGCCGCTCGCGATGTCGAAGCTCGCCCCGTGGAAGGGACAGACCAGCGTCTCGCCGTTCTGAACCAGCGTCCTGCCCGAGGGCAGGCAGAGCGGCCGGCCGGCGTGCGGGCAGACATTGACGTAGGCGCGCACGATCTCGCCGCTGCGCAGGATCAGGATCGGCGTCGCCTCGAAGTCGGCCGGCGCGCCGCCCGGATCGGGGATGTCGGCGAGCGTTTTCAGCTTTTCGCCGGACGCGGGCATGTCGCTCATGGGGTCGCTCCGGCTCAGGCGTGCTCGTCGCGGAAGGGCCGCGCGAGCAATTCCTCGATCGCCGCATCGACATGGGCGTCGCCGGAGACGACCCGGCTCACGGATTCGCAGATCGGCATCTCGACGCCATGACGTTCGGCCAGCGCGACGACGGCCGGCGCGGTGGCCACGCCCTCGGTCACCGAATTGCGCGCGGCGAGGATGTCGGCGAGCGCCTCGCCGCGTCCCAGCGCGATGCCGCAGGACATGTTGCGCGATTGCGGCGACGAGCAGGTGAGCACGAGATCGCCGAGCCCGCACAGGCCGGCCAGCGTCTCGCGCTTCGCGCCCATCGCCACGCCCAGCCGGGTGAGCTCGGCGAAGCCGCGCGCGATTAGCGCGGCGTGGGCCGAACGGCCGAGGCCGCGGCCCTCGACGACGCCGGCGGCGATGGCGAGCACGTTCTTCACAGCCCCGCCGATCTCCGCGCCGATCAGGTCGTCGGCGTAGTACGGACGGAAGCTCGCCGAACCGAGAGCATGCATCAGCGCCCGGCCGGCGCGTTCGTCGGCGCAGGCCAGCGTCACCGCCGTGGGCAGCCCCTTGGCGACGTCGATGGCGAAGGACGGGCCCGAGAGCACGGCGGCCCGCGTGCGGGGACAGACCTCGGCGAGCACCTCGGTCATCAGCTTGAGCGTCGCCTGCTCGATCCCCTTCGAGCACAGCACCACCGGCGCGCCCTCGCGCAGGTGGGGCGCGAGATCGCCGAGCACGGCGCGCGTGTGCTGGGCCGGCGTGACGACGAGCGCGACGTCGCACTCGGCGAGCTCGACGAGATGCGGCGTCGCCTGGATCGCGGCGTCGAGCCGCGCGCCCGGAAGGAAGGCGGTGTTCTCGCGCGCGGTATTGATCGCCTCGGCGACCTCGGACTCGCGCGCCCACAGCGTGACCCGTCGGCCGGTCTTCGCCGCGGCCTGGGCGAGCGCCGTGCCCCAGGCGCCGGCCCCGACGACGCCGATATGATCGAACCCGTTCATCGCGCCGCGCCCCCTCTGTTCATGCTTTCGGCCCCTTGCGGCCCGCCCCGCTCGCCGGGGCGGAAGATGCGGCCCGCCCGTCCAGCGGCCAGCGCGCCCGCGCCGGCGCGTCGAGATCGTCGACCTCTCCGCGGACGAAGCGCTCCGCGCCCGCCAAGGCGATCATCGCCGCATTGTCCGTGCAATATTTCAAGGGCGGGGCGACGAACGCGAAGCCGTGATCGGCCGCCTCAGCTTCCAGCCCGGCGCGCACCGCGGCGTTGGCCGCCACGCCGCCGGCGGCGACGAAAACGCGCTCGGCGTCGGGATGATCCGCGACGAAGCGTTCCATCGCGCGGCCGGCGCGCTCGGCGAGATGCGCCGCGATCGCGGCCTGCACAGCCGCGGCGAGATCGGCGCGGTCGGCGTCGGTCGGGTCTTCAAGCGATTCCCAGGCGCGCCGCGCGGCGGTCTTCAGCCCCGCGAAGGAGAAGTCGCAGCTCTTGTCTCGCGCCAGCATGCGCGGCAGCGCGAAGCGGCCGGGATCGCGCGCCTCGCTCGCCAGGCGCTCCACCGCCGGGCCGCCGGGAAAGCCGAGCCCCATGATCTTGGCGGTCTTGTCGAAGGCCTCGCCGGCCGCATCGTCGATGGTCGAGCCGAGCCGCGTCACCCGGCCGACATCCTCGACGGACAGCAGCTGGGTGTGGCCGCCGGAGACGAGCAGCAGCAGCCAGGGAAACTCCAGCCGGCGCACGAGGCGCGGCGACAGCGCGTGGCCCTCGAGATGATTGACCGCGATCAGCGGCTTGCCCGATCCCAGCGCCAGCCCCTTGGCGGTCATCAGCGCGGCCATCACCCCGCCGATGAGCCCCGGCCCCGCGGTCGCGGCGACGGCGTCGATATCGGCCATCGTCAGGCCCGCCTCGTCGAGCACGCGGGCGGCGAGCCCGTCCATCACCTCGGCGTGGGCGCGCGCGGCGATCTCGGGCACGACGCCGCCATAGGGCGCGTGGGCGTCGTTCTGGCCGACGACGATCTCGGCGACGACCTCGATCGCGCCGTCCGGATCGCGGCGCACGATCGCCGCGGCGCTGTCGTCGCAGCTCGACTCCAGGCCGAGCACGAGGACCGGCCGCGACCGAGCGCGCGCTTGCGCGGGGCTTTCAGGGTGCGATAACGCCATCACCATCGGTTAGCGCCGCATCGACGGCGAGACAACAGAGAGCCGCCGTGAGCCCAGCGCCCCAGCCCATCGCCACCCGCACCTCGCCGCTCGCCCTGGCCCAGGCCCGGCTCGTCCAGCAGCGCCTCGCCGCGGTCTGGGACGTCGCCGACGCCGAGGCGGCCTTCCCGATCCTCGGCCTGACCACGACGGGCGACCGCATCACCGACCGCGCCCTGCTGGAGGCCGGCGGCAAGGGGCTGTTCACCAAGGAGCTCGAGCGCGCGCTCATGGACGGCGAGGCGAGCTTCGCGGTGCACTCGATGAAGGACGTGCCCGCTCGCCTACCGGACGGGCTCGAGATCGCCTGCGTGCTCGAGCGCGAGGATCCCCGCGACGTGCTGCTGGCGGCCGGCGACGCCGCCCGCGTCGCCGATCTGCCCGAGGGCGCGCGGCTGGGCACCGCCTCGATCCGGCGACAGGCCCAGGCGATGCATCTGCGCCCCGATCTCGAACCGGTGCTCTTGCGCGGCAATGTCGACACGCGGCTTTCCAAGCTCGCCGCCGGGGAGGTCGACGCGACCTTCCTCGCCCGCGCCGGACTCAGACGCCTCGGCCGGGACGAGGCCGAACGCCCCGCGCTGGCGCCCGAGGAGATGCTGCCCGCCCCGGCGCAGGGCGCGATCGGGATCGAGATCCGCGCCGACGACGAAGCCGCCCGCCAGGCGCTCGCCCCGCTCAACGACCTGCCGAGCGCGGCGTGCGTCGCCGCCGAACGGGCCTTCCTCGCCGCCCTGGACGGCTCCTGCCGCACGCCGATCGCGGCCTACGCCACGCTCGACGGCGCGACGCTCTTCCTGCGCGGCGAGGCGCTCACGCCCGACGGCTCGCACAAATGGGCCGACGCCGCGCGCATCGCCCTGCCCGAGATCGAGACCGGGGCGGCGGCGCGCATCGGCAAGCGGCTCGGCGAGCAGGTCGCCGCCGCGGGCGGCGAAACGCTGCGCCGGGCGATCGCGGAGTCGGGCGGGACGTGACCCGGCCGGTCCTGGTCACCCGCGCCGCGCCGGGGGCGCGGGCGACCGCCGCAAAGCTGGAGCGCGCGGGATTCGACGCCGTGCTCGCGCCCGTCGCCGACATCGTGTTCGAGGACGACCCGCCCGATCTCGCCGGGATCGCGGCGCTGGCCTTCACCAGCCCCAACGGCGTGCGCGCCTTCGCTCGATTGAGCGAACGGCGCGATCCGCCTGTCTTCGCCGTGGGCGACGCGACCGCCGAGGCCGCGCGCGAAGCCGGCTTCGCCTCCGTGCGGAGCGCGCAAGGCGACGGCGCCGATCTCGCGCGCCTGATCGCCAAGGCGCGGCCCGGCCGCGTGCTTCATGTCCGCGGCCGCGACCTCGCTTTCGATCTCGCCGGCGCGCTCGCCGAGGCCGGGATCGCGGCCGACGAAACGATCGCCTATCGCGCCGAGCCGGTCGACGCCCTGCCGCCCGGCGCGATCGAGGCGCTGCGATCGGGCTGCGATGTGCTGATCCACTCGCGCAAGGGCGCGGAGCGCCTGCTCGACCTGGCGGACGGCGACGCCCTCGCGCCATGCGGCTTCGCGGCGATCTCGGAGGCCGCCGCCGAGCCGCTGCGCGCGGCCGGGCTGGCGCGCATCATCGTCGCCGCCCGGCCGGACGAGGCCGCGCTGATCGACGCGCTCGGTCGGTTGCGACCATGAGCCCGCGCGCAGCTGTGGCGCAGGCGCGCGACGCGGCCTAGACTCGCTTGCGCACCATTCGGCGAGGGCCCATGAGCGCCAACGAGGACAGCGAGACCGGCGAGCCCGAACCCGTCGACGCGGAGTTCGAACCCGCCGATGACGGACCGGAGGACGGCGCGGGCGATAGGCCGTCCGGCGGCGGCCCCGGCTGGCCCGCCTTCATCGGCGCGGTCATGCTGGCGGCATTGGTCGGCGGCGGTTCGGCCTGGATCGCCGAGCGCTATCTCGCCCCGGCGCCCGAGGCCGGCGTTCCCGACGCGGTCGAGTCGCGTCTCGCCGCGCTGGAGAACCGGCCCGACGCGGCGACGCCGGCCGAGCTCGCCGCGATCGCCGACCGCGTCGAAGCCCTCGAATCCCGGACCGCCGAGCAGGCCGACGAGATCGCCGCGGTGACGACCGGGCTGCGCAGCCTGCGCGAGCTGATCGGCCAGGGCGACGACGTAGAGGGCGGCTCATCGGTCGATGTCGCCGCGATCGAGGATCTGATCGCCCGCGCCGAAACCGCCGCGGAAAGCGCCAGCGCGTCGGCCGAGGCCGCCCAGGACGCCGCCCGCGCCGCGCAATCGGCGTCGGCGTCGGCGGCCGAGACCGCCGAGGCGGGCGCGCCTGCGGACGAAGGCCCCGATCCCGCCCTCGTGGCGCGTCTGTCCCAAACCGCCGACCGGCTCGACGCGCTCGACGCCGCGCTGGTCGAGACCCGCGAGGCGCTGGAGGCCCGGATCGCCGAGGCTTCGCAATCGAACGACGATCGCTTCGCGGCCCTCGCCGGGCGCATCGACACGCTCGAGCAATCCGTCGGCGCGACGCGCGAGACCGCCCGGAACGCGCTTGAAACCGCGCAGTCCGCCGAGGCCGCCGTGCAGGCGACCACCGGCGCGGCGACGGCCGAGCTGCGCGCCGTCGCCAGCCGGGCGCTGGGGCTCACCGCGCTGCGCGACGCCGCGGCCGGGTCCGGCCCGTTC
Organism: Marinicauda salina; assembly: GCF_003122085.1. Classification (GTDB taxonomy): domain Bacteria; phylum Pseudomonadota; class Alphaproteobacteria; order Caulobacterales; family Maricaulaceae; genus Maricicauda_A; species Maricicauda_A salina. Next base: position 222,275 of record NZ_QEXV01000001.1, read on the forward strand.
GAGGCCGAGCGCGCCGCGCTCGCCCGCGTCTGGTCCGACCAGCCCGATCTCGACGCGCTGGAGACGCTGGCGCGTTCGGGCGCGCCGACGCGCGCGGCGCTCGCCGAGACCTTCCCGGGCGACGCGGTGCGCGACGCCGCCGGCGAGGCGCGGACATTCCTCGGCGTGATCAGCCTCAGGCCCGCCGAGGACGAGGGCGGCGACGGTCCCGCCGCGATCGCGTCGAGGATCGAGGCGCGGCTGGCCCGCGACGATCTCGCCGGCGCCGTCGAGGCCGCCGAGCGTCTGGAGGATGCGCCCGCCGAGGCGGCGCGCAACTGGCTTGCGGGCGCGCGGGCGCGGCTCGAGATCGAGGCCCGCCTGGCTGCGTTGCGCCGCGATCTCGCCGAGACCAGCGCGACCGAGGAGTTCGACCCGAGATGATCCGGCTGATCATAACGATCGCGCTTTGCGTGCTCACCGCGGCGGCCGCCGTGTTCCTCACGCTCAACCCGGGCGTCGTCACCATCGAGTTCCTGGGCTGGCGCGCCGAGGCGCCGTTCGCGCTCGGCGCGGCGGCGCTGATCGTGGCGACCTTCGTCCTGGTCGTCGCTTGGTGGCTGTTCACCAAGGTCTGGACCGCGCCCGACATGTTCCGCCGCTTCCGCGCCCGGCGTCGCCGCGAGCAGGGATTCGACGCGCTTGAGCGCGCGCTGATCGCCTCGGCCGCGGGCGAGGGCGAACTCGCCGTGCGCCAGGCCGCCCGGGCCGACGCCCTGCTCGACAGGCCGGCCATCTCGCGCCTGCTGGCCGCGCGCGCCGCCGAGGCCGCCAGCGATCTGCCGACCGCCGAGACCCATTACGAGGCGCTGCTGGAGGATCCGCGCACGAAGCTGGTCGCCCAGCGCGGTCTGGCCGGCCTGGCCGAAGCGCGCGGCGACGCGCCGGCGGCGATCACGCATGCGAGCGCCGCCTTCGAGAAGTCCCGGACCGCCCGCTGGGCCTTCGAGACGCTGTTCAACGCCCAGGTCGCCGACGCGCGCTGGGAACCGGCGCGCCGCACGCTCGCCGAGGCCGAGCGCCGCAAGCAGGTCGGCGCCGACATCGCCGCGCGCCGGCGCGCCGTCCTGATGACCGCAGAGGCGCGCGCCTGCGCGGAGAGCGATCCCGACCGCGCCGCGGACCTCGCCGAGCGCGCCGCCGTGGCCTCTCCGGGCTTCGCCCCGGCCGCGGCGCTCGCCGGGCGGCTGCTGGCGAAGAAGCGCCGCCACCGCCGCGCCTCCGACCTGCTGGAGTCGGCCTGGCAGGCCGCGCCGCATCCCGCGATCGCGCGCGTCTACGGCGAGCTCAGGAAATCCGATACCAAGGCCAAGCGCGCCGAGCGCCTGCGCGATCTCGCCAGGCTCAATCCCGAGCATCGCGAGAGCCGCATCCTCACCGCCGAGGTCGCGCTCGAGCAGTCGAACATCGAGGCCGCGCGCTCAGCGCTCGCGCCCATCCTCGCCCATCCGCCGCTCTCGGCGCGGGTGTGCGCGCTGGCCGCCCGGCTGGCCCGGCTGGAAGGCGACGAGGACGAGGCGCGGCGCTACATGGCGCGCGCCAGCCACGCGCCGGGCGAGGCCGACTGGTCGGACATCGACGCGGCGGGAGCGGCGTTTCCCTATTCCGACGAGGACTGGAAGCGGATGGTCTACGCCTGGGGCGACGAGGCCCGCCTCATCCATCCCCGCTACGAGCGCTTCGAGATCGCCGCCGAGGCGGTGCCGGAGACCGCCCTGCTGGAAGCGCCGAAACGGCCGGCGAAAAAGACTGAGGCGGGCGAGACGCACGGTCCGCCGCGCTATTACGAACCCAGCCGCGCGCCCGACGATCCCGGCGTCGAGGACGAAGGGGACGACGGAGAGAAGGGACGATGAGCCGGCCGCCGCGCCTCGTCATCGGCGTCAGCGGAGGCTCGGCGTCGGGCAAGACCGAGATCGCGCGCGCGGTGGCCCGCGGCGCGGCGCCGCTGTCGGCGCTGGTCATGGCCGAGGACGACTATTACGGCGATCACGGCGGCGCGCCGGACTTCGATGCGGCGCGGTTCAATTTCGATCATCCCGACGCGCGCGATCACGGCCTGCTCGCCGAGCAGCTCTCCGCGCTCAGGGCCGGCCGGACGATCGCCGCGCCGGTCTACGATTTCACGACCCATCGCCGCCGCGCCGAGACGCGGCCGATCGCGCCGGCCGACATCGTGCTGGTCGAGGGCATCCACCTGTTCTGCACCGAGGATCTCCGCGCGGTGTTCGATCTCAGGGTCTATGTCGAGGCCCCGGACGACGTCCGCCTGGCCCGCCGCGTGCTGCGCGACGTCGCCGAGCGCGGCCGCGATGCGACGGCCGTCGTCGGCCAGTACCTCTCCACGGTGCGGCCGATGCATCGCGAATGGACCGCGCCCGGGCGCGAGCACGCCGACCTCGTCATCCGAAACGACGCGGCCGCGGCGCGGCCGGCCGGCCATCTCGAGGCCTTCTTCGACACGCTCGCCGGACCCGTGCTGGACGCGGTCCGGCGCGCCGAACGCGGCGTGCGCCGGGCCGGCTGACGGGGCGCATCTCGCGCCTTGTCGGCGCGAGCGTTTGCGGGTAGCTTCCGCGCCGCTTCAAACGGTCCGTCCCGACCGCCGGAGCCGCCTTAGCTCAGCTGGTAGAGCAACGCATTCGTAATGCGTAGGTCGCGTGTTCGAGTCACGCAGGCGGCACCATTTTTCAGAATTCACGACAGCTCGCGGATCCGCCCGCGCCGGCTTCGGGTCGACCGCCCGTCAGAGCGTCGCGCCCGTTCGCCGATTGCGCCGGCGGTCGAGGCGCGCCACCCTCACCGCGGGGCGGCGCGTCGTCACCCCGTCCAACCGCGCCCGTGCGACTGGCGCCGGCGCGCCGCCGAGACCGTCCGCTTCAGCCAAATCCGACGTCGGGAGCCGCCGATGATGAAAGTCCTGCTCGGGGTCTGGCCGCTGCTGCTCGGCGTGTTGCTGATCATGCTGGGCAACGGCATGCACTTCACGCTCATGGGGCTGCGCGGCGGCATCGAGGGATTCTCGGCCGCCGAGCTGGCCGTCGTCACATCCGGCTATTTCGTCGGCTTCCTGTCGGGCGCGCGCCTGACCCCGTCGCTGATCCGGCGCGTCGGGCACATCCGGGTGTTCGCCGCGCTCGGCAGCTTCATGTCCGCCGGGCTGATCGCCTTCACGCTTCTGGCCGAGCCCTGGGCCTGGACGGGGCTGCGCCTGCTCCTGGGCTTCTGCATGTCCGGCATCTACGTCGCCGCGGAGAGCTGGCTCAACGACACGTCCACCAACGAGACGCGCGGCACGGTGTTGTCGGCCTACATGATCGCCCAGACGCTGGGGATCATCGGCGCGCAGGGCCTGCTGACGCTGGGCGACGCGGCGACCGCCTCGCTGTTCATCGTGGCCTCGATCCTGGTGTCGGTCTCGTTCGCGCCCATCCTGCTCACCGTCGGCGCGGCGCCGACCGTCGAAGTCACGCGGCCGATGCCGCTCAGCCAGCTTTTTTCAAGTTCGCCGCTCGGGGTCGTGGGCATCTTCCTGCTCGGCGGCGCCTACGCGACGCAGGCGGGCATGGGCGCGGTGTTCGGCGCCCAGATCGGATTGTCGGCGACACAGATCGCCCTGTTCGTCGCGGTGATGTTCGCCGGGGCGCTGGCGCTGCAATACCCGATCGGGTGGATCTCGGACCGGTTCGACCGGCGCAAGCTGATCCTCGGGGCGGCCGTGTTCGGCGCGACGTTCTGCATGGTGGGCTGGATCGCCGGCGACGATCTGCAGCCGATGATGGCCGCGGCCTTCTTCGTCGGCGGCGTGACGACGCCCCTCTACGCCCTGTTCCTCGCCTACACGAACGACTTCCTGCCGGTCGAGGACATGCCCGCCGCATCGGGCGGCCTCGTCTTCACCTTCGGCCTCGGCGCCATCGCCGGTCCGCTCGTCACCGGCTGGGCGATGCAGGGGCTGGGTCCGTTCGCATTCTGGCTGGCGCTCGGCGGGATCTTCGCGGGCATGGCCGGCTACGCGTTCTACCGGATGACCCAGCGCCCCCGGCTCCCGGCGGAGGAGACCGAAAGCTATATCGGGGTCCTGCCGTCCAGCTCGACGGTCGCGGTGGAGGCGGCCGGCGCCTGGGCGGCCGAGCAAGCCGAGGCGGAGACCGATGAGGACGCCGACGCGGATCCGTCCGCCCGAGACCAGTGAGCCGACATCGCGGTCGCCCGGCCAGCGAATTCTGGACGCGCCGCGCCATCCCCTGCACGATACGCGCGGGGAGGCGCGCGATCATGTTTCACAAGCCTCGCGAATCCCGCGTCCGCGACGCCTCCTGCAGCGGCCGCGCGCTCAGCCGCCGCCAAGTCGAGGAGGTGTCCGTATGACTTTCAAGACCACACGCGCCGGCGGAACCGCGCAGCGATCGCGGCGAATGCTCGCAGCCCTCGCCCTGTCCTTTTCGGTCATCGCCTGCAGCGGCGAGGAGGCCGACGCCAGCGCCGGGACCGATCCGGAATCAGAGGCCGGGACGACCGAATCCCGGGCGATGGAAGCCGCGGCCGCCGCCTCGATGGCCGCCTCCGCGCTGAACGCACAGTCCGACGGCGAGGACTGCCAGGCGAAGCTCGACCGCCTGGACGCCCTCATCGCCGACGGACTCGACATTAATGAGGCCGAAGCCGCTGTCGTCGAGAACATGCGGGATAAGGCCGCCCAGATGTGCGCCCAGGGCCAGGGCGCCATGGCGGCTCCGCTGCTGGACGGCCTTCTGGAGGAGGCGGGCGCGGAGGCCGCCGAGCCGGACACCGCGCCGGAAACCGCCGAGGCGTCGGAACCGGCCGAGGAAGCGCCGCCGGAGGACTACGCCCTCGGCGAACCGCGCGCGGACCTGGACCGCTTCTACGGTCTCTACCAGCTGCCCGACGATCCGAACCGGCGCCTGTTCGTCGCGCCGGCCGACAACGGCAATCCGGATCGTCCCATCCCCGACGGCTACCTGATGGTGGGCGCCATGTGGGGCGACGCGGCCAACTGGTTCATGAAATCGCTCTCGGACACCGAGTTCGAGCAGCAATGGACCAACGGCCTTCAGCCCGTGCGCGTGACGTTCATGACGGACGCGGATGGGAACGCCGAGGCGATGAGCATCAGCTCGCGCTACATGAATTACGACCGCATGGAGCGCGTCGGCGACCTGCCGGACGGGTGGCGCTGACGGGGCGCTGTTTCGACGGAGTCTCTCGCACGCGCCTCCGGGACCGGGAGCGCCCGGCGCGGCGACGCCCGGAGCCGCCGTCGCATCGCGCGCCGATTGTCCTTGTCACCCTCCGGGATTTTGGCGAGCATCGGCGGTTCACGGCGACTCGCCAATGGCTGGAGGGTTCAGATGGGTCTCGCTTCCAAGGCGCTCGTCATCTCGACGGCGAGCATGGTGACGCTGCTGGGCGCGGCCGCCGCGGCGCAGGACGCCCGGCCGAACGGCCGGGCCTATGTCGGGCTCGGCTACAGCTGGGCGAATGTCGACGACGACAGCTTCGATTCGCTCGGCCTGGACGTCGACTACTCCTTCGACACGATCAGCGGCGTCGCGGGCTACACCCTGCCGCCCTATCTGGGGTTCGAGGCCGAGTTCGCCGCCGGCCTCGACGGCGACCAGCAGACCGTGTCGGGAACAACCGGGACGGCGGACCTCAACTACCTGGTCGCCGGCTATGTCGTGGGGCGCCTGCCGGTGCACTGGAACCCGGCGAACGCCCTGTTCGCGCGCGTCGGCGCCTACACCGCCGAGGCGGAATTCACGTTCGATAACGGGGTCACGTCGCTGTCCGACGATGCGAGCGACTCCGGCCTCACCGTGGGCGTCGGCGGAGAATTCCTGTTCCATCAATGGAACGGCGCGCGCTTCGACATCACCTATTACGACGGCGACGACATCGCCGCCTACTCGGTGGGCGTGAAATACATCCGCCGCTTCTAGGCCCGTCCGCTCGGCGCCTGGCGCGCGCGGCCGCCCGCGGTCGAAGGCGAGGCGTCCATGGTTCGATCCCTGATCCTGCGCGAAACGCTCGGCGCGATCTTCATCATCGCGGCGGGCAGCCTGCTGCACTTCACCTACGCGCTTTCGGGCGAGCAGGCCTGGGTCGCCGTGTTCTCGGCGACCAGTGAAAGCGTCTGGGAGCATCTCAAGCTGGCCTTCTGGCCCGGCCTCGCCTGGGCGCTCGCGCTCGCCGCGCCCGATCGCGCGGCGTGGCGGGCCGTCTGGCTCGGCCGGACCGCCCAGCTCGTGGTCGCGCCGGCCGCGATCGCGGTCGGCTATTACGCCTACACGGCGATGCTCGGCGAGCACCGGCTCGTGCTCGATCTCCTCCTCTTCGTGCTCGCGATCGCGCTGGGCCAGGCGGCGTTCGTCGCGATCCGGCTGGGGCGGCGGCCGCCGCGCGGCGCACCCGCCGCCGCGCTCGCGCTGCTGGCGGGCCTCACGCTCGCCTTCTCGACGCTGAGCTTCTTTCCGCCCGACCTGCCGCTCTTCGAAGAGCCGACGCACGCCGACCCGTAGCGGGCTATTCGTCCGCCTCGGAGATCTCGATGCGGTCGAACAGGGCGAGCGTCTGCTCCGACCCGCGGGTGCCGACGAACAGCGCCGGCGCGCCCCCGGCCCGCAGCACGGTGACCGGCTCGGTCTCGAACTCCGCCGGGCCGCCCTCCTGGATGGTCCAGCCGAGCGTCTCCAGCCGCGCGTGGTATTCCCGCCCGCGCTTGACCAGGCTCAGCCGCGCGCCCTGCTCCTCGAAATCGGTGAGGATCTGCGCCAGATCGTAGCCGCGGGTGTCGCCGGCGATCTCGATCCATTCCTCCGTCGGGTTGCCGCCGACCATTCCGCGCAGGCCGAACCACATGTCGTCATTGGAATTGCCCTGACGGGTGATCTCGGCGACGAGGTAGTTCTCGCTGTCCTGATAGCGGCCGACCTGGATGACGGCCTCGCGACCGCCGAGCGTTTTGACCACGCCCATCTCGGCGGTGAACGTCGCCGTGATCGCATGGTCGCCGTCGGGAATCTCCGCGCCGGTCCAACGCAAAACGTTGGCGGCGTCCTCCGCGCCGATATCGCCGGGCCTCACCGTCATGGCCAGCAATTCGCCGCCGTCCAGCAGATAGCCGGTCGGCTCGGGATTGAGGATCTCCCAGTCGGCCCCGAGTTCGTCGCGTTCGAATTCGTCGACGGCCGCAGGCTCGAGCGGGGCGGGCGCCTCCTCGCGGGCGGTCTCGAGCGCGCTGCCGAGGCTCTCGGCGTCGGAAGCCGGCATGAATCGTCCGCCGGTCTCCTCGGCGAGGCAGGCGAGCTGGCCGGTTTCGTCCTCGACGTCGAAGCCGATGACGTGAGCGGTGAAGCCCGTGCCGCTCTCCTCGAGCGTCGCGCCGAGTTCGCAGAGATCGGCCTGGCAGGTCTCGCGACCGTCGGTCACGAGAATGATCGTGGCGGGACGGTCCTCGGAGCCGAGAACCTCGGCGGCGCGCTCGACGGCCGCGCCGATCGGCGTCTTGCCCTGCGGCGTGATCTCCGCAGTCATCGCGTTGAACGCCGCGCGGTCGAGCGGACCGGGCTCGGCGATGACCTCGATATCGGTGCAGTCCCCCTCGGTGCGATGGCCGTAGGCCATCAGGCCGAGATGCCGGTCCGCCGGCCAGTCGGCGAGCATCTGATCGATCGCGTCGCGGGCGATTTCGATCTTCGCCGTTCCGTCGATCTGTCCCCACATGCTGCCCGACCCGTCGAGGATCAGCATGGACTGCGGGCCGCCCGCCGGTTCGGACTCGTCCTGGGCGAGCGCCGGAGCCGGCGCGGCGGCGAACGCCCCGACGGCGAGGGCCGCGGCGAGAAAAGGAGAGGCTGAATGGATCATGGATCGCTCCGTGGTCTGCGAGACTCGGCTGGGCGCTGCAGCGAATCCCGCGCCCCCCGGGGCGCACGGTGTCGGATCATCGCCGCGGCCTCAACCGGGCGCCGGACGCCCGGATATGATATGCAGGGGCTCGGCGCGCGGCGCCGCGCATGAAGGGAGACGGCGATGACCGGAGCCTCGCGACCCTGCGCAATCACGGCCGCAGTCCTCACAGCCGCGTTCACCGCGGCGGCGGACGCGCAGGCTCCCGAGGCGGGCGAGCTGCAACGGACGCTTCCCGGCCCGCAGGTGCTCCAGGGTCGGCTCGCCCTCGAGACACGGCCCGACCTGGCGATCGGCGTGCGCGGGCCTGAAACGGCGGCCCCCGGAGAGACGCTCCGCTTCGAGGCGGAGCTGCGCAATCTCGGCGACGCCCCGGCCGATCTCGACCAGCGCGACGAAAGCGGCGATCCGGTCCCGATGGTGCAGTGGGCGGTCCTGAAGCCGGGCCAGGACCTCAACGACCTGTTCGTCGCGCGGCCGGGCGAAGGCGTGGGAAATTTCCTGGATACGGACCCGGACGACGCCGAGCCGGCCCAGCGACAGACGCCGCGCACCGATTTCGGCTCGATCATCGGCGAGGGCCTGGACCGGCCGGACATCGGCGAGCGCCTCGCCGCCGGGCTTCTGCGCGAAGGCGCGGCCGCCGAGGAGGGAATCATCGCGACCGAGACGATGCTCGGCGTGCTCGAGCCCGGCCGGTCGCTGCGGCTGCGCGTGAGCTATCGCGTCCCCGCCGAACCGCCGGGAACCTACCGCATCTGCGCCGCGGTCGACCCCGAGGCGGTGATCGCCGAGGCCGATGAGTCACGCAATATCGGCTGTGTGGAGATTCATGTCTCCGTGCGGCCGGACGAGGCGCAAGCGGATCTGGAAACGCGCGACCCGCTCATGCAGATCGAGGCGCCGGTGGCGAGGGATCTGCCCGCTCCGGACCTGCGTCCGGTTCAGCCCGAAGAGGACCCTCAGGATTGAAGGCGACGCGCTCGCCGCGCTCAGAATCCCGGCGCGGGCGTGAGCGCGTACCAGAGCAGCCCGCAGACCAGCGCCACGCCGAGATAGCGCGCGACCGGCCGGACCAGGCCGGGTCCCGTCGCAGCCTCCCGCGCATCGTCGAGGTTCGCCGGATCATAGCTCACCGGCACGTGCGCGCCGACATGCACCGTCTCCGCGTCCATGGGCAGATCGGAATCGAACGCGCGCTCGACGCCGGCGGCGTCGCGAAACCGGATTCGCGGCGTCGCCGAACCGTCGGCGTTGTGAAAGATGACCGCGACCTCGCCGTCAGCGGTCGCGCGGCGCCGGGCGAACCCGCTGGCGCGGGCTTCCCCGACTGCGAGCGCGCCGCCGAAAGCCAGGGCGAGGACCAGGGCGGCGAGCTGGACGTCGGTCCGCTCGACTCCGACCGTCGCGAGCAGGGTGTGAAACGGCGCCGACGCCGTATCCGCCGCCTGCTGGAGAAACGCGCTCCAAGCCTTCATGGCCGCGCCTCGCAGTCGCGTTACAAGCCCCCAGTATCGCGCATTCGAGGCAAAATGTCCCGAGCGTTCGCGCGGGGCGCGACCCCATCATGAACAGATAATTTACCCAGCCGTCCGATCCTGAACACGAGCAGGAGAGCCTCTCATGCACGCGTTCGGCGACATCGTCGTCTCCGTCACCTGTTTCGCCACGGCAGCGGCGATCTGGTTTCTGGCCGCCTCCTCGCCGCGCACCCGGGCCGGCGGCCGACTGATAGCGATCGGCGTCTTCAGCGTCGCGTTGTTCGCCGGCTTCGACTCCACCGAGGCGCTCTTCCCCCGAACAACCGAGGCCGTCGGGCTCAGCGCCCAGCTCGTCGAGTCGATCTCCTTCGGGGGATACGCTCTGAGCATGCTGGTCGTGCTGGCCGGGGTGCTGCGCTGGATTCCGCTGCTGCGCGGGCTCGACCGGGAAATCGACCGTCGCGCCGCCGCGGAGCGCCGCCTGCAGGCCGCGCTGGCGCGTAACCGCGCCTTCAACGCCGCGCTCGACGAACTGGGCAAGGCCTATTTCGCCGAGGAATGGGACTGCGAGACGCTGATCGCCAACGCCGCGAAGCGCCTGAGCCGGGCGCTCGACGCCGGGCGGGTCAGCGTCTGGCTGTTCAGCTCCGACAAGGAGGTCCTGGAGTGCGTGGATCTCTATGAAGCGCGCACCAACAAGCGCAGCGCCGGGACGCGGCTTCTGCGGGGGGACGTGCCGGAATATTTCGACGCGATCCTTTCGGCCAGCACCGTCGTCGCCTCCGACGCGCGCCGCGATCCAGTGACCCGGCGATTCACCGAAACCTATTTCGCGCCCAACGACATCCACTCCCTGCTCGACGCGCCGATCCGGTCCGGGCCCGGCGTGCGCGGCGTGGTGTGCTGCGAGGCGGTGGGCGCGTTGCGCGAGTGGACTCCTGACGAGGTCTCGCTGGTCACCTCCGTCGCCCAGCTCATCGGCGTCGCCTTCCTCGCCGACGACGCCGGCCGGCTGACCGCCCAGGTGCGCGAGGCGCTTGAAAGCGCCGAAAACGCCAGCGCCGCCAAATCCACCTTTCTCGCCAACACCAGCCACGAGATCCGCACGCCGCTCAACGGCGTCATCGGCATGGCCCAGGCGCTCCAGGCGGAGACGCTCGCGCCGGAACAGCGCGCGAAGGTGGACACCATTCTCGAGTCCGGCCGGCAGCTTCTCGCGCTGCTCAACGACGTGCTCGACATGTCGAAGATCGAGGCGGGCCGTCTCGAGATCACGCCGGAGCCCACCGACGTCGCCGAGCTGGCGGCGACGGCGTGTGCGCTGTTCCGGCCGGTCGCCGAGGCGAAGGGCCTCACGCTCGCGCTGGAGGCAGGCGAAGGCCTGCGGCCGGTGCGCACCGATCCGCTGCGCCTGCGACAATGCCTGTCGAACCTCCTGTCCAACGCGGTCAAGTTCACCGACGAGGGCGCGGTGTCGGTCTCGGTCCGGGCGACGTCATGCGGCGCCAGGCGCGACATCATCACGATCGAGGTCGCCGACACCGGAGTCGGCATCCCGGAAGCCGACCAGGCCCGCCTGTTCCAGGCTTTCGGCCAGGTCGACTCCTCCGAACGCCGGCGTCAATCCGGCGCCGGCCTCGGCCTGGCGATCTCGCGGGAGATCATGCAGCGCATGGGCGGCGACATCTCTCTCGACAGCCGGCCCGGCGAGGGCTCCCGCTTCACCATCACCCTGCAGGCGGAGGTCGCCGCCGAGACGCCCGCCCCGCTTGCGGAGACCGACCCGCCCGCGCCGGTCGTGTCGGCGGAGGAGGCCGGGCCGTCGCCTTCGGAGATCGACGGCGCCCGGATCCTGCTGGTCGACGACAACGAGATGAATCGCGCCGTCGCGCGCTGCTTCCTCGAGCCCATGGGCGCGCGCATCACCGAGGCCGAGGGCGGTCGCGAAGCGCTGGTGCTGTTCGAGGCGGATGCGTTCGACCTGGTGCTGCTCGATGTCCACATGCCCGGCATGAACGGGGTCGAGACGCTGCACGATCTGCGCGACATCGCGCAGCCGTGGGCGGATACGCCGGTCATCGCCCTGACCGCGGACGCCTCGGAGACCGACCGGGCGCATTATCTCGATCTCGGCATGGACGGTTACGTCTCCAAGCCCGTCGATCGTGAAGCGCTGGCCGAGGAATGCGCCCGCCTGCTCGGCCGCGAAGCCCAGCCGTCCGACAAGGCCCGCCGGAGCGCCGTTTAGGCGAAGCGGTCGCTCGCCTCCAGCGGCGCGTGGCGAATGAGCCGGCTGTCGGCCACCGCGGCCTGTCGATGGGGGACGGCGTCGGACTGGTAGGTCGGGTCGGCGACCATCTCGAGAAAGGCCGCGGCGCTGGGATAGGCCGCCACGAAGGCGAGGTCCCACGCCTCGTCCGAAGGCCCGATGAGCACCAGCCTCGGCCGGCCGCGCCAGACGATCCGTCCGCCGACGCGCCGGAAGATGGGGCCGGACTGCTCGCCATAGGCCTTGTACGCCTCGAGTCCCGTGGCCTCGCGTCCGTCGGGGTAGGCCGCCCGCTCGCGCAGGCGGATCAGGTTCAGCATCTCGACGGGCTCGTCGCGCGGCAGCGCCTTGAACGCCTCGAAGGCGGCGCGATCGGGATCGATATGGCTCATGCGCGGGGCTCCTCGTTGCGCGGCTTCAGGCCGGCCTGCTTCATCCGCCACAGGCACAGCTCGATGCGATCCTGACCGAAGAAGGGCTCGCCGTCGAAGACGAGCGTCGGCACGCCCCAGTGGCCGGCCGCGGCGAGCGCGGCCTCGTTGTCGGCGATCACCGCCTCGACGCGCTCGGCTTCGGAATCGACGACGGCCTCGAGCGCGGCGAGATCGATTCCTTCCGGCTTAAGGGCGGCGGCCAGCCGTCCCGGCTCGGTCCAGCGCTCGCCCGACCAGATCAGCCGCGAGGCGGCGTCGAGAAAGGCCAGCCCGCGCCCCGCCTCCGCCGCCGCGACGCCCAGGCGCGTCAAGCGCATGACCCGCGACTGGTCGGCCGCCGGCGCGCCGGTGTCGGGATCGATGGCGACCGGATCGGGATCGGGCGGCGCGATCGGAACGCCGAGAAACTCGCCCAGCCGGGCGACGTCGATCAGGAGGTATTCGACCCAGCGCCGGCCCCGGCTCTCGAAGAAGTCATCCTCGCGCAGGGCGAGCGGACGAACCGGCCTGACATTGACCGAGAGGTCCCACGCGCGCTCCAGCGCGCGGATGCGCGGCGTGGCGAGATAGCTGTACGGGCTGCGGAAGGACCAGAAGAGATCGACGGCGAGGGTCATGCCGCGGGACTATCATGCGTCTCGCCGGCGCAGGCAAACCTCGTCCCGGTCAGAGATGGAGCGTGTCCTCGGCGGCGTCGCGGACATGGTCGAGCAGGGCGCGGCTCTTCTCCTCGTCGCGGCCGTGGAAGAAGTCGTTCTTGTCCAGTAGCGTGACGTGCGGAGCGATGCGGTCCGCGTCGACCAGCGCGGAGCCGGTCAGCACGAGGATCGGGGTGGCGCTGGCGTGGCGCTCGATCATCGCGATGGTCTCGACCGGATCGGTGGAGTCGGGAAGGCGAAGATCGGCCACGACGAGGTCGTACTTGCGACGCGCCAGCATGTAGCGCGCATCCACCAGCGTGCGCGCCACCTCGAGCTTCACGTCGAGGCCTCCGGCGTCGAACAGCGCGTGCTGGAGCAGCATGGCGTCGGCGAAATCATCCTCGATGTGCAGGACCCGGATCGAATCGCCCATCGCGGCCTCCCTCTTGAACGCACTCAACGGGTAGGCGCGACGCGTTATGGAAGCGTTAAGACGGCTCAGAGCGCGGCGAGCGCGGCGGGTTCGTCGAGACCCGCGCGCAGCGCCGCCGCGCGCACCGCGTTGGCCAGCAGCATGGCGATCGTCATGGGCCCCACGCCGCCGGGCACCGGCGTGATGAAGGCGGCGCGTTCGGCGGCCTCGTCGTAGGCGACGTCGCCGATGAGGCGGGTCTTGCCCTCCCCCTTCTCGGGGGCGTCGATCCGGTTGATCCCGACATCTAGCACCAGCGCGCCCGGCTTGATCCAGTCTCCGCGGACCATTTCCGGCCGGCCGACGGCGGCGAGCACGATGTCGGCTCCCGCGCACAGCGCCGGAAGGTCCCGGGTGCGCGAGTGCGCCATCGTCACCGTGCAGTTCTGCTCCAGGAACAGCATCGCGGCGGGCTTGCCGACCAGGATCGAGCGTCCGATCACCACGACGGAGCGGCCGGAGAGATCGCCCAGCGCCTTGCGCGCCAGCCACACGCAGCCCGACGGCGTGCACGGCCTCAGCCCGGGCGCGCCGAGCATGAGCCGGCCGGCGCTTTCGGCGGTGAGCCCGTCGACGTCCTTGGCCGGATCGATGGCGTCGATGACGCGCCGCGAATCGATGTGATCGGGCAGCGGCATCTGGACGAGAATCCCGTCCACGCCGTCATCGGCGTTGAGCGCATTCACCAGAGCGACGAGGTCGGCCTCGGAGATGTCGGCGGGCTCGAGATGCTCGATCGAGCGCATGCCGGCCGCCTCGGTGCGCTTTATCTTGTTGCGGACATAGACCTGGCTGGCGGGATCCTCGCCGACCAGCACGACAGCGAGACAGGGCGGGCGGCCGAGCGCGGCGGCGAGCTCGCCGGCGCCCGCCTTCGCGGCGGCGTCGATCGTGGCGGCGGCGGCCTTGCCGTCGATGACGGCGGCCCGGCCCTCGACAGGTTTGATGAAGTCGGTCATGGCGCGCTCCCCTGAACCAGCCCTCGCGCGGCGTCAAGGGCGGGATGGCCGGCCGGCGCGGCGACGGCGAAGACCTTGTCGCGCGACGCGCCCCCGGCATGCAGCGTGACGGCGGTCTTCGGCACGCCGAGCGCCTTGGCCAGAAGCTTCGCGATCGCGGCGTTGGCCGCGCCCTTCTCGGGGGCGGCGCGCACGCGGACCTTGAGCCTGGCCCCGCCGTCGGCGCCGGCGACGACGCCCTCGATCCGGTCGGCCGCCGCGCGCGGCTGGGCCTTCACCCGCAGGCGAAAGCCCGACTTCGTCTCCTCGAGGACCGGCGCGCTCACCCCAGCAGGCGGAACAGCTGGTCGCGCACGAGCCAGTCGCGCACGAAGAACACCACCAGGAGAAGGATGAGCGGCGAGAAATCCATTCCGCCCAGCGGCGGGATCACCTGGCGGATCGGTCTGAGCAGCGGCTCGGTGACGGCGTTGGTGAAGCGCCAGATCGCGCGCACCAGCTGATTGTGCGGATTGAGCACGTTGAACGCCACCAGCCAGCTCATGATCACGCCGACGAAGATCAGCAGGATCAGGAGGCCGAGCAGGGGGTCGATGAAATAGACGATGAGCGCCTGACCGAAGGACATGGGCTCTCCCCGGGATCGCGAGCGGTCCGACGTCTCTAGCCGCGTTCCGCACGCCCGCGCAAGGCGCGGCGCCGGCGCCCGCTTGACAGCGGCCCGGCGCGGCCGTACCTCACGCCTTCCTCGGGAGCGGGGCCGTAGCTCAGTTGGGAGAGCGCGTCGTTCGCAATGACGAGGTCAGGGGTTCGATTCCCCTCGGCTCCACCATTCCCGCGGATTCCGGCGCATTCAGCGCGCCGACCTCCCCCGCAAAGATGATTGAACTCTAAGCCGGAATCGGGTTGCTCACCGATTTCGCATATTTCTTGTCCGGAATTCGCTTTTACGATGAACCCGAGACGGGTAATTTGCGTTAACCATTCTTCCAGGAGAGGGGGGAAGCTATGGTTCCGCTCGAAGCGGTGGGACGACAAGCCGGAGAACCAGAGCCTGCTTCGAGGGGCGTCCGCGCGCCGCGGACGGCCGCGGTGCTCGTCGCGCTTCTGGCCGCGATCGGCCTGGCCGGGTGCGATTTCGGCGACGGCGGGGTCGTCGACCGGGTCTACGAGGCCTGCCTGTACGACGAGGAAGATCTCTACGAATCCGAGGATTGCCGGTGCTTCGCCGATCGCGTGAGCCGGCAGCTCGCCCCGACGGACATGTACGCCTACGCCGACATGGCCGATCGCGGTTTCTATCGCGATGCGGAGCGCCTGCGCTCGCGCTTCGGCGAGCAGACCCTGACCGATATCGAAAACATCGCCGAACGCTGCGGGCTGTGTCCTCCCGGCTCGAGCCAGGACACGAACGGAGACTGTACGTCCGACGACCCCTCCCATACCCTCCCGCAGCCCGACGCCAACCCGTTCCCGGCGCAGCCCTGGCCGTTCCGGGTCCGCCAGATCGAGCCGGAGGAGATCTGCATCGAGCGTCGGCTCTACCGCACGCAGTGCATGACCCGCGAGGCCGCCGCGCGGCTCTACAATGACGGCGCGCGCTACTGGTTGCTGCGCGGCGATGCGATGCTGTCGACGGTCGATCTCGACCGCGTCTTCCCGCCCTACCAGCTCGAGGCGACGCAGGAGCGCGGCGCTTCGGGGCTCACCGCCGAATACTATCCCGATCGGGCCTATGCGCTTCGCGACGCGATGGCCTTCTGGAACCACTCGATCCAGTGGGGCCGCCCGTTCGGCGCGCAGTCCGCCCTGATGGCGCAGCGTCGCCTGCAGGCGCACATGGTTCAGTGCGAGTCGTCGCAGACGAGCCTGTCGCGGATCTCCCGGCGCGCTCCGGGCGCGGTCGGGGACGTCATCAGCCTCGAGCTGCGCCAGCAGGCGCTCGCCGCCCTCGGCTACTACGCCGACAATGTCGACGGCGCCTACGGCCCGGCGACGCGGTCCGCCGCGCGCGGCTTCCAGCGCGAACTCGGCTATGACGAGACCGGCTCGCTGTCGCCGCGCCAGGTCACGCTTCTGATCTGCCACGCCGCCCAGACCGCCCGCGATCCGCACATGCAGAACGCGCTCGGCATCATGTACGCCACCGGCCTGGGCGTGGCGCAGAACACCGACCTGTCGCTGGAGTGGTTCGAGACCGCGGCCCGGCGCGACGACGCCGACGCCTATTTCAATCTCGCGCTCATCTACGGCACGGGCGCCGTCCTGGGCAGCTACCGCATGTGCGGGATCATCGAGAACCCCGAGCGCGCCGACGCCTATCTGCGCGACGCCGCCCGGCTCGGCCATCCCGTCGCGCAACGCTGGCGGCGGCATCCGGAATTCCAGAACCATCGCAACGCAGACAGCCGGTGGGTCGCCATCGAGAACCGCCTGGAGGAAGCCGCCCACGAACGCGGCGGCGACTACTATCTCGAATGGCGCACCTGGTTCGATTTCTCGCGGATAGACGCCGCATCGCCGTCCTGTCTCGATCCCGAAGGAGGAGGCGTCGATGCCCCGCCCTATCCCCCGCAGGACTGACCTTCAACGCCTCGCCGGAGGTTCGATCATGAAACGCGCCGCGCTTGTCGTCTCCATCATGCTCGCCGGCTGCTCGACGGGCGGCGGCGACATCCACGAGCACAATCTCAGACCGGGGATCGTGCCCTCCTCGGACTCGTTCTCGGTGGAGGCCGCCGAGCGGATCTGCTCGATCGACTCGCTCACCCAGGCGCGCAATGAGTGGCGCTCGGAGATCCGCGACACGGACTGGGCGATCGACCCCCTCATCGGTCCCGACCAGAGCGAGACCGGCGAGACCAACGTGCAGGAGCACGATTTCGTCGCGCCGCGCCCCTACGGACGCCAGACCGAGACCGTCGAGCTGGTGCGGGCTTTCGAGACCGATCTCGACGCCGCCTACCGCTTTGCGCACTCCTCGTGCCAGGCCTACGCGGTGTGCATGCACCAGCGCGGCTACGAGGAGCAGCGCTGCTCGGAATCGCGCCTGCAGTGGACCGAGGCGCGCGCGGATTTCTACGATCTCTCGGAGCGCCTCGCCGACATCCGGCTGGCGATGGCCGAGAGCTGCCCCGAATGCCGGCTCGCCGACGTCGCGCCGCGTCGCCCCGGTCATCATGGCCGACCCGGTCGCCCCCCGCACCACCAGCCGGGCGGTCATCACGGCGGCGACGGGCGCTACACCGAATGCGACGGCGTGCTCGGCGACGTGTTCACCACCAGCGCCTGCGTGGAACGCGGCGACTATCCGCCGCGGCCGCCCTGGCGCCGCGACTGAGGCGAACCCTCCCTTAACCGCGGGGCGCTAGCCTGCGGGCATGATCTTGCGCCCGCGCATGCTCCTCGCCGTGACGCTCGCCGCCTGCGCGATCGCGCTGGCCGCCGCCCCGAGCGCGGCCGCGGCGCCGGCGGCGTCGCCCGCCGAAAGCGAACCCGGCCGCGGCCGGGTGATCACCGGCTCGGAGGACTATGTTCCCCTCGACCCGATCGTCGCGGCGGTCCAGGCGGACTTCGCGCTCAAGGGCCTGCTGCACATCGAGGTGGGCCTCAACGCGGACAGCCCGGCCCTGCGGCGGCGCATCGAGGCGCGCATGCCCCGCCTGCGCGACGCCTAC
This sequence comes from Marinicauda salina, assembly GCF_003122085.1. GTDB lineage: Bacteria > Pseudomonadota > Alphaproteobacteria > Caulobacterales > Maricaulaceae > Maricicauda_A > Maricicauda_A salina. The sequence continues at coordinate 240,179 of NZ_QEXV01000001.1, forward strand.
ACCGCCGCGATCCTCAGCTATACCGGGCTGGCCTACCAGTACGGCGACGTGCCGGACGCCGAGCAGATCTCGGCGATGCTCCAGCGCGCCACGGATTCGACGCTCGGCGAGACCGGCGCGACGGTGCTGCTCGGCATGATCATCATCTACGACAACGAATAGGCCCGGACAGGCCTCAGGCGATCGAGTCCATGAAGGCGGCCATGTCGCGGTCGCGCCCGGTGACGCCGCCGGCGTCGTGGGTCGTCAGCACGACCTCGACGGTGTTGTAGACGTTCGACCACTCGGGGTGGTGGTCCATTTTGTCGGCCTTCACCGCGACCCGGCTCATGAAGCCCCACGCCTCATTGAAATCCTTGAACTTGAACGTCTTGGCGATGGCGTCGCGGTCGCCGGGGACCTTGGTCCATCCGTCGAGTTCGCCGATCACCGCCTCGGCGCCGATCTTCTCGGCCATGTGCGCGTCTCCTGTCTGTCGCTCGCCCGCGAGTCTGGAGCCCGCGCGCGCATGTTCAAGCCCGCCGGGGCGCGTTTACGGAAAAATGACCCCGGGCGGGCATGATGCGCGATCAAGTGAAGAAAGGAGGCGGCGATGACCCGCTTTCTGAAGTCGGAGACCAATCCCGAGGGCCGCAAGCTCGAGGACATCCTGCTCGAGCTGCGCGAGGATGTCCTCAAGCGCTGCACCAAGATCGCCGGCGATCATCGGCCCGAGGCGCTTCATGTCATGGCCAACAACATGAAGATCCTCGAGCACATGACCGCCGCCATCGAGCTGGCCCAGGATTCCACCAACCTGCTCGACCGCGCCTTCGGTCCGTCCGAGGCCGACAAGGGCGGCGCGCCGCGGATCGGGGCGGCGTAGGCGGTCACTCGGCGGCCCGGGCAGCGGGAAAACGCCGTCTGCGGCCTGGAAACTGATGGTCAGATTGGGCCTGTAATCGTCAGCAGAACGCCGGTCGCCGGCGACAGCAGAACACCGCCGGGCGTGTCCGAAACCACGCGCGCCCGTTCGGCGTCGCTGGAGACGATCGCGGTATAACCGCCGCCAAGATCGTAGCGGCGCGCTTGGGCGTCTTCCAACGCTTCAAGCGGCGGCAACGTCGTTGACTCCGCGTTGTCCAGAACCGGGTGGGCTGGCCCAGCTGCGCGAAGAGCATCTTCCCATCCGCTCAGAACGTCATTCAACGAACCGTCCATGGCGGCGATGGTGCAAATGCGCTGCCCCTGGCTCTCAGTAATCCATACGTGCACTCTGGGGATCGCGGGTGTCGCGTAGCTGGTCGCGGGAAAGTAGATGATCCGCTGATTGAATGGGTTCTCCTGAGCAACCGCGCCGACCGCGTCCACTGCGGACTTGAACTGCGCCCCTTCCACCACGGCCGGAAGGCAGACATCGCGGAGAACTCGCTCGGCGTGCGCTGGCGCGGCTGCGAAACTGTCATGCGTGCTCGCCGGCAGGCCGTACCGCCCACCAGATATGGAGCAGGCTGCGACAGCAAGACCCATCGCAGCGATAAATGCGGTTCGAAACATGAGCGCCCCCGATCAAAGAAAAACCCCGCGCGAATACTCGCGCGGGGCGACCCCCTGATCAATCAGGAATTGCTTCAGCCGTCCGCCAGCGCGGCGGTGAGCGCCTCGAACTTCCCGACGCGCTCCTCGGCGAGGCGACGCTCGTGCTCGTCCTCGGCGTCGGCGACGTCCTCGCGGGCGTTCTTGAGATCCTGGGCGACCTGGTCGCGATCGACGTCGGCCAGCTTCATCGCCTCCTCGGCGAGGATCGTCAGACCGGCCGGGGTGACCTCGGCGAATCCGCCGTGGATGAAGGTCTTCGTCACCTCGCCGCCGTCATGCACCGCGATCGCGCCCGACCGGATCGTGCTCATCAGCGGGGCGTGATCGGGCAGCACGCCGAAATCGCCGTCGCCGCCGGGCACCACGACCATGTCGACGGCGCCGGAGAAGACGCGCTCCTCGGGCGAGACGAGATCGAACTGAAGCTTCTCGGCCATGCCTTCGTGCTCCTGGCCCCGTTCACGCCGGGGCGCCGAGGCCCTCGCCCTTCGAGACGCCCGATCCCCTCATCCTGAGGAGGCCGCGAAGCGGCCGTCTCGAAGGACGGGGATCGGGCCCTCAGGATGAGGGCCTCTCCAATTCCTACGCGGCTTCGGCGGCCAGCTGCTCGGCCTTCTTCACCGCATCCTCGATCGTGCCGACCATGTAGAAGGCCGGCTCGGGCAGGTGGTCGTACTCGCCATCGCAGATCGCCTTGAAGCCCTTCACCGTGTCGGCGACCGGCACCTGGATGCCCGGGAAGCCGGTGAACACCTCGGCGACGTCGAAGGGCTGCGACAGGAAGCGCTCGATCTTGCGGGCGCGCGCCACCGTCAGCTTGTCCTCTTCCGACAGCTCGTCCATGCCCAGGATCGCGATGATGTCCTGGAGCGCCTTGTAGCGCTGCAGGATCTCCTGGACGCGGCGGGCGGTCTGGTAGTGCTCGTCGCCGACGATGCGCGGCTCGAGGATCCGCGAGGTGGAGTCGAGCGGGTCCACGGCCGGATAGATGCCCTTCTCCGAGATCGCGCGGTTGAGCACCGTTGTCGCGTCGAGGTGGGAGAAGGTCGTCGCCGGGGCCGGGTCGGTCAGGTCGTCGGCGGGCACGTAGACGGCCTGCACCGAGGTGATCGAGCCCTTCTTGGTCGAGGTGATCCGCTCCTGCAGCGTGCCCATGTCGGTGGCCAGCGTCGGCTGATAGCCCACCGCGGAGGGAATGCGGCCGAGAAGCGCCGAGACCTCGGCGCCGGCCTGGGTGAAGCGGAAGATGTTGTCGACGAAAAACAGGACGTCCTTGCCTTCCTCGTCGCGGAAATACTCCGCCTGGGCGAGGCCCGACAGCGCGACGCGGGCGCGGGCGCCCGGCGGCTCGTTCATCTGGCCGAAGACCAGCGAGCAGCGCGAGCCCTCCGCCGAGCCGTTATTCTCCTTGGGGTCGACGTTCACGCCGGACTCGATCATCTCCCAGTAGAGATCGTTGCCCTCGCGCGTGCGCTCGCCGACGCCGGCGAACACCGAGTAGCCGCCGAACAGCTTGGCGATGTTGTTGATCAGCTCCTGGATGAGCACCGTCTTGCCGACGCCCGCGCCGCCGAACAGGCCGATCTTGCCGCCCTTGGCGTAGGGGCAGAGCAGGTCGATGACCTTGATGCCGGTCTCGAGGATCTCGGCTTCCGTCGACTGCTCGTCGAATTCCGGCGCCGGGCGGTGGATCGGCGCGCGGGTCTCGTGCGGCACGTCGCCGGCCTCGTCGATCGCCTCGCCGGTGACGTTGAGGATGCGCCCCAGCGTGCCCGGGCCGACCGGCACCGTGATCGGCGAGCCGGTGTCGGTGACTTCCGCGCCGCGCTGCAGGCCCTCGGTGGCGTCCATGGCGATCGTGCGCACGACGTTCTCGCCGAGATGCTGGGCGACTTCGAGCACCAGCTTCTGATCGCCGTTCATGGTTTCGATCGCGTTCTGGATCGACGGCAGGCCGTCCTCGAACTCCACGTCCACCACGGCGCCCGTCACCTGCACGATGCGGCCCTTGAGATTGCTGCTCATCGTCTCAGCCTCTTTCCAACTCAGCGGCGGCCCGCGCCGCCTGTGGTCGTTGCTTCAGTCCGCCTAAACCGCCTCGGCGCCGGAGATGATCTCGATCAGCTCCTTCGTGATCTTGGCCTGGCGGCTGCGGTTGTATTCCAGATTCAGGTCGTCGATCAGTTCGCCCGCATTGCGCGTGGCGTTGTCCATCGCGGCCATGCGCGCGCCCATCTCGCCGGCGGAGTTCTCCAGCAGCGCAGACAGGATCACGGTGTCGACATAGCGCGGCAGAAGCACCGAGAGGATGCTTTCCTCGTCGGGCTCGTAATCATAGACCGCGCCCTTGAGATCGGGGCGCTCGACGCTCTCGTCGATCGCCTCCTTCGCCGGGATCAGCGTCTGCGTGCGCGGCTTCTGCGAGATCACCGAGACGAACTCGGAGCTGATCACCTGGCAGACGTCGAACTCGCCGGCGTCGAACAGGGTGCGGATCTTCTCGCCGATGCGCCCGGCGACCGAGCTGTCGAGGGACTTCACCTCCTTGAGCTCGATCGTCTCGATGATCTTGTCGCTGTGCAGGCGCTTGAGCTGGTCGTAGCCCTTCTTGCCGATGCACAGGATCTTGACGGTCTTGCCTTCAGTGATGAGCGCGGAGATGCGCTCGCGGGCGCGCCGGACGATATTCGTGTTGAAGCCGCCGCACAGGCCGCGATCGGCGGTGGCGACGACCAGCAGGTGGACGTCGTCCGATCCGGTCCCGACCAGCAGGCGCGGCGCCTCGGGACCCGTGATCGCGTTGGAGAGATTGGCCATCACAGCGGCCATCTTCTCGGCGTAGGGACGCGCGGCCTCGGCGGCGTCCTGCGCCTTGCGCAGCTTGGCCGCGGCGACCATCTGCATCGCCTTCGTGATCTTCTGGGTCGACTTGACCGAGTTGATCCGGTTTTTCAGCTCTTTGAGGCTGGCCATGACTGATCCCGTCTGCGCGCTAGCCGAGGATGCGGGCGGCGGCTTCGCCGACCTGAACGCCCGTCACGAAGAGGAGGACGCCCGCGCCGATCGCGACGAGCGTCGCCAGCCCGGCGCGCTCGCGGCGATCGAGGCCGTCCATCCAGTTCGTGAACTCGCGCGTCATCGACATTCCTTCCGATCGCCTACGCGAACGTCTTGGCGAAGGCTTCCACGGTCGACTTCAGTTCGGCCTCCAGCTCGTCGCTAAGCTTCTTCTCGTCGCGGATCTTGCCCAGCAGGTCGCCCTTCTCGGCATGGAGATGGCGCAGGAAGTCGGCCTCGAACCGGCCGACATCCTTCGTCGGCAGATTGTCGAGATAGCCCCGCGTGCCCGCGTAGATCACGCAGACCTGCTCCTCCATCGACAGCGGCGAGAACTGCGGCTGCTTGAGCAGCTCGGTCAGGCGCTCGCCGCGCGACAGCAGGCGCTGGGTGGCGGCGTCGAGATCGGAGCCGAACTGGGCGAAGGCGGCCATCTCGCGGTACTGGGCGAGTTCGCCCTTCATCTTGCCCGCGACCTGCTTCATCGCCTTGGTCTGCGCCGAGGAGCCCACGCGCGACACCGAGATGCCGACGTTCACCGCCGGGCGGATGCCCTGGTAGAACAGGTCGGTCTCGAGGAAGATCTGGCCGTCGGTGATCGAGATCACGTTGGTCGGGATGTAGGCCGACACGTCGTTGGCCTGGGTCTCGATGATCGGCAGCGCCGTCAGCGAGCCTGCGCCGTGCTCGTCATTGAGCTTGGCGGCGCGCTCGAGCAGGCGCGAGTGCAGGTAGAAGACGTCGCCGGGATAGGCTTCGCGGCCCGGCGGGCGGCGCAGCAGCAGCGACATCTGGCGATAGGCGACGGCCTGCTTGGACAGGTCGTCATAGACGATCAGGGCGTGCATGCCGTTGTCGCGGAAATACTCGCCCATGGCGCAGCCGGTGAACGGCGCCAGGAACTGCATCGGCGCGGGATCGGACGCGGTCGCGGCGACGACGATGGAGTATTCCATCGCGCCGTTCTCCTCGAGCGTCTTGACGATCTGGGCCACCGTCGACCGCTTCTGGCCGATGGCGACATAGACGCAGTAGAGCTTCTGGCTCTCGTCGTCGGTCTCGTTGACCTGCTTCTGGTTCAGGATGGTGTCGATGCAGATCGCGGTCTTGCCGGTCTGGCGGTCGCCGATGACCAGCTCGCGCTGGCCGCGCCCGACCGGGATCATCGCGTCGATCGCCTTGATGCCCGTGGCCATCGGCTCGTGCACGGACTTCCGCGGCAGGATGCCCGGCGCCTTGACGTCGACGCGGCGGCGCTCGGCGACGTCCTCGATCGGGCCCTTGCCGTCGATCGGCTCGCCCAGCGCGTTGACGACGCGGCCCAGCAGGCCCTTGCCGACGGGGGCGTCGACGATGGAGCCGAGGCGCTTGACGGTATCGCCTTCCTTGATGCCCCGGTCGTCGCCGAAGATCACGACGCCGACATTGTCGCGCTCGAGGTTGAGCGCCATGCCCTTGATGCCGCCGGGGAATTCGACCAGCTCGCCGGCGCGGACCTCGTCCAGGCCGTAGATGCGGGCGATGCCGTCGCCGACCGACAGCACCTGGCCGACGTCGGAGACCTCGGCCTCGGCGCCGAAATTCTTGATCTGCTCTTTCAGGATCGCGGAGATTTCCGCCGCCCGGATGTCCATGGCCTCAAGCCTCTTTCATCGCGTTGCGCATGCCTTCGAGCTTGGTTCGAAGGGATGAGTCGAACATGCGCGAGCCGACCTTCACGACCAGCCCGCCGATTAATTCCGGCCGCACTTCCGTGCGGATCTCGACATCGCGCCCCAGCGCGGTCTTCAGCGCCGCCTGCAGCTCCTTGAGCTGGGCGGCGGTCAGCTTGTCGGCGCTGGCCACGTCGGCCGAGGTCGCGCCGCGTTCCGCCGCGGTCATGCGCTTGAAGGCGCGGACCATGTCGGGCAGGTCGGCGCCGCGGCCGTTCGCCGCCGCGACGGCGACGAAATTGCGCACGACATCCGACAGGCCGAGCTTCTTGGCGACCGCATCGAGCGCGGCGGCCTTGTCGTCGCGCGCGAAGATCGGACTCTTCACCGCGCGGCGGAGATCGACCGATTCCGCGAACGCTTCGCCCAGCGCGTCGACGTCGCGCTCCGTCGAATCGAGGCTCTCGGCCTCCTGGGCCAGCTCGAACAGGGCGCGCGCATAGCGCTCGCCCGCCTCGCCCGTGATCACGTCTTCGCCGGCAGTCACCGTTCCAGGCCGCTTTCTTCTCGTGATGTGCGCTGCGGGTCCGCTGTGAGCCGCGGAGCAAGCGCTTGAAATTCCGTGACTTTCTGCACGCAGGCGCACAGACCTTACCGGTCGCCCCGCACAGTCCGGCGCTCACCTAGCACAGGGGTATCGGGGCGGCAACCCGCCCCGCTCCGACGTTGCATGCCGCGGGGCGTCAGCGCGACGCCCGGGACGCGCGGCGGTGGTTGCGCGCCAGGATGTTCAGCGTCTCGACCATCAGCGAGAAGGCGATGGCGAAGTAGAGATAGCCGCGCGGGATGTGGAAGCTCAGTCCGTCGGCGACCAGCGCCACGCCCACCAGCAGCAGGAAGGACAGCGCCAGCATCTTGGTCGTGGGATGGCGCTCGATGAAGTCCGAGACTACGTCGGCGGCGAGCATCATCACGCCGATGGCGAGCCCGACGGCGGCGATCATCACCGCGATCTCGTCGGTCATGCCCACCGCGGTGATCACGCTGTCGAGCGAGAACACGATGTCGATCAGCCCGATCTGGAAGACGGTCGCGGCGAATCCGGCCGCCACCGCCCCGTGCGCGTTCTCCTCGGCGTGACCCTCGACGGCGTGGTGGATCTCGATCGTGGCCTTGGCGAGCAGGAAGCCGCCGCCGGCGAGCATGACGAGATCGCGCCAGCTGAAGTCCATGTCGAACAGGGAGAAGGCGGGCCGCTCGAGATGGGCGATCCAGACCAGCCCGATCAGCATCACCACCCGGAAGACCAGCGCCAGCAGCAGGCCGAGCCGGCGCGCCGTCGCGCGGCGCTCTTCCGGCAGGCGGTCGGCCATCACCGCGACGAAGACGATGTTGTCGATGCCCAGGACGATCTCGAGGAAGGCCAGCGTGGCGAAGGAGGCCCACACGGCCGGGTCGGTGAGAAGCTCGATCACGGGGGTCTCCGGCTGCCGCGTCGGCGCGGGATCATGGACGATGGCGCGGACGGCGCAAGACCCGCGGCGCGTTTGCGCGCGCCGACGCGGCTGATAGGGTTAACGCCTTCGCCATGTCGAGGGGGGATACGACATGAATGGCGTCTTCACGGTCTCGGTCCGCTGGCCGCAATTCCTGGCCGGCGTCGCGCTCACCGTCGCGCTGCTCAAGGCGACGGCCTACCTGCCGCCGCAATACTATTTCCAGTTCGTCTTTCTCTGGGACGTCTTCAGCGGAAACCTCGCCGGCAGCCCGGTCGATCTCGCCGTCGCCATCGGGGTGCGCCTCGCCGTGCCGGCGATCGCGGGCTTCGCCGTCGGACTGATCTCGGGCCGCAACGGCGCGATGACCGCCGGGCTGGCCGCGGCGATGGGAACGGCCGTGCTGTGGTGGCCGGTCTTCTTCTTCTGGGATTTCTTCCAGTCGGCGCCCTATGTCGAGATGCGATGGCTCTTCCTGGCCATGTACCTCGCCTACACGGCGAGCTACGGGCTGATCGCCTGGTGGGCCGCGGCGATCTCGAGCGGCGTATGGCGGCTCTTCCCGTCCTCCGCAGAGGAGGAGGCGGGCGGGGTCCGCGCGGCCGGCTCCTTCCTGTCCTTCCTGCACCCGCGCGTGCTGATCGCCGGGGTGGCGGCGAACCTGACGGCGAGCGGCGTGGCGAGCGGAATCCTCAATGTGGCCAACGGCGGCGGCTAGCCTCCTCGCCCTGGCGCAAGCCGAAGCGGCCGATCCCGCGCAAGGGATCGACCGCATCGCCGAACGCCGCGCCGAGGCGATCCTGGCCGGCCCGATATGGGAAAGCCTCGCCGCCTGCCCCGGCGCGCCCGATCCGCTCGCGCGCGCCCTCGTCGCCGTCGAGAGCGACGCCCGACCCGGTTGGGTCCGCGGCCTGGAGCTCGGCTGGGCGCGCGCGGTCATGAGAACGACCGGCGACGCCCCCGATCTCACTCTCGGCCCGGCGCAGATCCGCGTCTCCAAGGCCCGCGCGCTGCGTCCCGACCTCGACGACGACGCGCTTTTGGCCGCGCTTTCCGAGCCCTGCGCGGCGCTCGATCTCGCCGAGGACCTGCTCGATGCGGAGAACGCCGGCGATGAGGAAAGCGCTATCCGCGCCTGGCGGGGACTGGAGGATCAGCATCCGTCCCGCGACCGCCCCGGCGACCGGCTCTACGCCGCGATCGCGCTCAGGCTCGCGGCCGCCGCCTCACAGGAATGAATGCGGCTCAGCAAGGTGCTTAGGATGCCGATGGAGGTAACCCGCGGTTGCGGTCGCGACGGAACGCTGTTTACTCGTTTCAGTTGCAGCAGGTTCGGCGAATTTGAATGTTTGAAGAATGGTTTTCCGCTACCCCCAGCGCTGACGAGAAGCCGTGGGAGGAGTGGTTTGAGGGGATAAGTTCTGCAGACACTTATCCCTATGCATCCGCCATTCCGGATGAGGCTGGTCTATTCGGAGATGGGCTCAAGGCGCTGCTACTGATTCATTTCCGGCCTAACGAGAACCCACCATTTGGCCCAATGATGGTTATGGAGGGGAAACGCACACCTGACGTGTGCGACATTCCCAAAGATCAGTGCCCAACGCTCGTGCAGCTCGCGGGGCGAATTGATGCCGCGGCTCCAAGAACGAGGCTTTCAGACCTAGCTTGGGAAGCAGACAAGTCCATTCGCGAAGCCGCTGAGCAGGCAGTTGCTGGCTATCTAGAAATCATCGACGCTGTCCTAGATGGCCGACTAGCGCACGCGCATTCCGACAGAGGGATAACCTTTCAAACCTGCGGCTTCGTCCGACGAGCGGCGACGATCAGTAGGCAAATCGGGGACGATGAGGTTCTCGCCGAGGTCAGATCCCGCGCTGATAAGACCTTCGAAGCGGCACTCTCAAAGGGATCAGCAATCACGCACGCCCTTGCCCTAGGAACAAACCTAGGCCTTCTGACAAATCTCACTGAACGAGCCGAGGCAACGCTCGAGGCCACTGAGGGAGCCGACGACTTATTTACTGCTAGGGACTATTGCGTCGCAGCACGACAGGCATTTGCGCGCTCAGAAGATAATGAAAAGGAAACACAAGCAGCCCTCAAAGCTAGCAGCATTTCCGAGCAAATTGCTCGTACATCGACCTCAGCGATGTTCGCGAGCATGTGGCTTCAAACGGCGCTAGATGATTTACAAGGGATTCGTGACCAGAAGAATAGAAAAACTGAGCTATATAAAAAGCTGATAATTGCTCAAGAAGATTCAATGGAAGAATTTGCTTCTATTGGCGGAAAAACCGATATAACTGAACTTGTTGAGACAACCCGGGACGGACTTAGCGGCCTCTCCGGAGATGAATTTCTATTAGCATTATTTTCTATAACAAAACCGATATCTATAGAGCATCTTCATGAAGAAGCAAAAAAACAAGCAGCTCAATTTCCTCTTGCCACAATTTTCACACCTGAAATTGTAGATGACTCAGGTCGTGTAATCGCCAAACAACCCTCGAAAGATCATCCATCCGGAATACCCACTGAACTATTACACTCTGTATTCAGATACATGGCCCTCAACTATAATGTTGTTGCTGCTGGGCAAATAAATATAGCAAGACAAATTGCAGCCGCGTCTGAAATTGTTTATAGAACAGATATTGATTCACTTATTAAAAGCTCACCGTTTATACCATCAATTCATAGGTATAAGTTTGTACTAGCGTTAAAGTATTTTATGTCTGGCGAAGATTTAATATCAGGAGGCCTTATTTTGCCATGTTTCGAAGATTGTTTGCGTCATATCCTTCGATCACAGGGGATCGAAACTTCAAAGCGTCATTCTGATGGCACTCAGAAACTCGCCACATTGTCGAAGGTTATTGACCATTATCGAGATGCCCTAGAAAGAACTTTTGGTGTTGACTGGGTCTTCGAAGCGGAAGCGCTATTCGCTAATCCATTGGGGCAGCGGCTTCGACACGATTGGGCGCACGGCCGCGTGTCAGATGGTGCCGCTTATTCAAACCAATTCACATACGCAAATTGGTTCATACTCCGAGCAGCCCTCCTTCCAACACTCGTAAATCGCGTTCAGAGCGAGGCGGTGGATGAGGGCGCCGCCTCACAGGAATGAATGCGGCTCGATGTCGATGCTGGCGCGGATGCTGGACGGGGTTTTGAAGCGCTCCGCCCAGGCGCGCATATAGGCCGAGACGTCGACCTGGCGGTCGGCCTGGACGAGGAAGCGCCGCCGCCAGCGTCCGCGCACCACGCCCAGCGGCGGCTCGGCCGGGCCGAACACCTCCACGCCCTCGGCCAGCGGGGCGGCGGCGGCGATCTCCTTCGCTGCGCGGTCGAGCGTGGCGGGATCCGGCCCCGACAGGATCAGGGCTGCGAGCCGGCCGAAGGGCGGCAGATTGAGCTGCTCGCGCATGAAGCGCTCGGCGTCGAGGAAGGCCTCGCGGTCGCCGGCGACGAGGGCGGCGATCGCCTCGTGCTCGGGCTGGTGGGTCTGCAAGAGCGCGCGGCCCGGCCGGTCGGCGCGGCCCGCCCGGCCCGACGCCTGGACGAGCGTCTGGAAGGTCCGCTCGCCGGCGCGCAGATCGCCCCCGGCCAGGCCGAGATCGGCGTCGACGACGCCGACCAGCGTCAGGCCCGGAAAGTTGTGGCCCTTGGCCGCGACCTGGGTGCCCACGAGGATGTCGATCTCGCCGGCCTCCATGCGTTCGACCAGCGCGCGCACCGCGTCGGGTCCCTGGGCGGTGTCCGACGAGAACACCTCGACGACCGCGTCGGGAAAGCGCCGGCGGGCCTCCTCGGCGACGCGCTCCACGCCGGGCCCCACCCCGGTGAGGCTGTCCTCGGCGCCGCACTCGGGACAGGTCTTCGGCTTGGGCATGGAGAAGCCCGTGACGTGGCAGACGAGCCGGCCGGAATAGCGATGCTCGACCAGCCAGCGATCGGCCTCCGGGCTCTTGAGCTTGTGGCCGCAGGCCTTGCACAGCACCAGCGGCGCGAAACCGCGGCGATTGAGATAGAGCAGGACCTGCTCGCCGCGTTCGAGCGTGTCGCCCATCGCCGCGACCAGCGGTTCGGACAGCCAGTCGCCCTTTTCCGGCGGGAATTCGCGCAGGTCGATGGTGTCGATCTCGGGCAGAACGGCGACGCCGGCGCGCGCGGGCAGGCGGATATGGACGTAGCGGCCGGCCTCGGCGTTGACGAGGCTCTCCAGCGAGGGCGTGGCGCTGGCCAGGATGGCGAGCGCGCCCTCGAGCTTGGCCCGCGCCACGGCGAGATCGCGGGCGTGATAGGCCAGTCCCTCGTCCTGCTTGTAGGTCGGATCGTGCTCCTCGTCGACGACGATGCAGCGCAGGTTCGAAAACGGCAGGAACAGCGCCGAGCGCGCCCCGGCGACGATGCGCGCCCGGCCGGTCGCGACCTCGCGCCAGGTCCGCCGCCGCGCCTTGTCGCCGATGCCGGAGTGCCATTGCGCGGGCCGCGCGCCGAAGCGCTCCTCGAAGCGGTCCATCACCGCCTGGGTGAGCGCGATCTCGGGCAGCAGGACGAGGATCTGCGCCTCGGGTTCGCGGCGCAGCAGCTCGGCGATCGCCTCGAAATAGACCTCGGTCTTGCCCGAGCCGGTCACGCCGTCGAGCAGCGCGGCCTGGAAGCCGCCCGCCGAGACGAGCCGCCTGAGCGTCACCGCGGCGGCCTCCTGGGTGTCGCTGAGCGCCACGCCCTCGCGGTTGGGGTCGGGGGCGTCGAAGGGCGGATCGAGGGGGACGTCCTCTGCGGCGAGCGCGCCGAGCTCGGCCAGCCCCTTGACCACCGAGGCCGACACGCCGGCGGCGCGCGCCAGCGCGGCCGCCGTCATCGGCGCCTCCGCCGCGGCGGCGAGCACGGCCTCGCGGGCGGGCGTCATCCGGCCGGGCGTCGCGCCGGTCGGGCGATAGACGGTCTCCACGGGCGAGGGACGCAGCGCGGCGGGGCTTCTCAGCACCGATCGCAGCACCACGCCGGGCGGCTCGACGAGATAGCGCGCCGCCCAGTCGACGAAGGTCCGCACGCCGTCGGCCAGGCGCGGACCCCCGGTCGCCGCCTCGATCTCCTTTAGTTGGCGTGACCCGTCGTCTTCGCCGAGGCGCCAGACGACGCCGGGGACCGAGCGTCCGCCCAGCGGCGCGATCACGTGATCGCCCGGCGCCAGCCGCATCCCCTCGGGGATCGCGTAGTCGAACGGCTCCGGCAGCGGCAGCGGGAACAGGACCGAGGCGGTCGGACGGGGTCGGTCGGCGGCGGTCACGGGGCGGGATCGGCTCCTGGCGAGGGACGCGAGCCTAGCAGGCGAATCGGTCAATCGCCGGTGGTTAACGCATTAACAAATCTGTTCTGCGATGAAGGACGCGTCTTTTCCACCGGAGCCTTCCGCGCATGACCGACACCTCCGCTTCCGAACCCGCGCCGCTGCGCCTCGTCGATCCCGCCGCCGTCGCCGACGAGGGCGACCCCTCGCTCGCGATTCCCGAAGAGGACGCCGGAGCCGACGCCGTCATCGATCTGCACGCCGCCGCGCGCGGCCGGCTGGAAGCCGAGATCGGCCGGCTGAAGGCGACCAACGAGGCGCTGGTCTCGCTGGCCAAGTCCAATCTCGCCGCCCAGGCCCAGACCCACGCCGCCGTGCTGGCGCTGTTCGAGGCCGAAACGCTGGCCGCGCTGGACCGCAAGCTCGCCGGCCGCATCGCCGAGACGCTCGGCGTCGAGACGGTGCGCGTCTTCATCGAGGGCCATGCGCCGCTGAAATCGGCCGAGGCCGTGCTCGGCGCGGCGCCGGAGCTCGTCGGCGCCCTGCTCGGCGATCACGCCGAGCGGCTGGGCCCGGTCGACCGCCGCTTCGCCGACGCGCTCTACGGCCCGCAGGCCGCCCGCATCGAATCCGAGGCGCTCGCCCGGCTCGAGATCGCCGGACACGAGGGCGTGCTCTGCCTCGGCGCGCGCGAGCGCAGCGCCTTCCAGGCCGACCAGGGCGCGGACCTGCTGCACTTCCTGGCCCGCGCCGTCGAGCGCCGGATCACGCCATGGCTGCGGAGCTGAACGCGCCCGATCCGACAACGGACATCGCCGCCGACGCGGCGATCGCAAGCTTTCTCGCCCATCTGTCCGGGGAACGCCGGCTGAGCCCGCGCACGGTCGAGGCCTATGGCCGCGATCTCTCCGGGCTCGCCGAGTTCCTGACCGGCCATCTCGGCGCGCGCCCGCGGCTGGCCGATCTCGCCGGGCTGGAAAGCGCCGACTGGCGCGCCTGGCTCGCCGACCGGCGCCGCGACGGCGTCGGCGCCCGCACCCTGCAGCGCGGCCTGTCGGCGGTGCGCAGCTTCTTCGCCTACGCCCGCCGGCGCTGGGGCGTGGAGAACGCCGCGCTCGGCCTGGTCGAGGCGCCAAAAGCCCCGCGCCGCGCGCCGCGCCCGGTGAGCGAACCCGCCGCGAAGGCGCTGCTCGCCGACGTGCTCGAAGCCGACGGACCGGAATGGACGCGCGCCCGCGACGCCGCGGTGCTGTCCCTGCTCTATGGCTGCGGGCTCAGGATCTCCGAGGCGCTGGCGCTCACCGGCGCGGACCATCCCCTGCCCGAGACGCTGAGGATCGCCGGTAAGGGCGGCAAGACGCGCATCGCCCCGGTGCTGCCCGCCGTCCGCGACGCCGTGGAGCGCTATGCGGCCGCCTGCCCGTTCGACCTGGCCCGCGACGAACCGCTCTTCCGCGGCGCGCGCGGCGGGGCGCTCGGACCGCGCGCGGTGCAGAAGACGATGGAGCACCTGCGTTCGCGGCTTGGCCTCGCCCCGAGCGCGACGCCGCACGCCCTGCGCCACGCCTTCGCGACGCACCTGCTCGCCCATGGCGGCGATCTCAGGACCATCCAGGAGCTGCTCGGCCACGCCTCGCTGTCGACGACGCAGCTCTACGCCGATGTCGAGGCGAGCCGGCTGATGACGATCCACGCCGCCACGCACCCCCGCGCGCGAAAACGGCGCGGCTGAGCGCCGCGCCGTCTCCGTCACGGAAGTCGCGAAGGCCTATTCGGCCGGTTCGTTCGTCACCGTCAGGCCGAGCCGCTCGGCGTCCATCGCGTTCGGGTCGGCCATGATCTCGCCGACCGAGACCGGCTCGTCGGGGGCCACCGAGACCAGCAGCGCGCCGCCCTGGTTGATGAAGCCGGTGAGCGCCTGGCCGAGCGAGGCCACCAGCGCCTGCGGCGCCTCGGCGGACGCGGCCATCAGGCCCATGCCGACCATGGCGGCAGCCTGCATGCGCAGCTCCTCCGGCGTCACGCCCTGGGCCTCGGCGCCGGCCTCGAGCGCGCGGTCGAGCAGCGAGCGGTCCTCAAGGCGCATGGAGAAGCTGTGGACCAGCAGCGGCTCGAACACCTCGGGCGGAAGCTCGCCCGCGTCGAGATCGCCCTCGGCCATCGCGGCGAGATAGCGCTCGGTGTATTCCGTCACGCCGCCGAAATCCTGCTCGAAGCTGAGCCGGAAGCCGTCGCGCATCTCGAAATAGTTGTCACCCTCGGTGCGCACGCGGTCGTCGGACGGGTCGTAGACGCTCTCGGCGGCCATCGAGAAGTCGAGGCTCTCATAGCCGAGCCGCTGCAGGCCGTCGGCGAGTCGCGCGCCCATCGGCAGGTCCGGGTTGGCGCTGAGCGTCATCGAGGGCATGGCGGCCGTCGAACGCACCGCGCCGCGGCGCTCGTTCACCTCGCCTGAGAACTCCGGCATGGCGATGATCACGCCGCCGGCGTCGACGTCGAGGCCGCGCACGGCGAACATGTCGTAGACGTCGGCGGGGTTGAACGGATTGGCGAGGTTCACGTTCGGCGCGTCGGCCTTGGCGCCGTCGGCGATCTGGCCGCGCGCGCTTTCGGCGATGGTGCGCACATAGGCCGAGGACAGCCCCTCGAGCACGACCTCGTCGAGCGTGACCGTGACCGGTCCGGTTTCCTCGTCGTCGGCCTCGAAGCGGAAACCGCCCATATCGAAGCGCGCCAGCGTCTCGCCGTCGAACCCGTCGAAGGCGAGCCCGGCGAGCTCCATCCGGGCGTTCTCGCCCTCGGGCGCGACGACCGTCAGCCCGGTCATCGAGACCTCGGCGAAGCGGTAGCCGGCGAGCTGCTCGTCGGTCAGGCCCTCCGCGTCGGTCTCGTTCTCCGCGCCGGTGAAGAAGTCGGCGACCTGGCGAGCGAGGAACTCGCCGGGCCGGTCGATGACGAAATGCTCCAGCGAGACCTCGCCGTCGGAATCGGTCATGCCGGCGTTCTCGAGCTCCAGCCGGTCGAACATCACCATTTCGTCCTCGACGCGCGGCGCGGACAGCACCAGCGTCTCCACGGTCAATGGCGCATCGGCCTCCTCGGTCTCGAAGGTGAAGCCGGAGAAGGTGTAGGTCCCGTCGGCGAAGCTGCGCTCGTCCCAGCTCGCGCGGCCGGGCTCGGCCAGCCCCATCGCGGCCAGGCCGGCCTCGGCCTCGGCGGCGGAGACCTGGGTGGCCGCGGCGCGGTCGCCGCGATCCTCGTCGGCGGAGTCCTCGCCGCAGGCGGCGAGGGCGATGGCGAGCGCGCCGGTGACGGCGTAGGCGGCGAGTTTCATGTCGTCTGTCCCCTTCATTGGCGTGGCCGGCGGCGGCCGGCCGGATTCGCCGCGGACAATAGCGCGGCGGGTTCGGTTTGGCATCAGACGAGAACGCGCGATGACAAACGCGACGTTCATGTTCCTATGATCGTTCAGCCCCCCAGCCGCTCGAGCAGCGCGCCGATGGGATCGCCCTCGCGGGCCGGGCGCTCAGCCGCCGGGGCTTCGTCGCCGCGTTCGGCGACATAAGGCGCGGGCTCGACCTGGCCGGGATAGATCGGCGCCGAACCCATGAAATCCGCGAAGATGCGCGCCGGTCCGGCGCCGCCGACGGCGTGGTCGGTGGGCGAGCCGTCGTCATTGCCCGTCCACACCGCCGCGACCAGCCCCTCCGACCAGCCGGCGAACCAGGCGTCGCGGAAATCGTTGGTGGTGCCCGTCTTGCCGCGGACCTGGCGGCCGGGCACCTGCGCGCCGCGGGCGGTGCCGTAGCGGCCGGCGGCGTCGAACAGCCGGTTCATGTCGGCGATCACGCGCGAGGCAATGATGGTCCGGCCGGGAGCCGGTTCGCGGCGCCAGAGCACGCGCCCGTCGGTCGTCTCGATGGACTCGATGGCGTGGACGGCGACGCTGCGGCCGCCATTGGCGAACGGCGCGTAGGCCGATGCCAGCTCGAGCGGGGTGACCTCGTAGGCGCCCAGCGCCAGCGAGCGCGTCGGCTGCAGCGGGCTCTCGATCCCGAGCCGGCGGGCGGCGCGCTGGACGTAATGCCGGCCGGTCGCCTCGGCGAGCTGGACGGCGATCACGTTCGACGACCGCGCGAAGGCGCGTTCGAGGCTCATCTCGCCCTCGTAGGTGTCGCCGTAATTCTGCGGCGACCAGTCGCCATAGGCGATCGGTCCGTCGAAGAAGCGGTCGTTCGGCTCGTAGCCGGACTCGAAGGCCGCCGCATAGACGAAGGGCTTGAAGGCCGAGCCCGGCTGGCGGCGCGCGCTGACGGCGCGGTTATAGGGAGAACTCGCATAGTCGCGGCCGCCGACCATCGCCACCACGCCGCCGCTCAGGTCGAGCGCGACCAGCGCGCCGGTCTCCGCGCCGCGGGCGAGCTCGGGATCGGCGAGGCCTGCGGCGAGCGCGTCCTCGGCGGCGCGCTGGGCGTCGACGTCGAGCGTGGTGCGCACGACGAGATCGCCGTCATAGTCGGTCACGCGCTCGCGGACCTCGGCGGCCGCCCAGTCGGCGAACCAGCCCGCGCCCGGGCTCGACGCGCCGCGCGACACGCGGATCGGCGTCTGCGCCGCGGCGATGCGCTCGTCCTCGGTGATCCGGCCGCTGGCGTGCATGAGGTCGAGCACGACGGTCGCGCGCACCGCGGCGCGGCGGGCGTCATTGGTCGGCGAATAGCGCGAGGGCGCCTTGAGCAGGCCCGCCAGCAGCGCCGCCTCGCCCAGCGTCAGATTGTCGGCGGGCTTGCCGAAATAGCGCCGGGCGGCGGCGTCCGCGCCCCAGGCGCCGGCGCCGAAATAGACCCGGTTGAGATAGAGCGCGAGGATCTCGTCCTTCGAGTAGCGGCGCTCGAGCTCGAGCGCGAGCAGCATCTCGCGCGCCTTGCGCCGGTAGGAGCGCTCCGGGGTGAGGAACAGGTTCTTGGCCAGCTGCTGGGTGATGGTCGAGCCGCCCTGGACGACCCGGCCGGCGCGGATATTGGCGATCAGCGCGCGCGCCGTGCCGCGCAGATCGACGCCGTGATGGTCGTAGAAGCGCCGGTCCTCGACGGCGAGCACGGCCTCGACCAGCGTCTCGGGCAGGTCGTCGGCGGTGATCGCCTCGCCGGCGCCGTCGCCGCGCGTGGTGATCATGCGGTCATGGCGGTCGAGGAAGGTCACCGCCGCGGTGCGCGGCCGGGTCTCCAAGGAATCGATGTCGGGCAGCCCGAGCGCCAGGCCGAACAGGGCCGCGGCGACGAACAGCCCGCCGAACACAACGGCCAGGCCGAGCGCCTTCGCCGCGGTCGGTGCATGCCGCCGCACGCGCCGCATGATGCGCCCGCGCGCAGGCGCGCGCCGACGCGGCCGCGCGCGGCGCGGGACGCCGCGCCGGGTCGGGCGCTTTCGCGATGTCGGGCGTCGGGCCATGGCCGCTCCGGAGACGGGAGAGCGTGACCCTCGGATCACACTGTGGCGCGGTTAAGGCGGCGTGAACCCTGCGGCGAACGCAGGCGCGGCTTGCTACGGGCCGTCATGACGTCGATCAACGCCGCAGCGTTCATCAGGAGGGGCCCATGCCGGCGCATCGCGCACGCAATCCGATCGACCTCGTCATCCGCGCCGCCGCGCTCGCCGGCCTCGCCGCGACGCTGTCGGGCTGCGCGCTCGTCTTCCCCGAGGGCGACACGGTCTGCCCCGACCAGGGGCCGAACTCGCCGAGCTGGCCCTATTGCGGCCCGGCCGAACCCGGCGGACCCCAGCCGACCAGCGGACCGCGGCCGGTCCCGTCGGGGACCGATCCGGGATAGGGCGAATCTGAACGGGCGATGAGCGGACCGTTCGGCTCGCGTTCGGGCGTGGTATGATGGGCTCGCTTCCGGGCTGAGGAGGACGCCGCCATGCCTGAATCCGAATTCGCCGCGCTCCCCGTCGAGGTGCAGATCGTCGCCGTGGCGCTGGCCGCGAGCCTGATCGTCGGGATTCCGGTCCGCCTGTTCGGCCTGGCCGCGACGATCGGGGGCTTGCGTCTCGCCTTCGGCTTCGCGCGCCGGCATCGATTCACGGTGCTCGTCATCGCGCTGGTCGGCGCCGGCGCCGGGCTGTGGTCGCTGGAGTCGATCCGCGAGCTGGTCGGCGGGCTGATCTTCTAGTCCGCCTCGTCCGTCGCCGCGTCGGCGTCTCCGTCGATGGGAGCCGGCGCGTGTTCGTGAACGGTTTCGGCCTCGCCCTCGACGGCCTCGAGGAAATCGAAGCCCATCTCGCTCCCGCCGCCATAGGCGCCGTGCTCGTACTCGCGCGACTGGACCTCGAACCAGTCGACGAGATGTTCGTGCAGGTGGACGAAGAACGCCTCCAGCTGCGCGTCATCCACGGGCAGGGTGAAGGTGAAACGCTCCCCGCCGCCGGGATAGACGTCGAAGGCCGGCCCGTTCTTCGCCGCAGTGAGCACCACGCGCATCCAGTCGCCGGTCTCGGAAACCCGCACCGCCACGCCGAAGCTGATCGGCTGGAGCGGCAGGAAGCGCCGCCCCGACACGGAGAACGCGCCCGAGCGGTAATCGGTCGGCGACCACGGCCCCTTCGGCGGCACGAGATAGGCGCAGCGCTGCTCGCCGCAGCCCGACAGCCAGCGGCAGAAACCGCTCGCGATCGCTTCGCCGAGCGAGCGCACGCGTGAATAGTTCTCGAGCGCGGCGTCGCCGTAGCGCGCCGCCGCACGGGCGAGCGCATCGGCGGGGGTCTCGTCCTTTCGCGTCTCCGGGGACTTGTCGTTCACCGCCGGCTCCCTTCAGTGTGGGTTAAAGGCCCGAGCCCGTCGCGCCGTTCCGGAAGGATAGCCATGCGATCCGCCCTTGTCGCCGTCGTCGCCGTCGCGCTGGCCGCCTGCGGGGGGTCGGAACCCGAAGCGCCCGAGACGCCCGCCTGGAACACGCGCGACGGCGGACCGCCGCAGGTGATCGCCCATCGCGGCGCCAGCGGCGAACGCCCCGAGCACACCGTCGGCGCCTACATACTCGCCATCAACCAGGGCGCCGACGTGATCGAGCCCGATCTCCACATGTCGGGCGACGGCCGGCTGATCGTGCGCCATGACGGCTTCCTGTCGCGCTCGACCGACATCGCCCGGCGCGCGCGCTTCGCCGAGCGGCGCCGCGAGCTCAAGGGCCGCGAGGACTGGTGGATCCACGACTTCACCGCCCGCGAGCTGGGAACGCTGCGCGCCCGCCAGACCGAGAACGGGCGCAGCGCGGCCTATGACGGCCAGTACGGCGTGATGACGTTCGACGCCTTCCTCGACCTGATCGCCGAGGCCGAGGCCGAGTGCGGCTGCACGATCGGGATCGCGCCGGAGGTGAAGCACCCCGCCGAGTACGCCGCGATGGGGCTCGATCCGCTGCCGGCGCTGCTGGCGGCCCTGTCGGAACACTACACGCTCGGCCCCGACGCGCCGGTCGTGGTCCAGAGCTTCGACCCGGACTTCCTGAGACGCCTGGATTCGGAGACCGATCTGAGGCTCGCCATGCTCTACGCCGGTCCCGGCGAGGACGGCGCCAACGCCGGCGGGCTGTCGCTGCCGGGCATCGCGCAGTTCGCCGACATCGTCGCTCCGAACAAGGCGGTGCTGTTCGACCGCGACGGCGAGTCGACGGGTTATGTCGCCCGCGCCCACGCTGCCGGGCTGGACGTCCACGCCTGGACGGTCCGCGACGACCGGGCGCCGTGGGTCGGCGACACGGTCGAGGACGAACTGCGCGCGCTCTACGACGAGGGCGTCGACGCGGTCTTCGCCGACTTCCCCGAGACCGCGCTCGCGGTGCGCGAGGACATGGCGGGGGAGTAGGGCCCGCCTCCCCGGCTTGGCCCTTGGACTTGATCCAAGGGCCCACGCTGGAGCGCGGCGAGATGGGTCCTTGGGTCGAGCCCAAGGACCGAGAGGTGAGAGCGCTCTACCCGAAGCGCCGGCCGATCCAGTCGATCAGCAGCGCATTGAGCTCGTCGGGCGCCTCGTACTGCGTCCAGTGGCCGATATCGTCGAGCTGGTGCATCTCGAGATCGGAACACAGCGCGGGCATCCACGTCGCCAGCCGCGGCGGCAGCATGAAATCGCACTCCGCCGAGATCATCAGGCACGGCATGGACAGGCGGTGGTCGACCCCGCCCATGCGCTCCCAGTTGGCGTCGAGATTGCGGTACCAGTTGAAGCCGCCGCGAAACCCGCTCTTGGCATAGGCCTCGGCGTACTGGCGGCGCTGTTCCGGCGGAACGACGAGCTGATCCTCGGGCCGCGTCCCGCCGCGCGCCATGAAGTCCTCGAAGCGCTTGGGCAGGTGCGTCGCCGAGGGCGGCAGCTTCTCGAACTCGAGCGCCGGGGGCGGCGCGGCGAAGATGAAGTCGAAGAATTCCCGCTCGCGCCCGACCCAGAAATCGTCGAGCGCCTCGTCCTGGATGCGGATGATGTAGTGCTCGTCGCCGCCCATGCCGTGCAGCACCTCGGTGGGCGGCTGGGCGCCGCGCGGCAGGTGGGGCGTGTTGACCCCGACCACGCCCAGGAAGCGCTCCGGGATCAGCATGGCGGCGTGCCACATCAGGATCCCGCCCCAGTCATGGCCGACGATGACGGCTTTCTCGATGCCGAGCGCGTCGAGCAGGCCGGAAACGTCGCCCACGAGATGATCGATGCCGTAATCGGCGACCGCCTGCGGGGCGTCGGACGCGCCGAAGCCGCGATTGTCCGGCGCGATGACGCGATAGCCGGCGTTGGCCAGCGCCTCGATCTGCGACGCCCAGGAGAGCGCCAGCTCCGGCCAGCCGTGCAGGAGCAGGACAGGCGGGCCGTCTTCGGGGCCGGCCTCGTGGACGGACAGCGTCACCTCGCCGACATCGATGCGGCGGGCGGGCGGCATGGGCGGATGGGTCATGGAGGCTCCCTCAGGCGGGACGGCGGGACTTGGCCCGGAACCTTAGAAGATCGGCGACGAACACCGCCAGCCCCGTCCAGATCAGCGCGAAGGTCACGAGATGGGCCGGGCTGAACGGCTCGCCGTAGAGAAGCCCGACGCCGAACTGCAGGCTGGGCGCGACGAACTGCAGCACGCCCAGCGTGGCGAAATGCAGGCCGCGCGCGCCGATGATGAACAGAAGCAGCGGCGCGACCGTCATCGGCCCGGTCAGGACGAGCAGCGCCGCCCGGCCCGGCCCGTCCGTGAAATGGCCCTCGGCGCCGAACAGCCCGCCGGTCTCGAGGAAACCGATCGCGATCAGCGACGGGATCGCGATGATCGTCGTCTCCCAGAACAGGCCGATGCGGCCGTCGACGGCGATCGTCTTCCTGACATAACCGTAGAGGGTGAAGGACGCGGCCAGCACCAGCGAGATCCAGGGCAGCTCGCCGACGACGACGATCTGGTTGATCACGCCGAGCGCGGCCAGCCCGACCGCGGCGACGCGCAGGGGCCCGAAGCGCTCGCGGGCGACGAACACGCCCACGGCCACGTTCATCAGCGGGTTGATGTAGTAGCCCAGCGAGACCGACAGCACCTGGCCGGAATTCACCGAGTAGATGAACAGCCACCAGTTGGCCGAGATCAGCGCCGTCGACAGAACGAGCAGGCCCATCGTGCGCGGATCGCGGACAAGCCGCGCCGCCTCGCGGGTCTTCGCCGCGATGAGAAGCAGGCCGAGCAGGGTGAGCGCCGACCAGACTCCGCGCTGGAGCACGATCTCGGCGGCGCTGGCGAAGCCGAGGAATTTGTAGAAGATCGGCGAGACGCCCCAGATCGCGTAGCCCGCCAGCGCCGCCGCGCCGGCGCGGCCGGGGTCGAGCCGGCCGGAGGCCGCGGGATCGGCGGCGGGAGCAGATTCGCGTGACGCCATGGCCGCGGACCTAGCGCGCGGCGCCGGCGGCGTCATTCCGTTTTTTGCAGGGCCCCGCGGGCGGACCCCCGAGCGCCATTAAGATCGATGCGATTTTGCGTTAGATTCCGAGCGCGAACCGGGGAGGACGCACGATGAGACGCACGCTTCTTACGGCCGCGCTGGCCGCCGGCGTCACCGCCGCGGCCCAGGCGGAGCATCATGACCATCCGCTGGCGGGAGCCTGGGACGTCGGAGACGGCCGGACGCTCACGATCCTGCCGGAGGGCTACGCCGTGGGCGTTTACGGCAACGTGGCGATGCACATCCTCGAAGTCGCGATGGAGGGCGACCATCTCGTCATCTCCGGTCTCGTGCCTCCGCCGGGGGCGGCTCCGTGCGAGACGGACGGGGTCTATGGCTGGTCCATCGAGGACGAGGTGCTCGAACTGACCGTGGTCGACGACGCCTGCGCCAATCGCGCCGAAGCGCTCGACGGGGCCGCGTTCGCGCGCCGCACGCCGCCGGCGCCGCCCACGGCTGCCGGCGAGGTGGACGACAGCGCGGACGACGGGGCCGGGGAAGGCGACGGCTAGACCCGGGCTCCCGCGGACGACGTCACTCCGTTTCTTGCGGGGGGAGGCGGCGTGTGCTCGCCCATCCTTTCGTCATTCCCGAAGCCGAAGGCTGTCGGGAACCCAGAGACCGAAGGGCGCGGCGCGGCCTCTCTGGGTCCCCGCATTCGCGGGAATGACGAAGAGGGAAAACAACCCCCGAACCGCTACGCCTTCAGCCACCCGTTATTGACGCAGGTCTCGGCGATCTGGACGGCGTTGAGCGCCGCGCCCTTGCGGAGATTGTCCGAGACGATCCACATCGCCAGGCCGTGCTCGACCGTGGGATCGTTGCGGATGCGCGAGACGAAGGTGGCGAACTCGCCCACCGACTCGACCGGCGTGACATAGGCCGGGTCGTCCTCCTCGGCCCGATCGACGACCATCAGGCCCGGCGACTCGCGCAGGAGGTCGCGGGCGTCCTCGGCCGACATCTCGCCGTTCAGCTCGAGATGGGCGGCCACGCAATGGCCGGCGAAGACGGGCACGCGCACGCAGGTGGCGAAGAGCTTGATCTTCGGGTCGAGGATCTTCTTGGTCTCGACCGTCATCTTCCACTCTTCCTTCGTGGCGCCGTCCTCCATGAAGGCGTCGATCTTGGGGATGACGTTGAAGGCGATCTGCTTGGACAGGTGCTCGGGCTCGATCTCCTCGTTGACGTAGATTCCCTTGGTCTGGTTCCAGAGCTCCTCCATCGCCTCCTGGCCGGCGCCGGAGACCGACTGGTAGGTCGCGCAGCTGGCGCGCGCGATCCCGACGCGGTCGTGGATCGGCTTGAGCGCGACGACGGTCTGGATGGTCGAGCAGTTGGGATTGGCGACGATCCCGCGCTTCGGGCGGGCCGTCAGCGCGTCGGCGTTGACCTCGGGCACGACCAGCGGGACGTCGGACTCCATGCGGAAGGCCGAGGAGTTGTCGATCACCAGCGCGCCGGCCTTCGCCGCCTTGGGCGCGTACTGCCTGGCCGCGTCCGAGCCCGCGCTCATCAGCACCAGGTCGACGCCCGAAAAGTCGAACGTGTCGACGTCCTTCACCTTGAGCGTCTTGTCGCCGTAGCTCAGCTCGCGGCCGACCGAGCGCCGGGTGGCCAGCGCGATCACCTCGTCGGCGGGAAACAGGCGCTCGGCCAGGATGGTCAGGATCTCGCGACCGACCAGGCCGGTGGCGCCGAGGACGGCGATTTTGAGGGACATTCGGGGCCTCCGGGAGCAGCGCGCCGAGCGGCTGTCATCGCCGGACTTGTTCCGGCGATCCAGCTTCAGGGCGGATTATGGATGGCCGGGACGAGCCCGGCCATGACAGTCAAAGTCGGTCCTAGCCCAGGCTCGGATCGAGCTTCTTGCAGGCCGCGACCAGCTCCTTCACCGCGTCGACGGAGTGATTGAACATCTCCTGCTCGTCGGCGTTCAGGCTGACCTCGACGACCTTCTCGCAGCCCTTCGCGCCGATCACAATCGGCACGCCGACATAGTAGCCGTCGACGCCGAACTGGCCGTCGAGATGGGCCGCCGCCGGCAGCACGCGCTTCTTGTCGTTGAGATAGGACTTGGCCATCGAGACCGCGCTCTCGGCGGGCGCGTAGAAGGCCGAGCCGGTGCCCAGCAGCTTGACGATCTCGCCGCCGCCCATGCGCGTGCGCTGGACGATGGCGTCGATCTTGTCCTGGGTGGTCCAGCCCATCTCGATCATGTCGGGGATCGGGATGCCCGCCACCGTCGAATAGCGCGTCAGCGGAACCATGGTGTCGCCGTGGCCGCCCATCACGAAGGCGGTGACGTCCTCGACCGAGACGCCGAACTCCTCGGCGAGGAACCAGCGGAAGCGCGCTGAATCCAGAACGCCGGCCATGCCCACGACCTTCTCGCGCGGCAGGCCGGAAAACTCGCGCAGCGCCCAGACCATGGCGTCGAGCGGGTTGGTGATGCAGATCACGAAGGCGTCCGGGGCGTGCGTCTTGATGCCTTCGCCGACGGATTTCATGACCTTGAGATTGGTCTCGACGAGATCGTCGCGGCTCATGCCGGGCTTGCGCGGCACGCCGGCGGTGACGATGCACACGTCGGCGCCGGCGATCGGGGCGTAGTCGTCGACGCCGCCGCCGGTGAGGTTGGAGTCCTTGCCGAAGACCGGGCTCGCCTCGCACAGATCGAGCGCCTTGCCCTTGGCCACGCCGTCGGCGAGGTCCATCAGCACCACGTCGCCGAGCTCCTCGCGGGCGCAGATGTGAGCGAGCGTGCCGCCGATCATGCCGGCGCCGATGAGGGCGATCTTCTTGCGGGCCATGGGGGTCTCCTCGGAGATGGGCTTGAGCGCGCGTGCTGCGCGCGCGAACATCTGGTCGGCGCAGGTCTAATCCCGCACACGCGCGCGCGCAATGCGGCCGCGGCGCGTCACGCCGTCTCGTCGTCCTCTTCGCTCTCCGTCCG
Source organism: Marinicauda salina (assembly GCF_003122085.1). Classification (GTDB taxonomy): domain Bacteria; phylum Pseudomonadota; class Alphaproteobacteria; order Caulobacterales; family Maricaulaceae; genus Maricicauda_A; species Maricicauda_A salina. Next base: position 266,180 of record NZ_QEXV01000001.1, read on the forward strand.
GCGCTCCGCGGCGAGATAGTCGTGCGTGCGCATCTCCATCAGCCGCGAGGCGGTGCGCTGGAACTCGAACGCGCCGTCGCCCTCGCGATAGAGGTCGTCGGGTTCGGCGTCGGCGCTCATGACGAGCTTGGTCTTCACCTCGTAGAGCGCGTCGATCAGCGTGACGAAGCGCGCGGCCTCGTTGCGCTTCGCCGGGCCCATCACCGGGACGCCGTCGATCATGACGGTGTGGAACTCCTTCGCGATCGCGAGATAGTCCGCCGCGCCGAGCGGGCGGGCGCACAATTCCTCGAACGCAAATCGCGCCACGCCGGCGGCCTCGCGCGGGACCTCGACCTCCCGGCCCTGGACGGCGAGCGTGCAGGCGCGCGGCTGCGCGCCCAGCGTCAGGCGCGCGAAGGCCGCGTCCATCGCCTGCTCCGTCTCGGCGCCGAGCGGGGCGTAATAGACCGGCGCGGATTCCAGGTTCTCCAGCCGGTAGTCGCGCCCGCAATCGAGCTCCATCACCGCGAGCCTGTCCTTGATGAGCTCGATGAAGGGCTCGAAGAGCTGGCGGTTGAGGCCGTTCCTGTAGAGATCGTCGGGATGGCGGTTCGAGGTCGCCACCACGACCACGCCCGCCTCGAAGAGATGCTCGAACAGCCGTCCCAGGATCATCGCGTCGGCGACGTCGGTGACGTGCAGCTCGTCGAAGCAGAGCAGGCGCGTCTGCTTCGCCACGTCGCCGGCGACGACCGGCAGCGGATCGCGGTCGCGCGTCTCGCGCTGGGCGGCGATGCGTTCGTGCATCTCCAGCATGAACTGGTGGAAGTGGACCCGGCGCTTCTTCCGGATCGGGGCGGCCTTGAAGAACAGGTCCATCATCAGCGACTTGCCGGTGCCCACCCCGCCCCAGAGATAGAGCCCCTTTGGCGCCGGCCGCGACCGCCGGAACAGGCCGCCCTCGCCGCCCTTCCAGTCCGCGATCTCGCGGCAGAGCACGGTCAACCGCTCGGCGGCCTCGGCCTGGACCGGGTCGGGCCTGAGCCGGCCTTCGGCGACGGCGCGGGAAAGGGCTTCGGACGGCGTCACGCGCCGGCGTCCTTGAGCCACCAGACGAGCGTCGCCGCGCCGATCAGCGCGAACGCGATCGCCGCGGCGAGGACGAGCAGGGCGGGGCGTTCGACGCGTCGCATGGCGGCTTGATAGCGGGCGCCGGGCGCCGACGCCAAGGGCGGGGTGACGATCACCCCTGTCATGGCCGGACTCGTTCCGGCCATCCAGGACCCGCCCGCTCAACGCATCGAAGCTGGATCGCCGGGACAAGCCCGGCGATGACGCTGGGAGGAGGACGGCGCGTCTTCCCTGGGTTCCCGCCGGAGTTCACCCCCGCGAAGGCGGGGGCGGGAATGACGAACCACCGCGGGGCTCGCCCGATCCCGTCCTTCGAGACGCCCTGTTCCCTCATGCTGAGGGCGACCCCGGACTTGATCCGGGGGAGCGTCTCGAAGCACGAGGGAACTGGGCTCCTCAGGATGAGGGGATCGGGCGGGGCGAGGCGCTCTAAGCCAACGCCCCCAGCACCGTCCGCCACTTGTCCGGCAGCGGCTTTGGGCGGCGCGTCTCGCGATCGACATAGACGTGAACGAAAAAGCCCTCGGCGATCGCGGCCTCCTCGCCCTCGCGGAAGATCGCGATCTCGTAGCGCACCGAGCTGGTTCCCAGCCGGGCCACGCGCAGACCCGCCTCGAGCCGCTCTGGGAACGCGGCGGAGGCGTGATAGCGGCAGCCGGTCTCGACGACGAGGCCGATCGGGTCGCCGTTCTCGATGTCGAGCAAACCCCGGTCGACCAGCCAGCGGTTCACCGCGGTGTCGAAGAAGGCGTAGAAGCTGACATTGTTGACGTGGCCGTAGACGTCGTTGTCGGCCCAGCGCGTCTCGATGGGTTCGAAGGCGCGGAAATCCGCCCGCCGCGCCGGCGCCTCGCGTGAACTCACAGGATCTCCTCGTACATCGCCACGATGTCGTCGTATCCCATCTCGCGGGGATTGTTGGGCAGGAGCCGGTCGTTGGCGGCGACGTCCTCGGCCATGCGCGGCACGTCGTTGTGGCTGATCCCCAGCTGGGAGAGCCGCCGCTCGATCCCGACATCGTCGGCGATCGCCTCCATCTCGTCGATGAGCGCCGTCGAGTTCGGCTTCAGCCCGACATGGCCGGCGATCTCCGCATACAAATCCTCCGCCGCCGGCGCGTTGAAGCGCAGCACGGGCGGCAGAACGACCGAGTTCGACAGGCCGTGGGGCACGTGGAAGATGCCGCCGAGCGGATAGGCCATGGCGTGCACACCCCCGACCGGCGAATTGGAGAAGGCCTGTCCGGCGAGCATCGCGCCGAGCAGCATGTCGCCGCGCGCCTCGTGATCATTCCCGTCGGCGCAGGCCCGCCGGATGGCGGGGTGCAGCTTCTTCATCGCCGCCAGCGCCAGCGCGTCCGAGATCGGATTCTTGAAGCGCTTGCCGGTGAAGGCCTCGATGGCGTGGACCATGGCGTCGATCCCCGTGGCCGCGGTCGTCGCCTTCGGCAGGCCGTAGGTCAGCTCCGGGTCGAGCAGCGCCATGTCGGCGTAGAGCGCCGGCGAGGCGATGCCGCGCTTCGAGGTCTCGCCGGTCGTGAGCACGGCGACCGAGGTCACCTCCGATCCGGTGCCCGCCGTCGTCGGGATCAGGACCAGCGGCAGACGCGGCCCCGTCGCCCGGTTCATGCCGTACATCTCCGAGAGCGGCTGGTCGCCGCCGAGCAGCAGCGCGACCACCTTGGCGGTGTCCATCGGGCTGCCGCCGCCGAAACCGATCACCGCCTCGGCGCCGAAGGCGCGGCCCGTCTCGGCGGCCTCGAGCACCATCGCCTCGGGCGGATCGGCGACGACATGTTCGTAGATCTCGACGGCGAGACCGGCCTCCTCCAGCCCGGCGAGCGCGGCGTCGAGCAGCCCGGCCTTGCGCACGCCCGCGTCGGTGACGAGCAGGACGCGCCTCGCGCCGCCCAGCGCCGGCGCGGCGCTGTCGGCGAGACGGGACGCCGCGCCCGTCTCGAAGACGATATGGGGAACGGTGCGGAACTCGAAGGCGGCGGTCATGGACGATCCTCCGGCGGGAACGGACGCCGGAGCCTAATCCGACCGGAGCGCGGCGCGCCAGAGGCGCGCCGGCTCCACGGTCTCATTCGTCGCTCACATCGGCAGCAGGTCGTAGCGCGCCGCGAACGCGAACAGCGCCATCGCCGCCGCCGAGGTCATGACGAGCCCGATCAGCGAGCCGAAGCGCACCGGGCCGTCGCTCATCCGCCGACGGATGAGCGCGATCAGCGCCAGCAGGCCGAACGCGCCCGCGGCGACGGCGAGCCAGGACGCGATCCCGCCGACAGGCGCGAGCCCGGCGATCAGCGCGAACATCGAGATCTCCTGCGCCGCCCAGCCGGCGTAGCCGGCGAGACCCGCGAAGCCGAGCCCGCTCGCCGCAGCGAGAAACGCGAAAAGGCGTGCGCCGCCGATATCGGCCTTGAGCTCGCTCGCCGACTGGCGGTCGACCAGGCGTGCGCCGGCGCCGAAGACGATCAGGAGAAAGCTGACGAGCAGCACCAGGATCGACGCCCCCGCCCAGATTCCGGGCGCGGCGAGCCGCTTCGGATCGATCGCAGCGGCGGCCGCCAGACGGGCCGGCGCCTCGGTGGCGAACAGGTCGAGATAGACCGGCCGGTCCACCCCCTCCTCCAGGCAGGTCGCGTCGAGCGCGGCCGGATCGGGGTCGTCGAAGAAGGCGTTGAGCACCGGTCCCGCGCAATCGCTCATCGAGCGCGTCGGCCCGTGGCCGGCGTAGGGAACCTCGATATAGCGGCCGTTCGAAAAGCCCGGCGCGACGCGGCGCGCCAGCGGGGGCGGCGTGACCGGATCCCAAGCGCCGTTCACGATCAGCGTCGGGATGTCCGTCTCGACGAGCTGGTAGTCGGCCCGGTCGCGCGGGGCGAGCCCGGCCTCGACGCACATCTCGGCGACATAGCGCTGGCCCTCAGGCGTGAAGAAGATGTCCCGGAAGCGGGGATTCTCCGCAAGATCGCTCTCGACGATCTCGCCGGCGGCTGCGACATAGCCGTCATTGCAGCGGATGGCGCTGGCCATGCCCATGCTCAGGCTCATGCCCGCGGGCGCGCCGCCGCCGCCATTGGCGACGAGATCGTAGATCGGCGCGTCGGGATCGCCCGCCGACCGGATCAATGCATCCATGACCGCCGGGATCGCGGGATGCTCGTCCTGCTCGTACATCATGCCGAAGGGCGCGAAGGCGAGAATCTCCGCGCCGACGCGCACCTCGCCGTCGGGGAAGAGCTCGGTGTCCTCGACCTCGACGACGACCGGGTTTTCCTTCGCCTCGACCAGCGCGGCGTCGAAGCGCGCCTCGAGATCGCGGCAGACCTCGGCGTCCTCGCAGGTCGAGAAGATGTTGTCGGCGACGCGATTGGCCCAGCGGCCGATGCGCATGAGATCGACCAGGTCGTTGGGCACGATGGCGTCGATCACGAGCGCGCTGATGCCCTCGGGGTCCTCGCGCACGAGCATCTGGCCGAGATGGGAGCCGTAGGAGATGCCCCAGACGTTCCAGGACTCGAAGCCCAGCGCCCGGCGCAGCGCGCGCACGTCGCGCGCGTTCTCGACCGTGTTGTATCCGGTGAGATCGACGCCGGCCGCCGCGGCGGCCTCGAAGCAATTGCGGGTGATCTCGGCGGCGTTGCGCTGGGCCTCCTCGATGCCCGCAGCGGTCGCCAGCGCTCGCTCGGTCTGGCCGTAGTGCGGGCAGAAATCGCCGCTCGCGCCGATGCCGCGCTGCTCGAGAATGTAGAGATCGCGCTGCTCCAGCACGGCGTGCTCGCGCAGCCGGTCGACATAGCCGCCCACGCCGACGCCGGGTCCGCCGGTGAGATAGATGACCGGATCCTCGCGGTAATCCTCGTCCTCGCCGGTCGCGGCGATCTTGACGTAGTGCAGCCGGATCATGCGGCTGTCGGGGTCTTCGCGGTTCTCGGGGACCGAGATGAATCCGCAGGCGATGTCGCCGGGCTCGTAATCGATCTCGCTCTTGAAGGGGCAGACGAAATCGACCGGCTCGGGAACCGGCCAGTCGAGCGCGGTCGGCGCGGAGTCGGCGCCCGCCTCCGGCGCGTCGGCTGCGGGCTCCACCGCCTCGGCCGGCGCCTCGGCTTCCCCGGCGTCCTGCGCCATCGCCGCGCCGAGACCGGCGCACGCGGCGAGACCCGCCGCCATCATCATCCTGAACATGGTTCCCCTCCCCGTCGCGCGGGCCGCCAACCGCGGCCGCGCCCGCCTGCAACGTGCCGCGGCGGGCGTGCAGGCGCAAGGCGGAGCGGAGACGCTTGCTACCGGCGCCCCGATCCGGAGATGCTCCCGCCGGGGGGGAAGCGATGCGGATACTCGCGCTCTGCGGCGTCCTGTCGGCGGCGTGCTTCATCGCCGCCGACGCGCTCGGAATCGCCCTGCGGCCGGATTACTCGCCCGTGAGCCAGGCGATCAGCGAGCTGCTCGAGCGCGGCGCGCCGAACAAGGCCCTGCTCGACGGCCTCATTCTCGGCTTCCACGGCCTGGTCGTCCCGTTCGCCTGGGCGCTGCAGCGCGGCCTGCCGCGTGGGCCGGGCGGCCCGACCGGGCCGGCGCTGCTGGCGGCGGCGGGCGCGACGGGCGTCGTGCTGACGCTTTTCTTCCCCTGCGATCCGGGGTGCGCGCCGCCGGTCACCTGGCGCGGGCTCGCCCATATCCTGATCGCGATCCCGATGGGCTTCGCCGTGCTGTTCGGCCTGCTCGCCATCGGTATCCGGCTGAGGACCGCGCCGGGATGGCGCGCTCACGCCGCCTACACCGCGGCGAGCTTCGCCGTCGGCGTCGCGCTCGCCGTCGTCACGGTGGCGATGGCCGAGACGCGCTGGGTCGGCGCGCTCGAGCGCGCGCTGACCCTGTCCTATCTCCAATGGTATGTCGTCACCGGCGCGCGATTGGCGCTGCGGCCGCCGCCCCCTACTGCATTGTCGGGATGACGAAGGCCTGGTCGTCGACCTTGCCGGATGGCCAGCGCTGGGTGACCGTCTTGATCTTGGTGAAGAACTTCACCCCTTCGGGCCCGTGCTGATTGGTGTCGCCGAAGGCCGAACGCTTCCAGCCGCCGAAGGTGTGATAGGCCACCGGCACCGGGATCGGCACGTTGATCCCGACCATGCCGACATTGACCTTCGAGGCGAACTCGCGCGCGGCGAGACCGTTGCGGGTGAAGATCGCCACGCCGTTGCCGTACTGGTGCTCGCTGGGCAGGCGGGCGGCCTCCTCGAGATCCTTCGCCCGGACGATCTGCAGGACCGGGCCGAAGATCTCCTCGTTATAGGTCTTCATGTCGGGCGTGACCTTGTCGAACAGGCTCGGCCCGATGAAGAAGCCGTTCTCGTGGCCCTGCAGGGTGAAGCCGCGCCCGTCGACGACGAGCTCGGCGCCCTCGTCGACGCCCATCTGGATGTAGTTCTCGACGCGCTCCCTGTGGGCGGCCGAAACCACCGGGCCGTAGGCGGCGTCGGGATCGGTCGAGGCGCCGGGCTGGAGCTTCTCGATCTCGGGCAGGAGCTTGTCGATCAGGCGGTCGGCGGTGTCGTCGCCCACCGGCACCGCGACCGGCAGCGCCATGCAGCGCTCGCCCGCCGAGCCGTAGGCCGAGCCGACGAGATCGTTGACGACCTGGTCCATGTCGGCGTCGGGCAGGATGATGCCGTGGTTCTTCGCCCCGCCCATGGCCTGGACGCGCTTTCCGTGCGCGGTCCCGGTCGAGTAGACGTGCTGGGCGACGTCGGACGAGCCCACGAAGCTAACCGCCTTGATGTCGGGATGGGTGAGGATGGCGTCGACGGCCTCCTTGTCGCCGTGAACGACATTGAGCACGCCGTCGGGCAGGCCGGCCTCCTTCATCAGCTCGGCCAGGCGGACCGGCACGCTCGGGTCCTTCTCCGAGGGCTTGAGGATGAAGGAATTGCCGCAGGCGATCGCCACGCCGAACATCCACATCGGGATCATGGCGGGGAAGTTGAACGGCGTGATGCCGGCGACGACGCCGAGCGGCTGACGCATCGAGTAGACGTCGATGCCCGGCCCGGCGCCCTCGGTGTAGTCGCCCTTCAGGAGATGCGGGATCCCGCAGGCGAACTCGATCACCTCGAGGCCGCGCTGGACGTCGCCCCTGGCGTCGGCGATCACCTTGCCGTGCTCGGACGAGAGCAGCCAGGCGAGCTCGTCCATGTGCTCTTCCAGCAGCGCCTTGAATTTGTACATCACGCGGGCGCGGCGCTGCGGATTGACCGCCGCCCACTCCGGCTGGGCGGCCTTGGCGATCTCGACGGCCCTGGAGAGTTCGTCGCTCGTGGCGAGCTGGACGCGCGCCTGCACCTCGCCGGCGTTGGGGTCGAACACGTCGCCGAAACGCCCGGAGCTTCCCTTGAAGGTTTCGCCGTTCACGAAGTGATGGATCTCGCGGGTCATGGGGTCTCCTCCTCGGGCGGGCGCGCGCGGACGCGGCGGCCTTGTCTTTGTGAAGTCGCCGGAGGGATAGCGCCGCGGAGGGGGCGTGTCGAGGCGGGGCGTCTACCCGACGCGGCGCAGCACGATCTCGCGCTCCTCGGCGTCGGGGCCGCGCCAGACATCGTCCTCGCGCAGCCCCGCCCAGAGCAGGGTCCCGGCCTGGTCGAAAAGCGCCAGCGCCGCGCCGCGCTCGTCCTCCTCCAGCCGCCAGATCGCGGCGCCTTCGATCGCGAGCGGGCAGCCCGGCGCGGTCAGCGCCAGCCCCGTGACCGCGTCGGGTTCGAGCCGGGAATCGGCGGGCCGCGTGGCGGGATCGGCGAGGATCACGCGACAGGTTCCGCCGTCGCCCTCGGCGGCGTAGGCGCCGGGCAGGTCGTCGAGCGTGGACAGGGCGAGAGCGGCGAAGGCGAGCGCGGAAATGATCATGGCCGCACCCTTTCAGGCGGGCGCGATGCTGGCAAGCGCGGCGCGCTCATCCCGCCGGGAACAGCGAGCGCGTCCGGTTGGCCAGCGCCACCAGCGAGAGCATCACGGGGACCTCGACGAGCACGCCCACGACGGTCGCCAGCGCCGCGCCCGAGCCGAGCCCGAACAGGCTGATCGCGACGGCGACGGCCAGCTCGAAGAAGTTGGACGTGCCGATCAGCGCGCACGGCGCGGCGACGTTGAACGGCACCCGCCAGAAGAAGGCGACGACATAGGCCAGCGCGAACACGCCGTAGGACTGGATGAGAAGCGGGACCGCGATCATCGCGATGACGCCGGGCCGGTCGAGGATGACCTGGCCCTGGAAGCCGAACAGCAGCACCACCGTCGCGACGAGACCCGCCATGGAGACCGGCTTCACGCGCGCCTCGAAGCGGGCGATGCGGCTCTCGGCGTCGCCGTCGCGGCCGCGGATGAGCGACTGCCGGGTCGCGATCCCGGCGGCGAGCGGGGCGGCGACATAAAGCCCGACCGACAGCAGCAGCGTCTCCCACGGCACGGAGATGTCGGTCACGCCGAGCAGCAGGGCGACGATCGGGGCGAAGGCGAAGATCATCACCACGTCGTTGGCGCTGACCTGCACCAGCGTGTAGGTCGCGTCGCCCCGGGTGAGCTGGGACCACACGAACACCATCGCCGTGCACGGCGCCGCGCCGAGCAGGATCAGCCCGGCGATGTATTGCTGGGCGTCGGCCGGCGAGATGAAGGGCGCGAAGACGACCTCGAAGAAGACGACCGCCAGCGCGGCCATGGTGAAGGGCTTGATCAGCCAGTTGACCGCCAGCGTGATCGCCAGCCCCTTCGGCCGGTCGCCGATCCGCCGGAGGCTGGCGAAGTCGACATTGACCATCATCGGGTAGACCATCGCCCAGATCAGCACGGCGACGACCAGGTTCACCGAGGCGTATTCCAGCCGCGACAGGGCCTCGAACAGGCCCGGCGCCAGCGCGCCCAGCGTCACCCCGCCGAGCATCGCCAGCCCGACCCAGACCGAGAGCCATTTCTCGAAGACGCCGATGCCGCCCGGCGCCGGCGCGGTGGAGGTGGCGGATTCCATTGTCGGTTGCCTCATGCGGGTTGACGGGTCAGCGATGCGCCGCCTCGAGCGCGGCCTTGAGCGCGGCCCGGTCGGCGGGATCGGGATCGGCGGCGAGGACGGCCTCGATGCGGGTCCGCAGCGCCCGGTAGGTCTCCTCGAACGCCGCGCGCGCAGCGTCGGGGTCCTCGATCGCGGCGGGATCGGGCAGGCCCCAGTGGGCGGTCGCCGGCGCGGCGGGCCAGACCGGGCAGGCCTCGGCGGCGGCCGAATCGCAGACCGTGATCACCGCGTCGATCGCCGGCGCGCCCGGTTCGGCGAAAACGTCCCAGGACTTCGAGGCCAGCCCGTCGACGGCGTGGCGATGGCGCGCGAGCGTCTGAAGCGCCAGCGGATGGGGCTCGGCCTTGGGCTGCGAGCCCGCCGAGTAGCCGCGATGCCGGCCGCCCGACAGCGCGTTGATCAGCGCCTCGGCCATGATCGAGCGCGCCGAGTTGCCGGTGCACAGCACGAGGATGTTCACGACGCCGTCTCCGCGCAGGCCGGCGCCCGCGCGCCGCACAGCTCGGGCCGGCCGCCGCAGCAATCCTCGGTGAGGAAGCCGACCAGATCACGGGCGGCGGTCATGTCGAGCGCGTACCAGATCTCGCGCGAGCGCCGCTCGCGGGTGACCAGCCCGGCGGCGACGAGCTTGCCCAGATGGGCGGTCATGCTCGACGGCGCGGCGCCGGCGAGCGCGGCCAGCCGGCCGGCGGTCACGCCGTCCGGGGCCTCCCTGGCGAGGCGCCGGAACACGGCGAGCCGGACCGGGTGGGACAGGGCGGCGAAGGCGTTAAGCGCGGTTTCCTCGTTCATGAATTCCGTATTTCACGAAATGACGAAATGCGCAAGTAAGTCAGACTAAGGCGAGATCGCGAGGTGTGGTGCCTAGCGCTGCCGCCTGAACGACCCCAGAGCCAAGCACTCAAGGGTGAGTCAAAATGCCTCACCAGAACGAACGTGCGTTCATTCGGCGAGATTGGTAACGTGATTGTTGCGGGGCTAGCGCACCTGAAGGGGTGTATGCGGCACCGCCTAGGCCCCGGCCGGAAGGCTGGGGCCTCATTTCTATGCTCGTATGATACCTAGCGGATCACCCCGGTTCGCCGCTTTCACCATAACCGGTTCGGTGATGAATAGCGATTGTGGGAAATCGTAGGGCGCAAGCCGTGGGGTCGGGCTATCATGCCTGAGCAGCGTGAACGCGCAACAATCGGCTGCTTGAACGAACAACGAGCGAGCGCTGTCACGATAATTGATGTCTTCAATTATGCGATCCAGGGGCCGGTTCAGTGGCGGGGTTCCGTACATCGAAGGAATGTGGTTCACGCGGCGCCGCTCGCGCAGCATGGCGTCGTAAGACTTTCCTTCGTCTGAAAAAAGCAGTGCGGCACTATCCAGCGCTCTCATATTCCTCTGAATTCGATTCAACAGCCGCTCAAATAGCCGCTCTTCTTTGGATTTCTGGCCGCAAGCGTAAAAGATTTGGACTTCGGGCAACAGCGTGATCGATGACAGGAAATAATTGAACAGCCGAACCCTAGCGGCGAGCGGCAAGAACCGATCCGCCACACGACCACGCTGAGTCAGCCAGTCGGTAGCATGGATCTCCTTGCGAATGAAAACGCCGTCAGACGCCTTCATGTGCCGGCGTGCGCCGATGAGATGGTCGAGCGCGTTTTGCCATTGCGTGCTGGGGATTAGGATCGCCGCAAAACAAGCGAGTCTGTCGCCCTTCGAGTCATCAATATACGCGAGGTGCATCTAGATAGCGGAGCAACCTAAGAAAGAACAGAGGAGAGGTGTATATGCCTCGCGCGCGAACTTGAATGCAAACCGGGGCGAGACCGTTTCAAACAGGCGCTGAAGCTAATTGCCACGCAGAGGCCGCCGCCGAACAAGGAGCCGATAGCGAGGAACAGAAGCTTGGTCAGTGAGCCGGCTTCTTCGTGGGGCTCGAACCGGGTTCGCGATCTCACTTGAGCTTCCATCCCTTCAGGCCCTTGAAGGCATCACGCAGCTCCCCCTGCATGTGGTCTGCAGCGGCCTTCCGGGCCTTCGCTTCGATCTCGCCAAAGGTTCCGATCTGAGCCCCGCAGTCCTTACACGACATAACACTGTCAGCAGTGATCTCATCATCGGGCGTTGTGAGGACAGTTCCTCCGCAGTTACCGCACTCAAAACTGATGTCGATAAAGTCCTCTGACTCTTCTTCTGGCATTTCAGCTACTCCATTTTCAGGCGCGCACTACGCTACCGCGAGTCGCCGTCCTGCAAGAGTCGCCTACGCTAACCGCTTGCACCCGCCGCGAACCGCGCCACCATGGCGGGGATGGACGACAAGCACGGACTGCCGGCCGCCTTCGAGGCCGATCTCGCCCCCGGCGACGACCGGCACATCGTCGACCGGCTGATCGAGGAGCGCGCCGAGCGCCTGCGCGAGAACCCCGTGCTGTGGCCGATCGTGCGCGCGGTCTTCTACCCGCTGCTGGGCTATCGCAAGGCCGTCGCACTGGCCGACCGGATGGCGGGGATGGACGGCCGCGAGGCGATGGACTTCGCGGAAGGCTTTCTCGACATGAGCGTCGAGACGCGCGGGCTGTCGGCGGTTCCCGAGCGCGGCGCCTGCGTCGTCACCGCGAACCATCCCGGGGGCATCGCCGACGGGATCGCTGTGTGGGAGGCGCTCAAGGCGCGCCGGCCCGACGCGGTCTTCTTCGCCAATCGCGACGCCATCCGGGTGTGCGAGGGGCTGGCCGACTTCGTCATCCCCGTGGAATGGCGCGATCCCGGCAAGTCGCGGGAAAAGACGCGCGAGACGCTCAAGCAGTCGGTCGCCGCCTTTCGGGAGGAACGTTGCGTGGTGATCTTCCCCGCCGGCCGCATGGCGCAATGGAACTGGGCTCGGCGCGGGCTCGTCGAGCAGGCCTGGCTGCCCACCGCGGTCAGCCTCGCGCGCAAGTTCGACGCGCCGGTCGTCCCGCTCGGGATCACCCAGCGCATGTCGGCGATGTTCTACGGCCTCGGCCAGCTCCACGAGGAGCTCAAGCACATGACCGTGTTCCACGAGCTCCTGGCCAAGCGCGGCGCGCATTACCGGCTGAGCTTCGGCGAGGCGCTCGCCGCGGCCGATCTCGCCCCCGACGACGCCGCGGCGACCGACGCCCTGCGCGTGGCGAGCGAGCGCTTGGCCTGGGGGCGGTGATGCCCCTCAATCTCTCGGTCCTCGGGCTTCCCCGCCTCCGCGGGGACAGGTGACCCGGGGACCCAGTTTCAACAAGCGGCCTGGGCCCTTGGATCAAGTCCAAGGGCCGAGGCGGATGAAGCTTCACCCCATCCCGGCCCTCCCCTCAAGGGGCGGGGGCGCGTCCCTCCCATCCTTCAAGGCCCGCCTCGCGGCGGGTGCCTCAGGATGAGGGCGTTGATAACAAGCTGGCGAAGCCGTCCGGCGCCTAGGTCTGGCGCTCGACCATCAGCTCCTTGATGCGCCCGATCGCCTTGGCGGGGTTGAGCCCCTTCGGACACACATTGGCGCAGTTCATGATGGTGTGGCAGCGATAGAGCTTGAACGGGTCCTCGAGATCGTCGAGGCGCTCGCCGGTCGCCTCGTCGCGGCTGTCGGCGATCCAGCGATAGGCCTGCAGCAGCGCGGCCGGGCCCAGGAACTTGTCGGAGTTCCACCAATAGCTCGGGCACGCCGTCGAGCAGCACGCGCACAGGATGCACTCGTAGAGCCCGTCGAGCTCCTCGCGGTCCGCCTCGGACTGCAGCCACTCCTTCTCCGGCGTCGGCGACTTGGTCTGGAGATAGGGCTGCACGCTCGAAAGCTGGGCGTAGAAGTTCGTGAGATCCGGGATCAGGTCCTTGACCACCGGCTGGTGGGGCAGCGGCGAGATCGTGATCGCGCCGGAATACTCGTCGAGGCCCGAGGTGCACGCGATGGTGTTGCGCCCGCCGATATTCATCGAGCACGACCCGCAGATCCCCTCGCGGCACGAGCGCCGGAAGGCCAGCGTCGAGTCGATCTCGTTCTTGATGTAGATCAGCGCGTCGAGGACCATCGGCCCGCCCTTGCGGACATCGACATGGTAGGTGTCCCAGCGCGGGTTCTCGCCGGAATCGGGATCGTAGCGATAGATGCGGACTTCGCGCGTCTCCTCCGCGCCCTCGGGCTTCGGCCAGGTCTTGCCCTTCTTGACCTGGGAGTTCTTCGGCAGCGTCAGCTGGACCATGATCCCGTCCGTTCTCTTCTTCTAGTAAACCCGCGCCTTCGGCTCGATGTAGCTGATCTCGTTGGTCATCGTGAAATCGTGGATCGGCCGGTCGTCGAGCGTGACCTTCCCGGTCTCGGCGTCGAGGAAGGCCAGGGTGTGCTTCATCCAGTTCTTGTCGTCGCGATCGGGATGGTCCTCGCGGGCGTGGGCGCCGCGGGACTCCGTCCGGTTCGCCGCGCCGTTCACGGTGACCGCGGCCTGGGCGACGAGATTCTCGAACTCCAGCGTCTCGACGAGATCGGTGTTCCAGATCATCGAGCGGTCATTGACCCGGACGTCGCCGCGGCGGTCATGGACCTCGGCGATGCGCTTGACGCCCTCGTCGAGCACGTCCTGGGTGCGGAACACCGCGCAGTTCTCCTGCATGGCCTTCTGCATGTCGAGGCGCAGCCTGGCCGTCGGCGTCTCGCCGTCGGCGTGGCGCAGGCGGTCGAAACGCGACAGCGTCGCCTCGCCGGCGTCCTTGTCGAGCGGGGACTGGGAGGCGTTCGCCTCGACGGTCTCGCCGCAGCGCAGGCCGGCGGCGCGGCCGAACACCACCAGGTCGATGAGCGAATTCGAGCCCAGACGATTGGCGCCGTGCACCGACACGCAGGCCGCCTCGCCCACGGCCATCAGGCCGGGCACGACCTTGTCGGGATCGCCGTCGGCCTTGGTGAGCACCTCGCCGTGATAATTCGTCGGGATGCCGCCCATATTGTAGTGGACCGTCGGCAGGACCGGGATCGGCTCGCGGGTGACGTCGACGCCGGAGAAGATCTTCGCGCTCTCCGAGATGCCCGGCAGGCGCTCGGCGAGCACCTTCGGATCGAGATGGTCCAGGTGAAGGTGGATGTGGTCGCCGTTCTCGCCGACGCCGCGACCCTCGCGGATCTCGACGGTCATCGAGCGGGAGACGACGTCGCGCGAAGCCAGATCCTTGGCGCTGGGCGCATAGCGCTCCATGAAGCGCTCGCCCTTCGAGTTGGTCAGATAGCCGCCCTCGCCGCGCGCGCCCTCGGTGATCAGGCAGCCCGCGCCGTAGATGCCGGTCGGGTGGAACTGCACGAACTCCATGTCCTGCAGCGGCAGGCCGGCGCGCAGCACCATGGCGTTGCCGTCGCCGGTGCAGGTGTGCGCGCTGGTCGCGGAGAAATAGGCGCGGCCATAGCCGCCGGTCGCCAGGATCGTCTTCTGGGCGCGGAAGCGGTGCAGCGTGCCGTCGTCGAGCTTCCAGGCGGTCACCCCGCGGCAGACGCCGTCATCGTCCATGATCAGATCGAGGACGAAATACTCGATGAAGAACTGCGTCTGATTGCGGAGCGACTGGCCGTAGAGCGTGTGCAGGATGGCGTGGCCGGTGCGGTCGGCCGCCGCGCAGGTGCGCTGGACGGGCCCCTCGCCGAAATTCTTCGTCATGCCGCCGAAGGCGCGCTGATAGATCTTGCCGTCCTCGGTGCGCGAAAACGGCACGCCCCAGTGCTCGAGCTCGTAGACGGCTTCCGGCGCGTGCTTACACAGATACTCGATGGCGTCCTGGTCGCCGAGCCAGTCCGAGCCCTTCACGGTGTCGTACATGTGCCAGCGCCAGTCGTCCTCGCCCATGTTTCCCAGCGAGGCGGAGATGCCGCCCTGGGCGGCGACGGTGTGCGAGCGCGTCGGGAACACCTTCGAGATGCACGCCGTGCGCAGGCCCGCCTGCGACGCGCCGAGCGCGGCCCTGAGCCCCGAGCCGCCGGCGCCGACGACGACGACGTCGAAGGTGTGATCGATCCATTCGTATGCGGCCATGGCCGGTCAGTCTCCTAAGACGCGATCCTGAGAACCGAGTAGACGACGGCGATCCACAGCCCCGCCGCGATCAGCGTGTTGACGATCAGCAGCGCCGCCTTGGTTCCGGATTTGTGGATGTAGTCCTCGATGACGACCTGGAGACCGAGGCGCATGTGATAAAACGCCGCGGTCATCGTCAGCAGGGTGACGATCGCGCCGGGAACCGATCCGACCCAGGCGCGCGCGGCTTCGTAGTCCCCGCCGCCGTGCCTGGCCAGCTGGAACAGGAAGACCGGGACCAGCACGACGAGCGCGATCGCGGTCACGCGCTGGGCGATGAAATGGCCGACGCCGGACCTGGCCGAGCCCAGTCCGCGCACCTTCGACAGCGGGGTGCGATAATCCGTCATCAGATCAGCCCTCCGCCGAGGATCCAGATCGCCGCGGTGACCACGACGGCGGCGAGGATGATCAGGCTCGAGCGCCGGTTCGCGCCGGCCGGGTCGAAGCCGAAGCCGGCGTCCCACACCAGATGCCGCACGCCGTTGAGCAGGTGGTAGACGATCGACAGCGTGAAGCCGATCAGGATGACCGTGACCACAATCCCGGCCGGCCCGCTCATCAGCGATTCGACCACGGCGTAGGCGTCCGGGCCGCTCGCCAGCAGAATGAGCCAGATCCCGATCAGGATCGCGCCGAGATAGTTCGCCGCGCCGGTCGCGCGGTGCAGGATCGAGCTGAGCATCGTGGGATGCCAGCGCCAGACCTGAAGGTGCGGGGACAGCGGGCGCGGATCGGCCCGGCTGGAATCACTGGATTTGGTCGCCATGAGCGCAGCGCCTTTTTGAAGACGTGGATCGAACGCGGACGCGTCGGCCGCCGACCCGGAACGCGGCTGGGCGCGGGGGCGGCTCCTCGTCGGGCGTGACAATACTCCGCGAAGGCGTCGGGTCAAACGCGGGGGCGATCACGCCTCGGCGAGCGGCGCCGACGCAACGCTCACTCCATCCTGAGCGAGGCCGGCAGCGCGGACTCGACGACATCGCCGTCCTCGACATAGACGGTCCCGCCCTTCATCACGAAATCGACGTCCTGCAGCAGGTTCGGATAGGTCAGCACGTCGCCGTCGACGGCGATGATGTCGGCGTACTGGCCCGGCTGGATCCGGCCCCACTCGTCCTCAACGCCCATGAAGACCGACGGCCAGTAGGTCGCCGCGCGGATCGTGTCCATGACCGGCACGCCCAGCTCGCGCGTCCACACGTCGATCTCGTTCCAGGTCGACTGGCAGTGGAACTTCATCGGGATGCCCGAGTCCGTGCCGATCAGCATGAGCACGCCGGCCTCGCGCAGCTGCTGGAACTTTCGCTCCAGCGTCCGCCGGCGCAGCGGGGTGAGCTGCATGTAGGTCAGCCGGTCGGGATGCTCGATCGACTGCGCGATGTCGGCGATCGTGTCGAGCTCGAGACCGCGATGCCAGCAGTCGGTGTCGAGACGTTCCGGGTTGTCGCGGGTGCGCTCGTAGTTCCACAGCCCCTCGATCGTCGGCGTCCAGTACAGCGGCCCGCCGCTGACCCGGCCGCGGGCAGTGCGCGCGACGAGCGCGTCCATCACGTGGTCGGGATATTCCGGCGCGGTGGTGAGCCCGGTGTGCTCGAAATTGTCCACGCCGATCTCGAGGCCGCGGATGATCTCGGCGGGGCGGTGGGAATGGCCGACGACGCGCAGGCCGTGGGCGTGCGCCTCCTCGACGACGGCGCGGGATTCCTCGAGCGTCATCTGGTCCTGGTCGACCATCTTGATGACGTCGACGCCGGCCTCGGCGAGCGTGCGCACGTGGCGGCGCGCCTCGCGCACCCCGTCGACGCCCCAGCGGAAGGCCTCGGTGCCGGGATACGGCTCCTCCTGGATGAAGGGGCCGGAGACGAACAGTCGCGGACCGGGCAGCTCGCCTGCGTCGATGCGATCGCGAACGGACAGGCTGGGCTCCAGCGGCGCGCCGAGATCGCGCGCCGTGGTCACGCCCGCCAGCAGGAGCTGCACCGCCGAGGCGGGCATGATCTCGTCCTCCAGCCGGTCGGCGTAGGCGACGTCCCAGTGGGCGTAGTCGGCGTGGCCGTTGAGCATGAGATGGGCGTGCATCTCCCACAGGCCCGGCATCACGGTCATCGCCTCGGTCGAGATGACCTCGTAGCCCTCGGGCACCGGCAGGGTGTCGACCGTGCCGACCGCGGTGATGCGGTCGTCCTCGACGAGAATGACGCTGTCGGCGATCGGCTCGCCGCCGTTTCCGTCGATGAGCGTTCCGCCCACCAGCGCCCGGCGCTCCTGCGCCTCGGCCGCCGCGCACAGCCCCAGCGCGACGGCCCCCGCCGCGATCAATCGCATCATCATGCTTCCGGTCTCCCCGAACTTCTGGTGTTGTCGAACGATAGGCGCGGCGCGCAGGCGCGGTCAAAGCCGGCTGGCGGCGGCCGCGCGAAACGCTAGAGTGGCCGGCCGAACGGGAGAGACGGGATGCAGGAAGCGAGAAGCGCGGTCGTCACCGGCGCCTCGACGGGCATCGGCTACGCCACGGCCGAGTTCCTGAGCAAGAAGGGCTGGCGCGTCTTCGCCGGCGTGCGCAAGGCCGACGACGCGACCCGCCTGCAATCCGAACTCGGCGAGCGCGTCACCCCGCTGATCATGGACGTGACCGACGCGGCGACGCTGAACGCCGCGGCCGACGATGTTCGCGCGGCCCTCGACGGGCGCACGCTGTCGGGTCTCGTGAACAACGCCGGCGTCGCCGTGGCCGGACCCGTGCTGCACATCCCGCCCGAGGAGATGAGCCGCCAGCTCGACATCAACGTCACCGGCCAGCTGCGCGCGACCCAGGCGTTCGGCCCGCTGCTCGGCGCCGACCGTTCCCTGAAGGGATCGCCCGGCCGGGTCGTCAACATGTCCTCGGTCGCCGGGCTTTCGGCCGCGCCCATGCTGTCGCCCTACGCCTGCTCCAAGCATGCGCTCGAGGCGTTCACCGAAGCGCTGCGCCGCGAGTTCATGCTCTACGGGATCGACGTCGTCGCCATCAATCCGGGCCCGATCGCCACGCCGATCTGGGACAAGGCCGAGGAAGGCGACATCGCCGCCTACGCCGAGACCGATTACGGGCCGGTGATCGAGCGCATCGTCGGCTACATGCTCGAACGCGGGAAGTCCGGCCTGCCGCCGGCGAGGGTGGCGAAGGCCGTCCACCGCGCGTTGACCGACGCCCGGCCCAGGCTCAACACCATCGTCACGCCCGAACCCTTCCAGCAATGGCTGCAGGGCGTCCTGCCCCGCCGCATGGTCGATCGCATGATCGCCAAACGCCTCGGCCTCGTCCCGGCCGAACGCTGACCATCCAGAGGAGACCGCCATGCGCCGTCTGATCTTCGCCGCCGCCGCCGCATGCCTCGCATCCGGCGCGGCCCTCGCCGACCCGGCGCAGGACTTCGCCGCGCTCGTCGCCGATTTCGAGGCGCTCACAGAGGAGCGCGACGTCATCACCCGCGGCCGCGAGGGCGACATGGACGCAGCGGCTTCGTGGCCGGACAATTCGCCCGAGGCGCTGGCCGAGCTCGACGCGGCGATGGCCGAATTCGACGCCCGGCTCGAGGCGATCAACGCCGAGGCGCTGGAGGGCCAGGACCGCGCCTCCTACGCGGTGCTGGACTATCTGCTCGACAGCGCCGTCGCGCTGCCAGCGAGCGAAGGCGCGTATTTCCCGTTCACCAATGACAGCGGCTTCCACACCACCGCCTCGTTCACGGCGCTGGCGGAGCGGCCGCGCACGGTCGAACACGCCGAGGCCTGGATCGACCGCATCGAGGCGCTGCCCGCCTATCTCGAGATCCATCGGGCATGGCTCGCCGAAGGCCTCGAGCAAGGCATGACCCAGCCCGCCGCGATCGTGCCCGGCGTCATCGACTCGATCGACGCCCAGATCGTCGACGACCCGGCCGAATCCACGCTGATGCGCCCCATCGAGCGCCTGCCCGAGTCCATCCCGGAGGCCGAGCGGGAACGCCTGCGCGCCGAGGCGCTCGCCGCCGTCGAGGACCACGCCCTGCCCGCGCTGCGGCAGCTCTCCGACTTCTTCAGCGAGGAGTACCTTCCCGGCGCGCGCGACACGCTCGGCGCCTACGACCTGCCCGGCGGGCGCGACTATTACGCCCGCCTCGTGCGCCATCACACGACGCTCGACCTGACCCCGGAGGAGGTCCACCAGACCGGGCTCGACGAGGTCGCGCGCATCCGCGCCGAGATGGAGGACGTCATCGACGAGTCGGGCTTCGAGGGCTCGTTCGACGAGTTCATCGCGTTCCTGCGCACCGACGAGCAGTTCTATCCGGAGACGGAGGAGGAGCTTCTGCGCTACGCGGCGTGGCTAGCCAAGCAGGCCGACGACAAGATGCCGGAATTCTTCGACCACCTGCCGCGCCTGCCCTACGGCGTGCGGCCCGTGCCGCCCGAGATCGCGCCGAATTACACCACGGCGCGCTACTGGCCCGGCGATCTCGAACAGGACCGGGCCGGCGGCTACATGGTCAACACCTATGAGCTCGACCAGCGCCCGCTCTACGAGATGCCCGCGCTGACGCTCCACGAGGCGGTGCCCGGCCATCACCACCAGGTCGCCGTCGCCCAGGAGCTGGAGGACGTTCCCGACTTCCGGCGCGACAACTACATCACGGCCTTCGGCGAGGGCTGGGGGCTGTACGCCGAGCGCATCGGCCTCGACATGGGCCTCTACACCACGCCCTACGAGCATTTCGGCCGGCTGACCTACGAGATGTGGCGGGCCTGCCGGCTCGTCGCCGACACCGGCATCCACTGGTACGGCTGGAGCCGGGCCGAAGCCGAGGCCTGCTTCCTGGATAACTCCGCGCTCAGCCCGCTCAATATCCGAAACGAGGTCAGCCGCTACATCTCATGGCCGGGCCAGGCGCTCGCCTACAAGACCGGCGAGCTCTTGATCCGCGAGCTGCGCGCCGACGCCGAGGCGGCGCTGGGCGAGGATTTCGATCTGGCGCAGTTCCACGACGCCATCCTGTCGGACGGCGCGCTGCCGCTCGACGCGCTGGAGGCGAAGATGCGCGCGTGGATCGAGGAGCGGCGGCCGGAGGAGTAGGCGGCCGCGGGACTCGCCGCCTCTCCGGGGTCGGTCCTTGGGCTTGACCCAAGGATCCAGACCATCAGGCGCCGCGGACGCCGGATTGGGCCCTTGGATCAAGTCCAAGGGCCGAACCGAGGCGTGGCGGGCTGTTACGCCTACGCCGCCGCCCTCTGGCGCAGCACGTAGTGCAGGATGCCGCCGTTGACGTAGTAGTCGAGCTCGTTCTCGGTATCGATCCGGGCCATGAGCTTGGCGGTCTTGGTCGAGCCGTCGGCGAACTTCACCGTCATCTCGACCTCGCCGCGCGGCTTCAGCCCCTCGAGCCCCTTGAGATCGATCTCCTCGGCGCCGGTGACGCCCAGGCTCTCCCAGCTGTCGGAGCCGGTGAAGACCAGCGGGGCGACGCCCATGCCGATCAGGTTGGATCGGTGGATGCGCTCGAAGCTCTCGGCGATCACCGCCTTCACGCCGAGCAGGCGCGTGCCCTTGGCCGCCCAGTCGCGCGACGAGCCCGTGCCGTACTCCTTGCCGCCGAACACGACGAGCGGCCGGCCCTCGTCGATATACTTCATCGCGGCGTCGTAGATCGGCATCTCCTCGCCGTCGGGCTGATGCTTCGTCACCCCGCCTTCGACGCCCGGGACCATCTGGTTCTTGATGCGGATATTGGCGAAGGTGCCCCGCATCATCACCTCGTGATTGCCCCGGCGCGAGCCGTAGGAGTTGAAGTCGAGCGGCTTGACGCCCTTGGCCTGGAGATACTCGCCCGCCGGGCTGTCGGCCTTGATCGCGCCGGCCGGCGAAATGTGGTCGGTCGTGATCGAGTCCGCGAACAGGCCGAGAATGCGCGCGTCCTGCACGTCCTTGGGCGGATCGATCTCGGTGGACATGCCCTCGAAGAAGGGCGGGTTGGCCACATAGGTCGAGTCCGGCCAGTCATAGGTGAGCCCGCCGGCGGTCTCGATCGTCCGCCAGTGCTCGTCGCCCTTGAAGACGTCGGCGTAGCGCCCGGCGAACATCTCCGGGGTGACGGCCTCGCGGACGACCTCGGCGATCTCCTTCGAGGACGGCCAGATATCCTTCATGAAGACCGGCTGGTTGTCGTCGTCATAGCCGATGGGATCGTTGATGAGATCGAGATTCATCGTGCCCGCGATCGCGTAGGCCACGACCAGCGGCGGGCTGGCGAGATAGTTGGCGCGCACGTCCGGATTGACCCGGCCCTCGAAATTGCGATTGCCCGACAGCACCGAGCAGGCGACCAGGTCGCCCTCGTTCACGGCGGCCGAGATCTTCTCGGGCAGCGGGCCCGAATTGCCGATGCAGGTCGTGCAGCCATAGCCCACGAGATTGAAGCCGAGCGCGTCGAGATCGTCCTGCAGCCCGGCCTTCTCGAGATAGTCGGTGACCACCTGCGAGCCCGGGGCCAGCGAGGTCTTCACCCAGGGCTTCACCTTGAGCCCGCGCTCGAGCGCGTTGCGCGCCAGCAGACCCGCGCCGAGCATGACGCTCGGATTGGAGGTGTTGGTGCACGAGGTGATGGCGGCGATGACGACGTCGCCATGGCCGATCGAGTAGTCCTCGCCCTCGACCTTCACGCGCTGATTGGCCTCGTCCATCTTCTTGAATTCGCTGTCGAGCACGTCGGCGAAGGCGTCGGCGGCGTCCTTCACCGCGACGCGGTCCTGCGGCCGCTTCGGCCCGGCGAGCGACGGCTCGACGTCGGCGAGATCGAGATGGAGCGTGTCGGTGTAGACCGGCTCCTCCATCCGCTCGGGGCGGAACATCTTCTGGGCCTTGGCGTAGGCCTCGACCAGCTTGACGCGGGATTCGTCGCGGCCGGTCGCGCGCAGATAGTGGAGCGTCTCGTTGTCGACCGGGAAGAAGCCGCACGTCGCGCCGTATTCCGGCGACATGTTGGCGATGGTCGCCTCGTCCTCGAGCGAGAGATGATCCAGCCCCTCGCCGTAGAACTCGACGAACTTGCCCACCACGCCCTTCTCGCGGAGCATCTGGGTGACGGTGAGCACGAGGTCGGTCGCCGTCGCGCCCTCGGGCAGCTGGCCGGTCAGCTTGAAGCCGACCACTTCGGGAATGAGCATGGAGACCGGCTGGCCGAGCATGGCCGCCTCGGCCTCGATGCCGCCCACGCCCCAGCCGAGCACGGCCAGGCCGTTGATCATGGTGGTGTGCGAGTCGGTGCCCACCAGCGTGTCGGGGAAGGCGTAGGTCGTCCCGTCCTCGTCCTTCGTCCAGACCGTCTGGCCGAGATATTCCAGGTTGACCTGGTGGCAGATGCCCGTGCCCGGCGGGACGACGCGGAAATTGTCGAACGCGCTCGCGCCCCACTTGAGGAACTTGTAGCGCTCGCCGTTGCGCTCGTACTCGCGGTCGACATTGCGCGTGAAGCTGTCGGCGTGGCCGAAGAAGTCGACCATCACCGAGTGATCGATGACGAGATCGACGGGCACCAGCGGATTGACCGATTTCGGATCGCCGCCGAGCTTGGTCGTGGCGTCGCGCATGGCCGCGAGATCGACCACGGCCGGCACGCCGGTGAAGTCCTGCATCAGCACGCGGGCCGGGCGATAGGCGATCTCGTGGTCGGACTTGCCGGTCTCGACCCATTTGGCGATCGCCTCGATGTCTTCCTTCGTGACGGTCTTGCCGTCCTCGTGGCGCAGCAGGTTCTCCAGCAGGACCTTGAGCGTGTAGGGCAGCTTCGAGACGCCCTTAAGCCCGTTCTTCTCCGCCTCCGGCAGATCGAAATAGGCGTAGGTCTCGCCGTCGATCTTCATCTCGCGGCGGCAATTGAAGCTGTCCAGAGACGCCATGACGTTTCCTCTTCGTCGGCGCGGATCCGCGGGGGCGCGGATCCGGCGGGGAGCATTCGGGAAGGAGAGGCGGCGAGCCGCCTCCGTGTTCGGGCGCGGTTTTAGCCGCGCGCCGCCTTCCCTGCAATGCGATCGCCCGACGCGGGCCGCGACGGGCTTTGGCGATCGCGGCGAGATCGGCTTATGTGGGGGCAATGTCCGACGCGCCCGCTTCGTTCCCCGCCGCCGCTGTCGACGCCTCCGCCCTCACGCTCGAGCGCGGCGGCCGGCGGATCGCGCGCGACCTGTCGCTTTCGGCGGGACCGGGCGAGGCGGTCGTCCTCACCGGACCGAACGGGGCGGGCAAGACGACGCTGCTGCGCGCGCTGGCGGGCCTGATCCGGCCCGAGGCCGGATCGGTCCGGACCACGCCCGAAGACGGCGCGATCGCGCTGCTCGGCCACGCCGATGCGCTGAAGCCCGGCGAAACCGTCGACGCCGCGCTCGCCTTCTGGGCCCGTCTTCACGGCGCGGAGCCCGGCGCGGTCGAGGCGGCGATGCGCGCCTTCGCCGTCGGCAATCTGGGCACGCGGGCGTGCGGGACGCTGTCGGCGGGCCAGCGCCGGCGGGTCGCGCTGGCGCGGATCCTGATCTCGAACCGCCCGGTCTGGCTGCTCGACGAGCCCGCCGCGCCGCTGGACGCGCGCGGCTGCGACCTGCTCGCCCGCGCCGCGGCCGATCATCGCGCCGCCGGCGGCGTCATCGTGGCGACCACCCACGCCGATCTCGGCTGGCCCGACGCGCGTATCGTCGAACTCGTCCACGAGGCCGCGGCATGAGCGGGTTCCTCGCGGTGTTCGGGCGCGAGCTGCGCCTGGCCTGGGCGGGCGGCGGCGGACCGGCCGGACCGGCCGCGTTCAATCTCGCCGCGCTCGCCCTGGCGCCGCTGGCGATCGGCCCCTCGGGCGAACTGCTGGCCGCCGCCGCGCCGGGCGTCATCGTCTTCGCCGCCCTGCTCGCCGTGCTCCAGCCCGCCGAGCGCCTGTTCGGCGAGGACGCCGTCGACGGCACGCTCGAACTCTACGCGCTGTCCGGGGCGGGGCTGACAGGTCTGTGCCTCGCCAAGACGCTGGCCTTCGCGCTGGCGGCCTTCTGGCCCGCCCCGATCATCGCCTTCATCGCCGGGCTCGCCTACGGCCTGACGCCGGGCGCGGCTGGCGCGCTCGCCGCCGGCGTCGCGCTCGCCGCGCCGGGGATGAGCCTCGTGGCCGCCTTCGCCGGAGCGCTGGCCGCGGGCGTCAAGCGCGCCGGGCTCGTCATCGCGCTCATCGCCGCGCCGCTCGAGGTGCCCTTCCTCGTCTTCGCCTCGGGGGCGGGACGGGCCGCATTCGAGGCGACCGGCCGGGCCGACGCCAATCTCATGCTCGCCGCGGCGGGCTCGCTGATCGCGCTCGTCCTGGTGCCGGCGGGGATCGCCGCGGCGCTGCGCGCGCGGCTGGAATAGGCGCGGCGCCGCGTCGCTTGCCCTGCATCGCAGAGGAGCCTAGGTGGACGGATCATGATCAGCCGCTTCGCCAATCCCGAGCGCTTCGACCGCCTCGCGCGCGCGGTCATTCCGTGGACCTGGGGCCTCGCGGCGGTCCTGTTCGCGGTCGGAATTCCCTGGGCGCTCGCCTTCTCGCCGGAGGACTACCAGCAGGGCGACACGGTGCGGATCATGTATGTCCACGTGCCGTCGGCCTGGCTGGCGATGGCGGGCTATGCGGGTCTGGGCGCGTCGAGCTTCGTCTATTTCGTCTGGCGCCATAACCTCGCCGATCTCGCCGCCCGGGCGATCGCGCCGGCCGGCGCGGTGTTCGCCGCGCTCACGCTGGCGACCGGCGCGCTGTGGGGCCGGCCGATGTGGGGCGCCTGGTGGGTCTGGGACGCGCGGCTGACCTCGATGCTCGTTCTGCTGCTGCTCTATCTCGGCTACATGGCGCTGCGCGCCGCGCTCGAGGACGCCCGCCTGGCCGCCCGCGCCGGGGCGGTCCTCGGCATGGCGGGACTGATCAACCTGCCGATCATCAAGTTCTCCGTGGACTGGTGGAACACGCTGCACCAGCCCGCCAGCGTGTTCCGGTTCGACGGCCCGACCATCCACGCGTCCAATCTCTGGCCGCTCGCGGTGATGGCGCTGGCCTTCACCGCGCTGCTCGCCGCGCTCGTTCTGACCCGCATGCGCGCCATGATGCTGGCCCGACGCGCCGAGCAGCTCGAGCGCGCCCGCGAGCGCCGGCTCGAGGCGGAGGCGGCGGCATGAGCGAGTATTTCGCCATGGGCGGTTACGCCGGCTATGTCTGGGCGAGCTACGCGCTGGCCGCGGCCGGCGTCGGCGCGCTTGTCGCCGCCGTGCTGGTCGAGCGCGCGAAGGCCCGCGCCCGGCTCGACCGCATCCGCGCGCTGGAGGCCGAAGACAGCGTCGCCGACGCGGGAGGCGAGTCGTGAACCGCGTCCTGCTCTGGGCCCCGGTCGGCTCGATCGCCATCCTGCTCGTGGTGTTCGCGATCGCGCTATTGCGCCCGTCGGACTCCGACGGCGGCGACCCGCTGATCGGCGCGCCGCTGCCCGCGCTTCCGCTCACCGATTTCCCGGGCGGCCGCGGCGACTTCGATCCCGACGCGGTCGACGGGCCTTATCTCCTCAATGTGTGGGCGTCCTGGTGCGCGCCATGCCGGATCGAGCATCCGCTGCTGATGGCGCTGCGCGAAGACGGCGTGCCGATCTACGGCGTCGTCTATCGCGACGATCCCGCCGACGCGAACGCCTTTCTCGAGCAGCTCGGCGATCCGTTCGCCGGGCTCGCCGCCGACGCCGAGGGCCGGGCGGCGATCGAGCTGGGCCTGACCGGCGCGCCGGAGACGTTCGTGATCGACGAGGCGGGGATCGTGCGCGCCCGCTGGCGGGGCGCGATCGACGAGACGACCTGGCGGCGCAGCCTGGCGCCCGAATTCGAGGCGGCGCGGGCGCGCGCTGGGGCGGACGGCGAAACCGAATGAATAACTATTTCTTTTTTTTCTTCTTTTTCTTCTTCTTGTCTTTTTCCTTGGCCTTCGCGGCGGCCTTCTTCGCCTTCTCCTTCTCCTTGAGCGCCTCGGCCTTCAGCGTCTCGGCGTCCATGTCGATACGCCGGGAGATGCGCGCGAGCGCCTCGACGAAGCTCGTCCGCTTGTTCTTGGGCAGGGCGGCGATGATCGCCTCGTCGGCGGCCGCGGCGCCGGCGAGCGCCGTCTGATAGAGCGAGCGCCCCTCGTCGGACAGACGGATCGAGTTGGCGCGCCCGTCGCCGGGGGCCTTCTCGCGGACCAGCAGGTTCTTCTGCGCCATGCGCGAGACGAGCTCGGCGAGCGTGGAGCGGTCGATGCCGGTGACCTGGACCAGCTTCGTCTGGCTCAGCCCCTCGTCCCTGGCCACCGCGCTGAGCACGGCGAACTGGCGCTGGGTGATGCGCATGTCGCCGGTCGCCTCGGCGAACCGGTCGGCGGCGAATTGCTGGGCGCGGTGAAGCAGGTGCCCCGGCGAGGCCGAGAGGTCGAAATCGGGTTGGTCCGCCATAGCTCCCTCATTGTCAGGCGACGGAACATTTTCACACTATCGCGGAAACGCGACTGTTCAATGACACGATCCTCCTGATACGGAGAAAAAGGATCGGCGCGGACGGCGAGGACGATTACAAGTGACTGACTCGGAACCCGACTTCACCCTGGAGACGCCGCCTGACGACGATCGGCCGCGGCGGATCTGCCGCACCTGCGGCTTCATCGACTACGTCAATCCGCGGATCGTCGCCGGCTCGGTCGTCGCCGACACCGAAGGCCGCATCCTGATGTGCCGTCGCGCGATCCAGCCCCGCGCCGGCTTCTGGACCCTTCCCGCGGGGTACATGGAGGAAGGCGAGACGGTCGACGCCGCCGCCCGCC
This sequence comes from Marinicauda salina, assembly GCF_003122085.1. Classification (GTDB taxonomy): domain Bacteria; phylum Pseudomonadota; class Alphaproteobacteria; order Caulobacterales; family Maricaulaceae; genus Maricicauda_A; species Maricicauda_A salina. The sequence goes on from NZ_QEXV01000001.1 coordinate 293,277, forward strand.
GCGAGGCCTGGGAGGAGGCGCGCGCGAAGATCGATACGCGCGACCTGCTGGCGGTCTATTCGATCCCGCGGATCTCGCAGGTCCAGATCTTCTTCCGGGCCCGGATGGCCGAGCCGGGGATCGCGGCGGGACCCGAGAGCACGGAGGTCGGCTTCTTCGCCTGGGACGACATCCCGATGGACGATCTCGCCTTTCCCAGCGTGCGCTGGGCGCTCGAGGACCATCGCGAGCGGCTTCACGCCGACGCCCCGGCGCCGGCCGTCCGCGCGCAGGGCGCGGATTTCAAGCCGTATTGAGGGGGGCGCTCTTCTACTTCCGAAGGCCCTCATCCTGAGGGCCCCGATCCCGGTCCTTCGAGACGCTCGCTTTGCTCGCTCCTCAGGATGAGGGGATCGGGGCGTCTCGAAGGACGAGGGCCGCCCGCCCCCCTACAACGCGTCCAGGATCTCCGCGGGCGGACGGCCGATGGCGGCCTTCGCCCCGTTGATCAGGACCGGGCGCTCGATCAGCTTCGGGTTCTCCGCCATCGCCGCCACGAGCCGGTCCTCGTCGGTCTCGTCCTTCAGGCCCAGCTCCTTGTAGAGGGCCTCCTTGGTGCGCATGAGATCGCGCGCCGAGGCGAGCCCCAGCTTGCCGATCAGCGCCTTCAGCTCGGCCTCGCTCGGCGGCGTCTTGAGATACTCGCGCACCTCGGGTTCGACGCCCTTCTCGCGCAACAGCGCCAGCGCCTCGCGGGACTTCGTGCAGCGGGGATTGTGCCAGTATTCCATTGTCAATCGTCCTCTCCTTGGTCGGCCGCGGCGAGCGCGGCGCGCGCGGCGTCGAGATGCAGGCGTTCGACCATGCGTCCGTCGACGGACACAGCGCCCCTGCCGGCGTTGGCGGGATCGTCGAACGCGGCGACCACCTTGCGCGCCTCGGCGAGTTCGTCGGCGCTCGGCGAAAACGCCGTCCGCGCGATCTCGACCTGGGCGGGGTGGATGAGCGTCTTGCCGTCGAAGCCGAGCCGGCGGCCCTCCTCGGCCTCGCGGCGCAGCCCGTCCGGGTCCGAGAAATCGTTGAACACGCCGTCGAGCGCAACGAGCGCGAAGGCGCGCGCCGCCGCGACGATCCCGGCGAGATGGGGGAGCAGCGCCGACCGCTCGCCGTCGCAGCGGCAGCGCAGCATGGCGCACAGATCGTTGGTTCCCGCCACCAGCGCCTCGAGGCGGACATCCCGGGCGGTCTCGCCGATCCGGCGCAGGTCGATCAGCGCCAGCGGCGTCTCGATCATCGCCCAGAGCGGGCCGTAATAGCCCGACGCCGCCAGCCGGGCGTGGGCGCGCTTGAGGCCGGCCGGGCTTTCGACCTTCGGCAGCACCACGGCGTCCGGCCGCGCCTCGGCGACGGCGGCCGCATCGGCGGCGAACTCGCCCGCCTCGGTCCCGTTCATGCGGATCACCCGTTCGGCGCCGGCCTCGCGCCACGCCGCCATCGCGTCGGCCGCGGCGGCGCGCGCAGAATCCTTGGCTTCGGGCGCGACGGCGTCCTCAAGATCGAGGATGAGGACGTCGGCGCCGAGGCCGGCGGCCTTCTCGATCGCGCGCGGCTTGTCTCCGGGGACGAACAGAACGGCGCGGCGCGGATGCGGGACGGGTGACGTGTCGCCAGACATGGCCGGAGCGCTTACAACGAAATCATGGAGATGACCACCAGACCCGCGGTCCCGCAGACCGTCACCCTCCTGACCTCGCAGGTCGCGGGCAGCCGCGTCGGCGGCGGGGTCAGCGCGCATGTCCTGACCATGGGCGGGCTGACGCCGGAATTCGTCCCCACGGTCGTGATCGGCCGGCATCCGGGCCTCGGCGTCCCCGGCGGCGGACCGACGCCCGACGCGGTCTTCGCCGGCGCGCTCGACAGCCTCGGCGCCAACGGCAACCGGGCGCGGGCGGCGGCGATCCTGGCGGGCTATTTCGCGACCCCCGTCCAGGTCGCGGCCGCCGCGGCCTTCATCGACGCGGCGCGCGCCGAGAATCCGGACGTTCTGGTCGTCGTCGACCCGATCTGCGGCGACGGCCCGGCCGACGCCGACGCGGCGCATCTCTATGTCGATCCCGCGATCGCGGCGGCGATCCGCGATGCGCTCGTCCCGCGCGCCAACCTGATCACGCCGAACCTGTTCGAGCTGTCCTGGCTGAGCGGAACGCCGCTCGCCTCGAGCGAAGACGCGATCGACGCCGCCCGGTCGCTGGGCCGGCCCGCCCTGGTCACGTCGGCGCCCGCCGGCGAGGGCCGGATCGGCGTGCTCGCCGTCACCGCCGACGAGGCCTGGCTCGCTGAAACCACGCGCTTCGAGACGGTTCCGCGCGGCACGGGCGACCTGCTCGCCGCGCTGGCGCTGTTCGAGCGGCTCGGCGGCGCGACCCTGAGCGAAACGGCCCAACGCGCTGCGGCGCGTTCGGCGGCTGTGATCCGGCGCACGGCCGAACTCGACGCGTCCGATCTCGTGCTCGACGCCGGCCTGTTCGCCCTCGACGTCGACCCGATCGCCGCCCGACGGCCCGGCGCGAAGGGGCCGGCCTGGGTGATTGGGCTCGACGGCTGTCCCGGGGGCTGGCTCGGCGTGCTGATCGATCTCAACGGGATCGAACCGCCGCGCGCGCGGCTGTTTCCCGACTTCGCATCCGCACTGGAGGCCGAGGAGCGGCCCCATGTCGTCGCCGTCGACATGCCGATCGGCTTCGAGGACGCGCCGAGCGGATCGGGCGGACGGGCCTGCGAGCGCGAGGCCCGCGCCATCCTCGGCCCGCGGCGATCCTCGGTGTTCGCCTCGCCGCTTCGACCCGCGCTCGAGGCGGAGAGCTATGACGCGGCGCTGGCGGCCAACCGCGCCGCGGGCGGGCCGGGCCTGTCGAGGCAGACCTGGAATATCATGGCGCGCATGCGCGAGATCGACCGCGCGATGACACCGATGCGCGAGGGCTGCGTCCACGAAGTTCATCCCGAGGTCACGTTCGCCACGCTGGCGGGCGCGCCGATGATCCACGCCAAGAAGACCGCCGAGGGCCGCGCCGAGCGCCTGGCGGTCCTCATCGATCACGGCCTGCCGCGCGATCTGCTCGATCCCCATCCCTTCAAGCGCCGCGAGGCCGCGCCCGACGACCTGCTCGACGCGGCGGCCTGCGCGGTCTCGGCGCGGCGGATCGCGGAGGGCGGGGCGCTGTGCCTGCCGGCCGATCCGCCGCGCGACGCCCGCGGGCTCAGGATGGCGATCTTCGCGTGAGGCGTTGATTCCGGACGCCCGCCCGGCTAACGCCTCGCCCCATGAGCATCGAGATCCACGGAACGGTCGCGCCCGGCTTCGAGGCCGTCCGCGACGCCTTCGCCAAAAACTTCGAGACCCGCGACGAGTTGGGCGCCGGATTCGCGCTCGTGCACGACGGCGAGGCTCTGGTCGACATCCGCGCCGGCTGGGCGGACCGCAAGAAGACGCAGGCCTGGACCGAGCGGACGATCGTCCCGGTCTTCTCCACCGGCAAGGCGATCACCGCGCTGGTCGTCGCCTGGCTCGTCGACCAGAACCGGCTCGATTACGACGCACCCGTGGCCGACGTCTGGCCGGAGTTCGGCGCCGAGGGCAAGGACCGGGTCACGCTCGCCGAGGCGCTGTCCCACCAGGCCGGCGTACCGGGGATCGCTGACGAGATGGATCCCGGCGACTGGTTCGAGCGCGAGACCATGGAGGCCCGACTCGCCGCGCAGAAGCCGCTGTGGGAGCCGGGGAGGGGCTCGGGCTATCACCCGATCACGTTCGGCGTCATCGCCGACGCCGTGGTGCGCCGCGCCGACGAAAAAGGCCGGACCGTGGGCGACATCCTCAAGGACGTGATCGCCGGGCCGCGCAGCCTCGACTTCATGATCGGCGTGCCGGAGGACCAGCACGACCGCGCCGCCGAGCACGTCCTGCCGCCGAAACCGCCCTTCCTCGGCGACATGAACGACGCCAAGACGCTGGCCTTCCTCAAGCCCTGGTCATCGCCGGGACGGCGCGGGACGGCGACCTGGCGCTCGGCCGAGCTGCCCGCCGCCAACGGCCACGGAACCGCCCGCGCGCTCGCCGACCTAATGAGCGCCTTCGCCTGCAGCGGACGCCTGCAGGGCGAGGCCTTCCTGTCCGAGGCCGTCGTGAAGGACGCGCTGCGCGAGCGCGTGTCGGGGCCGGACCGGGTGCTGCCCTTCGATCTCGCCTTCGGCGCGGGCGTGATGATCAACCGCGACAGCGGCGCGCTCGGCCCGGAGCCGAAAACGGTCGGCCATTACGGCTTCGGCGGCTCGTGCGCCTTCGCCGATCCGGCGCGCGGGGTCTCGGGGGCCTATGTCATGAACCGGCAGATGGACGTGCTCGTCGGCGACGCGCGCGCCGTCGCGCTCATCGAGGCCGCCTACGCCGGACTGTGAGTCAAAAGAAAACGGGCGCGCCGGCGGCGCGCCCGTTCCCGTTCCGTTATCCGGCCCGGCCTAGTCGGCGAGACGGAGATTGACCGCCTTCGGGCCCTTGCCGCGCGCGTCGGGCTCGGTCTCGAAGGTGACCCGCTGGCCGTCGGCAAGGCTGTCCAGGCCGGCGTCCTTGAGCGCGGTCACGTGGACGAAGACGTCCTTGCCGCCCTCGTCCGGCGTGATGAAGCCAAAGCCCTTGGAGGCGTTGAAAAACTTGACAGTTCCAGTCGTCATGAGAGGGATCTTTCCCAAAACCGCGCCGCGTCCGGCGCATGCGTTTAGTCGCGCTCGGCGTCCCTGAAGCGGCGAACGGACATGTTGTTCGGGGAAAGTCGGTGCGAACGCGTCATCGCGTGTCGGTAGTCCAGTATTCCGCCGGGCCTCTCTGCAGGCCGCCCGTAAATGCGATGATATGCTGAAAGCCGGGCGCCTCACAAGCAAAACCCGCCACAGGAGGCCGCAACCCCATGGTCCGCCGATCCCGTTTCCGCCGCACCGAGCGCGCCCGCGAGGCGCGCCGCCGGGCGCGTCAGGGCTTCGAGCCGGTCGGCGCGATCAAGTGGGCGGGCCTCGGCGCGGCGCTCCTGATCTTTCTCGGCGTGGCCGCCGGGATGCGCGGCGAGGCCTTCGCGGTGCGCATCGCCGCCGCCCTCGGCCGCTTCGGATTCCTCGCCGAGCCGGCGGTGTTCGGCGTGTCCTGGCTCGAGATCGCCGGCGTCGGCGCCGCCGTCGTCATGCTCGTCGCGGTGCTCGTCCGCCTGCGCTGAGGGCTCAGGCGTTCAGCCGCCAGACCGACCAGGCGAGCGCGACGGCGAAGCCGAGCCAGGCGAGCAGCGGGACCAGCAGGACGCCCGCCGCCGTCGATGCCCGGAAGGCCGCCCAGGTCGCGACGACGCAGAGCAGCGTCGCGACGATCGTCGTCCAGAAGCCGGCGGCGACGCTCTGCAGGCCGAAATAGAGTCCCGTCCAGCTCACGCTGACCAGGTACTGAAGCAGGATGAGCGCCCGCGCAGGCCCCTTGCGCGCCGGGTCGTCGCTGCGGTCGACGAACCAGAGCGCGGCGGCCATCAGTCCGAACAGCCCGACCCAGACCGAACCGATCACGACGCCGCCCGGCGCCCAGCCCGGCTGGGCGAGCCCGCGCGACCAGGCGATCGCGCCGCCGGAGAAGATCCAGCCGTTCAGCGCGACCGCAATGCCGGTGAAGATCAGGATGTAGATCAGCAGGCGCGCCGCTCCGGCGCGCGGTCTGCGGAAGATGTTGGTGGCCACTCAATGCTCCGTGCCGGCGGGTGAAGGCAAGCTTGCGCGCGAATGTGTCGGACATTGGGCGGCGCTGGACGCCGCCGCGTCGCGGGCGTATGGCCGACCGACCGAGCATGTCGACCTGGAGAGATTTCGTGACCGACGCGCCTGTCATCGAAACCGAGCGCCTGCGCCTCCGCGCGCCCGAGGAACGCGATTTCGAGGGCATGACCGCGCTGATGAGCGACCCCGTCGCCGCCGAGCATATCGGCGGCGTCCAGACCCCGCCTCAGATCTGGCGTTCGCTGTGCATGCTGATCGGCCACTGGGCGGTGCGCGGCTACGGCTTCTTCGCCGTCGAGGAGCGAGCCACCGGCGCCTGGGTCGGCCGGGTCGGCCCGTGGTTCCCCCATGGCTGGCCGCAGCCGGAGGTCGGCTGGTCGATCCTGCGCGAGCACTGGGGCAAGGGCTACGCGACCGAGGCCGCGGCGGCCTCGATGGACTTCGCCTTCGACTCGCTGGGCTGGGACGAGGCGATCCATCTCATCGCCGCGGAGAATGCGGGCTCGCAAGGCGTGGCGCGCAAGCTGGGCTCGCGCGACACCGGCCGCGACGCCGAGGTCGCCGGCTTCGACATGATCGTCGACGTGTGGGGCCAGACCGCCGCCGAGTGGAAGGAAAACCGGCGCCGCCTCGGGCTGTGACCCCGCGACGATCGCGCCGGTCGCGCGATCCGCGCCGCGGTTCTAGAGTGAGGCCGAATCGCCGAGGAGGCCCCGTCATGGCCGTGCGCCGCATGCTCGCCCTGCTCACCGGAACCGAGGCGGACGCGCCGCTCTTGCGCGACGCCTTCGCCGTCGCGTCCCGTCACGGTGCCCGGCTGGACGCGCTCTTCGTCAGGCGCAGCGCGCGCTCGGGCGCGGACTTCCTCGGCGACGCGTTTTCCGTCTACGGCATGGAGTCGCTGCTCGAGGATCTCGAGACCGCCGGAAGCCAGGCCGCGATGGCGGCCAAGTCAGCGTTCGAGACCGCCGCCGGCGCGGCGAAAGAGAAAGCCGTGGGCGGCTTCACCGATTTCATCGGTCTGCCGGCCGACGCGCTCTCGGCGCACGGACGGCTCTGCGACGTCGTGGTCATGGCCAAGCCCGGCGCCGAGGGCGACCGCGCCCGCGAGGACGCCGCCCGCGCCGCGCTGCTGGAGACCGGCCGGCCGGTCCTGCTGCTGCCCGACGCCGGCGCCGAGCCGGCCTCGGGGCGCTTCGCCCGTGTGACGGCGGCCTGGGACGGCTCGCAGGAAGCCGCCCGCGCGCTCATCGGCGCGCTCGACTTCCTCGCCGACGCCGAAGACGTCGACGTGGTCACGGTCACCGACGAGGGCGCGGCCTCCGAGCTCGGCGGCGCGGCGGAGCGTTACCTCGATCTCCACGGCGTCAAGGCGGACCTGCGCGAGGAGGACCGCGAAGGCCGACCGATGGGCGTCGCGCTCGCCGAGATCGCGAACGAGTCGAAGGCCGACCTGCTCGTCATGGGCGGGTTCGGAACGAGCGCCTGGCGCGAGCAGGTCGGCGGCGGGGCGACCCGGCGCGCGATGCGCCACGCGGCCTGCGCCCTGCTCGTCACCCACTGATCCGGCCTAGAACCAGCCCGCCTCGCGGAGCGCGGGATAATAGGTGCGGCTCACCGGCGCCTCGGCGCCGTCGGCGAGCACGAGTGTTCCCCGGCCGTCGCCCTTCCTCGCATCGACGACGGCGTCCCGGGCCACCCACCAGGAGCGGTGCGTGCGCGCGCCGTCGAGCGCCTCGACGGCGGCGATCGCGTCCCTGAGCCGCATGAGGATGAGCGCGTCGCCCGCCTCGGTGCGCACGCGCAGGTAATGATCCTCGGACTCGAGCGCGAGGAGGCGCGCCCGGCGCAGGCGCGGCGGCAGCCGGTCGAGCAGGGCGCGCGACGGGCGCGACTCCGCCGTGATGTCGCGGCGCTCCCGCAGGCGGTCGGCGGCCCAGCTCACCAGCGTGACGAAACCCGAGATGACCAGCACGAAGAAGAACAGGATCGGCGCCTCGCCCCAGCGGATCCGGCCGGCGAGGAGGCCGTTGACCACGGTGACGATGAGCGTGATCGGGATCGAGACGACGACCGCCGTGACGGCGTAGGGCGTCCAGGCCGGCCACCCCGCTGCAACACGCCCCAGCACGGCCCCGGACCCGAAACCGAAGGCGCCGCCGACGGCGATCAGCCCGACCCAGTAGATCCAGACCCACGGCCAACCGAGCCCCTCGGAGCCGAACGGGGCGAGGATGGCCAGGAAGGTGCCGAGCCCCACCGCGAGAGCGGCGATCTCGAGACAGCTCTTCAACAGCGGATGCGTCGGCACGCGGCCCTCCGTTCGCGAAGCGCGAATCGCAGGGTTACCTCCGCTCGCGAAGCCGTCCAGCCCGCTCGCGCAATCGCGCTTTCCCGCCGTCGTCGCGCCCGGCAATCCCGGCTGCATCGTCGATCACGACGCACGCAGAAGGGATGCCCCATGAAACGCCTGTTGAAGACCGTCGCCGGTCTGGCGCTGGGCGCAGCCGTGCTTTGCGCCTTCGCGCCCGCCGAGACCCGCCTAGTCGGCGCGGCCGTCGCCGCCGCGATCGGACCCGATACGGCCGTCGTCATGTCGATCGAGGGAGGCCGGTCATGAATATCGAGGCCTTCCTCGCCGCGCCCTGGCACATCCAGCTCCACGCGCTGTCGGCGCTCGCCGCGCTCGGCGTCGGCGCGGTCCAGTTCGGCGCGCCCAAGGGCACGATCCCCCACCGCACGCTCGGCTATGTCTGGGTCGGCCTGATGGTCGCGACCGCCGTCACCGCGATCTTCATCCGCCAGCTCAATGACGGGGCCTTCAGCTGGATCCACATCTTCGTGCCGCTCACCCTGTTCGGCGTCGTCGAGTTGTCCATCCGGGCGCGCCGCGGGCTGACGGGCCGGCACCGGAATTCGGCGCTCGGCATGTTCCTGGGCGCGCTCCTCGTTCCCGGCGCGCTGTCCTTCCTTCCCGGCCGTCTGATGTGGGAGACGCTCTTCGGCGGGTAAGCATGGCCGAGATCGCCCATGGACCAGCGCGCAGGACACGCTAGAGTCGTCCGGCATCACGGGCGACGGGGGCTTTCTCAGCGATGATTTCAGCTCTGATAGCGACGCTGGCGCTGCAGGCCGCGCCCGAGCCGCCCGGCGATCTGGTCGTCGAACTCTGCAACCGGGCGCCGTTCACCGCGGCGGTCAGCCTGACCTATCCGACTCGCGCCGGCGAGCGTCAGCGAGGCTGGCTCGCGGTCGAGCCCGACTCCTGCCTCCGCGGCGGCGTCGGAGAGACGGTTGGAAGCGCGGCTCTGGTCCATGCGCGATCCGGCTCGTGGGTCTGGCCCGCACGGGCGCGCCGGGAAGACGCCGAGACGCGATGCGTGTCCGAAGGCGCGCACAATGGCCCGGCCGCCTCGCCTCCATGCACGGCGGACGCACAGGAGGCCGTCCATGACCGCGTGACGATGACGCGCGACGGCGAGGGCGCCTACCGACTGTCCTATACGATTTCCTGCGAGGCGCTCGGTCAGGAGGCGGCGCTCTGCGATCGGGCGCCGCGCGCCGCGGACGGTTCCGCCGAAATCCTGCAACGCGTCGAAATTTGCCGCAGCGGCGAGGCCGACATCTTCGTCGGGACCGGCGGACCCGTCTCGAACCCGCCCGGGTTCGAAGTCGAGCGCTGGACGCGGGCGCCGGGCGGTGCATGCACGGTGATCGCGCGCACATTCTCGGCCGCGGAGGTTCGCCTCGTCACGCCCATGGCCACGGGAGACGTCGGAGAAATGCTGGATTCGTGCATCGTGACGGACGAAGGCGGAAACCCCTCGCTCGCGCCCATGCCCGAGCAGGGCTGCGCGCGCGGCTCCCGCGCAGGCGTGCGCACGGCCACCTTCGGTCCGAGCACGGCGCGCTTCCGGATGACGCTGCCTTGAAGCGTTCGAAGACGCGCAGTCTGCGAGCGAATCCCGTCTTTCGGCGCGCTTGAACCCGTCTCCCGGGCGTGGTGATTTGCGGAGCGCATGCGTCGACTCGCGCCGACGCCCGCCGCCAGCCGCAACCCCTCGCCCGGAGAGGCCGATGGTCGTCTACCGCAATGTCGCGATGGTCATGGGCAGCAGCGCGCTGTTCCAGACGGCCGCCGGCGTGCTCGGCGTGGCCATGCCGCTGGCGATGGCCGCGGCCGAATGGACCGGCGCGGCCATCGGCGGCGTGTTCGCCGCCTACGCCGCGGGTTTCATGATCGGGGCGTGGTTCGCGCCGTCCGTGATCCGGTCCGTCGGCCATATCCGCGCCTACGCGGCGTTTTCCGGCGCGGCCGCAGCCCTCACCCTGCTGCTGGCGCTGAGCTTCGGCTTCTGGTGGTGGCTGCTCGCGCGGATCGGCTTCGGCGTCTGCGCTGCCGCCCTGTTCGCCGTCGCCGAGAGCTGGATCGCCGACGCCACGCCGGCCGAGCGGCGCGGCGCGGTCATCTCGGCCTATCAGGTGCTCGGCCGGGCGGGCCTCATTCTCGGCCCGTTCCTCATCACGCTGCCGGCGCTGGACCTGATCGAGAGCTTCGTCGTCGCGGGCGCCTTTCTCGCCGTTACGCTGATCCCGATCACCGCGACGCGGCGGGCCCAGCCTGCGCTGCCCGAGACCGAGCGCGTCTCGCCGTTGCGGCTGTTCGCGATCGCGCCGTCGGCGGCGACGGCCTCCTTCGCCGCCGGCGCCATCAACACGGGAACGATCGCCTTCCTGCCGATCTGGGCGCAGGGCCTCCACTCCAGCATCAATATCGGCGGGGCGGCGACGGTCCTGGCGGCGGTCTACGGCGTCTCCATGCTCGTCCAGTGGCCGGTCGGGAGACTGTCCGATCATGTCGACCGGCGATACGTCATCGCCGGCGCGGCCACCCTGTCCGGCGTGTTCGCGCTGGCGCTCGCGGTTTTCGCCGCCCCCAGCCTCGCCGTCGGCGCGGCGCTGGCCGGGCTGTGGGGCGCGGCGAGCCTGTCCTACTACGCCGTCGCCGTCGCCCATGCGACGGATCGCTCCCGCGTCGAGGAGCTGCCGGCGATCGCGTCGGGCATGCTCGTCGTCTGGGCGGCCGGCGCGGTCGTCGGACCGATCCTGGCCGGTCTCGCCTTCGGCGGACCGCTGGCCGGTCGCGGACTCTTCCTGCTGGTTGCGGCGGGCGGCTTCTTCGTCGCCGCGGCGATGCTGTGGCGCGCCCGGAAGCACGAGGCCACGTCGGAGGAGGAGCGCCATCCCTTCGTCAACCTGCTCGCCACCTCCGCCGAGCTGGCCGAGATCGAGGAACCCGAGCTGCAGGCCGAAGCCGCCGCAGAGAGCCGCTGAGACATGCTGATCCTCGTCATCCTCGTCCCGGCGGTCGCGATGGCGACCCTCGCCGTCGTCCTGCGGCGCCGGCTCGCCGGACTGAGTCTGATGACTTGGCTGGGCTGGCTTCTCGTCGGCGCCGGGCTCCCCGTCCTCGCCGGACAGCTGCTGAGCCTGTCGTTCTCGGGCGCGGTCGAGGCCGAGATCGCCCGTTGCGAAACCGCCGGCGGCGCCGATTGCGGCGACCCCGCCGTGCTGCTGATCTTTCCGCTGGTCGGCGGGCTGTCCGGCGCGCTGGGCTGGATCGCCGGCGCCATCACCGCGCGGCTCGGCGGCGGCCGCAATGAGCAATAATCCGTGAGGCCGGCCGCGTTGCGCGCGCCTCGACCGGTGTTATAACCCGCCGCGGCCTTCCGCCGTCCGGCCCGCCCGATCCCTCATTTTCGTTCCTGCGAGAGCTGAGCCGTCATGAACATTCACGAATATCAAGCCAAAGCCGTCCTGCGGGAGTTCGAAGCGCCCGTCGCCGCGGGCGTCGCCGTCGAGCGCGCCGAGGACGCGCTCAAGGCCGCCAAGTCGCTGCCCGGTCCGCTCTGGGTGGTGAAGGCCCAGATCCACGCCGGCGGCCGCGGCAAGGGCGAGTTCAAGGAAGCCGAGGCCGGCGAGAAGGGCGGCGTCCGGCTGGCCAAGAGCGCCGAGGACGCCGCCGAGCAGGCCGAGGCGATGCTGGGCCACACGCTGGTGACCGCCCAGACCGGGCCCGAGGGCAAGCAGGTCAACCGCGTCTATATCGAGGACGGCGCGGACATCTCGCGCGAGCTTTATCTCTCGCTGCTGATCGACCGCTCCGTGGGCCGCGTGGCCTTCGTCGCCTCGACCGAGGGCGGCATGGACATCGAGGCCGTCGCCGAAGAGACGCCCGACAAGATCCACACCCTGCCGATCGATCCGCTCACCGGCGTGACCGACGACGACGCCGAACGGCTCGCCGACGCGCTTGAGCTGAAAGAGCCGGCTCGCACCGACATGATCCGGCTGGCGCGCATCCTCTACGAGGCCTTCACCGCCAAGGACATGAGCCTCTTGGAAATCAACCCGCTCATCGTCATGGACGACGGCCATCTGCGCGTCCTCGATTCCAAGGTCAGCTTCGACGGCAACGCGCTGTTCCGCCATCCCGACATCCAGGCGCTGCGCGACAAGTCCGAGGAGGACGAAAAGGAGATCGAGGCCTCCGAGCACGATCTCGCCTATATCGCGCTCGACGGGAATATCGGCTGCATGGTCAACGGCGCCGGTCTGGCCATGGCGACGATGGACATCATCAAGCTGTATGGCGGCGAGCCGGCGAACTTCCTCGATGTCGGCGGCGGCGCGTCGAAGGAGAAGGTCACCGCGGCGTTCAAGATCATCACCGCCGATCCGAGCGTGCAGGGGATCCTGGTCAACATCTTCGGCGGCATCATGCGCTGCGACGTCATCGCCGAGGGCGTCGTCGCCGCGGTCAAGGAGGTCGGCCTCCGCGTGCCGCTGGTCGTCCGCCTGGAGGGCACGAACGTCGACAAGGGCAAGAAGATCCTGAACGAGAGCGGGCTCGACATCACCTCGGCCGACGATCTCGACGACGCCGCCAAGAAAATCACCGCCGCCGTGAAGAAGGGCTGATCAGACCGATGTCCATCCTCGTCGACAAAGACACCAAAGTCCTCGTCCAGGGCCTGACCGGCAAGACCGGCACCTTCCACACCGAGCAGGCGCTCGCCTATTACGGCACGCAGATGGTCGGCGGCGTCCATCCCAAGAAGGGCGGCGAAACCTGGACGGGCGGCATCGAGAGCTACGCCGAGCTGCCGATCTTCGCCTCCGTCGCCGAAGGCAAGGAAAAGACCGGCGCGACGGCCTCGGTCGTCTACGTGCCGCCCGCCGGTGCGGCGGCGGCCATCATCGAGGCGATCGACGCCGGCATCGAGCTGATCGTGGCGATCACCGAGGGCATCCCCGTCCTCGACATGGTCGAGGTCAAGCGCAAGCTCGAGGGCTCGAATTCGCGCCTGCTCGGCCCGAACTGCCCCGGCGTGCTCACCCCCGAAGAGTGCAAGATCGGCATCATGCCGGGCCAGATCTTCAAGAAGGGCTCGGTCGGCGTCGTTTCGCGCTCGGGCACGCTGACCTATGAAGCCGTGTTCCAGACCACCAACGCCGGGCTCGGCCAGTCGACCGCCGTCGGCATCGGCGGCGATCCGGTCAAGGGCACCGAGTTCATCGACGTGCTGGAGATGTTCCTCGCCGACGACGAGACCGAGTCGATCATCATGATCGGCGAGATCGGCGGCACCGCTGAGGAGGACGCCGCGCAATTCCTCGCCGACGAGGCGAAGAAGGGCCGCAAGAAGCCCGCCGTCGGCTTCATCGCCGGACGCACCGCCCCGCCGGGCCGCACGATGGGCCACGCCGGCGCCATCGTCGCCGGCGGCAAGGGCGGCGCCGACGACAAGATCGAGGCGATGAAGGCCGCCGGGATCACGGTCGCCGACAGCCCGGCGCGCATGGGCTCGACCCTGGTGGACGTGCTGAAGGGCTGAGGCGGCGGCGAGTTTCGAACGATCGTTCGGGAAATCCGCGGTTTTCGTTGCGCTTCGGCCTTCTCATCGCCCTCCAACAGGCATAGATGTTGTGGGAACCGACCGCGCGTCCGAGACGGCGCGCGGCCGCAACGCATCCCGCCCGGGCTGACATGGCTGACCAACGCTCCCCGCAGAACCAGGCCTTCCTGGAGACGTCCTTCCTCTATGGCGGCAACGCCGCCTATCTCGAGCAGATGGCCGCGCGCTACGCCGCGGACCCGGCGTCGGTTCCGGCGTCCTGGCGCGCCTTCTTCGAGGAGGTCGGCGACGAAGGCGCCGACTCCCGGCACGCCGCCGGCGGTCCGGCCTGGAAGCGCGCCGACTGGCCGCGCCGCGCCAACGGCGAGACGGTCGCCGCGCTCGGCGATATCGAGACCGAAACCGCCGCCCTGCCCGACGCCGTCGCCGAGCGCCTCGGCCCCGAGGCGACCGCCGAAGAGGTCCAGCGCGCGGTCCGGGAGTCGATCTCGGCGATCATGCTCATCCGCGCCTATCGCATGCGCGGGCATCTCGCCGCCGATCTCGACCCGCTCAAGCTGTCGAACTTCGGCGCGCAGCCGGAGCTCGATCCGGAGAATTACGGATTCAGCGGCGCCGATCTCGATCGCGAGATCTATATCTGCGGCTATCTCGGCCTCGAGACCGCAACGGTCCGCCAGATCCTCGAAATCCTCAAGCGCACCTATTGCGGCACCTTCGCCGTCGAGTTCATGCACATCTCCAATCCCGAGGAGAAGGCGTGGCTCCAGGAGCGCATCGAGGGGCCGGACAAGGAGATCGCGTTCTCGAAGAACGGCCGGATCGCGATCCTCAAGAAGATCATCGAGGCCGAGACCTTCGAGCGCTTCCTGCACAAGCGCTATCCCGGCACCAAGCGCTTCGGCATCGACGGCGGCGAGTCGATGGTTCCCGCCCTCGAGCAGATCATCAAGCGCGGCGGCGCGCTGGGCGTCAGCGACATCATCATCGGCATGCCCCACCGCGGCCGGCTCAACGTGCTCGGCGCGGTGATGGCCAAGCCCTACCGGGTCATCTTCCACGAGTTCCAGGGCGGCGCGACCCTCGGCGCCGACGAGTATTCGTCCGGCGACGTGAAGTACCACCTGGGCTCGTCGTCCGACCGGACTTTCGACGACAACGAGGTCCATCTGTCGCTGACGGCCAACCCCTCGCACCTCGAGGCGGTCGACCCGGTGGTGCTGGGCAAGGCGCGCGCCAAGCAGGCGAAATACCGCCGCGAGCAGGGCGAGAACGCCAACACCGCCTCCCAGGTCCTGCCGCTGCTGCTGCACGGCGACGCCGCCTTCGCCGGTCAGGGCGTGGTCGCCGAGTGCTTCGGCCTGTCCGGCCTGAAGGGGCACCGCACGGGCGGCGCGATCCATTTCATCGTCAACAACCAGATCGGCTTCACCACCGACCCGAAGGATTCGCGGTCCTCGCCCTATCCCTCGGACGTCGCGCTCATGGTCCAGGCGCCGATCTTCCACGTGAACGGCGACGACCCCGAGGCGGTGACCTTCGCGGCCAAGGTCGCGACGGAGTACCGGCAGAAGTTCGGCAAGGACGTCGTCATCGACATGTTCTGCTATCGCCGCTTCGGCCACAACGAAGGCGACGATCCCTCCTTCACCCAGCCGATCATGTACAAGGCGATCTCGGATCATCCCACGACCCGGGACCTGTACGCCGAACGCCTGGTCGAGGACGGGGTCGTCGGCCAGGACGAGGTCGATTCCTGGGTGAAGGAGTTCGAGGACTTCCTCGACGCCGAATTCGACGCCGGCAAGGGCTACGAGACCCAGAACGCCGACTGGCTCGACGGCGTGTGGTCGGGCCTCGGCCTGCCCGCCGAGGACGATCGCCGCGGCCAGACGGCCGTCGAAACCGACCAGCTCAAGGCGGTCGGAGAGGCGATGACCGCCACGCCGGACGGGCTCAACGTGCACAAGACGCTCAAGCGCGTGCTCGACAATCGCCGCAAGGCGGTGGAGTCCGGCGAGAACATCGACTGGGCGACGGCCGAACATCTCGCCTTCGGCACGCTTCTGACCGAGGGCTTCCCGGTGCGCCTGTCAGGCCAGGATTCCGCCCGGGGCACCTTCTCCCAGCGCCACTCCCACGTCATCGACCAGCAGACCGAGGAGCGCTACACGCCGCTCAACAATCTCGCCGAGGGCCAGGCCCGATACGAGGTCATCGACTCGATGCTGTCGGAGGAGGCCGTGCTCGGCTTCGAGTACGGCTACTCGCTGTCGGCGCCCAACACGCTGGTGATGTGGGAAGCCCAGTTCGGCGACTTCACAAACGGCGCGCAGGTCATCATCGACCAATTCATCTCCTCGGCCGAGCGCAAGTGGCTCAGGATGTCGGGCCTCGTGATGCTCTTGCCGCACGGCTATGAGGGCCAGGGCCCGGAGCACTCCTCGGCGCGGCTCGAGCGCTATCTCCAGCAGTGCGCCGAGGACAACATGCAGGTGGCGAACTGCTCGACCCCGGCGAACTACTTCCACATCCTGCGCCGGCAGATTCACCGCAATTTCCGCAAGCCGCTCGTGATCATGACGCCGAAATCGCTGCTGCGTCACAAGCGCTGCGTTTCGCCGCTGTTCGAGTTCGGGCCGGGCTCGTCCTTCCATCGCGTGCTCTGGGACGACGCCGACGCCAAGGTGCGTCAGGATCGCGACGACGTCGCGACCGGGCGCACGGAGACCGAACTCGTCGCCGACGAGAAGATCCGCCGCGTCGTGCTGTGCTCGGGCAAGGTCTATTACGACCTGCTCGAAGCGCGCGAGGAGAAGGGCATGAACGACGTCTATCTCCTGCGCGTCGAGCAGTTCTATCCCTTCCCGGCGAAATCGGTGATCGACGAACTCAAGCGCTTCACCGACGCCGACATGGTCTGGTGCCAGGAAGAGCCGCGCAACATGGGCGGGTGGAGCTTCGTCGAACCCTATCTCGAGTTCTGCCTGGCCAAGGCCGAGACGCGCATGCCGCGCGTGATCTACGCCGGCCGGCCGGCCTCGGCCTCGACGGCCACCGGAACCCTGTCCAAGCACCAGGCCCAGCAGCAAGCCCTCATCGACGACGCGCTCGGCGGCTAGACCGCGCCGCCCCGCCCCCTCCCGAACGAAGGACGAGCCCGCCCCATGACCGACATCACCGTCCCCCAGCTTGGCGAATCCGTGTCCGAGGCCACCGTCGGGACCTGGCAGGTCTCCGAAGGCGACCAGGTGAGCAAGGACGACATCCTGGTCGAGCTCGAGACCGACAAGGTCTCCGTCGAGGTGCGCGCCGAGGAAGACGGCGTGGTGAGTTCGATCACCGCCCAGGAAGGCGACACCGTCGAGATCGGCGCCAAGCTCGGCGAACTCGACGCCGGCGCCGAGGGCGGCGCGAAGGCGTCCAACGAGAAGAAGGCGGACTCCGGGGAGAAGAAGGGCGACGACGGGGACGCGGCCGAGGCCGAGAAGGCCGAGAGCGCCGAAGCGCCCACCGAATCCGCGGGCGGCGGCGAAGGCGACGTCATCGAGGCGAAAGTCCCGGTGATGGGCGAAAGCGTCTCGGAGGGCACGGTCGGCTCGTGGCTCGTCCAGCCCGGCGATTCCGTCGAGCGCGACCAGGCGCTGATGGAGATCGAGACCGACAAGGTCGCCGTCGAGGTCCCCTCGCCGGTCGCCGGCGTACTCGAGGAGCAGCTCGTTTCCGAGGGCGACAGCGTCGAACCCGACCAGGTCGTGGCGAAGATCCGCGAAGGCGCGGCGGGCGGCGAAAAGCCCGCGGCGAAGGAGACCGAGGCCTCGAAAGAGGCGGAGAAGCCCGACGCCGGCGACGGCGAAAAGAAGGCGATGCCGAGCGCGAAGCGCATCGCCGAGGAGAAGGGCGTCGATCTCGAGACGGTCGAGGGCACCGGCAAGGGCGGCCGCGTGACCAAGGGCGACGCGCTGGCCGCGATCGAGGCCGGCGGCCGTCCGCCCGCGCAGCCCGCCGAGTCCAGGGCGCCGCGCGAGACCGGTCCGCGCGAGGAGCGGGTGAAGATGACCCGCCTGCGCCAGACCATCGCCAAGCGTCTGAAGGAAGCCCAGAACACCGCGGCGATGCTGACGACCTACAACGAGGCGGACATGAGCGAGATCATGGCGCTTCGAAAGGCCGTCCAGGAGGACTTCGTCGCCAAGCACGGCGTCAAGCTCGGCTTCATGAGCTTCTTCGTGAAGGCGTGCGTCAACGCGCTCAAGGAGATTCCCTCGGTCAACGCCGAGATCGACGGGACCGACATCGTCTACAAGAACTATTACGACATGGGCGTCGCGGTCGGCACCGATCGCGGCCTGGTCGTGCCGGTCGTGCGCGATTGCGACGAGAAGTCTCTCGCCCAGATCGAGAAGGACATCATGGATGTCGGCAAGCGGGCCCGCGACGGCGAGCTCACGCTGGACGAGATGCAGGGCGCGACCTTCACGCTGTCCAACGGCGGGGTCTACGGCTCGCTGATGAGCTCGCCGATCCTGAACGCGCCGCAATCGGGCATTCTCGGCATGCACAAGATCCAGGAGCGCCCCGTCGCCATCGGCGGCGAGGTGAAGATCCGCCCGATGATGTATCTCGCGCTGAGCTACGATCACCGCATCGTCGACGGCAAGGAGGCGGTGACCTTCCTCGTGCGCGTCAAGGAAAGCCTGGAGAAGCCGGAACGGCTGATGCTGGAGATCTAGGCGTCTCGACCCGACGGCGAAGAAAAAGCCCCGCCCGGGTCCCGGGCGGGGCTTCTTTTTGTTCCGACGGGGTTCGGAAAGCTAGCCGTCGAGCCCCTTGCGCGCGCGGCGACCCAGGCGCGCCGCCTCGAAAAGCGCGCCGACCGCGGCGACCTCGACGGTGAAAAGCGCCATCTGGGCCGCGCTCAGCTGCGGCAGCACGCCGGCCGCCTGGAGTCCCATGCCGATCGCGACGCCGGCGGCGGCCATCACGGCGCCGCCTCGGGCGACTCCGGTGAGCACGGCGCGGCCGAGCGCGGCGTCGATCGTCGTGGTGCGGGCGCGGTTCATCATCGTCTCCTTGTTCGAACCTTGATGCTGCACTGCGAAATGGGGCGGGCGCCGGCGTTCGGCAAGACCGGCGCGCGGATTTTCATCCCTGAATTTCATGTGGTTATGGAACCCGCCGGCGGCACGCCTCCCGGTCCGCGCCGACGGCGAGCGCCCGGCCGGTCGGCGTGCTAGACTGTGCGCGGCTTGGGGAGGATCGGACATGAGCGATGCACACGGCGCCGTCCGCGTACGGGTTCCCGTCTGGTTCTGGATCGTGGCGGGGCTCGCCGTGCTCTGGAACTTCATGGGCGTGTTCGACTACGTCATGACGCAGACGCGCAACGACGCCTATCTGACGAGTTTCACCGACGAGCAGCTGGCCTATTTCACGAGCTTCCCGGCCTGGTATGTCGCGATCTGGGCGAGCGCGGTGTTCGCCGCCTTCATCTCGAGCGTGCTGCTGCTGCTCAGGATGAAGATCGCAGCGGCCGGATTCGCGGTGTCGACCGCGCTGTTTCTGGTCTCGTCGGTCTATGCCTTCGGCTTCACGCCGGCGATGGAGATGATGGGCGCGGGCGGGCTCGCCTTCAGCGCCGTCATTTTCGCCAGCCTGGCGGCGCTGTGGTGGTTCTCGCGCTGGTGCGCGGAACGCGGGATCCTGAAATAGCTAGCGCGTGTTCCTGAGACGCATGAGGCCGGCGACGATCCCGCCGAGGATCGCGCCGGCGAAGGCCGCCTCGCCGCCGAGATAGATGAGCGCCTGCACGCCCAGGCGCTCGGTGACGCCCACCGCGCCGAGCGCCAACACGAGCACCAGCGCGCCGGCGAACCCGATCGCCGCGCCGATGGCCGCGCCGATCACGACGCCCGCGGCCAGAGATCGGCGAGGCGGGGCCTTGGTCGGATCTTCGGCCATCATCGACTCCGCGATTGCCGCCGAGCGAACGCCCGCGATCGGCCGCCGGTTCCGCCTTGCGCGTGCGCATGGCGGCCCTGTCGGAGCGCGCATTGACGCGGCCGCGCGCGGGAGTAATTTGCCCGCGACCCCGGCCGGGCGGACGTCCGGCCGCCCCTCGCAGGAACGGATATCGACATGGCTGACCAGTACGACATCGTGGTGATCGGCGGCGGCCCCGGCGGCTATAACTGCGCCATTCGCGCCGGACAGCTGGGTCTCAAGGTCGCGTGCGTGGAGAAGCGCGAGACGCTGGGCGGCACCTGCCTCAATGTCGGCTGCATCCCGTCGAAGGCGCTGCTGCACGCCTCCGAGCTCTACGAGCAGGCGGAGAAGGACCTCGCCGGCTACGGGGTCAAGGTCGGCGACCTGTCGCTCGATCTCGACCAGATGATGAAGCAGAAGGACGAGGCGGTCGACGGGCTGACCAAGGGCGTCGCCTTCCTGCTGAAGAAGAACAAGGTCGACCATGTCTCCGGGACCGGGACGATCAAGGCCAAGGGCGAGGTCGCCGTCACCGACGCCGACGGGAAGGAGACCGTCCTCAAGACGAAGAACATCGTCATCGCCACCGGTTCGGAGGTCACCCCGCTGCCGGGCGTCGAGATCGACGAGGAGCGCATCGTCTCCTCGACGGGCGCGATCGCGCTCAAGGAAGTCCCGAAGAAGCTCGTCCTCGTCGGCGCCGGCGTGATCGGCCTCGAGCTCGGCTCGGTCTGGCGCCGGCTCGGCTCGGAAGTGACGGTGGTCGAATTCCTCGATCGCGCCATGCCGACCATGGACGGCGAGGTCTCGAAGACCGCCCGCAAGCTGTTCGAAAAGCAAGGCATGACCTTCCAGTTCAAGCGCAAGGTCACCGGCGTGGAGAAGAAGAAATCCGGGCTCAAGGTGACGACCGAGGCCGCCGACGGCGGCGACGAGGAGACCCTCGACGCCGACGTCGTGCTCGTGTGCATCGGCCGGCGGCCCTACACCGAGGGTCTGGGGCTGGAGAATGTCGGGATCGAGCCCGACAAGCGCGGCGTGATCGCCAATGACGGCTTCCGCACCAATGTCGACGGGATCTGGGTGGTCGGCGACTGCACCAGCGGCGCCATGCTCGCCCACAAGGCCGAGGACGAGGGCGCGGCCTGCGCCGAGCGCATCGCGGGCAAGGCCGGCCATGTGAATTACGACGCCATCCCCTCGGTGGTTTACACCGATCCCGAGATCGCCGCGGTGGGCGCCACGGAGGAAGAGCTCAAGGAGGCCGGCCGGGACTACAAGGTCGGCAAGTTCCCCTTCATGGCCAATTCGCGCGGCCGGACGAACCGCCAGACCGACGGCTTCGTGAAGATCCTCGCCGACGCGAAGACCGACGAGGTGCTGGGCGGCCACATCATCGGCCCGCATGCGGGCGAGCTGATCGCCGAGCTGGCGCTGGCGATCGAGTTCCGCGCCGCCTCGGAGGACATCGCGCGGACCTCCCACGCCCACCCGACGCTGAGCGAAGCGATTCGACAGGCGGCCATGGGCGTGGAAGGCTGGACGATGCAGATGTGAGCCGCGACGGGCTCCGTCACAAAACTTTGGAGCGACAGGCCGGGCGAATGCGCTGATAGGGCTCCCGATGTCGACTCCGGAGAGCATCATGCCCGACGTCCGCGAAGCCATCCGGGTTGAGCCCGGCGAGGTGCGCACCGCGCGCCTGAGGCTGGTCGCGCTCGATTCCGAGCTTCTGCGTTTGCAGCAGGCCGATCGCGCCGCCTTCTTCGAGCGGCTGGGCGCCCAGCCCGAACCGGCCTGGCCGCCGGAGTTCGACGACGACGCCAAGATGCGCGACGCGCTCTCCCGTATCGAGGCCGCTCCCGGCGAAACCGGCTGGGGCGCCTGGGTCTTCCTCATGGCCTGGTCGCCGGAGACCCGCGACCGCATCGTCGGGGTCGGCGGCTTCCACGGCCCGCCGGACGCCGAGGGAACGGTCGAGGTCGCGTGCTCCATGCTGCCGAGTTTTCGCGAGCAGGGCCTGGCCACCGAGGCCGTCGACGGCCTGCTGGCCCGGGCCTTCCGCGATCCCTCCGTCAAGCGCGTGCGCGCCGAGACGCCCGACTATCTGCTCGCCTCGCGGCGCGTGCTGGAGAAGGCGGGCTTCGCCGAGATCGGCTCCGCGGCGGCCGGCGAGGGCGAAGCGATCCGCTACGAACGCGTCCGGCCGGCGGACTGAGGCCCGTCGCCGCCGTCGAGCAGGGCGCGCATCTGGTCGATATAGGCGATCCAGGCCTTGCGCCCCTGCGGCGTCAGGCGCGCGCGGGTCTGCGGCTTGCGCCCGACGAAGCGCTTCTCGACGGCGACATAGCCGGCCTCCTCGAGCTTCCTCAGATGGACCGAGAGATTGCCGTCCGTGGCGCCGGTGCGGTCCTTGAGCTCGGCGAAGGTCGCGTCGTCGACCGCGGAGAGATAGGCCATCACGCCGAGCCGAAGCTTGCCGTGGATGACCTCGTCGAGGCGGGCGGCGTCGAAATCGGCCATCGGCTCACACCACCGTGCGCGGCTCGCGCGTCATCAGCACGAGGCCGGGCGCGACGGTCGATCCGAAGATGGCCGCCGCCGTGACCAGGTAGACCCAGTGCGTGGCGGCGAGGGCGGCGGCGGCGGCGACGCCGGCGAGCGCGACCCCGGCCGGGATGAACAGAACCGGTCGCCGGACGATCCGCGCCATCGTCATCCAGGACACCGAATAGCCCAGAAGCGCGGCGGGCAGGATCGTGTTGTAGAAGACCGGCGACAGCTGGCCGGTGAGCACGCCGGCCGTCACGCCGAGGAAATAGGCGAAGATGGCCAGCCCGGCGCTCGGCCAGACCGCACCCTCCACGCGATTGCCGACGGAGCCCGCGCCGGGCTTGCC
Organism: Marinicauda salina; assembly: GCF_003122085.1. Classification (GTDB taxonomy): domain Bacteria; phylum Pseudomonadota; class Alphaproteobacteria; order Caulobacterales; family Maricaulaceae; genus Maricicauda_A; species Maricicauda_A salina. The sequence continues at coordinate 315,864 of NZ_QEXV01000001.1, forward strand.
GCGCAGGCTGAGCCCGAGGAAAGCGCTGCCGATCGAGCCGATGACGATGAAGCCCAGCCAGAGCGGCCACAGCGCCTCCACGCCCAGCGGCGCGCGGCCGGAAACGATCGTCCAGTGGGCGAGCAGGACGAGGGTGGCCAGCCCGCCCCACCACAGCGCGAAGCGCCCGCCGAGCAGCGGCGCGGCCTCGCCGGCCTCGGCGAGCTCGCGGAGATAGTCGATGTCGGATTTCAGCTCGTCGCGGGTCATCGTGCGCTCCATGAAGTACTTTATCTATTAAAGTATATAAGCAAGACGGGAAACGCAAGGCGGGATTCGGAGGACTTGCGGGGGCGAGGGGCGGTCGGCCTTCGCGCCGGAGCTTCGCACGAAGCCGGTCCGGCTTCCTTGTCATCAAGTCAACGCCGACCGGAGCGGCAGGCGCTCAACTTTCTCACCGCTCGTTTTCCTGACGAAAGTCAGGATCCAGAGGTCGACGGGCGCGGCGCGTCCTCGCCGGGCCCCAGCTTGCGCTGGGGAAACGCGCCGGGGCAGCGCGGCCGCGCCCGGGATCACGCGCAAGGGCGACGCAGCTTCTCTTTCCCGGACTTGATCCGGGACCCAGGAGAGGTCGGGCGGCGGCGGCGCTCCACGCTCTCCGGGCCCCGATTTTCGTCGGGCAAGAGGAGCGGGCGAATGACGGAAGCAGCGAGGGACGTTTCGCAATGGCGCGCCCTAACCGACGATCTCCGCCTTGCCGTCGCCGATCGCGACGTATTGCGCGCCAGTCCCGAACGGCGCGAACAGGGCGCGCTCGACGCCGGTAAGCCAGGCCTGGCCGCCGAGATCGGCGATCGCCTCGGCCAGCCCCTCGCGGCGGGTCTCGTCGAGATGGGCGCAGGCCTCGTCGAGAATGATCACCGGCGCCGCCCCGCGCGCCGTGGCCAGCGCGGCGGCCTGGGCGAGCGCCAGGCCGGTGAGCAACGCCTTCTGCTCGCCCGTCGAGCAATCGGATGCGGCGCGCGCCTTCTCGCGATGGACGGCCGTCAGCTCGGTTCGGTGCGGACCGGTGAGCGCGCGCCCGGCCGCGCCGTCGCGACGCCGGGCGGCTTCGAGATCGCGGCCGAAAGCATCCTCGGCCTCGCCCGCCTTCATGCCCTCGGCGAGCATCGCCTCGACCGCGCCCTCGAGCGCGAGATCGGCCTTGGGGAAACGCGAGGCGGCGCGCGCATCGATCTCGGCCTGCAGGCGGGCGAGCGTCTCGAGGCGGGCGGCGGCCATGGCGACGCCGTTGGCCGCCATCTCGGCCTCCAGCGCGGCGAGCCAGTCGGGATCGGCGCGCTCACCCTCCTCCATCCGGTCGAGGAGACGCTGGCGCTGGCGCTGCGCCTTCTCATACGCCGTCGCCGCGGCGGCGTGGCCGGGCTCGCCGGCGAGCACCAGCCGGTCGAAGAAGCGCAGCCGGTCCGAGCGCGGGCCCGCCCAGAGGCGATCCTCGCGCGGGGTGAGCCAGAGCATGGGGAAGAGGCGGGCGAGCTCGGTCTGGGTCGCCGCCGCCCCCTCGAGCCGCGTGCGCCGGCGGGCGGGATTGTCGGGGTCCGCCCCGGTGGCGAGGCTGACCGGCCCGTCGACCGTCTCGGCCTCGGCGTAGACCGCCCAGATCGTCGCCGGACCGTCCTCGTCGCGGCGCCTCACGGCGTCCGCGCCGGCCCCGCGCAAACCTCGGCCGGGGCCGAGAAAGGAGACCGCCTCGACGAGATTGGTCTTGCCCGCCCCGTTCGGGCCGAACAGGCACACGGGTCGCGGATCGAGCGACAGATCCAGCGCCGCCCAGGAGCGGAAATTGGTGAGCTTGAGACGCGTCACCGCGGCGCGGGCGCGCCCGGGGGCGTCGGCCATCGCCGCCCCGCTCACACCCTCAGCGGCATGAGGACGTATTCGGCGTTCGGGTCGCCGGAATCCGTCACCCGCGTCGGCGAGGCGGAATCGGCGAATTCGAAGATCGCCTCGTCGCCCTCGATCTGGCCGGCGACGTCGAGCAGGTAGCGCGCGTTGAAGCCGATCGAGATCTCCTCGTCGCCATAGTCCGCGCCGAGCTCCTCGCTGGCCGCCCCGCTCTCGGGATTGTTCACCGCCAGGACGAGATTCGAATCCGACACGGTCAGCTTCACCGAGCGCGACTTCTCCTGGGAGATGGTCGCGACCCGGTCGACGGCCTGGGCGAAGGGCGCGCGGTCGACCTTCATGATCTTGTCGTTCTCGCGCGGGATGACGCGTTCATAGTCCGGGAAGGAGCCGTCGATGAGCTTCGAGGTGAGCACGGCGGCGCCGAGCTGGAAGCGGATCTTGCCCTCGGACACGGACACCTCGACGCCGTCGTCGAGATCCTCGAGCAGGCGGCGCAGCTCCTGGATCGGTTTGCGCGGCACGATCACGGCGGGCATCGCCTCGGCGCCGTCGGGCAGGTCGGTCTCGGCGAGCGCCAGGCGATGGCCGTCGGTGGCCACCGCGCGCAGCACCTTGCGGCCGTCGCGCTCGGCGGCGTGGAGGTGGATGCCGTTGAGATAGTAGCGCGTCTCCTCGGTGGAGATCGCGAAGCGGGTCTTGTCGATGAGCCGGGCGAGCTCCTCGGCCGGCGCGGTGAAGGTCACCGCGAGATCCTCCGAGGGCATCACCGGGAAATCGCCGGGGGGAAGCACCGGCAGATTGAACTGCGAGCGCCCGGCCGACAGCGTCATGCGCGGGTCGGCGCCGCCGATCTCGAGCGTGACCTCGGCGCCCTCGGGCAGCTTGCGCGCGATCTCGTAGAGCGTGTGGGCCGGCGCGGTGACCATGCCCTCGCTTTCGACGCGGGCCTCGGTCTCCTCGACGATTTCCATGTCGAGATCGGTCGCGGTGAAGCGCGCGTGCTCGCCGCTGGCGTTGATCAGGACGTTGGAGAGGATCGGGATGGTGTTGCGTCGCTCGACCACGGCCTGGACGTGGCCGAGAGCCTTCAGGAGCACCGCGCGCTCGATGGTGAGCTTCATCGTGTCGCCTCTGCGGACCGGGACGGGGCCGGCGGGTGAATCACCGGCGGTGGGAGCGCACCTTAGACCAAAAGGAACGGCCGCAAGAAGGGGTCTCTTGCGGCCGTTCCGGCTGACTGAGGGGGGTCAGCCGCGCAGGCGGCGTTTGATGGCCTCGACGTCCTCGGCGAGGGTCGGGTCAGAGGGGAGCCGCTCTGCGATCTTGTTGACCGCGTGGATCACCGTCGAGTGGTCGCGCCCGCCGAAGCGCTTGCCGATGTCCGGCAGCGAGCGCGTGGTCAGCGTCTTGGCGAGGTACATCGCGATATGGCGCGGCCGGACGACGGACTGGGTGCGCCGCTTCGACAGCAGATCGTCGGTCGTCAGCGAGAAATACGCCGCCACCGCGCGCTGTATGTCGTCCACGGTGAGCCGGCGCTCCGGCTTGATCGGCAGCTCGGAGAGCGCCTCGGAAACGGTGTCCAGCGTCACCGGCCGGCTCATGTAGGCCGTCCGCACGATGATGTTGTTGAGCACGCCCTCGAGCTCGCGCGCCGAGGTCGTCACGCGCGCGGCCAGGAAATCGCGAACGGTCTCGGGCACCTCCAGCTCGGGGCAATGGACGCGCGCCTGGGCGATCTTGCAGTCGAGAATCTTCCGCCGCAGGTCGAGATCCGGCCCCTGGATCGGGCAGGCGAAGCCGCCGCGCAGCACCGAACGCAGGCGCTCGTCGCACACGCCCAGCTCCTCGGGCGGGCAGTGCGAGGCGAGCACCACCTGCTTGCCCTCGCCGATCAGCGCGGTGAGCGTCTGCAGGAACTCGTCCTCGGTGCGCGCCTTGCCGGCGATGAAGTGCACGTCGTCGACCAGCAGCACGTCGCAGTCGCGGACCTGGTCCTTGAAGGGCTGAACGTCGCGGGCGCGCAGCGCCGACTGGAAGCCGTTCAGGAACTCCTCGGCGGTGAGGTAGAGCGCCTTGCGCCGGGTCTCGCCCAGCTCGACGGCGTGGGCGATGGCGGCCAGCAGGTGGGTCTTTCCGACGCCGTAATCGCCGTGGAAGAAGCCCGGGTTGAACTGCGGCTCGGGCGAGGCGGCGATCAGCTTGGCGGCGGTCGCCGCGGTGCCGTTGGCCGCGCCGACCATGAAGGTGTCGAACGTGAACCGGTTCTGGCGCGTCGCGCTGGCCGGCCGTCCGGCCGCGCGCGCCTGGGGCGAGGCGGGGGCGGGAGCCGGAACCGGGGCCGCCGCCGGAGCGGCCGCCGGGGTCCGGGCCGGCGCGGCGGCGCCTTCAGCGCAGATCACGATGTCGCGCGCGGCGCCCTCGAAGGCCGCCCACAGCGCCCGCAGGCGGGCGCCGAGATTGTCCTCGGCCCACGACCGGCCGAATTCGGTCGGACAGAGCACGCAGACGCGGCCCTGGTCATCCTCGGTGACCCGCAGTCGCGCGATCTCGCCGGCATAGACGAGATCGCCGTATTCCTGGCGCAGCCGGGCGCGAACCTCGCGCCAGATTCGGTACACCGAGGAAGCGTCGTTCATCGCGCCGCCCTGCGTTTCCGGGATGACGGCAGCCGCCGAAGAGTCGAACCCCATGGCCCCAACCTTTTTCGCTCGCCGCGGGTTTTCCCCGCGATCCAAGGTCATTACTTGAGACGCAGTCATCCCGGTCGGAGACCGGCCCTTTTCGGCCTCTCCGTTGCGGAGAAATGATCCGTATGGTGATGACTAACGTCGAGGAACACAGGTTATCCAGCAGGCCGCGCGAATCAACTCCATTAACCTTCAAAAATCGCCGCGCCGTGCTCTTGACAATCGGATTCCTCTGACCGGGCGCGACCTTGGCCTCGGAATTTTTTTTCCCGCTTTCCGGTGTTCTCAAAGCGTTCGATCCGGCGGCGTTCACACGCGCGCGGAGAGCGTCGGCCGGAGCAGAGCAAGACACTGGCCGACAACCGGATTTTGCTCCAGTCAGGACGTCGGATTGAACCACAAAAACGCCCGCGGCGGAAGCCGCGGGCGCATCGGAATCCGCTCCGGACAGGGACGGAGTTTTACTGAGCCGTCATCGCCTTCACGCGGGCGTTCAGACGCGAGACGGTGCGCGCGCCGGTGTTCTTGTGAAGCACCCCGCTGGAGACCGCGCGCATCACCTCCGACTCGGCCTTGCGCATCGCCTCGCGCGCGGCGTCCTTGTCGCCGGCGGCCAGCGCCAGCTCGACCTTCTTCACGAAGGTGCGCATGCGCGAGCGCCGCGCCTTGTTGACGGCGGTCCGGCGCGCGAGCTTGCGCACCATCTTCTTGGCCGACGAGGTGTTCGCCATGGGAACTCCCGGGACGTTTCCGAACTTCATGCGCCGCCGCCTCCACGGGCGCGGCGCGAAACCGTGAGGCGCGGCGTATAGCCCCGCGCGGGGCGGGCGTCAACAGGCCGGCGCCGGCGGCTCAGCGATGCTTGAAATGGGCCGCGCGCTTGTTGGCGAACGCGGCCATGCCCTCCGACTGGTCCTCGGTGGCGAACTGGGACTGGAAGACCCGGCGCTCAAAGCGCACCCCTTCGGTCAGTCCGGTTTCGAACGCCATGTTGACCGCCTCCTTGGTCATCATGGCGATCGGCAGAGACTTCGCCGCGATCGTCTCGGCGGCCTCCATGGCCACGTCCATGAGGTCGTCGGCGGCCACCACGCGGGACACCAGCCCGGCGCGCTCGGCCTCCTCGGCGTCCATCATCCGGCCGGTCAGGCACATGTCCATCGCCTTGGCCTTGCCCACGGCGCGGGGCAGGCGCTGGGTGCCGCCCGAGCCCGGCATGACGCCGAGATTGATCTCGGGCTGGCCGAACTTGGCGGTCTCGGCGGCGATGATGAAGTCGCACATCATCGCGATCTCGCAGCCGCCGCCGAGCGCATAGCCGCCGACGGCGGCGATGATCGGCTTGCGGAAGCGGGCCACCGACTCCCAGGTCGCCTCGAACGGATCGTTCTTGAACAGCGAGATGAAGTCGCGGTCCTGGAGCTCCTTGATGTCGGCGCCGGCGGCGAAGGCCTTGGCCGAGCCGGTGAGCACGACGCAGCCGATCTCGTCATCGGCCTGGAATCCGGCGAGCGCGTCGGCGAGTTCGCCGGTGAGCTCGTCGCACAGCGCGTTGAGCGCGGACGGCCGGTCGAGCGTGATCACGCCGACGCGGCCCTCGGTCTTGGTCTGGATCGTCTTGTAGGCCATCGGGGCCTCCGCTGTTCAGGCGTTCGCGGCGCGAACGCGTCCGACATCCGAAACGGCGGCCTCCATACATGAAGCCCGCGCCGGGGTCGACACCTCCGGCGCGGGCCGCATGCGACGGGCGAATCGGGTGCGCCTCAGCGTCGCGTCACCTCGTGGCCCTCCGCGCGCATGAGGGCGATGACGCCCGCGTCGCCGGGCATGTGCCCGACGCCCACGGCGACGAAGTCGACGCCCTCGCCGTCGAGGATGGCCTCGATCTGCGGGATCCAGTCCTCGTTGCGCTCGACGATCAGGCGCTCGTACAGCCCGCTGCCGGTGTCGCGCAGCGACTCGTTCATGATCCGGTCGATCGTCTCCATGTCGCCGGTCGCCCAGGCGACGGCGAGATCCTCGATCTGGTCGGGATTGTCGACCATGTCGGCGATCGAGAGCTCGAATTCGGCGACCTGGGCCTCGAGCGGCATGTCGGCGAAGAAGCGCAGCTGCTGCTCGATCGTCTCGAAATAGCCGAACTCCTTGCCCGCCTCGACGGCGTCGGCGTGCAGGACCCGCTCAACGCCCGAGTTCGGGTCGTAGCCCAGCGCCTGGATGCCGGCGATGGCGAGCCGGAGGCTGGCGAACCAGGGCCTGAACTGATCGATGTTCGCCATCAGCACGTCGGGCTGCGCGCCGAGCATCTCGGCGAAGGCGGCGAGGTCGGCCTCGGCCTCGTCGTCGATGAGCGAGCTCAGCGTCACGCCGGGCTCGTTGACGCCGAGCTGCGGCACCAGGGCCTGCATCTGCGCCGCGGCGTCTTCGCTGAACACATCGGCCTCGAACCAGATCGTGTCGGCTTCGGAGAACGCCGCGGCGACCTCCTCGCTGCGCCAGCCGAGCTCGGGCGGCAGGATGTGGAAGCTGCCGAAGAGGTAGAGGGTGGAATCCTCGTCCTCGACCACCCAGAGCGCCGGATCGCCCTCGATCGCGGCGTAGTCGGGCCGGTCGGCCGCAGCCGGCTCGGCCTGGGCGAGCGCGCCGGACGCGAGGCCCGCGGTCAGCCCGGCCGCCAGAAGCCCGGCGCGGGCGGCCTGGGCGAAGCGGGTTGCGAAACGGTTCATGCCTGTCTCCTGTCGGTCGGCGGTGATCGGTCGACGGGGCGGTCGCCGCCCTGTGTAAAGTGACGTTGACATCCGCGCCGGGCGCCAGTCAAGCACCCTTTACATTGTTCATCGCTGGCAGGCCGGGCAATAGAAGCTCGACCGCGCCGACTGGACGAGGCGGCGCACGGTTCCGCCGCAGCCGTCGCGCCGGCACGGCTCGCCTTCCCGCCCATAGACGTCGAAGCGGTGCTGGAAATAGCCCATGGCGCCGTCGACGCCGGCGTAATCGCGCAGCGTCGAGCCGCCGGCCTCGATCGCCTCGGCGATGACGGCGCGCACCGCCGCGGCCAGTCGCTCGGCGCGGACGCCGGGGATGGACGCGCAGGACCGGCGCGGGCTGATCCGCGCCCGCCAGAGCGCCTCGCAGACATAGATATTGCCGAGGCCGGCGACGACATGCTGGTCAAGCAAACCGGCCTTGATGGCGGTTTTGCGGCCCTTCAACGCCGCGTCGAGATGCGGGCCGGAAAACGCGTTCGAATCCGGCTCCGGTCCCAGATCCTTCAGGAAGCGCTGATCGGCCTCGGCCTCGGTCTCGAACAGGCTCATGAATCCGAAGCGTCGCGGATCGTTGTAGGTCACGCGCGCGCCGCCCTCCATCTCGAACACGACATGGTCGTGCTTCGGATCGGCGGCCGGGGCGTAGACGAAATCGCCGGGCTGGCGCTCCAGGTCGGCGGCGGCGATCGAGAACCGGCCCGACATGCCCAGGTGCATGAGCAGGGTTTCGCCCGAGCCCAGCCGCGCCAGCAGGTATTTCGCCCGCCTGTCGATGCGCTCGACGCGGGTTCCGGCGAGCCGATCGGCGAAGCGCTCGGGGAAAGGAAAGCGCAGGTCGGCGCGGGCGGCGCGGGCCGCCAGGATGCGCCGGCCCTCCATCGCCGGGATCAGGCCCCGGCGCACCGTCTCGACTTCCGGCAGCTCCGGCATGGTCGTCTCCCCGCGCGTTCGCCAACCGATAGGCGATGCCGCGCCGCGGGGCGAGCCCCGCTGAACAGGCGCGGCGTCCCGACGCGCTTTCCGCAGGCGCGGGGCTGACCTATGGTCCCGGCCATGACCGAGACCGCCGAAAACCCCGACGCCGCCGAGACGACCTCCTTCGGCTTCCGCGAAGTGCCGCGCGCGGAGAAGCAGTCGCTCGTGCGCGGCGTGTTCGACCGCTCGGCGCGGCGCTACGACCTCATGAACGACCTCATGAGCCTCGGCGTGCACCGGGTCTGGAAGGACATCACGATCACGAAGGCCAATCCGCGGCCGGGCGAGACGCTGATCGACGTCGCCGGCGGCACCGGCGATCTCGCCCGCGCCTTTCTCGACCGCGCCGACGAGCGCCGCAAGCGCGCGGGCGGCGACCCGGCGCGCGCCGTCGTCGCCGACATCAATCTCGAAATGCTCGACGCCGGACGCAAGCGCGGCGGGCGCGGCGGGCTCGACTGGATCGGCGCGAACGCCGAACACCTGCCCTTCGCCGACAGGTCGGCGGCCTGCGTGATGATCGGCTTCGGCATCCGCAACGTCACCGACCGCGCCGCGGCGCTGTCCGAGATGCATCGCGTGTTGAAGCCCGGCGGGCGCTTTCTCTGCCTCGAATTTTCGCGTCCGGTCTCGCGCGGGATCTCGCGGTTTTACGACGCGTGGAGCTTCAACGTGATTCCCGAGCTCGGCCGGCTCATCGCGAGGGACCGCGACAGCTATCAGTACCTGGTGGAATCCATCCGCCGCTTCCCTCACCAGCAGGCCTTCGCCCAGGAGATGGAGGCGGCCGGCTTCGCCAACGTGTCGGTGACCAATCTGTCGGGCGGCATCGCCGCGCTGCACGCGGGCTGGCGATTGTAGACCGCCGCCCCTCGCCAAGCCGGGGCGCGGGCCCTAAACCTCCCATCCGTGTTCAAGACGCTCTCCGATATCGCCCGCCTGGCCCGCGCCGCCTGGACGCTGGCGCGCCACGACGCGATCTTTCCCGCCGAGTACCAGGCCGCGCTGCCGGGCCCGGCGCGGTTCATCGGCCGCCTGGCGCGCCTGATCGCGATCCGCGACCGCGCGGCCAATCCCGGCGAGCGGCTGGCCCGCGCGCTCGAGCGGCTCGGCCCGTCCTACGTCAAGTTCGGCCAGGTCCTGGCCACGCGCGCCGACGTCATCGGCGCGGATTTCGCCCGCGGCCTGGCGCGGCTGCAGGACAAGATGGCGCCGTTCTCCGACGCCGAGGCGCGCCGGATTCTCGAGACCGAGCTCGGCCGGCCGGTTGAGGAGTCCTTCGCCGAGCTCGACCCGGCCACGGCGGCGGCCTCGATCGCCCAGGTCCATCGGGCGCGCACCGCCGACGGCCGCGACGTCGCGGTGAAGATCCTGCGCCCGGGGATCGAGGAGCGCATCGCGCGCGACATCTCCGCGCTCAGGCTCGGCGCCCGGCTCGCCGAGGGGCTCTACGGGCCCTCGAAGCGGCTCGAACCGAAGGCCTTCGTCGAGACCGTCGCGCGCTCGCTCACGCTCGAGCTGGATCTGCGGCTCGAGGCGGCCTCGGCCAGCGAGCTGTCGGAGGCCGCCGTGGCGGCCGGCAATCTCTTCATTCCCGAGATCGACTGGTCGCGCACCACGCGCCGCGTGCTCGTCACCGAATGGATCGACGCCGTCCCGCTGACCGACATGGACGCCGTCGCCGCCGCAGGCGTCGACCGGGAGAAGCTCGCCGCCGATCTCACCGACGCCTTCCTCACCACCGCGCTCGAGCGCGGCGTGTTCCACGCCGACATGCATCCCGGCAATCTCTTCGTCGACGAGGGCGGCCGGCTCTGGGCGGTCGATTTCGGCATCATGGGGCGGCTGGAGGCGGCCGAGCGGCGCTATCTCGCCGTCATCCTGCACGGCTTCCTGACCAAGGATTACGACCGCGCCGCGCAGGCCCATTTCGACGCCGGCTACGTGCCCGAGCGGCATTCGCGCGCCGACTTCGCTTCGGCGCTGCGCGCCGTCGCCGAGCCGATCTTCGGCAAGACCGCCGAGGAGGTCGCGATGAGCCGGGTGCTCATGCAGCTCTTCGAGATCACCGACCTGTTCGACATGCATCTCCAGCCCCAGCTCGTGCTGCTGCAGAAGACCATGGTCCAGGTCGAGGGCGTGTGCCGGTCCCTGTCGCCCCGCCACAACATGTGGAAGGCCTCCGCCCCGGCGGTCGAGCGCTTCATGCGCCGCGAACTCGGTCCGGAAGGCTTCGCGCGCGACGCGCTGGAGGATTTCGAGCGCCTGCGCGACGCGATCCGGCGGCTGCCCGAGACGATGGAGCGCTTCGCCGAGGCCGCCGAACGGGGGTCCGCGAAGTCCGCCGCGCCGGCGCCGAGCCGCGGCGGGGCGATGCGCCTCGCCGGTCTCGTCGCGCTGGCCGCCGCCTCCGGCGCCCTCGCCGCGTGGGCGGTGATCGCGGCGGGGCTTTAGGCTAGGCTGCGCGAAAAGCGCCGAGGCGGGTCGAAACCATGGCCGACAAACGCATTCTCCTGATCGTCGGCGGCGGCATCGCCGCCTACAAGTCGCTCGAGCTGATCCGCGAGCTGAAACGCCGCGGGATCGGCGCGCGCTGCCTGCTCACCGAGGCGGGCAAGCAGTTCGTCACGCCGATGAGTCTGGCCGCGCTGTCGGGCGAGAAGGTCCATGACGACCTGTTCTCGCTCACCGACGAGGCCGAGATGGGCCATATCGAGCTGTCGCGCTCGGCCGACCTCGTCGTCGTCTGCCCGGCGACCGCCGACCTGATGGCCAAGCACGCCGCGGGGATGTGCAACGATCTGGCGACCACGGCGCTGCTCGCCACCGACAAGCCGGTCCTGATGGCGCCGGCGATGAATGTGCGCATGTGGGAGCATGCCGCCACCCGGGCCAATCTCGCCACGCTGCGCGAGCGCGGCGTCGTCGTGATGGATCCCGACGAGGGCGAGATGGCCTGCGGCGAGTACGGGCCGGGCCGGCTGCCCGAGCCCGAACGCATCCTCGTCGAGATCGAGCGGATGCTCGCGGCATGACGCAGCCGAAGGCGATCGTCACCGCCGGCCCGACGCTGGAGCCGATCGATCCCGTGCGCTTCCTGTCCAACCGGTCGTCCGGCCGGCAGGGCTACGCCGTCGCCGAAGCACTCGCCCAGCGCGGCTTTGATGTGGTGCTCGTCTCCGGACCCACGGCGCTCGCCGAGCCCGCCGGCGTGACCACCGTGCAGGTGGAGACCGCCCCCGACATGCTCGCCGCCGTCGAGGCCGCGCTGCCCGCCGACGTCTTCATCGGCGTGGCCGCCGTCGCCGACTGGCGGCCCGCCGAGACGCACGAGCGCAAGCTCAAGACCGAGAAGGGCGCCTTGCGCTCGCTGGAACTGGTTGAAAACCCGGACATACTGAAGACGATCGCGAATAAGACGAACGATCGTCCGAAACTGGTGATCGGGTTCGCCGCCGAGACGCACGACCTGGAGGCGCTCGCCCGCGCCAAGCGCGAACGCAAGGGCTGCGACTGGATCGTGGCCAACGACGTCTCCGGCGACGCGATGGGCGGGGCCGACAACGCCGCCCTGCTGATCACCGCCGACGAGACCTTCGCCTGGCCGCGCGCGCCCAAGGCCGAGATCGCCGCGCGGCTCGCCGATGCAGTCGCGGATTTGTTTTCGGGCTCCGCCTCCGGTTAGGCTCGCCCCGCAGCCAGTAAGGGGAAAACGAAATGAAACTCGCAGCCGCCGCCGCCCTGGCGGGCGCGGCCGCCCTGTTCACGGGCGCCGCCCAGGCCCAGTGCTTCGCCATGTTCGACGACGAGTCCGCCGAACCGCAGCCGATCGACGGCTACACCGTCGTCGACGCCAGCGCCGAACCGGGCCTGATGGAGCGCCCGCCCGCGCCGGAAGACGCCGCCGGCATTCTGTGCTCGCGCGACACGATCGTGCCCGACGCCAACGATTTCGAGATCCTCTACCACATGCCGCTCTATATCCGGGCCGGCCAGGGCGAGGAGACCACCGTGCTCGCGCTCGGCTTCTCCGACGGCAACTATGTCGTCCAGCTGCCGCAGGGCGAGATCACCGAGGACGAGCGCGCCGCCATCGTCGCCGCGCTCGAGGGCTTCAACGAAGGCGAGGCCGCCCTCCAGGCCTACATGGCGGAGCAGGAAGCCGAAGAATCCGGCCAGGGCGGCTGACGCCGCCGTCGAAACGGTCTATCTCCCGCCCGGTTCAACCGGCCGGGCGGGAGACGGATCGATGCTCAAGGTGAAGGTTCGCGCGCTAGATCATTTCGACGGTCTGGCGCTGCCGCGTTACCAGACCTCCGGCTCGGCGGGCATGGACCTGCCCGCCGCCGTGCCCGAGGACGACCCCGTCGTGCTCGCCCCGGGCGAATGGCGGCTCATCCCGACCGGGCTCGCCATCGCGCTGCCCGAGGGCTACGAGGCGCAGATCCGACCGCGCTCCGGGCTCGCCGCCCGCCACGGCATTTCCTGCATGAACACGCCCGGCACGATCGACGCCGACTATCGCGGCGAGATCCGGGTCAATCTCGTCAATCACGGCCGCGAACCGTTCACGGTGAAGCGCGGCGAACGCATCGCCCAGATGGTGGTCGCCCCCGTCGTCCAGGCCGCGTGGGAGCCGGTCGACGACCTCGACGAGACCGAGCGCGGCGAAGGCGGGTTCGGCTCGACGGGCGTCGAGTAGGCCTCAGCCCAGCAGTGCCGGCGGAGCGTGATCGCAGAAGCTGCGGACGTCGAACACGCGTTCGTCGATGATGACGTCGCGCGGGGTGAGCGGCCGCGAGATCTCGAGGCCCTCCAGCGAGCGCGCGCGCGACAGCGCCACATAGGCCTGGCCGTGGGCGAACAGCCGGCGCGACACGTCGAGATAGACCCGGTCGAGCGTCAGCCCCTGCGCCTTGTGGATCGTCATCGCCCAGGCTAGCCGCAGCGGATACTGGGTGAAGGCGCCGACCGTCTCCTTCTTGAGCGTCTCGGCCTTGGCGTCGAAACCGTAACGGAAGCGCTCCCACTTCGCCGGCTCGACGGTGTGAACCTCGCCGCCGACGGCGACCTCGACGCCGTCTCCCGTGAAGCCCACGACCTCGCCCAGGCTGCCGTTGACCCAGCGTCCGCCCGGGTCGTTGCGGATCATCATCACCCGCGCCCCGGCCTTGAGCACCAGGGGATCGTCGGTGGGGAAGACCTTCTCCTCGAAGCTGCCCTCGACCTTGCCGGCGAAGGCGCGCGGCTCGCCCACCAGCGCGTCGAGGCGGGCGGCGTTGATGCGGTTGGCGACGTCGTTGGTGGCCGTCAGCACGACATGGGTCTCGCTCGCCTCGAGCCCGTTGCGCCCCGTCACGCGCGTGTTCAGGAGCGCGCCCTGCTCGCGCGTGATCCGGCCCTCGCGCACGGCGTTGAGGATCTCGACGAATTCGGGATCGGCCTGGCGGTGGATCTCCTCCAGCTCGATCATGGTGAAGCCGGCGTCGCGGAAGACCGGCGGGTGGAAGAAGAACGGTCCGCCGAAGCTCTCCTCGAGCCAGGCCGCCTCCTCGCCGCGCACGATGGGCGGCAGCTGGGCGAGATCGCCGGCGAGCACCATCTGCACTCCGCCGAAGGGCGCGTCGACGCCGCGATTGATCCTCAAACTCCGGTCGATCGCGGCCATGACGTCGGCGCGCACCATCGAGATCTCGTCGATGATCAGCGTCTTGAGCGCCTTCATCGCCTTGCCCCCGCGCACGCGGCGCACGTCGTCGGGCGTGACCAGACGCGGCGGCAGGCGGAAGAAGGCGTGCAGCGTCATGCCGCCGGCGTTCATCGCCGCCACGCCCGTCGGCGCGAGCACCGCGGCGTCGCGTCCCATCCGGGCGATCAGCGCGCGCGTCACGGTGGTCTTGCCCGAGCCGGCCTTGCCGGTGAGGAAGACATTGGCGCCGGATCCGGCGATGTATTCGACGAGGTCGGCCTGCGAGGCCGACAGCTGGGGAAGAGGGTCTGCGGTCACGGCGGGCGGGCTCGCTGAACTGAGAGGTCGCGCACCCTGCCCGGTTTCGCCCGGCCGCGCCAGCGCGCCCCTAGGCAAGACGCTGCGATGAATTAGCTTGGGCCCGTCCCCGCCGCCGGAGCCCGCCATGGCCGTCGATATCGAACGCCACGCCCGCCACATCCTCCTGAAGGAGATCGGCGGCCCGGGCCAGCAGCGCCTGGCCGCGGCGCGCGCGACGATCATCGGCGCGGGCGGGCTCGGCTGCCCCGCCGCGATCTATCTCGCCGCCGCCGGCGTGGGCACGATCCGCATCGTCGACCCCGACATTGTCAGCCTCGACAACCTGCAGCGCCAGATCCTGTTCCGCACCGAAGACGTCGGCCGGGCGAAAGTCGAGCGCGTCGCCGAGGCGATCGCCGATCTTGACCCCAACGTCACGGTCGAACCGCGTGCGACGACGGCCGATGCGGACAGCCTGCCCGGCCTGCTCGACGACGCCGACCTCGTTCTCGACGGCTGCGACGATTTCGAGACCCGCTTCGCGGTCAATCGCGCCGCAGTCGCCGCGCGCATCCCGCTGGTCTCGGGCGCGGTCGGGCGCTGGGACGCCCAGATCGGCGTGTTCGCCCCGCATCTCGCCGCCGACGCGCCGTGCTATCGTTGCCTCGTGCCGGAGACGCCGCCCGACGCCGAACGCTGCGCCGAGGTCGGCATCGTCGGCGCGCTCACCGGCATCGCGGGCTCGGTGATGGCGCTGGAGGCGATCAAGCTGATCGCGCGCGCCGGCGAGCCGCTCGTGGGCCGGCTGCAGATCCATGACGGGCTGTCGGGCGAGGTCCGGACCGTGCGCCTGCCGAAGGATCCGGCGTGCGCGGATTGCGGGGGGCGATAAACCGAGCCGCAACGTGTCATCCCGGAAGCCCGCAGGGCTATCCGGGACCTACTGGCAGCGCTTCCCGAAGTCGGTTGGCGTTTCCGGTAGGTCCCGGCTCGGCCTGGCGGCCGGCCGGGATGACGAGGTCAGGGCTGAACGCGCCCCTACCGCCGCCCCTTCTTCAGGGTCTTCGCGGCCTGGCGGGCCTGGACGACGACCACGAAGAAGAAGGCCGCGCCGAACGCCGCGCCCAGCAGCATCCCCTGCCACCAGCTTCCCAGCATCGCCCAGAACAGCAGGCCGAGCACCAGGGCGGCGCCGATGGCCAGCACGGCGACCCGGATCTGGTCGCGTCTATTCGGTTTGCGCCGTGACATCGCGGTACAGCGTCTCCGTCATGCGTTCGGTGGTTATGAAACCCCAGTTCCAGTCGTCGTGGAAGTCCGCGAGCGGATTCGCCTCCATGACGGCGTCGAGATCGGCGCCCTCGGCGACCAGGGCTTCGACCCGCGAACGCGCCTCGGTCAGCATGGCGATGCTGTCGACGAGATCGGCCTCGGTCGAGAGCGGGCCGTGGCCGGCGATGATCTCGGTCTCCGGCCCGGCGATCTCGAGGCCGACGCGCATGGCCTCGATATAGCCCTCGACCGAGCCGCCCGAGTCGAGATCGATGTAGGGAAACAGGCCGGAGAACAGCACGTCGCCCATGTGCAGGACGTCGGCTTCCTCGAAATAGACCAGCGCGTCGCCGTCGGTATGCGCGGCGGGAACGTGCGTGGCGCGCACCGTCTGGCCGTTGACGTGGAAGTGCAGGTCGTCGCCGAAGGTGAGGATCGGCGCCGCGCCGGGCTCCATCGCCCAGTCTTCCTCGGAGGCGAGGATTCGCGCGCGGATATTGTGGTGGCCGGCCACGGTGGAGCCCTGCGCGGCGAAGTGGCTGTTTCCGCCGACATGGTCGGCGTGCCAGTGCGTGCTCAGGATGAAGCGCGGAACGCCCTCTCCGGCGACGGCCTCGATCGCGGCCTCGAGCGCCGATCCGGTTTCGGGGAGCTGATCGTCGACGACGAACACGCCGTCCGGACCCGGCAGGATGGCGACATTGCCCGCCCGGCCGGTCGACAGCATGACGATCCCGCCGCTCAGCTCGGTCGTTTCGTATTCGAACTCCGGCGCATCCTCCTGTGCGACGGCGGCGGATGCGGCGAGCGCGGCGGCTGCGATGGAGGCGAGGCTGAGGGCGCGGAGCATCACGCGTCTCCCGTGGCTGCTTCTGTTCAACATGGAACGCCGGGCGGCGGCCGTCCAGCTTCGGCCTAGTCGGGCGCAGACGCGCCCGGCTCATCCGTCCCGGACGCCTCCGCGGCCAGCAGGTGCTCGTCGAGAAATCCGGTCACATGGAACAGAACGGTCGCATAGACGCCGGGATCGGAGAGATCGTGCCCGCCTGAATTGGGGATGAAGGTGACCGGTCGCCCCGCGTCCTGGAGCGCGGCTTCCATCATCTCGCTCTGCTCGATCGGGACGACGTCGTCCTCGCGCCCGTGGAGGAGCAGCACCGGAATCCGAATCTCTTCGGCGCGCCGCGCCGGGGATCGGCTTTCCAGCATGGCCATGTCGGCGTCCGGGTCCCCGATCGTGCGTACGAGATAGTCGTGGGCCGACTCCTCGCGCTCTCGCTCCCACGTCAGCATGGCGGGCAGATCGGCGACGCCGGCGCCGGACACCGCGCAACGATACAGGTCCGGCGTCTTCACCGCGCCCATCAGCGCGGCGTAGCCGCCATAACTGAACCCGACGATGCAGACCCGCTCCGGGTCGGCGAGGCCGGCCTCGAGCAGCGACCGGACCCCGTCGGTGACATCGTCCTGCATGAGGCCGCCCCATTCGCCGTGACCGGCCTCGGCGAAGGCGCGGCCAAAACCGTAGGAGCCGCGGAACTGGGGCTGGAAGACGAGATAGCCCTTCGCGGCCAGCAGCTGGGCGACGTCGTCGAAGCCGTAGACATCGCGGCGTTCGGGCCCGCCGTGCGGCAGAACGACGAGCGGCGGCGGATCGAGCGCCGGTCGCGCAGGCTCGGTGACATATCCGAACAGCGCGGCGCCGTCGCGGGCGCCGTAGCGATGCACCCGCACCTGCGCCAGCGCCCGCGAGGACAGCGCCGGGCGTTCCGCGCCGAGCTCCGTCGTGCGCTCCGTCGCGGCGTCGTAGAGGTGGTACGCGCCCGGCTCGGTCGGACCGCTCACCCGCACCAGGATCCGTCCGCCGGCCTGCTGGACGGGCTCCACCGGGAAATCGGGACCGAAGCGCGCCTCGAGCCCGCTCACATGCTCGGCCAGCGAGTCGTCGGGGATATGGATCCGGGGATGGGTGTCGGCGTAGCGCACGTTCATCAGACGCATCGAGAAAGGGTCGATCTCGACCGAATCGACGTCGTGGTCTTGATCAAGAAAGATCGGGTCCAGGAGCGCATCGTCGGTGAACGAGTAGCGGAAAACGCCGATGGTTCCGGTCTCCTCCGACCGGGCCAGAACGATCGCCTCGTCATGGCTCTCCGAGCGCGCCGCCCACTGGAACTCGTTCTCGATCCGCCCGAACTCGTGCTGGTCGAAGCGGGCGACGCGCCGCCAGCGCCGGTGCCCGTCGGGCCGCGCAAGCACGTTGACGGCGCGTCCGCCGCGTCCAGCGGATTCGAAACGCATCACCGGCTCGCTGCGCGCATTGGTGAACCAGGCGAGTGTCGTCTGGCGGCCATGCGCCACGCGGCGCGACTCCCCGGTGTAGATATTGACGCGGTAGAGATCGAGGTCGGCGCGGAAGGGCGACCGCCCGCGCCGGGTGCGCGCGGGCATCAGGATGTGTTCGGGGTCCTCCGGCAGGAAATCGGTCACCCGGTCCAGGCGCTGGTTGAACAGCGTGTTGAAGCGCGGGTCGTTCAGGTCGAACAGGAAGACGCTGTCCCCGCCGCGGATATTGATGGAACCGACCTGGCTGCGCAGGACGCGCGTCACCGGATCGCCGTTCTGATCGACGACGCGCACCCCGCGGCCGGCGCTCACGCGGCTGACGAAGGTCATGCCCAGCAGGATGCGCTCGTTATTGCCCCACGCGATCCAGCGGACGTTGAGGCCGGGCAGGTTGAGCAGGCGTCGCCGCGGCTGCGCGGGGTCGCTCAGGTCCACGACGGCGAGACGCCTTCCGACCCCGGGCGGGTCGCCGGGCTGCGGGTATCTGAGGTAGATGAGGCGCTGGCCGTCCGGCGAGAGCTGCGGCTGCACGATCTCCGGCGGGGCGACCACGTCGGCGGCGCTAGGAGGGCGGCGCCACTCCTCCTGCGCCCGGACCGGCCCCGGCGCGACGCCCGCCCAGGCGGCCAGTATGAAGCCCGCAACAAGCCAGATCGCACCGCGCATTCGCTCCCCCCGAGGCGATATCGCACACAACCTTATGGCGCCGTTTCAGACGCCGGCAAGTCCGACCCCGCCTCGACGCAGCTGCTTTACGACGTCTTTACCCGCCGGCCCGAGCTTGATCGCATGCGCAGTCTCCCGGCGATCCTGGCGTTTGCCGTCTCCGTCACCGCCGCCGCCGCTTCGCCGGCGGCCGGCCAGGGCTGCGACACGCATTCCGGCCTGCCGGTGCCGCGCTTCGTCTCGCTCAAGTTCGACGAGGTGCGCGGCCGCGCCGGCCCCTCCTTCGGCCATCCCGTCCGCTGGCTCTATGTCCGCGAGGGCCTGCCCGTGGAGATCGTCGCCGAGACCGCCGACTGGCGCCGCGTGCGCGACCCCGGCGGCGAGACGACCTGGATGCATCGCCGCACGCTGTCCGGCCGGCGCGCCGCGCGCGCCCTCGAGACGGTCGCCCTGAGAGCCCGGCCCGACCCGGAGGCGCCGGTCGAGGGCCGCGCCGAGGAAGGCGCGATCCTCTGGCTCGAGCGATGCCGCGCGGGCTGGTGCCGTCTCGAGGCCGGGGGCGTGCGGGGCTGGGCCGCGGCCGACGCGTTGTGGGGCGTCTACGCCTGGGAGGCGCGCGGCGGCGATGCGCTTGAGCCCTCCGAACGGCCATGCTACCGCTCCGGCGACGTCGCCGACGCCGCGGACGCGGCGGGCGGCGAGTCCCGCTGACGCAATCCGCGGCGCGATGAACGGCGCAGCCTGCGGCCGCGGGGTTCCGGCGTGCACAACGCCGGCCTATCGTCCGCCGACAGATCATCACAGGAGCGCGCCTCACCGGCGAACCGCGGATGCAAGACCAGAAAACAAGCTTTGACTACGATGCGCTGATCGCCTGCGGCCACGGCGAGGTGTTCGGCCCCGGCAACGCGCAGCTGCCGCTGCCGCCGATGCTGATGCTCGACCGCATCACGCAGATCACGCGCGAGGGCGGCGCCTACGGCAAGGGCTGCGTCGAGGCCGAGCTCGACGTGACGCGGGACGCCTGGTTCTTCGCCTGTCATTTCGAAGGCGACCCGGTGATGCCCGGCTGCCTCGGCCTGGACGCGATGTGGCAGCTGGTGGGCTTCTTCCTCGGCTGGACCGGCGCGCCGGGCAAGGGCCGGGCGCTCGGCGTCGGCGAGGTGAAATTCACCGGCCAGGTCACGCCCGAGATCAGCAAGGTGCGCTACATCATCGATCTCAAGCGGGTTATCCTGCGCAGGCTGGTGCTCGGGATCGCCGACGGCCGCGTGGAGGCTGACGGCCAGACCATCTACACCGCGAAGGATCTGCGCGTCGGGTTGTTCAAGCCCGAGGAACTCGAAAAGACGAAGGTGATCGAATGAGGCGCGTCGTCATCACCGGAATTGGCATGGTCTCATCCATCGGCGAGAACGCCGATGCGGTCGCGGCCGCCCTGCGCGCGGGACGCTCGGGCGTCGTCGCCGCTCCCGAGTACGCCGATCTCGGCTTCAAGTGCCAGGTTCACGCCCGGCCGTCGGTCGACCCCAAGGACCATGTCGACAAGCGCGTCTACCGCTTCATGGGCGAAGGCGCGGGCTGGGCCTACATGTCGATGGAGCAGGCGATCGCAGACGCCGGCCTCGAGAAGGCCGACGTCTCCAACGAGCGCACCGGCCTGATCGTGGGCACCGGCGGCCCCTCCACCGAGGCCATCGTGTCGGCCGCCGACATCACGCGCGAGAAGGGGCCGCGCCGCATCGGCCCGTTCGCCGTGCCCAAGGCGATGAGCTCGACCGGCTCGGCCACGCTCGCAACCCCGTTCGAGATCAAGGGGCTGAGCTATTCGATCAGCTCGGCGTGCACCACCTCGCTGCACTGCATCGGCGCGGCGGCCGAACAGATCCAGTGGGGCAAGCAGGACGTGATGTTCGCCGGCGGCGGCGAGGAGCTGCACTGGTCGCTGTCCAACCTGTTCGACGCCATGGGCGCGATGAGCTCGGGCTTTAACGACACGCCGGAGAAGGCTTCCCGGGCCTTCGACGTCGATCGCGACGGCTTCGTCATCGCCGGCGGCGCCGGCGTCGTCGTGCTCGAGGAGTACGAGCGGGCGAAAGCGCGCGGGGCGACGATCCATGCCGAGATCCTCGGCTACGGCGCGACCAGCGACGGCTACGACATGGTCCAGCCCTCGGGCGAGGGCGCGGAGCGCTGCATGCGCATGGCGCTCGACGAGGCGAAGGGCCGCACGATCGACTACGTCAATCCGCACGCCACCGCGACGCCGGTCGGCGACGTGCGCGAGGCCGCCGCGCTGCGCGCGGTGTTCGGCGAGAACATTCCCGCGGTCTCTGCGACGAAGTCGATGACCGGCCACTCGCTCGGCGCGGCCGGGGCGCAGGAGGCGATCTATTCCCTGCTGATGATGCGCGACGGCTTCATCGCGCCGTCGATCAATGTCGAGACGATCGATCCCGAGCTCGATTTCCTGCCGGTCGTCACCGAGACGCGCGAGGCGGAGCTGAACACGGTGCTGTCCAACAGTTTCGGCTTCGGCGGCACCAACGGCACGCTGATCATGGGTCGGCCGGAGTAGGCGCCCGGCTGAAGTCACGGACGGCGCAGGGCGCCGTTCGTCGGCGGCGCGCGGCCCGCCTCGTCATCGCCGGACTTGTTCCGGCGATCCAGACATGACGGCGCACGCCGAATGGATCACCGGGACGAGCCCGGTGATGACAGCCAACAGACCGAAAGCGAGCGTAGCCGCCCCCTACTCCGCCTCGATGCGCGCCGGCGCCTGGAATTGCGGCGCGATCTTGAGATCCCGCGCCAGCCTGAGCTTGGCGAGGATGAGCAGCATCGTGCCGTTATAGTCGACGAGCCGGTTGATCAGCCCCTTGCGCGGCAGGTGCAGCGCGCTGGTGGGATACTCGTGATGGTGGCCGTGGATCGCCTCGCCGCCGGTGAGCACCGCCAGCAGCCAGCGCAGCCAGGCCGGCGCCCTCAGATGGCCGACGACGTTCACGCCCAGCGTCGTGGCGTGGAACTGGATTCCCCGCGCGGTCACCGCCGAGGCGTGCAGCAGGAAGGTCAGCAGCACCGAGCCGCCCAGCGCGATCACCGCGGCGTAGATCGCCGCGGGGATGATGAGGTGCACCGTGAGCGCCATCCAGTTGTAGTGCCGGTCGACGAAGCGCACGCCGGGCACGTTCCTGAGCCACATCGCCAGCGGGCGCTTGAGATCGTTCTCGTCGCGCCACAGCAGCCAGCCGATCCACGCCCAGAACTTGCTTTCGTGCGGGTTGTGGGGGTCGCCGGGCTTGTCGGACAGGCGATGGTGCTGGGAGTGGTAGTTCACCCAGTCCTTGAGCTGGCCCTGCATCGCGACGACGCAGTTCACCGCCGTGATCAGCTGGGCGGGCCAGCGCAGCTCGCCGGCGCGGTGCTGCCAGATGCGGTGGAGCACGCCGATGCCGAGATTGCACACGACCAGCGTGACCGAACCGGCCGCCAGCGCCAGCGGGACATACCACCAGTGGAAGGCGAGGCCGGGATGGGCGAGGCCCAGGGCGAGGGCGGCGATGACGCCCAAGACCCCAAGCGCGGGATAGATGATGGCGGCGAATACGCTGGGCCAGTCCAGATTACGCCAAGTCTTCTCGATCGATTGGGATCGCGGCGTGGGCAGTCTCTGCATCGGTGCTCCTCGAGAACGGTCCGGTTCGCGTCCGGGTCGCGGTGGGCGGAACGGTGGCATGATCCGCTTCGTCCCGCCAGTCGGCCACACGAATTTGAGCCGAGCGTTAACGCCCCCGGCTGCGCCTCGACGCAGCATCGCGAACAGGCTATTTCGGGCGAACCTACTCTCTTCGGCGCTCGGACGCGCGGACGGGGCGCAGCTCCGCTTCACTCGGCCGCAGCGCCCCAGCATCGCGGAGCCGAGACCATGGCCGACACCGAGTTTCCCGCCGGCGAGCTCATGAAGGGCAAGCGCGGCCTCGTCATGGGGGTCGCGAACAAGAACTCGATCGCCTGGGGGATCGCCCAGCAGCTGCACGCCCAGGGCGCGGAACTGGCCTTCTCCTACCAGGACGAGGCGCTGGAGAAGCGGGTCCGCCCGCTCATCGAGTCGCTCGGCGACGAGCCCTTCATGGTCACCGCCGACGTCAGCGACGACGCCTCGATGGACGCCTGCTTCGAGACGATCGAGAAAAAGTGGGGCCGGCTCGACTTCCTCGTCCACGCCATCGCCTTCGCCGGCAAGGACGAGCTTCAGGGCAGCTTCACCCACAATACGACGCGCGAGGGTTTCAAGCGCGCGATGGACATCTCGGCGTTCTCCTTCGTCGACGCGGCCAAGCGCGCCAGCGCGCTGATGCCGTCGAAGGAGGAAGGCGGCGGGTCGATCGTGACCATGACCTATCTCGGCGCCGAGCGCGTCGTGCCCAACTACAACGTCATGGGCGTGGCCAAGGCCGCGCTGGAGGCCTCGACGCGCTATGTCGCGCGCGATCTCGGCCCGGCGGGAATCCGCGTCAACGCCGTCTCGGCCGGCCCGATGCGCACGCTCGCCATGGCGGGCATCTCCGGCGGGCGGACGCTGATGAAGACCGGCAAGGACTGGTCGATGCTCAAGGAGGACACGACGATGGAGGGCGTCGCCGGCGCCGCGCTCTACCTGCTGTCCGATCTCGGCCGGTCCTGCACCGGCGAGGTGCTCCATGTCGACGCCGGCTTCCACGCCGTCGCCGTGCCCGACATCGAGGAGGGGTGAGCCCCTACTCCACGCAGAGCCAGCGGCTCTGGTGCAGGCGCCAGGGATTGTTCACCCAGCCCCGGACGCGTTCGCCGACCACCATCTTGCTGGACTCGTAGTAGACGGGAATGATCGGCGCGGCGTCGAGCACGAGCTGCTCGGCCTCGGCCATCAGCGCGGCGCGGCGCTCGGGATCGGCGGCCTGGATCGCCTCGTCGAGCAGCGCGTCATAGTCGGGATCGCTCCAGCCGGAGTAGTTGATGTCGCCGGCGTCGCTGCGCCACTGAAGCAGATAGCCGTAGGGATCGTCGAAATCGGGCAGCCAGCCGGCCGTGCCCACGGCGAACGCGTCGGCGCGCATCCCCGCATAGTGGAGCTGGGTCTCGCGCACCATGAGCGCGGCGTCGACCCAGGGCGCGATCGCCGACCAGTCGGCCTGGATGACCGGGGCGACCCGCGGCCATCCCGCCGCAGGCGTGTAGAAGAAATTGAAGCGCAGGGGATTGTCGGGGCCGAATCCCGCCTCTTCGAGCAGGCGGCGGGCCTCGGCGCGGCGGGCCTCGATATCCGCGCCCGCGAAGTCGAGCGCGACGCCTTCCGGGCGGTTGGCCACGCCTTCGCCGACGATGCGCCAGGCCGGCCGGTCGGCGCCGGCCAGCACCTCGCCGGCCAGGAATTCGCGGTCGATCGACAGCGACAGCGCGCGCCGGACGCGCGCGTCGTCGAAGGGCGGACGCGACGTGTTGAGGATCAGGTTGCGCAAGAGGACGCCGGGATGGGTCTCGACGATCTCGGGATTGCGCCGCCGCAGCATCTCCAGGCTCGCGCCGGAGACGTCCGTGTTGAGGTCCAGCTCGCCATTGCGGACGCGGCGTTCGGCGGCGGCGGTGTCCACCGTCGGATAGTAGTAGACATTGTCGAGGCAGACGTCGTCGGCGTCGTAATAGGTGTCGCTGGCGCGCAGGTGGATGAAGTTGTCGGCGCGCCATTCCACGAGGTGGAACGGTCCGCTGGTGACGATGTTCTCGGCGTGGATCCAGGCCGGGCCGTGCTCGGCGACGGCGTGCCGGGGAAGCGGCTGGCCCCACAGCATCAGGACCGAAGGCAGATAGGGCGCGGGATATTCGAGGCGGAGCTCGACGGTGCGCGGATCGACCGCCGTCGCGCCGAGCGCCTCCACGGGCTGCTCGCCCCGGTTCACCGCGCGCGCGTTCTCGATCATGAACAGCATCGTCGGATACTGGTTCATCGTGTCCGGATCGAGCGCCCGGCGCAGGCCCGCGACCACGTCGCCGGCCGTGATCGGCGTTGCGTCGGACCATTGCGCCGGGCGCAGTCCGAACGTCCAGACCAGCCCGTCCTCGGACACCTCGACGGTCTCGGCGAGGCCGCGCACCGGTCGCCCGTCCGGGCCGGGCTCGTAGAGCCCGACGAACATGTCGGCGATGATGAAGCGCGCGTCCTGCAGATGCGCCGTGTGCGGATCCAGCGTGAGCGGCTCGGAGCGGTTGCCGCGATGAAGCGTCGCCGAATCGTCGGGGCGTTCCCCCGAACACGCCGCCAGGATCACCGCCGCAGCGAGCGCAATCGAACGCAATGACAAGGCCGGTCTCCGCTTCAGCCCGGTCTTCGGGATAGCCGAGCTGGGGTTAACAGCGCGTCACCCATCACACGTTTTCGTGAACGCGCACGTCTCGGACTGCGCGCAAAGCCTCGTCGCCACGCGTACCGGCGACGCCCGGCTGAGATTAAGTTCTTTTAATGACGGATATTTAAGTCACGTTTACGCCATGCCTCGATCACCGTGCCGGCCGAATTCGATGGATGCGCGGGGACGAGTGCCGATGCGGCGGGCGATTGTTTCGATAGTGCTGGCGAGCAGCCTGGGTCCGGCCTGGGCGAACGACGACTCCGTGCCCGCCGGCGCCGCCTACCGGCCCGCCGATTTCGAGCAGTTCGCGCCGCGGACGGCGCTCGACATGGTCGAGCAGATCCCCGGCTTCCGGATCCGCCGGGGCGAGGAGGCGCGCGGGCTCGGCCAGGCCGACGACAACGTGCTGATCAACGGCCGGCGCATATCCGGCAAGTCCAACGACGCCGTCGACGCGCTCCGGCGCATCCCCGCCGACGCCGTCGAGCGTCTCGAAGTGCGCGACGGCGCGACGCTGGGCATCCCCGGCCTGTCGGGCCAGGTCGTCAACGTGGTGGCGCGGCTGAGCCGCTTCGGCGGCAACTGGCGCTGGCGTCCCGAGTTTCGCGAGGGCGTCGATCCCAGCCTGCAAGCCGGCGAAATCACGTTGAGCGGCACGCTGCGCGGCGTCGAATACACGCTGTCTTTCGAGGAGAACGGGTTCCGCAACGGCGCGCGCGGACCCGAAGAGGTGTTCGACGCCGCGGGCGCGCTGATCGACCTGCGCGACGAAGACGGCCAGTTCTACGCCGATCGCCCGCAGCTCAGCCTCGGCCTCGGCTACATCACGGACGGCGGCGTGGTGATGAATGTCAACGCGCAGTACGGCGAGCGCAATTTCACCGGCCGCGAGTTCTCCCTGCGCAGCGGACCGGGCCTTCCGGACCGCTTCCGGGTCTTCGAGGACAGCGAGAACGAGTGGAACGCCGAGATCGGCGGCGACATCGAGTTCGGGCTCGGCGCGGGCCGGCTCAAGCTGATCGGGCTTCAGCGCATGGAGGACAGCCCCAGCATCGCGGTTCAGCGGACGCAGTTCGCCGACGGAGCGCCGGACGCGGGCAGCCGTTTCAGCCGGGACGCCTGGGAGAGCGAGAGCATCCTGCGCAGCGAATACTCCTGGGTTCCCCGCGCCGGCGTCGACTGGCAGGTGTCCCTCGAAGGCGCGTTCAACGTGCTCGACATCGAGTCCGGCCTCGAGCGGCTCGACGCATCCGGCGATTTCCGGCCCGTCCCGCTGCCCAATTCGAACAGCCGCGTCGAGGAGCGCCGCGCCGAGGCGAACGTCACCCATTCCCGGCCCCTGCCCTGGAGCTGGGCGGTCCAGACCTCGCTCGGCGCGGAATATTCCGAACTCAGCCAGGACGGCGCCTTCGGCCAGGTCCGCGAGTTCGTACGCCCCAAGGGGTTCGTCGCGTTCACCCACCAGCCGACCGAGACTCTCGACGTCCGGCTCAATCTCGAGCGCAGCGTCGGCCAGATCAGCTTCTTCGACTTCATCGCCTCGGTCGATCTCGGCAGCGGCAACCAGAGCGCGGGCAACCCCGAACTCGTCCCCCCGCAGAGCTGGGAGCTGTCCTTCGAAGCGACGCAGAACGCCGGCGCCTGGGGCTCGGTCACCGGCCGCGTCTTCGCAGAGCGCATCACCGACATCATCGACGTCGTCCCGATCGGCGATCGCGGACAGGGCCTGGGCAATCTCGACGAGGCCGATCGCTACGGGCTCGAGATCGAGGGCACGTTCAATCTCGATCCGTTCGGGCTGCAGGGCGCGCGGCTTGATTTCGAGGTGGAGCTCGTCGAGTCGCGCCTCGAGGACCCGCTCACGGGTCTCGACCGGCCGATCAGCGACGAGGCGCAGACGCAGGTCGAACTGGAATTCCGCCACGACATCGAGGGCACCGACTGGGCCTGGGGCGCGAGCTTCGAGCGCGAGCGCGAGGAGCCGTTCCTGCGTCTCGACGAGATCCGCGACTTCACCTTCGATCCCTACTGGACGTCGGCCTTCGTCGAGCACAAGGACGTGTTCGGCGCCACCGTCCAAGTCTGGGTGGGCAATCTCGTCGACGCCAGCGAGCGGTTCGACCGCACCGTCTTCGTCGACCGGCGCGACGGGCCTGTGGCCTTCGTGGAGAACCGCGACCGCACGTTCGGCCAGATCCTGCGCTTCACGATCTCCAGCGATTTCTGAGGGATCGCGTCTTGAACCCTGCGCGCGGCCGCGGCGTTATCCTCCCCGAAGCCTGAACGCGCCGGGAAGGGACAGCCTATCGATCTTCCGAAACGCACCTGGAATCGCCTCACCGAGCATATGGAGCCTCCGGTCTTCTTCGGCTCGGCGGGGCTCGTGGTCGTCTTCGTCCTCTTCGGGGGACTGTGGACGGGGCTGGCGAGCGACGTCTTCCAGACGAGCCAGGAATGGGTCTCCCGCACCTTCGGCTGGTGGTACATGCTGGCCGCGACCGGCTTCCTGGTTCTCGGGGCGTTCATCGCGCTCACGCCGGCCCGGCGCATACGCTTCGGCGGACCGAAGGCGAAGCCCGACTTCAACCGGTCGAGCTGGATCGCCATGCTGTTCGCCGCCGGCATGGGCACCGGGCTGGTCTTCTGGTCGGTCGCCGAGCCCCTGCTGCACTATGTGGAACCCCCGCCGGGCGTGGAGGACGGCAGCGCCGTCGCGGCCCGCGAGGCGATGCGGCTCACCTTCTTCCACTGGGGCCTGAACGCCTGGGGCATCTACCTGATCCTCGGGCTGGCGGTGGCGTATTTCCACTTCAACCAGGACCTGCCGCTGGCCCCGCGTTCGGCGCTCCACCCCCTCATCGGCGACCGGATCTACGGGCCGATCGGCCACGTCGTCGACACGCTGTGCACGGTGGGCGCGCTGCTCGGGGTGGCGACCTCGCTCGGCCTCGGCGCGATGCAGGTCAATGTCGGCCTGTCGCGCTTCTTCGACTTTCCGCAGAGCACCGCCGTCCAGGTCTCGCTGATCGCGATCATCACCGCGATGGCGACGGTCTCCGTGGTGATGGGCGTGCAGGGCGGCGTGCGGCGGCTGTCGCTCCTGAACATCATGCTGGCCGCGCTGCTGATGGTCTTCGTCTTCATCGCCGGACCGACCCAGTACATTCTCGAGACGCTGGTCTCCTCGACCGGGCTCTACATCCAGAAACTGCCCCGCGCGACGCTGTTCATCGACTTCGCCCGGTCCAATGACTGGCAGGCGACCTGGACCTTCTTCTACTGGGGCTGGTGGATCTCGTGGTCGCCCTTCGTGGCGATCTTCCTAGCGCGCATCTCGAAGGGGCGCACCATCGGCGAGTTCATCCTGACCGCGCTGATCGTGCCGACCGGAGCGACCTTTCTCTGGCTCGCCGTGTTCGGCGGCTCGGCGCTTCACGCCCAGATCCGCGAGAATGCCGGGCTCGCCCAGATGGTCCAGGAACGCGCCGCGGTTTCGCTTCACGCCCTGCTGGACACGCTGCCCCTGGCGACGGCGACGCTCATCTTCGCCACGCTGGTCATCGTGATCTTCTTCGTGACCAGCTCGGACTCCGGCTCGCTGGTCGACGACATGGTCACCTCCGGCGGCGATCCCCATCCCCCGCGCGCCCAGCGGGTCTTCTGGGCGGTGAGCGAAGGCGCGGTGGCCGCCACCCTGCTGCTCGTCGGCGGCCTCACGGCGATCCGCAACGCCGCGATCACGCTCGGCCTGCCGATGTCGCTGGTGCTCGTGGCCGCGGCGTTCGGCCTCATTCGCGGCTTGCGGCTGGACCGGATGACGCGGGAAGCCCCGAAGGAACGTCCGAAGAAGACGTCGAGTCGCTCCTGACGCGTCTCGGCTTGAGGCCGAACAGCGGCCGCAGCGGCGCAACCCTCCGCACCAGCTCGAACCCGGCGAAACAGCCGCCGACCGTGATCGCGACGAGGACGCCGAACTGCGTCCACACGCTCCAGCCGGCCTGGGCGATGTAATAGCCGGCGGCGACCGTGATCGTCTGATGCAGGATATAGAAGGGGAAGATCGCCTCGGTGAGATAGCGCCGCGCGGGTCCGTCCCGGTCGAGGAAGCGCTGGCCGAGGCCGAGCAGGGTGACGATCACGCTCCACGCGTAGAGCACGGTGATCATGCTGAACGCCGCCGAAGCCGCTTCGCCGAGATCCGGCCAGCCCAGCGCGGCCAGCGTCGCGGCGAGAAGCGTGAAGCCGGCCGCGTATGCGGCCGCGAGGGGCCAGGCCCGGCGCACGCCCGCCCAGAACGCCGGGCTCTTCGCCGCGAAATAGCCGAACAGCAGCGTCGTGAAACGGTGCGCGTGATTGGCCCAGTCGCCCCAGAGCGCGTGGGTGGTCGGGAAGTGCGGGTCGAGCACCGCGCCGTAGACGATGAACGGCGCCGCCGGGAGCACGAGCAACATCACGGCTCCGGCCGGACCGCTCCAGATCCGCCCGACCGCCGCGCCCGCCGGTCCGTCGGCCAGGCGCCGGAGGACCGGAATGACCGGCGCCAGCAGGAGCGAGTAGACCAGCAGGTAGACGACGTACCATAGATGGTTCCAGGTCGGCGTGACGACGCCGTGCAGGACCGACGGCCGGAGATAATCGCCGTAGAAGGCGAGCGGACCGGGCCCGATCGCGCCGTCCTGGCGGAGCTCGAAATATGTCTGCGGCGTCACCATGACGAGCATGCCGAAGGCGATGACGGGCAGCATGCGCGCGACGCGTTCGCGGGCGAATCCGCCCGCGCCCAGCTTGTCGGAGAGAAAGCGCAGCGCCACGCCGGAGATGAAGAAGAGCAGGGCCAGCCGCCAGGGATTGACCAGGCTCATGACAAGCTCCGGCCCTGCATTGGCGTCCGGGCTCTTCACGTGCCAGCCCCACGTCGTGAAGAACATGCCGACGTGGTAGAAGATGAGGATGGCGAAGGCGATGATGCGCAGCCAGTCGAGATCGTGGCGACGGCGCGCGGGCAGGGGATTGATCACCGAATTCATGGCTTGCGTCTCCAGCGACAGGAACATCGCCGTTTCTCGCTCGCCCGCCCCCGACTGCGCCATGCGCGCGACGCGGACCGCGGCCCGGCGGGACGATCGCCGCAGGGGCGGGGACGAACGGCGGAGGGCGGGGACGAACGGCGGAGACGCCGGATGAGGCCGGCCGAATCAGCGTCCCGGTCGGATCCCGCGCGCGCGGCCGAGCGCGCGGCCGAGCGCCGTGCGCTGAGGAACGCCGCCATCGCCTGCCTCGTCATCGCGCTGGGCGTCTATGTCATCAACTCGCTGTCGATCATGACGGTGATCGAGCGAGGCGGCGGGCTGCGCCCGGCGTGGTATCCGTGGGTGCTGGAAGGCACGGCCGTCATCGGCCTGCTCGCCGGCCTGCCCGTCATCGTCTGGTTCGGCCATCGTTTCGCGTTCGAGCCGGGGCGTTGGCGAACCTCGCTGGCGGTCCATCTCGCCGGCGCGCTGATCTATGGCGCGATCCAGATCGCGATCATGCTGGGCCTGCGCGCCGCGCTTTGGCCCGTGCTGTTCGCGGAGGCCTATGTCTACGGCGACGCGCCCTTCGACATCGCGCTCTACGAGTTTCGCAAGCAGGCGGGCATCTACGCCGGATTCCAGGCGGTCGTCTGGGTCGCGCGCCACATCGAGCGCCTGCGCATGGACGCCGCCGCGGCGCATGCCGACGCGCGCGCCGCCCAGCGCGTCACGCTGAAATGCGGCGGACGGACCTTCCATCTCGACGCCGGCGACTTCGTCGCCGCGAAGGCGGCGGGCAATTATGTCGAAGCGCGCTTCGGCCCACGCGAACACCTCGCCCGCATGACGCTGTCCGAACTCGCGGCCCTGCTTCGCGAGGCCGACATCGACGTCGCCCGCGTCCACCGCTCCTGGCTGGTCAATCGCGCCGCGATCGCCGAGACCGCCCCGGACGGCCAGGGCGGCCTCGTCATCACGCTCGCCGACGGGACGACTATCCCGGGCTCCCGGCGCTATCGCGCGGCCGGCGACGCCGCCGGAAGCTGAAAACCCTTCGCGTTCGATAATGTTCTGATTTCATTAACCCCTTCGCACGTATCGCGCGGCTCGGCAGTTCTCGCCAGATCCGATTGGGGACAGATTCAATGAAACTATCTTTCACGCGCGGCGCGAGCGCGCTCGCGCTCGCCTTGGCGTCTGCGCCCGCCCTCGCCGACGGGCCGAACGACCGAATCGAGGCGCTGGAGTCGCGCATCGAGCAGCTGGAGGAGACCAACCGTCGCCTCCTGGCCTATCTCGAGGCGCAAGGCGCGCTGGCGGAGCCCGAGGCCGCCCCGGCGGCCGGACGCCGCGCCGAGCACCACGCCGAGCATCACGGCGCCGACGCCCCCGCGCGCACAGCCGCCCATGCCGCGCATCACGGCCAGGCGCCGGCGACGGAGGCCGCCGCGGAGCGCTTCGTCGGATTGAGCGCCGATTACAGCTTCCGGATCCTCGATCACGCCGAGGGCGTGAACACGCGCCAGCTCACCCAGCTGCAGGCGATGCAGAGCGGGGAACTCGCCGATCGCGTGACGTTCAGCGGCGGGATCACGGCGCTGGCGAACTACCAGGAATCCAACTCGGACACGAAGTTCGGCTGGCTGATGCGCCACCCGACCTCCGCCAACCAGATCGGCGAGACGGTGTCGGAGTTCGTCGTTCACTCAGCGCAGATCGCCGCGACCGCGCGCCTGACCAACGATATCACCGCCTATGTCGAGCTGCTCTACGATCCCGAGCAAAGCTTCGGCGCGGGCACGATCACCGATCTCAACCGCAACCAGATCCAGCTGCGGCGCGGCTGGGTGATGTGGGGGGATCTCGAAGAGCGGCCGATCTACGCCGCCATCGGCAAGATGGATACGCCCTTCGGCCTCAACGACACGGTCAGTCCGTTCACGAACTCCACGAACTGGCACGCCTTCGCCGGCCTCGCCTATGGCGGCTTGCTCGGCTACTACGACAACGGGCTTCATCTCCGCGCCATGGCGATCCAGGGCGGCGCCCAGTTCCGCGCCCACAATTCGCCGGTCGAGGACACGGGCGTGCCGAGCCGGGTGAACAATTTCGCGCTCGACGCCAACTACACGGCGGACCTCGGCGCAGAGGGGCGCTGGCTCGTCGGCGCGAGCTACACCCACGCCAGCGCCTATTGCCAGGCTTACCCCGTCTTCCACTTCAATCCGTGTACGGACAACAATCCGGCCTGGTCCGTCTATTCGCGGCTCGAACTCGGCGAGTTCGAGGTGATCGGCGAATACGCGTCGACGACGGAGGCGTGGCCCGGCTCGGCCTCGCCGGCCCCGCAGTTCGCCCAGTTCGAGGCGGTGGAGACCGAGGCGTTCACCGTCGGCGGGCGCTACTGGATGAGCCTGCACGAGGATCGCGACTTCGCGCTCTCGGGCGAGTTCTCGCGGTTCGTCGCCGGCGACGACGGCGCGCCCTGGGAGCGGCAGGACCAGTACGTGCTCGGCGCGTCCTACTTCGTGACGCCGAGCGTGAACCTGTTCGGCGAGGTCATCCACACCAAGGGCTGGGCGCCGCTCAACTTCCTGTCCGGCGGCAATCTGCCGGGCGGCGCGACCTGGTCTGAGCGCGATGCGGAGACCAATATCCTCACCTTGGGAATCCAGGCGGCGTTCTGATCTCCCGACTGGTCCCGGCGGGCCGCTTCGGCGGCCCGTCGCATCCCGTGAAAAACCCCCGCCGGCGCTCGCCGGCGGGGGTTTCTTCAGGTGAGGCCGGAAACCGGCCGGAAGGGCGAGACGCTAGTCCGCCGTCTCCGGGGCGATCTCCTCGCCGGTCTCCTGGTCGACGACCTTCATCGACAGGCGGACCTTGCCGCGGTCGTCGAAGCCGAGAAGCTTGACGTAGACCTCGTCGCCTTCCTTGACGACGTCGGAGGGGTGGTTCACCCGCTCCGGCTTCAGCTGGGAGACGTGGACGAGGCCGTCGCGATTGCCGAAGAAGTTCACGAAGGCGCCGAAGTCGAGCACCTTGACGACCTTGCCCTTGTAGACTGCGCCTTCCTCGGGCTCCGCGGTGAGGCCGTGGATCCAGTTCAGCGCGGCCTTGATCGAGGCCTGGTCGGCCGACGACACCTTGATGACGCCGTCGTCGTTGACGTCGACCTTGGCGCCGGTGGTGTCGACGATCTCGCGGATCACCTTGCCGCCCGAGCCGATCACGTCGCGGATCTTGTCGACCGGAATGGTGATCGTCTCGATGCGCGGGGCGTACTCGCCGAGATCCTCGCGGGACGTGTCGAGCGCCTTGTTCATCTCGCCGAGGATGTGCATGCGGCCGCCCTTCGCCTGATCGAGCGCGGTCTGCATGATCTCCTTGGTGATGCCGGCGATCTTGATGTCCATCTGCAGCGAGGTGACGCCCTTCTCCGTGCCGGCGACCTTGAAGTCCATGTCGCCGAGATGGTCCTCGTCGCCGAGGATGTCGGAGAGGACGGCGACGCCGTCCGGGTCCTTGATCAGGCCCATGGCGATGCCCGAGACCGGCCGCGCGATCGGCACGCCTGCGTCCATGAGCGCCAGCGAGGAGCCGCACACCGTGGCCATCGAGGACGAGCCGTTGGACTCGGTGATCTCCGAGACCAGGCGGATCGTGTAGGGGAACTCCTCAGGCGTCGGCAGGACGGCGCGCATGGCCCGCCAGGCGAGCTTGCCGTGGCCGATCTCGCGCCGGCCCGGCGCCAGGCGGAAGCTGGTCTCGCCGACGGAGTAGGGCGGGAAGTTGTAATGGAGCATGAAGCGCTCCTTGTACGTTCCCGTCAGCGCGTCGACGAACTGCTCGTCCTCGCCGGTGCCCAGCGTGGCCACGACCAGCGCCTGCGTCTCGCCGCGCGTGAACAGCGCGGAGCCGTGGGTGCGCGGCAGCGCGCCGGCCTCGGAGACGATCGGGCGGACCTCGTCGAGCTTGCGCCCGTCGATGCGTTCGCCGGTCTTGATGATCCCGCCGCGGACGATCGAGGCCTCGACCGACTTGAGCACGTCCTTGAGCACGGACGCCTCGACGCCGTCGGGATTGTCCTCGCTCGCGCCGAACTCGGCGATCGCCTTGTCCTTGGCTTCGGACACGGCGGCCTGGCGCTCGGTCTTGTTCTTGATCGTGTAGGCCTTCTCCAGGTCCTTCTCGACCAGCTTGCGGACATTCGCCTCGAGATCGGAGCGGTCCTCGGGCTCGAACTCCCACGGGTCCTTGGCGGCCTTCTCGGCGAGCCGGATGATCGCGTCGATCACCGGCTGGAACGCCTCGTGGCCGGCCATGACCGCGCCGAGCATGACGTCCTCGGGCAGCTCGTTGGCCTCGGATTCGACCATCATCACCGCGTCGCCGGTGCCGGCGACGACCAGGTCCAGCTCGCTTTCATCGAGCTCGGCCACGGTCGGGTTGATGACGTAGTCGCCGTCCTTGTAGCCAACGCGCGCCGCGCCGATCGGGCCCAGGAAGGGCAGGCCCGACAACACCAGCGCGGCAGAGGCGCCGACCATGCCCACGATGTCGGGATCGTTCTCCATATCGTGGGAGAGAACGGTGAGCATCACCTGGGTGTCGTTCTTGAAGCCCTTCGGGAAGAGCGGGCGGATCGGCCGGTCGATCAGGCGCGAGGTCAGCGTCTCCTTCTCGGTGGGGCGGCCTTCGCGCTTGAAGAAGCCGCCGGGGACCTTGCCCGCGGCGTAGTACTTCTCCTGGTAGTTCACGGTGAGGGGGAAGAAGTCCATGCCGGGCTTGACTTCCTTCATGGCCACCGCGGTGGCGAGCACGGTGGTCTCGCCGTAGGTGACCATGACCGCGCCGTCGGCCTGACGGGCCACGCGGCCGGTTTCAATGGTGAGCGGGCGTCCCGCCCAGTCGATCGTTTCTTTTTGGATATCGAACATTTTGTCTCGTCGTACGTGCGTGCGTGAGGTCCACTGGGGACCGATGTGAAGACGCCGGCGCGCCCGTTGGCGGCCGGCGTCTGTTTCGGAGCGGCTAGCGCCGCAGGCCCAGCTTCTGGATGATGGCCTTGTAGCGGCCTTCGTCCATCCGGGCGAGGTAGTCGAGCAGGCGGCGTCTCTGCGACACCAGCTTCAGGAGCCCACGGCGGGAATGGTTGTCCTTCTTGTGGGTCTTGAAGTGCTCGGTGAGATTGCTGATGCGCTCGGTGAGGATGGCGACCTGGACCTCGGGGGATCCGGTGTCGTTCTTCTCGCGAGCGTGTTCCTTGATCAGTTCCGCCTTGCGGTCGGCTGTAATCGACATCGTGTCTAGGTCTCCTGGTTCCACTGGAAGACGCGCACCGGCGACAGCTTGCCTGCGCGCGCCTCGCCGATCGCAACGGCCCGGTCCTTCATCATCGCCACCGCGGCCCGTGAATAGTCCTTGCCCCCGATCATGCGGGGGCGGGCCTGGGCGCGAAGCTCGGAAGCTCGCCGGGGAGGCAGGACGATCGGCCGTCCCTGCCTCAACTGAAAAGCCTCGTCCTCGGTCACGGCCAGGGCCGGGATGTCGTCCAGCGCGGTCTGAACCGGGGCGAGCGCTTCCAGCGCGCGGCCCTTATGAACCAAATCCTCAAGCGTGTCGAGCGTGACGGCCTCAACCTCCTCGAAGGGGCCCACGCGCACGCGCCTGAGCGCGGCGACATGGCCCTCGGCGCCCAGCGCGGCGGCGAGATCGCGGGCCACCGCGCGGACATAGGCGCCCTTGCCGCAGCTCATCTCGAACACGGCGAGATCGGGCTCCGGCGCATCGAGCAGCTCGAGCCGGTCGATGCGCACCGGCCGCGCCTCCAGCGTGATCTCCTCGCCGGCGCGCGCGAGATCGTAGGCGCGCGCGCCGTCGACCTTGATGGCGGAGTATTTCGGCGGGATCTGCTGGATTTCGCCGGTGAAGGCGGGCAGGGCGTCGCGGATCGCCTCGGCGGAGGGCCGCGCGTCGCTGGTCGCCGTCGTCTCGCCCTCGGCGTCGAGCGTGTCGGTGGTCTCGCCCCAGCGGATGGTGAAGCGATAGGTCTTCGCGCCCTCCTGGGCGAAGGGCACGGTCTTGGTCGCCTCGCCCAGCGCGATCGGCAGCACGCCGGTGGCGAGCGGGTCCAGCGTGCCGGCGTGGCCGGCCTTCTGCGCGTTGAACAGCCAGCGCACGCGCCCGACCGCCTGGGTCGAGGTCATGTCGGCGGGCTTGTCGAGGATGAGCCAGCCGTCGATCGGCTGGCCCTTCTTGCGTCTGCGTCCCATGGAGGTCTTCCCGCGGCCCCTACTCGTCCTCGTCGCCGTGATCGAGATCGCGCTGGACGCCCGGCCGGGCGAGCACCTCGTCGACGTGCTGGGCGGCCTCGAAGCTCTCGTCGGCGACGAAGTTGAGCTTCGGGGTGAATTTCATGTCGATCTCGCGGCCGAGCTGCTTCTGGATATAGCCCGCCGCCCGGTTGAGCGCGCCGGCGGCCTGGCGCACGTCGGCCTGGCCGAGCACGGCGATGAACACGGTGGCGTGGCGCAGGTCCGGACTGACGCGGGCCTCGGTGACGGTCACCGACAGCCCGGCCAGGCCCGGGTCGTGGATATGGCCCTCGGCGAGAATGTCGGAGACGGCGCGGCGCACCAGCTCGCCGGCGCGCAGCTGCCTCTGGGATTGCGGTTTCATCGGAACGGCCTCGGATCGATCGCGACGCGGCCGGGCTCGAACCGTCCCGCGTCAGGAGGCGGCGGTGATACGCGCTTGCGCGCCCGGCTTCAAGGCCGGCGGCCTCAGCCCCTGACGACCAGCCAGGCGCCGGCGACCAGCAGGGCCACGCCGGCGACGCGGACGAGATTGGCCGGCCGCTCGTCCAGGCCGATCAGGCCGAAATGATCGAGCGCCAGCGCGGCGACGAGCTGCGCGGCGATCAGGGTGGCGAAGAAGGCGCCGGCGCCGACCTTGGGCGCGGCCCAGGTCGCCGTCGAGACGAACATCGCCCCGAGCGCGCCGCCGGCGATCCACAGATGGGGCGGAACTTTCGCCAGCGTCTCGCCCGCGGGAAAGCCGTTCCTCAACCCGCCGACAAGCACGACGGCGGCCATCACGCTCGCGCCGGCGAGGAAATTGACCAGCGCGGCGCGCAGCGGCGAGCCGAGAATGACGGCGAGCTGGCCGTTGAAGGCCGGCTGCAGCGCCACGGCGGCGCCGGCGAAGGCGGTCAGCGCGATCGGCAGGAGGAGATTGGCGTTCATCGGACCCGGTCCGTCTGCTGAGAGGGCTCAACCTAGCCCGGCGGGGGCGCGTTCCAAACGGGCGTACGAAAAAGGGCGGCCCGCGGGCCGCCCTTCACTCGTCGTCCGGAAGGCGGGATCAGAGCTTGCGCTCGACCTCCTCGACCTCGAAGCACTCGATCTGGTCGCCCTTCTGGATGTCCTGGTAGTTGACGAAGGCCATGCCGCACTCGGTGCCGGCGCGGACCTCGGGCACCTCGTCCTTGAAGCGCTTGAGCGTGGCCAGCTCGCCTTCGTGGATGACCGTGTCGTCGCGCAGCAGGCGCACGCCGCAGCCGCGCTTGACGACGCCGTCGGTGACCCGGCAGCCGGCGACCTTGCCGACCTTGGACACGCTGAACACCTCGAGGACCTCGGCGTAGCCGATGAAGGTCTCGCGCTTCTCCGGCGCCAGCAGGCCTTCGAGCGTGGCCTTCACGTCGTCGATGACGTCGTAGATCACCGAGTAGTAGCGGATCTCGACGCCTTCGGTCTCGGCCAGCTCGCGGGCCTGCTTGTTGGCGCGGACATTGAACGCGAAGATCGGCGCGCCGGACGACGACGCCAGCAGCACGTCGGATTCCGACACGCCGCCGGGCGCGGCGTGGATGACGCGCGCGCGGACTTCCTCGTTGCCGAGCTTTTCGAGCGCGGTCTGGATCGCCTCGGCCGAACCCTGCACGTCGGCCTTCACGACCAGCGGCATCTCCTGGAGTTCGCTCTCCTGGAGCTTGGCCATCATCTGCTCGAGCGAGGCGCCGCCGGTGGTCGGAGCCGCCGACTCGCGGCGCTTGCGCTCGCGATACTCGACGATCTCGCGGGCGCGGCCCTCGTTCTCGACCACGGCGAACAGCTCGCCGGGTTCGGGCGCGCCGTCGAGACCGAGGATCTCGGCGGGCAGCGCCGGGCCGGCCTCCTTCATCTGCTGGCCGCGCTCGTTGATCAGCGCGCGCACCTTGCCCCAGTGGGCGCCGGCGACGACGATGTCGCCGCGCTTGAGCGTGCCGCGCTTGACCAGAAGCGTGGCGACCGGGCCGCGGCCCTTGTCGACCTGGGATTCGATGATCACGCCCTCGGCCGAGCGGTCCGGGTTGGCCTTGAGCTCCAGCAGCTCGGCCTGCAGCGTGATCGCCTCGGCGAGCTCGTCGAGCCCGGTCTTCTCCGTGGCCGAGACGCTGACCGCCTGCACCTCGCCGCCCATCGATTCGACGATGATCTCGTGCTGGAGCAGTTCCTGGAGCACGCGGTCGGGATTGGAGTCCGGCTTGTCGATCTTGTTGACCGCCACGATGATCGGCACCTCGGCCGCCTTGGCGTGATTGATGGCCTCGATGGTCTGGGGCATCACGCCGTCGTCGGCGGCGACGACGAGGATCACGATGTCGGTCGCCTGGGCGCCGCGCGAACGCATCGACGAGAAGGCCGCGTGGCCCGGCGTGTCCAGGAAGGTGATCCGGTCGCCGGACTTCAGCTGCACCTGATAGGCGCCGATGTGCTGGGTGATGCCGCCGGCCTCGCCCGCGGCGACGTCGGTCGCGCGCAACGCGTCGAGCAGCGACGTCTTGCCGTGGTCGACATGGCCCATGACCGTGACGACCGGCGGACGCGGCTTCTTGGTCTCCTCGGCGTCGTCCTCGGAGATCAGGCCCTCCTCGACATCGGCCTCGGAGACGCGCTTCACCTTGTGGCCGAACTCCTCGACGATCAGCTCGGCGTCGTCGGCCTCGAGCACGTCGTTGACGCGGACCATCTGGCCCTGCGTCATCAGGAATTTCACCACGTCGGCGGCGCGCTCGGCCATCCGGTTGGCGAGCTCCTGGATGGTGATGTGCTCGGGAATGACCACCTCGCGGGCGACCTTCTCGCGGTCGCCGCCGCCCTGCGCGCGGCGCTGGCGCTCGCGTTCGCGGGCGCGGCGCATCGAGGCGAGCGAGCGCTGACGGTCCTCGTCGTCCTCGACCAGGTTCTGGATGGTGAGCTTGCCCTGGCGGCGGCGCTGGTCCTTCGTGCGCGACGGCGCGGGCTTTTCGGGCGCGGCCTTCTTCGACTTGACGCGCCCGCCCATCTCCTCGAGCGCGGACTTCGCCTGGTCGCGCTCCTTGTCCTTCTCGGGCTTGCGGGCGCGCTTGGCGGCGTCCTCGTCGGGCGGCGGCGCGGCGGCCTCGGCCGCGGCGGCCTCCTCTTCGGCGCGACGGCGGGCCTCTTCCTCCTCGCGCTCGCGGCGCTCGGCCTCTTCGCGGGCCTTCTGCTCCTCGAGCTTGCGCTTCTCCTCTTCGGCGCGCTGGCGGCGCTCCTCCTCCTCGGCCTTGCGCTCGGCGTCGCGCTCGGCGGCCTCGGAGCGGGCGCGCTGGATCGCCTTCTGGCGCCGCAGCAGCTCTTCCTCGGACAGGCCGAGCTGCTTGGCCTTGGCGGCCAGGGCGGCGCGCGCCTTCTCCTTGTCGGAGGCCGGCGCGGCGGCTTTCTCATCCTTGGCAGCGGGCGCGTCCTTGCCCGCGCCGGAGGCGGCGCGCTTGCGCTTCTTCTCGACGACGACGGCCTTCGACCGGCCGCGCGAGAAGCTTTGCTGCACGGTGCCGGACTTCCGTCCGCCGAGGGAGAGGGGCTTGCGGCCCGAGGAGTTGCGTTCGTCAGCGTCGCTCATGCACTTCTTTCGTCGCGGCTCTTCGTCTGACGGATCCCGACCGGCCGCCGCGCGCCGATCGCCGTACTGTTCAGGTCCGACGGTCGCGAGGCGCGAAACCCCGCCGGCTCCCGAAGGCCCGCTAACCTAGCCGCCTTCATTGCCGATTCAACCGTCCTGTGCGGAATCGCGCGGCTCCGCCGCGCTCCCGCCTGTTTCACTCTCCGGCCCGTCGCCGCGCGGGTCGATCGCGCGGAAACCCGCCAGCTTGGCCATCGTCTCGCCGAAGGCGCGCGCCTCTCCGCCCGGCGCGAGGGCGAGATGCATCAGCGCATCCCGTCCGAGCGCCGCGCCGAGCGCCTCCGAGGAGAAGCACCCGGCCGTCGGGATCGCGCCCCGCTTCCGCGCGAGGCGATCCAGCTTGCCGCGGCCGTCGGCGGCCGCGTCGACCGCCTCGATCCGCCAGGCCGGCGGCGGGTCCGCCTTCAGGGCGAGCCGCACCGCATCATACCCCGTCGCCAGCCTTCCCGCGCGCCGCGCCAGTCCCAGCAGGGACAGCGCGCGCGCCTCGAGCTGGCGCTCGAAAGCGTCGGCGAGGTCGGCCGGCGCCTCCACCGGACGCGAGAACGCCCGGTTGAAGAGCCGCTTGCGCACCGCCGTCTCGACGCTCGCCCGGTCGGCCTTCACCCAGGCGCCGCGCCCGGGCAGCTTCGCGGCGAGGTCGGGCGTGACCACGCCCTCGGGCGACAGGCCGACGCGCAACAGCGCCTCGTCGCCCAGCGCCTCGCCGCTCACCAGGCAGCGCCGCATGCGCGTGCGCCCGGCCCGGCCGGAGCCTGCGCCCCGGCTCACCGCGCCTCGTCGTCCTCCTCGCCGGCGTCCTCCGATGCGGTCTCGGCGGACGCGGAGTCCTCGTCCTCGTCGTCGAGCAGCGCGCCGAGATCGACGCCGAGACGCTCGGCCTCCGCCTCCAGGTCCTCGATATCGAGATCGGAGACGTCGGGCTCGGCCTCGGCGGCGGCCTCCCCGGCGGCTTCCTCGCCGCCCTCTTCGGACGCTTCCTCCAGATCGGCCTCCTCGGCCTCCGGTTCAAGGTCCTCTTCCGAAATCCAGCCCGCCGCGACGCGCGCGCGCATGATCAGCGCCTCGGCGTCTTCCGGCGACATGTTGAACTCGTCGAGAATGCCCGGCTCGCGCACGCGTTCGCCGTCGCGCGTCTCGTACCAGCCGCGCAGATCGTCGGGCACCAGGCCGGCCAGATCCTCGACGGTCTTGACGTCGTTCTCGCCGAACTTCACCGCCATGGGCAGCTCCACGCCCTCGACCTCGAGGACGGCGTCCTCGACGCCGAGCTCCTTGCGCTTGGCGTCCTGCTCGGCGGCGCGCTTTTCGAGGAATTCCTTGGCGCGGGTCTGGATCTCCTGGGCGGTGTCGTCGTCGAAGCCCTCGATCACGGCGATCTCGTCGAGCTCGACGAAGGCGATCTCCTCGATGTCGGAGAAGCCCTCGGTGGCGAGCAGCTGGGCGATGACCTCGTCGACGTCGAGCGCGTCCATGAAGAGCTGGGTGCGCTCGGCGAACTCCTTCTGACGGCGCTCGGACTCCTCTTCCTCGGTGAGGATGTCGATCGACCAGCCGGTGAGCTGGCTGGCCAGGCGCACGTTCTGGCCGCGCCGGCCGATCGCCAGCGACAGCTGGTCGTCGGGCACGACGACCTCGATGCGCTCGGCCTCCTCGTCGAGGACGACCTTGGTCACCTCGGCGGGCTGCAGCGCGTTGACGATGAAGGTCGCCGGGTCCGGGCTCCACGGGATGATGTCGATCTTCTCGCCGGCGAGCTCGTTGACGACGGCCTGCACCCGCGAGCCGCGCATGCCCACGCAGGCGCCGACCGGGTCGATCGAGGAATCGTTGGAGATCACCGCGATCTTGGCCCGGCTGCCCGGATCCCGCGCGACGCGCGGGATCTCGATGATGCCCTCGTAGACCTCGGGCACCTCCTGGGCGAACAGGGCGGCCATGAAGTCGGGATGGGCGCGCGACAGGAAGATCTGCGGGCCGCGCACTTCCGGGCGGACGTCGTAGATATAGGCGCGCACGCGGTCGCCGTTCTGGAAGTTCTCGCGCGGGATGCCGTCATTGCGCCGGATCACCGCCTCGGCCTTGCCGAGATCGACGATGACGTTGCCGTACTCGACGCGCTTGACGATGCCGTTGACGACCTCGCCGACGCGGTCCTTGTACTCCTCGAACTGGCGCTCGCGCTCGGCCTCGCGGACCTTCTGCGTGATCACCTGCTTGGCGGTCTGGGAGGCGACCCGGCCGAACTCGATCGGCGGCAGCTCCTCCTCGAAGACCGTGCCGATCTCGGCGTTCTTGTCGATCTTCTTCGCCT
Organism: Marinicauda salina; assembly: GCF_003122085.1. Taxonomy (GTDB): domain Bacteria; phylum Pseudomonadota; class Alphaproteobacteria; order Caulobacterales; family Maricaulaceae; genus Maricicauda_A; species Maricicauda_A salina. The sequence goes on from NZ_QEXV01000001.1 coordinate 358,135, forward strand.
CGTCGAGCGACATCTCCTGGGAGTCGTTCTCGACCTCCTCAACGACCGTGGTGCGCCGGGTCAGGCGCATCTCGCCGGTCTGGGGATCGATGTCGCACTTGATGTCCAGCTCGGCGCCGTAGCGCGAGCGCGCCGCCTTCTGGATCGCCTCCTCGATCGCCTCGAGCACGATGGCTTCGTCGATGAGCTTCTCCTGCGCGACCGCCTTGGCGATCTGCAGAAGCTCCAGCTTGTTGGCGCTGACCCCGATGGCCATGATCTCAATCCTTGCAGTTGGTCCGTATCAGTCCTGTCCGGCGTCCCCGGAAGCCCGCGCGTCGGCGCGGCCCTTGAGGCTCGCCTCCATCAGCGCGTCGGTGAGGACGAGCTTGGCGTCGTCGATCCAGGCGAAAGGCAGCACCGCGGTCTCGTCCTCGCCCGCGAGATCGATGAGCACGTTGTCGTCCTCGGTCCCGGCGAGCACGCCGCGAAAACGCTTGCGGCCCTCGACCATGCGGCCGAGCTCCAGCTTCGCCTCGAATCCCTCCCAGCGGGCGAAATGCGCCAGCTCGGTGAGCGGCCGGTCGATGCCCGGCGACGACACCTCGAGAGTGAACTCCCCCGCGATCGGATCGGCCTCCTCGAGCACCTCGTCGAGCGCGCGCGACAGCCGCTCGCAATCGTCGACCTGCATGGTCCCGTCATGGCGCTCGGCCATGATCTGGACCGTCTTGCGCTTGCCGCCCATGACGCGCGCGCGCACGATCTCGAGCCCCAGCGCCTCGGCCAGGGGTTCGGCGAGATCCAGGATCTCCTGATCCAGCGCGGTCTTGGTCTTCACGCGGGGCCTCGAGAGCAACGAAAAAGGCGGCCCCGTCTCCGGAGCCGCCCGATGACGCCATCCGGCGTATCGAACTTGTTGGCCGCTTATATACGCCTTCGGCGCGCCCCGCGCAATGGCGGCGGTGTCCGGCGCGCACGGCTCATCGCTTCTCGAACTCGAAAAAGACCGGCGCGATGTCGCCGAGATGCTTGGACTCGTAGCGCGTTGTGACGTGGTCGGCGGGCGGGTCGCGCCAGTCGCCGGCCGACCGCGCCGTCCAGGCCAGACTCGGCGTCTCCATGAGGATCGGCAGCGCCCAGTCGGCGTAGGCGCGCACGTCGGTGGCCAGCCTCAGCCGCCCGCCCGGCTTGAGGATGCGCGCCAGCTCGAACGCCGTGTCAGGCTGGACGAAGCGCCGCTTGGCGTGGCGCGTCTTCGGCCACGGGTCGGGAAACAGCAGGTAGACGCGGTCGAAGGCCGCATCGGGCATGGCCTCGATCTCGTCGCGCGCGTCGGCGCGCTTCACCCGGACATTCTCCAGCGCCTTCTCCTCGATCCCGGCGAGCGCCTTGGCGACGCCGTTGAGGAAGGGCTCGATCCCGAGAAACCCGGTGCGCGGATTCGCCTCCGCCTGCGCGATCAGGTGTTCGGCCGCGCCGAACCCGATCTCCAGCGCGTGCGCGTCGAGGCCCGGCAGCAGGGCGGCGGGATCGACGCCGCCGGCGTCGGGCCAGTCGAGCCGGGGCAGGAGCGCGTCGACCAGGCGCTGCTGGCGCGGCGACAGCCTGTGGCCCTGGGCGCGGCCATAGAGGCGGCGATGCGGCGGACGCGTCTCGGTCATGGGCCGGGGGTCTACAGGATTTTGCGCGCAGGTCGAGTGGAAGGCGGTTCGGCCGGCGGTCGCTGTCGCTGTCGCGGCGCAGCCCACTTCGTTTTCCTGACGAAAGTCAGGACCCAGGGATCGAAGATCGCGAGAGCCGTCGCTCGTCCTCTCCCGGGCCCCAGCTTGCGCTGGGGAAACGCGATCGGGCCGGCCTCAACCCATGGAGCCGACGCCACCCCGCTGAAACGAAAAAGGCCGGGGCGCCTGAAACGCCCCGGCCCTTTCGATGCGGATCGCGATCCGTCTAGGCGAGCTTCTTGAGCTCGTCGACGAGATCGGTCTTCTCCCAGGTGAAGCCGCCCTGCGCGTCGGGCTCGCGGCCGAAATGGCCGTAGGCCGCGGTGCGCGCGAAGATCGGCTGGTTGAGCTTGAGATGCTCGCGGATGCCGCGCGGCGACAGGTTCACCAGCTGCGGGAGAACCTCCTCGAGCTTCTCCTCGGCGACCTTGCCGGTGCCGTGGGTATCGACATAAACCGACAGCGGCTTGGCCACGCCGATCGCGTAGGCGAGCTGGATCGTGCACTTCTTGGCCAGGCCCGCCGCGACGACGTTCTTGGCGAGATAGCGCGCGACATAGGCCGCCGAGCGGTCGACCTTCGTCGGATCCTTGCCGGAGAACGCGCCGCCGCCGTGGGGCGCCGCGCCGCCATAGGTGTCGACGATGATCTTGCGGCCGGTGAGGCCCGCGTCGCCGTCGGGCCCGCCGATCACGAACTTGCCGGTCGGATTGACGTAGAACTCGTCTTCCGGCGGGAACCAGCCCTCGGGCAGGACGTCCTTGACGACCGGGCGCACCATCTCGCGCACGTCGTCGAGCGAGACGCCTTCCTTGTGCTGGGTCGAGACGACGACCGACAGCACCTCGGCGGGCATGCCGTTCTCATAGCGCAGCGTGACCTGCGACTTGGCGTCCGGCTCGAATTCCGGGCGCTCGCCCGACTTCCGAAGCTCGGCCATGCGCTTGAGGATCTGGTGCGAGTAGAGCAGCGGGGCCGGCATCAGCTCCGGCGTCTCGTCGGTGGCGTAGCCGAACATGATGCCCTGGTCGCCGGCGCCTTCCTCCTTGTAGGAGCCGGTGCCCTCGTCGACGCCCTGGGCGATGTCGGCGGACTGCTCGTGCAGGAAGTTCTGGAAGTTCGCCGTCTTCCAGTGAAAGCCCTCCTGCTCGTAGCCGATCTCGCGCACGGCTTCGCGCGCGACCTTCTCGATCTCGGCGTCGTCGATGTCGGCGGCGCAGCGCACCTCGCCGGCCAGGACGATCTGGTTCGTGGTGGTCAGCGTCTCGCAGGCGACCCGCGAAACCGGGTCCTTGGAGACGAACAGGTCCACGATGCTGTCCGAGATGCGGTCGCAGACCTTGTCCGGATGGCCTTCGGAGACACTCTCACTGGTGAAGATGTAGGACGAACGCGCCAAATTTGGGGCTCCCATATAAAGCTTCCTTTATATGGCCGCGCATAAACCCTATTGCGCCGCGGAAAGCAAGGGGGCGCCCCGCGGAGAAATGCGAATCGCTGCTGAAAAGGGTGCGACGGTCAGACTTCCTCGGCGTCGCCGGCGGCGGCTTCGGCCTCTTCGGCGGCCAGCGTGCGCACCAGGTCGAGGATGCGCCGGCGCACCTTGGAGTCGCGTATCTTCGCGAACGCCTGGGCGAGCGCGACGCCGTCTGCGGACTGGATGAAGTCGTCCACGATCGGCGTCTGGTCGCCTTCGGAGAATCCGGCCTGGCCGATCGTCTCGGCGACGCCGTCATAGAAAAACGACACCGGCACGTCGAGCACGCGGGCGAGCATCCACAACCGCCCCGCGCCGATGCGGTTGGCGCCGCGTTCGTATTTCTGAACCTGCTGGAATGTCACGCCGAGTTCCTCGCCGAGCTTCTCCTGGCTCATATTGAGCAGCTGGCGGCGCAAGCGCACGCGCGAACCGACATGACGGTCCACCGCGGTCGGGCCTCTCGGATTCGTGCTCATATCCTTATGAATCTCCTTGCGATATTTCAGCATGGCCGCAGATGCCGAGTCCACGGTCAGACCCTAGGCTTCATGGTTGATCGGTACGAGGCCCTCCCGCGGAGGACGAGAAAAGGCGGCAGAATTACCAAAAGTAGCAAAATAATCGCGCCGCCTGCCCACGGAAGATCTCCGTATTTTGCGTAGAATGTTTCGTTCAGGTCTTCAAGTAATCGGATATCGAACGCTTCGTCGACGTCAAGTGGCATCAGCAGCCCTTCGCGACCATAGGGCGTGATCATCCCCGATACGCCGGAGGACGCCGCGCGGATCATCGGCAGCCCCTCCTCGATCGCGCGGTAGCGCGCCTGATTGAGATGCTGCCGCGGCCCCGCGGAGTTCCCGTACCAGGCGTCGTTGGAGATGTTGAGCAACCATTCCGGTCGCTCGGCGCCGCGCGGGGCGTAGCGCGGATAGATCACCTCGTAGCAGATCAGCGGCGCGAACGGCGGCAGGCCCTCGACGTCGAGCGTCCGCGGCCCGGGACCCGGCGTGTAGAACGGCGAATTCGTCGACAGCGACTGGAACCCGAACAGCTCCGTGACGCCGCGCACCGGGTTGCCCTCGCCGAACGGCACCAGGCGGGCCTTGTCGTAATGGGCCGAAAGCCGCGGGCCGGCCTGCGTAAAGTCGATCACCAGCAGCGAGTTGAAATACCGCGTCGTTTCGCCCTCGGTCTCCGCGCGCGGCGCGCCGGTGATCAGACGCGCGCCGACGGGGAAGACCTCGGCCAGCCGGTCGATGATGTCGGGTTCGCGGAGGATGTAGGCGGGCACCGCGCCTTCGGGCCAGACGACCGCATCGACGTCAGCCAGCCCCGGCCCGGCGCTGAGCGCCAGGTAGCGCTCGAGGATCTCCGACCGATTGTCGTAGATCTTTTCGCGCTGCGGCACGGTGAGCTGGACGACGCGCACGATCTCGCCGCTCTCGGCCGACGGCGGCGCGGTGGCCAGGCGCATGCCGCCATAGCCGAACAGGGCCGCCAGCAGGACCGCGCCGGCGACCGGCGGCGTCCAGCGCGCCGCGCGCGCGCCGGCGCCGAACAGGGCGGCCGGCGCGGCGAAGGCGTAGAGCGTGACCGCCGACAGCCCCGCCGCGCCGATCAGGGCGGCGGCCTGGCTCATCGCGCCGCCGGCCGGCCAGACATGGCCGGGCAGGTTCCAGGGAAAGCCCGACAGGACCCAGGACCGCAGGAGCTCGACGGTCATGAAGGCCGCGGCGAACACCGCGATGCGGGCCGGGCCGGGCCGGGAGAAACGGACGTACACCGCCCCGGCCGCCCCCCAAAACAGCGCCAGGCCGCCCGGCATCAGCACCAGCGGCGCCCAGAGCAGCCAGGCGTGGTCGGCTGCGCTGACCAGGAAGGCGTTGGAGACCCACCAGGTCCCGGCGAGAAACATGCCCGCGGCGAACGCCCAGCCGCGGAAGAAGCCCGACGCGATCGGCCGCGGGCCGCGGCGCGCGTCGTCGAGCAGCAGGACGAGCGCGACCAGCGCGACGAGCAGGGCCGGCTGGAGGAAGAACGGGGCGTGGGCGAGCACCGAGAGCGCGCCGAGCACGAACAGCGCGGCACCCGCGCGCCATTCCCTGAGGAGCCGGAGGCGCGCCCGGGTTCGGCGCAGGGACCGGACCGCGGCGCGCATCATGTCTCAGGCGCCGGCTTCGACGGCGCTCTCCAGCGACGCGGCGGAACGCACGCGCAGCCGCTTGATCCGCCGGGGATCGGAATCCAGCACCTCGAACTCGAACCCGGAGGAGTGGCGGATGACCTCGCCGCGTTCGGGGATGCGCCCGGCGAGCATGAAGACGAGGCCGCCGAGCGTGTCGACGTCCTCTTCCTCCTCGTCAGTGGCGATCTCGCGGCCGACCGTCTCCTCGAAGTCCTCGATCGGCGCCCGCGCGTCGGCGTCCCAGCAGGCCGGGCCCTTGGCGCGGATCGCCGGCGGTTCGTCCTCGTCGTGCTCGTCCTCGATGTCGCCGACGATCGGCTCGAGCAGATCCTCGAGCGTCACCAGCCCGTCGGTTCCGCCGAACTCGTCGACGACCAGCGCCATGTGCATGCGCCGCGACTGCATCTTTAAAAGCAAATCGATGGCGCGCATGGACGGCGGCGCGTAGAGCAGCGGCCTGCGCACGTCGGGCAGGATGCGCGCCTCGGTCCAGGCCGCCGAGTGTTGCGGCGCGCCGTTGCCCGCGATGTGCGCCATCACGTCCTTGATGTGCGCGACGCCGACGGGATCGTCGAGCGTCTCGCGGAAGATCGGCAGACGGGAATGGGCGGCCTCGGCGAAGCGGCTCGCCAGCTCGCCCAGCGGCGTGTCGATGTCGACGGCGACGATGTCGGCGCGCGGCACCATGACGTCGGCCACGCGCAGCTGATCAAACGCCTGGGCGTTGAGGAGCAGGTCGTGCTGGTCCGACGGCGTCTCGCCGTCGGCCGGCTGGTCGCCCGCCTCTCCGCGGCCCGACAGGGCGCGCGCGAGACGGGCGATGAAACTTCGGGATTTAGAGTCGTCGTCGCTCATGATCGTGAATTCGCAAGATAGGGATCGGCGATCCCCAGCTCGGCCAGCGCCCGGATCTCGAGCGCTTCCATGGCCGCGGCCTCTTCCTCGGCTTCGTGGTCGTAGCCATTCAAATGCAAAAAACCGTGAACCGCCAGATGGGCGGCGTGATCGATAAGCGCAAGTCCGGCGGTTGCCGCCTCCGCCGCGCAGGTCTCCCAGGCCAGCGCGATGTCGCCGGGATAGGCCTCGGCCTCCGGCGCGGGAAAGGACAGCACGTTGGTGGGCTTGTCGCGGCCGCGATAGCGCTTGTTGAGCGCGTGGACCGTCTCGTCGTCGGTGAACAGCACCGCCGCCGCGCCCGGCCGCGGCGCGTCGATCCGCCGCGCGGCGGCCTCGATGGCGGCGAGGCAGCGCGCTTCAAGTCCCTCGACGGCGGCCCAGCGCTCGTCGTCGACCACGATCTCGGCGGCGGGATCGTCGCTCATTCCGGCGGCTTCTCCGCAGCCTCGTAGGCGTCGACGATGCGCGCGACGAGATCGTGGCGCACGACGTCGGCGCGGGTGAAGCGATTGACCGCGATGCGGTCGATGTCGTCGAGGATGGTCAGCGCGTGGGCCAGCCCCGACGGCTCGCGCGGGCCGAGATCGGTCTGGGAGGGATCGCCGGTGACCGCCATGCGCGACCCCTCGCCCAGGCGCGTGAGCACCATGCGCATCTGGGCGATCGTCGCGTTCTGCGCCTCGTCGCAGATGACGAAGGCGCGGTTGAGCGTGCGCCCGCGCATGAAGGCGAGCGGGGCGACCTCGACGCGGCCCTCCTCGCGCATCTTTTCCGACATCTTCTGGCCGAGCGCGTCGCGCAGGCTGTCCCAGATCGGCAGCAGGTAGGGGTCGATCTTCTCCTCGAGCGCGCCGGGCAGGAAACCCAGACGCTCGCCGGCCTCGACGGCCGGCCGGGTGATGATGAGCCGCTCGATCTGTCCCAGCGCCAGCTGCGAGGCGCCGTAGGCGACCGCGAGCAGCGTCTTGCCGGTGCCCGCCGGGCCGACGCCGAAGATCATGTCGTAGGCGCGGTCATTCTTCAGCGCGCGGACATAGTCGCGCTGGCGGTCGGTGCGCGCGGCGAAGCTCGCCCCGCGCGGCACGCGGATGATGGAATCGATCTCCTCGCCGGCCTCGTCCTCGGCCATCAGGCAGGCCGCGCGCACGGCCGCCGGGTCGATCTGCAGGCTCTCCTCGGCGCGGGCGTAGAGCGCGTTGATGACGCGGCGCGCCTCGGTGCGCGCCCGCGTCTCCGGGGCGGTGACGACGATCTGGCCGCCGCCGGGCGCCTCCAGGCTCACGCCCAGCTCGTGCTCGATGACGGCGAAGTTCTCGTGGCCCGGCCCGGCGAGCGCGCGCACGAGCTCGGGATCCTCGAAATGAAGCGTCTCGGCCGGTTCGCGGCGGGGCCGCCGGGTTTTCGCGGAGCGGCTCACGCGGCGCGGCTCTCCCCGTCCTTCAGCCGTCCGGCGAGCGCGTTGCGGCTCGCCGAGACGATCTCGACGTCGGCGATGGTTCCGATCAACGCCTCCGGCGCCTCGCAATGGACGGCCTGGAGATACGGGCTGCGGCCGGACAGCTGACCGGCGTGGCGTCCCGGCTTCTCGAACAGCACCGGCAGGGTTCGCCCGACCATCGAAGCGTTGAAGGCCTCCTGCTGCTCGCCCAGCAGCGCCTGCAGGCGCGCCAGGCGCTCGGACTTCACCGCCTCGTCGACCTGGCCGGGCAGCGCCGCGCCGGGCGTGCCCGGTCGGCGGGAATACTTGAAGGAGAAGCACGAGGCGTACTCGACCTCCCGGACGAGCGCCATCGTCGCCTCGAAATCGGCCTCGGTCTCGCCGGGGAAGCCGACGATCATGTCGCCGGAGATGGCGATGTCCGGCCGCGCTTCGCGGAGCCGGGCGATGATGTCGAGATACTCCGCCGCCGTGTGCTTGCGGTTCATCGCCTTGAGGATCCTGTCCGAGCCCGCCTGCACCGGCAGGTGGAAATACGGCATCAGCTTGGGCTCGTCGGCGAAGGCGGCGATGAGATCGTCGTCCATGTCCTTCGGGTGCGAGGTCGTGAACCGGATCCGCTCGATCCCGTCGATCAGGGCGAGATGGCGCACGAGCCGGCCGAGCCCCCACGTCCCGTCGGCGGCGTCGCCCGCGGGCGGCTCGCCGTGATAGGCGTTGACGTTCTGGCCGAGCAGGGTGACCTCGCGCACGCCGCGCGCGGCCAGCGCGCGCACCTCGGCGACGACCTGGTCGACCGGGCGCGACCATTCCGCCCCGCGCGTGTAGGGCACGACGCAGAAGCTGCAGAACTTGTCGCATCCCTCCTGGACGGTGACGAACGCCGAATAGCCCTCGACCTGGCGCACGGGCGCGGCGAGCCGGTCGAACTTCTCCTCGACCTCGAACTCGGTCTCCAGCCCCTCGCCGCGTCCGCGATGCACGCTGGCAATCAGCTCGGGCAGCTTGTGATAGGTCTGCGGGCCGACGACGAGATCGACGACGGGCGCGCGGCGCTGGATCTCGGCGCCCTCGGCCTGGGCGACGCAGCCCGCCACCGCGATCGTCATCGGATCGCCGCTCGCGGCCTTGGCCTCCTTGAGCGGCTTCAGCCGGCCCAGCTCGGAATACACCTTCTCGGCGGCCTTCTCGCGGATATGGCAGGTGTTGAGGATGACCAGGTCGGCGCCGTCTGGCGCGTCCGCCGGCTCGTAGCCGAGCGGCGTCAGCAGATCGCGCATACGCTCGGAGTCGTACACGTTCATCTGGCAGCCGTAGGTCTTGATGAAGAGCCGCTTGCGCGCGGTCGGCTCCGCGGCGGCGCGTTGCGTTTCGCTCATGGCCAGGGCCGGCCTCCTCGCCGGCGTCTCCGCTCGTCTTCCCGGGGCGAAAGCGTGGGCTTTTCCACAGTCCCGATCAAGCGCGGGTTATGGTCGAACGCGGCTTTTCGGGCAAGTCCGCGGGCGCAGGCCGGACCGCCTACTCCTCCGCCTTCTTCAGCGGCACGCCGTAGAGTTCGAGGCGGTGATCGACGAGCTTGTAGCCGAGCTTCTCGGCGATGCGCTCCTGCAGGCGCTCGATCTCCTCGTCGACGAACTCCAGCACCTCGCCGGACTTCAGGTCGATGAGGTGGTCGTGATGCTCCTCGCTGGCCTCCTCGTAGCGCGACCGGCCGTCGCGGAAATCGTGGCGCTCGATGATGCCGGCCTCCTCGAACAGGCGCACCGTGCGGTAGACGGTGGCCAGCGAGATCTTCGGATCGATCTCGGCGGCGCGGCGATGCAGCTCCTCGGCGTCGGGATGATCGTCCGACGTCGAGAGCACGCGCGCGATGACCTTGCGCTGCTCGGTCATGCGCAAGCCCTTATCGATGCAGAGCTTCTCGATGCGATCGGGCATGAGGGGCGGTCCTTCTCGCGCGCGCCGCGCCTGCGACGCAGGGTGCTCGAGTGATACGCTCGGCGGGCCTTGCCTGTCCATATGAACCGGGCCGGGTCCGCAACCAATGGCTAGAGCGGCTTGTCCATGAGCACGGCGTCCGATCCGTCGGCGTAGTAGGCCGGGCGCCGTCCCGTCGTCTCGTACCCGGCCGCCGCGTAGAGCCCGAGCGCGGCGGCGTTGGCCGCCGACACCTCCAGAAAAAGCCGCGCCGCGCCGGCCTCGCGCGCCAGCGTCTCGGCGGCGGCGAGCAGGGACCGGCCCAGCCCGCCGCTGCGTTTCCCGGGGCGAATGCAGATCGTCAGCAGCTCGGCCTCGTCGGCGACGGCGCGCACCAGCGCCATGCCCGCAGGATCGCCCGCCGCGCCGACCGTGACCGCACTAACACCGGGCGAGGCGAGCAGGTCGCGCATCTCGGTTTCCGACCACGGACGGTCGAAGCTCGAGGCGTGCAGCGCGGCCAGAAGCGCCGCGCCCTCGACGCCGAAGACGGCGATCTCCGATTCGACGGTCACGGCGCGACGCCGCCGGGAAGCCTGGCGTCGGGCGGACGGACATAGACCGGCGCCGGCGGCGGGGCGTCGGCGGGCGCGGCCTCGCCGAGATCGAGCAGGGCGTCCAGCGGCGGCGCGGGATCGAAGTGCGCAGGATCGGCGCCCAGCGCGGCCGCGCCGGACCCGGCCAGGCGAATCTCGCCGAACTCGGCGAGCACGGCCGTGGCCGCATCGACATCGCCGCGCTCCAGCCCGGTGACCGGCGCGCCGTTGGCGAACACCGTCCAGACCAGCTCGCCGCGCTTGGCGTCATGGACCGCCAGCACGGTATGATCGCCGTCGGGGTCCGCGCGCCGGGCGATCGCGGCGAGGCTGGAGACGCCGACTGCGCGCGCCCCGCTCGCCAGCGCCAGGCCGCGCGCGAAGGCCACCCCCACCCGCGTGCCGGCGAAGCTGCCGGGCCCGGCCGCGACCGCGATCCGTTGCAGCGCGTTCGGCGCGACTCCCGCCGCGTCGAGCAGGTCGGCGACCATGGGCGCGAGATGCTCGGCGTGGCCGCGCCCGATCTCCTCGGCGCGGGTGAAGACCTCGCCGTCGGCGCGGCGCAGCGCGGCCGCGCACCAAGGCCCGGTCGTGTCGATGGCGAGAATCGGCCGCGCGCCCATCGCGCCGCTACTTCAGGATCTTCGCGGCGTCGTCGAAGGACAGACGCGGCAGGCGGGGATGGAGCTTCTCGGTCACGCCGTAGCCGAGATTGCACAGGAAGTTGGATCGCCAAGTCTTCCGCTCCGGGTCGGAAGCGAAGAACTCGGCGTCGACGCCGTCATTGTCGAAACCCGACATCGGCCCGCAATCCAGCCCGAGCGCGCGGGCGGCGAGGATGAAATAAGCGCCCTGGAGCGTCCCGTTTCGGAAGCCGTGCTCGCCGCGCGAGTCCGGATCGGCGAACCAGTCCTTCGCGCCGGGATTGTGGGGGAACAGCTCGGGCAGCCGCTCGTGAAACTGCGTGTCCCAGGCGACGATGGCGGTGACCGGCGCGCTCATCGTCTTGTCGACATTGCCCTTCGCGAGATGCGGCTTCAGGCGCTCCTTGCTCTCGCCCTTCAGGAACAGGAAACGGGCCGGGCACTGATTGGCGCTCGTCGGCCCGTATTTCAGCAGGTCGTAGAGCGCATACAGCGTCGTGTCGGGAACGTCGCGCTCGGCCCAGTAAGAGAAGGTGCGCGCGCCGCGGAAGAGCTGGTCGAGGCAGTGATCGGCGACCACGCCGTGGCGGTCCTCCAGCGCGAGCGGAGCGTCATCGGACATGGGGCGGACCTCCCGGTCGCGGAGACTTACATCACCGCTTCGACGGCGGTGACTTCGGGAACGTAGTGCCTGAGAAGGTTCTCGATGCCGGCCTTGAGCGTCATCGTCGAGGACGGACAGCCCGCGCAGGCGCCGCGCATGTGCAGGCTGACCACGCCGCTGTCGGCGTCATAGCCGTGGAAGACGATGTCGCCGCCGTCCTGGGCCACGGCCGGGCGCACGCGCGTGTCGATGATCTCCTTGATCTCCTTGACCACGCCGGCGGCCTCGCCGTGATACTCGGCATGGCCTTCGTGGGCGGCGTCGCCGAACAGCGGCTTGTCCGCCTGCAGCGCATCCATGATCGCGCCCAGCACGGCCGGCTTGAGATGCGGCCACTCCACGCTCTCGGCCTTGGTCACGGAGACATAATCCGCACCGGCGAAGACGCGGACGACGCCGTCGACGCGGAACAGTTCGCGCGCCAGGAAGGACGACTCGGCGGCCTCGGGCGTCGCGAAATCGCGCGGCTGGTCGGGAGAGATCTCCTGGCCGGGCAGGAATTTCAGCGTCTCGGGGTTCGGGGTCTCTTCGGTCTGGATGAACATGCGTCTCGAGCCTTTCGGGTGCGGACTCTGAGGTGGCGCGCCGGCGCGCAGGGTTCAACCCTTTTGTGCGCCGGGGCTTTCCGCCTCACGCGAGCGCCTTGATCTCGTCGCGGGAGAGATCGCCGGGGACGACGGTCACCGGGATGGCGCGCTCGCCGAACAGGCCCTTGGCGCGGGCCAGGGCCGTCACGAGCGGTCCCGGTCCTTCCCCGCCGACGGCCGCGCCGATGACGAGAATGGCGATCGATTCGTCGCCGTCGACGACGGCGCGCAGGACATCGATCAGCTCGCCTTCCTTCAGGATCAGCCGCGGCCGCGCCTCGGTCACCGATTCGATGTCCTCGGCGAGCGAGTTGAGCATCGTCTCGGCGGCCTCCTCGGCCTCCTGGCGCATGGTCTCGCCGACCCCGATCCAGTGCTCGAAGCTCGACGGCTCGACCACCGCTAGCGCGGCGACCGCGCCGCCCGTCTTCTTGGCGCGGCGCGCCGCGAAGAAGGCCGCGGTGCGGCTCTCGTCGCTGCCGTCGGCGATCACCAGGAAGGTGCGGGCCTTGCTCATGGGCCGACGGTGACGCGATATGAACGCGGCGGCAAGTGGCGCGGGGAGACGGGCGCGTGGCGGACGAACACCAGATCGAGGACACGGCGATCGCGACGCTCGCCGACCGGCGCGGCGCGATGGCGAAACCGCAGACGCTTCATCTCTACGCCGACCGGATCGAGCGCGTCCGCGACGGCGTCGTCGACGCGCGCCTGCGACTCGATGCGATCCGCCGCGTCCGGTTGGCCGTCGAGATGGCCGGGCGCGAGGCGCAGGTCGTCTGCCGCGTCACCGGCCCGTCGGGAGAGGTCGCGCTGGGCAGCCTCACAGCGACCGGGCCGGGCCAATGGGCCAACAACGCCGCGAATTTCCGCGCATTCGTCATCGCGCTGCACGAGGCGCTGGCGCCGCGCGCAGCGGAGGTCGAGTTCCTCCAGGGTCCGTCGCTCGGCCTCAGGATCGCCCTGTCGGCGCTCGGCGCGGCGATGGCGCTCACCGGCGCGTTCTTCTTCGCCTGGTTCTTCCTCGTCGAGGAGCGCGCCGCGCTCGGCTTCGTGGCCGCGCCGTTCGCCGTGCTCGGCGCCTATGTCGCCTGGCTGTTCCGCCCGACGCCGCCCGTCGCCTACGCGCCCGGCGAGATGGCGAAGACGCTCCGGGCGCAGGCCGAGCGGTCGGCTAACCCAGAAGCCGGGTGAGCGCCTCGGCGAACAGCGCGCCCGTGCGCGGCCCCTGCTCGGGATAGTAGTAGGGTTCGATCAGCTCGAGCTCCATCAGCGCCGGCCGGCCATCGAGGCCGCGCACGATGTCGACGCGGGCGTAGAGCAGCGAATCGACGGCGCAGATGGCGCACGCCGCGTCGAGCGCGCGGCGGCCGAGCTCGAGTTCCTCCGCCGACGCATCGCACCTCTCCTCGACGCCCCCATAGATCGACTGGACGCGATAGTCGCCTTTCGCCGGACGCTTGATCAGCGCATGGGAGAACACGCCGCCGAAGAACATCAGAGTCAGCTCGCCCGCCTCGCCGATCGACGGCAGGAAGGGCTGGATCATCGCCTCGGCCGGCGGCATTGCGTCGGCGGCGGGCGCCGGATCGCCGCGCCTGACGCGGGCCTGGCGCCAGGCCGAGGCGCCGACGACCGGCTTGACCACCACCTCGTCGCACGCGAACGCCGCGAAAGCCCGCTCGATCTCGGCGGCGTCGGCGCGCTCGGCCCAGATCGTGGGCACGGTCGGCGCGCCGGCGGCGGCGAGATCGCGCAGATAGGTCTTCTCGATGTTCCAGCGGACGACGTGCGGCGGGTTGAGCAGCGGGCGGGCCGCCGCGAACCGGTCGAGCGCGTCGAGATAGGCGTCGCGCTTGCGCGTGTAGTCCCAGGTCGGGCCGATGACGAGGCCGTCCCAGGCCGCCGGATCGACGCCCTCGTCCCAGACCACGGGATGCAGCGCGAACCCCGCCGCCCGGCAGGGCGGCTCGATCGCGCCGAATTCGAGCTCGAATTCATGGACGTCCTCGCGCGCGCCCTCCCGACCGGGAAGGATGTCGGAGGAGACGAGAAAGGCGATGTCGCGCATGGCCGACGCTCCGTTGAACCGCGCCGGCCTTAGCCGGTTTCGCCGCGGCTCGCCAGCCGGCCGCCTTGAGGTTCGCCGACGGGCGCGTTAAGCCCTGCGCGACTTTTCCCGAGAAGCAGACCGCAGGCCCCAACTCCATGACCGAGACCCGCTACGACGTCCTGGGCGTCGGCAACGCCATCGTCGACGTGATCGCCTCCTCCAACGACGCCTTCCTGATCGAGCACGGCATCGAGAAGGGCGGCATGACCCTGATCGACGAGGACCGCGCCAAGGCGCTCTACGAGGTCATGGGCGCGGGCGAGGAGATCTCGGGCGGTTCGGCGGCCAATACGCTCGCCGGCGTGGCGAGCCTCGGCGGCCGCGGCGCCTATGTCGGCAAGGTCGCCGCCGATCAGCTCGGCGAGATCTTCGCCCACGACCTGCGCGCCGCCGGCGTCGACTACGACACCGCGCCGCTTAAGGGCGGTCCGGCGACGGCGCGCTGCCTGATCAACGTCACGCCCGACGCACAGCGCTCCATGTGCACCTTCCTGGGCGCCTCGACCATGTTCTCCGAGAACGATGTCGACGCAGAGCGCATCCGCGCGGCGACGATCACCTATCTCGAGGGCTATCTGTTCGACCGCGAGGAGGCCAAGGCCGCCTTCGTGCGCGCCGCCGAGATCGCCCAGGCCGCCGGCCGCAAGGTCTCGCTGACCCTGTCGGACAGCTTCTGCGTCGACCGCCACCGCGACAGCTTCCGCCACCTGGTGAAGAACCATGTCGACGTTCTGTTCGCCAACGAGGACGAGCTGAAGTCGCTCTACGAGACCGACGATTTCGACGCCGCCCTGGCGCAGGTCCGCGCCGAGACCCGCGTCGCCGCGGTGACGCGCTCGGAAAAGGGCGCGGTGATCGTCTCCGGCGAGGAAACCGCGACCGTCGCCGCCGAGCCGGTCGACAAGGTGCGCGACACCACCGGCGCCGGCGACCTTTTCGCCGCGGGCTTCCTGCTCGGCTACGCCCGCGGGGCGGGCCTGGCCGAGTGCGGCCGGCTGGGCGCCATCGCGGCGGCCGAGGTGATCTCCCATGTCGGCGCGCGGCCGCAGACGCCGCTCAAGTCGCTGATCGCCGAGCAGGGCGCGGCGGTCCCGGCTGCCTGACGCCCGGGGACAAACCGGGGGACAAGTGTGGGAAACCGGCGCTTGCGTTGACGTTTCAAGGCGTTAACGCAGCGTCGCCATGCATTTAACGCCATATTCAATACATCAAGGCGAAAGTGTCGCTCCACCGGGCGTGTGATCCGCGCGTCCGAACCGAGCAACCGGGGTCTCGATGGCGCCGATCCGACACGCCGTCTCGCGCATGATGCGTTCGCTGGTGATGAAGTTCACCCTGCTCTGCGGGGTGATCCTCGTCCTGGCGACGACGGTGCTCATGCTCATCGAGTTCCAGAACAAGCGCCAGGACAATCTCCGCTCCAGCGTCGTCCACGCCGAGCTGATCACCGAGCTGTTCGCGAGCAACGCGGCTCCGGCCATGGCCGACGCCGAAGACGGCGCGCGGCTCTCCGACCAGCTGCGGCGCTTCGGCGGGCGCCCGGACGTCGCCTCGGTCTACGCCGCCGATCCGCTGCGCGAAGTGCTGGGCGCGGCCGGCGCCGCGCCGTTCGGGACGGGAGACCGGGCGGCCGACCACCTGATCCAGTCGGCGATCGGCGCTGTCGACACGCGCATCGAGGTGATCGACGACCAGATCCGGATCGCCGAGCCGGCCTTCCATGACGGGCGGCTGGTGGGCGCGGTCGTGGTTTCGGTGCCGGTCGCCGCAGTGGCCCAGCCCGCCGGCGTGCTGTTGCGTCGCCAGATCACCATCGCCGTGGCCGCCCTGCTCATCTTCCTGCCGCTCGTCGCGCTGGCCGTCGGCAAGGCGCTGGGACCGATCCAGCAGCTGACCGAAGCCGCGCGGCTGGCGTCCTCGCGCAAACTGGACCTGCGCATCGACGTCCACACCGGCGACGAGCTGGAGGTCCTGGCCAACGCGTTCAACCGGATGTTCGCCCGCCTCGACGCCTCGGTGAAGCGCATCCATCGGCTGGCCTATGTCGACATGGTCACCGAGCTGCCCAATCGCGAGCGCTTCCGCAAGGAGGTCGAGCGCGTCGTGCGCGACGCCGCCGACGAGGAGCGCGCCGGCGCGGTCGTCTTCCTCGATCTCGACCGCTTCAAGCGCGTCAACGATTCGCTGGGCATGGGCGAGGGCGACCGCCTGCTCGAAGCCGTCGCGCGCCGCCTGCGCGAGGTCGCGCGCGGCTGGGACCTGGCCGCCGCCGAGCAGGGCGGCGAGCCTTCGATGGTCGCGCGGCTGGGCGGCGACGAGTTCACGATCCTGCTGCCGCGCCTCGCCTCGACCGACGACGCCGAGCAGCTGGCCCAGCGCGTCGTCGACGCCGTGCGCCGACCCTTCGAAGTGTCCGGCCACCAGGTTTTCCTCGGCGTGTCGGCGGGCATCGCGGTCTTCCCGCGCGACGGCTCCGACCCGGAGACGCTGCTGCGTCACGCCGACCTCGCCATGGCCGCGGCCAAGCGCGAAGGCGGCAACACCTTCGCCTTCTTCGAGTCCTCGATGAACCAGAGCGCGTTCGAGCGCCTGGTGCTGGAGAACGAGCTGCGCGAGGCGGTGCGCGACGACCAGCTGGTCGTGTTCTACCAGCCCAAGGTGCGCATGGACGACGGCGCGGCCGCCGGCGCCGAGGCGCTGGTGCGCTGGCGCCATCCCACGGCGGGCCTGCTCTCGCCCGGCGCCTTCATCCAGGCCGCCGAGGAATGCGGCCTGATCGGCGAGATCGGCGACTGGGTGCTGCGCCGCGCGTGCAAGGAGATCGCGGGCCTGCGCGCCCAGGGTCTCGACGTGCCCGTCGCGGTCAACGT
Organism: Marinicauda salina; assembly: GCF_003122085.1. Classification (GTDB taxonomy): domain Bacteria; phylum Pseudomonadota; class Alphaproteobacteria; order Caulobacterales; family Maricaulaceae; genus Maricicauda_A; species Maricicauda_A salina. The sequence continues at coordinate 375,229 of NZ_QEXV01000001.1, forward strand.
CTCGGCGATGCAGTTCGAGAGCGACGGCTTCGCCGACACCGTGCTGTCGGCGCTGCGCGACGCCGACCTGCCGCCGGAATTCCTCGAGCTGGAGCTCACCGAGTCCACCGCGATGCGCGATCCCGAGCGCGTGATCGCCCAGATCGAGCCCCTGCGCGAGATCGGCGTGACCTTCGCCATCGACGATTTCGGCACCGGCCACTCGAGCCTGTCCTATCTCACGCGCATGCCGTTCGACGTGTTCAAGATCGACCAGACCTTCGTGCGCGACATGAGCCGCGACGACCATGCGCGCATCGTCGTCGAGACCATTCTCGCCATGGCGCGCTCGCTGAAGCTCAAGACCGTCGCCGAGGGCGTCGAGACCACCGACCAGCTGGCGATGCTGCGAGAGCTCGGCGCAACCCTGGCGCAGGGTTATCTGTTCGGGCGGCCCATGGCGCTGGACGACCTGGCCCGCTTCGTCGACCCCGCGCGGGGCGGCGACGAGGCCCGCCGCGTCGGCTGACGCGCCTGAGCTGTGCCCTGTCGGCAACGACCAAGCTCTTTTACGAAATTCATTGTACGACCGGCAGGCGTTGTGGCATAAATGCACCTGCAGGCCGCCCGCACGTCATGGATCAGCGCCGTCCCCCCGCAGCGCTGTCCTCACGCGGCCCGCGCCGGTTGATCCCCTCCCGGCGCGCGCGAGGCGCGGCTTGGCGCCCGGCGGACCCCCTCGCCGCCGGGCGCTTTTTCTTCTGAGGCCGAGGCTGTAGCCCGCGGCCCATCCGCGCTAGACACCCGCCATGACCGATTCCGAAGACGAGCCGTCCGGTTCGGACGACGTGATCGCGCGGCTGCTCGACGAGATCCCGCTGCTCTACAAGGCGCGCGCCTTCGCCGAGAGCGTGAAGGATCCCGCCTTCTTCTCCCGTCTCGGCGAACCGCTGGACCGCCGCGAGACGGCGCTGGCGCGCGCCTATCTCGACGGGCTGGGATTTCCGGAGGCCGAGCCCGCGCCGCTGGGCGACTGGTCGGACGCGATCGCGGCGGCCGAGACGCTCGATCGCGATCCGCAGGCCTGGGAAGCCGAGGAGATGCTGCGCGCGGGACTGGTCGAAGCCGCCCTCGAGCGGCTCGACGAGACCGCGCTGCAGGCGGCGTTCTCGCTGGTGGCGTCGAAAATCGGCGACGCCGCGCGCGAGGCGGCCGAGGCCTCGGCCTCGATGGACGACGTCTACGAAGAGGCGGTCATCAACGCCGCCGCCGGCGGCCTGGTGCGGGCCGCCCACGGCGCGGTGCTCGTCCTGCTCGCCGAGGCCGAGGACGAGGAGCCGCCCCATCCCTTCCTCGCGCGCTGGCGGCTGTTCGTGCGCGGGCGCTGGCCGATCGGCGTTGCCGGGGCCACATTCAACATTCTCTGAGACGACGGAGCCGGCATGAGCGGACTGACCCTCGCCACCTGGAACATCAATTCGGTGCGCCTGCGCGCCCCGCAGATCGCGAAATGGGCCGAGGCCGCGGACCCGGACGTGATCTGCCTGCAGGAGATCAAGTGCCAGGAAGACCAGTTCCCCTACAAGGCGTTCGAGGCGATGGGCTATCCCCACGCCCACGTCACCGGCCAGAAGGGCATGCACGGCGTGGCGACGGTCTCGCGGCTGCCGATCGAGCCGCTCGACGACCAGGGCCTGTGCGCGAAATCCGAGGCGCGCCACCAGCGCCTGAAGATCGACGGGGTCGAGATCCAGAACTACTACATCCCCGCCGGCGGCGACGAGCCCGACCCGGAGGCCAATCCGCGGTTCGCCCACAAGCTCGACTTCCTCGACCGGCTCGCGGCCTATTTCGGCGAGCGGGCGAAGGACGACGCCGACATCGTCGCCGTGGGCGATTTCAACATCGCCCCGTACGAGAACGACGTCTGGTCGCACAAGCAGCTGCTCAAGGTGGTCTCGCACACGCCCGTCGAGACCGAGGGGCTGGAGCGCGTCCGTTCGGCCGGCGACTTCATCGACGTCGCCCGGGCGCTCATCCCCGAGCCGGAGAAGGTCTTCACCTGGTGGAGCTACCGCAATCGCGACTGGCGCAAATCCAATCGCGGCCGCCGGCTCGACCATATCTGGACGACGCCGTCGCTGCGCGAGGCCGCGCTGGCGGGCGGACGCGACGCGTTCCGGGTGTGGGACGAGACGCGCGACTGGGAGAAGCCGTCCGACCACGCCCCGGTGACGCTGACGCTGGCCGGCTGAACGGCCGGGTCAGGCCTGCAGGCGGTAGCCGCCGCTCTCGGTGATCAGGATGCGCGCGCGCTGGGGATCGGGCTCGATCTTCTGGCGCAGCCGGTAGACATGCGTCTCCAGCGTGTGGGTGTTGGCCTCGCGGTGATAGCCCCACACCTTGTCGAGCAGCTCCTCGCGCGAGATCGACTCCCCGCCGGCGCGATAGAGATATTTCAGGATGTTGGTTTCCTTCTCCGTCAGGCGGACCTTCTTGCCCTCGGAGTCGATCAGCAGCTTCATCGCCGGCCTGAACTGGTAGGGCCCGACCTGGAGGACGGCGTCCTCGGACTGCTCGTGGCGGCGCAGCTGGTTGTTCACCCGCTCGAGCAGCACGACGAAGGAGATCGGCTTGGCCAGGAAATCGTTCGCGCCCGAGCGCAGACCCAGCACGTGGTCGGCGTCGCCCGACTGCGCGGTGAGCAGGATGATGGGCGTGGTGACGTCGGCCTTGCGCAAGAGCCGGCAGGCCTCGCGCCCGTCCATGTCGGGCAGGCCGACATCGAGGATGATGACGTCGGCGCGCTGGTCCTGGGCGACGGCCATGCCCTCGCGCGCCGTCGCCGCCGAAAGCACGTCGAACTCGTCGTCATAGGAGAACTGTTCGGCGAGCGCTTCGCGGAGTTCGTCGTCGTCATCGACGATGAGCACGGTTTTCTTTGTCGCCATGATTCGGGTCCTGACTCGTCCGGAAAGGCGGGTGGGAAAATTTTGCCGACCGGCGATTCCTGCCGGGAAAGCCTTGCCCGCCTTGGCCCGTGAAGGCAAGGCGCAGCACGCTCACGGGCATACGACGTCGCGGCCCGGACTTTGCTTAAAATCTTCGTGAGGCTGCGGTTATCCGCAGTCGCCATCCCGTGGTGGGGAAGGCGACGGGGCGCCTCCGCCTGCGCGGCGCGCCGCGCTCGGAAGCGTCCCGCGCCGACCCGCCCGGCGAGACGCGCGCGCCCGGTCGACCTAGTATCGTTTTCCATGATTCTGACCGCACATGCCGACGGAGGCTGCCGCTTCGGCGACCGGACCTTTCGCTGCGCGCTCGGCGCGGGCGGAGTCGTCGCCGCCGACGCCAAGCGCGAGGGTGACGGGGCCAGCCCGGCCGGGCGCTGGGCGATGCGCCGCGGCGTCTGGCGCGCCGACCGGCTCGACCGTCCGGAGACCGCGCTGGTCCTCGACCCGATCGCCGCCGACGACGGCTGGTGCGACGATCCCGGCGACCCGGGCTATAACCGCCCGGTCCGACGGCCCTATCCCGCGTCGAGCGAAGAGATGATGCGCGACGACGAGCTTTATGACATCGTCGTCGTCCTCGGTCACAACGACGATCCCCCCGTCGCCGGCGCCGGCTCGGCGATCTTCCTGCACTGCGCCAAGCCGGGCTATCCGCCCACGCGCGGGTGCATCGCGCTGGCCCGCGCCGATCTGCTGGAGGTCCTGGCCGCGGCCTGGCCGGGCGATCTCGTCGAAATCCGCGCCTAGCCCGGCCGCTCGCCGAACAGCGCGGAACCGACCCGCACCGACGTGGCGCCCAGGCGCACGGCGGTCTCGTAATCGCCGCTCATGCCCATCGACAGCTTGTCGAGCCCGCACTCGGCGGCGCGCTTCGCCAGCAGCGCGAAATGCGGCGCGGCGGGCTCGTCCGCCGGCGGGATGCACATCAGCCCCTCGATCGCCAGGCCGTGCTCGTCGCGCATGCGATCGACGAAATCGACGACGTCGCCGGGCGCCACGCCGGCCTTCTGAGGCTCCTCGCCTGTATTGACCTGGACATAGAGCCGTGGCGTCCGGCCCGTCTTCTTCGAGGCCTTCACCAGCGCCTTGGCCAGCTTGTCGCGATCAAGCGTCTCGATGACGTCGAACAGCGCGACGGCGGCCTCGGCCTTGTTCGTCTGCAGCGGCCCCACCAGGCGCAGCTCGAGATCGGGGACGCGGTCGCGCCGTTCGCCCCAGCGGGCCTCGGCCTCCTGCACGCGGTTCTCGCCGAACACGCGCTGACCGGCGTCGAGCGCCGCTTCGACGCGATCGTCGGGCTGCTTCTTGGACACCGCCGTCAGCGTCACCGAGGCGGGGTCGCGCCCGACTGCCTTGGCGGCCGCGGCGATGCGCGCGAGGATATCGGCGCGCGCCTCGGCGACGGGAGTATCGGGAGCGGAGGACATGGCGGGGACTGCCTATGACGCCGCGACGGCGCTGGCAAGGGCGGCCCGGCGGCTCGATGGGCCGCGCGGCCGCCTGCCGGCCCTGTTCGTGTTCACCGATCCCGACCGCCTGTCCGATCCGCTTTCGGTCGCGCGCACTCTCCCGCGCGGCTGCGGAATCGTGCTGCGCCATTTCGGTCGCCCCGACCAGATTGAACTGGCCGGGCCGCTGGCCGCGGTCGCGGGCGAGCGCAGCCTCATTCTGCTCATCGCCGCCGATCCCGAGCTGGCGGAGTCCATCGGCGCCGCGGGCGTCCACTGGCCCGAGGCCCGCGCCGGCGAAGCGCGCGGATGGCGCCGGCGGCGGCCGGACTGGATCCAGACGGCGAGCGCGCATGACGCCGCGGCGATCCGCCGGGCGCAGCGCGATGTCGATGCGGTGTTCCTGTCGCCCGTGTTCGCGTCGACGAGCCCCAGCGCGGGCGCGCCGATCGGCCGGTTGCGCGCCGGCGCGCTCGCCCGGCGCGCGCGGCGGCCGGTCTATGCGCTCGGCGGCGTCGACGCGCGCACGATCAAGCGCCTGCGCGGGCTGGGCTTCGCCGGCGCGGCGGTGGTGTCAGCGATCGGGGATGAAGCGCCCGCCTAGAAGCGGAAGGCGGATTCGAACTTGATCTCGGGCGCCTGCTCGTCGCCCTGCTCGCCGAAGAAGTCGCGCTCGGGCGAGGAGAAGCGGAACTGACCGCCCAGACGCAGGCGCTCGTTCAGCTCGAAGAAGGCGCCGGCGCGCATGTCCTCGATCTCGAACTGCGGACCTTGTGTCGGCTCGGAGATGCCGAGCGTGAAGCCCCAGCGCTCGCCCGCGGGGATCTCAAACTCGGCGGCCTCGTCGCCCCACGGCGACGGCATGTGGCTGGGCGAGGCGAGCGTGAACCGCTCGTACCAGACCTCCGCGTCGGGCGCGCCGGTGTCGTTCATGGGCGCGACCGGCTGGAGCTCCGGTTCGGACTGCTCGGCCACCGTCTCCCGCGCATCGTCATCCGCACGGGACCGGGCCTCGGCCGCAACCGCCAGCATGGAGGCGTCGACCTCGACGGCCTGGCCCTGCGCCGCCGACGCGTCGATCAGCGAAACGCCGCCGAGCGCGAACGAGTCGGCGTTCGGCGCCGCCGCCTGCGCAAGCGCAGCGGGCGCGCTCAAGAGCGCGGCCGTCGATGCGGCGACAAGGCTGAGCGCGATTCGGCGCAAGTCGGTCACCTCCCACTGGACAATCAACTATAGGGACTCGAACGCCGCGACGTAAGGGGTTGCTTCGACGCCCGGTTCAAAAAGCCGGGAGCGTGTCAAAATCGCCACCCTGTCTCGACGAAGCCGATCACGGCGTCGGCGTCCGCGCCGACGATTCCGCCCGGCCCGGCGACCGGGGCGGTCTGTTCGGCCCGGGCGAGACCGACGCCGAGCAGCAGGCCGGACTCGAACAGGCGCGAGGCGCCGAGCTGGACGCTCCACCCCTCGGCGTCGAGGAAATCGCTGTCGCCGGCGGCGAATTCGAGCGCGGCCAGCCAGGCCCCCCGCTCGATGCTCGCCGAAGCCGCCCAGGCCTCGTAGTCGCCGTCCTCGAACCCGTCATTCGTCTTCAGCCAGGACACGCCTATGGCCGCCGGGCCGGCCTCCAGCGAGGCCCGCGCGCTGACCGACCAGGGATCCGCGAAAGCGCTCGCGAGCGGGCCCGCCACCTCGCCCGCGGCGTAACCCGCCGACAGCGTCCAGCGTCGCCCGCTCGAGCGGAACCGGCGGTCGAAGGAGACGCCGACCTCCCGGACATTCTCGACGGCGGGCGTGGCGACCGCGTCCCGTCCGTCCAGCCGGCAGACATCCACGCCGCACCAGTCCGCCTCCGGGGTCCACGACGCCGAGGCGCGGAACCCGGCGAGGCGCCGCGTCCGCGCGGTGATCTTGGCCGCCGCGCCGGAGAGCCGGTCGGTCGTGTCCGCCAGCGCCAGGCCGGTCGCGTCGATCAGCGGCCCGTCGGCGCGCGCGAGCCGGAAGGCGCCCGGTCCGGGAGCGGCTTCGAGCGCCGCCGCACCGGGGCCGCGACCGATGCGGATCTCGCCCCAGCCGCCCTTCACGAAAGCCGCCGCCTCGTCGAGCGCGATGCGCGGGTCCCCGGCGTCGAGAACCGGGGCGGCGTGCAGGCCGGTCGCCGCGCCCGCCGGCGTCCGCCCGCCGATCGCCGGGCAGCCGGCCACTGTCACGGGACAATCCCCCACGGGCCGCGCGAAGCCGCGCCGCCCGTCGCCGCGGCGCGCGCGGACGCCGAAAGCCGCGCCCCAGCGAAGCCCGCCCCGGGTGACGGCCTCCAGCTCCAGGTCGAGATCGAGATCGGCATACGGGCCGGTCTCGGCCGCATCGACATCGCCGGCGGCCGCCAGCGCGTCGACGGCGAGGGAGACGTCCGGCGAGAACGGTCCGATGCGCTCGACTCCGGAACCGGTCGAGCTCGAATTCGTAATGCTGGAAAGGTCCTGGGAGAATGTCGGCGCGGCCGCGAGCAGGGCGCAGGCGACGGCGGTGAAAATCGCGTCGCGCGCAGGTCTCATACTCGCGGCCCCGCCGATCGCCCCGTCCCCCCGGACAGGGCGATACAACACAGGCGAAGGCGCGTTCGGGTCAAGGAGGATGGCGCGCGCGGGGTTAACGCGCCGGCGAATAGTGACGCAAATGTCACGCCGCCGCGAGCCGCCCGGGGCCGGATCGGGTCTGGCCTCCCGCATGACACATGGTATAGAAGCGGTTGTTCTTATGCGCCGTTACAGGCGGCGCAGTTCTCCATCGCCGATTCCGCGCCTCGCCAGGAGACTGCATACATGGCTCGAAACCGACTCCTTTCCGCGGCCGCCGTTCTCGTCTGCGCGGGCGCGCTGTCCGCCTGCGGTTCGAATGCGAACAGCTCTGGCGACGAGGGCGGCCTGCTGAGCGGGCTCACCGGTCGGCTCGGCTCCGGGGAAAGCGGCGTCGGTCCCGAGGCGGGCATCGGCGTGAACAGCTTCCTTTGGCGCGCGACGCTGGACACGCTGTCCTTCATGCCGCTCGAGCAGGTGGACCCGTTCGGCGGCGTGATCATCACCGACTGGTACGCCAATCCCGAGCAGCCCAACGAGCGCTTCAAGGCGACGGCCTACATCCTCGACACGCGGCTGCGCGCCGACGCCCTGTCGGTCCAGCTTTTCAAGCAGGTGCGCGGCGCCGAGGACGGCGAATGGGCCGACGCCTCCGTCGATCCCGCGACCCGCATCCAGATCGAGAACGCCATCCTCACGCGCGCCCGCCAGTACCGCATCGCGCAGGTCGAGGACTGAGGCGGGCCGCCGGAGGAGTCGCGATGCCGCGCCGGAGACCCCTTCTCCTCGCCGCCGGCGTCGCGTTCCTGACGATCGCGCTCGCCGGGTGCGGTTTTCGCCCGCTCTACGGGGGCGCGCCGTACGCCGCGCTGGCCGGCGCGCGCGTCGAAGCCGGACCCGAGCGCGTCGACTATCTCGTCCAGAACGCGCTGCGCGATCATCTCGGCGCGGGCGACAGCCGCTACCGGATCACGCTCAACACCGAGACCGACGAGCGCAGCCTCGGCGTTTCGGCCAGCGGCCGGGCCACCCGGTATGCGCTCGTGATCACCGTGGACTATCGCCTCGACGGCGGCCCCGAGGCCGTCTCCGGGCGGATCTCCGAAACGGCGTATTTCGACGCGCCGAACGAACCCTATGCGCTGATCGCGACGCGCTCGAACGCGGAGGAGCGGGCCGCCCGCCTGGCCGCGGAGCGGCTCGCCCGCGCGCTCGCCGCCCAGCTCCAGCCCGTCACCGCCGGGCGGGGCGCGCCGTGAAGGTCAAGGCGCGCGAGGTCGACGCCGCGGTCGCCCGGCCGAAACCCGACATCGCGGCCTTCCTCGTATTCGGACCCGATCTCGGCCTGGTGCGCGAGCGGGCGGAGCGGCTGGCGACCGCGCTCGTCGCCGATCCGGCCGATCCGTTCTGCGTCAGCCGGCTGACCGACGAAGACCTGAAGGCCGAGCCGTCGGCGCTCGCCGATGCGATGGCGGCGCTCTCGCTCACCGGCGGCGACCGGCTGGTGCGTCTGAGGCTGGCCTCGGATTCCGCGCCGACGGCGGCCTGGCTCGCCGACCTCGAAGCCGGCTCGGCCGCCGCCGAGGCGCGGCTGGTCATCGAGGCCGGCGATCTGAAGCCCGGCTCGAAGCTGCGCAAGGCCGCGGAGGCCGGGGCCCACACATTGGCCCTGCCCTGCTACGCCGACGACGCCCGCGATCTGCTTGGGCTCGCCGAGGAAAGCTTCGCCGCCGAGGCGATCGAGATCGCGCCCGATGCGCGATCCATGCTCGGAACGTTGCTCGAGGGCGACCGGCGCCTGGCGCGCGGCGAGATCGAGAAGCTCATGCTATACAAGGGGCTGAAGGACCAGCGCGGCGGCGAGACCGCGACCGTCGAGCGCGCCGACATCGCCGCGGTGTCGGCCGCCGGCGCCGAGGCCGCGCTCGACCAGGCGATCGACACCGCGCTCGCCGGCGACGTCGCCGCGGCCGACCGCGGCTACGCCCGGGTTCTCGCCTCGGGCGCCAACCCGGTCGGCGTGCTGCGCGCGCTCCAGCGCAAGATCGACCAGATCGACGCGTTCCACGCCGCCGGGGGCGACGCCTCGGCGCTCGCGCGCAGCGGCGCGCCGCGCTTCGGTCCGCCCGCCGAGCGGTTCCGGCGAACGGCGGGCCTCTGGCGCGGCCGGCGCCTCGACCGGGCGCGCCGACTGGCCTTCGACGCCGAGCGCCAAGTCAAGCGCGCCGGGGCGCCGGCCGAGGCGATCGTGGGCGAGCTTTTGCTGCGCCTGGCGCGCGCCGCTCGCGACATGCGCTGAAACCGCACGTTCGTGCGTAAAAATAACATTGTTATTATAGAGACTTACGCATAAGTCGCCGCTGACGGCGCGTGAGCCCTACAGGGGTGCGGCGTTCGGAATTTCACGCGCTCTGAGCGCTGCAACCTGAGATCAGTATGCGCCCGAGGCGCCATCCTGGGTGAGGCGCCGGCACAGATCGTCGAGCTGCTCGAGAGTCGAATACCGAATCCGAAGCTCGCCGGCCTCGCCGGTATGACTGAGGTCGACCTCGAGGCCGAGCCGCTCCGAGAGATCGGCCTCGAGCGCGCGGGTGTCGGCGTCCTTCCCGCCGCCGGACGGCGCGCGCGACCGGCCCTTGCGCTCCGGCGCGCCCGACTTGCGCGCCAGCGCCTCGGCGGCGCGGACCGAGAGCCCCTTCTCGACGATCTCGTCGGCGAGCGCGGCCGGGTCCGGCGCCGAGGCGACGGCGCGGGCGTGCCCGGCGCTGATCTCGCGGCGGGCCAGCCGGTCGAGGACCGGGTCGGGCAGCGCCAGGAGCCTCAGCGTGTTGGCCACGTGGACGCGCGACTTGCCGACGGCGCGGGCGACCTCTTCCTGGGTATGACCAAAATTCTCGATCAGCTGGCGGAAGGCGCGCGCCTCCTCGACGGCGTTGAGATCGGTCCTCTGGACGTTCTCCACGATCGCGATCTCGAGGGTCTCGCGATCGGTGAGCTCGCGCACCAGACACGGCGCGGCGTGCAGGCGCGCCTTCTGGGCGGCGCGCCAGCGGCGTTCGCCGGCGACGATCTGGTAGCGCTCCTCGGCGCCCGGCGCGGGCCGGACGAGCAGCGGCTGGAGCAGGCCCTTCTCGGCGATCGAGTCGGCGAGTTCGGACAGCGCGTCCTCGTCGAAGGCCTGGCGGGGCTGGTCGGGATTGCGTTCGATCAGCTCGATCGGGATCTCGCGCACGCCGCGGCCGCCGCCAGCGTCCGCGGCCTCGCCGCGCAGGCCCTCGGCCTCCTCGCCTTCGCCCAGCAGCGCGGCGAGGCCGCGGCCGAGACCGCGCGTGCGCTGGGGTTCGTCGGCGCTCATGCCGGCACCTTCTCGGTCGAGCTGCGCTCCTGGCGCACGACCTCGCGGGCGAGCGCGATATAGGCCTGCGCGCCGGCGCAGTTCATGTCGTAGAGGATGACCGGCTTGCCGAAGGACGGCGCCTCGGAGACCCGGACATTGCGCGGGATCATGGTCTCGTAGACCTTGTCGCCGAAATACTCGCGGACGTCGGCGGCGACCTGTTCGGAGAGATTGTTGCGCTTGTCGTACATGGTCAGCACGACGCCCTGGATATCGAGATCGCGGTTCAGATTGCCGCGGACCAGATCGATCGTTCGCATCAATTGGGTGAGGCCCTCCAGCGCGAAGAACTCGCACTGAAGCGGCACCAACACCGAGTCGGCCGCCGTCATGGCGTTGACCGTGAGCAGGTTGAGCGAGGGCGGGCAGTCGATGAGGACATAGTCGCAATGGGCGCCCTTGGCCGCCAGCGCGCGGCGGAAACGATCGATGGCGTGACGCAGCCGGTATGACCGGCGCGGCGCCTGGGCGAGCTCGAGCTCGGCGCCGGACAGATCGGCGTCGGACGGGATGATCGCCAGGCCCGGCACGTCGGTGTCGATGAGCGCGTCCTCCATCGGACGCTCGGAGACCAGGACGTCGTAGGAGGTCGCCCGGCGCGACGCCCGGCCGACGCCCAGCCCCGTCGAGGCGTTGCCCTGCGGATCGAGATCGAGCACGACCACCTTCTGGCCGATCGCCGCGAGCGCCGTGGCGAGATTGATCGCGGTCGTGGTCTTGCCCACCCCGCCCTTCTGGTTGGCGATGGCGATCACCTTGGGCGGATTGGAGCGGGGATCAGCGGACACGGGCGATCCTTTCGATTTTCAGTATGGCGGCGTCCGGCGCGGTCTCGCTGGCCAGGACCTCAAGATCGAGACTCCAGCTTTTCCGCGCTTCGGTCAATTCATCCCGGTGACGCGCGCCCTTGGGGAACAGCGCGATCGCCCCATTTTCCACAAACGGGCGGGCGTATCCGATCAGTTTCGTGAGGCTGGCCACGGCCCGCGCGGTGACGACGTCGACGCGCATGTCCGGATCGAGCGATTCTGCGCGCACCGGAAGAACGCGGGCCGGCGCGCCGGTCTCGGCGACCACATCGGAGAGAAAATCGGCCTTCTTGCGGATCGATTCGACCAGCGCGACGTCGGCGCCGGCGACGCCGCGATCCATCAGGCCGAAGGCGACGGCCAACCCGGGAAAACCGGCGCCCGCCCCGATATCGAGCCAGCGCGGCTTGTCCGGCGCGAGTTCGTAGATCTGCCAGGAATCGAGCGCGTGGCGGACCCAGAAATCCGGCAGGGTCGATTTGCCGACGAGGTTGACGACGGCGTTGCGTTCCGCGAGGCGGCGGCGCCAGGTCTCGAACCGCTGGAGTGTTTCACGTGAAACACCTGCGCGCCGGCGGAACGCCTCCGCGTCGAAATCCTCGCTCATCGATCAGCCGGCCTGCTTCTGCGCGCGCTTGAGGTGGGCCAGAAGCGCGGTGAGCGCGCCCGGGGTCACGCCCTCGATGCGCCCGGCCTGACCCAGCGTCGCCGGGGCGGCGGCTTCGAGCTTCTCGCGGACTTCGTTCGACAGCCCGCCGACGGCGGCGTAGTCGAAGCCGGCCGGGATGCGCACGCCCTCGTCGCGGCGGAAGGCGAGAATGTCGGCCTCCTGGCGGTCGAGATAGCCGTGATAGACCGCGTCGATCCGGATCTGTTCGGCGATCGGTTCGGCCAGATCGTCGAGCTCCGGCCAGACACGCGCGACATCGTCCCAGCCGATCTTCGGATGCGACAGCAGCTCCAGCGCATTGCGGCAACGGCCGTCCTGGTTGACGTCGAGCCCGGCGCGGCGGGCTTCCGTGGGCGTCATCGAGAGCGCGCGCACCCGGCTCCGCGCCGCTTCCAGCGCGGCGGCCTTCTCCCGCCAGGCCGTTTCACGTGAAACGCTCGCCGCGCCGAGCGCGATCGCCTTGTCGGTCAGGCGCTGATCGGCGTTGTCGGCGCGCAGGGTGAGCCGGTATTCGGCCCGCGACGTGAACATGCGGTAGGGCTCGGTCACGCCGCGCGTGATGAGATCGTCGATCAGGACGCCGATATAGGCTTCCGACCGGTCGAGCACGAAGGGCGCCGATCCGCCTGCGGACAAGGCCGCGTTGAACCCGGCCATCAACCCCTGGGCGGCGGCCTCCTCGTAGCCGGTCGTGCCGTTGATCTGGCCGGCGAGCCAGAGCCCGGGCAGCGCGCGCACTTCCAGCGTCGCCGACAGCTCGCGCGGATCGACATAATCGTACTCGATGGCGTAGCCGTAGCGCTTCACCGCGGCGCGCTCGAGGCCGGGGATCGTCCGCAGAAACGCGTCCTGGACGTCGGCCGGCAGGGAGGTCGAGATCCCGTTGGGGTAGACCGTGTCGTCGTCGAGGCCCTCGGGCTCGAGGAAGACCTGGTGGCTGGTCCGGTCGGCGAAGCGCACCACCTTGTCCTCGATCGAGGGGCAGTAGCGCGGCCCGCGCCCGGAGATCGCCCCGCCATAGACGGCCGATCGTTCGATATTCTTCTCGATGACCGCGTGCGTCTTCTCCGTCGTCCGGGTGATGCCGCAGGCGATCTGCGGAACCGTGATCCGCTCGGTCAGGAAGGAGAAGGGAACCGGCTCGGCGTCGGCGTCCTGGCGCTCGAGCGCGCCCCAGTCGATCGTCGTCGCGTCGAGGCGCGCGGGCGTGCCGGTCTTGAGCCGGCCCATCCTCAGCCCGAGTCCATAGAGCGTGTCGGACAGACCGATGGCCGGCGCCTCGCCGTCGCGGCCGGCGGGAATGCGCTCCTCGCCGCGATGGATGACGCCCTTGAGGAAGGTGCCGGTCGTGAGCACGACCGAGCCGGCGCGATATTCCCGCCCCTCGGCGTCGACCACCCCGACGCAGCGTCCGTCCGCCCGGACGAGATCCTCCACCGCGGCCTCGCGGATCGTGAGGTTGGCGGTCTCGGCGAGCGCGGCCTGCATGGCCTGCTTGTAGAGTCTGCGGTCGGACTGGGTCCGCGGGCCGCGCACGGCCGGGCCCTTGGAGCGGTTGAGCAGACGGAACTGGATGCCCGACGCGTCGGCGACCCGGCCCATCACGCCGTCCAGCGCGTCGACTTCCCGGACGAGGTGGCCCTTGCCGAGCCCGCCGATCGCGGGATTGCAGCTCATCTCCCCGATCGTGTCGGCGCGATGGGTCAGCAACAGCGTCGCCGCGCCCAGGCGCGCGGCCGCGCTCGCGGCCTCGCAGCCGGCGTGGCCGCCGCCGATGACGATGACGTCGTATGCGCGCTCGATGCTCATGACGGCGCGAGATGTAAGCCAAACGACCCGCTTTCGCCAGACCGCGCGCGCAAGCGGTTTCACGTGAAACGCGCCTTGCCGCCCCGCCGGAGCCGTGGCCTTCTCCTCTGCCGCCTCGTCAAGATGGAGATCGCCCATGCTCGTCCGTTTCGCCGCCGCCGCCGCGCTCGGCCTCGCCGCCCCCGGCGCGGCGTCCGCCCAGACGCCGGATTTCACCGCCTTCGCTCCCGGCCCGGTCTTTCCCGAGTTCAGCCGGATCGCGCCGGTCGAGACCGATGTCGCGCTCCCCGAGGACGCGGCCTTCAAGGTCAGCTACGACGTCAACACGCCCGCCGAGCCGGGCGGGATGAACCGCACGCTCGTCGCCGCGGCGCGCTTCATCGACATGCATGTCAACGCCGGCGTGCCCGTCGAGAACATCGATCTCGCCGTCGTGGTCCACGGCCGGGCGGTGTTCGACGTGGCGAGCCCGGAACTCTATGCGGAGACCCATGACGGCGCCGACCACGCCAACGCCGCGCTCGTCGCCGCGCTCATCGAGGAAGCCGTGACGATCCAGGTCTGCGGCCAGAGCGCCGTCGTCTACGGAGTCGACAACGCCGACCTCCTGCCCGGCGTCGAGATGGCGCTGTCGGCGATGACCGCCCACGCCCTGCTCCAGCAGGACGGCTACACGCTCAACCCGTTCTGAGCCCCGGCCTACTTGCCGATGCAGAACTGGGCGAAGACGCGGTCAAGCACGTCCTCGACATCGATCCGGCCGGTCAGGCCCTCGAGCGCGCGCAGCGCGGCGTGCGCCTCGGCGCCGGCGAGCTCGGGATGCTCCGTGAGCTGATCGCGGGCGCGGCCGAGCGCGGCGACGGCGCGCTCGACGCCCTGGCGATGGCGGGCCCGGGACAGCGCCGGGCTCTCGCGCATCGACAACCGATCGCGCACCGTGGCGTCGATCCAGGCCTCGAGCGCGGCGATGCCGGAGCCCGTCGCCGCCGAGATCGGAAAGACTGACACGCCGTCGGGCGCGGCGATCTGCGGGGCGTCGGCGAGATCGGTCTTGTTGAGGATCAGCGAGTCGCCCGGGCGCAGCCGCGCCAGATAGTCCGCATCCGGTGTTTCACGTGAAACATCCACCAGCGCGAGCCGGACATCGGCTTCCTCGGCGCGCGCCAGCGCCCGGCGCACGCCCTCGGCTTCGACCACATCGGCGGCTTCACGAAGACCCGCCGTGTCGGCGAGCATGACCGGGAAACCGGCGCGGACCTGGCGCACCTCGACGATGTCGCGGGTCGTGCCCGGGATCTCGGTGACGATCGCGGCCTCCCGCTTCGCCAGTACGTTCAGCAGCGAGGACTTGCCCGCGTTGGGCGCGCCGATGAGCGCGATCGCGAACCCGTCGCGCACCCGCTCGCCGCGCCGATCGTCGGCGAGATGCGCCTCCAGCTCGCCGATCAGGGCGTCGAGCGGCGGGCCGGCCGTGCGCGCCAGCTGCTTGGGCACGTCTTCCTCGTCAGGAAAGTCGATCTCGCCCTCGATCGCGGCGAGGATTTCGATCAACCGCTCCCGCCAGCCCTCGTAGAGAGCCTTCAGCGCGCCGGTCATCTGGGCGAGCGCCTGGGCGCGCTGGCCCTCCGTCTCGGCGTCGACGAGATCGGCCAGGCCTTCGGCTTCGGTGAGATCGAGCTTGCCATGCTCGAAGGCGCGTCGGGTGAACTCGCCGGGCTCGGCCGGGCGCAGATCCTGCGCGGTGAGCGCCGCCGCGAGCGCCTCGACCACGGCGGGACCCCCATGGACGTGGAACTCGACGCAGTCCTCGCCGGTGAAGCTCGCCGGGCCCGGGAACCAGAGCACCAGACCGAGATCGATCTTCGTCCCGTCGGCGCGCTTCAGCTCTCGCAACGCCGCGCGCCGCGGCTCGGGCCGCGGCGGTCCCGCGACGGCGTCGAGCGCCGCGCCGGCGCCCGGGCCGCTCGCGCGCATCACTGCAACGCCGGCCCGGCCGGGCGCGCTCGCCAGGGCGAAGATGGTGTCGGTCATACCCGCGGGCTTACTTCTTGGATTGTCCGCCGCCGGAGGCGGCCTCGCCCATCAGGCCCATGAAGTGCTTGCTCCACTCCCCGCCCATCGTCATCCAGGTGCGCATGAGCGTCTCGGGGTCGAGCGCGTCCATGTTCTCTTGCATGCGCCGGCTCATCTCCGAGACGAGCTGTTCGTTGAGCGCGGTGACGTCGGGCAGCCCGAAGAAGGCCCGCGCCTCGGTCGGCGTGCATTCGATATTGATGTTGACCTGCATGTTCGCCTCGTCTCAGCTTCGCCGCGTGCGGCCTGTCGAGGGACGAACTTAAGGGCCCGGCCCGTCCATCCCAAGCACTCAGGAGACCCCCATGTCCGGCAAGGAAGTCACCATCGCCGCCGAAGACGGCGACTTCGCCGCCTACCAGGCCGGCGAAGGCCCCGCCATCGTCGTCATCCAGGAGATCTTCGGCGTCAACGACGTCATGCGCGAACTTTGCGACGATCTCGCCGAGCAGGGTTATCTCGCCGTCTGCCCCGATCTCTTCTGGCGGCTCGAACCGGGCGTCCAGCTCACCGACAAGACCCAGGCCGAATGGGACAAGGCCTTTGAATTAATGGGGAAATTCAACCCAGACCAAGGCGTCGAGGACATCGCCGCGGTGATCGACTACGCCCGCCGGACCGGGACCGGCAAGGTCGGCGCGGTCGGCTACTGCCTCGGCGGGTTGCTGGCCTATCTCACCGCCTGCCGCACCGACTGCGACGCGACGGTGGGCTATTACGGCGTGAACATCGACAAGCATCTCGACGAGGCCGACCGCATCGAGAAGCCTCTCATGCTGCATATCGCCGGCCAGGACGAGTTCGTCGACACGGCCGCCCAGGAGAAGATGGTCGAGGGGCTGAAGGACAATCCCCACGTCACGCTGCATCGCTATCCCGAGCGCGACCACGCCTTCGCTCGACGCGGCGGCGCGCACTACGACGCCCGGGACGCCGAACTCGCCAATACGCGCACGCGCGCCTTCTTCCAGCAGAATCTGGGCTGAAGCCATGAGCATTCCGGGCGCGCGCAGCGTCATCGTCTGCGGACTCGTCGCCGCGCTCGGCGCGTGTTCTCCCGGCGAGAGCGGCGCGCCGGCGGACCCGCCCCGCGCCCAGCCCTGGCTCGACGGCGTCGATCTCGCCGCCTTTCTCGATTGCGCCCGGGAACAGGGCGCGACCCTCGTGTCGGCCCATCGCGCCGGGCCCCGGCCCGGCTACGCGGAGAACGCGATCTCGACCATGCTGGCCTCGGCCCGCGACGGGGCGGTCTTCGTCGAGATCGACGTCGCGCGCACCGCCGACGGCCGGCTCGTGCTCATGCATGACGACACGCTGGCGCGGACGACGACCGGCGAGGGGCGGGTCGCCGAGACCGACTGGAGCCGAATCCGGACGCTCTTGCTCACCGACGAGACCGGCGCCGCGCTCGAGGAATCCCCGCCCCTGCTCGCCGACGCGCTGGCGGCGCTCGACGGCGTCGCGATCGCCCAGCTCGACCCCAAGACGGATCGCATCGCCGAGATCGTCGCCGCGGTCATCGACGCCCAGGCCGTCGATCGCGTCCTGGTCATCGCCTATTCGCTCGACGATGCGATCGCGCTCCACCGGGCCGCTCCCGAGCTCATGCTGTCAGTGGGTCTCGATTCGATGCGCGAGCTCGAGCGGCTGCAGCGCGCCGGGGTCGATCTTTCCCGCATCGTCGCCTGGCTCGGCGCGGACGGCGGAGACGCCGTGCTCGACGCCGCGCTGGCCGAACGCGGCGTCGAGACGAGCTACGCCGATTTCGGCGCGGAGCGGGACGGGACGATCAATTACCGCGCGCTCTCCGCCGCGGGCGGCGAGATCCTCTCGATCGACGGCGTGGAAGCCGCCGCCGGCCGGCTCGACGCGCGCGAGAACGCCCGGCGCGTGCTCGCCGCCTGCCCGGCTGCGCAACCCTCCGCAGGCTAGGGCGCCGGGCTCCGGCGGGCGACTCGCCCGCCGATCAGCCGATCGTGAACCGCCCTGTGAGTGACGAGCACGAGCACGCCCTGGGCCGCCATTATCGACATCGCCGCCATCCACAGGACGAGACTTGGAGTCTCCGGCGGATCCACGAAGGGGCGCCCGGGAACGATCCATATTCCGATATGGGCGATCTCCCATGGCGCGAACTTGACCAGGTTGCGCGAGAGGGCGCGCGGAAATCCAAGCCCGGGCCCGGTTGCTCCGTATACGGTCAATCCAAGCAGCGCCTTGCCCGGCGTCCGCCCCCAACGCGCCTCGAGCACCGCGGCCGCCAGGACGACGGGAAGCGTGAAACCGGCCGTGACCGACGCGTATCGCATCCAGCGGTCAAGATCGCCGACCGGCGGGGCGACGGCCGTCACGGTCAGCCCCGCCAGCGCTCCGAAGGCGAGAATGATCAACCAGTCCGCCAGCAGCGCGACGGCCCTTCGCGTGATCCCGGCCGGAGCCACGACCGGATCAGTCCGCGCTCGCCTTAATCCACGCCTCTCGCGCCGTAATCCGCTTCCAGTAAGCCTGGACCGGCCCCGGCGCGTCGTCGAGCACGCGGAGAAGCTTGAGCAGAAAGAGCATGTAGCCGACCGAGATGTCGGCGGCGGTGAAGCGATCGCCGGCGAGATAGTCCGAATGCTTCAGCCCGCGCTCGGAGATCATGTTGAGATGCCGGTCGGCCTCGCGGCGGCCCCAACGCGCCATCGCCTCGATCCGATGCTCCTCCGGCAACAGCCAGGTATGGCCCAGCAGCATGTTGACCGGCGTGGTCATCGTGCCTTCGCCGAAATGCAGCCATTCGAGATAGCGCGGATATTCCGGCTCGTCGGGCAGCACGGCGAGCGGCGTCGGACCGTACTTGTTGACCAGGTATTCGAGGATCGCCACCGACTCGAGAATGACCGCGTCGCCGTCCATGAAGGCGGGGATCTTCTGCAGCGGATTGACCTCGCGATAGGACGGCCCGCCGACATCGCCGTGGGTGAAGGCGACGCGCTCCAGCCGATAGTCGAGCCCCATCTCCTCGAGCGCCCAGCGCGGGCGGATCGAGCGCGAGCGCGGCGCGTGATACAGCGTGAAGCGGGCGTCTGTCATGGCGGGCTCCGGATCGGCGGCGGACGTCATCAAAACCCTCGCGGGGACCCGCGCCAAGCCCTCCGGGCATGAAAAAGGGCCGGCGCCTTCGGGCGCCGGCCCTTCCAGTCCCCCGCAAGGCGGAGGCTATGCGTTCATGCTGTCGAAGAATTCGGCGTTGTTCTTCGTCTCCTTCATCTTGCCGATGAGGAACTCGATGGCGTCCTGGGGACCCATCGGGTTGAGGATCCGGCGCAGAACATAGGTCTTCTGCAGGTCGGTCTTGTCGACCAGCAGCTCTTCCTTCCGGGTGCCCGACTTGAGGATGTCGATCGCGGGGAAGACCCGCTTGTCGGCGACCTTGCGGTCGAGAACGATCTCCGAATTGCCGGTGCCCTTGAATTCCTCGAAGATCACCTCGTCCATGCGCGAGCCGGTGTCGATCAGCGCCGTGGCGATGATGGTCAGCGAACCGCCTTCCTCGATATTGCGCGCCGCGCCGAAGAAGCGCTTCGGCCGCTGCAGCGCGTTGGCGTCGACGCCGCCGGTGAGCACCTTGCCCGAGCTCGGCACGACGGTGTTGTAGGCGCGGCCCAGGCGCGTGATCGAATCCAGCAGGATGACGACGTCGCGCTTGTGCTCGACCAGGCGCTTGGCCTTCTCGATCACCATCTCGGCGACCTGGACGTGGCGGCTGGCGGGCTCGTCGAAGGTCGAGGCGATGACCTCGCCCTTCACCGTGCGCTGCATGTCGGTGACCTCCTCGGGGCGCTCGTCGATGAGCAGCACCATGAGGAAGCTTTCCGGGTGATTGGTCTCGATGGCGTGGGCGATGTTCTGCAGCAGCACCGTCTTGCCCGTCCGCGGCGGGGCGACGATCAGGCCGCGCTGGCCTTTGCCCAGCGGCGCGACGATGTCGATGATCCGGCCCGAGCGATCCTTCTTGGTGGGATCGTCGAGCTCCATGTTGAACCGGTCATCGGGATAGAGCGGCGTGAGATTGTCGAAGTGGACCTTGTGCTTGGCGTGGTCGGGCTCCTCGAAATTGATCGAGGCGACCTTGAGCAGGGCGAAGTACCGCTCGCCGTCGCGCGGGCTGCGGATCTCGCCCTCGACCGTGTCGCCGGTCCTCAGTCCGAATTTCCGGATCTGGCTCGGCGAGACATAGATGTCGTCCGGGCCGGGCAGGTAGTTCGACTCCGGCGATCGCAGGAAGCCGAAGCCGTCCTGAAGAACCTCCAGCGTGCCGCCGCCGTAGATCTCCGCGCCTTCCTCGGCGAGCGCCTTGAGGATGGCGAACATCATGCCCTGCTTGCGCAGCGACGAGGCGTTCTCGATGTCGAGGCTCTCGGCGAGCTGGAGCAGGTCGGCGGGCGACTTCTCCTTGAGCTCCTGGAGCGACATGCGGTCCGGGCCGCCGGCCTTGCGCTTGCGCGGCGCCTCGGTCTCGGCGTCGGTCTCGGTTTCGTCGGGCGTATCGCTCGTGTCGGTCGTGTCGGTCATCGGTGTGCTTGAACAGGTTGTGGAGAGAAAGGGTCGGATTCGCGCCGTGCCTCGTCCCCTCCGGGTCCGGCGCGAAAAGGCTCGATTCAGGCTCCCGCGTCATGGGCCGAGAGCTCTGATGTTTCAGCTTGGGAACCCGGGCGCGGCCTTCGGTCGAGGCGCCGCCGCGGGCGAGGGGTTGGAAAGTTCCAGAGGTCGGATAATCCGTGGCACAAGCACGGCGCGGCGTCAAGCGAACGGCTTCAACACCGCGAGTAGGACGATCACGATCACCATCACGGCGGGCGCCTCGTTCATGATGCGCCAGAAGCGCTCGGTGCGCGGACGCTCGCCGCGGGCGAAGCGCCGCCGCGCCCCGGCGTAGACGCCGTGAATCCCCGACAGGATCACGACCAGCAACAGCTTGGCGTGGAACCAGCCCGTCGAGAGCAGCGTCGGATTGGCGATCAGCATGAGAATCGCGAGCGTCCACACCGCGATCATCGCCGGATTGACGATGATGCGTAGCAGGTTGTGCTCCTGCTTGAGCAGCGCCGTCTCGAGCTCGCCGCCCGGCTCGGCCTGGTGGTGATAGACGAACAGGCGCGGCAGGTAGAGCATCCCCGCCATCCAGTAGATCACCGCGATGATGTGAAGCGCTTTCAGCCAGACATAGTGGGCGGCGAGGAAATCGATCATTCGGCGGCCTGGTCTCCCGCTTCCCCGGCCGCAGCTTCACGGCACGGGCATCGTCCGAATTCCGCCGGGCAGAAAATCTCGCCTTCGGGCGGCTTCAGGCCCAACGGACCGTCGAGCGCGCCGATTGTCAAATCCGCCAGGGCGTCGATGAACTGCCCGTCCGCGCCGAGCGCCGGCACGCGGGTATAGCCCGCCGCGCCGCGCTCGGCGGCCAGTTCGGCGTATTCCTCGTCGAGTTCGATCAGCGTCTCGATATGCTCCGACACGAAGGCGATCGGCGACAGGATGATGTGCTTGCCGTCCTTCGCGGCTTCGGCGACGGCGTCTTCCGTCGCCGGCTTGATCCACTCGAGCGGACCGACTTTCGACTGATAACAGGTCAGGTGATCGCTGATCTCCGGGAGCGCGGCCGTCACCGCCGCGACCGTCCGCTCGACCTGCCACTGGTAGGGATCGCCGCGCTTGATGGTGATCTCCGGCAGACCGTGCGCCGAATGCAGAACGCGCACATTCTCCGGCGCGCCGGCCTGTCGCCACGCCTCCCGGATCAGCCGGGCGTGCGCGGCGACGAAATCGGGCTGGGTCGGAAAGCAGCACACCGTGCGCGCCTCGCCCCCGCCGGCGTCCCGCCAGGCCTTGAGCGACGAGCCCGTCGTCGTGGTGGAGAATTGCGGATACAGCGGCAGAAGCACCACCTCGTCGGCACCCCAGGCCTTTACCTCGGCCACGGCGTCGCGGACGAACGGCTTCCAGTAGCGCATCGCCAGGAAACACCGCGCCTCGACGTCGTCAGTGCATTCGCCGATCGCTGACTCCAGGGCGCGCGCCTGCTTCTCCGTCTCGGGCACGATCGGCGAGCCGCCGCCCATCTTGGCGTAATCCTTCACCACCCGCGGCGCGCGCGTGGTCGAGATGAGCCAGGCGAGCATCTCGCGCACCGGAGCCGGCGCGTAGATGATCGCCGGATCGCGGAACAGATTGCGCAGGAAGGGCCGGACGCTTTTCTGATCGTCCGGTCCGCCCAGATTGAACAGGACGATCGCGATCTTGCGCGCCATCGAGCGCCTCCGCCTGGCTTCGATCAGCCCCCGCCGCGAACCCGCGTGACGAGGCGCGCCACATTCTCCGGCGGCACGTCGGGACTGATCCCGTGTCCGAGATTGAACACATAGGGCCGGTCCGACCATGCGGCGAGCAATCGGTCCGCCTCGCCGTCGAGCGCCGCGCCACCGGCCTTCAGCACCGCGGGATCGAGCTGGCCCTGAACCGGGATGTTCGCCGGCAGCGCCTTGCGCGCCCAGCCCGTGTCGAGGCCGTGATCGAGCGCGATCGCGTCGACGCCGGTCTCGGCGGCGTAGCGCGGATAGTGCGGCCCGCATCCCTTGGGAAACCCGATGATCGGCGCGGTCACGCCGGCCGCGCGCACCTGGTCGACGACGCGCCGCGTCGGGCGGATCACCACCCGGTCGAAAAGCGGATCCGGCAGGCCTTCGGCCCAGGAATCGAAAACCTTGAGCGCCTCGGCGCCCGACTGCGCCTGCATGACGAGATAGCGCGCCGTGGCGTCGGCGATCACTGCGAGCAGCTCGTCGAACGCCTCGGGTTGGGCCCAGGCCAACGAGCGCGCGGTCCAGCGATCCTTCGAACCGCCGCCCTCGACCATGTAGGTCGCCACCGTCCACGGCGCGCCGGCGAACCCGATCAGCGCGCAGGTTTCCGGCAGCGACGCGGCGACGCGCGACAGCGTCTCGCCCACCGGCGCGAGACGGGATTCGACGCTTTCCGGCTGAAGCGTGCCCGCGTCCGCCGGCGCGATCGGTTCGAGCTTCGGGCCCTCGCCCTTCACGAACCAGACTTTCTGGCCGAGCGCATGGGGGATGAGCAGGATGTCGGCGAACACGATCGCCGCATCGAAGCCGTAACGCCGGATCGGCTGCAGGGTCACTTCCGCCGCCGCTTCGGGATTGAGGCAGAAGCTGATGAAGTCGGGCTGAGTCGCGCGCACCTCGCGATATTCGGGCAGATAGCGGCCGGCCTGGCGCATCAGCCAGATCGGCGGCGGGTCGACGCGCTCGCCCGCGAGCGCTCGAAGCAAGGGTTTGTCGGAAGCTCCGGTCACTGCGCGCGCATCCTTTCCGGATGGGATTTCCCCGTTGGCCGAACCCCGGTCTTACCGACCTTTTCCTTGGAAAGGAAAGGGGGAGGGAGTCAGTAGGGCCGGGGGCTGCGTGGAAAAGCCGCCGTCTCCGACCGTACTCCCCGTAATCCGCAAGCTGGGGAAAACGCCGATGCGCTGTGCGCATGTCAGGCCGGGATCATGTGGCCGCCTTGGCGTTTACATTGATTGACAGGAAGTTAACGGCGCGATCCATGAGGAAAACGCCGGGGATGCCCGAACTGCGGCATCGCACCGCCAACAGGGAAGGGTCCGGCGTGCTCGCGGCGGGGATTGCGATGTTCAAACGAGGGCGCCGGCCGGGCGCCGATCGGGCGGCGCGGCCGGCCCGACAAATGTCCTGTCGGAAACGCGCCGGGTTATTCACACTGCGTCGACGCTGCGCTAGGCCTTCGAGACCCGCTCGCCCGATCCGGATCCCGCCCATGTCGCGCCAGGACTTCGACGTGCATTTCCATGTCCACATGATCTCCGACTCCACCGGCGAAACGCTGATGGAGGTGATGCGCGCCTCGGCCGCCCAGTTCGAACAGGCTCATCCGATCGAGCATCTCTTCGCGCTGGTGCGTTCGGAGCGTCAGCTCGAACGCGCCATGGCCCATGTCGAGGATTATCCCGGCATCGTCATGTTCACGATGGTCAACGCCGATCTGCGTCGCCGGCTGGAAGATCGCTGCGCGGAGCGCGGCATCCCCGCCATCGCGGTGCTCGATCCGATCCAGGCGACGCTGTCGAGCTATCTCGGCGCGCCGATGCGCGGCCGCGCCGGCGCCCAGCGGGCGCTGGATGCGGACTATTACCGCCGCATCGAGGCGATGAACTACTCGATGGCCCACGATGACGGCCAGGGCGACGACCTGCCCGGCGCCGACGTCATCCTCTTGGGCATCAGCCGCACCTCGAAGACGCCGACGAGCATCTATCTCGGCCATCGCGGCATCCGCACCGCCAACATCCCGATCGTGCCCGGCTCGCCGCTGCCCGACATCCTGTTCGAACTCGAGGAGCCGCTCATCGTCGGGCTGACCGCGTCTCCCGAGCGCATCATCCAGATCCGCCGCAACCGGTTGATCAACCTCAAGGAAGGCCGCGATACAGGCTATGTCGACGAGGCCGCGGTCCGCGAGGAGGTCGTCTACGCCAAGCGCCTGTTCGCGCGCCAGGGCTGGCCGTCCATCGACGTGACGCGCCGCTCGATCGAGGAGACCGCCGCGAAAGTGATCAACCTGCTCAACGAGCACAGGGGCGAGGCATGAGCTTCATCCTGGCGTCCGGCTCGGCCTCGCGGCGCGCCATCCTCGAGAACGCCGGCCTCGATTTCGAGATCGATCCCGCCGATGTCGACGAGGACGCCCTGAAGACGGGCTATTCCGGCGATATCGGCGCGCTCGCGGTGCGTCTCGGAGAGGAGAAGGCGCTGGCCGTCTCGCGCCGTCGCGAGGGACTGGTCCTGGGCGCCGATCAGGTGCTCGAGTTCGAGGGCCGCCTGTTCGACAAGGCCCGGTCCGCCGAGGAGGCCGAGGCGCGTCTTCGGGAGCTGCGCGGCCGCACGCACTGGCTCAAGGGCGGAGTCGCGGCCGCCGTCGGCGGCGAGATCGTGTGGCGCCACGAGAGCGCCTGCCGGATGGTGATGCGCGATTTCTCCGACGCCTTCCTCGCCGATTATGTCGCCCGCGCCGGCGACATGCTCACCAGCAGCGTCGGCGGGTACGCCTATGAAGGCCTCGGCGCGCAGCTGTTCAGCGAGGTCGAAGGCGACTATTTCGCCGTGCTCGGCCTGCCGCTCCTGCCGGTTCTGGGAATGCTGCGCGATCACGGCGCGGCGCCGGCATGAGCCGCGCGCCGGGGCGTCCCACCGCGGCGGGCGTCGCGGGCTGGCCGGTGGCGCACTCGCTTTCGCCGACCATGATGAACGCCTGGCTCGAGGCCGCCGGCATTCCCGCCCGCTACGCCGCCTTCGAGGTCTCCCCGGACCAGTTCGAACAGACGGCGCGCGCCCTGCCGGGTCTCGGCGTGCGGGGGATCAACATCACCCTGCCGCACAAGGAGGCCGCGCTCGCGCTCGCCGATGCGGCCAGCGAAACCGCCCGGCGGATCGGCGCGGCGAATGTTCTTCTCACGACGGCCGAAGGCGGACTCTTCGCCGACAACACCGATGTCGCCGGCGTGCGCGCCGCGCTCGGCGAGGGCGGAGATGCGGGCGCAGGTCCGGCGGTTCTGATCGGGGCGGGCGGCGCGGCGCGCGCGGCGCTGGCGGTTCTGGCCGGGACCGATCGCGAGATCCGGATCGTCAACCGCACGCCGGCCCGCGCCCGGACGCTGGCCGACGCTTTCGGAGTGGATGCGGTGATTTACGAGTCCGCCGGCGCCGAAGCGCTCGCCGACGCGGCCCTGATCATCAACGCCACCTCGCTGGGGATGACCGGTCAGCCGACGCTCGGCATCGCGCTCGACGCCGCGGCGCCGGACGCGCTGGTGTTCGACATGGTCTATGATCCGCTCGAGACGCCGCTTCTGGCGGCGGCGCGGGCAAGCGGCCGGCGCGCGGTCGACGGGCTGGCCATGCTGATCGGTCAGGCGCGGCCCAGCTTCGAGGCCTTCTTTGGCGCCGCGCCGCCGGATATCGATATCCGCGCCCGGCTGGTCGAAGAGCTGGAGGCGCGGCGATGATCGTCATCGGACTGACCGGCTCGATCGGGATGGGCAAGTCGACGACGGCCAAGCTGCTCGCCGACGAGGGCGCGCGCGTGTTCGACGCCGACGCCGTGGTCGCCTCGCTTTACGCCTCGGGCGGCGCGGCGGTGGAGCCCGTCGAGGCCGCCTTCCCCGGCTGCGTCGTTGACGGCGCGGTGGATCGCGACCGGCTGACCGCGGCGCTGCACGACGATCCCGTCGGCTTCGAGAGGCTGGAGCGCATCGTCCATCCGCTGGTCGCCGAGGCGCGGTCGCGCTTTCTCGAAGCTGCGCGGGCCGACGGCGTGCGCTTCGTCGTCATGGACGCGCCCCTGCTTTTCGAGGCGGATCTGCACGATGCCGTTGATGTCGTGATGGTGGTCAGCGCGCCCGAAGCGGTGCAGCGTGACCGCGTGCTGGCCCGGCCGGGGATGACGCCGGAGAAGCTCGACGCCATCCTTGCGCGGCAGCTTCCCGATGCGGAGAAACGGCGTCGGGCCGATTATGTGATCGACACGTCGAAGGGCGTCGAGGACGCGCGCGCCCAGGTGCGCGCGGCGCTGAAGGACATGGAGCAGACGGGATGACGCGCGAGATCATATTCGACACCGAGACGACGGGGCTCGATCCGCTGTCCGGAGACCGGATCACCGAGATCGGCTGCGTCGAGGTCGAGGGGCTGATCCCGACCGGGCGTGAATTCCGCAAGTTGATCAATCCCGAGCGCGACATCCCCGCCGAGGTCACCGAGGTGACCGGTCACACCCGCGAGATGCTCGAGAACGAGCCGGTCTTCGCCGAGATCGTCGACGAGTTCCTCGCCTTCGTCGGCGACGCGCCGCTGGTCGCCCACAACGCGCCCTTCGACCGGGGCTTCATCAACATGGAGCTGGAGCGCTGCGGCCGGCCGGCCATCGCCGACGACCGCTTCAAGGACACCGCGGCGATGGCGCGCGAGCGTTTTCCGGGCGCGCCGGCGAGCCTCGACGCGTTGTGCAAGCGCTTCGACATCTCGCTCGACAGCCGGACCAAGCACGGCGCGCTGATCGACGCCTACCTGCTGGCCGAAGTCTATCTTGAGCTGCACGGGGGCCGGGAGCGTCGGCTGGAGTTCGCCGGCGGCGCGGCGGCGGGCGCGAAGGTGGAGTTCCCCGCGCGGCCGCCGCGCCCGGAGCCGCTGGCGCCGAGATCGACGCCGGAGGAACGCGCCGCGCACGCCGAGTTCGTCGCGGAGATGGAAACCAGTGTCTGGGTCGAACTCGGCGTGATCGAGGTTGCGCCGCGGGTCGACGAATAGGAGTCGCGGCCCGCCTACGCCTCGCCGCCGGCGGGGGCGTCTCCGCCCTCGCCCTGCTGCTGCCTCGCCAGCCGCTGACGGTACAGCGCGGCGAAATCCACCGGCTCGAGCATCAGCGGCGGGAAGCCGCCGTCGCGCGTGGCGTCGGCCAGGATGCGCCGGGCGAACGGGAACAGGATGCGCGGGCACTCGATCAGCAGGAAGGCGTCGCGGGCGCGCTCGTCGATATTGCGGATGTGGAACAGGCCCGCATAGACGAGCTCGGCGATGAACATCGTCGTGTCCTGACGTCCCGCCTTGGCAGAGAGGTGGAGCTCGACCTCGTAGTGATCCTCGCCGAGGCCGCGGGCGCGCACGTCGATCGCCATGTCGATCTCGGGCTGACCGCTGCTGCGCAGCGTATCCGGCGCGCCGGGGTTCTCGAAGGACAGGTCCTTGATGTACTGGCCGACGACGCGCACCTGCGGCGGCTGCACGTCGGCGTTCGGGTCGGAGCTTTCGGGCGCGTCGGTCATGGCGGTCTCGTCGGTGATGCGAGCCGGCGTCGGCTGGCGAGTGATTTCGGAACGGCCGGGCGGGTAACACGCCCCGCGCACGGCGGCAAGCGCGCCGGCGGCGTGCAGGCCCGGGCTGACGCCGCGGCCTGTCTTGCCTATATGTAGTCGCTGAAGCGGCATTGCGAGCAAGGACCCGCGCCGACGATGGAACTTCTCCAGATACTTTTCTTCGCCGGCCTGGCCGTGTTTCTCGCCGTGCGGCTCTACCTGACGCTGGGGCGTCCCACCGGCCGCTCCCCGGAAGAGCATGCGCGCGAACGCCGCGCCGCGCAGGGCCAGGCGCGCCCGGCCCCGGGCGCGCCGGCGCCGACTGCGGATCTCGGCGGAGAGACGGCGCGCGCGCCGGTGTTCTCCGGCCCGGCCGCCGACGGCCTGTCGGCGATCGCCGCGGCGGATCCGGGCTTCGATCCCGAAGGCTTCGTCGAGGGCGCCCGCAAGGCCTACCAGATGATCGTCGAGAACTACGCGAAGGGGGATCGCGACGCGCTGCGTCCGCTGCTGTCCGAGCGGGTCTTCGCGCGCTGGAGCGAGGCGATGGACAAGCGCGATGCGGCCGGCGAAACCCAGACCACCGAGGTCGAGCGGATCAAGGCCGCCGAGATCGTTGAAGCTTCCCTTAACGAAAGCCGGGCCAGGGTGAAGATCCGATTCACTGCGGAGCTGGCGACGGAAACGCGCGACACGGATGGCGCGGTCGTCGCCGGCGACCTCAACACCCTCGACACCGTGGACGAGATCTGGAGCTTTGAACGCGATGTCGCCGATCCCGATCCGAACTGGCTCCTCGCCGCGGTCAAGCCGGTCTAGCCTCGCCGCCCTGCTCTGTCTCGTCGCGCTTTCGGCCTGCACGACGGCGCCGCCGGCCGCGCCGCCCGCGCCGGAACCGGCCGCGGCCCGGCTCGATCTCGATCGCGTCGATTTCGCCGCGCTGCCCGGTTGGGACGGCCACGATCCGCGCCCGGCGCTCGTCGCGCTGGCGCGCAGCTGCGCGCGGATCGACGCCCGGCCCGACGCCGAACTCCTCAATCCGAACGCGCCCTGGGCGGGCCGCGCCGGCGACTGGCGCGAGGTCTGCCTGCAGGCCTCGATGCTGCAGTTCGCCGACATGACGGCCGACGGCGCACGCGCATTTTTTGAACGAACGTTCACACCATTCGAGATTTCGGGCACGGGTCGGCTGACGGGATACTACGAGCCGACGATCCCCGTGCGGGCCCGCCCCGAGGACGAATTCTCGATGGCGATCCGGGCGCGTCCGGATGATCTTCTGACTGGCGATCTGGGTCAGTTCATCGCCGGTCTCGAGGGCCGCAGGATCGTTGGGTATGCGACAGAACGAACGTTCGAGCCATACCGGACGCGCGCCGAGATCGAGGCGCAGGACCTCGGCGTGCCGCTCGCCTGGGGCCGGCCCGTCGACGTCTTCTTCCTGCAGATCCAGGGCTCGGGCCGGCTGGTCTATCCCGACGGTTCGCAGGCGCGCGCCCAGTTCGCCGCGCATAACGGCCGGCCCTATGTCTCCATCGGGCGGGTGCTGATCGAGCGCGGCGAACTGTCCGAGCACGACGCGTCCAAGGACGATATCGAAGCCTGGCTGAACGCGCGCGGGCCGGAGGCCTGGACGCCGCTGTTCAACGAGAATCCGCGCTATGTCTTCTTCAATCTCGAACCGCTGACCGACCCGGACCTGGGGCCGCTGGGCGGGCAGGGCGCGCCGCTCACGCCGATGGCGAGCCTCGCCGTCGATCCCCGGCATCACGCCTGGGGCGCGCCGGTCTATCTCTCCGCGACGCTGCCCGGCGAGCCCGACTGGTCGGGCCTGGTGATCGCCCAGGACGCCGGCGGCGCGATCGAGGGACCGCTGCGCGGCGATCTCTTCTTCGGATGGGGCGAGGAGGCCGGATACCGGGCCGGCCGGCAGAACGCGACCGACGCCCGCTGGCGGGTGTTTCTGCCCAGGCCCGTCGCCGCCCGGCTCGCCGACAGTTCATGAGCCGCCGCCCGTCGCGCCCGCTGCGCCCCGAGGAGCGCGAGCTCTGGCGGCGCGTGGCGAGCACGGTGAAGCCGCTCGACCAGAGCCGCCGCGAGCGCCTGGCGTCGCCGTCTGATGCAGCGCCGGCCGAGCCCCGGCATGAATCCGCGCCCCGCGGCGACGCGTCGGCGGCGGCGATGCGCGCGGCTTCGGCGCCGAAGGCGCCGGCCGATCGCGGCGGCGAGAAACGCGTCCGGCGCGGCCGCGTCGAGGTCGAGGCCCGACTCGATCTGCACGGGCTCACCGAGGCGCGCGCCCGGCGCGACCTGCTCGGCTTTCTCGCCCGCGCCCGTTCGAACGGCATGAGGACCGTGCTGGTGATCACCGGAAAGGGCGCGGGCGCGCGCGCGCTCGACCGGCGCCGCCACGAACCGTGGGATCCCGAGGCGTCGCCGCTTCCCGGCGTGCTGCGGCGCGCGTTCACGCGCTGGATGGCCGAGCCGGACTTCGCCGAGCTGGCGTCGGGCTACGCCACCGCCCATCGCCGCCACGGCGGAAGCGGGGCGTTCTACGTCATGCTCAGGCGATAAGCGCTAGAGAATGAATTTCGACAGGTCGGCGTCCTTGGCGAGCGCCTCGACGCGATCCTTCACGTAGTCGGCGTCGATGGTGATCGTCTCGCCGGACCGGTCGGAGGCGGTGTAGCTGATCTCCTCGACCAGCCGCTCCATGATCGTCTGCAGGCGGCGCGCGCCGATATTCTCGACGCTGGAATTGACCTCGGCGGCGTAGTCGGCGATCGCGGTGATCGCCGATTCCTGGAAGTCGAGCGCGACGTCCTCGGTCTTCATAAGCGCGACATACTGGGTCACCAGGCTCGCTTCCGGCTCGGTCAGGATGGCGCGGAAATCCTCGCGCGTGAGCGCCTTGAGCTCGACGCGGATGGGCAGCCGGCCCTGCAGCTCAGGCAGGAGATCGCTCGGCTTGGTGACGTGGAAGGCGCCCGAGGCGATGAACAGGACGTGGTCGGTCTTCACCGGCCCGTACTTGGTGGCCACCGTGGCGCCTTCGATCAGCGGCAGCAGGTCGCGCTGGACGCCCTCGCGGGAGACGTCGGCGCCGCGGCCCTCGGCGCGCGCGGCGATCTTGTCGAGCTCGTCGAGGAAGACGATGCCCTCCTCCTGGGCGAGCTTGATCGCCTCCTGCTGGATGTGGCTGTCGTCGATGAGCTTGTCGGATTCCTCCTCGATGAGCGGGTCGTAGGCCTCGCGGACGGTGGTGCGCACCGTCTTGCGCTTCTGGCCCAACCCCTTTCCGAGCAGTTCCGACAGATTGATCATGCCCACCCCGCCGGGCATGCCGGGAATGTCGAGGCCCTGCATCGGCGAGGTCTCCTCGGCGAGCTCGATCTCGATCTCCTTGTCGTCGAGTTCGCCGGCGAGAAGCTTCTTGCGGAAGCTTTCGCGCGTCGCCGAGCCCGCGCCGGGTCCGACCAGGGCGTCGAGCACGCGCTCCTCGGCGGCGCCCTGCGCCTTGGCGCGGACCTCCTCGCGCTTGCGGTCGCGGACGATGCCGATCGAGACCTCGACGAGATCGCGGGCGATCGAATCCACGTCGCGGCCGACATAGCCGACTTCGGTGAACTTGGTCGCCTCGACCTTGAGGAAGGGCGCCCCGGCGAGCTTGGCCAGGCGCCGCGAGATCTCGGTCTTGCCCACGCCGGTCGGGCCGATCATCAGGATGTTCTTCGGCGTGACCTCCTCGCGGAGTTCCTCCGGCAGGCGCTTGCGCCGCCAGCGGTTTCTCAGCGCGATGGCGACGGCCTTCTTGGCGTCGTGCTGGCCGATGATGTGACGGTCGAGCTCGTGGACGATCTCGCGGGGAGAGAAGTCGGTCATGGATATCGCGGTCGGATGATTGCCGGACGGAGCGCCTCATGTAGGCTGAGCGGCGCTGCGAAGAAAGCCCGCAACGGAAATTCGCCCATGGCCCGCCCCCGATTCCATCTCGCCTTTCCCGTTCACGACCTCGCCGCCGCGCGACGCTTCTACGGCGAAACGCTGGGCTGCCGGGAGGGCCGCTCGAGCGAACGCTGGGTCGATTTCGACTTTCACGGCCACCAGATCGTCGCCCATCTCGCGCCCGACGAATGCGACCACGCCGCGACCAGTCCGGTCGACGGTCACGACGTCCCGGTGCGTCATTTCGGGCTGATCCTCGACTGGGAGGACTGGGAGAGCCTCGCCGTAACGCTCACCGATGCGGGCTGCGATTTTATCGTCGAGCCCTATGTGCGCTTCGAAAATCAGCCCGGCGAGCAGGCGACGATGTTCGTCCGCGACCCCAGCGGCAATGCGCTGGAATTCAAGGCGTTCCGGGACGAGTCGATGATCTTCGCGACGGAGGCGCCCGCCGCCAGCGGCGCAGGGTAAATTTCTCGGAAACCACGTTTCCTAACAAAGACTTAAACTGACGGCGCGACCCTCGGGACAGTCTGCCCTCGAAGGGTGCGCGTCATGTTTCGATCCATCTGCGAGCTTGCTCGCAAATTTCCGGCCAGCGTTCAGGGCCACGCCGCGATCATCACCGCGCTGGCCGCGCCGGTGCTCGTCGGCTCGGCCGGCCTCGGGATCGAGGCTGGGCTCTGGTTCTACCAGCAGCGCGTCGCCCAGATGGCCGCCGACGTCTCGGCGTACGCCGGCGCGGCCGCCGCGCGGGCGGGAGAAAACGAGAGCGCGATCCAGGCCGCCGCGCAGGAGGAGGCCGGCCGTCACGGCTACGACGCCGCGCTCGGCTCCCTGACGGTCAATCATCCGCCCACCTCCGGCTGGAACCAGAACGTGCGCTCGGTCGAGGTGATCCTCGACCAGACCCACCCCCGACTTCTGTCTTCGCTGTTCCTGAACAACGACGTCACGATGAGCGTGCGCGCCGTGGCGACCTTCCAGGAGCCCGGACCGGCCTGCATCCTGGCGCTCGACCAGTTCGATTCCGACGCCCTGACCTTCACGGGCAGCTCGGCGGCAACGCTCACCGACTGCGAGCTGATGTCGAACTCGATCGCGAGCGACGCGCTGACCGTCGAGGGCTCGGGCACGGTGACCACCACCTGCGCCAACGCCGTGGGCGAGGTCGAGGCGACGGCCAATCTCTCCATGACCGAGTGCGACGAGCCGCGCGAGAACCTGCCCCCGGCGCCGGACCCCTACGAAGACCTGCCCGCGCCCGCCATCCCGTCGGGTTGCAGGTCGGTGCCCGGCGCGGCGAACCAGGTCCAGACCAT
Source organism: Marinicauda salina (assembly GCF_003122085.1). Classification (GTDB taxonomy): domain Bacteria; phylum Pseudomonadota; class Alphaproteobacteria; order Caulobacterales; family Maricaulaceae; genus Maricicauda_A; species Maricicauda_A salina. The sequence goes on from NZ_QEXV01000001.1 coordinate 408,194, forward strand.
CCAGCCGGGGCACTATTGCAACGGCATGAACATCCACAACAGCGTCGACATGGAGCCCGGCGTCTACGTCCTGTCCGACGACCTGGTCATCAACGGCGGCGCCAGCGTGGTCGGCGACGGGGTGACCATCTATTTGCGCAACAACGCCAATGTCCGGATGAACGGCACCGGCTATGTCGATCTGACCGCTCCGATGAGCGGGACCTACGCCGGCGTGGTCTTTTTCGGCGACCGCAACAACGGCTCGGCGGTCGACGCGATCTTCAACGGCACCGCCGACTCCAGCCTCGAAGGCGCGCTCTACTTCCCGAACCAGGAAGTCCAGATGAACGGCGACTTCACGGGTTCGGGCGGCTGCACGCGGATCGTCGCGCGCTGGGTCGATGTCAGCGGCAACACCAGCTTCGACTCCAACTGCTCGAACTCCAGCATCGACACGATCGACGTGCCGGGCCTCATCCAGTTGACGGAGTAGGAGGCGCAATCATGCCCGGAATCCGACGCGCCGTTGCTAACGAAATCCTAACTATATGTTCTAACAGCGCCTTAACCGAAGCGTGCGCATACTCCCGTCAGAATAGTCGGGTGGTGCGCCAATGCGGAACGCATTCGAAATCTTCAGGCGGTTCGTCGCCGAACGCCGCGGCCACGCCGCGATCATCACCGCGCTCGCCGCGCCGGTGCTGGTCGGGTCGGCGGGACTCGGCGTTGAGGCGGGCTACTGGTTCTACAAGCAGCGGGTGGCGCAGATGAGCGCCGACATCGCGGCATATTCCGGCGCCGTGGCGGCGCGATCGGGCGGCGACAGCCTCAACGCCGTCGTCCAGGAGGAAGCCGCGCGCCACGGCTTCGACGCCTCGATCGGCGCGCTGACGATCAACAATCCGCCGACGGGCGGTCCGAACCAGCACAACCGCGCCGTCGAGGTCCGGATCGACCAGACCTATCCGCGCCTGTTCTCGGCGCTGTTCCTCGATTCCGACGTCACCATCAGCGTGCGCGCGGTGGCCCTGTTCCAGGAGCCCGGCGAGGCCTGCATCCTGGCGCTCGAGCAGTTCGAATCCGACGCCATGATCTTCACCGGCAACTCCAACGCCTCGCTGACGGACTGCCAGCTCATGTCGAATTCGATCGCGTCGGATGCGCTGAGCGTTCAGGGGTCGGGCACGGTGACGACGACCTGCGCCACCGCTGTCGGCGGCGTGGACGCGACCGCCAATCTCACCCTGACCGACTGCTCCGAGCCGCGCGAGAACGCGCCCCCGGCGCCGGATCCCTATGAAAGCCTTCCCGCCCCGTCGATCCCGGGGGGCTGCACGAATGTTCCCGGCGGACCGCCGCATCAGCCCAAGACGGTCACTCCGGGTCATTATTGCGGCGGTCTCGACCTGCGCGGCGACATCACGATGGAGCCGGGCGTCTACGTCGTTTCGGGCGACGTCACCGCCAATGGAAACTCGAATATCGTCGGCGACGGCGTGACGATCTACGTGCGCAATAACGGCCGGGTGCGGATGAACGGCACGGCGACGGTGGATCTCACCGCGCCGAGTTCCGGAACCTATGCCGGCGTGCTCTTTTTCGGCGACCGCAACAACGGATCGGCGGTCGACGCGATCTTCAACGGCACGGCGGACTCGAGCCTCGAGGGCGTGCTCTATTTTCCGAACCAGGAAGTGATGATGCGCGGCGATTTCAACGGCTCGGCCGGCTGCACGCGGGTCATCTCGCGCTGGGTCGATGTCAGCGGCAACACAAGCTTCGACTCGAATTGCGCCAACGCGTCCATCCCCACGGTCGACGTTCCCGGCCTCGTCCAGCTGGTGGAATAGGGGTCAGCCATGAACCGCATCCGACACGCCTTGCTCTCCCGTCTCGCCCGCGATCGCCGCGGCAACGCCGCGGTGGAGTTCGCCCTGATCGCGCCGATCCTGGTCGCGCTGCTGATCGGCATCATCGATCTGGGCAAGATCGCCTATGACCGCTCCGACATGCTTGCGGCCACGCGCGCCGGCGCGCAGTACCTGATGGCCGGCGGCAGCGACATGAGCCGCGCCGAGTCCGTCATCCTCAACGCCTGGACCGAGATGCCCCAGGACGGGACCGTCTCGGTGAGCCGGATCTGCGAGTGCGCCGGGGCCGCGTCGGCCTGCGACCAGCCGTGTCCGGACATGACGGTGCCCTTCGCCTACGTATCCGTGGAGGTCTCCGGCACGCTCGACGGCGTGTTCCTCCATCGATCGACTGCTTATTCCGATCAGATCAGGATCCGATGATGGCCCGTCGTCTCGCCCCCTTCGCCGCCCTGCGCGCCGACGACCGCGGCGCCACCGCGATCGAGTTCGCGATGATCACGCCCGTCCTGGTGACGCTGCTGGTCGCGACCATCGTGTTCGGCAACGCCTTCTACACGCTGTCCTCGGTGCAGTGGGCGATGGAGGAGACGAGCCGCCTGCTGATGCTCGACGGCTCGCTGAGCGAAGCTCAGTACGAACGGCGGCTCAACGCCCTGCTCGGCGACATCAACGGCATGACCATCGACGTCACTTTCGTCGACGTGAACTACGGCACCGAAGACGACCCCGCCGAACTGCCCGTGACGCGCATCAGCGCCGATGTCAGCTATCCGATCGAGATCCCGTTCGTGGACGGCTTCACGATCGACTACACGGTGCAGACCGAGGCGCCGCGGCCGATCAACTAGACCCGCCGAGCCGCTCGACGGTGAGATTGTCGTTGGAGAACACGCAGATCTCCGCGGCGATGCCCATCGCCTTGCGCGCGATGGTCTCGGGATCGTCCTCGTAATCCATCAGCGCGCGGGCGGCGGCCAGCGCGAAATTGCCGCCCGATCCGATCGCGGCGAGCCCGGCTTCGGGTTCTAGCACGTCGCCCGCTCCGGTGAGCATGTAGGTCTCGTCGGCGTCGGCGACGATGAGCATGGCCTCGAGCCGTCTCAGATACCGGTCGGTGCGCCAGTCCTTGGCGAGCTCCACGCAGGCGCGGGCGAGCTGGTCGGGATAGGTCTCGAGCTTGCCCTCGAGCCGCTCGAACAGGGCGAAGGCGTCCGCCGTGGCGCCGGCGAAGCCGGCCACGACCTTGCCGCCCGCGATCGGGCGGACCTTCTTGGCGGTGGCTTTCACGACCGTGTTGTTGATCGAGACCTGGCCGTCGCCGGCCAGCGCGACCGCGCCGTTCTTGCGCACGCACAGGATCGTCGTGCCCCGCCAGCCGGGGAAGTCGCGCGTCTCGCTCATGAGGATCTCCTGCGGGCTCGGAACAGGCGACACAAGTGGCCGACGCGAAGCCCGGGATCAAGAGGCGCGGAGCCGTCGCTCCGTCGCCGCCTCCTCAGCGGCGGCGGCCGCGGCGCCGGTCGTCGCCCATTACGTCTTCGTCGTCGAGGATGAACAGGCGGGGGTCGAGATCGCCGCCGCGCTCGACCTCGTCGAGCGTGATCTGGGTGAGCCCGCCCATGGCGTCGACGGCGTACCAGCCGCGCAGCGTCATCGTCCCGGCGGGCGCGTCCGGATCCGGATCGGCGAAGACCAGCGTCAGCCGGCCCTCGGTCTCGCCCTCGGGATCCTCCAGCGAGACGAAAAGCTCGTCGTCATAGCGCTCCGCCTCGACGACGGCGCCGGAGGCGGCGAGATCGAGATCCTCGGCCAGCAGCCAGCGCATCGGCGTGGCGCGGATCGGCGCGCGGTCGATGGTCTCCAGCGCGAGATCGGCCACGGCCACGGTCGTCCCGTCGGCGACCAGCAGCACCGGCGTCGGATCGTCATAGTCGAAACGCGCCCGGCCCGGCCGGTCGAGATGGACCGTCCCCTGCGTGGTTTCGCCGTCGGCGGCGACCTGGGTGAAGCGGCCCGACAGCGTGTCGAGCCCGTCGAGCCAGGCCTGCACGCGCGCGATCTCCTCGGAGTCGGCGCGATCGGTCCCGTCGTCGGCTTCGAGCGTCTCGGGCGCCGGGTCGTCGAGAGCGGCCGCTGCCCCGTCGGTCAAAGGCTCGGCGTCGGGCTCTTCCGCGGCGGCGCCGGCGTCGGTTTCAGCCGGCGCTGACTCGGCGGATTCGGCCGGCGGCGTCTCCGCGGGCGCGTCGCCGGCGGGAAGCGCTTCGCCGGCCTGGGCGAGGCTGGCGAGCGTCGAAAGGAGGAGCGCGAGATTCGTCATGGGTTTCGATGTAAGCCCTGATTGCGGCTCGAGAAAGGCCGAAGCGTTCATCCCGCGTGCAGCTTCGGGGTGGGAGCCGCGGCGCGCGGAGCCTATCTTCGACGCCATGGAGCGCCGCCGCGTCATCGAAACCTGGCCCGCCGAGGCCGCCCCGTCCGGTTCGAAGGACGATGACCGCGTGCTGTTCGACGCCGAGATACGCCCGCATCGCTCGCTGCCCCATCCGGCTTTCTACTTCCTGATGGCCGGCCTCACCGTGATCAGCTTCGCCGCCGGGATCGCCTTCGTGTCGATGGGCGCCTGGCCGGTGCTCGGCTATTTCGGCCTCGATGTTCTGCTGATCTGGATCTGTTTTCGGCTGAGCTATCGCGACGGCCGGCGCCGCGAGATCGTGCAGGTCACGCCCGACGAGATCCGCGTGGCGCGCAGCTGGCCGGCGGGCCGGGTGACCCGCTACCGCCTGCCGGCGGCCTGGACGCGGGTGGAGCTCGCCGGCGAGGGCGAACCCGACGTGCAGGCCCGGCTCACCGCCATGGGCAAGAGCCTGGTCATCGGCGCGATGCTGTCGCCGCGCGAGCGCGAAAGTCTGGCCGAAGCAATGCGCGACGCGCTGGCGAAGGCGCGCCGGGCGCGGGGTCCCGCGCCGGCGCAAGAATCGGGTGGCGCGGCCTGACCGGCTCGCCCACTCTGGCGTCATGACGACCGAGACCCTCGCCCGCCCCGCCCCGCTCGACGAGCGCTCGCGCGATTATCCGCGCATCGTCGCCGCGCTGGACTATCTCGACGCCCACTGGCGCGATCAGCCCGCGCTCGACGACGTGGCCGACGCCGCCGGCCTGTCGCCCCACCATTTCCAGCGCGTGTTCACCCGCTGGACGGGCGCCAGCCCGAAACGGATGCTGTCCGCCCTCACCCACGCCGCGGCGCGCCGGCTGCTCGCCGACGGGGCGAGCGTCATGGACGCGGCGTTCGAGACCGGCCTTTCCGGGCCCTCGCGGCTGCACGATGTCTTCATCGCCGAGGAGGCCGTCACGCCCGGCGAGGCCAAGCGCGCCGGCGCCGGTCTCGAGTTCGCCGCCGGCTACGCGCCCACCCCGTTCGGAATGGGCGTCTTCCTCGTCGCGCCGAAGGGTTTGTCGGGACTGGCCTTCGCCGACGCCGGCGACGAGGAACACGCGCTCGCCGATCTCGCCGCGCGCTTTCCCGACGCCGTGATCCGCCGGGACGACGCCGTCGCCGCCGACTGGGCCGCGCGGGCCTTCGACGGCGCGTCCGGCGATCCGATCCCGCTGGCGCTCTACGGCACGCCCTGGCGCCGCCAGGTGTGGCGGGCGTTGCTGGCGATCCCGCCGGGCCGGGCGGTGAGCTATCGCGACGTCGCCGAGCGGGTCTGCACGGCCAAGGCCGCGCGCGCCGTCGGCGCGGCGGTCGGCGCCAATCCGGTGAGCTGGCTGATCCCGTGTCATCGCGTGCTGTCGAGCGACGGGCGGCTGACCGGCTATCACTGGGGACTGCCGCGAAAGCGCGCCATGCTCGCATACGAGGCCGCGAGCGATTAGATAGGGGGGCATGTTCGAACTGTCCCTCTATCTGTTCGCTGTCGCGTTTGGCGGATTCGCGCTGGCCTGCCTCGCGCGCTGGGCGGTCGCCGTCCGCGCGCTCAAGGAAGACGCCGCCGCCGAGTACGCGCTCAGGAAGGCGGAGAAGCCCGCGACCATCGCAGGGATCGGCGAGACCGAGTTCACCGCGCTCTATCTGCGCACCTTCCAGCCGCGCGGGGCGCTCTACGCCGCCGGCGCGGCGGGCTCGGCGCTCGCGCTCAGCCCCGTCGCCATGCTCCTCGTGCCCGCGCTGTACGACGCGATATGGCTGGCCGTCGGCGCGCCGGAATGGGCCGGCCGGGGCGGCTACGCCTTCATGTTCGCGCTGTTCTTCGGCATCGTGGCGGTCTGGGCCGCCGCCGCGGCCGTGTTCGCGCGCCTGCATCACCGGCGCGCGCCCGAACCATGGAGCCATGCGCTGGCGCGGGCCCGCGGCGAGCCGATCCCCGAGGAGACGGGCTGGCGGCGCCGGCCGAAATGGGCCCGACGCGCGCGGCCCGTGACCTCATCCGACGAAGCCGCCGACGAGGCTTGAATCCGTTCACGCCGGACCGCACGCAGCCGGAGAGGAGACCTCATGGAATATCTGCACGCGATGGTGCGCATCTCCGATGTCGAGGAGAGCCTGCGCTTCTACGGCGACGGGCTCGGCCTGCGCGAGGTGCGCCGGGTCGACAACGAGGCCGGCCGCTTCACCCTGATCTTCCTCGCCGCCGGCGACGACATCGCCCGCAGCGGGCTCGAGGATTTCGACGGCCCGCTGCCTTCGGGCCTGCCGATGATCGAGATGACCTACAACTGGGACCCCGAAGAGTATTCCGGCGGCCGGAATTTCGGCCATCTCGCCTTCCGCGTGGAGGACATCTACGCGCTGTGCTCGCGCCTGCAGGGCATGGGCTACGCGATCAACCGGCCGCCGCGCGACGGGCGCATGGCGTTCGTCAAATCCCCCGACGGCATCTCGATCGAACTGCTCCAGGCCGGCGAGCCGCAGGAGCCCGCCGAGCCCTGGAAGTCGATGGAGAATGTCGGGAGCTGGTAGGCGCGGGCTCGGAACCGGCGCGCCGCGTCGTGCGTTAACCATGCGCGGAACAGAGATAGAACATCGTTGACAGAATCAGATGTTCCGCATATGTTCCCATCGACGAATGGGAGCGAACGCATGGTTTACGGGGTCAAATCCGAAGGCTACGGGCGCAACGCCGGCAAGCGCTGGCGGCGCGACGACATCGCCGATCTCAAGGCGCTGGCGCGCAAGGGCGCGCCCGTTCGCGTGATCTCCTTGAAGCTCGGCCGTCCCGACTCCGCGGTGAAGGCCAAGGCCGCCGAGCTGGGGCTCAGCGTCAGCGCCGAACCTGTCCGCGTCGCACCGGGTCCGCGACGCACGCTGCGCCGGAGCCCGGCCGCGCCGCCGACAGCCGCCCGCGACGGTCAGCTGGAGCTGTTCCAGTAATCAGTCCGCGTCACCCGCCGGCGACGTCGGCCATCGTGTAGAATCCCGCCGGTTTCCCGCGCAGCCACAGCGCGGCCTCGATCGCGCCCTTGGCGAAGATCGCCCGGTCGAACGCGCGGTGGCTGATCGCCACCTCCTCCATCGCGCCGAGAAAGCGCACGGCGTGCTCGCCCACCACGCCGCCGCCGCGCACCGCGGCGAACCCGATGGTCCCGATCGGGCCGCGTCCATCGCCGTGCGGCGGCTCGAACCGGGCCACTGAATCGAATGGTTCACCGCGGCCGGCCGCCGCCGCCTCGCCCAGCGTCAGGGCCGTTCCCGACGGGGCGTCGGCCTTGCGCTTGTGATGCGTCTCGACGATCTCGAGGTCGAACTGGTCGGCCTTGAGCGCGGCGGCCGCCTCGCCGACCAGGCGCTCCATCACCGCCACGCCCAGCGAGAAATTGCGCGCATGCAGGACCGCCATGTGCTCGGAGGCCGCACGCAGCGTGTCGCGCTGGCCGGCGTCGAGCCCGGTCACGCCGGTGACCAGCGCCGGACCGCCGCCGGCGGCGAGCCGCCCGGCGATCGCGGCGGTGACCTTCGGCGCGGAGACGTCGATGACGATGTCGGCGCCGTCGATTGCCTCCTCCAGCGCGCTCACCGTCGACAGGCCGAGATAGCTCAGACCGGCGAGCTCGCCGAGATCGGCGTCGAGATTGATCGAATCCGAGCTGACCATGCCGCCGACGAGCCGGAGGCCGGGCCGGCGGATCGCCTCGGCCAGCACGAGCCGGCCGAGCCGGCCCGATGCGCCGATCACCGCGATGTTGAGGGTCTGCGCGGATTGCGCCATCCCGGCGGTCTCCCTGTCCAGAAACGAATCGCCTGGCGGAAGCCTACAGCCGCAGATCGCGGTCCCGCCAGAGCGGTCGCGTCAATCGCCGCGGGTCGAGGCCGTTTCGCCGCCGAGCCGCGGCGCGACCCGCTGATAGAACAGCGACAGCGCGACCAGCGCCGCGCCCAGGCCGAGGAAGGACAGCGCGCGCCAGACGCCTTCCAGCGCGGCCATGTCGAGCAGGAAAACCTTGACCGTCACCGCCGCGAGCAGGCCGAGCCCGACATAGCGCAGATTGGCCTGGCGACGGATGACGCCGGCCGCCAGCAGGCCCGCCGCGTAGACCAGCAGAACCGCCGAATAGGCGTAGCCTTCGGCCTCGCCGACCGCCCCGCTCGCCATCGTCTCCCAGCCCTGGAAGCCCTGTCTGACGGCGAGCAGCAGCCACACGCCGCCCAGCAGTACGCCGAGGCCGCCCATGAGCCGCGCCGGCCAGCGCCGTCCCTGCGCTCCAAGCGCCAGCGCGTGCGCGCCGGCGAGGCCCGCCGGCGCCGCATAACCGACGAGGAGGGTGTTCAGGACCGGTCCGCCGAGATCTTGGGCGTGGGCCTGCACGGGCGGCGCGCCCCACCAGGGATTGGCGAGCCAGACGAGCCAGAACACAGCCTGGAAGCCGGCGAGTCCGGCCAACACCGGCTCGGCGATGCGCGGGGCGAGCGTTAAGCTCGGACCCAGACGCCAGCGCAGCGCCGCGGCGACGGCGAGCCAGGCGCTGGTCTGCAGGCCGATCTCGAAGAAGCCGCGATAATCCGCGGTGAGAGCGCCGTCGTTTATCCAGTGGCGGATCTCGAGCGTGACGAGCCCGACGCCCAGCAGGATGGACGCGCCGAGCAGGCTTTGCACGAGCGGGCCGTCGGCGGGCCGGCCGCCGTCCTTGAGCAGGCGCGCCGCGCCCCAAAGCGCCGCCGCCGAGACGCCGTATCCGACCAGCAGTCCGTTGACGATCGGCCAGTCGCCGAGGGAGCGCTCGAACGCCTCGCCGAACACGACGAGCCGGGCGACCGCGAGCAGGCCGAGCAACAGCGTCGCCAGCGGCAGGGCCGGCGTGCGGAAGCGCCGCCACAGCCACGCCGCCGCCAGCGCCTCCAGCGCGAAGCCCGCGCTGAGCCAGACCTGCTCGAGCGCGACCCCGACGGCGAGCGCGGCGGCCGCCGACGCGCCCAGCGCATAGGCCGACGCCGCGCCGGGCGCGCGGTCGAACCCGCCTTCCAAAGCGGCGATGCGCCTGCAGGCCACGGCGCCGGCCAGCGTCAAGAGCGCCGCGCCGGCCGCCCAGGCCGGCGCGGTCTCCAAGCCGTTGATGCGCAGATGGGCCGTCGCGAAGATCAGCACCGGCGCGCCGGCGGAGACGGCCGCCAGGGGCGCTTTCACCGTCCGGGCCTGCAGGGCGAGCCAGCCGCCGAGCCCGAACAGCGCCGCGAGGATCATCGCCGTCGGAACGAAGCGCAGGGGCGGCGGCGGGGCCTGGCCGAGGAAGACGTCAAGCTGCTCGGTCGGTCCGGTGATGTCGCGGGCGGCCTCCGGCCACGCGATCAGCGCGAACACCGCCCCGAGGCCGACGATCACCGCGACCGGGCCGTAGCTCTCGCGCCGCCACGCCGCGGCGAGGCCCAGGCCCGACAGCGCGAACAGCGCGGCCAGCGCGTAGCCGCCGTAATCGGCGGCCTGCAGCAGGGCGAGGAGCACGATCGCCGCGCCGCCCGCGGCGAGCCAGGCGGTGAGCAGCCCCATCGGCGGCCGGCCCCACTGTCCGAGCGGGCGGTCGACGGGCGGCGGCGCGACCGCCTGATCCTGGCCGGCGAGAAGGCCTGCGGCGAGCAGGGCGGGCAGATAGGCCGCGAGCGCTGCGCCCCCGGGCTCGGTCCAGGCGCCCGCGATCCAGACCAGCGGCCAGATCACGCCGCCGGCGACCGCGATCAGCGCGGCGGGCCGGTGATCGAGCAGACGCGCGGCGGCGAAGCCCGCGATCGCGACGGCGAAGACATAGGCGAGCAGGGCGACGGCGTTGGGCTCTTCAGCGCCGATCAGCGCCGGGGCGAGAAACGCGCCGATCAGCCCGAAGATGCTCAGCGCCGGGCCGTGGCGGATCGACAGGATCCCCGCGTCGGCGGCGGCGAGCGCCAGTCCGGCGAAGGCGAGCGCGCCCGGGATCAGCTGATAGAGGCCGTGGGCGGCGTAGATCGCCGCATAGATCGTCACGATCCCCGCGCCCGACAGCGCCGCGGGCGCGGCGCGACCGGCCGTGCCGCTCGCGCCGAGCGCCATCGGCTTGCGGCGAAGGTATTCGCCGGCGGCGAGCATCGCCGCACCGGCGGCCATGGCGGCGAGCACGCGGGCGGCGGGACCGAACCAGCCCTCGTCGAGGGCGAGCTTGACCAGGAAGCCGCCGCCCAGCGCCAGCGTCGCCGCGCCGACCCAGACCAGCCAGCCGCGCGCCAGCCAGCGTTCGAAGCCGGCGAAAAAGGGCTCGCGCGCGGCGCTTTCGGTTCCGGACGTGGGGGGCGCTGGCGCGCTTGCGGCGGACGTCTCCGGCGCATCCGGTGCGGGTTCGGCTTCGGCCCCGGGGTCGGCGGCCGGTTCTTCGAAAACCTCGGAGGATTTCGGCGTCGCCGCGGCCGCGGCGGCCGCCTCCAGCCCGGTCGGGCGCGCGCCGCGTTCGAGCGCGGCGAGCCGGTTCGACAGGCGTCCCGCGCGCACGACGGCGATGATCCCGAGCACCGCGCCGAGCGGCCCGCTCAGGAGAAACAGAATGGCCAGAAGCCAGAGGGTCTCCACCGCGCGCCCTTCCGCCTGTCCGGCGCGAAGTCTAGGCGCGGTGCGACCTTAGCGGCAAGCGAGGCCTCACGCGTTCGGGCGCGGGCCCTCGTCGTCGCCGCGGACATCGTCCCAGAAGCGGCGGACCTTCTTGAAGAAGCCCTCGCTCTCGGGGTTGCAGCCGTCGCCGGACAGCTCGCAGAACTCGCGCAGGAGCTCCTTCTGCCGGTCGCACAGCTTGCGCGGGGTCTCGACGAACAGCTCGACGAACATGTCGCCGCGCGCCCCGCCGGAATTGAGCTTGGTCATGCCCTTGCCGCGCAGGCGCATGCGCTTGCCGGTCTGCGAGCCGTCGGGGATGCGCATCTCGGCGCGGCCGCCCTCGATCGTGGGCGCCTCGATCTCGCCGCCGAGCGCGGCGGTGACCATCGGCACCGCGGCGCGGCAGTAGAGATTGGGCCCGTCGCGCTCGAAGATGTCGTGGGGCTTCACCGAGACGAAGATGTAGAGATCGCCGCGCGGGCCGCCGCGGGCGCCCGCCTCGCCCTCGCCGGCGAGCCGGATGCGCATGCCGTCCTCGACGCCGGGCGGAATCTGGATGTTGAGCTCGCGCGTCTGGCGCACGCGGCCGACCCCGTCGCACTCCTGGCAGGGCGTCTCGACATACTGGCCGCGCCCGCCGCAGGTCGGACAGGTCTGCTCCATGGTGAAGAAGCCCTGCGTGCGCCGGATGCGCCCCGCGCCCGCGCACGTGTCGCAGGTCGTGACGTCCGTGCCCGGCTCGGCGCCGTCGCCGCCGCAGCGCTCGCAGCCCAGCGTCGTGGGCACGCGGATCGTCGCGTCCTTGCCGTGGAAGGCCTCCTCGAGCGTGATCTCCATGTCGTAACGGAGATCGGAGCCGCGCGCCGGACCGTTGCGCCGCCGCCGGCCGCCGCCGAACGCCTCGCCGAAGACCTGTTCGAAGATGTCGGCGAAATCCGCCGCTCCGCCGGCGAAGCCGCCCGCGCCGAACGGGCCCTGGCCATTGCCCCCGTTCTGGAACGCGGCGTGGCCCATGCGGTCATAGGCCGCCCGCTTGTCGGCGTCGGAGAGCACCGAATAGGCCTCGCCGACCTCCTTGAACTTGACCTCCGCCTCCTCGTCGCCCGGATTGCGGTCGGGGTGGTACTCCATGGCGAGCTTGCGGTAGGCGGACTTGATCGCCTTGGCGTCCGCATCGCGGCTCACGCCGAGCACTTCGTAGTAATCGCGTTTGCTCATGCCTGATCCCGCATAGCGTTCAATCCCGTGTCACAGCGCGTCGCGCCGGCGGCGCGACAGGAAAACGCCTCCCGCCCCTCGCCGCGCCCGGCGAGCCGGGGCGCCGCGCCGGGCGGGAGGCGTCGTCATGCGCCGCGCGTTACGCGGTCTTCTTGTCTTCGCCGCTGTCGTCGTCGCCGTCGTCCTTCACCTCGGTGAACTCGGCGTCGACGACGTCCTCGCCCTCGGCCTGTTCGGAGCCGCCGGCGGCTTCGTCGCCGCCCTCGGCCTGCTGCTGGGCGTAGATCGCCTCGCCGAGCTTCATCGCGGCCTGGGCGAGCGCCTGCGTCTTCTGCTGCAGGGCCTCGGGGTCGGCGTCTTCCTTGTCCTTGACCTCTTTCAGCTCGGCGAGCGCGGTGTCGATCGCCTCCCTGTCGGCGGCCTCGACCTTGTCGCCGAACTCCTCGAGCTGCTTCTCGGTCTGGTGGACCAGCGCTTCGGCGTTGTTGCGCGCCTCGGCGACCTCGCGGCGCTTCTTGTCGTCCTCGGCGTGCGACTCGGCGTCCTTGACCATCTGCTCGATGTCCTCGTCGGAAAGTCCGCCCGAGGCCTGGATGCGGATGGCCTGCTCCTTGCCGGTGGCCTGGTCCTTCGCCGACACGTTGACGATGCCGTTGGCGTCGATGTCGAAGGTGACCTCGATCTGCGGCATGCCGCGCGGCGCCGGCGGGATGCCGACCAGGTCGAACTGGCCGAGCAGCTTGTTGTCGGCGGCCATCTCGCGCTCGCCCTGGAAGACCCGGATCGTCACCGCGGTCTGGTTGTCATCGGCGGTGGAGAAGGTCTGGGACTTCTTGGTCGGGATCGTGGTGTTGCGGTCGATGAGCCGGGTGAACACGCCGCCCAGCGTCTCGATGCCGAGCGAGAGCGGGGTCACGTCGAGCAGCAGCACGTCCTTGACGTCGCCCTGCAGCACGCCGGCCTGGATCGCCGCGCCCATGGCCACGACCTCGTCCGGGTTCACGCCCTTGTGCGGCTCCTTGCCGAAGAAGCCTTTCACGGCCTCCTGGACCTTGGGCATGCGGGTCATGCCGCCCACGAGCACGACGTCGTCGATGTCGGACGCCGAGACGCCGGCGTCCTTCAGAGCGGCCTTGCACGGGTCGATCGTGCGCTTGACGAGTTCCTCGACGAGGCTCTCGAACTTGGCGCGCGAGACCTTGATGTTCATGTGCTTCGGCCCGGAGGCGTCGGCGGTGATGAAGGGCAGGTTGACCTCGTAGGAGGTCGCCGAGGACAGCTCCTTCTTGGCCTTCTCGGCTTCTTCCTTCAGACGCTGCAGCGCGAGCTTGTCCTCGCGCAGGTCGATGCCGTGCTCCTTTTTGAACTCGTCGGCGAGATACTCGACGATCTTGAGGTCGAAGTCCTCGCCGCCGAGGAAGGTGTCTCCGTTGGTCGCCTTCACCTCGAACACGCCGTCGCCGATCTCCAGGATGGAGATGTCGAACGTGCCGCCGCCGAGGTCGTAGACGGCGATGGTCTTGCCTTCCTTCTTCTCCAGCCCGTAGGCGAGCGCGGCCGCGGTCGGCTCGTTGATGATGCGCAGCACCTCGAGGCCGGCGATCTTGCCGGCGTCCTTGGTGGCCTGGCGCTGGGCGTCATTGAAGTAGGCCGGCACCGTGATGACCGCCTTCTCGACGGTCTCGCCGAGATAGGACTCGGCGGTCTCCTTCATCTTCTGCAGGATGAAGGCGGAGATCTCGGACGGCGCGTATTTCTTGTCGCGGCCCTGCACCCAAGCGTCGCCGTTGGAGCCCTCGACGATCTTGTAGGGCACCATGTCGGCGTCCTTCTTCGTCGTCGGGTCCTTCATCGTCCGCCCGATCAGGCGCTTGATGGCGAAGAAGGTGTAGTCCGGGTTGGTGACGGCCTGACGCTTGGCCGGCTGGCCGATCAGGCGCTCGCCGTCCTCGGTGAAGGCGACGATCGAGGGGGTCGTGCGCATGCCCTCGGCGTTCTCGATCACCTTGGCCTGATCGCCTTCCATGACCGACACGCAGGAATTCGTCGTGCCGAGGTCGATGCCGATAACCTTGCTCATGAGCTGTTCTCTCCTTTTCGCGGCGGGGCGGGACGACCGGTCAGGCCCGAAGCGCCTGGCCGGAATGTCGGGGGCCGCCCCCCGGGTCGTTCGCTCGTTTGCTTCGCTCGCGTTCGCGGCGGGGCCATCTGCGGCGTCGCCGCGCCGGCCCGAAATCCGTTGACGGTTCACGCGACCGTGAAAGCCGCGCAAGACATGGGGCGATTTAGGAAGACGCGAGGAAAGGCGCAAGGGCCGCGGGCGATTCCCTTGAGTCTCCGGAGCATGAAAAATGCCCTTCGGTCCGCGCCGGCGGGAGCGTATTGCTCGGCCCATGACCGAGGACGGCTTCCGTCTCCTGCCGGGCCGGCTCGACCGCGCCGCCCAGTCCGCGCTCGCCACGGCCGTGCTGGAACGCGTCGGCCGGGCGCCGCTCTACACGCCCTGCATGCCGCGCACGGGCAAGCCGATGAGCGTGCGCATGACCAATTTGGGCCCGCTGGGCTGGATCGCAGACCGCGCCGGCTATCGCTACGAGCCCGTTCATCCCGGAACCGGCGCGCCCTGGCCCGACATGCCGCAGGCCCTGCTCGATCTCTGGGAGGCCGTCGCGGGCTGGCCGGAGCCGCCGCAGGCCTGCCTGGTGAACTGGTATGCCCCCGGCGCGCGGCTGGGGCTGCATGTCGACGCCGACGAGGATGCGCGCGACGCGCCCGTCGTCTCGGTCTCGCTCGGCGACCGGGCGCGCTTCCGGCTCGGCGGACCGCAGCGGGGCGGGAAGACGCGGGCCCTCGATCTCTCTTCCGGCGACGTCGTCGTCCTTGGCGGCGCGTCGCGACGCTTCCACCACGGCATCGACCGGATCTATCCGGACACGTCCACGCTGCTGCCGCCCGACTGGCGGCCCGGGCGGATCAATCTCACGCTCCGGCGCGTGGACTGAGGGAACGCAGCCGCCGGCGCGCGCATTGAGTCTTTCGTGAGATCATTTCCTGCGACACGGAGGCCGTCGTCATGCGCACGCTTCTCGCCCTCGCCGTCCTCGCCCCCGCGCTCGGGCTGTCCGCCTGCGCGGGCTACGAAAACACCCAGAGACGCGCCGCCGAGGGCGCGCTCGTCGGCGCCGCTGTGGGCGGCGCGGCCGGCGCGGTCAGCGGCGATATCGAGCCGGGCGAAGGCGCGCTGATCGGGGCGGGCGTCGGCGCGGCGGTCGGCGCGTTCCAGGGCTGCCGCGAAGACAATCGCTGCCCCTGGAGCCGCAATAACGACCAGCACTCGCGCCTGATGTACGACGAGCGCTATGGCCGCGAGTACTACGAGAACTACCGCACCGGCTGCACCTACTGGCGCAATGGCGAGCTGCGCTCCTGCCCGCGCTGACCGCCGCGAACCGGGGAGGCCGCGCGCCGGAGCGAAAGCGTTCACTCTGCGCGCGCCGGCCCCATTTCCGCCGCAAGCCAAATCGATCATCCTGACCGAACGCCGGCTGACGGCGAATCGATCAAGGGGTCAGGTTCATGACGAAGGCTTTCATTCTCACCGCGGCGAGCGCGCTGGCGCTGACCGCGTGCGCGAACAACTCCGCCGTCCAGGGCGCGGCGCTCGGCGGCGCGGCCGGCGCGGCGGCCGGCGCGATCATCGGCAACAATGTCGGATCGGGCGACGCCGAGACCGGCGCGCTCATCGGCGGCGCGATCGGCGCGGCCGGCGGCGCCTATGCGGGCTGCCAACGCGACGGCGGCTGCGGCTGGGGCCGCAACAATCCGAACCATTCCGAGCTGCAGTGGGACGCCGCGGCGCAGCGCTACTACTATACGGACCTCAGGACCGGCGACACCTACTTCCAGAACGGTCAGCCGCGCACGCGCTACCAGCCGCGCTAGGCGAAACCGCTCCTGAACGAGAAAGGGCGGCTCCCGGCGGAGCCGCCCTTTTTCTTTCCGAGGATTCCGCAGGCCGCTACGCCTCCACGTCGACCCCGCCTTCCGGCGCGTCGGGCGTCTCGCCGCTCTCGTCGCCCTCGCCGCCTCCGGCCGAGACCACGACCATGGCGGCGCGCAGCGTGCGGTCGCCGATGACATAGCCCGGCTGCATGACATGGGCGATGCGGCCCTTGGGCTGGTCAGCGGGAATCTGGGCGGCGGCCTGGTGGCGATTGGGATCGAGGGGCTCGCCCGGTTCGGGATCGACCTTTTTCACGCCGTGGCCCTCGAGCGTCGAGAGCAGCTTGCGCTCGGTCATCTCCACCCCCTCGACCAGATTCTTCAGGGCTTCGGAGGCGTTGTCGCGGGTCTCCTGGTCCACCGACTCGATGGCGCGCCGGAGATTATCGGCGATGTCGAGCATGTCGCGGGCGAAGCCGGTGACGGCGTATTCGCGCGTGTCGCGGACCTCGCGCTGGGCGCGCTTGCGCGTGTTCTCCGCATCCGCGACGGCGCGCAGCAGACGGTCGCGCAGATCGTCGAGTTCGGCGGTGAGCTGTTCGACCGACTTCTCCGCGTCGGGCCGGGAATCGGTTTCGGCCTCGCCGCCGTCGGCGGCGTCCGCCGCCTCCGCGTTCTCGGTTTCGGTCTCGTCTTCGGGTCGGGCGTTGTCCTGGGTCATGAAGCCTTCCGGTCTAGCGATTCTCGTGTCTGGCCTGCGGCGGTCAGCGCTCTTCGCCGAGCAGCCGTCC
Source organism: Marinicauda salina (assembly GCF_003122085.1). GTDB lineage: Bacteria > Pseudomonadota > Alphaproteobacteria > Caulobacterales > Maricaulaceae > Maricicauda_A > Maricicauda_A salina. The sequence goes on from NZ_QEXV01000001.1 coordinate 425,045, forward strand.
CACCACGCGGGCGGTGTAGTCCACAAGCGGTATGACGCGGGCGTAGTTCAGCCGGGTCGGGCCGATCACGCCGAGCGCGCCGATGATCTTCTGTTCGCGGTCGCGATAGGGCGCGACGATCACGCTCGATCCCGACAGCGAAAACAGCGGGTTCTCCGAGCCGATGAACAGCCGCACCCCCTGCCCGCCGCGGGTCTGGTCGAGCAGGGCCAGCAGGTCCTCCTTGCGCTCGATGTCCTCGAACAGGAGCCGGATCCGCTCGAGATCCTCGGCAGCCTCGACGCTTTCGAGCAGCTTGGCCTGGCCGCGCACGATCAATGCGCGGTCGTCGGAGCCGCTCCAGTCGGCGAGGCCTTCCTCGACCAGCGCGGCGGCGGCGGCGTCGAGCTCGGCGCGCTTGCTGGCGATCTCCTCGGCGATCTCCCTGGCGGCCTGCTGCAGCGTGCGGCCGCGCAGACGCGCGGAGAGGTAATTGCCCGCCTCGATGAGCGCGGCCGGCGGCAGGCCCTCCGGCGCCGTCATCAGGCGGTTTTCGACGCTGCCGTCGACGCCCACCAGCACGGCGAGCACCTCGGTTGGCGACAGCGAGACGAATTCGACATGCCTGAGCGCGGCGTCCTGGCGCGGCGAGGCGACGAGACCCGCGCCGCCGGCGAGCCCGGACAGCAGCCCCGAGGCCTCCGAGAGCACGTCCTCGGCGCGCCGGCCGGCGCCGCCGACGCGGCCCTCGATCTCCTTGCGCTCGGCCTCGTCGATCTCGCCGATCTGCAGAAGCCCGTCGACGAACAGGCGCAGGCCGGTGTGGGTGGGCATGCGCCCGGCCGAGGCGTGCGGCGCGGTCAGCAGTCCGGAGGCGGCGAGGTCGGCCATGGTGTTGCGGATCGACGCCGGCGACAGCGACACGCCCGCCCGCTTCGACAGCGTGCGCGAGCCCACCGGTTCGCCGGTGTCGAGATACGCCTCGACCAGCTCGCGGAAGATGGTCCGCGAGCGCGCGTCGAGATCGGCGAGGCTCGGCGATGCTGGCGTCGTGTCCGTCATGGTCCAATCAGTTAGTCGCCGGTCCGCCGGCGCGCAATCATCCCGGCTTACCAAAGCCCGCGGATTTGGCTAGGAGGGTGGGCGCCGCAACAACGCGAGGGAGATCCGCCATGCGCCCCGACGACCGCGCCGCCGACGCGCTCCGTCCCGTCCGTTTCGAGATGGGCGCCAACCCGTACGCGGAAGGCTCCTGCCTCGCCGTGTTCGGCCATACCCGCGTGCTGTGCGCGGCCTCCGTGGAAGAGACCGTGCCGCCCTGGCTGCGCGGTCAGGGCCGCGGCTGGGTGACCGGCGAGTACGCCATGCTGCCGCGCGCCACGCACCAGCGCACGCGCCGGGAGGTCTCCGCGGGCAAGCCGTCGGGGCGGACCCAGGAGATCCAGCGCCTGATCGGCCGCTCGCTGCGGGCGGTCACCGATCTCAGGGCGCTGGGCGAGCGCCAGATCATCGTCGACTGCGACGTCATCCAGGCCGACGGCGGCACGCGCACCGCGGCCATCACCGGCGCCTGGCTGGCGCTCAAGCAGGCCTGCGGCTGGCTGGTCGAGGAGAAGGTGCTCAAGGCCGATCCCGTCACCGGCCGGATCGCGGCGATCAGCGCCGGGATCGTCGACGGCGAGGCGCGCCTCGATCTCGAATACGAGGAGGACCGGGTCGCCGAGGCCGACGCCAATTTCGTGCTCACCCCCGAGGGCGGTGTCGTCGAGGTGCAGGCCACCGCCGAGGACGAGCCGATCTCCCAGACCGAATTCGATCAGCTGTTCGCGCTCGCCCGCCGCGGCGTCGGCGCGCTGTGCGAGATGCAGGAGAAGGCGCTGGGGGGCTAACCCCCGCCGCTTTCGTCGGGCGGGTCGTCCTCTTCCTCGCCGTCCTCGGTGAAGTGCAGGAGGTCGCCGGGCTGGCAGCCGAGTTCTCGGCACAGCGCCTCCAGCGTCGAGAAGCGCACGGCCTTGGCCTTGCCGGTCTTGAGGATCGACAGGTTGGCCATGGTGATGCCGACCCGGTCGCACAGCTCGGTGAGAGACATGCGGCGCTCGAGCAGCATACGGTCGAGGGTGACGCGAATCGGCATGCTGCGTCCCCCTATATCGTGAGCTTCTGTTCTTCGCGAAGGCGGGCGCCCTCCCGGAAGACTTCGGACAGCACGAACAGGGTGAGCACGGCGAACCAGGCGCCGAGATTGAGCGTGAAGCCGGGCTCGAGGCTGGCGCCGCCCTCGACCGAGCGGCCGAAGAAGGTGAACACCAGCGCGATGACGCCCTGCGCGGCGTAGCGGATCAGCTGGTAGATCGCGATGGCGATGGCGATCGCGCGCAGATGGCCCGCGTTTTCAGGGACGAAGGGGTCGCCGGCGATGAGCGTGGCGAAGATCCGCCTGAGCCGGTCGACGATGAAGGTGAGCGCGATGATCGCCGCGATCGCCAGCGGCAAGGCGAGCGCCACGTCCATCTTGAGGAATTGCAGAAGCGCCCCGGGAAGTTCGGGGCCGATGCCCGTCAGCCGGTAGAGCCCGGCGAACATCATCAGGATCATGATCAGGCTGGTGAGGCCGAGCAGCGCCCACAAGCCGTAGATCAGGATGTCGAGAAGCAGCTTGAGGATAGAGGCGAGCGATCCTGGACCCAGCGTTCTCATGCGCCCCCCGGAGGAAGGAAATGCGTCCGGGCGCCCGACCGTGGGACCGAAGGGGAGGCGGTCCGGTCAGGCGCCCGGGGCGCGGACTAAGCGGCTCACGCGAACAGCGGGCCGATCGCGGCGGCCATGCCGGCGACGACGCCGACGACCAGCAGGACGTTGATCGCGGTCGCCATCAGGGCGTGACCATTGTTTTCGGGCCTGACCATCTCATACTCTCCATTCCAAGTCTCGAACCAACCGGTGCGGCGTTTCCCGGTCTTTTCCGCCGGGGTTTCGCCGGACGGCGGCGGGGATGTCCGCCGTCGAAAATCTGTCTACCGAACCTCTCATCGCTTTGCAACAAAAAAATATCGAAAAACGATATGAATTTTTCGAAAGGCGATATGCGCGAATGGATGGACCCACTTTGACCGACCCGTTTTCGACAGCGCCCCGCTGGGTGATCGCGAGCCATAACGAAGGTAAAATCAAGGAGATAGGCGATCTCATCGCACCCTACGGCCTGGCCGCCGAAGGCGCCGCCGCGATCGGCCTGGAGGAGCCCGAGGAGACCGAAACGAGCTTCACCGGCAACGCGCTCTTGAAGGCCCGCGCCGCCGCGAAGGCCTCCGGCCGCCCCGCGCTCGCCGACGACTCGGGCCTCGAGGTCGCCGCCCTGGACGGCGCGCCGGGCGTCTACTCCGCCCGCTGGGCCGGCGAGCCGCGCGATTTCCGCCGCGCCATGGAGCGCGTCGAGGCCGAGCTGGCCGCCAGCGGCTCGGACGACCGGTCGGCTCGGTTCGTCTGCGCGCTGGCGCTGGCCGCGCCTGATGGCGAGGAACGCGTCTATGAAGGAACCGTCGAGGGCGAGCTCGTCTGGCCGCCGCGCGGCGACAGGGGTTTCGGCTACGACCCGATCTTCCAGCCTCGCGGCGAGGCGATCACGTTCGGCGAGATGGAGCCGGCGGCCAAGCACGCCATGAGCCATCGCGCCGACGCCTTCCGCAAGCTGGTGAAGGACGTGTTCGGCGCGTGACCGCCTTCGAGAGCCCCGGTCTCGGCGTGTATGTCCACTGGCCGTACTGCGCGCGGATCTGCCCCTATTGCGACTTCAACGTCTATCGCGCGCGGGATCGCGACGCCGCGCCGCTCGTGCGCGCCATGCTCGCCGATCTCGAGCGCTGGCGCGGGCGCACGGGTCCGCGCCGGCTGGCGAGCCTGCATTTCGGCGGCGGCACGCCGTCGCTGATGTCGCCCGGCGATGTCGCCGCGATGATCGAGGCGGCCGACCGGCTCTGGGGTTTCGAGTCGAACGCCGAGATCGGGCTCGAGGCCAACCCCCACGAGCGCGCCGGCTTCGCCGATCTCGCCGCGGCCGGGATCGAGCGGCTGTCGGTCGGCGTGCAGGCGCTCGACGACGCCAGCCTCGCCGCGCTGGGGCGCGATCACGACGCGGCCGGGGCGCTGGAGGCGCTGGAGCTGGCGCGCCGCGCCGCGCCGCGGGTCTCGGCCGATCTCATCTATGCGCGCGAGAACCAGACTCTCGCCGGCTGGGAGGCCGAGCTAAAGCGGCTGCTCGATCTCGGACTCGATCATCTCTCGCTCTACCAGCTCACCATCGAGCCGGGCACGGCGTTCGCGAAGCGGCGCGAACGCGGCGGGCTCGTCCCGCCGGCGGACGATCTGGCCGCGGCGATGTTCGAGACCGCGCAGACGATGAGCGAGGCGGCGGGGCTGGCCGCCTACGAGATCTCCAATCACGCCCGGGACGAGGCGCATCGCTCCGCCCACAACCGGCTCTACTGGACGGGCGGCGACTGGATCGGCGTCGGGCCCGGGGCGCATTCCCGCCTCGGCGCGCATGCGGCGGGCGGCCGGCTCGCCGCCGTCGCGGCCGCCCGGCCGGACGACTATGTCGCGGGCGTCGACGCCGGCGGCGGCCACGCCGTGGAGACGCTCGACGCGCTCGCCGAGGCCCAGGAGCGCGCGCTGGCCGGCCTGCGCATCGTCGAGGGGCTCGACCGCGCCGCGCTGCGCGCGGCGACCGGCCATGACATCGACGCCGGCGCCGCGGCGGGCTTCGCCGCCGAGGGCCTGCTCGCGTTGTCGGAGGACCGCCTCGCGCTCACCGCCGCCGGACGGCTCTGGGCCGACCGAATCGCGTTCGCGGTCGCGCCGGGCTGAACCTCAGGAGGGCTCGTCGGGCTCGACGTCGGCGGGTTCGGCGTCGAAGCCCGTGCCGAAGCCGGTTTGGTCGCCGGTCTCCATCAGATCGAAGCGCGCCGGCGCCGGATCGAGCACCTCGAACTCGCCGCCGCGGATCGTGTAGACGGCCAGCCCGCGCCGGATCGTGCCGTCCTCGCGGAAGCGGAACAGCCCGTCGACGCCGACGAAGCCGTCCGGGCTCTCGATGAAGTCGCGGCTGAAATCCATCCCGTTGGCCGCCATCAGCGCCGCCAGCGAGGCCGCGTCATAGGCCAGCCCGGCGATGCGCGAGGGCGGGTCGCCGTAGATCGATTCATAGGCGCCCTCGAAGCGGCTGCGCGCCTCCGGGTCGGGCCCGGCGAACCAGCCGAACTGCAGCGCCGGCTCCCGGGCGGCGTCCTCGTCGCGCCACAGCCCCGTGCCGAGGAACTTCACCACCAGCGGATCGATGTCCTGGTAGAGCAGAACGGGGGCCAGAATGCGCAGCCGGTCGCCGCCCTCGGGCAGCAGCACGGCCTGGAACGGCGAGGACGGGGACGGCGTCCAGTCCGCGCCGGTCCGGTTCGACGCTTCGCTGGCGGACAGCGTCTCCACGCCGACGCTCGCCAGCCGGCCGGCCGCCTCGGTCATGCCCTGCACGCCCCCGGTGTAGAAGACTTCGGAGACCATGCCGGGCTCGTGATCGACGGTGTAGCTCCGGACCACTTCGCCGTCCTCATTGGTCTCCTCGATGAAGACCGGTGCGGTGTCGAGCGGCGCGGTGCGCGTCTCGACGGCCTCGCGATAGGCCTGGGCGGCGACCTGGCCGTAACCGGTCGCCGGGCCGATGAAGGCGTAGCGCGTCGCACCCTGTTCGAAGGCGTAATCGACGATGCGACGGACTTCCTCGCCCGGCGGGAAGCTCAGCAGATAGACCCCGTCGCCGGCGACGGCCTCGTCGGTGGAGAAGGCCAGCACCGGCACGCCGGCCTCGCGGGCGGCTTCGCCCGCCCCGGCGACGGCGTCGCTGAACAGGGGCCCGATGAGAATGTCGGCGCCGTCCTCGATCGCCGCCCTGGCGGCGGATGCGGCGCCCTCGCGGGTGCCGCCGGTGTCCTTCGGCATCAGCAGCACGTTTCCGTCCGCGCGCTCGAACAGGGCGAGCTCCGCGGCGCGCATGAGCTGGGCGGCCTCGCCGCGGCCGGCCGAATTGCGCGACGAGAAGGGAAGCAGCACGCCGATCCGCGCGAGCGGTTCGACGTCCCCGAGATAGGCCGGCGTGTAGGCGCGCTCGACCAGTTCGACCGGCACGGTGACGGGCGCGGGCGGCTCGCCCACGACCGGCGGGCGCGGCGCCGAGACGGGCGGTTCGCTCGGCCCGGGCGTGATTCCGCAGGCGGCGAGCAGCCCGGCGGCCAGGCCTGCGAGCGCGATCGCGATCGAACGGCTTGGCGAGGCTCGTCCGATGCGCGAAAATACGGCGATCATGGCGTGTTTCCTCGCTTCCCCTCGCGCCCGCCGGCGACCCCTCCGCGGGCGTGGGAAAGCTAGCCGCGCCGCGCGCCGGCCGCAACCGGCCGCGTCCGGCCGGGGCGGCGTCTGATGGAGCGCGAACCGACGCGACGGCGCCGCGCCGCCGAGCGCCGCGGTCGGCGGGCCGAGCGTCTCGTCGCCCTGTGGCTGTCGCTGCAGGGCTGGCGCATCCTCGACCGTCGCGCCCGCACGGCCGCCGGCGAGATCGATCTCGTCGCCCGCCGCGGCCGCGTGCTCGCCTTCGTCGAGGTCAAGCGCCGCGCGGCGATGGCGAGCGCGGCGGAGGCCGTTTCGCCGCGCCAGCGTGCGCGTCTCCTGCGCGCCGCGGCGCTCTGGCGCGCCGCGCGGCCCGACTGCTCGGGGCTGGAGCCGCGTTTCGACGTCATGCTGACCGCGCCCTGGCGGCCGCCGCGGCACCTGCCCGGCGCCTTCCGCGCCGAAGGAGAGGACGCCGCGCGCCTGTTGTGATCGCCCGCGTTTACTTCTCGTAAGGCATGTTCAGTCATGACGTGGAGTCGCCGCAATCGCGTGCGATGCAGGGCCGCGGGGCGAAGGGGCGCCGCGCCGAGGAACACCGCCAATGCGTTTCGCCGTATCCATCGCCGTCATCAGCCTGATCCTGGCCGGCTGCGCCAGCGTCGAACCCGGCCGCTCCCTCGGCCGCGAGATCGACGACGTCAACGCCTCGGTCTCTGTGAAGTCGGCGATGCTGCGCGCGGAAGGCTATGCCCTGTCGGGGGTCGATCTCGAGGTCACCGAGGGCGTCGCGCTGCTGTCCGGCTCCGCGCCGCGGCCGGCCGATCGGGTCCACGCCGAGTGCCTGGCCTGGTCGTCCCCGGCGGTGCGTTCGGTCACCAACGAGATTTCCATCGGCGGCGGGCGCGGCCCGGGCCGCGCGCTTCGCGACACCTGGCTGACCCAGCGGGTGCGCGCGCGACTGCTGACGGATTCGGCGGTGCGCAGCGTCAATTTCAACGTCGAGACCTATGACCGCGTGGTCTATCTGCTCGGCTACGCCCGTTCCGTCGGCGAGCGCGAGCGCGCCGCCGAGCACGCCTCCCTCGTCGACGGCGTCGAGCGCGTCGTCGTGCTGGTGCGCGCCGAGGGCGAGACGCGCGAGCTCCCCGCCCGCGGCGAGCATCGCGCCGAGATGTGCGACGCCCAGTCGGCCCCCGCGCCGGCCGCGTGATTTCTCCCATAAAAAGAATTCTCCGCACGTATTGACTCCGGCGCGTCGTCAGTTCCTATAATGTTCCTGTTTTGAACGGCTCCGTTCCGCAACCTGTGGAAAACTGCGGGGCCAAGTTCAACCCGACCGTGATCACGGACCGGGCCGGGCCGGGACGGGCAGGAGCGCGCCATGAGCATCCGCACCGCGTCAGCCGCGTTCGAGGGCGCCGAGGCCCGCCCCGTCGAGGTCCAGGTCCAGATCGCCGGCGGCATGCCCGCCTTCACGATCGTCGGGCTCGCCGACAAGGCGGTCGCCGAGAGCCGCGACCGCGTCCGCGCGGCGTTCGCCGCGATCGGCCTGTCGCTGCCGAGCCAGCGCGTCATCGTCAATCTCGCCCCGGCCGACCGGCCCAAGGAAGGGGCGCACTACGATCTTCCTATCGCGATCGGCCTGATGGCCGCCATGGGCGTCCTCCCCCCTGACGCGGCGGCCGAGCACCTCGCCATGGGCGAGCTGGGGCTCGACGGGTCGATCGCGGCCAGTCCCGGGGCGCTGCCCGCGGCCATGCTCGCCGCAGAGCGCGAGCAGGGCTTCATCTGTCCCGAGGCGTGCGGGCCGGAAGCCGCCTGGGCCGGCGGCGAGCTGGCGATCCTGGCGCCGCGCTCGCTCATCCAGCTGGTCAATCACTTCAAGGGTTCGCAGGTGCTGGCCCGGCCCGCGCCGGGCGAGCTCGTCGACGGGCCCGCGGTGAAGGATCTGCGCGACGTGCGCGGCCAGGAGACGGCCAAGCGGGCCCTCGAGATCGCCGCGGCGGGCGGCCACAACCTGCTCATGGTCGGTCCGCCGGGCGCGGGCAAGTCGATGCTCGCCGAGCGCGCGCCGGGCCTGCTGCCGCCGCTCGCCGCCGGCGAGCTGCTCGAGGTCTCGATGATCCAGTCGGTCGCCGGCCTGCTCGAGCGCGGCGCGCTGTCCCGCACCCGGCCCTTCCGCGCGCCGCATCACTCCGCCTCGATGGCGGCGATGGTCGGCGGCGGCGTGCGGATCCGGCCGGGCGAGGCCTCGCTCGCCCATCACGGCGTGCTGTTTCTCGACGAGCTGCCCGAGTTCCACCCGCAGGTACTCGATTCCCTCCGCCAACCTTTGGAAACCGGTTCCATAGCGGTGGCGCGGGCGAACTCCCGGGTGACCTTCCCGGCGCGCTTCCAGCTGATCGCGGCGATGAATCCGTGCCGCTGCGGCTGGGCGGGCGAGGACGGCCAGGCCTGCGCGCGCGGCCCCAAATGCGCCGAGAGCTACCAGGCGCGGATTTCCGGCCCGCTGCTCGACCGCATCGACCTGCAGATCGACGTGCCCCCGGTCACGCCTGCCGATCTCGCCCTGCCGCCTGCGCTGGAGGGCACCGCCGAGGTCGCCGCGCGCATCGCCGCGGCGCGCGATATCCAGGCCGGCCGCGGCGAACTCAATGCGCGGCTGTCGGGCGAGACGCTGGACCGCGAGGCCGCGCCGGACGCGCCCGGCGCGGCGCTGCTCTCCCAGGCGGCCGAGGCGATGGGGCTCACCGCGCGGGGCTATCACCGAATCCTGAGGACGGCGCGCACCATCGCCGATCTCGACGGCGCCGGCGGGGTGAAACGCATCCATGTCGCCGAGGCGCTGTCGGCCCGGCGCGCCACACCGGCCGGTCAGGCGGTCGCGCGGCCGGGCGCCGTATCGGGCCCGCGCGTCGGCGCGGGATGAGGGGGCGGGGCGACTCCGCCGGTCGGGCGAGCGGCGGCGGAGACCGGCGGAGCCGTCCCGGCGCGTCGCGAGGTCGTGCGCGCAGCGGCGCTTCCGCCTGTCCCGGCGGGCGAACCGACCGCGTCGCTACTCGCCGAAATCGCCGGCCGGGCCGGGAAAGACGACCGGGCTTTGCGATCCGTCCTCGGCGACCGAGGCGACCCCGAAATAGTAGTTGTCGATGACGATGTTCTCGAGCGTGTGCTCGGAAACGTCGCCGACCCAGCGGCTGTTCGTCCAGACCGGCGAATCGGTGCGCCGCCAGTAGACGCGATAGCCGGCGAGATTGCCCGCGGCCGCGCCCTCGGGGCGTTCCCAGCGCAGCGTCGTGTCGGGGCTCACCGCGCCCTCGATCTCGACCGCGTCGGGGAAGGCCGGCGCGCCGGCCAGCAGCGCAAGCGTCGCCGCGTTGAGCCCGGTCGCCTTGGCGGCGTAGTCGAAATCCACGCCGTCGACGACGTCGCCGTATGCGCGGCCGTCCTCGACGCGCAGATCCTGATGCTGGCGGTCATAGTGCTCGTGGGTCTCCATCAGCCGCACGCCGGGAATGCCCACCGCGTTGAAGGGACGGTGATGGCCGCCGCGGCCGAACCGGTCGAGGCGGTAGATCATCATCACGTCGAGATTGTCGACATACTGGTCGGCGACGCGGTCGATGAAGCGGGCGAGATTGCGCGAGGGCGAATCCACCTCGCCGCCGGTGAAGCGGCGGATGCGCGCCTCCTCGGGCGTCTCGTTCGCGCGCGTGCCCTCGGAGAAGACGCGGATGGTCGAATTGTCGATCACCCCGTCGATGCCTTCGATATTGCCGATCATGTCGTTGTTGAGCACGGCCTTGATGCGCCAGTCGTTCGCCAGCGCGTGCTCGGCCAGGATCTCGCCGCCGAACAGCCCCTGCTCCTCGCCCGACAGCGCGGCGTAAACGATCGAGCCGGCGAATTCGTATTGCGAGAGCACGCGGGCGGCTTCTAGCGCGCCGGCCACGCCGGAAGCGTTGTCGTTGGCGCCGGGCGAATCCGAGGCGGCGTCCATGACGTCCGAAACCCTCGAATCGATATCGCCCGACATCATCACGTAGCGGTCCGGATCGAGGCTCCCGCGCTGAATGGCGATGACGTTGACGACCTCGGTCGCCTCGGGGATGCGGTCCTCGCCCTCGATGACGCCGGAGACGTACATCACCTCCAGGCAGCCGCCGCAGGCCTGCGAGATGCGCTCGAACTCGGCGTGGATCCAGCGCCGCGCCGCGCCGATGCCGCGGGTGTCGGACTCCGTCTCCGACAGGGTATGGCGCGTGCCGAAGCCCGCCAGCGTGCGGATGTCGGACTCGATGCGCTCGGCCGAGACCGCGTCGACGATGTCGTAGATCTTCATGACCTCCGACGGCGGCGGGGGCGCGGTGTCGCCGCCCTGGGCCGCGGCTCCCGCGCCGGCGAGAATCCCCGCGCCGAGCGCGCCGGCGAGCATGTGAAGCGTCCGCATTTCCGTGTCTCCCGACCATCTTCTGGCGCCCCGGATCATCAGGCGCATGCGCGACGGGTCAAGCCTGCGGCCGTGCTGGAGACTTCGTTAACGCCGACGGGCGTAGAACGGGCGGGTCATGACCGATCCGTCCAGGCCGACCGACGCTGCGAACCCCGTCGATCCCCGCGCCGTGCTCGACGCGATGGGGGACTTCGTGCTCGTGCGCGACGCCGCCGGCCGGATCCGCGACGTCAACGCCGCCTTCGTAGCGGCCTTCGGCGGAGACCGGGACGACTGGCTCGGGCGCTGGTTCGCCATCGCGCCGGACGGCGCGTCAGGCTCCGGGCCTCGCCGCTATGACGCGGCCATGCGCACGCAGGCCGGCGCCGTGTGGATCGAGTGGTCGGAATCCCCCGGCCCCGAAGGCGGATCGATCGCGATCGGCCGCGACGTCACCGCCGAGCGCGAAGCCCGCGCCGCCGAGAGCGAAGCCGCGCGCGGCAAGGCGATGTTCTTCGCCTCGGTCACCCACGAACTCAGGACGCCGCTTTCGGGCGCGCTGGGCGCGGCCCGCCTGCTCGCCGACACGCCGCTCAAGCCCGACCAGGCCTCCTATCTCGACGCAGTGAAGTCGAGCGCCGCCCACGCGCTGGCCCTCATCGACGACATTCTCGACCTGTCCCGCCTCGAGGCCGGCCGGCTCGAGCTGCGCGCCGAACCGGTCGATCCCCGCGCGCTGGTGGAAGATGTATGCGAGCTGCTCGCCACGCGGGCCGCCGAGCGCGGGCTGACGCTCGCCCATGCCGTCGACGCGGGCGTGCCCGCCTGCATAAAGGCCGATCCCCATCGCCTGAAGCAGGTCGTGTTCAACCTCGCCGGCAATGCGGTGAAGTTCACCGAGACCGGCGGCGTGCTGGTCACGCTGCTCGCCCGCGAGGGCCGGCTGCGCCTGACCGTGCGCGATACCGGTCCGGGCATCGCCAAGCCCGACCAGGCCCGCCTGTTCGAGCACTTCGAGCGTGGCGCGGCCGATCGCGCGGGCGCCGCGCCGGGCGCCGGGCTGGGCCTGGCGATGGTCAAGCGCCTTGCCGACCTCATGGACGGCCAGATCGGCGTCGAATCCGAACCCGGCCAAGGGGCGGCCTTCTGGTTCGATTTCCCCGCCGAGATCGAGGCCGGTCCGCCCGAGGCCCGGCCCCTGGCCGGCCGGACGCTGATCGCCGCCTCGCCGGACTCCATCCGCCGCGAGGCGCTGCTCCGCCAGGGCGAGGCGCTGGGCGCGCGCGTGATCGCCGCCGACAGGCTCGAGGCGGCGCGGGCCGCGCTGGACAAAGCCAGCGAACCGATACGAACGATCGTGCTGGATGAGGCCTGGGCCGAGCACGCCGTCGATCTCGCGTCGGCCGGCGATGTCCGGATTCTCGTGCTGGCCCGGCCGAGCACGAAGGACCGCTTCGCCGAGCGCCCGCCGGGCGTCGACGGCTGGCTGGTCGCGCCGGTGCGCGCGGCCTCGCTGGCGGCCTTCGCCGGGCCCGAGACGGAGGACGAGGCCGAGGAGGGCTGGGAGCTCGCCGGGGCGGGCGCGCCGCTCGCCGGGCTGGCTGTGCTGCTCGCCGAGGACGATCCGGTCAACGCCATGATCGCGCGCACCGTGCTCGAACGCCTCGGCGCGGCGGCGCGCCATGTCCAGACCGGCCGCGCCGCGCTCGAGGCCGCGCGCGAGGACGGCTTCGACGCCGCCCTGCTCGATCTGCGCATGCCCGAGATGGACGGACGCGAGACAGCCGAGGCGATCCGCGCGCTTCCGGGCGAGGCCGGGCGGCTGCCGCTGATCGCGCTGACGGCCAACGCCACCGAGGCTGACCGGCAGGCCTGCCACGACGCGGGCATGGACGGCTTCCTCACCAAGCCCGTCGACCCCGACGCGCTCCGGGACCAGCTCGCCGCCTTGTGCGCGCCCGAAAAGCGCGCAAGGGTCGGCTGAAATCGGCGGCGAGGCGGCGCATGGCGGAGATATCGGCGGACGAGCAGAGGCGGCGAGACTGGCTCGCCGCGCTCAGGGTCTACGGCCGGCCGATCATGATCTCCATGCTGATCCTGGGGTTCGCCTCCGGCCTGCCGTTGATGATGGTGTTCTCCAAGCTGTCCTTCTGGTTGCGCGACGCCGGGATCGATCGCTCCACGATCGGCTTCTCTTACTGGATCACCGGCGCATACACGATCAAGTTCCTGTGGGCGCCGGTGGTCGATCGCACGCCGATTCCGGGGCTGACGAAGCGCTTCGGCCAGCGGCGCTCCTGGATGATGACCGCGATCGCGGGCACCGTCGCCGGCCTGCTGGTCATCAGTGCCTCAGACCCGGGACAGCAACTTGTTCTAACACTCGCCGGCGCCTTCCTGCTCGCCTATTCCGGCGCGACCCTCGACGTCTCCATCGACGCCTGGCGCATCGAGAGCGCGCCGCGCGAGGAGCAGGCCAACATGGCCGCGGCCTACGTGCTCGGCTACCGCCTTGCGATCATGGTGTCCGGCTTGGGGCTGGTGCTGTCGGACTGGATCGGATGGCATCTCTCCTTCGCCGCGATGGGCGCGGCGATGGCGATCTGCGGCGTGCTGGTGCTGTTCATGAAGGAGCCGTCCTCGGCGGCGCGACGACAGCTGAGCCAAGCTCGCACTCTGGGCGGGAGAATGGTCGAGGCGGTCATCGAACCCTTCAAGCAGTTCGCCGTACGACTTCGCGCATGGATCGTGCCGGTTTTCCTGCTGGTCGCCTTCTACAGGCTCAGCGATTTCACCATGGGGGTCATGGCCAGTCCCCTCTATTCGGATATCGGTTTCGCGCGCGCCGTCGTGGGCGGCATCCAGGCCGGGCCCGGCGTGGTGGCGACGATCGCGGGCGGCTTCGTCGGCGGGTTCATCGCCTTCCGCTTCGGCGTGCTCAAGGCGATGGTGCTCGGCGCGGTCATCACCTTTCTCTCCAACGGCGCCTTCGCCTGGCTCGCCGCCACGGCGACGCCGGCCGACAACACGATGCTGCTGGTGGTGATCAGCGCCGACAACGTGGCCGCCGGGTTCGTCGGCACGGTGTTCATCGCCTACCTGTCCTCGCTCACCGATCCGGCGAACGCGGCCACGCAGTACGCGCTGCTGTCCTCGCTCTACCCCTTTGTCAACAAGTTCCTCGCGGGCTTCTCCGGCCTGCTCGCCGACGCGGTGGGCTATACCGCCTTCTTCCTGATCACGGCTGCCTATGCGATCCCGGCCGCGCTGCTGGTGATGCTGATCATGGCCTTCGGCAGCCCCGCGGCGAAAGGAACCGTCGTTGTGCAGCAGCCCGAGCAGAGCTAGGCTTCCGCCTCCCACTCAGCACGAACGGTCGTTTCTTCTTCATCAGGCAGTCTTGCCCCGCGCTCGATCGCGAAGCGATTGGCGTCCAGCCGCGCCAGCGCCCAGACCGCCGCGCCGCGCACCAGCGCGCTGTCGTCGTCCAGCCGGGCGACGATGGTCGGGACGAGACCGGCGTCGGCGCTGTTGCCGATCGCGATCAGTACGTTGCGCACGAAGCGGTCCCGGCCGATGCGCTTGATCGGCGAGCCGGAGAACACCTCGCGGAAGGCCGCGTCGTCCAGCTCGGCGAGATCGGCGAGCTGCGCGTCGAGCAGCTCGGGCCGGGCGTGGAGCTTGGTCTCGCGCGAGACGCTGGCGAACTTGTTCCAGGGACACACCGCCAGGCAGTCGTCGCAGCCATAGATGCGATTGCCCATCGCTTCGCGGAACTCGTGCGGGATCGGGCCCGCGTGCTCAATCGTCAGATACGAGATGCAGCGCCGCGCATCGAGCTGGTAGGGCGCGGGAAAGGCGTCGGTCGGGCAGACGTCGAGGCAGGCCCGGCAGGAGCCGCAATGGTCGATCTCGGCGGCGTCGGGGTCGAGCTCGGCGGCGGTCAGCATCACGCCGAGGAAGAGCCAGCTGCCGTGCTCGCGGCTGACCAGATTGGTGTGCTTGCCCCGCCAGCCGAGGCCGGCGCGCTCGGCGAGCGGCTTTTCCATCAGCGGGGCGGTGTCGACGAAGACTTTCACCTCATGGCCGCTGGCCTGGTGGAATTCGCGGGCGAGGCGCTTGAGCCGCTTCTTCATCAGGTCGTGATAGTCGGCGTTGTGGGCGTAGACCGAGATCGCGGCTTCGTCGGGCCGCTCGAGCACGGCGAGCGGGTCGTGAGCGGGGCCGTAATTGAGCCCCACGACGACGGCGGATTTCGCGTCGGGCCACATCGCGGTGGGATGGACGCGGCGCTCGAGCGTGGTCTCCATCCACGCCATCTCGCCGTGCCGGCCCTCGCCGACGAATTGCCTGAGCCGCTCCCCCGCGTCCCACTCCGTGTCGGCGCGGGCGATGCGGGCGACGTCGAAGCCGACCTCGCGGGCGAGGGCCTTCACTCCCGCCGCGTCGTAGCTTTCGGCCGCCTCGGGCATGCTCAGAAATCCAGGTCCGCGTACCAGGTCACCGGCGCCATGCCCGGAAGCCGATCCTCCAGCAGCGGGCGGAAGGACGGGCGGCACTTGATGCGCTCGTACCAGGCCTTGGCGGGGGGATACTGCTCCCAGGCGACGTCGCCGAGATAATCGATGCAGGACAGGTGCGCCGCCGCGGCGAGATCGGCCAGCGTCCAGCGCGGGCCCGCCAGCCCGTCGCGCGCCTCCAGCAGGGCGCAGACATAATCGAGATGCCAGCGCAGGTGGTCGCGGCCGGCCCGGATCATCTCCATGTCGGGCGCGCCGAGCGCCTGGACGCGCTTCTCCAGCTTCTCGTGGAGGAGATAGGCGTTCACCTCGGCGTCGAACTTACGGTCGAACCAGCCGACGAGCCGGCGGATCTCGGCGCGGTCGGCCGGGCTTCCCGGCATCAGCGCGGGCTCGGGCTTGATCTCTTCGAGATATTCCAGGATGGCGCGCGCCTCGACGACGACGATCGCCCCGCCCGACGTCTCGTCGACGAGGACGGGCGGCAGGCCGGCGGGGTTGAGCGCCAGCAGGTCGTCGGAGGGATCCCAGAAGCGGTCGAGGACGGGCTCGAACTCGAGCTGCTTCTCGCCGAGCGCGATGCGCGCCTGGCGCGACCAGGGATCGAGGGGCCAGTGATGAAGACGGCGCATGGGGTCGAAACTAGACCCGTTCGCCCGCCGGTTTAAGCGCGAACGGCGGCGGCAGCGGCGCCTATTTCACATCCCCGTCGACCTTGGCGCCGCTGGCCTCGGAGGAGAAATAGACGTTTCCGTGCGGCTCGGCGAAGCCCTTGGGGTCGGGATGAATGAGAATGTCGGCGGCGGGATAGGCCGCCATCAGCCGGCGCTCGGCGGCGACGACGGTCTTGTGGGCGTCGCGCAGCGACTGGTGGGGATCGAGATCCATGTGCAGCTGGATATGGATGAAGGGCCCCGAGGCGCGCGTGCGCAGCTGGTGGACGCCAAGCACGCGCGGGTCGTCGCCGGCGATCTGAAGGATGCGCTCGCGGTCGGCGTCGGGCAGCTCGCGGTCCATCAGGTTCTCGAACGCCTTCGAGCCGACCTCCCAGGCCGTCCAGAACAGCCAGACCGACACGGCGAAGCCCGCCACCGGGTCGGCGCGCTCGATCCCGAACATCGTCACCATGACGAGGCCGACGATGACGACGCCGTTGGCGGCGAGATCGGCGGCGTAGTGAGCGCGGTCGCCGGTGACGGCCAGCGACTCGGTCTGCTTGAGCGCGCGCGTCTGGGCCCAGACCAGGCCGACCGTGAGCAGGATCGACAGGCCCATGACGGACAGGGCGATTCCCCCGGCCTCGATCGGGTGGGGCTCGACGAAGCGGTGATAGGCCTCGCGCATGAGCAGGCCGGCCGACAGCGCGACCAGCAGCGCCTGCAGCAGGCTGGCGAAGGCCTCGGCCTTGCCGTGCCCGTAGCGATGCTCGGCGTCGGCGGGACTCGCCGCGTAGCGCACCGCGAAGAAGGTGGTCAGCGACGCGGCCAGATCGAGCGCGGAATCCGCCAGCGTGGCCAGCATCGCGACCGAGCCCGACAGCGCCCACGCGACCGTCTTCGCCGCGACAAGCGTCAGCGCGACGCCCACCGACAGGCTGGTCACCCGCGAAGTGATCTTGCGGGCCTTCTCCGGGGCGAGCTTGCCCGGTCCGGCGTCGAGGGCGTCGTGCGGCATCGCCCGCAATATGGACCCGGTCGCGCGGGGGTCAATCAGGCGCCGGCGCCGCGATGCTGGCGCGGCGGGGGCGAATGCGGGCAAGGTGCGCGCCCGCCAGCCGGATGTCGTCACCCGGAGACCGCTCGATGGGCCTGTTCCCCCTGATCCTGCTCGCCCTCGTCCAGGGGATCACCGAGTTCCTGCCGATCTCGTCCTCGGCGCATCTCATCCTCGCGCCCGACGTGGCCGGCTTCGCCGACCAGGGTCCGCTGATCGACGTGATGGCCCATCTCGGCTCGCTGATGGCGGTGATCGTCTATTTCCGCCGCGACATCGCCGGCGCGCTGGCGGGCGCCGCGCCGCTGCTCAGGGGCGAGATCACGTCCGGCGGCCGGCTGGCCTTGCTGATCGCGGCGGCGACCCCGCCCGTGATGGTCGCCGGCGGCGTTCTCTATGTGAGCGGGCTGGTCGACGCGCTGCGCTCGCCGGCCGTGATCGCCTGGGCGACGCTGGTTTTCGCCGCGCCGCTGTGGCTGGCGGATCATTTCTGCGCCCGGACCCGGACCGCCGACGGGCTGTCCTGGCGCGACGCCGTGCTGATCGGGCTGGCCCAGATGCTCGCCCTCGTCCCCGGGGCCAGCCGGTCGGGGGTGACCATGACGGCGGGCCGGGCGCTGGGCCTGGACCGGTCGGAATCGGCGCGCTTCTCGATGCTGATGGCGATCCCGGTGATCGCCGCCTTCGGCCTGCTCGCGGGGCTCGAGCTCGCCCGCGGCGCGGCGCCGGGCGCGGATCTTGCCGACGGGCTCGTCGTCGCGGGGCTGTCCTTCGTCGCGGCGCTCGCGGCGATCGCGGCGCTGATGCGGTTCGTCGACCGCGTGGGCTTCCTGCCCTTCGTGATCTACCGGGTCGGGCTGGCGGCGGCGATCTTCATCCTGATCGCCTGATCAGCGATCCTTGAACTCGTCGAGTTCCTCCATCTCCTCGAGCGTCTCGGCGAACTGGCCGCCCTTGCGGTAGCGGACGAGATAGCTCGGCACGATCGCCTCGACCGTCTCGGGCTCGACGCCGAGATCCTCGATGCGGCCGACATCCTCGCCGCCGGCGCCGACGACATTGTCCTGCTTCAAGAGCACGACCTGGTCGCGGGTGAGGAAGGGCTGGACGAAGGGCAGCTTGCCGGCGATCTCGCCGACGAGGCCGAGCCCGTGGGCGGCCGGCCAGGGCACGGGAACCAGCATGCGCCGCCGGCGGATCGTCTTCAGGATGAAGCGCATCAGCTCCTTGAAGGTGTAGACGGTCGGCCCGCCCAGCTCGAACACGCGCCCCCGCGCGGCGTCGTCCTCCAGCGCCTTGAGCACGCATTCGGCGACGTCGCCGGCGAAGATCGGCTGGAAGCGCGTCCTGCCGCCGCCGATCAGCGGCAGCGCCGGGGCGAAGCGCGCCATGTCGGCGAACTTGTTGAAGAACTCGTCCTCGGTCCCGAACACGATCGAGGGTCTCAGGATCACCGCCTCGGGCATCGCCTCGCGCACGGCGGCCTCGCCCATCGCCTTGGTGCGGGCATAGCGGCTGGGGCTGTTCTCTTCGGCGCCGATCGCTGAGATCTGCACGAAGCGCTCGACGCCGGCCTCCCGAGCGACCTCGGCGACGGTCGCGGCGCCGCGCGCCTGCAGGGCGCGGAAGCTCTGCCGGCCGCTCTCGGCGAGCACGCCCACGAGATTGACCACGCCCCAGGCGCCCTCGACGGCGCGGGCGACCGATTCGCGGTTGCGCAGATTGGCCTGGGCGAGCTGGATCTGGCCGACCCGGCCGGCGGTCTTGAGCTCGTAGGCGAGATGCGGCCGCCGGGTCGCCACGCGCACGCGGTAGCCGGCCTTGGCCAGCTCGCGGACGACATAGCGGCCGATGAAGCCGGAGCCGCCGAATACCGTGATCATCTCGTCGCGCAGCATGGGATTTCGTCCTGGTCGGCGGCGCCGCGTCCCGCCCGGGCGGGGCGGCGGCGCGGCGCCCGGGAAGGGCGTCTGGCCGGGATAGACCAAAAAACGCCGCGCGTGTCCATGCGCGCTGCGACGCAGGCGCGCGCGCCGCGTTGACTCGAAGCCGCGACCGTCATATCTGAGCCGTCCCCTGCCTGCCCAGGTGGCGGAATTGGTAGACGCGCTGGCTTCAGGTGCCAGTGGCCGAAAGGCCGTGGAAGTTCGAGTCTTCTCCTGGGCACCATTTCTCTTTTCTCTGCGAACGATGCGGCGGCGGATCGCCTTGAGGGCGAGAAGGATCGCTTGCAACGCGAGTGTGGTTGCGGGACCGTGTCGCCATGGCCTCGCGCGTCCATCCCCTCCGATCACTATATGCCCGGCTTGTATACTGTGCTGTGGGTCTAGGCTTGGCGATCGCTGCAGCCAACGGCGTGGCGCTCACCTATGTCGACGCGCTCTTCCATGGCAGGAGCGCGCGTCATGCGCTCTGGGAGGGAGGCGTCGTACTGACACTGGGACTGGCGGCGCTCGCCTTAGTGGGAGCGATCCGTCCGTCGCGCTGGCTGCTGATTCTAGCTGGCATGGTAGGCGTTCTGCTGGCTCTCGCCCTGCTCGCCTCGGCCTTGCTTCCGGGCGTGGCGATCGAGAGCCGCTGAAGCGAGCTTCTCCCGCGCGCCAACACCCTTTTCCGGTCCGCCCCGACCCCCGCCTCGCGCGGCCGTTTCGTTGACGCGGCGCGCGATAGCGCCGATACCGGCGTTAACGTTCGGGTTATTCAGCCGCCGGGAGTCGGGCGCGCTTCATGACGATTCATCTTCACAGGGGCGACCTGCCCGCCGGGATCAATTTCGGCGAGGCCGTCGCCGTGGACACCGAGACGCTCGGCCTGTCGCTGGTGCGCGACAAGCTGTGCGTGGTCCAGCTCTCGGCCGGCGACGGCGACGCCCATCTCGTCCAGCTCGACCGGTCCAGCTATGACTGCCCGAACCTGAAGGCGCTGCTGGCCGATGCGGGCGTGGAGAAGATCCTCCATTTCGCGCGCTTCGACGTCGCCATGGCGATGCGCCATCTCGACGTCGTCATGACGCCGGTCTTCTGCACCAAGATCGCCTCGAAGCTTTCGCGCACCTACACCGACCGCCACGGGCTCAAGGACGTCGCCCGCGAGATCGCCGGCGTCGAGCTGTCCAAGCAGCAGCAGAGCTCGGACTGGGGCGCGGCGGAGTTGAGCCAGGCCCAGCAGGAATACGCCGCCTCCGACGTGCTGCATCTCCACGCCATCCGCGACGGGCTCGTCGCCATGCTCGAGCGCGAAGGACGCATGGAGCTCGCCCGGGCGTGCTTCGACTTCCTGCCCGTGCGCGCGCGGCTCGACCTCGAAGGCTGGGACGATGTCGACATCTTCGCCCATTCCTGACCGATCCGGAGACGCGGAGGCGCCCGGCCCGACCCGATGACCAGCGCGACCGTCCATCACCTGCGCAGCTATGACGCCGTCGTGGCGAACCGTCGGGCGCGCTCGCTGGAGGCCGCCCGCCGGCGCACGCGCTTCGTGCGCGCCCTGCGCGGCGTGCTGGTGTTCGGGCTGGTCGTGGTGGCCGCGAACGCGGGGATCCAGGTGCTGCGCTCGGGCCTGGCCGAGAGCCGCCCCGCCCCGGTCGCCGTCGGCGGCGAGGGCCAGCGCATCGTCAATCCCCGCTTCACCGGCCGCGACGCCGACGGCGCGCCCTTCGTGCTCACCGCCGACGCCGCGGTCCGCCGCGCCGCCGGCGCGGCCACCCTGACGGACCTGGAACGCCCCGCGCTCGACTACCAGCTGCTCGGCGCGACCGACGAGGCCTCCGTCGTGCTCGCCGACGCAGGCGTCTACGACGAGGCGGCGCAGCAGCTGTCGCTGTCGGGCGACGTGAGTCTGGAGACGCGATCGGGTTATCGTTTCGAGACGGCGACGGCGACGATTCTGCTGGAAGAATCCGCCATCGTCGGCGAGGCCCCCGTCGACGGCCGCGCCGAGTGGGGCGCGGTCAAGGCGGGCGGCTTCGAGGTGCGCGACGACGGCCGCCGGATCATCTTTCGCGACGACGTGCGCACGCGATTCTACGTAGACGGCGCCGGACGGCCGGCGCCGGAGGAGACCCAGCCATGACCGGCCGCTTCTTCCTGATCCTTCTTCTCGCGTTCGGGCTTTCCGGCGCGGCGCGCGCCCAGGGCCTCGGCGAGCCGCCCGGCGAGGGTCCGCTCGACGTCAGCGCCGACGAGGTCGAGGTGTTCGACCGGGAAGGCCGCGCGGTCTATTCCGGCGACGTCAACGCGACGCGCGGCGATGTCCGCCTGCGCGCCGAGCGCATCGAGGTCTTCTTCCAGCGCCGCGAGGGCGGCGGCTTCGGCGACATCCGCCGCCTCGTCGCCGAGGGCGAGGTCTATTACGTCACGCCGACCGAGGTCGCGCGCGGCGACCGGGGCGTCTACGAGGTCGCCGACGAGATCATCACGCTGACCGGCGAGGTCGTCCTCACCCAGGGCTGCAACGTGTCCACCGGCGAGGCGCTGGTGGCCAATCTCAACACCGGCTTCTCCTCGCTGTCGGGCGCCGGCGGCGAGGTCGAGGGAGGGCGCGTGCGCAGCGTCTTCTTCCCCGACGAGGGCGCGCCGGGCGAGGACGAGTCCGGCGCCGGGCGGTCCGAGCCGCGCGACTGTCCCCTGCCGGAGGTTCCCGGAGACGGACCCCGGGACTTCGACGACCCCGCGGCGGGCTGAGCCGTCCCGGCCCGCGATTTCACCAATTCTTTAGGCGCGCAGGATTAATCATGACCGACACGGTGATGAAGCACGCGGAGGTCGCCGCCGACCCCGAGCCCGCCGGCGCAGGACTGGAAGTCGAGGGGATCGGCAAGACCTTCGGCAAGCGCGCGGTGGTCAAGAATGTCTCGCTGTCGCTGCAACGCGGCGAAGTCGCGGGACTGCTCGGGCCGAACGGGGCGGGCAAGACCACGTGCTTCTACATGATCACGGGCCTGATCGCGGCCGACTATGGACGGATAATGCTCGACGGAGAGGACATCACGCGGCTTCCGATGTACCAGCGCGCACGGCTGGGAATCGGCTATCTGCCGCAGGAAGCGTCCATCTTCCGCGGATTGACGGTCGAGCAGAACGTCACCTCCGTCGCCGAGATCGTCGAGCCCGACCGCAAGGCGCGCAAGGCGCTGGTCGACGAACTCCTCGCCGAGCTGCACATCGATCACCTGCGCGACAGTCCGGCGCTGGCGCTGTCGGGCGGGGAGCGCCGCCGGGCCGAGATCGCCCGCGCGCTGGCCACCCAGCCGAGCTTCATGCTGCTCGACGAGCCGTTCGCGGGCATCGACCCGCTGGCGATCTCCGACATCCGCGATCTCATCGTCTATCTGCGCGAGCGCGGCATCGGCATCCTGATCACCGACCACAATGTCCGCGAGACGCTCGAGATCACCGACCGCGCGACGATCATCCATGACGGCGAGGTTCTGTTCGAGGGCGCGCCCGACGCGGTGCGCGCCGACGAAAACGTGCGGCGTTTCTATCTCGGCGAACGATTCCACTAGGAGGGGCGATGGCCGGACTCGGTCAGAAACTCGAGACGCGCCAGAGCCAGGGGCTCGTCATGACGCCCCAGCTGCAGCAGGCGATCAAGCTGCTGCAGCTCAACAATCTGGAGCTCACCGCCTTCGTCGAGGCGGAGCTGGAGCGCAATCCGCTGCTCGAGCGCGACGAGCGCGAGGAGGCCGGCGGCGACGAGCCGCGCGAAGCCCGCGTCGAGGCGACCGGTTCCGACGAGCTGTCCTTCGACACGCCGGCCGCCGCCGAGGCGGCGCTCGACGCCGACAAGGAGGCCCTCTACTCCGACTCCTCGTCGGACATGAGCGGGGCGTCCGGCCCGGCGTCCGGCGGGGTGGACTGGTCGAAGGCGGGCGGCGGCGGATCGTTCGACGGCGAGAGCTACGACGCCGCGGCGAACTCGGCCCGCGAGAAGACGCTCTACGAGCATCTCCACGATCAGCTCGCCGATCTCAGCCTGAGCCCGGCCGAGCGCATCATCGGCGCCCATCTCATCGACCTCGCCGAGGACGACGGCTATCTGCGCGCCGATCTCGACGACACCGCCGAGAAGCTGGGCTGCGCGCGCGGCGAGCTCGAGGCGGTGCTCGCGCGCCTGCAGGAATTCGAGCCCGCCGGGGTGATGGCGCGCGATCTCCAGGAATGCCTGGCGCTGCAGCTGACCGAGCGCGACCGGCTGGATCCGGCGATGGCCGCGCTGGTCGACAATCTGCCGCTGCTGGCCAAGCACGATTATGACGGGCTGAAAGCCGCCTGCGGCGTCGACGGCGAGGATCTCGACGACATGATCGCCGAAGTGCGCGCGCTGACGCCCAAGCCCGGTCTCGGCTTCGGAGAGCCCGGCGCGCGGGCCGTCGAGCCCGACGTGTTCGTCCGTCAGCGACCCGACGGCGGCTGGGCGATCGAGCTCAACACCGAGACCCTGCCGCGGGTGCTGGTCAATAACCGCTACGCCGCGGAGATTTCCGGCGCGGCGCGCTCCAGCGAGGAGAAGGCCTTCATCACCGAGTGCGCCCAGAACGCCTCCTGGCTGGTGAAGAGCCTCGACCAGCGCGCGCGCACCATCCTCAAGGTCGCCTCCGAGATCGTCCGCCAGCAGGACGCCTTCTTCGCCAAGGGCGTGGCCTGGATGCGGCCGCTCAATCTCAAGACCGTCGCCGAGGCCGTCGAGATGCACGAATCGACGGTCAGCCGGGTGACGTCGAACAAGTATGTCTCGACGCCGCGCGGCCTGTTCGAGCTGAAATATTTCTTCACCTCGGCGATCCCGGCCGCCGACGGCGGCGAGGCCTTCTCCGCCGAGGCGGTGCGCTATCGCATCAAGGCGATGATCGACGCCGAGACCGCCGACGACATCATGTCCGACGACAAGATCGTCGAGCGCCTGCTCGCCGACGGCGTCGATATCGCGCGGCGGACCGTGGCGAAATATCGCGAGGCGATGAACATCCCTTCCTCGGTGCAGCGCCGGCGCATGCTCAAGCGGGCCGGTTAAGCCTCCATGCATCCCGACGGCGGGTCGCGATTGACGCCGCGCGCGCCGGGTCGATACCGTAAGAGCCGACCTCAAGGGTCGTCCCGAAAAGGGAGGTGAGGCCGCGCTGCGCCGCGGACGCCGCAACCGGCGCGCTCCGCGGGAACCGGCCGCCGCAGATGGAGCAACCCTCTTGCAAATTCAGTTCGTTTCCAAGGGCATCGACGTTTCGCCGGCGCTGCGTGAGCGCATCGAGGACCGGATCGAGGAAGGCACTTCGAAGTACTTCAATCGACCGGGCGAGGCCTTCGTGGTCGCGTCCAGGGAAGCGCATCTGTTCAAGGTCGACTGTTCGCTGCATCTGCCGTCCGGCGCCTTCATCCAGGCGTCCGGATCCGGCGACGACGCCTATCTCGCCGCCGAGGACGCGGTCGGTCATCTGGAAAAGCGTCTGCGCCGCTACAAGCGGCGGCTGAAGGACCATCACGCCGACAACAAGACGACGCTTCCCGCCGAGGAGACGCCGATCCGGGTGCTGCGCGGCGGGCGTCGCGAGGACCTCGACGCCGAGGACGATGACGGCGGGGCGGCCGGCGGCGAGGAGCCGGTCATCATCGCCGAGACGGTCGGCGAGCTGCGCACGCTCACCGTCGGCATGGCCGTCCACGAGATGGACCTGACGGACGCGCCCTTCCTGGTGTTCCGCAATGCCGCGAACAGCGGGCTCAACCTGGTCTATCGCCGCCCGGATGGAAATGTGGGGTGGATTGATCCCGGCCGCGCGGTTAAAGACGGCGCCGGTCAAGCGGCGGAATAGACCAGCAAGCCGTATCGAAGGCGGTCATGGACCTTTCAGATCTGATCCCCGAGGGGGGCGCGGTCGTCGACATGCCGGCGACCGGGCGCAAGCAGGTGCTCCACGCGCTCGCCGAGCTGGCCGGGCGCCGGCTCGGCGTGTCCGCGCGCCCCGTCCTCGAGGCGGTGACCGAGCGCGAGCGCCTGGGCTCGACGGGCGTGGGCGACGGCGTCGCCATCCCGCATGCGCGCACCCCGCTGGTCGATCGCACCTGCGGCGTGTTCGCCCGCCTGCGCCAGCCGGTGGATTTCGACGCCGTCGACGGCCGGCCGGCGGACCTGATCTTCCTGCTTCTGGCGCCGGAAGACGCCGGCGCCGAGCATCTCAAGGCGCTGGCGCGCGCCTCGCGCCTGTTCCGCCGCGACGATGTCCGCCGGGCGCTGCGCGCCGCGCCGGACGCCGACGCCCTGCAGGCCATTCTCGCCGGCGCGGTGAAGACCGACGCCGCCTGAGCGTCCTAGCGAACGTCCGCGGTGATCGTCCCGTCGGGACGCACGATGGCGTGCTTCATGCCCATGGAATTGTAGCGGGCCGACACTTCGCCCGCGGCGTCGACGGCGATGATCCCGCCGTCGCCGCCGAGCGTCGCGACGTCGTCGAGCGCGCCCTGGACGGCCTCGTCGAGCGACGCCCCGGCGTAGCGCACGCGCGCGGAAATGTCGGCGGCGGCCGCCGCGCGCATGAAGAACTCGCCCTGGCCGGTGCATGACACCGCGACGCGTTCGTCGGCCCAGGTGCCCGCCCCGATGATCGGCGTGTCGCCGACCCGGCCCCAGCGCTTCTTCAGCACGCCGCCCGTCGAGGTCGCCGCCGCCAGCGCGCCCGTCCGGTCGAGCGCGACGCAGCCCACCGTGCCGGTGGCGATGGCGCGGTCGTCGTCGACGGCGGCGGGCGTGTAGTAGCCGCCCGGGTCCTCGACGCGGGCGAGGCCCTCCTCCTCGGCGAAGGCCGCCGCGCCGCCGCCTGACAGCAAGACGTGCGGCGTGCGCTCCATCACCGCGCGGGCCGCCTCGACCGGAGAGACGAAGCCCTCCAGCGCCGACACCGCGCCGGCCTTGCGGGTGGGTCCGTCCATCACCGCGGCGTCGAGCTCGTAGCGGCCCGCCGCGTTCGGCGAGGTTCCCTTGCCCGCGACATAGAGTCCGCTCGCCTCCATCGCCCGCACCAGGTCGACGACGATGTCGAGCGCGGACTCGCCGTCGCCGAGACGCTCGCGGCCCTCCTCGGCGAGGCTGCGCAGATGCGCGATCTCGGCGTCGTAGCCGCGGGGCGCGAGAAGGCCGGCGCCGCCATGCAGGACGAGCGCGGTGCGGGAAGTGTCGGACATGCAGGGTCTCCGGCGGGTGATCGCGACGCTCTTACCACCGGGCCGCTTTCCTCCCAAGCCGTCAGCGGCTATGTCGGGACAGCGCGGCGTCGCCGCGCAGCGACATCGATGGGAGACGAGCAGAGATGCAATTCGAGAACACCGCCGCGATCGTCACCGGGGGCGCTTCGGGACTTGGCGAGGGCACGGCCCGGCGCCTCGCGAAGGAAGGCTGCAAGGTCGCGATCTTCGACCTCAACGAGGAGAAGGGCGAGGCCGTCGCCGCCGACATCGGCGGCGTGTTCTGCAAGGTCAATGTGGCCGATCCCGAGAGCGTGCAGGCCGGCTTCGACAAGGCCCGCGCCGCCCACGGCCAGGAACGCGTTCTCGTCAATTGCGCGGGCATCGGCTGGGCGGAAAAGACCGCGCGGCGCTCGTCGTCCGGCGAGATCAAGATGCATCAGCTCGACAAGTTCGCGCTGGTGGTGAACATCAATCTCATCGGCTCGTTCAACTGCGCGGCGACCGCAGCGGCGGGCATGCTCGAACTCGAGCCGACCGAGGCCGGGCGCGGCGTGATCATCAACACCGCCTCGGTCGCCGCCCAGGACGGCCAGATCGGCCAGGTCGCCTATTCCGCTTCGAAGGGCGGCATCTACGGGATGACGCTGCCGATGGCGCGCGATCTCGCCCGCGAAGGCGTGCGCGTGAACACCATCCTGCCGGGCTTCTTCGAAACGCCGATCTACGAGCAGATGCCGCCCGAGGTGAAGCAGAACCTCGCCAGCCACCTGCAGTTCCCGCAGCGCTTCGGCACGCCCGAGGAATACGCCGATCTCGTCGCGTTCATGGTGTCCAACGACTACATCAACGCCGAGTGCGTGCGCCTCGACGCCGGCGCGCGGATGCCTCCGAAATAGCGCGCAGCCGCGACGGAGGGTCGCGCTTGAACCTTGATCGCGCCCCGGTAAGAGATCCTCATAATCCATGCACGGGGGCTTGATTATGGTGGATGAAGCAGATGATTCGCTGGACAGCGGGATTCGGCTCGAGTTCGACCGCGAGGGCGGTTTCGTCGTCGCGCGCGTGACGGGGCGGCGGACGGTGGAGCGCGGTCACGCCGCGCGCACCGAAACCGTCGCGTTCTTGGAGAGGTTCGATACCCGCCGCGTTCTGCTCGACCTCAGGGCCGGGGATTATCCGCCCGATCTCGACGACAGCGCCGAGTCCATTATCCGCGTGTTCCGTCCGTTGAAGGGCCTGACGATCGCGTTGCTCGTCCGCCCCGAACAGCGCGATCTCGGCGTCGTCGCCAAGGTCGTGACGACGGGAAACTGGAACGAGATGCGGCTGTTCGAGGATGTCGACAGCGCGCGCGCCTGGCTGACCGACGCACCTTAATCGCCTCGGAGACCGCTGCGGCGAGCAAATGTGAAAATCATTCTCATTTGCTCTGGACAGGTTCGATCGCGCCATGTAAGTGCGAAGCATTCTCATTTTCACCGGGCTCGGGACGGTCCGGCGGAAAGGGGGGAGCTGCGCCGGGGCGTCCGGCCGTCGACGCGTCCGCGTGCGCGTCGCCCCTGCTTCGCGCGTCCCTCGCCCGTCGTCAGAGGGACTGCATTGATGAAGACCGCCCTGCTCGCTTCCGCGGCGCTCGCCGCGCTGTCGGCGCCCGCCTTCGCCGACGCCGCGCCGGAGGACTTCCCCGAGATCATCACCGTGATCGGGCTGACCGGAGATCCCGACAGCCTGCCCGGCTCGGCCGATCTGATCACCGACGCCGACCTCGAGATCCACGGCTATTCCGACATCAACCGCATCCTGCGCACCGTGCCCGGCGTCAACGTCCAGGAGGAGGACGGGTACGGCCTGCGTCCGAATATCGGCCTGCGGGGGACCGGCCTCGATCGCTCGGCCAAGATCACGCTGATGGAGGACGGCGTGCTCATCGCGCCGGCGCCCTACGCCGCGCCGTCGGCCTACTACTTCCCCCACGCCGGACGCATCGCCGGCGTCGAGATCATCAAGGGCGCGGCGGGTGTGCGCTACGGCCCGCGCACCCAGGGCGGCTCGATCAACCTGCTCTCGACGCGCATTCCTGAAGCGCCGGGCGGCCGGCTCGATCTGCGCGCGGGCGAGGAGGGGCGGGGCCGCATCCACGCCTGGGCCGGCGGCATGCGCGATCTTGACGGCGGTTCGCGGATCGGCGGGTTGATCGAGGGCTTCTACGATCGCGCCGACGGCTTCAAGACGATCGACAATTACGCCGATCGCGGCACGGGTTTCGAGATCTCGGACTTCGTCGGCCGGCTTCGCTTCGAGACCCGCGCGGGCGGCGCCGATCACGCCTTCGAGCTGAAGGGCCAGGCTTCCGACGAGATCTCCGACGAGACCTATCTCGGCCTCACCGATGCGGACTTCGCCGCCGATCCGTTCCGGCGCTACGCCGCCTCGGCGTTCGACCGGATGGACGCCGATCACTCCGAGATTTCGCTGCGCTACGCCGGATCGTTCGACAACGGGCTCGAGCTCACCGCGGCGGCTTACCGCACGGATTTCGCGCGCGACTGGTTCAAGTCCGACAAGGTGGATCTCGACGGCGCCGGCCCGGGCGGAACGGTCGGCATCTCGGCGATCCTCGACGATCCCGCGACCTTCGCCGCCGAATTCGACGTGCTCACCGCGCCGGCGGGCTTCACGTCCGCGCCCGGCGCGCTGCTGGTCAAGCACAATAACCGCGAATACTACGCCCAGGGCTTTCAGGCCGAACTCGCCGGCCCGGCGCGCTTCGCCGGCGCCGAGGTGCAGTGGCGCGTCGGCGGCCGGCTGCACGAAGACGAGATGGACCGCTTCCAGTGGTACGAGCGCTTCCAGACCGTCGACGGCGAGATCGTCTTCACCAGCGAGGACACGCCCGGCACCGAGTCCAACCGGATCGATTCGGCGGAGGCTTTCGCCGCTTTCGCCCAGGCCGATCTCACCTGGGGAGCGTTCACGCTCATCCCGGGCGTGCGCTACGAGACCGTCGATCTTCTGCGCGAGAACTTCGGCGGCGGCGACCCCGCCCGCACCGGCGCGAGCCTGGCGGTGACGGAGAACACGGTCGACTGGTTCGCTCCCGGCCTCGGCGCGCGCTACGAGATCAACGAGCGCGTCACGGTGTTCGGCGGCGTCCACCGCGGCTTTTCGCCGCCCGGGCCGGGCTCAACCACGGCCGAGCCCGAGGAGGCGACCAATTACGAACTCGGCGCGCGCTTTGACGGCGAGGCGGCGAGCCTCGAAGCGGTGGCCTTCTACAACGATTATTCGAACATTCTCGGCAGCTGCACGGCCTCGACGGGCGGCGGCTGCGTGATCGGCGACCAGTTCGACGGCGGCGAGGTCGAGATCTCCGGTCTCGAGCTGACCGCCGAGGCCGATCTCGGCGCGACCGTCGGGGCGCGCTTCGCCGCGCCGGTGCGCGTCGCCTACACCTATACCGACGCGGAGTTCCAGACCGGCTTCGCCTCGGACTACGATCCGTGGGGGACGGTCGAGGCCGGCGACGCGCTGCCCTACATCCCCGAGCACCAGCTGACCGTCTCGGCGGGCCTAGAATTCGATCGCGTCGGCGGCGAGATCTCCGCCAACTGGACCGACGACGTGCGCACCGTGTCCGGCCAGGGCGCGATCCCGGCCGACGAGCGCGTCGACAGCCGCTGGGTCGCCGACCTGGCGCTGTGGGCGTCGGTGACCGACCGCGTCGAGGCGCGGCTCAACGTGCGCAACCTGTTCGACGAGACCTACGCCGTCGCCCGCCGGCCGGCGGGGCTGCGCCCGGGTGCGCCGCGCGCGGTCACGGTCGGCCTGGCGATGGATTTCTAGCCCGGCGTCCGCGCGGAATCGAAAAGCCCGCCGGCGCGCGCCGGCGGGCTTTTTAGGAGGGGCTGTCAGGCGCCGTCGTCGGGCCGCACGAGGCGCGGTCCGAGGTTCTCGACCACTTCGCGGGCGTCGAAGACGTCGGGATCGTCGGGCGTTTCGCCGCTTCCCATCACGATCTCGGTCACGGCCTCGTAGCGCGTCGTCTCGCGGACATTGACGTCGTCCCAGAACGGGTCGCGCCAGCCATACCACCCGTAATGGGGATGGAAGTACCGGTAGTGGACGCTGAAGCGCGACACGTAAGGACCGTAATAGGGCCCGGTCCCGGTGTAGCGCCGCTCCTCGTCGGTGGTCCGGCGCACGACGCGGAAATGGTCGTAGCCCCGCTCCAGCGTGAGCTCGGCGGCGCGATAGAGCAGGAAGGTCTCGACCGTCTCGCGGTCCGTCAGCGAGTTGCCCGAGAAGGTGACAAGGTAGCGGTCGCTCTCGATGCGCTGTTCCGAATAGCCGTAGCGGCTGGAATCGCCGGCCGGCTGATAGGGCGTCGGCCCGCCGCAGGCGGCGAGCGCCAGCGCGCCGACGGTGATCAGGCTGGTGAATACGCGGACCATGACTGGCTCCTTCGCAGCTCCCTCATGGCGAAGACTATGGCGTTAACCCGGTCCGCGCGGAAGGGGGCGTGCGAGCGCCAGCGCCGCAAGCCGGTCAGTCGAGCGTCATCCGGACGTCGGCGTTGCGCCATTCCGCAGGCTTCACCAGGCCGCTATGGGCCACCCGGACCGAATGGATCACCGCCTCGATCTCGCGCCGCCAGTGATCGAGAAACTCGTGCAGACGCGGGAACTTGGGCGCGACGTCATAGGTCTGCCAGACGAAGCTCTGCAGAAGGCTCGGATGGTCGGGCAGGTAGTAGAGCACCTCGGCGGTCGTCAGCCGGGAGCCGCCGTACAATTGCGCGCGAAAATCCTGATCCATGAGGCATCCCTCCGTTTCCCCCGGAACGAAGCTTGACCGCTCCATTCGGGTCAGGCAAAAGGATGCCGCCCGTTTTATGAATGATTTCTGTATCTTAGCAGCCGCCCCGGTCGAGTGCTGCCAGCGGGCGCCTCAACTTTCGCGGCGGGCCTCGTTGATCCGGCCGCGCAGGAGCAGCAGGTCGATTTCGTCAGGCGCGCGCTCGCGGCCGGCCCGCATGTCCGCCTCGGCGTCGTCGAGCCGGCCCATGGCGAGACGCGCCTCGCCGCGCACCCGCCAGGCCGCCGCCGGACCGGAGTCGATCGCGATCGCCCGGCCCGCGGCCATCTCGGCGCGCTCCCAGTCTTCCCCGGCGAGGCGGGCTTCGGCGACGCCCAGCGCCAGGCCGTAATCCCCGGGCGCGAAATCCAGGCCGCGCTCAAAAGCCGCGGCCGCCTCGCCCGGCTGGCCGGCCGACAGCCAGGCCTCGCCGGCCTGGCCCAGCATGATGGCGCGGGTGTGATCGCTCGCCCCGGTGGCGCCTTCGGCGTTGGCCTGCAGGCGCGCGGCTCCTTCCTCGACTTCCTCGAGCGCGATCAGGGCGAGCGCGACGCAGTGGCGCGCCGGCCAGCCGCCGCCCTGGCTGCGCCAGGCGAGCGCTTCCTCGTAGGCGTATTCGGCGTCATCGGCGATCGCCTCGACGCACGCCTGGTGGCGGGACTGATCCGGCCCGCCGATCTGGGCGTAAACCGGCGCGGAAACCATCAGCGCCGCGGCGATCGCGGCCGCAGCTGGACGCATGCGCGAACCCATGAAACTTTCCCCTCATCGCGCCAATCGACGGAAAGCCTAGGGTGGGAGACGCGCCGCGTCCATGACCGAGCCTGTCTCAGCCCTGCTCATCGGTTACGGCTATGTCGCGCGGGCCACAGCCGCCGCGCTGGCCGCGCGCGGCGTCCCCGTCACGGCGTCCACGCGATCCGGCGAGACCGCCGCGGCCATCGAGGCGGCCGGCCATCGCGCCCTCGTCGCCGGTCCATCGGACTCCGACGGAGCGGCGGCGCTTGCGAATGCGGCGGCTGAAGCCACGCATGTGCTCTCCAGCGTCCCGCCGGGCGAGGCCGGAGACCCCGTCGCGCCGGCGCTTGCGGGCGTCGACCTGTCGGGGGCCTGGGTCGGCTATCTCTCCACCACCGGCGTCTACGGCGATCGCGGCGGCGGCTGGGCCTTCGAATGGGAAAGGCCCGCGCCGGGCCAGCCGCGCTCGCTCCGGCGACGCGCAGCGGAACAGGACTGGGAGCGGCTCGGCGCCCGCATCTTCCGGCTTGCGGGCATCTACGGGCCGGGCCGGTCGGCGCTCGATCGCGTCCGCGCCAGGACGGCGCGGCGGATCGACAAGCCGGGCCACGTCTTCTCGCGCATCCATGTCGACGACATCGCCGACGCGCTCGTTCGTGCGATGCTCGATCGGCTGGGCGCGGCCGGGCCGTTCAACCTGGCCGACGACCGCCCCTGTGCGCAGGCCGAGGTGGTCGAGGGCGCCGCGCGCCTGCTGGACGTCGCGCCGCCGCCGATCGAGCCGTTCGATCCCGGGACGCTGAGCCCGATGCTCGCGAGCTTCTACGCCGAGAGCCGGCGCGTTTCGAACGCGCGCGCCAAGGCCGCGCTGGGCTGGCGTCTGCGCTATCCGACCTGGCGGGAGGGGCTGGCGGCGTGCCTGGAGGCGGAGGGGTGAACGGCGGTTTTTAGCGGCTCACCGCCTCGATCGTCGCCGTGAGGCGCGCCAAATCCGCTTCCGTCGACAGCCGGTGATCGCCCGATTTCGTCATCACCAGCTCGACGTCCTCGCTCTGAAGCGCCTCGAAGACGCGCACGGCGTGGGACCAGGGCACGTCGCGATCGCGCCAGCCCTGGAGGATGCGGACCGGTCCGCCAAAGGCGATCGCGCCGTCGAGCAGAAGCCAGTCGCGCCCCTCGTCGATCAGGCGGCGCGTGACGAGGAAGGTGTCGCCGTCATCGCCGTGGGCGGTCCATTCGCCGTCGGTCTCGAGCGCCTGGCGGGCGTGGAAGGGCAGCTGGTCGCGAATCAGCGCCTCGGTGAGATCCACGGCCGGCGCGATCAGCACGAGCGCCTTCACCCGTTCGGGGCGCGCCAGCGCGGCGAGCAGCGCGATCCAGGCGCCCATCGACGAGCCGACGAGGATCTGCGGGCCTTCGGTCAGTTCGTCGATCGCGGCCAGCGCATCGGCCCGCCAGCGTCCGATCGTGGCGTCGCGCCAGTCGCCGTCCGAGGCGCCGTGGGCGAAGTAGTCGAAACGCAGCAAGGCGCGCCCGGCCTCCGCCGCCCAGGCGTCGAGGGCGCGCGCCTTGGTCCCGTTCATGTCGGAGCGGAAGCCGCCGAGCCAGACCACGCCCGGCCCCGCGCCGGCCCGCCGCCGATAGGCGAGGCGGGTTCCGTCGCCGCGGTCGAGGAAGGCGGGCGCGTCGGTCATGAGGGGGCTCCACGGGACAAGGCGTTTGCCGCAGGCGGGCGCGGCCGTTATCAGACGGCGACGGGCGCGCGCGCAAGCCCGCATGGAGGACCCGCCGCGGCTTGAACATCCTGCAGATCATTCCCGAGCTCGAGGCCGGCGGCGCCGAACGCACGACGCTGGAGGTCGCCGAGGCGGTGAGCGCCGAGGGCGGCCGCGCCCTGGTCGCCAGCGAAGGCGGGCGGCTGGAGGCCGAGCTCGCCGCGCTCGGCGGCGAGCTGATCCGCCTGCCCGTGAAATCCAAGAATCCCTGGACGATATGGCGCAATGCAGC
The DNA here is from genome assembly GCF_003122085.1 of Marinicauda salina. Classification (GTDB taxonomy): domain Bacteria; phylum Pseudomonadota; class Alphaproteobacteria; order Caulobacterales; family Maricaulaceae; genus Maricicauda_A; species Maricicauda_A salina. Next base: position 458,842 of record NZ_QEXV01000001.1, read on the forward strand.
GCGGCTTGCGCGGCTGATCGAGCGCGAGGGCGTCGATCTCGTCCACGCGCGCTCGCGCGCCCCGGCCTGGAGCGCCATGTGGGCGGCGCGGCGCGCGGGCCGGCCGTTCGTGACGACGTATCACGGCGCCTACAACGCGCGCTCGGGACTGAAGCGCTGGTACAATTCCGTGATGGCGCGCGGCGACCGGGTGATCGCCAATTCCGAGTTCATCGCCGGCCACGTCGCCGCCGAGCACGCCGTCCCCGCGGACCGCGTCGCGGTGATCCCCCGCGGCGTCGATCTCGAGCGCTTCGACCCCGACGCCTTGGATCCGGGACGCGCCGCCGCGCTCAGGCGCGACTGGGGCGTCGGCGACGAGGAAATCCTCGTTCTCCTGCCGGCGCGCCTGACCGCCTGGAAGGGCCAGACCCTGGCGATCGAGGCGCTGGCCGGCCGCGACGGCGTGGTGCTGGTCTGCGCCGGCGACGCGCAGGGTCGAGCCGGTTATGTCGAGGAATTGCGCAACCTGGCTGGAGCGCGCGGCGTCGCGCTGCGCCTGCCGGGCCATGTCGCCGACATGCCCGCCGCCTTCGCCGCGGCCGATCTCGTGCTGACGCCCTCGCTCGAGCCGGAAGCCTTCGGGCGGACGGCCGCCGAGGCCCAGGCGATGGGGCGCATCGTCATCGCCGCCGATCACGGCGGCGCGCGCGAGGTGGTCGACGCCGGCGAGACCGGATGGCGCGTCGCGCCGGGCGACGCGGCCGCTCTGGGCGCGGCGATCGACGCCGCGCTCGGCCTGTCGCCGGAGGCGCGCGCGGCGATGGGAGGGGCGGGTCGGCGACGCGTTCTGGAACGCTTCTCGAAAAGCGCGCTGCAAGAGTCTACCTTGCGGGTCTATCGCGAACTCATAGACTGAGGTCATGCTCGGGCGTAACTCATCCAAACCGCAGGTGCTCGTCCTGCACGACGGCGATCTCACCAGCACGGTGCGCATGCTGTCGGCGGCGAAGATGATCCGCGCCTATCACCGCACGGCGCGCATCACCCTGCTGTGCGGTCCCGACTTCCACGGCCTGCTCAAGCACTGCCCCTATTTCAACGCCGTCGAACCGATCCTGCGCGAAACGGCGGGCAAGAATCTGTTCGAGCGCGTCAAGGCCGCCCGCGCCTCGCGGGTGGACTTCATCTACAATCTCGGCGCCGGGCCGGCCGCGGAGAAGGTGAAGGCGGCGATGCGCTTCGCGCGCGGGCGCTGGATCGACGCCGAGTACGATCCGCAGCTGGGCGGCCACCCGCTGGACCAGGTCGCGGGCATGCTGGGCCATTCCGGCCTCGGACCGGAGCATTACGAACTCGGCGAGGCGCCGGTGCCGGAAGCCGACTGGATCGATTTCGTCGCCAAGCACTCGCGCACGCTGGAGCCAGAATATTTCGGGCTGCAGGGACCGTACGTGCTGTTCGCGCCGGCGGGCGACGACGTCGCCCCGGCGCTGCGCTGGCCCAAGGAGCGCTGGGCGTCGCTGGCGCACGCGCTGATCCAGGAAGGCATGGAGCCCGTGGTCGTCGGCGGGCCGCCGACGCGCGAGCTCGGCCGCTACATCGCCCATGTCACGCCGGGCGCGCGCGATCTCACGGGCCGCGCCAATCTCGTCCAGCTGACCGGGCTGGGCCGCAAGGCCAATTTCGCCTTCGGCGAGGATGTCGGGCTTTTGCACCTGCTGTTCGCCGCCGGCGCGCCGGGCGTGATGTTCCACCCCGGCATGGAGGCCCCGCACTACACCGCGCCGCGCGGGCCCTCGAGCACCGTCATCATGCACGCGCCCACGCTCGCCCAGATCAGCGCCGGCGAGGCGATTCAGGCCATGCGATTCGCCGGCGGATTCGCGCGCACTCCGGAGGCCGCGTGAGCCGGCTTGATTCACCGCCGTTTCTCGGGATATTCGCTGGGCGCTTCGTCCGCGTCGGTCCGGCTGGATCGTCGCCGCTTCGCGGACGTTGATGCATGAACGCGATCATCACTGAACCATCGGTCCGCAGTCGTCAGGGAGAAGACGCATAGCACGACGTCCGCACGCCGCGCCGCCGCCCAAGAAAGAGGGCCCGCGCGTCAACAAAGACATCCGCGTTCCGCGGGTGCTGCTTATCGACGAAGAAGGCGAGAAACAGGGCGAGGTGCCCATCGAGGCCGCGCTCGAGGCCGCCGAGGAGGCGGGGCTCGACCTGGTCGAGGTGGCGCCGAACGCCGATCCGCCCGTTTGCAAGATTCTCGACTACGGCAAGCTCAAGTACCAGGAGCAGAAGCGCAAGGCCGAGGCGAAGAAGAAGCAGAAGACCCAGGACGTCAAAGAGATCAAGATGCGTCCGAACATCGATGTCCATGACTACCAGGTGAAGACGAAGGCGATGAGCCGCTTCTTCGCCGAGGGCGACAAGGTGAAGGTCACGCTGCGCTTCCGCGGCCGCGAGATGGCCCACCAGGATCGCGGCATGGAGGTGATGAACCGGGTGAAGGAGGACTTCGCCGACGTCGCCAAGGTCGAGTTCGAGCCCAAGCTTGAAGGCCGCCAGATGATCATGGTGATGGCGCCGCGCTGATCCCGCCGGGCTTGCGGGATTACTTATTCGGATTGTGGCGGCTCGCCGAAGCGCGGTAGGCTTCCCCGAAGCGCCCGGCCCATCTGGGCGCGACCGGGACAGGGGGCCGACATGATCCGATCTTCGCTCATCCTCGCTTCGCTGGCCGCGGCGGGGATCGCCGCCGACGCAGCGGCGCAGGACTACAGTCTGTCGCCGTCGTTCGGCTCCGTCGAGCTCAGGGCCGGCTTCCTGCCCGATCCGCACGTGCGCAACCTGACGGCCGGCGGCGCGATCCGCGTTCAGGACCGGATGCCGGACTGCCGCGGCTATATCGCCAACGCGCCGGATTACAGCCTGCACTACACCGCCGGCTCGGCGCCGCTCTACATCAATGTCGATTCCGATCGCGACACGACGCTGATCGTCAACGGCCCGAACGCGCAGTGGTATTGCGACGACGACGGCGCCGACGAGCCGCTCAACCCGCTGCTCTACTGGTCGAACCCGCCGTCCGGCCGCTACGACATATGGGTCGGGACCTATTCCTCCGGCGCCGGCGCGCCCGCCACGCTGTTCATTTCAGAGATCGGCGAGAACACGCGCGGCGGCCAGGGTTCGGGCGGCTACGCCGGCGGGGTCAATATCGGCGCGCCGGCGATTAACGGCGACGTGACGCTGCGCGCCGGCTTCCTGCCCGATCCGTTCGAGCGCAACGTCACCGCCGGCGGACCGCTGCAGGCCTCCTCGGCGATCTCGTCCGAATGCCGCGGCTACGTCACCAGCGCGCCGACGCTCGAGCTCAACTATGACGGAAGCGGCAGGCTGCACATCTACACCCACGGCGGCGGCGACACCGTGCTGGCGGTGAACCGGCCCGACGGCAGCTGGACGTGCAATGACGACGGGGGCGACGGGCTCAACGCCGGGCTCTCCTTCTCCGGATCGACCCGGGGCGTCTACGACATCTACGTGGGGACCTACGGGACGAGCCAGCGCTCGACCACGCTGATGATCTCGGAGATCGCGCTGGGCCATACCCGGTCGCCGAAGTGACCGGACCGCGACGCCGGTCGGACGAGCCGGTCCGGCGGCGTCGCAATTTCGCCCTTCTTGGGAGGGTGTAATCACGCGTGCGGGGGCAGGCAGGACGCGCCCCCGTCGAAACAAGGGGACAGACATGCTTCGCACCACGCTCATCGCCGCGGCCGCGACGGCCGCGCTCGCCATCCCGGCGGCCGCTCAGGACTATTCGCTCAACCCGTCCTACGGGACCGTCAGCCTGACCTCCGGGTTCACGCCGGATCCGCACACCGTCAATCTGCAGTCGGGCGGCTCGATCTCGGCGGCGAATGTCGGCTCGAACTGCCGCGGCTATATCGCCGACGCGCCGGACTACCGCCTCCACTACACCTCGGGTTCGCTGCCGCTGATCATTTCGGTGGCCTCGTCCTCCGACACGACGCTCGTCGTCAACGGGCCGGACGGAAGCTGGTATTGCAACGATGACGGCGGCAACGGGCTGAACCCGTCCCTGCGCTGGAATTCGCCCATGTCGGGCCAGTACGACATCTGGGTCGGCACCTATGGCGGCGCCAGCCTCGAGAACGCACAGCTTCACATCTCCGAGCTCAACAGCCAGTAGTCGCCGGTCGAGGCGACCGGGAGGAGACCCCATGACCCGAACCATCACAGCACAGCTGGCCTGTGCTGGCCTGATCGCCTGCGCGGCGGTCGCCGGCGCCCAGGCCCAGACGCCCGGTGCGGAGCCGGCCCACGGAAACGTCGACGTCTCGTCGGGCTTCGCCGACGATCCACGATCGGTAGGCGTGCGCGGCGGCGGCGCGATCAGCGCCGACCGGCTGGATTCGTCCTGCCGCGGCTATATCAACGACGCCCCGACGATCGCGGTGAACTACGCCGACGCCGGCGATTTCGACCTCTATATCTCCGCGGCGTCGGACATCGACACGACGCTGGCCGTCGTCGCGCCGGACGGATCGGTCCATTGCGACGACGACGGCGGCGAGGGCGCGTTCAATCCCGGCGTGCGGATCGATGATCCCGCCTCCGGCCGCTACGACGTCTGGCTGGGCACCTACAGCGCCGGGGTCGGCTATCCGCCGGGGATGATTCACGTCTCCGAGCTGGGCTTCTTCGACACCAACGATTTCGCCCGCTCGCTCGACCCGGCGGCCGTCGCGGCGCACTCCATGAGCCTCGAGGCAGGCTTCGCCGACGATCCGCGTTCGGTCGAGGTGACCTCCGGCGGCGAGGTTAGTCTCTCCAGCCAGCCCGGAAGCTGCCGCGGCTGGGCCGGCGAAGCGCCGGATCTGCGCCTGAGCTACGAGGCCGACGGCTTCCCGCTCTTCTTCTCGACCGAGAGCGAGACCGACGGCACGCTCGTCGTCATGACGCCGTCGGGCGAGTATCTGTGCGACGATGACAGCGCGTCGGGCTTCAATCCGGGCGTGCGCATCCAGGAGCCCGAGAGCGGCGAGTACGTCGTCTGGGCCGGGACCTATTCCGATGTCGGCGAGCGTCCCGCGACCCTGCACGTCTCCGAGATCGGCTTCGCCGGCGTCGACAATTCGCTCGACGTCACGGCGGCTTCGGTCTCCGGCGATGTCGCGCTGGCCAGCGGCTTCACCCCCGACCCGCACACCATGGACGTGCGCGGCGGCGGAGCCATCCAGGCCGGCCAGGCCACCGACGGCCAGGTCGTCGCGGAAGGCTACTGCACCGGCTATGTCAGCCGGGCGCCGACCGCGGAGCTGACCTTCGAGGCCGGCGAGATGCCGCTGTTCATCTCGGCGACGACCGACGGCGACGGGACCCTGTTGGTCAACGCCCCGGACGGCGCGTGGTGGTGCAATGACGACCAGCAGGGGCTGAACCCGGGCCTGCGCTTCGACGATCCGCAGTCGGGCGTCTATGACATCTATCTCGGCAATCTTCGCGGCGAGGAGGAGCTCCCCGGCCAGCTGCACATCTCCGAACTCGGCTACGGCGCCGAGGGCGAGGGCGGCGGCCCGGTCGATATCGGCCTGCCCGCCCTGTTCGGCGACCACGACATCGAGGGCGGCTTCCTGCCCGACCCCTACCAGATCGAGGTCGAGGCCGGCGGCCCGCTCGACGCCGACGACGCCGTGCCCGGCGAGGACTACTGCCGCGGTCATGTCACCGAGGCGCCGACCGCGGAGATCCGCTATGACGGCGCGTCCGAGCTGCACATCTATGTTCGCTCCGAGCGCGACACGACGCTTGCGGTGAACCTGCCTGACGGGACGTGGGTGTGCGACGACGACGGCGCGGACGGCCTCAATCCGGGGCTCTCCTTCTCGCCGGACGCCAGCGGCGTCTACGACGTCTATGTCGGGACCTATAGCGGCGGCGGCGCGTCGCCGGCGACGCTCTACGTCTCCGAGATCGCGCTCGATCACGGCGTCGGGGCCGAGGATGTCGTCGACATCTCGCTGCCCGCCCGCGAAGGCGATCATGCGCTGGCGGCGGGGTTCACCCCCGACCCGTACGAGGTCGAGGTGACCGCCGGCGGCCAGGTCGATCTCAGCGACGCCATCTCGCAGGCGGGCCTCTACTGCCCGGGCTATGGCGACGCCGCGCCCAATGTCGAACTCGACTGGGACGGCGAGGGCGGACCACTCTTCGTCTACACCGAGTCCGGCGCCGACACGACGCTCGCGATCAATCTCCCCGACGGGAGCTGGGTCTGCGACGACGACGGCGCGGAGGGCCTGCGCGCCGGGCTCGAGATCGAGAACGCGCCCGACGGGATCTACGACATCTATGTCGGGCAGTTCAGCCGTGGGACCGCCTCGGCGAGCCTGCTCATCTCCGAGCTGGGCATGAGCGAGTAGCGCTTCGGCGCAGTCTCGAAGCAGGGCGGCGCGCCGGAGACGGCGCGCCGCTCTTGCATTCACGCGCGCGGCGCGTATAACCGCGCGTTCCGAAACCCCGGCCCACCCGGCCCTTTCGACATGCCGGGCGGCCGTGAACGCGATGCGGACGGCCCGCCGTCCCGAAAGGAGAGCGAAATGTCGAAGATGAAGACCAAGAGCGGCGCCAAGAAGCGCTTCAAGGTCACCGGCACCGGCAAGGTGCTCGCCGCCCAGTCCGGCAAGCGCCACGGCATGATCAAGCGTACGCCGAAGCAGATCCGCCAGAAGCGCGGAACCGACACGCTTTCGGCTCCCGACGCGAAGATCGTCAAGCAGCATTACCTGCCCTACAGCCGCTGAGGCTGCGTCCGGCTTAAGACCGTTTGAAGGAGAGCTGACATGGCTCGCGTTTCCTCGGGACCCGCGTCCCACGCCCGTCACCGCAAGATCATCAAGCTCGCGAAGGGCTATTACGGCCGCCGGAAGAACACCTTCCGCGTCGCCAACCAGGCCGTCGAGAAGGCCGGCCAGTACGCCTATCGCGATCGCCGCGCGAAGAAGCGCAATTTCCGCAGCCTGTGGATCCAGCGCATCAACGCCGCCGCGCGCCTGAACGACCTCACCTATTCGCGATTTATGAACGGGCTGGCGAAAGCCGGGATCGAGCTGGACCGCAAGGTTCTCGCCGATCTCGCCGTTCGCGAGCCCGACGCCTTCAAGGCTCTGGCCGACCAGGCCAAGAGCGCCCTGCAGGCTTGAGGACGCCGCCCGGTCCGCCGGGCGCGCCCTCCGCGACCGAAGCGCCCGCCTGCGGTATCGCCGGCGGGCGTTTTCATGTCCGATCGAAACGAGGTTTGAGCGCGGGGCCGCGCGCGGCTATCAAGCCGCCTGACGGGACCGCGGCGGGAAGACGACATGACTGATGCATCCGAACTCGAGGCGCTGGAAAAGCGCGTGCGCGGCGAGATCGAAGCCGCCGCCGACCTGCGCGCGCTCGACGATGTCCGCGTCGCCGCGCTGGGCAAGAAGGGCGAGCTCAGCCTGAAGATGCGCGAGCTGGGCAAGATGAGCCCGGAGGAGCGCCAGGTGATGGGCCCCGCGCTCAACCGCGTGAAGGACGCGCTCAACGCCGCCGTCGCCGAGAAGAAGGCCGCCCTGGAGACCGCCGCGCTCGAGGCCGCGCTGGCGACCGAGCGCGTCGACGTCTCGCTGCCGGTCTCGCCCGGCCGCCAGGGCCGGCTCCATCCTGTGAACCAGGTGATGGAGGAGCTCGCGGTGATCTTCGCCGACATGGGCTTCGCCGTCGCCGAGGGCCCGGACGTCGAGGACGACTTCCACAATTTCACCGCGCTCAACTTCCCGCCCAACCATCCCGCGCGCGACACCCAGGACACCTTCTTCATGGAGGCGCGAGACGAGCAGGGCGCGCCGAAGGTGCTGCGCACGCACACCTCGCCGGTCCAGATCCGCACCATGCTGGGCGGCTCGCCGCCGATCCGCATCATCGCGCCGGGCCGGGTCTACCGGAACGACTGGGACCAGACCCACACGCCGATGTTCCACCAGGTCGAGGGTCTGGTCATCGACCGCGAGACCCATATGGGCCATCTCAAGGGCTGCCTGATGGACTTCGTCGCCGCCTTCTTCGAGACCGACGAGGTTGAGGCGCGCTTCCGGCCGCACCACTTCCCCTTCACCGAGCCGAGCGCTGAGATGGACGTGCGCTACGAGCGCGTCGGCGACGCGATCAAGGTCGGCTCGGGCGATGACTGGATGGAGATTCTCGGCTGCGGGATGGTCCATCCCAACGTCATCCGGGCCTGCGGCCTCGATCCCGACGAATTCCAGGGCTTCGCCTTCGGCATGGGCGTCGACCGGCTGGCCTCGCTCAAATACGGCATGCCGGATCTCAGGCCTTTCTTCGAGCCCGATCCGCGCTGGCTGGCTCATTACGGCTTCAGCCCGCTCTTGCAGGCCAATCTCGCCACGGGGCTGAGCTGATGACGATCGCCGACGCCTGCAATCAGGGTCACCCCACCCTTCGCGGCCTTCGGCCGCTCTCCCTCCCCTCGAGGGGAGGGTCGGGGTGGGGTGCGCGTCATGATCGGAGGCGCCAATCATGACGGAACGCTCTTCACCGCCTCGCTGGCGGCTGCGCTTCGAGACCGTCGGTTCGATCACCGCGATCGTGGTCGGCGTCGCCGCGCTGTTCGTGAGCTGGGACCAGGGCCGGGTGATGCGCCAGGAGATCCGCGCCTCGGTCTGGCCGGCGCTGCAGGTCGACGGCTTCGTCGAGTCCGGCCCCGATGAACTCTCCATGGGCCTGCGCGTGCAGAACGCCGGCGTCGGACCGGCGCTGATCGAGCGCTTCACCGTCTACGAGCAGGGCGAGCTCGTGCGCGACATCGCCGATCTGCGTGCGCGCATGGGCGAGGATGTGGACTTCTCCCAGGAAAGCCTGACGGGCCGGATCATCGCCGCCGGCGACGAGGTCCGCCCCTTCCTGTTCCGCTATGACGACCCGGCCGCCGCGGCCGCCGAGCTGGGCTCGAGCGACGCCGTCGACATTCTCGCCGCCGTGTCCGGCCGATGGGAGGCGGAGGTCTGCTACTGCTCCAGCCTCGGCCAGTGCTGGACCAGCGATCTGAGCCCCGAACCGCCCGTCGAGACCGCGCGTTGCGACGCGGCGCCGGCGAGCGATCTCTGACCCCGGGACCGAACCGATGAAATTCACGCTTTCCTGGCTCGCCGATCACCTCGAGACCCGCAAGCCGCTCGCCGATCTCGCCGAGGCGATGACGATGGCCGGCCTCGAGATCGAGGACATCGACAATCCCGCCGACAAGCTCGCCGAGTTCACCGTCGCGCACGTGACCGCCTGCGAGCCGCATCCCGACGCCGACCGGCTGCGGGTCTGCACGGCCGAGACGAAGGACGGGACCAAGCAGATCGTGTGCGGCGCGCCGAACGCGCGCGCGGGCATGACGGCGATCTACGCGCCGCTGGGAACGTACATCCCGGGTCTCGACTTCGCGCTGGACAAGAAGCCGCGCAAGATCCGCGGCGTCGAGAGCTTCGGCATGCTGTGCTCGACCAAGGAGATCGAGGCCGGCGAGGATCACGAGGGCATCGCCGATCTCGAGGGCGAGTGGGCGGTCGGAACGCCGGCGGCTGAGGCGCTGGGGCTCGACGATCCCGTCATCGATTTCGAGGTCACGCCGAACCGCCCCGACTGGCTCGGCGTTTACGGCATCGCGCGCGATCTCGCCGCGGCCGGCGCGGGGACGCTGAAATCCGGCGCGGTCGAACCCGTGAAGGGGACCTATCCGTGTCCCGTCACGATCGAGACGGAGTGGGACGAGGCCTGCCCGATCTTCGCCGGCCGCGTCATCCGCGGGGTGAAGAACGGGCCGTCGCCGGACTGGCTGCAGAAGCGTCTCCTGGCCATCGGGCTCAGGCCGATCAACCTGCTCGTCGACGTCACCAACCTTCTCTCCTACGACCGCGCGCGGCCCCTCCACGTCTACGATCTCGCGAAGATCGGCTCGACCATTCGCGCCCGGAAGGGCCGCGGCGAAGCCGATCGCTTCGAGGCGCTCGACGGCAAGGCGTACGACCCGGCCGAGCATCACTGCGTCATCGCCGACGACGAACGCTGCCTCGGCCTCGGCGGCGTGATGGGCGGGGAATATTCCGGCTGCACCGGCGAGACGACCGACGTCTTCATCGAGAGCGCCTGGTTCGACCCGATGATCACGCGGACCACCGGCCGCGAGACGGGCATCGAGTCCGACGCCAAGTACCGCTTCGAGCGCGGCGTCGATCCGGGCTTCGTCGTCGACGGGCTGGAGCTCGCCACCCGCATCATCATGGAGCACGCCGGCGGCGAGGCCTCCGAGGTGTTCGTGGCGGGCGAAGCCCCGGCCGCGCCGGCCCCGATCGCCTTCGATCCCCGCCAGGTCGCCCGCATCACGGGGCTGGACCTTCCCGATGCGCGCATCACCGAGATTCTCGAAAGCCTCGGCTTCTCCGTCGATGCGGCGAAGACGCCGTGGACGGTCTCGGTCCCGACCTGGCGGCGCGATTGCGACCAGCCCGCCGACCTGATCGAGGAGATCGCCCGCATCGAGGGCTATGACCGGCTGCCGGTCGCGTCGCTCCAGCGGCCGGCCGGTCGGCTCGAGGCGCCGGCGACCGAGCTGCAGAACCGCGTGCGCGCGGCCCGCCGCGCCGCGGCGATCCGCGGCTATGACGAGGCGATCACCTGGTCCTTCTGCGGACGCGATCACGCGGATCTCTTCAGCGGCGTGGAGGCCGGCCTGCACGTGGCCAACCCCGTGACCTCCGAGCTCGACGTCATGCGCCCGAGCGCGCTCGTCCACCTGCTGACCAGCCTGCAGCGCAGCGCCGACAGGGGCATGGAGGACGCCCGCTTCTTCGAAGCCGGCCCGATCTATTTCGACGACAGCCCCGACGGCCAGGCGACCGTGGTCGCCGGCGCGCGCCGGGTCGTCGCGACCCGCGACTGGCGCGGCGGCGAAGCCCCCGACGCCTTCGACGCCAAGGCCGACGCGCTGGCCATCCTGGAGGCCGCCGGCGCGCCGGTCGCCAACCTGCAGGCCGCGCCGGAGGCGCGCGGCTGGTGGCATCCGGGCCGTTCGGGCGTGCTGCGGCTGGGACCGAAAAACGTGCTCGCCGAGTTCGGCGAGATCCATCCCGGCGTGCTCAAGACGCTCGACATCGACGGCCGCGTGGTGGCCTTCGAGGTGTTTCTGGAGCGGATCCCGGCGGCGAAACGCAAGGGCCTGAAGTCGCGGCCCGCCCTGGAGCTGCCCGAGCTCAATCCGGTCACGCGCGACTTCGCCTTCCTCGCCCCCGACGATCTGCCCGCCGGCGATCTCGTCCGCGCCGTGCGCGGCGCCGACAAGGCGCTCATCGCCGAGGTGCGCCTGTTCGACCGCTACGCCGGCGAGGGCGTGCCCGAGGGCAAGGTCTCGCTCGCCGTCGAGGTCGTTCTGCAGCCGCGCGAGGCGACGCTGACCGACGCCGAGATCGAGGCGGTCTCCGCGAAGGTCGTCAAGGCCGCCGAGAAGGTCGGCGCGACGCTCAGGGGATAGGGGCTTCGCGATGAAACCCCCGCCCTAAAGCCGATTGTGGCTGTCTTCTTCGCCGACTTCGGCCCGTCATCGCCGGGCTCGTCCCGGCGATCCAGCAAGATGATCCGGATGGCCGGAACAAGTCCGGCCATGACGGCTGACCGTGGCGCCGGCCCTGATGCCGGATAGTCAGCGCCGTCACCCCACCCCAACCCTCCCCTCGAGGGGAGGGAGTCGGTCCGTGGCTGGTGGTCCTGTCGCTCGAAAGTCCGGATGCGGACGCTCTCTCTCCCCCGCTTGCGGGGGAGGGCCGGGGCGGGGGCGGTCGTCGTTGAATTTCCGGGCCGCGCCGCAGGCTGAACTTATCTCCTTTTCGCCCCTTGAGCTGTCATCGCCGGGCTCGTCCCGGCGATCCAGCTCTCTCGGAATCTGGATGGCCGGAACAAGTCCGGCCATGACGCATGATTGCGAGTTCGATCCTGCTCGCGCATCGTCGGCGCCCCCTCGAGGGGGAGAGCGGTGGACACGCCGGGGCGTGTGGCGACGCCCGCCTAAAGCCCGCTCGCACTCACCCGGTTCTTCCAGTAGCCGACATCCTCGGCGTACTTGCCGATGACGTCGCCGACCATGGCGTTGAGCCTGAGCGTGTGGAAGGAGATCCACTCGCCCTGGTCGATCTCGTCGAGACAGCCCATCGAGTTGGACAGGAAGAGCACGTAGAGCGCGCCGACGAGCACGAACAGCGCGGCGAACACCCAGCCCAGCTCGGCGATCGCGGCGAACGGCGCCCACAGCCCGGCCGCCGACAGCGCCGCGCCCGCAGCCAGAAGCGCCAGGATGAAGAAGGCGGGCACGAAGATCAGGTAATAGCTGGAGTTCCGCGAGATCTGGTAGACGACGTTGCGCACGTAGGTCTCGACGAAGAAGACCCTCAGCGCCAGCCAGATCATGTTGGCGTGCCAGAGCTGGGCGGCCGCCGAGAGCTGCTTGGAATCGCGCTCCTCGCCGACGGTGACCGACTTCGCCCGCCCCACGGCCGTGCGGTAGTGGTCGTTCAGCCGCGCCATGTAGCGGGTGAGATAGTTCGCCATCTCGCGGGTGTTGTTGCGCTGGAAGGGCGCGTACTCCGTGAAGTAGAGCGCCCACATCGCGATCGCGCCGGCCAGGCAGGTCAGAAGCCCGAAGCCGAGCGAATTGATCGCCTCCGCGCCGAAGCGGCTGTCGGCCGACAGGCCCAGCATGGCGTGGAAATCGAAAACCGAGCCGTCATTGTAGAGCAGGTTGACGATCAGCACCGCCGACAGGATGGCCGAGAACCAGACGGCGAGCTTGCGGACATTGCCGTTGATCATCTTCCGGGACTCGTTGAGCAGGAAGAGGAGGCCGCGGTCGCTGTCGAAGAATTGCTGCGCGATCACCGCGCCCTCGACGTCCTCGAACAGGCTGCGCGGATCGGCGCTCATCGGCACCGGGGCGTTGAGGAATTTCTCGGCCAGGCCCGCGTACTCGGCGGCGAGTTCGTCGTCGAGCTCCTCGGGCATGCGCATGAAGCCGACGCGCACGCTCATCCAGTGGAACAGCAGGCCGCGCGGCGTGATGTGGGCGCGTTCGTGCTCGAAATCGTCGCCCAGCGCGGTCTCGGTGTCGGTCCGGCCGCGGAATATGCGCGCCGTCGCCGCCCACGCCGTCGGCCCGATCTCGGCCTGCGCGCCCTGCCCGCGGCCGCCGCGGCCGATGACGCGGAAGACGATGCGGATCGGGAAGGTGAGCGCCCGCAGGATCGCGCCGATGATCTGGAAGGGCAGCTTGCGCGCCAGCACCAGTCCCGCCGTCAGGGCGAGCGCCGCCAGCACCGCCAGTATCGTCGCCGCTTCCGCCATGGCTCGCCCCTCGCTTCGCCGTCGCGCGCACCCTCACGCTGCGCAAAGGTTAACGGCTTGAGCGAATTGGGGCCAAGGATTTCCGTCCGCGGCTCAGAAGGGCAGCCAGCTGCGCCGGCGCGAGTAGGACAGGTAGCCGACATTGGCGCCGGCGCGCAGGCCCACGCCCGAACGGATCGGGGCCAGCGTGATGTTGTCGGCGCGCTGGTAGTTCACGCCCAGCCCGGCGACGAAATAGGCCGAGCCGTCGACGCCCGGAAAGCGCTGATAGAGCCGGTCAGTGTCGCGCAGGTTATAGACCAGCGTGAAGACGCGGCTGGCGTTGCCGCCCGCGTCGAAGCCGATCGAGGGCCCGGTCCAGTAGACCTTCTCCCGGTTCGCCCGGCCCTTCATCGAGAGATAGCCCTCGCCGTAACGCAACCCGACCCCCGCCGCGCCGGCGACCTCCTCGCCGGCGATATATCCGACGGGACGGCCCTGGTCGGCGAAGACGCGCTCCAGCGCCGAGGCCGCAGCCTCGGCGGTGACGCCGAAGAAGTCGGCGGTCGCCTCGACGATCTCGTCGCGCGAATAGGTGTCGATGTCTTCCTGGTAGGCGCTCGGCTGGCCGTAATCGGGCTCCTGGCTCGGCTGCGACGCGCAGGCGGCCAGCGCCAGCGGCGCGGCGAGGACGGCGAGGAAAGACTTGAGATCGACGGTCATGGCGAGTCTCCGGTCAGAGGGGGTGGTCGGCGCGCACTCTCCCCCGCGATTATGACCGGCTTGCGGCGAAACGCTTAACCGATCGCTAACGCGGCCGCCGGGCTCACCGCAGATTGCGGATGACCGCCATCGCCGCCTCGTGGCGCGCCTTCATGACGTTGGACATCATCTGGTACTGGCGCGCCTGGGCCTGCATCGCCTGCTGGAGATCGACCATGTGCAGGCTCGCCTCCGTGTTCGCCTCGATGATGCTCCGCGCCTCCTCGAGCGAGCCGGCGCGGTCGATCGCCTCGGCCTGGTCTTCGTGCGCGGCGGCGGCGCGGAAATACCGCCAGGCCAGCTCGGGCCGGTCCTCGAGATAGGCTTCGCCGGCCTCGCGCAGATCGGCGGCCTGGGCGCGCCGGCGCGCCGAGACGACGGCGGGCGCGTCGCCTTCGAGTTCGCGGATCTCGGGACGGATGAGCTCCGGGGTGATCTCGACGACCTGCGGCTGGCGGATCTGGATCTGGGCCTCGGCGGCCGCGCCCAGGCACGCGGCGGCGAGGGCGGCGGAGACAATGGCGCGCATGGCGTGCTCCCTGTCGGCTTGCGGCTTCCGGTATAGCACGCTTGGCGCAGGTCACGCGCGGTGCTACCTCCCGCCGCCATGAGCACCGATCCCGCCCGCATCCGTAATTTCTCCATCGTCGCGCACATCGACCACGGAAAGTCGACGCTCGCCGACCGGCTGATCCAGGTCACCGGCGGGCTGACCGAGCGCGAGATGAAGGAGCAGGTCCTCGACAACATGGACCTGGAGCGCGAGCGCGGCATCACGATCAAGGCCCAGACCGTGCGGCTGAACTATCGCGCGAAGGACGGCCATGACTACGTGCTCAACCTCATCGACACGCCCGGCCATGTCGACTTCGCCTACGAGGTCTCGCGCTCGCTCTACGCCTGCGACGGCGCGCTGCTGGTCGTCGACGCCGCCCAGGGCGTCGAGGCCCAGACGCTGGCCAATGTCTACCAGGCCATCGACGTCGATCTCGAGATCGTCCCCGTGCTCAACAAGATCGATCTGCCCGCCGCCGAGCCGGAACGCGTAAAGGCCCAGATCGAGGACGTGATCGGGCTCGACGCCTCGGACGCGCTGGAGATCTCGGCAAAGACCGGACAGGGCGTCGAGGACGTGCTCGAGGCGATCGTCGAGCGCCTGCCCTCGCCCAAGGCCGGCGATCCCGACGCGCCGCTGAAGGCGCTGCTCGTCGACAGCTGGTACGACACCTATCTCGGCGTCATCTGCCTGGTGCGCATCTTCGACGGCACGCTGAAGAAGGGCATGAAGGTCCGCCTGATGGGCACGGGCGGGACCTACAATGTCGACGGCATCGGCGTGTTCCGGCCGGGCAAGGAGGCCGTCGACGCGCTCGGCCCCGGCGAGATCGGCTATCTCAACGCGTCGATCAAGCAGGTCCGCGACGCCCGCGTCGGCGACACGATCACCGAGGAGAAGCGCCCGACCGACGCGATGCTGCCGGGCTTCAAGCCGGCCGTGCCGGTGGTGTTCTGCGGGCTGTTCCCTGTCGACGCGGCCGATTTCGAGGACCTGCGCGACGCCGTCGAGCGGCTCGCCCTCAACGACGCCAGCTTCAGCTTCGAGATGGAGACCTCGGCGGCGCTCGGCTTCGGCTTCCGCTGCGGCTTCCTCGGCCTGCTGCACATGGAGGTCATCCGCGAGCGGCTCGAGCGCGAGTACGACGTCGACCTGATCACCACCGCGCCGTCGGTGGTCTACCGGATGACGATGACCGACGGCGAGGAGATCGAGCTCCACAACCCCGCCGACATGCCCGATCCGGTCAAGGTCGAGACGATCGCCGAGCCGTGGATCAAGGCGACGATCCTGGTCCCCGACGAGTTTCTCGGCGGAACGCTGAAGCTGTGCGAGGACCGGCGCGGCGTCCAGCGCGAGCTCACCTATGCGGGCAGCCGCGCCATGCTGGTCTACGAGCTGCCGCTCAACGAGGTCGTGTTCGACTTCTACGACCGGCTGAAATCGGTGACGAAGGGCTACGCCAGCTTCGACTACCAGTTCCTCGAATACCGCGAGGGCGACCTGGTGAAGATGTCCATCCTGGTCAATGACGAGCCCGTCGACGCGCTGTCGATGATCGTCCACCGCTCGCGCGCGGAGATGCGCGGCCGGGCGATGTGCGAACGGCTGAAGGAGCTGATCCCGCGGCACATGTTCAAGATCCCGATCCAGGCCGCGATCGGCGGACGCATCATCGCCCGCGAGACGCTGGCCGCGCTCAGGAAGGACGTCACCGCGAAGTGCTATGGCGGCGACGTCACCCGCAAGCGCAAGCTCCTGGAGAAGCAGAAGGCCGGCAAGAAGAAGATGCGCCAGTTCGGCAAGGTCGAGATCCCGCAGGAAGCCTTCATCGCCGCGCTCAAGATGGACGCGGACTAAGCCCTCACCCCTTGAAGCAGTGCTCGCGGTGCCATTGCAGGAAGGCGGGGTTCGGCCGCGCCGTCTCCGCCTCCGGCACGGACAGGAAGCCGCTGCGGTCGAACAGGCGGTCGACGCCCTCGGGCAGGAGCCCGTCGGCGCGCAGCAGGCGATAGTCGTCATCGATGCTGATCAGGCCGCGATCGAACATCCAGTGGACCGTGCGCGACAGCGCCAGACCGTTGCGCACCGAGTCCGGGCCGTCCCGGGCGACCGGCACGATGTGGGCGGCCTCCATCTCGGCGCGCCCGCCGCCGTTGATGATCTGCAGTCCCGTCACGGCGCAGCGCGAGTCGTAGGCCTCGCGCACCTGCATCGCGAAGGCGCGGTCGCGGAAGCGTCGACTGGTGAGGCGCTCGACGATCGGGCGGTTGAAGTCCAGCTGTTCTTCCGCGACGGCGGCCGGGGGTCGAGCGGCGAGTTCCGCGCGCTCCTGGGCGATCACCGGCGCGTAGCCGGCCGCGAGGATGAGTTCGAACTCCGCGTCGGGGATCCGGCGGATCGAGACGCCCATGGCGCCGCGGCTGACCGCGCCGTCGCCGCGGTCGAGCTTGGTCTCCCAGAAACCGCCGTCCTCGCGCCGGAACGGGACCGGATTCGGGAAGGTGAGGAAGTCCTCGATCTTCGCGTAGAAAAGGTCGGGATCGCGCGGGTCCTGGCGGACGGAGGCGATGCGTCCCGAGGCCCAGTAGGCGCTCCGACCGGTCGATGCGCCGCCCGCCCCGCGGCGCGGTTCGTAGAATAGGCACGGCTTGCCGGCGGCGGCTTCCGCCGCGCGGAGATACTGCCGGGGAAAGTGGTACCAGACCCCGGTGACGTCGTCGTAGCCGCTATCGGCCTTCTGGGAGAGTACGACCTTGCTCATCGCCCCGTCGCCGCATCGATCGATCAACTCTCGATATCGGCGAATTTCCCTTGCGAGGTCAAATCGCTAGGGGGCGGGCCGGCGGGTCTCCCGGGTCGACGAGCGCCCGGGCTCACTCCCCCGGCGGCTCGGTCGCGAAGGGGGCGGCGACCTCGAGCACGGCGCCGCTCTCGAACTCGAGTTCGAGCGCGAGCCGGCCGTCTTCGGCGGCGTCGTCGGCCAGGCCGAACACCATGAGGTGCGCGCCGCCGGGCTCCAGCGTCAGCGGGCCGTCGGCGGGAACGGCGAGCCCGTCTTCGGCCGGGCGCATGCGCATCACGCCGTCTTCCATCCCGGTGACGTGAAGCTCGATCGCGTCGGCCTCGGGCGAGGTCGCCGCGACGAGCCGGTCCGGTGCGGCGGCGTAGATCACGAGATAGGCCGCCGTCATGTCGCGGCCGGCCGGCGGGGTGCGCGCCCACGGGCCGATCGCGAGATGGCTGGCGTCGTGCTCGGCGAGCATCATGCGCGCTGCGGCCATCTCCAGGATGCGGGCCTCGGCCGCGCCGGCCTCTGCTGCGGACCCGGTCCCGGCGGCGGTCTCGTCTTCTGCGGCGTCGGGCGCGCCGCAGGCGGCGAGCAGCGCGAAGGCGGGAAGAAGGGCGGTCAGGCGCATGGGCGTCTCCAGCAGACGGATCGAATGCGGGGTTTCAACCCCGGCCGCGCGGGCCGCGCAA
Source organism: Marinicauda salina (assembly GCF_003122085.1). Classification (GTDB taxonomy): domain Bacteria; phylum Pseudomonadota; class Alphaproteobacteria; order Caulobacterales; family Maricaulaceae; genus Maricicauda_A; species Maricicauda_A salina. Next base: position 477,050 of record NZ_QEXV01000001.1, read on the forward strand.
GCGGACGAAACGTCACGCGTTCCAGTAGCCCACGAGCCGGCGGGCCTCGGCGATCACCGGCGCGGCGGCCTCGCGGGCGCGATCGGCGCCGGCTTCCAGAATGCGGTCCAGCTCGGCCGGGTCGGCCTTCAGCCGCGCGTATTCCTCGCTGATCGGGGCGACGAACTCGACGGCCGCGTCGGCGAGCTTCGGCTTGAACACGCCGAAGCCCTCGCCGCCGAACTCGTCGAGCACCGCCTGGGCGGAGGTCCCCGTCAGCGCGGCGTAGATCGCCACGAGATTCTTCGCTTCGGGCCGGGTCTCCAGTTCCTCGACGCTGCCCGGCAGCGGCTCGGGATCGGTCCTGGCCTTCCTGATCTTGCGCGCGATCGCGTCGGCGTCGTCGTCGAGATTGATCCGCGCATTGTCGCTGGGATCGGACTTCGACATCTTCGCCGTTCCGTCCTTGAGCGACATGATGCGCGCCCCGGCGGACTGGATCACCGGCTCGGGCAGCGGGAACACCGCCTCGCCGCGTCCGAAGTCGCGATTGAAGCGCGCCGCGACGTCGCGGCTGAGCTCGAGATGCTGCTTCTGGTCTTCGCCGACGGGCACGTGGGTGGCCTTGTAGATCAGGATGTCGGCGGCCTGCAGCACGGGATAGGTGAACAGGCCGACGCTGGCGCGCTCGGCGTCCTTGCCCGCCTTGTCCTTGAACTGGGTCATGCGCTCGAGCCAGCCGAGCCGGGCGACGCACTGGAAGATCCAGGCGAGCTCGGCGTGGGCGGTGACGGCCGATTGCGCGAACACCGCCGAGCGCTCCGGGTCGACCCCGGCGGCGAGATAGGCCGCCGCGGCGCGGCGCGTGTTGTCGGGCAGGGTCGCGGGATCGACGGCGACGGTGATCGCGTGCATGTCGACGACGCAGTAGAAGCACTCCGCCCCGGAATTCTGCAGCTCCACCCACCATTTGAGCGCGCCGAGATAATTGCCCAGATGCAGCCCGCCGGTGGGCTGCATGCCTGAGAGAATGCGCTCGGGGCCGGTGTAGACGGGTTGGGCGTCGGTCATGGTCGGGATCGCGATCGGGACAGAGGAGCCGCGGTGATAGCCGCGCCGCGGCGCGCGCTCAAGCGCGTTGCGCCTATTCCACCGGCGGCGGCGGCGCTGCGCCCTCGGCCGGCCGCAAGGTGTCGCGCAGCTCGCCGATCCTCAGCGCGCCGGTCGCCATCGCCGCCAGCCCGTAGACGAGCCCGCCGCCCAGCACGACCAGCGCCATGTAGAGCGTCGCCTCCAGCTCGCCCGGGACGAAGCCGGCGAGGATCGCCTCGCCCGCCGCGGCGTTGCGCGCCGCGATCCAGACCGCGGCGGCCATCGCCGCGCAGGCGACCAGGATCCGCGGCAGGCGCTGGCGCAGGCGCGCGTCGGGGACGAACTGCCCCCGGCTCGCCAGCGTGATCGCGAGCAGGCCGGCGTTGAGCCAGCCCGCCGCCGAGGTCGCCGCGGCCAGGCCCGCGAACCGCATCGGGCCGAAGAAGAGCGCCACGCCCAGCGCCACGTTCACGAGCATCGACAGGCCCGCGAACTTCATCGGCGTGACCGTGTCCTCCCGCGCGAAGAAGCCCGGCGAGAAGACCTTGATCAGCACGAAGCCGGGAAGGCCCGCGCCGTAGATGGCCACCGCGATGGCGGTGTTGCGTGCGTCGTCGCCGGCGAAGGCGCCGAAGCGGAACAGGCCGTCGACGATCAGGTCGGGAATGACGAGCAGGGCCGCGGCCGCGGGAAGCGTGAGCGCCAGCGAGATCTCGATCGCGCGGTTCTGGCCCATCGCCGCGGCGGCGTCGTCGCCGGCGCGCAGGCGTTTCGACAGCGCGGGCAGCAGCGCGACGCCCATGGCGATGCCGATCACGCCGAGCGGCAGCTGGTAGAGCCGTTCGGCGAAATAGATCCAGGACCGCGCGCCCTCCTGCAGCGTGGCGATCGAGCCCGAAACGAGCTGGTTGATGTGGGTCACGCCCGCCGCCGCCGCGCCGGGCAGGCCGAGCGTCAGCAGGCGCCGCACGCCCGGCGTCGGGCGCGGCAGGCGGAAACCCAGCTTGATCCCGGCGCGGCGGGCGGCGAGGAACAGGAAGCCCGCCTGCAGCACGCCGGAGGCCGTCACCCCGATGCTCAGCGCCAGCGCCAGGTCGGCCCGGTCGCCGGGATCGATCAGCAATAGCGTGATCAGCACGATGTTGAGCAGGACCGGCGCGGCGGCGGCGGCGACGAAGCGTTCGTGGGAGTTGAGCGCGCCCGACAGCATCGCCGCGATCGACATGCACAAGAGGTAGGGCATGGTGATCTGCGTCATCAGCACGGCGAAGCCGAACAGGTCGGGATCGGCGATGAAGCCCGGCCCCAGCACGTACATCAGCCACGGCATCGCGATCTGCGCGACGACGACCAGGGTGAGAACGATCGTCGTGAGCACCGAGAGCACCTCGGAGGCGAACACGCCGGCGGCGTCCGGTCCCTCGCCCTCGAGCCTGCGCGCGTAGAGCGGCACGAAGGCCGAGTTGAACGCGCCCTCGGCGAAGATGCGCCGGAACAGGTTGGGGAATTGCAGCGCGACCAGGAAGGCGTCGGTCAGCGGTCCCGCGCCGAGCCGGCTCGCCAGCAGCATGTCGCGCGCCAGGCCGAAGAAGCGGCTGACCAGCGTCAATGCGCCGATCACGGCGGTGGAGCGTAGAAGCCGCACGCCCTAACGCCCCGCGCTCGCTTCGGCTTGCGAGAGCCCGGCCTCTGCAGAGGGGCCCACAAGGGCGTCCTCGGCTTCGGCGAGTTCGCGCATGAGCCGGGTGCGGATCGCCTCCAGCCGGTCCGGGTCGGTCACCTTGCGGCCGTCCTCGGTGACGTAGAAGACGTCGACGGCGCGCTCGCCATAGCCGTCGATGCGCGCGGCTTCGAGCGACAGGCCGAGCTCGGCGAGCGCGCGGGCCATGTCGTGGAGCAGGCGCGGGCGATCGCGGCCGGAGGCCTCGATCACCAGCGCGCTGTCGGCGGCCTCGGCGTCGAGCGTGACATAGGGCTTCACCGCGAAGGCGGCCTCGCGCCGGCGGATCGGCCGCTGCGGGATGACGTCGTCGGCGCCGAGGCCGTCGGCGGCGGCGCGCTCGACCAGCGCCTTCAGCCGGTCGCGGGCGTAGCTGTCGTGCCAGCCGAACGGCTTGCCGCCCGGCTCCTGGATGTAGAACACGTCGAAGGCCCGGCCCCCGGCGCTGGTCGTGACCTGGGCGCCGACGACATTGGCGCCGGCGAGCGCGAGCGCCCCGGCGATGTCGGCGAAGAGCCCGTCGCGGTCGGGCGCGAGGATGAGCACCTCGGTCGCCGAGCGCCGCCGGTCGACGCGCACCCCGGCGGAGACCGCGTCGCCGCGCCGTTCCGCGGCGCGCACGAAGGCGGCGTGGCGCAGCCGGTCGTTCTCGGAGAAGGCGAGCCAGTAGGGCTCGTCGAGCTCCTCGGTCCAGCGCTCGGCGAAGGCCGGATCGAGCCGTTCGAGCCGGGCGCGGAACATGTCGCGGGCGCGTTCGGCCCGCCGGCTCAGCCGGGCGCGCGCCTCCTCCTCCTCGGGCCGCTTGCCGCCTTTCAGGACGGCCGCGGTGGCCTGGTAGAGATCGCGCAGCAGCTGGGCCTTCCAGCCGTTCCACACGCCCGGGCCGACGGCGCGGATGTCGACCACGGTGAGGATGGTGAGCAGGCGCAGGCGTTCCAGCGTGCCGACCGTCTCGGCGAAATCCAGCACGGTGCGCGGATCGGAGAGATCCCGGCGCTGGGCGACGTCGCTCATCTCGAGATGGTGCTCGACCAGCCAGGCGGCCAGCTCGGTTTCGGCGTCCTCCACGCCCAAGCGCTCGCACGCCTCGCGGCAGCGTATCGCGCCCTCGACGCACTGATCGCCCTGACCCTTGCCGGTGTCGTGGAGCAGCACGGCGAGATGCAGCGCGCGGCGATTGACGATCTCCGGCGCGAGCCGCGTGCACAGCGGGTGGTCGGCGGCGAGCCGGCCCTGCTCGATCTCGCGCAGCAGGCCGAGCGCATTGAGCGTGTGCTCGTCGACCGTGAAGCGGTGATACATGTTAAACTGGGTGCGCGCGACGATGTCGCCGAATTCCGGGATATAGGCGCCGAGCAGGCCCGCCTCGGTCATCGCCCGCAGGGTTATGCGCGGATCGTCGGCGTCCAGCAGCACCGCGAAGAAGGCCCGCGCCGCGCGCGCGTCGGCGCGGAAGGCGTCGTCGACGAGCCTGAGCGACTGGCCGACCGCGGCGAAGGCGTCGGGATGCAGGTCGAGATGGCGCGCCGCGGCGATCTCGAACAGGCGCAGCATCAGGACGGGATCGTTCTCGAGCTTGGCCGCGTCGGCGAAATCGAGCCGGCCCGAGCGGATCACGAAGCCGGCCTCGGCGAGATCCTCGTCGGCCAGCTGGACGCCGTCGGCGGGCAGGAAGCGGCCGATGCCAGCGGGCGGCGCCTTGAGCTCGTCGGCCTCCAGCTTGGCGCAGACCAGCCGGGTCAGCGCGCCGACATCGATGGCGCAGCGGAAATAGTCGCGCATGAAGACTTCCACGGCGAGCACCTCCTCGCCGTCGTCATAGCCCATGCGCTCGGCGACCTCGGGCTGGAGATCGAAGGTCAGCCGGTCGTCCTTGCGCTTGTTGATCTGGTGAAGGTGGAAGCGGACCGTCCAGTAGAAATCGGCCGCGCGCAGATAGCGTTCGACATCGGTGACCGAGAGCAGGCCCAGCGCGACCCAGCGCTCGAGCGCGTCGGCGCCGTAGAGCACCTGGGCGAGCCAGCGCAGCGTCTGCAGGTCGCGCAGCGCGCCCTTGCCGTCCTTGATGTTGGGTTCGACCGCGTAGCGGCTGTCGCCCTGCCGGTCGATGCGCGCGTCGCGCTCGGCCAGCTTGGCGTGAACGAAGGCCTCCGCGTCGCCCTCGCGCAGCTGGTCCTCGAAGCGCTCCCGCAGCTCGGCGGCGAGATGGTCGTCGCCGGACAGGATGCGCAGATCGAGCAGGGCGGTGCGCTCGGACAGGTCGTCCTCGGCCAGCGCGATCGCCTCGTCGACGGTGCGCATGGCGCCGCCGCCGACGGCCAGGCCGACGTCCCACAGCGCGTAGAGCGTGCGCTCGACGATGGTCGCGGCGTAATCGGGCGCGTCGGCGTCGACGAGGAAGAGGAGATCGATGTCGGATTGCGGGCCCAGCTCGCCGGCGCCGTAGCCGCCGACCGCGCACAGGGCGAGGCCGGGCGTGCGCGCGCCTTCCTCGCACACCTCGCTGGCGATGGAATCGTAGAGCGCGCGCAGCACCGCGTTCATCACCGCCGACAGCGTGCGCGCGGCCTCGAGCCCGCCGGTCTTGCCGGCGAGCCGGCTCGACGCATGGGCGCGGCCGCGTTCGATGAATTTCTTGAGCTTGGCCAGCCCCGCCTCGCGGCCCGAGGACGTGCCCCAGCCCGACCGCGTCGCGGCGGCCAGTTCGGCGCGCAGGCGCAGGCCGTCGAGCTCGGCGGGAAGCGAGGAGGGTCTCATGACGCCCTATGTAAGCCATTGCGCGGCGATGTTCAGCCGTCGTCTTCAACCAGCCCCTTCAGCGCATACACCAGATCCAGCGCCTCGCGCGGGCTGAGGCCGTCGGCGTCGACCGTCTTGAGGCGGTCCTCGACGGCGCTGGGTTTCGGCGCGGCGGGCGGCGGGGCGGCGGAGAAGAGCGGCAGCTCGGCGAGCTTGGCGGCCGGGGCGTCGTCGGCCTCGAGGCGCTCGAGGATCTCGCTCGCCCGCGCCACGGCGGCGGCGGGCAGGCCGGCGCGTTTGGCGACCTCGACGCCGTAGGAGCGGTCGGCCGGTCCGGCCGCGACCTCGTGGAGAAAGATCAGCTCGCTCTTCCACTCGCGCGCTCTCAGCGAGACATTGCCAGCCGCGTCGAGCTCGTCGGCGAGCCGGGTGAGCTCGTGATAGTGCGTCGCGAACAGGGCGCGGCAGGCATTGACCTCGTGGAGATGCTCGACGGCGGCCCAGGCGATCGACAGCCCGTCGAAGGTCGCCGTGCCGCGGCCGATCTCGTCGAGGATGACCAGCGCGCGCGGGCCGGCCTGGTTGAGGATGGCGGCGGTCTCGATCATCTCGGCCATGAAGGTCGACCGCCCGCGGGCGAGATCGTCGGCCGCGCCGACGCGCGAGAACAACCGGTCGACCAGCCCGATGCGGGCGGCTTTCGCCGGGACGAACAGCCCGGCCTGGGCCATCACCGCGATCAGCGCGTTCTGTCTGAGGAAGGTCGACTTGCCGGCCATGTTCGGCCCGGTGACCAGGGTGAGCCGCGGCGCGGCCTCGCCGGCGCCGTCGAGCGCGCAGTCGTTCGGAGTGAAGCGCCCGTCGCCGGCGCGTTCGAGCGCGCGCTCGACGACCGGGTGGCGGCCGGCCTCGATCTCGAAATTGCGCGAGTCGTCGACCACGGGGCGGCTCGCGCCGGTCTCCTCGGCCCAGGCCGCCGCAGCCGCGGCGACGTCGAGGGCGGCGAGCGCCTCGCCGGCCGCGCGGATCGTCTCGGCCTCTTCTTCGACGCGGGCGCGCAGCCCGGCGAAGACTTCGAGCTCCATCGCCAGGGCGCGCTCGCCGGCCGAGGCGATTTTCGCCTCCAGCTCGCCTAGCTCGGCGGTGGAGAAGCGCACCGCGTTCGCCATGGTCTGGCGGTGGATGAACGGCTCGACGCCCATCAGCGCGTCGGCGTTCTTCGCGCTGACCTCGATGTAATAGCCGAGCACGTGGTTGTGCTTGATCTTGAGGGCGGAGACTCCGGTCTGCTCGGCATAGGTCTTTTGCAGGCCGGCGATGACGCGGCGGGACTCGTCGCGCAGCCGGCGCGCCTCGTCGAGATCGCCCGACCAGCCTTCGGCGACGAAGCCGCCGTCGCGCGTGAAGACCGGCGGCTCCTCGACCAGCGCCGCGCCGACATCGCGCACGAGATCGGCGAGGCCGTCCCGCTTCGACAGGCGCAGCGCGTCGAGGGCGTCGGCGATCGCGGCCGGCGGCGGATTGAGCGGCGGGCTCTTGAAGGCCTCGGCCAGCGCGTCGCCCTCGGCGAGTGCGCGCGTCAGTCCCGCCAGGTCCCGCGGCCCGCCGCGATCGAGCAGGAGGCGCGACAGCGCGCGGGCGGGATCGCCGGCGGCCTTCAGGCGCGCGCGGACGGTCTCGCGAATATCCCGGTTCTCGAGCAGATAGTCCGCCGCGTCGAGGCGCGCGGCGATCTCGGCCAGATCGGTCGAGGGCCGGGCCAGCCGGTCGGCGAGGAGCCGCGCGCCCGGCGCGGTGAGCGTGCGGTCGACGGCGTCGAGCAGCGAGCCTTTCCGCTCCCCGCTCATCGTGCGCTCGATCTCGAGGCTCGCCCGGGCGGCGGGGTCGATGACCATGCAGGCGCCGGCCGGCGTCGAGCGCGGCGGGGCCAGCCGGGCCGGCGCGCCGGCCTGGGACAGCTCGAGATAGTCGAGCAGGCAGCCCAGCGCGGCGATCTCGGCCTTGGTGAAATCGCCGAAGGCGTCGAGCGCATGCGCCTCGAAGCGCTCGAGCAGGCGGCGCTCGCCGGAAGCGGCGTCGAACTTCGCCTTCGCCCGCGGCGTGATCGCGCTCGCCGGGCACAGCTCCGCGGCCTCGCGGGCGTCTTCGTCGCGGACCAGCAGCTCGGCGGGGTTGAGCGCGGCGAGCTCCGCCTCGAGCGCGCCGGGGCCGAGCGCCATCGACGCGAAATCGCCCGCCGACACGTCGGCCCAGGCCAGCGCGGCTTCGCCGGACGCGGTGCGCGCGAGCGCCACGATGCGATTGGCCGCGCGCGCGTCGAGCAGGTCGTCCTCGGTGAGCGTGCCGGGCGTGACGATGCGCGTGACCGCGCGCCGCACGACGGCTTTCGAGCCGCCGCGCTTCTTGGCCTCGGCGGGGTCCTCCATCTGCTCGCCGACGGCGACCTTGAAGCCCGCCTTGATCAGCCGGGAGAGATAGCTCTGGGCGTTGTGGACGGGCACGCCGCACATCGGCACCGGTTCGCCCTGGTGCTCGCCGCGTTTGGTGAGCGCGATGTCGAGCGCCTCGGCGGCGCGCACGGCGTCGTCGAAGAACAGCTCGTAGAAATCGCCCATCCGGTAGAAGAGCAGCGCGTCGAGCGGCGCCTCGGCGCGCAGCTCGAGAAACTGCGCCATCATCGGCGTCGCGCCCTCCGGCGTCGGGAAGGCGCGGTTCGCGATATCGGCGGGGGCGACGGCTTCGGTCATCGGGCGCGGCCTGCGGCGGGACGGCCGGACATTGGCCTCGCCCGCGCGCCGACGCAAGAAACCCGCAGCATCCCGATTTGCCGCGCGCACCGAAGCGGTTAGGCTGCAGGCTCCGTCCCCGACCGTCCCCCGCGAGGCCAGAATGAGCGACCGCACGTCCCGAATCGACGACGAGGAAGCGCTCAACTTCCACCGCTATCCCACGCCGGGGAAGGTCGCCCTGCGCGCCACCAAGCCGATGGCGACCCAGCGCGACCTCTCGCTGGCCTACTCGCCGGGCGTGGCCGCGCCGGTCAAGGCGATCGCCGAGGACGTCGACGCCGCCTACGACTACACCTCCAAGGGCAACCAGGTCGCGGTGATCTCCAACGGCACGGCCATCCTCGGTCTCGGCGATCTCGGCGCGCCGGCCTCGAAGCCGGTGATGGAAGGCAAGGCGGTCCTGTTCAAGCGCTTCGCCGACGTCGACGGGATCGACATCGAGGTCGAGGAGGAGGACGCCGACGCCTTCGTCGAGTGCGTGCGCCGCTTCGGGAACACGTTCGGCGGGATCAATCTCGAGGATATCAAGGGCCCCGACTGCTTCCTCATCGAGCAAAAGCTCCGCGAGGCGCTCGACATCCCCGTCTTCCACGACGACCAGCACGGCACCGCGATCATCTCGGCTGCCGGCATCATCAACGCCTGCGAACTCACCGAGCGGAAGATCGAGGATCTCACCGTTGTGGTGAACGGCGCCGGGGCGGCGGGCATCGCGGTGCTCGAGCTGCTCAAGTCGATGGGCGTGAAGCCCGACAACGCGATCCTCTGCGACAGCCGCGGCGTCATCTACACCGGCCGCGAAGACGGCATGAACCAGTGGAAGTCGGCCCACGCCGTCGACACCGACAAGCGCTCGCTCGCCGAGGCGCTCGACGGGGCGGACTGCTTCATCGGCCTGTCGGTGAAGGGCGCGGTGACCAAGGCGATGGTCAAGTCCATGGCCGCCGACCCGATCATCTTCGCCATGGCCAATCCCGATCCCGAGATCACGCCGGAAGAAGTCAGCGAGGCGCGCTCCGACGCGATCATGGCGACCGGGCGGTCGGACTATCCCAACCAGGTCAACAATGTCCTCGGCTTTCCCTACATCTTCCGCGGCGCGCTCGACGTGCGCGCCCGCACGATCAACGAGGAGATGAAGATCGCCGCGGCGCGCGCGCTCGCCGCGCTGGCGCGCGAGGACGTGCCCGACGAGGTCGCCGCGGCCTATCACGGCGCCCGGCCCACCTTCGGGCGCGACTACATCATCCCCGCCCCGTTCGATCCCCGGCTGATCAGCCACGTCCCGCCCTATGTCGCCGAGGCGGCGATGGAGAGCGGCGTGGCGCGCAAGCCGATCTCGGACATGGACGAGTACAAGGCCGCGCTCGCCCGGCGGCTCGATCCGACCGCGGCGATCCTGCAGTCGATCCACGACCAGGTCCGCTCCGGACCGCGCAAGACCATCGTCTTCGCCGAGGGCGAGGAGCCCGCCGTCATCCGCGCGGCTTTCGCCTTCCAGAACCAGGAGCTGGGCCAGGCGATCCTGATCGGCCGCGAGGAGACCACCAAGGCCAACATGCGCCTGGTCGGCGTGCCCGAGGACGCCATCAAGATCGTCAACGCCCGGCTGTCGGACAAGAATTCCGAGTACGCCGACTGGCTCTACCGGCGCCTGCAGCGGCGGGGTTATCTCGTCCGCGACGTGCAGCGCCTGGTCAACAATGACCGCAACGTCTTCGCCGCCTGCATGGTCGCCAACAACGACGCCCACGGCATGGTCACCGGCGTCACGCGCAACTACGCCCAGGCGCTGGGCGACATCCAGCTCGCGCTCGATCCCAAGCCCGGGGAGCGCGTGATCGGCATGTCGCTGGTGCTGTCGCGCGGCCGCAGCCTGTTCATCGCCGACACCAACGTCACCGAGTTCCCGCCCGCAGAGGCGCTCGCCGACATGGCCTGCGAGACGGCGGCCGGGGCGCGGCGCTTCGGCATCGAGCCGCGCGTGGCCTTCCTGTCGTATTCGACCTTCGGCAATCCGCAGGGCGAGCGCTCCGACCGGATACAGGAGGCGGTGCGCCTGCTCGACGCGCGCGGGGCGGACTTCGAGTACGAGGGCGAGATGAACGCCGACGTCGCGCTCGACCCGGATCATCGCCGCATCTATCCGTTCTCGCGGCTGTCCGGGCCGGCCAACGTGCTGATCATGCCGGCGATCCACTCGGCGTCGATCTCGACCAAGCTGATGCGCTCGGCCGGCGGGGCGACCGTCATCGGCCCGATGCTGCTGGGGCTGGAGAAGCCGGTGCAGATCGTCCGGCTCGGCGGCGGAGTCGTCGACATCCTCACGCTGGCCGCGCTGACCGCCCACGACCTGTCGGCCGAAGCCGACAACGGCGAGCAGGCGACAGAGGACGCGCTCGCGACCGATTGACTGGCGCCCGGCGCCGCTTAGGCTGCGCGGCCCGAAGCAAGACGCCCGCGGGGAGGGTTCTTTGATGAAGTGGTGGTTCGGCACGGCGCTGTGGAAGCGCGTCTTCGGCGCGCTCGTCCTCGGCGTCATCTTCGGCGCGGTGCTGGCCCAGGCGATGGGCATGGAGGCCGCCACGGCGTGGCTGGACGCCTATCTCCGCCCGATCGGCGATCTCTTCATCCGGCTCATCCGCATGCTGATCGTGCCGCTGATCCTGGCCACGCTCACCGCCGGCGTCGTCGCGCTGGGTGATCCCAAGAAGCTCGGCTCGATCGGTCTGAAGACGATCGCGCTCTATTTCATCACCACCATCTTCGCAAACGCGATCGGCATCATCTTCGGCATCGTGTTCAAACCGGGGGTGGGCGTCGATCTCGGCGGCGCCGAGGCCGTGCCGGTCTCGCGCGAGGCGCCGACTCTGGTCGAGCGCCTGCTCACCATCGTGCCGGAGAATCCCATCGCCGCGCTCGCCGACGGCGACGTGCTGGCGGTGATCTTCTTCTCCATCCTGCTGGGCATCGGCGTGCTGATGGCCGGGCGCGGCGGCAAGCTGGTCGGCGACTTCTTCACCGCCGGCTCCGAGGTGATCCTCAAGGTCACCCACATCGTCATGGAGGTCGCGCCCTTCGGCGTGTTCGCGCTGGTCTCCTACACGGTGGCGAGCCAGGGCGTGGAGGCGCTGGCGTCCATCGCGATCCTGATCGCCGCGGTCTATCTCGGCCTGCTCACCCACGCGATCGTGGTCTATGGCGGCATCATCCGCTTCGTCTTGAACCTGCCGGTGATGAATTTCGTCCGCGGCATGCTCGACGCCATCGCGGTGGCCTATTCGACGGCCTCGTCTTCGGCGACGCTGCCGGTGACGATCGCCAACGCCAGCGAGAACCTGGGCGTCAAGCGCTCGGTCGCCGGTTCGGTGCTGCCGCTGGGCTCGACCATCAACATGGACGGCACCTCGCTCTATCTCGGCATTCTCGCGCTGTTCACCGCCCAGGCCTTCGGCTACGACCTGACCTTCGCCAATTACGTGCTGATCGCCTTCACCGCCGCGGTGGTGTCGATCGGCGCGGCGGGCATTCCCTCGGCCTCGCTCTTCCTGCTGGCGATCGTGCTCGAGACCTTCGGCGTGCCGCCCGAGCAGATCGCCATCGTCGTGGGCTTCATCCTGCCGGTCGACCGGATCATGGACATGGCGCGCACGGCGCTGAACGTCACCGGCGACGCCACCGTGGCGACCACGGTGGCCAAGTGGGAAGGCCAGCTCGACGAGCGGCGCTATCGCGCCCCGGCCGACGTGCCCTACGAGGAGCCCGAGGAACCGCCCGAGATGGCCGAGGCCGACCGCGACTGATCGCGGGCCGGATTTTCGCGCGCCGCCGTAAGGCCCTCATCCCCGGACCAAGGCCGGCGCAGGCTCTTTCTGACGCGGCGTTCCTCCCTCCCTCCCCCTCCGCGGGGAGGGTGGCCCGGCCCCAGGCCGGGCCGGGTGGGGGGCGAGCGTAGAGCGCCCTTCGGCCGTCACCCCACCCCCCCTCGGCTTCGCCTCGGGACCCTCCCCATCAAGGGGAGGGAGGGCGCTGGCGTCGCCCCGCGACTGATCCCGACGGGGGGCGCGCGCGTATTACCGGATGATCCAACCGGAGCGCGCGCATGACCCTTCTCCGCATTCTCTTCGCCGCAGGCGGGCTGGCGCTCGCCGCGATGATCGTCTGGGCGGCCATGACCGCAGGCCAGAGCCTCTCCGAGGCGGTCGGATGGCTCGTCTCCGAGCCCTGGGGCGCGGTGACGCTCGCCGATCTCTATCTCGGCTTCGTCTTCCTCGCCGTAATCATCTGGCTCATGGAGCCCGACAAGCGCATCGCGCTCGCCTTCATCCTGCCCCTGCCGTTTCTCGGAAATGTCTGGGCGGCGGTCTGGATGGCTTGGCGGCTGGGCCGCGTGGTCGAGGCGCGGCGGGCGGGGTGAGATCTAATGACTGAAATCCCGGACGCGCCGGAGGCGCGATCCGGGACCTGGTGGCGTATGATCGCCGTGAGGCCCCGGCGCTCGCTCCGCTCGGCCGGGGTTTCAACCCCTGTTTCCTACGCCCGCGCCAGCGCGGCGTCCCGCTCGGCGGCCTTGGCCGGATCGGTCGCGTTCTCCAGCAGGAAGCGGTCGACGGAGATGTCGAGGCCGAGCATCTCGACGGCCATCTGCTGGGCCTCCCACTGCCCGCCATAGGGGTGCGGCGAGTTGTCGTGGGAAAAGCCCTCGACGAGCAGCGGCATGTGCCCGGCGAGCGAGCGGTAGGCGACCATGTCGGGCCGGACCGCCGCCGGTGCGCCCTCGACCGTCACGGGATGATGGTCGTAGGTCTCGCCGAGATTCTCCGTGCCGTTCATCAGCTCGAACTCGTGCGGACCCAGGAGCGTGGCGAAGGTCTCGACCGACGCGCCCGCGTGCTCGGCGATGGTCGCGCCGATCGAGCCGTAGGGCGCGACATGCTTGCCCCAGGCGATGACGTGGCCGGGAACCGTAATCCGCACGACCGGCACGACGACGTCGCCGAGATGGTCGGCGTATTTGCGTCTGAGCTGCACCGGCGCGGCGTTCGACCCGACGGCGACGACCGCGTGATAGTCGCCGCGATCGAACACTCCCGCGCGCTCCGCGCCGACGATGTCGCGCAGCTTGACCGCCCGCCCGCGATGGCGCGCGGTCCAGTCGCCGACGCGCTCCGGGCGCGTGTCTTCGAGCAGCACCGTCTCGCCGTCGACGAAGACGAACGAGCTCCGCGGCCGCGGAAACGGATAGGCGAGCGCCCATTGCAGGCGGAGATTCTCCTCGCTGATCACTCGGCTCGCTCCTTCGGTTCGGGTCGCTCGGGAGTCTCTTCCTTATCGTCATTCCCGCGAAAGCGGGAACCCAGGGAGAGCCGGTCGTTCACGTCGGCGATTCATGCTCTCTGGCTCCCCGACGGCCTTCGGCCTCGGGGATGACGAAGCAGGAGGCGCTGCGCGCGTCTCCCTCCCCTCGAGGGGAGGGTCGGGGTGTAGGTCTGAATTCCCGGACGCGCCGGAGGCGCGATCCGGGACCTCCGAGAGGCCAGTCGCATGGAGGCCCCGGCTCTCCCCCGGATCAAGTCCGGGGTCGGCCGGGGTTTCACGCCCGCAGCGCCTCGATCCAGTCGGCGAGCAGGGCCGAGACGTCGACCCCGGAAAAGCGCCTCAGCTCCTGGATGCCCGTGGGCGAGGTGACGTTGATCTCGGTGAGGAAGTCGCCGATCACGTCGATGCCGACGAAGACCAGCCCGCGGCGTTTCAGCTCCGGGCCGATGATGGCGCAGATCTCGCGGTCGCGCTTGGTGAGATCGCTCTCCACCGCGCGGCCGCCGACATGCATGTTGGCGCGCACCTCGCCCTCGGCGGGGATGCGGTTGATCGCGCCCACCGGCTCGCCGTCGACCAGGATCACCCGCTTGTCGCCGTTCCTGACGTCGGGGACGAAGGCCTGCGCCATCAGCGGCTCGCGGCTCGTCTGCTGGAACAGCTCCACCAGCGAGGCGAGATTCTCCGCGCTGTCGCGGATGCGGAACACGCCCGCCCCGCCGTTTCCGAACAGCGGCTTGACGACGATGTCGCGGCGATGGGTGTCGAAGAAGGCGCGGATCTCGGCCTCGCTGCGCGTGATCAGCGTCGGCGGCATCAGCCCCTCGAAGCGCGTGACGAACAGCTTCTCCGGCGCGTCGCGGACATGGGCGGGATCGTTGACCACCAGCACCTCGGGCTGGAGATGCTCCAGGATGTGCGTCGAGGTGATGTAGGCCATGTCGAAGGGCGGGTCCTGCCTGAGGAAGATCACGTCCATCGCGCGCAGGTTCAGCGTTTCGGCCTCGGCCAGGCTCACGTGATCGCCGGGATTGCGCTCCAGCCGCTCGACCTTGCGCGCCTCGGCGCGCACCGCGCCGTCGTCGAAGACCAGCGCCTCGGGCTGATAGATCCAGATCTCGTGGCCGCGCGAAAAGCATTCGAGCGCGATGTCGAAGGTCGAGTCCGCGTTCACGTCGACGGCCTCGATCGGGTCCATCTGGAAGGCGATCTTCATCTGGCGGGCCTTTCGCGTCCGGGCGGGGTCGGCGCTAGAGGTAGGCGATGCAGGCGCGGAGGGGAAGGCGGGGGATCGCCTCCGAATTGACTCTTATCCACACCCCGCGTACATCCGCACGCTTACAGCGCAAGCGCTCACCCGCTTGCCTTACCGGCACACGGAGCCCACCTCGAAGGTGACGCTCCCGGAGGCCGGCGAGGTCCCCCGCTCGGCGAAGGCTCGCTCAGCGGGGCGATACGCGCGTGCGCTGGGGAAACCCTGATGCTTCGAGACGCGGGCTTCGCCCGCTCCTCAGCATGAGGGTTTCGGGATTGGCGTTCGGCCTCCCATCCTTCGAGGCCCGCCTGGCGGCGGGCGCCTCAGGATGAGGGGGTCGGGCGAGACAACCGCGCCCTCATCCTGAGGGCCGAGGGGCCGCAGGCCCCGGGGCGTCTCGAAGGACGAGGGCGCGGAAGACGGAGTTGGGTCGACCACCCCTCGCCCCGACCCTCTCCCCTCCATGAGGGGAGAGGGAGGGACCCGCGAAGCGGGAGGGTGAGGGGAGCGAAACGAGAGTGAGCCGCAGGGACGGACGGACATGTTCGACGCGCTGAGCGAACGCCTTTCGGGAGTCTTCGACCGGATCACCGGCCGCGGCGCGCTGTCCGAAAAGGACGTCGAGGCCGCGCTGCGGGAGATCCGCGTCGCCCTGCTCGAGGCCGACGTCGCGCTGCCCGCGGTCAAGGATTTCGTCAAGCGGGTCAAGGAGCAGGCGGTCGGCGAGGAGGTCATCCGCTCGGTCTCGCCCGGCCAGCAGGTCGTCAAGATCGTCCACGACGAGCTCGTTCGCCTGCTCGGCGGCGAGGGCGAGCCCGAGGGGCTCCATCTCGAGGGCGAGCCGCCGGTCGCCATCCTGATGGCCGGCCTGCAGGGCTCGGGCAAGACGACCACGACGGCCAAGCTCGCCAAGCGGATCCAGGATCGCGACAAGAAGAAGGTGCTCGTCGCCTCGCTCGACACGCGCCGGCCCGCCGCGATGGAGCAGCTCGCCCAGATGGCCGAAAAGGCCGGCGTCGACTGCCTGCCCATCGTGAAGGGCCAGACCGCCGTCGAAATCGCGAAGCGCGCGATGAACGCCGGCCGGCTGCAGGGCTATGACGTCGTCATCCTCGACACGGCGGGCCGGACCTCGATCGACGAGGAGATGATGGCCGAGGCCGCCGCGATCGCGGGGGCGACCAATCCGCGCGAGACCATGCTGGTCGCCGACGCGCTCACCGGCCAGGACGCCGTCGAGACGGCGCGGCGCTTCCACGAGCGCCTGGCGCTGACCGGCCTGGTGCTCACGCGCATGGACGGCGACGGGCGCGGCGGCGCGGCGCTGTCGATGCGCTGGGTCACCGGGCTGCCGATCAAGTTCATCGGCACATCCGAGAAGATCGACGGGCTCGACGTCTTCGACGCCAAGCGCCTGGCGGGCCGCATTCTCGGGCGCGGCGACATCGTCTCCCTGGTGGAGAAGGCCGCCGAGGACGTCGACCAGGAGAAGGCCGAGAAGCTCGCCAAAAAGATGGCGAAGGGCAAGTTCGACCTGAACGACCTTCGCGATCAGCTCAAGCAGATCCAGAAGATGGGCGGGCTCGGCGGAATCATGGGCTTCCTGCCGGGCATGAACAAGGCGGCCAAGGCGCAGATGGCCTCGGCGGGCTTCGACGACACGATGATCAAGCGCCAGGAGGCGATCATCCTGTCGATGACGCCGACCGAGCGCGCCAAGCCCGACATCCTCAAGGCCAGCCGCAAGCGCCGCATCGCCAAGGGCGCCGGCGTCGAGGTGCCCGAGGTCAACAAGCTTTTGAAGATGCACCGCCAGATGGCGGACATGATGAAGAAGATGGGCAAGAAGGGCGGCAAGGGCGGCTTCCCCGGCATGCCGGGCATGCCCGGCATGGGCGGCGGCGCGCCGCAGCCCGGCCTCGACGAGGCCGCGTCCGATCTTCTCCAGGGACAGGCGCCGAAAGGCGCGAAAGGACTGCCGGGCCTGCCGGGCGCCGGCGGTTCCGGAGGACCGCCGGGTCTCGGCGGTCCGCTGGGGCCCGACGGCCTCCCGCCCGGCTTCCCGAAGGGAGGCAAGAAGTGAGCGTGTTTGCCCTTTTGATCCCGATTGCCGCGCTGATCGCTTTAGATGCAAGGTCTACCATTGCTTATCCCGATGAGGCGGGGAACCTCGGCATCGCCGGAGTGTGCAGCGTTGTTTACGACGTGCATGAGTCGGGCGAGACGCAGAATATCTGTGTTCGTTGCCGCCTTCTGCCTGGCACGACCGAGCATTTGCTGGCTCAAGGTTTAAGTGTCGTCGAGGCGCGGCGGGCCGAAGCGCGTGCGATTGCGGCGTTCGAACGAGAGAGCGCTCGCGAGATCGAGTCGTGGAATTATGCGCCCCGCCGCGGATTCCCGATCCGAGAGATCGTCACCAGTGATAACGGTCAGCTGGCGCTCACTGGCGATCAACCGCAACCGGTCGAGCCTCGATCAGGCGTGCAGGCCATAATCGATTTTCAGCCTGAAGGCTTGGCGGCCGGCGACGGCCGCGACGGGCTCTCGGTCGATTATCCCGTGCAGAATCCCTGTTCCGGCTACAGCCCGAACGACGAACCGATCCAATAGATTGATCACCTCTGAAAGGAAGACCCCCATGTCTGTGAAAATCCGCCTCGCCCGCGCCGGCGCCAAGAAGCGCCCCTTCTACCGCATCGTCGTGGCCGACAGCCGCGATCCCCGCGACGGCCGCTTCATCGAGCGCATCGGCTCCTACAACCCGATGCTGCCGAAGGACCATGACGAGCGCGTCAAGCTGGATGCCGAGAAGGCGGCCGAATGGCTGAAGAAGGGCGCCCGGCCCACCGAGCGCGTCGCCCGCTTCCTGGGCGCGGCCGGCCTGATCGAGTGGAAGCACGGCCACAATCCGAAGAAGGCCGAGCCGGGCGAGAAGGCCAGGGAACGCGCCGAGGAGCGCGCCGAGAAGGAGCGCGCCAAGAAGGAAGCCGCCGAAGAGGCCAAGGCCGCCCCGGCTGAGGAAGAGGCTCCGGCCGAGGAAGCCAAGGCTGAAGAGGCCCCCGCCGAAGAGGCGAAGGCTGAGGAAGCTCCGGCCGAGGAAGCCAAGGCTGAAGACGCCTCCGAGGACAAGGCCGACGAGGCCGAGGGCGAGAAAGAGAAGTCGTAGGCTTCCTGCCAATCCCAAATCCCTCATCCTGAGGAGCCCCGTTCCCCTCGCCCTTCGAGACGCGCGCTTCGCGCGCCCTCAGGATGAGGGGAACGGGGCGTCTCGAAGGACGGGATTTGGGATCGTCAATCGTCCCCGTCCGCGTCGTCGGCGGCCGGCCTGAAGCCCCGGGCGGACAGGTCCGGCAGCAGATCGAAACGCCCCGCGATCAGCGCTTCCTTCTTGGCCCGGCTCCAGCCCTTGATCCGGCGCTCGGCTTCGATGGCGTCTTCGATGCGCGCGAAATGCTGGCTGAAGACCAGCTCGACCGGCAGCCGCCTGCGCGTGTAGTCGGCGCCCTCGCCGGCCTCGTGCTCGGCCATGCGGCGAGCGAGATCGGGGCCGCGGGCCAGGCCGGTGTAGTAGGATCCGTCGGCGCAACGCAGAATATAGACCCACGCCTCCATGACCGTATAAGGCCATAATTGATGGCTGCTGCGAAGCGCACCGAAGAAGCCCTCATCCTGAGGGCCCGATCCCCGTCCTTCGAGACGGCCGCTTCGCGGCCTCCTCAGGATGAGGGGATCGGGCGTCTCGAAGGGCGAGGGCTTCTCCCATGACCCAACCCGACCTCATCGTCATCGGCGCGATCGCCGGCGCCCACGGGGTGAAGGGCGAGGCGAAGCTGCGCGCCTTCGGCGATCCGGACGCGCTGTGCGGCTACGGGCCGTTCCTCGATGAAACCGGGAAGGTGATCCTCACGCCCGTGCGCGCGCGTCATTCGGGCGGCGAGACCGTGGTGGCGGCCTTCGAAGAGCCGGTCACCCGCGAGGACGTCATGGCGATGAAGGGGACGCTGCTCTACGTGCCCCGCGATCTGCTGCCCGAACCCGACCCTGACGAGTTCTATCATTCCGATCTCGTCGGGCTCGCCGTCGAGGACCTCGAGGGAAGGCCGCTCGGCCGGGTCAAGGCGGTGCAGAATTACGGCGCGGGCGACCTGCTGGAGATCGACGCCTCGCCCGCGCCGGGCTGGTTCCTGCCGTTTACGAAGGCCGCCGTTCCGCACGTCGATCTCGCGGCCGGCAAGATCGTCGCCGATCCCCCGGAGGTGGTGGAGTAGCGCCCCTCTCGCGTGTCGCGTGCGCCGATGCTAGCGTCGCGGGAAACACGGGGGAGGAGACATGCTGGAGCTTATCGCCGCGCTGGCGCTGCAGACCGAGAGCATTCGGTGCGAAATCGAATATGAGGGCTCGCCGCCCGATCCCGACTCCGCCGCCCTGGCTTGCCCGCCCGATCCCGACCCGGCCGCATTGGATGCGGCTGAGGCCGCGCTCGAAAGCATGGACGTGCGCCAGCCTGAAGCGATGGCTGATGACCTGCGGCGGACGATGCGGCTCGAGCGTGAAGACGGCGTCTGGCGAGTCCGCCGATGGCCCACGAATATGGAAGAGCCACAAATTCCGTTGGCGGTCGCCGATAACGGCTTTGCGGCGGTCTGCGAAGTTACGGGAAGCGCGATTCCCGATGGCCGTATGACAGAGGTCGAAGGTTCATGCGCCTCGGCTCATGATGATGAGCCTGCGGGTGAGTATATCCGGGAGCTTTACCGGCTCGCGGTCGAAGTCGCATTCTCGCGATGGCGTTACAGCCCGGCGGAGCATGAGACGCGCGAGCAGGCCTGTTTCAGGTTCCAGCTCGGCGGCGGCGAAAGTCTGGAAGAGGTCCAGGACCCGCCCTGCTGAGCGCGCGCTTGCGCACGGACCGGGCGGTCGCTAAAGCCGCGGCCATGACCTTCGCCGCGACCGTGCTCACCCTGTTCCCCGACGCCTTCCCCGGCGCGCTCGGCGTGTCGCTGGTCGAGACGGCGCGGACGAACGGACTCTGGTCGCTCGAAACGGTGGACATCCGGTCTTTTTCCCGTCATAAGCACGCCTCCGTCGACGACACGCCGGCAGGCGGCGGCCCCGGAATGGTGCTGCGCCCGGACGTGGCGGCGGCGGCGATCGACAGCGTGGACCTCCGGGGACGCGCGTTGATCCACATGACGCCGCGCGGCCGGCCGCTGACCCAGACCCGGGTTCGGGAGCTGGCGGCGGGACCGGGCGTCGTTGTGTTCTGCAGCCGCTTCGAAGGGCTCGATCAGCGGGTCGTCGAGGCGCGCGGCATGGAGGAAGTGAGCGTCGGCGACGCCGTCCTCGCCGGGGGCGAGATCCCCGCGCAGTACCTCATCGAGGCCTGCGTGCGGCTCCTGCCCGGCGTGATCGGCAAGACGGAGTCGACGCTGGAAGAGAGTTTCGAGGGCGATCTCCTCGAATACCCTCACTACACCCGTCCGCGGGCGTGGGAGGGAAGGGAGATCCCCGAGGTGCTGCTTTCGGGCGACCACGGCAGGGTCGCGCGCTGGCGGCGCGAACAGGCGGAAGACACGACGAGGAAGCGCCGGCCTGATCTCTGGACGAGATATCGGCGGCGTCATGGAGACGACCGATGAACATGATCGAGCAGCTCGAGCAGGAAGAAGCCGCCCGCGTCCTCGGCGAGCGCGAAATCCCCGACTTCTCGGCCGGCGACACGCTGGCGGTGAATGTCTGGATCCGCGAGGGCGAGCGCCAGCGCGTCCAGCGCTTCGAGGGCGTGTGCATCGCGCGCTCGGGCGGCGGGCTCAACGAGAACTTCACCGTGCGCAAGATCAGCTTCGGCGAGGGCGTCGAGCGCGTCTGGCCGGTGCATTCGCCGCTGATCGAGTCGATCGTGGTCAAGCGCAAGGGCAAGGTGCGCCGCGCCAAGCTTTATTACCTGCGCGAGCGCCGCGGCAAGTCGGCCCGCATCGCCGAGCGCACGACCGGCCGCGGCATCGAGCCGCGCGGCAAGAAGGGCGCGACGCCGGAAGGCTGAACGCCGCTTCGATGCGAGACATGAAAACGCCCGCCGGAAACGGCGGGCGTTTTTTGTTGCGCTACTCGGCCCGGCCGAACGCCATCACCGCATTGTCGAAGAAGGTCGGGATCGCGAACAGGCCGGCCTGCGGCGCGTAGCCCGGATCGGCCGAGTTCACGCCCATCAGCCTTGTGTCCGAGATCGTGCGGACCGCGCCGTCGGCGTCGAGATGGAAGATCCGGCCCGCCCAGTTGGTGAGCACGTAGCCGCCCTCGCCGTCGGGGACCATGCCGTCGCCGGAGCCGAGCCCGTCGGCGACCTGCGAAAAATCTCGCGTCTCCCAGTCGATCGCCCACAGCGTGTCGCCGACATAGGCGAGCAGCCGGTCGGTCTCGGCCAGCAGCCCGTTCACCGAGCCGGCGTCGCTCGCCAGCCGGGCGTCGTCGGACCACAGCGTCATCTCGCCGTCGACGAGGGCGTGGATGCGGCCCGTGCCCATGTCGGAGACGAGCACCGTCCCGTCGGGGCCGATGGTGACGTCGTTGAGGAACTCCGCGCCCTCGACGGCGTGGCGGGCGACGACGTCGCCCGTCTCGAGATCGATCGCGACGAGCTCGTCGATATCGGAGACGAACAGCGTTCCGTTCGCCGCGGCCATGCCCTTGGGCGCGTCGAGCCCCTCGGCGAAGCGCAGCGTCTCGATCGCGCCGTCGAGGCCGAGCACCGAGATGAAGCCGTCGCCGTCCTCCTCGAGCGGCACGCCGCCGGCGATGTTGGAGACCAGGAACGCGTCCAGCGCGTCTACGTAGAGCACGGATTCCGGATTGGCGAAGCCGCCCGTCTTCCAGGCCTGCTCGAAGCCGAAGTCCTGGGCGGCGGCGGGCGCGGCGAAGCCGAGCGCGGCGGCGCCCGCAAGTGCGATGACTGCCTTCATGACGTCCTCCTGATCATTGAGCCCGCGGCAGGATGCGCCGATCGGCGGTGAAGGGGAAGGGTCGCGATCCTCTGCAACCCCGGCCGACCGGAGGCAGAGCCGGGGCCTCCGGCGTCGACGTGAGCGGCTGGGAGGTCAGTTCGCGTCGACGATCCGGTCCCCGTCCTTCGAGACGCTCTGTTCCCTCATGCTGAGGGCGACCCCGGACTTGCCTGCCCCCGCGTAGGCGGGGGATCCGGGGGAGCGTCTCGAAGCACGAGGGAACTGGCCTCCTCAGAGCCTGCCCCGGACGTGATCCGGGGATGAGGGGATCGGATCGAAGGCGTCGTCAGCCGTCTCGGCGTGCTCGCGCGCCGGGCGTCACCCCACCCCAACCCTCCCCTCGAGGGGAGGGAGTTGCGTCGCGCGTTGGAAAGGGGATGCGATCAAACGCCCTGCCGCCTCCCTCCCCCGCTTGCGGGGGAGGGCCGGGGTGGGGGCGGTGGAAGCCCTTACGCCCCCTCGCGCTCGGGCAGGAAGATCTCGCGCTTCCCGGCGTGGTCGGCCGGGCCGATCATGCCCTCGTCCTCCATGCGCTCGATGAGCGTGGCCGCGCGGTTATAGCCGATCTGCAGCCGGCGCTGGATGTAGCTCGTCGACGCCTTGCGGTCGCGGGCCACCACCGCGACGGCCTGGTCGAACAGGTCGTCGCCCGTCTCGCCCGATTCCATTGCGAACGGGCTCGCCTCGTCGTCGTCGACCTCCTCGGTGACGGCGTCGAGATATTCCGGCGCGGCCTGCTTCTTGAGATAGCGCGCCACGTCCTCGACCTCGCGGTCGGTGACGAAGGGGCCGTGCAGGCGCCGGATGCGGCCGCCGCCGGCCATGTAGAGCAGGTCGCCCATGCCCAGCAGCTGTTCGGCGCCCTGCTCGCCGAGGATGGTCCGGGAGTCGATCTTCGACGTGACCTGATACGAGATCCGGGTGGGGAAGTTCGCCTTGATCGTGCCGGTGATGACGTCGACCGAGGGGCGCTGCGTGGCCATGATGAGATGGATGCCGGCCGCGCGCGCCATCTGGGCCAGGCGCTGGACGGCGCCCTCGATCTCCTTGCCCGCGACCATCATCAGGTCGGCCATCTCGTCGATGACGACGACGATGTAGGGCATCGGGTCGGGCTCGATGGTCTCGGTCTCGTAGATCGGCTCGCCGGTCTCCTTGTCGAAGCCGGTCTGGACGGTGCGCTCGAGCATCTCGCCGGCGGCGCGCGCCTTGGCGGCCTTCTCGTTGAAGCCGGTCATGTTGCGCACGCCGACCTTGGACATCCTGAGATAGCGCGACTCCATCTCGCGCACGGTCCATTTCAGCGCCGCGACGGCCTTCTTCGGGTCGGTCACCACCGGGCTCAGCAGGTGGGGAATGCCGTCATAAACCGACAGCTCGAGCATCTTGGGATCGATCATGATCATGCGGCACTCCTCCGGCGGCAGCCGGTAGAGCAGCGACAGGATCATGGCGTTGATGCCAACCGACTTGCCCGAGCCGGTCGTGCCCGCGATCAGCAGGTGGGGCATGCGCGCGAGATCGGCGAAGAAGGGCTCGCCGCCGATCGTCTCGCCGAGCGCGAGCGGCAGCTCGGCCTTGGCCTTCTCGAAGCCGGTCGAGGACAGCAGCGCGCGCAGGAACACCGTCTCGCGGTCCTGGTTGGGCAGCTCGATGCCGATGGCGTTGCGGCCGGGCACGACGGCGACGCGGCAGGCCACGGCCGCCATCGACCGCGCGATGTCGTCGGCGAGATTGATCACCCGGCTGGTCTTCACGCCGGGGGCGGGCTCGAATTCGTAGAGCGTGACCACCGGTCCGGGCCGGACCTGGACGATCTCGCCCTTCACGCCGAAGTCCGACAGCACGGATTCGAGCAGCTCGGCGTTCTGCGAGACCGCCTCGGGGTCGATCGCGTCGGTGCGCGCCGGCGCCTTGCCGAGCAGATCCAGGCGCGGCATCTCGAAGCCCTGCTGGGTCTCCGCGAAGGGTAGCGCGCCCTGGGCCTCGCGCGCCTCGCGGTCGGAGGGCCTGGGTTTTCCCTTCTTCTTGACCGCCACCTTGGGCGCGATCTTCTCGCGCGGACCGGGCGCCTTGCGCGGCTTGTCGCCCTTGAGGAAGGCCGGGGCGGTCTCGGCGCGGCCGTCGGGAATGACCGGCTCCGGCGCGGCGGCCTCGTCGCGCCAGGGATGCGGAATGCGTCCCGCGATGCGATCCGCCCAGACGCGCAGCGTCGCCCAGGCCAGTCCCGCCGCGTCGGCGGCCGCCGACAGATCGCGCATGGTCAGGCCGAAGCAGAAGAAGGCGCCGGTCACGGCGAACGCGAGGCCGACGACGCCGGCCGCCAGCGTCGGACCGGGCAGGCCGGCGAGCGCCCAGAGGTCGGCGAGCGCGAACAGCAGACGATCGCCCAGCACGCCGCCCAGCCCGGCGGCGAAGGGCCAGCCCGCGGGAATCGGCAGGGCCGAGACGGCGGCGGCGAAGCCGAAGGCGCCGATGACGGCCGACAGCGCGCGGAAGGCGACGAGCGCGCCGGGGCGGGCGCGCGGCCCGCCGACGATCAGGATCAGTCCCCAGGCGGCGAGCGCGAGCGCTAGCGCCGCCCCGCCCCAGCCCAGCGTCTGCAGCATCAGGTCGGCCGCGACGGCGCCGGCCGGTCCGGCGAGGTTGGAGACCGGCCCGTCGCTGGCGACATTCAGGCTGGGATCGAGCGGATCGTGGCTCAGCGCGGCGACCAGCAGGAAGGCGCCGAAGGCGGTCGCGGCGGTTCCGACGAGGGCAGCGCGCGCGCGCGCGAACACGCCGGGCTTCGCCGGCGCGTCCGGGCTGTCGTCGCTGGCCTGGCGGGACGCGGTCATGACCCCGCAGGCTGGGCCAAGAACGTTCCCAGGAAGTAAACGGGAATTAACCGAATGCGGCGGGCGGCTCGGGCTTCGGCGCATCTCGATCGAGCCTGCGAGCGCGGCTGCTTATCTGCTGACGCCGGGACACCCCACCCCTTCCCTCCCCTCGAGGGGAGGGAGCCAGGTCGAGCCACGGCACGATGACGCGGTTATTCGCGGCGCCGCCGCCTCCCTCCCCCGCTTGCGGGGGAGGGCCGGGGTGGGGGATCGGCGGAGCCCGACGCCCCGTCTTAGGCCGCCATCGCCGCTCAGGTTTCCGCTGTGGAGTCGTCATTCCCGCGAAGGCGGGAACCCAGAGAAGCCCGTCGCGCTCTACGATGCCTGGGTCCCCGACAGCCTGCGGCTTCGGGGATGACGAAGCGAAGGATCTACTCCGCCGCGTCCTCCGCGGCGTCGACCGGAAACGTCAGGATGACCGGGTCGGTCCGCTCGCCGTCGGGCTCGGAGCCGTCCTCGGGGAACAGGTTCCATTGCGCGTTGGCGACGACGAAAGCCCGGTCGTCGGCGATGCGCAGCGTCGTCGGCTCGCCGAAGCGCGGCTCGCCCGTGAGCACGGGCTCGAGCGCCGCCACGCCGCCGGCCTCGTCGAGCACGAGCTCGAAAACGCCGTGCGGCGATGCGCCGTTGCGGACGACGAACATGCGGCCGTCGAGGCTGGTCGCCAGGCCGTCGAGCCCGATCATTGAGGCGGTCGACGGCGTCGCCGCCAGCGTCGCCTCGCCCGACACCGGATCGATGCGCCACAGGCCCAGCGCGTAGTCGACCACCCAGACCGCGCCGCGCGCCGCGGCCAGCCCCTGCAGCGAGGCGAAGCGCGAATCCTCGGCGAAGACATCGAGCCGGCCCGCCGGCCCGGTCAGCCGGTAGATGCGCCCGCCCTCTGCGTCGGCGGCGTAAACCACGCCGTCGCGCACCGCGACGTCGGCGATGCGCACCGCGCCGTCGATCTCGTGGCGGCGATAGAGCTCGCCGGTCTCCATGTCGAAGGCCAGCAGCGCCGTGCCCGGCGCCTCGCCGTCCTCGACCGGCGTCTGCGGGACGACGCCCACGGCGGCGTAGAGCAGGCGATTGGCTCGGTCGAGCGCCAGGCCGAACACGGAGGCCACGCCGTCCTCCGGTCCGGCGAACACCTCGGCCTCGCCAGGCGAGAACGGTTCGACGAGATAGATGCGGCGGTCGGCGACAGAGCCCAGATAGAGCCGCTCGGTCTCGATATCGATCGCGACCGACTCGATCAGCGCGTCCCGCAGCGCCGGCTCGGCGAAGACGGTCGCTTCGCCGACGGGCGCGGCGTTGGCCTCGAGACGTTCGGCGACGGCGTCGTAGCGGGTCGGGTCGGCGGCGCGCAGCGCCTCGGCGTCGTCGACATTCGCGGCGATGTCGAAGGCCAGCCCGGCGATCGCCATGCGCTCGAGCGCGCGGAACTGCGCCTCGGCGTCGCCGGCCAGCCCGCCGATGATCAGCGCGTTGCGCAGCAGGCCGGGATGGCCCGGCTGCAGGCCGAGCGCGGCCTCGTTGGTGCGCCGCGCGGCTTCCCAGTCCTCGGCCCCGGCGGCGGCGCGGGTCTGTTCGCGCAGCGCCCGGGACTGGTCAAGCAGGGAGAATTCGGGCTCGGCCTCCTGCGCGGCGGCCGTCGCGCCGAGGCTGAGCGCGGCGAGGAACAGGCAGACGTATTTCATCGGATCCCCTCTCGCCGCGCGCATGCGACGGCGATCTAGTCGTTCTCCCCCAGACGTCGCTTGCGCTCGGCCAGCAGTTTCAGCCGCAGCGCGTTGAGCCGGATGAAGCCCTCGGCGTCCTTCTGGTCGTATACCGCATCCTCCTCGAATGTCACATGCTCCAGCGAATACAGCGAGTTCGGGCTCGACCGGCCGACGACGACCGCCGATCCCTTGTAGAGCTTCATGCGAACTTCGCCGGAAACATGGCGCTGGGAGGCGTCGACGGCGGCCTGGAGCATCTCGCGCTCGGGGCTGAACCAGAAGCCCTCGTAGACGAGCTTGGCGTATTTCGGCGCGAGCTCGTCCTTGAGATGCATCGCGCCGCGATCCAGCGTCAGGCTCTCGATCCCGCGATGGGCGGTCATCAGG
Source organism: Marinicauda salina (assembly GCF_003122085.1). Lineage (GTDB taxonomy): Bacteria > Pseudomonadota > Alphaproteobacteria > Caulobacterales > Maricaulaceae > Maricicauda_A > Maricicauda_A salina. Next base: position 503,916 of record NZ_QEXV01000001.1, read on the forward strand.
ATCGTCCCGCCGGGCGTCTCGTAGATGCCGCGCGACTTCATGCCGACGAAACGGTTCTCGACGAGATCGAGCCGGCCGACGCCGTGCTTCGCGCCGAGATCGTTGAGCCGCTCGAGGAGCGCGGCGGGACCGAGGCGGGTCCCGTCGATGCTGACCGCGTCGCCGCGCTCGAAGCCGATCGTGACATATTCGGGCGCGTCGGGCGCGTCCTCGGGCGACGTCGTGCGCAGGCACACCTCGTCGAAGCCCTCCTCGGCGGGGTCCTCGAGCACCTTGCCCTCCGAGGAGGTGTGCCAGAGATTGGCGTCGATCGAGAACGGCGCCTCGCCGCGCTTGTCCGTGGGAACCTCGATGCCGTGGGCCTCGGCGTAGGCGATCAGCTTGCCCCGCGAATTGAGATCCCATTCCCGCCACGGCGCGATCACGGCGAGCGCGGGATCGAGCGCGGCGACGCCGAGCTCGAAGCGGACCTGGTCGTTGCCCTTGCCCGTGGCGCCGTGGGCGACGGCGTCGGCGCCGGTCTCGTGGGCGATCTCGACCAGGCGCTTGGCGATCAGCGGCCGCGCGATCGCCGTGCCGAGCAGGTACTGGCCCTCGTAGACGGCGTTGGCGCGAACCATCGGGAAGCAGTAATCGCGCACGAATTCGTCGCGCAGATCGTCGACATAGATCTCCTTCACCCCGGCCGCCTCGGCTGTCTTGCGGGCCGGTTCGAGCTCCTCGCCCTGGCCGAGATCGGCGGTGAAGGTCACCACCTCGGCGTCATAGGCCTCGCGCAGCCAGGTCAGGATGACGGAGGTGTCGAGGCCGCCGGAATAGGCGAGCACGATCTTCTTCACCGGTCGGGTCATGGGCGTAGGTCTCACGGGTCGGGACGGAAGCGGCGCGCAATCTAGACGGCGGCCCCGCGCGTTGGAAGCATCCGCGGCGCCCGCAGCGGCTTGCACGGACGCTCAGGCGCCGTGATGCTCGGCCGCGCAGCCGCCGGCAGGGAGTTCCTCCTTGAGCGCCGAACGAGACGACATCGCCCATTCCGGCGCCTTCTCCACGCGCCCGGCCCAGTTCGAGACCGAGGAGGCCGAGGCCGAAGAGTGCCGCGGTCACGCCGAGGCCGGCTTCCGCGAACTCGCCGCCCACGGGCCCGTCACCGGCGAGCGCGTGCTCGCCGCGCTCGAGGCCGCCGGGCTCGAGCCTGACGACCCCCGGCTCAGCGGCAGCTGGGAAGGCTTCGGCGACCGCGCCGGCGAGGCGCTCGACGAGGACGCCTTCTGCGACATCCTCCCCGCACACGAGGCGAGCCTGGTGCGCCGGGCGCTCACCGGCCGGCTCGCCAGCGAGGACTTCGGCGCGTTCAGGCGGCGCATCGCCAACCTCTTCTACTACTCGGCCGAGGAGACGTCGGGCCGCATCGCCGACTATATCCCCGAGCTCGCCAAGGCCGACCCCGAGGCCTATGCGATGGGGGCGTGCACGATCGACGGCCAGCGCTTCGAGCTCGGCCTGCGCGAGGCCGACGCCGGGCGGGCGTTCTGCGTGCAGTCGGCGATGAAGCCGGTCAATTACGCCGTCGCCCAGGAGCTGCTGGGCGCGACCATGGTTCACCGCCATGTCGGCCGCGAACCCTCGGGGCAGAGCTTCAACGAGATCACGCTCGACGAGCACCGGCGACCGCACAATCCGATGATCAACGCCGGGGCGATCATCACCACCGCCCTGATCAAGCCGGGCGCGAGCGTCGACGCCCGCTTCGACTTCATCCGCCGCGTCTGGCGCTCGGCCTCGGCCGGCGACGCCTGCGGCTTCGACCAGGCGACCTACGAGAGCGAGCTCGGCCATGCCGATCGAAATTTCGCGCTCGCCTACTTCATGCGCGAGCACGGCTGCTTCCCCGACGAGGCCGACCTCCACGAGGCGCTCGATCTGTATTTCCGCTGCTGCGCCATCGAGACCGACGTGCGCCGGCTCGCCGCCGTGGCGGCGACCTTCGCCAATGGCGGGGTCTGCCCGGTCACCGAGCGCCAGGTCTTCCAGCGCGAGACGGTCAAGAACACGCTCTCGCTGATGCTCTCGTGCGGCATGTACGACTTCTCCGGCGAGTACGCCTTCACCGTCGGCCTGCCGGCGAAGTCGGGCGTGTCCGGCGCGCTGATGATCGTGGTGCCCGGCGTGGCGGGCTTCGCCCTCTACAGCCCGCGCCTCGGTCCGAAGGGCAACCCGCAGCGCGGCGTGGAGTTCTCGCGTCGGCTGGTCGAGGCCTTCCCCTGGCACGTCTACGCCCCGATCGTCGTCGATCCGGGACTGGGATAGGCGCGCCCGGCTGGACAAGCTGCGCGGCGGGGCCCAATTTCGCTGCAACCGCGAAGAAGGAGCCCCTCATGGCCCGCCGTCTCTGTCTCGTCACCGGCGCCTCCTCGGGCATCGGCGCCGCGCTGGCGCGTGAATTCGCCTCCCATGGCTGGGATCTCGCCCTCGTCGCCCGGCGCGAGGACCGGCTCAAGGACATCGCCGAGGAGATGAAGGCCCAGTTCGGCGTTGACAGCCTCGTGATCGCCGCCGATCTCGCCGAGCCCGACGCCCCGGAAACGATCATGAAGGCCGTCGCCGACGCCGGCCGCCAGGTCGACGGCCTGGTCAACAACGCCGGCGCCGGCCAGCCCGGCGCCTATGTCGAGACCGACTGGGCGACCCAGGCGCGCTTCATCCAGCTCATGGTGACCAACTACGCCCATCTGGTGCATCTCGCCGCCCAGGGCATGGCCGAGCGCGGTTTCGGGCGGATCATCAACGTCTCCTCGGTGTCGGCGCTGCTGCCCAGCGCGAACGCGCACACGCGGTTCTCCGGCACGCTCTATCCCGGCGCGAAGAGCTTCCTGATCAAGATGTCGGAGGCGCTGCAGCTCGAACTCGGCGACCGCAACGTCAATGTCTGCGCGCTGTGCCCGGGCTACACGCTCACCGAGTTCCACGACGTCAACGGCGCGCGGGCGACAGTCTCGAATCTGCCGTCCTTCTGGATGCTCTCGGCCGAGGAGGTTGCTAAGACCGGCTATGACGCCGTTCAGCGCGGCGTCGTCTGCCGCGTGCCCGGGTCCTGGTACAAGTTCCTCGTCGGGCTGGCGCGCATCCTGCCCGATCCGGTCGGGCGCTGGGCGATGCGCCGCCAGGAGAAGCGCATGGCGAACCAGGCCTCCCGGGCCTCGTCGGCGGGCTGACCCGGTGGCGGATCCCCGACTGATCGCCGCGCTCGACCTGCCCGACGCGTCCGCCGCCCGGCAGATGGTGGAGACGCTCGGCGAGGCCTGCGGCTTCTACAAGATCGGCCTGCAGCTGCTGCCCGTCGGCGGGACCGAGCTGGCGCGCGATCTCAAGGCGCGCGGCCTGTCGGTCTTTCTCGACTACAAGCTCCACGACATCCCCGCCACGGTCGAAAAGGCGACGCGTTCGATCACCACCGCCGGCGCCGACCTGCTCACCGTCCACGCCGAGCCGCCGGTGATGCGCGCCGCCGTCGAGGGCCGGGCGGGCTCGGACATGAAGATCCTCGGCGTCACCGTTCTGACGGCCTATGACGACGCCATGCTCGCCGAGATGGGCTATGCGATGGGCGCGCGCGATCTCGTCATGCGCCGCGTCGACCAGGCGATGGCGGCCGGCGTCGATGGCGTCGTCGCCTCGCCGCACGAGGCCGCCGAGATCCGCGCGCGGGTCGGCGACGACTTCCTCATCGTCACGCCCGGCGTGCGACCGGCCGGCGCCGAGAAGGGCGATCAGAAGCGCGTGGCGACGCCCGCCGACGCGCTCGCGGCCGGCGCCAGCCATCTCGTCGTCGGCCGGCCGATCACCGGCGCCGCCGACCCGAAGGCGGCGGCGGAAGCCATCGCCCGGGAGATGGCGGAGGCCTGAACGAAAACGGCGCGCCCCGGGGGACGCGCCGCTTCGAATTCGGATTTCTCAGACAGGATCAGCTGACGAGCGTCTCGTCGAGCCATTCCTGGATCTTGCCCTTCGACATCGCGCCGACCTTGAACGAGACCGGCTCGCCGCCATTGAACAGCATCAGGGTCGGGATGCCGCGCACGCCGTACTTGCCCGGCGTCATCGGGTTCTCGTCGATATTGACCTTGGCGATCGTGAGCGCGCCGTTCTTTTCCGAGGCGATCTCGTCGAGGGCCGGGGCGATCTGCTTGCAGGGACCGCACCATTCCGCCCAGAAGTCCACGAGGACCGGACCGTCGGCCTTGAGGACGTCGGTCTCGAAGGATTCGTCGGAAACAGCCTTGGTCGCCATGAAAGACCTCCCAGAGTGTGCCCGCGCTCTCGCCGCTCCGGGGCTCCGGGGGCCGGCGCGTTGGATCGGGGCACACCTAGGGAGCGCGCCCGCCCGGGTCAAGCGCGGGCTGCCGCCAGCGCGGCGTCGAGGCGGTCTTCCGGAAGCTCCATCAGCCGCGGCCCGTCGGTCCACAGAAGCGCGCAGCGCACCGGCTTGTCGGGGTGCAGAACCCGCATCAGCGCGCGGTAGGCGGCCATCTGTCCGAGATAGGCCGGCGCCACGTCCTCGACGCGTTCCGGCGGCGGACGATTGGTCTTGTAGTCGACGATCAGAACCGCGTGATCGGTCACCACGAGCCGGTCGATCTGGCCGTTGACGGTGACGCCGTCGGGCAGGTCCGGCGCGGCGCCGGCGAGCGCGACCTCGGCGCGCGAGCCCGGCCCGAAGATCGGCGCGAACTCCGGGTGATCGAGCACGGCGAGCGTCTCGTCGCGGATCTCTTCGCGCTGGGCGTCGCTGAGCTCCGGCTGGGCGGCGAGATAGCGCGTCGCGGATTCGGCGCGCCGCGCTTCGGGCAGGTCGGGCAGGGTCTGCAAGAGCTTGTGAATGAGCGCGCCGCGGCGGAAACGCGCCTCGCCGCCCGGCGCCAGCGGGGAGAGCGGCGCCGGCTCGAAACCGCCCTCCTCCTCGGCGATCAGGTGCGACGGGGCGACGGCGCGCGTCCGGCGGGGCTCCTCCGGCGCGGCGGCTTTCGCCCAGGCGGGCAGCGGCGGAGCGGTTTCGGCGGCGGCTTCGGCCGGCTTCAATGCGGGCGGATCCTCGCCGAAGCGCAGCGCCGGCTCGACGTCCCAGGCCTGCGCGTCGGCGACGTCGTGAAGCGCGGTGCGCACCGCGCGCCAGTCCTCGCCGCGCCAGGCGCGCTGGACGCGGTCGAGCCAGCAGCCGGCGTCGATCTTGCCCTCGCCCCGGCCATGGACGTGGCCGCACACGACCAGCCGGTCGCGCGCCCGCGTCAGCGCGACATAGAGCAGACGCTGGTACTCGCCGTCCTGGGCGAGCTCCTCGACCTCCTGCAGCGACTTCACCAGCGGCGGCGGGGATTTCGGATCCGGCGTCCAGACCAGCCCGGCGTCGTCGTGGGCGTAGAGACCGTTCGAACGCCCGTTCGGCGTCTGGGTGGTGTCGGGCAGGAAGACGATCGGCGCCTCGAGGCCCTTGGCGGCGTGGACCGTCATGACGCGCACCTCGCCGCGGCCGGCCTCCATCTCGCGCTTGATCTGGGCGGCGTCGCCCTCGATCGCGGCGATGAAGCGCGCCAGCGAGGGCGCGCCGTCACGCTCGTGGGCGAGCGCCCGGGAGAGGAACTCCTCGGCGGGGTCGCGCGCCTCCTCGCCGAGCCGGGCGTAGAGGCGGGCCAGCCGCGATTCGCCGGTTGCGGACGCCTCCTCGAGAAAGCTCGCGAAGAAGGCGTAGGGCGCATCGGCGTCGACGCGCGCCCGGGCCCGGTCGAGCGCCTCGCGGGCCTCCGCGAAGCGCGGATCGTCCGTGGCGCGGAGCTTGTCCCACAGCCGCGTCTCGGGGCGGCGCGTCAGATCGAACAGCGCGTCGTCGTCGATCGCCGGCTCGGCGCCGGCCGGATGGAAAAAGGGGCTCTTGAGGACTTCGGCGAGCGACAGGTCGTCCTCGGGCAGCAGAGCGAACTTCGCCAGCGAGACGAGGTCCTCGACGACGAGCTGGTCGGCGAGCGTCATCCGGTCGGCGCCGGCGACGGGGACGCCCTTCAGCTTCAGTCGACGGATGATCTCCTCGAACAGGCCGCCGCGCTTGCGCACCAGAACGACGATATCGCCGGGGCGCGCCGCCCGCGCGATCCATTCGGGCTTGGCCTCCTCCCAGACGCGGTCGCCGCGCGCCAGCAGATCGTGGATCTCCTGGGCGACGGCCTCGGCCAGCCGGTTGCGCGCGGACTCCGGCTGCGGCGCATCGACCGGGGCGAGTTCGAGATCCTCGTCCTCGACGGCGGCCGGCTTCGGCGTGGCGGGCCAGATCTCGACGCAGCCCGGCGTGTGCTTCCGCGCTGCGCGGTGGCCCTCGTAGCGATGGAAGGCGAGCGGGTCGCGGGCTTCGGCCGTCTCCGGGTCCGACATCAGGAACTTGGTCTCGAGCGCGCCCGTGACGTCCTTGCGCTCCGGCGCGGCGATCGCATGGCGCTCGGCGGCGAAGGCGCGATCGACCGCCTCGAGCACCTCGGCGCTGGAGCGAAAGGAGACGTCGAGCGGCGGCCGGCGGAACTCCAGACCCGCCTCGTCGGCGCGGGCCTCGAGGCGCAGGCGCTCGGCGATGAAGCGGCGCGGGTCGGCGTTCTGGAAGGAGTAGATCGACTGCTTTTCGTCGCCGACGCAGAACACGGTCCTCAGCACGCCGTCATGAGCGGCGCCTTCGCCGGCGAAGAACTCCTCGGTGATCGCCGCGATCACCGCCCACTGCTCGGGCGCGGTGTCCTGGGCCTCGTCGACGAGGACGTGGTCGAGCCCCTGGTCGAGCTTGTAGAGCGCCCAGTCGCGCGCCTCGGAATCGCTGAGCAGGGTTCGGGCGTGCTCGACGAGATCGGCGAAATCGAGCGCGCGCCGCGCCGCCAGCCGGGCCTCGTAGGCGTCGAGGAAAGCCGCGGCGAAACGGACCGCCGCGCGCGACATCGTGTTGGCCCGCGCCTGGCGGACCAGCGGCAGGGCCTCGGCCTGCATGCGGTGGCGCTCGTCGCCCTCGGGACCGAACAGCGTCACCAGGATCGAATAGGTCTTTCCCAGCGTCTGGGTGTAGATCGACGTCGGCGCCTTCAGCTCTCCCTGCTTCGTCAGCAGGAGTTCGCAATAGGCGTCGAAGGCCGCCACCGGGTCGGTCTCGCCGCAGTCGAGCGCGGCGCCGAGCCTCAGCGCGCTTTCCTGGTCGCGCTTCGACGTTCCCGAATCGAAGGCGCTCAAGGCGGCTTCCAGATTGCCCTCGCCGGCCTCGGCCCAGCCGCGGGCCTTGGCCTCCTCCTCGCCCATCTGGGGATCGACGCCGAGCGCGTCGCTCGCGGCGTCCATCAGCGCCTCGACCGAGCCGGCCGCCTCGAGCGCGCGCCGGAAGGCGTGGCGCTTGCTCGCGACGAAGCCCGCGAGCGTCTCCGGGGCCGACGGGCCGCCCCCCTCGAGCAGGTCGGCGACGGCGTCGGCGAGCGGGCCGTCGGGTTCGCCCGCGGCCTGTCCCAGCGTCGCGGAAAGCGCTTCGCTCCGGGCGCGCTGGCTCCCGGGCTCCTCCTGGGTGGCGAAGCCCGGCGGCACGCCGGCCTCCAGCGGGAAGCGCCTGAGCAGGCTCTCGCAATAGGCGTGCAGCGTCTGGATCTTGAGCCCGCCGGGCGTCTCCAGCGCGCGGGCGAACAGTCGGCGCGCGGCGCCCAGATCGCCGGGCTCGCCCCCGCTCAGGCGTTCGAGTTCCTCCTTGAGCGCGGCGTCGGGCAGGGTCGACCAGTCGCCGAGCTTGCGGAAGAGCCGGGTCTGCATCTCGCCGGCGGCGGCCTTGGTGAAGGTCACGCACAGGATGCGGTCGGGCCGGGCGCCCTGCAGCAGCAGGCGGGCCACCCGGTCGACAAGGACGCGCGTCTTGCCCGAGCCGGCGTTGGCCTCGACGAAGACCGAGTAACGCGGATCGGCGGCCTCGCGCTGGGCGGCGCTCGCCGCGGCGACGATGTCGGAGTCCAGGCCGGGGGTCATGATCCGCCGCCTCCCTCGCCGGTTTCGCCGGGGGCGGAGGCCCACTCCTTGCGCCGGGCGAGATGGTCGTAATCGCCCCACGTATTCGTGTACTTGGCGCGCGGCTGGCTGGGATAGCTGCGCGCGGGATCGTCGAATGTCGCGATCCACTCGGCGAGGCGCTCGAAGGCGGCCTCGGCGCGCGCCATGCCGTCGGCGCCCTTCGAGACGAGCCGCTCGAAGCCCGGCGTCTTGCCGCCGCTGAGCGAGAGATAGATGAGCTCGGCGGCTTCGTGCGGCGGGCAGTCGGGAAACGCGCCGCGCGCGGCCATCGCCGCTTCCAGCGGCAGCTGCGGGGCGAAGCCGGCGGCGACTTCCTTCACCGACGGCAGGCCGGTTCCCGTCTTGTAGTCGACGATGTCGAGCGCGCCGTCGGGGCGGATATCGATGCGGTCGGCGCGGGCGCGCAGCGTGAACGCGCCGCCCGGCGCGTCGAGCGTCAGCTCGCCGGTCGCCTCGATCGCCACGGGCCGCCAGCCCATGCGCCGCCGCGTCGCCTCCCATTCCGCCAGGAAGGCCGCCGCGCGGGCGAAGCGCGGCAGCTCGATCCCCAGATCGTCCGGGGAGAATCCCGCTTCCAGCAACGCGTCGCGGCCGAGGATCGCCAGGCGCTCGTGGGCGTCCCGGGGAAGATCGTCCGTATCCGGCAGATCCTTGATCCAGCGCTCGAAGGCGGCGTGATAGGCCTGACCGCGCTCGGCGGGGCCCGGCGGACGATCGAGCGGGTCGAGGACGTCGAGGCCGAGCACGTAGCGGGCGTAGATCGCGTAGGGATCGCGCACCCAGGTCTCGATGCGCGTCACCGACAGTCGGCGTGGACGCGCCTCGACGGGCGGACAGGGCTGCGGACCGCGCGTGATCAGGCGGCGGGCCCCGGGGGCGTCGAGCCGGCGCGCCGCGCCGAGATAGTCCGTCGCCGGCGTCAGCCGGGCCTCGGCGGCGTCCTCGCCGAGTGCGCCGCGCGCCAGCGTCTGCAGCCGCCACAACCAGCGCGAGGCGACGGCCGGCGCGCTGTCCTGCTTGACCGAGCGCGACAGGATGACGTCGCCGCCGGCGGCGAGCTGGGCGAAGTCGTGGGCGGCGAGGCCGAAGCGGCGCTCCGGCGCCGACAGCCCGACGGCGGCGCGCATGCCGCGCGACATGAAGGGATCGATCTTCGCCTTGGCCGGCCACACGCCCTCATTGAGCCCGGCGAGGATCACCCGGTCGGCGCCGACGAGGCGGGCCTCGAGCGGACCCAGTATCTGCAGGCGGGGATGGCCGCCGTAGCGCGGCCGCACCCTTCGGGCGCGCGCGGTCTCCAGCAGGGCGCGGGCGAAGGCCTCGCCGGTCATCGGCGGCAGCGCGCCGGCCTCCTCGATGAATTCGCGGACCAGCCCGGCGGCGGCCTCGCCGGCGTCGCCCGCCCACAGGCGCTCCGCGCCGGACCGCTCGGAGTCGGCGGCCAGCGCCTCGCCGGCCGCGGCCAGCGCGCGCGCCCAATCCTCGGCCGGGTGGGGGCCTTCAAGCGCGAGCAGCGGAGCAAGCGCGACCTCGACGGCGTCGATCAGACCGCGCCAGCGATCGCGGCGCTTGGGGGAGTTCTGGGTCGCCTCGTCGATGCGCCGCCTGACGGCGTCGTAATCGCGTCCCGGCTTGCGCCCGCGCAGGGCGCGGCGCTCGATGGCGCCGAACTCGGCGCGGCGCTTCGCCCGGTCGCCGCCCAGCGCGAACAGCGGCGACGCGACGAGCGCCGAGAGCGCCAGCGCCGAACCGGCGTCGAGCGCGGCGTCGAGCACGCGGAACAGGAAGACGCCCGCGGCGGTGTCCGACAGCGCCTCGCCGGCGGAATCGTCGAGCGTGACGCCGAAGCGGCGCATCTCGGTCGCGACGCGGCGGGCGAGCGCACGGTCGGGCGTGACCAGGATCGCCTCGCGATCGGGCGTCTCCAGCGTCTCGCGCAGCGCCAGCGCGATCGCGCGGCCCTCCTCCTCGGGCGAGCCCGCCTCGATGACCGACAGGCCGTCGAGGGCGGTCTCGAACACGTCCGCGCCCCAGGCCTCCTTCAGCGTGCCGACCCGGCCGAGCCAGTCGGACGTGGCTTCGGCGGGCCTCAGCGCCTCGGCGAGCACCAGCCCGCGGGCGCGCGGCGCGCGGCCCTCCTCGCCGCCGGGCCAGACGCGCACGACCGTTCGGTCGATATCGAGTGATTCGACGAAGGCCTTCATCGAGCGCTGGGGATGGGTGTCGTCGATCGCCGCCCAGGCGCGTTCGTCCATGTCCGGCTGGAAGCCCGGCAGCACCACCGCGCCCTGGGGCAGGTTCGCCACCACGCGCAGCAGTTCGGCGGCGGCCGGGATGGAGGCCGTGGAGCCGGCCGCGATCACCGGCCCGTCGGGCGGCTGCTCGCGCCAGCGTTCGGCCAGCGCGCGCAGGAGCAGCGAGCGGCGGCGCGCGGGATCGACCGCGCCGAGCTCGGCTAGGCGCGCGGGCCAGGCCTCGGTGACGATCTCCAGGAAGATCGCGGCTTCCTGCATGTGGGCGGGCAGGGCGGCGCGGATCGCCTCGTCGATGGCGGCGAAGTCCTCGACCTCCTCGGTCGCGGCGTCGTCGATCAGCGCGGCCAGCTCGTCGGCGAGCGCCAGCGCCCCGTCCGGCGCCATGGCGCGCTCGGCGGCGCGCTCCTTCTTGAGGATCAGGCTGGCCAGCTCGAAACGCCGGCGCGCCGCGGAGATCGCCGGCGGCGCGGCGTCGGCCAGCTCGCCGGGCTCGAAGGGCGGGTCGTCGGCGTCGACATCGCCGATCGGCCGGATCATCGGCAAGAGCGCTGCGCCGGCTCCCCCGTCGGCCCGCGTGAAGGCTTCCGCCAGCGCCCGGCCGGCGCGCCGCGTCGGGGCGAGGATGGTGACGTCGGCCAGCGCGTCGGGCTCGGGAAAGCGCGCGCGCAGCTCGCCCGCCAGCGAATCGAGAAAGCTGACGGAGGCGGGCAGGGTGAAGACCCGCGGGGCGGGCGCGGAGAAGATCGGGTCGGCGCTCATTCCGGGTTCGAGCGTAGTCGATTCTCGGCTTCGCTTCGCGCCTGCGGATCGCCGACATGCATCCAGAAGGCGTTCATGACCAGACCGAAGGCGCGGCCCTCGACGAGCGCGGCGTCCCAGAGCCGGTTGGTCGAGAACGGCTCCGCGGCGCGCCCGGCCAGCACGCGCGGGTGCATGACCTGCGTGCCGGCGTAGGCGTAGGGCGCGTTCGCGCGTTCGCCCCGCCGGACGAGGCGGCCGTCCTCGGCGAGGCGGAAATCCCCGGCGCCGCGGTATCCGAGCGTCTGTTCGAGCGGGGCCAGCAGGAGCAGGAAGTCCATGCGTTCGGCATCGAACGCCGCCGCCAGCCGGTCGAGTTCGGGCGCGCCTTGGTCGATCCACTGGCCGTCGGTGTTCGACACGAAGACCGGATCGGCGCCCAGCAGCGGCGCGGCTTTGACCAGCCCGCCGCCGGTGTCCATCAGCTGCGCGCGCTCGTCGGAAATCTTGACGGCCGGCGCGCGCCGATCGGCCAGGTGCGCCTCCATCCGGTCGGCGAAGTGGTGGACATTGACCACGGCGGTCTCGACGCCGGCGGCGGCGAAGCGGTCGAGGGTCCAGTCGATCAGCGGCCGGCCGGCCAGCTCGACCAGCGCCTTGGGCCGATCGTCCGTGAGCGGACGCATCCGCGTGCCGAGCCCGGCCGCCATCGCCATGGCCGTGCGGATCGCCGTCATCGGCCGGCCTCCTCGAACGCGAACCCGGCGTGGCGATCGACCCAGGCGCGCAGATCCGCCAGCGCGGGATGGGCGAGGTCGCCGGCGAAATGCCGCGCCACGCGCGGCAGCAGGTCGAGATAGCGCGGCTTGCCGTCGCGTTCGGCCAGGCGCACGAAGATGCCCAGGATCTTGGCGTTGCGCTGCGCGCCGAGCAGGGCGTAGGCCGCGTCGAAGGCGTCCCGGTCGGCGAGGCCGGCGCGTTCGAAGAACCGCGCCTTGAGCGGCTCGGCGAGATCCGGTGAAACGTCGCGCCTGGCGTCCTCGATCAGCGAGACGAGATCGTAGGCGGGATGGCCGAACAGCGCGTCCTGGAAGTCGAGCAGGCCGACGCGGGCCTCGGCGGCGCGGTCGGGCAGCCAGATCAGGTTCTCGGCGTGGTAGTCGCGCAGCACGAGGCCGGGCCGGTGGGCGTCAAGCAGCGGCGCGGCCTCGGCCCAGAGCCCGGCGAAGTCGGCGCGCACCTGGTCGGTGACCTCCGCGCCGGCGCGCTTGGCCGCGTACCAGTCGAGGAAGAGCTCGGCCTCGGCGGTCATCGCCAGCGGGTCGTAGTCCATCACCCGCCAAGGCTCGCCGAAGGCCGAGACCTCGGCCTCGAAGCTCGCCCGGTGGATCGCCGCCAGCGCATCGACGGCGGCGGCGTAGAGCGCGCCCTCGTGCGCGCGGTCGGGAATCAGCCGGGCGAACAGGTCGTCGCCGAGATCCTCCAGCAGCAGGAAGCCCTGCTCGAGGTCGGCGGCGGGCACGCGCGGGGCGGAGAAGCCGCGCTCGGTGAGCGCCGCGGCCAGCCCGGCGAAGGCCGCGGGGTTCGGTCCGGCGAGCCGCGCCATGGCGTTGTAGCCGAGCTCGCGCCGCTCGGCCTGGTCGGCCTTCGGCGGGCAGGCCGGCGCCTCCGCGCCGCCGGGCGCGTCCATCACGATGGCGGTCTTCTCGCCGTCGCGCAGGCGGAAATAGCCGCGCGTCGAGGCGTCGCCGGGGAAGGGCTCGATCTCGGCCTCGCCCCAGCCGGCCTCGGCTATGAAGGCGGACCGCGCGGCGGCGCGGTCGGGATCAGGCGAGCTGGCCAAGCCGGTCCTCCCATCCTCCGTATGCGGCGATATCGGCGCGCCGTCCGCCGTCCGGCGTCTCTTCGAGCGCGATCTCGAGGCGGGTCTCGGGGCGCCAGCCATCAAGCCGGTCTGGCCATTCCACCAGCAGCGCGCCGGTCTCCAGCGCTTCGTCGAGGCCCAGCTCCTCCAGCTCGCCGGGGTCCTCGACGCGGTAGAGATCGGCGTGGACGAGGCTCGTCCCGGCGGCGTTCTCGTAGGCCTGGACGAGCGTGTAGGTCGGGCTCGGCGCGTCGTCGACGCCGGCGAAGCCGGCGATGACGCCGCGCGCGATCGTGGTCTTGCCCGCGCCGAGATCGCCGGCGAGCAGCACCGCGTCGCCGGGGGCGAGCAGCGTCGCAAGGCGCCGTCCGAAGGCGTCGGCCGCGGCGGCGTCGGGAAGCGTCAGGGCGAGCCGGTCCATCCCTTCGCTGATTAAGGGCGCGCGCGGCCGCCGGCAAGGCGCGGCGACGGCGGCGCGCAGGCCGCCTTGACTTCTCCGCCGACCGGCGGCGCCATGGCCGCTCTCCGCGACACGATCACGAGGAGCCGGCATGGCCGACCAGGCGGGAGTCGTCATCATCGGGGGCGGTCAGGCGGGCGTCTCGGCGGCCGCCGAGCTGCGCAAGCGCAAGTACGAGGGGCCGGTCACGCTGCTGGCGGGCGAGGCGGTCGCGCCGTATCAGCGCCCGCCGCTGTCGAAGGGCTACCTCTCCGGCGAGACGCCGCGCGAGCGCATGTGGCTGAAGTCCGAGGCCTGGTACGACAACGCCGACGTCGCGATCCGCACTGGCTTGCGCGTCTCCGCGATCGATCGCGCCGCCTCCGAGGTCGTGACCGCCGACGGCGAGCGCGTCGCCTACGACCATCTGGTGCTGGCGACGGGCGGGACGGCGCGCCGGCTGCCGATTCCCGGCGGGGACCTGCACGGCGTTCACGTGCTGCGCTCGCTCGCCGACGCCGACGCGCTGGCCGCCGCGCTGATGACGGCGGGGCGGATCGTGATCGTCGGGGCGGGCTATATCGGCCTCGAGGTCGCCGCCTCGTGCCGAAAGCGGGGCCACGACGTCACCGTGATCGAGGCCGCCGATCGACCGATGGCGCGGACCGCCAGCCCGACGCTCGGCGGCTGGTTCGGCGCGATCCATCGCGGTTACGGCGTCGATCTCAGGGTCGGCGCGCCGGTGGCCGAGATCCTCGGCGGGAAGCGCGCGACGGGCGTCGCGCTGGCCGACGGCGAGACGATCGCGGCCGACGTCGTGCTCGTCGCCGCGGGGCTCGCGCCGGACACGGCGCTGGCGGAGGCGGCGGGCCTGCCGTGCGCCGACGGGATCGTCGTCGACGATCACGCCCGCACCGAGGATGAGCGCATCTACGCCGTCGGCGACGTCGCGCGCTTTCCCTCTGAGCGCTACGGCCGGACGCTGCGACTGGAATCGGTGCAGAATGCGATCGACCAGGCCAAGGCCGCCGCCGCCGCCATCTGCGGGGCCGACGCCCCCTACGATCCCGTGCCCTGGTTCTGGTCGGACCAATACGAGATCAAGCTGCAGATCGCCGGCCTGATCGAGGGCGCCGACACGGTCGTCCGCCGCGGCGATCCCGAGGAGGGCCGGTTCGCGCTGTTTCACCTGAAGGACGGGCGTCTGCTGGCCTGCGAGGCGGTCAACGCCGCGCCGGAATACATGTCCGCCCAGCGCATGATCGCTGGCGATATCCGGCCCGATCCCGACCGGCTGCGGAATCTCGATGTGGCGATGAAGGACTTCCTGTCCTAAATAGCGGCCGAACCCCGAAGCGCCGCCGCGCGCCGACCTGCAACTTTCCGGACAGTCCGAACGCTCATGGCGAAGATCAAGTACATCGAATTCGACGGTGCCGAACACGTGGTCGACGTGGAGGCCGGCGTGACCGTCATGGAAGGCGCGGTGCGCAACATGATCCCCGGCATCGACGCCGATTGCGGCGGCGCCTGCGCGTGCGCGACCTGCCACGTCTATGTCGATCCCGACTGGTTCGAGAAGACCGGCGAGCGCTCGGCGATGGAGGAGTCGATGCTCGACTTCGCCTCCGACGTCCGCGAGACCTCGCGCCTGTCCTGCCAGATCAAGGTCTCCGACGAGCTCGACGGCCTGATCGTGAGGATGCCCGAGGAGCAGGGGTAGCTTCCCCCACCCCGACCCTCCCCCTGAGGGGGAGGGAGTCAGGTCGGGCCCTCCGATCCGGAATGTCCGCGAAAGCGCGACCGGCGCAGATGCCCTGTCTCAGCGCGAGGAGGCGCGGCCCGCGCCCCTGTGGAGTCGGCGTCGTCTCTCCCTCCCCTCGAGGGGAGGGCCGGGGTGGGGTGAGCGGGTCGCCGCCGAACCTGACAGATCGCGTGGTCGCGCACGTGCTGCGTCGTGGGTCCCGGACAGCCTTCGGCTTCCGGGATGACGCGGCGAATTCAGTGCGCCTGGCCCCACGTCTTCGCCGCCTTGGCCTCGACTTCGAGCGGGACCGACAGCGCGGCGGCCGGCGCCGGCGCGCCCGCCATCACCTCCTGAACCAGCGGCACGAGCCTGTCGGCCTCGTCCTCGGGGCATTCGAAGACCAGCTCGTCATGGACCTGCAGGAGCATGCGCGCCTTCAGCCCCGCCCTGGCGAGCGCGTCGTCCATGCGGATCATGGCGCGGCGGATGATGTCGGCGGCCGCGCCCTGGATCGGCGCGTTGATCGCCTGGCGTTCGGCGAACTGGCGCGTGTTCGGGTTCTTGTCGCGAATCCCCGGCACGTGGCAGCGCCGGCCGAAGAGGGTCTCGACGGCGCCCTTTGACTTCGCCTCCTCCTTCATCGCGTCCATGTAGTCGGCGATGCCGGGAAATTTCTCGAAATAGCTCTCGATATAGGCCTTCGCCTCGTCGCGCGGGATGCCGAGATTGGCCGCCAGCCCGAACGCGGAGATGCCGTAGATGATCCCGAAATTGATCGCCTTGGCGCTGCGCCGGGTGGCGGGGTCCATGTCCTCCATCGCCACGCCGAACATCTCCGAGGCGGTCAGGGCGTGGATGTCCTCGCCGCGCTTGAAAGCGTCTTTCAGCGCATCGACGCCGGCGATATGGGCGAGCAGCCTCAGCTCGATCTGGGAATAGTCGGCCGCGACCAGCACGTTTCCGTCCTCGGCGACGAAGGCCTCGCGGATCTTGCGGCCCTCCTCGGTGCGGATCGGGATGTTCTGCAGGTTCGGCTCCGAACTCGACAGCCGGCCCGTCGTGGTCGCCGCCAGCGAGAAGCTCGTGTGCACCCGGCCGGTGTCGGGATTGATCGCGGCGCGCAGGGCGTCGGAATAGGTCGATTTGAGCTTCGAGAACTGCCGCCAGGTGAGCAGCGATTGCGGCAGTTCATGGCCCTCGGCGGCGAGCTGTTCGAGCACCGAGACATCGGTCGACCAGGCGCCGCCCTTCGTCTTCTTGCCGCCGGGCAGGCCCATCTCGCCGAACAGCACCTCGCCGATCTGCTTGGGGCTGCCGAGATTGAACCTGCGCCCGGCCTGGTCGTGGGCGGCCTCCTCGGCCTCGGCCATCTTCTGGGCGAAGTCCGAGGACAGCCGCGAAAGCTGGGCGACGTCGACCTTGACGCCTTCGCGTTCCATCTTCGCCAGCACGGCGGGCAGCGGGCGCTCCAGCGTCTCGTAGACCGTCGACAGGCCCTTGCCGGCGAGGCCGGGCTTCAGAAGCTCGAACAGGCGCAGCGTGACGTCGGCGTCCTCAGCGGCGTACTGCGTCGCGGTTGGCAGATCGACCTTGTCGAAGGAGCGCTGCGACTTCCCCGAGCCGCAGACTTCCTTGAACGTCATCGGCGTATGGCCGAGATGCATTTCCGACAACTCGTCCATGCCGTGGCCGTGCAGGCCCGCCTCCTGGACGTAGGAGACGAGCATGGTGTCGTCATAGGGCGCGACCTCGATCCCGTAGCGGGAGAAGACGGCGAGGTCGTACTTGAAGTTCTGGCCGACCTTGAGGATCGCGGGGTCCTCGAGCAGCGGCTTGAGCGCGCCGAGCGCGGCGTCGAAATCCACCTGCTCGGGCGCCTGGCCGCCGTCGGCGAGATCGCCGCCGACATGGGTGAGCGGGATATAGCAGGCCTCGCCCGGCGCTGTGGCCAGCGACACGCCGACCAGCCCGGCCGCCGTCGCCGACAGCGCGTCGGTCTCCACGTCGACGGCGACGATATGAGCTTCGCGCGCTTTTTCGATCCAGGCTTCGAGCGCGGCCATCGTCTGGACGGTGTCGTATGTCGAGCGGTCGACGGGCGCGGTCGCGTCGCCCGTCGTATCGGCCGGCCCGGCGCCGAGGCCCTCCTCGACGCGGCGGGTGAGCGTGCGGAACTCCATGGATTTGAGGAAGTCGAGCAGCGGGCCCGGTTCGGGATCGGCCGCGCCGAACGCCTCGATCCCGTCGACGCCCTCGACGTCGGTTTTGAGCGTGACGAGCTGGCGCGAAACCCGGGCGTCGTCGGCGTGCTCGGTCAGCTTCTCGCGGCGCTTGGGCTGCTTGATCTCCCCGGCGCGCTCGAGCAGCGAATCCAGATCGCCGTACTCCTCGATCAGCTGGGCGGCGGTCTTCACCCCGATGCCCGGCACGCCGGGCACGTTGTCGACGCTGTCGCCGGCCAGCGCCTGGACGTCGATCACGCGCTCCGGGCCGACGCCGAACTTCTCGCGGACCTCGTCGGGTCCGATGCGCTTGTTCTTCATCGGGTCGAGCATCGTGACCTGGCCGTTGACGAGCTGCATCAGGTCCTTGTCGGACGAGGCCAGCGTCACCCGCGCGCCCTTTTCGGCGGCGTGGCGGGCGTAGGTCGCCATGATGTCGTCGGCCTCGTAGCCCTCCAGCTCGATGCAGGGCAGCTGGAAGGCCTTCACCGCGTCGCGAATGAGCGCGAACTGGGGCACCAGGTCTTCCGGCGGCTCGGGCCGGTGGGCCTTGTACTGGTCGTAGATTTCGTTCCTGAACGTCTCGGCCGAATAGTCGAAGATGACGGCGAGATGGCTCGGCTGGTCCTCGCCCTTCAGGTCCTCCAGGAGCTTCCACAGCATGTTGCAGAAGCCCTGCACCGCGCCGACCGGCGTGCCGTCGGAGCGCGTCAGCGGCGGCAGGGCGTGATAGGCGCGGAAGATGTAGCCCGAGCCGTCGACCAGATAGACGTGGGAGTGTTCGTCGACGGGGCGCTCAACGGCCATGGAGGGGTCCTTCGAAGGGCTTGCGGAAGCGGCCGCCAAGTTAGGCTCGCCGCCGCGCCCGGGCAATCGGGCGGGGTGTGGGTCAGCACTCTCGCCGTCTCGGTCCTTGGGCCTGACCCAAGGACCCAGATTCAAAGGCCGCGCTCTGCAGCCTGGACCCTTGGATCAAGTCCAAGGGCCGAGACGGACGGAACGAAGCCCTACCCCGGAAACACCATCGGCGCGATAAGGCTCGAGATCAGCGCGATGATCGGCGCGGCCATCAGGTTGAGCCGGAAGCCGGCCTTGATCATCTGGCTCATGCTCGCCGCCCCGGTGGCGTAGACGATGGCGTTGGGCGCGGTGGCGACCGGCAGCATGAAGGCGCAGCTCGCCGACAGCGCGACGGGCACGATCAGCTGCTCGGGCGGCACGCCGGCCTCGACGGCGAGCGCGCCCAGCACCGGCAGGAAGGCCGAGACGGTCGCCACGTTGGAGGTCAGCTCGGTCAGGAACACCACGATCAGCGCGAGGATCAGCACCACCAGCGGCAGCGGCAGGCCGGCGACGCCGGCGAGATGCGAGCCGACCCAGGCCGCCAGCCCCGTCGCCTCGATCGCGGCGGCCAGCGACAGCCCGCCGCCGAACAGCACCACCACCGACCAGGGCAGGTTCGCGGTGTCGGACCAGTCCATCAGCGCGCGGCCCTGGCCCTGTTTCCCGCCGGCGGGAATGAGGAACATCGCCAGCGCGCCGGCCATGGCGATCTGCATGTTGGAGACCGACAGCGTCACCGGCAGGCCGAGCCCGTCGGAGACCGCGCCGAGCAGCGGGTTCCAGACATATTGCTGGCCCATCCAGAGGATCGCGACGACGGCGAAGGCCGCCGCCACGCGCGCCTCCGGCGCGGTCATCCGCCCCAGTCCCCGCAGCTCTTCGAGGATGGCGGCGCGGCCGGCCTGGCTCTCGACCTTGGCTTCGACGGGAAAGACGAGGCGGGTGAGGATGAACCACATCGCCGGGATGATGATCACCGCGGCCGGGATGCCGATCGTCATCCACTCGGGAAACGAGATCGTGCGGCCGAACTCGTTCTGCAGATAGCCCATGCCGATGAGGTTGGTGGGCGTGCCCACCGGCGTCATGATCCCGCCGACCGAGGCCGCATAGGCCACGCCGAGCGCAAGCGCGGGGGCGAACATCGCCGCCTTGACGCCCTCCTTCTCGACCTCCTGGGCGACCTTCAGCGCGATCGGCATCATCATCAGCGTCGTCGCGGTGTTGGAGATCCACATCGACAGGAGCGCGCTGGCGACCATGAAGCCGAGGATCATGCCGGCGGGCCGCGCGCCGAAGGCGGCCACGACGTTGAGCGCGATGCGCGCGTGCAGGTTCCAGCGCTCGATGGCGAGCGCGATGATGAAGCCGCCGAGCAGCAGCATCACGATGGGGCTGGCGTAGGGGCTCGCGGCCGCGCCGGCGCCGGCGATGCCGAAGAAGGGAAACAGCGCCAGCGGGACCAGCGCGGTCGCCGCGATCGGGATGGCCTCGGTCGCCCACCAGCTCGCCATCATCAGGGCAAGCGAGGCGAGCAGCCAGGCCTCGCGGGTCAGCCCCTCGGGAACCGGTATGAGCTGCAGGCCGACGGCGAGCGCAAGTCCTGCGACCAGCCCGATGCGTTTCGACGTCCAGCCCCGCACAGTCTTCGCCCCGCTCGCTCCGGGCGCGGAGTTAAGAGGGGTTCACGGGGCGAGGCAAGGCGGTCCGCCTACCTTCGTCATCCCCGAGGCCGAAGGCCGTCGGGGTCCCGCGGAGCGAAGGACGCGGCGCCGGTGCGAGCGACTCCTCTCCCCTCCCTGAGGGGAGAGCGACCCAGGCAGGCGGGCTCAGCGCGCCTACGCCCCCGTATCCGCCGGGCCGCCCTTGAGCACGAAGCGGCGGTCGCAATAGCCGCACTCGACATAGCCCTCGTCGCCGATCTCGTAATAGACGCGGGGATGGCCCAGCGGGCCGCCGCCGCCGTCGCACATCACGCGGTGATCGCTCGTCACGATCGTCTCCGGCGGCGGGAAGCCGGTCTTCGTCGCCTCGGCGGCGCGGGCTTCGCGGGCGGGATCGGTCGGCTGTTTCGGCATGGGGCGCGGGTCCGGATCGAAGGCGCGACGCGCCGCAGCCGGCCGCATGGACGCGGCCCCGGGGCGCGACTAGGTTCGCCCTCGTCATTAGGCGCCCCGCCGGGCTTCGTCAATGAAGCCGCGCGGGGCCTTTCCGCCGCGAGGACGCGCCCATGCCCGACCACGCCCTGCCCGAGTTCGCGCTTCAGGCCGAAGGCCTGGAGAAGGTCTATCCCGGCGGCAAGAAGAGCGAGGCCAAGCACGCGCTCAGGGGCGTCGACCTCAAGGTCAAGCGCGGCTCGATCTTCGGCCTGCTGGGCCCCAACGGGGCCGGCAAGTCGACCTTCATCAACATCTTCGCCGGACTGACCAACAAGTCCGCCGGCCGGGCCGTGATCTGGGGCCACGACATCGACCGCAATCCGCGCGCGGCGCGGGCCTGCATCGGCGTCGTGCCCCAGGAGCTCAACATGGACGTCTTCTTCACGCCCGCCGAGACGCTGGAGCTGATGGCGGGCTATTACGGCGTGCCGAAGGCCGAGCGGCGCACCGCGGAGATCCTCGAGGCCGTCGGGTTGTCCGACAAGGCCGACGCCTATGTCCGCCAGCTCTCGGGCGGCATGAAGCGCCGCCTGCTGGTCGCCAAGGCGCTCGTCCACAACCCGCCTGTGCTGGTGCTCGACGAGCCGACCGCCGGCGTCGATATCGAGCTGCGCCGCCAGCTCTGGGAGTATGTGGTCCGGCTCAACGAGGCCGGCACCACGATCGTGCTCACCACGCACTATCTCGAGGAGGCCCAGGAGCTCTGCGACGAGATCGCCATCGTCAACGAGGGCCGGGTCGTGGCCTGCGAGCCCAAGCCGCAGCTCCTCAAACGCCTCGACCGCAAGACGCTGGTGATCGAGCCCGTCGAGCCGCTCGCCGCGGTGCCCGAACAGTTCGCCGGGCTCGACGCCGAGATCCGCGACGGCGCGCTGGCGATCACCTATCGCTTCGGCGAGGCCTCGGTGGCCGACATGATCGAGCGCTTCCGCGAGACCGGAAACCGCATCGACGATCTGCGCACCGAGGAGCCCGATCTCGAGGACGTCTTCCTGGCGCTGACCTACAACGCGCCCGCGGGGGCCGAGGGCGCCGACGCCGCCGGCGGGGCCTGAGCCCTGCCCGCCGGGCCGGTCTTCGTGCTAGGCTGGCGCCATGTTCGGATTTCTCCAGCGCGGGCTCGCCGCCGTGTTCGCCGTCGCGGTCTTCGGATTCGCGATCTTCCTCGTCATGCAGCTCCAGCCGGTCTCGGCGGGCGGCTGGGCGCTGCGCGTCGGCCTTCTGATCGGCGCCGGCCTCGGCGCGCTGCTGGTCTACCGCGCCCTGAGCCCGCCCCGCCGCGACGGCGAGGGTCTGCCCGAGCGCCATGGCGCGGGCATCGCCATGGGCGTGGGCGTGAGCGGGCGGCGCCGGCGCGACGATCCCGACGACGATCTCGAGCTGGACTAGGGCGCGATCCGGCGCGGCCGCCGCGGACGCACGCGCGCATTGAACCCGCCGCCGGGCGCCTGTATGAACGGGCCTCGACGCACCCGTAGCTCAGCTGGATAGAGCGCCGCCCTCCGAAGGCGGAGGTCATAGGTTCGAATCCTATCGGGTGCGCCATTTGTCGAGGCCGCAGCACCACCGCCTCAATCCATCAGCTCGTACCCGAAATAGTCGAGCAGCTCCGGCTCGCGCGAGAGCACGCGCGTGATCTCCGCGATCTGCTCCGGGGAAAGACGCGCGATCTGCTTGTCATTGAGATTGGTGAGCGGGCGCTCGACGCTGCCGTCGAGGGAGTGGACCTTCATCGATCGTCTGTAGTCTATATCGTCAAGCATGTCGATTTGTTTGCGAAGCGCCCGAACGAGTTCTGCCGGCTGATCTGTAAAATCTTCATATCGCGTTGAAACAGCTTTTCGACCCAAAAGCTCGATATTTTCTTTCTGGTATCTAGCAAATTTGATCCAGAATTGAGCGGCCCACGTATAGGATTTGTGCTTATAATGCCGCCTAATTAGCCCTTCGCTGAACGCATAAGGGTCACGAATAGAAATTATGTAGTTTGCTGGCCTAAACCACTCTTCAAGCTCTTCAACACGAAATAAGTTGCCAGGTGTCTTTTCAACAAGCACATTTTTTGAAGTATCCCATGATCCCATCCAACACATTTTGATGAACCGCCAAGGTATTATTTTTTTACTATTTAACGAATTATAAAGCAAAAATGGCGCAGCCCCTAGTACAAATTGACCCTCTCCCTTTCGGCTTTTAAGTATTGACGTGTTCGCGGATGTCTGCAGCAAGCGAATAAGTGCAGTGGATCCCGAATTCGGTGGAGAGAGTATAAATAGGAACCTGTTCATATATGCGATCTGCGGGCGCTCACGTTGATGCGTCGAATCGCATAAGGCATATCAGCATCCGCAATTTCACCGTACCCTTTCCGCGTGCGCTTGCCGCGATTCGCGCCTTCTAACGCTGTGCGGAAGAGTCATATGACATTTCGTTCGCCTAATGATCAATATAGTGTTGTCGACAAGTTGCCCCTTCAGGCGAGGGTCATCGAGCGTGCACGGAAGAAGATGTATGAAAAATTTTTGAGCACATGTAAGCCTAATAAAAATGAATCTATTCTTGATATTGGTGCTACATCGGATCGAAATAATGTTGCATCTAATTATCTTGAGGCTTGGTATCCAGTAAAGAAAAATATTACTGCAATTGGCCTACAGGACGCTTCATTTTTAATGGACTTATATCCTGGGCTTAAATTTTTGGAGGCGGATGGTCGAAGCCTACCCTTTACGGATAATGCATTCGATATTGTACACTCTAGTGCAGTTATTGAGCATGCGGGATCTAATCAGCAACAGCAGGATCTGTTATCTGAACAATTTCGAGTAGCGAGAAAAGCGGTTTTTCTTACTACGCCCAATCGAGGTTTCCCTCTAGAAGTTCATACGTCGTTACCTTTGATTCATTGGCTTCCGATGAAAACATTTAGAAAAATATTGACATTGATGGGATATGATTTCTTTGCACAGGAAAAAAATCTAAATTTGTTATACGCTCGAGACTTACGATTAATGTGTCGCAATTTAGGTGTGCGACAATACAAAATAGACTATAATTATACCTTCGGTTGGGCCTCCAACATACTGCTGTCGATATTTAAATAGTGGTTTTGTTGCGCGTTGTGGGAATGGTGGAGTCGTCACGAAGGAGGGCCAGCATAACTCGCCGCACATGGCCCATCCTGGCCGCAGCGGGACTGGCCGCCGCTCTGCTGGCGGGCCTCGTCGCGTTCAGCGGACTCTCGATCGCCGATTTCAAGCGCGGCTTCGCCGACGCGCCGCTCTGGCCGCTCGGGCTGGTCGTCGCCGGAACGGCCGTCCAGACCTGGGCGGGCGCAGTGAAATGGCGCGCGGTGATGCGCCGGCTTGTTCCATCGGGCGCCGCGGAGCCGGCGCTGGGCTACTTCGTCTTCTACACGGCGCTCACGGGCGTCTTCAGCCAGGCGATGACGCCCTATCTCGCCGGGGCGGCGGTCCGCGGTTTCGCGACGCGCCGTCATCAGAAGACGGACTTCTGGCGCGGCGCGACCGGCTCGGGGTTCGAGCAGCTGTTCGACGCCGGGCTGATCGTAGCGCTGGCGGTTCCCGCCCTGATCGTGCTGGTCGCGGGCGGCGGGCTCGCCGCACTCGGCCTGGCGCTGGCCGCCGGCGCGTTCGCAGGCCGCATCGCGCTTGGCGTCTTCCTGGTTCACCCGCTCTGGCGGGGCGGACTTGAGCGCTGGCTGACCGCGAGCCGGCTCAGCCCGCTACGCGCGTTCGGCCGGGTGCTGCGCGGCGCCGACGAGGCCGGCCTGTTCGAAAAGGATATCGTCGCCAGACTCTATCGCTGGTCGCTCATCCGCTATGTCGCGATCGGGCTGCGGCCGCTCGCCGTCGCGCTGATGATCGCGCCGGCGTCGGGCCTGCCGGGCGTGGCGGCCGGCTTCCCGCTTGTCCAGGCCTCGCAGTTCGCCGCCATCACGCCCGGCAATCTCGGCGTCGCCGAATGGGGCTGGACGGCGGTGCTGGCCGCGAGCGGCTGGGATTTCGAGACCGCCACCGTCTTCGCGCTCGCTGTGCGCGTGCTCTCTCTGGCGGCGTTGTTCCTGGTCTTCCTCGGCGCGGCGCTGGCCTTCCTTCGCACGCGGCGCGCGCGCGTCTGAGTTCAGCCGGCGTCTTTCGCCAGGTCGATCGGCCGGGCCTTGTTGCCGGCGATGATCGAGAGCAGGAAGCCGCCGAAGAAGCTCTGCAGCCCGATCACGCCGAGCGTCGAGGCCACCGCGACGTCGCGGATCGCCGACAGTCCGCCGAAGCCCTGGCTCGCCCAGTTGATCACCACGTTGGCGAACAGCGCTCCGCCGGCGAGCGTCAGCACGACGGCGGCGAGGAGGAAATGCTCGAGCCGCGCCAGCCGCAGGATGAGCCGGGTCTCGCCGGTGATCCGCCGGTAGCCCTCGCGCACGCCGTGGATCGTCGAGGCGAAGCCGAACAGCGTCGTCTGGAAGGCCACGATCAGGAAGGCCGAGGCCAGGATCATCCAGTGATCGCCGAAGGCGAGACCGCCGATCTCGGCCATCGTGCCCTCGGGCTGCATCAGCAGCGCGCCGCCGATGACGCCCGCGATCAGGGCGAACAGGGCCGACGGACCGAAGAACAGCCAGAGCGGGGTGAGCATCAGCATGTAGCGCAGGTGGCGCCATCCGTCGCGCCACGGCCGGAGATGCGGCGCGCGCCCGCGCTTGTCGGGCGACAGCGTGATCGGCGTCTCGGCGTAGCGGCGTTTCAGCAGCGAGGCCTTGAGCACCATCTCGGTGGCGAACTCCATGCCGTCGGAGTCCAGCCGCAGCTGCTCGAACGTCTCCTTGGTGAGCGCGCGCAGGCCGCAATGGGCGTCGCTCACCGGGAGGCGGTAGAGGATGCGGAAGACGCCGCTGAGCACCGGGTTGCCGAGATAGCGGTTGAGGAAGGGCATGGCGCCGGGCTTGATCTCGCCGCGGAAGCGCGAGCCCATGCAGATATCGGCGCCGTCCATCAGCCGTTCGACCATCTCCACGGCCTCGACGAAATCATACGAGCAGTCGCTGTCGCCCATGACGAGATAGCGCCCGCGCGCGGCGGTCATGCCCCCGCGCAGCGCCGCGCCGTAGCCGCGCGTCGGTATCGCCTCGACGCGCGCGCCGCGGTCGGCGGCGATCTGCTGGCTGCCGTCGGTGCTGCCGTTGTCGGCGATGACGATCTCGCCTGTGAGCCCGTGGCGCTCGGCGAGGATGTCGAGGGCCTGCCGTGCTCGGTCGATGCACCAGCCCAGCGTGGCCGCCTCGTCGAGGCAGGGCATGACGATGGAGACGTCCGGCGCGGGGGCGTCGGCGTCGTCGACGGGGGCGGCGGGGGAAAGTTCGGCGGCCATGCTCATCGGCGTTGCGGGCCTCATCCGGGAGCGGCGAGCCGCTCGATGTCGAGACGCACCTTGCCGCGTCGTGCTTGACCCATTGTTAAGCGACGCGCGGCAGCGTCGGCGCCCGACATCGCCTCCAGTCTACAACGGGACCCGATGAACGCCGAACGCCGGACCCTGACCGCGGTCTATTGTCTCGCCGGCCTGCTCGGGCTCGGCGCGCTCTTCGTCGTCTTTGGCGCGACGTTCGGCATGTCGCGCTATGTCTACACGCGCGTCGACCTCGTCGGCTTCGCCGTCGTGATTCTCCTGGCCATGGGACTCGCCGCCTTCGCGCGCGCCGCGCCGGCTGCGCTCGTCGATCGCGTCGACCGGGTCCGCCTCGACGCCTTCGCGCCGTGGCGCCTCGCCGTCGCCGTCATCGTGCTGGCCGTCATCGGGACGCATCTCGTCCAGCACGGCTACGCGTTTTCGATGGACGAGCACATGACGCGCTTCCAGGGCGCGATCTTCGCCGAGGGGCGGCTCGCCGGCGAGGTTCCCCCCGAGTGGCGCGAGTACGGCAGGGCGATGTGCCACGTTTTCGTCCGCTACGATCCCGAAACCGGTCTGGTCATGAGCGATTACCGCCCGGGCATGGCGAGCCTTTTCGCCATGTTCGATCTCGTCGGGCTCGGGCTCTACGTCTCGGCGTTCATGACGGCGGGAAGCGTGCTGCTGGCCGCGGCGGTCGCCCGCCGGATCTGGCCGGAGCGTCCCGACGCGGCGATCGTCGCCGCCCTGCTGGTGGCGACCTCGCAGCAGGCGCTGGCCGCGGCGACGACCAGCTACGCCATGTCCGCCCATCTCTGCTTCAACCTGGCCTGGATCTGGCTGTTCCTGCGCGGGGGGCGGCTCGGCCACGGGCTGGCGCCCTTCGTCGGGGTCGCGACGGCGTCGCTGCACCAGATCCATTTCCACGCCTTCTTCGCGCTGCCCTTCCTGCTCACCTTCCTGCGCCCGCTCCGCCCCGGCCTGATCGCCTGGTACGGCGCGGTCTATCTCGCCGGCCATCTCGCCATCCTGGGCTGGGACGACTTCGCCATGCGCTCGGCCAGCGAAACCGCCCAGGCCGCCGCGACCGGCGCGGCCGATCCGCTCGGCCGGCTGCTGTCGCGGCTGGCGGGCTTCATCCGCTTTCCCGGACCGTTCGAGCTCGGCACGGTGACGGCCAATATCGCGCGCTTCTTCGCCTGGCAGAGCCTGGCGCTGGTTCCGCTACTGGTCATGCTCCGGCGCCGGGCCGAGTGGTCGCCGGTCATGGTGCTGCTGGCCGCCTCGATCGGGACGAGCCTCATGCCCTATCCGCTGCTCATGCCCGACCAGGGCCATGGCTGGGGCTATCGCTATCTGCACGGCCTGATCGGCAATTTCGCGCTGCTGGGCGCGGCGGGCTGGGTAGTCCTGAGCAAGGAAACCGGACGCGCGGCGGCGCGCTATCGAGCGGTCGTGCTGGCGGCGTTGGCGGCCACGGCCTTTATCCTCGTGCCCATGCGCGCGTTCCAGATCGAGCGCGTCGCCGGGGCCTGGGCGCAGGCGGCCGATTTCGTCGCGAGCCGGGAGGCCGAAGTGGTAGTCGTCGACTCTCACGCCATCTACTACGGACACGACCTGCCGCGGAACGATCCGTTCGCCCGGAACCGGCCGATCGCGATGGATATCCGGGCGCTGCCCAAGGATCGCATCGACGCGCTGTGCGGGGATTATTCCGTCGCCTTCGTCTCGGGCGAGGACGTCGCGGGCTTCGGCGTCCCCGTCTTCGATCCCGCCGAAAGCGAGGAGACGCCCGCGGACTACCCCGACTGGGTCGCGCGTCTGACCGCGCCCGATTGCGCCGCGCCGCCTGACGGCTGAAGCAGGATCGCTTCGCGAGCAAGCGCCCTGGCTTCAGCATGATTTTGAGTGGTCGCGTGATCGAACCGGTGAACCGGTCCCCACTTCACCTGATCACGCTCCTGGGCCTACTCGAAGTCCCAGCCGATCGGGCTGCCCGGCGGGATCGCGCTGCGCGGCGGCGAGACGCTCTCGCCGCGATCGAGGCGCTCTAGGCCGGCCTCGACCATCGACGCCAGCCAGGCGCGGTGGGCGCTGCGGCCGTCGAACAGCCCGCCGCCGTCCTCGGCGATCGCTTCCAGCCGCGCCCTCGCCGGGGCGGCGACGCGGGCCGGGGCGTGCTCGACGAGGTGGAGCAGCTGGCCGGCGTACTCGGTCTGGACCGTTTCGCGGATGAGGCCGAGATGGGCCGGTTCGCGCCGCGGCGCGTCGAAGGCGGCTTCCTCGACGGCGTCGAGCACGGTCGCGATGTCGAGCTGATCGGGATCGCGCGCGCTCTGGTCGGCGACGCGCGCCAGGCGCTCGGCCGACAGGCTCGCGGCCAGGGTGATCCGCGCCGCCGCGCCGGCCGCGTCGGTGCGCGAGAAGCCGGGATAGCCGCTCTGGGCGAACAGCTCGCGCCGCACCGCCGCCTCGTAGTCGGCGAACACGTCGGGCTGGAGCAGGTCGAGGACGGGCCCGGGGATGTCCAGCGCCTCGGGGCGGATCGTGTCGACGAGCGCGTCGAGCGCGCGGCGCTGCTCGGCGGCGGGGATGGTCGTGATCGGCGCGGGATCGCCCGTGTTGAGCTGGTAGGCGAAGCGCCGCCCGCCGATCGCTTTCGCCGCCGCCTCGGCCTGGTAGCGGTGATACAGGTAGATCGGCACGAAGACCGCCCTCAGCTCGCTCAGCGGCCGGCCTTCGGCGAGATTGCCCGCCCCGAAGGTCTCCAGCGCGCGGGCGCGCACGGCCATCACCTCCGCGAGGTGGGCGACCGGGTCGGCGCCGTTGTCCCAGAGGCTCGCTTCGGGATAGGCCGAGCCGAGCCCGCGGGCGTGCCGGTCGGAGATGTATTCGAGCCCGTCGGCGCGCGCTTCGGCGATGATCGCGTCGAGCGCGTCGGCCTCGTCGACGCCCTCGGCGAAGTCGGAATAGAGCCAGCGGATCGCGGCGACGTCCCATTCGCCGATGCCGACGTCATAGGCCTCGGAGACGTCGAGTTCGCCGTCTTCGCCCACCGTCACCAGCGGGGCCGGGTAGTCCATGACGGATGAGCGGTCGTTGGTGCTGGCGATGAAGTTGTGCGCGATCCCCAGCGTGTGGCCGACCTCGTGGGCGGCGAGCTGGCGGATGCGCGCCAGGGCCAGCTCGACGGGATCGTCCGCCGCGCCGCTGCCCGTCGCCTCGGCCCCGAGCAGGCCCTCGAAGATCATGCGGTCCTGGCGCACGCGCTGGCTGCCGAGAATGACCGAGCCCTTGAGGATCTCGCCGGTGCGCGGATCGGCGACGCTGGCGCCGTAGGACCAGCCCCGCGTCTGGCGATGCACCCACTGGATCGTGTTGTAGCGCACGTCGAGGGGATGGACGCCCTCGGGCAGGAGCTCGACGCGGAAGGCGTCCTCGTAGCCGGCCGCGGCGAAGGCGTCCTCCCACCAAGACGCGCCCTCGATCAGGGCGGCGCGCACGCGCTCCGGCGCGCCGCGATCGACATAATAGACGATGGGTTCGACCGCGGGGCTGGTCTCGGCGTCGGGATCGGTCCGCTCCAGCCGGTGGCGCACGGCGAAGCCGGTGCGCACCGCCTCGTCGAGCGGCGCGGCGGTGTTGTAGACGCGCATGTCGAAGCCGCCCGAGCGCGGATCGAGCCGGCGGCGCGCATAGCCCGCATCGGGAAGCGCGACGAAGGAATGGTGCTGAACGAGCGTCACCGCGCGGGGGTCCGGGGCGGTGGCCTGAACCTCCTCGCCCGGCTCGGAACTGGTGAGCGTGACGCGCGCGTCGAGCTCGACATTCTCGGGAAAGGCCAGCGCCTGGTCGAGCACGGGCGCGCTGCGCTCGGCGTCGACGGAGAAATCGCCCTGCTCGGCCTCTTTCAGGCGCGCGGCCATGCCGATGCGGTCGGTCGCGAGGAAACCCGCAAGATCGACCAGCACGCGGCCGTCCTCGGCGGTCGCGGCGATCTCGCCCGACCAGATCACGGACTCGGCGAAGGACTGCGTGGTCGCCAGCGCTTCGTCGGGCCCGGCCCCGAGCGCGGCGTAGTCAGTGTTCTCCAGGATGAACAGCACGCGATCGCCGGCGCGCTCGACGCGCAGGAGTTCGGCGGCGATCCCGTAGCCGCGGTCGAGGCCGACCGGGTTGGAGCCGAGCCCGGCGGTGAGCCGCGCGGTGTGGATGTAACGGCCGAGCACGCCCTGCTCGTCCGGCGCGAAGGCGGCCAGAACCGCGCCGTCCTCGGCGTCGATATGGAGATCGAACAGGCCGGGGCGGTGCTCGGTCTCCGCGATGCGCTCGGCGAAGCTGGCGTCGTCTTCCTGGGCCGGGCTCGCGGCGGTCATGAGAAGGGCGAGGCCGGCGGCGGCCGCCGCCGTCTTGAGGGCGTGCGTCATGGATGTCTCCCGCGGGTGTCGGCGCGAGCCTAGCCGCGGGCGTCGGCGAAGTCATCCGGCCCCAACCGGGCTTGAGCCGCGGCTTGCACGCGCCATACTCTCGCGCGACGGCGGCGGGATCGAAGCGGCGCGCCGGCCGGCCAGGAGGCGGCGTGAAAAAGCTCATCATCGCGATCGGCGGCGCCAGCGGCGTGATTTACGGCGTGCGCCTGCTCGAGATCCTGAAGGACCTGCGCGACGTCCAGACCCATCTGGTGATGAGCCGGACGGCGCAGATCAATCTGCGCGTCGAGACCGACTGGAGCGTGGATCAGGTCCGCGCGCTCGCCGACGAAACCTACAAGCCCGGCGATCTCGCCGCGCCGGTCTCGAGCGGCTCGTTCCGCACCGACGGCATGATCGTCGCCGCCTGCTCGATGAAGACGCTGTCGGGCGTGGTGAACTCCTACGCCGACGACCTGATCGTCCGCGCCGCCGATGTCTGTCTCAAGGACCGCCGGCGCCTGGTGCTGATGCCGCGCGAGACGCCGCTGCATGAAGGCCACTGCCGATTGATGTACGAGGCCTCGAAGCTCGGCGCGATCATCGCCCCGCCGATGCCGGCTTTCTACCAGCGTCCGGAGAGCCTGGACGACATGGTGACCCAGACCGCCGGGCGCGTGCTCGACCTGTTCGACATCGACGCCGGCGTGGTCTCTCGCTGGGCCGGCGCGGCGAGCCCCGAAACCCCGTAATTCTCCCGTTTGACGGGTCGCGCGACCGCGCGCATCCTTTCTCCCATAACGGCGAAAACGCTCGGGGAGATCATCATGGTGCGATTGAAGAAGGTGCGGCGCGACGCGCCCTGGGACTGGCTGAAGTCGGGCTTCGCCGACATGATGAAGACGCCGGCGATCTCGATCGGATACGGCGCGGTCTTCACGCTGGTCGGCATCGGGATCACGCTGGCCTTGTGGATGGGCGGCCAGGCCGCCGCCGCGCCGGTCTTCGTCGCCGGGTTCGCGCTGGTCGCGCCCGCCTTCGCCGTCGGCGTCTACCGCATCAACCAGGTCCGCGAGGCCGGCCATGCGCCCCGCCTGTTCGACTTCTGGGCGATCCCGCCCAGCCGGCTCGGCCAGCTGGCGCTGCTGAGCGTGCTGTTGCTGGTCTTCTTCCTGACCTGGGCGCGGCTGGCCCAGTTCCTGTTCGCCTATTTCGCCCACGAGAGCTACATGCCGCTCGGCGAGTTCTCGCGCTTCGCGCTCACCGACCCGGCGGGCCTCACCCTCATCGTCGTCGGCACGGCGATCGGCGCGGTGCTCGCCTTCGCCGCCTTCATGGTCTCGGCGCTGGCCTTCCCGATGCTCGCCGATCAGGACGTCGACGCGGTCACCGCCGTGGTGGCCAGCGTGAAGGCCGTCCTCGCCCAGCCCTTCGTGATGATCACCTGGGCCTGGCTGATCGCCTTCATGGTCGCCGTCGGCGGCGCGCTCTTCCTGGTCGGGATCGCCGTGGCGTTTCCCTGGCTCGCCCATGCGAGCTGGCGGGCCTATCGCGATTTCGCCCCCGAGCCGGAGCATGCGGCGAGCGTCAACGCGGCGTAGGTTCCGAGCAAACTCCCTCCCTCCCCCTCGTGGGGAGGGTGGACGGACCGAAGGTCCGGCCGGGTGGGGGGCGTCGCCTCCTGAAACCCCGGCCGACCGGAGGGAGAGCCGGGGCCTCCCGACGGTCAATCGCGAAGAGGTCCCGGATCGCGCCTGCGGCGCGCCCGGGATTTCAATCACCCCACCCCGCTCGCTGCGCTCGCGTTCGGCCGGTCGATCGATCCCCCGGATCGATCTTTGCGGCCTCACCCCCATCAAGGGGAGGGAGGGTGACTCGACACGTCCGACCGCTCAGCCGCCGCGTTTCTTCCCCGCTTCATCCTCCTCGTCGACGATCGGGCCCTCGTCGTTGAGCAGGATGCGTTCGGCCGCGCCGTCGAGATCCTCGTACTGGCCCGAGCGCACGCTCCAGAAGAAGGCGGCAAGGCCGAGCGCGCCGAGAAAGAGCGCGGCGGGGATGAGCCAGAGCAGCGCGGTCATCGCTTCGCCAGCCTGAGCGCATTGCCGGTGACCAGCAGCGACGAGCCCGACATCGCGATCGCCGCGACCAGCGGGGTGACGAAGCCGAACACCGCGAGCGGCACGGCGATGCAGTTATAGGCCGCGGCCAGCGCGAAATTCTCGAACACGCGCCGCCGCGAGGCGCGGGCCACATCGATGGCGACGGGGATGGCCGAAAGCTTGTCGCCCTGGATGACCAGGTCGGCGGCCGAGCGCGAGATCTCGGCGGCCGAGCCCATCGAGATCGAGACATGGGCCTCGGCCAGCGCCGGGGCGTCGTTGAGCCCGTCGCCGATCATCACCGGATCGAGGCCGTCCTCCACCAGATCGCGGATGCGCGCGATCTTCTCGTCGGGCTTGAGATGCGCGGTCCATCGATCGATCCCGATCGTCTCGGCGGCGGCGCGCACCGGCGCCTCGCGGTCGCCCGACAGCAGCTCGCAATCCAGCCCGCGCGCCTTCACGCCGGCGATCGCTTCGGCCGCGTCGGCGCGCAGCCGGTCGGCGAAGACGAAGCGGATCGGCGCGGCGTCGTCGATCTTCAGCCAGGCCTCGAGCGCGGCGTCGCCGTCTCCGGCCTCGACATCGAGCCAGCCCGCCGAGCCGAAGCGCACGCGCTGTCCGTCGACGCGGCCCTCGATCCCGCCGCCGGAGACCTCGGCGATGTCGGCGGCGGTGTCGCCCATGCCGGCGGCGTCGGCGACGGCGCGCGAAAGCGGATGCCGCGAGGTGCGCGCGAGCTTGGCCGCGATCTCCAGCGCGCCGTCGGGCAGGTCGTCGGCGTTGACCAGCTGCGGCTTGCCCAGCGTGAGCGTGCCGGTCTTGTCGAAAACCGCGTAGCGAGACGTCGCCAGTCGCTCGAGCGCGTCGCCGGCCTTGACCAGCACGTTCTCCCTGAACAGCCGCCCGCAGGCGACGACCTGGACGGCCGGCACGGCGAGACCGAGCGCGCAGGGACAGGTGATGATCAGCACCGCAATGGCGTTGAGGATGGCGGTGCGCACATCGCCGGTCAGCACGATCCAGCCTACGAGCGTGGCCAGGGCGAGCGTGTGAACGACCGGCACGTAGAGCCGCGCGGCGTGGTCGGCCAGCCGGACATAGCTCGAGCGTTTCTGCTCGCCGGCCTCGACGAGGCGGGCGATCTCGGCGAGCAGGGAATCCTCGCGCGCCGCCGTCGCCCGGATCGTCAGCGCGGCGTCGAGATTGACCATGCCCGAATAGACCGCGTCGCCGGGCCCCAGCGTCAGCGGCGTGGTCTCGCCGGTGACCAGCGCGGCGTCGACCGAGCCGCGCCCCTCGATCACCTCGCCGTCGACGGGCATGCGGTCCCCCGCGCCGACGACCAGCCGGTCGCCGGGCTCGACGTCGCGAGCCGGGATCGCGCTCACCGTCCCGTCGGGCGCCATGCGGTAGGCGACGCTGGCCTGCATCGCCGCCAGCCGGCGCGCCGACGCGCCGGCCCGGGCGCGCAGGCGGGAATCCAGATAGCGCCCGATCAGGAGGAAGAAGAGCAGCATGACCGCGGCGTCGAAATAGGTGTCGCCGGCGCCGATCGCGGTCTCGTAGACCGACAGCCCGCAGGCCAGCAGCACGGCCAGCGAGATCGGCACGTCCATGTTGACGTGGCGGGATCTGAGCGCGCGCCAGGCGCTCTCGAAGAAGGGCCGGCCGGCGTAGGCCGCCGCGGGCAGCGCGATCAGGCCCTGCAGCCAGTGCAGGAACTGCTTCGTCGTCGCGCCCATCTCGCCCTCGCCGGACCAGACCGCGATCGACAGCAGCATGACGTTGGCCATGGCGAAGCCCGCTACCGCCATCGCGCGCAACAGCCGCTTCTCCTCGCGGCTGGTCGCGTCCTCGGTCTGCTCGGGCGCGAAGGGCCGGGCGGGATAGCCGAGCGCCCTCAGCCGGGCGACGATGGCGTTTGCGCGCGTGGCCGCCCCGTCGAACGTCACCGCCAGCCGGCCAGTGGAGAGATTGAGCCGGGCGGTCTTCACGCCCTCCATCTCGGAGAGCCCGCCCTCGATCTTGGCGATGCAGCCCGCGCAGCGCGCGCCCTCGACGGCGAGATCGAGCGATTTCGTCCCGTCGCGCTCGCGCACGAAGGCGGCGGGATCGGTGTCGGAGACGGGATCGATGACGGCGTCGGCCATGGGGCTCAGCCTAACATGCGGCTACTCCGCCGCGTTTTCGACGAACATGCGCCGGCGCAAGGAAAAGGCCGGCCCGTTTTCGCCCTCGGCGGCGAGCGTCCAGGCGCCCGGCGGGACGGCGCCGGGCTCGGCGATGTAGACGCCGGTCTCGCGCTCGACGAAGTCGAGGATCACGTCGCGGGAGGTGTCGGCGGGATGGCGCAGCGCGCCGGCGAGTTCGAGCCCGCCGACCGGGCCGCCTTCGGGATCGGAGACGGAGACGATCACGCGGTCGGCGTCGATGTCGACGGCGGCCTCCCAGCCGCGGGCGGCCTGGGCGCGGCGTTCCTCGAGCACCTGGTTGAAGGCCAGCCCCTGCACGTAGGAACGCTCCACCTCCTCGCCGCTGAAGGTGCGCACCGCCAGCGTGATGAAGGTCGCGTTCACCGCGATGGTGACGGCGAAGAAGGCGATCATGCCGATGAGCACGTGCTTTCCCGTGATCGGCCCCTTGAACCCCTTGAACCTCATCGCGTCGCTCCGGTCTGCAGGGTCGAGCGCGTCCGGGCGGTCTCGCCGGTTTCGGGATCGGTGACGATGAAGGTGATCGGTTCGCTCGGCGAGTCGACCGCGCCGGCCGGCAGGGACAGGAAGATTCGGAAATCCTGCGTCCGATCGCGCCGCACCGTCAGCCGGTCGCCGTCCTCGACGCCCAGCACCCGCATCTCGATGGCGGGATCGCCCTCCACGCTGAGATCGAGACTGCGCGGCGCGTTGGCCTTGTTGAGGACCTTGAGCGTGTAGCCGTTGCGCACCGAGCCGTCCGACAGCTCGACATAGTTCGGGTTGCGGTCGCGGGTGACGTTGAGCTCGAGCTCGGACCGCGTGGCCAGCGCGTAGAGCATGATGGCGAGCACCACGACGAGCGAGACCGCGTAAACCAGGGTCCGCGTCCGGATGAAGCGATAGCGCGGCTGCTCGCCCTTCATGCGGCGGTCGATATTGTCGTCGGTGTCATAGCCGATCAGCCATTTCGGCCGGCCGACCTTGTCCATGATGTCGTTGCACGCGTCGATGCACAGCGCGCAATGGATGCATTCGAGCTGCGGGCCGTTGCGGATGTCGATGCCCATCGGGCAGGCCGCCACGCACGCCTTGCAGTCGATGCAGTCGCCGCGGCCCTCCCAGCTGTCGCCCTTCTTGTGGGGCCCGCGCGGCTCGCCGCGATCGACCTTGTAGGTGACGTTGAGCGCCTCGCGGTCGGTCATCGCCGCCTGGATGCGCGGCCACGGGCACATATAGGTGCACACCTGCTCGCGCATGGTTCCCGCGAGCGTGTAGGTGGTGAAGGTCAGGATGCCGAAGAACAGGTAGGAGGTGAGCGCCGCCTCGCCGGTGAAGAAGTTGTTAAGCGTGTCGAAGGCGTCGTGGAAATACAGGATCCACGCCCCGCCGGTCGCCCCGGCGATGATGAGCCAGACGGCGTGCTTGGAGACCTTGCGCCAGGCCTTGTTGAAGCTCCACGGCGCGCGGTCGAGCTTGATGCGCTTGTTGCGGTCGCCCTCGAAGAAGCGCTCCACCGCGATGAACAGGTCCGTCCAGACCGTCTGCGGGCAGGCGTAGCCGCACCAGACCCGGCCGAACAGCGCGGTCACCAGGAACAGCGCCAGCGCCGCGGCGATCAGCAGGCCGGTGATGTAGTAGACCTCCTGGGGCCAGATCTCGATCCAGAAGAAGTAGAAGCGCCGGCCGGCGAAATCGACGAGCACGGCCTGGTCGGGCGCGCCCGGCCCGCGGTCCCAGCGCACGAAGGGCAGCAGGTAGTAGAGGCCGAGCGCGAAGGCCATGAAGGCCCACTTCGCGGCGCGGAATCGACCGTGCACGAGCTTGGGATAGATCGGCTCGCGCTTCTTGTAGAGCTCGCGCTGTTCGGCGTCGTTGACCGCGACGGCGTCGGATCGTTCGACGCCTTCGGCGGCCTTCGGCCGGGCGTTGATCAGGTTCATGGTCTGCGCTCCGCGTCCGGCGTGTCCGCCGGACCCCGCGCGGTCAGCGGCCGCCGGCCGTCCCCGGGCCGTCGACGCCGCGCCGCGCGGCTTCGATGAACTCGTCCTCCTCGCCCCCGCCGAGCAGGTAAACATAGACGGCCAGGGAGGTGATGATCGGCTCCTCGAGCCGGTCCTCCCAGTACGGCATCACGCCGTAGGGGCCGCGCCAGATCGTGTCGCTGATCTGCTCGGGTTCGCCGCCATAGAGCCAGATGTCGTCGGTCAGGTTCGGCGCGCCCTGCGTGCGGTCGCCCGTCCCGTCGGCCATGTGGCAGGCGGCGCACTGCGCGTCGAAGATCTCCGCGCCCTGCTCGGCCGCCGCGATGGAAGTGGGCTCGCGGCCCGACAGGGTCAAGACATGGGCGGTGACCTGGTCGATCTCCTCGCGGGTCAGAAGCCCGTCCCGGCCGTAGGCGGGCATCTGGGAAAAGCGCGTGTCGGGATGCTCCGAGCGGATGCCGACTTCGAGCGTGTGACGGATCGCCTCATAGGTCCCGCCCCACAGCCAGGCGTCGTCGTTGAGGTTCGGATAGCCGATGAAGCCCTGCGCGCCCGAGCCGTGGCAGGTCGCGCAATTGTCGCCGAAGGCCGACCGGCCGGCGGCGAGCGCGAAATTGAGCAGATCCGGATCGGACTCGACGGCGGCCACGCCGCCCTCGGCGACGGCGGTCTGGAGCGCGTCGAAATTGTCCGCGCGGCTGGCCCGCAGCTGGTCCATCGCCTCGGCGACATTGGCGCGCTCGGAGTGATTGCGCAGGCCCTCGGTGTGGCCCTGGAAGCCCGGCGGCGCGGGCAGGGCCGGCATGAAGATCATGTAGATCACCGACCAGACGATGGAGGCGTAGAAGATCCAGACCCACCAGCGCGGCAGCGGGTTGTCCAGCTCCTTGATGCCGTCCCACTCGTGGCCGGTGGTGCCGACGCCGGTGACGTCGTCGACCTCGGGCTTGTCGTGCTCGTCAGCCATCCTTGCGATCCTCCGGGCGCGCGTCGGGCGCCTCGTCCTCCGCCGCAGCGGGCTTGTCGTCGTCCAGCGGCATGCGCGCGGCGCGATCGAACTTCGCCTGGTTCTTCGGCCACAGGGCGTAGACCAGCACCGCGCCGAACAGCGCGATGAAGAGCAGAAGCCCCCAGGTCTGGGCGAAGCTGGCGAGCGCCTCGTACATGCCTATCTCAGGTTCTCGTCGGCCTCGGCCTCATAGGTGGAGAAGTCCACCATCGTGCCGAGGATCTGCAGGTAGGCGATCAGCGCGTCGAGCTCGGAGACCATCTCCGGATTGCCGTCGAATTCGCGGATCGGCGCGCCGGGATAGCGCTCGAGAAACGCGTCGTAGTTCGACGAGAACGGATCGAGCTGGGTGTGCAGGTCGCTTTCGGCGTTCTCGATCATCTCGTCGGTATAGGGCACGCCCAGCCGCTGCAGCGCCGTCATGCGCGCCTCGACCGTCTCGATCTCCAGCGGCGTCTCCTCGAGGAAGGCGTAGGGCGGCATGATGGATTCGGGCACCACCGAGCGCGGATCGCGCATGTGGTCGCGGTGCCATTCGTCGGAATACTTGCCGCCCACCCGGGCGAGGTCCGGGCCGGTGCGTTTCGAGCCCCACTGGAAGGGATGGTCGTACATGCTCTCGGCGGCGAGCGAGTAGTGGCCGTAGCGCTCGACCTCGTCGCGCAGCGGGCGGACCATCTGCGAGTGGCAGGTATAGCAGCCCTCGCGGATATAGATGTCCCGGCCCATCACGGCGAGCGGCGAGTAGGGCCGCACGCCCTCGACCTCCTCGATGGTGGTGTCGAGATAGAAGAGCGGCGCGATCTCCACCAGGCCGCCGACCGACACCACGCCGAGAATGCCGACGGTGAGCAGCATCGAGTTCTTCTCGAGAACCTTCTTGTGCCAGGCCCAGATCGGATTGGGTTTCTTAGCCATTCGCGTCCCCCGTCACTCGGCCGGCTGGATGGATTGGGGCTGGGTCTGGGCGACGTCCTCGGTCTCGCGCACGTCTCCCTTGATCGTCTTGTAGACGTTCCAGGCCATGATCAGCGCGCCGGCGAGGTACATGATCCCGCCGACCGCGCGGATGACGTAGGAGGGATGCATCGCCTCGACCGTCTCCACGAAGGAGTATTCGAGGAAGCCCAGCGAGTTGTAGGCGCGCCACATCAGGCCCTGCATGATGCCCGACACCCACATCGAGGTGATGTAGAGCAGGATGCCCAGCGTCGCGATCCAGAAGTGCCACTCGATCAGCGCGCGCGAGTACATGCCCCTGCGCTTCCACAGCCAGGGCACGAGGCAGTAGAGCGCGCCGAAGGAGATGAAGCCGACCCAGCCGAGCGCGCCGGAATGGACGTGTCCGATGGTCCAGTCGGTGTAGTGCGACAGCGAGTTGACCGCGCGCACGCTCATCACCGGACCCTCGAAGGTCGACATGCCGTAGAAGGCGACCGAGACCACGAGCATGCGCACGACCGGGTCGGTCCTGAGCTTGTCCCAGGCGCCCGACAGCGTCATCAGGCCGTTGATCATGCCGCCCCAGCTCGGCATCCACAGCATCACCGAGAAGGTCATGCCCAGCGTCTGCGCCCATTCGGGCAGGGCGGTGTAGTGCAGGTGGTGCGGGCCGGCCCAGATATAGATGAAGATCAGCGCCCAGAAGTGGATGATCGACAGCCGGTAGGAATAGACCGGCCGCTCCACCCGCTTCGGTATGAAGTAGTACATGATCGCCAGGAAACCGGCGGTGAGGAAAAAGCCCACCGCGTTGTGGCCGTACCACCATTGCGTCAGCGCGTCCTGGACCCCGGCGAAGGCGGAGAAGCTGCGCGATCCGATCAGGCTCGCGGGCATCGCCAGGTTGTTGACGACGTGGAGCATGGCGATGGTGACGATGAAGGCCAGGTAGAACCAGTTCGCCACGTAGATGTGGGGTTCCTTCCGCTTGGCCAGCGTCGCCAGGTAGATCAGCAGATAGGCCACCCAGACGATGGTCAGCCAAAGGTCGGCGTACCATTCCGGCTCGGCGTACTCGCGCGACTGGGTGATGCCCATCAGGTAGCCGGTCGCGGCGATCACGATGAAGAGCTGGTAGCCCCAGAACACGAACCACGGCCAGATCCCGCCGGCGAGCCGCGTCCGCGAGGTGCGCTGGACGACGTAGAAGCTGGTCGCGATGAGCACGTTGCCGCCGAAGGCGAAGATCACCGCGCTGGTGTGGACCGGCCGCAGCCGGCCGAAATTCAGTTGCGGGAACGCGTCCCAGGACAGCGTCGCCGGCCAGGCCAGCTGGGCGGCGATGATCACGCCGACGAGCAGGCCCGCGACCGCCCAGAACATCGAGGCGACCACGCCGTACTTGACGATGTTCTCGTTGTACTGGGTGGGTTCGGTCTCGACCCCGCCTTCGGTGTAGACGCCCAGCAGGGCGAACAGGCCGAGCAGGAAGCCCGCCCCGATGATCCAGGCCTGCGCGCGCATGGAGGCGTCGGCGCCGTTGGCTGCGGCGATGAGCGACCACAACGCGCCGATCAGGCAGATTGCCGTGACCGCCAGCGCGCTCGCATCAAAGCCGGATTTCCTGGGTGCGACCGCTTCGGCCATGCGCCCCTCCCGTTTCGCCCTCGATTCAGCCCCTTCTGAGCAAAACCTGTCCGGACTGTAACTATGGCAATATGCCTCAGTCGGGCGATTCGCACTAACCCGGTGCGGAACAAGGCGATCCGCGCCCTGTTCCGCACCGGCGAGGCCGCGCGCAGACGCATTGCTTTCCTTCGATTCGATTCCCTTTCCGCTGGCCGCGGCGAGCCTGGCGTGAGCTCAGCGTTCCGGCCGCCGCTCGTAGCGCGAGAGGAAGTCGACGATCATCGGCGTGGCCGCGATCTCCGGCTCGGGCGCGCCCAGCCGCTCGGGGAAGGCGAAGCCGCTGCCGGGCCAGACATGCCCGCTGCCCGAGAGGCGATGGAGCACGACGCGGCCGCCGCCGCGGCAGTCGTCGTAGACGATCCGCTCCGCCCGCGCCGACGCGCGTTCGACGACGGGTCGCGCGGCGCAGCCGTTGGTCGCCGCCCAGCGCGACAGCGCCTCGTCGACGCCGTGCGTCCAGTAGGGCGGCGCCGCGCCGGCCTCATAGCGATAGGGATTGATCGGATCGTCGACGCTGTGGAAGGCGATGATCGACACCGCCGGGTCGGCGCGACGGCAGGCGCGCGCCCCGCCCGGGTGGCGGAGCCCGCCCACCGCGCCGATGGCGGCGAAGCGCTCCGGCGTCCGGCAGGCGAGTTCGGAGGCCATCCGGCCGCCGCCGGAGAAGCCGACGGCGTAGACGCGGGTCTCGTCGACGCACGCCCGCCCGGCGGCGTCGTCGATCGCCGCGGCGATGAAGGCGACGTCGTCAGGCCCGTCCGGCGAAGCCGGGACGTTCCAGGTGTGGCCTCCGGACGGGAACGGCGTCACGGCCTCGGGCAGCAGGACGGCGAACCCGTTCCGCTCCGCGGCGTCTTCGAGGCCGCTGATGGCGAACTCGATCTCCGGCGAGACGCCCGAGGCCTGCAGGTCGACCACGAGCGGGATCGGGGCGTCGCCGGCATGATCGTGGGGCACGTAGAGCCGGTAGGCGCGTTCGCGCCCGCCGGTCTCGAGGCGGTGCGCCGACAGGCCGGTCTGCAGCTCCGCCCCGCTCGCGCATGCCGTGCGCACGGGTCGCTCGGAGTCGGCCGAGGGGATCTGCGTGGCGATGGCGATCGCCGCGACGCCCGCCGCGACGAGGGCCGCGGCGGTCGGGGCGAGGATGGTCTTCAGCATTTCGGTCTCCGGTCAGTCGTCGTCGATGGTTCAGCGCGCGCGCCGGCCCGGGAGGAAGGCGGGCACCGACTTGCGATAGCGCCGATAGACGTCGCCCAGCTCGGCGATGAGATCGGCCTCCTCGAACGGCGTGGCGGCCAGCACGTAGGCCATGCTCGCCAGCGCAAAGACGAGCTGACCGGTCGTCATGTGCGGCGTGATCCAGGGAACGGTCATCCATCCCAGGCTGATCGGGTGGCGCACCAGCGCGTAGAGGAAGCGCGCGGCGAAGGCCGGCTCGGCCGGCGCGCGGTCGGTGATGCGGTTCCAGACCTGGGCCAGGCCGAAGAAGCCGAAATGCCCGAAATGGAAGGTGGCCGAGAACATCATCGCCCACACCGAGAGGTAGACGGCGTAGATCGCGGCCTGGGCGGAGACGGCGTCGACCCGCCAGATCGTCTCGGGGATGGGCCGCCAGAACAGCACCAGGAGCGCGGTCATCACGGCGGTCATGTAGAGATAGGTCGCTCGCTCGATCTCGGCCGGGACGAAGCGCGTCCACCAGCGCTTGAACCAGCGCCGGGCGGTGATCGAGTGATGCAGGCCGAAGATCAGCACCAGCGCGGCGTCGAGCGCGATCGTCGCGCCGAGGCCGGCGTCGGGGCCGAGCAGATCGATCGTCGGGCCGGCGGCGACGGTCTTCGGCACGCCGAAATCGGCGAGGAAGCCGACGATGTAGGCGATGTTGGCCATCGCCAGCAGGTAGGCGATCCCGCCATAGGCGAGCAGGGCGGTCTTTTTCACGGGGAGGCTCCATCTTCACGTGGATTGGAGCCGCGCTTCTGGGCGCGCACCGTGTGAGCCAGCGTGGTTCCGGGCGTGGAAATCGCAGGCGTTCAGCCGGCGAAACGCATCACCGCGCCGAGCGCGGCCGCCCCGGCGACGAGCGCGGCGGCCGAGGCGACCGCATAGGGCACGGCGAAGCGCGCGCGGCCGAAGATCAGCGCCAGGCCCGCCTTGGAGACGGTGTCGACGCCCACGGCGAGCAGCACCGCCGCCGCGCCCAGTTCGGCCGACGTGCCGTCGCGCACCATCGAGGCGACCGCGAGCGTGACGGCGTCGACGTCGACGAGCCCCGCTGTGGCCGCCAGCGCCAGCAGTCCCGCCCCGCCGAAGAAGTGCTGGGCGAGCCGCGCCAGCGCGATGATCGCGGCGAGCACGGCGCCGACCTGGAGGACGAAGCGCAGGTCGAGCGGGTTGCCGAGCTTCTGGAAGGTGGAGTCCGGCGTCTCGGGCTTGGCGCGCCAGGCGAACGCCACCGACAGGCCCGCCGACAGGAGAGCGGCGGCGAGCAGGGGCGGGCCGGCCATGACCAGCGCCGGCTGGCCGAAGATCGCGAGAAAGATGAAGACGCGGCCGATCATCACCGCGTTGCCGGCCGCGGCGACCGCCGTCGCCAGCCGGGTCGGCGCCTCGCGGGCTCGCGTGCGCCGGGCGAGGTCGAGCGTCATCGCCGTCGAGGACACCGCCGCGGCGGCGAGCCCGCCGATGAACAGGCCGCGGCGCGGGCCGAACAGGCGCAGCGCGACATAGCCGGCGAAGGAGGCGCCGGCGAGCAGGATGGTCAGCAGCCAGAGCTGGCGCGGATTGAACGCGCCCCACGGATCGAGCGCACGGTCGGGCAGAAGCGGCAGCGCGATCAGCGTCGCGGCGAGGATCAGCAGCGCCGAGCGGAGCTCCTCCCAGCTCAGTTTGCGCACCCAGGAATGCGTGGCGCGCTTGAAGGCCAGCACGAGCGCCAGCAGCACGCCCGCTCCGGTCGCGATCTGGATGTCGCCGACCATCGCCAGCGTGCCGAGGAGATAGACCAGCAGTCCGGCCACTAGGCCGGTGATCGAGTAGTCGTTCTCCTGGTCGATCTCGCGCGCCTTGTAGTATGTCCAGGCGCCGGCGAAGCCCAGCGTCAGCGCGGCGTAGGCGAACTCGCCCACCTCCTGGGCGAGCAGGCCCGCCGCGCCGCCCATCAGCCCGATGAGCGTGTAGGTCCTCAGCCCCGCGACGCGGGTCGACTCGGCCTGTTCGCGCTGCTTCCAGCCGCGCTCGACGCCGATCAGGAAGCCGATCGCGACGGCCGCGGCCAGTCTTTCCGCAATCTCGAGAAAATCCATTTCGGCGTCCGCATGCGGATGAAGGTCCGAGCATCGGCCGCCGCGGCGCGCGGCGCAATGTCTTCCGTAGGATCGCCGGCGGGACGATCGGCCGCGGGTCGGCGCGGGCGCATCGAGCCTTGGCGAACGCGCCGGCTTCGATACTGTCGGGTCAGGCAGGCCCGAGAAGGAGATCCGAGGCGCATGAAGCTGTCCGCACCGCGTCCCGAACTCGCGCCCGGCGAGGACGGCGGCCCGAAGCCGACGCTGCGGCTCAGGCGGGTCGCGATCGACACCTATCCCGAGAACACCGCGCTGCTCGCGCGCGACTGCACCGAGTATCGCGCCGCCGAGTTCCAGGCGCTGAGGAAGATCGAGGTCTCCGGCGGCGGCAACCATCTCCTCGCAGAGCTGATCATCGCCGACGACTCGTCGCTCGTGGGGCCCGACGAGCTGGGTCTCGGCGAGCAGGCCTTCCGCCGGCTCGGGCTCGAGGAGGGCGCCGAGGTCACGATCGCGCACGCCAAGCCGCCCGAAAGCCTCGATGCGGTGCGCCGCAAGATCGCCGGCCACACCCTGTCGGCGGGCGAGCTCAAGGCGATCATTTCCGACATCGCCGCCTATCGTTATTCGCCGATGGAGTTGGCGGCCTATCTCGTCGCGACGGCGCGCTTCATGACGACCCAGGAGATGGTCGACGTCACGCGCGCCATGGTCAGCGTCGGCAACCAGCTGAGCTGGGATTCGGAGCTGGTCGTCGACAAGCACTGCGTCGGCGGCGTGCCGGGCAACCGCACCTCGATGATCATCGTGCCGATCGTCGCCGCGCACGGCCTGCACATTCCCAAGACGTCCTCGCGGGCGATCACCTCGCCGTCGGGCACGGCCGATACGATGGAGGTGCTGGCGGACGTCGATCTCTCGATCGGCGAGATCCGCGAGATCATCGAGCACGAGAAGGGCTGTCTCGTCTGGGGCGGCCACGTGAACCTGTCGCCCGCCGACGACGTGCTGATCTCGGTCGAGCGCCCGCTCGGCGTCGATCCGCCCGAGCAGATGGTCGCCTCGATCCTGTCGAAGAAGATCGTGGCCGGCTCGACCCATCTCGTCGTCGACATTCCCGTCGGTCCGACGGCGAAGGTCCGCACGCGCCGCGAGGCGGTGCGGCTGAGAAAAATGCTCGAATATGTCGGCGAACAGTCCGGGCTCGAGATCGACGTGGTGATCACCGACGGGGCGCAGCCGGTCGGGCGCGGCGTCGGCCCAGTGCTCGAGGCGCGCGACGTGATGGCGGTGCTGCGAAACGAGCCCGACGCGCCGGCCGACCTGCGCGAGCGCGCGCTGCTTCTGGCCGGTCGCGTGCTCGATCTCGATCCC
Organism: Marinicauda salina; assembly: GCF_003122085.1. GTDB lineage: Bacteria > Pseudomonadota > Alphaproteobacteria > Caulobacterales > Maricaulaceae > Maricicauda_A > Maricicauda_A salina. The sequence goes on from NZ_QEXV01000001.1 coordinate 548,645, forward strand.
GACCTGCGCGGCGGCGCCGGACACGCCCGCGCCCGCGAGCTGCTCACTTCCGGCGAGGCGCTCGCCGCGATGGAGCGGATCATCGACCGGCAGGGCCGCAATGAGACGACCCATGCACTCGGCGAACTCGTGCACGAGCTGCCCGCTTCCGCGAACGGCGTCGTCGCGGCGATCGACTGCTGGCGGATCGCGCGCATCGCCCGGCTCGCCGGCGCGCCGATGGACAAGGGCGCCGGGCTCGACCTGCTCAAGAAGGTCGGCGACCCGGTGAAGGCCGGCGAGCCGCTCTACCGCATCCATTCCTGCGTGCGGTCGAGCTTCGGCTTCGCCTGCGACATGGCCGACGAGGAGTCCGGCTACGCCATCTCGCCGGGCTCGGCATGATGGCGACCGTCCTCGCCATGCCCGGCCAGGCCGCGCCCGCCCGCCGGCTCGCCGACGCGCTGGGCGCGCCGTGCGCCGAGATCGAGGTCCACCGCTTTCCCGACGGCGAGAGCCGGGTGCGCGTTCCAGCGATCGGGGAGACGGCGCTCGTCTACTGCTCGCTCGACGACCCGAACGCCAAGCTCGTCGAGTTGATGCTGGCGGCCTCGGCGCTCGCCGATCGCGGCGCCAAGAGGCGCGTCCTGGTCGCGCCCTATCTCTGCTACATGCGGCAGGACACGGCCTTCGCGCCCGGCGAGGCGGTGAGCCAGCGCGTGATCGGCGACTTCCTCGCTGCGCGTTTCGAGCGGATCGTCACGGTCGATCCGCACCTCCACCGCACGCCGGATATCGGCCAGGTCTTCCCCGGCGCCGAGGCCGACGCGCTGACCGCGACGGGCGTGCTCGCCGACATGATCGCCGCCGATCCCGGGACGGGAAACCTGCTTCTCGTCGGTCCGGACGCCGAATCCGAGGCTTGGGTCTCGCGCGTCGCCGGGGTGCTGGACGCGCCCTTTCTCGTCGGCCGCAAGGTCCGCCGCGGCGATCGCGACGTGGCGATCGAGATCGCGGGGATCGAGCGCGCGGAGGGCCGCCAGGTCGTGATCGTCGACGATCTGGTCTCCAGCGGCGCGACGCTGGCCGAATGCGCGCGGCTGGCGCTTGAAGCCGGCGCGGCGACCGTCGAGGCCGCCGCAACGCACTGCCTGTCCTCGCGCGCCGATCATGACGCCCTCGTCGCGGCCGGGCTCGCGCGCCTGCGCTCGACGGATGCCATCGCGCATTTCACCAACGCCGCAGGGATAGCGCCGGTGGTGGCCGCCGCGCTTCAGGAGGAGATTCGCCGATGAGCGCCTTCATCAAGTTCTGCGGCGCGGCGCGGACCGTGACGGGCTCGTGCTACTGGCTGCGCGCGAACGACGTCTCCTTCCTCGTCGATTGCGGCATGTTCCACGGGCCGAAGCGGCTCAAGCAGCTGAATTACGACGACTTCCCCTTCATCCCGCGCGAGATCGACTTCGTCCTGCTCACCCACGCCCATATTGATCACTCGGGCCTGGTCGCGAAGCTGATCCGGAAAGGCTTCGACGGGCCGGTCTACGCCACCGAGGGCACGCGCGACCTGCTGTCCTACATGCTGCCCGACAGCGGCTACATCCAGGAGCAGGAGGTCCGGTATCTCAATGAGCGCAACCGGCGGCGCGGTTATCCCACGGTCAAGCCGATCTACACCCGCGATGACGGCGTCGCCGCCCTGTCGTCGTTTCGCCCGGTCGACTACGAACAGTGGATCGAGCCGGCGCCGGGCGTACGCGCGCGCTTCTGGAACGCCGGCCATATCCTCGGCTCGGCCTCGATCGAGCTCGCGATCGACGCCGGCGGCGACAAGCCGGTCTCGATGCTCTTCTCCGGCGATGTCGGGCCCGAGCACAAGCTCTTCCATCCCGATCCCGAAGGACCGGCGGGCCTCGACTGCGTGGTGTGCGAGTCGACCTATGGCGGGCGCGAGCGCGAGGCGCTCGACCCGGCCGGCCGGCGGGCGCGCTTCGCCGAGGAGGTCGGCGCAGCCCTCGCCGACGAGGGGCTTCTCCTGATCCCGTCTTTCGCGGTCGAGCGCACGCAGGAGCTGCTGGCCGACCTGTTCGCGCTGATGGACGCCGGCGAAATCCCGTCGGTGCCGGTCTTCCTGGATTCGCCGCTGGCGATCCGCGCCACCGAGGTGTTCGCCGAACACGCCGACGAGCTCGAGCCGGGCGCGCGCGCCGAGGCCGCCTTCGATCATCCCAATCTGCGTTTCTCCGAGACCGTCGACGACAGCAAGGCGATCGCGCGCTTCGCCTCGGGCGCGATCATTCTCGCCGCCAGCGGCATGTGCGACGCAGGCCGCATCCGCCATCACCTCAAGCGTTGCCTCTGGCGGGAGAACGCCACGGTCATGCTCACCGGTTTCCAGGCGCCGGGCACGCTGGGACGGCTGCTCGAGGAGGGCGCGAAATCTGTGCGCATCTTCGGCGAACCCGTCGCCGTGCGCGCGCGGATCCGCTCGATCGATCTCTATTCCGGCCACGCCGACGGAACCGAACTCGTCGACTGGATCCGGGCGCGCGCGCCGATCGGCCGCAAGCTCTTCCTCACCCATGGCGACGCCGCGGCGATCGACGCGCTCAAGGGCGACCTCGCCGCCGCTGGTCTCGACGGCGACGCTATCGCCACGCCGCATCTGGACGACGAGTTCGACCTCGTCGAGAACGCGTTCCGGCCGCGCGAAGCGGTGATCCGGCGGATGCCCGAGGACGGGATCGACCGGCTCGACTGGCACAACGCGCTGGCCGCGCTCACGCTGGATCTGCGCGCCCGGCTCGACGCCGCCCCGGACGACGCGGCGCGCGAGCGCATCCTCGCCGAGCTGCGCGAGACTCTGGAGCGGTCGGCGTCCGGCTGAACGCCTAGCCGAACGCGCCGCCTTCCTTCACGCCCAGCGCCTTGAAGATCGAGGCGGCGGGACAGAAGCCGGTGAAGCTCGACTGGACGAGATTGGCGCCGACGAAGGCGGCCAGAAGCAGCCACCAGTCGCTGTACAGCCAGGCCAGCACGACGGAGACGAGCACCATCGTTCCGGCGAGCAGGGTTACGGCTTTTCCGACAGTCATGACGGGCTCCTTTCATCAGCCCCGGCGGAACCGCCGCCGACGGAGGGGACGTAGGCCGCGTCGGGATCCTTGAAGATCACGTAGATCGCCGGGATCACGAGCACGGTCAGCAGGGTGGAGGAGGCCAGCCCGAACAGCAGCGAGATGGCCAGGCCCTGGAAGATCGGGTCGAACAGGATCACCGAGGCGCCGATCATCGCCGCCAGCGCGGTCAGAAGGATCGGCTTGAAGCGGATCGCGCCTGCGCGCAGGACCGTCTCGCGCAGCGTCTCGTCGGAGCGCGCCTCGTGGCGGATGAAGTCCACCAGCAGGATCGAGTTCCTGACGATGATGCCCGCCAGCGCGATGAAGCCGATCATCGAGGTCGCCGAGAACGGCGCGCCGAACAGCCAGTGGCCGATGACGATGCCGATCAGCGTGAGCGGCACCGGCGTGAGGATCACAAGCGGCGCGCGGAAGCTGCCGAACTGCGCGACGACGAGGGCGTAGATGCCCGCCAGCGCCACCATGAATGCTGCGCCCATGTCGCGGAAGGTGACGTAGGTGATCTCCCACTCGCCGTCCCACAGCAGCGCCGTCTCGGCGTCGGTCAGCGGCTGGTCGACATAGCGGATCTCCGGCCGCGGCAGGTCGTCGGGCCAGCGATCGCTCTCGATCAGCCGGGCGACCTCCATCATGCCGTAGATCGGCGCCTCGAAGCGGCCGGCGAGCTCGCCCATCACCATGTCGGCGTAGCGCCCGTCGCGGCGGAAGATGAGCGGCGAACCCTCGACGCGCTCGGCGGTGACCACGTCGCCGAGCTCGACGACGCCGCGATCGCCGGGCAGCAGGTTGGTCGGCACCGGCGTCGACAGCAGCCGCTCCGTCCAGGCGCGGTCGGCGCGCGGCAGGTCGATGACGACGGCGAGCGGATCGCGGCCCTCGCCGCGATGCGAGTACCCGACCGGCATGCCGCCCATGAGGATGCGCAGCGTGTCGAACACGTCGCGCTGCTCGACGCGGAAGAATTCCAGGCTGTCCTGGTCGATCTCGAGGCGCAGGCGCGGCCGCGGCCGGCCGAAGCTGTCGTCGACATCGACGACATAGTCGATCTCCTCGTAGATCGCGCGCACCTCGCTGGCGACCGCGCGCCGGGTCTCGGCGTCGGGGCCGTAGATCTCGGCCAGCAGCGTGGCGATCACCGGCGGGCCGGGCGGCACCTCGGCGACCTTGAGCGTCGCGCCCTCGGGCAGCTCGATCTCGCGCAGCCGCTCGCGGGCCTCCAGCGCGATGGCGTGGCTCTGCCGGTCGCGGTGATGGCGCGGGGTGAGATTGACCTGCAGATCGCCCATCTCCGGCGCCTCGCGCAGGAAGTAGCGCCGGACCAGGCCGTTGAAGTTGAACGGCGCGGCGGTCCCGGCATGGACCTGGATCGAGGTCGTCTCCGGGATCTCGGACAGGATGTCGGCGGCCTCGAACAGGACGCGCTCGGTCTCCTCGAGCGAGGCGCCCTCGGGCAGATCCGCGATCACCTGGAACTCCGACTTGTTGTCGAAGGGCAGGAGCTTGACCGTCACCAGGCCGAGCGGGATCGCCGCCATGGCCAGCACGGTCAGCACGCCCACCACGATCAGGAAGCTCCAGGCGACCTTCCGGCTCATCACGACCCGCGACGCGACGGCGCGGTAGGCGGCGCCGAGCCGGGTCTCTCCGCCGCCGTGAGCGCTCTCGGCGTGGGGTTCGACGCCGGGACGCCCCGCGATGCGCAGCATCAGCCAGGGCGTGATCACCATCGCCACGAAGAAGGAGAAGATCATCGCCGCCGAGGCGTTGACCGGGATCGGCGCCATGTACGGGCCCATCAGGCCCGACACGAACAGCATGGGCAGCAGCGCGGCGACGACGGTGAGCGTCGCCACGATGGTCGGGTTGCCGACCTCGGCAACGCCCTCGATGGCGGCCTGCGCGCGCGGGCGGCCGTCCTTCATCGCCCAGTGCCGGGCGATGTTCTCGATCACCACGATGGCGTCATCGACGAGGATGCCGATGGAGAAGATGAGCGCGAACAGGCTGACCCGGTTGATCGTGTAGCCCAGCGTGTTCGACGCGAAGAGCGTGATCAGGATGGTTGTCGGGATGACCACAAGCACGACGATGGACTCCCGCCAGCCCACGGCGAGCGCGATCAGGATCACGATGGAGACCGTCGCCAGGCCGAGGTGGAAGAAGAGCTCGTTGGCCTTCTCGCTGGCGGTCTCGCCGTAATTGCGCGTGATCGCGACCTCGACGTCGTCGGGGATCAGCCGACCGCGCAGGCCCTCGACGGTCTCGACGATGTCCTCGGCGACGACGACGGCGTTGGCGCCGGGGCGCTTGGCGATGGCCAGCGTGACGGCGGGCGCGCGGCTCCAGCCGGTTTCGCCGTCTTCGGCGTGCGCGTCCTCGCCGTGAGAGTCCTCCCCGTGCGCGGCGCCGGGGCGCGTCAGCGTCCAGACGCGGTGCTCGGCAGGTTCGGGGCTGATGACGACGTCGGCGACGTCGCGGACATAGACGGGCCGGCCGTCGCGGGCGGTCAGCACCAGCAGGCCGATGCGGGCGGGATCGCGCAGCGTGCGTCCGGCCTCGGCGACGCGCACCCCTCCCTCCTCGAAAACGGTTCCCGTCGGGAAGGCGCGGTTGGCGGATTCGATCTTGGCGGCGAGCTGCTGGAGCGTGATGCCGTACTGGGCCAGCCGCTCGGGATCGGGCTCGATGCGGACCTGTTCGTCGCGGCCGCCGACGATGAAGGTCAGCCCGGTCGCCTCGACGCTCGACAGCGCGCCGCGCAGCTCCTCGGCGACGGTGAACAGGTCGGCGTCGGTCCAGCGCTCGCCCGCGCCCTCGCGGGGCGACAGGGTGAGCGTGACGATCGGCACGTCGTTGATGCCGCGCGCGACCACCAGCGGCTCGGGGATGCCGATCGGGATTCGGTCGAAATTGCCCCTGATCTCCTCGTGGACGCGCAGCACGGCGATGTCCTCGGGCACGCCGACCTCGAAGCGCGCCGAGACCAGAACCTGGTCGTCCTGGGTCTGGGAATAGACGTGGTCGACTTCGGCGATGCCCGAGACGATGGCTTCCAGCGGCTCGGTGACGAGCTCGACGGCGTCGGGCGCGGCCAGGCCGTCGGCGCGCACCATGACGTCGACCATCGGCACCGAGATCTGCGGCTCCTCCTCGCGCGGAATGGTCAGGAGCGCGATCAGGCCGAGGCCGAGCGCGGCCAGCAGCAGCAGCGGCGTCAGCGGGCTGTTGATGAAGCCGCGCGCGAGATTGCCGGAGAAACCGAGCTTCATGGCGCGACCAGCCTGTCGCCGGGTTCGAGGCCCGAAAGGATTTCGATGAGCGGGGTCCCGTCATCGGTCTCGCGCCGGGCCGGCCCGCGCTGGACGACCACCTCGCGGACCGTCCCGTCGTCCTGGCTCAGCAGGGCGTAGTCGAGCCCGTAGCGGGTCGACAGGAAGGGCTCGGGAACGAGGATGGCGTCGCGCTCGTCGGTGGCGACGAAGACGCGGACGCGCTCGCCGACGAAATAGTCGCCGAGCCCCTCGACGCGGGCGTCGGCGATGACCCGGCCGTCCCGGATTTCGGGATAGACTTGGCGGATGACGCCGCGATCGCCGACATCGCCCGCCAGCGCGGCGGCGTCGACGCGAATCTCGTCGCCCTCGGCGATGAAGCGCGCGTGGCGTTCGGGCAGGCGCAGGCGGAGCACGTACTGCTCGGAGGCGACGCGGGCGACCACCTCGCCGGGCTGGACCACCGAGCCGGAGGTCAGCGGCGCCTCCAGCACGACGCCGCTGGCCGGGGCCAGAACGTCGCCTTCGCGGGCGCGCTGGACGACGACGGCGCGCTCCTCGCGCGCCGAGGCGACCTGGTTCTCGAGCACCTGGACCTGAGTGCGCGCGGTCTCGATGCGCGCTTCGGAGACGATGCCGCGATCGAACAGGCGCTGGTCGCGCGCGAGATCGGCGCGGGCCTGCTCGAGCTGGGCCTCGAGCGCGGCGACGCGAGAGTTGAGCGAGGCGATCTGGGGCGAGATCTGCTCGGAGACGACCACCGCGATGACCTCGCCGGATTCGACCCGGTCGCCCTCGTCGATGCGCAGCTCGCCGATCGTGCCGCTCAGGCGTGCGCGCGCCGGCACGACGTCGAGGCTCTCGACGGTGGCGAACACCGCCTTCTCGTCGGCGATGCGGGTGCGGGCCACGTCGAAGGTTTCGCCGTCGGCCGCAGCGGGTTGCGCGACGGACGCTGCGAGAAGGGCGAGGGCGGCGGCGAGCATGGCGATCACTTTCGCTGGGGGTCGATGACGCGGCCGGTCGAGGGATCGACGGTCACCGTGGGCAGGCCGGCCTGCTTCCAGGCCATGATGCCGCCCGCCATGTGCGCGGTCACCTCGACCCCGGCCTCTGCGCACCGCGACAAAGCGTCGCCGGAGCGCTTGCCCGAGCCGCAATGGAGGATGACCCGACGCTTCGAGTCCGCGGGCAGGGCCGCGGGATCGAAGGTCGACAGCGGATGCAGCAAAGCGCCGTGGATCCGCTCGGCGCCGAATTCGTGCGCCTCTCGCACGTCGACGAGGATGGCCTCGCCGGATTTCAGCTGCGCGGCGACGTCCTGGGGTTCGATGTCCTCGCGGCTCATGGTCGGTTCTCCCTTGCCTGACGGGCTGTTCGCACGGAACGACATAATATGATTGACCACTAAATTAGAGATCACTACTTTAGTGTCAACTAATGAATGGACGGAATTGCGAATGAGCCAGATCAAGGATCCGCAGCTCGCCGAGCTTCAGGCTCAGGCCGGAGAGGCCGCGCGCTTTCTCAAGCAGATCGCCAACGAGAAACGACTGCTCATCCTGTGCCGGCTGGCGAGCGGCGAGGCGACGGTCTCGGAACTTTGCGAGGTCGCCGATCTTTCTCAATCGGCGATGTCTCAACATCTCTCGCGCATGCGCGCGGAGGGGCTCGTCGACGGGCGCCGGGAAGGACTCCAGGTCTTCTACCGACTCGCCGACGAGCGCTGTCTCGGGATGCTTCGGCATCTACGGGCGCAGTTCTGCACGGCGGCCGAAGGAATCGCCTGATCCGCAGCCGCGTCGCGGCGACGGTTACGACACTGAAACAAGGAGAGCGCCATGGCGCATATCGTCGTACTGGGAGCCGGACTTGGAGGCGTGCCGATGGCGCTCGAGGCCCGGCGCGAGCTGCGTCGCGAAGACACGATCACCGTGATCAGCGACAGCCCGACCTTCCACTTCACCCCCTCCAACCCGTGGGTCGCGGTGAACTGGCGCAAGCCCGACGCGATCAAGGTCGAGCTCGAGCCGATGCTCGCCAAGCGCAATATCGATTTCATCCACTGCGCCGCGAAGAAGGTGCATCCGGAGGAGAACGCCGTCGAACTCACGGACGGCCGGAAGATCGAGTATGATTTCCTGGTCATCGCCACCGGCCCGGAGCTCGCCTTCGACGAGATCGAGGGGCTCGGCCCGCACGGCGGGTACACGCAGTCCGTCTGCCATGTCGATCACGCCGCCGAAGCCGGCGCGGACTGGGAGACATTCGTCGAGAATCCCGGCCCGATCATCGTCGGCGCGGTGCAGGGCGCGTCCTGCTTCGGGCCGGCCTACGAGTTCGCCTTCATCATGGAGCACGAGCTCCGCAAGCGGAAAATCCGCGACAAGGTGCCGATGACCTTCGTCACCTCGGAGCCCTATATCGGCCATCTCGGCCTCGAGGGCGTCGGCGACACGAAGTCGATGCTCGAAAGCGAGATGCGCGATCGCGACATCAAGTGGATCACGAGCGCGCGCGTGAAGAAGGTCGAGGACGGCGTGATGCACGTCGAGGAGGTCGCAGACGACGGCTCGGTCAAGAAGACCCACGAGTTGCCCTTCGCCTACTCGATGATGCTGCCCGCCTTCCGCGGGGTCGAGGCGGTGCGCGACGTCGAGGGCCTGGTCAATCCGAAGGGTTTCGTCACCGTCGACAAGATGCAGCGCAACGAAGCCCATCCCAACATCTTCTCGGTGGGCGTGTGCGTGGCGATCCCGCCGGTGGGCCAGTACCCGGTGCCTGTCGGCGTGCCGAAGACGGGCTTCATGATCGAATCCATGGTCCGGGCCACGGCGAAAAATATCCGCGCGATCATCGACGGCGAGGAGCCCAAGAGCGAGGCGACCTGGAACGCGGTGTGCCTGGCCGATTTCGGCAATCGCGGCGTGGCCTTCGTGGCGATCCCGCAGATCCCGCCGCGCAACGTCAACTGGGCCGCGGAGGGCCGTTGGGTTCATCTCGCCAAGCTCGGCTTCGAGAACTACTTCCTCGGCAAGATGCGCCGCGGGGTGAACGAGCCCTTCTACGAGCGCGCCGTGCTCGACATGCTCGGCATCACCAAGACCAAGGCGCTCGCGGACGAGCAGGCCGAGTAGGCGCTCACTCCGTCCAGACCGGCGCGGCGTCCGCGATCGCGCCGGCGAGGACGGCGTCCTGCGCGCTCGTCAGCTCGTCGGCCATGTAGCGGTCGGCGTCCAGCTTCGCGGCGATCTTCCTCACGCGCGCGTGGACCCGCTCGAGCGCGGCCGTCGTCTTCAGCGGCCGTCTCAGGTCGATCCCCTGGGCGGCGGCGAGCAGCTCCGCGCCGATGATCGCCGCGGCGTTCTCCGCCACGCGAACGGCCTTGCGCGCCGTCCCGGTCGCCATAGAGACATGGTCTTCCTGATTGGCCGAGGTCGGCACGGAATCGACGCTGCCGGGGAAGGCGAGGCTGCGATTCTCCGCGACCAGCGCGGCGGCGGTGACCTGGGCGATCATGAAGCCGGAATTGAGCCCGCCCTCCTCGACGAGGAAGGCCGGCAGCCCGCTCATCTTCGGATCCACCAGCACGGCGAAGCGGCGCTCGCTGATCGAGCCGGCCTCGCACAGCGCCATGGTGATCATGTCGGCGGCGAAAGCGACGGGCTGGGCGTGGAAATTGCCGCCCGAAATCGCTTCGTCCGCATCCGGAAACACGATCGGATTGTCCGAGACGGCGTTCGCCTCGACGCGCAGCCGCTCGGCCGCGTCGCCCAGCAGGTCGAGCGCCGCGCCCATCACCTGCGGCTGGCAGCGGAAGGAGTAGGGGTCCTGCACCCGGTCGCAATTGCGATGGGCCTCGGCGATCTCGCTGCCCGAGAGCAGGCCGCGCAGATGCTCGGCGACCCGGATCTGGCCGGGCTGGCCGCGCAGCGCGTGGAGGCGGGCGTCGAACGGGGCGTGCGAACCCATCAGCGCCTCGACCGAGAGCGCGCCGGCGGCGAAGGCGGCGTCGAAGACCCGCTCGGCCTTGAACAGCGCGTCGAGCGCGATCGCGGTCGAGACCTGCGTGCCGTTGATCAGCGCCAGGCCTTCCTTGGGACCCAGCGTCACCGGGGCGAGCCCGGCGCGTTCCAGCCCCTCGGCGGCGGGCAGGGTCTCGCCCTCGAACGCCACGCGGCCCTCGCCGATCAGCGCGCAGGCGAGATGGGCGAGCGGGGCGAGATCGCCCGACGCGCCGACCGAGCCCTGCGACGGGATCACCGGCAGGCAGTCGCGCTCCACCAGCGCAAGCATCAGCTCGACGACTTCCCGGCGCACGCCGGAATGACCGCGCGCCAGGCCGAGCGCCTTCAGCGCGATGATCAGCCGGACGACATGGGCGGGCAGCGCCTCGCCGACGCCGCAGGCGTGGGAGAGCAGGAGGTTGCGCTGGAGTTCGGCGAGCTTGTCGCCGGGAATGCGCGTGTTGGCGAGGAGGCCGAAGCCGGTGTTGACCCCGTAGACCGTGCGCCCGCTCGCGATGATGCGTTCGACGCTCGCCGCGGCGTCGTCGAGCGTGTCGCGCGCCGATGCGTCCAGCGCGACCGGCGCGCCGGCCCAGATTGCGCGAATGGCGCCCAGCCCGGTCTCGCCGGGGATCAGCATCGCGGCGGTCACGGCGCGCGCCCGATCATCGGCAGGTCGAGGCCGCGCTCCTTCGCGCAGTCTACCGCCTCCTCATAGCCCGCGTCGGCGTGGCGCATCACGCCCGTGCCCGGATCGTTCCAGAGCACGCGCTTCAGGCGCGCCTCGGCCTCCTTCGTGCCGTCCGCGACGATCACCATGCCCGCGTGCTGGGAATAGCCCATCCCGACCCCGCCGCCATGGTGGAAGGAGACCCAGCTCGCGCCGGAGGCGGTGTTGAGCAGCGCGTTCAGAAGCGGCCAGTCGGAGACGGCGTCGGATCCGTCCTTCATGCCCTCGGTCTCGCGATTGGGGCTGGCGACCGAGCCGGAATCGAGATGATCGCGGCCGATCACGATCGGCGCCTTCAATTCGCCCGAGGCGACCATCTCGTTGAAGGCGACGCCGAGCTTGTCGCGCTCGCCGAGCCCCACCCAGCAAATCCGCGCCGGCAGGCCCTGGAACGAGATCCGTTCGGCGGCCATATCGAGCCATCGATGCAGCCGCGCGTCGTCGGGCAGGACCTCCTTCACCTTGGCGTCGGTCTTCGCGATGTCCTCGGGGTCGCCGGACAGGGCGGCCCAGCGGAATGGGCCGACGCCGCGGCAGAAGAGCGGGCGGATATAGGCGGGCACGAAGCCGGGGAAGCAGAACGCGTCGGCGAAGCCCTCGTCATAGGCGACCTGGCGGATATTGTTGCCGTAATCGACCGTCGGCACGCCGGCCTTCGAGAAGCCGGCCATGGCCTCGACATGGACGCGCATCGAGGCGCGCGCGGCGCGCTCGACGGCCTTGGGGTCCTTCTCGGCGGCCTCGCGCCACTGCGCGATGCTCCAGCCCTGCGGCAGATAGCCGTTGACGGGATCGTGGGCCGAGGTCTGGTCGGTGACGAGGTCGGGACGAACCCCGCGTTTCAGGATCTCGGGAACGATGTCGGCGGCGTTGCCCAGCAGCGCGACGGACTTCGCCTCGCCGGCCTTTGTCCAGCGCTCGATCAGCTCAAGCGCTTCGTCGAGCGTCTCGACGCTCTCGTCGACATAGCCGGTGCGTTCGCGGAAGGCGATGCGCTCGGGATCGCACTCGACCGCGAGGCAGCAGGCGCCGGCCATCACCGCGGCGAGCGGCTGGGCGCCGCCCATCCCGCCCAGGCCTGCGGTCAGGATCCAGCGCCCGGAGAGATCGCCGCCATAATGCTGGCGGCCGGCCTCGGCGAAGGTTTCGTACGTGCCCTGAACGATGCCCTGCGAGCCGATATAGATCCACGAGCCGGCCGTCATCTGGCCGTACATCATGAGTCCTTTGCGATCGAGTTCGTGGAAATGGTCCCAGGTCGCCCATTTCGGCACCAGGTTGGAGTTGGCGATAAGCACGCGCGGGGCGTCTTCGTGCGTGCGGAACACGCCGACCGGCTTGCCCGATTGGACGAGCAGGGTCTCGTCAGGCTCGAGGCGCTCGAGCGTCTCCTGGATGACGTCGTAGCTGGTCCAGTCGCGCGCGGCCCGGCCGATCCCTCCGTATACGACCAGCTCCTCGGGACGCTCGGCGACGTCCGGATGCAGATTGTTCATCAGCATTCGGCACGCGGCTTCGGCGACCCAGGTCCTGGCTTTCTTCTCGGGGCCCGTGCGCGGCTTGACCACGCGGGCGTTGGCGAAGCGCTCGTTCATGCATGCATCCTTTCAAGCCGGCCGGCGATCGCCAGGCGCTCGGGCCCGGCCGCGCCGATCCAGTAGGCGATTTCGGCGGGTTGCGAAATCCGCCACACGGCGAGGTCGGCGGCCTTGCCGGTCTCAATCGTTCCGATCCCATCCTCCAGGCCCAGCGCGGCGGCGCCGTTGCGGGTCATGCCCGCCAGCGCCTCCTCCGGCGTCAGTCCGAACAGCGTGCAGGCCATGTTCATCGCCAGCGTCGGCGAGACGAGCGGCGAGGTGCCGGGGTTGAGATCGGTGGCGACGGCCATCTTCACGCCGCGCTCCCTCAGCGCCGCGACCGGCGGAAGCCGCGTCTCGCCGAGGGCGTAGAAGGCGCCGGGCAGCAGCACGGCGACGGTTCCCGCCTCGGCCATGGCCTCGACGCCGGCGGCGTCGAGATATTCGAGGTGATCGGCCGACAGCGCGTTGAAGGCCGCCGCCATCGCCGCCCCGCCCTGGTCGGAGAGCTGCTCGGCGTGAAGCCGCACCGGCAGGGCGAGCTGGCGGGCGGTCTCGAAGACCCGGCGCACTTCCTCGATCGTAAAGCCGATGGTCTCACAGAAGGCGTCGACGGCGTCGACGAGGCCTGCGGCGCGCGCCTGCGGCAGACCCTTCTCGCAGATCAGCTCGACATAGGCCTCGCGCCGGTCGGCGTATTCCTCGGGCAGGGCGTGGAGGCCGAGATAGGTCCGCCTCAGGCGAAGTCCGACGGCTTCGGCGGCGCGGCCGGCGGCCTCGAGCATCCTGATCTCGGTGTCGACGTCGAGGCCGTAGCCCGACTTGATCTCGACGGTGGCGACGCCGCCGCGCTTGAGCGCTTCGAGGCGGGGAATGGCGGCTTCGACGAGCTCGTCCAGGCTCGCCGCGCGCGTCGCCGCCACGGTCGACTTGATGCCGCCGCCGGCCCTGGCGATTTCTTCATAGCTCGCGCCTTCGAGGCGCTTTTCGAACTCGCCGATCCGGTCGCCGCCGAAGACGAGGTGGGTGTGGCAGTCGACGAGGGCGGGGGTGACCCAGGCGCCGCCGAGCGAGACGGTCTCATGCGCCAGGCTCTCCGGCGCGCCGGGCAGCTCGGCGCGGGGGCCGATCCAGGCGATCCGGCCGTCGGCGATCCCGATGGCGGCGTCGGGGATCGCGCCATAGGCGGCGTCGATGTCTGGAGCCATCGTGGCGGCGTCGAGATCGGTCCAGAGGGCGTCCCACATGCGGGCCAGGAACTCCGTCGCGCTTGTTCGAAAGGGACCGGACTGATAGCAGATTTTCACGCTCGTCCAATTGCGGAGCATTTCCCATGCGCGAAGCCGCCGAGTCGGAGTGCCGGTCCTGGCGCTCGATCGCCGACCTGCTCGGTCGATCGAAGGACGCGCCGGTGGCGCTGCTGGGCGCGCCGCTTTCCGAGCGCTCTCTGACGCCGGGCCGTTGCGATCTAGCGCCGAAGGCGATCCGTGATGTGCTGAGACGCTTCAGCGTCTATGACCTCGAGACCGAGCACGGGATCGACGATCTGGCCGTGTTCGACGCCGGCGATGTGGATCTCAAGGCGGTCTCGCCCGCCGATGCGTTCGCGCCGGTGCGCGACGCCGCGGCGAAGCTCGCCGGTCAGCACGGCCTCACCGTCATCCTCGGCGGCAACAACGCCGTGACCCGGCCCGGCGTGCACGCGCTCGGCCCGCTGGAGCGGACCGGGCTGATCACGCTCGACGCCCATTTCGACCTGCGCGACACCGACTGCGGGCTCCTGAACGGCAATCCGGTCAAGGCGCTCATCGAGGACGGCCTGCCCGGCCGCAATATCGTCCAGATCGGGCTCGCGCCCTTCGCCAACACCGCGCGCATGCACGAGACGGCGAAGGCGCACGGGATCTGCGTGCGCACGATGGGCGATTGCCGCGAGATCGGCGTGCTCGGCCTGGTCGACGCGGCGCTCGAGACGCTGTGGGAGCGCTGCGAGGTGATCTATGTCGATTTCGACATCGACGTCGTCGACCGCGCCCAGTGCCCGGGCGCGCCCGGCGCCCGGCCCGGCGGCATGGCCGCCCACGACTTCTTCGCCGCGGCGCGCCGGCTGGCGGCGCATCCGCGCGTGAAGGCGGTCGATCTCACCGAGTTCGATCCGGGGATCGATGTCGCCGACATCACCGCGCTCACCGCCGGGCGCTGGCTGTGCGAGGTTCTGGCCGGCTACGCGGCGCGGGGCTGAAGCCAACTAGACGAACGATCGTGCGGCATACCCGTCTACGCGCCGACGCGCCGGACCGCCAGGCCGTCGCGTTTCGCCTGCTCGACGGATGCGCATCCGGCTAAAGCGATCGAACGTTCGATCTCTTGTCGGAACAGGTGCAGCATGCGCGTCACGCCGTCCTCGCCGCCGGCGGCCAGCGCATAGAGATAGGGCCGCCCGAAAGAGACCGCGTCGGCGCCGAGCGCGAGCGCCTTGAGCGCATGCGTGCCGCGCCGCACGCCGCCGTCGACGATCAGCTCAAGCCGGTCGCCGACGGCCTCGCGCATGTCGGCCACGCACTCGACCGGTGCGGGCGCCGAGTCCAGCTGGCGTCCGCCGTGATTGGAGATCATCACCGCGCTCGCCCCGATCTCGGCGGCGCGCCGGGCGTCGTCGGCGTGCTGCAGCCCCTTGATGACGAACGGGCCGTCCCACAGCTCGACGAGCTCGGCGGCGTCATCCCAGGTCAACGAACGATCGAACTGCGAATTCACGTAACCGACCAGCGACATCGCCCCGCCTTCGAGCGCGTCGACGCGATGGGCGACATTGGCGAGCGTGAAGTCCGGATCGCGCAGGAAGTTTCCCAGCCAGTGCGGATGCACGAGGAAGCTCGCCAGGCTCGCCGCGGTGAGCTTCGGCGGCATGGTGAGCCCGGTTCTCAGCTCGCGCTCGCGATTGCCCGCCAGCGTGGTGTCGACGGTCAGGCACAGCGCGTTGTAGCCCGCCTGCTTGCAGCGTTCGACGAATTCCCGCGTCAGGCCCCGATCCTTGAACATGTAGATCTGGAACATCTTCGGTCCGGCCGAGACCGAGGCCACGTCCTCGATCGAGGCCGTGCCCACGGTCGACAGCGAATACATGACGCCGGCGGCCTCGGCGGCGCGGGCCACGGCGAGCTCCTTGCCGTGATGGAAGAGCCGGTTCATCCCCGTCGGCGACAGGATCAGCGGCATGGCGAGATCGGCGCCCAGCACCCGCGTCGACAGGTCGATCTCGGAGATGTCGTTGAGATGGCGGGGGACCAGCTCGTAGCGGGCGAACGCGTCGGTGTTGTTGGCCAGGCTCCACTCGTCGTCGGCGCCGCCGGCGATGTAGTGGAACATCGGCGCGGGCAGGCGTTTGCGCGCCAGCGGTCTGAAGTCCGCGAGATTGAGGGCCTTCGGCGTCGCCATCGCCCGCATTCGCGCCGCCCGCGGCGCGTGCGTCAAGTCCGGCCGGCTTGCAGCACGGTCCGCGCCCCCCGGGCGATGCGCGATTCCTCGTCGGTCGGGATCACCCAGGCCGAGACCGTGCTGTCGGCGGTCGAGATGCGCGGGCCATCGGCCGCGTTCGCCGCGGGGTCGAGATCGGCGCCGAGCCAGCCGCACAGCTCGACGATGCGGGCGCGGACCGGGGCGGCGTGCTCGCCGATCCCGGCGGTGAAGACGAGCGCGTCGAGCCCGCCGAGCGTCGCGGCGAGCCCGCCGATCTCCCGCGCGGCGCGGTAGCAGAAATGCTCCACCGCCTCGGCGGCGTTCGGGTCGTCGCTCGCCAGCAGGTCGCGCATGTCGTCGCTCACCCCGGACAGCCCGTACAGGCCCGAGCGGTTGTGGAGCAGGTCGGCGACCGCTTCGGGGCTCATGCCGTCCTCCTGCAGGAGGTGCAGCAGCACGCCGGGATCGATCGCGCCCGAGCGCCGCGCCATCGGCAGGCCGTCGAGCGCGGTGAAGCCCATCGTGGTGGCGACGCTCTTCCCGTCCCGCATCGCGCACAGGCTGGCGCCGTGGCCGAGATGGGCGGCGATCAGGCGCCCTCTGGCCGCTTCGCCGACGATGTCGGGGGCGACGGCGGCGATGTGCTCGTAGGACAGGCCGTGGAAGCCGTAGCGGATCACGCCGCGATCGGCGTATGCGCGCGGCAGCGCGAACAGCTCGGCCTGGCGGGGCTGGGTGCGGTGGAAGGCGGTGTCGAAGCATGCGACCGGGATCGCCTCGGGCCAGCGCTTCCGCGCGGCGTCGACGCCGGCGAGATTGTGCGGCTGATGGCCCGGCGCGAGCGGAGTCAGCGCCTCGAGCGCGTCGCGCACCGCGTCGTCGATCGCGACGGGTTCGGCGTGGTCGCGTCCGCCGTGGACGATGCGGTGGCCGACGGCGCGGACTTCGTAGGCTGCGGCGTCGTCGGCGACGGCGGCCAGCAGTGCGTCGAGGCAGGCGGGGTGGCTCGACTTCGGCGCGAGCTCGGCGGCCGGGCCGGGAGCGAGCGCGACGCCGTCGGCGTCGACGATGTCCGCCTCGGGCCGGGTTCCGATCCCCGTCACCCGCCCCCGCAGCCTGGCCGCGGAGACGTCGTCGAGCGCGTAGAGCGCCAGCTTGACGCTCGACGAGCCGACATTGAGCACGAGGACGGCGTCGGTCATTCGGCGGGCCGGACCTTGTTGTTGACGTAGAGCTGGGCGACCGCCGACGCCGCCACGCGGGGCAGGACGCCTTCGGACCGGCTGGTCAGGATGATCGGCACGCGCGCGCCCATCACCACGCCGGCCGCGGTCGCGCCGGCGAGATAGTCGAGCTGCTTGACCAGGATATTGCCCGCCTCGATGTCGGGCGCGACGAGGATGTCCGCCTGTCCCGCGACCGGCGAATCCAGTCCCTTGGTCTGCGCGGCGTCGGGCGAGACGGCGTTGTCGAAGGCCAGCGGGCCGTCGAGCGCGCCGCCGGTGATCTGGCCGCGATCGGCCATCTTGCACAGCGCGGCGGCCTCGACCGTCGAGCGCATGCGCGGATAGACGGTCTCGATTGCGGCGAGGATCGCGACCTTCGGCGCCGCGATGTCCAGCGCGCGGGCGAGATCGATCGCGTTCTGGACGATGTCACGCTTTTCCTCGAGGTCCGGGGCGATGTTGATCGCCGCATCGGTGATCAGGAGCAGCTTCGGATAGGCCGGCGCGTCGGTGACCATGACGTGGCTGATACGCCGCTCGGTGCGCAGTCCGTGCTCGGACGAAACCACCTCGCCCATGATCTCGTCGGTGTGCAGCGCGCCCTTCATCAGCGCGGCGACGGCGCCCTCGCGCGCCATCGCCACGGCGCGCGCCGCGGCGGCGTGGCTGTGCGGCGCGTCGACGAGCTCCAGCGCCGAGATATCCAGGTCGGCGGCCTTCGCCGCGGCCTCGATCTTCGCGCGCGGACCGACGAGCACGGGCTCGACCAGGCCGGCTTCGGCGGCGGCGAGCGCGCCGCCCAGCGACTTGTCGTCGACGGGATGAACCACAGCCGTTCGGACCGGGTCGTACCGGCGCGCCCGCTCGATCAGCCCTTTCAGCCGCAAGCCCTGCTCGTGCAGGAAAACCTGCGGACGGGTCTGGCGCTGCAGCCGCGCGCGCTCGGCCGGCGCGGCGACCTCGACCTCGCCGGTGACGACCGTCTCGCCGGTTTCGTTCTCGCCGTGAACAGCGAGGCGGACCCGCCGGTCCTCGCCCTTCTCGAGCACCCGGACCTCGACCGTCACCGCGTCGCCGGGGGCCACGGGCTTTCCGAACTCCAGGTCCTGGCCGAGGATCGTCGTGCCCGGCCCGGGCAGCTTGACGCTGAGCGCGGCGACGACGAGCCCGGCGGTCCACATCGCCGCGCCGTCGACGCCGGTCTCGCCCGCCCGCGGCGCGGTCACGGCGCCGGCCATGACGCCGATCATCTCGATGTCGTCGGCGCTGAGCGTCCGCGTCAGGCTTGCATGCTCGCCGGTCTCGAGCTCGTCGTAAGTGCGGTTCTCGTAGTAGTCCATCGGGCCCGTCCGCCTGCAGGCGCGCGGCCGTCGCCGCGCAACGCTGCGACGCACGATAGTGCGCGCGGCGGCGTCGGGCGACCCGCGCGATCGCGCAGCCGCCGCGGCGCGTTAACGCATCGTTCAGTATTCTTGCGAGCTTGAGCGCCGCTCCCGGCGGAGTCTGACTGCCGGCATCGAAAACCCGCGCCGGCAGGCGGGCCTTGAAAGCCGGTCCGACCGCGCTCCGGCGCGAACGGACGAAGGAGCCATCCATGTCGACTTCCTCCCACCAGACCGAGACGCGTCAGAGCGCCTCGTCCACGTCCGGCGGCGGCGCGCACAAGTCCGCCGGCGACGGCAAGAAGCGCAAGGACAGTCCCGGCGCGGCGATGACCGGCATGGCCGAGACCATGCAAGCCGCCGGCGACGGCATGTGGAAGTCCAGCCGGGCGTTCAGCGAGGAGGCGGCGCATTTCGCCGCCCGGCGCGCCGAGCGCTATCACGACTATTTCGAGGATCTCGCCTGCTGCCAGACGCCCACCGACGCGATGCACGCCGCGACGCGCGCCGCGCAGACCTTCATGCAGGACTATATCGACGAGTTCAGCCGCATGAGCGAGATGGCGATGTCCAGCATGCAGGAGGTGAGCGCTCGCGCGAAGCCGGGCGAGAACTGAGCGGCGCGGCGAGGAGAGGCAGTCATGAAAACGCAATCGATGGAGCCGCGTCGTCGCCAGCGCACCCGGCGCCGCGCGCTCGCGCCGTTCGAAGGCGCCTGGGCCGAGGATCCGTTCGGCGCGCTGCACGAGGAGGTCGACCGGCTGTTCGACGAGTTCGCCTCGGCGCCGCGGCTGCGCGCCTTCGCCGGGCGCGACGGCGGCTGGGCGCCGAGCGTCGACCTCGTCGAAAAGGACGGCGAACTGGTGCTGACCGCCGAGCTGCCCGGCATGACCGAAGACGATGTCGAGGTCTCGGTGGACGATTCCAGCCTGATCATCTCGGGCGAGAAACAGTCCTCGCGCGAGGAGAAGGGCGAGAAGCGCCATCTCGTCGAGCGCGCCTGGGGCCGCTTCGAACGCGTCGTTCCGCTCGGCTTCGAGCCCGAGGACGACCGCGTCGACGCCAGCTTCAAGGACGGCGTCCTGACCGTCACCGTGCCCAAGCCGAAGGACGCTTGGCTTCGCGAACGCAAGATTACGGTGAAACGCGGCGGCTGAGCGCAGGGCGGCGATCAGGGCGTCCGGGGAGCCGGCCGGTCCCCGGTTCGAACGGTCTGTTTTCCCGCGCCGCGTTCGACGCCCGCTGCGGCGGTTTCGCGTGAATGGTTAATTCATCGCGATTTTTGCTGTATAACGATATTCCTGACCGGGCGCTGACGCCCGGCGCTTCCATACGGCCTGTCCAGATGCTGGGAACCCCGACCGCTGCAGCGGAGAACGCCGATCGCACGCGCGACTGGACCGCGGCGATCTCCCTCGCGCTGGATCGGTATGCGAACGACGCGGAGCTCGAGGACGCGCTCGCGCCGATCGTGGCGGCGATCGACGCGCTCACGCCGGGCTGGCGCGTCTTCATCTGGCGGCGCGCCGATCATGACGCCGACGATTTTGTGGTGCACGGGGGCGATCCCGCCCCCCGCGCCCGTCACGAGATCGCCGTCGCCGTCGAGAGCGCGATGCGGGAGGGTTGCCGCGAATTCCTGACGTTCGAGGCCGAGGACGGCCCCGGTGGCGACCTGGTCGCCGCGCCGCTGGTCGTCACGGATCATCACCTCGTCGGGGTGCTCGCCCTGGAGGCGCGTGACGAACCGGATCGCGAGCCCCCCGGTTTGAGCGGTCCCTTGCTGACGCTGGCGCGCGTCGCAAGCCTCATGGTGGAGGACCGGCTCTCGATCGCGAGCGCCGAGTCGCGCGGCTCGATGCTTCGAGGCGTCCTCGACACCGTGCCGGAGGCGGTGATCCGCACCGATGCGGACGGCCGCATGCTCAGTCTCAACCGGGCGGCCGAGGAGATGTTCGGCTGGTCCGAGGCGGAACTCTGCGGCGAGAACGTGAACCGGCTGATGCCGGAGCCCTATGCGAGCGCGCACGACGGCTATATCGAGCACTACCTCAGCAGCGGCGAGCGGCGGTCGACGAACTGGCGCCGGCGCTTTCACGGTCTGCGGCGCGACGGAGAGATATTTCCCGTCGAGATCGCGATCGCCGACGCCGATTCCAATGGCGATCGCGGCTTCGTCGGCATGATCCGCGACGTCAGCGACCGGGTCGCCGCGGAGGCCGGCAACCACGCGCTGCGGGAGCGGATGGAGGAAGCCGGCCGTCTGAGCGCGCTCGGCGAGATGGCCGCCACGGTCGCCCACGAGGTCAATCAGCCCCTCACCGCGCTCGGCAACTATCTCGACGCCGCCGCGGCGCGCCTGGAGGCGGGCGCGTCCGCAGAGGAGACCCTTCCCCTGATCGAGAAGGCCCGCGAGATGGCCGCGATGGGCGGCGAAGTGATCGGACGGGTCAAGCAGCTCACCCGCAATGCGCCCTTCGAACGTACGCCCGTGCAAATCAACGACGTGCTGGAGGACGCGCTCGGCCATCTCGATCCCGCCGCCGCGCGCGTCGGCGCAGTCATTACGCGCCGCTTCGCGCGGGATCTTCCCGAGATCCCGGTCGACCGGGTTCAGCTGCAGCAAGTGATCGTCAATCTGATCCGCAATGCGCTTGAAGCCGTGGAGGACGCCGAGGAACGCGTGGTCACGATCTCGACCGCCCGGGCGGAGACCGACGAGGCGCTCGTCATCGAGGTCGTCGACACCGGGCCGGGCCCGCCGGGCGCGGGGGCGGGCGACATCTTCGAATCCTTCATCACCACGCGCAGCGACGGGCTCGGAATCGGTCTCTCGATATCCAGGCGCATCGTCGAGGCCCACGGCGGCCGCATCCAGCTTCTGGCGGCCGAGACGGGCGGCGCCGCGGCGCGGGTCGAGCTGCCGTTGACGGAGAGCGGGCATGATTAGCGAAACCGTCGCCGGAACGGTCGCGTCGGCGCGCGAGCGGGCGCCCGCGCCGCGGCTCTACCTGGTCGACGACGACCCGATGGTGCGCGAGTCCGTCGAGGCGCTGTTCGCCGCCCACGACCGGGCGGTCGCGACGTTCTCGAGCATCGCCGGTCTGCTCGACTCGCTGGAGCCGGACGCCAGCGGCTGCCTGCTGCTCGATATCCGCATGCCCGGCGAGGACGGCGTCAGCGCCGTGCCCATGCTCCGGGAGCGCTTTCCCTGCCTGATCATCATCATGATCACCGCCCACGCCGACGTCGACTCCGCGGTGAGAGCCCTGAAGGCCGGGGCGGTGGATTTCATCCGCAAGCCCTGGCGGCGCGAAGTCCTGTTCGAGGCCGTCGACCAGGCCCTCTCCCGCGCCGGCCGCCTTCGCACGGCGCTCGACGCGCACCTGACCGCGCGTAAGCTGATGGCTTCGTTGACGCCGCGCGAACGCGACGTGTTCGAGGAGCTGATCACCGGCGCGGCGAACAAGGTCGTCGCGCGCCGGCTGAATCTCAGCCCCCGCACCGTCGAGTTCCACCGCGCGCGGATCTTCGAGAAGACGGAGCGGAAGAGCGCCGCCGAGCTGGTGCGCCTGAAGACCGACGCCGAGCGCGACCCGACGGCCGTCTGACACGGAAAACTGCGTAGTATCCCCGGCTTGCCCGGTGCGCGCCCGAGGCCCACCGTCCGGGCCATGGCTGGATCCAAACCCGTCGCCTTGAAGCCGCAGGAAGCGGCGCCGCCCCCGCCGCCCGAGACGGTCGACGAGGCCGCGGCGGCGGCCCCGCACGCGGCTCTGGACCGCGGCGTGCGCGCCGCGGCGGCGCGTCTCACCCAAGGCGTCTCCCCGCTCGCCGTGACGGCGCCGTGGGTCGACTGGGCCGTCAATCTGGCGGCCTCGCCGGGCCGCATGCTCGACCTTGGAGAAAAGGCGGTCGCCGACGGCGCCAGGCTCGCCGCCTGGGCCGGACGCCGGGCGGCGGGCGAGAATGCGGAGCCGCCCTTCGAGCTGGATCAGCGCCACTGCCTCGACGACCCCGACTGGCGCGCGCCCCCGTTCGAGTTCTATGCGCAGAGCTGGGCGGCGGCCGCAGATTGGTGGCGCGAAGCGACCCGACCGATGCGGGGCATGCGTGCGCGCGACGCGGAGCGCGCCGCCTTCATGGCGGACTTCGCGATGGACGCGCTGTGCCCGGCGCATGTTCCCTGGCTCAATCCCGAGGTGATCAAGCGGACGCTTGCGACCGGCGGCGCCAATCTCGTCGCCGGCGCGGAGAATTTCGCCGAGGAAATGACCAATGCGGCGATCGGCGCGAAGAGCGGCGAGGCGGCGCGCGCGGCGCTTGGCGACACGCTGGCGACCACGCCTGGCCAGGTCGTTTTTCGCAACGAACTCATGGAGCTGATCCAGTACGCCCCGACCACGGAGACCGTGCGGCGCGAACCGGTGCTGATCGCGCCGGCCTGGATCATGAAATACTACGTGCTCGACCTGTCCGCCCACAATTCGCTGGTCCGCTGGCTGGTCGACCAGGGCTTCACCGTGTTCATGATCTCCTGGATCAATCCGGGTCCGGAGCATCGCGACGTCTCGCTCGACGACTATCGCCGTCTCGGGATCATGGCCGCGCTCGACGCCGTCTCCGCGATCGTCCCCGGCGAACGCATCCACGCCTGCGGCTACTGCCTGGGCGGGACGCTGCTGAGCATCGCCGCCGCGCACATGGCCGGCCGCGGCGACGATCGGCTCGCCTCGATCACGCTGCTCGCCGCCCAGGTCGATTTCGCCCAGGCCGGCGATCTGATGCTGTTCGTCGACGAGGCGCAGATCGCCTATCTCGAGGACATGATGTGGGACCAGGGCGTGCTTGAGGGCGACCAGATGTCGGGCACCTTCACCTTCCTGCGCGCCGACGAGCTGCTGTGGGAGAAGGCGACGCGCGAATACCTGCTCGGCGAGCGCGACAAGCCGTTCGATCTAAGCATGTGGAATTCCGACCGCACGCGCTTGCCCGCCCGGATGCACTCGGACTACCTGCGCGGGCTCTTCCTGGAGAACCGGCTCAGCGCCGGACGCTTCGCCGTCGAGGGCGAAGTCGTCGCGCTGTCTGACATCGCCGCGCCGGTTTTCCTCGTCGGCACGGAACGCGACCACATTTCGCCGTGGAACTCCGTCTACAAGCTGCACCTCTTCGTGCGCACGCCGGTCACCTTCGTGCTGACCTCCGGCGGCCACAACGCCGGCATCGTCTCCGAGCCGGGTCATGAGGGCCGCAGCTACCGCATCGCCGCGCAGGACCCCGAGGACCGGTATGTCAGTCCGGAGCGTTGGCGCGAGCGCATCGCGCCGCGCGAGGGCTCGTGGTGGACGGCCTGGACCGAATGGCTCGCCGCGCGCAGCGCGCCGGAACAGGTCGCGCCGCCCGCCATGGGCGCGCCGGCCAAGGGCTATGCGCCGATCGAACCCGCGCCGGGACCCTATGTCCGCATGCCGTGAGCGTGGGGCCGAGGGGTCCGGGGCGAAATGGGGAGGGACGACAACGAGGCGGCGCTCACATGCGCCGCCCGATCCTGGGAGGATGAGTGCGATGACCGATCTCGATCTGAAGCTCCGACACCGCGAGCTGAGCGACGGCCTGCGCCGCATGGCGCGACGAACCCCTGCCGGCTCCAATGCGCTCCGGTCGCTCCTGTCCATGACGGTCGGCCCGATCGGCGCCGGCCCCTCGACCGAACAGCGCGCTCTGCTCGAACTCGCCTTCGCCGCGGCGGCGCGCGCCGACGCCGCCGTCGCGCGCAAGATCGACCGGCTTCACGCCATGGGCGCGCCGCGCTCCCGCCTGATCACCGTGCTCCAGCTCGCCGTGCTGATGAGCGACGGCCCGGCCCTGTGCGTCGCCGCCGACGCGCTGGCGCGCTATGACGGGCTCGACGCGGAGCGGCTTTGCGGCCGGGCGGCGGCCGCCGCGCCTCAACCCTCTCTCAACGCCGCGCCCTTTGATCCGCGTACGGACTTGACGATTTCCGGCACGATCAGCACGGGCAGCGCCGCGGCGCCGAGCCCGAGCCAGAGCATGGCCGGCGGCGCGGAGACCTCCATCAGCCGCTGAAGCGGCGGCGCGTAGACCAGCGCCAGCTGGACCGCCAGGGTCGCCGCGACCGCCGCGACGAGCCACTGGTTCGAGAACCAGCCGAGCCGCGTGTTCGGCGTCTCGAGCGACCGGAAAACGAACACGGTCGCGCAGCTCATCACGACGACCGCGCTGAAGCTGGCGGCGTTGGCGGTCTGCGCGCCGGCCGGCAGGAGATGCTGGAACGTCGCCAGCGTGACGGCGGCGAGCCATCCCCCGAACACCGCGACCAGCATGAAGGCGGTGCGGTCGAGCACGCGTGCGCCGGGCCGGCGCGGCGGCCGCGCCATCAGGTCGGGTCCGGCGCGCTCCACGCCGAGCGCCAGCGCGATCGGCCCGTCGGTCAGCAGGTTGACCCAGAGGAGCTGCACCGGCGTCAGGATCAGCGGCGCCCCGGTCACCACGTTCGCCGCCACCGCGACGACTTCGCCGAAATTCGACGCCAGCAGGAAGCGCGCGAAATTCCGGATCGATTCGTCCTGGCGCCGGCCCTCGCGCACCGCATCCACGATGGTGCCGAAATCGTCGTCGAGCAGGACCATGTCGGCGGCGGCGCGGGCCGCGTCGACGCCGCGTATCCCCATCGCCACCCCGATATCGGCCTGTTTCAGCGCCGGCGCGTCGTTCACGCCGTCGCCCGTCATGGCGACGATGTCGCCGCCGTCCTGGAGCAGCCGCACCACGCGCAGCTTGTGCTCGGGCGTGGTGCGGCTGAGCACCGGCCGGCGCTCGAGGCGCTCGGCGAGCGCGGCGTCGTCGAGCCCGTCGATCTCCGCGCCGGAGAGCACCTCGGTCGCGTCCAGCCCGACCTCGCGGGCGATGGCGCGGGCGGTGCCCGCCGCGTCGCCGGTGATCATGACCACCCGGATGCCGGCCGCGCGCGCCGCCTCCATCGCCGGGCGGGCCCGCGGCCGCGGCGGATCCATCAGGCCGATGAGCCCGAGAAAGACCATCTCCCGCTCGACCTCCTCAAGGCTGTGAAGCCGGTCGGCCGATGTATCTCGGTGAGCCACGGCGAGCACGCGCAGGCCGGCCTCGCCCATTTCCTCGGCGCGGTCGATCCAGCGCCGGCGGCCCGCGTCGTCGAGCGGCTCGACCCCGTCCGCGGTTCGGATCTGCGCGCACAGCGGCAGCACGTAATCGGGCGCGCCCTTCATGTGCGCGTGGAGTTCGCCGTCGCGCTCGACGACGACCAGCATGCGCTTGCGCTCCGCGGAGAAGGGCTGCTCGGCGACGCGGGGCGGACCCTCGGCGTCCACCGCATCAAACCGGTGAGCGGCCGCCAGCAGGGCCCGTTCGGTGGGCTCGCCGGCGACGCCGCCATCCTCGGCGAGCTCGGCGTCGTTGCACAGCCCGGCGGTCCGCAGCGCGTCGACCTCGAGCGCGTCGGGCGGCGCCTCGCCCTCGGACAAATCGGTCTCGCCCGCCGCGGTGACGATGCTCACCGCGCTCATCTCGCCGGTGGTCAGCGTGCCGGTCTTGTCGGTGCAGATGACCGTCGCCGAGCCGAGCGTCTCCGCCCCGCGCAGCCGGCGCACGAGCGCGTTGCGCTTGGCCATCTTGCGCACGCCGAGCGCCAGGCTGAGCGCGACCACGGCCGGCAGGCCCTCGGGCACCGTGGCGACAGCGAGCGAAACGCCCGTGAACAGCATCTCCAGCGGGTCGCGCCCGGCGAGCAGGCCGAGCGCGGCGACCAGCACGGCGGCGACGACGGCGGCCGCGCCGAGCACCCGGCTCAGGCGCGCGAGCCGCCTCTGCAGCGGGGTTGCCTGGCGGCGCACCGAGGCGGCGAGCGCGGCGATGCGGCCAAACTCGGTGTGATCGCCTGTCGCGACCACGACTCCCCTGCCGCGCCCGTCGAGCAGCAGCGAGCCGGCGAACAGGATCGAGGCGCGGGCGTGGACCGGCGCGTCGTCCGGATCCGCGCCCGGGGCCTTGGCCACGGCGTGAGCCTCGCCGGTCAGCGCGGATTCGTCGGCGAGCAGGCCCTCGCCGGACGCCAGCTTGAGATCGGCGGGCGCGCGTTCGCCGCGATGCATCTCGACGAGGTCGCCGGGGACGAGTTCGCGCGCGTCGATCCGCCGGCGTTCGCCGTCGCGCACCACATTGCACGCCGGCGCCAGCATGCCCTCCAGCGCGGCGAGCGCGCGCTCGGCCCGCCATTCCTGGAAGAAGCCGAGCGCGGCGTTCAGCACCACGATCGCAGCGATCATGATCGCGTCGAAGCGCTCGCCGAGCGCGGCGGCCAGCACGACGCCGGCGATGAGCAGAAGGATCAGCGGATCGGCGAGCTGGCGGCCGAGCGTCGCCAGGATCGAGAAGGACTCGGCGGCCTCGATCTCGTTGGGGCCGGCCTCGGCGAGGCGGTCGCGGGCCTCGGCTTCCGACAGCCCCGCGTCGAGATCGGCGGCCAGTCGCCCGGCGGCGTCGCCGGGGTCGACCCCGTGCCAGCGCACCGGGCGCTCCGCGGCGGCGGCCTCCCGGTCAGCCACGGCCGCCGGCCTCCCCGGCCGGCGCGATCCCCCGGCGTTGGTCAGCGTCCGACATGCTCGGCTAGGAAGTCGTCGGCGAAGGCCTCGAGCGCGCGCCAGTCGGTGAGCTCGACATCGCGTTCGGGGTCGAACTCCATGCCCAGTTCGCGCGTCAGCCGCCGGGCCATCCAGCGCTTGAAGAAGTCGAACTGGGCGAAGCGCAGCGCGCCGGCGGCGTAGTGGACGGCGCGCGGCAGCCAGCCCGTCTCGGCGCAGAACCGGTCGACATAGGCCCGCATCTCCTCCTCGTCCTCGGCTTCGCCGCTCGCGGCGTGCAGCGACACCGAGACCAGCGCGGACGGCGTGCGGTTGAGCGCGGCGACATTCTTGCGGGCGAAATTCACCGCCGCGGCGTGATGGCGATCGGCGTGCACCGAGGCGACGAGGATGACGGCGTCGTGCGCCGATACGTCCAGGTCCTCGGGCGGATCGGTGGCGTCGACCAGCGTCCGGCCATGCTTGCAGCGGACGAGATGGTCCCCGAGCAGGTCGGCGATGCGCCGCGACTGGCCTTCGACCGTGGCGTAGACGATCAGGATGTCGGCCATGGCGGCTCTCCCGTCTTGCGCGGCGGAGCTTTCCGCAGCTCCTGCGCCGCCGTCAGCCCCGCAATACTACGCAAGGCGGAGTTGATTCCAGTCAATGCCCGCGACAGTCGCCCGCGCGACCGTAAACCCGGACGATCCGTCGCACGGATCGGTCGCCACAGGGATACCGGAGCGGTCGGATGAAGGACGTGGAGCTGCGCGAACTGGTCGAGGCCGAACTCGAGTGGGAGCCGAGCCTCAACGCCGCACACGTCGCCGTGACCGTGCACGACTCGGTGGTCACGCTGGGCGGTCATGTCGAGACCTACGCCGAGAAGCTGGCCGCCGAGCGCGCCGTGCGCCGGGTCAAGCAGGTCAGGGGCGTCGCGATGGACATCGAGGTCCGGCCGCCCTCGGCCAAGCAGGTGGACGACGAGGACATCGCGACCCGCGCGGTGAACAGCCTGCGCTGGCAGTCGAACATTCCCGGCAGCGACATCCATGTCTCGGTCAATCGCGGCTGGATCACGCTCGGCGGCGACGTCGAGTGGCGTTACCAGCGCGAGGCCGCCGAGCGCGCGGTGCGGTATCTGAGCGGCGTCGTCGGCGTGACCAACGAGATCGCCATCCGCTCGACCTCGCAGCCGGATGACCTCAAGCAGCGCATCGTGTCGGCCCTGGCGCGCAACGCCGCCGCCGAGGCGAAATCCGTGGCCGTCGATGTCGAGGGCGGCCAGGTGCGCCTGTCGGGGAAGGTGCACAGCTGGCACGACCGCAAGCTCATCGAGGACGCGATCTGGGCGGCGCCCGGCGTGACTTCGGTGAAGGACGAGATCCGCATCGGCTGAACGCCGGCCGATGCGCAACATGACTGTATGGCGGCGCGGCCCGCTCGCCCTCCACTCCCCGAAGCCGCGCTGCTGCGCCCGGCCCGACCCCGGCCGGGCGCACCCCTTTTCCGGGGCGTCCGGGCCTTTCGGGCGTTATCCGGCGATCGGGAGTCGCCGTGCAGCGCCGCCTCAGAGACCTGAGGCGACGCCGCCGGCGCAGCGCCGCAGGCCCGGCCAGCTGAGAACGCGGACCTGGCGCGGCGTGGGCAGATCAATTATCCCGCCCTCGCGCAGTGCAGTGAGCTTGCGGCTCACCGTCTCCACCGTCAGGCCGAGGAAGTCGGCCATGTCGCGGCGGTCCATCGGCAGTTCGAAGGCGGGCGGGTCGTGCTCGTCCGCGCCGGCGAGGCGCGAGGCCATCATCAGGATGAAGCCGGCGACGCGCTCGAGCGCGCAGAGACGGCCCATCAGGAGGATCTGGGATTCGGCGCGCTCCAGGCGCGCGGTGGTCCTTCGGAGCGCCTCGCGCAGGCGTTCGGGATCCTCGCGCTCGAACGCGCCGCCCACGCTGACCGCGCGACACCGGGTGACCGCCTCGGCGGTGTGGGCGTGGCGGTCGGCCAGTGGAGCGCCGATCCGCTCGCCCGGGCAGGCGAAACCGATGACCTGGCGTCCGCCGTCGCCCGAGAACCGGACCAGACGGACCATGCCGTCGAGCAGGTCGAACTCGCGGTCCGCGGGATCGCCCTCGCGGTAGAACGCCTCGCCGGGCGCGAGGCAGCGCACGACCCCCGGCGGACGGGTCTCGCGATCCCGCCGCCGGATGATCGGCTGCGCGTCGCCGCTGATGATGTCGAGATACGCCATGGCTCGTCCTCCGGGACTCATTGCCGAGGATGGCCCGGAGGAACGCTGATTGTCGTCTCGCAGAAATACGGATGCGCCGCCGCCGAACGCAGCCGGCGAATGAAATAATCGCGCTGGCGAGATGGTTAAAACAGAGTTAACATTCAGTTGAAATCGCGCCTGCTCACTCGCGAGGGGCGAGAGAACGCGCAGAGGCCCGCGCCGGCCGTCGAGCGGACCGGGCGGTTCCGCAGCTGGGGGGCGGCATGGCCAGCACCACATTTATTCTCGAGGCCGAGGTCGACACGCAGGTTCGCGTCACCGAGCAGCCTGACGGTTCGCTTCTCTTCGAAATCGAGGTCCTGACGGACGACGGTTCGATCGGCGATCTCCGCGGGCTGTTCTTCGACTTCGACGACTCCCTGCTGGGCGGCCTTTCGATCACCGGGCCGGACATCACCGACTACCGGATCGCCGAAGATGACGTCGTCGATCTCGGCCATGGCGCGAATGTGCGCGGCGAGGTGGCGAACACGTACGGCCGCTATGACGCCGGGGTCGAGTTCGGCACGCAGGGCATCGCCCAGGACGACATCCAGTCGACCAGCTTCACCCTCAGCCATGACGGTGTCGACCTGACGCTCGACATGCTCGGCGACGTCGCCGTGCGTCTGACCAGCGTCGGCGAGATCGACGGCGACCGCGAGGGCTCGCTCAAGACCGGCGACATCGATTACGCCCCGGAGATCGACGTCGCCGAGGACACGTCCGTCGACGAGGACGGGCTGGCGGGCGGCGACGGGCCGGCCGGGCTGGCGTCGGATGCCGGCGAAATCACCATCGACTTCGGCGGCGATGTTCCCGCCGATCCGTCGACGGCGCTGACGCTTTTCGTCGACGGGCTCGACGGCCAGCTGACCTCCGGCGGCGTCCCGGTGACGTTCGCCGTCGAAGGCGGCGACATCGTCGGCCGCGCCGGCGGGACCGAGGTCATCCGCATCGCGATCACCGGCTCGACCGACAACGGCGACGGGACGGTCACCTATACTTATGAAACAACCCTGTCGGGCGTGATCGATCACGGCGCGGCCGGCGAGGACGACCAGATCCTGAGCGGAGTCGACTTCACCGCCACGGACGCCGACGGCGACGCGGTGTCCGGCGAGGTCGACGTCACGATCAATGACGACACCCCCGAGGCGTTCGACGACGGCGCGACGCAGGCGACCGAGAACGACCCGGTCACGATCGACGTGTTCGCCAATGACGAGCCCGGCGCCGACGGCGCGGCCACGGCGAGCGTCGCGCTCGTGAGCGGCTCGCTGACGGGCGCAGGCTCGCTCGTCAATAACGGCGACGGGAGCTTCACCTACACGCCGGCGGCCGGCGAAGAAGGCTCGGTCAGCTTCGCCTACACCATCACCGACGCCGACGCCGACGTCTCCCAGGCGACCGCAACGATCGAGCTGCAGCCGGACAGCGTTCCCGAGATCTCGGCCGCGGCGACGGATCTGTTCGTGGACGATGACGACACCGAGGGCGGCGTGTCGACGGATACGGGCTCGGTCACGATCGACTACGGCAATGACTCCGCCGGCGCGTCCTTCACCTTCTCGACCGACGGTCTGGCGGGCGAGATTCAGACGCTCGACGGCCAGGACGTGGTCTTCGCCATCGAGGGCGGCGCGCTGGTCGGCCGGGCGCAGGCGGATAACTCGATCGTCATCGAGATCGAGGTGACCGGCTCGACCGACAACGGCGACGGCACGATCACCTACGATTACGAGGTCACCCAGCACCAGCCGCTCCAGCACGCCGATCCGAACACGGAAGACGACGCGTCCATCACGGTGAGCTTCACCGGAACCGACGGCGACGACGGCGATGACGTCGACGGGACCTTCGACGTCACCATCAATGACGACGTGCCCGAGGCCTTCGACGACAGCTTCACGCAGTCCGAAGAGAACGCCGACGTCACCGGCAACGTGCTGGCGAACAACGGCGCGGGCGCGGACGCCTTCGGCGCGGACGGCGCGAACAGCCCGGCGGTGACGGACTACACGCTGACTTCGGGCGCCGGCTCGCTGACGGTGAACGGCGACGGGAGCTTCACCTACGAGCCGGGCGCGGGCGAAGAAGGCCCGGTCACCTTCGGCTACACGATCACCGACGGCGACGGCGACACGTCCGAAGCCACGGCGACGATCACGCTGCAGGACGACTCCGAGCCGGTCGTGGGGACCGCCGGGAACACAATCGTCGACGAGGACGGGCTTCCCGGCGGCGATCTCGCTGCGTCGGCGGCGTCGGACACCGGTGAGATCACGATCGATTACGGAAACGACGTCCCCGCCGATCCCGGCGCGGCGCTGGTTCTGCTCACCGACGGGCTCGACGGCCAGGGGCTCACCTCGGGCGGCGATCCGGTCACCTTCGCCATCGAGGGCGGATCGGGCGATCTCGTGGGCTCGGCGAACGGCGAGGAAGTGATCCGCATCGCGATCACCGGGGCGACGGACAACGCTGACGGCACGGTCACCTACGCCTACGAGACGACGCTGTCGGGCGTGATCGATCACGATGCGGCCGGCGAGGACGACGTCGTCCTGTCGAGCGTGGGCTTCACCGCGACCGACGGCGATGACTCCGACACCGTCTCCGGCTCGATCGACGTCACCATCAATGATGACAGCCCGGAGGCGTTCGACGACAGCTTCACGCAGGCCGAAGAAAACGCCGACGTCACCGGCGACGTGCTCGCCGACAACGGCAACAGCGCCGACAGCGCCGGCGCTGACGGCGAGGGCTCGCCCTATGTCCAGCTGGTCGGCGGATCGTTCACCGGCTCGGGCAACCTGACGCTCAACGCCGACGGGACCTTCACGTACACGCCGGGGGCCGGCGAAGAAGGCAGCGTCAGCTTCGACTACACGATCACCGACGCCGACGGCGACGAATCCACCGCCACGGCCACGATCGACCTGCAGCCGGACTCCACGCCGGAGATCGACGGGGCGCCGGCCGATCTCGGCGTCGACGAGGACGGGCTGCCGGGCGGCGATCTGACCGCCGCGGCGGCGACCGACTCGGGCTCGGTGACGATCGACTACGGCAATGATAGCGCCGATGCGAACTTCGAACTGTCGGCGGCGGGCCTGGACGGCCAGCTCACCTCGAACGGCTTCCCGGTCGTGTTCGCGCTGGAAGGCGGCGAGGTCGTCGGCCGCGCCGACGGAACCGAGGTGATCCGCATCTCGATCACCGGCGAGACCGACAACGGCGACGGCGCGGTGACGTATGACTACGACGTCGAGCTGTCCCAGCCCGTCGAGCACGCCGGGGCCGGCGAGGACGACGCCTTCCTTCTGGGTGTCGGCTTCACTGCGACCGACGGCGATGACGGCGACGATGTCTCCGGGACATTCGACGTCGCGATCAATGACGACAGCCCCGAGGCGTTCGACGACAGCTTCACCCAGTCCGAAGAAAACGCCGACGTCAGCGGGAACGTGCTCGCCGACAACGGGTCGGGCGCGGACTCGGCCGGCGCCGACGGCGAGAGTTCGCCCTATGTCGAGCTGGTCAGCGGATCGTTCACCGGCTCGGGCGACCTGACGCTCAACGCCGACGGGACCTTCACCTACACGCCAGCCGCCGGCGAAGAAGACCCGGTCAGCTTCGACTACACCATCACGGATGCGGACGGCGACGTCGCCCAGGCGACCGCCACGATCACGCTGCAGACCGATTCCGAGCCGGCCTTCGACGCCGCCGACGACGTGACGGTCGACGAGGACGGCTTCGCCTTCGCCAATGACGACGATGCGACCTCGCGGACCGACGAGACCGACTCCACCGAGAGCCTGACGGGGACCGGGTCGGCGGTGTTCACCTTCGGCAATGACGTCCCGGGCGACCTCCTGGGCTCGATCGACCTGCTCGACGACGGCGCGCTCGACGGTCAGCTTCAGACGCTCGATGGCGACGCCGTCAACTTCTCGCTGGAGGGCGGCGATCTGGTCGGCCGGTCCGCCGGCGACGACTCCGAGGTGATCCGTATTTCGATCACCGGCGCCAGCGTCACCGATCCGTCCACGGGCGAGGTGACCTATGACTATGCGGTCACGCTCTCCCAGCCGGTCGAGCATGTCGACGGCGGGGTCGAGAACAGCGAGGCGCTGCTCAATGTCGGCTTCGAGGTCACCGACGGCGATGACGGGGATGCCGCCCAGGGGTCGTTCGACGTCTCCATCGTCGACGACGTCCCGCAGGCCAACGACGACAGCTACAACCAGGCCGATCAGGGCGGCGAGAATACCGCCGTCTCGGGGAATGTGATCGATAACGACGCGTTCGGCGCCGACGGCGACGCGAGCGATCCGCAGGTCTCGCTGATCTCGGACGTCTCGAAGGGCTCGCTGACGCTCAACGCGGACGGCAGCTTCACCTTCACGCCGGACGCCGGCCAGGAAGGATCGGTCAGCTTCACCTACCAGATCGTCGACCAGGACGGCGACGTCTCCGAGGCTGTCGCAACCATCAATCTCGAACCCGACTCCACGCCCGAGATTTCTGTCGCGGCGACGGACCTCTTCGTCGACGACGACGATACGGACGGCGGCGTGTCGACGGATACGGGTTCGGTGACGATCGACTACGGCAATGACGCCGCGGGCGCGACGTTCGCCTTCTCGACCGACGGTCTGGCGGGCGAGATTCAGACGCTCGACGGCCAGGACGTGGTCTTCGCCATCGAGGGCGGCGTGCTCGTCGGCCGGGCGCAGGCTGATAATTCCGTCGTCATCGAGGTCGAAGTCACCGGCTCGACGCCGAGCGGCGACGAGGTGACCTACGACTACCAGGTCACCCAGCACCAGCCGCTCCAGCACGCCGATCCGGACACGGAAGACGACGACTCCATCACAGTGAGCTTCACCGGCGCGGACGGCGACGACGGCGATGACGTCTCCGGGACCTTCGACGTCACGATCAATGACGACGTCCCCGAGGCCTTCGACGACAGCTTCACGCAGACGAATGAGAACGACCCGGTCTCCGGCAACGTGCTGGCGAACAACGGCGCGGGCGCGGACGCCTTCGGCGCGGACGGCGCCGACAGCCCGGCGGTGACGGACTACACGCTGACCTCGGGCGCCGGCTCGCTGACGGTCAACCCCGACGGGACCTTCACCTATGAGCCGGCCGCCGGCGAAGAAAGCTCGGTCACGTTCGACTACACGATCACGGACGGCGACGGCGACACCGATCAGGCCACGGCCACGATCACGCTGCAGCCCGACTCCGAGCCGGTCGTGAGCGCCGCCGAGGACGCGTTCGTCGACGAGGACGGGCTTCCCGGCGGCGATCTCGCTGCGTCGGCGGCGTCGGACACCGGCGAAATCACGATCGATTACGGAAACGACGTCCCCGCCGATCCCGGCGCGGCGCTGGTTCTGCTCACCGACGGTCTGGACGCCCAGAGTCTGACCTCGGGCGGCGATCCCGTGACCTTCGCCATCGAGGGTGGAACCGGCGATCTCGTGGGCTCGGCGAACGGCGAGGAAGTCATCCGCATCGCGATCACCGGGGCGACCGACAACGGCGACGGCACGGTCACCTACGCCTACGAGACGACGCTGTCGGGCGTGATCGATCACGATGCGGCCGGCGAGGACGACGTCGTGCTGTCGAACGTGGGCTTCACCGCGACCGATGGCGATGACTCCGACACCGTCTCCGGCTCGATCGCCGTCACCATCGACGACGACGTGCCCGAGCCCGAGGACGATGCGTACAACCAGGCCGACCAGGGCGGCGAGAATACCGCCGTCTCGGGGAATGTGATCGATAACGACGCGTTCGGCGCCGACGGCGACGCGAGCGATCCGCAGGTCTCGCTGATCTCCGACGTGGCCGAGGGCTCGCTGACGCTCAACGCGGACGGCAGCTTCACCTTCACCCCGGACGCCGGCCAGGAAGACCCGGTCAGCTTCACCTACCAGATCGTCGACCAGGACGGCGACGTCTCCGAGGCTGTCGCGACCATCAATCTCGAGCCCGACTCCACGCCGGAGATCTCCGAAGCGGCGACGGATCTCTTCGTCGACGACGACGACACCGACGGCGGCGGAACGTCGACCGACACGGGCTCGGTCACCATCGACTACGGAAACGATGTCGGCGGCGCGAGCTTCGCCTTCTCCACCGACGGTCTGGCGGGCGAACTGCAGACGCTCGACGGCCAAGATGTGGTCTTCGCCATCGAGGGCGGCGCGCTCGTCGGCCGGGCGCAATCGGACAACTCGGTCGTCATCGAAATCGAGGTGACCGGCTCGACCGACAACGGCGACGGCACGGTGACCTATGACTACGAGGTCACGCAGAGCGTTCCGCTCCAGCACGCCGATCCGAACTCCGAGGACGACGACTCCATCACGGTGCAGTTCGACGTCTCCGACGGCGATGACGGCGATGCGCTCGCCGCGCCGGGCTCGTTCGACGTCACGATCAATGACGCCACGCCCGACGCCAATAATGACGGCGTCATCGCCGTGCCTGAGGACACCGCCGTCACCTTCGACGTGTTCGCCAATGACGATTTCGGCGCCGACGGGGTGGATACGGACAACGATCCCGACGTCGCGGTGACGTGGACCCAGCCCGCCAAGGGCGTCGTCACCTATGACGCCTCGAGCGGCGAGTTCACCTACACGCCGGGGGGCGGCGAGGAGGGCGCCGACAGCTTCACCTACACGATCATCGACGGCGACGGCGACGAATCCACGGCCACGGTCCAGCTGAACATCGCGCCGGATTCCGAGCCGCTCGCGGGCGACGCGGCCGATCTCGCCCTCGACGACGACGACCTGGTGAACCCCGGCGTCTCGAGCGAGGGCGGCGTCGTCGAGATCAAGTTCTTCAACGACCAGCCCGGCGACACCGAAGCCGAGCTTCTGGACGCGGTCGCGTTCGATCCCGCGACGCTGACCACGCTCAACGCGGCGGGCTACGAGTCCGGCGGCGAGACGATCGTGTTCGCGATCGAAGGCGGCACCGGCGACATCGTCGGCTCGACGAGCGAAGGCGAGGTCATCCGCATCGCGATCACCGGCGCGACCCCGCTCGGCGGCGGCGCGGTCGACTACGCCTACGAGGCGACGCAGTCGCTGCCGATCGACCATCCGCAGGCTCATCACAAGGATGATCCGGGTGCGGAGGACAACCTGCCTCTGAGCGGGATCACGCTGACGGCCACGGATTCCGACGGCGATCCCGTTTCGGTCGCCTTCGACGTCGATCTCGACGACGACGTGCCCGACTTCCTGTTCGGCGACGACCTGTCCATCGTCAACGAGGCGCCGAGCGAGGCCACCGGATCGCTCACTTTCGAGGCCGGCGGCGACGGGATCGGCGAAGTCGTGTTCCTCGGAACCGACGGCGACCAGGCCTTCGACAGCGACGGCAACCCGCTGCTCAGCGAGGGCGAGCCGATCTTCCTCTACGGCTTCGACTCGGACACGCTCGAGGGCCGGGTCGGCTCCGACGGCGCGCCGGATCCGGCCGGCGACACGGTGTTCACCATCACGCTCGATCCCGACACCGGCGAGTGGAGCGCCCAGTTCGCCGTCGACATCCAGAACGGCAGCGAGATCTCCGTGACCGATCTGGCCGGCGTGACGGCGGGCAACAGCGACATCCAGGTCATCGGCGCCGACGATGCGATCAATAACGGCGACGATGTCGACATCATCCTGGATGGCGACCCGGGCCCGGTGAACACGAGCTCCGAGGGCATTGCAGTCGGCAATCAGAGCATCGGCGCCGGCGAGGCCGTCCAGATGGAGTTCGTCCACAACGCCGTCACCGACGGCGATACGGCGACCGGCTTCGACTGGGACGGCGTCGTGGAGGCCAACGCCTTCAAGCAGGAGATCCAGCAGGTCCAGGGCCCGCAGTCGAACACCACGGCCATCCTGGTCGAGGCGCTGGCCACCGACGGCGATCAGGACATCTTCGGCGAGGGAAGCCTCGTCGAGATCACGGAGGTGAGGATCTACGACGAATTCGGCGTCGACATCACGGACAGCTGGGGCGGAACGATCGACTATAACGGCGACGGGTCGGTGAACATCTCCGGCCTCGAGGAAGGCGAGTTCTACGAGATCCACACCGACGACCTGTTCTCCGGCGTGCGCGTCTCGGCGAACGATTCCGACCCCGACTTCAACAATTTCGATCTCGGCGCGTTCTCCATCTTCGCGCTGGGAACCGGCGATCCGTTCGACATGAACTTCGACGTGCGCGGCTTCGACGGCGACGGCGACTGGATTGACGGAACGCTGGACCTCACCGTCGAGCCGGCGGCCGAGCCGCTCGCGGCGAGCGCGACGAGCGCCACGGAGATCCAGCTGCTCGAGAGCGGCGGGGCCTCCGCCTACGAGACGGACGGTTCGGAGTCCGCCCTGATGACGGACCCGGCCGCCGGCTTCGAGACGGCCGCGTTCGCCGGTCCGGGCCTGTTCGACCCGGCGGCGCTGCTCGGCCCGGCCGAGCCCGGCCTGTTCGCCGTGCTGGAGGCCGACGGTTTCGCGTATGACGGCGGGCGCTTCGCCGACGCGTTCGGCGACGCGACCAACCCGGGCGAGATCGTAGCGGCGGTCGAGACGGACGACGTCGACGCCGCGTTCACGCTGTCGACCTATGTCGAGGCGGCCGACGCCGCCCTCGACGAGCTGGTGGGCGGCGGCGCGGCGACGCCGGCCGGGTTCGCCCCGGCGACGTCATGGGACGCGCCGGCCTTCAGCGCGTTGTCCGTCGCCGAGGACGACGTCATCGCGATCTCGCAGGGCGGCTAGGTCCGCGGCGCGCCGCTCAGGGCGACCGACGGGCGTCGCATTCCCCCGCCTCGCAGGCCGACGGCGCCGGCTCGGTAAGGAGCAGGGGCACGAACGGCACGCATCCCGGCGTGAACAGTGCGGCGAGGACGACGAGAAGCGTCAGCGGTTTCATCGGGCGAGCGCCTTCCCATGCGGCGGGCTGGAGACGTCCAGCCTAGCCGCCGCCGGCGATCGAGTCATGACGCGCCGCATATTGCGCGCTCGGGCCGACCGGCCCGGCGCAACCCGGTCAGCCGCCCTCGCGCGCCGCGGGCGGCAGGTAGCGCGCCATCTCCTTGAATTCGTCCCAGGGCGTCGCGCCCCAGATCTCGGTCTCGGCGTGGCCGAAGGTGCGGATGATGGTGGCGACCTTCGTCGCCGCGGCGTTGTCGGGCGCCTCGAAGATGTCGAGATAGTCCGCCGGGCCCAGGACGGCGTAGCTGTCCTTCCATTCGACGTCGGGGCACTCGGCGTCGAGGCGTTCCTTGACCTGACGCTCCAGCTCCTGGAGCGAGCTCGGCGATTTCAGCGCCTCGTGGCTGAGACGGGTGAGCATGATGTAGGTCGACATGGCGGTCCGCCTCCTTTCGCTATGACGGGGTCTGGGTCAGCTCGATCGCGTTGATCACGTCGTCGACGCCGAACACGTACCAGGCGTCGCACTCGGCCATGTGCCGCTGCTCGGCGTCCGCCGCCGCGCCGGTGAGCCGGACCGTCGCGCCGCGCACCCCGACCCGGACCTCGGACGCATCGACGAACGGGTCGCGATCGAGCGCGATCCGCACGGCCTCCTCGATGCGGTCGGGGCCGTCTTCCTCGGCGGGCTCGACCTCGATTCCGTTGACCACGTCGCGGCTGCCCGGGGTCCACCAGGCCAGGACGCCCGCCAGCCGCTTGTGCTGCAGGCTGGGAACCGCACCGTTGAGGATGACGACGCCGTCATCGACCTCCACGGCGACGCGGCCGGCCGGCTCGCCCGCGGCGTCGCGGAAGACGCGATCCTCCTTCTCCACCGTCTCGACGAGGGCGAGGTTCCAGAAACCGTCGTCGGCGTCGAGCGCCCGGCAGACATGCTCGCGGATCGCCTTGTCCTCCATGGGCGTCGCCGGCTTGATGCGCAGACGGTCGACGATGGAGGCGACGCCCGCGACCGCGGCGGCGCGCTCGAGCGCCAGGCGCTTTTCGGCGACGCTGTTCAGCTCGGCGGTCATGATCAGCGCGCCGGAGTCGTCGCGCTCCAGCGCGATCGTCTCGCGCGCCCGGTCGAGCCGGGCTTCGGCCGCGAGCGCTTCGCCGACCGCCTCGAGGACGCTGTCGGCGGCCGGCCCGGTCATCACTCGCGCTCCCGGTCGGGCGGCGCGGCGCCGGCGTTCTGGAGGAGGTCGTAGATGCGGCCGGCCACGCCGGAGAGCGGGCGGCGGGCCTCGCCCAGCACGTCGTCTTCCTCGTCGAGCTGCAGCGCGGCGGCCTCGAGATCGCCGAGGCTCGGCTCGAGCGCCAGGATCTCGACGACCGTGTGATCGGCCAGCGATCCGAACAGCCGGACGATGTCGTCGCGCGTCGGTTGTTCGGCCATGATGCGTCCCGTCGCGATGCTGCGTCTGTCAGAACAACGATTCCGACTCCGGATTCGATCCGGTCAAAGCCTTCGTGTGGGACTCAGTGTCGCTGGGGGACGAATGGCGGCGCTGTCGGGCGGCAGTGGAGGGGGCTCGAAGGGCCGCCTTGATCCTTGGATGATTGCCTGCGATACATACCATCGAGTTTGTATGTGGGCGGCGACCTTGGACGCCGCCATATCGAAATGGATCGGATGGGGCTAGGTTTTCCGACGTCGCTGCTGGAAAGCTGAAATTGCCGACATGACAGAAACGCGAACCAAGCCCGCCCGGACTTCCCGCACCAATCGCGAGATGAGCGAGGCGACTCGTCTGCGCCTGGTCGAAGCGACGCTCGACTGCCTGACGGAGCGCGGCTACGCGTCCACATCCACGCATGAAGTGGCCAAGCGCGCCGGGGTGACCCGGGGCGCGCTCAATCACCATTACGAAAACAAGGCCGAACTGATCGCGGATGCGGCGGCGCATCTTGTGCGCCAACGATCGATCAAGATCAGGCAGGCCGCTTCGAACGGCGAGAGCCGGGATCTGCGCGAGCAGGTGAAGCTGAAGTACGACATCTATCAGGAACACTTCCCGGCGATGATCGAATTCATGGTCGCCGCGCGGACCGATAAGGATCTCAGGGAAGCGTTCTCGGGCGCGTTGCAGCGTCAATATGATGGCGAGTGGGACCAGTCCCAATTCGCCGAATTCGCGTCCCGGCCGGACCCGGTGATGTGCGATTATGTCGTCAATTGCTTCATCCGGGGCCTGAGCCTGGAGACGATCGTCAAT
Organism: Marinicauda salina; assembly: GCF_003122085.1. Lineage (GTDB taxonomy): Bacteria > Pseudomonadota > Alphaproteobacteria > Caulobacterales > Maricaulaceae > Maricicauda_A > Maricicauda_A salina. Next base: position 589,537 of record NZ_QEXV01000001.1, read on the forward strand.
CCGCCGGAAATGATCGAGCGCATTTTCGATGAATTCATCGAGCTTTTTGCGCTCGCGCTGAGCGCGAGCGAACGCCGTTCAGGCCAATCGGGCTAGGCGCGCCCTGCGGGACCGGCCCTTCCAATCGAGGCGACGAGAATGCCGGACGTGATCATAAGAACTGCGCTGGGCGACATCGAGGTCGAGCTGGAGTTCGACAAGGCGCCGATCACATCGCGGAACTTTCTCAGGAATATCGATGAGGGGCTCTTTCGAGGCGGAAGCTTTTACCGGAGCGCGCACAAGGACGACGCCACGGGCGCCAATCTGTCGATCATCCAGGGCGGCGCGAACAAGGATCTGGATCAACCAAAGCCGATCGAACACGAGACGACGGCGACGACCGGATTGAGGCATGGCGCCGGCGCGGTCTCCATGGCGCGCATGGAGCGCGGAACGGCCACGACCGAGTTCTTCATCTGTCTCGAGGACACGCCGGGCCTCGATTTCAGGGAGGCGACCGACGCGGGAGCCGGCTACGCGGTCTTCGGCCGGGTCGTGGGCGGCATGGACGTGGTTCGCGCGATCCATGATCGCGAGACCGGCGATCCGGATCTGTCCGCGTCCGACGCCGGCGGCATACCCGAATGGCTGCGGCCGCAATTATTGAACGATCCGATCCTCATCCACGAGATGGTCGTGGCCCGGCGCGGCTGATCCGCCGGACCGGATCCGGCGCCGGCCGGCGGCGTCGCACGGCCCAAACCGATATGGTTTCCGAGGTGGCGGGCGCAGAGGAGAAGCGTCCGCGCACGCGAACGCGGCGTTTCAGTCCGGCGCGGAATCCGCATGTCCGACCCCGGCGATCGGCTGGTCAGCCGCGCCGCAAGCTTCCGGCTCGATGCTCAGGGGCGTGTCGTCGCCGTGCCGGCCCAGGGCCTCCGGCAGGCCGCTGGCGCGAACGACGGACGGCCGCGCGGCGATCGCTTCGGCCCAGGACGCCGCCCAGTCCGGCATATCGGCGGAAAGACCGAAATGCTGCTGCATCCCGTCGATCAGTCCGAACAGGGTGTGAAAGGCCAGGTCGACGAGCGAAAACTCGACGCCGAAGAAAAACGGGCCTCCGGAGGATGCGAGCCGGTCCCGCTCCATTCGGGCGAACGCGTGCTCGAGGCCTTCCAGAGTCGCCTCGACGGACGTGTCTCCGGTGAACGCGGCGTTGATCAGCGGGATGACGCGCCGGTCGCAATAATGCTTCCAGCGTCGCGCCTCCGCCCGAAGAACCGGGCCGTCCGGCATCAGCGGCGCGCCGGAATAGCGCTCGTCGATGAACTCGTTGATGAGCAGAGAATCCCAGACGCTGACGCCGTCCGCCAACAGCGTCGGCGTCTGGGCGAGCGGAGTGGCGGCGAGGAAGGAAGCGGTCTTTTCGCCGTCGGCGCCGCGCGCGGAAACGAGGTCGAACGCCTGCCCCTTCTCGATCAGGGCCGCGAAGTTGCGGATCGCCCAACCGCATGTCGGCGTCGTGAATATGGACGGGGGCGTGTCGGGTCGAGCGCCTGGCATTGTCTAGGCCGTCCTCGCGCGGCGGCGTCGGAGTGCGCGCTCGATGATCCGGTGACGTCCGCGATCGATCGGAAATATCCAGATGAGCGCCGCAGCAGACAGGTTGAGCAGGATCGGAATCCCGATGAACGTCAGAAAGAAGCCCGCCATGGCGACCGTGGTGTTCTCGCCGGTCGGGTCGAAGCCGAACAGCCCGACGATGATGAAGGCCGCGCCGCCGCCCACGGCCAGTCCGAGCTTCGTGTAGAGCGTGGTGAAGGCGTAGTAGTTCGCCGCCTTGTTCTGGCCGGTCTTGTATTCGTCGAAGTCGACGACGTCGGCCATGATCGCCATCAGGCAGACCTGGCTGCCCGACGTCAGCACGGCGGAAAGACCGAAAATCGCCGCGAGCATGGGAAAGGCTGACGGGCCGGGCGGAATGAGGGCCATGGTGACCAGGGTCAGGGCGGTGCCGGCCGAGCAGAAGGCGAGCCCGCGATGCTTCTCGACGCGCTTCAGGACCATCGGCCACAGAAAGGCGACGCCGACGCTCAGGCCCGCCACGATCAGGCCGACATGGGCGATCCTGTCGAGGATTCCCAGATAGCTGTCGATGAAGAAGAAATAGAGGCCGGCCACCATTCCGCTGGCCGTCGCAGAGACAACGAAGCTGGCCGAGAGCAGAGCGAACGGGCCGTTGTTCAGGAGCGCTTTTCCAACCTCGATCAAGCCCGCTTCGCTCTGACGGGCCGGTTCGCCGACAGCCCTTGGAACGGAAGCGACCGCCCACGCGACGCTCAGGGGAATGGCCGCGATGAGGATCCAGGCAACGGCTCCGGTCACCTGCAGCGTCATCTCGGTCGTCGGAAAGATCGGCCAGAGCGGCGCCGAGACGAATCCGAGATAGCCCAGATAATAGGCCGCCATCCGGTAGGCCGAAATGCGCGAGCGGTCGTCATAGCGCGGGGCGACCTCGCTCAGCCACGCCGCGTGCGGCACCTCCACGAGCGTCCAGCCGAGATAGACTGCGACCGACGAAAGCAGGAACCACGTCGCCCCCGCGTCCGGGGGCGGCCGCAGCCAGAAAAGAGCCCCGGCGGCGGCGAGCGCCGCCCCGGCGACGATCATCGGCTTGCGGCGTCCCCAGGGCGACTGCGAGCGATCCGAGAAATATCCGATCAGGGGATCCGTCACGACATCGAACAGGCGCGTGATCGTGAGGATGAGCCCGATCGTGGTCAGGCTGACGGCGGTGTGATTGGCGTAGAGCGCCGGCAGGATCGCCAGCGCCGGCGCGTGCAGGGTCGACATCGGCGCGACGGGCGCCGCATAGGCGACGACAGCGCTTCGCGAGAGACCCTGCGCCGGCTGGCTCCGAGTCGCGGAGCGAGCGCCCGATTCCGGATGGCCAGCCGGCGCTGTCGTCTGCACGTCCGTCACGAATGCCGCCCCTTCAACTGTCGCGGTTTGCGAGCGATGCGCCGCCGGCGGGCGCGATTCAGCACTGCGGCGCCGATGTTCGGAGACGGCGCATCGCTCGCCAAGGTCAGCCGCCGAAGGTTCGCGTCAGCTCGAACCCGACCGTGCGCGGACGGATGCTCGACGCACGCGCCGGCGCGTCCCCGCCCGGCGCGCCTGCAGCCGCCTGCGGGAAAATCTGCATGAACGGCCGCTCGTCGGTGACGTTGTCGACGTAGAGCTTGATCTGCCAGCGGTCGAACATGACGCCGCCCGAGGCGTTGAGGACGTCCTGGGCCGGCACCGGAACGGCGCCGTCAGCCCGGTTGAAGCCCTCCGTCGTGGTGCGGTCGCGGTGCCAGTAGTTGGCGCGCACGAAACCGTTCGCGCCGGAGCCGATCTCGAAATCGTATCCGACATCGAGCGACCAGGTCTGACGCGGCGTGCGGCGCAGTTCCTCGCCTTCCTCGATCAGGGCCGGCCCCGGATACACCACCGCGTCGGAGGTGAACTCGTTCTCAGTGTAGGCGTAGCTCGCCATGACGTAGAGGCCGTCGGTGAAGACGTCACGCGCCATGACCTCGATCTCGCCGCCAAAGGCGTCCAGGCTCGGCGCGTTGGTCGTGAAGGCGAACGTGGCCGACTCGTTGAACACGACGGTCTGAATGTCGCTCCAGTCCATCGAGTAGATCGCGCCGTTGACGTGCAGCCGGTCGCGCAGCCAGCTCGTGTGCGCCCCGATCTCGTAATTGACGAGCGTGTCCGGGTCGAACTTCACGAATTCTTCCGGAATGCCTAGCGCCGGACCCACGAAGGGGTTGAAGCCGCCGAACCGGAAACCCTCCGATCGCGTCACGTAGAACAGCTGGTCGTCGTTCGGCGCGAAGCTGAGCTGCGCCTTCCAGAAGAAGTCGTCGCCGCCGACGACGCCGGTCTCCTGCTGGAAGTTCGTGCCGAAATAGGTGAATTCCTCCCGGTTATCGACTTCCCAGTCGAAGTAGCGTCCGCCGACGAGGACGGACCACATGTCATTGAACTGGTAGGTCGCCTCGCCGAAGAAGGCGAGCTCCCGCCGATCCTCGGCTCCGCCCAGGACCGAGATCACGAAGGGCGGCGATCCCGGCGCGCCGCTGGCGTCGACCTGGGTCTGGGTTTGCGGATCGAAGGTTTCGAGGTCGTCGTAATAAACGCCGGCGATCCAGCTCAGCGGCCGCTCGCCCGTCGACGAAAGCCGGAGTTCGTGAGTCCACGAGCTCTTCTCGTCTATGGAATCGGTCCGCGCGAGCGGGATGAAGCCGTACACATTGGTGTCGAAGTCGACGACGCTCCGCTCCTGATCGAAATAGGAGCCGGTATAGTTCAGCTGGGCCCAGCCCAGGTCCGCGTCGACGATGAAGTTGAACAGGTCATAGGCCTGATTGGCGGGATTGCGCGTAAACGGCTCTTCGATCTGGAAATCGCCGAGGCCGATGTCGAAGAAGGACGGCGCGTTCGAGGTGAGGTCGTTGCCGTGATAGATGACGGTCAGATCAAGCCAGTCGGTCGGCCGGGCGAGCGCCGAGACGCGCCACGCCGTCTCCTCGACCGCGTTCACATCGTCGTCGCCCGTGGTGAGGTTGTCGATGTAACCGGTCTCGTCGATATGCTGGGCCGCGACGCGGACGGCGAACCGGTCCTCGACGATCGGGATGTTGACGTGCCCGGCCATCCGGTGGCTGAGCCCGCCGTCGCCCTCGGTCGAATAGACGTCGGCCTGAATGGACGCGTCATAGCCCGTCGGGTCCGGACGGTTGGACCTGAATGAAACGAGTCCGCCGATGGCCTGCGCTCCCCAGAGCGTGCCTTGCGGGCCGCGGTAGACAGACGCTTCGCCGATGTCGAAGAAGCGATAATTCTCGCCGAAGCGCGGCGCGCCGTCGAGATACTGAGCCACGACGGCGAGCGTATTGTCCCCGACCGGCGAGAGGCCGCGAATGGAGGCGACTTCGTTGCCGCGCCCCGCGCCGCCGTTCGAGATGAAGTTGGCGCCGGGCACCTGGGTGATGAAGTCTTCGAAATCGAGAACGTCGAGGCGCTCCAGACGGTTCTCGTCGAAGCTGGTGATGCTGTTCGAAACGTCCTGGACGTCCATCGTCCCGCGCTTGCTCGTCACCATGATGACTTCAACGTCCGCATCGCGGTCGTTTTCATCCGCGCCCTCCTGAGCCAGGGCCGGGGCGGCGCCGCTCAGGGCGAAGGCCGCGATCGCCGCGGCGGAAGCCGATGAAGCGGCGCGCCGTCGAGCGCGCACGTAAGCCCCGTAAACACAAAACATTTTTCTTCCTCCCCATTGCCCGATGACCGAAATCATCAGAACATACACGTACCAGCCGGTCGGTATGTTGGCAACGCCGGGGCCGGATCTGGACCGCCGCGGCGGCGGCGTCGGGTCGAGCCGAGGGACCCCCGGCGCGCCAGCGGGACAGGGTTTTTCGGGCTAGCGGCGGGGGTGTGGGCGGCGTCGCGGGTCCGCGGGCCTCGCGCCGGGGGCAACCGCGACGTCATCCGGACGCACCCGGATCAGAAGACGCCTTTTGCGAGGGGAATATGGCGGAGAGGGAGGGATTCGAACCCTCGGAACGCTTGCGCGCTCAACGGTTTTCGAGACCGCCCCGTTCGACCACTCCGGCACCTCTCCGCACGGGGAGCCGGCGTTGTGACGGAGTGGTCGAACAAAATCAAGAGACGAGCGCGGGCGCGGCCCGCACGGGCGACCACGCCGGCGCGACCCGCCGCGAAAACGATGTGGCGCTTCATCGAACAGGATCGATATATCCGCGAGGCCCGCGCCGGCGCGGTCGAACCGGCGCCCGGACCCTGCGGCTCGATTGACGCGGCGCGCGTCCTGAGTCTATATCGCGCGCTCGCGTCCGCTCCCCGCGCCGGGAGCGGGCCGTTTCGTTTTGACAACGCCCGCCTTCATCAGAAGCGGCGAAGAAAAAGGGCGCCGCGACGGGATGATCCCGCGACGGCCCGAGCAAGAAGGAAGACGTCATGTACGCGGTGATCAAGACCGGCGGCAAGCAGTACAAGGTCGCCGAGGGCGACAAGCTGCGCATCGAGAAGGTGGACGGCGCGCCCGGCGACGTGGTCGCGTTCGACGAGGTGCTGATGCTCGGCGACGACAAGGGCGGCGTCACCGTGGGCGATCCCCTGGTGAAGGGCGCCCAGGTGATGGGCGAGCTCGTCGACGTCCGCAAGGCGGGCAAGGTCGTCGTCTTCAAGAAGCGCCGCCGCCAGAACTATCGCCGCAAGAAGGGCCATCGCCAGTGGGAGGCGCTGGTGGCGATCTCCGAGATCGTCGCCCCGGGCTCCAAGGCGAAGACGAAGGCGAGCGCCAAGCCGAAGGCGGAGACGAAGACCGCTGAGAAGGCTGAAAAGCCCGCCGCGGCGAAGAAGGCCGCGCCGAAGAAGACCGCCGAGAAGGCCGAACCGGCCGCGGCCAAGGACGCGACGAAGTCGGCGCCGACGCCGGCGGCCTCCAAGAAGGCCGCCGCGGGCGACGATCTCAAGAAGCTGACCGGCGTGGGCCCGGCGCTCGAGAAGAAGATGGTCGAGGCTGGCGTGACGTCGTTCGCGCAGATCGCGGGCTGGAAAGCCGCCGATCTCGACAAGTATGATGAACTCGTCCCGGGCCTGAAGGCGAAGGCCGAGAAGGGCGACTGGATCGCCGAAGCGAAGAAGCTGGCCGGCTCCTAGGGCCGCCGCAGACGAACAGGAGAGCGAGACATGGCTCACAAGAAGGCGGGCGGCTCCTCGCGTAACGGCCGCGACTCGATCGGACGCCGCCTCGGCGTCAAGAAAGCCGGCGGCCAGGCGGTCGTTCCGGGCAACATCATCATTCGCCAGCGCGGGACCAAGTACTATCCCGGCGAGAATGTCGGCATGGGCAAGGATCACACCCTGTTCGCCCTGACCGAGGGCCGCGTGGCGTTCGCCAAGAAGAAGAACGACCGGACCTACGTGTCCGTCATGCCGCTCGCCGACGCGGCGGAATAGGGCGACGCGACCGCGATCGCCCGCTTGAAGGGGGCGATCCGAAGGTCCGACATTCCGGACAGGCTCGAGGGGAGACGGATCGCCGTCTCCCCTTCTTCGTTCGATCTCCCCCGGAACCACGGAGGCGGCGATGGACGGCCAGTCCGAAAGCCTGGATGCGGAAACCGATGAACGCGCGGCGCGCGTGCGGCTCAGGCCGCTGGCGCTGGAGGACGCGGCGTTCGTCGCCGCCGAGACCAGCCGGCCGGAGATCGCGCGCATGACGTCGCGCATTCCTTGCCCGAACCCGCGTCTGTGTGCGGAGGGCTTCATCCTGATCATGCGCGCCCGCGAGCAGGCGCGGGGTGATCGCGTGCGCATGATCGAGCATTGCGAGCGCGGCGCGCGGCTCGGCGTGATGGGGCTGCATCCCAGATCCGACGGCGCCTGGGAGCTCGGCTTCTGGATGGCGCGATCGGCCTGGGGACGCGGCTACGCGACCGAGGCGGGCGCGCTCATGCTCGCCGAGGCCGCCGCCGACGGGCTCGGTCCGGTCGTCGCGGGCCATTTCGAGGACAATCCGGCCTCGGCCCGGGTGCTCCGACGCCTCGGCTTCGGCTATACCGGCGAGGTCGAGCAGGCCTGGTCGCTGGCGCGGGCGGCGCGGAGTCCCTGTCCACGCATGGCGCTGGAGACGGCCTGAGCCGGGCCGCGGCCGCGAGGAGGCGGGCGAATGAAATTCCTGGACGAAGCCAAGGTCTACGTGAAGTCGGGCGACGGCGGGGCGGGCAGCGTGTCCTTCCGCCGCGAGGCCTATGTCGAGTTCGGCGGACCGGACGGCGGCGACGGCGGGCGAGGCGGCGACGTCTGGGCCGAGGCGGTGGAGTCGCTCAACACGCTGATCGACTACCGCTACCAGCAGCATTTCAAGGCCAAGCGCGGCGGGCACGGCATGGGCAAGAACCGCACCGGCGCCGACGGCGGCGACGTCGTGCTCAAGGTCCCGGTCGGCACCGAGATCCTCGACGCGGACAAGGAGACCGTGCTCGCCGATCTCACCGAGGTCGGCGAGCGCGTCCTGCTCGCCGCCGGCGGGCGCGGCGGCAAGGGCAACGCGCATTTCAAGAGTTCGACCAACCAGGCGCCGCGCAAGTCGCAGCCCGGCGAGCCGGGCGAGGAGCGCTGGCTTTGGCTCCGGCTCAAGCTGATCGCCGACGCCGGCCTGGTCGGGCTGCCCAATGCGGGCAAGTCGACCTTCCTGTCGGCGGCGAGCCGCGCCCATCCCAAGATCGCGGCCTATCCCTTCACCACGCTGCATCCCAATCTCGGCGTGGTCGATCTGGGCGCGGGCTCGCGCTTCGTGCTCGCCGACATTCCCGGCCTGATCGAGGGCGCCCACGAGGGCGCGGGCATCGGCGACCGCTTTCTCGGCCATATCGAGCGCTGCGCCGTGCTCGTGCATCTCGTCGACGCCACGGAAGACGATCCGGTCGCGTCCTGGCGCACCGTGCGCGACGAGATCGACGCCTACGGCGCGGGGCTCGCCGACAAGCCGGAGATCCTCGCGCTCAACAAGATCGACGCCGTCGACGCCGACACGCTAGCCGAGCGCAAGCAGGCGCTCGAGGCGGCCGCGGGCAAGCCGGTGGAGACGGTCTCGGGCGTGAGCGGTGAGAACGTGCGCGACCTGCTCGGCCGGGTCTGGGAGACGGTGTCCGAGGCGCGGGCCGAGGCCGCCGCCGAGGATGCGCCGGCGGGCTGGACGCCGTGAGAGCCGCCGCGCTGAAGACCGAGACGCTCTGTCCGGGCATGCGCGTCGGGCTGTTCGGGGGCAGCTTCGATCCGCCGCACGCGGGGCATCTTCATGTCGCGCGCACCGCGCTGCGCCGGCTCGGCCTGCATCGCGTGTGGTGGCTGCCCTCGCCGCAGAACCCGCTCAAGCCTCACGCGCCCGGCGAGCTCGCCGAACGCATGGCGGCGATCGGCGCGCTCGCCGCCGAGCCGCGCATGGTCGTCAGCGACCTCGAGGCGCGCCTGGGAACCAATCGCACGATCGATGTCGTCCGCCATCTCCAGCGTCGCCATCCCGGCGTTCATTTCGTATGGATCATGGGCGCCGACGCGCTGGCGCATTTCCATCGCTGGAAGGGATGGGTGGAGATCGCCGCGCGGGTTCCGCTGTGCGTCGTCTCCCGGCCGGAGGATTCGCTGTCGGCGCGGCTGTCGCCGGCGGCGCGGCGCCTGGGGTCCGCGCGCCTTGCCGAAACCGCGGCCCGGCGGCTTCCCATGCAGGAGCCCCCGTGCTGGACTTACTTGGTCGAGCCGCTACATCCTCACGCATCGTCCGCGCTGCGCCACGAAACAGCGGACTGAAGCCGCCGCCGGAGCCGGAATCCCATGAGCACCACCGACGCCGGCGCGCGACCGCCTGCGCTCGCCTTCTTCGAGGATCTGCATCCGCCCGCTTCGGACTTCCGGGCCGACGTGCTGGACGGGCTGTCGAAGCCGCAGAAGGCGATCCCGCCCAAGTATTTCTACGATCAGGCGGGGTCGGAGATCTTCGACCGCATCACCGACGCGCCCGAATACTACGTCACGCGCACCGAGCTCGAACTGCTCGATCGCATCGGCCCGGCTCTGCGCGAGCTGGCCGGTCCCGGAGGGGTCGTGCTCGAGCCCGGCGCGGGATCGAGCGTCAAGATCCGCAAGCTCATCGACGCGCTCGACGCGCCGGCCGGCTATGTCGGCATGGACATCTCCGGCGATCACGTGCGCGCGGCCTGCGCGAAGCTGGCCTCGGACCATCCCGGCCTGACGATCGGCGCGGTGTGTCACGATTTCACCGAGGCGATCGATCTCGACGCTCTGCCCCTGCCGGAAGGTCGCCGCCTGGTGTTCTTCCCCGGCTCGACCATCGGCAATTTCGAGCTGATCGACGCGCTGGCGCTGCTCCAGACGCTGCACGGCTGGTTGCGTCCGCGCGATGCCCTGATCGTCGGCGCCGACCTGCGCAAGGACCGCGCGGTCCTCGAAGCCGCCTATGACGACGCCGGCGGCGCGACGGCGGCCTTCAATTACAACCTGATCGACCGGATCAACGCCGAGCTCGGCGGGACGCTCGATCGCGACGGCTTCGAGTACGCCGCGTTCTGGAACCCGTACCGCTCGCGCGTCGAGATGTATCTCGTCGCCACGCGTGACATGCGCTTCTCGGTGGCGGGCCGCGACTTCGTCATCCGCGAGACCGAAACCATCCACACCGAAAACTCCCACAAGTTCACCGTGAACGGCTTCCAGGACCTGGCCCGGCGGGCCGGATTCGAGCCGGTCGAGGCGTGGGTCCACGACACGGTTCCCTACTCCATTCACTGGCTCGAACGCGGCGGCGAAGCGTGATACGCTCGACCGTGCTGGGAAGAAGGAGCATCGACGCTGTCCGTTGAACTGCAACGCCGCCGGGCGCGGGAGAGCGAGGCCGGAAATCCGGCCGGCGCCGGCGACGCGGAGGCCCTTGAGAGCCTCATCCTCTCCGTCCTCGAAGACGACAAGGCCGAAGACGTCGTGGTCATCGACCTGCACGGCAAGTCGTCCGTCACCGACCTCATGATCATCGCCACCGGCCGGTCCAACCGCCATGTCGGCGCGATCGCCGATCACGTGATCCGCAAGCTCAAGGAGAGCGGCCACGGCGCGCCCCGCGTCGAGGGCATCAAGAGCTGCGACTGGGTGCTGATCGACGTCGGCGACGTGGTGTTGCACATCTTCCGGCCGGAAGTGCGCGACTTCTACGATCTCGAGAAGCTCTGGTCGGCCGCTCCCGCCGGCCCGGCGTAGGCGCCTTGCGCGTCGAAATCCGCGCGATCGGCCGCCTCAAGTCCGGTCCCGAACGCACGCTCGTCGACGACTATCTCAAGCGCGCCGAGGGCCTCGGCCGCGGCGTCGGGCTCGGCCCGTTCGTCGAGCGCGAGATCGATCCGCGCAACCTCGCCGACCGCGCCGCCGAGACCGAGGCGCTGATCGCCGACCTGCCGGCGCTGGCCACTGTGGTCGCGCTTGACGAACGCGGCGAAGCGCTGACATCCCGGGCCTTTTCGGGGCGTCTGCAGGAGACGCGCGACGACGGCGTGCGCGACATGGTCTTCCTGATCGGCGGCGCGGATGGATTCGATGCGGCGCGGCTGCCGGCCGGAACGCGACGGATCGCCTTCGGACCGGCGACATGGCCGCACAAGCTGGTCCGCGTCATGCTCGCCGAGCAGCTCTATCGCGCCGTGGCGCTCGCTGCGGGATCGCCCTACCACCGGGATTGAGCCTGATGCCGCCTTTCGTTCTGGTCGCCGCGCTCCTCGCCCAGCCGGCCGACGCGCCCGATCCCGAACGGATCGAGGCGCTGGAGGCCGAGGCCGAGGAGACCCGCGAGCAGAGCGAGGCCCGCGCCGCAGAGGCCGACGCGCTGGCCGCCGAGATCGCCGAGCTGCAGGCGCGCCTCGTTCAGGCCGCCGAACGGGTGCGCGCCGCCGAGGCGTCCGCCGACACCAGTGAAGCGCGGCTCGCCGAGCTCGAGGCCGAGGAGGCCGCCCTTTCCGAGCAGCTGGCTCGCGAGCGCGAAAGCCTCGCCCGCGTGCTCGCCGCCCTGCAGCGCTTCGAGCTCGCCGATCCGCCGGCGCTGGCCGTGACGCCCGACGACGCCGCCGAGGCCGCCCGGGCCGCGGGGCTGATGGCGCGCATCGCGCCGATGCTGGAAGCGCGCGCGGCGAACCTGGCCCGGCGCCTCGAGGAACTCGCCGCGCTGCGCGCGGAGCTGGGCGATCAGCGCGAAACCGTCGCCGAGGCCCGCGCCCGTCTCGCCGAGACCCGCGCGGAGGTCTCCGATCTGCTGGCCGAGCGCCGCGCCGCCGAGCAGCGCCTGCGCGCCGAGGCCGCCGATCTGTCGGACCGCGCCGCCGAGATCGCCTCGCGCGCGCGGTCGCTGCGCGAACTGCTCGCGGAGATCCGACGCTTCGCCGACGCCGAACCGCGACTGGCGCCGCGGCGGACCGAGCCGCCGGACCCCTCCGGCGTGCCGGTTCCGCGCGTGCGTCCGGAGCGGCGACCGGTGGAGGAGGGCGAGCTGATGGCCGCCCTGCCGGTGAGCGGCCCGGCCGAATCCATGCGCTTTTCCGACGTGCGCGGCCGGCTGAGGCCGCCGGCCGGGGGGCGCATCGTCTCCGGCGCCGGCGAGCGCGGCCCCGACGGCGTCGTCCGCGAGGGCGTATGGTTCGAGACGCGGTCCCGGGCCCAGGTCACCGCGCCGTTCGACGGGGTGGTGGTCTACGCGGGACCGTTTCAAAGCTTCGACGGCGTCTTGATGATCAACACCGCCGATGGATACACTCTCATCATCGGCGGGATGGCGCTTGTCTACGCGGCCGAGGGTCAGTCCGTTCTGGCGGGTGAACCGGTCGGCGCGATGCCGGACCGTGAAAATCCGCCGCCGCGTCTCTATCTTGAGATAAGGCGAAACAGCGACGAGGCCGACGACCCGGAGATGTGGCTCCGGCCCGAATTTCGCAGGGGCTGACGGCGAGGGCGCTCGGCGCCTGAAGAGGACGGTGAAGCATGCGTTTGCAAATCCTGGCTTCCGCGGTGGTGTTCGGCATCGGCGCAGCAGCGCTCGCGCTGTCCGCCGAAGGCGAGCAGAACTCGCGCGAGGAGACCTTCCGGCAGCTCGAGCTGTTCGGCGACGTGCTCAGCCGGATCGAGTCCGATTACGTCACCGATCCTGACAAGGCCGAGCTGATCGAGAGCGCGATCGACGGCATGCTCGGCGCGCTCGACCCGCATTCGAGCTATCTCAGCCCCGACGATTTCCGCGACATGCAGGTCTCGACCCGCGGCGAGTACGGCGGGATCGGCATCGAGGTCACCATTCGCGACGACCTGATTACGATCATTTCGCCGATCGCCGAGACTCCGGGAGAGCGCGCCGGCCTCGAGTCCGGAGACCGGATCGTGGCCGTCGACGGCGAATCCATGCTCGGCGCCAGCATGGACGACGCCGTCGAGCGCATGCGCGGTCCGGCCGGCGAGCCGGTCACGCTGACGATTGCGCGCGAGGGCTCCGAGCCGTTCGACGTCACCATCGTGCGCGACATCATCGAGGTGCGCTCGGTGGTGTGGCGGATGGAGGAGGACACGACGCCCTATCTGCGCATCACGACGTTCAACGAGCACACGACGGATGCGGTGGTCGAGGCGATCGCGGATCTCGAGGCCAGCTACGGCGCCGACCTTCCGGGGCTGATCCTCGACCTGCGCTCCAATCCGGGCGGCCTTCTGGACCAGTCGGTGAGCGTCGCCGATCTCTTCCTCGATGGCGGCGAAGTGGTGTCCACGCGTGGTCGCGATCCGCGCGAGACGCGGCGCTACAATGCGCGGCCGGGCGACATGCTCGAGGGCGCGCCCATCGTGGTGCTGATCAATCCGGGCACCGCGAGCGCGTCCGAGATCGTCGCCGGCGCGCTGCAGGACCGCGAGCGGGCGACCGTCGTCGGCCTGACCAGCTTCGGCAAGGGCTCCATGCAGACCGTGATTCCCTTGCGCGGCGGCCGCGACGGCGCGTTGCGCCTGACCACGGCGCGCTACTACACGCCGGCCGGCCGCTCGATCCAGGCCACCGGTCTGGACCCGGACATCGCGATCGCGTCGCGGCGGATCGACCCCGAGGCGCCGTCGCGCTTCACCGAGGCGGATCTGCGCAATGCGCTCGGCAACGAGAACGGCGACGAGCGCCACGAGATCGACGCCGAGGCCGTCGAGGAGCCGCCCGAGGACTGGGAAGAGGGCGAGGACTACCAGCTCTTCCGCGCCCGCGAGGTGCTCGCCTCGATGATGGAAGTCGAGCAGGCGCGGCTGGATCAGTAGTCGCGCCGCGCCCGGCTGCGGTTTTTCGTGGCTTCGTTAACGCTTCTTTACCCGGCGGCCATGAGGATCGGCGGCGGATGATTCCGCCGTTCACCGTCGCAGGGCCATGCTTGCACGCCGCTCCGAGTCCTCACCTTTGCGCGCTCCGCTTCTCGCGGGGGGCGCGGCCGCCGTCGCCTGCATTGCGGTCATCGCGGCGCTGGCGCTGACGGGGCGCAGCGACCAGGTCGCTGTCGGCGCCCGCGCGCCGATCGCCAGCGAGCCTCCTCTCGGGCTGGCCGCCGCCGGAGAGCCGGTGGAGTTCGTCGAGACCGAGGGGGAAGCCGCGTCGCTTCCCGGCGTGAGCGAGACCGCCGAAACGTTGACCGCGCCGCAGAGCGGGTCCGGGGCGCGCTCCGAACCGGATCGGCAAGCGGCCTCGCGCGGGGCGCCGCCCGCGCCCGTCGAGGGCCTCTACGAGCCCGGCCCGGGCGGTCCGCTGCCGGTGGTCGCTGCGGACGGCCGCCGCGGTTCCGAGGTGTACGCCGCCCCCTTCGAGGGCGAACCCGATGCGCCGACCATCGCGGTCGTCGTGGGCGGGCTCGGCATGAGCCGCGCGATCACGCAGACCGCGATCGAGGACCTGCCCGCGGAGGTCACGCTGAGCTTCGTGCCCTACGCGCCGAACCTGCAGGACTGGATCGACCGGGCGCGCGCGGACGGTCACGAGGTGCTGATCGAACTGCCGATGGAGCCGTTCGATTACCCCAACAACGATCCCGGCCCCCACACCCTGCTCGCCGACCTGGATGCGTCGGAGAACCGCGAGCGCCTGGAATGGCTGCTCAGCCGCGCGGCGGGTTATACCGGCGTGATCAATTATCTCGGCGCGCGACTGGCGACAGCGCCCGGGTCGATGGCCGAGATCTTCCGCGAACTCGACCGGCGCGGCGTGGCGATCTTCCACGACGGCTCCGGCCGGCGCTCGGCGCTGGCCGACGCCGCGTCCCGCGCCGATGCGCGGCTCGAGCTCGCCGACCGGGTCCTCGACGGCGACCCGACGCCGCGCGCCATCGAGGAGCGCCTGCTCGAACTCGAGGCGCTGGCGCTGCAGGACGGCGCGGCGCTCGGATCGGGGTTCGCCTACCCCGCGACCGTCGAACGCACCGCGCGCTGGGCCGAGGGGCTCGCCGCACGGGGCTATCAGCTCGCTCCCGCGTCCTATCTCCTCCGCCGCCAGGCCGGCGAGGCCGAGCAGGAGTCGTGAGGGCCGCCGGCCCCGACCCCTTTCCCGCCCATCGACCCAATGCCGGGGTCGTCCTGTTCGACGCGGCGGGGCTGTGCTGGATCGGCAAGCGCTTCGGCGCGCCGGGGCCATGGGTGTGGCAGTGGCCGCAGGGCGGGATGGATCCGGGCGAGGACGCCGAGGCTGCGGCCTTGAGGGAGCTCTACGAGGAAACCGGCGCGACTGCGGAGATGGTCGCGCCGCTGGGATCGATCGACGCCTGGCTGGCGTATGATTTCCCGCCGGAGGTTCGCGGCGACAAGGGTCGCTGGCGCGGCCAGAAGCAGCGCTGGTTCGCCTACCGCTATCACGGCCGCGACGCCGATTTCGATCTCACGGCGGTCCCGCCGCAGGAATTCGAAGGCTTCCGCTGGGAGCGTCTCGAACGCGTGCCCGAGCTGATCATTCCGTGGAAACGCGACGTCTACAGGGCGGTCGCCGAGGCCTTCGCCCCGTTCGCGCGCTGATCAGCGTCGCCGGCGCGTCAGCGCGTCGGCCGTCTTGATGAGCGCGACTCGTCCGACCATCGCCAGCCAGACCAGACCTGCGATCAGCGCGAACGGCGAGAAGGCCTCGGCGGGCACGGCGCGTGCGATGGCGACGATCGTCAACGCCGCCGCGCCGCGCGTGGCGAGAGTCGTCCAGGCGATGTCGCGGAAACGCTCGGCGGCGCGGATGGTGCGCCGCGAGAACCAGCGCCGCGCGGAGGTCGCCCGTCCGCGGTCGCCGCGTTCGCGCGCCGGAGCGCGCTCCTGACCTTGATCGATCGCAATGCTCATGAAAATCAGGATACGGATAAATGTGAGAACTGTCAAAAAAGTGTCATACGGTTGATATTGCATAGAAAAAACGCCGCCCGGCGATCCCGGGCGGCGTTAATAACATATCAAGTTATCGAGCTTCGCCGGTCAGGCGGCGGCGTTCTCCGCCCGGACGACGGCGGCGACGCCGTTGACCACCGCGCCGATCCGCACGCCGGCCTGGATCTGCTCGGTCGACAGACCCGCCTTGCGCAGCTCGGCCTCGTGGGAGTCGATGCACGCGCCGCAGCCGTTGATCGCCGAGACGACGAGCGACCAGAGCTCGAAATCGGCCTTGTCGACGCCCGGATTGGCGATGACGTTCATCCGGAGCTTCGCCGGCAGCGTCTTGTAGTCGGGCGACTTCACCAGGTGCAGGAAGCGATAATAGACATTGTTCATGCCCATGATCGAAGCGGCGGCCCTGGCTGCGGCGACGGCTTCGCCCGACAGCTTGCCCTCGACCTCGGCGGCGATGGACTTGAGCGTTTCGGGCTCGCCCACGGCGTAGGCCGCCGCGAGAAAGGCGCCGAACTTCTTCTGATCGTCGAGCACGGTCTCGCGGGCCAGCGAGGACAGGTTCAGCTTGAGATCCTTGGCGTACTCGGGAATGCGTTCCTTGAGAGCGTCGAGACTCATGGTTGGGCCTCCGTGTGGCGACCGCCGGCGGCGCGCGAAAGGCGCGCGGCGAGGCGTGCGTTGGAACAAGGGATTGGCGCGCTCCGGACGCCCCTCAAGTCGGGGGGAGGGACGCTCGAGGGCGTCCGGAGCGGCCAGGAAGGCCGTCGCGGCGCAAAGGGGACAGGAGCCGCGACGACCGATGTCGCCGGTGCTAGGCGGCGAGCGTGTCGCCGCCGACCTCGCGGTTGCACGGGCACAGCTCGTCGGTCTGCAGCGCGTCGAGCACGCGGAGCGTGTCTTCCGGATTGCGGCCGACATTCAGGTTCGTCGCGTAGACGTGCTGGATCGTGCCGTCCGGATCGACGATGTAGGTGTAGCGGTAGGCCACGCCTTCGGGCGAGCGGATGCCCAGCGAGTCGACCAGCGAGCCCGTCGTGTCGGCGAACTGCCACATGTCGAGCTTGTCGAGATCGCCGTGCTCGCGCCGCCAGGCGAGCTTGCAGAACTCGTTGTCGGTCGAGCCGCCCATCACGACGGCGTCACGATCCTCGAACTCGTCCTTCAGCTTGGCGAAGGCGACGATCTCGGTCGGGCACACGAAGGTGAAATCCTTCGGATAGAAGAAGATGACCTTCCACTTGCCCTCGAAGCTCTTGTCGGTGATCGGCTCGAACGCCGACTCGCCGTTCTCCTCGTGCTGATTGAAGCCCGGCTTCACGCCGACGATTTCGAACTCGGGAAGCTTGTCGCCAATACCCAGCATGTTTCGTCCTCCGGAAAACTCGTTTCACAAATATCGACCGCCCCGGCGGTCGCCGGGGCGACGGGGGCATGCCCCGTTTCGCGATGCGTATATGCGCGCCTGAGACTCATAAATCCAATGGATTGTTTCTTAACCGCCCATAGCCTATTTCAATGGCCATGAGCACGATACTTCCGACCCTGCGACAGCTTCAGTTTCTGGTGGCGCTGGCCGATCACGGCTCGTTCAGCCGCGCCGCGGAGGCGTCCCACGTCACCCAGCCGACGCTGTCGGCCGGCGTGAAGGAGCTCGAAAACGCCCTCGGCGCGGTGCTGGTCGAGCGCGGCGCCCGCGGCGCCACCCTCACCCCGGCCGGCGAGACCGCCGCCGCCCGCGCCCGGCTGATGCTGACCGAGGCCGAGGATCTGGTCCACGCCGCCCGCGCCGCCGGCGAGCCGCTGACCGGCCAGTTCCGGCTCGGCGTCATCCCGACGATCGCGCCCTTTCTGCTGCCGAAGGTCCTGCCCGCGCTGCGCGACGAGTTCCCGAAGCTTGAGCTGTTCCTGCGCGAGGACCTCACCCACAGGCTGGTCGACGCGCTCAAGGAGCGGCGGCTCGACGCCGCGCTCATCGCGTTGCCTTGGGAATCGACGGGCATCGAGACCACCGTGATCGCCGAGGACGAATTCCTGTTCGCCGCGCCGCCGGACCATCCGCTCGCCAAGGTCAACCGGCTCGAGCCGTCGATGGTGGCCGACGAACCGCTGCTTCTGCTCGAGGACGGCCACTGCCTGCGCGATCACGCGCTCTCGGTGTGCGGCGGCGGTCCCGGCGGCGCGGCGTCGGACGCGGCGCGATCGGATTTCGCCGCCACGAGCCTGCACACCCTGGTGCAGATGGTGCGCAGCGGCCTCGGGGCGACGCTGCTGCCGAAGCTGGCCCTCGACGCGGGTCTCATCGACGGCATGGATCTGGCCGTACGCCATTTCGACCCGCCGGTCTCCGGCCGCGAGATCGGCGTGGCCTGGCGCAAGGGCTCGGCCCGGGCCGACGAGGTCAAGGCGCTCGCCGCCTCGATCAAGGCGGCGATGGAGGGATGAGTCCGGCCTTTCCCGCCGGGCGCATTCGCAATAGAAACAACGCATGCTGACCCTCGCGATCGCCGCCGCCCTGATGTCGAACGAGCCCGCCGCGCCGGAGCGGCAGGTGCTGGTCGTGCGCCATGCCCGGAAGATCTCGGAGGACTGCAACGCGCTGGACTGTCCGCTGAGCGAGCGCGGCGAAGCGATGGTCGCGCGTCTCGGAACCTTTCTCGCCGGACCGGATGTCGGCGGCGTCGACGCCGCCCGCGCCAGCTCGGCCTGCCGCACGGTGCGGACCGCCGAGGCGGCGGGCGTTCCTGTCATTCCCCACCAGGCCGGACCCGACCATGTCGCGCGCTGCGGCGGCGGGGTCGACGTGGCGCTGACGCGCGAAGACGCCATCGACGCGGTGCGCGCCGACGACGCGCCGGCGACCCTCGTCGCCGAGCACTCCAACACGGTCTGCCTGTGGATCGTCGAGTACGCCGGCGAAGCTGCGGCGGGCGAGGCCGGCTGCGTCGACGGGCGGCTGCCGTCGGAGGCCTATGGCGACGTGTTCCGCCTGAGCGGCGCAGGAGAGGTCTGGACGCTGACCGTGTTCGAGGACGCCTTCGACGTTGCCGGGGAGTGAGACCGCGCCACAGGCGTGAACGCCTTCTTAAGCCCCGGCGGTGTATGCGTTCAGCAATCCGATCGAACCGACGGTGATGCCCGAGAAAACGCGCCATATCCTCTTCGTGTGCACCGGCAATATCTGTCGGTCGCCGATGGCGCAGGGCGTCGCGACGGTCCTCGCCGAGCGCGCGGGCAAGAACCTCGTCTTCGCTTCGGCGGGCACCGGCGACTGGCACGCCGGCCAGCCGGCCGATGCGCGCGCCGTCGAAGCCGCCAAGCGGCGCGGCTATGACCTGTCGGGCTGCGTGGCGCGCCAGTGCGTCGACGAGGATTTCCACCGCTTCGATTACCTGATCGCGCTCGACGGCGGCCACCTGCGCTGGCTGCGCACGGCGCTGTCGGCGCGCCGGCTGCCTGAAAAGCCGATCTCGCGCCTGATGGACTGGTCGATCGGGCTGGCCGGCCGCGACGTGCCCGACCCCTATTACGGCGACGCCGCCGAATTCGACGCCGCCCTCGATCTCATCGAGAAGGGCTGCGAGGGGCTGGTGCGCCGAATCTGAGCGCCTCAGGCGAGCAGCGGGTATTCCGCCTCGACTTCGTAGACGTTCGCCTTGCCGGGCTTGCGCTGGCGGCTCGAATAGAGATGGAAGCGGTCGGCGACGAAGGGCTCCGAGCGGTAGAGATTGAGCCGCTTCTCGAATTTCTGCAGCCGTACGAAATCGGTCTCGCCGAGATAGGCGATCGTGACGTGGGCGTGGTAGTTGCGCTTGTCCGGCGGCGCGCCGGCGCGCTGTCCGGCCTTCGCGCAGCGTCGCGCCAGGTCCAGAAGCAGCGGGTTCTCGCTCACCCCGAGCCAGAGCGCGCTCGGCTCGGCCTTGCCGAAATGACCCGTGCCCTCGAGGCGCAGCTCGAACGGCGGGATGGCGATGCGTCCGAGCTCGAGGTCGAGCTCCTCGATCACGTCCTCGTCCAGCTCGCCGTAGAAGGCCAGCGTGATGTGAAGGTTCTCCGGCGGCCGCCACTTGGCGCCGGGAACGCCTTTCATCAGCGGCAGGACGCGCTCGACGATTTCGGGGGGAAGCGGCAGCGCCGCGAAGACGCGAAGGGACATGGACGCGAACAGGCACGGCCGGGCCGGATCGGTCAAGGTTGTGCGATCGGGCGCGGCGCCGTCGCCCTCCGGTTTTCCTTGAAACACGGCGGTCCGCGCATGATATTCAGATGCGACGGTCCGCTGCAGAGAATGACGGGCCGAAAACCTGAAGGTTGAGAGAGACAGATGAACGACTTCTCGCGGCAAGCCTACGGCGCCCGCACCATGGACACCTCCGTGGACCAGGGTCTGCGGAACTTCATGCTGGGCGTCTACAACAAGATGGGGCTGGGCCTGCTGCTTTCCGCAGTGCTGGCCTATGTCGTCGGCACGGTGACGCCGGTGACGGCGTTCGTGCTGTCGCCGCCCATGCTCTACATCGTGCAGTTCGGGCCGATCGCGCTGCTGTTCGGCTCGATGTTCTTCATGCGCAATCCCTCGCCGACCGGCGCGGCCGTGCTCTACTGGTCGGTCGTCGCCCTGATCGGCTCGGGTCTCGGCGTGTGGGTGCTGCTGGCGACGTCCGGCGCCCAGGCGGAGACGCTCACCGGCACGATCTCCATTACGTTCGGCACGATCGCGCAGGCCTTCGTGATCACCGCGGCGGCCTTCTTCGGCCTGTCGCTGTACGGCTACACGACGAAGACCAATCTGCAGCCGATCCAGAGCTTCCTGTTCATGGGGATCATCGGCGTCATCGTGATCAGCCTGATCAACGTGTTCTTCATCGAAAGCTCGGGCCTGCAGTGGCTCATCCAGTTCGCGATCCTCGGCCTGATGGCCGGCGTGACCGCCTGGCAGACGCAGAACCTGAAGCTGATGTATTACGAGATCGCCGGGGACGAGCGCTCCATGGCCGTGATGACGTATTACGGCGCGCTCAATCTCTACATCGCGTTCGTGAACATGTTCCAGGTCATCCTGATGATGCTGGGCAATCGCCAGTAGGCGCGAACCCGATCCGGAAACCGCGCGACGCCCCGGCCTCGGCCGGGGCGTCGTCGTTTCAGGCCAGGCGCAGGCGGCGGCGCTCGAAAACGCGCAGCACCGGCGCCAGCTCATGGCCGCGCTTGAGGATCTGCCCGGAGGCGGCGACGACCTTCCAGGCGCCCTGACGGCGGGCGTCGGCCGGCGTCTTGACGATCCGGTAGATCGGATGCTCGGCGGCGTGGCGGAAGATCGAGAACTCGGCGCGGTCCTTGAGGCCGTCGATGGCGTAATCGCGCCATTCGCCGGCCGCGACCATCATGCCGTAGAGGCGCAGGATGGCGTCCAGCTCCCGGCGTTCGAACATCACGACGTCTTCGCGCGGGTCCGGACTCGTCGCCGTCATCCAGCCTCCTCGCCGTCGCGCCAGCCGGCGCGGCGCCCCTGGGGGCGAGGCATTACGAAGTTTTCATCGCGCGCCTCAATCCCGCCATACTTTGGTCCTTGCGCCGCCGCACGCCAACCCCATCGTACAGTGGTCGGTCGGCGAGCAAACTCGCTGGATCTGGATTTTCAGCCCCCCCAGCCCCCCGGATCTCGGCGGGCCGCCGGCCGACACTCCCCGTCTCCGACCTGTTCGGGCGCGCCGACGAATTCGCCGGCGCGCCCGTTCAGTATTTGATGACGTCCGGGCTGCTATCCGTGTGGCGTCGCCGGCTTATCTCCGCTATCGCTAAGGGCCGGGACGACAGCGCAGCGGACGGGCCCATGATCGTCGCGGACGAACTGGTCAAGCGATTCCGCGGCCGCGCCGCGGTGGACGGCGTGTCCTTCACGCTCGAACGCGGGGAAGTGCTGGGTTTTCTCGGCCCCAACGGCGCAGGCAAGTCGACGACCATGCGGATGCTGGCCGGCTGTCTCGAACCGGATTCCGGCCGCGCGCTGCTCGACGGGTTCGATACGGCCCTCGACCGCCGCGAGGCGCAGAACCGGCTGGGCTATCTGCCCGAGGGCGCGCCGGCCTATCCCGCCATGACGCCGCGCGGCTTCACCCGCTTTCATCTCCGCGCGCGCGGATTCTCGGGCGCGAATCTGAAGCACGCGGAGGATCGCGCGCTCGAGCTCGCCAAGCTGGGCGCGGCCGCAAGCCAGCCGATCGGCACGCTGTCCAAGGGCTACAAGCGCCGCGCCGCGCTCGCCGCGGCGATCGCTCATGACCCGCCGATCCTCATTCTCGACGAACCCACCGACGGCCTCGATCCGAACCAGAAGGACGGGGTGCGCGCGCTCATCCGCGACATGGCGCCGAAGAAGGCCATCATCATCTCGACGCACCTGCTCGACGAGGTCGAGGCGGTGTGCAGCCGCGCCATCGTCATCGCCGGCGGCCGGATCGTGGCCGACCAGACGCCGCACGAACTCGCCGCGGCGGGCCCCGACGGCGGTCTGGCGAGCGCCTTCCGCGCGATGACCGCCGGCGACCGCGAAATCGTCCGCGAACGCGCTTCGGGCAAGGACAAGCCGGTCGAGGAGGGCGCTTCGTGAGGCCGATGCTGGCGGTCTACCGGCGCGAGCTTGCGGCGTATTTCGAGACGCCGCTCGCCTATGTGTTCCTCGTGGTGTTCGCCATCGCCGCGCCGGGCTTCGCCTGGCATGTCGGCGGGCTGTTCGAGACCGGCCGCGCCGATCTCGCGCCCTTGTTCGACTACATGCCCTGGCTGCTGCTGATTCTCATGCCGGCGCTGGCCATGCGCCTGTGGTCGGAAGAACGCGATCGCGGCACGCTGGAGATGCTGCTCGCCGCGCCGATCCCGCTCTGGGCTGCGGCGTCCGGCAAGTTCTTCGCCGCCTGGACGGTCGCGGCGATCGCGCTCGCGCTGACCGCGCCGATGTGGGCGGCGGTGAACTATCTCGGCGCGCCCGACAACGCCGCCATCGCCACGGCCTACGGCGGCGCGCTCCTGCTGGCGGGCGGCTATCTCGCCGTCGGCCAGGCGCTCAGCGCGGCGACGTCCAACCAGGTGATCGCCTTCGTGCTCGGCGCGGGCGCCTGTTTCCTCATCACCGTGTCCGGCCTGCCTTTCGTCCTCGACGCGCTGGCCGCGCGGCTGCCCGGCGCGGCGGTCGAGGCGCTCGCCGAGCTGTCGGCGCTGGCGCGCTTCGATTCGCTCAGGCGCGGCGTCGTGAGCGCGGTCGACATCGTCTACTTCGTCTCGCTGATCGCCGCCGGTCTGGTCGCGGCGATGACGCTGGTCGACGCGCACCGGGGAGGCGGACGATGAGCCATGCCCGCTTCGCCGCCGTGGTGATCGCCGCGGTGATCGTGCTTTTCGCCGGCGGCAACCTGATCTCCGACGTGCTGCTCCGCGGGGTCCGCGCGGACTTCACCGAGCGCGGGCTCTACGCGCTCAGCCCGGGCGCGCGCACCGTGATCGACCGGCTCGACGAGCCCGTCGACCTCACCTTCTATTACTCGCGCACCGAAGCCGCGCGCTATCCCGGCCTGCGCGCCTACGCGGCCCGGGTGCGCGAGCTGCTGCGCACGATGACGGCGCGCTCCCGCGGCATGATCCGGCTCGACGAGGTCGACCCCGAGCCGTTCTCCGAGGCGGAGGACGCCGCCATCACCGCGGGTCTCGAGCCGATCTCCGGCGACGCCGGCGGGCGGATCTTCTTCGGACTCGTCGGCCGGAACGCCGTCGACGACGAACGCATGATCGGCTTCTTCGACCCGGCCGACGAGGCGCGTCTCGAGTACGAGCTCGTTCGCGTCATCGCTCAGCTGGAGCGCGCGCGCATCCCCTCGATCGCGGTGATCTCCGATCTGCCCTTCGAGCCCGACGGCGAGGGCGACTCGGCCAACCCGGTGATCGACGAGCTCGCGGGCGCCTTCGACGTGAGATGGCTCGACGCCGGATTCGAGGCGATCCCGGACGTCGACGCGCTGTTTCTCCTGCACCCCCCGCCGCTGAGCGAGGGCCAGACCTATCTCGTCGACCAGTTCGCGCTGTCGCGCGGCCGCGTGCTGGTCGCCGTCGACCCGCTGGCCCATGTGGCGCTCAAGCCCGGCCCGGACGGCGTGCCGCCGGTCCAGGCGCAACGCGCCTCCGATCTGCCGCGGCTGCTGGCCGCCTGGGGCGTGCGGTACGATCCGACCGTGGCGGTGATGGACCGCGCCCACGGCCTGCCCGTCCAGGTCGTCGAGGACGGACGCGCGCGCACGCGCGCCTATCCGCTCTGGTTCGCCGCCCCGCCCGCGGGTCTGAGCGCGGAGTCGCCGGCGACGGCGGCGCTGGCGCGCGGGATCAATTTCGGCTCGCCGGGGCTTCTGACCCCCGCCGAGGGCGCGGATACGGCGTTCGAGCCGCTCGTGCGCACCAGTCCCGACGGCGCCCGGCTCGATGTCGACATCGCGGCGGGCTCGCCGGGCCCCGCCGAGCTGCTCGCCGGTTACGCGCCGGACGACGACGCGCCGCTGACGCTCGCCGCGCGTGTCTCGGGCGCGCTCTCGACGGCATACCCTGACGGGCCGCCCGCCGGCGAGATCGCGTTCGAGCCGTCCGATCACCTGTCGGCGTCCGCCGGGCCCGGCGAGGTCGTCGTGATCGCCGACGCCGACTGGCTGGACCCGGCCTATTACCTGCGATCCGATCCCGTCGACGGCGGTCGCATCGTCGCCGACAACCCCGCGCTGGCGCTCAATCTCGCCGACCGCCTGGCGGGTGATCCCGCCCTGGTCTCGCTGCGCTCGCGATCTTCCTCGGCGCGGCCGATGACGCGCGTCGAGGCGCTGCGCGCCGAGGCGGAGGCGCGCTATCTCGAGGTTCAGAGGGAGCTCGAGGCCGAACTCGAGGCGGCGCGCGAACGACTTGAGGAACTCAACGCCGCGGGCGAGTCCTCCGTCCTCGGGGGCGCCAGCCGCGACGAGGCCGCCGAGGCCGAACAGCTGCGCGCGCGCATGGTCGAGGCCCGCGCCCGACTGCGCGAGGTCGAGCGCGGCTTCCGGCGCGAGATCGACGCGCTGGAGCGCGCGCTCGTCTTCTGGACGATGTGGGCGCCGCCGCTCGGCGTCGCGCTGCTCGGCGCGATCTTCCTCTTCCTGCGCCGGAGAGGCGCGCCATGACCGCGACTCCCGCCGCCCGCCGCCGCCGAACCGCGGCCTGGCTGTCCTCGCTGGCCGTGCTGGTGATCATCCTCGCCGGCGTGGCGCTGTGGCGCGACGCCGCGCGGGGCGCCCGGCCTGAGGTCGCCGGACCGGTCCTGCCCGACTGGCCGGCGCAGGCGGAGACCGCGCAGATCATCGAGATCACCGCCGCCGACACGATGTTCCGCCTGGTTCGCGGCGAGGACGGCTGGACCATGCCCTCGCGCGGCGGATACCCGGTCCGGCCCGAGCGCATCGCCGCGCTCGACGGCGCGCTCGCCGAGCTGCGCTATCGCCGCGTGATGACGCGCGATCCCGACAAGCTCTCCCGGCTCGGCCTCGGCGATCCGACCGCGGGCGGCGAGGGCGTGCGCCTCACCGTCGTCGCCGAGGACGGATCGCGCCTGGCCGATCTCATCGTGGGCGACGCGCGCGGCGAGACCGGCGCCTATATCCGCCCGGCCGGCGGGGCGCGCGCCTATTCGGTGGAGGGGCGATTGCCGGATCTCGCCGACGCCGGGGCCTGGCTCGGGCTCGACTTC
Organism: Marinicauda salina; assembly: GCF_003122085.1. Classification (GTDB taxonomy): domain Bacteria; phylum Pseudomonadota; class Alphaproteobacteria; order Caulobacterales; family Maricaulaceae; genus Maricicauda_A; species Maricicauda_A salina. The sequence goes on from NZ_QEXV01000001.1 coordinate 615,272, forward strand.
ATGAACATCGATCCCGATCGGGTGGCCGCCGCCGAGATCGAGCCGGCGTCGGGCCCCGGCTACCGGCTGGAGAAGCCCGGCCGCGCGAGCCGCAATTTCGAACTTCGCCGCCCCGACGGGTGGTCAATGATCACCGCCGGCGCCGGCAACGGCGTCGCCGTCGCCGGCGCGCGGGTGCGCTTCCGCGACGTTCGGCCCGAATCCGAGATCACGCGCCGGGTGGTGGCGCGCCACGCCGGGGGCGCGTTCGACGGGCTGGTCTACGCCTACACCTTCCGCATTCAGGACGGGACGGCCTGGGCGACGATCGATTTCCAGGCGCTCACCGACGACGCGCAGGCGGAGGCCGAGCGCTTCGACGCGCTCGCCGAGGGCTGGGCCTTCCGGGTCAGCGAGGACGCCTATGAGCGGATGACGCGGCCCCTGACGGGGCTCGCCGAACGGCCCGCGCCGCCTGAGCCGGAAGGCGAGGGCGGCTAGTCGAGGCGGGCCGCGGCAAGGACCGGGCCGCCGTCGGCGGCCTGCACGAGCACCACGCAACCCTCGTCCTCGTCGGGCGCGGGGAAGGTGAAGGTGAGTTCGCCGCCGTCCCACTCGCCCAGCCGGGTCAGCCCGGTGGCCATGTTGTAATGGCGCATGTCGACGCCGGCGTTCGAGCCGCCCTCGATGCGCATGACCTGCCCGCCCGGCTCGTATTCGACCATCCAGACATTCGCCGCGGTCTCGCGTCCCGGGCCGTCGAGGCGCACGGTGATCTCTCCGGCGCTCTCCTCCAGGCCGAGCAGCGGCGGCAACGGACGGGCCGCATCCACCGCCTCGACGATCGTTTCGCGCCGGAAGGCCAGCTTTTCGGGCGAGCCGTTGACGACGAAGTGCGGGGTGTAGACCCGCGTCGCCTCTCCGGCCGCGACGTAATCCTGCTGGCGGACGTTGAACTCCGGCTTGGCGAAGCGGTCCTCCCAGCCGAACATGTTCCAGTAGCTCACCCCGTAGGCGATCGCGATGACGTCCTCGTCCTCGCCCAGCTCCTCCAGCAGGGCGTTCGCGTCGGGGCACATCGGGCAGCCCTGGCTGGTGAACAGCTCGACGACGACCGGCCGCGGCGACTCTGCGGTCGGCGCGTCGGGCGCGTCGTCCGCGGCCGCCTGCATCATCAGCGCGGTCGCCAGAGGAATTAGAAACGGTATCGACATCGGCCCCCTAAATAAGCTGCGTGAGAGACACGGCAAAGTCACTAGGCCGTTATGCGTCGCTTGATCGGCGGTCTTGGCGGGCGGTCGGGGAAGGCGTATGGGCTGAGGCATGAAGGCTATGCGGATGAACGGGGCGGGCAACGCCTTCGTGGTGATCGACGCGCGCGACGCCGCCGCGCCGCCCGCGCTGAACGCCGATCTCGTGCGCGCCGTCGCGGCGGCGCATCCCTTCGACCAGCTGCTCGTGCTTGAGCCCTGCGACGCGGCCGATTTCCGGCTCAGGGTCTGGAACCGCGACGGCGGCGAGGTCGGCGCCTGCGGCAATGGCGCGCGCGCCGCCGCCGCCCTGGTCTTCGGCGAAGGCGGCCGCGAGACGCTCGCCATGGCGAGCGCCGGCGGCCCGCTGGCGGCGCGCCGGCTCCCCGACGGGAGCGCGGAGGTCGATCTGGGCCGGCCGCGCTTCGGCTGGCGCGAGATCCCGCTGGCCCGCGAGATGGATGCGCTGAGCCTCGACTACGCCGTCGACCTGCCCGGCGGCGGGCGGCTGGAAAGCCCGGGCGCGGTGTCGATGGGCAATCCCCACGTCGTCTTCTTCGTCGACGATGTCGACGCCGTTCCCGTCGCGGAGACCGGTCCGCAGGTGGAGACCGATGCGCTGTTTCCCGAGCGCGCCAATGTCGGCTTCGCCGAGATTCGCGCTCGCGACGATATCCGGCTTCGGGTCTGGGAGCGCGGCGCGGGGCTGACCCTGGCCTGCGGCACCGGCGCGGCGGCCGCTCTCGTCGCCGCGCATCGCCGCGGCCTCGCCGACCGCGAGGCGCGCGTCGAGGCCGACGGCGGCGCGCTCGGCGTGCGCTGGGACGCCGATGACCACGTCCACCTGTCCGGCCCGGTCGAGTTCGAGGGCGAGATCGGGCTCGACCTCGTCGAACCCCGCCGAGCGCGCGGCTGCGCGCGTCTTGACCGGGTGATGCGCCTCCCCCACTTTCCGCGCCCATGACCGCGCCTGTGGAAAACCTCGCCGCGGCCGCCGACGAGGCGGACGACGGGCTGGAGATCGTCACCTTCGGCTGCCGGCTGAACGCCTGGGAGTCCGAGGTGATGCGCGATCATGCGCGCGCCGGCGGGCTCGAGAACGCGGTGATCGTCAACACCTGCGCGGTGACCAACGAGGCCGTCCGCCAGGCGCGCCAGACGATCCGCCGCATGCGCCGCGACAAGCCCGACGCGCAGCTGATCGTCACCGGATGCGCCGCCCAGATCGATCCCGACCAGTTCGCGACCATGGCCGAGGTCGACCGGGTGATCGGCAACGCCGAGAAGCTGCGTCCGGAGACCTTCCGCGCCGAGGCGGTCACCGGCGGCGAAAAGGTCGCCGTCGAGGACATCATGAAAGTCCGCGAGGTCGCCGATCATCTCGTCGACGGGCTCGACGGCAAGGCGCGCGCCTATGTCCAGGTCCAGACCGGCTGCGATCATCGCTGCACCTTCTGCATCATCCCCTACGGACGCGGGAATGCGCGCTCCGCGCCGGCCGGCGACGTCGTCGACCAGGTGCGAAGGCTCGTCGAAACCGGCCATTCGGAAGTCGTGCTCACCGGGGTGGATCTCACGAGCTGGGGTCAGGACCTGCCCGGCGAACCCAAGCTCGGCCGGCTGGTGCGCGCGATCCTCAAGCAGGTTCCCGACCTGCCGCGCCTGAGGCTGTCCTCGATCGACGCCATCGAGATCGACGACGACCTGTTCGCCGCGATCGCCGAGGAAGAGCGGCTCTGCCCGCATCTCCATCTCTCCCTGCAGGCCGGCGACGACATGATCCTGAAACGCATGAAGCGCCGGCATCTGCGCGCCGACGCGATCGCGCTCACCGAGCGGCTGCGCAAGGTTCGTCCCGACATCGCCTTCGGCGCCGACCTGATCGCGGGCTTTCCCACCGAAACCGAGGCGATGTTCGAGAACACGTTGCGGCTCGTCGACGAATGCGATCTCGCCTGGCTGCACGTCTTTCCCTACTCGCCGCGCCCGGGCACGCCGGCCGCGCGCATGCCCCAGCTCGACGGCGCGGCGATCAAGGACCGCGCCCGGCGCCTGCGCGAGAAGGGCGACGCCGCCCGCGCGCGTCATCTCGACGGCCGCGTCGGCGCGGAAATGGAGTTTCTCGTCGAGAAGCCCGGCTTCGCGCGCGCCGCCGATTTCACGCCGGCGCGCCTGGCGACGCCGGCGCGCCCCGGCGCGCTTGTGCGCGCGCGGGCGACGGGCCATGACGGCCAGGTGCTGACGGCGGAGGCGATCGGGGCGGCGCGATGAGCTGGTTCGGCTTCGGACGGAAGAAGAAGAAAAAGAAGGAAGAGGCGGAGGCGCGCGAGGCCGAGGCCCGGCGCGCCGAGGCTGAAGCCGCCGCGGCGCCGGTCGAGGAAGCCGCGCCCGAACCCGCGCCGGAAGAAGCGCCAGCCGAGCCGGAAGCGGAACCCGCGCCCGAGCCGCGCGAAAGCGCGCCGGAGCCGGAACCCGCCGAACCGGAGACGCTCGCCGACGGTCCCGACCTGCCCGACGAGGCATTCGAGAGCCGGGAGGCCGTCGAACCCGAGGAGCCGGAGCCCGAGGCGGAAGCCGCGACCGAACCCGCCCCCGAACCGGAACCGGCGCTCGAGCCTGAACCGGAACCCGAACCGGAGGCCGAGCCGGAAGCAGCGGCTGAACCGGAGCCCGAAACCGAACCCGAACCGGACGCCGGGAAGAAGGGCTTCTTCTCGCGCCTCGCGTCGGGGCTGTCGAAGTCCTCGTCGAAGATCTCCGAATCCGTCTCGAGCTTCTTCACCCGGCGCAAGCTCGACGACGAGGCGCTCGAGGAGCTCGAGGATCTCCTCATCGCCGCCGATCTCGGCGCGGCGACGGCGGCGAAGGTCGTCGCGAAGCTGGCCAAGGAGAAGTTCGACAAGGAGGTCACCGATCCCGAGATCCGCGAAGCGCTCGCCGACGTAGTGACCGAGACGCTTCTGCCCTACCAGCAGCCGCTCGACATGTCCGGCCCGGCGCCGCGCATCGTGCTGTTCGTCGGCGTCAACGGGTCGGGCAAGACCACGACGCTGGGCAAGCTCGCCGTCAAGATGACGCGCGACGGCGGCGACGTGGTGGTGGCCGCCGGCGACACCTTCCGCGCCGCGGCGATCGAGCAGCTGGACGTGTGGTCCGGGCGCGCCGGGGCGAAATTCGTCTCCCGCCCGCTGGGCTCGGATGCGGCCGGGCTGGCCTGGGACGCCGTCGACCAGGCCCGGCGCGAGGGCGATGATGCGGTGCTCATCGACACCGCCGGCCGGCTGCAGAACAAGACCGAGCTGATGGACGAGCTCAGGAAGATCATCCGCGTCGTCCGAAAGCTCGACGAGACCGCGCCGCACCACACCATCCTGGTGCTGGACGGCACGGTGGGCTCCAACGCCATCTCCCAGGCCGAGGCCTTCATGGAGGCCGCCGAGATCACCGGCATCGTCATGACCAAGCTCGACGGCACCGCCAAGGGCGGCGCGCTGGTCCAGGTCGCCGAGACGTTCAAGCTGCCGATCCACTATATCGGCGTCGGCGAGGGCGAGGCCGATCTGCAGGACTTCGACGCCCGGGCGTTCGCAAGGGCGCTGGCGGGGCTGGAGGGGTAGGCGTCCCCTCTGTCGGGATTCGCTTCCTCCCTCCCTCCCCCTCCGTGGGGAGGGTGGCCCGGCCGCAGGCCGGGTCCGGTGGGGGCGAGCGTAGAGCGCCTTTCGGCTGTCACCCCACCCCGCTCGCTGCGCTCGCGACCCTCCCCATCAAGGGGAGGGAGGGCGCCAAATCGCGCACGCCTCCAGCTTGGAATGCAGCAGCCCCTCTCGTTCAGGCCCGCATCCTGAGGAGCCCGATCCCCTTATCCTGAGGTGCGAGCCCAGCGAGCCTCGAAGGGTCAAGGGGATCGGGCGCCTCAGGATGAGGGTCTTGAGCAGCGCGAGAGCCGGGGCCTCCGGGAGATTACTCGCGAAGAGGTCCCGGATCGGACCTGCGGCCCGTCCGGGATTTCAGCCAGCTTTCCGCTGCCCCCGCCCGCGAAACGCCCTAGAACGCCGCCATGACCGATCCCGCCCTTCTCGGCGCCGCGGCGATGCTGGGCTCGGCGCTGCTGCACGCGGTGATGAGCCTGCTGACCAAGCGGTCGCCGGACAAGCTCGTGTTCCGGGCCGTGCTGATGCTCGTCGGCGTCGCGCTCTATTCTCCGGTTTTCGTGCTGTTCCCGCCGCCGGGCTGGGAGGCGTTCCGCTTCCTGCTGATCGGCGCGGTCATTCACTGGCTTTTCCAGATGGCCACGATCGCGGCCTACGAGCGCGGCGACATGAGCCTCGTCTATCCCGTCATGCGCGGCGCCGCGCCGGCGCTGGCGGGCGTCGCGGCGGCCTTCATCCTCGGCGAGCCGCTGGGGCCGTTGAGCGGGCTGGGACTGGCGATCGCCTCGGCGGCCGTGATCGGCTTCGGCTGGCCGGAGAAGGACGGCGCGCCCAAGGCCGCCGCGCTCGGCTTCGCGCTGGTCGCCGCCTCCATGACGGCGCTCTACTCGGTCAATGACGCCTCCGGCGCGCGGGCGGCGGGAAACCCGCTGGTCTATGTCGCCTGGTTCTTCCTGATCACCGCGATCCCGATCACGCTGACCGCGCTTGTCCGCCGCGGCCGGCGCCTGCCCGGCCTCATGCGGTCCGAAGGCGCGGGCGCGACGCTCGGCGCGGTGTTCGGCGCGGGCAGCTACGGGCTGGCCCTGTTCGCCTTCTCGCTCGCGCCGGTCGCCCCGATGGCGGCGATGCGCGAGAGCTCGATCGTGTTCGGCGCGATCCTCGCCGCGCTGGTGCTCAAGGAGCCGTTCGGGCTGCGGCGAACCGTTCTCGCGATCGTGCTCGCCCTCGGGCTGGCGATCCTGCAGATGGCGTAGGCGCGCCCGTACCGGCGCGCGGCGCGCCCGTGCTAGGACATCGGGGGAACGCGCCGTCTGCGGGGTCCCCATGACCGGCCTGGCCTTTCGCATCGCCATCGCTTGCGTGTTCGTCCTCGCGGCGGGCGCCGCGCCGGCGCGCGCCTCGGAGCACTGCGCGGCCCGCGTCGCCGACGCCGAGACGCGTTTCCACGCCGCGCGTGCCGATCGGCCGGTCTGGACCGGACCCGACAATGCGCATCGTTACTCCGCGCTGGTCGAAGCGGTGCGCGGCGCGGCGAGCCACGGCCTCGATCCCGCCGATTACGGCTTCGAGGCGCTGCGCGCCCGCGATCCGCGCCTGGCTTCGCACGCCGCCGAGCGCGCCGCGACGCGGGCCTGGCTGAGGCTCGCCTGCCATCTCGACCAGGGCCGGCTCGACCCGCACCGGTTCGAGCCCGATCGCCCGGCGCGTCCGCCGAACCACGATCTCGCCCTGCGCCTGCGCGAGGCGCTCGCGACGGATCGCGTCATCGAGAGCCTGGAGGCGCTGGCGCCGCAGGACGCCGAATACGCCGCGCTGCGGGCGGCGCTGGCCCGCTACGAGATCCTCGCCGGCGCGGCGACGGACGCGCCGCCGGACGTGCCGGCCGGAGACGCGCTGCGTCCCGGCGACAAGGGCCGGCGCGTCGAGATGCTGCGCGCACGCTTGAGGGCGAACGGCCTCCACGCGGCGGACCCCGGCGGCGCTCCGCGCTTCGACGACGGGCTGGCCCGCGCGGTGCAGGAATTCCAGCGCCAGGCGGGGCTCGAGCCCGACGCCGTCGTCGGGCCGCTCACCCTCGCCGCGCTCAATCTCGACCCCGCCGAGCGGGCCGCGCGGATCCGCGTCAATCTCGAGCGCCGCCGCTGGCTCATGCGCGAGAACGGCGGCCGGCGCATCGTCGTCAATATCCCCGCCTTCCGGCTCGAGGCCCGGTCGAACGGCGCGGTCGAGCGCGTCCACGACGTCATCGTGGGCCAGCCTTCCCGTTCGACGCCGGCCTTCTCCGCGCCGCTGCAGCGCTTCGTCATCAATCCCTGGTGGGAGACGCCGTTCTCGATCGCGATCCTGGACGAGCTGCCGAGCTTTCGCCGCGATCCCGCCGAGGTGAGGCGGCTGGGATTCCAGGTCGTCGACCGCACGGGCGACATCGTCGATCCCGACACGATCGACTGGAACAGCGTCTCGGCGGAGGCCTTCCCCTACCGGCTGCGCCAGGCGCCGGGCCCGCTCAACGCGCTGGGCGAGATCAAGCTGCTGCTCGACGCGCCCCATGGCGTGCATCTCCACGACACGCCGAACCGGGAGCTGTTCGACCGCGAAAGGCGGGCCTTCTCCTCGGGCTGCATCCGCGTCCGCGACGTGATGAAGCTCGCCGACTGGGCGCTGCAGGACACGCCGGCCTGGCCGCCGCAACGGGTCCGCAAGACCGCCGAAGGCGCGCAGGCGACGCCGGGAGAACTCGCGGAGTCTCTCCCCGTGCACATCGTCTACTGGACGGTGGTCGCTGACGGAGAGTCTGGCGTGCGCTTCCTCGAGGACCTATATGGCCGGGACGGGGCGCTGATCGCCGCGCTGGAGGCTCCGGCGCGGAACGAGGAGGATCATGAGCCCGATTCCGAGACTGATCGCCCTGTGTGCATTCCTTATTCCGACGGCGCTGATGCTGACGTCGCCGGCCCGGGCTGACGCCTTCGATCCCGGGCGCACGCCGATCTCGCTTTCCATTCGCGACGGTCTCTCGGTCGATCTCGAGGTGTTCACGATCTTCGCCGAGCCCGGCGAGACGGTCGCGATCCGCGCCGACCGGCCGCTGGTCTGGCGAACGGGCGGCGCGTCGCGGCCCGCCTCGCGCACTCTCGACTGGACCGCCCCGGAGACGCCCGGCCTGACCGTTGTCGACCTGATCGACGGCGCGGGCGCGGCGATGCGCCTGAACCTGATCGTCATGCACGCCCACGATCCCGACAGCGGCGACGCCATCAACGGCTATCGGCTGGGCCGCTACCCCTCCGAGCCCTATCGCGGCCGCGAGAACTACCTGCCCCCGCGGCATTTCGCCGAGGTCTCCGAGGATCTGCGAAACCTGCAGATCTCGCCGCACTTCACGCTCGGCCAGTTCCTGTGCAAGCAGCCCGCCGACGGCGCGCCCTACCTGGTGCTGAGCGAGCGGCTGCTGGCCAAGCTCGAAGTGCTGCTCGAAGCGGCCAACGACCGCGGCTGGCGCGCCGACACCTTCACGGTGATGAGCGGTTACCGCACGCCCGCCTACAACGCCGCGATCGGCAACGGCCGCTATTCCCGCCACATCTATGGCGGGGCGGCCGACATCTATATCGACGCCGACGGCGACGGGATCATGGACGATCTCGACGGCGACGGGCAGGTCACGCCCGCCGACGCCGCGGCGCTGTACGAGCTGGTCGAAGAGCTGTCGGACACGCCGAATTTCGCGCCCTATCTCGGCGGTCTCGGCGACTACGGCTCGACGTCCGCCCACGGCCCCTTCGTCCATGTCGACGAGCGCGGCTGGCGGGCCCGTTGGGGCCGCAGCGCGGGCTGAGTCCCGCCGCATCCGTCTGGCCATCGCCGTCGTATTGAGGCATGCAGGGCGGCGGGGGCTGACCGAGGGAGCGCGCCGCGCATGAGCAAGAACGCCGAAACGCTGGGCCAGGGCTCGAAGCTGCTGGTCGACGTGGGGCCGGTGGCGGTCTTCATGATCGTCTACAACGTCGCCAACCGCATGGCCGGCGACATGGCGATCTACTGGGCGACGGGGACGTTCATGGCCGCCACGGCGCTGGCGCTCGTCGTCTCGGTGACCGCCCAGAAGCGCTTCCCGCCCATGCTCGTGGTGACCTTCGTCATCGTCATGCTGTTCGGCGGCATGACGATCTATCTGCGCGACCCGATCTTCATCTATCTCAAGCCGACCATCATCAACCTGATCTTCTCGTATGCGATCCTCATCAGCTTCGCGTTCGGCTTCAATGTGTGGAAGGCGCTGTTCGGATCGCTGTTCTCGCTGCCCGAGCGGGTCTGGACGATACTCGCCATCCGCTGGGCGGTGTTCTTCCAGTTCCTGGCGCTGCTCAACGAGTTCCTCTGGCGCCACATCACCGACTCCACGGTGAGCGCGAGCGCGCGCTGGTTCGACTGGTTCGCGATCAGCGAGGCCTTCTGGGCGAATTTCAAGTTCTGGGGCGTGATGCCGCTCACGCTGATCTTCGCCATGGCCAGCGTGCCGATCACGCTCAAATACAACCAGGCCGACGAGGCGTCGGAGGGGTAGTCGAGGCCTTTGACGCCTCGCCCGGCGCGCGCTTGAATGCGCGCGAGGGTTCACGACATTTCCGGGAGATCGACTTCATGCGCCAGACGCGCCTGATCCTGTCCGCCGCGGCCGCCGTGCTGGCGCTCGCCGCTTGCGAGCCGCCCGCCGAAGAGGACGCCGACGTGACTGCAGAGACCGAGACCGACGCGAGCGAGATGTCCGGCGCCGAATTGAACGCCGCGATCCAGGCCGAGGAGACGCCGCTTGTCTGGCTCGAGGAGGTCGAGGGCGAGCGCGCGCTCGAGTTCGCCCGTTCGATGAACGAGCGCTCGCTGGGCCGGCTGCAGGCCGATCCGCGCTATGACCGGCTCTACGAGCAGGCGCTCGAGATCGTCGAGAGCGATGCGCGCATTCCCTATCCGGGCGTGCGCGGCGGCCAGCTCTGGAATTTCTGGCGCGACGCCGAGCACACCCACGGGATCTGGCGGCGCACCTCGCCCGAGAGCTACATGACCGACGCCCCGGAGTGGGAGGTCGTGCTCGATCTCGACGCGCTGGCCGAGGAAGAAGACACGAACTGGGTCTGGCAGGGCGCGAGCTGCCTGGCGCCGGATTATAACCGCTGCATCCTGACCCTGTCGGACGGCGGGTCCGACGCCGCGGTGCGCCGCGAGTTCGACATTCCCTCGCAGAGCTTCGTCGCGGACGGCTTCGAGATCGCCGAGACCAAGGGGGCGACGACCTGGATCGACCGGGACGCGCTCCTGATCGCCACCGCGCTCGATCCGGACGAGACGACCACGTCGGGCTATCCCTTCGTCATCAAGCGCTGGGAGCGGGGAACCCCGATCGAAGACGCCGAAACGGTGATCTCCGGCGACGCCAGCGATGTCGGCGTCTGGCCGGCGCGCTTCCAGTACGCCGACGAGGATCCGTACTTCGTCGCCATCGAATCCAACACCTTCTTCGAGAGCGCGTACTGGCTGCTGCCGGACGAAGCCCGCGGCGAGCCCGTGCGCATGCCGCTGCCGCCGAAATCGAGCCCGCGCGGCCTGTTCGGCGACCAGTTCTTGTTCACGATCGAGCAGGACTGGACGCCGGTCGAGGGCGGGCCGACCTACGCCACCGGCGCGGTGCTGTCCTTCTCCATGAGCGAATTCGCCGAGTCCGGCCAGCTGCCCGAGATTCACACCGTCTACGCGCCGGGCGAGCGCGAATCCGTCGGCGGCATGGGCACGACGGCGAGCCGGCTCTACATGGTGATCAACCGCAACGTCGTGGGCTCGCTCGAGGCCTTCACCTTCTCCGAAGACTCGGGCTGGAGCAGCGAGCCGGTGGACGCGCCCGACAACAGCGCGATCAACATCGTCGCGACCGACGACCACTCCGAGATCGCCTTCGTCCAGGCCGAGGGCTATCTCACGCCGGACACGCTCTATCGCGTCGAGCCGGAGACGCTGAGCCTCGAGCCGGCGAAGGCGCTGCCGAACTGGTTCGACGCGTCGGGCTTCACCGTCGAACAGCGCGAGGCCGAGAGCGCCGACGGAACGATGATCCCCTATTTCGTCGTCCGTCCGGAAGGCCGGACCGAGCCGGGCGCGACGCTGCTCTACGGCTATGGCGGCTTCCAGGTCAGCCTCGACCCGTCCTACTCGGGCACGCGCGGCCGGCTGTGGCTGGAGAATGGCGGGACCTTCGTGCTCGCCAATATCCGCGGCGGCGGCGAGTTCGGCCCCGAATGGCACCAGGCCGGCCTCAGGACCAATCGCCAGCGCATCTATGACGACATGATCGCGGTGGCCGAGGACCTTATCGCCGGGGGCGTGACGACGTCCGACCAGCTCGCCGTGCAGGGCGGCTCCAATGGCGGCCTGCTCACCGGCGTGATGTACACCCAGCGGCCCGATCTCTGGGGCGCGGTGATCAGCCAAGTGCCGCTGCTCGACATGCTGCGCTTCCACCTGCTTCTGGCGGGCGCGAGCTGGCAGGACGAGTACGGCTTCCCGGACGAGAACCCCGACGAGCGCGCCTTCCTGCGCTCGATTTCGCCGCTGCACAATGTCGATCCGGAGACGGACTATCCCCCGCTCTTCCTTCTGACCTCGACGAAGGACGACCGCGTCCACCCGGGCCACGCCCGCAAGATGGCCTATCTGCTCGACGCGCTCGGCGAGGACGTCCTGTATTACGAGAACATCGAGGGCGGCCATTCCGCCGCGGCCAATCTGCGCGAGACCGCGCGGCGCCTCGCGCTCGAGTACACCTTCCTGATGCAGGAGCTGATGGACGGCTACGAGGCCGGCGGGGACGCGCCGGCGGAGTAGGGGGCGGCCCGGAATTCAGGCGTCACAAGGCCCTCGCCCCCGGATCAAGTCCGGAGCAGGCTCTGAGGGCCCCGATCCCCGTCCTTCGAGACGGCCTGTTCCCTCATGCTGAGGGCGAGCGTCAGCGAGCGTCTCGAAGCACGAGGGGACAGGCCTCCTCAGGATGAGGGGATCGGGGCGTCTCGAAGAACGAGGGCCTTCGGAATTGCCTGCGCGGTCATTGATGACTGATCATTGGGTCACCTGTCCCCGCGAAGGCGGGGAAGCCCAAGGACCGAGCGGAGTTGAGGCCGCTCCGGAACTCCGCCGATCCGCGCGCGTTTCCGGCGAAACAGGAGAGAGTCCATGAGCTACTACATCGCCCGCACCGTGCCCGAGACCGACGTCGACGCCGTCGAGACGCGCGTGCGCGAGGCGCTGAAGTCCGAGGGCTTCGGCGTGCTCACCGAGATCGACGTGGCCGCTACGCTCAAGGCCAAGATCGGCCGCGATTTCCGCCCCTATCGCATCCTCGGCGCCTGTAACCCGGAGATGGCCCACCAGGCGCTTCAGGCCGAGGACAAGATCGGCGTCATGCTGCCCTGCAACGTCATTCTCCAGGAGGCGAAGGGCGGAACCGAGATCGCCGCCGTCGATCCCGTCGCCTCGATGCAGGCCGTGGAGAACGACTCTCTGGGCGCGATCGCCGGCGAGGTGCGCGACGCGCTCAAGCGCGTGGTGGAGAAGGTTTGAGGCTGATTCATCCCTGAATCCCCGGCCGAGCGAAGCGAGCGCCGGGGCCTCTTTGAAGTCAATCGCGACGAGGTCCCGGATCGGCGCTGCGCGCCGTCCGGAATTTCATCCACATTGCAGCACTGAAACCCCGGCCGACCGAAGGGAGAGCCGCGGCCTCCGGGAGGATCTCCGCCACGAGGTCCGGATCGCCGCTTCGCGACTTCCGGGAGTTCAAATACAATCAAAAGTCGTTAATCGCGCAACTCGAGTTCGGCGATGTACGGCGCCTGGGTCTATATCCTCACCAACCGGCCGTATGGGGTTCTCTATATCGGCATGTGCAACGCCGAGCTGATCCGCCGCATGTGGGAGCATCGCTGCGGCGCCGGCAGCCGCTTCACCGCAAAGTACAATCTGACCCGGCTCGTCTATTTCGAGGGGCATGTCGACGTTATGGGGGCGGCTGAACGCGAGCGCCGCATGAAGAAATGGCGGCGCGCCTGGAAGATCGAACTGATCGAGTCGGTCAATCCGGATTGGCGCGACCTCTATCCGGATCTGCTGACCTGAAAGCCCGGCCGACCGCAGGAAGAGCCGGGGCCTCTGGGAGGACAATCGCCGGGAGGTCCCGGATAACGGCTTCGCCGTTTCCGGGATTTCAGTTCAGCTCAGTTCCTGAAACCCCGGCCGAGCGGAGCGAGAGCCGGGGCCTCATGGAGGTTAATCGCGACGAGGTCCCGGATCGGCGCTGCGCGCCGTCCGGGATTTCAATGCGATCAAACATCCACCTCGGCTTCGAGCGCGAATTCCTGGATGAACTCGCGGCGGGGCTCGACGACGTCGCCCATGAGCCGGGAGAACAGCTCGTCGGCGGTGTCGGCCTCCTTGATCGAGACCTGGAGCAGCGAGCGCGCCTCGGGATCGAGCGTGGTCTCCCAGAGCTGGTCCGGGTTCATCTCGCCCAGCCCCTTGTAGCGCTGGATCTTCATGCCCTTGGCGCCGGCCTTCTGAACGGTCTCCACGAGCCCCCACGGCCCGTAGACCACGGTGTCGACGTCCTTGCGGCGGAACACCGCCGGGCCGTCGTAATCGCCGGCGATCGCGCCCGCGCGTTCCTGCAGGCGCTTGGCGTCGGGGCTGGCGAGGATCTTCTCGTCGAGCACGACGGTCTCGGTCACCCCGCGCACCTCGCGCTTGAGCACCAGCGCGCCCTCGGGCGCGACGGTTCCATGCCAGTCCTGCTCCCCCTCGTCGGACGACCGCGCCAGCCGGGCCGCCGTCGCGTCGGCCTGGTCCTGCGTGACGTCGGGATGCAGCGCGCCCGACAGCGCGGCGGCCTCGAGCGCGAAGGCGGGCGCGCGGGCGGTCAGCCGCTCCAGCGCGAGCACCACGCCGCGGGCCTGCTTGACGCGTTCGGCGAGGTCGGCGCCGGTGAGCACCTCGCCGTTCTCGAGTTCGAGGCTGGCCTCGTGGGAGCCTTCCTCGATCAGCGAGTTGTCCATCTCGGCCTGGTCGGTCATGTAGCGTTCCGACTTGCCGCGCGCGACCTTGTAGAGCGGCGGCTGGGCTATGTAGAGATGGCCGCGCTCGATCAGCTCGGGCATCTGCCGGTAGAAGAAGGTCAGCAGCAGCGTGCGGATATGGGCGCCGTCCACGTCGGCGTCGGTCATGATGATGACCTTGTGGTAGCGCAGCTTGTCGATATCGAGCTGGTCGCGCCCGATGCCGGTGCCGAGCGCCGTGATCAGCGTGCCGATCTGGTCGGATGACAGCATCTTGTCGAAGCGCGCGCGCTCGACATTGAGAATCTTGCCCCGAAGCGGCAGCACGGCCTGGAAATTCCGGTGCCGGCCCTGCTTGGCCGATCCGCCCGCGGAGTCGCCCTCCACGATGAACAGCTCGGACTTCGCCGGATCCTTCTCCTGACAGTCGGCGAGCTTGCCCGGCAGCGAGGTGATGTCGAGCGCGGACTTGCGGCGCGTCAGCTCGCGGGCCTTGCGCGCGGCCTCGCGCGCGGTCGCGGCCTCGACGATCTTGGTGATGATCGACTTGGCCTCGGCGGGGTGCTCCTCGAACCACTCGGTGAGCTTTTCATAGACCAGGCCCTCGACGGCCGGGCGAACCTCGGAAGAGACCAGCTTGTCCTTGGTCTGGGAGGAGAATTTCGGGTCGGGGACCTTCACCGACAGAACGCAGGTCAGCCCCTCGCGCGCGTCGTCGCCGGTGATGGCGACCTTGGCCTTGGACGCGATGCCCGAGCTGGCGGCGTAGTTGTTGATCACCCGGGTGAGCGCGCCGCGGAAGCCGGCGAGGTGGGTGCCGCCGTCGCGCTGGGGGATGTTGTTGGTGAAGCACAGCACCGTCTCGTGGTAGCTGTCGTTCCACTGCATCGCGATGTCGACGCTGACGCCCTCGCGCTCGCCGGTGAACAGCACCGGGTCGGGGAAGAGCGGGTGCTTGGTGCGGTCGAGATGGGCCACGAAGGCCGCGACGCCGCCGTCATACTCCATCACCTCCTCGACCGGCTCGGCCTCGCGCTCGTCGCGCAGCACGATGCGGACGCCGGAATTCAGGAAGGCGAGCTCGCGCAGCCGGTGATGCAGCCGGGCGCGGTCGAAATTGATGTCGGAGAAGGTCTCCTGGCTGGGCAGGAAGCGCACGCGCGTGCCCGAGCGGTCCGGCGCGTCGCCGACGACCTTGAGGTCCTCGCCGTTATCCGGTTCGCCGTGGCGGAACCGCATGAAGTGTTCCTTGCCGTCGCGCCAGATCGTCATGTCGAGCCATTCGCTCAACGCGTTGACGACCGACACGCCGACGCCGTGCAGACCGCCGGAGACCTTGTAGGAGTTCTGGTCGAATTTCCCGCCCGCGTGGAGCTGGGTCATGATGACCTGGGCGGCCGAGACGCCCTCCTCCTCGTGGATCTGGGTGGGCACGCCGCGGCCGTCGTCCTCGACGCTGGCCGAGCCGTCGGCGTGCAGCGTCACGGTGACCTGCGAGCAATAGCCCGCCAGCGCCTCGTCGATGGCGTTGTCGACGACCTCGTAGACCATGTGGTGCAGGCCCGAGCCGTCGTCTGTGTCGCCGATATACATGCCGGGGCGCTTGCGCACCGCGTCGAGGCCCTTGAGGACCTTGATCGATTCCGCGCCGTATTCGCCGTTATTGGGGTTCGATTCATCCGTCATGCGCCCCTTCTAAACTGCGTCGGGGCCCATGGCCATCGCGCGCACGCATGCGCGCGCACGCGTACGTACGCGCGCGAGGCGCTAGCGAAAAAGCAGCACGACCGCCACGGCGGCGAGAATGGTCCCGGTGATCGCGTCGGCCCAGCGCTTGACGCCCTTCGAGGTCAGCCAGTCCCGCGCCCGGTGGGCGAGGCCGACATGCACCCCGGCGACGAGAAAATACATCGCCAGCATCATCCCGATCATCGCCGCGTAGACCGCCGGCGTGACGGCGGAGAGGTCGAAGAAGGCCGGCAGGAAGGACAGGTAGAAGACGATCGGCTTGGGGTTGGACAGCGGCATCGCCACGCCCGCGGCGTAAGTCGCCGCCAGCCCCAGCCTTGTGCGCGGACGGACCCTGCGCGCGGCGGCCTCGGGGTCGAGCGCATTGCGGAACGCGCCCCAGGCCATCCAGCCGAGAAAGCCCGCCCCGGCCAGTTTCGCGACCCAGGTCCAGCCGCCGAGCGACCCCGCCAGCGCTGTGAGCCCTGTCACCGCGACCGTCAGCCAGAAAATGTCGCCGGTGATGATCCCCGCCCCGTAGACGAAGCCGTGGACCGGGCCGCGGTCGAGCGTGCGCGCGACCATCGCGGCGTTGCCGGGGCCGGGGGTGAAGAAGAGCACGAAGATGGCCGCGGCGAAGGCGGCCAGGGCGGGGGCGTCCATGGCGCGGACCTAGCGCGCGGCGCGGAGGAGGGGAAGGCCGCGCCGCATCCCTTGGCCCGCGCCCCCACCCCGACCCTCCCCCGCGAGCGGGGGAGGGCTGGCGCGGGGTGAGCTGAAATCCCGGACGCGCCGCAGGCGCGATCCGGGACCGCCTCGCGATTGATCGCCGCGAGGCCCCGGCTCGCTGCGCGGCCGGGGGTTCAAGGGCTGCTATGCCACTCGGCCCTCGTCCTTCGAGACGCCCCGATCCCCTCATCCTGAGGAGGCCGCGGAGCGGCCGTCTCGAAGGACGGGGATCGGGGCCCTCAGGATGAGGGCCTTTCGCGGAAGAAGGAGGGACGCGCGCCCCCGCCCCGCTGACAGGGGTCGGCGAAAGCCGCTACGCTCGCCGCTCCAGCCCCGGAGCCCGCCCATGCAGAGCCCCTTCGACACGCCCGAGCGCCGCGCCTGGCGCGAGACCGTCCGCCGCTTCGCCCGCGAGGAGATCGAGCCTTTCGCCGACGACTGGGACGAGGCCGGCGACTTTCCCTGGAGCCTGCACGAGAAGGCCGGCGAGATCGGCCTGTTCGGCTTCGGCATTCCCGCCGACTATGGCGGGCTCGGCTTCGACGACGCGCTGATGCGGCTGGACAGCGGGATCGCGCTGGCCTGGACGGGCGCGGGCGGGGTCAACGCCTCGCTGGGATCGCGCAACATCATGACCGCGCCGATCGTCGAGCTGGCGAGCGAGGCGATCAAGAAGCGCGTCCTGCCCGAGATCGTCTCGGGACGCGCCGGCGGGGCGCTGGCCATGACCGAGCCCTCGGGCGGCTCGGATCTTTCCCGCATGAAGACGACGGCGAAGCGCGACGGGAACGGCTGGCGGCTCAAGGGCGAGAAGACCTTCATCACCGGCGGGATGAAGGCCGGCTATTACGTCGTCGGCGCGCGCACCGGCGGCGAAGGCTTCGGCGGGATCTCGCTGTTTCTCGTCGAGGCCGGCGCCGAGGGCTTCGCGCGCACGCCCATCGAGCGCAAGATGGGCTGGTGGGCGTCGGACACCGCGACGCTGCATTTCGACGACTGCTTCGTGCCCGCCGAGAACCAGCTCGGCGAGGAGGGCGCCTGCCTGCTGTCGATCATGAACAATTTCAACTACGAGCGCCTGGCGCTGGCCGCCGGCTGCCTCGGCATGGCGCAGCGCTGCCTCGCCGAGGCCGTCGGCTGGGCGCAGGCCCGCCAGACGTTCGGGCGCAGGCTGATCGAGCACCAGGCGGTCCGCCACAAGATCGCGGAGATGAGCGCGAAGATCGACGCGCTGGAGAGTTATCTCCTGCACATCGCCTGGGCGATCAACGAGGCCGAGATGCCCGTCGCCCAGCTGTCCAAGGCGAAGTTCGCCGCCTCCAAGACCGCCGAGTTCTGCGCGTCCGAAGCCATGCAGATCCTGGGCGGGGCGGGCTATCTCCGGGGCCAGCCCGTCGAGCGCATCTATCGCGAAGTCAAGGTGATGGCGATCGGCGGCGGCTCGGAGGAGATCATGAAGGATCTCGCCGTCAAGCAGATGGGGCTCTGAGCCCTACGCCGCCTTCTTCTTTTTCGCAGAGCCTCGACCGGCGTGCTTGCGCATGAAGGCCTTCATGCGCGGGGCGATCTCTTCGCGGAAGCGCCGGCCGTTGAACACGCCGTAATGGCCGACGCCGTCCTGGACATGGTCTTCCTGCAGCGCGTCGGGCAGGCCCGCGCACAGCGCATGGGCGGCCTGGGTCTGGCCGATGCCGGAGATGTCGTCCTTCTCGCCCTCGACGGTCATCAGCGCGACGTCGGCGATCGCCTCGGGCCGGACCGGCCGGCCGCGATGGACCATCTCGCCCCGGGCCAGCCGGTGCTCCTGGAACACGTCCCGGATGGTCTGGAGGTAGAACTCCTCGGTCAGGTCCATCACCGAGAGATACTCGTCATAGAAGCCGCGATGCTTCTCCGCGCTGTCGCCGTCGCCTTCGACCAGGTGATTGAAGAACTTGTAGTGGGCGTCGACATGGCGCTCGAAATTCATGTTGATGAAGCCGGTGAGCTGCAGAAAGCCCGGATAGACCCGCCGCATCGCGCCGGGATAGGGCGCGGGTACGGTGTGGATGAGATTGTTCTCGAACCAGGAATAGGGCCGCTCCTCGGCCAGCTTGTTGGGAACCGTAGGCGACTCGCGCGCGTCGATCGGCGAACCCATGAAGGTCATCGAGGCCGGCCGGGCGGGATCGCCGTCCTCGGCCATCAGGGAGACCGCCGCCAGCACCGGCGGGCCCGGCTGGCACACCGCGACGACGTGGACCTCGCCCGGGATCGCCGCGATCATCTCGCGGACATAGTCGACATAGTCGTCGAGATCGAAGCGGCCCTCGATCACGGGGACCATGCGCGCGTCGGTCCAGTCGGTGATGTAGACCTCGTGATCGGGCAGGAAGGCCTCCACCGTGCCGCGCAGCAGCGTGGCGTGGTGGCCCGACATCGGCGCGACCAGCAGCACTTTGGGATCGTCGATCGCGCCCGGCTTCGTCTTGCGGGCGCGGGCGAGCTGGTCGCGGTCGCGGTCGAAGTGAAGCAGATCGCAGAACGGCTTCGACCAGACGGACTCGATCGCGATATCGACGGGTTCGCCTTCGATCTCGATCGGCGAGACGCCCCATTCGGGCTTGCCGTAATAGCGCGTCAGGCTCTCGAACACGTCGGCGGCGGCGGCCGCGGCGCGCCCGGCCAGCGTGTCGGAGGCGGGATGGAAGGGCGAGCGAAGCGCGCGGCGCGTGACGTTGGCGGCGGCCCGCCAGGGCAGCATCGCGGCGCGTGTGAGTTCGACGAACGAATAGAGCATGACGGAGCGCGTCCTGCCGGCGCGCGGCGAATTACCGCGCGACTCTGTCAGGAGCGTGCAGCGGTTTCCTCTAGAAAGTGTTGAAGACGGTCCGCGAGCGCGTCGGGCGCGGTCCCGTGCGGGAACACCTCGACGAACTTCCCCTCGCCGTCCATCAGGTAAATGACCGAACTATGGTCCATCAGATAATCGGACATCCCCTCCGATTCGATGCGCGCGTAGTAGACCCGGTACGCGTCGGCGGCATTACGGACCTGCGCGGGCGTTCCGGTCAAGCCGACCAGGTTGTCGGGGAAGGCCTCGGAGTCGACGTACCGGGCCAGCTGTTCGGGCGTGTCGCGCTCGGGATCGACGCTGATCAGCACGGGCTGGACGCGTTCGGCCATGTCGTCCGGCAACTGATCCAGCGCCGCGCCCATCACCTGCAGCGACATCGGGCAGATGTCGGGACAGTAGGTGAAGCCGAAATAGATCAGCATCGGCCGGCCGCGGAAATCCGCCTCGGTGACGGTCTCGCCGTGATGGTTCACCAGCGTGAACGGCCCGCCGATATCGGCCTCGCCGGAGACGCGGACCGGCCCCGACCGCGCCGCGCCGGCCTGGCTTCCGCCCATGTCGCGGGCGGCGAGGATCGCGAAGACCGCGACCAGGGAGACGGCCGCGGCGATCGCGGGAAGCAGCCATACCGGACGATTGCTGAAATTCATCGCCGACCTCACTCGCCGATCTGAACCAGGGTTCCGCTGCGTCGCGACGCGCGCAGCAGCGCGAAGTAGAGCCAGAGCCCGCCGCCGATCCAGACCGCGTTGAGCGCCGCGGCGGCGAGCAGATGCCCCGCGGCGAACGCGTTGTCGTTCACCAGCGCGCGGAGACCCTCGAATATATGGGCCGGCGGCAGCAGATTGGCCACCGGCTGCAACACCTCGGGCAGGGTCGCGACGGGATAATAGACCGCGCAGAACGGCGTCAGGCCGAACATGATCGCCCACGGCATGTCCTGCGCGCCCTGGCCGAAGCGCGTCACCAGGCCGGCCGCGGCGAGGCTCAGCGACCAGCCGAACACGACCAGGTTCAGCACGAATAGCGCGAGCGGCGCGCCGAGCCGGAAGACATTGAAATCGAACGCGAAGGCGGCCACGAGAACGGCGGGGATCATGGCCAGCGCCGTCTTCGTCACCGACACCACCATGAGGCTCGCCAGCAGCTCGCCGGGTCTGAGCGGGCTGACCAGCAGATTGCCGAGATTGCGCGACCAGATCTCCTCGAAATAGGCCAGCGAAAGCCCGAGCTGGCTGCGCCAGCAGATATCCCACAGAAGCACCGCGCCGAGGACGGCGGCGAGCACGGCCGCGCCGGGGTTCTCGATCGCGGTGAAGACGTGCAGCTGGATGAAGCCCCAGACCGTGATCTGCACCAGCGGCCAGTAGAACAGGTCCACCATGCGCGGCCACGAGCCGGCGATCAGCACCCACTGGCGTTCGACCAGGGCGCGGATGCGCGAGGCCAGCGCGTTCACGCCGCGTCCTCCGCGGTTCCGCGCGCGACATGGAGGAAGACCTCCTCGAGCGTCGTCCGCCCGTACTTGTCGAGCAGGGCGCGCGGCGAGGCGTCGTCGACGATGCGCCCGCTCTTCATCATCAGCACCCGATCGGCGAGGCGCTCGACCTCGCCCATATTGTGCGAGGCCAGCAGGATCGCGGCGCGATGGCGCGCCCGCCAGGTCTCCAGCGCGGAGCGCACCCAGTCGGCGGTGTCGGGATCGAGCGAAGCCGTCGGCTCGTCGAGCAGCAGGAAATCCGGATCGTTGACCAGCGCCTTGGCGAGCCCGACCCGCGTCGACTGGCCCGCCGACAGCGATCCCGTGCGCCGGTCCATCAGCGGTTCGAGCTTGAGCTCCGCGCACACCCGCGCGACCGCCTCGGCGGGACGGGCGAGGCCGTACAGGCGCGCGTAGACGGTGAGGTTGCGCCGCACGCTGAGACGCTTGGGCAGGTCGACATAGGGGCTCTGGAAATTCATCCGCGCCCGCGCCGCCGCGCCCTGGCGGGCGATGTCGTGACCGAGCACGGCGATCGTTCCCGCGCTGGGCGTGATCAGGCCGAGCAGCATGGCGATGGTGGTGGTCTTGCCCGCCCCGTTGCCGCCGAGCAGGGCGACGGTCTCGCCGCGCCCGATCGTGAAGGCGACGTCGTCGACGGCGGTCGCCGCGCCGAAGCGTTTCGTCAGGCCGCGGACCTCCGCGGCGGGCGCGTCATCGGGCCGCGTCGACCGGTTCATGGGCTTTCCATCTCATGCAGCGGGCGCGAAACTAGGAGCCCGTTCCCGCCGAATCCAGCATCAGCCTGCACATGCCCGACGCGCACGCCGACATCGCCGAGCCCGGCCGCGACCGCGCCGCTCCCGACGCCGCCCTGGTGGCCGTGTTCGGACGCGTGCGCCTGCGCACGCTCATCATCCTGCGCTGGCTGGCGGTCGCCGGCCAGACGCTGACCGTGCTCTTCGTACATTACGGCCTCGGCTTCGACCTGCCGATCGGGCCCTGCCTGGGCGTGATCGCGGCGAGCGTCTGGCTCAATTCCTGGCTCTCCTTCGCGATGGCCACCCAGCGCTTCGCCAAGGACTGGGAGGCGTTCGCCCAGCTCGCCTACGACGTCGTGCAGCTGATCGCGCTGCTGGGTCTGACCGGCGGGCTGACCAATCCCTTCTCGGTCATGCTCGTCGCGCCGATCGTCATCGGCGTGGCCGCGCTGCCGCCGCGCTGGTGGCTGCTGCTCGGCGCGATCGCCGCGGCCGGATCGGGCGTGATCGGCGTCGTGCATCTGCCGCTGCCCTGGGGCGACGCCGCGCCGGTCGTGCTGCCGACCATGTACCAGCTGGCAATCTGGACCGCGCTGGCCATCGCGATCGCCTTCACCGCGGTTTACGCTTGGCGGGTCGGCTCGGAGGCGCGCCGGATGAGCACCGCGCTGGCGGCCACGCAGACGGTGCTCGCCCGCGAGCAGCGCCTGTCCGCACTGGGCGCCCTGGCCGCCGCGGCCGCCCACGAGCTGGGCACGCCGCTGGCGACGATCCAGCTCACCGCCAAGGAGATGGCGCGCGCCGCGCCTTCCGACGACGAGCTGTTGCGCGAGGACGCCGAGCTCCTGGTCTCCCAGGCCGAGCGCTGCCGCGACATCCTCAAGCGTCTCTCCCAGACCCGCGAGGCGAGCGACGAGATGCATGAGCGCCTCGGCCTGCGCGAGGCGATGGACGAGGCCGCCGCGCCGCTGAAGGGGCTCGGCGCGGATATCCGCATCGAGCTCGAGCCGCCGCCCGACGCGCCGGAGCCGCCGGTGATGCGCCGCCGCGCCGAGCTGGTCTACGCCATGGGCAATTTCATCGAGAACGCGATCGATTTCGCCCGCGCGCAGGTCACCGTCACCGGCGCCTGGGACGCCGACACGATCACGGTGACGATCGACGACGACGGGCCGGGATTTCCCCCGGAGGTGCTCGCCAAGCTCGGCGAGCCCTACATCTCCACGCGCCCGGCCTCACCGGGCCAGGGCGGGCTGGGCCTCGGTGTTTTCATCGCTCAGACGCTGGTCGAACGGCTGGGCGGGTCGGTCCGGTTCGAGAATGTCGGCCGAGGCGGCGGCGCGCGGGTCGTAATCGCCTTGCCGCGCAAGCCGCTGGAGCGCTCGGCGGGCGACGGTGCTGCATGAGCGAAGACGGGCTTCGCTCTCGCGGCGAATTGTCCTATCTAACGTGTGAGAACGCGACATCCGCGCAAGGAGGCCGGAGACCGTGACCGAGCCAGGCGAGCTTGAGCTGCCCGAAGACAAGACCCTCATGGTCGTCGACGACGACGCGCCGTTCCGCAACCGGCTCGGCCGCGCGCTCACCGCGCGCGGATTCGAGGTCACGACCGTGGAGACAGTGAGCGAGGCGATCAGCCTGGCGCGCCGCGATCCGCCGGCCTTCGCCGTGGTCGATCTCCGGCTCGAGGACGGCGACGGCCTGGACGTGGTCAAGGCGCTCCACGACAGTCGCGCCGACTGCCGCGCCGTGGTGCTCACCGGCTACGGAAACATCGCCACCGCCGTGGCCGCGGTGAAGTCCGGCGCCATCGACTATCTCTCCAAGCCCGCCGACGCCGACGACGTCGTAAAGGCGCTGCTGGCTTCGCCGGACGCCAAGCCCGATCCGCCCGAGAACCCGATGAGCGCGGACCGGGTGCGCTGGGAGCACATCCAGCGCGTCTTCGAGCTGTGCGATCACAACGTCTCGGAGACGGCCCGCCGGCTGAACATGCACCGCCGCACGCTGCAGCGGATTCTCGCCAAGCGGGCGCCGCGCTAATTCACGACGCCTGGTTCTCCTGCTCCCACGCCTTCGTCGGCCACAGCGAGGGCTGCAGGATCGCGCGCATGCGCGACTGGCTCGCCAGGCCCCGGCTCGGATCGCCGATGATGAGCGGCATCGCGAACAGCGCGGCCTGCTGATGTTCGAGCGCGCGGCGGACGTCCTTGCCGGCGATCTCGGGGGCGAGCACTTCGACTTCATTGACGAGCGCGACCTCCGCGCCGCTGCGTTCGATGCGGCTGGCTTGGCGGAAGGCGGCGTTGACGAACTCCAGCGTCTCGGTCTCCGGCAGGCGGATCCCGTCGGTCCCTGACGGCGCGACCACCTCGATGCGGTGACGCACATGGTGCGGGTAGGGCAGCAGCACCGGGTCCTCGCGGCCCGGCGCGGCGAGCACCGCCATCGGCGTCGCGGCGTGGGCGGTGAAGGCGAAAACCGGCGCCTGGCCCGCGCCCAGATCGTGCAGCCGCACCCGGCGGACGCCCGAGAGCTCGCTCACATTCGCCTCGAGATCGCTCGACAGCGCGAACGGTTCGATCACCGTTTCGGTCTCGAAGCGCTGGGCGTAGATCGCGCCATGATTGCGGGCGAGGACTTCCGGGCCGGAGACCTCCTCGATCTGGCGA
This sequence comes from Marinicauda salina, assembly GCF_003122085.1. Taxonomy (GTDB): domain Bacteria; phylum Pseudomonadota; class Alphaproteobacteria; order Caulobacterales; family Maricaulaceae; genus Maricicauda_A; species Maricicauda_A salina. Next base: position 639,449 of record NZ_QEXV01000001.1, read on the forward strand.
ATGGCGTCCGCCCAGCCGCCGCGATAGCGCCAGCTCAGCTCGGCGCGCGCCATGGCGGGGTTCTCGGCGTCGAGCACATAGCGCTCGGTCACCTCGAGCAGCGGCGCGGCGGGCGCGACCTCCATCGCGGTCAGGTCGGTCTGACCGACCTCGGCGATCAGGGCGAAGCCGTAATCGGCCTGGCTCAGCGTTTCGAGGCTCCCGCCCTGCTCCGACCGGGTCGGGTCGAGCCAGTAGCGCCGGCCGTCGCGCTCCAGCGTTACGATGACGTGGTCGAAGGCCAGCGGCGACGGCGCCAGCGCGTCGAGCCCGCGCCCAACCGTGAGATTGGCGAGCGCGGCGTCGGCGTCGATGTCGAGCGCGGCGAGGATCGAGATTAGCAGCAGCGTCTTCGCCTTGCAGTCGCCTTCGCGCAGCCGGAGCGTCTCGTCGGGGCTGATCGGCTGATAGCCGCCCTGGCCGAGCGAGACGGCGAAATAGCGGATCTCGCGCTGGACGAAGCGCAGCGCTTCGACGACTCGTTCGTCGGGGTCGCGCGTTCGCCCGGCGATCTCGCGGGCGATCTCTTCCACCGCCGGGGTGACCTGCGGCTCGTAATAGGGCGCGGCCCATTCGGCGACCGGCTCCCAGCCGTCGAGCGAGCTCATCAGCGCGAAATCCGCAGGGAAGCGCCAGGGCGGGATCAGCGGGTCGACGGCCGTCGGCGCGTAGGCGCCGTCGTGCAGCGTCACGTCCTGCGCGCCGCCGGATTCGACGCTGTCATACCCGGCGAAGGCGCCGAAGGCGGACACGTTCGATCCCGCCGGCAGGCGTGCGGTCACATGCAGGTGCGCGACCGGCGCGGACGGCGCGCTCGGCGCGAAATTGGCCGCATGATCGAGCATGTCGTGCACGCCGACGACGCTGTAGCTCAGCTCGACGAGATCGCCGGCGCGCACGTCCGGCACGCGCACCAGCGCGGCGACCGCTCCGGTGACCATGGCCGTGGAGAGATCGGCCTGCGGGCGCGTCATGGTGACGACGAGGTCGTCCATCCGGTCCAGCCGCGCGCCGTCGCGATGCACGACCGCCTCGTGCAGGACCAGGTCCTGGTGGGCGGGGTCGAACTCGTAGCTGTAGGTCGAGGCGGTCCGGGCGCCGGCCGCCGACATCACCTGGAAGACCGTGCGGTTGAACGAGGTCGGGGTCTCGTCCGCGCCCTCGTACTGCTGGTCCCACAAGAGGACGCGCACGCCCTGGATGCGGGCGGCCTCGGCGGCGTCCGGGTCCGGGATCGCGACGGGATCGACCCAGTCGGGCGTCGGCCCGCGGCGCGGGCGCGCCTCGGCGACCTCGACGAATTCCTGGCCTTCGGCGCTGGTGCGCAGGTCCCAGGCGCGCGGCTCCGATCCGGCGAGCCGGTCCAGGCCGGTCAGCGCGGCGGTCGCCGCGATGCCGGCGAGCGCAGCGGCGACGATCGCGCGTATGAACAGATTGATCATGACGACACCCCCTCTCCCCGACGCGAACAATGGTTAACGCGGGAGCGGAGGTCAACTGAACGGCGAGCGCGCCGCCGTCGGTTCGTCGTCGGTGCGCCGTCAGTCCGGCGTCCGCAGGCTCCGCATGGCGCGCTCGGCGGCGGTGCGCGCGAACCTCAGCGTGAGCGCCTTGCGGCGGGCCGGCGCGAGCGGGCTCTCCGGGCTCTCGCGCACGATCCCCGCGCCGAAGGCGTCGGCGATGATGAGCCCGGGCTCGGCGGGCAGGATCTCGACGGGAAAGCGATCCGAGACCGCGAAGAAGAAGCGGTCGCACCAGTCGAGATAGTCCGGCCATTTCTGATCGGAGCGGAAATCCGCGACGCCGGACTTGATCTCGACGATGACGATCTCGCCCTTTCGGCCGAGCCCGGCGAGATCGGCGCGCCGGCCGCAGGGCAGGGCGAACTCGGCGATCGGATTGACGCCGAGATCGAACATCAGCCGCGCCGCGCCGCGCATCAGCGCGGTCGCGTCGTCGATCGCCGGGTTGGCCGGCGAGGCCAGGGGCGCGGGATCCGTGGCGGACGGCATGCGCCCACTGTGTTCGAACTTTGTTCGCGCGGTCAAGAAGGGGCGATATTATACTTCGCGTACCCAGATTTTTAGCAAACGCTCGCTAAACCTGCGCATCTTGGCTGGTGTGCCCTTTTTCACGCTGAAAAAGTCACACTAGCTAAGCGCTCGATCACCTGGAAACTCCCTGTTGGGCTTTTTGCAGCTAGGATCGTGATGCGCTTACGAATAGCGCGCTATAATGTGTGGCCAATGCGGAACGCTCCTGTTCCTTCTTTCTAGCGCGAACCCGGCATCGTTTGGCCATCGTTAGGAGTTAGCTTATATATATCGGCAGCGAAGGGGAGAGTGCCATGGCCAGCTATATCAAAAAGCATCCCATCGGGATCGTGGCGATCGCACTTTCAGCTGCGCCCATCATTGGCGCGGTGGTCCTCCTTATTGGCTCTCAGATTGGATAATCAGCGCGCCTATGAGACCAACGCCAGCGCCGAGATAAATGTAGCCTAAGACGGCCTGAACTGCCGCTAGAAGCCTCAACTGCGGATCTGGCTGAAAGTCTCCGTATCCAAGCGTCGTCCACGTCACAATCGAAAAATATAAGCTGTCACCAAAGTTGTTGGCGGCCCCAGAGGCGTAATCGTGTGCGTTATGGATCGCCGCAAATGCAGTGATAAGAATTGCGGCCATAAGCCCAAGCGATATGAGCGCGTGACGGGCCTCAATCTGGTGTTTGACGAGCCCAATTAGTCCAGCCGCTGACGCAGTTATCAAGCACACAGCAGCGAAATAGGACGCCCACACGTGCGCTCTTAGAAAATCTGGAACGCCGAAAATCACCATCGTGAAGAGCGCGTTGCAAATAATTGGCAGGCAGACCCACAAAAAGCCTTCTATGCTAATACGCATACGCTAAACCGTTGATCTGGCGCCCTAATTCATAATTTGCCTTCGAAATCAGGGCGTTGTATAAATAAGGTGCCCCCGCCGGGGATCGAACCCGGACGAGCCCGCAGGCTCACCACAGTCCTATTGTGGCCCGTCTACCGATTTCGGCACGAGGGCAATGAAGAGAGCGCCAAGGCCGCATATCGCTAGCCTGAAGCGCTCGGCCCGGCTTTCACCGGGGATCAGCTAGGGCGGGTCCATATCGGATCCTCCTTATTTGCTTCGACACAAAGGCGGCGGGGGTTCGTTGGTAGCGGTCCCGCCGCCTTATTCTCACATTTTGCCACAGATCCGGGAGGCGTCCCGCGGCGACTGGTTGCGTATCGGTGCCCCTTAAGCGTTGTCCTCGCTTGTGGTTAACAAGGAGTTAACATTGCTTTCGCCCATCTCCGGCATCGGCTCTTGCACGAGCTCTCCCGGATATGGACGATCTGTCAGCCACCACGCGCGCTGCCCCTTGTAGATTACAGAGCGGAATTTATCGCTGCGCGAGAGCGAGGATGCGAGATTTGTCGCCGGGTCTTTTCCGGCAATAGGCTGCCCAAGCTTCTCAAACTCCTGAAGCATAAGCTGCGTCGTTAGCGGCGTTTCGACCTTTTCGAACACCTGCTTCGCAATAGCGGCACGCGAGGTAGCGCTCTCGCCAGTCGCCTCGCGCCGTCGCTCCGGCTGTGCTAGTCTTTTCGAGCTGTCGCTCATCTGTTCAATGGCAGCCTCAACGGCGCGCAACGCTTGAAAATCCGCGTTATCGGCCAGCTTGGCTTCGTACTCGGCCTTGATCGCGCGCAGCGCTGTGAGATGATCCGGCTTTCCCATGACGGTCCTCGTGAATGACATTGCGTCTTTTAACGCGGACCATGACTGAGTCGCAAGGGGCCTTAACATGACCGACAACGAACGCGCTGGAGCGCAATCGCAACGCTTCATCAAAGCCGCGCGCGAGGCCGGATGCGACGAAGACCCGGCTGAGCTGGACCGGATCATGAAGCGGCTCGATCTGCGCAAAAAAGAAACCTCCGGTGATGAACCGGAGGCGGACAGCGGCGGCGCGGACGACGATGGCGCCGCTGACGACTAGCGCCGAACAGGCTGGGCGTAGGTGAGGCGACGGCCGATCACGCCGTGGAGCAGATTGTCCGCGCGTTCCTCGTCATTTACACCAAGCGCGGCGCGGTTGCTGTAGCGGAAATCGTATTCCGCCATGTAGCGCTGAAGATGGCGCTTCGAGCAGTGCTGGTACACGCCGCGCATCCCCCGTTTGAACACGGAGAAAAAGCCCTCAATCGTGTTCGTGTGGATCGTGCGATCCGCCGGGTTCACGTACTCATCGCGGCCGTGGTTGACCGTGCCATGCTCGGCGAAATTCCAGCCCAGCGTCGTATACCATCCCGCTTCGTCCGTCATGAAGTGCGCCTCGCGGCTGACATTGGCGTCAAGGATGTCGGCGATCACGGTCATGCGCAGTTTGTCGACCACGATGGAGCAGGCGCGGCCGCTGTCGCGATCAACCAGCGTCAGAACCTTGTGCTTGTGCTGGTAGCCGACACGCTCCGCCTTCTTCATGCGGTCCCGGCCGATAAAGGTCTCGTCCACCTCGACCGCTCCGCCGTTGCCGCCAAAAGGATCAAGGTCGCCAGAGCGCATCGCCTCGCGAATACGGTGCGACATGAACCAGGCCGTCTTCAGGGTGACGCCAAGCGTCCGGTGAAGCTGGTTCGCGCTGAAGCCCTTCTTGGATCCGCAAATCAGGTAGATCGCCTGAAGCCAGAGATGCATCGGCACATGGCTCGCCTCGAAGATGGTGCGGACTTTGACGGTGAACGGCTTGCGGCACTTGTAGCACTTGTGAACGCCAATGCGCGTGGTCTTGCCTTTCAGCTTGCCGACGCGCTCGGTCTCGCCGCAACGCGGGCAGACCGGGCCGTTCGGCCAGAGCCGCGCTTCGACGTACTCGTAAGCCGCTTCTTCTTCGTGAAACTCAGGACGCGAAAGAACTGACATGGCCGTATCTCCCTTGTGTCACGAGGTATCTCAGCCATATGGGTACGTTAAGTATAATATCGCCCAAGCCGGGGCGTCTGTATCCTTTACCGACCCGTTCCTATCCCCGGTTGCAGGGCGGGTGGAGGCGGTTGCGCAGGTCGAGGCCGATCGCGCGCCTTGTCATCGCCCCGCCGTCGACGGCGAGCGCATGGACATGGGTCGCGCCGGCGTGGCGGGCGGCGTCGATCCGGTCGTGGGAGTCGATCCCGCGTCCGGCGCGGGCGTTCAGGCACTCGCATTCGCCGACATAGAGCGGGTCGAAATAGCCGTCCTCCCCGTCCAGCCGCGCGAGGATGTAGACGCCGGCCGTCTCGGCGAGCGCTGCGCCGAGTTCGAACACGTCGAAGACATAGCCCCGGCCGCTCCGGCCGTACCAATTGTGTCGCCGCATGCCCCGTCCCCCGTGGTGGAGCATCGAATGCTACCCTGAGTCGTCATATCTGTAATGCGGGAATAACCGGCCCCGCCCGCCCGATTCCGGCTGACGCGCGGGGCCCGTCTCGCCTATACGTGCGCGCATGACCGGAGACGCCTACGCCCCGTCGCAGGAAGACTTCCTGGCCATCGCAGAAGACGCCTGGGCCGAGCTGCCCGAGGCGTTCCGCCAGATGTGCGGAAACGTCGTCGTCCAGGTGACCGATTTCGCCGACGACGCCACGCTCGACCATTTCGGCATGGAGAGCCCGTACGAGCTCAGCGGCCTCTATCACGGGGTGGATCTCACGCAGAAATCCGTCACCCACCCCCAGGCGGGTCCGGATCACGTCTTCCTCTACCGCATGCCGATCCTGCTGGAGTGGTGCGAGCGCGGCGACGTCACGCTCAAGGCGCTGATCACGCACGTGCTCGTCCACGAGATCGGCCATCATTTCGGCCTGTCCGACGCCGACATGCACGCCATCGAGGACGAGGCGGGCTAACTGGCCTCGTACCCCCAGCGCTCCGCCCACGGATCGAGGACGGGCCGGACCGGGTCGAGCGCGAAGTCGTAATCCCGCCACTTGGCGACGCTCGTCGCATAGACCGGCTTCTTCACCTGGGTCGCCGAGGGCGTCGAGATGTGCTTGGCCTTCAGCCGGTCGCGATAGGCCGCCACATCGTCATGCCAGCCGACGCCGAGATGATCGAGCGCGGCCCGGGCGCGGCCCTCGAGGTCTCCCACCATGTCCTCGTAGCGGTGCTCGAGCACGGCGAGATCCGGGAAGGCGGAGCGCGCGGCCTCGCCGGCGCGCATCGCGGCGTCGTAATAGGCCGCCGCGCCCTCGATCGTCAGCATGCGGTACATGGCCGGGTTCATGCCGAAGCGCTGGCGGAAGGCGCTCAGCACGCAGTCGCGCGGATCGCGCAGGGCGAGGATGATCTTCGCCTCGGGGAACACAGCCGCGATCGCCCCGAGCCAGATGAGGTTGAGCGGCAGCTTGTCGACGAGCAGCACGCCCGGCTCCGGCGGTCCGCCGGCGGCGTCCCAGTAGGCCGCGCGCAGGCGGTTTCGCTCGGCGGCGTCGAGCGAGGCGAACCAGGCGGGATCGGGTTCGGCGCCGCCGGCGGCTTCGATGATCGGGGAAAGCAGCGGCGCCTCGTCCGTCGTTCTCACGCCGGGATGGGCGTCGAGCACCTGCTCGAGCAGGGTCGTGCCCGAGCGCGGGAAGCCGACGATGAAGGCCGGGACGGGCCCCTCGCCCGCCGGGGCGGCGGGCTGCGGGGACAGCCCGTCATGGATTTCGGCCAGCCGCTCCGCGGTCGCCAGCGCGTAGGGCCCGGGCGTGGTCTCTAGCTCGGCGTGGCGCTCGGCGAGCAGGGCGTTGGCTTCGGACCAGGCCGCGTACGCCGCCGCGACATCGCCCCCGGCGTCGCGGACATCGCCCAGCAGGCCGAGCGCGATAGAGCGGTTGGCGCCCCGGTCCGGGGACCGGTCGAGCGCGGCCTCGAGCCGGGAGGCGGCGTCGTCGCGCTCGCCTGCGTCGAAGTCCAATCGCGCCAGCACGCGCGCGGCGATGAGGTCGTGAGGATCGGCGGCGAGCGCGGCCTCGGCGAGGGCCTTCGCCTCCCCGGTCTCACCGCGCGCAAGCAGCAGGCTCGCCAGCAGGGCCTGGGCGGGCGCATCGCCGGGCTTGATCTCCAGCGCCCGGCGCAGGTCGGCGATGGCGGCTTCCGGGTCGCCGGCCTCGTTGGCGAGGCGGGCGCGGTTGAACGCCGGCTCATGCCAGCCCGGCGCCCAGCCGGCGGCCCGGTCGAAGGCCGCGCGCGCGGCCTCGCGCTCGCCGAGGCGCCTGAGGATCAGGCCCAGCAGGTTGGCCGCATGCGGATTGCCGGCCATCGCCGCGCTGGCGCGCTCGGCGAAGGGCTTCGCCTCTCCGGCGCGGTCAGCGGCGAACAGGGCGGCGGCCTTGAGATGGAGCGCGTTGGGCTCGCCGGACATGCGCGCGAGCGCGTCGTCGGCGATGCGGCCGGCCTCGTCGAGACGGCCGGCGGAGAAGGCCTTGAAGCCGGCCTGCAGCAGCGCCTGGTAGTCCGGCGTCATGCGCCGATCGCCTTCGCCGCCCAGTCCGGCACTACTCGGCTCGCCGGACCATAGATCCGCTCGTCGAACAGCGCGCTGATCTCGCCGGGCTCGAGCGTGAGTTCGACGGTGCGCGCGCCGGCGGCGCGGGCCTCCTGGACGAAGCCGGCGGCGGGATAGACCGTCCCCGACGTGCCGACCGCGACGAACAGGTCGCAGGCCTCCAGCGCGGCGTAGATCCGGTCGAGCCCGAGCGGCATCTCGCCGAACCAGACGACGTGCGGCCTCAGCCCGCCCGGCTCGCCGCAGCCCGCGCAGGCGCGCTCGACGCTCAATGCGTCGAGATGTTCGAACAGGTGGCCGCAATGATTGCAGCGGCTCTTGGAGAGCTCGCCGTGCATGTGGATCAGGTCGCTCGAGCCCGCCTGCTCGTGGAGATCGTCGATATTCTGGGTGACCAGCAGGAATTCGCCGCGGTCTTGCGCTTTCCAGGCTCGCTCCAGCTCGGCCAGCGCCTCATGGGCGGGGTTGGGCGCGGCCTCGCCGAGATTCGCCCGGCGGGCGTTGTAGAAGCCGTGCACCGTCTCCGGATCGGCGGCGAAGCCCTCCGGCGTGGCGAGCTTCATCGGGTCGAACTGCTCCCAGATGCCGCCGGTGTCGCGGAACGTGCCCAGCCCGCTCTCGGCCGACACCCCCGCGCCGGTCAGGATGACGATGTTCTCGGCCATGGCGCCTCGCAGCTTGCTCAGCGGCGGATCATGACAAACCGCCCGCGCGGCGCAAACGCGCCGTCAGCCGGTCTTCAGCCGGTACTCCTCCAGCAGCGCCTTCGCCTTGTCCGGCAGCGGCGCGGACCGGCCCTCGGCGGTGTTGACGATCACGGTCTCGCTGGTCCCGATGCACGCGCCGTCCTGGAACAGGCCCGAGGCGATCGTGTAGGAGCTCGTCCCGATGCGCTCGATCCCGGCGCCGACCTCCAGTTCGCGCGGATGGAAGGCCTCGCCCAGATAGACGATGTGCACGTCGGCGATGAGGATCCGCACGCCGAGCTCGTGGCGCGAGCCCTTCGGGAACACGGCCCGGTTCAGCGCGCCGCGGGCTTCCTCGTAGAAGGCGCCGATGGCGACATTGTTGATGTGGCCGAGCGGGTCGAGATCCTGGAACCGCGTGGGAACCGTGATCACGACGGGATAGGTCTCGCGCTTCAGGCGGGCTGGATCGGGCTTCATGGGGCTTGGAACCGGCGGCGGAAGGAAGCCCGGTTTATGCCGTGCTGCGTCCGCGAAGGAAAGCCGGTTCGACCTTGCCCGCCGCCGCCCGCCCGGCTAACCCGGCGTCATGAGCAAACAGCCCGTCAAACGCAGGAAGCGCCGCGCGCCGGGCCTCAGCAAGGCCGACGCGGAGACGCTCTACGAACGTCTCGTCGAGGTGCTGTCCGAGCCGAAGACCGAGCTCGAATACACCAGCCCCTACACGCTGCTGGTCGCCGTCGTGCTGTCGGCCCAGGCCACCGATGTCGGGGTGAACAAGGCCACGAGGGGCCTGTTCGCCGCCGCCGACACGCCCGAGAAGATGGTCGCGCTGGGCGAGGACGGCGTGCGCGAGCACATCAAGACGATCGGGCTTTTCCGCAACAAGGCCAAGAACGTCGTCGCCCTGTCGGAGAAGCTTCTCGAGGATCATGACGGGGAGGTTCCGCGCACACGTGAGGCGCTGACCGCCTTGCCCGGCGTCGGGCGCAAGACGGCCAATGTCGTGCTGTCGGAGGCCTTCGGCGAGCACGCGATCGCCGTCGACACTCATGTCTTCCGCGTCTCCAACCGCACGAAGCTCGCCCCGGGCGAGACGCCCGAGGCGGTCGAGGAGCGCCTGATGGCGATCACGCCGGAGCGCTTCATGCACGGCGCGCATCACTGGCTGATCCTGCACGGGCGCTATGTCTGCAAGGCCCGCAAGCCCGAGTGCTGGCGCTGCGTCATCGCCGACATCTGCAAGTTCAGGGAGAAGACGCCCGCGCCGAAGGGGGCGTGAGCGGGTGGACGTCTACGCGGCGCCGACGAGCTTCTTCTTCGCCCTGGATTTGCCGCGCCTGAACGCCCTGGCGGTCCGCTTCAACGCCTTCTTCGCCAGTCGGTCGCGGCTGGTCCTGAGCGACTCGATCGCGGCGTCGAGCCCGTCGCCCTCGCGCGCCTCGAGGCGTTCGATCAGGCGGACGAGATCGTGATGGTCGCCCAGCAGGTCGGCGGCGGTCTTCGCCTTCCTGCGGCGGGCCTTGATCCCGCCGGGCCAGACATCGCCCAGCGCCTCGGCGTGATGGCGCCAGTCCTTCACCCGCTTGCGCAGCTCGTGGAGCGTCACGCCGTTCGGATCGGCCTTCGCCTCGGCGAGCCGGTCGCAGGCGCGCGCATAGGTGCGCGCCAGCCCTTTCGCGACGGCCGTCCCGGGTTCGGTGATCGGACCGGCGGCGGCCGTCTCGCGCTCCATCTCGTCGAGCATGGCGCGGGCCTGGTCGGCCGCTTCGGCCCGGTCGACGCGTTCGCCGTCGGCGCGCGCCCGGTCGGCCTCCTCGCGCAGCACGGCGGCGAGGTCGGCGTCGTCGCACTTGATCGCGGCGGCCCGCGCGATCTGCTCGAGGCTGTCGGCGTCGCGGGCTTCGGCGAGCATGTGGGCGGCGCGGCGGCCCGCCGCGTTGATCCGCTTCGACGCGTCCTTGTCGGCCTTGCGCATCAGGCGGGCGTTCGAGCGCGCCTTCTTTATCGCCTTGCGCGCCTCGTGGAAGGCCACGACCGGATCGTCTTCGGCCATGTCGAGGGCGGCGCGCGCATTGGCGATCTCCGCGCGGATCAGCGCGGGCAGGTCGGCGCAGGAGTCGTCGGGCGCGAGGCTTTCCGTCATGGGCGGAAAACACCCTATCACGAAAGGTGTTGCAATCAGCGCGGCGGATCGACGACGCCGCCGACGCTCGCATTGACGCGCCACCAGCCCGCGATCGCCGCGCGCTCGGCCGCGGCGGGGCGGACCTCGTGGGGAATGCGTTCCGACAGCATCAGCACGAGCGAGCCCCCGCGCGGGTCGAGCTCGGCGGCGGGCGGCACGGCGTCGAGCCGGACGAGATCGGGCCGGCCCTCGGCGTCGAGGGGCGCGGCCTCCCAGACGGCGAGCCGGCCGCCGTCGGGCGCTTCCCAGGCCTCGTTGAGATAGGCGACGAGCGAGACCAAGCGCGAGCGCATCCCGATGCGCCCGGCCGCGGCCGCCGCGCCCGCCCCGTTCGGCGGGCCGGCGAAGGCGTCGAGATGCCGGGCGTAGAAGCCGCCCGGCGGATAGACCGCGTAATGGGCCTCGAACTCGAACAGCCCGGCGTAGAGCGTCCGGTTGATCGCGACGCGCAGCGCCTCGCAGCCGTCGAGGAAGCGGGCCTGCGCCGGCGTCGATCCGTCGAGCCAGCGGATCGCGGCGCGCCTGACATCGGCCGCGCGCGTCTCCCGCTCGCCGCGCCCCACCCGGCCTTCGCGCATCCAGCCTTCGCGGGCGAGCGCTCTCGCCTCGGCGCGCAGCTCGGCGACGAGATCGGCGGGCAGCGCGTCGGGGGCGAACGCCCAGCCGCGCGTCTCCAGATCGCCGATCAGCGCGGCGGTCAGATTGTCTCCGAAGAAGGGCGCGGGCGCGCAGGCTGTGGGGTTCATGGGCGGCATCCGTACACCGACGCTAGATGCGCCCGGCGCGCGGTCCGCGCAAGCGCGTTCAGCCGAGCAGCAGCCGCGAAAGCTCGGCGACGTCGTCGGCCCAGGCCGGGGCCTTCTCCGCGACGGCCTCGCGGCGCTTCACCCCGCCGAAGCCGATGAAGGCGTCGGCCGCGCCCTCGGCGAAGGCCTCGTAATCGGTGATGCCGTCGCCGACCATGATGGCGATGTCGCGCCGGCTCTGCGCTTTCAGGCTCGCCACCACCGCGGCCTTGCCGCCATTGCGCGAGAGCGGGTTGTCGCGGTCGAAATCCACTGCGCGCGCGCCGTCGAAGACGAAGCGATTGGCGCGGATCTCGCCGGTGGCGAAGCCGAGATCCATGAGCGCGGGCTCGACCAGCTGCGAGAACCCGCCGGAGACCGCGTAGACCTCGCGGCCGCGCTCGCGCAGCTTGGCCAGCAGGTCGTCCATGCCCGGCGTCGCGCGCTCGCGCAGCGCGCCGGCCGCCGCGTCGATCGCCTCGCGGGTGAGCCCGCCGATCTCGAGGCGCAATTCCAGCGACTTGCGGAAATCGAGCTCCCCGGCCATGCCGCGCTCGGTGAGCTCCTCCAGCCGGCGGGCGCGCTCCGCCCCGTCCTCGGCGGCGGCGAGCGCGCGCCGGACCGCGAAATCGAGGCTCTCTTCGGCCAACAGGGTGGAATCGACGTCGAAGACGATCAGTCGGTTCATGGGGTTCTCCGCCATCGCCCGAGCCCTTAGCGTGATCGCGGCCGCCGGGCCACCATGCGGTTCACTCAAACGCCGCCGCCGCGGGAGGCGAGGCCGATGGGACACACCCTGCACGATCATCGCCATTGCGACTGGGATCGCGATCGCGCCCCGGCGCTCGTCGTCGCGCCCGGCGAGGCGGTTTCGCTTGCGACGCTCGACGCCTCGGGCGGACAGCTCGGCCCGGACTCCGCCCCCGCCGACGTCGCGGCGATGGACCAGGACAAGGTCAATCCGGTCAACGGCCCGATCGCGATCGACGGCGCCGAGCCGGGCGACGCGATCGCGGTGACGCTGACGGATCTGGAAACCGACGGCTGGGGCTGGACGGCGAACATTCCCGGCTTCGGCCTGCTGGCCGGGGACTTCCCCCATCCGGTCTTCTGGCGCTGGACGATCGACCGCGCGCGCGGCCGCGGCGAGGCGCCGGGCGGGATCGGCTGGGCGCCGGTCAAACCCTTCATGGGCACGATCGGGCTCGCCCCCGGCGCGCCCGGCCCGCACGGGATCATCCCGCCCTACAGGACCGGCGGCAACATGGATTGCCGCAAGCTGGTCTCCGGCGCGCGCCTGATCCTGCCCGTCGAGGCCGCGGGCGGCCTGGTCTCGGCCGGCGACGGCCACGCCGCCCAGGGCGACGGCGAGGTCTGCGGCACGGCGATCGAGACCGGCATGCGGCTCTCGGTCGAACTCGAACTGATGAAGGCCGCCGCGCCGCGCGCCCCGGTCATCGAGACGCCCGCCGAGGCCGGGCCCGCCGCCGCAGAGCCGCGCCTGGTCACGACCGGGGTCGGGCCGGACCTGATGGACGCGTCGAGGACCGCCGTGCGCCAGATGATCGACGAACTCACCGCCCGGCGCGGGCTGAGCGCTGAGGCGGCCTATCTCATGTGCAGCGTCTGCGGCGATCTCTCCATCGCCGAGATCGTCGACGCGCCCAACTGGACGGTCGCGTTCGCGTTTCCGCTGGGGCGGTTGGGTTGAGGCAAGTCCGCGGGAAAGCAAGTTCAGGGAGGCAATTTTGCTGGTAGGCAGACTGGTTGCGTATTTGGCGCTCCTTTGGGCGGCTGGGTGCTCCGATAAGGCTGTATTGGATATTGGCGCCCATGCATTGAAACTTCAGCCAGAACGATTCGAGGGGGCGGTGGTTCTGACAGGAGGGACACTGCTTAATGACGGCGGGGAGTGGTATTTAAGATATAGAATTACCGATGATCAGGGTGATACAGGGCAGTTGAATGTCGATTTGGCTCGCGAAATACAGGCTTGCGCCGAATCTCTGATCGGGGAGAGGGTCGGTGTTGTTGGATATGTTGATGCGGGTGATAATTATCTGGAGGGTGTTCAAATAATATATAATATAAGTCAGGAAGGTTATATGTCATGTGGCGACACGCCGAGGGGCTGGGTCATCTTGGCGCCTGGGAGGGAAGGTTAATTGCCCTACTTTAGATATATATTTATTGCTGCATTATCTTTGGTGATGACAGGATGTCTTGAACAAGTGGTCCCGGAAGTGCCGGCTCATGCGTTAGACCGAATCCCGGAGGATTATGAAGGGATGGTCGTTCTGTCTTCAGGCTATCTCATAAATAGAAATGACGATTGGTATCTAAGGTATAGCACTTCGGAACTTAATGAGGATTCACAATATTTAGATTTGCACCTAATAGCCGCTATCTTGGAGTGTGCCATAACCCTGAGGGGTCAACGAGTAGCAATAGTCGGGCGCATGAATGTCGAAAATAGAGAGTTGGAGGGCGTGCGCATTATATACAATTTGGACCAGCAACAGTTTATGGCGTGTGGCGATATGCCAGACGGTTGGTCGATCGTGTCGCCCGAGAGGGCGCGAGCGGATATGATAAGCGAGCGATCGGATTGATGCCGCTTCATATAGCCCTGATATTTTCGATATTGGCGATTAGCGCATCGGGCGCCATGTATTCGGATGCCCTGGATTACGATAATCTCGGCAACCACAAGCGCGCCGAGCCGGCTGCCTGCTCGCTCGTCGCGCCGCCACAGGGACGGTTGGGGTGAGGGGGTCGCTTCACGGTTGCGCGCCGGACGCGCCGGGCTAGGCTCGACAATGTGACGATGAACCATGCCTCCGCTGGCGCCACCTGGATCGTCGACCGGAACGGCTCCGGCGCGGTCCTGCGCCGCGGAGCCTGTCCCGGACTTGATCCGGGATGCCCGGCGCTGGGCTGCGGCCGCGCGCTTGCGACCGGGCTCCGTTTCGCGCGCAATCGCGACTACAATCAGGGCACGGGCGTTCGGCGGGCGATCGATCCCCAGGCTCGATCGCATCTCCGCCTCACCATCCAACCCGACCGGATCCGCTGGAACGGCGGCGCCAATCTCTACGCCTATGTCGGCAATGATCCGATGAACGCGACGGACCCGTGGGGGGCAAAAACCTGTACCGGATCCCGCTTGGAGCGGCCTGAAGACTACGACTGTTCAGCCGGTTCGGCCAACGTAAGTTGTGCCGATAAAAGGATGCAACATGCATAAAATTGAGTTCATACCTATTGATATTTCGATGGACATAATTCATGGCGAAAATATTACGCACGAAGATGGTCTTTCATCATTAGGGTACATAGATATACATAACTCTGGAATTGTTCGCATCGAAAATGTCTTCATATCTACATTAGTATTAGATATTCAACGATGTATGCAGTTAAAAACAGAAATTTGTGAGGGAGATATCTTTTCGCAAGTCGGCATTTTTACAGTGCGTAAAAGTGCATCGAACAAAATAGATATATGTTTAGAAATATCTAGGACTGCTTATCGTGGTCTATTTGAAAAGAATTTAATTTATAAAGAGCTCGCAAGATTTTGGATGCGATTTAATGAAATCGCGAAGAATGAAAATTTTGATCACATGGTAGATTTTGATTCGACAGGGCTTCCTGTAATCACGCGGGATAGATGGGTAAGGCTTAAAAAACGTAACACATAGCAAATGTATGGTGTCCGGTGGCGGAGCGTATGAGTATGAAGCGTTTGAAAATTCTGATTGTAACTGTGTCTATCAAGTTTGAAATTTCCGAAAACGCAGACAAACTCATCTACGACAATCTCGCCCACCTCGAGCGCGCCGAGCCGGCTGCCTGCTCGCTCGTAGCGCCCCGTTGAGCCGCCCCGCCTAACCCGCCGCGACGCCGGTCCCGATCGGGCAGGCGACGCCGGTCCCGCCGATCCCGCAATAGCCGTCCGGGTTCTTGGCGAGATATTGCTGGTGGTAGGCCTCGGCGAAGTAGAACGGCCCGATCTCGCGGATCTCGGTCGTGATCCCGCCCTTGCCCGCAGCCTTGAGCGCGGCGTCATAGGCCTCGGCCGAGGCCTCGGCGGCGTCGCGCTGGGTCTCGGTCGTCCAGTAGATCGCCGAGCGGTACTGCGTGCCGACATCGCCGCCCTGGCGCATGCCCTGGGTCGGGTCGTGGCTCTCCCAGAACAGCTTGAGCAGGTCCTCGAACGAGACCTTCTCGGGCTCGTGGACGACCATGACGACCTCGGCCTGGCCGGTGCGGCCCGAGCACACTTCCTCGTAGGTCGGGTTCGGCGTGAGCCCGCCGGCATAGCCCGCCGCGGTGACCCACACGCCGTCGGTCTCCCAGAACACGCGTTCCGCGCCCCAGAAGCAGCCCATGCCGAAATAGACGATCTCGGCGGTCTCGGGATAGGGCCCTTTGAGCGGCCGGCCGTTGACGAAATGCGTCTCGGCGGTCGGGATCGCCTGGAAGCGGCCGGGCAGGGCCTTCTCCGGGGGAACCAGCTCGGTCTTCCACTTGCGGTCGTCGAGAACGCCCATCGGGATCTCCATCGCGTCGTCTCACCGGGAACATAGGAAGGCGTCGGCCCGGCGTCATCCTCGCGGGGGCGCGCAACCGGGTTTGCGGCGATCACGTTCCGGTGCAGAGATGCCCGCGCGCCCGCGGGGAGTGAGCCGATGGACTATGTCTTCGTCATCGCCGGCCTGGTCGTGCTGCTCGTCGGCGGCGAGGCGCTGGTGCGCGGCGCGGTCGGCGTCGCCGGGCGGCTGGGCGTGTCGCCGCTGCTGATCGGGCTCGTCGTCGTGGGCTTCGGCACCTCGGCGCCGGAGCTCACCACCAGCGTGTCGGCCTCGCTCGCCGGCTCGCCGGGCGTGGCGGTGGGAAACGTCGTCGGCTCCAACATCGCCAACGTGCTTCTGATCCTCGGCGCCGCCGCGCTCATGTCGCCCGTCGTCGTCGAACCGCGCGCCTTCCGCCGCGACGGCCCGGCGCTGGCCGCGGCCATGCTGATCGCGGCGGGCGCGCTCGCCTTCGCGCCGATGGTGAGGCTCACCGGCGCGATCCTCGTCGGGTTGCTGCTGGCCTATATCCTCGCCTCCTACCTGATCGACCGGGCCATGCGCGACGCGGCGGCCAAGCTGCACGAGGCCGAGGCCGAGTCGGTGACGCCGCCCGACGGGGCGGCCTCGGCGCTCTTTCTCGGTCTCGGCATCGCCGGCGTGGTGGGCGGCGCCTGGCTGCTGGTGACCGGCGCGGTGGCGATCGCCGGGGCGCTCGGCGTGCCCGAGACGGTGATCGGGCTCAGCATCGTCGCGGTCGGCACCTCGCTGCCCGAACTCGCCGCCTCGCTGGTCGCGGCCCGCCGCGGTCACGGCGATCTCGCCTTCGGCAATATCGTCGGATCCAACATCTTCAACGGGCTCGGGATTCTCGGCTCGGCGGCGCTGGTCGCCCCGTTCGAGACGCCGCCGCGCGTGCTCGGCCCGGATCTCTGGGTGATGCTCGGCGCGAGCGGGCTCTTGATCGCGTTCGCGCTCACCGGCCAGCGCGTCAGCCGGATGGAGGGCGGCGTGCTGCTCGCGCTCTATGCGGGCTATATCGCTTCGCTGGCCTGGACGCCGGCCGGCTGAACCGCCGCGACGGCGACGATTTGTCGGGCTGCTCGGCGTGCGCGCCGGGCGCATGGTGACGGACGCACGCTTCGGAGGGCCGCGCCGATGACCCTGACCGATAGTTTCGCCGACGACCGCGCCGCGATGGTCACCAACCAGCTCGCCCGCCGCGGAATCGCCGACCGGCGCGTCCTCGACGCCATGGGCGAGGTCCCGCGCGAGGCCTTCCTGCCCGCCGACATGGCCGAGTTCGCCTACGAGGACAGCCCGCTGCCGATCGCTTCGGGCCAGACCATCTCGCAACCCTTCATCGTCGGGCGCATGATCGAGCTGGCCGAACTCGAACCCGGCGACCGGGTGCTCGAGGTCGGCGCCGGATCGGGCTACGCCGCCGCGGTGATGAGCCGGATCGCCGAGCGGGTCTTCGCCATCGAGCGCCATGGGCCGCTCGCCGAGGCCGCCCGCGAAGCGATCGAAGGACTCGGCTACGACAATCTCGAGATCGTCCACGGCGACGGCACGGAAGGCCTGCCGGACGAAGCCCCCTTCGACGCGATCGTGGTCTCCGCCGGCGGCGAGCTGCCCGCCGCGCTCAAGGACCAGCTCGCCGTGGGCGGGCGTCTCGTCATCCCGCTGCCGAAGGGTAATGTGCAGGTCCTCGCCGTGGTCCGCCGCCTGAACGCGGACCGCTTCGAGACGGTCGAGCACGATGCGGTGCGCTTCGTGCCGCTGATCGCCTCCGTCGCGGGAGCGGAGAGGGCCGAGGCGCGGCCGAAGCCGGAACGCCCCGCGGAGGGGCCGTCCGTCGTCATCGCGCGCGCCGCCGAACCCTTCGAGAGCCATGACGATCTCGCCCGCCTGGTCGCGCGCTTCGCCGACAAACGCGTGGTCTGCCTCGGCGAGGCCACCCACGGCACCTCGGAATTCTACGCCGCGCGCGCAGCGATCACCGAGCGCCTGGTGCGCGATCACGGCTTCACCGTCGTCGCCGTCGAGGCCGACTGGTCAGACGCGGCCTATTACGACCGCGCGATCCGGTCGGGCTTCGGGGGCCGCGCCGCCGCCGAGCCCTTCATGCGGTTTCCACGCTGGATGTGGCGCAACCAGGAGACCTGGGACCTCCTGAAGCGCCTCAAGGCGATCAATGACGACCGTTCGCCGGAGCGCCAGGCCGGTTTTTACGGCCTCGACGTCTACTCCCTGTGCGAGTCGATCGGCGTCGTGCTCGACTTTCTCGAAGAGGCCGAGCCCGACGCCGCCGCGGTCGCCCGCGAACGCTACGCCTGCCTGACGCCGTATTGCGGCGATCCGGCCGCCTACGGACGCATGCGCATCGACGACGGCTACCGGCGCTGCGAGGACCGCGTCGCCTCGGTGCTCGCCGACATGCTCGCCCGGCGCCTCGCAAACGGCGAGGCGGTGTTCGACGCCGAGCAGAACGCGCGCATCGTCGCCGAGGCCGAGCGCTATTACCGCACGATGTATTACGGCGGGCCGTCCTCGTGGAATCTGCGCGACCAGCACATGTTCGACACGCTCGAACGCCTGCTCGTCCATCGCGGACCGGATGCGAAGGCCGTCGTCTGGGCGCACAACTCCCATGTCGGCGACGCGCGGGCGACCGAGATGGGCCGGGTGCGCGGCGAGCACACTATCGGCCAGCTCGTCCGCCAGCGTTTCGGCGACGGCGCCGCGCTGATCGGGTTCGGGACCGAGCGCGGCGAGGTCGCCGCCGCCGACGAGTGGGGCGGGCGAATGACCGTCAAGACGGTGCGTCGCGCCATGGAGGGCAGCTGGGAGCGCCATTGCGGCGACACCGGCGTCCCGCGCTTCCTGCTGGACATGACGCGGCTCGGCGAGGCCGACCGCGAGGCGCTGACCGCGCCGGCGCTCGAGCGCGCGATCGGGGTCGTCTACCGGCCCGAGACCGAGCGGGCCTCGCACTATTTCGAGGCCGATCTGCCCGCCCAGTTCGACGCCTGGGTCTGGTTCGAGCAGACCCGCGCCGTCGACGCCCGGCCCTCGACGCCCGAGGCGGGCGAGGAGGAGACCTTCCCCTTCGGCGTGTGAGGCGTCGCGCGCTCGCGGCTTGGCGCGGCGCGCCGGGCGGGGTTTAAATCGCGGCTGCGCTTTTCCAAGGGGGGCACATGCCGGACGCCGAACCCGCCGCCGGCGTCATTCTCGCGACGCTCGTGGTCTACAAGCTCGTCCTCGTCGGCATCGGCGTGTGGGCGGCCCATCTCAACAAGGACGAATCCGACTTCTTCCTCGGCGGCCGCGGGCTCGGCCCGTGGGTGGCGGGGCTGTCCTACGCCGCCTCGACCTCGTCGGCCTGGGTGCTGCTGGGCTATTCCGGCTTCATCTATGTCGCCGGCGTCTCCGCGCTGTGGATGGCGCCGGGGATCCTGGCGGCCTACGTCGTGATCTGGCTCGGCTTCGGCCCGCGGCTGAGGCGCGAGACCGCCGAACGCGGCCATGTCACGCTCAGCGACTTCCTCGCCGCCGAATCCGGCCCGGTCTGGCGGACGGCGATTCCCGTGCTCGCGGGCGGGCTCGTCCTGTTCGCCTTCGTGTTCTACATCGCCGCCCAGTTCGGCGCCGCGGCGATCGCGTTCGAGAGCCAGCTCGGGCTGGGCGGAACCGAAAGCGTGCTGCTCGGCGCGGCGGTGATCCTCGTCTACGGGCTGCTCGGCGGGTTCTGGGCGGTGTCGGTCACCGACATGGTCCAGGGCGCGATGATGGCGATCATCGCCGTCCTCCTGCCGACGCTGGCGCTGATCGCGGCGGGCGGGCCGGCCGGCGTCTGGGCGACGCTCTCCGAGACCATGCCGCCGGCCTATCTCGACTGGGCGGGCGGGCGCGCCGGTTTCGTCGTGCTCGGTTTCGCCGGCGGCCTGGCCGCCATCGGTCTCGGCGCGCTCGGCCAGCCCCACCTGATGGCGCGCCTGATGGCGGTGAAGGACGAGGCCTCGCGCCGGCGCGGCTTCGCCGTGGCGATGAGCTGGGGCGTGATCGTCCATCTCGGCATGGCCGTGCTGGCGCTGTCGGGCCGCGCGCTCGTCGCCGACATGGCCGACGCCGAGGCGCTGTTCTACGAACTCGCCGCGCGCTTGCTGCCCGGCGTGCTGGCGGGCCTCGTCATCGCCGCGGTGCTGTCGGCGGTGATGAGCACGGTGGACTCGCTGCTGGTCGCAGCCTCGGCGGCGGCGGCCCACGACCTGCGGATCGTCCGCGTGCTGAAGGGACGGGAGGTGCTGATCAGCCGCATCGTCATGGCGACGATCTGCGCGCTCGCGGTCGGGCTCACCCTGACGCTGCCCGCGACCATCTTCGACCGCGTGCTGTTCTCCTGGTCGGCGCTGGGCGCGGCGTTCGGGCCGGTCATCCTCGCCCGCGTCGTCGGCGTGGAGCCGCGCGGCTGGGCGATCTTCGCCTCGATCCTCGCCGGCTTCTCCATGACCGTCGTGTTCTACGTGTCGGGGCAGATCGGGGTCGAGGCCATGGGCGAGGGCCCGCCCCGCGCGCTGGCGAGGCTCGCCGCGATTCCGGGCGATCCGTTCGAGCGGATCGCGCCGTGGATCCTTCCGACCCTTCTGTGCTTCGGGTTCCGCCAGCCGCGCCCGGTCGCTCAGGAGCCGGAGGCCTCGCGCACCAGCGGCGCCTCGACGGGCTCGGCCGGCTGAGGCGCGTCGTCCTCGCGCGGGCGGAAGGGCACGGTATTGGCCGGCCCGGCGTCCGTCTCTGCGGGGCGCTTGCGCAGGACCGAGGGCAGGGTCAGCACGCTCGCCGGGCCGTCCTCCTTGATCTCGCCGGTGGCCCGGGCGAGCAGGGCGCGCTGGGTGAGCATGCGCGGGAAGTCGTAGGGCGGATTGTAGAGCTTGAGCCCGCAGCGCCGGCGCACCGACTGGGCGAGATCCCACGCGTCGGCGCCGCACACGCCGCATTCCTCGACGAAGATGCTCTGGCCGGCCTCGACATCGTCGTGGGTCGCCGCGCGCACCCGCAGATTGGCGGTCGCCAGCGCGTTGCGGAAGGTGAGCAGCCGGTCGGCGAGCTCCGGCTCCAGGTCCAGCCAGCCCTCGCCGTCGGGATACTCGGCGAGATCGGGCAGGCGCCGGCCGCGCCGGCCCACCGCCCCGCCGGTTTCCTCGAACACCTCGCACTCGTGGATGGCGCCGTAGCAGGCCTGCGAGAAGCGTTCGAGCTGGACGGCGACGCGCAGGCCGAGATGGGCGAGCCGCCCGCGCCGGTTCACCCGCTTCCGCCAGACCGAAGCGGATGCGTTCACCAAGCCGGCCGCCAGCGCGCCGCCGCCGCCGGCGGCGAGCGCGAGAGTGAGCATGCCGAGAGCGCCCGGGTCGTACATCATCGCTGCGTCCTGATCAGCTCCTGCGGGGACCCGCCGGAGGGCGGGCAAACTAGGCCGACGATGCGCGCATCGCAAAGGCGTTAACCATGCTGCACGGAGGCCGTTCCGAATGAACGCTAGCCCGAGTCGGGGGCGCGCCTGTCGGAAATCGCAAGGACGGCGAGGGCTTTGGTCTATTTCGCAAGTCTTTGGACGCACGAAGAAACGCGCCGGTGCCGCCGTCTGCGTTAACCATTTTCTTGTGGAAAAAGCTTGATAGAAAGGTTTTATTCATTTTTAACCATGCGCCTCTGGGGCGAATCGGGACGGGCGATCGCATGATCGGGATTCTCGACATCACCGCCGCCGCCGCCGCGCTGATCGCGGCCGCGGATGACGCGCCGGACGCCGGGACCGCCGTCGGCGCCCGGGTGATCCGGATGGCGTCGGTCAACGCGACGAGCGACGCCATGCGCGTGAGCTATGTCGACGAACTCGCTGCGCAACCGCCCTGGCAGGTCCAGGTGGGCGCCTATCGCTCGCGCGAGGAGGCCGAGGCGGCCTGGAGTCGACTGTCGGCGCAGCATGACGCGCTGCTGGATGGGCTGGCGCCGGCGATCTCCGAGGTCGAGCTCGACTCGCGTGGCGCGTTCGTCCGCTTGCGGGTCGAGGGATATCCCTCGCGGAGCGGCGCCGTCGATCTTTGCGAAGACCTGCGCGCGGCCGGCGGCGAGTGTTTCGTGGCGCATCGCTGACCGACCCGACGAATGGTCGGTTCGCCTTTGGGAAGGCGAGGTTGCATGCGATACTTTCGCTGTTTTCGCGCCCTGCGGGAATTTCCGATGACCGGGTTTCGCCCCCTCGCGTTGATCGCCGCCTCCGGTCTTCTCGCCGGCTGCGGGGAGAACGTTGATCTCCTCTACTATCCCGAGGGCGCGGATCGACGGGAGGTGCGGGTCGTCCGCGACCTTCCCAGCTTTCAGGCGTGCGAGCGCCGGGCCCGCGAGATCGCCGACGCGCTGAGCGAGGCTCGGCGAGCCCGCGCCGAATTCGAATGCGGGCTGGGCGCTCACGACCATCCGAATTTCGGGAGACGCTACGAGGAACGCGTCGAGCCGGCGATCGAGTTCGAGAGTGAGGCGCGCGACCGGTCCGCGCCGGAGCCGCAGCGGCGGCTGGACCTCTCGGGCGCGGCGTTCGCCGACGAGGCGGAGCCCGCGGTCCGCCGGTCCGGGCCCTGGCAGGTGCAGTTGGCGTCGTTCCGCGACACGGCTGCGGCCCGGGACCACGCGCTCGATTTCATCGCGCGCAACGAGGAGCTCGTGGCCGACCGGCCATTGCGGATCTTCGCCACCGATCTCGGGGACGCGGGCGTCTATCACCGGGTGAGGCTGACCGGCTTCGCCGACTCCGGCGAAGCCCGTCGGACCTGCGAGAGCCTTCGCGCGGGCGGGCTGGACTGCTTTGTCGCGCGCGCTGCACAGGCCGGTTGAGGCCGGAAGGGCCGATGATCAGACGTGAACGGCCAGCGCCGTCGCCGCGGCGCCGGCGAAAATGGCCACGCCGTAGGGCAGGCGGGTTTTCGATATCGCCTTGTCCGGGTCCGGCGCCGCCTGGCTGATGCGTTGGCGGATCCACAGCGCGGCGAGCACGCCGCCGGCGAGCAGACCGCCCGCAATGGCCACGGCGACGGCGAGAGTCGCGAAGATCCCCGGCGGCGTCCACAGCGCCAGCGCGGCGAACAGCTTGACGTCGCCGCCGCCCATCAGCCGGAACATGAACATCCCGAACCCGACGCCGAAGCCGATCACGGTCGACAGCACGTGCCAGCCGATCTGGGCCGGGCCGTAACCGGCCAGCGGAATGGCGAGGAGAAACAGCGCCGCGACGACGATCGGGAAGGCGTTCGGGATGGTGTAGGAGCGGACATCCGACACGGCGGCCGCCGCGACGATCGCCAGCAGCACGCCCGTCAGCCAGACCGGAACGTCCGGCGTCACGTCACCGGCTTCCCGGTTCGCGCAGCGCCTGCAGATTGCGATAGGCCTGCTCGTAGAAGACCGGGCTTTCGTCGAGGGCGCGCTGGAACAGGCTTCTCGCCAGCTCGAGATCGCCGGCGCCGCGGGCGATGACGCCCGCATTGTTCAGCACGACGGGCCGCTCTTCGTCGGAAACGCCCCACAACGCCCGCTCGAGCTGGCCGTCGACGATGAGCGCGACGCGCAGATTCTTGTCCGCCGGCGCGAAATCCGCGTCGCGGTCGAGCGCGCGGTTGAACGCGCCGATGGCCGATTCCGGCCGGCCCTGCTGGAGGTAGGACAGGCCGAGATTGTTGAGCGGCGCCGGCTCGCGCGGGGCGAGCTCGGCGGCGCGCTCGTAGGAGGCGACCGCGCCGCCCCAGTCCCGCTCGACATCGGCGAGGAAGCCCAGGGCGTTGAGGATGCGCCAGTCGTCCGGGCGCGCCTCGACGGCCTCGCGCAGGAGCCGTTCGGCCTCGTCGTAGCGTCCCTCGCGGGCGCGCAGCACGCCGAGGCCGCGCAGCGCGCGGGGATCGCGGGTCTCATCGACCAGGTCCGCAAAGGCCCGCTCGGCGCGCGCGGCGTCGCCGGACTTCATCGCGCACTCCGCAACGATGAGGCGGGCCTCCACGTTCTCGGGCGCGGCGCGCAGCAGGGCTTCGGCGGTCTCGGCGGCGTCCTCGCACGCGCCAGCCTCGGCCTGCGTCCAGGCCTCGGCGATGTCCGCCTCGCTCACGTCGGCGGCGGCCTCATCGGTCTGCTCGCGGATCAGCCGCTCGACGGCCTCGACCGACCGGGCCCCGGCCGGCTGGATCTCGGCGGCGGGATTCATGGTCGCGCAGCCGCCCAGCGCCAGCGCGCCGACAATCGGCGTGAACATCCAGATTCGCATCATCCGCTCTCGATCTGCGTCACCCGGCGAGATCCCGGAAGGTCTCGATGATCATGATCATGACCGGCGACAGGATCACGATGAAAAGGCAGGGAAAGATGAGCAGCACCAGCGGCAGCGCCATCTTCACCGGCAGCTCGGCGGCGGTCTTCTCGGCCTTGAGCATGCGCGAGATTCGCATCTCCTCGGCGATCACGTGCAGGGTGTCGGCGAGGCTGGTGCCCAGCTGCTCGGACTGGCTGATCATCGTCGCGAAGGTGCGCGCTTCCTGGACCTGCATCCGGTCGGCCATGCGCGACAGCGCCTCGGTGCGGCTCATGCCGGCCTGGAATTCGAGCGCGACGCCCTGGAACTGCTCGGCGACCACCGGGTGGGCCTCGCTGAGTTCGTCGACGACATGGCGAAGCGCCGCCGAAAGCGACAGGCCGGCCTGGACGCCCACCAGGATCATGTCGAGGGCGTCGGGCAGTCCGTTGCGGAAGGCTTCGCGCCGGCCGGAGATGCGCAGCCTGAGCCAGAGCACGGGCGCGTAATAGCCCAACGCCGTCGCCGACAGGACGGCCACGAGCGAGTAGAGCCCGGTCAGCGGAGTCGGCAGCAGGAACAGCGCTGACGCCGCGCCGACGCCGAAGAGAACGCCGAGGATGAGCCGGCTGGAGAAGAAGATGTCGACGGCGCGGCGGTCATACAATCCCGCCTCGATCAGCGCGCGGCGCACCTCGCCGACCTGGGTGGGGTCGGATTGCGTCAGGCGTCGCTGCAGCGGCTCCATCGCGCGCAGGGCGCGCGGCAGCCGGCCGCGATCGACGATGGTGTCGCCCACCTCGATATCGCCTGCGCTGATCGCCTCGCTCATCCGCTCGGCCGCAGTGTTCCGGCGGAGCATGCCCCAGACGCCGACAATCGCGGCGACGACGGCCGCGAAAACGGTCGCGAGGATCAGAGTCTCCGGGGTGAAGAGTTCAGCCACGCCTCAGACCTTCACGTTGACCATGCGCCAGATCCAGAACAATCCCGCGCCCCACAGCGAGAACGCGGCCACCATCGAGATGATGAAGGACACGCGGTCGAGCACGCGCATGTAGTAGTCGGGATTGAGCATGAAGATCGCCCCGATGACGATGAAGGGCAGACTGCCGACGATGAACGCGGTCATGCGCCCCTCCGCCGACAGCGCGAACGCCTTCTTGCGCATGTTCTCGCGCTCGCGGATCACGCGCGTCAGGTTCTTCAGAACGCTCACCAGGTTGCCCCCGGTCTCGCGCTGCATGTCGATGGAGGCGATGAAGAAGCGCAGGTTCGGATCGGGATATTTCTCGGCGACATGCCGCAGGGCGACGGCGCGGTCGAGGCCGTAATTGATCTCGTCGATGGCCTGCCGGAAGGCCGGGCCGATCGGGGAGTCCATCTCCTTGCCGACCAGGCCGAGCGCGACGGGCACGGGATGGCCGGCCTCGAGGCCGCGCGCCACCAGGTCGATGGCGTTGGGCAGCTGGCTGCGGAACTTGGCCTTCTCCACGCCCACCAGGATGTTGACGCCGAGGATCGGGACGCCCAGTCCGCAGAGCAGCCCGACTCCGAGCGCGGGAAGCGGCGGCAGCCCGACAAGCGCCTGAAGGAGCAGCGTGACGACGATGGCGAGCAGGAGCGCGCCAGCGGCCAGCAGCGCCGGCGAGGCGCGGGACTCGGTCTGGGCCAGGAAGGCGGCGATGCTCGGGAAGAGCCGGACGATGAGGTCCGAGATCGGCCCGTAGCTCGTTTCTGCGCCTCGCCTGAGACTGGCGCCGCGCTGGACCTCGGGCGCTGTCGACTCCTCGCGCATGCGCCGCTCGACGGCCTGGCGCGCGCGCGACGAGCTGCGCACGAGCAGGAACATCCCCTCCACGCCGAGCAGAATCGCGATGAACACCATCGCGTAGATGACCTGGTTGGCGAAGACGTCCGACACCGGTCTATCCCTTCTTCGAGCCGTCGGCCGCGTGCGCGGTCGGCATCTCGATCCCGTTGGCCTCGAAGACGTCGTAGAAATGCGGCCGCACGCCGGTCATCTCGAACCGGCCGAGCACCTTGCCCTGCTTGTCCACGCCTTCCTGGCGGAAGCGCAGGATCTCCTGCAGCGTGATGATCTCGCCTTCCATGCCGGTGACCTCGCACACCGACACGAGGCGGCGGGTGCCGTCGGAGAAGCGCTTGATCTGGACGACGACGTCGAGCGCGCTGGCGATCTGGGTGCGCACGGCGCGGGCGGGCACGTCGAGATTGGCCATGGAGACCATCTGCTCGATACGGGCGAGCGCGTCGCGCGGCGAGTTGGCGTGCACCGTCGTGATCGAGCCGTCATGGCCGGTGTTCATCGCCTGGAGCATGTCGAAGGCCTCGCCGCCGCGCACCTCGCCGACGATGATCCGGTCCGGGCGCATGCGCAGGGCGTTCTTCACCAGGTCGCGCTGGGTGATCTCGCCGCGGCCCTCGATGTTCGGCGGGCGGGTCTCCATCCGCCCGACATGACGCTGCTGGAGCTGCAGCTCGGCGGCGTCCTCGATCGTGATGATGCGTTCCTTGCCGCCGATATACCGCGACACCGCGTTGAGCAGCGTCGTCTTGCCGGTGCCGGTGCCCCCGGAGATCAGCAGGTTGAGGCGGCACTGGACGACGCCCTTGAGCATCTCCGCGCAGGTGCGCGTCATCGAGCCGTTCTCGACAAGCTTCTCCAGGTCGAACGGGATTTTGGCGAACTTGCGGATCGACAGCAGGGAGCCGTCCAGCGCGATCGGCGGGACCACGGCGTTGACGCGCGAACCGTCCGGAAGGCGCGCGTCGACCAGCGGGTTGCTCTCGTCGACGCGGCGGCCGACCTTGACCACGATGCGCTCGATGATGCGCATCAGGTGATCGTCGTCCTTGAAGCGGACGTCGGTTTCCTCGAGCACGCCGTGTCGCTCGACATACACCTCGGCGGGCGTGTTCACGAGGATGTCGGACACCGTGGGGTCCTGCAGCAGCGGTTCGAGCGGGCCGAGTCCCAGGAGCTCGTCGATCACGTCGTCGACGATCCGGACGCGCTCGGCGCTGTTGAGCGGATCGGCTTCCTCCTTGAGGAAGGATTCGATGATGTCGCGGACCTCGTCGCGGAGCTCCTCGCGATTCATCTTGTCGATCGCGGCGAGATTGATCTCCTCGATGAGGCGCTGGTGCAGGCGCACCTTCACGTCGAGATACTGCTGGCGCACCTCCGTGTCGGGCAGGGGCGTGCCCCGCCGGTTCGCCGGCGTGTCGGCCGCCTTGGCCTCTCCCACCTCGGGCGCGATCTTCTCTTCGGGCCCGCCGGGATCCTTGCGCCGGAAGAATCGGAACTCGCTGCGGGAGTCGCGCTCGGGGCGCGCGCCGTCGTCCGCGCTCATGTCAGCCTCCCGATGAACGGCAGCTTGAAGCCTTGCTGTTCGCGCGGATCCGCGGCGCGAACGGGCAGGTCGAGTTGCGTGAGAATCTTCGACGCGACCCCCTGCAGGTCGCGATAGGCGTGGGAGTTCGCCCCGGTCTCGGCGAGCAGCACGCCGGTGTCGGTGGCCCGCCCGGCGGCCTGCTCGTCGTAGCGGATCGTCTCGATCGGACGCTTCAGCGTGGTCTTGAGCTGATTGACGCGCTCGCGGGAATCCGAGCCTTCGCGGACCTTGTTGGCGATCAGGCAGTTCGGCGCGTCGTCGAAGGACAGGTCGCCCAGGCACTGGATGACGCGCTTGAGGCCCGACGCGCTGCGCACGGTCGGTTCGCAGATCATGGCGAGCATGTCGGATTGCTCGAACACCGTGCTGAACCAGTCGCTCCAGCCCGACGGCAACTCGAGCACGACCACGCTGAACTCGTTCTTCAGAAGCCGGATCAGCGTCGACAGGAAACCGTCGGTGACGCGATCGAGCGGCGTGATGAAGGGCGGACCGGCCATCAGCTCGATGCCGGACTTGTGGCGCTCCATCAGCGAGGCGAGCAGCGTCTCGTCGAGGCGCGAGCCGGCCTGCAGCGCCTCCAGCAGCGTCCGGCGGGGCTTGATGTCGAGATAGAGCGCGAGATCGCCGAACTGCACGTCGAGATCCACCAGCGCCACGCGGCCCTCGGTCTGGCGATGGAATTCACCGGCGAGATTGGCCGCCATCGTGCTCGCGCCGACGCCGCCGGCGGACTTGAGCACGGTGACGACGCGGCCGGCGCCGCGGCGACCGCCCTTCGCATCGAGGCTCTCGCTGGCGTGCATCAGCGTCGGGGCCAGCTCGGCGTCGGAGCACGGCACGGGCAGGACATCGCTGATGCCCGCGCGGAACAGGCGGCGCACGGTTTCGGTGGTCGGATCGCGCAGCATCACGATGAACGAGGCGTCGTCGCGCCAGGCCTTGGCGAGGAGCTCGACCTGCCTGAGCGTCTCCTCGGTCGTCTCGGGCAGCTCGACCAGCGCGATGTCGGCGCCGGAAGCGGAATGCGACGAGGCCGCGGCGAGCGGATCGTCCTCGCGCTCGAGCACGGCCTTGAGATCGGGAATGTCCTTGGCGACCGTCTCGATCTGCCTGGCGGTGTCTTCGCCGCAAACCCAGGCGCGCAGCGAGCGCTGCGCGGCCTTCTTCTTCTCCGGCGAGAGGGATTTCATAGGGATGGTCATGCTCCGCTCAGATCTTCAGCCGGGGCAGTCGCCTCGAAGTCCGGCAGGGTGAGATCGCCGAGCCCGGCGAGGCCGCCGATCGCGATGAACTGGTAGTCGATTCCCGTCAGTCGGACCTTCACCATCGGGACGGGACGGCCGAAGCCGACGAATCCCAGACCGGCGCCTTCCAGCTCGACCACCATGTTAGACGCCTCCGCTTCCGGAAACAGGGCCTGAACCTCCGCCAGCATGTCGGCGAGCAAGGCGGGGTCGCAATATCCCGGCGACGAGACGGTGCAAGTTTCGGGCCCCCAGACGCCGCCGCCGGCCACCGCGCTGCAGGAGGTTCCGGCCTGTTCCGTGGCGGCGCTCCCGTTCGGTCCGTTGCAATCGGTGAAGTCGGCCGGGTCGACCAGGGCCCGCGTCGTCGCCAGGCGCAGCGCCCGGCTGACGGCGATCTGGGCCTGCTGGTGCTGCCACAGCACGAGCGCGAACTCGATGATCGCGAAGGTCAGCAGCGCGAGCACCGGCAGCAGGATCGCGAACTCGGCGAGAGTCGCGCCGTCGCGGTCGCGTCCGAAGGAGAAGAGCCGGGACCGCCGCATCATCCGCCCACGCCCATTTCGCTGTGGGTGGCGCTGATGGTGAGCGGCTCGATGCCCAGGAAGCCCAGCAGCCCGATATCGTTGAACGGCACGCGGGCGGTGACCTCGACGATCGGGATGGTCGCGCCCGCGCCCGAGGCGAGCGGGCTGACCATGGTCGAACCCGAGGTGCAGTTCACCGTGACCGTGATGGTGTTCGGATCGTTCCAGTGGGCCATGGTGTAGTCGCTCCCGCTCGTCGAGCCGGTGAGCGCGAGATTCCTGGCCAGCGCCTCGGCCGTCGACCAGTTCCCGCCGGGCGGGCAGTTCCCGTCCTCGACGACCTCCTCGCGGCGTGACAGGAAGCGCGCGGCGTCCTGAACGCCCTTGGCGACGACATGGTACTGGTAGACGCCGCGCGTGATCTCGATCACCGCGCCGAGCATGACGACGAGCAGCGGCAGCACGAGCGCGAACTCGGCCAGGGCCGCGCCGCGATCGCATTTCGCGAAACGGCGCGCCGCGCGGGTGCGCCCGCGCCGCATCATCGCACCACCTCGACCCAGTCCCGCGCGGGGACGGGCACGAGGCCGCCGTTTCCGGCGACGCTGCCGCCGACGATCTCGAAGTAGAAGTCGTCGTCGGGCGTATCGAGGATCGGCTCGGTGATGAAGGCGTTGAGATAGGACACCGCCGTCATCGTCTGCCGTCCGGAGAGTTCAGCCTCGACGCAGTTGAGCACGGCCATGGTGATGATCCGCCGGTCGTCCTGCATGCCCGACGGGGTATGGACCGGCACGCCGTTCGGGGGCTCGCCGCCGGGAGGCGGCTCGGTCGGAATCATGTTGTTGTCGATCTCGTAGCGATAGACTTCGAAGCGCGTCGGGTCGCTCCCCAGGAAACTGCTCGGGAACGGAACGCCGGGATGGGCGGCGCTCCAGTAGGCCTCGTGATCCCACACGCCGTCGCCGATGCGGGTGACCGGATCGAAACTGGCGTCGCGCGGATAGGTCTGGATGTTCTCCGCCGACGGCGAGGGCGGATCCTCGCCGAAGCGGGCGTTGATCCCGCGCCGGGTCTGCTGGGTCATGCGGCCGGGCTCGGTCTCGACTCCGCCGTTGACGTCGTAGCACTGGTTGGCGCCGTTGACGCTCGCCAGCGCCTCGCGCAGCGCGTTCGCGCCCGGATCGTTGACGGCGAGGAAGCCGAAATTCCCCGGCGCCCACTGGGCGTTCTGACCGCCGCGGCTCACCGCGAGGATCTGCCGCCCGACATAGCCGGCAGGGTCGAAACCGCCGCCGCCGCTGGGGGATTCCATCGGATTGCAGATCATCATCGGCGTGATCGAGCACACCGCCCGGCCGCGGCCGGCGACCGCCGTGGCGCTTGCGGTGAGGGAGTCGCCGCCGAACAGCCGGAGAAAGCTGAAGTCCTGCGCCGAGACCTCGGTCGTCACCTCGACATAGGCGTAGGGCGGGCCTTCATAACCCGCGCCGATCGGATCGTCGTCGTTCGGCGGAATGTCCTGAAGGCCCCGCCAGCTCGCGATCTCGACATCGCCGGGCAGGTTGGCGAAACGCGTTTCGTTGGCCGTGATCGCCGCGCCGGCGACGGCCTCGCCGACGCGTGTGGCGACCGTGGACTGGTCGGCGGCCATGTCGAGCTGGTAGGCGCCGGCGACGGCGGCCGCGTCGGCTGCCTTCTGCAGCTCGGAGCGCATCACGAACTGGCGGCCGAAATCGTAGCCGAGCCCGATCAGGCCCAGCAGCACAAGAAGGATCAGGGCGATATAGGGAAGCGTCGCCGCATCCGTCGATCGGAAGAACCGGGCAAGCACCTCGTCACCTCACACTTCGACAGCCTCATCTAGCCGCCGCTTCCCCGCCGCACGATCGCCTCCGAGGTCCGCGGCGGAATCACGTCGCCGGACTGGTAGCGGTCGACCGCCGCATCGATCACGCGCGCCGACGGTTCCGGATCGCCCTCGACCGGGCGGGGATCGTCGACCATCGCCTCGAAATTGGTCTCGGCGAACTGGCCGTGCAGCGGCGAGAGCGGCTCGTTGATGTTCGCGCACGCCGACGCCGCGAGAGCGGCGGAGGCGGCGGCGAAGGCGGCGGCGAAGCGTTTCATCGTCTCGGTTCCCCTATTGGAGCACGTAGCCGGCGTCGTCGACGCCGCTGTCACGGCGGCGGCGGTCGGAATTCATCCAGCGATACGACGAGCCCTCTCCGGCCTCGTTCTCGCCCAGGAAGAACATCTCCAGCGTGTTCGGCCGGACGAAGTCCTGAAGCGGGTCGGCCAGCTGGGCGTCGGTCGACGGCGTGACGAGATAGGGCGTCACGATGATGACGAGCTCGGTCTCCTCGCGCTGGAAGGCGGCGCTGCGTCCGACCGCGCCGATGATCGGCAGGCGCGACAGGCCGGGCACGGACTCGATCTGGTCGGCGAAGCGCTCCGAGATGAGCCCGGCGATGGCGAAGCTCTGGCCGTGGCCGAGCTCGACGGTGGTCGTGGCGCGCCGCGCCGAGATGCCGGGGATGACGATGCCCTCGATCTCGATGCCGTTCTGGCGGTCGAGCTCGCTCACCTCGGGTTCGACGACCAGGTTGATGGTGTCGCCGAGCACGGTGGGCGTGAAGCCCAGCCGGACGCCGAACTCCTTGAACTCGATCTGGATATCGACATCGTTATCGTCGCGATTGCGCGTGCCCACCGGAACCGGGAACTCGCCGCCGGCGAGGAAGCTCGCCGTCTGGCCCGACAGCGCCATCAGGGTGGGCTCGGCGAGCACGGTGGCGACGCCCTGCTCCTCGAGCGCGTCGAGCACCGCGTCGACGCTCCACGAGCCCTCGGTGAAGCTGCCGATGATCGAGGACGTCGACTCGGTGTTCGTGACGTCGGAGAAGAAGCCGTCGACATCGTCGCCGGCGTCGAAGAAGGCGTCCACAGACAGGCCGAGCGAGCGCGCCGCGGTGCGCTGGATCTCGGCCACGCGCACGGCCAGCATGACCTGCTGGGGCTGGCGGATGGTCAGCGTGTTGAGCACCCGGTCGCCGGCGTAGCTGCTCGCGATCTCCGAGGCCGTCGAGGAAACCTCGCTGTCGCTGACCGCGCCGGACAGCATCACCGAGCCGCCGACGGCGCGCACCTCGATGCGCTCCTCGGGGAATTGCTGGTGCAGCCGCATCTTGATCGGCAGCAGGTCGACGGCGACCTGGAGATTGATCGAGCCGATCATGTGCCGGTCGCCGTTGAGGATCGTCAGGCTGGTCGAGCCGGTGTTGCGGCCGAGCACGTACAGGCTGCGGTCGGTGAGCGGCAGGATGTCGGCGACGTCGGAATCGCCGACCAGCACCTCGTCGACCGACTGGTCGAAGCGCAGCACCACGGCCTTGCCCGACGCCACGACCACCTCGCCGACATGGGGGTTCTGCACCGTGCCGAGCCGGATCAGCTCGTTATAGAGCGCCGGCTCGAGCCCGTCGGGCGCGCCGTTCTGCGCCTGCGCGGCGCCGGCGAGGCCGGAAACGGCGAGCGCGCCCGCAGCGAGCATGAGCCCGCAGCGCGCGCGAAGAGTCTGGAAGAATTGTCTGGCGGACCGCATCGTCTCCCCCTTGAACCTGCCCCTTGATCGGCGCGGTTTGAGTCCCGGTTTCGTCATCGGCGCCGGCTCACGGCGCCCCGCCGGCCAGCGCGGACGGATCGGTCTCCGCCAGGCTCACGGGCCGGTCGCGGATGACGCGTTCCTGCTCGGACACCAGTCCGCGCGTGATGATCATGCTGGTGTAGCGCGAGGGCCGCGGCGCGGCCCGCACGACGCGCGCGGGCGCGGTCTGGCCTTCGCCCTCGTCGGACTCCTCGTCGCCGTCCTCGGAGGCCTGCTGGCTCGGGCCGAGATCGCTGTAGCGGATCGTCCGCACGCGCTCGGCCTCGCCCTCGGCGGCGTTCATGACATTGCGCAGCGCCAGCGAGATCGTGCCGACCGTCGAGGCCAGCGCGATGCGCTGGGCGTCCTCGATCTCGACCTCCAGCGTGGCGGCCTTGGCGACGACGGCGCCGCCCTGGCTCTCGTCGGCGATCTGGTCGATCGCCAGCACGCGCACGTTCTGCAGGATGACGTCGGTGACCGCCGTCTGCGCGTCGCGACCGGGATTGGTGGTCAGCAGCACGTCGACGTAGTCGCTCGGCAGGATGAAGCCCGCCGCGCCGGTGACGTCGTTGATGCGAAGGCTGATCGCGCGCTTGCCGTCGGCGATGACTTCCGACAGCGCGGCGCGGCCGCCGAAGCCGGAGATGCGGTCGGCCAGCACGACCTCGCCCGGCGCGATGGCGCGCAGCGCGACCCGGCGCTCGCCGGTGAGGATCTCGTTGACGTCGCGGAACGAGCCCTCGGGCCGCTCCGTCGCCGCCCAGGGAATTTCGCGCAGCATCTCCGGGGTGATCTCGGTGCCGAACTCCATCGGCCGGCGCGCCACGACGACCGTGGACATGTCCCGGCGCTCGGACGCCTGCTCGGCCTGCTGGGCGGGTTGCTGGCCGGCGCCCGTCAGAAGGGCGCGCACGCCGATGACCGCGGCGACGCCCAGGACGGCCGCGACGATGAGCATGATGATGGAGGCGTTGCGCATTGGACTTGTCCCCGTGCGCCCGCGGGCGCGTCCGTATTGCGTATGTCGCGCCAGAGTGGCGCGATTCGCTGCGGCGATGGGTTAATAAGCGCCCGGGCTTGATCGCAGGAGCCGGGCGTCCTGGAAGGAAGGCCGGGGCGGCCGCAAGGGCCGCCCCGTAATCCGTCCCGGATTAGCCGCCGTTCTGGATCGTGTTGGCGGTCGTGTTCAGCACGCCGCCGATGGCGCCGCTGAGCGCGGTGACCGCGGTGACCAGCACGACCGTGATGAGGCCGAGCAGCAGCGCGTATTCGGCCAGCGAGGCGCCTTCGATGTCCTTGCGGACGTCGGCGAGCGCGTTTTGAGCTTTCACGAAGAGCTTCAGCATTGTCCTGTCTCCTTAGGTTCACAGAGCGCCGCTGACCGGTCGGGCGTTAACCCCCTCAGACCCGAAAAGCGGCAGGGCTCTCTCCTGCCCTGTGAAGAATACTATGACAGACGGCGCTGCGAGCCAAGGATTTTTTTACAATACGTTAACCATTTAAACTGCGGAATTCATTGCGCTTTCGGCGAGCGTCCCGTGTTGGTACGCAGATTTTCGTGGCTCGCTCGACTTGAATGCAGTTCAGCAACAGCGGTTAAAATATTTAAGAGCTCAAAAAAGCGAAAATGTTAATATCGGTCGTTTTGGAGTTGGCACGGCTATCGCAGTTGCTCTTTTGACTGCTGTATTAACCGAATTTACGAAGGATTAATCTTTGTAAACTTTTGATAACCGGATGCAACGCCTTGCAACCGACATCCAAGCAGTTGTTTTTGCAACGCACATGACTTGCAGGCGCTGGCGCGCGCTGCAACCTTGCATGGCTTATGCGCGCTCGCGCGCCCTCCGGGCGGATCGCGCAGGCGGTCGCCCGGAGGCGGATTTCACTGGGCCCGCAGGCCGCAAGTCTCAGATTTCGAGGGGGTCGTCGACGCGCACGAGCACCAGGCGGAAATCGCCGCACGCCTTGCCGATGCGCGAATAGGCCGCGTAGATGCACGACGGCGTCGCGATCAGGAAGCCCGCGCCCTGCGCCCACTGGGCGAGGGTTTCGTCGCTGGCGCCGGCGATCACGCCGATGACGGCGATGAAGACCGCCGCGATGAGGCCGCCGGCGAGGCCGAAGGCGGCGCTGCGCCACGCGATCGACCACCACAGCCGCGCGGCGCGGAAGAGGGTCGGCTTGACCAGCTGCATGGGTTCGTCTCCGTGTCTGTCGCCGGATGGTGATGATGGCGCGAACCGGTTAAAATTGCGTGCGTAGGCGGGCCGGGATTCGGCGCGCCCGGCGGTGGAAAGAGGACGGCGTGACGGAAGAGCGGACCGATGAGAGCGCGACCCCGGCCGGCGAGGCCGGCGCGGCGGCGGCCGAGGACGATTTCTTCGACGTGATGCAGCCCCGCGAGGGGCGCTGGGTGATCCTGGCGCTGCTGGGCGCGCTGATCTTCTTCCTGCTCTGGGCGGGCTTGACCAAGCTCGACGAGGTGACCCGCGCCGAGGGCCGGGTCATCCCCTCGCGCAATACGCAATCCATCCAGTCGAGCGAACCGGGCACGATCCGCGAGATGCTCGTGCGCGTCGGCGAGCAGGTCGAGGAGGGCCAGGTGCTGGTCCGCCTCGACGACACGCTGTCGAGCTCCGATCTGGGCGAACTGGAATCCCGCCTGCGCGCGCTGCGCGCCCAGCAGGCGCGCCTGCGCGTCGAGGCGTCCGGGGGAACGCTCGAGGATTTCCTGTGTCCCGAGGAGGTCGCCGCCGCCGATCCGGAGGTCTGCGCCTCCGAGCGTTCGCTGCTCGAGGCCCGGCTGGCGGCGATCCGCGACCGCCGCGAGATCGTCGAGCAGCGCCTGGAGCAGCGCCGCCGCCAGCTCAACGAGGCGCGGACCAATATCCGCACCCATCGCGAGGCGCTGGCCCTGGCCGAGGAGCGGCTCGAGCTCGTCCGCCCGATGGCGCAGACCAACGTGCTGCCGCAGACCGACCTGATCGAGGCCGAGCGCGTCGCGTCCGAGCAGCGCGGCCTGCTGTCGGCGTCGCGCGAGGCCGCCCAGGGCGCCGAGGCCGCGGTGCGAGAGGCCGAGGCCCAGCTCAGCGAGATCACGACGGGCTTCCGCGAGGAGGTCCAGACCACGCTCAACGAGGTCAATGACGAGATCAACGTGATCCGCGAGACGCTGCGCGGCGCCGAGGACCGGGTCTCGCGCGCCGAGATCCGCTCGCCGGTCTCGGGCACGGTCAACGCGATCGGGATCACCACGCTGGGCGCCTATGTCGCGCCGGGCCAGGAGATCCTGTCGGTCGTGCCCCGCGACGACACCCTGCTGGTCGAGGCGCGCGTCGCGCCGAGCGACATCGCCTTCATCCGCCCCGACCAGGACGCCAACGTGAAGATCACCGCCTACGACTTCACCATCTATGGCGGGCTCGACGCGGAGGTGACCTATGTCTCGTCGGACAGCGTCTACAATTCCGAGCGCGACGAGACCTATTTCGTCGTCCACCTGCAGACCGACCGCGCCTTCCTGGAGATGCGCGGCGAACAGTTCCCGATCTCGCCGGGCATGATCACGCAGGCCGAGATCGTCACCGGGCGGAAGTCGATCCTCGACTATCTGCTGAAGCCCGTGACGCGGGCCTGGGGCGAGGCGCTGCGCGAGCGGTGAGCGATCGGATGGCGGACCCTCCTTCCGGCGAGGACTTCGCCGATCCGATCCTCAAGACGCTCACCTGGCGCGGCAAGCGGACCTCGCTGAGGCTGGAGAAGGCGATCTGGGACGGCATCGCCTGGCTGGCGCGCAGCCGGTCGATCCCCGCGCGGCGCTATCTCGAACAGGCGCTCGCCGACAGCGACAGCGCCGGCGCGCCCAACCGCTCGGCGTTCATTCGCGCCCGCGTGGCGTCCGAGCTTCTCCAGGAAGCGATGCAGGACCGGCTCGACCTCGCCGATCTGCGCTCGATGGTGCGCGCCGCGCCCTCGCCGGTCTTCGTGCTCAACAGCCGCGGCGAGCTGTGCGACTACAATGACGAGATGGCCCATTTCATCCGGGTGGCCTTCGAGGGCCGGCCGGCCAATCCCACCGCGAAGCTGGAGCTGCAGTTCGCCCGGCCGCTCGCCGTCATCGAGCAGGAGCTCGAGGACGCGCGCGGCGCGCCGGCGCTGGTCAATTTCTCGCTGAGCTATGACGGCGCGATCGTGCCCGGCCGGGCGCGGCTCACCGTGACGGGACCGCGCAGGACGATGATGCGCCGGCTCGTGGGCTTCATCCAGCAATAGGCGGACGTCAGGCGGTGCGCCGCCCGCCGCGGCGGCCCGATCCGGATCCGGACTGCGTCTCCTCGCTCTCGGAAGCGTCGTCGCCGGACTTCGCGGTCTTCGCCTTGGTCTTGCCGCTCGCCGCTTTGCGCCGGCTGCGTCCGGCGGACTTCGCCTCGTCGGCTTCAGCCGCCTGGCCGGCGGCCTCCTGGTCCCGGCGGCCCTGCAGCCTGGCGATCACGTCGTCGCGCGGGCCGTCCATCATCACCTTGCCGTTGTCGAGCACGATGAGCCGGTCGACCAGCTCGAGGACCGGCTGGCGGTGGGTGGCCACGATCAGGGTCTGGTCGGGCGCGATCGCCTGGCTCAGGCGCTTGACGAGCTGGCCCTCGGTCCAGTTGTCGAGATTGGCGGTGGGCTCGTCGAGGATGAGCGTGCGGAACGGGTGCACGAACGCGCGCGCGAGCGCCAGGATGCGCCTCTGGCCGCTCGACAGGCGCTCGCCGCGCT
The DNA here is from genome assembly GCF_003122085.1 of Marinicauda salina. Taxonomy (GTDB): domain Bacteria; phylum Pseudomonadota; class Alphaproteobacteria; order Caulobacterales; family Maricaulaceae; genus Maricicauda_A; species Maricicauda_A salina. Next base: position 677,213 of record NZ_QEXV01000001.1, read on the forward strand.
CGCCGATATCGAGCTCGAAGCCCGCCTCGCCCTCGGCGAGGAAGTCGAGCAGGCCCGAGAGCTTCGCGGCCTGCATCAGCCGCTCGTTCGGCACGGACGCGTCGCCGAGCGTGAGGTTCTCCCGGACCGTGCCCGAGAACAGCTCCGGGTTCGCCGCGACCAGGCGGATCGACTTGCGCACGTCGCGCACATTGTACTGGCGCACGTCGAGACCATCGATGTGATAGCCGCCGGCGTCGGGCGGATAGAGCCCGCCGAGCAGGCGGCACAGCGTCGTCTTGCCAGACCCGACGCGGCCGATCACGCCGACGCGCTCGCCGGGCTCGATCTTCAGCGTGACGTCGTGGAGCACGTCGCGGTCGGCGCCCTCGAAGCGCACGGACGCCTCGCGCAGCTCCAGCCGCGCCTGCGTGACGGGCCGGCTGACGGCGCGGGCCTGGGCCTCGCTGGGCAGCTCCATCAGGCGGTCGAGCGCATTGAGCGAGGAGAAGGCCTGGCGGCCGCGCGTGATCAGCAGCGCCATCGTGCCCACCGGCGCGAGCGCGCGGCTCGACAGCATGACCACGGCGATGATCGCGCCGAGCGAGAGCTGGGCGGCGGCGAACAGATAGGCGCCGCCGACCACCAGTCCGACGGTGATCAGCTGCTGGACCATCGCCGAGGCCGACATGCCGAAACTGGTCAGCCGGCGCAGGCGCTCGTTCGTCTCGGCGCCCGATTTCACATGGCCGCGCCAGCGCCGCGTCAGGCTGCGTTCGGCGCCCAGCGTCTTCACGGACTCGAGCGCGGCGACTGTCTCGAACAGCATGGTGTGGCGCGCGGAGTCGTTGGCGCGGGCGTCCTCGATCACCTTCGTGTTCAGCTGTTGCAGGATGAAGCCCAGCCCGAGCACGGCGAGGAAGCCGCTGATCGGCACCAGCACCAGCCAGCCCGCGATCAGCGCGATGACGCCGAAGAAGATGATGATGAAGCCGATATCGACGATCGAGGAGACGGTCGCCGAGGTGAAGAAGTCGCGGACGAAGTTGAACTCGTTGAACCGGCTGATATAGGCGCCGGTCGGTTCGCGCCGGGCGAGCAGCGGCGCGTTGAGGATCTTCTCGAACAATCGCGTCGAGATGCGGTAGTCGACGCGCTTGCCGATGGCGTCGATCAGGCCGGCGCGCGCGAGCTTGAGCACCAGCTCGAAGCCGATCGCGGCCATGACGCCGAAGGCGAGCACCCACAGCGTGGCGAACGCCTGGTTGGGGAAGACCCGGTCATAGACGTTCATGATGAACAGCGGCATCGCCAGCGCGAGCGTGTTGATCACGAGACCAGCGATGGCGATGTAGACGAAGCTCGCGCGGTATTCGCGGATCACGCCCCAGAACCACTCACGCGGCTTGTCGGGCTGGGCGTCGCCGCCCGCCGCCGCGCGGCCGGGCTCGGGCGGCGTCACCTCGAAGACGCGACCGGTGAGGCGATCCTTCAAGTCGCCGACCTCGACGCGCTCGGCGCGCTGGGTCTCGTCCTCCGCCAGAAGCGCGAGGGTCTTTTCGTCGAGGCGCCGGGCGACGCGCCACTCGCCGGAGACCGTCTCCAGCAGGAAGCACTCGGCCTTCGTCTCCTTGAACAGCTTCGCCGGCTTGCCGCTGACCGGCCGGGCGGCGAGGCCGCTGGAGCGGCACGCATCGATGAAGGCTTCGGTGTCCCAGGCGTCCTCGACGCCGCGCGCGATCGATTCCGCGTCGCTGGACGGCGCGAGTTCGCGCGCGAGGATCATGTACCCCGCGCGCAGGCTGGAACTCACGGACTCGGACTCTGAGATGGCGTCCCCCGCCGGCTGCTCCACGTAACGCGGCGCAGCCTAGCGATCAGGGATAGCGGCGATGATCGTCCTCGCCCGCCCCGAGCGCCGGTGCGCCGACGGCCTCCCGATGACCGCCGCGGGCGGCGTCGGGAGCCGAGAGGCCCATCGTTTCGACGAGGTCGCCCATCGACGCCAGCATGCGATACTGCGCGAACAGATGGGCGTGCCGCGACGTCGCGAGCGCCTCCAGGACATTGATGCGCGTGTTCTGCGCGTCCAGCAAGTCCAGAAGCGAACGCTGACCGGCGTCGAACTGCGAGAGATAGCCGTCGACGACTTCGTTGGAGAAGTCGGCCTGCTCCCGGAGCACTTCGAGGAGTTCCTCCTCGCGCTCGAGCCGGTCCCAGGACAGGCGCACCTCTTCCTCGATCTCGCGCGAGACCTGGTGCAGACGGAACCGCTCCTCGCTCACCCGGCGCAGGTTCTCCTGCGCGGAGGCCTGGTTGATGCCGCCGTTATAGAGCGTCCAGCGCATCACGGCGCGGATCTGGAAGTCGGTCGTGTCGCCCTCGAAGGCGTCGAGGTCCTGGCCGGCGCGGGCGCGGCCCTCGATCGAGATCGTGGGATAGTATTCCGACCGCGCCGTCTTCAGCACGCCTTCGGCCGCGGAGATGTCGGCCTGGGCGATCCCGATCTCCGGATTGCCCCGGCGCGCGCCACCGATCGCGGCGTCCAGGTCGGACGGCAGCACGTTCATGTAGGCGCTGGGCTCCTCGTAGCCGACGACCGGCATGCCGACGAGGCGGCGGAAGGTGATGTCCGCCGAGACGCGGTCGCGCTGGGCTTCGGTCAGGCGGCGACGCGCCGCCGAGAGGCGCTCCTGCGCCTGACGCAGATCGGTCTCGGAGATCGTGCGGCCGGCGACGCCCTCTTCAAGCCGCTCCACCGTCTGGCGGTGGAAGTCGACATTCTCCTGGGCCAGCTCGACGAGCCGCGTCTGCAGGCCGTAATTGATGTACTCGCGCGCGACCTCGAGCGCGATGAACTCGGAGCGCTCGAGCACGCGCGCCGCGGCGCCGTCGACGCGGGCGGCCTGGCGCTCCAGCTCGCCGCGGCGGCCGTAGCCGTCGAACAGCACCTGTTCGGCGAACAGCGAGGCTTCGAGCGGCTCGAGCGTCTGGTCGCCGAGCCCGGCGGCGTCGCGCGAGGGATTGTCGAGCTCCCGATAACCCGCCGAGGCCTCGAACAGGACGCGGGGCCGGTAGAGCCCGCGGGCCTGGTTCTCCTCGAACGCGATCGCCTCGCGGTTCTGGATGGCCTGGTGGATTTCCGGGTTCGAGTTCAGGGCGATCTCGACGGCGGTGGGCAGGTTCACCGGCTCCTGCGCCGAGGCGGCTCCGAGGAGCGCGGCGGCGGAAGCGGTGATGCACGCGGTAAGGCGGAACATGGTGACCTCTTTCAAGCAGCGGCGACGCGGCGTCGGATGATCGTGGGATGTCCGGCGGTCGCCAGCCGTTGTCCTTCTAGCTCTGCTCGTCCGGCACGAACGTGATCTCGGCCTCGACGCGGCGGTTCAGCGGCTCGCGCACGCCGTCCGGCGTCGGCTGGGCGGGGCGCGTTTCGCCGAAGGCGCGCGTCTCGATCAGGTCGCGGCTGAAGCCCGCCCCGATCAGATACGACGCGACGGCGTCGGCGCGGTCCTGCGAGAGGCCGCGATTGTAGCTGTCCGAACCCGACCGGTCGGTGTGCCCGGCGATGAGCGCCCGGTCGAGCCCGCACTGGGCGGCTTCGCTCGACGCCTGGTCGAGCGCGTCGCGCGCCTGGTCGTTCAGGTCGGAGCGATCCCAGGCGAAATAGACCGTCACCGCGAGCTCGTCCGAGCACAGATCGTCGGTCTGGGGTTCGGGTTCGGGCTGCGCGATCCGGATCGGCTCGAGCCGGTTCGAGAAGCAGTCGCAGCGATTGATGCTGTCGGCGTCCTGCTCGCCCGAGCGCAGATAGCCGATCGCGATCGCGCAGTGCGCGGCGGTCTCGGTCGCCCAGGTGTAGACGGTCGATTCGGAGTCGATGACGTCGTCGGCCGACGACGTCGAAGCCGCGCTCGAATACCGGCTCGACAACTCGCTCATCAGCGAGCGGTTGTTCATGCCGAGGAGATCGGACGGCTCCGCGCCGGAGCAGAACAGGTCGGCCTGCTGCGCCTGCGCGGGCCCGCCGATCACGATCGCTCCAAGCAGCGCGCTGCTCAGCCAGAGGCTACGCATGAGAAATCCCCCAATCCATCCTCGTCCCGTTCAGCCTAGGACGAAATGCCTGCGTTAATAGAAAGTATATCATCCAGAGAGGAGACCGCGCCAGAAGTAATTTCCCCGCTTCCGGCGTAACCCGCCCCGTGGCCGAGGGAATCCGCCCCGAACGCGCCGTCCTGCGGAGCGCCCGGAAGAAGCTCGGAGAGGTCCACGGACCCCGTCTCCATGAAGTCGCCCAGCGACAGCTCGACAGTGGCGTCGCCGTTGTCGCCGCCGCCGATCACCTCGCGGCCGATATCGGTCGTCGAAGCCTGCGACGATCCGCCGCCGAGCGGCGACAGGCCGTCCTCGAACGGAGCCCCGCCGCCCTCGAAGCCGAGGCTCGAGACGCTGGCGAAGGCCGGGTCCAGGTCGCCGAAGCTGTCGCCGCCGCCGAGGCCGGACGGGTCGAAGTTCATCGCCCCGAAGGCGTCCTCGCCGATCAGCGCGCCGCCGAAGGCGTCGAGGCTGAAGTTCTGCGGGCCGCCCTGGCCGCCGCCATTGCCGCCGCCATTGCCCTCGAACGAGGTCGAGGAGAAGGAGCCGTCGGTGCTCGTGTCGAGCAGCTGGACGCTGGTGTCGCTCGTCGAGGCGGCCGCGGCCGCGCCGTCGAGATCGATCGTGACGATGGCGGTGGAGTCGTCGCCGTTCGTGTCGGTCAGCGTGTACTCGAACGAAACCGTGCCACTTTCGCCGACGCCCGGCTCGTAGGTGAAGGTGCCGTCGCCGTTATAGGTGAGCGTGCCGGTCCCGGTCAGATTCTGCCAGCTGACGTCGTCGCTGAGATTGACGCCCTCATTGCCGGCCGCGTCGTTCAGAACGGCGTTGACCGTCACCAGCGTGCTCGCGGGATCAAGGTCGTTCGGGCCATCCTGGGCGACGAAGTCGTCATTGGCGGTCGGGAAGTCGTTCACCTCGTTCCCGTCCGGCGAAATGCGCAGATCGAGCGCGCTGCCGATCGAGTCGCCGTCGGCGTCGGTTCCGGTGATGTCGAAGTTCAGGTCGAACGGCTCGGTGTCCGTCGCCGTGAAGATCGAGAACACGCCGAGGTCGAAATTGCTGTCGCCGGGCCCGAACTCCGAGGCGACCTTGACGCCGCTGAAGAGTTCGTCGGTGTGAATCTCGTAGAACTCGCCTTCCTGGAGACCCGTGATCGAGGCGGTGCCGTCCCCATTGAGCGTGATCGTGCCGCCGAAAGAGTCGGTGATGTCGTTGCCGAGGGCGTCGTAGATCTTCACGTCGGTTATTTCGACGACCGTGTCGCTCGGATCGCCGAACAGCGTCTGGTCACCGTCCGTCGCCAGCGCCGTCACGCGGATCGACGTGGTCTGGCTCTGGTTGCCCTGGACCTGCTGGATCTCCTGGCGGAAGGCGCTGGCCTCGACGATCGAATCCCACGCGAAGCCCGTGGTCGTTGATCCATCGGTCACGGCGTTGGTCACGAACTCCATCTGGACGGATTCGCCGGCGTCGAAGCTCTGGCCTCCGCCCACGCCGATGCCGTCGGCGCTCGTGTTCACCGAGCCGGGATCGCCGTCGAGCACGACATCGAAGTTGGACGTGTTGTTGTCGGCATCGTCGGCGCCGATTACGCGAATGTCGCTATTGCCACCGCCGACCGACGTCAGATCGGTAACAGAGATCTCGGTGCCGTTCTTCAGATCGATGTCGATCTGGGCGGACCAGGTCCCCGTGTCCGGGTCGAGCGTGATCGTGAAGGCGACGTCGCCCGTCGAATCGGGCGCGCCGCCGTCGCCGAGGCGGCCGACGAGCGTGTCGGTGCCGAAGCCGTAGAGGAAGATCGGCTCGCCGCCGTCGAAGAGCGTGTTGCCGTCGACGTCCGTGGCGAGCGTCCCATCCATGCTCGGATCGCCGGTGAAAACGACCTCGCCGATCCCGTCTGCGCCGGCCTCGAAGTTCAGGTCACCCGAGGTGTTGGCGACCGCCTTGTTCTGGATGAGCAGGACGTCGCCCTCGAGGCTTTCGGGGATGTCGTCATTGACGGTGACGTCGAACGAGGTGTTCGCCGTGTCGCCGTCGCTGTCGGTGGCGATGACGCCGATATTCGACAGGGTGACGTCGTCCTCGACATCCGCGAGCGGGTGATCGAGCGGACCCGAGAGCGTCGTCTCGTAGGTGTAGGTCACCGCGCCGTCGACGCCGGGCGAACCCGCGTTGGCGATATGGATGCGGATGACTTCCGATCCGCCCGCCGAGCCGACCAGATCGCCGGTGCCGGCCTCGATCTCGAAGGTGACCGGGTCGCCGCCGGATTCGTAGCCCGCGCCGTTCAGCGCCGTCACCGTCGCCGGGTCGAAGGCGACCGCGTCGAGCGCGTTGGCCGGCACGTCGTTGTAGTAGGTGACCGTGAAGGTCTGGCTGTCGGTCGCCAGCGAGGCCGGGCCTTCGCCGCCGAGACCGATCAGGCCGTCCTCGTCGACGTTGGAGTCGTTGGCCGTCGCGATCGGCGTGGAGTCGTCGGCGAGATCGATGGTCGCCGTGGCGGTGTCGGCGTCTCCGTCGGCGTCAGTCAGCGTGTACTGGAAGCTGACCTGACCTTCCTCGCCCGCGGCGGGCTCATAGGTGAACGAGCCGTCCGGGTTGAGCGTGAGATCGCCCGACCCCGTCAGTGAGCTGTCGACATAGGCCACCGTGCCCGGAGCGTCGGCGCCGGCGCTGTCGGCGCCGTTGCCGTTGTCGGCGAGCACATTGCCGGTGACGTCGGCGTTTTCTTCGGACTGCGTGAAGCTGTCGTCGAAGGCCTCGGGGACGTCGTCATTGATGGTGACGTCGAACGAACCCGGCGCGGCGAGCGCATCGCCGTCATCGCCGTCGGAGACGTCGAACTGCACCGTGATGGAGTCGTCGTCTTCCGTGTTCGGATCGGCGTGCTGGAGCGGCTGGCTCTGCGTGACCTCGTAGTCATAGGTCACCGTGCCGTCGCCGTTGTCGGTCGAGCCGGTCACCTCGATCTCGATGACGATCGAGTCGTCAGCCTGCGCCCGGCCGACCAGCGCGCCGCCCTCGATGGCGAAGACCACATCCTGGCCGTCGAGCGTCTGCAGCTCGCCCGCCAGTCCGGCGTCCGAAAGCGCGAACGTCGCGCCGGCGGAGTCGTTTCCGTAATCGATCGTGACCGAGCCCGTGTCCGTCGACACGCCGCCCTGGGTGTCGTCGTCATCGGTGTTCAGGTCCGTCGCCGCGGCGGAGATCTCCGGCGTGGAGTCCGGCTGCAGCGTGATCGTGGCGGTCGCCTGGGAGACATCGCCGTCGCCGTCGGTGATCGTGTAGTCGAACGTGACCTGGTTGTTCTGATCGCCCTCTTCGCCCGCGGCAGGCTCGTAGGTGAAGGAGCCGTCGGCGTTGAGCGTGAGCGTGCCCGCGCCCGTCAGCGATCCGGCGACTTCCTCGACATAGGGCGCGCCTTCACCGTCGGCGCCGGCGCTGTCGGCGCCGTTGCCGTTATCGGCGAGCACATTGCCGGTGATGTCGGCGTTTTCTTCGGACTGCGTGAAGCTGTCGTCGAAGGCCTCGGGGACGTCGTCATTGATGGTGACGTCGAACGAACCCGGCGCGGCGAGCGCATCGCCGTCATCGCCGTCGGAGACGTCGAACTGCACCGTGATGGAGTCGTCGTCTTCCGTGTTCGGATCGGCGTGCTGGAGCGGCTGGCTCTGCGTGACCTCGTAGTCATAGGTCACCGTGCCGTCGCCGTTGTCGGTCGAGCCGGTCACCTCGATCTCGATGACGATCGAGTCGTCAGCCTGCGCCCGGCCGACGAGCGCGCCGCCCTCGATGGCGAAGACCACGTCCTGGCCGTCGAGCGTCTGCAGCTCGCCCGCCAGTCCGGCGTCCGAAAGCGCGAACGTCGCGCCGGCGGAGTCGTTTCCGTAGTCGATCGTGACCGAGCCCGTGTCCGTCGACACGCCGCCCTGGGTGTCGTCGTCATCGGTGTTCAGGTCCGTCGCCGCGGCGGAGATCTCCGGCGTGGAGTCCGGCTGCAGCGTGATCGACGCCGTGGCCTGCGAGACGTCGCCGTCCTGGTCGACGATCTGGTAGGTGAATTCGACCGAGCCTTCCTGGCCGGCGGCCGGGATGAAGGTGAAGCTGCCGTCGCTGTTCAGCTGCAGATCGCCCTCGGACACGTCGGTGATCAGCGAGACCTGCGGATCGCCCGCATCGCCGTCGGCGCCGAATGCGTCGTTGTCGATCACGTTGCCGCTGACGACGGTGTTCTCGCCGCCCTGGTCGGCCTGGTTGTAGCTGTCGTCGTTGGCCTGCGGGACGTCGTCGACGATGGAGACGTCGAACGACCCCTGGGCCGTGTCGCTGTCGGAGTCGGTGACCTCGAAGCCGACATTGAGCAGCTGCTCGATGTTCTCGAGACCGCCGTCGACGTGCTCGACCGGCCGGGAGAGCGTGACCGCGTAGTCATAGGTCACCTCGCCGTCGCCGGCGTTGGTGACGTTGGCGTCGGTGATCGAGATGCGGATCACCTCGGAGTCGTCGCCGGCGGAGCGGCCGACCAGATCGCCGCCCTCCAGCGAGAAGTTGACGGCGTCGCCGTCGAGCGTCTGAAGCTGGCCGTCGAGCGCGCCGTCATCCAGCAGGCTGATCGAGCCGAGCAGATCGCCCGGAACGTCGGAGGCGAAGGTGACGACCGCCTGGCCGTTGCCGACGAGGCTCTCGGTGGAGTCGGTCTCGTCGGTGCGCGACGTCGTGTCGTCATCGTTGGCGAACTCGAAGCCGTCCTCGTCGACCGTCACGTCGTCCGTGGAATCGACGACCGGAACGTCGTCGTCCTGCAGCGTGATCGTCGCCGTGGCCTGCGAGGTGTCGCCGTCGGCGTCGGTGATGGTGTAGTCGAAGCTGACCGAGCCTTCTTCGCCGTCGGCAGGCTCGTAGGTGAAGGAGCCGTCATCGTTGAGCGTCAGCGTTCCGGGGCCCGACGGATCGGTCGAGCTGAGCGAACCACCCACGAGTTCGACATAGGGCGCGCCTTCGCCGTCGGCGCCGGCCGTATCGGCGCCCGAGCCGTTGTCGTCGAGCACGTTGCCGGTGACGTCGGCGTTGGGCTGCGACTGCGTGAAGCTGTCGTCGAAGGCCTCAGGCACGTCGTCATTGATGGTGACGTCGAACGTCCCGGAAACCTCGTCGCCGTCGTCGCCGTCCGCGCCGGTGAAGCTCACCGTGATGGAGTCGTCGTCCTCGGTGTTGGGATCGGCGTGCTGGAGCGGCTGGTGCTGGGTGACCTTATAGTCGTAGGTCACCTCGTCGCCGCTCGGCGTCGAGTTGGTGACTTCGATCTCGATGACGATCGAGTCGTCAGACTGCGCCCGGCCGACGAGCACGCCGCCCTCGATGGCGAAGACCACGTCCTGGCCGTCCAGCGTCTGCAGTTCGCCCGCCAGGCCGTCGGCCGACAGCGCGAACGTGGCGCCGCCGGCGTCGTTTCCGTAATCGATCGTGACCGAGCCCGTATCCGTCGAGACGCCGCCGTCGGTGTCGTCGTCGTCGGTGTTCAGGTCCGTCGCCGCCGCCGAGATCTCCGGCGTGGAGTCGGGCTCGAGATTGATGGTGGCCGTGGCCTGCGAGACGTCGCCGTCCTGGTCGACGATCTGGTAGGTGAATTCGACCGAGCCTTCCTGGCCGGCGGCCGGGATGAAGGTGAAGCTGCCGTCGCTGTTCAGCTGCAGATCGCCCTCGGACACGTCGGTGATCAGCGAGACCTGCGGATCGCTCGCGTCGCCGTCGGCGCCGAATGCGTCATTGTCGATCACGTTGCCGCTGACGGCGGTGTTCTCGCCGCCCTGGTCGGCCTGGTTGACCGTGTCGTCGTTGGCCTGGGGCACGTCGTCGACGATGGAGACGTCGAACGAGCCCTGGGCGGTGTCGCCGTCATCGCCGTCGGTCACTTCGAAGCCGACGCCGAGCAGCGTCTCGATGTTCTCCAGCGAGCCGCTGTCATGGTCGAGCGGTTGCGACAGGGTCGCGGTGTAATCATAGGTCACCGTGCCGTCGCCATTGTCGGTCGCGCCGGTGATCGAGATCCGGATGACCTCGGTGTCGCCGTTGTCGATCGTGCCGACGAGATCGCCGTTCCCGTCGAGCGCGAAGGTGACCGACTGGCCGCCCGAGCTCAGCTGGCCGTCCAGGGCCGGGTCGTCGAGCAGCGCGATCGCGCCGATCGCGTCGGCGGGAACGTCGGAACCGTAATCGACGACGACCTGGCCGTCCGCGGACAGGTTCTCGCCGGCGGCGGTCTCGTCGGTGCGCGAGGTCGTATCGTCGTCATTGGCGAACTCGAAGCCGTCCTCGTCGAGCCCGAGGCTGGTCGGTTCGCCGATCACCGGCTCGGAGTCGTCCTGCAGATCGATCGTGACGGTGGCCTGCGACGTGTCGCCGTCGCCGTCGGTGATGGTGTAGTCGAAGGTGACCACGCCGTCCTCGCCGTCGCCCGGCTCGTAGTTGAAGGAGCCGTCGGCATTGAGCGTGAGATCGCCCGCGCCGGTCAGCGAACCGTCGACCAGCTCGACATAGGGCGCGCCCTCGCCGTCGGCGCCGGCGGCGTCGACGCCGAAGCCGTTGAAGTCGAGCACGTTGCCGGTGACGTCGGCGTTCTCCTCCGACTGCGTGAAGCTGTCGTCGAAGGCCTCCGGCACGTCGTCATTGATGGTGACGTCGAACTGGACCGAGGCCGAGTCGCCGTCGGAGTCGGTGACGGTGAGCGTGACGCCGTTCAGGAATTCATTGTCTTCGCTGTTCGGGTCGGAATGCTCGACCGGCGCGGACAGGATCACCTCGTAGTCATAGGTGACCGAGCCGCCGCCATTGTCGGTCGAACCCGTGATCGCGATGCGGATCACCTCCTCGCCGTTCGCCGAGCCGACCAGCTCGCCGTTCTCGTCGACGGTGAAGGTGACCGGATCGCCGTCGGGCGTCTGCAGCTGGCCGTCCAGTCCGTCGGCGGACAGGACCGCCGCGCCGGCGATGTCGTCGGGCGTGTCGTTTCCGAAGTCGAACATCGCCGAGCCGGAGTCCGTCGAGACGCCTGGTCCGACCAGGCTCGGGAACAGAACGCCCTGCTCGAACTGGATGTCGCCCGGGTAGCTCTGCTCCTGGCCGACGAGATCATCCTCGTCGACGAACAGCGAGCTCGACTCGCCGCCCTGCGGGACGGAATCCGGCTGCAGCTCGATCGTCGCGGTGGCGACGGATTCATCGCCGTCGGCGTCGGTGAGCGTGTACTGGAAGCTGACCTCGCCGTCCTCGCCGGGCGCCGGCTCATAGGTGAAGGAGCCGTCGGCGTTGAGCGTCAGCTCGCCCGCCCCCGTCAGCGAACCGTCGACCAGCGAGACCGTCGCCGGATCGTCGGCGCCGGGCGTGTCGGCGCCCGAGCCGTTATTGTCGAGCACGTTGCCGGAGACCGGCGCGTTCTCCTCGTCCTGGACGAAGAGGTCGTCGAGCGCCGTCGGGCCGTCGTCATTGATCGCGATGTCGAGCGTGTCGCTCGCCTCGTCGCCGTCGGAATCGGTCACGACCACGTCGAACTGATCGAACACGCCCTCGTCGGTTCCCGTCGAGGCGTCATCGGGATGATCGGTGGTGTTGTCGTCGAGCGTGTAGGTCCAGGTGTAGACGCCGTCGGTCTCGGTCACGGTGAGCGTGCCGTAGGCGCCGTCGACCACGCCGCCGCCGGTGACGTCGACGCCGTTGATGACGAGCGAGGCGACCGTGTCGCCGCCCGTTCCGATGGAGATGCCGCCCGAGGTCTGTTCGGCGTCGCTCGACGGGTTCGAGCCGTCGTCCAGCGCGGCCTCGTCGACGGTTCCGTCCTGGGCCTCGATGACCGGCTCGGAGTCGTCCTGAAGGTCGATCGTCACCGTGGCCGTGGCGGTGTCGCCGTCGCCGTCGGTGATCGTGTAGTCGAACGTGACCTGGCCGTCCTCGCCCGGGCCGGGCTCGTAGGTGAAGGTGCCGTCGCCGTTATAGGTGAGGGTCCCGGTCCCGCTGAGATTGGAGGACTCCACGTCGCTGGCGAGGTCCACGCCGTCGGCGCCGGGGGTGTCGTTGGCGAACACGTCGATGGTGATCGGCGCGCCTTCCTCCGACTGCGTCGCGGGGTCGTCCGCCGCGGCCGGGACGCTGTCATTGATGACGATGTCGAACGTGCCGCTGGCGGTGTCGCCGTCGGAATCCGTCGCCGTCACCGTGACGCCGGTGAGCGTGACGTCGTCGTCGCTGTTGGGGTCGGGATGGTCGACCGGGCCGGACAGGGTCACCGTGTACTCGTAGTCGACCGTGCCGTCGGGATTGGTCGTCGAGCCGGTGATCGAGATCCGGATGATCTCCTCGCCGTTCGCCGAGCCGACGATATCGCCGTTCTCGTCGACAGTGAATGTCACGGGCGCGCCGCCCGCGGTCAGCTGGCCGTCCAGGCCGGGCGCCGACAGGACGAGTTCGCCGGAGTCCGCGGGGCCGTCGCTGCCGAAGTCGACATTGATGCCGCCGCCGCTGACATTGCCGCCTTCGCCGAGGCCGTCCTCGTCGTTATTGGCGTCGTCGGTGGAGACGATAAGCGGCTGGCTGTCCTCGTCGACTTCGAGGACTTCGATCAGCTCCTCCTGCTCGGGCAGGCCGAACGCGAGCGCCGTCGGGGGCAGCAGGTCGGTGATGTCGAAGGCCGGATCGATATTGCCCGGATCCACGACGAAGTTGCCGCCCGACGAGGTCGAACCGGCTGCGGCTTCCGGACCGCCGACGGCGAGCGGGAAGATCAGCCCGTCGATCTCGATGAACTGGTACTGGAGCGCGCCGCCCTCGATGCGGACCTCTTCGCCGTTCGGCAGCGTGATCACCAGATCGTCGCCGTCGACGTCGACATTCTCCAGCGCGACCGATTCCGGCGCGACATAGACGGAGCCGCCCTGGATCGCCGCGGCCGGCGCGGCCGGGCCGCCGACGCCGAGCGGGAAGACCATGCCGTCGATCTGGACGAAGGGATAGTCGACCGCGCCGTTCGCGATCTCGATGACGTCGCCGTGCGGCAGCTTGACCAGAAGGTCGTCGCCGGCGACGTCGATGTCGGCGAGTTCGACGCCGAGCGGAGCGATGTAAACCTGGCCGCCCTCGATCTGGGCCGGCGCCTCGGCCGCCGGCTCGGCTTCGGGCCGGGCCGTCGTCTCGGGGCTTTCGATCATGCCGTCGCGCACGATCACCGGTTCGGGCGTCGCCTGCTTGGTGTCACCGCCCGTGTCGGGCTTCGCGGTGGCGGGGGTCGAGGAGTTCGCCGGCTTGTCCATCATAATTCTCCAACCTTCGGTGACCGTCGCGTCGATGGTTCACAAAGGCCTAACTGCAAGGCGCACGCCGCGCCTGTTTAACCTCTGATTAATATCCTAGTTAGGATTCTCGCCCGCGAACAGGCCTTAACATAATTACGTATGCGCGACCGCGTGTCGCAAGCCAATATATTGAAATTGAACATATTTCCAGTCTTTTTGATGGTAAATGGCGCACAGGATTCGGCGCTTTCGAGCGCGTCGCGCGTATATGCTTATAGTTAATGCGCGGGCTCGATCTCCGGCGCTGCGCCGCTGCGGGACGCCCGGGCGGCGGGCGGTCGAGACGCATTCGCGTGGCCGGTGTGCCGTTATGGGCCTGTTTACCCTGATCTCGATTTTCGCTTTGAGCGCAGGCGAATTGTTATAGTAAAAAATACATCAATGCTATCGAGATGAAAAATTACCTTTCGTAAACTATAGTAATTATCCGAATGTTATTCGGTAAAGGTCAGTCTAGTCGCGAGTTCGGGATTCACTGCTCGCGAGGCTGGACCGATGCCGCGTACCTTCCCCGCTTTCTTCAAGGCCGCTGCGGCCGCCGTGATCGTCTCAACCACCGGCCTCGCCGGCGGGACGGCCCTCGCCCGCGAGCCGGGTCAGGCCGCCTCCGCCGAGGTGCCGGCCCCGGTGCTGGTGCGGCGCGGCGGCGGCGAGAACGCCCTCGGCCGGAGCCAGCCCAAGTCGCGCACCCGCATCGAGACGGCAGTCCCCGACATCGCGCCGGCGATCGGCGACGCGCCGCCCAACCTGTTCGGCACGGTCGCCCGCCGCTCCTCCCGCGCGCCCGCGGGCTGGATGGGGCGCCTGGACGCCGCGGCGCAGTTCGAGCGCTGTCTCGCCGCCGGCGCGGGATGCGGCTCCGCCGCGGGCGACTGGCGCGGCCTGGTCGAGGATGTTCGCGGCCGCGATCGCGGCGCGCTGATCGCCGCGGTCAATCGCCGCGTCAACGGGCTCGTCGGCTACCGCTCCGACGTTTCGGCGACCGGCCGGACGGACCACTGGATCACTCCGACGGGTCTGATGACGACGATGCAGGGCGACTGCGAGGACTACGTGCTGGCGAAGTACTGGACGCTGGCGGCGGCCGGGATCGATCGCGACGACATGTACGTCATGGTGGTGCGCGACCTGGTCGCCCGGGCCTCGCACGCCTTCCTGGCCGTGCGCGACGGATCGGGCTTCGTCCTTCTGGACAGCCGCACCGACCGCATCCTCCGGCCGGAAGACCTGCAGGGCATCGTGCCGGTCATGACGCTCGGCGTCGACGGCGCCTACATGCACGGCCGCCCGGCGCGCCGGACCGTCCTCGCCGCCGCGTCCTGACCGCGGGATTTGATCCGGATCAACGCGTCGGCAGGCGCGCCGTCTAGGCTGCCCCCATCGGCAATGCGGGAGACGAAGCCGTGGAGACGCCTCCGGAAATCGCCTTCATCGGCATGGAGCCCTCGGACCAGCTCCGCGATCTCGTCGACGAGGAGGTCGAGCGCCTCGAAGAGTTCTTCGGCCGCATCACCTCGTGCCGGGTTTCGGTGAAGGCCCCCGACGGCAACAAGCGCACCGGCGGCATCTACGAACCGCGCATCTTCCTCGCGCTTCCGGACGGCCGCGAGGTCTCCTCGACGCGCAATCCGCCCAAGGACGAGCGCCACGCCGATCCCGCCCTGGCGATCCGCGACGCCTTCCGGGCGGCGCGCCGCCAGTTGCAGGACGAAGCGCGCAAGCTGCGCGGCGACGTGAAGCATCACGAGCCGCCGCCGTCGGGCGTCGTGCGCAAGCTCTTCTCCGACGACGGCTACGGCTTCATCGAGAGCACTGACGGCCGCGAATTCTACTTCCACCGGAACAGCGTGCTCGGCGATGCGTTCGACGGGCTGGAGGAAGGCGATTTGGTGACCTTCGCCGAGGAAATGGGCGAGAAGGGTCCGCAGGCGAGCACCGTTCGCGTGCAAGGCGGACACGGCATGCGTTCGCGCGACGAAACGCCGGGAGAGGACTGATGGCGGTCGAGCTCACGATCACGCCCAAGCGCGCCTTCTACATCCTGGTGAAGGCGCGCGAGTTCGACGAGAAGGTCGAGCAGAGCGATCCCGACTCCGGCTCGAACCCGGCCGACGATCGCTCCGTGCAGATCCTGGAGTCCGCCAAGGACGACCCGACGTTCGACGAGCTCACCCAGGCGATCGATGCGTGCAATGTCGACGAGAAGGCCGACCTGCTGGCGCTGATCTGGGTCGGGCGCGGCGATTACGCCGCCGACGAGTGGGACGAGGCGCGCCGGCAGGCGGAGGACGCCCTCGACGAGCACCTGGCGGCCTACGTCGCGGGCACGCCGCTCTCGAGCGACTATCTCGAGGAGGGCCTGTCCGCGCTCGGCTATTCGCTCGAAAAGTTCGAGATCAACCGGCTCTAGCTTGGCGCGAGCCCGGCCGCGGTCTTTCTTCCCACCCCGCCGCCGCGTCATACTGCGCCCATCGAGAGATCGCGGCGCGCCGCGATTCACCGGCTGGGGAGATCATCATGACGAAACCTGTTTCCGCGAGCGCCGCGCTGGTCGCGCTCGCCCTGGCGGCCGGCTGCGGCGAGCCGGCGTCCACCGAACCGCGCGCGAACATCGCGCCCGAGACCGAGGCGCCGGCCGCCGAGGCCAATGTTCTGGAGTTGCGCGCGGTCGGCCTGGAGTTCGAGGGGCCGGGCGAGATCGCGTCCGGCTGGACGACGATCCGGCTGGAGAACGCCTCGGACATGGCGCATTTCGCGATCGTCCAGCGGCGGCCCGAGGGCGTCACGATCGAGCAGCAGTCCGAGGAAGTCGCCTCGGTCTTCCAGGCGGGCTTCGACCTGCTCGCCGCCGGCGAGGCCGACGCGGCCATGGAGACGTTCGGCGGCCTGCCGGCCTGGTACGCCGACGTCGTGTTTCTCGGCGGACCCGGCATGGTCACGGGCGGCGAGACGACCGAGGCGACCGTCTATCTCGAGCCGGGCAGCTACACGATCGAGTGCTACGTGAAGACCAACGGCGTCTTCCACTCCTACAATCCCGACCCGGAAGTCCTGGCCATGCTGCACGATCTGGTCGTGACCGAGGACGACTCGGGCGCGCCCGAGCCCGAGGCCGACTACGCGCTGACGGTCTCCTCGGAGGGCTACGCGCCGGGCGAGGGAAGCCTCGCGGCGGGCGCCAACACGATCCGCGTCGAGTTCGCCGACCAGACCGCCTACGGCAATTTCGTCGGCCACGACGTCCACGTCGTCCAGCTGGGCGAGGACGTCGACCGCCAGGCGGTGATCGACTGGATGGACTGGACGCAGCCCGGCGGGCTCGAGACGCCGGCGCCGGCGGTTTTCGTCGGCGGGCTCAACGAGATGCCTGCGGGCGCCGCGGGCTATTTCACCGTCGATCTGGAGCCGGGGGAGTACGCCTTCATCTCGGAGACCCCTGCGGCCGACGAGAAGGCGCTGTTCCTGCCCTTCACGATCGAAGGCTGACGCGGCGTCAGACGAAGTCGCGCGGGATGCGCCGGTCCCAGCTGCGGCAGAAGACGCGCGTGCCGCCCTCATAGGCGTCGAGATCGGCGCGGACCCGGAACTCGGTTTCCGTCGACGTCAGCACCGTGCGTGTGTCGGTGCGCACGCGCCACCCGCCGCGGACCAGCTCGCGCGTCGACGTCACCTCGCCGCGCAGCGAGTTGAAGTCGTCGGCGCGCGAGACATACAGCTCGCGCACGCGGTTGGTGATGGTCAGGTCGATCTCGTCGATGTGGAAGCGGCCGTAATCGTTGATCACCTCGAGCGTCGACTCGTCGGCGGCGAGATCGCGGTGGACGAGCCAGTTGTGGTGCTGGGGATCGAGCGTGCGGCGCTGTTCGGCCGGCGCGCCCAGCGGCGGACCGAACGGCCGCACGGTCTCGTCCTCGGCGCGCGGCGGCCGCTCCGGCAGGATGAAGGCGCCGGCGTGGATCATCAGCCGCGTCGGTTTGGGCGGCGCCCAGGCCAGCGGCCAGTAGGACGTCGACAGCGACAGCCTGAGACGATGGCCTTCGGGGAAGGCCTGGGCGATCCCGTTCAGGTCGAGGCTCACCCGATAGACCCGGCCCGGCTCGAGATGGGCGGGGTGGGCGCTCGAATCCCGGTGGGTGAGATTGAGCAGGCCGTAGCTGATCCGCGTGGCCTTGTCGTCGGGCGCGACATCCGACAACCGGGCGGCCAGCATGGCGATCGGCTGGTTGCTGCTCAGCTCGAGCTCGACCCGCGGCGCGCCCAGGATCTCAAGCTCGGCCTCGAGGGGATCGGTGTCGAAGACCAGCGCGCCGCCGTCCTCTTCGCGCTGGTCGTGGGCGAGGTCGGGACCGGCGGCGTAGGAACACCACTTGCCGGCGAACAGCCCGACGGTCAGCGGCGACTGGATCGTCAGCGGATGAGCGAGCGGCGGCTCCCCGCCCTCTACGAGACGGGCCTGGTCGAGACCGAAGCGGCGCTCGCGGATGTTCGGCGACGGCCAGGCGGGCTCTTCGACGAAGCGCCCGGGGCGGTGGGCGTAGCGCGCCGTCGGGCGGACGCTGTCCTGCATCCAGACCCGCAGCGCGGGTTCGTCCATGATCCCGGTGTCGACGCCCTTGAGCCAGGCGTCCCACCAGCGCAGGCATTCCTGCAGAAAGCCGATGGCGGGGCCGGGAACGCCGAGATGGGGATACTTGTGGCTCCACGGCCCGATCAGGCCCTTGCAGGGCCCGGGCAGGTTGGCGAGCAGGCGGAACACGGCGTTGGAATAGCCGTCCGCCCAGCCGCTGACGGCGAAGACGGGGCACTGCACCCGCGAGAAGTCCTCGCAGATAGAGCCGTGCCGCCAGTAATCGTCGCGACGCTGGTGGTCCAGCCAGTCGATCAGCCAGGGATCGTTCGCCTCCAGGCGCTCCATCCACATTTCGCGCCAGCGCTCGCCGACGATCTCGGGGTCGGGCGGCATGGCGTTGTAGGCGAACATGACCGACGCCCAGGAGAGGTTGTCGCCCAGCAGGCAGCCGCCCATGTGGTGGATGTCGTCGGCGTAGCGGTCGTCGGTCGAGGAGGCGGTGATCACCGCCTTGAGTTCCGGCGGGCGCCGGGCGGCGATCTG
This sequence comes from Marinicauda salina, assembly GCF_003122085.1. Classification (GTDB taxonomy): domain Bacteria; phylum Pseudomonadota; class Alphaproteobacteria; order Caulobacterales; family Maricaulaceae; genus Maricicauda_A; species Maricicauda_A salina. The sequence continues at coordinate 695,750 of NZ_QEXV01000001.1, forward strand.
CAGCCCGTTGAAGCCGCCCCACGAGATCCCGATCATGCCGACCTGGCCGGAGCACCAGTCCTGCGCGGCGATCCAGGAAAGGACCGCGACGCCGTCCTGCAGCTCCTGCTCGGTGTACTCGTCTCGCAGGAGCCCGTCGGAATCGCCGGCGCCGCGGAGGTCGACGCGCACGCAGGCGTAGCCGTGCCCGGCGATATAGGGATGCATGATGGAGTCGCGCAGTCGGGTGAAGTCGCGCTTGCGATAGGGGATGTATTCGAGGACCGCCGGAATGGGTTGGTCTTCGGCGTCCTCCGGCAGCCAGATGCGCGCGGCGAGCCGGGTCCCGTCGGGCATCGGGATCCAGACATTCTCCAGGCGGCGCACGGGCTTCGGGGTGTCGGCGACGGTCTGCAGTTTCGGCGTCATGACGGGGTTTCGATGCGAATGTCGAGACGGTCCGTGATGGCGCGATAGGTCTCCATCATCGCGCGCTGGCTGTTGGCGCCGACGAAGATGTCGGCGAGCTCGTGGCTGTAGCTGTCCTGGAAGTGGAGGTCCTTCAGGCGCATCCCTTCGCTGACATGAAGCTCGATGTCGCAGCCGGGGAAATCGGCCTCGATCGCGCGCAGCTCCGCGTCGGACGGCGCGGCGACGACGACGTCCTCGTCGTCGCAGTCGTAGCGCCGGAGCATGAATTTGGCCGCATGCCGCCACGCGCCCTGGCCGAGGGGAAACTCCGGTCGTCTGCCGAGCGCGACGTCGATCATGACCTCCTTGTGCGGGACGCCCTCGACCTTCTCGAAGAGCGGGCTGTGTGACTTGGAGATGCGCGCGTTGATCTCGAGCACTGACAGCCGGTCGGTCCGGCTGTTCCAGTAGAACTCGATATTGAACGGCGAGTCGTCGAGGCCCGTGCGGGTTATGAACCGCTTGGTCGCCTCGACCATGCGGCGCTGCACCGAGCCTGGCAGCGTCGAGGGATACTGGTAGCGCGCGAAGCTGATGCGATTGGGTCCCCGGATCGAGTCGATCACGCCGTAGACGTGCGGCTCGCCGTGGAAGACATAGCCCTCGAGCGTGCACTGGCGGCCCGCCGATATGATCGTCTCGGCGATGCAGTGCCAGCCGTCCGCCGCCGTGAGCTCCGCGGGCAGGTCGGCGCGGGCCATGATCTGGTTCAGATTCACCGCGAAGCGCTCGATGCCGTCCCGGGTGCCGGCGAGCGCGTCGCGATACTCGTCGGGCCCGTCCACGCGGTAGCCGAGCATGGAGGAATGGGCCTTCACCGGCTTGATCCAGAACGGATAGGGCAGGGGCGGCCGGTCTGCGGCGTCATCGGCGAACGGATCGACGAGCGCGAAGTCCGGCACCATCTCCGGCGCCGTCTCCTTCTGCAGACGCCGCGCCCAGTACTTGTGCTCGCAGCCCAGCACGCTCTCCAGCGACGGGCCGGGCAGGCCGTAGCGGCTCCGGATGATCGGCGCCATGAGGATGGTCGGGAAATCCCAGTAGCCGACGACGGCGTCGATCGAACCCGGGAAGGCGTCCAGCTGCGCGAACGCCTGGGCGAGCAGGTCATCGACGCGGGCGTCTGGATCCTGGGCGACGGCGTGGAAATCGAGCAGGCCGTGGAAGGCGTACTCGTCGGCGCGCCGGACCTTCTCCAGCAGCGCCAGATTGAAGGCCTCGAGACCGATGACGAAGATGTTCCGGGTCATCGTCGGGTCCGTCGCAATTCGGTCCGTAGAAGCAGGCCGATGCTGGAAAGAGGGAATGCGAGGCCGGGCCGCCGCGTTCCGCGAGGTTCGTCCGGGCGTCCGACCGCTTGCAGGTTCACGCACCCCCGCGCGCGGCGCGTGTCCGCGGCGGGGGTGCGTGCGGGGAAACGGCGATGTGTCCGGCCGCCGCCCGCTGAGCGCGGCCGGCGACGCGTGATGTCGCCGGCCGCGGTCAGGGGAGCGATCAGATCACGTACAGATCGGCGTCCTCGGGGCCCTGGTAAGAGGCGGCCCACGGAGGCGGTCCGCCAGCATCGGCGTTCGGCTCGGTGTAGCAGCCGAGGAAGTCCTCGACCTCGACGCTGGGCTGGTTGTTCATCACATCCAGCGCCTGGGCGAGTTCGTTGTACTCCTCGTCAGCGAAGGCGTCCTGCACCGCCGACTGCAGCTCGTTGAACTCGATCGCGCCGTTGTCATTGAGATCGACTTCGTCGAGCACGTCGCGCACCGAGGCCAGAACGTCGTCATAGCCCGGATCGCCCGGCATCAGGCCGAAGACTTCGTAGATGCCGTCGGCCATCGTGTCGTCGTCGGTGTAGGTGTAGCTCGTATCGTCGCTGAGCGCGTTGGCCATGCCGGCCGTCGAGGCCCGCAGCAGCGCCGCCTGGCCGCCGCCCTTGGCTTCAAGCGCCTCCTCGAGGGTCGGGTCTTGCGGCACCTTGATGTTTCTGCCGTTGGCGGCCAGGTCGGCGTCGACCGCCCCGTCGGGAAGACCGAAGACGACCTCGTACTCTTCATCGCGGTCGTAGCCCGTCTCGCACTCGAAGATGTCGAGATGGTTCTTCCAGAAGCCCGGCGTGTTCGCCGAGCCGGGCTCGGAGGGCGCCTCGCCGAAATGGTTGCTCGGATCGGAGTCGGACACCGGGCTGTCCAGCACGATGTCTGAGCCCGTGACCGTCGACACGTTGGTGTACTGGCCCTCGGTGACGGTGCGATCGGCGGTGTACTCCCAGGACTCGCCGGGATCGAGCAGGCCGTCCTGATCGGTGTCGCCGACATTGAAGCCGCCGCTCTCGACTGCGGTCGGGTTGAAGTCGTCGCCGGTGTCGCCGGGCGTGCCGTTGTCGTCGGTCACGACCACGTTGTCGATCTCGACATTGCCCGCGTTGGTGACGACATAGGTGAAGGTCGCCGTGCCGCCGACGGGGATCACCGGCCCGGTCGGGCTATCGGCGTCCTCGCCGTTGGTCGCCTTCTCGATGTCGATCTGGGGATCGACGCCGAAATGGTTGCTCGGGTCGTCGTCGGTGACGGTGGTTTCCCCGAACTCGCCGGAGACCGAGCTTTCATTGGTGTACTGGCCCTCGGTGACGGTGCGGTCGGCGGTGTACTCCCAGGACTCGCCGGGATCGAGCAGGCCGTCCTGGTCGGTGTCGCCGACATTGAAGCCGCCGCTCTCGACCGCGGTCGGGCTGAAGTCGTCGCCGGTGTCGCCGGGCGTGCCGTTGTCGTCAGTGACGACCACGTTCTCGATCTCGACATTGCCGGGATTGGTGACGAGATAGGTGAAGGTCGCCGTGTCGCCGACCAGGATATTGGGCCCGGTCGGGCTGTCGGCGTCCTGCCCGTTGGTGGCCTTCTCGATGTCGATCTGGGGATCGGCGCCGAAATGGTTGCTCGGATCGGAGTCGGACACCGGGCTGTCCAGCACGATGTCTGAGCCCGTGACCGTCGACACGTTGGTGTACTGGCCCTCGGTGACGGTGCGGTCGGCGGTGTACTCCCAGGACTCGCCGGGATCGAGCAGGCCGTCCTGGTCGGTGTCGCCGACATTGAAGCCGCCGCTCTCGACTGCGGTCGGGTTGAAGTCGTCGCCGGTGTCGCCGGGCGTGCCGTTGTCGTCAGTGACGACCACGTTGTCGATCTCGACATTGCCGGCGTTGGTGACGACGTAGGTGAAGGTCGCCGTGTCGCCGACGGGGATCACCGGCCCGGTCGGGCTGTCGGCGTCCTCGCCGTTGGTGGCCTTCTCGATGTCGATCTGGGGATCGACGCCGAAATGGTTGCTCGGGTCGTCGTCGGTGACGGTGGTCTGCTCATAGTCGCCGGAGACCGAGCTCTCGTTGGTGTACTGGCCTTCGGTGACGGTGCGGTCGGCGGTGTACTCCCACGTCTCGCCGGGATCGAGCAGGCCATCCTGATCGGTGTCGCCGACATTGAAGCCGCCGCTCTCGACCGCGGTCGGGCTGAAGTCGTCGCCGGTGTCGCCGGGCGTGCCGTTGTCGTCAGTGACGACCACGTTGCTCAGGGCGACGTCGCCCGGGTTTGTGACGAGATAGGTGAAGGTCGCCGTGTCGCCGACCAGGATATTCGGCCCGGTCGGGCTGTCGGCGTCCTGCCCGTTGGTGGCCTTCTCGATGTCGATATCGACATTGACGCCGTTGTAGTGGCTCGGGTCGCTGTCGCTGACCGCCTGGTCCTGCGGCCCGAGCGCGTCGACGTCGGCGATGTTGGCGTACTGGCCGCTCTCCGCGGTGCTGCTGGCTTCGTAGAGCCAGGTCTCGCCCGGGTCGAGCGCGCCGTCCTGGTCGGTGTCGCCGACATTGAAGCCGCCGCTCTCGACCGCGGTCGGGCTGAAGTCGTCGCCGGTGTCGCCGGGCGTGCCGTTGTCGTCGGTGACGACGACGTCGGTCAGGGTGAGGTTGCCGTCATTGGTCACCTCGTACGTCCAGTTCACGGCGCCGCCGACCACGATCTCCGGCCCGGTGGGGCTGTCGGCGTCCTGGCCGTTGGTCGCCTTCTCGATGTCGATCGACGGGTCCTGGACCACCTCGACGCCGGCGGAGCCGGACGCGCTGAAGGTCCCGCCCGCGACGCGCACGCCCTCGACGGAGGCCAGGTTGTCGATGAAGCCTTCATTGACGTCGCCGGGCTCGACAGTTCCGTTCGAGTCGAGGTCTTCCTGCGTGACGGAGTAGGTGAAGACGTCGGACGAGACCGCTTCCTGGAACAACCAGGTTTCGCCCGGTTCGAGAACGAAATCGCCGTCGTCGCCGCTCAGCGTGAGATGACCGTCGTTGACGGCCTGGATCAGGTCGTAATCCAGCAGGCCGAGCAGATCGTCAGTCAGGTACAGCTCGTCGAACTGCTCTCCCGCCGTGCTGTTGTTGGTGACTTCGAGCGTGTAGGTGATCGTTTCACCTGCATTGTCGAGCTCGCCGTCGCCGCTTGCGTCGATCTGGGCGAAGCCCTTGTCGACATTGAAGATGATGGCCATGGCTGGTTCTCCCTGGGTCGAGGAGGCGGGGAGGCGATGATCGCCCTGCTTGGGACCCGCGCTCGTCGCGCCGCCTGCACACTCGTCATCGGCGTCTCCGGCCAGGCGTTCCGCCGGAGCGCCGCATGCGGCTGATGAGGAGCCTCCAGCATGACGCGCGTGACGTTGCGCGCACGCCTGGATCTCGCTGCATCAAGCAGAGACGCATCTACGCAGCGAAGTGAACAAGTAGGTTAACAATCTGTAAACGCAAAACCTGGCGTTTACGTAGTAATACGGGACGCTCGATTATATTATTAAGGAATATTCTCTTATCTGCGCCGTAAAACCCCACAGCCGGCGCGACGGGGCCGCGTCGCCGGCAGCGTTCCGCAATGTTCGTCCGCGCGTTTCTCTCAAGCCTCCCGCAAGGCGTTGCGGAACGACTTGCGCAGGGGCGCGGTGAGATAGGCGAGCATGGTCCGCTCGCCGGTCACGATCAGCACGCCGGCGGGCATGCCCGGCACAAGCCGCAGCTCCTCGCCGGTCCGCGCCGAAATTTCGTCCAGCACGGCCATGTCGACCCGCACGCGAACCAGGAAATAGCTCTCCCCGGTGTCGGCGTCGACGATGGCGTCGGCCGAGACCGACAGCACCTCGCCCTCGATCCGGGGCAGGGTTCTCTGGTCGAGCGCGGTGAGGTGGACGATCGCCGACTGGCCCGGCGCGACCGAGTCGATATGGACCGGCGCCAGCCGCGCGCTGATGATCAGCGCTTCCTCGTCCGGCACGATGTCGAGGACCGGAGCGCCGGGCCGGATGACGCCGCCCTCGGTGTGGAAGCGCAGGTTCACGACGGTGCCCGAGATCGGCGCGGTGATCCGCGTCCGGCGCAGCACGTCCTCGCTGGACTGCAGCTCGCCGCCGGTCTCCGCCATGCGGGTCTGGATCTCGTTCAGCTCGGTGGAGATCTCGTCCAGGCGCTGGGAGTCGAGGGCGAGCAGCTGCGTCTCGGTTTCCCCGATCGCCTGCCTGGCCCGGGCGATGCCGGCGCGGTTGCCGGCCAGCTGCTCCTGGATCGAGGCCTGTTCGCGCTGCAGGGCGAGCAGGCGCGGCCGCGGCGCCAGGCCGCGGTCGACGAGCGATTGCGTGTCGGCGATCTCGCTTTCGATCAGGCCGAGGCGCCGGCGCTGGCCGGCCATCTGGGCCTGCAACCCCTCGATCTCGGCCTGGAGCTGGCCGATGCGCTGGTCGAGCATGGAGCGACGGTTGCGATGCAGCTCCATGCGCTGGTTGAACAGGTCGGTCTGGACCTCGAGCAGCGCGTCGACCTCCGGGTCGCCGCGCAACGCCTCGAGATGATCGGGGAAGTCCGGCGCGTCGAGGCCGAACTGCTCGCTGCGCAGGCGCGCCCGTTGCGCTTCGAGCTGACGCATCTGGCTTTGCAGCACTTCGACGCCGCTGCGCGCCCGGGTCTCCTGAAGCACGACCAGCACGTCGCCGGCCTCGACGACGTCGCCGTCGCTCACTCGCAGGTTTTGGATGATCCCGCCCTCGAGATGCTGCACCGTTCGCCGGCTGCCTTCCGGGCTGATCTGGCCCTGGGCGATCGCCCCGCCCGAGAGCGGCACGAGCGCGCCCCAGCCGAAGAAGACGAGAATGAAGGCGCCCAGAACGATCGCGCCGATGAGGGCGGGCGCCCGGATCGCCGTCAGCAGGGGCGCGGACTCGAGAGGAAGCAGGCCGGATCGCGTTTCGGTCATTCGGCGCGGCCTCCCGGCGGCGGGGGCGGCGGGCCCGACGTACGGCCGGCCGCGTCCGCGTGCTTCTGCGCGGCGGTCCGCTCCGCGGCGCGGCGAATGAGAAAACGGCGACGCTCGTCAAGCACCGCCAGCACTTTCTCGGCGGAGTCGTAGACGTCGACCTGGCCCTCCTTCAGCACGAGGATGTTGTCGACGAGTTCGAGCGCCGGGCGGCTGTGCGAGACGATGACGACGGCGGCGCCGGCGCGCTTGATCCGCTCGATCGCGCGGGCCAGCGCCAGCTCGCCTGACTGGTCGAGATGGGCGGCGGGCTCGTCGAGCACCACGAGTTTCGGGTCTCCGAACAGGGCGCGGGCGAGTCCGATACGCTGCCGCTGGCCGCCGGAAAGCTGCGCCTGACCCGGCCCGATCATCGTGTCGTACCCGTCGGGCAGCGCCAGCACGACCTCGTGCACCCCGGCCAGCCGCGCCGCCGCCAGGACGTCCTCGGCCGGCGCGTCGGTCATCCGCGCGATGTTCTCGCGGATCGTGCCCGGGAACAGCTCGACCTCCTGGGGCAGGTAGCCGATGGCGCGACCGAGCTGGCTGCGCGGCCATTTGCCGTGCTCCGCGCCGTCGATGCGCACCGAGCCGCGGAAGGGGTCGGCGACGCCGCAGATGCTTCGGCACAACGTCGTCTTGCCCGAGGCCGACGGTCCCAGCACGGCGAGGGCCTGGCCGGGGTTCAGCGACAGGCTGACATTCTTCAGGATCAGCCGGTCCGTCCCGGGCGCGCGGACGAAGAGGTTCTCGACCTGCACCTGGCCGCGCGGTTCGGGCAGCGACATCGGTTCCGCGCCGGGGGCGAAATTGCGCAGCAGCGTCTGCAGGCGGCCGAAGCTCTCGCGCGCGCCGGAGAACGCCCGCCAGGCGCCGATGCTCTGCTCGACCGGCGAGAGCGCGCGGCCGAGCATGATCGATCCCGCGATCATCGCGCCGCCCGAGAGATGGCCGCGCAGGACGAGCAGCGCGCCGAGCCCGAGCACCGTGACCTGAAGGCCCAGCCGCACGAAGCGCGAAAGGCCCGCCAGCCAGCCGCCGCGCTCAGCCGCCGCCACGCCGCTCGACTGGGCGGCGGAGGCCGACACCGACCAGCGTCGCGTGAGGGCGTCGGCCATGCCCATCGCATGGACCGTCTCGTACTGCTCGGACAGGCGCTGGGCCTGGTCGAACGCTTTCGCCTGGGACTCCGACGCCTCGTGGAGCCGCTTCCGGGTCGCGATCTCGTTGGCGAGCGCGAGGATGAACATCACGATCGCGCCGGCGATCCCGAGCAGGCCGAGCCAGGGATGGAGCAGCCACAGGAAGACGATGAAGACGGGAACCCAGGGCGCGTCGAAGAAGGGCCCGGCGGTCGGGCCGCTGCAGAAATTCTGCACCTGCTGGAGGTCGCGCAGCGGCTGGCCGGCGAAGGAGGAGCGGAACATCCGCGCCTTCATCGTGGCGCCGAGGATGGTCTGGGCGGAGCGCGCGTGCAGCCAGCTGCCGATGCGGGTGAGCACGTTGGCCCGCACCGCGTCGAGCGCGCCCAGCACCAGCAGCGCGACCAGCGCGATCAGGGTGAGGTAGAGCAGGGTCTCGCGGCTGCCGCTGCCCAGCACGCGGTCGAAGACCTGCAGCATGTAGAGGGGAACGGTCAGGTAGAGCAGGTTGAGGAAGAGCGAGAAGACGCCGACCGCAATAAATCCCGGTCGCGCCTGCCTCAGCGCGTTGTCGAGAACCGTCTGGTCGGTTCGACCGGATCGAGTGGCCTGCGACACGATCTGCGCGCGTCCCCGCAATGATTAACAAATCATTATAAACGTATTCTGGGCGATGCGTCCCGCGACAGGCCGCCGCGCCTTCACTGGGGGCGCACCTCGACCAGGAGGTAGTCGCGATAGACGCCGGAGGGTCGGCCCGCCACCTCGCCGATCGTGATCGACAGCGGGTAGGAGGTTCCGGCCAGCGACCGCGCCGGCCGCCGGGCGATCCGCAGCGGGACCTCGAGCGTCGAGCGCTCGCCGTCCAGGTTGATCGCGTAGGGCACCGAGTGGAGCGCGGGCTGCGCGTCATGGGCGAGCACCCCGCCGTGCTCGGAGGACACCGTTATCTCTGTGAGCGCATTTGCGCGCACCTGCACGAAAACCCGGCGCTGCTCGCCGGTCTCGAGCCGGCCGAAGTCGATGAAGGGCACGCTCGAGGCGAAGTCGAACGCGCCCGACGCGCCGGCGATGTTCACTTGGGCGCGGGAGGGAACGCGCGCCTCGACGACCACGTCCTCGTAGCGCGACAGCTCTGCTCCGCTCGCCGGATCCCGCGCGACCACGTCGAGGCGGCGAGCGTAGAGACCGGGATCAGCATACTGATGGCCGGGGACGACGATCGTCGCCGAGAAGGTCGCTTCGTCGCCGGCCGACAGCAAGACCGAGCCTGTCGGAACGAGGCCGCCGTCAGATCCGGCGGTCGTCGGCAGATCGATTTCGAATGCGAGTTCTCCTCCGGGACCCTGCAGGGCGAACCGCCCGCCGTCGGCGGGCTCGAATGCAATGAGCGCCGTCCGTCCGTCCGCGTCCCCGGGATCGATCCGCACGTGGATCTCGCCCAGCCCGGCACGCCCCTCGAACGGATCGAAGCCGATCGCGCCGTCGGTGCGCGCCGACAGGAGCGCGGGCTCGGCCGCGGCGGCGGGCCCGGCCGTCGGGAGGGCCGCGACGACCAGCGCCGCAACCGCGAGATTTCGCAGCATCGTCATGACGTCTCTCCGGTGATGATCGTGCCGAAGCGGACCAGCCCCGAAGCGTCGTCCGGGATATCCACTGTCGCGACCGGGTCCCCGTCCGGCAGAAGGATGATCTCGTAGCGCCCCGGCGCCAGCCCTTCGGCCACCATGCGTCCGGTGCGATTGGTGAAGAAGCGAACGGGGTCAGCCTCGCCGTCGCCACCGACGCGCACTAGGCGGCCGACGCGGAGCGAAAGCGGCTCGCCATCCGCGCCGAGCAGCGTGCCCATCAGCGTGTTGTTGGCCGCTGAGCCGATCGTCACCGCGTAGCCGGCGCGCGCGCCCGGGAAGGTCTCGATCTCGGCGGCGACGTCGTAACCCGGCGGGAGATCGTCGACTTCGATCTGGAGGTTCTGCGCGCGGTAGGTGCTCGGGATGGGGTAGAGGGTGCGGCCGAAGCGATCGGTCATCGCTTCGACGCCGTCGGCGCCGGGTCGGCGGAGCCGAACGCGGCGGTCCTCGAGCGATTCATGCGCCGTCACGATCAGGAACGCGTCGTCGAACGGTCGTCCCAGGGTCGGCGCGCCGTCGGCGAAGCCGATCCCGAACCCGATATTGGCGCGCGTGCTCGACCGGGAGCCGGCCCCGTTGTCGATCGTGACGTGGTCGAGTTCGGCTTCGGCGCGCGGCGCGACGTAGTTGACGCGCGCGTTCAGCGACTCGTCCTGCTCGTCGCGGGCGGCGACGACCTGGCCGCCCCAGTCGTGGATGTAGTGGCCCGGGCGGCGCGACCAGGCGGCTTCGTACTCCTCGTCGGTGGTCGCTCGCACACGCGCGCGGTTGTCGCCGAAGCTGCGCGAAACGCTGAACAGCAGGCGAGTGTCATCGTCGTCGCCGGTCACATGCTGAAGCTGAACGCCGAAAGAAAGTCCGTCATACTGATAGTTCGCGTCCAGCCCGTAGGTCTCAGTGATGTCGCCGCCGAACCTCTGGCGCTGCACCGTCGCGCCCCAGCCCCAATCGTCGATGGTCATCCCGTACCGCCCGGCGAACTGGGAGGAGAGCCGCTCCGTCGCCGCGACCGGCCCGGCCGTCTCGATGCCGAAGGCCGCCGACTCGTAGGTCTGCTGGAGGCTCAGCTGATGGACGAGGTCATCGCTCGCGTCGCTGCGCCAGGCGTAGAGCACGCCGCCCGCATAACCCGGCTTTCTGTCGGGCGAGAACGACGCCGCCGTCTCGACGGAGATGACGCCGCCGTTGCGCGGCAGACCGAAGCGTTGGGCCGTCGCGAGCTCGGCGCGGTCTTCAAGCGTGCGAAGGCTGTAAAGCGCCGTATACTGATCAGAGAATCCGCGCTCGATGAAGGCGTTGAACGCGAACTTGTCGCTGAGCTCCCAGACGGAGCTGGCCGAGGTCTCCGGCGTCAGACCCGCGCTGACGCCGAACAGCGTCAGCCCGTCGGGGAGAAGGCTTGCGTCGATATAGGTGTTGAAGCTGCCGACCTCGCGCCGCCCGAATTCGTCGTCGACATAAACCCGGACATCGTTGGCGCCGCTGGTGAGCGGAAAGTCGGTGATGTCGAACGTGCCCGGTCCGATGCGCTCGGTCGCCACGACCTGGCCGTTGACCTCGACGGAGACGAGCGCCTCGCGTTCCAGTGTGAAGCTGGTCGCGCCGCGCGGCCGCAGATTCTGGAATGGCCGGATGGCCCGGTAATCCCGCTCGACGCTCGCCCCCACGACATCGTCGGTGATCGCGAAGCGTGAAACCGACGGCGGGCGGAAGCTGCCGACCTGGTAGCGGATCGCCTCCTCGAATTCGTCGTGGATCAAGGTGAGGTCGCGGAGCTGGAAGGACTCGTCCTCCTCCTCGTCGTACCGCCCCTCGAAGGCCAGCGCATGCCCGTCGAATCCGCCCAGCGCGAAGAAGCCCCGATAATCGATCCGGGTCGGCTTCCAGCCGGTCTCTCCGGACGGGTCCTTGTGGACGTATTCGGGGCGCACGTTGAACGAGACGCCGCTCGCCAGCCGCGCCGGGGCGGCGGCGCTGTCTGGATCGGCCTCGGGATCCGGCCGGATCGGCACTCTCCGGCGAGCGCGCGATTCAGCGTCCGCGGTGATCTTTATGGCCAGGGCCGCGGGATCGTAGCGAATGTCGAGGCCGCGCCCGCGCAGCGTCTCAAGCGCGACAAGGTTCGGACCGGGTCCGGCAAGGTCGTACGAGCCCACGACGTCCGCTGCGAGGCGATCAAAGAGCAGCTCGTGGAGGCGTGCGCGCTCGATCTCCGCCCGACCATCCATCGTCACCGAAGCGGTTATGTCGCCGAGATAGGCGCCGTCGAGCGAGACCGGCAGCTCGAGCATGTACGCATCAGGGTCGGCGGCGCGCGCCTGACCGAAGGCGATGCACGCGAGGATCATTGCGGGCAAGGCCCGGAATATGCCGGCGACGCCCGGCACGGCGTCATCCCTCCAGTCGCTGCAGCGCGACGTCGAGCTCCGGGCCGCGCAGCTCGTCGAGCCGCGGGATGTCGACGATGACAGCGCCGCCGGGTTCGATGAAGTTGCGCATCTCGCCGAGTCGCCTGGCGAGGGCCTCGCCCTGCAACGTCAGCGTCTCGCCGGCGCTGCCGAGCCGCCATGCATATTCGCTGAGCCGGGCGTAGCGCGCGCCGTCATTGCGCAGGCGGACGCGCCATCCCGCTTCGCCGGCATTCTCCACCTCGACGGCGCGGAGCTCGGGCGCAGCGCCGGCGGGCACGATGTTGACGAGCGTCATGAAGCTCACCGCCACGCCGATGCCGGCCGCGCCCTCGCCCGTGAATTCGACGGGCACCTGCCGCACGTTGATGCGGTAGGCTTCGGATCGGGCGAGGTCGGGTTCGCCGATATACCGTACACGGATATTCTGGGTCGCGCCGGCGTCGATGATGGCCTGCGGCGGGAAGATCAGGAAATCCTCCTCCGCCGGCGTGAGCGTCTCCTCGCCGTCTTCGGACACGTCGAGGCGGAAGGCGAACACCTCAATGGTCAGCGGAGCGTCGCGCCCGTTCGTCACGCGCAAGGTCTCCTGGGCGGCCGGGCCCGACGGCGCCAGGTCGTAGCGCATCGGCTGGACCCGCTGCGCCCAGGCCGGCGCGGCGGCGGCGAGCAGCGCGAGGACGACGGCAGTCCTCGCCAGCATTGCGATCGTCATCGACGTCACCTCCCGTACGAGTGCGGTTCGGCCCGGTCTGAGGACCGGGCATGCGGAAAACAGGGGGAGGCGCGGGGCCTCCCCCTTCAGGCGTGACGTCCGGGCTTACTGAGCGGTGATCTGCACGAAGATCGTGTCAGAATAGCCGCCGGCCCAGAGGCCGGTCGCGTCAAGCGTAATGTTGAGGTTGTGAGCCTCGCCTGCCGCCAGACCGGTCGTGAATGCATTGAAGTCGCTCACCAGAGTGACGTCATTCGGACCGGGCTGCGCCGGAGTCGAGCCGGAGCCGTTGAAGCTCGGACCCGAGACGGTCGCGGTGTAGGGCACCGCGAAGTCCTCGTTGTCGTCGGACTCCAGTCCGCCCTCGGACGAGATCACAGTCAGCACCGCGCCGTCGGCGTCGTTGCACTGCACGCCGAAGCCGTCATTGATCTGCGCGCCCTGGGTGACGGACGCGAAGCCCAGATTGGCGAACAGGTCCGAGACCTCGCAGACGGGATCGACGACGCCTGTGATCTGGGCGCCGCCGGACTGGGCGATAGCCGCCGGCGCGATGAACGCGGCGGCGGCTGTGGCGATAAGAAGCTTTTTCATTGGGGAGTCTCCTTCGCTTTCGCGGATGATTAGCGCGGGCCGTCACAACCGGACGTTCGTTCCGGCCTGTACCGTCTGGCGACGCCGGTTCGGCCCCCGCGGACGGTGAACGCGCTTGCGTCCCCGCCCGCCGAGAAAATTAAGAAATGGTTAACGCGTGTCTATTGAATATCGGCCCGTATCTTTACTAGCCGGGGCGATAGGTAATCTTACGAAATAGACGCTGATCTTGATCGCTGCGGACAAACGGGGCCGGAGGGGAAGTTTCTGATCTTCAAGCGTTCCGGCTCATCGGGCGCGTGCGCCGACGACGCATTCGCCTCGCCTGCAACCCCGGGTTTGCCCGCGCCGCCGCGAATATTGCGATGCGTTCTGCGGCTCGTCGTCCCGGCTGGCGCCGCGCCTACTGAACCGCCGCCGCGCGCGGCTGGATCCATTGCGGCAGGAAACGCTCGGGATCGATGCTCGTCGCCGGGGCGTGCTTGACGCCGGCGGCGTCGAGCAGGGTGTCGAGGCGGCCCGAGCCGCAGGCCTCGACGAGCTCGCTGCAGCCGCCGACCAGCTCGCCGCCGACGAAAATCTGCGGGATGGTCGGTTCGCCCGTCCGCGCTTTCAGGACCGGCCGGATGCGTCCGCCCAGATCGTCCTTCTGGAAGGCGACGGAATCGAGATCGACGGAGCGATAGTCGACACCGAGCGCGGCGAAGATGCGCCGCGCCGACCAGCAGAACTCGCACCACTCCAGCGCGAACATGACCACCGGCTTGTCGGCGTCGCCCACGACGTCGCCGACATAGGCCTCGGCCTCGGCGTCGAGAGGCTCCGCCTCCGGCTCGGGCGCGGGCTCGGGCTCCCTGGCCGGCGCCGGCGCGGCGAAGCGCGACGACGGCGTGGACTCCGACAGCGCGATCTCGTCGTCCGTCATGTCCTCGGCGATCTCGGCGAAGAGCGGCGTGGAAAGATAGCGCTCGCCGGTGTCGGGCAGCATGCACAGGATGGCCGATCCCTCGGGCGCGTCTTCGGCGACGGCGAGCGCGCCGGCGAGCGTCGCGCCGGCCGAGGTGCCCGCGAACACGCCGCATTTGCGGGCGAGATCGCGCGACCGCGCCAGCGCGTCCTCGCCCGCGACGGCGACGACCTGGTCGATCCAGCCGGCGTCTCCGGCGTCCTCGGCGAGCTTGGCGATGAAGTCCGGCGACCAGCCCTGCATCAGGTGCGGGCGGAAGACGGGATGGCTCTCCGTCGGCGCGCCGTCGTCGCCGCGCGCCTGGCGCAGCCCGCTTCCGAGGAGCGGCGAGTTGTCGGGCTCGGCGACGACGATGCGGGTTTCCGGCCGGGCCTGCCTGAGCACGCGGGCGACGCCCTTGAGCGTGCCCCCGGTGCCGAAGCCGGTGACCCAGTAGTCGAGGCGGCGGCCTTCGAAGTCGTCGAGGATCTCGCGCGCGGTGGTGGCCGAGTGGATGTCGGCGTTGGCCTCGTTCTCGAACTGGCGGGCGAGGAACCAGCCGTGCGTCTCGGCGAGTTCGCGCGCCTTCCTGAGCATGCCCGTGCCCTTTTCGGCGGCCGGGGTGAGCACGACCTGCGCGCCCAGGAACCGCATCAGCTTGCGGCGCTCGACGCTGAAATTCTCCGCCATGGTCACGACCAGCGGGTAGCCCTTCGCCGCGCAAACGACCGCGAGCCCGATGCCGGTATTGCCGCTGGTGGCCTCGACCACGGTCTGACCGGGCTTGAGCGCGCCGGCGCGTTCGGCCGCCTCGATGACGCCTATGGCCAGGCGGTCCTTGACCGAGCCGCCGGGATTGAACGCCTCGATCTTGGCGAAGAGCCGAACGTGCGGCGGCGCGAGCTGTTTCAGCTCGACGACGGGCGTGCCGCCGATCGTGGAGACGATGTCGTCGTGGATGCGGGCCATGGGTGACCTCCTGGTCGGGCGCCGGTCAGGTCCTGGCGGGGGCGTCGGCGCGCACCGTCCGCCAGGCGTTGAGGACCGCGTCGGCGGCGCGGTCGATGTCGACGTCTTCGAGCGGGCCGGAGATGACCGACACCCGCATGATCTCGCGGTCGCGCCAGCGCGCGCCCTCGACGAATATCTCGTTGCGGTTGCGAAGCTCGGCCAGCACGGCGCGCGCGGCTGCGTCGCGGCCCTCGGCCGGCCCGTCCTCGCCGAATCCGACGATGAGCTGGTTCATGACGACATCGTTGAGCACGCGCAGCCCCGGCTCGCCGTCGAGGCGGTCGGCGAGGCGGCGTGCGAGCCTGCAATGGCGAGAGACCATTTCGGCGACTCCCGCCCGCCCGAACCGGCGCAGCAGGGTCCAGATGACGAAGCCGCGCGCCCGGCGGGACAACTCCGGCACGAAATCTGAGGGGTTCGGCCGACGCTCGTCAACGGGCAGGTAGCTCGCCGTGATCGACATCGCCCGGCGGTGCGCCTCCGGATCGCGGACGATGACGACGCCGGCGTCGTAGGGCGCCTGCAGCCATTTGTGGGCGTCGGTCGCCCAGGAGTCCGCGCGCTCGGCGCCGGCGGCCAGGTGCGCCCGGTCCGGACAGGCGCGGACCCACAGCCCGAAGGCGCCGTCGACATGGAGCCAGGCGCCGCGCTTCGCGCAGGCGTCGGCGATCGCATCGAACGGATCGCACGCGCCGGTGTTGATCTGGCCGGCCTGGGCGACGACCAGCGCCGGGCCGTCGCCGGCGGCCAGCCGGCGCTCCAGGTCGGCTGCGTCCATCGCGCCCTGATCATTCGTGGCGACGGCCTCGACCTGGCTGCGGCCGAAGCCGAGATAGCGCAGCGCGGCGTGGACGGTGGAATGCGCGTCGGCGCCGACGAGCACGCGCATGCGCGGCGCGCCCTGCAGGCCGTCCTCCTCCAGATCCCAGCCCGCCCGGCGCAACACCTCGCTGCGCCCGGCGGCGAGGCCGGTGAAATTCGCCATGGTCGCCCCGGAGACGATGCCGACCGAGGAGCCTTGCGGAAGCTCCAGCAGATCGACCAGCCACGCGCCGGCGGCCTGCTCGGCGGCCGAGGCCGCGGGCGCGACCCGGTAATTGCCGGCGTTCTGCCCCCAGGCGCCGGCGAGCCAGTCGGCGGCTACGCCGACGATGTCGGACGCGCCGATCACCCAGCTGAAGAAGCGCCGCCCGGTCGTGTCGTTGAGGCCCGGCTCGGCGGCGGCGGCCAGCGCGGCGAGCGCGGCCGCGCCGTCCTCGCCGTGTTCGGGCAGGCCGCCGTCGAAGGCCGCCTGGAGGTCTTCCGGGGAGATCACCGGCCGCGGCGGGCGATCGCTCGCCTCGTCGCGATACGCCAAAGCGCGGCGGAAGGCGGCTTCGAGGATCTCGGCGTTAGTCATGGCGTCGCTGTCTCCCGGATCGCCCGGCGAGTTCGGCCGGATCTGCGGTTTCATGCCACCCTACGCCGTCGCACTCTGTGACGCCCGTCACAAGAGGCATAGAAAAAGCGACCCGCCGCGCGGGGAGCGCGGCGGGTCGAGTTTCGGCGTCGGCGCCCGGGGATCAGGCCCGCGCCTTGAAGGGCGGCGTGTAGGGGGTCGCGACGGGCCGCGTGGTAATGGCGCCTCCCGGCCCGCCGCTCGCGACGAGCCGGGAGGATCGCGGCGTCGGGCTCAGCGCAGCGTGGCCAGCGCGGCCATGATCCGCTCGCCCTGGGCGGGCGTGATCAGGCTGGTGAGCGCCTCCAGGAAGCGGGGATGCTCCGCGCCCGAGAGGATGTACTGCCAGCGATAGGCCTTGAGCACGCCCGCAGCGACGGCGTCGGCCTCGGCCTCGGAGAGACGACGCCCGCACGTGTTCGCGAAGTATTTCGCGTCGGCCTCGGCCTGGGCCTGGAGGATGCCGTCGACGGCGACGACCAGCTCGATGAACTCGTCGACCGCCGTGTCGCGCTCTTCGTCGGAGAGCTGCTCGTCGCAGCGCATCCACTCGAGCTCGTCCATGATCGCGTGCTGGCACTCCTCCTTCCAATGATAGCGGAAGACGTCCTTGAACAGCGGCGAGAGGTTGTCGTCGGGATCGATGCTCTCGCGGTAGTGCAGCTGGGTGAACAGCTCGATGTGCAGCGTCAGCGCCAGCACCGCCCAGGTGGACTTGCCCAGCACCACGCCGGCCACCGCGTTCGGATCGGGCGTCTCGACATAGCCCGCCGGCATCTGCTCGGCGGCGAGCGCCTCGATGCGGCGGAACAGCTCCTGGTGCTTGAGCTCCTCGTCGGAGAAGCGGATCAGCCCCTCGAGCGCAGTCTGGTCGCCGAGCCAGTGATCGCGGCTGAGCTCGAGCACCTTGGCGTTGATGAAGCGCTCGACCAGCCCGAAGATATTGGCGTAGGTGCGGCCCTGGATCTGGCCGAGATAGCGCTTCTCGTTGGCCGACAGGAAGTCGAGCTCGTTCACCAGCGACAGCCCGTCGGGCAGGAATTTGTGGGAGAAGTCGAAGCGCCGGCCGCGGATGACGTCGGCGTCGATGTCCCACCGCACGCGCTTGGAGGCGGCGATGCAGCGGGCGTAGCTCTCGGTGCGGCCGGCCTCGGCCGGGGCGGGGACGTTGATGGTCATGGTCCAGTCCTTTCCAGTCATTGCGGGCGGCGGGGAGCACCGCCCTTCGACGGGGTGATCCCACGCCAGGAAGGACGGCGCTGTGACGCCCGTCACAGGCCGCGACTCCGGCGAAGAAAAAGCCCGCCGCGGGGGCGGCGGGCTCGACGTCGGGCGGACAAGGACCGCCTCAGGCGACGAGGGATCCCAGCGCCGCCGCCATGCCGGCGATGACGCCGACGACCAGCAGCACGTTGACCAGAAGGCCCGCCAAACGGGCGCCGCCTCGCGATATCCGGGTCATGTCTGTCTCCGCGTGTAGTTTCGACGAACCGGCGGAGCCGCGCGGCCCCGCCCGACCCTGATCGCCCGGTTGCGCGCCCGGCGCTGTGCCGCCCGTCACAGGCGCGCGCGATGGATTCGCCGGGGCCGGCGGGCCTATTCTGGCGGCGGACTGAATCGGGAGAGCGCGATGGCGGAGCTGGCGCCGGAGGATGCGGAGATCGCGAAAGGCGCCGGCGCGTTTCTCGGCGCGCTGCCGGGGCATGCGCGCGCCAGGCTGATCGAGGCCGCGACCGTGCAGTCGGTGAAGCGCGGCGAGACGCTGTTCCGCGAGGGCGATCCCGGCGAGCGGGCCATCGTCGTCCTGTCGGGCGTCTTCCGGATCGGCGCGACCAGCCGCTCGGGCAAGGACATCGTGCTCGCCTACGCCGCCGCCGGCGACATCATCGGCGAGATCTCGGTGCTCGGCGGCGGGCCGCGCACGGCGAACGCCGCCGCCATCGAGGCCGGCCGCGTGCTAATCATCTACAAGCGCGATCTCAAGGCGCTGTGCGAGGCCGAGCCCGAGGTCGCCTGGGCGCTGCTCGGCTATCTCGCCCGCCGGCTTCGGCGGACCAACGAGCTGCTGGAAAGCGGCCGGGGCTCGGCGACGGGTCCGCGGCTCGCGCGCGGCGTGCTCCGCCTGCTCGACGAGCACGGCGTGGCCGGCGCCGACGGCGAACGCATGAGTTTTCCGGTCAGTCAGAGCGAGATCGGCGCCTTCGTCGATCTCAGCCGCGAGAACGTGAACCGGCAGCTGCGCGAATGGGCGGCCGACGGGCTCATCGCGCTCGAGGGCGGCCGGGCGCGCGTGCTCGATCGCGAGGCGCTGGAGGAGATCGCCGAGTTCGGCGAGTAGGCCGCGCTACTGCGGCGCCTCGTAGTCGAGGCGGTGCAGGGTCGTCGGCCCGAAGCCCTTGAGATCGAACTCGCCGATCTCCGAGGTGGCGAAGCGGCCCGCGATCAGCGTGTTGAAGGAGTCGGAGATCGCGATCTCGCCGGCTTCGCACGCATCCTCGACGCGCGCGGCCAGGTTCGCCGCCGGCCCGAACACGTCGTAGACGTATTTCTGGATCCCGACCATCGAGCCGATAAGCGGGCCCGAGGCCAGCCCGATGCGGAAGCGCCAGGTATTGGGGTGGCTGGCGTTGCGCTTCTCCAGGAAGCGCTTCATCCGCAGCGCGACGCGCGCCAGCGCCGTGGCGTGATCGGGATTGGGGTGGGGCAGGCCGCTGACGGCGACATAGGCGTCGCCGATCGTCTTGATCCGTTCGCAGTCGAACAGCTCCACGATCCGGTCGAAGGCCGAGAAGATGTCGTTGAGCTCGGAGATCACCGCCGCCGGGTCCTGGCTCACCGCCATCTCGGTGAAGTCGACGAAGTCGAGCATCAGCACGCTGGCGCTTTCGAATTTCTGCGGCGTCGTCGTGCCGTACTCGCGCAGCTCCTCGTAGACCTGCCGGGGCATGATGTTGAGCAGGAGCTTCTCGACGCGCTCCTTCTCGCGCTTGAGCTCGCGCGCGTTGCGCTCGGCCATGGCCGAGTAGGAGTCGAGCATGTACTCCGCCTCGCGCTGCTTGGAGAGGTCCTTGAATTCGGCCAGCACGAAGGGCGCGCCGTCGCCCTCCTCGCGGCGGAGATTCATCTGGAAGTGCAGCGTGCGCGGGCCGGACTTGACCTCGAGCTCCTGCTTGAACGGCCGGCCGCCCTCGAGACGGCGGCGCGCGGCGTCGGCGTCGAAGCCCGGCACCCGGTCGGCGAGCGTCTCGGTCTCCTTGCCCGACGAGGCGAAGAGCTGGAAGAAGCGCGCGTTCTCCAGCGTGATCTCGAAGCTCTCGGGGTCGGCGACCGCCAGCGGCGTCTCGCACGCCTGGGCGGCGCGCAGGGCCAGGTCGCCGCGTTCGGCGCCGGCCGGCGGCGACGCGGAGTCAGGCATCGGATTTCACGTCCGCGCTGACGATATAGCCCTCGCGCTGGCGCACCTCGCGCATGACCTGGGCGATGTCGGCGCTCTCGAACCCGTGGTCCTCGAAGGTCTCCTCGAGCAGCTGGACGACGGCGCGGAAATCCCCGCTCGTGATGCCGAGGCGGGCATGGGCGCGCTGCAGCTGGCTGTTGGTGAAGGAGGCCGGCCCGCCGGTGATCGAGGCGATGAACTTGGTCTGGTGATCGATCAGCCGCGCCATCTCGATATGCTCGAAAAAGGGCGACAGGCGCTGGTCGTCGAGCACGCGCTCGTAGAAGTCGGAGATCACTTTGCGCAGCTTGGCGAAGCCGCCATAGCGGTCATAGATCGTCGTCATCGTGGCGTCGTCTCCCGTCGGACGCCGCGCGCCGGCGTCGGTCGCGCTGGCCCCGGTGCATTTTTTATCCTGCGCGAGCCGCGCCGAGGCAAGCGTTCGGCGCCGCGCTCCTCAGCCGAGCGCGTCGGCGACGATGATAGCGCCGATCCCGATCATGCAGGCGACCTGCACGGCGAAGAAGCCGAAACGGATCGCCGCCACGGGCTCCGTCTGCTCGAGGGCGACATGGATGACGGTGTGCGGGACCCGCGCCGCCAGGATCGCGATCGCCAGCCCATCGACGACGGGGCCGCCCGTTCCCGAGGCTGTCAGCGCGACCACCAGGGCCGTGTAGACGGGCAGGTTCTCGACGCAGTTCTGGTGCGCGCGCATGGCGCGGCGGTAGCGTTCGTCGCCCTGCGGGAGGTCGGCGCGCCATTCGCTGATCGACGCCCGCCCGGTGAGGATGCGGCTCCAGCGATAGACGCCGATGCTCGCCATCAGGCTGGCGAGCGTCCACGCGGCGAAGCCCAGCAGCACCCAGACGGGAATGCTCATGCGTCCTCCAGAGGGCCCAGACTGACCGATCCGCGGCGGGGCTTCAACGCGATCGCGACGCCCCCCTCCGATGACGATTTCCGGCCCGGGCTTGATCATGCGCGGCGTGTGTTCGACCCTTCCCTTTCAAGCGAAGTCTGATCCAGCGACAGATCCGAAGGGGGACAGGATGACGGACGCGACGCGAAGAACCGCTCTCAAATACGCGCTCGGGGCCGCCGCGGCGGGCGCGACGATGACCTCCATGCTCGACCGGGCCTACGGCCAGGAACGGCAGGCCCGCCTCGCGCTGAGGCGCGGCGGCTATCTGGTCCTCGAGCGCGGCGAGCAGTTCTGGCACGCCCGCGTCGTCGGGCCGGAAGGCGAGGACCTGCGCGCGGCCACCGGGCTCGTGCAGACCGAGGAGGCGGGCGTCTTCGCGCTCGACGAGGGTCGCGTGCTCGACGGCACGGTCCGCGAGGGCGGCTTCTCCCAGCACTCCCAGCATTCCCAGCACACCGAGGTGACTTCGGAAGGCGCCGGGCGCATGACCCTGCAGCCGGCCTGGCGGCGCCAGCCGGTTCTCGCCTCGCAGCGCGAACTGCTGCTCGATTCCGGCGTACTCGATCGCGGCGCGATTGACAGGGCCGTCCCCTCCGATCTCCAGCAGGTCCGGCCGGAGCTGCGCGAGCGGATCAACCCCAACCAGATCGACCCGGGACGGCTGAACCGGGACCCGGGCGAGTAGGCGCGCAACGTCGCGGCATGACGTCTTTCCAGACCGCGGAGGTCGATGGTGACCTATGCGATCGACTGGGTGGTGAAGGCCTCCAAGCTCTGCAATCTGCGCTGCCGGTATTGCTATGAGTGGGAGGAGCTCGCCGATCCCGAGCGCATGAGTCTCGCGCTCTGGGGGCGCGTGCTCACCGCGATCCGCGAGCATCTCGAGGCGGCCGAGTCGTGGGACTTCCACGGCGGCGCGGCGCAGGCCGACATCATCTGGCACGGCGGCGAGCCGCTGCTGCTGCCGGACTCCTATTTCGACGCCGTGCTCTCGCTGCAGCGCGAGATCTTCCCCGACGCGTGGCTGGCGAGCGGGCGGGTCCGCAACACCATGCAGACCAATCTCTACAAGGCGCCCGAGGCGAAGCTTCGCCGGCTCAAGCGCGCCGGGTTCAATCTCGGCGTCTCCTATGACGGCGTGCCCGGCGCGCGGCTCACCGCCGGCGGCCGGGAGACCGAAGGCCGGGTGATGGAGAACATCGCGCGGGCCCGCGATCTCGGTTTCGATCCCGGCGCCATCGTGGTCGTGGCCGGCCACACCGCCCCGAAGCTGGTCGAACTCTACGAGCACCTGCGCGGCCGGGTGCGCGAGATGAAGCTGCTGCCGCTGTTCAACGGGCCGGACTCCCGCCCCGTCGAGGCGTGCGACGCCGACGACGCGGCGATCGTCGCCGCCATGGGCGATCTGTTCGATCACTGGCTCGACGAAGGGTGCTCGATGTCGGTCGATCCGCTGGAGCGCTATTTCGCCGCCGTGCTCAACACGCGCCTCGGCCTGAAGGTTCGGCCCTATGACCGGCGGCGCTTCGGCGACAACGTCATGATCGTCAATATCGACGGGACGCTGCGCACGCCCGGCGCCAACCAGGCCGAGCCGCCGATGGGCGATCTGAAGACGCAGTCCATCGGCGAGATCCTGGCGGGAGCGCCTTACGCGGCGTCGCTCGATTACGACGACGCGGCGCGCGAGAAGGTGTGCGGGGCCTGCCGGTATCGCGGCGGCTGCAACACCTATCCGATCTTCGCCAATGACGACGGCGCGATCGCGCGCGGGACCTGCCCGGTCGCCCGACCGCTGATGGAGCGGATGGACCGCCGGCTCGACGCGATCGGCTATGACGACGCCGCGCTGACCGAGTTGTTCGAAGCCGTCGCCGGGGGGCAGGCGCCGGTCTGACGGCGTCCGGCCGCGCCTTCGCGATCACCCGCCGCCCGCGCGCTTCGCCGCGGCGTCGAGGATGTCGACGACGTCGCCGTCGCTCAATTGCCGGAAGTCGGCGTACCAGCCGCCGATGGCGAAGAAGGGCTCGGGCTGCTCAAGGCAGATCACCGCGTCGGCCTCGCCCGCGAGCCGCTCGACGGTGTCCGGCGGCGCGACGGGCACGGCGAGGACGACGCGCGCCGCGCCTCTGCGCTTGAGGGCGCGGATCGCGGCGAGCGCCGTTGCGCCGGTCGCCAGTCCGTCATCGACGACGATGGCGTCGCGGCCCTTCACGTCGGGCCGCTTGCGGTCGCGGAAATAGAGTTTCCGGCGCCGCTCGATCTCGACTTCCTCCCTCTCCCGGACGCGGTCGATCTCGGCCCGGGAGATCCCCGCGGCCTCGACGATCTGCTCGTTGAGGACGGTCTCGGTCTCGCCGCCGTCGACGACGGCGCCCATCGCCAGCTCGGGCTGGAAGGGCGCGCCCAGCTTGCGCACCAGCACGAGGTCGAGCGGCGCGTCGAGCGCCTCGGCGACCCGGGCGGCCACCGGCGCGCCGCCGCGCGGCAGGGCGTAGACCACCGGATCGCGATAGGTGCATTCCGCGACTTCGGCGGCGAGCCGCCGGCCGGCGTCGTCGCGATCTCGGAAGACCACGCCGAACGGTTTCGGCCGCGAGGGTTGCGCGCGGTTGCGGAACCAGTCGGCCGCCAGGCGGGCGACCGCCTCGAGCGCGCCGGGCTCCTCGAAGAGATGCGTCGCGCCGGGAATGATCTCGAGCGCGCTGGGCCCGGCGAGCCGCCCCCGCGCCTCCCGGTTCATCGCGACCACCGGCGCGTCGTCGCCGCCCACGATCAGCAGGGTCGGCGCGCGGACCTGCGGCAGGTCGTCGCCGGCCATGTCCGCCCGCCCGCCGCGCGAGACGACCGCAGCGATGTCGCCGGGCCGGCGCGCCGCCGCGACGAGGGCGGCCGCCGCGCCCGTGCTCGCCCCGAACAGGCCGATCGGCAGGTTCTTCGTCTCGGGCCGCGCCTTGAGATCGTCGATCGCCGTGAGCAGCCGGTCGGCCAGCAGCCCGATATTGAAGACATTGGCCCGGTCGGCGGCCTCCTCCGGCGTCAGCAGGTCGAACAGCAAGGTCGCCAGCCCCGCCTCGTTGAGCGCGCGGGCGACGGCGCGATTGCGCGGGCTGCGGCGCGACGAGCCGCTGCCGTGGGCGAAGGCGACGACCGCGCGGGCGTCGTCGGGGACCGTCAGCATGCCCTCGAGCGCATAGGGGCCGATGATGACGGCTTCCTCGGCGGCGGCGCCTTGCGTTTCGGACATGGGATCGAATCTCCGGCGGTCGGTTTTGAGGGGGTGAGTCGAGTCTAGGCCGGCCCCGGCCGACTTCGCCTTGCGCTCGATCAATTCACGCCGCGCGGCGGATTGATCCGGCTCAAGGATCGCACCGTGATGTTCACGGCAGGATCGCCCGATGATGGATCCGCCGACCCATGCTCATGCGGCCCGCCTCCGGTGCGCGCTGACGCGCCGCGCCGCCGTCGCCTCGGGCGCGTGCGCGGCCGCCGGCGCGGCGCTGGGCGCGGGTCGCGGCGCGGCCGAGGAGTCGCCCGAAGCAGCTGCGGCGGCGGGCCGGGCCGCGACGGTATCGCTGGCGCTCGCCGGCGACGTCATGACCGGGCGCGGCGTCGACCAGATCCTGCCCCATCCCGGCGATCCGCGCCTCTACGAGCCCTACATGACCTCGGCGGCCGATTATGTGGCGCTCGCCGAGCGGGCCGGCGGCGAGATTCCGCGCCGCGTCGCCTGGGACTACGTGTGGGGCGACCTCCTCGGCGAGCTCGCCGCGCGGCCGGCGGACGCCTTCATCATCAATCTTGAGACGGCCGTCACCGGCGCCCTCGAGCCCGCGCCGAAGTCGATCAATTACCGCATGTCCCCGGCCAACGCGCCCGTGCTGACCGCCGCCGGAGTCGATTGCGCCGTGCTCGCCAACAATCACGTCCTCGACTGGGGCCGCGCCGGTCTCGCCGACACGCTCGACGCGATCGAGGCGATCGGCCTTCCTGGCGCGGGCGCGGGCCGGACGGCGGGCGAGGCCGCCGCGCCGGCCGTGCTGCCGCTCGGCGACGGCCGCCGCGCGCTGGTCTTCGCCTGGGGCTGCGCCGACAGCGGGATCCCGCCCGACTGGGCGGCGGAGTCGGACCGGCCGGGCGTCAACTTCCTGCGGGATTTCTCCGATGCTTCGCTGGAGGAGATCGCCGCGACGATCGACGCCTGGAAGGGCCGCGGCGACATCGCGATCGCCTCGATCCACTGGGGCTCGAACTGGGGTTACGACATTCCCGACGCCCATCGCCGCTTCGCGCGCGGGCTGATCGACCGCGCCCGGATCGATCTCGTCCACGGCCATTCCTCGCACCACCCCCGGGCGGTCGAGGTCCACGCCGGCAAGCTCGTCCTCTACGGATGCGGCGACTTCCTGAACGACTACGAGGGCATACGCGGCCGCGAAACCTTCCGCGGCGAGCTGGTGCTGCTCTACCGGCCCGAGCTCGACGCGCGCTCGGGCGCGTTGCGCCGGCTCGTCATGGCGCCGTTCCGCATCCATCGCTTCCGCCTTCAGCGGGCCTCGGGGGCGGAGGCCGATTGGCTGCGCGGGGTGATGGATCGCGAGGCGCGCCGCTTCGGCGCGCGGGTGCGCGCCGTCCCGGAGCGCGAACTCGTGCTCGACGACTTCGCCTAGGTCGGCGGCCGCGGCCGCGCTAGCGTCTGTTCCGCGCCGCAAGGAGGCCCGCCCCGATGCGCCTTTTCGCTCTCGACGCGACCCGCGAATTCGGCGAACGCATGGCCGCCGCGCTCGGCGTTGATCTCGACGCCCACGAGGAGCGCGTCTTCGAGGACGGCGAGCACAAGGCCCGCCCGCTCGTCTCTGTTCGCGATCGCGACTGCTACGTCGTGCAGAGCCTGCACGCCGGGCCGGACGACCCGGCCTCGGAAAAGCTCGTCCGCCTGCTTTTCTTCGCCGCGACGCTGCGCGATCACGGCGCGCGGCGGGTCACCGCCGTCATTCCCTACATGGCCTATGCGCGCAAGGACCGCCGCACCAAGCCGCGCGATCCCGTGACCAGCCGCTACGCCGCCCAGCTGATCGAGGCCGCCGGGATCGACGCCGTCGTCACGCTGGAGACGCACAATGTCGCCGCCTGGGACAACGCCTTCCGCATCCCCGCCGTCCATCTCGTCCCGCACGACCTGTTCGCGGAGCCGGCCCGGGCGTTCGCCGGCGACGCGCCGCTCGCCGTCGTCTCGCCCGATCCCGGCGGGGTGAAGCGCGCCCAGCTCCTCCGCGAGCATCTCGAGGCGAAGCTCGGCCGCGAGATCGGCTCGGCCTGGCTGGAGAAGCGGCGCAGCGCGGGCGTCGTGTCGGGTTCGCAGCTGGCCGGCGACGTCGCCGGCGCGGCGGCGATCCTGATCGACGACATCGTGAGCACCGGCGGGACGATGGTCCGCGCCGCCGAGACGCTGAAGGAGGCCGGCGCGACGCGCGTCGCGGCCTTCGCCGCCCACGGCCTGTTCATCGACGGCGCGCGGCCGCTGTTCGAGAGCCCGCATATCGAGCGGGTCGCCGTCACCGACACGGTCCCGCTCTTCCGGCTGGACGCCGCCGCGGCCGAGCGCGTCGAGACGATCCCCGCCGCGCCGCTCTTCGCCGACGCCGTGCGCCGGCTTCACGCGGGCGGGTCGATCAGCGAGCTGCTCGCCCGTTGAGCCGGCGGGCGGCGGCCTCGGCGATGTCGAGATAGCCGCGCGCCATCATCGGCCAGCGTTCGGGCGTGCGCGGGTTCGGCTCGAGCAGGTGGGCCAGCGCCAGCCGCGCGCGCAGGCAGGCCCGCGTGGCCGTGTAGAAGTCGAGGAGGCGCCGCGGGGGCTCATCGTCGAGACGCCGCCCCGCCGCCGCCATGAGACGCGGCCCGATCCAGTCCGCGCCCTGGCGCTCGCACTCGACATGAAGACAGGCGAGATCGTCGAACGGGTCGACCAGGCGCAGCGACCGGTTGAACTCCAGGCAGTCGATGACGACCGGCGGATCGATCAGGCAGACATGCTCGGGCCTGAGGTCGCCGTGACCCTCGACGACCCGGCCCTCGCGCACGCGCCGTTCCAGCAGGTCGCCCTCCCGTTCGAGAAACCCCTCGATCGCCGCGCCGAGTGCGTCGAGCCGCGTCCCGTCGACGGCGAAGGCGCGCTGCTCCAGCACGGCCCAGTCCTCGGCGTGCTGGTCGCGGAAGCGCTGCACATAGGCGTCAGGCGCGATGTCGGCGGGCTCGAGCCCCGCGTAGAAGTCGGTCAGCAGCGCGCCCACGCCGTCGATTTCGGCCTCGCCCGGCCCGCCGGCGGCGATGACGGCGTCGAGCATGCGCGCCTCCGGCAGGCGGCGCATGTGCACCAACCAGTCGACGGTCTCGCCTTGGCCGTTGATGGCGAGCCCGCCGCCGGGCTCGCGCGTGAGCGCGCGGACCCCGAGATAGACGTCCGGGGCGAGGCGGCGATTGAGGCGCACCTCGTCGCGGCAGTCGGCCTCGCGCGCGACGAGCGTGGAGAAATCCAGGAAGGGATATTTGACCGGCTTCTTGAGCTTGAAGACGTCGTCGCCCACGAGGAAGACCCAGGACATGTGGGTCTCCCTGACGTCGACGGGGGACGCGCCCGCGCCGTAGGCCGAAGGCGCGGAGAGGAAGGCGACCTTGTCGTCGATCGTGACGGCGTCGCCGGCGTCCTTCGGGCGCGGCTTCGCCTGAGCATGATCGCTTCCTGCAGCCATGCGTCCCGCTCCTGACCGTCGGCGCCGGGGCATCTTGGACGCATAGGGCGGTCGGGGCGAGCCCCGTGCGCGGCGACGGATCGCCGCCGGCTTCACCGGAAGCGCGGCGGGCGCTTGTCCAGGAAGGCGCGATAGCCCTCGGCGAAATCCGCGCCCCCGAAGGCCTCGAGGAAGATGCGCCGGCTCTCGGCGTCCTCCTCGCCCCGGCCGGCCTGGATGCGTGCGATCAGCGCCTTCATCGTTTCGGTGGAGTTGCGCGACGCCGCGCAGATCATGGCGGCGTATTCGGCCACGGCGGTCTCGAGCGCGTCGGCCTCGACCAGCCGGTCGACCAGGCCGAGTTCGGCGGCTTCGGCGGCGTCGACCAGCCGACCCGTGAACAGCAGGTCCTTGGCCGCGGCGACGCCGACGGCCTCGACCAGGCGGCGCGTGTCGGCCAGCGGATAGACGAGGCCCAGCTTCGCCGGGGTGATCCCGAAGCGGGCGTCGCGGGCGGCGAAGCGCAGGTCGCAGGCCAGCGCGATCGCGCAGCCTCCGCCGACGCAGGCGCCGCGGATCTTCGCGATCGCCGGGCGCGGAAACGCGGCGAGCGCCTCGAGCGCGGCGGATACGGTTTCCGAATAGGCCGCCGCGCGCGCCTCGGTCGAATAGACCGCCTCGAACTCGGAGATGTCGGCGCCGGCGGCGAAGGCCTCGCCCGCGCCCTCGACGACCAGCACGCGCACGCCGTCATCGGCCTCGGCTTCGGCGAGCCGCTCGGGCAGGGCGCGCCACATCGCCTCGTCGAGCGCGTTGCGCTTCTCCGGCCGGTCGAGGACCAGCCGGGCGATCGGCCCCTCGATCGAAAGCCGGACCGGCGCGCTCACGGCGACCGCCTCAGCTGAAGGCCTGCAGGCCGGTCTGGGATCGGCCCAGGATGAGGGCGTGGACGTCGTGGGTGCCCTCGTAGGTGTTGACCGTCTCGAGATTAATCGCGTGGCGCAGCACGTGGTATTCCTCGGCGATGCCGTTGCCGCCGTGGATGTCGCGCGCCTCGCGGGCGATGGCGAGCGCCTTGCCGCAATTATTGCGCTTCATCATCGAGATCGCCTCCGGCACGAAGGCGCCCTCGTCGAGCAGACGGCCGAGCCGGAGCGCGCCCTGATAGCCCAGCGCGATCTCGGTCTGCATGTCGGCGAGCTTCTTCTGGACGAGCTGCGTGCCCGCGATCGGCTTGCCGAAGACGACGCGCTCCATGGCGTAGTCGCGCGCCGCGCGCCAGCAGAACTCGGCCGCGCCCATCGAGCCCCAGGCGATGCCGTAGCGCGCCTTGTTGAGACACGAGAACGGACCGCGCAGCCCCTTCACGTTCGGCAGCAGGTTTTCCTCGGGAACGAAGGCGTCGTTGAGCGAGATCGAGCCGGTGATCGAGGCGCGCAGGCTCATCTTTCCCTCGATCTTGGGGCAGTCGAAGCCGTCGGTTCCGGCCTCGACGATGAAGCCGCGGATCTCGCCGTCGAGCTTGGCCCAGACCACCGCCAGGTCGCAGATGGGCGAGTTGGTGATCCAGGTCTTCTCGCCGTTGAGCACGTATCCGCCCTCGGCCTTGACCGCCTTGGCGCGCATCGCGCCCGGGTCCGAACCGCCGTCGGGCTCGGTGAGGCCGAAGCAGCCGACATGCTCGCCGCTGGCCAGCTTCGGCAGGAATTTGCGCTTCTGGTCTTCCGAACCGAACGCCTCGATCGGGTACATCACCAGCGAGGATTGCACGCTCATCGCCGAGCGATAGCCCGAATCCACAGCCTCGACCTCGCGGGCGATGAGCCCGTAGGCGACATGGTTGAGCCCGGCGCCGCCATACTCCTCGGCCACCGTCGCGCCGAGCAGGCCCAACTCGCCCATCTCGGTCATGATCGCGCGGTCGAACTGTTCTTCGCGGAAGGCGTCGATGACGCGCGGCAGCAGCTTGCCGCGGGCGTAGTCGCGCGCGGTCTTGGCGACCATGCGTTCCTCTTCCGAGAGCTCCAGGTCCAGGTGGAGCGGATCCTCCCAGGAAAACGCGAGCGCCGCGTCCTTGCCCGACTCGAGAGCCGCCATGGTGATGTCCTTTCGCGCGCGATCCAGTATTCGCCGCGAGACATATACCGATCGAACGGCGGCGTCTAACCGCCGGGCGCCGATCGGTCACGAGCCTGCGAGCCGGCTGGTCGCCGCGGCCCCGAGCGTCTAGATCGGACCCATGTCGCGACCGCGCGTTCTCCTCGTCGGCGCGGGCCACGCCCACATGGAGGCGGCCCGTCAGGCTTCCCGCTTTGAGGAGGCCGGCATAGACGTCGCGCTCGTCGATCCGGGCGTGTTCCGTTACTCGGGCTCGGCCACGGCCGTGCTCGCCGGCGCGCTGGACGAGGCCGAGGCGTCCATCGACCCGGCCGACCTGATGGCCGGCGCCGGCCGCTTTATCCGCGACTCCGTCGAGGCGATCGATCTCGACGCCGGCGTCGCGCGGCTGGCGAGCGGCGCGTCCGAGGCCTTCGATTTCGTCTCGCTCAACACCGGCAGCCGGGCGGTCTCGGGCGGGATCGACGCGGCGGCCGCCGTGCCGGTCAAGCCGATCGCCAATCTCGCAAGACTGCGCGAGCGGGTGCTCGCTGCGGGCGCGCCCCTGTCCGTCGCCGTCATTGGCGGCGGGGCGACGGGCTGCGAAGTCGCGGCCAATCTCGCCGCGCTGGTCGGCGCGTGCGAGGCGGAACACGCCGTGACCCTGATCTCCGACGGGCCGCTGCTCGCCGACTGGCCCGCCCGCGGCGGCCGGCTCGCGGAGAAAAATCTGCGGGCGCGGGGCGTGACGATCGTCCGCGGCGCCGCGCGCACGGTCAGCGACGACGCGATCGAACTGGACGACGGAGACGCGATCGCAGCCGACATCGCGGTGCTGGCGGCCGGGCTGAAGGCGCAGGTCCCAGGGGGAATCGAGACCGCCGCCGGCGGCGTCGAGGTCGACGAGACGCTGCGCGCAATGCAGGACCGGCGCGTCTTCGCCGCGGGCGATTGCGCGGCGATCCTCGGCCATCCGCGCCCCAAGCTCGGCGTGTTCGGCGTGCGCGCCGCGCCGATCCTGGTCGACAACCTGATCGCCGCGGCGACCGGCGAGGGCGCGCTTCAGCGCTACCGGCCGCAGGGACGCTGGTTGTCCATTCTCGACATGGGCGACGGAACCGGGCTGGCGCGCTATGACGGCGTCGTCTTCGACGGCGCGCCCGCGCTCTGGCTCAAGCGCCGCATCGATCGCGGCTTCCTCGACCGATACAGGTGAGCACGATGCTGGAAATTCCCTACGCCGAGCTTCATTCCTTTCCAGACGGCGACCGGCCGCACACGGGCAACCCCGCCGGGGTGGCGCTGCTCGAAGTACCGATCAGCGACGCCGACATGCTCGGCCTGGCCCAGTCGAACAACCTGTCCGAAACGGCCTTCCTCGTTCCGGGCGAGGCGGTCGATGTCTGGAATCTCCGCTGGTTCACCCCGGGCTGCGAGGTGAGCCTGTGCGGCCACGCCACGCTGGCCGCGGCGGTCTGGTTGTTCGAGACCGGACGGGTCGCGGGCGAGACGGCCGGTTTCGACACCGCGTCGGGGCGGCTCGCCGTGACGCGCGAGGCCGACGACGCCTTCGTCATGGACTTTCCCCGCGTCGATTTCCGGCCCGCCGAGCCGGATCCGGACGTTGTCGCCGCGCTGGGCGCCGGCGCGCCGGAGGCCGCCTTCGATCTCGACCGCGTCCACGGCCCCGCCTACCGGATGTTCGTCTACGCCGACGAGGCGGCGGTCGCCGGTCTGAACCCGGACATCGCCGCGCTCGCCGCCGCCGGGGTCAACGTCATCGCCACCGCGCCGGGGGCGAGCGCCGACTTCGTCTCGCGCTTCTTCGCCCCCGCCTCCGGGGTGGCCGAGGATCCCGTCACCGGTTCGGCGCACTGCACGCTCGCGCCCTACTGGGCGGAGCGGCTCGGACGCGCCGAGCTCGCCGCCCGCCAGATCGGCCGCCGCCCCGGCGCGCTCAGGGTGCGCGCCAGGAATGACGGCCGGGTCGAGCTGATCGGGACGGCGCGGCGCTATCTCGACGGCGTCATCCGTCTCTGAGACGCGTCGGCGGCTTGCAGGCGGCCGGCTGTGCGCTAGCGTGAAACGCGGCGTTGAAGAGGCGATCGGGATCGAGATGGCGAGCCGGGCCGTGCTGCTGGTCATTGTTCTCGTGGCGCTCGCGGCGGCCCGGGCGGTCGCCCAGGCGCCGCCCGAGGGGATCGAGACCGATTGGTGCGACACCGCGTTCAACGGCGTGTGCGAGGATCCCGCGCTCGGCGGTCCGGCCCGCTGCGCGGCGAGAACCGACCGCACCGACTGCCGCGGGCGCGACCGCGCGGTGCAGGTCGGCGGCGTCTTCTTCGGACGCGACGACCGCGTCCTCATGGACACCGCAGTCTATCCCTGGTCGGCGATCGGTTCGCTTCGGTTCGAGGCCGGCGCGGGGTGCAGCGGCGCGCTGATCGGCCCCAGCACGGTTCTGACGGCGGCCCACTGCGTGGTGGCCGAGGACGGGCTGGCGCCCGAGGGCGAGTTCGTCACCGCGCGCGATCATCCCGGCGGCCCGTTTAAGGCGCGCGTCCTGGACGCCCACGTGCTCGCAATGCTCGAGGAAGACGCGGATTTCGACGCCCTGATGTACGAGAACATCGACTGGGCCCTGGTGCGGCTGGACCGGCCGCTGGGCGAGGAGCTCGGCTATCTCCCGGTGGAGGTCGTGCGCGACAACCGGCCCCTCCGCCGCGACCTCGTCAGCGCGCTCGCCCTCGTCGTCATCGCCGTCGTGGCCGCGGCCGCGACGGAGGGCGGGACGCGCAAGGGGTTCGCGGCGTTCGCCGTGCTCGCGGCCGTCGCGCTGGGCGTTTTCGGCTATCGCGCCGTGTTCGGCTACGACCCGCGCGACGAGCGCGTCTGGCAGGCGGGCTATTCCTGGGACACCGGCGACAACCTGTCGGGCAATACGGATTGCCGGATACTGGATTTCAGGCCGTCCGGCCTGATCGGGCACGATTGCGACATCGTGGGCGGCGATTCCGGCTCGCCGCTTCTCGTGCGGCGCGGCGAGGACTGGGCGATCATCGGCGTGGCGTCCTCGGTCGTTCAGCGCGCGCCGCGCGATCTCCCGCCCGGCGCGGTTGCGCCTTTCGCCCGGGATCACCGGGCCTACGCCGTCTCCGCGGTGCGGACGCCGGACCCCGACGAGGCGTTCGGCGGCCCCGCGGAGTGACGCGGCTGAGCGCACGGCCATGCCTGGAAGGCGACACGGCCGCGCGCCGCCACGAGGGCGTCATCCGGCTCTAGTAGCGGAACCTGAAGGTCGTGTGACGGCCGTAGCGGCCGTGATGGCGGCCGCGGCCGTAGCGCACCTCGACGCGGACCGGACCCCAGCGCGTCTGGACGTAATAGCCGCCGGCGCGCCGGCTCCAGTAGGCCGTGTCGGGGCGCAGCCGGTCGCCGGTGCGGCCCATGCGGCGCTCGCGATGGCTGGGCACGTAGTCCCACGCCCATTCGGGACAGCGCAGCACGCGCCGGTCGCGCCGGTCGTGGCCGCGGTGATGACGGCCATAGCGATTATAGCCCCGGTGATGGCGCCCGTAGCGGCGGTCGCGGCGATCGTCGCGCAGGTCGGGACAGGCCGCGGCGTTGACGACGAAATGGCCTTCCGGGCCGTTCCAGCCGCGCGAGCCGGAATGTCGGGCCTCGGCGTCAGGGGCGAGCATCGCGGCGCCGGCGAAGGCCAGCGCGGCGGATGCGGCGAGCGTGGATAGCTTGATCATGTCTGGGCTCCTTCGCGACTTCGGGTCGCCGATATCGCCGCGCAGACTCGCAAACCGCGCCTGAACCGCGGGTGGCGGTCCGGTTCACCGGGGGTTCACCTAGCTGAACGAGGCTGGGCGAAAGGGGATGATTTGCGCGGCCGGCCGTGCGGGCTAGGCTGGGCGTCACGAGGGGAGACCGCCATGCGCGCTGCGCTTTTCAGCCTTCTTGTCCTGGCGTTTGGAGCGACTGCGCCCGGCTTCGCCCAGTCCGCCGAGCTTCTCGGCTCGCCGCCCGAAGCGGGCGAACGGCTCGGCTCTGGCGATTTCGCCCGCCTGCTGCAGCGCGTCGCCAAGCCCGCCAAGCCGGGCGTCACCGCGCCGGTCGGCGACGATTCCTGTCGCTTCGCCAATGACCGCGAATGCGACGAGCCCGGCGTCGGCACCGGCGCCTGCCGGGCGGGGACGGACCATTCCGACTGCTGGCGCATCATGACCGGCCGCGAGGACGATTCCTGCCGCTGGTCCAATGACGGCGAGTGCGACGAGCCGCGCTTCGGCACCGGGGCGTGCACGCAGGGTACGGACCTGTCCGACTGCGGCGACGTCTCCCATCTGCGCTTTCGCAACGACACCTGCGACACGGCCTTCGACGGCGTCTGCAACGAGCCCGGCCTCGGCGACGGAACGTGCGAAGAGCGCACCGACCGCGCCGACTGCGCCGGCCGGGACCGGCCCGCGACGATCAACGACCACTTCTTCGGCCGCGACGACCGGGTGCTGATGGACACCGGCGAGTTTCCGTGGAGCGTGGTCGGCTACGTGACGTTCGAGGCCGGCGGGACCTGCACGGCGACGCTCGTCGCCCCGGACGTGCTGGTGACGGCCTCGCACTGCGTCCATGACGACGGCCGGCTGGCGCCGGCGGGTCAGTTCACGACCGGCGAGGACCTGCCCGGCGGGCCGCGCACCGCCCGCGTCATCGATCATCTGATCGACCCCGACTGGGACGGCGCGCGGTTTTCCGAGACCGACCAGGCCGACGGCACGGACTGGGCGCTGTTGCGCATTGACCGGCGCCTTGGCGACGAGCTCGGCCATGTCGGCGCGCTCGATCTCGTCCGCGCCCGCGGCGAGGCCGGCGCCCGGCGGGCGCGCATATGGCAGGCGGGCTATTCCTGGGACACTGGCGACAGCCTGTCGGGCAACACCGACTGCCGGATCCTGACCGTCTATGACGACGACACCATGGCCCATGACTGCGACACCACGCGCGGGGATTCGGGCTCGCCCTTCATGGTCGAGGCCGACGGCGACTGGTTCGTCGTCGCCACCGACTCGAACTTCCGCTCCAACCCGGACGGGCCGTTCATCTACATCGCCGCGCGCAGCGAGGCCTGGATCGACTATCTTGACGATTTCGCCGCCGGCCGCATCGGCGCGGGCGGACTTCGCCCCGCCGGGCCGGGCAAGCCCGGCGCGCCGGTCACGCGCAAGCCGCCCCGGTCGGGCGACTAGAATTCGCGCCGGCTCCGGAAATCGAAAGAGTTTCGCCTTTCGGCTGCGTCGATTAGCCTGAGAACGACCGGGGATGGGAGGACGCTTAAGGCGTCGAGCGCGACATGACTGCACGCGAAACCGAGGAAACCCTGATTCCCGACTGGGCCGCGCCGGTCTATCTCGTCGTCTCGGCGGCTTGCGCCTTCGCCTTCCTCGCGCTCGATCTCACGACCACGTCGATGCCGGGGATGGCCGCCCTGAAGGCGGTGGGGATCGTGATGCTGGCGGCCTATGCGGGGTTCAGCCGGGCGCCGCTTCTGGCGCTCGCGCTCGTCCTGTCGGCGTGCGGCGACTACGCGCTCGAGATGCAGCCCGCCCGGCTCGCCGCCGGGATCGGCTTTTTCGGCGCGGCGCATCTGGCCTACATCGCCATCTTCGCCGGCTTGATCCTCGGAAGGGGCTGGCGCCGCGACGGGCTGGTGCTCGCCGGCGCGCTCGTCGTCTACGGCGCGGCGATGATCTGGTGGTTGAGGCCCTATATGGGCGGGCTGGCCGGCCCGGCGATCGCCTACAACGTGATCATTCTCGCCATGGCGATCTGCGCCGCGCTGGTGCGCGGCCCGCGCCTGATCCTGCTCGGCGCGCTGCTCTTCGTGATCTCGGATTCGATCCTCGGGGCGAGCTGGTTCCGCGAACTCAACGTCGCCTGGGGACGCTTCGACCTCGACGGCGCGGCGGTGTGGACGACCTACTATCTCGCCCAGGCCGCGCTCGCCGTCGGGATCGTGAGAGCGAAGGCCGACGACGAGGCGGACTGAGCGCCGGCGATTACGCCGGCATCAGGCCTTCTTCCTCGGCCAGGCGCTTCATCTCGGTCTGCAGCTTCTCGAAGGCGCGCACCTCGATCTGGCGGATGCGCTCGCGGCTGACGCCGTAGACCTGCGCGAGCTCCTCCAGCGTCTTGGGCTCCTCGGTGAGCCGGCGCTCCTCGATGATGTGCTTTTCGCGCTCGTTGAGCACGCCCATCGCCTCCTGAAGCAGCGTCATGCGCGTGTCGAACTCGTCGGACTGGACGAGTTCCTCCTCGGCGGTCTCGGCGGCCTCGTCGGTGAGCCAGTCCTGCCACTCGGCCTCGCTTTCGGCGCGCAGCGGCGCGTTGAGCGAGGCGTCGGGACCGGACAGCCGGCGGTTCATCGAGATCACGTCGTCGTCGGTGACGCCGAGCTTGGTGGCGATCTCCTCGACCTGCTCGGGGCGCAGATCGCCCTCATCGAGCGCCTTCATCTGGCTCTTCATCCGGCGCAGGTTGAAGAACAGCTTCTTCTGCGCCGCCGTCGTGCCCATCTTCACCAGCGACCAGGAGCGCAGGATGTATTCCTGGATCGAGGCCCGGATCCACCACATGGCGTAGGTCGCCAGGCGGAAGCCCTTGTCGGGATCGAATTTCTTGACCGCCTGCATCAGCCCGACATTGCCCTCCGAGATCACCTCGGCCACCGGCAGGCCGTAGCCGCGATAGCCCATGGCGATCTTGGCCACCAGGCGCAGGTGCGAGGTGACGAGCTTGTGGGCGGCCTCGGCGTCCTCGTGCTCGCGCCAGCGCTTGGCGAGCATGAACTCCTCGTCCTTCTCCAGCATCGGGAATTTCCGGATCTCGGCGAGATAGCGCGACAGTCCGGCTTCCGGCGAGATCGACAATGCGGGCGCGTTCGCCATTCTTCCTCTCTCCCTTGAAGACCCGCCCCCGGCGGGGCCTTCCCCGTTCGCTGCATCGCAGCGAACCGGCCATGTATGTAACGCATCGCGGCGGCGCGAGGTTCTCACTTTGTATTGAAACCGGGTGTGACCTTTTTGCGCCTGTTCATTTTTGCAGGCGCGAAGGCGGCGGGAAAGTGACGTTTCGGAAAGGTCGTCTTGCCAGCCGCCGCCGGCCCGCCTAACCGTGCGGCCATGATCGCCGCCATTCGATCCTGCGCGCCCGGCGACGAGGCCGCGCTCGCCCTCGTCGGCGCGGCGACCTTTCTCGAGAGCTATTCCGGCGTCATCGACGGCGACGCCATCGTGCGCCATTGCGCCGAGCGCCAGACGCCCGACTACTACGCCGCCGCGCTGGCCGACGCGCGCCAGGCCCTGTGGATCGCCGAGATGGACCCTGGCGCCGCGCCGGTGGGCTATCTCCATCTTTCCCCGCCGGACCTGCCCGTGCCGACGGGGCCGGACGACGTCGAGATCAAGCGCATCTACGTGCTCTCGAAGCTGCAGCGCTCCGGCCTCGGCCGGCGCCTGCTCGACGCCGCGGTCGACCACGCCCGCGCGGCGGGCAAGCGCACGCTCTTCCTGGGCGTCTACAAGGGAAACGAGCGCGCGCTGGCCTTCTACGGCGCGACCGGGTTCGAGGCCGTGGGCGAGCGCGAGTTCGAGGTCGGCGGACGCATCTATTCCGACTGGGTGATGGCCAAGGCGGTTTAGCCGCTCACCCTGTCGCGCGGCCGGCCTGCTGCAGGCTTTGATCGTTGAAGAAGTGGCTGATCAGGTTGTAGCGCACGCCGCGCGTGGTCTCGGCGATCTCGTGCAGCAGGGCCGAGGAGAAGACCAGAGCCGTGCCCGGCGCGCCGCGATAGCCCTGCTCGGCGTACTCGCGGAACACCAGCTCGCCGCCCTCGTAATCGTCGTTGAGGCTGATCGACAGCGCGAAGCGCCGATACGCCGTCGCCGGGGCGACATTGTCGCGATGGCCGACCTCGACGCCTTCGCGGGCGCCGGCGTAACGCGCGATGTGCAGATCCTCGCGGCGCGTCACCTGGAAGGCGAAGGCCTTGGCGATCATCGGGATCACGCGCGCATTGAGCTTCTCGTCGATGCGCCGGGCGAGCGCGGCGTCCTTGATCACGTGATCGACGCGGTCCTGGCGGTTGTAGTCATAGACCGGCAGCTTGTAGTCGGACGCGTCGCCGGCGGGAGGCTTGTCGATGCGGAACTCGCCCTGGCTCTCGAAATGCGCGATCAGATCGCGGCAATCCTCCGGATCCAGCGCGTGCGGCACGATCAGCACCGGCGCGTGACCGGGAATCCAGCCTTCCGCCCGGCGGCCTTCCTCGTGAAGATCGCGGGCCGCGTTCTCGGCGGCCTCGATCGCGGGATCATCTTCCATGATCAGCCTCACTTGTCGCTGCGCGGTCACGACGACCAGCCGCAATGCGATCCGCTCGGGAATGTCGCGCCCCTTGCACAGCCCATACTGGGCGAACACCGCCCCCGTCGCGTCGCCGCAGATCGGGGCCTGGAGCCCGCTCGCGCGTTTCGCCTCGCGCGCGGCCGGCGCGCTGGTGTCGGAGCTGACGACCACCAGATTGGCGCCCAGCGCCTCGAGCGAAGCCTCTCGAGCCGCCAGCGCGGTCAGGCGCTCGCGGGTCGCGTCATCGGCCAGCGACCCGCAGAAGGCGATGAGCAGCGTCCGGCCGGCGAAGGCGTCCTCGAACAGGTTCAGCGTCCGGCCGCGCTCGTCATAGAGCGTGGCGTCGGCGGCGATGTCGCCGGGCGCCGGCGTATGGGTGTACGCGGCCAGAAGGGGCGCGGCGAGCGCGTGCGCGGGTTCCGGGGCGGTCAGCATCAGCTTACGCTACACGCCCCGCGCGCCTCGAGAAAGTGGACCGCTGGAAGCGGCGGTTACGTTCGATCACGTCCCGGACAGTTCTCGGCCGCCCCCTAGAGCCGCTCCAAAAACCCTTGCAGCCTCTGCATGTCCTTGGGCGTCTCCGTCTCGAAGCGCAGGCGCTCGCCGGTCGCGGGATGATCGAAGCCGAGCACGGCCGCATGCAGCGCCTGTCGGCGGAAATCCCTGAACACCTTGCCGTTCTCGGCCGTCGCCAGCGGCGTCGACCGGCCGCGGCCGTAGAGCGGATCGCCCAGGATCGGGCAGCCGAGATGGGCCATGTGAACGCGGATCTGGTGGGTGCGCCCGGTCTCGAGCCGGCATTCGACGAGCGCGGCCATGGGCGCGCCGATCGCGGCCCTCGGCTCCTGGCCGTAGGTCGCCAGCGTCCTGTAATTGGTGACCGCGATCTTGCCGGCCGTGCTGTCGGGATCGCGCACGACGGCGAACTTCTTGCGGTCGTGGGACGAGCGCGCCAGCCGCGTCTCGAGGCGGCCCGCCCGCGGGATCGGCGCGCCGCGCACGAAGGCCAGATAGGCCCGCTCCACGGTGTGGTCGGCGAACTGCTTCTGCAGCGACTGGTGGGCGGCGTCGGTCTTGGCGACGACCATCACGCCCGAGGTGTCCTTGTCGAGGCGGTGGACGATGCCCGGCCGCTCGACGCCGCCGATGCCCGACAGGGAGCCCGCGCAGTGATGCAGCAGGGCGTGGACGAGCGTGCCCGTCCAGGCGCCCGCCGCGGGGTGGACGGTCATGCCTGCGGCCTTGTTGACGACGATGAGCTGGTCGTCCTCGTAGAGCACGTCGAGCGGGATCGCCTCGGGTTTCGGCGTCGCCGTCTCGGGGACGGGCACGTCGAGACGGTAGACGCCGCCGGCGCGCACCTTCGCCGATGGGTCGGTCAGCGGCGCGTCGTCGAGGAAGAGCCGGCCGGCCTCGACCAGCGCCTTGCAGCGCGAGCGCGACAAGTCGGACCAGATCGCCGCCATCCAGCGATCGAGGCGTTCGCCCGCCGCCTCGTCGGGCGCGGTCTCGGTTCGGGTCTCGGCGATCTCGGTCATCGCCTTCCCCTAGCCTCAAGCCGCCTGTCAGGGAAGCGTCGCAATCGCGCGCTTGCCATCGCCGCGGCCGGAAGGAAGAGTTCGCGGGACGCACAGGGAGCGAGGAGGGGAGCATGGATTTCGATGGGCTGACGCGGCGCGACGCGCTGATCGGCGGCGCCGGGCTGGGCCTGGCCGCCTGCGGCGAGGAGCGCTTCGATCCGCCGCCCGCTCGCGAAGGGCCGTTCAAGCACGGCGTCGCCGCGGGCGATCCCGACCAGACCAGCCTCGTGCTGTGGACGGCGGTCACCGATCCGGCGGAGCCGGTCGGCTACGAGATCGCGACGGACGAGGCCTTCTCGCAGATCGTGTACGCGGGCGAGCTGGGAGCGGCCGGACCGGCGACGAACGGCGCGACGCCGATGAAGGCGGTTGTCGCAGGGCTCGAGCCGGGGCGGACGTATTTCTACCGCTTCCGCCACGCCGGCGACGTCTCCCCGGCCGGCCGGGCGCGGACCCTGCCCGAGGGGCGGGTGGACGAATTCCGCATCGCGGCCTTCTCCTGCGCCAACTACCCGGCGGGCTTCTTCAACGCCTATCGCGACGCCGCCGGGCGCGGCGACATCGATCTCGTCCTGCATCTCGGCGACTACCTCTACGAATACCCGATGGGCGGTTATGCGACAGAAGACGCCGAGCGGCTGTCTCGCGTCCCCGACCCGAAGCACGAGATCGTCAGCTATGAGGACTACGCGCGGCGTCATGCCCAGTACTGCCTCGATCCCGACCTGCAGGCGCTGAAGGCGGCCGCCGCCTTCGCGCCGGTCTGGGACGATCACGAGACGGCCAACAACGCCTACCGGACCGGCGCGGAGAACCACCAGCCCGACGAGGGCGACTGGGTCGAACGCCGCGACGCCGCGCTGGCGGCCTGGCGGGCCTGGCTGCCGGTGCGCGAGTCCGATCCGATGCACGCGCGGTCGCCGCATCTGCGCATCGGCGAGCTGGGGACCGTGCTGCTGCTTGAGACGCGCTTGACCGCCCGGTCGGACGAGATCGACTGGACGAGCTTTCCCGTCCCCGCCGACGCCGACCCGGACGATCCCGAGGTCCGCGCCGCCGTCCGGCGCTGGCGCGAGGACGTGATCGGCGATCCCGACCGCACGCTGCTGGGCGAGGACCAGTTCGCCCGCGTCGCCGCGACGCTCGCCGACTCCGCGGCCCGGGGCGAGCCGTGGCGCATCTTCGCCAACCAGGTGATCATGGGCCGCACCGACGCGCCGAACTACGCCGAGGTGACGCCGTTCTGGCTGCGCTGGGCGATGCGCATGCGCGGCGGCCAGGTGTGGGATTACGTCCTGCGCTCGCGCTTCGACGTGCCGATCACCATGGACGACTGGAACGGCTTCCCCGCCGAGCGCGAGCGGCTCTACGCGGCCGCCCGCGCCGCCGGCGCCGACTTCATCACGCTCACCGGCGACTCGCACTGCCACTGGTGCCTCGATCTTCACGACGAGGCGGGAACGCGCGTGGGGACCGAATTCGGCGTGACCAGCGTCACCAGCCCGTCCGACTACGAGATGGTCGCGGCGCCGGGGGTCGATTTCGGCGCCTACATCGTCGAACGCAATCCGGAAGTCCTGCACCAGAACCCCTACGAGCGCGGCTATCTGGTCCTCACGCTGCGCCGCGAGGAGGCGATCGCCGAGCTGATTTCCGTGAGCACGATCAAGGCCCGCGACTTCTCCAGCCATGTCGACACGCGCTGGCGGGTGCTCCCGGCCGGGAGCGGCGACGTCCCGCAGGTCGAGCGGCTGGACTAGAGCGTGATCAGGCGAAGTGGGAACCGGTTCGCCGGTTCGATCACGCGATCGCTTGAAATGATCAGTCCTCGTAGTCCTCGGGCTTCATCACGTAGTTGAGCGCGAGGCGTCCGCCGTCGGCGTAGACGCACTCGCCGGTGACGTAGCTCGCGTCTTTCGAGGCGAGGAACCAGGCCACGCCGGCGATCTCGTCGGGATCGCCGAGCCGGCCCAGCGGCGTGCGCGACAGGATGGTCCGCATCGCCGCCTTGTCTTCGGCGACCGCCTTGAGGATGTCGGTGTTGATCGAGCCCGGTCCGATCGCGTTCACGCGCACGCCCCAGGGCGCGAGCGTGAGCGCCATCGACTTGGTCATCTGGTTGAGCGCGCCCTTCGAGGTCGAGTAGGCGAGCTGGTCGGCGATCGAGACGACCGCGTTGACCGAGGACATGTTGATGATGGCGTAGCGTCGGCGGGCGTCCTCGGCGCGCGTGTTCTCGGCCTCGATCTGTTCGACCATCTGGCGCGCCGCCGCGCGGGCGACGAGGAAGGCGCCGCGCAGATTGACGCCCATCACCTTGTCGAAATCGGCGAGCTCCAGCGACAGCACGTCGCCGGACGAGACGATCGCGGCGTTGTTGACCAGCACGTCGACGCGGTCGAAGGCCGAGCGCGTCTCGGCCATCAGGTTGGCCACGGCGAGCTTGTCGGAGACGTCGCAATCGACGAAGAGCGCGCGGTCCTTGCCCCCGTCCAGTTCGCGGGCGAGCGCCTCTCCGGCGGTCTCGTCGATGTCGGCGATGACGACCCGGAGGCCTTCCTCGACGAGGCGGCGCGCGCACGCCCCGCCGATCCCCTTGGCGCCTCCGGTGACGATGGCGACGCGATCCGATGCCGGCATGGTCTCTTCCCCCGATCCCGATCGGCGAGGCGCGATCAAACCCCCGCCTGCGGCGCGTGTAAACCGGATCGTCGCGTCGGCTCAGCCGCCGTGGACGCGCTCGTAGTCTTCGGTGATCTCCGGATCGTCCGGCGCCAGCTCGTGGGCGCGCGCGTAGAGATCGCGCGCCTCGCCGGTCTCGCCGGTCTGCTCGAGCGCGGCGGCGAGCGAGTGCACGATGGCGCCGGATTCGGGATCGGCCTCGACGGCGGCCCGGCAGATGTCGAGCCCCTCGGAGGCCCGTTCGGCCTGCACCAGCGCCCAGCACAGCGCGTTGAGCGCGCCCGGGTTCTCCGGCGCGATGGCGACGGCCTCGCGGCCGTCCTCGACGGCGCGGTCGGTCAGGCCGAGTTCGATGAAGGCCGCCGAGCGCCCGATCCAGCCGGTCGCGACGTCGGGCGCCAGCCGCACCGCGGCGTCGAAGGCCTCGGCGGCTTCCGCATGGCGTTCGAGATCGAGCAGCGCCGAACCCAGCAGTGTGCGGACGAAGGGGTCCTCGGGCGTGCGCCGCGCGGCGATCTCGAGATCGTCGAGCGCGTCCTCGTAGCGTTCGAGCTGGAGGAAGGCGACGGCGCGATTGCGCCGGACCAGCGGGTTGTTCTCGTCGCCCCCATTGTTCTCGACCAGGCCGAGAATCTGGTTGTAGGCGAGCAGCGCCGCATCGGCCTCGCCGAGCGCGAGATGCGCCGCGCCCAGGCGGGCGCGCAGCTCGGCCTCGACGGTCCACTCGTATTCGCGCGCCGCCAGGCAGTCGCGGAACGCCTCGATGGCGCCGGCGGGATCTTCGGCCTCGAGCGCGTCATACCCGGCCGGGCACACCGCGCGGCGCTGATCGACGGGCTGGGCGGCCGCGGAGGCCGCGGCGAGCGCGAAAGTGCAGAGGACGAGCAGTCGAATCATGGGCGGCGGTCGCTTTGCGGCGGTGCGGGTGAAACAAGAAAGGGGCGGATGGCGATCCGCCCCTTCCTCTCGACGGCGGCGCCTCAGGCGCCGTCACGGTCGACTTCGAAGCTTCTCGATCTGCTCCTTGAGCAGAAGTTTCTCTTTCTTGAGGGCGGCCAGTTGAAGCGTGTCTGCGGAGGGATGCTTGCGTTCTTGTTCAATCCGGGCATCCAGCTTGTGGTGCCTAGCATCGAGTTCGCGAATACGCGCTTCAGTTGGCATGCTTGCCTCCTTCGCTAGGTTGACGATTGCGATTGAAGCACCGGGGAGGCGCGGTGTTCAATTCACAAATCAGCCGGCGACGCAGCCGCCTGCGTCCACGGTGAAGACACGGTGAACCATCGCGACGGAAAGGGGCGCCATGAGCCCGGGAGCGGACAGCGCGCGGTTCTGGGATTTCTCGGTGAAGGTCTACGCCGCCGAGGGCGTGAAGCCGGCCTGCCTGGCGATCCAGGCCGGGGGCATGGACGTCAATCTCGCGCTCTGGATCGCCTGGGTGGCCGCCGCCGGCCGTGATCCGCGGCCGGCCCTGGGCCGGGCGCTCGAGATCTCCGCGCTGTGGTCGGCGCGCGTGGTGAAGCCCCTGCGCGCGGCGCGCGACTTGCTCAAGCGCGCGCCCTCTTTCGTCGATCCCGCCGGGGCGGGCGGTCTGAGGAAGTCCGTCCTCGCCGCCGAGCTCGAGGCCGAGCGGCTGGAGCAGGCCGCGCTCGAACCCCTCGGGCGCCTGTGCCCGATGGCGCGCGGCGACGCGCCCGCGCGTGTCTGCGCCGCCGCGCTGGCCGATTACGGCGCCCGCATCGGCGCGCGCGCCGAGACCGACGGGTTCGTCGCGGCCGTTTTCGCTGCGGCCGAAACGGTGTAATATGATTTCATATTCGCGCCGGCGCGGGGTCTGCGATGCGGCGCGCGATCGATCTTCAGACAAGCTGTCGCGTCCGCTGCAGACGCTGACACGAGAGGGCGTTGCGCCTGATGTACGGTGAACTCGACGAAGCCGCGTTGCGCGCCAAGCTGGAGGAGCTCCGCCGCGAGCATCGCGATCTCGACGCGCGCATCGAGGCGCTGCAGGCCTGCGGCGTCAAC
The DNA here is from genome assembly GCF_003122085.1 of Marinicauda salina. Lineage (GTDB taxonomy): Bacteria > Pseudomonadota > Alphaproteobacteria > Caulobacterales > Maricaulaceae > Maricicauda_A > Maricicauda_A salina. Next base: position 740,275 of record NZ_QEXV01000001.1, read on the forward strand.
GATCAGCTCAAGATGGTCCGCCTGAAACGCGAGAAGCTGGCCCTCAAGGACCGCATCTACGCGATCGAGGACCAGCTCAATCCCGACATCATCGCCTGAGGCGGGCTCAGCCCGCCTCGCGGAAATTGTCCACGTCGAGATGGTATTCGCGGACCTTGCGATACAGCGTCGAGCGGCCGACGCCGAGCCGGCGCGCGACTTCCGCCATGCGGCCTGAATAGGTCTCGATGGCGAAGGCGATGAGGTCGCGTTCGATGTCTTCCAGCGAGCGGATATGACCGCCCGGATCGGTGATGTCGATCGGACCGATCTCGGCGCCGTCGGCCGGTTCGGCGTCCGCTTCCGGCGCCGCCGGCGCGGATTTCGCGGCGTCGGCCGGCGCGTCGTCCTTCAGGCCGGGCGTCAGCCCCGAGATCTGCGGGAAGTCCTCGGGCGTGAGATAATCGCCGTCGCACAGCACGACGGCGCGGAACACCGCGTTCTCGAGCTGGCGCACATTGCCTTTCCATTCGTGCCCGGCGAGCAGGTCCATCGTCTCGCCCGTCGCGTCGAGCACCGACTTGCCCTCCTGGGCGTTGAACCGCGCGATGAAGTGGCGCACGAGCGCGGGGATGTCGTCGCGGCGCTCGCGCAGCGGCGGCACCTCGATCGGGAAGACGTTGAGCCGGTAGAACAGGTCCTCGCGGAACTCGCCCTGCTTCACCTGTTCGGCGAGATCGCGGTTGGTCGCGGAGATGATCCGCACGTCGACCTTCACCGATTTCTTCGAGCCGACGGGGTCGACCTCGCCCTCCTGCAGCGCGCGCAGCAGCTTGACCTGCATGTCGAGCGGCAACTCGCCGATCTCATCGAGGAAGAGCGTGCCGCCGTCGGCCTCCTGGAACTTGCCCATGTGCTTGGCCACCGCGCCGGTGAACGCGCCCTTCTCGTGGCCGAACAGGGTGGATTCGACGAGGTTCTGGGGTATCGCGCCGCAATTCACGGCGACGAACGGCCGTCCGGCGCGGTCCGAGGCGGCCATGATCGAGCGCGCGACGAGCTCCTTGCCCACGCCGCTCTCGCCGGTGATCAGGATCGGGATGCTCGACCGCGCGGCGCGTTCGCCCAGCCGGGCGACCTGGCGCATCGCCGGGGCCTCGGCGACCATGTCCTTGAAGCCGAGCTGGCCGGACTGGGCGCGCTTGAGCCGGCTCACCTCGCCGGACAGGTCGCGCACCTTGAAGGCGTTGCGGATCGACACCGCGATGCGTTCCGGGCTGGCCGGCTTGACGAAGAAGTCGACCGCGCCGGCGCGCATCGCCTTGACCACCGTCTCGATGCCGCCATGGGCGGTGAGCACGATGACGGGCAGCTCCGGCGAGCGGGCGTGGATCGCCTCCAGCGTCTCGATGCCGTCCATCCCCGGCATGACGAGATCGAGCAGCACCACGTCGACGCCGCCGCGGCGGACGCGTTCGAGCCCGGCCTCGCCGCTGTCGGCGGTTTCGGGATGATGCCCCTGCTTCTCCAGGACCGCCTGCATCAGGCGGCGCTGCGTCGGATCGTCGTCCACGATCAGTACGGTTTTCGCCATCTCACCCACGCCTTTTCGGTCTTTGTCCGAAACCCGCCGCCTCGGTCTCCGGTCCGCGGTTTTCCGCGTGATCGGCGGCGGCCGGCTTCGCCTTGTTGCGAACCGTTATGGGACAGGCGCCGTAAAGGCCGCGTGTATGCGGTGGTGAGAGATCGTTAGGGTAAACAATGTCTTGGCGTGCGCCCGGCGGGAGGTGATTGACCTCGCGGCCCGGCGCGCCTAACCCCTTCCGGCCCGCCCCGAAGAGATCGCGCGATGACCAAGTCCGACCGCCTCCCGCCGCCCCTGGCGCCGTTCAACGGCGCCGCGCCCGACGCGCCGGCCTGGTTCGCCGAGGCGCTCGAGCAACCCGTCGAAACCGGAGCCGCCGAGCGCGACGGGATCAAGCTCGCGTGGAAGGCGTGGGGCGAGCGCGGCGATCCCGGGCTCGTGCTCATCCACGGCGGCACCGCCCACAAGGGCTGGTGGGACGCGATCGGCCCGTTCCTGGCGCAATCCGGCCGCCGGGTCGTCGCCCCCGACATCGCCGGCATGGGCGAGTCGGGCTGGCGCGACGTCTACGCCATGGCCGAGCACGCCGCCGACATGCGCGCCGCCGCGACGGACGCCGGCGCGTTCGAGGCGGGCAAGCCGGTCTTCGCCGGCCATTCCTTCGGCGGCTTCGTCACGCTCAAGGCCGCCACCGAGTTCGGCGACGCGCTGGCCGGCGCGATCGTCATGGACAGCCCGATCCGGCCGCTGGACCAGCAGCGCTCGGGCAATCCCCCGCGTCATGGCGGGCGGGTCTATCCCGATCTCGCCGCCGCGCTGGCGCGCTTCCGGCTGCTGCCCGAGCAGGAATGCGAGAAAATCTGGCTCGTCGACCACATAGCCCGCGGCTCGCTGAAGGCCGTCGAGGGCGGCTTCACCTGGCTGTTCGATCCCGATCTCTGGCGCAAGCTGACCTACGAGCCGCGCGACCCCGATAAGGTCGCCGCCGAGGCCGGCTGTCCGCTCGCCTTCATCCGCGGCGCGCGCTCGAAGCTGATGCAGGCGGAGACGTGGGACTTCATGAAGTCGAAGTTTTCCGGCGCGCCCTTCGTGTCGGTTCCGAACGCCGAGCATCATCTCATTCTCGACCAGCCGCTCGCCGCGGTCGCCGCGATCGAGGCGCTCGTCGAGGGCTGGGCCAAGGCTTGAGCGCGACGCCGGCTTGGCGGCCGCGCGCGGCCGTGATAACAGCCGATCGAACCGTCTGGAGCAGGGAGAGACCGATGGCGGCCGAGCACACCCGCGGCGACATGGACATCACGATGCAGAAGCGCACCTTCGAGGGCGTGATGGGCGCGGGGGTCCTGGCGACCCTGATCACCGGGGTGACGATCCTCTTCCTCACGCTGGTCTTCGCCACCGACGTGGCCTGGTTCCCGTCCCTGGTCGTGACGCTGATCGCCGGCGGCGCGGCCGGCGCGGCGCTCAAGCGCGGCGCGGCCTACTGGGCGTCGCTCGTCGCGCTCACCGGGATCGCGCTGATCGGCGGCGTGCTGGTGACGGCGTTCGGCGCCTGACAGGCGGCGCGGCCTCACCGCGCGCTCACAAATTCGCGCTTTGCCCTGCGGGCCGATTCGCGCATGCTTGAGGCGGGTTAACCATTCCCCGTGTCCGCCTCCGCGGGAGTCCGCATGCGAATCGCCGTCCTCAGGGAACGCCAGTCCGGCGAGAGCCGGGTCGCCGCCACGCCCGACAGCGTGAAATCCCTGATCAAGCTCGGCGCGGAGCTGCGCGTCGAGAAGGGCGCCGGCGCCGGGGCCGATCTGCCTGACGATCTCTACAAGGACGCCGGAGCGAAGCTCGTCACCCGCGCGCAGGCGCTCAAGGACGCCGAGGCGGTGTTCGCCGTGCGCCGGCCCGACGAGGAGACGATCGGCAAGATGCCGAAGGGCTGCCTGCTCCTCGGCCTTCTCGAACCGCACGGCGACGAGGCCTTCGCCAAGGCCTGCGCGGAGGCCGGCGTGAACGCGCTGGCGATGGAGCTCACCCCGCGCATCACGCGGGCCCAGTCGATGGACGCGCTGTCCTCGCAATCGAACCTCGCCGGCTACCGCGCCGTGATCGAGGCCGCCGCGCTCTACGGGCGCGCCTTCCCGATGATGATGACCGCGGCGGGAACCATCGCGCCCGCCAAGGCCTTCGTGATGGGCGCCGGCGTCGCCGGGCTTCAGGCCATCGCCACGGCGCGGCGTCTCGGCGCGGTCGTCTCGGCGACCGACGTGCGCCCGGCCGCCAAGGAGCAGGTGGCGTCGCTGGGGGCGAAGTTCGTCGCCGTCGAGGATGAGGAATTCAAGGAAGCCGAGACCGCCGGCGGCTACGCCAAGGAGATGAGCGACGAGTACAAGGCCAAGCAGGCCGAGCTGGTCGCGGCGCACCTGGCCAAGCAGGACGTGGTGGTGACCACCGCGCTCATTCCCGGCCGGCCGGCTCCAAGGCTGATCGACACCGCGATGGTGGAGTCCATGCGCCCGGGCTCGGTCATTGTCGACATCGCCGCCGTCCAGGGCGGCAATTGCGAACTCACCCGGCCCGACGAGGTCGTCGAGCATGGCGGGGTGAAAATCGCGGGCTTCACGAACCTGCCGGGCCGGCTCGCCGCCGACGCCTCGCAGCTGTTCGCGAAGAATCTCGTCAGCCTGGCGCCGCTTCTCCTCGACGAGGAGGGGAATTGCGCGCCGCACTGGGACGACGAGATCATCAAGGCCATGGCGCTGACCCGGGACGGGTCGGTCGTCCACGGCGAATAGAGGAGGAAAGGCCCATGAAACGCAGGATCGCACAGATCGTCATCGCCAGCGCGGCGATCGTGACGCTCAGCGCCGGCGGCAGCGCGCTGTGGACGGCGATGGGGCCGGCCCAGCCGGCGGCCGTCGAAACCACGGATCGGTAGCGGCATGGAAGCCGTCGACCCGATCGTCTTCCGGCTGGCCGTCTTCGTGCTCGCGATCTTCGTGGGCTACTACGTGGTCTGGTCGGTGACGCCTGCGCTGCACACCCCGCTGATGAGCGTCACCAACGCCATCTCCTCGGTGATCATCGTGGGCGCGCTTCTGGCCGCGGGCGCCGCCGCGACCGGCGCGGGCGGGCAGTTCGCCAAGGGCGCGGGCGCGCTCGCGGTTCTGCTCGCCAGCGTCAACATCTTCGGCGGATTCCTGGTCACCCAGCGCATGCTGGCGATGTACCGGAAGAAGGAGAAGTCGAAATGAAGCCTGTCGTCTTCGCGGCCTTCGCCGCGATCCTTCTCGCCGCCGGCCTCGGGGCCGCCGCCGAAGCCCAGCAGCGCGTCCAGACCCAGCCTCAGCGCGCGACGCCGGCCGCTCCCGCCCAGCAGGGCCAGTACGCCGCGCAGGAGCCGATCGCGGTCGAGCAATGCCCGATCTTCCGCGTCTGGATGGCTGAATCCGGCCTGCTGTTTCACTGCAACGGCTGGGCGATGACGTTCGACGGCGGCTCGCGCCCGGGCGGCATCGCCGCAGCCCACGCCGTGCTGGCCCGGCATCGCGCCGAGGAGGCCCAGGCGTTCGTGCGCTACCAGCCGGTCGCCGACAACGCGATCTGCCAGGAAGTCGACTACACCCGCTACGGCGGCATGTTCGAGGAAGGCCGCTGCGCCCGGGTGATCTCGCTCGGAGGTTAGGTCCGAACCCCCGCCCAACGCCGGAAACATCGGAGCGATCATGTCCGCCAATCTCGCCGCGCTGCTCTATCTCGGCTCGGGCATCCTGTTCATTCTCGCCCTGAGGGGGCTGTCGAGCCCGGAGACGGCCCGGCGCGGCAACTATTTCGGCATGGCCGGCATGGCGCTGGCGATCGTCACCACCCTGCTGGTCATCGAGCTCGACGGGGCGGGGCTGCTGATGATCGCCGCAGCCGTCGCGATCGGCGGCGGGATCGGCGCGGTGGTCGCCCGGCGCATCGCCATGACGGCGATGCCCCAGCTCGTCGCCGCCTTCCACTCGCTCGTAGGGCTGAGCGCGGTGCTGGTGGCGGCGGCGGCGCTCTACGCGCCGGCGGCCTTCCACATCGCCACGGCGATGGGCGACGTGAGGGCGCTCTCCCTGGTCGAGCTGTCGCTTGGCGCGGGGATAGGCGCGATCACGTTCTCCGGCTCGGTGATCGCCTTCATGAAGCTGCAGGGGATCATGAGCGGCAAGCCGATCGTGTTCGCCGGCCAGCACTGGCTCAATCTCGGACTCGGGATCGCGGTCGCGGTGTTCATCGCCTTCCTGACCGCCTCGGGCGGCGAGGCGAAGGTCGCCTTCTGGATCGTCACCATCGTCGCGCTCGTGCTCGGCGTGCTGCTGATCGTGCCGATCGGCGGCGCGGACATGCCCGTCGTCGTCTCCATGCTCAACAGCTATTCGGGCTGGGCCGCCGCCGCGCTCGGATTCACGCTGGAGAACACCGCGCTGCTGGTGACCGGCGCGCTGGTCGGCTCCTCGGGCGCGATCCTGTCCTACATCATGTGCAAGGGGATGAACCGGTCCTTCATCTCGGTGATCCTCGGCGGCTTCGGCGGCGAGACCGCCGCGGCGGCCGGCGGCGACGACGTCGACCGGACGATCAAGCAGGGCTCGGCCGACGACGCGGCCTTCATCATGCAGAACGCCGGCAAGGTCATCATCGTGCCCGGCTACGGCATGGCGGTCGCCCAGGCCCAGCACGCGCTCAAGGAGATGGCCGACCTCTTGAAGGCCGAAGGCGTCGACGTCTCCTACGCCATCCATCCCGTCGCCGGGCGCATGCCCGGCCACATGAACGTGCTGCTCGCCGAGGCCCAGGTGCCCTATGACGAGGTGTTCGAGCTCGAGGACATCAACTCGGAGTTCTCGACCGCCGACGTCGCCTTCGTGATCGGCGCCAACGACGTCACCAACCCGGCCGCCGAGGACGATCCCTCGAGCCCGATCTACGGCATGCCCGTGCTGCAGGTCTGGAAGGCCAAGACCGTCTTCTTCGTCAAGCGCTCGCTGGGCTCGGGCTATGCGGGTATCGAGAACCCGCTCTTCTTCCGCGACAACACGATGATGCTGCTCGGCGACGCCAAGAAGATGACCGAGTCCATCGTCAAGGCGATCGACTGACCGACAGCTTCCGATGCAATCCCGCCGCACCTGAGCCCGGCTCGCGTTCTCGAGGCGCCCTCGGCCATGGACTCCGCCCCGCCGCGCGTCGCCTAATCCTCCGCGCATCGGTTCGCGAGGGAGGGCGCAGCCGTGGATTGGGGGGAGATCGCCGAGCTCGTCGGCTCGGCCTGGCTCTGGATCGGGCCGTGGGGCCGGGCCGGCGTCGTCGCGCTGGGCGCGGTCTACGTCTTCTGGGCGGCGCTGTTCATCTGGCAGAGCCGGATCATCTACTTCACCGATCCCACGCGCACCCACCCCGAGGAGGCGGGGCTCGACAACGCGCGCGAGGACGAGATCGAGACCCCCGACGGCGAGCGGCTGGTGCTGTGGCGGGCGGATCCGGCCTGGGAGGGCGCGCCGCACATCGTCTATCTTCACGGCAACCGCCGCGCTTTGTGGCGCCGGGCGCGCTTCTTCCGGATGTTCCTGGCCGCGGGCTGGGGGCTCACCGCGCTCGCCCATCGCGGTTTCAACGGCTCGACCGGCCGGCCCAGCGAGAAGAACAATGTCCGCGACGCCATCCTGGTCTGCGACCGGCTGGCCGAGGCCGGCGTCGACCTGTCGAAGCTGGTCGTCTACGGGGAGTCGCTGGGTTCGGGCACGGCCGTCCAGGTCGCCGTGGCGCGACCGGTGGGCGGGGTGATCCTCCACGCGCCCTATGACAGCTTCCGCGACATCGTGCGCTCGCGCACGGCCTTCCTGCTGCCGCGCCTGGTGTTCCGCGACCGCTACGATTCCATCCGCCAGATCGCCGGGGTGACCGCGCCCATCCTGTGGATCCACGGCGACGACGACCGGCTCATCCCGCTGGCGCGCGGGCGGCGGCTCTACGACGCCGCGCCGGGGCCGAAATACGCCGCCCTGGTCAAGGGCGCGAACCATTTCGGCATTTACACCCAGCAGGTGTTCAACCAGCATATCCGCTTCTTCGCCGAGAGCGTCGCGTGCGCCGCCGGCGCGTCCGATCGCGAGGGCGAGGCGAGCGTCATCGATCCCGTCCTGCCGGACGAGGACGCCCGGCCGGAGCGCGCCGCGCGCCGGGCTCGACGCCGCGGAAGGGGCTGACCGCATGTCCTTCTACGACGATCACGTCCTGCCGCATCTCATCGGCTTCGCCTGCTCCCAGCCCCAGATCATGAAGAAGCGCAGCCAGGTCGTGCCCGCCGCGGAGGGCCGCGTCCTGGAGGTCGGCTTCGGCTCGGGGACCAATCTCGGCTTCTACGATCCGGTCCGCGTCGAGCGCCTGTTCGCGCTGGAGCCGTCGAAGGGCATGCGCCGCAAGGCGGCCAAGGCGGTCGCGGCGAGCCCGCTCGAGATCGAGTGGCTCGACCTGCCCGGCGAGGCGATTCCGCTGGACGACGAGAGCGTCGATACGGTCGTGCTGACCTACACCGCCTGCACCATCCCCGACGTCGCCGCCGCGCTCGAGGGCATGCGCCGCGTGCTCAAGCCCGGCGGCCGGCTGCTCTTCTCCGAGCACGGCGCGGCGCCGGACCCCGGCGTGGCGAAGTGGCAGCGGCGCATCGAGCCGATCTGGAAGCCGATCGCGGGCGGCTGCCATCTCACGCGCAAGCCCGACCAGCTCATCGAGGACGCCGGCTTCGCGATCGACCGGATGGAGGCCGACTATCTGCCGAAATCGCCGAAGATCGCAGCGTACAACTACGCCGGATCGGCCAGCCGGCGGTGACGCGATCTCACCCGCCGGCGCAATCGGCGCAGCGCGGCGCGGCGGGATCGATCTCGAGACGCTTCTCGGAAATTTGTTCGCCGCATTCCACGCAATAGCCGTACTCGCCCTCGTCCAGGCGCGAGAGCGCCGCCTCGATGCGGCGCAGCTCCTGGGCGCGTCGATCGTCGGCGGCCTTGGCCATAGCCTGGACCTGCAGGCTGTCCTGGCGCGACAGGCGCCCCACGGACTGCTGGTCGAGCGCGACCGGCTTGCGGTCCTCGGCGGCGGATTCGGACAGTTTCTCGAGTTCGGCGCGCAGCGCTTCCAGCCGCGCCCGGACCGTTGGTTCGTCAAACGCCATGGGTTAAGAGACCTAACACGGCCGGAAGAGCGAAGGGACACCCGTGCACGATCATTTCATGCGGTTCGCGCAGTATAACGCCTGGGCGAACGCGCGGCTCTACGACGCCTCGACGGCGCTGAGCGACTTCGAGCGCAAGCGCGACGTGAAGGCCTATTTCCGCAGCCTTCACGGCACGCTCAATCATCTGCTCGTCGCCGACCGGATCTGGCTGCGCCGGATCACGGGGGACGGGCCTGCGCCGAAACGCCTGGACGAGACGGTGTTCGAGCAGTTCCCCGAGCTGCGCGAGGCGCGGGAGGCCGAAGACCGCCGCATCATCGATTTCGTCTCGGGGCTCGACGAGCCGGATTTCGAGCGCGTCATCGAGTACGGCAATACGCGGGGCGAGACCCACGCCCTGCCGCTGCAGGTCATCCTGGCCCACCTGTTCAACCACCAGACCCATCATCGCGGCCAGGCGACGCACATCCTCCGCCAGCTGGGCGTCGCCGAGCCGCCGGCGCTGGACCTGCTCTATTTCGCGCTGCCGACGGGCTGAGACCCGTCGAGGCGCCGCGCCGTCTCCGCGAGCCAGGCCTTCACCCGCTTCTCGTTGACCCGGAAATCATAGCGACCGACGACGGCGCGCGAGTACACGGCGAGCGCCGAGCGGCCCGAATCCGCGGCGAAGGCCTCGACCGTGACATGGTCGGGAAAGCGGAAGACGAGGCTGCGCTGGACGAGTTCGGCCTGGCCGCCCTCTTGTCGCAGAAGCTTCACCCGCGGCTGCGCGAGCCCCGCGGCGATGAACGTCTCCAGCGCGGCGGCCGGGGCGGCGTCGAAGACGGGGCTGACCTGATCGGGCGCGGCGGCCGCGTCGAAGCCCTCGGGCAGGACCAGCCAGCGCCGCGGCCGCCGGTCGGGCTCGAGCGTCGAGAAATCAATTGGAAACGGCTGTCGCGGCATGACGGGTCCCTCCGTCGAATCAAAATAAATCACTCAAGGGTGGTTTGTAGCTGGAACGCCATGCGACGACCGCCTAGAGAGAACGCAACCCTTCGGCAGCCGTGATCGGGGCCCCGGATGAGCGAATTCGCGCTCGAGGTCGAGCGGATCTCCAAGACGTTCGGCCGCAAGCAGGCCGTCAGGGACGTCACCTTCCAGGCGCGCCGCGGCGAGATCACGGGATTCCTGGGCCCCAACGGCGCGGGCAAGACGACCACGCTGCGCATGGCGCTGGGGATCATCGGGCCCGACTCGGGAACGGCGCGCCTGTTCGGCCGTCCGCCCGACCGGCGCAGCCTCGACCGCGTCGGCTTCCTGCCCGAGGAACGCGGCGTCTATCGCAAGATGACCGCCGAGGCGGTGATCGCCTTCTTCGCCCGGCTCAAGGGTCTGTCGGCGGGCGAGGCGCGCCGCCGCGCGCGCGCCTACCTGGAACGCTTCGGGCTCGCCGAGGCCGCGCAGCTGAAGATGAAATCGCTGTCCAAGGGTATGGCGCAGAAGGTCCAGATCATCGCGTCGATCGCCCACGAGCCCGAATTCATCATTCTCGACGAGCCGTTCTCCGGCCTCGACCCGGTCAACCAGGCCGTCCTCGAGGCGATGATCCGCGAGCAGGCCGCCGCCGGCCGGACCGTCCTGTTCTCGACCCACGTCATGGAGCACGCCGAGCGGCTGTGCGACCGCATCGTGCTGATGGCGCGCGGCGAGAAGGTGTTCGACGGCCGGGTCGACGAGGCGCTCGCCGCCGTGCCCCGCCAGGTCACGCTCGGCGTGACGTCCGATCACGACATTCCCGAGCTGCTCGGCGGGTTCGGCGAGGTCGAGGACATGGGACCGGACGCCGAGGGCGCCGAGACCTGGCGCATCGAGCTCGACGCCGGCGCGGACGCCCAGCAGGTGCTCAAGGCCTGCGTCGACGCCGGGGTGCGGCTGGCGCGCTTCGAGCCGCGCCGGCCGCATCTTCACGACGCCTTCGTCCAGCTCGTCGCCGATCCCGCGGCCGTCGAACCCGAGGAGGCCTGAGCGATGCGTGCGATTTACCTCATCGCCCGCCGGGAATACCTGTCCTACGTGGCGACGTGGGGGTTCTGGCTGTCGCTGCTGTCGGTGCCGATCTTCATGACGCTCGGCGCCTTCATTCCCTACCTGATCGAATCCGCCCAGCCGACGCGCTACTACACGGTCATCGACGAGACCGGCGGCGGGCTCGACGACATCATCCAGGCCAATGTCGAGGCCGAGCGCCGTCAGGCCGCCCGCGCCGCGGTCGAGGCCGCCGCCCGCCTGCGCGGCGATCCCGACACGGCGCGCGAGGCGCTGGCCGCCTTCGACGCCGATCCGGACGGGCTCGGGGGGCTCGACGACGCGCTCGCCGCGATCGGGATCGAGGAAAGCGCCTCGGAATTCGCCGCCGGGCTGGGCCGGCGGGTCCGGGTCGAAGCGCCGGCGTCGGACGCCGAGAGCCTGCGGCCCTGGCTCACCGGAGAGCGCCTGATCGACACGCCCGAGGGGCCCAGACCGCTGTTCGCGGCGGCCTTCATCCGCGAGAACGGCGAGTCCGCCCCGATGGAGCTCGTCTACTATTCGACCAATGTCACCGACTCGAGCCTGCGCAGCGATCTGCGCGACGCGCTCGGCGCGCACCTGCGCCGCGAGGCGCTGCGCGCGCGCGGGCTCAGCGACGCCGACATCGCCTCGGTGAGCGGGATCGAGCCGTCCCTGCGCGTACTCGACCCGAGCGCGGCGGCCGGCGTCGACTCCGAGGTGACGCTGGCCGACCGCGCACCCTTCATCCTGTCGCTGGTGCTCGCCTTCCTGCTGTGGAGCACGATCTTCTCGGTGGCGAACATGCTGCTGACCAGCCTGATCGAGGAGAAGGGCGGCAAGGTGATCGAGCTGCTGCTCTCCTCGGCGCGCTTCCACGAGATCCTGATCGGCAAGCTCGCCGGCGTGGCGGCCGTCTCCTTCACCCTGTTCGCGGTGTGGGGCGCGGTCGGCGGGGTCGTCTCCGTGATCGGCGGGGCGGCGCTGGCCGCGGTCGATCCCGAGATCGTCAAACTTATCACCGGCCTGTTCGACCCCGGCCTGATCCTCGCGGCGGCGTTCTTCTTTGTCGTCGGGTATCTGATGTTCGGCTCGATCTTCCTCGCGCTCGGCTCGCTGTGCGAGTCGATGCAGGACGCCCAGACGCTGATGACCCCGATCATCCTGGTGCTGATGGCGCCGCTGCTGATCCTGGTCTTCGCCATCGAGGCGATGGATTCGGCCATCGTCCAGGCCGCGTCCTGGTTCCCGCTATGGACCCCCTTCATCATGATGGCGCGGCTGCCCTCGGAGCCGCCGCTCTGGGAAGTAGCCGGCGCGATCGGGCTGATGGTCGCGACCATGGCCGCGACGCTGTGGGGCTCGTCGGCGATCTTCCGCCGCGGCGCGCTGAACATGGCCGACGCGGAATCGGTCAAGCGCTTCTTTTCCTTCAAGAAGCAGGGCTGAGTTCCCACAAGCGAAAACGCCGCGCCCGGTCGGGCGCGGCGTTCGAATTCCGTGAAGCGACGCCTTTCGGCGCGGACGGTCTAGCGGCGGCCGCCGCGTCCCTTCTTCGGGATCAGACCTTCGCGCTGGGCGCGCTTGCGGGCCAGCTTACGGGCCCGGCGGATCGCCTCGGCCTTCTGTCGCGCACGCTTTTCGGAGGGCTTCTCGTAGTGGTTCCGGCGCTTCATCTCGCGGAAGGTGCCCTCCCGCTGCATCTTCTTTTTCAACGCCTTGAGCGCTTGCTCGACGTTGTTATCGCGCACGACGATCTGGACGATGGCTCTCTCTCCCTTGTCTTCGGTGCGGTTCGGGACCGCGCTCGTCAGAATAACACACGACGGGCGCGAAGAGCTGCATTCGTCCTTCGCGTCCGCGCCGGATCGCTTCAATGAGGCGCGGGCTTTAGCAGAGCCCCCGCGCGCTGTCCATAGCAGGCGCGGAAGGCGCGCCCGCGTGACGCGCCGGCTTTCGAGGACTATGTAGGAAGCCATGAGCGAATTTCACGACCACCCCCGCGCCGACGCCGCTCGCGACGCCCTGCTCGCCGCGGCGCTGCCCGAAGCCGCCTTCGACGGCTGGAGCGAGGCGACGCTCGCCCGCGCCGCCGAGGCCGCCGGGCTGAGCGAAGGCGAGGTCGAGCTCTACTGCCCGGGCGGCGTGCTGGACATCCTGGAGACCTGGTCGCGGCGCGCCGACGCCGGCGCGGAGGCCGCGATCGCCGCCGCCCCGCCGCCCAACCGCATCCGCGACAAGGTCGCGAACGCGGTGATGATCCGGCTCGACCAGATGGCCGGCGAGGAGGAGGCCGCCGCGCGCGCCCGCGCCCGGCTCATGCTGCCCGACGCCGCCGATCGGGGCGCGCGCCTGCTCTGGGCGACCGCCGATATGATCTGGCGGGCGATCGGGGATACGTCGACGGACGGGAATTTCTACTCCAAGCGCGCCATTCTTTCGGGCGTCTACGCCTCGACGCTGGCGATCTGGCTCGAGGAGTCCGATCCCGAGAAGCCGAAGACGCGCACCTTCCTCGACCGGCGCATCGACAACGTCATGCAGTTCGAGAAGGCCAAGGCGGGCTGGCGCAAGGCGACGTCAGGCCTGCCCGATCTCGCCGGCCTCGCCGCGCGGCTGAGATACGGGCCGGGGCGACGGGTTTAGGGGTTCCGGCGCATCACCGTCTCGGCCCTTGGACTTGATCCAAGGGCCCAGTCGTCAGCAATCGAAGGCCTTGGCCATGGGCCCTTGGATCAAGTCCAAGGGCCGAGAAGGGCGGGGCGGCTACGGCAATCGGCTCAGAATATTCACATGGCCCATCTTGCGGCCGGGGCGGACGCCGCGCTTGCCGTAGAGGTGCAGCACGGCGTCGTCGTGGGCGAGCCAGCGCTTCCACGCGTTCGCCTCGTCGCCGATGAGGTTGATCATGCGCGCGGCCGAATGCGGCGCGGGATCGCCCAGCCCCCAGCCGGCGACGGCGCGGATATGCTGCTCGAACTGGCTGCACGCGCAGGCGTCCATGGTCCAGTGGCCGGTGTTGTGCACCCGCGGCGCGATCTCGTTGACCAGCAGCTTTCCGTCGTCGAGCTCGAACAGCTCGACGGCGATGACGCCCACATAGTCCAGCGCTTCCAGCAGCGTCGCCGCGATGCGCTCGGCCTCGGCGACGACGGCGGCGTCGGCGCGCGCCGGGGCGGCGCACTCGCGCAGGATCCCTTCGCCGTGCAGGTTCTCGCTGACCGGGTAGGCGGCGACATGACCCTCGACGTCGCGCGCGGCGACGATCGAGATCTCGCGGCGGAAATCGGCGAAGGCTTCCAGGATGGCGGGATGGCCGCCGATCTCGTCGAAGGCCGCCCCGGCCTCCTCGGCGGAGCGGACCACCGCCTGACCCTTGCCGTCATAGCCGAAGCGGCGGGTCTTGAGGATCGCCGGCCCGCCCAGCGTCTCGAAGGCGGCGCGCGCCTCGGCGGCGGATTCGGCGTTCTCGAACGCGACCGTCGGCGCAGCGTGATCGTTGAGGAAGGTCTTCTCCACGAGCCGGTCCTGGGCGACCTCGAGCGCCTTCGGGCCGGGGCGCACGGGCGCCTCGGCGGCGGCGGCCTCGGCGGTCGCGACCGGCACGTTCTCGAACTCGTAGGTCACCGCCGAGACGCTGCCGGCGAAGCGCGCAACGGCGTCGAGATCGTCATACTCGGCGACGATTGTCTCCGCGGCGACGCGGGAGGCGGGGCTGTCGTGCTCGGGGGCGAAGATCACCGCGTCGAGACCGAGCCGCGCGGCGGCCATGGCCAGCATGCGGCCGAGCTGCCCGCCGCCCAGGATCCCGACGCGCGCTCCGGGCTCGAGATAGTCGCTCACGGGTTCAGTCCTCGACGGTGTCCGGCACGGCGGCGGTCTGTTCGGCGCGCCAGGCCTCGACGCGCGCCATCACGGCGTCGTCGGCGAGCCCCACGATCGAGGCCGCCAGCAGGCCGGCGTTCTTCGCGCCGGCCTGGCCGATGGCGAGCGAGCCGACGGGCACGCCGCCGGGCATCTGCACGATGGAGAGCAGGCTGTCGAGGCCCTTGAGCGCCTTCGACTCGACCGGCACGCCGAGCACGGGCAGGGGCGTCATCGCCGCGATCATGCCCGGCAGGTGGGCCGCGCCGCCGGCGCCGGCGATGATCACCTTCACCCCGCGCGCCCTGGCGGTCTTCGCGAACTCGCTCATCCGGTCGGGCGTGCGGTGGGCGGAGACGACGCGCGCGTCGTAATCCACGCCGAGCGCGTCGAGCGCCTCGGCGGCGGCCTTCATGGTCGGCCAGTCCGACCGCGATCCCATCACGATGGCGACCGGGGCGGCTTGGGCGTCAGTCTCGCTCATGGCGTTCGCGCTCTCAGCGAAAGGAAGCGCGGCAGGGTAGTCGTGCGCCGGACCGCGTCAAGACGGGCGGAAACGCCTTGTTAGGCTTGACCCTTTCTTAACCGCGCCGGGCGAGTCTGCGGGCCTCTGGGGAGACAAGAGGGCGCGCCATGCGCATTCGCTCCAGCGATCCCGTCTCCGGCGCCGCGCCGGCGGGACGCGCCGATCGCAAGACCGAAGACTCCGCCGGCGCCGCCGGCGCCGCCGAGTCCGCGTCCGCCGGGGCTGCGCGCGACACGGCGTCCATCATGGGCGTGCCGGAAAGCGAGCTCACCGTGAACGTCCAGCGCGCCCTGCTCAGCCTGATGGGCGAGGTCGACGCGCTGCGGAAGGAGACCGACGCGCTGCGCGCCAAGGTGCGCGATCTCGAGGCGCTGGCCGATCGCGACGCCATGCTGCCCGTGCTCAATCGCCGCGCCTTCCTGCGCGAGGTCTCCAAGGCGCTGGCGCTGGCCGAGCGCCACGAGGCGCCCTCGGCGCTGGTCTATCTCGATCTCAACGGCTTCAAGCAGATCAACGACGCCCACGGCCACGCCGCCGGCGACGCCGTGCTCAAGGGCGTTGCCGACCTGCTGGTGGCCCATGTCCGCGAGACCGACGCCGTCGGCCGGCTGGGCGGCGACGAGTTCGGCGTGGTGCTCACCCTGACGCCGACCGAGGCGGCCGAGCGCAAGGCGGCCGAACTCGCCCGCGCGATCGAGTCGACGCCGATCATGCAGGGCGACCGGGAACTGCGCGTGGGCGCGGCGTGGGGCGTCCAGCCGCTCGAGAGCGGGCTTGGCGTGGAGACCGCCATGGCCAAGGCCGACGCGGCGATGTACGCGCGCAAGTCCTCGGCGGCCTGAGCCTCAGCCCTCGTCCTTGCCGCCCCTGATCACGCGGAAGACGGGGCGCTCTCCGACAGGTTTCTCATCGGGTTCGGGCGTCGGCTCGGCGGCTTCCGGCGCGTCGGCGTCCTCGACATCCTCGTTGATGTCCCGGGCGCGGGATTTCGGCGGCGTCTTGCGTTTGAAGCCGGAGCCGCGGGACTTGAAGCTCGAGCGCTTCGGCTGGGCTCCCTTGCCCTTCGCCTTCTTCTCGATCTCCTTGAGCTTCATGAGCTGGAGCCGCGAGAGCGGCTCGTCGAGATCGCCCTTCTCGGGATCGGCGAAGGCCGAGCCGTACTCCTCGAGCCGGTCCTCGACCGAATCGAGAAACTCCGCCTCCCAGTCGGACAGGAGCCGGCGCGCCTCCTCGGCGGCTTCGGGGTCGTCGCTTTCGGCGATCGCCTTCTCGGCGGCGCCCTTGGCCCGGCGCAGGCGGTTGAGCGCGCGGCGTTTCTTGCGGTCGTCGACCTCGCGCGCCATCGCCCCCGCCGTCAGTCTTCTCCCAGGGCGCCGAGATACAGCTCAAGCAGGGCTTCCTGCTCCTGGCGCTCCTGGCGGTCCTGCTTTCTCAGCGAGATCACCTTGCGCAGGACCTTGGTGTCGAAGCCCATCGCCTTGGCCTCGGCGTAGACTTCCTTGATGTCGGCGGCGATGCCCGCCTTCTCCTCCTCCAGCCGCTCGATGCGCGCCACGAAGCTCTTGATCTGGTCGCGGGCGACCCCGCCCACGGCGTCGGACTGGTCGGTCTGGGGAGCGGCGGCGGGGCTGGTGTCGGCCATGGCGGATCCTCTGGCGTCGTGGAAGGGGGACGGGCCGGCCAGTCTAGACCGGGTCGGGACCGTGGGCATAGGCGAGCAGCGCGGGCCTGCGCAAGCCCCGGCGCCGCCTATTCGCTCCGCGCGATCACCGCAGCCAGCGCCTCGGCGACGCGGCCGGGATGGTGATGGTGCAGGTTGTGGCCCGCGCCCTCGACCAGGACGAGCTCGCCCCGGGGCAGCGTCTCGGCGACCGGGACGGCGTGGCGGCGCGTCGAGACGACGGTGTCCTTCGGTCCCGCGATGAGGATCACCGGCTGGTCGATCTCGGCGTAGCGCGTCTCCTGGACGGCGAGGTGTTCGTTGACGTTGGCCATGTCGGCGGCGTTGGCGCGCCAGGCCGACGCGCGCAGGATGAGCGGCAGGCGGGTGCGCTCGACATAGTTCTCGGGCACCGGCTCGGGGCTGAAGGCCTCGGCCGCGCCGTCGGCCAGCCGGGACGCCCCGATCGTGGGCGCGATCGCCCGCGTCATCACCGTTCCCGCGACCGGCCACAGCGTCACGCGGTTGTACCAGGCCGCCTCGCCGACCCAGGCGCGGACGGCCGGCGCGATCAACACGGCGCCCTTCGTCCGGTCGGGGTGATCCATCATCAGGCGCAGCGTGATCGCCGCGCCCCAGGAATGGCCGATCACCGCGGCGCGCTCGATCCCGACGGCGTCGAGAAAGGCCGCGATCAGCGCGGCCTCGCGCTCGGGGCTCCAGTCCCCGTCCGGCCGCTCGCTCCAGCCCAGGCCGGGCCGGTCCAGCCAGATCACGCGGTATTCCAAGAGCGCGTCCTCCAACGCGACGCGCGGCTCGTTGAGATTGCTCGACGCGCCGTGCAGGACGAGGACGGGCTCGGCGTCGGCCGGGCCGGTCTCGCGGTAGTGAAGCCGCGTTCCCTCGACCGCGATGAAGCGGCCCTCCGGCGGGAAGCGCTCGGCCAGCGTCCGTCCCGCGCCGGCGCCGGTCGCGCAGGCGGCGAGCAGGAAGAGCCCCGCGCCGGCGGTCAGCGTGGCGATGAGGAGGGTCATGCGGATCACGCCGGCCGGCGTCCTAGAGCGCGCGCCCGGCGAGGCGGCGTTCGAGACGGGCCTGGGCGCTGCGGGCGCGCTCGTGGCGGGGATAAAGCCGGAGCGCCTCCTCGTAGGCGGCGAGCGCGGCTTCCGGCTCGTCGGCCTGCTCGAGCGCCTGTCCGAGCATGGCGTAGGCGTCGAAGCGGCGCGGCTCCAGCTCGATGGCCGTGTTGAGCGCCTCCAGCGCGAACGGCCAGTCGCCGGCCGCCGCGGCGGCCTCTGCGGAGACGACCCAGGCCTCGGCGAAATCCGGTTCGAGCCGCCGCAGATGCGTGTATTGCCGCTCGGCTGTGGCCATGTCGCCCTGGGCGGCCGCCTCGGCGCCCCGCTGCAAAAGGAGATCGGCCGTCGGGCCGGCCTTCTGGCGCCAGAGCGAGCGCACCTCGTCGGCGATCGCGGCGGCTTCCTCGTCGGTCTCGGCGGCGCGCAGATCGGCGAGCCGGACGTCGAGACGCTCGTCGAGCGTCATCCGCGGCGCGTCTTCGCGTCCGGTGAGGTCGATTCCCGCCTCGCCCGGGGCGGCGTCGGCCTCCTGGGCGGCGAGAGCGAGACAGGCGGCGAGCCAGATCATCATCGTGACCATAATCCTGTCGCGTAATGCGGCAAGAGCGCGGCCGGCCTCAGACCGGCAGGCCGGCCTCGCGCAGGGCGGCGCGTGTCTTCGCCGCATCGGTGAAGACGAGGCCGGGAAAGCCCGCCTCGGCGGCGGCGGCGACGTTCTCCGCCTTGTCGTCGACGAACAGCGTCTCGTCGGGGCGGTGGCCGATGCGCTCCGCGGTGATGGCGTAGATGCGCGGATCGGGCTTGGCGACGCCTTCGGCTCCGCTCACCACCGTCTCGCGCAGGCGCTCGAGTTCCGGGTACAGGTCCAGCAGCGGACGCCATTTCTCGGCGGGCAGGTTGGACAGGCCGTACTGGGCCACGCCGGCGGCGTCGAGTTCGGTGAAGAGCGCGTCCATGCCCGCGACCCAGCCGTCGAACATCTCGTCCCAGCGCGCGTCCCAGGCGCGGATGAGATCGGCCTTGTCGGGATGAGCCGCGATCAGGCCGCGACGGTTCTCGGCCATGGTCGCGCCGCGATCGTGCGCGCCGTGCCAGTCCATAGTGCAGACGCGGCCGAGGAAATCGTCCACGGCCGCTTCGTCGGGCAGGAGTTTCGCGTAGAGCCGGCGCGGATCCCAGTCGACCAGGGTGTTGCCCAGGTCCCAGAGGACCGCGCGTGCGGGCGTCACTAGCCCTGGCGGGCCTTGAAGCGCGGGTCGCGCTTGTTGATCACGTAGACGCGGCCGCGGCGGCGAACGACCTGGCAGCCGCGGTGGCGGTTCTTCAGCGAGCGGAGCGAGCTGCGCACTTTCATCGTTTCGCCTCTGTGGTCTCGGCCGGGGCCGTTGTCGACATGCCGGAAATACGAAGCGCGCTAGCTACACAAGGCCCCCGGCGAAGTCAACACGCAGACCGGGCGCATTCCAGCTCTCGCGCGCCGTCCGCGGCGCCTGTAGGATTCGCATCTGGTGTTTCTTGATCCGTCCCGGAGGAGTTCCGTCCATGCCGCTTCCCCGCCTGTTCGCCGGTCTCGTCGCAGCGCTCGGTCTCGCCGCCTGCGCGCACGCCCAGCCCGCCGGCGAGAGCTTTGCGGACTGGAAGACCGGCTTCGCCGCCGAGCTGCGCGAGGAAGGCGTCGATCCCGCGATCGTGTCGTCGATGTTCGACGGGCTCGAGCCCGACATGGGCATCATCGAGCGCGACCGCTCCCAGCCCGAGTTCGTCCGGCCGGTCTGGGAGTATCTCCAGGGCGCGGCCTCCGAGGAGCGCGCCGCGAACGGGCGGGCCGCGCAGGCGCGCGTGGCGACGGATCTCGCCGCGATCGAGGCGCGCTACGGCGTCGACGCCGACATCCTGACCGCCGTGTGGGGGCTGGAGAGCGCCTATGGCGCGATCACCGGCGGAAACGACGTGGTGCGCTCGCTGGCGACGCTGGCCTGGGAGGGCCGCCGCCGGAATTGGGCCGAGCGCCAGCTGCGCGCCGTCTCCGACATGCTCGCGGCCGGCTACGCCGAGCGCGACCAGCTCACCGGCTCCTGGGCCGGCGCGATGGGCCAGACCCAGTTCATCCCGGCCACCTATCTTTCCCGCGCGGTCGATTTCGACGGCGACGGCAAGCGGAATATCTGGACCGACGAAGCCGACGCGCTGGCGTCGGCGGCCAACCTGCTCGCCGAGGCCGGCTGGCGCGAGGGCGGACTGGTGGCCCAGGAAGTCGCCCTGCCGGAGGATTTCGATTTCGCGAGCTGGAGCGAGCGCGAAACCCGTCGGGTCTCCGACTGGTCGATGACGGGCGTCGAGCGCGTCGGCGGCGACTGGGAGACCGACGATCTCTACGCCCGGGCCCGCCTGGTTCTGCCCGCCGGGGCGGGCGGACCGGCCTTCCTGGTGTTCGACAATTTCGACGCGCTGATGGCCTACAACAACTCGACGGCCTACGCGCTCGGCGTGAGCTATCTCGCCCGCCGCATCGAGACCGGCGCCACGCTTCCCGGCGGCTGGCCGGAAGCGAACCCGCCGATCAATTACACGCAGTCGCAGGCGCTGCAGCGCGCGCTGACCGCGCTGGGCTATTCGACGAACGGGGTCGACGGGATCATCGGGCCGAACACGCGCCGCGCGCTGCAGGCCTTCCAGGCCGATCGCGGCCTGCCCGCCGACGGCTATGCCGGCCGCCAGGCCTTCGACGCGGTGATGGCGGCCTCGGCCGCCGGCGACAGCTGAGGCGCCCTACACCGGCGCGTCGCGGTCATCGCCGCGATCCTCCTCGACGATCACCGCGATGCGGCGCACGCGCGGGTGGAGAAGCGCGATCATGAAGGCGGCGAACGCCAGCGCGGCGTTGAGCTGGAACGGCGCCGAGGGCGCGACGGTCTGGTAGAGCCAGAGCCCGGTCACCGGCGCGATCATGAAGCCCACGCCCGCCGTCGCAGTGGTCAGCCCCGCCGCGCGGCCCTGCTCCTCGGGCTCGACCGACAGGCTGGCGCCGGCGGTGAAGCCCGAGCGCGACAGGCCGAAGGCGAAGCTTGCCAGCATGAAGCCGAACACGATCGAGGCGTAGGAGTCGGAGAAGACCAGCTCGATATTGCCGACGACGCCGAGCGCCGCGCCGGCCGCCATGAGCACGCGCGGGCTGGTCTTGAGCGCGGGGATCACGACGAGCTGGGCGAAGATCAGCGCGCCCGCCCCGGCGGTCAGCGCCACGCCGGCCAGCTGCAGGCCCTGCTCGGGCGTCTGGTCGAGCCGGTCCATGATGTAGAAGGACACCGCCTGCAGGCTGGCGGCCTGGCTCAGCCACACCGCGCAGCCGAACGCGACGAAGGCGGTCAGCCGCGGATCGCCGGCGAAGCGGAACTGGACGAAGGGATTGATCGGCCGGCCCTTGCGCTGCGGCGGGGTGCGCTCGGGCAGCAGCATCCGCACCGCGACCGCGCCCGAGCCGACGACGGCGGCCACGGCGATCATGAAGCCGGCGATGCCGATGCGGTCGGCGAAGGCCGCCGCCAGCGCCGGGCCGATCACCCCGCCGAGCCCGAAGGCCGCCGTCAGGCTGGCCAGCGCCTCGGTGCGCTCCGACGGGCTGGTGCGGTCGGCGACATAGGCCTGGGCCGAGGGATTGGTCGCCGAGCCCAGCCCGCCGAACAGCGTGCGCGCCAGCGCCATCGCCACGATCGCCGCCATCGGCGGCAACAGGCCGGACTGTCCCGCCCAGGCGCCGGCGGCGAAGATCAGCGTCGAGACGGCGAAGGCCGACAGCCCGAACACGATGAGCGGCCGCCGGCCGTAGCGATCCGACAGCGCGCCCCAGACCGGGCTCATGGTCAGGAACATCAGCGCCGAGAGCGTGTAGATCGCGCCGACCCAGACCTCGCGCACGCCGAGCTCGCGCGCCAGCGGCGGCAGGATCGCGAACAGCATCGAGTTGCCCACCCCGGTCGCGACCAGGCAGGCGAACAGCAGCCGGAACGAGTTGCGGCGCTGGGCGGGACTGGACGGGCGGTCGGGATCGTAGGGCGGGCTCATCCGGCGAGGACATACGCCGCGAGCGCCGAAGCGTCCATGCGGGGGGCGGCTCTCAACGCGGTAAACGCCCGCCTAACCCCCGGCAAACCGGGCCTTAAGCATCCGTGCGTACAGTGCGTTTCGATAACGGACGCGCGGGGCGATGAGAGCGGAGAAACCGCCGGGCCCGCGGCAAGCGCCCGCAAGAAAGACGGGATGGTGGGTCATGTTCCAGCTGATCGGCGTCGCCGTGGTGTTCGTCATGGTCTTCGGCGGCTTCTGGCTCGCCGACGGTCATTTCGACGTCATTCTCAAGGCGCTGCCCTTCGAAATGATGATGATCGGCGGGGCGGCGACGGGCGCCTTCCTGATCGGCAATTCGTCGAAGACCGTCATGAAGACGGTCGGCGACTTCGCGAAGATCGTCAGCGGTCCGAAGTGGAACACGCAGGACTATCGCGATCTGCTCACCCTGCTCTTCCAGCTCACCAAGACGATGAAGACCAAGGGCGTGATCGCGCTCGAGAGCCATATCGAGAAGCCGCAGGAAAGCACGCTCTTCTCCAAGTATCCCCGCATCGTGAAGGATCACTTCGCCGTCGACTTCATCTGCGACACGCTGCGCATGATGACGATGAACCTGGAGGACCCCCACCAGGTCGAGGATGCGATGGAGAAGCAGCTCGAGAAGCATCATCACGAGGCCGCCGCGCCGGCGCATGCGCTGCAGTCGACGGCCGACGCGCTGCCCGCTCTCGGGATCGTCGCCGCCGTGCTCGGCGTCATCAAGACGATGGGCGCGATCGACCAGCCGCCGGTCGTGCTGGGCGCGAAGATCGGCTCGGCGCTGGTGGGCACCTTCCTGGGCGTGTTCCTCGCCTACGGATTCGTCGGGCCGTTCGCCTCGCGGCTCAACGAGATCTACGAGGAGGAGGCGATCTTCTACAAGATCATCCAGAACGTGCTGGTGGCCCATCTCCACGGCAACGCCGCGCAGATCTCCGTCGAGATCGGGCGCACCGGCGTGCCCTCGAAGATGCAGCCGAGCTTCATCGAGCTCGAGGAATCGCTCGCCGATATACCGGCCGAATAGACGGCGGCGGGCGATTTGCCCTAATGTGGGTTAAGTCTGGTTGTGCGAATCGGACGAGAAAGGGGACATCAACTCATGAAATATTTCGCTTCCATTCCGTTCGCGGTGGCCGGCCTGGCGCTGGCGGCTTGCCAGCCCGAGGGCGGCGAGGAGCCGATGGACGAGGCCGCTGAAGAGACCATGGACGCGGCCGAGGAGACCATGGACGGCGCCGAAGAGGCCATGGACGAGGCTGAGGAGTCCATGGACGAGGCCGCTTCCGAGGAAGAGCCGACCGCCGAAGGCGAGTCCATGATGGACGAAGCCGGCGAGGCCATGGAAGGCGCCATGGAAGAGGCCGGCGAGACCATGGAGGAGGCCGCCGACGAGGCGGAGGAGACCATGGAGGAGGCCGGCGACGCGATGACCGGCGAAGACGAAGAGCCGTCCTCCGACGAGGAAGGCGAAGACTCGCCGAACTGATCGGTTCGCCGGACGGGCCGGCTGCGCGCCGGCCCGTCCCGCGCTCCCGCGCGCCTTGACGCCCGGCTCGGCCCGGACGCATACGGCGCGGCATGGCGCATCCCGTTTCTCTGAGGCGTCCGGCCCAGCGCGCCGCGCGCGGCGCGTGCTGAGGCGCGCGTGACGTCCGGCGCCGCGAAAACCGGCCTCGCCCGGCCGACGGCCTGCCTCGACTGGTCGGCCGGCGACGGGCCGCGCTCGACCGAGTCCGGCGACGTCTATTTCTCGACCGCTGACGGGCTGGAGGAGACCCGCGCCGTCTTCCTGCGCGGCGCCGGCCTGCCCGAGGGCTTCGCCGGCCGCTCCCTGTTCACCGTCGGCGAGCTCGGCTTCGGGACCGGGCTGAACTTCCTCGCGCTCTGGGACCTGTGGCGACGGACGGCCCCGGCCGGAGCCCGGCTGCATGTCGTCAGCGTCGAGGGTTTCCCGCTCGCCGCCGCCGACGCGCGACGCGCGCTGTCGGCCTGGCCCGAACTCGCCCCGTTCGCCGAGGCGCTTCTGGCGGCCTGGCCGAGCCCGCTCAAGGGCGCGCACCGGCGCGTCTTCGACGACGGACGCGTCACGCTGACCGTCTTCCACGACGAGGCGCTGGCCGCGCTCGACTCGATGGAGTGCGCCGCCGACGCCTGGTTCCTCGACGGCTTCGCGCCGGCGAAGAACCCGGAGATGTGGCGCGAGGCCGTGTTCGAACGGATCGCCGCGCGCAGCCGGCCCGGGGCGCGCCTGGCCACCTTCACCGTCGCCGGCGCGGTCCGCCGCGGGCTCGCTGCGGCGGGCTTCAAGGTCGAGAAGAAGTCCGGCTTCGGCGCCAAGCGCGAACGCCTCGAAGCCATCTATGAGGGGCCGTCGCCCGTCGCGCCGTCGGTCTCGCCCTGTGCGCGCGCGACGCCGCGTGAAGGCCCGGTCGCGGTGATCGGCGGCGGCGTCGCCGCGGCGAGCCTGGTCCATGCGCTGCGCCGGCGCGGCCGCGCCGTCCGCGTGTTCGCCGAGGGCGGCTGGGCGGCCGGCGCCTCGGGCGGAATCGAGGGGCTGCTCACCCCGCGGCTCGAGGCCGCCGACCGGCCCCATGTTCGCGCCCTGCTCAACGCCTTCGATCACGCCCGCGACCTGTACGGTCCGCTCGACGGATTTCACGCCGAGGGCGCGCTGCGCCTCGCCGGGGATGACGCCGGGCGGGAGCGGCTGGCCCGCCTGGCGGGCATGCTCGACGCCGGTTTCACGATGATCGACGCCGCCGAGGCGGCCCGGCGCACCGGCCTCGACTCCGCGCCCGGCGGGTTGTGGATGGATCGCGCGGGCCGCTTCGCGCCGGGCGCGCTCGTCGCCGAGCTGGCCGGCGATCAGCCGGCGGAGGATCGCCGCATCGCCGCGCTCGAGCGCGGGGCGGGCGGCTGGCGGCTGCGCGACGCCGCCGGCGACGTCGCCATCGAGGCCGAGACCGTCGTGCTGGCCGGCGGCGCGGCGTCCATTCCGCTCGCCCGCAGCGTCGGGCTCGAACTCGAACCCGTCGCCGGGCGCGTCGGCCGCTTCGCGCTGGACGGCCCGGCGCCGACGGCGCCGATCGCCTGGGGCGGGTATCTCGCCGCCGCTCGCGCGGGGGGCGTCCTGATCGGAGCGACGCACGAACGCGGCGACGATCCCGTCGATGCGAGCGCCGCCGAGGCGGCGCTTCGCGATGACGCCGTCGCGCGCTTTCCCGAGCTCGCCGAGCGGCTGGGTCTGGCGCTGGAAGGCTGGGGCGGGGTGCGCGCCGCGCTCGCCGACCGTCTGCCCGCCGCCGGCCCCATGCCCGGCCCGGACTTCGCCGAGGCGTGGCGGGATTTCGCCCGCGGCGGCGCGGCGCCGGGCGACGCGCCGGCGGATGCGGGCCTATGCGTTCTTTCCGGCTTCGGCGCGCGGGGTTTCGCTCACGCGCCGCTTCTCGCCGAGCAGCTCGCCGGCGAGCTGTGCGGGGAGCCCGGCGGCCTCGAGCGCGGCGGCCGGGAGGCGCTGCACCCGGCGCGCTTCCTCATGCGCGCCCTGCGGCGCGGCCAGGCCTAGCCGCGAGCGCAGCGCGAAGACGGGACAGGCCGGGGCGCAGCCCGCGTCGACATCCAGCCCGACCGGGTCGCCGGGCGCGGCCACGGTCACCACGACCGGGCCGGTTTGAAGCTCGATCCAGGCGTCGCTGCGCGGCGGCCCGCTCGTGAGCAGGCCGGCCAGCGCGGCGGCCGTGACGGCGGTCGAGACGACGAGGGCGGTGACGGCGGGTGCGGACATGGGAGCGCGCCTTCTGCTCTGGCGAAGCGCCAGTCTTTCGATCCCATGATGCGCGGCGCCCCGCGATCGGATGCAGATTGCGCGGGGAGCGCCGCCGCCGGTCCGCCGCGACCGCCTGCGTCAGGCCGACCGAAGTCGCGCGCCATCGCGGGCGGCTAAAGCCAATGCTTTGATTTCAGTAGGGTAATGGTGGGCGCGACAAGATTCGAACTTGTGACCCCTACGATGTCAACGTAGTGCTCTGACCAACTGAGCTACGCGCCCGCTCGTGTGAGCAGGCGGGCTCTATAACCCCGCGGCGTGAGCGGCGCAAGACGCCCGGACCGGGCGTTTCATCGACCCGCCGCCGGGCGGGTCCGGGCCGCCGCTGCGGACGCGGTCCGGCGCAATGCAGCGCAAGTCGAATTCATTTTTTATGCAAATTCTTCAGGCGAGCGCCGGGCCCGCCGAACGCAGATTATGGCATTTCTGCAACAACTCGGCGCCGGCGGAATACTCAGGCGACACAAGGGCAGTGAACACGCTTTACGAGAATGTGAACAAGGTTTCATGATGTCGCCAGGTTCGGGAATCCGACCCGGGGTCGCTCCGGTCACAAGGGGCGGGAACTGACAAGATCAAAGGGGAACGATCGTGAGCAATTGGGATAAGGAGCGCCTGCTGCGCTCGAGCGTCCTTGCGGGCTTCGCCGCGTTCAGCCTCTCGGCTGGCGCGGCGTTCGCGCAGGAAGAGGAACCGGTCGAGACGACCGAGGAGCAGGAAGAACAGCAGGCCGAGACCGGCGAGCGCATCGTCGTCACCGGCTCGCTGCTGCGCCGCGACGAGTTCACCTCGTCGGCGCCGATCCAGGTGGTCACCGCCGAAGCGGCGACGCTCGAAGGTCTCATCGACACCGCCGAGATCCTGCAGTCGACCAGCGTCGCCTCGGGCTCGGTCCAGTTCAACAACCAGTTCGGCGGCTTCATCGTCCAGGGCGGCACCGGCGTGAACTCGATCTCGCTGCGCGGCCTCGGCGCCCAGCGCAGCCTGGTCCTGCTCAACGGCCGGCGTCCCGGTCCGGCCGGCGTGCGCGGCCAGGTCGGCGCGTTCGACCTGAACGTGATCCCGTCCTCGATCGTGCAGCGCGCGGAGATCCTCAAGGACGGCGCGTCCTCGATCTACGGCTCGGACGCGGTGGCCGGCGTGGTCAACCTGATCACGCGCGACTCCGTCGAGCGTCCCGAGCTGAACTTCACCATCAACCAGCCGTTCGAGAGCGGCGGCGAGAGCTGGGAAGCCAGCGGCGCCTTCGGTCTCAATTTCGACCGCGGCAATATCGTCTTCGCCGGCCAGTACCAGCTGCGCGAGGACCTGTCGGTCGGCGACCGCGACTACCTGTCCTGCCAGCAGGACCTGATCCGCGGCGCGGACGGCTCGTTCATCGATCGCGAGGACCGCTCCGTTCTTGGCGGCACCAATCTCGGCGGCTGCTCGAACATCTACTTCAACACGGTCATCGACGCGTTCACCGGTCTCCGGTACATCCCGGCGCCGGACGGCGTGACCATCGGCCCGATCCCGGGCTACCGCCCGCGGGCCAACGAGAGCTACGCCGTCGGCGATCCGAACGAGGCGTTCTACGAGGACGTGCTGAACGATCCGCGCTACGCCAGCTCGGACGCGATCAACCGCCAGGAGCGGTTCAGCCTGTTCGCCAGCTCGAACTTCAACCTGGACATCCTCGGCGGCGTCGACTGGGAGAACGAGTTCCTGTTCACCCGCCGCAAGACGGAATCCGAGCAGTGGCGCCAGTTCTTCCCGCTGATCGGCAGCGCGCCGCTCGCCGGTTTCGGACTCGCCTATGCGAACGACCCGACCTACACGCCGGCCTTCCTGCTGTCGCAGCCGGTCACGATCTGGCCGTCCAACAACGAGATCACGGTCGACTACTACTCGTTCTCGTCGCAGCTGAACGGCGATCTCGGCGCCAACTGGTCGTGGTCGCTGACGGGCACCTACTCCTACTCGGACGGCACCTACGAGGGTAACGACATCCTCAACTCCGAGAGCGGCGACGTTCAGTTCGATCCGGACGCGCCGACCTATGATCCGTTCTCGCCCGAATTCCTGTCGGGCAACTACTCGGACGAGTTCTACAACCGGCTGACGCACTGGTCCGAAGGCAACACGATCTACGAACAGGTCGTGATCAACGGCGTGATCACCGGCGAGCTGATGCAGCTGCCGGCGGGTCCGCTGGGCCTCGCGGTCGGCGCCGAGTACCGGAACTTCTCGATCGAGGACACGCCGGATCCGCTTTCGCAGGCCGGCGAGCTCTGGGGCACGACCAGCGCCCTGATCACGGAAGGCGAGGACACGGTGGCCGAGGCCTTCGCCGAGGTCGAGATTCCGGTGATCGCGGGCCGGCCCTTCATCGAGGAGTTCACGCTGAACGCCTCTGGGCGCGTGTTCGAGTACGACTCCTACGGCAACGACTCGGTCTGGAAGGGCGGCTTCAACTGGCAGATCACGCCGCTGGTGCGCCTGCGCGGCACCAAGGGCATCTCCTACCGCGCCCCGGCGCTGTTCGAGCTGTTCCTCGGCAACCAGACCGGCTTCCTCGGCCAGACGGCGATCGATCCGTGCGTCGACTGGGGCAACAGCACCAACGAGAATATCCGCGACAACTGCGCGGCCGACGGCGTCCCGTCGACGTATACGGGCGTCGGCTCGTCGGCGACGATCGTCAGCGGCGGCGGCGCCGGCGTGCTCGAGGCGGAGACCTCGGAAGCCGAGACGCTCGGCCTGATCTTCACGCCCACCCAGCTCAATCTGAGCCTGGCGCTGGATTACTTCGACATCGAAGTGAACGACCAGGTGACCCAGCTGGGCGCGGGCGCGATCCTCGCCGGTTGCTACGGGGCGGATAATTTCCCGAACGAGTTCTGCAACCTGTTCGATCGCAATCCGGGCTCCGACCCCGTCGCGCCCTACAATATCACCGAGGTCCGCGACTCGTTCGTGAACATCAACCAGCAGGTGACCTCGGGTCTCGACCTGACGGTTCGCTACGAGCACGAGTTCGACTTCGGCGAGCTGCTGATCGAGGGCCAGGGCACCTGGACGTTCGAGGACGTGACCTTCCTCTTCGATCCGAGCCTGGCGTCGGGCTTCGACACGAACGACTTCAACGGGTCGATCGGCGATCCGGACTTCGTGGCGAACACCCGCGTCCAGTTCCAGCGCGGCGACTGGACCTTCAGCTGGTTCAGCGACATCATCAGCCGGACGTCGAACATCGACTTCGCCAATGTCGACTTCAACTATTTCGGCCAGGTCGGCACGCGCAAGCTGCACGCCGAGACGACGATCTATCACGACGCCTCGGTGCGCTGGCAGGGCGAGACGATTTCGATCCTGGCGGGCGTGTCCAACGTCTTCGACGAGGAGCCGCCGATCGTCTCGACCGGCGCGGCCACCCGTCGCGGGAATATCCCGCTCGTGGGCAGCCAGTACGACCTTCGCGGACGCACCGGCTTCCTGCGCATCAACAAGACCTTCTAGCCGCAGGCTGGAGGCGACTGATCGGGGGCGGCGATTGCGCCGCCCCCTTTTTCTTTCAGCGCCCTTCGGGCGCGCCGTTGATCGCAAGGACTGAATATGAAATGCGGCAATGCAGCGGCGCGCGCGTCGCTCGCGTTGACCGCGGCTCGACTTCCGACCTACGATCGACGACAAATGAAGATGCAGACATGAGGGGAGCGGGCCCATGCTTCGCATGACGCTTGCCGGCGTCGTCCTGGCCGGCGGTCTGACCGCCGCGGCGACGGCGGAGATCACGGCGGAACCGGCGCCGATCGACCATTTCGCGCAGGTGCCCAACATCCAGTCGGTGTCGATGAGCGACGAGGGCGACATGATCGCCGCCATCATCGCGATGCCGGGCTCGGAGAACGAGGAAACCGCGCTGGCGACCTGGAATCTCGAGGATGCCGGCGCCGCGCCGGTGGTCACGCCGAGCGGCGACGAGATGAAGTTCATCGCCGCCTCCGCGCTCAAGGCCGACCGGCTGCTCGTGCTCGGCCGCCAGGAGTGGACCGGCCGCCTTGGCGGGTGCGGCGAGGGCCGGGTGACCGGCGCCACGGCGACCTTCGTCACGCGGGCCTATCTCACCGATTCCGAGCATTCGGATTTCGAAGAGGCGTTCGCCGCCAATACGCGCCAGCTCGGCGTCAGCGAGGCGACCCAGCGCTGCTTCGAGCTGGCCGGCACGGCCAATCTCGTCTCGAGCCTGCCGCTGGACCCGGAGCGCGTGCTCATCCAGCAGCTCAATATCGCGAGCCTCTCGGCGAACTATTATCGCTACAACCTGCGCACCGGCGCCACCGAGCTGGTCTATCGCGAGGGCGGGCGCGCCTCGGCGGCTTTCTTCGATCCGCGCGACGGCGAGCTGCTCGTTCAGCAGGAGTTCGTTCCGACCGGCGGCGACTACCGGATCGATTACCTCATCAAGGATCCCGAGACCGGCTCGTTCGATGCGCACGAGCCCCTGAGTTCAATGGCGTCGAACCGGTTCAACATCAGCATCCAGGGAATCGACGAGGCCACGGGCAACTACTACGTCGTCACCGACAAGTTCTCCGACAAGGCGGCGGTCTATTTCTACGACCCGGAAGCGCGCGAATTCAGCGAAGAGCCGCTCCTGGCCCATCCCGAGTACAGCGCGACGGGCGTCGTCCTCGGGACCAGCCCGGACAATTACAACCAGCTGCTCGGCTTCAGCTACGCCGGGCCGAGCACGCGGACCTATTGGCTCGATCCGACGCTGGATTCCATCCAGACCGGGCTTGAGCAGGCCTACCCGGACACGGGCGTGTCGCTGATCGACTGGAGCGACGACTTCTCGCGCGTGCTCTTCGCCACCGGCGACGGCGCCAATCCGACCAGCTATCACATCCTGCGCGACCGCTCGCAGGTCCAGACGCTCGGCGAATCGCGGCCTTGGTTCGACGACGTGGAGATGCGCGAGCCCGAACTCGTCTACTACGAGGCGCGCGACGGCATGCGCATTCCGGGCATCCTCACCCTGCCGGCGGGCTGGACCCGCGAGGACGGGCCCCTGCCGGCCGTGGTGCTGCCGCACGGCGGCCCGTGGGCGCGGGACTCGACGAGCTGGGACGCCTCGGGCTGGCCGCAATTCCTGGCGACGCGGGGCTACGCCGTCCTGCAGCCGCAGTATCGCGGCTCGACCGGCTGGGGCCGCGAGCTGTGGCTCGCCGGCGACGCCCAGTGGGGCCTGTCGATGCAGGACGACAAGGACGACGGCGCGGCCTGGCTGGTCGAGGAGGGCATCGCCGATCCCGACCGCATCGCGATCTTCGGCTATTCCTACGGCGGCTTCGCCGCGATCGCCGCGACGGTGCGCGAGGACGGGCCGTTCCAGTGCGCCATCGCCGGGGCCGGCGTCAGCGATCTCACCCGCCTCGGCAACAACTGGAGCGACAACCGGCTCCAGCGGATCATCCAGGGCCAGACCGTCACGGGCATGGACCCGATGCGCAACACCGAGCGCGCCAACATCCCGATCCTGCTCTATCACGGCGACCGGGACGTGCGCGTGCCGCTGTTCCATTCGCGGAACTTCTACAACGCGATCGAGGACCGCGTGGACGCCGAGCTGCTCGTCGTCGAGGACATGCCCCACAGCCTGCCCTGGTACCCGCGGCATCACCGCGAGACGCTCGCCGCGATCGAGCGCTTCCTCGCGGAGGATTGCGGACCGGGCGGCCTCTGAGGCCCGGCCGGATCATGAAAAGGCCCGCCTCCGAACGGAGGCGGGCCTTTTTCATTGCGGGATCGGCTGCGGCTCAGGCGGCGTCCATCACCCGGGCGACCTCGTCGACGAGATCGCGCAGATGGAAGGGCTTGGACAGGATCTTGGCGTCCTTCGGGCCCTCCTCGCCGGCGCGCAGGGCGACGGCGGCGAAGCCGGTGATGAACATGATCTTCAGCGACTTGTCGATCTGGGCGGCGCGGCGGGCCAGCTCGATGCCGTCGATGCCGGGCATCACGATGTCGGTGAGCAGAAGCTCGTAGGCCCCCGGCGCTTCGCCCAGCGCGTCGAGGCCTTCCTCGCCGTCGGCGACGGCGTCGACCTCGTGGCCGGCGCGGCGCAACGCCTTCGCGAGGAAGTCGCGCATCGAATCATCATCTTCGGCGAGAAGAATCCGGGCCATCCACGCCCCCCTTGTCGGTGTTCGAACCGGAATCAGACTATTCGATCCGTGGTAAAAGTCTGCTGAACGCGCTGCGGTTCAACCGTTTCGCGCAGTTGTTGACGTGCGCTGGCCGGACGGGATGATGGCGTCATGAGCGAGGGGTCGCCCGATTTCGAGGCCGAACTGCCGGTCCGCGTCCATGCGCCGGAGCGCCGGACGAGCCGGCTCGTCTTCGCGTCGCCGCATTCGGGCCGCAACTATCCCGACGCCTTCCTCGCGCTCGTGCGCCTGCCGCTCGCCCTGCTGCGCCGGTCCGAAGACGCCTATGTCGACGAGCTCATCGCCGCCGCGCCGGCGTGCGGCGCGTCGCTGGTCGAGGCCGACTTCCCCCGCACCTGGGTGGACGCCAACAGGGCCCGCTGGGAGTTCGATCCCGCCATGTTCGACGGGCCCCTTCCGCCCGAGGCCGGCCCGGCCACGGCGCGGGCGGCCGCCGGGCTGGGCGTGGTGCCGCGCCTGGCCGCCGACGGCCGCGCGATCTATGGCGGCCCGATCGCCTTCGAGGAGGCCCGGCGCCGCGTGGAGCGGGGCTATGTCCCCTACCACCAGGCCGTGAAGCGGGAGATCGAGCGCGCCTGCGAGACCTGGGGCGAGGCGGTGCTGATCGACTGCCATTCCATGCCCTCGGCCAGTGCGCGCGGGGCCGACATCGTGCTCGGCGACCGCTTCGGCGCCTCGTGCAGCGAGGCCGTGGTGACGCGCGCAGAGCGGGGCTTTCGCGATCTCGGCTTCTCGGTGGTCCGCAACCGGCCCTATGCGGGCGGCTACACGACCGAGCATTACGGACGGCCGTCCGCCGGGGTTCACGTGCTCCAGGTCGAGATCAATCGGGGCCTCTATCTCGAGGAGGCGGCGGTCGAACGCAGCGCCCGATTCGAGGCCGCGCAGGCGGCTTTCTCCCGCTGGATCCAGTGGATGACGCTTGAGGATGAAGTCCAGGCCGCAGCAGAATAATATATTTATCAGCGACTTCAGCTATCCGTGATTGCAGGCGCCATTGCCCGGGGGCATAAATATTCTTATGAACCGTGGCGCTGTCCGGGATCAGCGGGCATGATCGGCGAGGACGCGTCGGGCAGGGAAACGAGGATGGACCGACATGACCAATGAAATCGACCATCACGTCGGCAAGCGGCTGCGCCGCCGCCGCCGTCTGCTCGGCCTGACCCAGCAGCAACTCGCCGAATCCGTCGGCATCCGCTTCCAGCAGATCCAGAAATACGAGTGCGGCGCCAACCGCGTCAGCGCGAGCCGGCTGTTCGAACTCGCCGAGGCGCTCGACGTGCCGGTGCAGTATTTCTACGAGGGCCTGCAGAGCAGCGGCGAGCCCGCCGCCACCTCCGAGGAGGCGCTGGCGCCCGACGTGCTCTCGCAGAAAGAAACGGTCGACCTGATCCGGGCCTATTACAAGCTCAACGAACGGCCGCGCCGCCGGCTGCTCGAGCTGGCCCGCTCGCTCGACCCGAAGGACCGTTTCGCGGGCTCCAGCGGGTCCGACGCCGCCTGATCGTGCCGAGCCGGACGCCTGCGCCCGACGCCGACCTCGCCTTCGCTCATACGCTCGCCGACGCTGCGCGGGAGATCGCCGCGCCGCTGTTCCGCGCCGGACTCGCCGGCGAGAGCAAGCGCGACGACAGCTTCGATCCCGTCACCGAGGCCGACCGCCGCATCGAGGCCGCGATGCGCGATCTCATCGCCCGTGACCGCCCCGAGGACGGGGTTCTGGGCGAGGAGGGCGAGGATGCGCCGAGCGCGTCCGGGCGGCGCTGGGTGCTCGATCCGATAGACGGGACCCGCGCCTTCCTCGCCGGACTGCCCACCTGGTGCGTGCTGATCGGCCTCGTAGACGAATCCGGGCCGACGCTTTCGGTGATCGATCAGCCCCATACCGGCGAGCGCTTTTCCGGCCTCGTCGCCGGCGAGCGCCGCGAAGCCTGGCTCGACCGCGCCGGCGATCGGCGCCCGCTCGCCGCCCGCGCGGGCGCGAGCCTCGACTCCGCCATCGTCTCGACCACGGATCCCTACATGTTCGCCGGCGCGGAAGCCGCCGCCTTCGAGGGGCTGCGCCGGCGCGCGGCGATCGCGCGTTACGGGCTCGACGCCTACGCCTATGCCGCTCTGGCGCTCGGCGGCGTGGATCTGGTGGTCGAAAGCGGGCTCAAGACCTGGGACGTCGCCGCGCTCGTGCCGGTCGTGCAGGGCGCGGGCGGGGTCATCACCGATTGGTCGGGGCGGCCCTGCCACGAGGGCGGCCAGGTGCTCGCCGCCGCCGATCCGGCGCTGCACGCCGAAGCCCTGGCGCTGCTTTCCGGAGCGGCGGACTAGCTGTCCGAGTCGTCGTCGCCGTCAGCGCCTGACGCTTCTTCGCCGTCGCCTTCGGCCGCCGCCTCGTCTTCGGCCGCCGCCTCGTCTTCGGCCTCCCCGCCCGGCTTCCGGAAGCGCAGGGTCATGCGATCAGACTCGCCAATCGCCTCATAGGGCGCGCTGTCGAACTCAGGATCCGGCTCCTCGCCGAAATTCGAGCTCCGGCGCACCGGCGGCAGCGTCCACACGCCGAAGGGATGATCGGCGTCGTCGGCGGGATTGGCGTTGATCTCGCTGGCCGCCTCCAGCTCGAAGCCGGCCTCCTCGGCGAGCGCGACGAGATAGTCCTGCTGGACATAGCCCGAGGCCGCGCGCGGATCCTGCTCGCGATTGGCCGGCAGGCGGTGCTCGACGACCCCGAGCACGCCGCCCGGACGAAGCGCCTCGTAGAACTGCGCGAAGGCTTCCTCGGCGAGCCCGCGCGCCATGAAGTTGTGGACGTTGCGGAAGGTCAGCACGAAGTCGGCCGTACCGGGCTCGACGATGTCCCCGCCGCCCGGTTCGAAGCTGACCATGCGGACCGCGCCGTAGCGCGGCTCGGAGAAGCGCTCGCGATAGTCATCGAGAAACGCCTCCATCCGTTCGGAGCCGTCCGAGGGCAGGTTCGCGGCGACGTATTCTCCCTCGTTCGCGGCGATCCAGGGCGCGAGGATCTGGGTGTACCAGCCCGCCGCCGGCCAGATCTCGACCACCGTCGCCGACGGGTCGACGCCGAAGAAGCCGAGCGTTTCGGCGGGGTGGCGCCATTCGTCCCGCGCTGCCTGGCCGCCGCGCCAGTCGCCGGCGACCGCCCAGCTCAGCGTGCCCGTCTGGGGTCCCTCGGTCGCGCTGTCAGTTTCGCCGGACCGATCCGTCTCCGCCGCCGGGGCGTCCGCGCCCGGCGTTTCGGGTTCGGCGGGTTCGGGACCCTCGCCGCAGGCGGCGACGAACGCGGAGGCGAGAAGGCAGAGGGCGAGGCGGCGTCGCATGATGATCTCCGGAAGCTGGGGGACGCGCGGCGAAGCGCGGCCCGACCGGGCGCTAATTCACCGGGCGTCGCGCCGTTTGACAAGGCCCCGGCGCCGTCCCGCCGGATCCTTGCGGCCGCGCGACCAGGCGCCCATATCGTCCCTCGAGGCCGCCGAACGGGGTCTCGAACATCGCTCCGGCGCTGGGCTTCAGGCCGGACCAGAAACCAGGCGCGCCGCGGCGCGGCGCCTGATCGCTTCGAATGGAGGATCGCAACATGCGTACGATGGACTTGTCGCCGCTCTACCGCACGATCGTCGGCTTCGACCGGCTCGCCGACATGATCGACACGGCTTCGCGCCAGGAGAGCGGCTCTGGATATCCCCCCTACAATATCGAGCAGCTGGGCGAGAACGACTATCGCATCGAGCTGGCCGTGGCCGGATTCGGCGAAGACGAGCTCGATGTCGAGGTCCAGGAGAACGTCCTGACGGTGTCGGGCAAGCGCGCCGCCGAAGAGAGCGGCGAAGACCGCAACTTCCTGCATCGCGGGATCGCCGAGCGCTCCTTCGAGCGCCGCTTCCACCTCGCCGATCACATCC
This sequence comes from Marinicauda salina, assembly GCF_003122085.1. GTDB lineage: Bacteria > Pseudomonadota > Alphaproteobacteria > Caulobacterales > Maricaulaceae > Maricicauda_A > Maricicauda_A salina. Next base: position 776,262 of record NZ_QEXV01000001.1, read on the forward strand.
GCGTCCGCGGCGCCGAGCTCAGGAACGGGCTGCTCTCGATCGAGCTTGAGCGCGAGATCCCCGAAGAGAAGAAGCCCCGCCGCATCGCCATCAACAGCGACGCCGGCGACGGCGCGAAGGTGATCGAGGGCAGGGAGGCCGACGCGGCCTGACCCGAAGTCCTCGCGGGGCGCCGCCGGAAGGCGGCGCCCGCATCGCTGATCAACCGTGAAGGGCGGCGCAGTCTCTGCGCCGCCCTTTGCGTTACAGGCCGAGCTCGGCGCGCAGGGCGGCGAGCGCGTCGGTCCATACCGTCGCGGCGCTGTCCGACGGGGCGCGCCAGTCGCCGCGCGGGCTGAGCGCGCCCGCCGAGGTCACCTTCGGACCGTTGGGCATGGCGGTGCGCTTGAACTGGCTGGTCTGGAAGAAGCGGCGCGCGAACACCTGCAGCCACTGGACGATCTCGGCGCGCGAATAGGCGCGCCGGTCGGCCTCGGCGACATGGGCCGGCCAGGCGCCGGCCTCGGCGTCGCCCCAGGCGGCCTCGGCGAGGAAGACGATCTTCGCCGGGCCGAGCCCGTAGCGGGCGGCGTAGTGCAGGTTGAAATCCTGCAGCGCGTACGGGCCGATCGCGGCTTCCGTGCTTTGCGGCCCGTCGGCGGCGTCGGCGGGCACGAGCTCGGGCGAGATCTCCGTATCCAGGATCCGCTCGAGCGTCGCCGAGGCGTCGGGGCCGAACTGGCCGCGCCGGGCCGACCAGGCGATCAGGTGCTGGATCAGCGTCTTCGCCACGCCGGCGTTGACGTTGTAGTGGGCCATCTGGTCGCCGACGCCGTAGGTGCACCAACCCAGCGCCAGCTCCGAGAGGTCGCCCGTGCCGATGACCAGCCCGCCCTCGTGATTGGCGATCCGGAACAGGTAGTCGGTGCGCAGCCCGGCCTGCACGTTCTCGAAGGTGACGTCGTACTGCTTGGCGCCCTCCGCATAGGGATGGCCGATATCGGCGAGCATGCGTTCCGCCGCCGGGCGGATGTCGATCTCGCGGCGCGTCACGCCGAGGCTCTCGATAAGCGCGTCGGCGTTGGCGCGGGTCTCCGCCCCGGTTCCGAAACCCGGCATGACGACGGCGAGGATGTCCTTGCGGTCGCGGCCGAGCCGGTCGAAGGCGCGCGCGGTGACGATCAGCGCCTGGGTGGAGTCGAGCCCGCCGGACACGCCGATGACGGCCTTGGCGATGCCGGCCGCGCGCAGGCGCTGGGCCAGCCCCTGGACCTGGATGTTGTAGGCCTCGTAGCAGTCCTCATCGAGGCGATGGGGATCGTCGGGCACGAAGGGGAAGCGGGCGATCGCGCGCTTCAGCGGCAGGGTCTCGTCGAGCGGCGCATCGAGGGAAAAGCCCACGCGCCGCCAGTCCTTCAGGCGCTCCGCGATCCGTCCCGCCGCGTCGCGGAAGGTCGACTGCCTCAGCCGGTCCTGGACGATGCGCTCGATATCGACATCGACCACGAGCCGGCCGTGATCGTTGTGGAAGCGCTCGCTCGCCGCGAGGGGCTCGCCCAGCTCGTGGACCGTGAGCTGGCCGTCCCAGGCCAGATCGTTGGTCGACTCGCCAGGGCCGGCCGCGGCGAAGACATAGGCGTTCTGGCAGCGCTGGGACTGCACCTCGCACAGCGCGGCGCGCTCGCGCGCCTTGCCGATCGTGACGTTCGACGCCGACAGGTTCAGCGTCACCGTCGCCCCGGCGAGCGCGCCGTCGATGCTGGGCGGATGCGGCGCCCACAAGTCCTCGCATATCTCGACGTGAAGCCCGAACCCGGGATGGTCCTCGGCCTCGAAGATCATCGCCGCGCCGAAGGGCGCGGTCTGGCCGGCGAACTCGATCGCCTCGACCTGGGCGCCGGGCGCGGCGGCGAACCAGCGCTTCTCGTAATACTCGCGATAGTTCGGCAGGTAGGTCTTCGGGACGATCCCGAGCACCCGGCCGCGATGGATGACCAGCGCGCAGTTGAACAGCTGGGAATGGGCGCGCACCGGGCAGCCGACCACGATCACCGGCATGAGCGCGCGCGAGGCCTCGATGATCGCCCGCGCGGCGGTCTCCGCGGCGTCGAGCAGCGGCGCCTGGTGGTGCAGGTCGTCGAGCGAGTAGCCGGTCAGGGACAGTTCCGGGAACAGCGCCGCGGCGGCGCGCTCGGCGTCGGCCTCGCCGGCCAGCGCGACGATCGCCTCGGCGTTCGCCTTCGGATCGGCGAGCGCGACGCGCGGGGCGAAGGCGGCGATGCGCGCCATGCCGTGACGGTAGATGTTCTGGAAGACGGCCATGAAGCCTCGCGAAGGGCGGGGCGAGAGCGAGCGGGCCGCCCGCCCGGACCCTTATGCTCAAACCGAGTATTTATACGGCGCGAACCGCGCCGGCAACACCGCATCAGGCGGCGTCGAGATCGATCGCGCCGGACAGGTCCTCGGCCATCTCGGAAAACGCGTCGGGCAGCGCCGCGGCGGTGAAGCACGCGGCTTGGAAGCGCGCCGCGCGGACGTCCGCGCCGCGCAGCTCGGCGAAGGCGAGATCGGCGCCGGAGAAATCGGCCTGGCGCAGATCGGCGCCGCCGAGATCGACGTAGCGCAATCCCGCGCCGGTCACGTTCGCGGGCAGGCGACGCTCGCCGCCCAGCACCAGCGGCGAGAGCTGCGCGCCGCGCATCCGCGCCTTGTCGAGGCGCGCGCCCTCGAGGTCGGCGCCGCGCAGATCGGCCTTGCGCAGCGAGGCGTCGCGCAGATCGGCGCCGGCGAGCCTGGCGCCCTGCAGCTGGGCGTCGTCGAGATCGAGGCCGTAGAAGATCGCGCCGCGCGCCTGGAGGGCGGTGAGGTCGCGGCCGGCGAGGCTTGCGAGCCCGCGCAGGTCCTCGCCGTCCAGGACGGCGGGCGCGCCCTCGGCGCCGCCGGTCGCGCACCAGCGGGCATGCGCGTCGAGGAGTTTCGTCAGCCGGGCGATGTTCTCCGGCGAGGCCGCGTCGCCGGGATCGGCCAGCGTCCCCTCGGTGCAGGCGTGGTCCATGCGCGCGCCCTGGAGGTCGGCGCCGGCCAGGATCGCATCGGAGAGATCGGCCTCGGTGAGGTCGGCCGCGGCGAGCTCGGCGCCCTCGAGATTGACGCGGGCCAGCCGCACGCCCCTGAGATTGGCGCGCACGAAACACGCCCCGGCGGCGACGGCGTCGGCGAGATCGGCGGGCTGGGCGCGGCCGGCGGCCGGCCTGGCGGCAGCGAGATCGCCCCCGCGCCGGGCGTCGGCGTATTCGCCCGGGCTCTGCTCGTGGGCCAGCATGGCGAAGCCCTGCTTGCGGTCGGCGCGCGCGATTCCGCCCTCGCGCAGATCGGCCTGGGTGAGATCGGCGGCGGTGAGATCGGCGCCGCGCAGGATCGCCCCGCGCAGGTCGGCGCGATTGAGCCGCGCGCCGGCGAGATCGGCGCGCCTGAGATCGACGGCGTACAGCGTCGCGTTGGTGAGCGTCGCGCCCGACAGATTGCAGCCGGCGAGCACCGCGCCGGAGAAATCCGCGTCGGCGAGATTGCGGTGCGACAGGTCGAGCCCGGCGAGATTCGTGTAGGCGAAGTTCGCCCGGGCGCCGCCCATCCGGCCGCTCATGAGATCCTCGTGGCGGTCGCAGATCGCGTCGGCCTCGTCCTGGGTCAGGCGCTGATAGTCGGCGGTGCCGGTCATGGGCGTCGGGTCCGGGCTCGGTCGGGAGGGGCTCCCGCGGGTCGATTAACCCTACGACGCAGGCTCTTAACGCCCGGTTGCGCTAGTTCGCCGGCGCCTTGAGCCTGACCCGGGTGAGGCCTTCGCGGCCCATGCGCTCGAGCGCCTGCTCGACGCTTTCGTCCGGCCGGGGTTCGAGATCGGCGTCGAACAGCGCGGCCCGCGGATCCTGGCCGACCAGGGGCAGGCCGGTCGCGACATGCGTGAAAAAGCCGGCGTTGAGCGCTTCGGCCCGGTCGCGCCGCCCATCCTCGACGACCGCGATCCCGGCCGCCTCGAGCCGCGCGACGCCTTCGCCCGCGACGCGCGGGAAGGGGTCGCGGCAGCCGATGACCACGCGCGCCACCCCGGCTTCGGCGAGCGCGTCGGCGCAGGGCGGCGTGGCGCCGTGATGGGCGCAGGGCTCGAGGCTGACATAGGCCGTCGCGCCTTCGGCTGCGGCGCCGGCCCTGTCGAGACAGATCCGTTCAGCGTGCGGCCGGCCGCCGGGCGCGGTGGCGGCGGCGGAGATCATCCGGCCGTCCCTGACCAGCACGCAGCCGACGGCGGGATTGGGCGCGGTCGATCCGAGCGCGGAGAACGCCTGCGCCAGCGCGGCGTCCATGAAGCGCAGATCGGCCGGGCTCAGGGACAAGGCGGCAGGTCCTGCGCGCGGTCTTCGTCGAGATAGGCCGCCTCGACCGGGCGCAGCCCGTCGAGTTCGATCATCAGCGGATTGCCGGTGGGCATCTCGACATGAACGATCTCCTCGTCGCCGACCTTGAACAGCATCTTCACCAGGGCGCGCAGCGAATTGCCGTGAGCGGAGATGATCAGGTCGCGGCCCTGCTCGAGCTCGGGCGCGATGGTCGAGCGGAAATAGGGCTCCACCCGCTCCAGGGTCAGCGCCAGGCTCTCCGTCGAAGGCAGCTCGCTGGCGCCGAGATCGGCGTAGCGGGGATCGAAGCGGGGATGGCGCTCGTCGTCGAGCGGCATGGGCGGCGGCGGGGTGTCGTAGGAGCGCCGCCAGACCTTGACCTGCTCGGCGCCGTGCTCGTCGATCATCTCCTGCTTGTTGCGGCCGGTGAGCGCGCCGTAATGGCGCTCGTTCAGCCGCCAGCTCTTCTGGTCGGGGATCCAGACCCGGTCGAGCTCCTCGAGCGTGAGCCAGAGCGTGCGCACCGCGCGCTTGAGCACGCTGGTGAAGGCGAGCTCGGGGGCGAAGCCGGCCTCGCGCAGCAGCGCGCCGCCGCGGCGGGCCTGGGCCTCGCCCTTGTCCGTCAGGTCGACGTCCACCCAGCCGGTGAACCGGTTCTCGAGGTTCCAGATGCTCTGGCCGTGGCGAGTGAGGACGAGGCGGGTCATGGCGGCTCCGGCGGCTTCCAACGGATGATCGACGCGCAACGACATACGCATCCCGGCGGTGCTTGGCCAGTGACGGCGTCCCTTGCGCGCGCGGCGAGAATCTCCCAGCATTCCCGTCTGCGCCGCCCGCGATCGGGCGGACCGCGATCGGGGGGCCGCAGATGAAGCGCGTCGTGCTGACCGTGAGCGACCAGAACGCGGCCGATTCCCTGGATCGGCTGGTCGCGCGATTCACCGAGGAAGTCGCGGCGGGCTCCGACGAATGCGTCTTCTACATGAGCGAGCCGGGAGCGGGCCGTCCCGCCCGCGTCGTCGAGACCGAGAGCCAGGCCACGCTCGACCGCTTCGTCGCGCTGGTCGATCCAGCGATCGCGCGCATCGACGGCTGAGGCCGCGGCGAGGGCTGGCGGCGCCGCCGTCGCCCTGCTAGACGAATGCCTCCGTTTTCACAGCCCGCTGGCCCGATGAATTCTTCCCTGCGCACCGTCGATCGCGAGGCCGTCCTCGCGGCCATGCGCCGCACGCTGAAGCTCGAGGCCGACGCGCTCGCCCGCCTCGAGGCCGAGCTGGACGCCGCGGCCGCCGACGCCGTCGCGCTTTTGGGCGGGCTCAAGGGACGGCTGATCTGCGCGGGCGTGGGCAAGTCCGGTCATGTCGCGCGCAAGATCGCCGCGACGCTCGCCTCGACGGGCACGCCCGCCCAGTACGTCCACCCCTCGGAAGCCAGCCACGGCGATCTCGGCATGATCACGCCCGACGACGCCGTGCTCGCCCTGTCGAAATCCGGCGAGACCCGCGAGCTCGGCGACCTGATCGCCTATTGCCGCCGCTTCGGCGTGCCGCTGCTCGCGCTGACCGCCGGCGCCGAGAGCTCGCTCGCCCGCGACGCCGATCTCGTGCTGCGCGTGCCCGACGCGCCGGAAGCCTGCGGCGAAACCCGCGCGCCGACGACCTCGACGACGCTGATGATGGCCTATGGCGACGCGCTCGCCGTCGCCCTGATCGAGGCGCGCGGCTTCACCGCGACGGATTTCGCGATGTTCCATCCGGGCGGCGCGCTCGGCGCGGCGCTGGCGACCGTCTCCGACCTGATGCATCCGGGCGACGCCATGCCGCTGGTCCGCGGGTCGACGCCGATGGGCGAGGCGATCATCGAGATGAGCGAGAAGGGCTTCGGCTGCGTCGGCGTGCTCGACGACGACGGGCGCTTCGCGGGAATCATCACCGACGGGGATCTCCGGCGGAAGATGGCCCCGGACCTGCTGCAGCGCAGCGCCGGCGAGGTGATGACGCCCGACCCCCGCATCGGCCGGCCCGACATGCTCGCCGCCGACGCGTTGCGCGAAATGACGGCGGGCGAACGCAAGATCACCCAGCTCTTCATCTGCGAGACCGGCGGCGCGCCGCTCGGCCTGCTGCACATTCACGACCTGCTGCGCGCCGGGGTGAGCTGAGCGGGCCGGTCTTGACCGGCGCGCATCCGTCCCGCTAACCGCTGCGAGCATTCTTTCGACCGGAGACCGCCATGAAGAGCGCGCTGACGCCCAACACCTGGGAGTTCGAGACCGAGGCGCTGGTCAAGCCGACCGGCTTCCGCGAGTACGACGCGCGCTGGTGGTACGGCCATCCGGAATCCGATCGCGCCCCCGAGATCAATCTCTACGGCGTCCAGGCGCTCGGTCTCGGGCTGGGGACGCTCATTCACGAGCTCGGCGTCGAACCGAAGATCGTGACCGGTCATGATTTCCGCGGCTATTCGCTGTCGGTGAAGCAGGCGCTGACCGTCGGGCTGATGCAGGCGGGAATCGAGGTCCACGATATCGGCCTGGCGCTGTCGCCGACGGCCTATTTCGCCCAGTTCCATCTCGACATTCCCGCCGTGGCGATGGTCACGGCCAGCCATAACGAGAACGGCTGGACCGGCGTGAAGATGGGCGTCGAGCGTCCGCTCACCTTCGGGCCGAAGGAGATGGGCCGGCTCAAGGAGATCGTGCTCGAGGAGCAGTTCGATCCGCGCGGCGGCGGATCGTACGTGCGCGAGACCGGCGTCGCCGAAGCCTATCTCGACGACGTCGCGAAGGGCGCGGCGCTGAAGCGCAAGCTGAAGGTGGTCGCAGCTTGCGGCAACGGCACGGCCGGCGCGTTCGCGCCGAAGGCGCTGCGCGCGATGGGCGCCGAGGTGATCCCGCTCGACTGCGAGCTCGATCACCGTTTCCCGCGCTACAATCCGAACCCCGAGGACATGCGCATGCTGCGCGCGCTGAGCGAGGCGGTGACCGAGCACGGCGCCGATGTCGGGCTGGCCTTCGACGGCGACGGCGATCGCTGCGGCGTCGTCGACGATGCGGGCGAGGAGATCTTCGCCGACAAGGCCGGGCTGATGCTCGCCCGCGATCTCTCCGCCGAGCACCCGGGCGCGAAATTCGTCGTCGACGTCAAATCGACCGGGCTCTACGCGATCGATCCGGTGCTCAAGGAGAACGGCGCGACGACCGAGTACTGGAAGACCGGCCATTCCTATATCAAGCGCCGCGCCAACGAGATCGGCGCGCTGGCCGGTTTCGAGAAGTCGGGCCACTACTTCCTGCAGCCGCCGGTCGGGCGCGGCTATGACGACGGCCTGGTGGCGGCGCGCTGCATTCTCGAGATGCTCGACCGCAATCCGGGAAAGTCGATGGCCGAGCTTCGCGCGGCGCTGCCGGTGAGCTACGGCTCGCCGACCATGTCGCCGGCGTGCGACGACGAGCAGAAATACGCCGTCGTCGATCGCGTGATCGAGAGTTTCGAGAAGCGCAAGGCCGACGGCGAGAAGATCGCCGGACGCGCCATCGCCGACGTCAACACCGTCAACGGGGTTCGCTTCACGCTGGAGGACGGGGCCTGGGGGCTGGTGCGCGCCTCGTCGAACACGCCCAACCTGGTCGTCGTGGTGGAGAGCCCCAACTCGCGCGACGACGTGAAGGCGGTCTTCGAGGCGATCAAGGCCGAACTCGCCCGCCATGAGGAGGTGGGCGAGTTCGACCAGGAGCTGTGATCGCTCAGTTCACGCAGATCGGATCGGGATCGCCGTCCGGGTCGCCGGAGACGGTTCCGTCGCTGCCCGGGTTGCCGAACAGCAGGATGCCGGCCACGTGCGGCGCGGCCATCGAGGTTCCCGACAGCGTCTCGTACGCGCCGTCCTTGTAGGTCGACAGCACGCCGACGCCGGGAGCGGCGCACTCGATGGGCGGGTTGCCGTAGTTGGAGAACGACGCCCAGCCGTCACCGGAGTCGCTGGCCGAGACCGTCCAGATGTTCGCGTGGTTGGCGCTCGCCGGCGAGTAGTTGTTCGCGTCGTCGCCCGAGTTGCCGGCCGCGAGCGAGAAACGGATCCCGTTGCCGGCTGCGGCGATGACCGCGTCATTGACGGCCTGGCTGAAGCCGCCGCCCAGGCTCATGTTGGCGACGTCGCCCGGCGCGCCTTCCGCCGCGACATAGTCGATGCCGGCGATGACGTCCGAATACGACCCCGAGCCGCTATTGCTCAGCACCCGGACCGCCACGACCGGCGCGCCCGGCGCGACGCCGATCACGCCGATATTGTTGTCGATCGCGGCGATGGTGCCGGCGACATGCGTGCCGTGGCCGTTGCCGTCGTCGGCGGTCTTCGGGCCGCGGCTGACGAAGTTGGCGCTGCGCGTCGTGTCGACATTGAGGTCGGGATGATCGAGATCGATGCCCGAATCGATCACCCAGGCCGCGCCCGACCAGCCGGTCGCGCCGCCGTTCACGCGCTCGATCCCCCACGGCGTCTGCTGGGCGGGGTCGGACCCGCCGCCGTCGCCGCCGCCGTCATCGCAGCCGGGATCGCCGGCGTTCGGCCCCTTGCATGGCGGCGGCGGGAAAGCGAACGCGACCTGGTCGCGCTCGTAATAGGCGATATTGGGATTTTGCTGCACCAGGCGCTCCGCGGCCTGGGCGGGCATGCGCGCGGAGAAACCCCGGATCGCCGTCGTGTAGACGTGGCCGACCTGGCCCCCGGCGCGATTGACCAAGCCCTGCGCCCGCGATTCGACGGCGGACGGCGCGACGCTGTTGTCGAAGACGAAGATATAGCTGTCGCGGACCTGCTCGAGCATCTGGGCCGAAAGGCCCGGCTGCTGGGCCCCGGCCGGCGTCGCCGCGAAAGCGGCTGCCGCGGCGCCCGCGGCGAGAATGGCTGCGAATTTCATGGCGGTCCCCTTGATTGCTGCCGCGTCAAGCCTAGCACCCCGTGAGTCGACGTCCAGCGAATGGAATATTCGATGTTCCCGGCGGCGTTGTTGTCTGTTCGCGGCGCCTGGATTAGGAGGCTGGGGTCAGCGATCGAGCGGAGGCGGGCGGCGTGGCCGAGACCATTCTTGTCGCGGGCGGTGCGGGCTATATCGGCTCGCATGCCTGCAAGGCGCTTCACGCGGCCGGATACCGGCCGGTCGTGTATGACGACCTGTCCTCGGGTCATGAACACGCCGTGCGCTGGGGGCCGCTCGTGCGCGGCGACATCCGCGACGTCGCCGCGCTCGACGCCGCCTTCGCCGAGCACCGGCCCGCCGCGGTGATGCACTTCGCCGCCAGCATCGAGGTCGGCGAGGGCGAGCGCGAGCCGCTCAAATACTGGGACAACAACGTCGCCGGCAGCGCCTCGCTTCTCGCCGCGATGGGCCGGGCCGGCTGCGAGTCGATCGTGTTCTCCTCGACCTGCGCGGTCTACGGGGAGCCGGAGGCGCTGCCGATCTCGGAAGCCGAGCCGCTCAAGCCGGCGAGCGTCTACGGCCGCACCAAGCGCGCCGTCGAGCAGATGCTCGCCGATGCGGCCCGCGCCCACAGCCTGCGCTACGCCGCGCTGAGATATTTCAACGCCGCCGGCGCCAGCCCTGACGGCGAGATCGGCGAGGAGCACGATCCCGAGACGCATCTCATCCCGAACGCGCTCAAGGCCGCCGCAGGACTGGGCGAGGCGATGCGGCTGTTCGGCGAGGATTACGACACGCCCGACGGGACCTGCGTCCGCGACTACATCCACGTCGCCGATCTCGCCGACGCCCACGTCGCCGCGCTGAAGCGCCTGATCGGCGGAACGCCCGAGATCGTGTGCAATCTGGGCACCGGCGCCGGCTTCAGCGTGCGCGAGATCCTGAACGCCGTCGAGCGCGCGACCGGCCGGCCCGTGCCCCACGAGATCAATCCGCGCCGGCCGGGCGACGTCGCCCGGCTGTACGCCGATGTCGGCCGGGCTCGGGACTTGCTCGATTTCCGCCCGGCGCGCTCGACGCCCGAGACCATCATCGCCGACGCCTGGGCGTTCCACGCGCCGCGGTGGGGCGTGGAGAAGGCCGACGGCTGACGCCGTCGAAGACGCGCGGCGCGTTCAGCCGTCCGCCGATTCGACCGGTCGACGTTAACGCGGCGCCTCAGCGATCGGGGGCGCCGCGGCGCCGATCCGGCCCGGCCTCCGACGAAGGCAACGCGCCGGCGCCGCAGCGTTCGGCCTCCCGGCGGTTCGCGCGTTCGGCGGCGGCCGAGCGCGGTCCCTTCTCCTCCAGGGCCTGAGCCCGCCGCTCGGCCGCGCGCCGGGCGTCGGCGTCGCGGACCTCCCGCGAATTCTCGGCCGCGGCCGGAAACGCCCCGGGTCCGCGCTCGCACGGATCCGGCGGGCCGGCGGCGCCGGTCTGCGCCGACGCGGCCGGCGCGGCGACCAGCATCGCGAGGACCGCCGCCGGGATCGTCATCGGTTTGCGAATCATCCTCGCCTCCGTTCAGTCGCACACATTGGCCGGGCACCAGTCGGACGCCGAAGGCGCTTCGCCCTCGGCCACGACCCGGGTGCCGGAAATGTCGCCGTCGTCGGGAGAGCTCGCCGCCGGGATCTCGTAGCCGCGCACCTTGTTGTTGGTCATCACGTTGCCGCTTCCCACGTCGAGCAGGCCCCACTCGACGCCGTAGTTGACGGGATAGTAGCCGTCGTCCGGGGAGCGTTCGAAGATGCGGTTGTTGTCGACGGTCGCGGCGTCGTCGCCATAGACGTAGACGGCGACGTCGGAATTGCCGCCGATATTGTTGTTGGCGATCAGCACGTCGTCGCTTTCGAACGCCAGCACGGCGGTCGCGGCGTACGCGCTGTCGCCGAGCCACTGATTGCCGCCGATATGGTTGAAGCGCAGGGACCCGCCCGCGCCCAGGCTGAACTGGACGCTGTTCGCGCCGAGCCGGTCCTGGTCGGCGGACTCGGTGATCACGTTGTGCTCGATCGTGCACGATCCGCTGCCGATGCAGGCGATGCCGCCCTTGCCGTAATTCTCGATCACGCTGTGGCTGATCGATACCGATTCCTCGACCGTCGTGCCCTCATTGCGCGCGACGATTCCGACGCCGGTCTGGCATCCGCTGTCCTGCGTGATGTCGGCCACCGTCGAGTGGCTGACGCTTCCCGACGCGCCCAGGAAGCGGACGCCCTCGAGGTCGGCGCGGCAGCCCTGCGGCAGGTCGGCGGCGACGACCAGGCGCGTCACGTGCATCTCGACGGCGCCGGCCTCGTTCTCGACGACCGCCCCCTCGAAGGGGTCGAGGGCCGTGATGGAATGGCCCTGTCCGTCGAGCGTCACGCCGTCGGGCACGTAGATGGTCTCGGTGGTCGTGCAATCGCCGTTGAGCAGCATGGTCGAGCCGCTCATGGTGAAGTTGCACGTATTGCTGGCTTCGCCGGCGCCGGTGAAGAGCGCGGCGGCGCCGAACGCGACGGCGGCCGCCGCGACGATCTGGCCTTTCATGAAGAGCCTCCCCTGGGTCCTGTCCACCCGATCGGCTTCGGCCCGCGGCCGCCGGTCCGTCCCTTGAGCCCGACCGGTCCGCGCACGCCGAACCCGGCCTCCTGCATTGCGATCAGAAGGCGCGGGAAGTTAACACAATTGCTGGTTCGCCGAAATGATCGGCTTATCCAGGCTCGTGTCGATCGCGCCGCCCGCGCACGCGTCTTCACGCGCGATCCCGCTTCGGTGATCGACCGTCACACGCGCGTCAGCGTCCATGGAAATCGCAACCGTGCGTGCAGACATCGGGCGCGTACGGCTGAAACAGAGGAGACGCACCCATGGCCGATGCTTCGAATCCCACCTCGACGCCTTCGCCATTCGCCGGGCGGGCGCACTGGCTGCTCCGGGTCGCGCTGGCGAGCGTGTTCGTCTTTCACGGCGCACAGAAATTCGCCGACCTTGAAGGCGGCGCCGCGATGATGGGCCTGCCGATGCTCGTCTGGGCGCTGGTCGGGCTGGCTGAGCTGGCCGGCGGTCTCGGCGTTCTCGCCGGCGGGTTGGTCGCCGGGCGGCTCGGCGATCTCGCCACCCGTCTCGGCGGACTGGCGATCATCCCCGTCATGCTCGGCGCCATCGCCATGGTCCACTGGGGCCGCTGGAGCTTCACGCCGTCCGACAGCCACCCGATGGGCGGCATGGAGTTCCAGGTCGTGCTCTTGTTGATCGGGCTGTTTTTCGCCGTGCGCGGCAATCGGGCGTGAGCCCGGTTCGCCGGGTCGACGCCAGAGACGCCCCCGTCCGCGCCGGACGGGGGCGTCATGCCGTCCGGGCGGCGCTTCCGACCGCGCGTCCGCGGCGGGGCGTCGCGGGTCAGCGCTTGATTGTTCGCTCGCGCTGATTGAAAAAGCGGCGCATTCGGCGTCACGCCGCCGCTGTCCGCTCCCGGGGAATCCTCATGAAACCCGTCCGTAAAGCCGTCCTGCCCGTCGCCGGTCTCGGCACGCGGGTGCTCCCCGCGACCAAGGTCATCCCCAAGGAATTGCTGCCGGTCTATGACCGCCCGGCGCTGCAATACGTCGTCGACGAGGCGCGCGCGGCCGGGATCGAGCACTTCATCTTCGTCACCGGCCGCAACAAGGCCGCGATCGAGGACTACTTCGACTCGGCCTACGAGCTCGAGGCGACGCTGGCGGCCAAGGGCAAGACCGACCTGCTCGACCGGCTGCGCGCCGACCTGCCCGCCGCCGGCCAGTGCAGCTTCGTGCGCCAGCAGGCGCCGCTCGGCCTGGGCCACGCGGTCTGGTGCGCGCGCGACATCGTCGGCGACGAGCCCTTCGCCGTGCTCCTGCCCGACATGATCATGCGTTCCGATCCGCCCTGCCTGAAGCAGATGGTCGACGCCCGCGCCGGGGTCGGCGGCAACATCATCTCGGTCGAGGAGGTGCCGCGCGAGGACGTCTCCAAGTACGGCGTGATCGAGCCCGGCGAGCGCCGCGGCGCGCTGGTCGAGATGCGCGGCATGGTCGAGAAGCCCGCGGTCGCCGACGCGCCGTCCAACCTGATGATCTCCGGGCGCTATATCCTCGAGCCGGATATCATGGACCTGCTCGCCGAGCAGGAGGCCGGCGCCGGCGGCGAGATCCAGCTCACCGACTCCATGCTCAAGCTGATGGCGACGCGGCCCTTCCACGCCCTGCCTTTCACCGGCGAGACGTTCGATACCGGCTCGAAGACGGGATATCTGGAGGCGTTCGCCGCGTTCGCGCTCGCCGACGCCGCCGACGGCGAAGACTGTGCGGCGATCCTCGACCGACTCCTGAAAGGACGCTAAAGCAGCACGCGAAGATGCGTCCGCGGTCGAGCGTGCGGGCGTTCGCGAAGGCAGGCGACACGAGGGTAAGCTGATGCACGTAGCCATGATCGGGACCGGATATGTGGGCCTCGTCTCGGGGGCGTGCTTCGCCGATTTCGGTCACACCGTGACCTGCGTCGACAAGAACGCCGAGAAGATCGCCGCGCTCGAGAAGGGCGTTATCCCGATCTACGAACCGGGCCTCGATCTGCTCGTCGAGCGCAATGTCCGCGAAGGGCGGCTGGATTTCTCGACCGATCTCACCGACGCGGTGCGCGAGGCCGATGTCGTGTTCATCGCGGTGGGCACGCCCTCGCGGCGCGGGGACGGCTACGCCGATCTCAGCTATGTCTACGCCGCCGCGCGCGAGATCGCCGCGGCGATGGAGGGCTTCACCGTCGTGGTGAACAAGTCGACGGTGCCCGTGGGCACCGGCGACGAGGTCGAGCGAATCATCAACGAGACGCGGTCGAACGCCGATTTTTCGGTGGTGTCGAACCCGGAATTCCTGCGCGAGGGCGCGGCGATCGACGACTTCAAACGCCCCGACCGCGTCGTCGTCGGCGCCGAGGACGAGCGATCGCGCGAGGTCATGCGCGAGCTGTATCGCCCGCTCTTCCTCAACGAGACGCCGATCCTGTTCACGAGCCGGCGCACCTCCGAGCTGATCAAGTACGCCTCCAACGCCTTCCTGGCGATGAAGATCACCTTCATCAACGAGATCGCCGACCTGTGCGAATCCGTCGGCGCCAACGTTCAGGAAGTCGCGCGCGGCATCGGGCTCGACAACCGGATCGGGTCGAAATTCCTGCACGCCGGCCCCGGCTATGGCGGCTCGTGCTTCCCCAAGGACACGCTGGCGCTGGTCCGCACCGCCCAGGACGCCGGCTCGCCGCTGAGCCTGGTCGAGACCGTGGTGGAGTCGAACGCCCGCCGGAAGCAGACGATGGCCGGCAAGGTGATCGAAGCCTGCGGCGGCTCCGTCGATGGCAAGACGATCGCCGTGCTCGGCCTGGCCTTCAAGCCGAACACCGACGACATGCGCGAGGCGCCGAGCCTCGACATCATCCCGGCCCTGCAGAAAGCGGGCGCCCGCATCCAGGCCTTCGACCCGGCCGCGACCGCCGAGGCCGAGGCGCTCCTCGACGACGTCGAGTTCATGACCGGTCCGTATCTCTGCGCGGAAGGGGCCGACGCGCTGGTGATCGTGACGGAATGGAACGAGTTCCGCGCGCTCGATCTCGAGCGCATCCGGACCGCGCTGCGCGAGCCGGTGCTGGTCGATCTGCGCAATATCTACGATCCGGAAGAAGTGTCCTCTGCGGACTTTCAATACGTGAGTATCGGCCGCTGCAGCCAGCCCCAAAAATACAAATCGTCAACGACCAAAACCTAGTCTTGTAGTCATTGAACCTTGAAGCGCCCAAACACGGGCCGGGCGTTCTAGACCGGATGGATTAATGTGCGGGATCATCGGCATCGTCGGGACTGCGCCCGTCACTGAACGTCTCTTGAGCGGCCTGAAACGGCTCGAATATCGCGGCTATGATTCAGCCGGAATTGCCGTTCTAGACCGTAATGGTGAACTCCAGAGACGCCGGGCGGAAGGTAAGCTCTCGAATCTTGAGGCGGTGGTCCGCGACGATCCGTTGGAAGGGTTTGATGGGATCGCCCACACGCGGTGGGCGACGCACGGCGCGCCAACGGAGCGCAATGCTCACCCCCACGCTGCAGGTCCGGTCGCAATTGTTCATAACGGCATAATTGAGAATTACAGAGAGCTGGAAGGTGAGCTGAAAGAAGCTGGCTACAATTTCGAGAGTGACACGGATAGCGAGGTGATTGCGCACCTGATCAGGTCGCGCTTGGAGGGCGGCCTCGATATGACGTCGGCATTCGACGAGACTGTCCGGCGGTTGCGCGGCGCCTATGCGATCGCAGCAATGTGCGCTGACGAGCCCGGGCGGATTTGGGCGGCGCGAGAGGGTAGCCCGCTTGTGATCGGTCTCGGCGAGCAGGAAGCCTTTGTCGGCTCTGATGCGTTCGCCCTCGCCGGGCTGTCGCGTCGCCTAATCTACCTCGAGGACGGAGATTGTGCCGAAATCTCGCGCGCGGCCATAACTGTCCGTGACAGTAGCGGTCGCGAAGTTAGCCGGGATGTCAAGCTCTCGGAGGCCGTGGCGGGTTACGCGGATAAGGGCGAGTACCGCCATTTCATGGAAAAGGAGATCCACGAGCAGCCTGACGCCATTGCGAGGACGCTCTCACGCTACGTTGATGCAGGCTATGGGCGCTTCACAGTCGAAACTGGTGTTGACTGGAGGACCACCGAACGACTCTTTCTGACGGCTTGCGGTACTGCACTTTATGCTGGAGCGATAGCGAAATACTGGTTCGAATCGCTTGCACAACTTCCAGTTGAAGCAGATGTCGCGTCCGAATTCCGCTATCGCGAACCAGTTGTACGCGAGCATGACGCCGCTGTCTTCATTTCCCAGTCTGGCGAAACTGCAGATACGTTGGCTGCGTTGCGCTACGTTAAAGCTTCGGGGGCCGACACTGTGGCTGTCGTAAACGTGCCGGAGTCGACTATCGCGCGCGAGGCGAAAGACGTGATCCTAACCGAGGCCGGTCCGGAGATCGGGGTGGCTTCCACAAAGGCGTTCACGGCTCAGCTCACCGCGCTCGCATGCCTCGCCGGCAGCGCAGCAGAAGCACGCGGTCAGCTCGACGCCGAAGGAGGTGCAGCGCTCGTTGACGCGCTTGTCCAGGCGCCGCGCCAAATCAACGAGGCGTTCCGGCTTGAACCCAAGATCCAGCAGATCGCGCATACGCTCGCCCGAGCGTCTAATGTACTTTATCTCGGCCGCGGAGTGTTCTTCCCGCTGGCGTTGGAGGGGGCGCTAAAGTTAAAAGAAATCAGCTACATCCACGCTGGAGGCTACGCGGCCGGCGAGTTGAAGCACGGCCCAATTGCTCTGATCGAGGATGGGACGCCTGTAGTTGTAGTGGCCCCGTCTGATCCATTATTCGAGAAGACTTGCTCGAACATGCAGGAAGTGCGCGCGCGCGGTGCGCATGTGATTCTTATTACGGATCCAAAAGGCGCGCAGCGCGCCGGGGAACTTGCCGATGAGGTCTTGGTTCTGCCCGACTGTCCTCGCCTGATCCAACCGATCGTGGCGGCGGCGCCGCTACAGATGATCGCTTATCATACTGCTGCGCTAAAAGGCACCGATATCGACCAACCACGCAATCTGGCCAAGTCCGTTACGGTAGAGTAGCGCGGTCGACCTCCACTGCGTGGCCGCGTGCGATGACGCGAGAAGGTCCCGGCCGCGAGGGATGGATTTTTCCCCTCGCGGCCGTTTTCGCGTTTCGCGTGTGGTTGGTTTACCAGCCCATGCGGATTCCGGCGCGGGCGCCGATTTCGCCGGTTTCGGCGCCCCAGCCGAGACCGGCGTTGACGGTGATGCGCTCGGAGAAGCGCGCCGCGCCGTTGAAGGCGACGCCGTTGGCGTCGTTGTAGAGGCCCCAGTTGGCCGACAGCGCGAAGTTCTCGTCCTTCTGCAGGCCTGTCATGCCGGCCATGGCCATGGCCACGGCGACGCCGTCGCTGTTGATCTCGGCGGTCTCTGAGTTGGCGTTGACCACGTTTTCGAGCGCGTCGAACTCGGTGCGGAACGAGGCGAACTCGTTTTCGAGACTGGCGATGGCGGTGGCGTTTTCGGCGACCGTCTGGGTGGTGATGTTGGCCGTGCCTGCGCTCTGCAGCGTGTAGCGTCCCGACGAGGCCGTCGACGTCGCCGCCACGCGGGTCGTCGAGGTCGGGGCGACCTCCTCGGTCGCGCGCGGTTCGGCGCCGGTCCCGCGGTGATCATCCGCCGCGGCGGTCGCCGTCGTTCCGGCGCCTGCGCCGACCTGGGCCTGGGCGAGCTGGGCCTGCATCTGCTCGAGCTGGGCCTGCATGGCCTCCATCTGCGACTGCAGCGCCTCGATGCGCGCGGACTCGCCGCTCGACGAGCCGCCCGCACTCTCCACGGCGGCGGTCTGCGTGCTCGCCGAGCTCGTGCCGGCGCTGGTGGAGAACTCGCCGATATCGATGCTGCTGAGATTGCCCGAGGTGTCGGAGACGACGACGAAGTCGGCGCCGGCGTCGCCCACCGAGATGAGGTTGGCCGGATCGCCGAGGCCGGGCAGGGTGTAGAACGAGCTCGCCGCGCCGAGCAGGATCTGGCCGGCGAAGGTCGTGGTCGCTCCAGGGCCGATGGCTACGCTGTCGTCGAAAGCGGCGCTGGCGTTCGGCCCGAATGCGAAAGAGCGTTCTCCGGATGCTGATGCTCCTCGGCCAATGGCCGCGGCTTGCAGTGCGGTCGCTTCGGCCTGAAGCCCGAGCGCGATCGCATCGCGTCCGCTGGCTTTGGAAAAGGCGCCCAGCGCAAGCGTGTTACGGATGCTGGCGTTGGCGTTCGCCCCGATCGCGACCGCGTTCTGGCCAGCCGAATCAGCGTTGACGCCGATCGCGGCCGCATTCGTCCCGGTCGCATCAGCCGAAGTCCCGATAGAGGTCGCGCGATCCGCGCTGGCGGTCGCATCTCCGCCAAGTGCGAAAGCGTCGATGGCCGTGGCTTCCGCGCCGATGCCGACAGCAAGTGAGTCCTCGGCGTTGGCCAGCGTGTCCGCCCCCAGCGCGACCGAACCCGCGCCAGTGGCCGCGCCGCCCGCGCCGAGGGCGATGGCGTCGATCTGGTCGGCGGTCGCGCCGGCACCCAGTGCAAGGGACTCCCTTCCAGTGGCGACGGTTTCGGCACCGAGGGCGACTGCGCCAAGTCCAGTGACATAGGAGTCGCCGCCGATAGCGATCGTATTTGTATGGTTTAGCGATTGAGCACCAAATCCATTATCATCAAGATCGCCGCCGATGGCGATGCTTCCGTCTCCGATTGCCTGTGAATCGGAACCGATGGAGATGCTCTGAGAATTTGCGGCGAAGGCGCGATATCCGAGTGCAATGGCACCAACTTCAAGAGCCTTTGCTGATGACCCAAGCGACGTCCCCTCTGCATAGGCGTTGGCGAATCTCCCGACTGCCGTACCTTCTTGCCCCAAGGCTTGTGCAAGGGAACCAACGGCAGTGGTCCCAATGAACGAAGCCTCCGTATCCCAACCTATCGCAGTAGAGTTGTCGCCGGATGCTAGCGCAAGTTGACCCACCGCCGTCGAGCTCTTACCGCTCGCTTCTGCGTCGTCGCCAACCGCAGTCGCGCCGCCTGTGCCCGAAGCGTCGGCGTTGTCGCCGCATTGAAGCGAGCCGCTGTTCGCGCCGTCCTCACAGGCGTCCTGCCCGGCGGCGGCGTTGAACGGGATCGATTGAACGGCCGCGGCGAGCGTAGCGGCGGCGGCGGTTGTCAATAGCTTCTTCATGGGATGCCCCCTCGTTTCGCGTAAGAAGGGAGCAACCATAGCCAGCACGTTTTGGGCGAATCAAAGCCTTATTCGCGTGAAGGGTGATATCGGTCAATGTCAATGAGAAGAATGACGCCGCCCGAGAACCCGGGCGGCATGGAAAGAATCCCGGCCGCGAGGGATGGATTTTTCCCCTCGCGGCCGTTTTCGCGTTTCGCGTGTGGTTGGTTTACCAGCCCATGCGGATTCCGGCGCGGGCGCCGATTTCGCCGGTTTCGGCGCCCCAGCCGAGACCGGCGTTGACGGTGATGCGCTCGGAGAAGCGCGCCGCGCCGTTGAAGGCGACGCCGTTGGCGTCGTTGTAGAGGCCCCAGTTGGCCGACAGCGCGAAGTTCTCGTCCTTCTGCAGGCCTGTCATGCCGGCCATGGCCATGGCCACGGCGACGCCGTCGCTGTTGATCTCGGCGGTCTCTGAGTTGGCGTTGACCACGTTTTCGAGCGCGTCGAACTCGGTGCGGAACGAGGCGAACTCGTTTTCGAGACTGGCGATGGCGGTGGCGTTTTCGGCGACCGTCTGGGTGGTGATGTTGGCCGTGCCTGCGCTCTGCAGCGTGTAGCGTCCCGACGAGGCCGTCGACGTCGCCGCCACGCGGGTCGTCGAGGTCGGGGCGACCTCCTCGGTCGCGCGCGGTTCGGCGCCGGTCCCGCGGTGATCATCCGCCGCGGCGGTCGCCGTCGTTCCGGCGCCTGCGCCGACCTGGGCCTGGGCGAGCTGGGCCTGCATCTGCTCGAGCTGGGCCTGCATGGCCTCCATCTGCGACTGCAGCGCCTCGATGCGCGCGGACTCGCCGCTCGACGAGCCGCCCGCACTCTCCACGGCGGCGGTCTGCGTGCTCGCCGAGCTCGTGCCGGCGCTGGTGGAGAACTCGCCGATATCGATGCTGCTGAGATTGCCCGAGGTGTCGGAGACGACGACGAAGTCGGCGCCGGCGTCGCCCACCGAGATGAGGTTGGCCGGATCGCCGAGGCCGGGCAGGGTGTAGAACGAGCTCGCCGCGCCGAGCAGGATCTGGCCGGCGAAGGTCGTGGTCGCTCCAGGGCCGATGGCTACGCTGTCGTCGAAAGCGGCGCTGGCGTTCGGCCCGAATGCGAAAGAGCGTTCTCCGGATGCTGATGCTCCTCGGCCAATGGCCGCGGCTTGCAGTGCGGTCGCTTCGGCCTGAAGCCCGAGCGCGATCGCATCGCGTCCGCTGGCTTTGGAAAAGGCGCCCAGCGCAAGCGTGTTACGGATGCTGGCGTTGGCGTTCGCCCCGATCGCGACCGCGTTCTGGCCAGCCGAATCAGCGTTGACGCCGATCGCGGCCGCATTCGTCCCGGTCGCATCAGCCGAAGTCCCGATAGAGGTCGCGCGATCCGCGCTGGCGGTCGCATCTCCGCCAAGTGCGAAAGCGTCGATGGCCGTGGCTTCCGCGCCGATGCCGACAGCAAGTGAGTCCTCGGCGTTGGCCAGCGTGTCCGCCCCCAGCGCGACCGAACCCGCGCCAGTGGCCTGCGCACCTTCGGTGTCGCCATCGGCGTCGTCGCCTCCGATGGCGACGGCGCCGTCCGCGCCGGCGTCGGCTTCCTGGCCGACAACGACGCTGTTGAGGCCCGAAGAGTTGGCCTGCGCGCCGATTACGACTGCGCGATCGACATTGGTGCGCACGCTGTCGCCGATCAGGATCGTGTCCTCACCGCCGGTCTGCGCAAAATAACCAAGGGTGATCGACCGGTGGCCGTTGCTGAACACGCTGGAAAGGCCGCCGATCGAGATGGAGTCGTCAGCAAGCGCATCGGCCTCAGCCCCGAGTGCCACGCCCTGGCTGCCGCTGGCGACTGCGTCTTCGCCGATCGCCGTGCTCTGGATGGCCGAGGCGGTCGCGCGCTGACCCACCGCGACCGCGAAGCTGCCGCTGGCGTCGGCGCGGAAGCCAAGGCCGACGGATTCGGTTCCTTCGACTGAGGCGTCAAGACCGATCGCGACGGAGTTCTCATTCGCGGTCGCGCCGACGCCATTCGCGTCGCCGTCCGATCCGATCGCAATCGCGCCGGTCGAGCCCGACAGCACAGTCTCGGCTTCCTCGCCGATGATGATCGAATCTGTAGCCGCCGCCGACGCTCGGTATCCAAGCGCGATCGCGGATTCGCCGGATGCCGCCGCGCGCATGCCAAGCCCAACCGATTCGATGCCGGAGGCGGACGCGTTATTGCCGAGCGCTGTCGTGAAATCAGCTGACGCGGTCGAGTCTTCGCCGACGGCGACGCCCGCGTTGCCAGAGGCGGTCGCATTCTCGCCGATGGCTGTCGACTGGGCGCCGCTGGCGGTCGAATTGTCGCCGACGGCGGTCGCGCCCAACGTGCCCGAGGCGTCCGCCGCGTCGCCGCATTCGAGTGAGTCAGTGTTTGGACCGTCCGCGCAAGCGTCTTGCGCGTGTGCAGTAAATAAAAACCCGCCGAGGGCGGCAATGAGTGCGACTGTGGATGCGCGCGTGAGTTTGCTGGGCATCTTCCCCTCCTGTCCTTATGCATAAACGGCTTGGAAACCAGCATTTTCATTTAATGAATTCAACTAGGTAGAAAAAATTTATAAATTGTTTCAAAAATATTGAATAGTTATATATTCGGGAAGAATAAATTATTCCCTGGTTACAAATTTGACATTATACTTAGATTTTGTAAGTCCATAACATAGGCGTTTTTGGTGCAATCAAGATCATGTTTATACAGATTGTCATACGTTATAACAAACACTAGGGGTTTAGTGTGTCTTGTCACCAATGCCGCGAGCATTCCAATCGACCGGAGTTGATTGTCGCCAACGGCTAATCAGCATAGCCCATCGGACTATCTAGCTTCAGACTCAAACAGCGGAGTGAAGGCGGTGAGCATGTGATAGAGCATGCTCGCCGGCACTGTGAAGGCGTCGGGGCGGCCCTTGTCGTCGTACGAGTCCATCCAGCCGCCGTCCGGGCCGTCAGCAAGGTAGCTAGACATGACGCGCTCCAGGATGCGCCCGGCCTCTCCCGGTGGCGCGGTTTCAGGGTGAAACAGCTTGGCGCGGAACATCTCCAGCTGCGGCCAGAGCCTCCGTCCGCCGCGGATGACCCGGGCCTGCCGGTCGACGGCGTCGACAGCGAATCCCTGATCGTTCCGGCCGACCCGGTCGGCGAAACTGATCAGGCGGCGGCGCCAGCTCAGGAGATCACGTCCTGTCTCCTCTTCGAAGAATCCCAGTAGAACGGACCATTCGTAGCAATGGCCGGGTTCGACAAGGTCGCCTTCAGCGCCGGGCTCGCGCGCCCATTCCCGGGTGAAATTCTCTGCAAGCGCGTTACTGCGCGGGTCGAAGAAGCGAGTCTCGAACAGCTCCACAACCTCCAGCGCCAATTCGCGCGCGCGAGTTTCGCCGGTCGCTTCGTGTAGCGCGAGACACGCTTCGAGCAGATGCATATGCGGATTGGAGCGGCGACGGTCGGGCGAGGCGGCCGTATCAAAGAAGCCTCCATGCGTCCGGTCGCGGAGCTTCGCGTCAATGAAGTCAAGGGCCTCTTCAGCGAGCTCGCGGGCCTGCGATTCTCCCGTCGCCTTGAACGCAGCCGCGCCTGCGAGAACGATGAAGGCATGATCGTAGAGCGCGGGGGTGCTGGACAGGATCTCCCCTTCCGGCCCGAGCGAGCTCGCCCACCCTCCGCCCGGCGAACGCGCGCGCGTGTCAATATAGTCAAGGCCGTCCGCCACCAGCCGCCGCGCGCGGTCGTCGCTCCATCCAAGGTTAAGAGCTTGGGAGAAGCTGTAAATTTGACGCGGAAGAACGCGCCCGCGGCGGTCGAGCTTCGCTAGTGGGCGACCGTTCAGGTCCAGCGCTTCAACAAAGCCGCCGTGCTTGGGATCCCATGCGTTATCCGCCCAATGCGGAAGGCAAGCAGAGAACAGCCATCGGCGGACCCGGTCTATCGTATCGTTGGATATGGATGCGGCGAACCCGCGTCGGGCCGCATCTTTGGTCAGGGATCTGGTCGTATCCGCTTCAGACAGTCGAGTAACGATGACGCCGCGCGGTGTCGCCGCGACAGCGACGCCGTTCAGGCCGTGGACTGCAATCACTGGGCCGTCGCTGCGCAGGTAGCATCCCGATGATTCGCGTGCAAACACGGGGCCCTCGCAGACGTTCGCTTCGGGCGATGCGGCCTTGACGGCGTGCAGTTTGGCGAAATCCCCGATATCGCTCCAACCCATGTCTACCGGGACGACGGCGGCGGATTCGGCCTTCTCCATCAGGGCGTAGTCGACCGACTCCGACCGACATCGCGAGAAAGCGACCGGGTCGAGGCGCGCCTCCGCGCCGGCGCGCGGTGGAAGGGCGTTCTCGCCGGCCGCCCGCACTGACGCGACGATGTCTGGAGCGTGGCGCTCGAAGGCTTCGAGCATGGCGTCGCCTCGGAATATGAGAATCCCGGAATTCCAGAGATGGTCGCCGCTCTCTAGATATTTCTGCGCGACGTCCTGGTTCGGCTTTTCGATGAACGCTTCAGCCGGCGCAGCGCGCTCGAGCGGCGTGTCCCGCGGGGTGCGGATGTACCCGTAGCCCGCCTGTGCATGGTCCGGCTTCAGGCCCAGGGTGACGATCTTCCCCTGCGCAGCGGCCTCCGCGCCGGCCTTGATCGCTCGGTGAAGCGCTGCGGTGTCGCGGATGTAATGATCGGCGGGCAGTATCAGGATCAGCGTATCGTCGGGCCAGGAGAGCGCGGCTGCCGCCACAGCGGGGGCGGAATTGCGGGGTGCGGGCTCGAGGATAAGGGGCGCGTCAGGAAGTTCCCGCCGGACAAGTGCCCTATTACGCGCCGACCCGATGACGCATGCTGGAGCGAAATCCAACCCGCAGTGCGTCGGCCCGGCCACTCGATTCGCGGTTTCGCGCAGCATTGTGTGTGAAGAATTGAGGGCGAGGAACGGCTTGGGCCGCTGAACCGACGAGATCGGCCACAGCCGCGTTCCGCGTCCTCCGCACAATATCACTGGCTGGAGCATCCCGTCGCGCTTCATTAGTCATCCCCGAATTCAGCGCTGCGGCGACACATCGACCCGGATCCGAACTCGATCACGTAAGGCTTCCTCAGAATCTCCGCTGTCGGCGGGCCATCGGACCAAGCGTGGCTCTCGCACGACGGCGCCGATACGCCGCACCTGAACGCACCGAAGCATTCGCCGACGGTCGAAGCCCAAGACCCGCTTCCAGTTTACGATACAATTTTTGGATATTAATGAGAAAGATCGCCCGACAGCTTGGGGCGTTTCTTCGGGCGGCCCCGTGCGGCAGCGTTGACCCTGACGCTTCGATCTGCAAAGCGCGTTCTGTTCTGGAGCGCCCTGCAATCGCTGATTTCCGCAACATCAGGGAATCGTTACTTATTAGGCGAGGCCGAGTCCGCTGGCGAGAGAGCAGGGCTTTTGCGCCCCGCAGGGCGAAACACGAGCGAGCCGAGAGTGAACAGGAATAGCCCCCAACCCCATATTAGGGCCCGTGATCTATGCGTGCGCTACCCGACGGGCCTGCCTTTCGGACGGAAGTCCCGTGGCTATAAGGCACTCTCGGATGTCAGCTTCGATCTGATGCCGGGGACCAAGCTTGGCCTGATCGGCAAGAACGGCTCGGGCAAGAGCACGCTCTTGCGCACTCTGGCGGGCGTGTATGTGCCTACGGAGGGCGCGATTTCCGTCGAGGGCGACACGGCCGCTATTTTCAACGCCACCTCGGGCTTCATGCCGAACGCGACCGGCTACGAGAACATCTTCCTGCGGGGCGTGCTCCTCGGCTTCTCGTTCGGGGAGATCGAGCGTCTCGTTCCGAGCATCATCGAGTTCGCCGGCATCGGCGACTGGATCCACCAGCCGATTTACCAGTACTCGAGCGGGATGACATTGCGCCTCGCATTTTCCATCACCACCGCAGTCGAGTCGGATATCCTGTTGATGGATGAATGGCTGGGCGCGGGAGACGCTGATTTCATCGACAAGGCGCGCGGCCGCATGCAGGAGATGGTCGCGCGCTCGAGCATTCTCGTGCTGGCCACCCACAATCTTCGCCTGATGCGCAGCGTCTGCGACACCGTGATGATCATGGACAGAGGTCGAATCCTGTATCATGGAGACATCGGCGAGGGCCTGAGCATGTATCGGGAAATGCGCGATCAGCATTGAACGGGCGGCGCTGGCTCACCCGTTGCACGAAGCGCGGCCGAAGGGGGCCAAAAACCCCGTCACCCGGTCGCGCTTGAAGCGATCGATGCGGGGCGGGCGTTCGACCGTCGCCGACGTCAGGATGCTTGGGCTTTGGCGTGCTGCTGCGGGTGACTGTGTTCGGCGTGAGCGCGCGGGCCGGGATCAGGCGTGCGCCTCGCAGATGCCCAGCTCTTCGAGCGTGGCGTCGAGCGATGCTCGCCAAGCCGATGCAGCATAGCCGAAATCACGTGCGAAGCGCCCGCTGTCCAAGCGTGAATTCCGTGGGCGTGGGGCCGGCGTCGGAAATTCCGAGGACGGGATTCGCTCCACCTCCGGGCGGCGTCCCCATCGGGTTCGCGCCCGCTCGAAGATGGCGTCGGCGAAGCCCGCCCAGCTCGTATCGCCTGTCCCAGCCAAGTGATAGAGCCCGCCTTCATGGTCGCCCGCGGCGAGACGCTCGCTCGCCGCAATCAGACCGTCGGCGAGATCGCCGGCTGCGGTCGGACACCCGTACTGGTCGTCGACGATGCGCAGAGTATCGCGCTCCTCGCCGAGGCGCAGCATGGTCTTCACGAAATTCTTCCCGAACGGGGAATAGACCCAGGAGGTGCGCACCACCAGGGCGCGCCCCCCGGCCGCGGCGACGGCGCGTTCCCCCTCCAGCTTGGTGCGCCCATAAGCGCTTCGCGGGGCCGGGGTGTCGATCTCGGTGTAGTAGCCGTCTTTCTCGCCGTCGAAGACATAGTCGGTTGAGATATGAATGAAGGGGATTGCGCGGTCCGCGCACGCCGTGGCGAGCCGCGCCGGGGTTTCGGCGTTAATCCGCCTGGCCGTTGGCTCCTCGCTCTCGGCGAGGTCGACCGCGGTGAAAGCGGCGGCGTTGATCACGAGATCGGGACGTTCGGCCGCAGCGAAGGCCGCTTCGGCCGCCTCCGGGTTCTCGAAGTCGATCTGGTCACGCCCCATGTGATCGATCGTCCAGCCGGCCGCCGGGGCGCGGCGGGCCAGTTCGCTGGCCAGCTGACCGGTCCGGCCGAGGACCAGAAGCCGGCGTCCCCTCATGCCGACTTGGCGGCTTTCAGGCCAAGCCGCTGCTGATCGAATCCGCGATCGAGAATGGCGCGCCACCAAGCCTCGTTTTCCAGATACCAGCGCACCGTCTGGCGCAGGCCCTCCTCCAGCGTGACCGAGGGCGACCAGTTGAGTTCGCGCTTGATCTTCGCGGCATCGATCGCATAGCGCTTGTCGTGGCCAGGGCGGTCGGTGACGAAGGTGATGAGGCGCTCGTATCGTCCCGCCTCGTCTGGTCGGACCTCATCGAGAATGGCGCAGATCGTCTTGACCAGATCGATGTTGCGCGCCTCGTTGTCGCCGCCGACATTATAGATTTCGCCTAGCTCGCCCTTCTCGAGCACCGTGAGCAGCGCTTCGGCGTGATCCTCGACGAAGAGCCAGTCGCGCACATTCGTGCCCGCGCCATAGATCGGGATCGGCTGGCCGGAGATCGCCTTCAGGATCACCACCGGGATGAGCTTTTCAGGAAATTGGTAGGGGCCGTAATTATTGGAGCAGTTGGTGATGACGACCGGCAGGCCGTAGGTTTCGCCCCAAGCGCGGACCAGCAGATCCGAGGCCGCCTTGCTCGCCGCATAGGGGGAATTCGGTTGGTAACGTGTTTCCTCGGTAAAATAGCCGTCGTCGCCAAGCGTGCCGTAGACCTCGTCGGTGGAGATGTGGTGGAAGCGGAATCGCTCTCGTCTCGCCTCGTCGAGCTCGGACCAGTAGTCTCGAGCCGCCGTCAGCAGCACGCCGGTACCCATCACGTTCGTGTCGACAAAGTTCAGCGGGCCGTCGATGGAGCGGTCGACGTGGGACTCGGCGGCCAGATGCATAACCGCATCCGGCGCAAACGTTTCGAAGATCCGCGCAACCTCGCCGGCGTCGCGAATGTCGACTTTCTCGAAGGCGTAAAGCGGGCTGTTCTCGACGTCGGCGAGATTGTCCGGGTTGGCCGCATAAGTGAGTGAATCCACGTTGACCACGGAATAGCCTCGGTCTTCGATCGCGCGCCGGACCACGGCCGAGCCGATGAAGCCGGCCCCCCCCGTCACCAAGATTCGCATCCGATGATCCCTAACTGATGCTGCGCCCCTCACGGAGCGTTGCCTGATTAAGCGTTCGCCATTAAACGATCAAGGCTTAGAAATCATCTCTCTGACGCCCTGCGCTGCAATTAAGCGCTGTTGTCGGTTTTGGATAAACCATCGCCAATGGCTCACGACATCGCCGCCATAGGCGCAAGCGCTTTTAAGACCTTATGGTGTTGGCTCCATGGCAAAGCCGAAGCTCGTTCTTCATATCGGCCATTCAAAATGCGGTAGCACTGCGATTCAGCGATACTTGCTCAGCAATCAACACAAGCTAGCCGCGCAGGGCTGTTATCTTTTCGGGGCCGATCTGCGAGTTGGAAAGGAAGGCCCAGTAAAAGGAGTGCCGAACGCAATAATTGACGACAAAACAAACTGGGATGCAGCTGCCGAGCATGTGCGGGATGCTGCTGCGCTGGCGGGTCCTGGCGAACGTTTCGTCCTGACGGCGGAGGCACTCGGCCAGCCACGTCAGGCAGAATTCGTGAGTAAATTTATTCATGCTTATGATGTCAAATTAATACACTATATAAGACGTCAGGACGACTGGTGTTATTCAGCTTGGAAGCAGTGGCAGCTCAAGCGAGGTGTGCGCCTGCATGATTGGGTTGACCGATGCGTGGATAAGCTGCTCCCTTCCTATGCAAAAACATTTCAGTCTTACAGAGATATCGGCATTGGTGTAGAGGAATACAGGCTTAAGGTTCTAGACAGTGTCTTCTTGGGGGCCTGGGGTTTGCTAGGTGACTTTTGTTCTGACGCCGAGATAGATGCAACCGGTTTCAATCCAATCCCGGGCTATCTGAATCCGAATTTCGATCGCGCTTTGCTGGATGTTTTCCGCGCGTCCCCTTTTCTTTTTGAGGATCAGCACGACAATCGTCCCTTCAATTGGGTTCAGGAACGGGTCAGTGATGAGGCCTTAAGCCGACGTGGCGGTCTGACCCTGGGTCAAAGTCATCGCATCATGGACGCGCATTGCGAGGATAACGAACTTCTGTGCAGCACCTTTTTCGCCGATCGAAGCGAGGAATTCTGGAGGGCCTTCAGCGCGCCTGACGCCGACGGGCGCGCCAGCTTCGCAAACGCTGATCCGAAACAGCAACGGTTGGCCGAACTTGAGGATGAAGTCGAGGACCTGCGTCGTGCCCTTGGTTACCTGATCGGAGTGATGATCGATCAAGACGGAAATCTACCCGACGAGGCGCGCCGCCGGGAACTGGTACGTTTGTGGCGTGGCGCGCGCGGCGTCTCGGAGGATGATGTCTAGATGGGTTCAGAAAAGCGTGGCGGTCGGAACCGCTAGAATTCATTCGGTCACAGCCAATAGACCAAGCGCCGTCCCAGCCATTCAACAAACAGGAAGCCGAGGGTGAGCATCGCGAGCCCGATCAGACCCGTGATGATCCATGCAAGCGCATCAGGCGTCTCCCCGAGCATTGGCGCGCGGAGAATTTCGAGGAAGTATGCGAAGGGATTGTACGTCACGACGGTCTTGAGGCTTTGGATATCGACGCGTTCTCCAAAACGAGTGTCGATCGTCCAGATGATCGGCGTGAAGAAGAAGGACAATCGCATCACCGAGTTCACCACCTCACTGATGTCGCGGTAGACGGCGCACACCACGGCTAGGGTGCTGACGATGCCGATCGCGGTGGTGGTGAAAATCGCGAGCGCGGGCAGAATCAAAAACATTTCCAAGCTGGGCCGCCAGCCCAGCGCAGCGGCTATGACGCCTGCGGCCATGAGATGCAGGGCCAGGAGGTAGAGCTTCTTCAGCACAAGCGAGAACACGAATATTGAGCGCGGCATCGGCGCCTGCAGCATGAGCCCACGGTTGCGCGTGAGCGCGTGGCAGCCTTCGGTTACGCTGCTGCTTATGAAGTTCCATGCCGCGAATCCAAAGACGACGTACGGAATATGGAGTGAGATCGGGCGGCCTTGAAGCTGCGCGATGAGCCAGGCGATACCGCCCGCGGTGATGGCGAAACCGATCAAAACCCAAGCCGTTCCAAGCAGATTCCGCCGATGCTCCGTCTGAATCTGCTTTGCAGCGAGGTAGGCGGAAGCGCGCAGATCACGCAATCCCGATAGATAGTCCTGGGCTGCGAACATCGGGCCCTTCCTGATGGTCTGAGATTGGCTCTGGATCATGGCGTGCATGCATCCGCAACCTTCTGGATCGTAACCTCCAACGGAGTGGTCGCGCGCCAGCCCAGCGTTTCTCGCGCCCGGTCGACATTGAGGACACTGTAGGGCAGATCGAAGGATCGGGCAGGTTCCCGCCTCACATCGAGCGTCGTTCCGAGCGTGGCTTCGACGGCGTCCACCACTTCCAGCTCGCTCAACCCGTGACCGGATCCGATGTTGAAGACGCCTGAGAACACCTGGTCGTCGCGTATCTGCTCGACGAGAAAGCTGGCCAAGTCATCAGCGTCGAAATAGTCGCGCCTATTGCGCCCCTCGCCGAATATGGTGAGCGGCCGGCCTGTCTTCGCCGCAGCGACAGCGGCGGAAACAAGCCCGTGCGATGTGTTCAGCTGCCACCGCCCCACCGGGTTGCCTAGGCGCAAGACCTCGATCCGCGCACCGAACGTCGTATGAAAGTAAGACAATAAATCCTCGACCAGCTTCTTGCCGAGGCCGTACGGGGTGACGGGCATGGTAGGCGCGTCTTCCGAGATCGGAGCGGAATGATTACGCCCATAGATCTGGCCGCCGCTCGACAGATAGATCAGGTTTGCGGCGGGATTAAGCGCGAAGAGGCGCTCGGCGAATGCGCACGCGTCGATGAGGTTGGTTTCGATCTCGCCTCTCGGGCCGTCGATCTGGCTGGCCGGGCGCGAGCGATGTGCGAAATATACCACCGAGTCAGCCGATCGCAGCACCTCGGAAATCTCGGGCGCGCCTGCGAGCACGCCTCTGACGGACGGTGCGTTGGTGGACAGGAATTTCAGGTCGGGATTCGGAGATATGCTCTGGCCTTCGAGTCCGGCCCGCTGGATCGCTTCGCAAAAATGGCGGCCGATGAAGCCAGTGCCGCCGACCATAACGACTCTCGGCTGCGCGACCACGATGCTCTTTCCTATTGCGTCTGCGATCGAGCGCCGGAGGTGTGTCCCTCAAGCTTATCGATCCGATTTCCCAGCTCGCCGACCGTTCGTTCAAGATGCTCGATCACGCGGGCTTCATTGCCGCTTTCCCGCTCGGCCTGGCGCATCAGCTCGTTGAGTTCGCGCCGAATCGCGAACACTCGATCATGAAGCGGATCGACGTCTTTCAGAAGCGAGCTTTCGCAGCGATCTAGGCGTTCGTGGGTTGAGCGGAGCTTTGCCGCCAGGTCGTCATGGCGCTCTGCGATCTGGTTGAGGCCGCCCTGGAGCTGATCGCTTGTCCGCTGGTGGTCGTCCGAGACCCGCTGGATCTGCCGGCTGAGCGAGTCGATTTCGCCATGCAGCGTCTCTCCGTACCGCGCCGCATCTTCACGCGTTCGCCCGAGAATTTCGTTCTTGCTGGCTTCTATCCGCTCCTCCATTTCGGCGTCCAGGCGCAAAACCCTTGCATTCAGATCGCCTACTCTTTGCTCAAGGGTCTCCCGAAGCG
This sequence comes from Marinicauda salina, assembly GCF_003122085.1. Taxonomy (GTDB): domain Bacteria; phylum Pseudomonadota; class Alphaproteobacteria; order Caulobacterales; family Maricaulaceae; genus Maricicauda_A; species Maricicauda_A salina. The sequence continues at coordinate 807,375 of NZ_QEXV01000001.1, forward strand.
CATCCAATTTCTGGCGGTGGCCTTGACTCTTCGACTGGTAGCTCTGCGCCAAGCGGTCTTCCACTTGTCGGATCTGCTCCTCCATTTCCGCACCAAGCTTCGAGACGTCCAGCAAGACCCGCCCCAGCTCTTCGCGAACTCCGAGAATTTCGCGCGATCTATCGTTCATCATCGTGCGCATATAGCTCAGGAGAAGTGCGAGCGTAAGCAGGGCGCTGATCACGATGAGGGCGACGGCCCCAGCGAGCACGTGCTCGGTGAAGATCGTTGTCGAGCCGGCCGCGACGGCAGCAATTAACGAGACCCAGAACAAGCGTGTGCGCGGCGACAGGCCATGGCGAAAAGTCCAGACGCTGAAATCAAGGATGGACCCGGCCGGAGAGCCTGAACGGCGAAGGCCTGCCAAACGTCGTCTCAAACCGCTCGCGGCTCTAGAGGGCATGCGGTGGGCTCCGAGCAGCCGATGTCTCAGTCCTGCCATCAGTTTGTTGCTCCGCTCGCGGTTCGTCCGGCGTCCCGTGTCATTCTTCTTGTAAGGCGACGGCTTCCTCAAGCGCACGCTCGACTTCGTTGGCTAGAAGCGGTGCGAGGCTCCGTGAATAGGTGGCGCTTAGGTGATGAGGGTCTCGATAAACGAGGACGTTACCGACGATTGGCGAACAAACATTAAGTTCGCAGATAAACTCGTTCAAATCCACCACGCGCGCTGACCCTACCGCCTCTCCTGCCGGCGGGATGGGGTCATATCTGCGCAGAGCCACAGCCCGTGTTTCTGCGCAATGAGAAGGCGCTTCGAGGTGTTCGGCCACGCATTCGGGAACGTCGTGCGAGAACCGTGGAGTCTGGCGGATCGCGAGCACCGGGATGCCTGCCTCGCCGAGGCGGCGCCAGCTACTAGAGAGGCCTTCGACGACGGCTGCGTTCGACGCGTCAGGATCGTCATACCCTGCCGCAAAGGTGCTCGACAGCATGGAAGTCACGACGAGGTCCGGCTGAAGCTCGAGAAGTCTCTCCATGACGGAATCGTTCCACTGCACACACTCGGGATACTCCTGCCCTCGCAACAGGATCGGGGTTCCAATCAGCGGGCAGCCCGACTTGGTGAACGTGACAAGCCGAAATTCGCGGGACTCGGCGATCGTGCGCAGCGCTGGGACCCAATGCGCGGCATGGCTGTCGCCGACCAATGCGATCAACGCCTTCGGGGTCTCCGTTCCATAGGCGCACCCGTTAGGAGCGACATCATCGCGCCTGGCGTGGCAGCCTTCCCTGAACAGCTCGGGGATATCTCTTCGCGCTTCACCGGGCGTTGGCGCGACGGGGGCGTCCCCTCGGGCTCGCAAGGCTGGATCCGCCAGCGTCATGGCGCCTGGGTGATCGCCCAAAGACTGGCCGAGATCGATGAACTCACTCCGCCTCTCTTGGCCGCCGGCGGTCGCCTCTATGCTGACGGTGGAGTCAATACGCGTGCCGGGTTCCACCAGGGGAACGACATGACGTGCGAGCACCGGCGCCAACGTGCGGGAGTACGTCGCAGTGAGATGATGAGCGTCGCGGTAGACAAGCACGTTGCCGATCACGGGCGGACAGGTTTCTTCGCGACAGATCGCGTCGTTCATGTTCACGCTCGGGACTCCGGCCCGACCGGCCGCCTCCGCGACATGCGTCGCCGTCCCCGTCACCGCAGCCCGTGCGCGCACGCACGGTTCGAGGTCTTCGCGATGCGTCGCCACGCAATCGGGGATCTCGAAATCAAACCGCGGCGTGTGTTCGATCGCCAGAACGTTGATTCCGGCTTCCCGAAGACGCGCATAGGCCTCGCTCAAGCCAGCGACGACCGCCTCGTCGCTCTGTGCGGGGTCCGCGACCGCCAATCTGGTGTTTGCGATTTTGGCGGTGACCACGAGATCAGGCTGCAAGGCGAGGAGCGAGTCCATGACATTATCGTTCCATTCCGTGCAGCTTTCGTACCGCTCGCTGCCCCGCACGACCTCTCCTCGCAGGAACGGGCAGGCAGACTTGGTGTGCGTGATTAGCTGGTAGCCGCGCTCCTGCGCGATCAGGCGTAGCGCCGGCGCCCACTGAGCGGCGTGAGAGTCTCCAACGAGCGCGACAACCTGCCCGCCGTCAAGCGATTCTCCATAGGAGCATGGGTTCGCATCTGCCGAGAATTGGTCGACATGACATCCGTCCGCGTAAACCGATGGGTTGTCGCGCAGTGCCGCCTCGAGCGCCGGGATGAATGCCGTCGCGTCGGGCGGATCAAGCAACGGGTCGACCAGCGCCATGGCTCCGGGGTAGTCGCCGTAGTCGAGCGAGAGGCGAACCGCCTGGCGCTGAGCGATCAGGCTGGGGGCGATGAGGGTCGCGGCGGCGATGCAGGAGCCGGCGAGGTAGAGCGCGCCTACGCCATAGCTGCGCGCTGCGCCCGTTCCGGCCGGGCGGTCCCGGAAGCGGTCCTCGATATGAAACTTTGATGCATGGGCGAGGGCGACCGAAATCACCGCGAGGCCTAGCCCCTCGGCGAGGTTGAAAGGGCTGCTTAGCCCGGCGGCGGCGAAGATAATGACGGGCCAATGCCACAAGTATAAGGAGTAGGAGATGTCCCCGAAATAACGCATCGGCGGCAGGGACAGCATCGCGCCGGGATCCCGCCAGAGCGGGGAGTGGGGCGTGATCAGGAGGAGGGCTGCGCCAACCGTCGGCAGCAGAGCGGCATAGCCAGGAAACGCGGTTTGTTCTGTGTATATGAAGCCGGCGGCGAGAATAAACGCGACGCCAGCCCAGCGCAGGGCGGAGGAGGTGAACGGCCCCGGCTTCACGTAAGGGTGCGCCACCGCGACCATGCCGCCGAGGGCCAACTCCCAGGCGCGCGCTTGCGTGAGAAAGTAGGTCCCGTCGTCCTGCGGCGTGCTGATGATCGAGATTGCGAGCGAGGCGGCGAAAACTGCGGAGAAGACGAGGAAAAACAGGATGCGCTCGGGCGCTCTGCAAGCGCGCGCCGTCACCGCGGTCAGCCAAATGAACAACGGCCAGAAAATATAGAACTGTTCCTCGATCGACAGAGACCAGTAATGCTGAAACGGGCTGGGTTCATATTCGCCATTAAGATAGTCAATAGACTGAAAGTATAAGAAGAAATTCTCGAAATAAAATGCGCTTGCGATGATCTCCCACCCAATGTTCTCCCAGCGCGTCGGCGGCAAAAAGTGGATCGTCGCCGGCGCGGAGATCGCGAGGGCTGCGCTGGCCGCGGGAAGGAGCCGCCGAATGCGGCGCTCATAGAAATTGATCAGCCTGACCCGGCCGTCACGCTCGACATTACGCAGGAGGATGCCGGTGATCAGGAACCCGGAGATTACGAAGAAGACGTCGACGCCGACGTAGCCGCCGCTGAGGCGCTCGGGAAAAATGTGAAATACGAGCACCAGCAACACCGCGACTGCTCGCAGTCCCTGAATGTCCGGCCGAAACGCGTCACCCGCTCGTCCAGTCTTATGCGCGTTCATGTGTCCTTCCCCAGAGCGCAGGCCGCGGTTCTATCGTCATGTGCGCCGGACGCAAGCCTTGGGACGCGCGCGCGGGTTCGGGGTGCGCCGCCCCGTGGCCGCCTTGACCTTCGAATCCAGATGGCGCAGTTCTCGATCAAGGGGGCGTTCACGTGAAAGTTTCCACTCTTCTCGCCATGTTCGTTTCGCCGCGATTGGCCGTGGAGTGAGGAGGCGGGATGGCGATCGCCTTCATGTCGCGGACAGGAATATGAACGCGTTAACGAGCGGGGCGAAATGACGAAGCGACGTGATACGTCGGATGCTGCGAGCGATCGATTCGCGCCGGAAGCGGAATCGGCGACTACCATCGCGGGCGGGGCTTCGCGACCCGTCGCGCTACTTGTTCTGGGTATGCACCGATCCGGCACCTCGGCCTGGACCGGAGTGCTGGAGCGGCTTGGCGCGGCGGGCCCCAGGACGCCCCTTCCTCCCAACGAAGCCAACCCCAAAGGCTACGCCGAATCCCGTCAGCTGATGCAGCTGCATGAGCGGATGCTCGCTGAATCCGGTTCGAGCTGGGACGACTGGTCGACCTTCAATCCGGACTGGGGGAAGTCGCAAGCCGGCCAGAGCTATGGAGAGCAGATTAGAGCGCTGGTCGATTCCGAATACGGCGGTTCGGATGTCATTGCGGTCAAGGACCCTCGAATCTGCCGCTTTGCCAAGTACTGGATCGAGGAGGTCGAACGCGGTGGTTACGATGTGCGCGTCCTCCATGTGCTGCGCAACCCGCTTGAGGTCGCCCAGTCGCTTCAAGCGCGCGATGGAATGGAGATTCTGCGCGGATTATTGCTCTGGCTGCGTCACGTGCTCGACGCCGAAGCGGCGACCCGGAGCAAGCCGCGAGTCTTCGCGCGCTATGAAGCCCTGGTTGAAGACTGGAGGAGGCAGATAAGCCGCGTCGGCGACGCGCTGCAGGTCGCCTGGCCGCGCCGCTCCCCGGCCGTCGATCTCGAGATTGATGATTTTCTCACTGGCGCCTTGCGCCGTCAGCAGGTTGATCGGGACGCGCTGGAGTCAAGCAGCGCGGTGCCTTCATGGGTGGCCGAGGTCTACGACCTGCTCGCCCGGGCGGCTTCGACCGGGGAAATGGACGCTCAGGCCAAGCGCCGCCTCACCCAGATCCGTGAGACTTTCGATCAGTCGAGCGCCGTTTTCGCGCCGCTGGTGGCGCGCGCGGACAGGCAGATGGCTGCGTATCGCGATCGCCTCGACGCAGCCAGTGCTCAGGCGCGCGACGCAAACGAGGAATTGGAGCAGACGCGCGCGGACCGCGACTCTCTGAAGCGCGAGCTCGCCAAGATGGAGAGCGCGGCCGGGGCGCGGCAGCGCGAACTCAACGTGATTCGCTCGGAGCGCGCCACGCTCCAGCGGAAGCTCGTCGAGGCGCGGTCGGACAGCGAACGCCTGCGAAACCATCTGGACGCTCTTCAGGTTTCGACCGAAGAACTCGAGTTCAAGCGGGAGGCTCTGAGCCGTGAACTCGCACGGTGGAAGATGCGTTCGGCCGCCACGCCTGCCAGCGCGACAGACGCCGCCGGCTCTGAGGTCGTCCGCACTCTTCGCGAGGAGCGCGCCCGTCTCGTCGAGGCCGTCGAGGGTTTGCGCGGTCAGCTGCGCGACGCAGAAGAACGCGAGCGCGATCTGCATCGCCGCCTGTTTTCTCTGACGCCGCTGGCCGGTGAGGCGTCGGGAAGCGGGCCGTCGGAGCGCGTAGCGCGGCAGATCGAGCACCTCAAGAAGGAGCGTGACTACTGGGTTGAGCAAGCGAAGAATGCGCGAGGATGCGGCGAAGATGCCGATCTTCAACTGACCCGGATGCAGGCGCAGCTCGACTCTGCAAACGCAGGCCTGAATCAGGAGCGTGAGCGACGCAAGGCGTTGCGCAAGCAGATGATCAGGCAGCTCCAGCGCATCCAGCTGGGCAAGCCTGTCCCGGCTTCGATGCGCAAACGCTTGGAGGAGTCGCCGGCCTTCGACTGTGGCCATTATGAGCGCCAGCTAGCCAGGATCGGCCTAGAGTCCCCGGACGATCCCATTGCTCATTTCGTCAATGTAGGGGCGCATGCCGGGATCGATCCACATCCGCTGTTCAGCGTGGATTGGTACCTGGCGCGCAATCCGGACGTGGCCGGCCAGGGGCTGAATCCGCTCGCGCACTATCTGGAGTTCGGCGATAAGGAGGGCCGGTCGCCGCATCCGCTTTTCGATCCACACTACTACTTCAGTCAGAATATGGACGCTTCCCGGGCCGGGAAGGTGTCCCTGTGCCACTATCTCAAGCAGGGCTGGCGGGAGGGTCGCGAACCCAACGCATGGTTTTATTCCAGCTGGTATCTCGAACAGAACGAAGACGTTCGCAACGCCGGCCTGTGCCCGCTTGTGCATTATGTCTTGAGCGGCGAGGCCGAGGGCCGGAGGCCTCATCCCAGCTTTGATCCCGAATGGTATCGCGAACAGCATATCGCTGCGTCGCCGGAGCTCAGTCCGCTGGCCCACTTTCTCAGCGAGGGGCGCAAGCAGCAATTGGCGACCCAGCAAATGCGCGCCGATCACTGGAGCAACAAGCGAAAGACAATCCTAGCGGTCGCGCACTCCGCGGGCGAGAAGCTCTTCGGCGGCGAACGCAGTTTCTACGACGTGGTAAGCTCTCTCGACCCTGAGCGTTTCCGTGTAATCGTCGTCCTGCCTGTTCCGCATCAGAATTACATAGACCTGATGAGCGGAGTCGCGGACCAGATTCACTTCGTGCGGGGCGCTTGGTGGAGGAATGGGAACGGTGCTCGCTCCGATGTGCTCGCGCGCTACCAGGAATTGATCGAGAACGAAGGCGTGGATGTCGTCTACGCGAACACCATCGTTCTCAGCGAGCCGCTTCTTGCGGCGAAAAAATGCGGGGTCCCCGGCATCTGCCATATACGAGAGGCGATCACCGAGGATCCGGATCTGCAGAGTATGATCGGGAAACGGCCCGAAGAGATCATCGAGGCGGTTCGCGATCGATCCGATTACATCATCGCCAACTCCAGACTGACCGAGCGGATCTTCTCGAAGCCGGGGCGGACCTGCCGGATTTATAACGCCGTCGATGTGGACGCCTTCGATCGGCCCGCGCCGGACCCCTCCGGGCGACCCCTCGTGGTGGGCATGCTCAGCAGCAATATCCCGAAAAAGGGCATCGCCGACGCGGTCGAGCTGGCCGACGCTTCGGAGAAAGCCGGGCTGAGTGTTCGCTTCCGGTTGATCGGCCCGCACACCGACGAGACCAGGCGGCTTGAGAAGGCCATGGCCGCGTCCGGACCGAAGAACGTCGAGTTTCCGGGTTATGCGTCAGACGCGAAGGAAGCGATCGAGTCCCTCGACGTCGTCATCAATTTCTCCCATTTCGCGGAGTCCTTCGGGCGGACGATCGCCGAGGCTTCCGCCATGCGCCGACCGGTGATCGTGTACGATCACGGGGCGTTGCCCGAGGTCGTCGCGCAGGACGAGACCGGGTTCGTCATTCCCTATCGTGAACCGCTGAAGGCCCTTGAATGCCTCAAGCGATTGAGCGAGGACCCGGAACTCTTCGCCGCCATGGGCGAAGCGGGACGCGAACGCGCCGTCTCCATGTTCTCGCGCCAGGCGCTGCGCGAACAAGTCAACGAGTTCTTGGAGACCGTGACGCGCAACGCGGGCTCGGAGGCCCGCCGCGCGGGCGACAAGACTCAACCGCGGAAGCCCGGCCGCGCGACGGAGGCGGTGCCGGTATCGGTGATCGTGCCGAACTACAATTACGAGGGCTATCTGCCGGAACGGTTGAATTCGATCCTCGAGCAGACTCGGAAGCCGGCGGAGATAATTTTCCTCGATGACAACTCTTCGGACGACAGCGTTGCGGTCGCCCGTGGGATCCTGGAAGACAGCGATATCCCCTTCAAAATCATCGCTAATGAGACGAATCGGGGCGTCTATCGCCAATGGCTGACCGGCATCGCCGAGGCTGGTCAGCCATGGGTCTGGATCGCCGAGGCCGACGACCGCTGCGAACCCGACTTCCTGGAAAGTCTGATGGCGAAAGCCGAAAAGAGCGTCAATCTGATCTACTCCCAGTCGAAAAAGATCGACGATGAAGGCATCGTCACAGCTGAAGACAACCGCGCGCATACCGATGACATCTCTCAGACGCGCTGGAACTCAGACTATGTGGAGGTCGGTGTACGCGAGGTTTCCGACGCGCTGATTTATCGGAACACCGTTCCTAATGCGAGCGCGGCGCTATTGCGTAAATCCGCCGTTGCGGGCATCGAGAGTAAGCTCGCTGAGATGCGCTATGCGGGCGACTGGATGCTCTACGGCCACTTGCTGCGTGGAGGAAAGGTGGCGTTCGTCTCGCGTTCGTTGAACCATTTCCGTCGGCACGCAAGTACGGTGACCAGCACGCAAGGCAAGTCGATCGCCTATCTTGAAGAGCTTGCTCGCATCCGCGAGTATTTCACCCAAAACTTCCCTGTCTTGCCGCGCCATATTGAGCGGATGGACTGGTTTCTGAACCGCGATTACAAGATAGAGGGCGTGGAGCAAAACTCCCGGGCCGAGGCGGTCAGCGGCATTCTTAAGCGCGCCGAGGCCAACACGCGCGAGCGGGCGCGCATCGCCTTCATCACGACGAATAACGGCTCCCATTATGGGGGCAGCGAGATGCTGTGGCGCGAGACCGCCATGGAAATGTGCGAACGCGGCCACGATGTCTTCGTGCTGATCAAGGCTTGGGAGCCGCGTCCGGACTTCTTTGACGAGCTTGAGCGCGCCGGCGTCAAGCTTCTTTTCAAGGAAGACGACGGCTTTGACCAGCTGGTGGCGCGCAAGCCGGACCTCACCGTGGTCTCGATTGGCGACCAGGATGAGGGAACGGAATTCTATCAGCGGCTCGACGCGGAAAACCTGCCCTACGTGATCGTTAACCAGCTCACCAAGGAGCCGCGCTTCTGGCCGGTGCGCAAAGACAGGATCGAGGCTGTCCGAGCAGGTTACCAGAACGCGGAGAAGGTCTTTTTCACATGTTGGAACAATCACCGGGTCATGGAGGAGCGTCTCGGCGCGAAGGTCGCGAACGCTGAGTTGCACTTTAATCCGTACCATGTCGACCGCAATCAGGCGCTCCCTTGGCCGGAGAGCGAGCGGTTGCAGGTGGCGATCCCGTCAAAGCTGCTCTTCATTCATAAGGGACAAGACATTCTCGTCGAAGTCGCCACGAAGGACCGATGGAAAGAGCGGCCTATCACGTTCAATTTCTATGGGGTCGGTCCGGATGAAGAGCGCCTTCGCGAGATGGCGCAGGAGGCGGGGATCGAGAATTTCCACCTGCACGGGCGCGTGTCGGATATCTCGGTGATCTGGCGCGACAACCACGCCCTTCTGATGCCCTCGCGCATGGAGGGCATGCCGATCATGCTTATCAGCGCCATGCTGTCCGCGCGCGTGCCGATTCTCACCGATATCGGAGGCCACGCAGAGGTGGTGCGTGACAACGAGTCCGGATTCATTGCGGCCAATCCAAACGCGAAGGATCTCGAGGAGGCCTTGGAGCGCGCCTACCGGCGCCGCGATGAATGGGCCGGGATCGGTCGCGCGGCGCGCGCCGACGTGCTGGACTTCCTGCCCGCCGAGCCGGTGAACGATTTCGTGGAGAAGCTGCGCGCGGTGCTCGCGAGTCGGTTTGCGCGAGCAGCCTGATAGCGAAGTTGCATCCGCGCGCGGGCGCTTTGCTCATATGGCGAACCTGGAAATGGTCTCTGTTCCGGCCTCGCCTACTTTGTCGCTAATCCGACTAGGGCCTGTACTCAATTCGAGGATTTCCTGGGAGGGCGACGCATGATTCCTTCTGCTCAGGCAGGAGGGTTATCATGGCGCGTTATGATCTGAGCGATGAGGAGTGGCGGATCGTCGAGCCGCTGTTGCCTCGTGCCGGCCGCGGCAAGCCGCGTGTGGATGACCGCAAGGTCGTCAACGGCATTTTCTACGTGTTGCGGACCGGCGCGCCGTGGCGGGACCTTCCCGAGCGCTACGGGCCGTATACGACGGTCTATAACCGGTTCAACCGATGGGCCAAACGCGGGGTCTGGCTGAGGATTTTCGAGGAACTGGCGCGACGCTCGCCACATTCGCTCCACCTGATCGACAGCTCGATCGTACGCGCCCACCAGCACGCGGCGGGCGGAAAAAAAGGGGGTCCGGATCACGCCGTCGGCCGTTCTCGTGGCGGACTGAGCACCAAGATCCACGCCGTCGTTGATCAGGACGGCCTGCCGGTGAAGCTTCTCATCACGCCGGGCCAGGCGTCCGACAAGACCGCCGCGCCGCTTCTGCTGGAAAGCCTGCCGCCAGCGCGCCTGGTCGCCGATCGCGGCTACGCTCGTCGCCTCCAGACTATGGATCAATGCCGCCGCTATTGTGTCCACGCTCTAGCGGCTTAGGAAGCTCAGTTGAGATCCGCCAACCGCATCAAGAAGCGTCCATAATTGGACTTCTTAAACATTTCGGCGCGTTCGCGGAGTTCGTCGATCGTGATCCAGCCTTGTTTGAAAGCGATCTCTTCCAAACACGCAATCTGCAGGCCTTGACGGCGCTCCAGCGTGCGCACGAAATCGGCCGCGTCCACAAGCGAGCTCACAGTGCCGGTGTCGAGCCAGGCGAAGCCGCGTCCCATCCGCTCGACCTTCAGATCCCCGCGCTTGAGGTAGGCTTGGTTGACGCTGGTGATCTCAAGCTCGCCGCGCGCCGAGGGTTTGACGTCGGCGGCGATGTCCAGAACGTCATTGTCGTAGAAGTATAGCCCGGTGACCGCGAAGTTCGATTTCGGTTTCTCAGGTTTCTCCTCGATTGAGAGCACTTGGCCTGTCTCATCGAACTGGACCACGCCGTAGCGCTCCGGATCGGTCACGTGATAGCCGAAGACGGTTGCGCCTTTCTCGCGGGCCGAAGCGGTCTTAAGCAGGTCGGCGAAGCCGTGTCCGTAGAAAATATTGTCGCCGAGGATGAGGCAGACTCGGTCGCCGCCGACGAAATCCCGCCCGAGAATGAACGCTTGGGCGAGCCCCTCTGGCCGTGGCTGGATCACATAAGAAAGGCTTATGCCCCATTGTGACCCGTCGCCGAGGAGGCGCTTGAAGGCGGACTGGTCTTCCGGCGTGGTGATAATGAGTATTTCGCGGATCCCCGCATGCATCAGCACCGATAAAGGATAGTATATCATCGGCTTGTCATAAATGGGGAGCAACTGCTTGGAAGTTGCCAGAGTAATCGGATTAAGCCGCGTTCCACTGCCGCCTGCTAGCACGATGCCCTTCATAAATGGGGACCTCTTCAGCTTGTGAAATTGATGGCGCTGCGCGCGCGTATAGCGTGCATGCCGCTAACAAGAAAGTGCGTTAGGCGACATGGGTGGTTTGGTTCCAAATCGCCTTTGGAGCGACACGGCGCGCTCCGCACTGGCGGGGCGGAAGCTCCTATTGTATGCAGGGTTTTCTGAAGCTCAATCACGAAATGGCGCGCGTCATGAATGTAGACTGTCTTGATATTCCGGACGTAAAAGTTGTTGCACCTGCTCGTTTTTCTGATGAGCGAGGTTTCTTTTCAGAGGCGTACAATGAACGCAGCTTCGCTGCGGCGGGAGTTGATGCGCGATTTGTTCAGGACAACCACTCCTATTCGGCGAGCGTCGGCACGGTAAGAGGTCTTCATTTTCAGAGCCCGCCCTATGCCCAGGCCAAGCTCGTGCGGGTCGCTGTCGGGCGCATCTTCGACGTTGCGGTCGACATTAGGCGCGGTTCGCCGACCTTCGGCCATTCGGTTGCAGTGGAGCTCAGCGCCGACACAGGCAATCAGTTGTTCATTCCAGCCGGATTTCTACATGCCTTCATGACGCTCGAGCCAGACACCCATGTGCTTTACAAGGTTGATGCGTTTTATTCACGCGAACATGACGGGTCGGTCCGCTTTGATGATCCCGACCTCGCGATCGACTGGCCCCTGCCAGCTGAAGAGGCTGTTCTTTCGAAGAAGGACGCTGCCGCGCCATCCTGGGCGGAGTTTGAATCGCCTTTTCAGTATGAGCGGTGAGCGTTCGATGAGCTGAGCGACGCTCGGTTCGCGCGGCGGTGAGCGATGCACCCGACGGTTGAGGGGTGGCGAGCAAGCTGCGCTGGGGCCGGAGATTTCGAAAACCGCTGCGTCGCGCCGGGTTCGCGGCCCAAATGCGTTCGAGGCGCGAACGAGCGGCCAGGCCAGGCGTCTGAAAGGGCTGTCGCTGCCGCCTTGCTATGGGGGCGGACATCGGTCACAAGAGCCGTTTATTTTGTCGGAGTCGGGATCGAGACAGCATGAAGGATCCAATATTCATCGTTGGATCGGGGCGGTCGGGCACGAGCGTCCTGCTCAACACGATACGAAAGTCCCTCGAGATTCCTGGGCATGGGGAAGGCCACTTCTTTCCCCTCATTCGCGAAGTCAATCGAACGATCAACGGGTACTTCGATCGGCGGAAGGCCCAAGCGGAAAACGAACGCCACCTTCTCCACCATGTCGACGTGAAGGGTTTCCGCAAGCAGTTCGCCGCGACCATTCGGGACGTCTATAAAGCCCAATACGGAACCGAGGGCTTTATCGACAAGACGCCCGGCCTGCAAGGGGTCAAGGCGATCCCGCAAATGCAGGCCGCGTTCCCGAATATGCGCGTGGTGTTCGCAAAGCGCCGCGGGATCGAGGTCGTCCGGTCGGCCATGCGCAAGTTCCCGCACGCCGATTTCAAAACCCATTGCGAAATCTGGCGCGATTGCATGGCGAGCTGGGCGGTCAGCCGGCCGAAGCTCCGCTGCGGCTATGTCGAGATCGACCAATTCGATATCGCCAACGCCCCCGAGAAGGTCGTCGATAAGTTGGGAGCGCTGCTTGAAATCGAGGACGGCGCTCGGGAGAGAATGCTCTCCTTCTTCAAGAGCGACCGACCTCAATCGAGCGGGTCGCTAAACTCGGTGCCGTGTTCAATCGACAACGCTGATTGGTCAGAAGACCAGATCCAATCCTTCCGCGAAATTTGCGGGGGTATGATGGATGTCTACGGATATTCGGAGTCTGACCAATATTTCAAATCAGGCTAGGCAAACCCGCAAGGCTGCCTTGGGTCCCGTGTTGACGTGCTCGAAGCATCCGCGTCAGCGTGCGGTCTGTCGGCGCTCGTGCGCCATTTCTCGATTCCGGTGTTTCGGAGCAGTGGCGATTCGCCGTGCCCGACGCCGAAGGCCCGGCGGCGGCGTTCACCACCGCCGTCGCCGTTCAGCTGCTCGCCTATCATATCGCCGTCCACAAGGGCACCGACGTCGACCAGCCGCGCAACCTGGCGAAGTCGGTGACGGTGGAATAGCGAAACCATTCGTGACTTTATGGCGTCGCCGGATGCGCCTAGACGCGCCGGCGTCGATCCGCCGCCGCTCCGAGAGGTCCTGCAATCCATGCCCGAGATGATCCCGTTCATCGATCTCGCCGCCCAGCGCGCGCGCATCCAGGACCGGCTCGACGCCGCGATCGACAAGGTGATCGGGGAGGGGCGCTACATTCTCGGCCCCGAGGTCGCCGAGCTGGAAGAGCGGCTCTCCGCATACGGACAGGCGCCGCACGCGCTGGCCTGCGCCAACGGCACCGACGCGCTCGCGCTGCCGCTGATGGCCTGGGGAATCAAGCCCGGCGACGCGGTCTTCGCGCCGAGCTTCACCTTCGCGGCGACCGCCGAGGTCGTCGCCTGGCTGGGCGCGACCGTGGTCTTCGTCGACATCGATCCCGAGACCTATTGCATGGATCCCGACCGGCTCGCCGAGGCCGTCGAGTGGGCGAAGGGCCAGGACGGGCTGAACCCCGCCGTCGTTATCGCCGTCGACCTGTTCGGCCAGCCCGCCGATTATCCGCGCATCGCCGAGATCTGCCGGGAGAATGATCTGAAGCTCATCGCCGATTCCGCGCAGGGCTATGGCTGCACGCTCGACGGCGAGCATCCCATACACTGGGCCGATGTCGCGACCATCAGCTTCTATCCGGCCAAGCCGCTGGGCGGCTACGGAGACGGCGGCGCGGTGCTTTGCAAGGACGCCGATCTGCATGCAGTGATGAAATCGCTCCACGTCCACGGCGAGGGCGCCGACCGCTACGAATACGCGCGCATCGGCATGAACTCGCGCATGGACACCATTCAGGCCGCGGTCCTGCTGGTGAAGATGGACGTCTTCGACGACGAGATCCGGGTGCGCAATGAGGCCGCCGCGCGCTACGCCGAGGGTTTCGGCGATCTCGTCCGCCCCCACAAGGTGATCGAGGGCGGCCGCTCGGTCTGGGCCCAGTACACCATCGAGGTCGATGACCGCGACGGGTTCCGCGCCGCGCTCGCCGATCGCGGCGTGCCGACGGCGGTCTATTATCCCCGGCCGCTGCACATGCATCCGCCGTATGCGGATTATCCCCTCGGCCCGGGCGGGCTGCCCGTCACCGAGGCCGCCGCAGACCGCGTCGTCTCGCTGCCGATGGACGGCTATCTCGAGGGCGAACGCCAGCAGCGCGTGATCGAGGCCGTGCGCGCCGCGCTCGGCTGACGCGATGACCGGCGGGCGCGTCGCCGATGCGACGATCCTCATCGTCGCCTACCGCGCCCGGCAGACGGCGCCGCGGCTGGCCGCTGCGCTCGACGCGCTGACGGTGAAGCCCGCGGCGATCCTGATCCTTGAGAACGGATCGCCCGAGGACGAGCGCGTCGATCCCGCGGACCTGCCCGAGGGCGCCGAGCTGATCGTCAGCGAGGACAATCTCGGCTTCGCCGCGGGCAATAATCGGCTCGCCGAGCGGGCCGAGACCGAGTGGCTCGTTCTGCTCAACCCAGACGCGTTTCCCAGGCCGGACTGGCTCGCCGAGCTTCTGGCGGCGGCCGAGCGCCACTCCGACGCCGACCTGTTCGGCTCCACGCAGTGGGCCGCCGACGCGCCCGGCGTGCTCGACGGCGCCGGCGATGTCATGCTCGCCTTCGGCGTTCCCTATCGCGGCGGCTACGGCAAGCGCATGGACCCGCCGGCCGAAGGCGAGGTGTTCGCGCCCTGCGGCGCGGCGATGATGGTTCGCCGCGACGTGTTCGCCGCGCTCGGCGGTTTCGACGAGGACTATTTCTGCTATGTCGAGGACGTCGACCTGGGCTATCGCGCCCGCCTTGCGGGCCGCCGCGTGATCCAGGTGAGCGCCGCCCAGGTCGATCATGTCGGCTACGGCGCGACCGGCCGGCGCTCCGAATTCGCCACCTATCACGGCGTCCGCAATCGCTTCTGGTGCTTTTTCAAGAATACGCCGGGCTGGCTGGTCTGGGCGCTCGCGCCGGTCCACCTGGCGCTGACGGCCGTGTTCTGGCTGTCGGCGGCGCGTTTCGGCCATTTCGGGTTGTTCGGGCGGGCGCTGCGAGATGCGCTGGCGGGCTGGCCGCGCCTGATGGAGAAGCGTCGCGCCGTACAATCGCGCCGCGCGGCGACCGTCGGCGAGATCGCCCGTGCCCTGGCCTGGAATCCGATGCGCCTGCTGACCCGCGCGCCCGATGTGCGCGGCGATCGCGGCTGATCGCCGGGGTATGCGTTTCGTCGCCGATCGCCTTTGATTCCGTGCGCCCGACGGGCTAATCAGCGTGGCGAGGGAGCCAAGTCCGACAGACGCGAGCGACGATGCCCGAGATCGACGACGCCGTGCGCCGCTACGCAGCGCGCTTCAAAGACCGCCCCGAACGCGCCCAGCCGCTGTCGGCGCACCTGCGGGAGCTCGAGGCGGAATCCGTCCACATCATCCGCGAGGTCGCCGCCGAGTTCGAGCGTCCGGTGATGCTCTACTCGATCGGCAAGGACTCCGCGGTGATGCTGCATCTCGCGATGAAGGCGTTCTGGCCCTCGCGCCCGCCCTTTCCGCTGCAGCACGTCGACACGACGTGGAAGTTCCGCGACATGATCGCCTTCCGCGACGCCATCGCCCGCGAGCTGGGCCTGGAGATGCGCGTCGAGATAAACGAGGAGGGCGTCGAACGGGGGATCAATCCGATCGACTCGGGCTCGAACCTGCACACCCAGGTGATGAAGACCGAGGCGTTGAGGAACGCCATGGCCCGCCACGGCTACGACGCGGCCTTCGGCGGGGCGCGGCGCGACGAGGAGAAATCCCGCGCCAAGGAGCGCATCTTCTCGTTCCGGGACGGCAATCACGGCTGGGAGCCGCGCAATCAGCGCCCGGAACTCTGGCGCAACTTCAACACGCGCATCCGCAAGGGCGAGTCGATCCGCGTCTTCCCGCTGTCCAACTGGACCGAGCTCGACATCTGGCAGTACATCCTCGAGGAGGACATCCCGATCGTGCCGCTCTACTTCGCCGCCGAGCGGCCGACCGTGGAGCGCGACGGGACCATCGTGATGGTCGATGACGACCGGCTGCCGCTCGAGCCCGGCGAGACCCCGGTCGATCGCTGGATCCGCTTCCGCACGCTGGGCTGTTATCCGCTCACCGGCGCGATCGAGTCGCGCGCCGCGACGCTGGAAGAGATCGTCATGGAGATGCTCACCGCGCGCACGTCGGAGCGCTCGGGACGTCTGATCGATTTCGACGAGTCCGGCTCGATGGAGAAGAAGAAGCGCGAGGGGTATTTCTGATGACTCACCAGGAAACCCGCGCCGAGATCATCTCCCGCCTCGCCCGTTCGGGCGACCGCGGCGTACTGCGCTTCATCACCTGCGGCTCGGTCGACGACGGCAAGTCCACCCTGATCGGCCGGCTGCTCTACGACTCCAAGCTGCTGTTCGAGGACCAGCTTACCGTGCTCGAGCGCGATTCGCGCAAGCACGGCACGGCCGGCGAGGAGATCGACTTCGCGCTGCTGCTCGACGGCCTCGAGGCCGAGCGCGAGCAGGGCATCACGATCGACGTGGCCTACCGCTTCTTCAACACCGAGAAGCGCAAGTTCGTCGTCGCCGACACGCCCGGCCACGAGCAGTACACCCGCAACATGGCGACCGGCGCCTCGACGGCCGATCTCGCCGTCATCCTCGTCGACGCCCGTCAGGGCGTGCTCGCCCAGACCCTGCGCCACACCTACATCGCCAACATGATGGGCATCCGCCACGTCGTGCTGGCGGTCAACAAGATGGACCTCGTCGAGCATTCGCGCTCGCGCTTCCACCAGATCGTCTCGGAATACCTCGAGACCGCCGACGGGCTCGATTTCGAGACCATCACGCCGATCCCGATCTCGGCGCGCTTCGGCGACAACGTCACGCGCCGCTCGGAGGCCATGGACTGGCATGACGGGCCGACGCTGATCGAGCATCTCGAGAACGTCGAAGCCCATGTCGACGCCAAGACGCACGCCTTCCGCCTGCCCGTGCAGTGGGTCAATCGCCCGAATCACGACTTCCGCGGTTTCTCCGGCACCATCGCCGCCGGCGAGGTCGCCGTCGGCGACGAGATCGTGGTCGCCGCCTCGGGCGTGAAGGCGACGGTCTCCCGCATCGTCACCGCCGACGGCGATCTCGAACGCGCCGGCGCCGAGCAGGCGGTCACGATCGTGCTCGACCGCGAGATCGACGTGGCCCGCGGCGACGTGCTGGTCGCCGCCGACGACCGCCCGGAGGTGTCCAGCCAGTTCGCCGCCGAGCTGCTGTGGATGAACGAGGAGGAGCTGCTGCCCGGCCGCTCCTATCTCCTGAAGGCCGGCCCGCAGGTGACGCCGGCGACGGTGACGACGCTCAAGCACAAGCTCGACATCAACACGTTCGACAAGGAGCCCGGCCGGAATCTCGGGCTCAACGAGATCGGCGTGTGCAATCTCTCCACCGCCCGGCCGATCGCGTTCGATCCGTACAAGGAGATCCGCGAGACCGGCTCCTTCATCCTGATCGACCGCTTCACCAACCAGACGGTGGCGGCGGGCATGATCGAGTTCGGGCTGCGCCGGGCGAGCAACATCCACCTGCATGCGCTCGACGTGAGCAAGGAGCGCCGCGCGGCGATCAAGGGCCAGAAGCCGGCGATTCTCTGGTTCACCGGGCTGTCGGGCGCGGGCAAGTCGACCATCGCCAACCTGGTCGAGCAGAAGCTCGCAGAGGCCGGCCACCACACCTACACGCTCGACGGCGACAATATCCGCCACGGGCTGAACAAGGATCTCGGCTTCACCGACGCCGACCGGGTGGAGAATATCCGCCGCATTGGCGAGGTGGCGAAGCTGTTCGTCGACGCCGGCCTGATCGTGACGTGCTCCTTCATCTCGCCGTTCCGTTCCGAACGCCGGATGGTCCGCGAGCTGGTCGAGGAGGGCGAGTTCATCGAGATCTTCGTCGACGCGCCGCTGGAAGTCTGCATGCAGCGCGACCCGAAGGGCCTCTACCGCAAGGCGCAGGCGGGCGAGATCAAGAACTTCACCGGCTTCGACAGCCCCTACGAGGCGCCGGAGCACGCCGAGCTCGTCGTCGAGACCGCCGATCTCACCGCCGAGGAGGCGGCCGATCAGGTCATCGCGAAACTGAAGGAAGCCGGTCGGCTGGGGTAAGGCGCCGGTCGCGGACGCGTCAGCGCTCCTGGCGGACGATCTTGCCGTCGGCGCCGATATGAATGCCGCACTCTGTCTTGTCCTGGTCGGCCCAGCGCCCGGCGCGCGGGTCGGCCTGCGCGTCGGCGACCGGCGACGTGCACGGCGCGCAGCCCACCGAGGGATATCCGCGCGCAAGGAGCGGGTGATCGGGCAGGTCGTGCGCGCGGGCGTAGGCGCGCAGATCCTCCGCCGTCCAGTCGTAGAGCGGGTTCAGCTTGAGCTTGCCGTCCTGGATCTCGACGCGCGGCAGTTCGCTGCGCTCGCCGCCGTGGTGGCGCTTCCGGCCCGAGATCCAGACCTTGTAGGGCTGAAGCGCGCGGACCAGCGGCAGCGTCTTGCGGACGTGGCAGCACAGGTCGGGATTGCGCTTGTGAAGATCGCCGCCGGGGTCGTCGGCGGCCAGATCGTGGGCGCTCGGCTGGAGCGTCTGCACGTTCGTCAGCCCGAGGCGTTCGACAAGTTGATCGCGGTACGCCAGCGTCTCGGGGAAGAGCTTGCCCGTATTGATGAACAGCACCGGCGCGTCGGGCGCCACCTTGGCCAGCTGATGCAGGATCACGGCGGACTCGGTGCCGAACGAGGAGACCACGCACGCCTCGCCGGGAAAGATCCGCGTGAGCGTGCGCTCGATCGCGCCGGACGCGTCGAGATCCTCCAGCGCGGCGTCGAGCGCCTGGGCGCCGGCCTCGAGCGCGAGGCGGTATTCGGATTTCAGTGCGGCCATTGAAGCCCCTCGAACGGTCCGCGTCTGCCGCGCCTCGCGCCTGTCCGCAATGCGTCGCCGGGACGCAGGGTCCAACCCAGCATAGCCGGATCGGCGGCCGAACCCACCCCCGGGCCGCGCCGGGACGCGCTCAGGCCGGCTTGGCTCCCCACGCGACGAACGGGCCGTTGCGGTAGCCGGCCTCGGCCTTGCCGTAGAGAAAGGCTTCGCCCTCGGGCGTGGTGACCGTTCCGCCGGCGGCGGAGAGCACGGCGTGGCCGGCGGCGGTGTCCCACTCCATCGTCGGGCCGAAGCGGGGATAGAGATCGGCGCCGCCCTCGGCGACGCGGCAGAACTTGAGCGACGAGCCGGCGCTGATCGACTCCGTGACTCCGTGCGTCTCGGCGAAGCGCCGCGTCTGCTCGTCGGCGTGCGAGCGGCTCATCACCGCCGTCAGTCCCGCCGCGGGACGCGTGCGCGTGCGGATCGGCGCGAGCATGTCGGGATCGAAGGCCGCTCCCGGCGCCAGATCGGCCGCAGATGCGGCCTCGCCGCCGAGATAGATCCGCGCCTTGGCCGGGGCGTAGACGCAGCCCACGACCGGCCGGCGGTCCGAGACCAGCGCGATATTGATCGTGAACTCGCCGTTCTTGTTGATGAACTCCTTGGTGCCGTCGACCGGGTCGACGAGGAGGAAGTCGCCGCGCGTGTCGGCGCGCTCGCCGGCCTCGAAGCGCTCCTCGGCGAGCACGGGCACGCCCGCCAGTTCGCGCGCCAGCGCGGCCAGGATGACGTCCTCGGCCCGCCGATCGGCCTCGGTCACCGGGGAACGGTCGGCCTTCTGCTCGGGCGTGAATTCGGTGGCGTAGACCGCCATAACCGGCCTGGCGGCGTCAGCGGCGATGCCGGCGAACAGCCGGGCGAGGGCGTCTGGTTCGGTCGTCATGTCGGGAAATCTCGGCGCAGTCGGGAAGGGTCGCCCACCATGCCGATCGCGCCGGACAAGGCAAGTCGCGGCGGTTGTTCGACCATCACTTGAACTTTGCAGCGTAACGACGGATTTTACGATCATGAGCGATCAGGATTCCGCCGCTGCGCCCGACCCGCTCGACGCCGCCTCCGAGCGCCTGTCCCAGGCGGTCGCCCGCATCGAGTCGCGTCTGGAGGGCATGCAGGCCCGGCTGAACATGGCCGAGGGCGATGTGCGCGCCGCGCATGGAACCGACGAAGATCGCGCGCGCCTGGCCGAGGAGCTCGACGCCGCCCGCGCCCGCGAGGCCGAGCTCGCCGACGCCGCCCGCGAGGCCGGCGCGGCGCTGGACGAGGCCCTTGCGGAGCTTCGCGCCACGCTCGCCGACGAAGCGGAGCGGCCCTGACATGTCGAAGGTCACCATCTCCCTCAACGGCCGCGCCTTCACGATCGGGTGCGAAGAGGGTCAGCAGGCCTATCTGCGCGAGCTGGCCTCGCATCTCGACGGCCATGTGCGCGAGATCTCCGAAAAGGTCGGCCAGATCGGCGATCTGCGCCTGCTGCTGATGGCCTCGCTCATCGTCGCCGACGAGCTGCGCGAGGCGCAGGGCCGCGTCCAGACGGTCGAGGAGGAGCTCGACGCGTTGAAGTCGCGGCTCTCGGACGCCGATTCGAAACGCCGCAATGATCGCGCCCAGGCCGCCGAGGCGCTGGTCCAGGCCGCCGAACGTCTTGAAGCCCTGGCCGCCGACGGCGACGCTGGGGAAAGCGCTTGAGGCGGACCGGGTCCGGGCCCATGTTCATGCAAGGCGGTTTCTGGAGCGTGCGTCAGACGACAGCATCCCGGCGACCTTACATCTCTGAGAGGGAGCTACCTCTGTCCGGGGCCGTGGCCCCGGTCACGCGGCGCCCACCTGGTTATCCGGGTCATCAGGGATCGATGTTCGTCGACGGCGCATCCGGAGCCGCCGCTCCGTTTCCTCCATGTTTCTGAACTGGCGAAAGACGCGCGCGCGGGCGACCGCGGCGAAGGCGCGCCGGATCGCCTACGAGATGGATCCCGAGGCGGGCCATCGGCTGGCGGCGAACTTCCCCGACGAGGCCTGGCCGGCGATCCACGCGACGGTGGCGGGCTATCGCGCGATCCACGACGAGATCGATCCCGAGCCGCTGATGGAGACCTTCTTCTGCGAGCAGGCCCGGCTCTGCCTGCCCTGCGTCGCCGGACCCGACCAGCCGCTGGTGTTTCGCGCGTGGTCGCCCGGCGATCCGCTGGTGCGCGGCGCGTTCGGCGTCGAGGAGCCCGCTCCCGAGGCGCCGGAGGCGCGGCCGCGCCTGGTCCTGCTGCCTCTATTGGGCTTCGACGAGGCGGGCCGCCGGATCGGTTACGGGGCCGGCTTCTACGACCGCACGCTGGAGGCGCTGCGCCGGCAGGGACCGGTCACGGCGGTGGGCATCGCCTACGAGGCCCAGAAGCTCGACCGCGTGCCGGCCGCGCGTCACGACGCGCCCGTCGACTGGATCGTCACCGAGCAGCGCGCCTACCGCACGGGGACGTGACGGCCGGCCGCAGCGGGGCGTGCTTCGTCAGCGAGCCGCGGCCGGAGGCGCCTGGGAGCCGTCCACCTCGGCGGTGCCGTCGAAATAGCTCTGGATCGTTGGCCACACATACGCCGAAACGCGTCGGCCCATTTCCAGCCCCTCGATATTATCGGCGGCGATGTGATAGCCGCCATAGAGGCGTGAAATCCCCGCGGCCTCGGCGGTCTCGGAGAAAGTCGGGAAATGAAGCGTCACCGGCGTTTCGTGGCCCGGCTCGGTGAGCGAGCCCGCCATGCGCTCGACGCTGTAGCCGAAATGGTCCGATCCGGTGAATCGCGCGAGCGTCGCCGCAGACGCCGCGCTCACGGTGGAATGTCCGGACGGATAGCCGGCGAAGGGCGGCGTCGGGAACTCGAACGGGGAGTACGGCATCCAGTCGGAGCCCGACAGGCTCACCGTGCCTTCGCCGGGACCGCCCCAGCCCTCGATCGTGTCGTCGCCGAAATAATAGCGCACCAGCGTCCAGGGCCGGGAAGTGTCGTAGTAGATCTTGCTGTCCCACGAGGCGATGAAAGCGTCCATCGCCGTGTTGGCCACCGCGAAATAGAGCTTCACGTCCGTGTCGAGATCGTTCTGGTCGCGGCAGCTGACGACCTGGGACATCTGCAGCCAGTGTCCGGACTGTCCCGTCGATTGGGGGCCGTCGCGCATGAACTCGACCAGCGCCTTCTGCTCGACCGTCAGCTCGGCGTTCATGCGCGCGACTTCCTCGATCTCCTCGCGCAGCTGGTCCTCGCCGACGAGCGGCGGCGGCGGCGCGCGGAACTGGTCAGCGCTTTCCAGGCCGAACGGTTCGACCCGGTACCAGTGCGGCGTCAGCCATTCCTGCACCGCCACGCCGCCTTCTCCGTCGCTGGCGGGAATGGGCTGCCAGCGATCGGGATCGACGATCCGGTAGGGGCCGTTCACCGGCCGGTACATGGTGTAGTCGGAATAGGGGGAGCCGTCGGAGCCCCGCTCATCGCCCAGCTGATTGGCGCCGTCGTGATGGCGCGCCTCGAGGACGGCCTCGGCGGCCAGCCGCCCGACCCCTTCCGGCCGGGACGGATCGCGCGTCACCAGTTCGGGGTCCAGCCCGAAGGCCTCGAATTCCCGGCGCAGGAAGTCGGCCTGTTCGGGATACTGATCGAGCGCCGCGATGAAGCTCGCATAGGCGATCGCGACGCGCTTGTTCTCCAGCGTGCGTTCCTCGGGCGGCCTGCGCAGCGCGTCTCCGTAGCCGGTGCCGACGGCGACATCGTCATAGGCTGCCCACGCGTCGAATGCAGCGGTTTGCACGATCGCCATCTGTCGCGACAACACGGTCGGGCGGGCGCCGAAGACTTGGACATCGGACGCCGCGGCCTCCAGGGAGACATCCAGCCAGTGGTAGGCTGCGCTTGGCGTGAAATCCTCCGGTCCGGTCGCGCAGGTGCGCGTCTCGGCGCTCGCGGCGAGAAGCATCAGGCTTTCAATGATCATGGTCGTCCCTCCCTTGAGCGCGACCCTAACTTCGCGACAGGGGCGCGCAACCCGTTGGTCGTCGGGTCCTCGCAATCGAATCAGGCGCCTGATCGCTGGATCAGCTCTGCTTCGAGCCTGTGCGGCGCCGGCCCCGGGCTGACGCCGTCCGTCTCGGAGCCGCGCCCGCGCCGACGCATGTCCGGCCGGCCGCAGCGGGGCGGATTGGAATTCGTCCGCGGACGGCCTAGAAAGCCCGCGCCTTCGGACGACCTTCCCGACCCAGGAGCCCCGCATGGCGGCCGTGACCCAGCAGACGGTGATTTCCGTTCGCCACTACACCGACCGGCTGTTCGCCTTCCGCGTCACCCGGCCGGCGAGCTTCCGCTTCCGCTCGGGCGAGTTCGTGATGCTCGGCCTCGAGGTCGACGGAAAGCCGCTGCTGCGCGCCTATTCGATGGCGAGCCCGGCCTGGGACGACGAGCTCGAATTCTTCTCCATCAAGGTGCCCGACGGGCCGCTCACCTCGCGGCTCCAGCATATCGAGCCCGGCGACGAGATCCTGCTCGGCGCCAAGGCCACCGGCACGCTGGTGCTCGACGCGCTTCTGCCCGGCGACCGGCTCTACCTGCTCTCCACGGGCACCGGCATCGCGCCTTTCGCCAGCATCGTGCGCGACCCCGAGACCTATGAGCGCTACAGCCGGGTGATCCTCACCCACACCTGCCGCGAGGCCGCCGAGCTGGAATACGGCCGCGAACTGGTCGCCGCGGTGAAGGCCGATCCGCTGGTCGGCGAGCTGGCGAGCGAGAAGCTCGTCTACTATCCCAGCGTCACGCGCGAGGCCTTCGAGCGCACCGGGCGCATCACGAAGCTGATCGACGAGGGGACGCTGTTCGAGGAGATCGGCGCGCCGCCTTTCGATCCCGCCTGCGACCGCGTGATGATCTGCGGCTCGAAGGCGATGCTCGAGGACTGCCGCAAGCGCGTCGAGGCCGCGGGCCTGACCGAAGGCTCGAACTCGCGGCCCGCCGAGTTCGTCGTCGAGAAGGCGTTCGTGGGCTGAGACTACAGTCTTTATCCTGTTGCTGACGCCGGTTCGGGGAAGTCATGCGCATCGCCTTTTTCGGAGACATCGTGGGCAAGTCCGGGCGCATCGCGCTGGCCGATCACCTGCCTGGGCTGCGCGACCGCCTGGCGCTCGACTTCGTCGTCGTCAACGCGGAGAACGCCGCCGGCGGGTTCGGGATCACCGAGAAGACCGCGAACGAGCTGTTCGACGCCGGCGCCGACGTGCTCACCCTGGGCAACCACGCCTGGGACCAGGCCGAGGCGCTCGGCTATATCGAGCGCGAACCGCGTTTGCTGCGCCCGGTGAACTATCCCGAGGGCGCCGCGCCCGGCCGCGGCGCCTCGCTCTACGATCTGCCGGACGGCCGGCGCGTGCTGGTGATGAACGTGTTGCTGCGCGTGTTCATGCAGCCGCTCGACGATCCCTTCGCCGCCGTCGACGCCCAGCTAAGGGCCTGCCCGCTCGGGGCGGTCGCCGATGCGATCCTCGTCGACATGCACGGCGAGGCGACGAGCGAGAAGCAGGCGATGGGCGTCTATTGCGACGGCCGGGCGAGCGTGTGCGTGGGCACGCACACGCACGTCCCGACCGCCGATCATCGCATTCTTCCAGGGGGCACGGCCTATCTCACGGATGCGGGCATGTGCGGCGACTACGATTCGGTGCTGGGCATGGACAAGGCCGAGCCGGTCAATCGCTTCGTCACCCACATGCGCTCGGGCCGCTTCCAGCCCGCGGAGGGCGAGGGGACGGTGAGCGGGCTGTTCGTGGAGACCGACGACAAGACCGGGCTGGCCACGCGCTGCGCGCCGATCCGGGTCGGCGGCGCGCTGGCGGAGGCGCATCCCGGCTAATCTCAGCGCGGCCTCTCGGAAGCGGTCGGAAGACTCTCTACAGTGGGGGCGGTGGAGTTGTCCGGCGGAGGGGGCGCTGGTGCCGCAGGATCCGCGTATCAAAGCTTTCAGGAGGTCCGGCCGGCTTGGCGAGGCCGACGCCGATCACGCTGCGGCGCTGATCGCGGAGACCGGCGAGCCGCTGGACCAGGTTCTCACAAAGCTCGGTCTGTTGACCGAGCTGGAGATCGCCGCGCATTTCGCCGAGCTCGCCGGGCTCGAGATGGCGCAAGGCGTCGCTGATCTGCCCGCGCCCGATGATGACGGTCTCGACGCCGGCCTGAACCCGGCTTTCCTGCGCGCCCAACGCATTCTCCCTGTCGGCGAGAGCGATGGAAGCGTCCTCGCCGCCCTGGTCGATCCGGCGGAGGGGGAAGCGGCCGACGCGCTTGCATTCGCCCTGTCGCGTCCGGTCAGACCCATTGTCGTGCCCGCTTCGCTGTTCGAACGGCTTTACGCGCGCCGCTTCGCCGCAGAGCCCGCCCGCGACGAGCCGGGCCAGGACATCTCCGCCGATGCGGAACGCTTGAGGGATATGGCGAGCGCGGCGCCCGTCATCCGTCTCGTCGACCGGCTCATCACCGAAGCCGCCGAGACGCGCGCGTCCGACATCCATATCGAGCCGGGCGCGCGGGAGGCGGTCGTGCGACGGCGGATCGACGGCGTGCTGCGCGAGACGGGCCGGCTCGCGGTCACCCAGGCGCTCGCCGCGATCTCCCGCATCAAGGTGCTTGCCGATCTCGACATCGCCGAGCACCGCCGACCGCAGGACGGTCGCATGAGCTTTCCGGTGGCCGGGCGCAGCATCGATCTGCGGGTGTCGGTCGTTCCCACCGATCACGGCGAAAGCCTCGTCGTGCGATTGCTCGATCCGGACGCCGGCCTGCGCGATCTGGAAAGCCTCGGCTTTTCCGAGACGATGACGGATATCTCGCGGCGCTGCCTGGCGCGGCCGAACGGCATATTGCTCGTGACCGGCCCGACGGGGAGCGGCAAGACCACCACGCTCTACGCGTTCCTGCGGCATCTCGCCGACGGCGAACGCAAGATTCTCACGATCGAGGATCCGATCGAGTATCGTCTCGCCGGCATCTCGCAGTCTCAGGTCAGTCCGGCGATCGGGCTGGATTTCGCCGGCGCGCTGCGGTCGTTTCTCCGTCACGACCCGGACGTGATCATGGTGGGCGAGATCCGCGACGAGGAGACTGCGCGCACCGCCGTGCAGGCGGCGCTGACCGGCCATCTCGTGCTGTCCACGCTGCACACCAATGACGCGCCCGGCGCCGTGACGCGACTGAACGACATGGGGATCGAGCCCTATCTCGTGGCCTCCACCCTGATTGGCGCGTTCGCGCAACGACTGGTGCGCACGATCTGTCGAGAGTGCGCCGGATCGGGATGCCAGGCCTGCGACGGGACCGGGCTCGCCGGCCGGATGGCGATCGCCGAGGGATTCGAAATGGATGAGGGGCTCAGCGAGCTCGTCCGCGCCGAGGCCGGAGAAGGCGCCCTGCGCGAGGCGCTGCGTCGCGACGGGTTTGCACCGATGGCCGCCGACGGGCGGGCCAAGATCGCCGCCGGTCTGACGCGAGACGAAGAGGTCGAACGCGCGGTGGGACGCCATGACTGACGGCGTGAGCTGGCGCTATGTGGCCGAAGCCCGCGACGGGCGCACGGTCAAGGGGCGCCTGCCCGGCGCGAGCGAGCAGGCGGTCGCCGATCGCCTGCGCGCCGATGGACTGCGTCCGGTCCTGATCCGTCAGGCGCGCGGGCGGCTCTTCGGTTCGGGTCCGCCCCGTCTTTCGCCCAAACAGTATGCGCGCGTGGTGCGCTCGCTCGCCGATCTGCTCGGTTCGGGAATTCCCCTGCGCGACGCGCTCGCCATGCTGGTCCGGCGCGAGAAGGACGGGCGGACGAAGGCCCTGCTTTCGCGACTCGAGGCCCGCGTTTCGGCGGGCGACAGCCTCACCGCGGCGCTGCGCGCCGACCCGCTCGACCCGCCGCGCCTCCTGCCCGCGATCAGTTCGGCCGGCGAGGCGAGCGGCGAACTCGCCGCCTCGCTCGACCAGCTCGCCTCGCAGATGGAGGCGGACCAGGCGGTGCGCGCCGAAATCACCGGCCAGCTCGTCTATCCCGCCGCGCTGCTGGCGCTGATCTTCGCCACGCTGGTCTTCCTTGCGTGGTTCGTCCTGCCTCAGTTCGATTCGCTGTTCGCCAACACCGGCGCGCCGCCGCCGCCGGAGACCGCCGCCATCCTCGCCGCCGGAAAGGCGATACGCGCCGCCGGGCTGTGGATCGCGCTCGCGGTTCTGCTCGGGCTGCTCGGAGGACGGCGCGTGCTGGAGGCCCGGCCGGGGGTCGGCGATCGAATCGCCGGAGCGATCCCGGTCATGCGCGGCGTGCGCGCCAAGCTCGACACGGCGCGCTACTGCCGCAGCCTGTCGCTTCTCCTGGCCGCCGGGCAACCGCTCGCGCGCGCCGAGCCGGTGGCGCGCTCCGCGGTCGCCTCGCCGATCCGGCGCGCCGCGCTCGTCGCGGCCGGCGAGCGGCTCCGGAGCGGCCAGTCCTTCGCGAGCGCTCTGCGCGACGAGGCCGCCTTGCCGGAAGAGATCGCCGGGTTCGTCGAACTCGGCGAGAAGACCGGCCGGCTGGCTGCGCTGCTTGCTCGCGCGGCGGACATCTACGAAAGCGAAGCGCGGCAAACCCTTAAACGGACGGTGGAATTGCTAGGCCCAGCGATGACGGCCATACTTGGCCTGTTCGTGGCTGCCGTGATCGCGTCCGTGATCTCCGGCGTGCTCAGCCTGAACGAGGTGGTGTATTGATGATGACCCGCCGCGGCCGGTCCCAGAACGGCTTCACCCTGTTCGAACTCCTCGTCGTGCTGGCGATCCTGGCGTTGCTCGCCGCCATCGTCGCGCCCCGCGTGATCGGCTATCTCGGACGCGCCAAGTCCGACGTCGCCGAGACGCAGATGTCCAATATCGTCACGGCCCTGGAACTCTACTATCTCGACATGGGCCGATACCCCTCCGAGTCGGAGGGCCTTCAGGCGCTGGTGGAGATGTCTGGCGAGGGCGAGACTCCCAATGCGCGCTGGCAGGGCCCCTATCTCGACGACGAGTCCGGCCTGATCGATCCTTGGGGGCGGCCCTATGTCTATGCCCGCCTGGAGGACGCGGACAGGGTCGAGATCCTCACCTACGGACGCGACGGCGAGGCGGGGGGAGACGGCGAGGATGCCGACATCACCAAGCGCTGACAGGTTCGCGCACGCAGCCGGCTTCACCCTGTTCGAGACCCTGGTCGCGCTCGCGATCGCGTCGAGCGTGGCCGCTACGGCGGCTGCCTTCGTGCGCATGAACTCCCCCGGACCGGCGATGACGGCGATGATCGACCGGACGGCCGCCGATCTCGCCCGAGCGCGTCTGGAAGCGCGTCGCACCGGTCGCCCGGTCGATGTGCGGGTGAACGACGAGGGTTACGCCATTCCCGCCCTCGCCGTCGTCCGGACGTGGAGACCCGGCGTGGAGGCGCGATGGTCGCGGGCGGCGGAGACGGGTTTCGAGCTGATTCCCGGTCCCGCCGCGGCGGAGCCGATCCGGCTGGAACTCGACTATTCCGGGCTGGAGGCGGAGATTCTTGTTCGGTCAGTCAGCGGGCGGATCGATGTCCGACGGGGGTAGGAGAGACGCGGGCTACGCGCTCAGCGAGGTGCTGGTCGCCGCTGCGATCGCGGCCGGCGTGCTGATCGCCGCGATGACGGGTCTGTCCGCGAGCCTGCGCGGCGCGCGCGCCGCCGACGAGGCGCGGATCGAACAGCTTGTCGCCGCCAATATCGCCGCGCGCCTGAGGGCCGGGCTGCCCGTCGATCTCGCCGTCGAAGGCTATGAGGGCTGGCGCGTCGACATGAGCGCGATCGACGAGCCGACCGATCCGCGGACCGGCGCGGCCCTGTCCGAGGCGCGGATCCTCCCGCCGGGCCGCACGAGCGCCGGTTATGCCTTGATCGTGCTTCACGAGGGGGCGGGATGAGCGGACCGAGGAACGACGCCGGGTTTTCGCTGACCGAGACGCTCGTCGCGGTCGCCATTCTCGCCGCGGTGTCCGTGGCGCTGGCGCCCGCGATCCGCAGCGCGTTCGTCGCCCACAAGGCGCTCGGCGAGGCGAGCGAGGCCGCGTCGGCCCACCTCCATCTGGAGCATGCGCTGCGCGACCTTCTCGCCGCGGCCCTGCAACTTCCCGGCAGCGGGGATGCGCCGACATTCGAGGGCAATCCCGGGTCGATCCGCTTCGCCGCCCGCCCTCCGGGAAGCCGCTCGCCTTTGGTCGTCGGGATCGAGGTCGCCGGGCGCGAGGATGCGCAGAGCGTCCGCATTACGCTGACGCCGCTCGACGGCGGGCCCAGCGCCGGTGATACGATCGGCGGCGCCTACAGCGAGCTGCGGTTCCTGTTCTACGGGGAGGCGGAGGAAGGCGAGCCGGCGCGCTGGCGCCGGAACTGGGACGCTTCACGCCCGCCGCGCCTCGTCGTGCTCGACATGGCGCGGCGTCCCGGCGACGACGCCCTGCGTCGCATCGAGGTCGCCGTGGGCGGGCGGGCGGAGCTCGCCTGTGATTACGATTCCGGCCTGCAGGCTTGCCGTCAGGGCATATGATGAACGTTCTCGCCGCGCTGAAATCATGGGGCCGCGCGCTCGCCACCAGCCTCGACTGGGCGTTTCGCGAGGCGAGCCGGCCGTTCCCCGCGCCGCTTCGTCGGGCGGGCGTGCGTCGTCGCATGAGCGTCGTGCGCCCCGGCGCCGACGGGCGCCTCGTTGCGGCCGGAGTCGCCGAACAGTCCTGGCTCGGTCACTGGCGGAGCATCCCGGATCGGCGGGACGGGAGCGGGCTCGATACGCTGGCGCTGCTTCCCGAGGACCGGGTCCTGAAGCGCAGGCTCGTCCTCGGTCCGGCAGCCGCGGACCATGCCGGCCAGGCGGTGGCGCATCGCTTCACCGAGCTTTGCCCCCTGCCGGTCGACGAGGCGACCTGGTCATGGCGCGTGGTCGGTCCGTCGCAGGGCGGCGGATGCGAGGTCGAACTCGCCATCGCGCGTCAGAGCGAGACGGAGGCCTGTCTGGACTCCGCCGAGAGTCGGACGACGATCGTCGCAGCCGGGCTGGAGGAGGCTGGTCCCGTCCATATTCTCGCGCGGCGCGCGGCCGGCGGCGCGCGGCCGGCGAAGCTCCTGCCCGCCGTCGTCGTGCTGGCGCTCGTGTTTGCAGCCTGGGCGACGGGGTGGCGGATTGATCGCGATCTGGCCGCGCTCGAGGCCGAGCGCGAGGCCCTTCTGGCCGAGGCGCGCGGTCTGCGCGCCGAAACCGAAACCGCCGCCGCGCTCGGCCCCGTGATCGCCCGTCAGCGGGCCTATCCTGATCTCGACGACGTGCTGCGCGCTCTGGAATCCGGCGTGGCGTCCCTGCCGGAGAGCGCGGCCGTCGGCGGCATCGGCGCGAACCAGCGCGAACTCGTCATCCATGACGCCTCGCCGGCGCGGCGCGAAGTGCTGCGTGAACGCATCGGAGCGGACCAGTGAAGCCGCTGGCCGCTCTCTCTCCCCGCGCCCGGCGGGCCGTCGCCTGGACGGTGACCGGCCTGGCGCTCGTCTTGCCGCTGCTGGCGATCGCGGGCTGGGCGTGGGCGCTGGCCGGAGAGCATGCAAGCCGCGCTCAGCGGCTTGCCGAGCTCCGCGCCCTCGAGACGCGGGTGGTCGAAGCCCGGGCCGAAGCGACCGCCAACCCCCGTCTCGCCCTGATCGCCGATCCGGACCTGCGCGCCAGTCTGCGTTCGCCTTCCGCGGCCGAGGCCCGCCTCGTCGAGCAGGGCGACGCGCTGGCTGCGCGACTGGAAGCCGCCGGGCTCCAGCCCGCGCTGTCGCAGGAAGTCGAACGCGTCACGCTCGGCGGCGTGGAGGAAGTGCGCATGAGGCTGACCGCTCGGGGAGATGCGGCCGCGATCCTGGAAGCGCTCGGGGGCGGAGTCGCGCCCGATCTTCGCGTTTTCTCCTTCCGTCTCGAACCGCTGGGCGACGGCGAGGCCCGCCTCCGCCTCGTCCTCGTGCGCGCGACATCCGGAGGCGACGAAGATGCGGATTGACGCCCCGACCCTTCTGGCCGGCGCGGCGATCATCGCCGCGTCGGCGTGGGGGTTGGGCCAGATCCTGGCCCCGCCGCCCGACGCGAGATCGCCGCAGCGTCCCGCCCTGGAGGCCGGGCCGGTCCCCGACGGCGCCGCGCTGCAGGCCGTCGCCGCCCGGCTCCGCCGCCCCGAGCCTGCGAGCGCCCCCGAGCCGGCGGCGTCCCCCCGGCCGACTCCGGCCGTCGAGGTCCGGTTGATCGGCCTGGTGGAGTCAGACACAGGTTGGGTGGCCCTGATTTCGCATGCCGGCGAAACGACGACGGTGCGACCCGGCGGCAGCGTCGGCGGCTACTCCCTGACGGAGGTCGGTGCGCGCTCGGTCGTGCTCGAACGCGAGGGGGAGCGCCTGCGCCTGGAACTCGAGTCGTAAATCGGGCGAGGCATGACGAATGTGCGGGACGTGGGCTAGTTTGGCTGATTGCGGCTGAGGGGAATGGAATGACGGGCTCGGTTATGGCGCGGATCGCGTCAGCGGCTTTGGCGGCGTTATGCCTTCAGGCCTGCGAGACGTTCGCCCCCGACGCCGGCGGCGATGAGCCGGCGCGGTCGCCGGAGCCCGCCGCCGAGCCGGCCCCGGACCCGGATCCGCAAGCGCTCGACTTCAGCGTTCCCTCTTCCGAACCCGCCGAGCGCGATGAAGAGCGCCTTGTCTATTTTCGCGACATGGCCGGGGCGTCCGCCCTGGATTCGGACGGTCTGTCCGAGCGTGATTTCCGCACCGGGACGCTGGGACTCGATTTCGTGGACGCTCCGGTCGCCGACGTAGCGCGGGCGGTGGTCTCCGAGGCGCTCGGCGAGCAGGTCGCCGTAGCGAGCGGTGTTGACGGGCGCATCACCCTGACGGCTCCCGAGCCCGCCCCCGTTCGCAGCGCGCTGCGGGCGCTGGAAGCCGTGCTCGCCGAGTCCGGCCTCGCCCTGGTCGAGCTGGAGGAGGGCTTCCTTCTCACGACCCGGGATCGCGCAGGCTCCGCCGGCGGAGTCGCAGCCCCGCGTCTCGGCTTCGGCGCGCGGATCGTGCCCGTCACGAACACCACGCCGACTGAACTGCTGCCGCTCATCGATCCCTTCATCACCGATCAGGTCGAGATCGCCTTCGACGACGCCGAAGGGATCATCATCCTCACCGGGCCCGGTCCCGACGTGGAGAGCGCCAGAAGCGCGATCGAGCTTTTCGACCGGCCTTACCTGGTCGATCGGGTGTTCGGCATGTTCGAGCTTCACTACATCGACGCGCGCACGGCGAAGTCCGAAATCGACACCCTGCTGCAGGGCATGGGGCTGTCGCCGGAAACGGTTCGCACCCTGGCCCTGCCGCGGCTCAATCTCCTTTTCGTGGCGACGCGCGAGCGCGCCCGTTTCGATGAGATCGAGGGGTGGATCGATCGATTCGACCGGCCCTCCGGCGGCGACGAGCGGCGCCTTCGCTATTACGTGGGGCGCAACACGCCCGCCGAAACGCTGGCGAGGCAGATCTCCGCGGCTTTCGCCGGCTCCGGCGCCGGAACGGGTCAGTCGGGCGAGCTGCCGCGCTTCTCCGGCGATGACGCGGCGACGAGCGACGAGGCCGGACAGGATGACGAACCCGGCGGGCGGCTCACCATCATCCCCGACGAGCTCAATAACGGCCTGATCATCCGCGCGACAGACCAGGAGTACCGCGAGATCGTCCAGCTGCTCGAGCGCATGGACGTGATGCCTCCGCAGGTTCTCATCGAGGCGACGATCGCCGAGGTGCGCCTCACCGACGAGCTGAGTTTCGGCGTGCGCTGGTTCTTCGAGGAGCAGGTCGGCGAGGGCGACCACCAGCTGAACTTCACCGACTCGCCCACCGGGTCGTTCGGTCCCGCCTTTCCGGGGTTCAACTACGCCTTCGTCGGGTCGGACATCAACGCGGCCCTGTCGGCCCTGGATTCGGTGACCGATGTCAGCGTCCTGTCCGCGCCCTCCATCATGGTCCAGAACAACCAGACCGCCAATCTCCAGGTCGGCGACGAGGTGCCCATCGTCACCCAGACCGCCCAGGCCGTCAGCGATCCCAACGCGCCGCTGGTCCAGAACGTCACCCTCCGCGAGACGGGGGTGATCCTGGAGGTGAGCCCGCGCATCAACGCCAGCGGCATGGTCGTGCTCGACGTGACGCAGGAAGTGTCCAGCGCGCGTCCGAGCACCACGTCGGGCATCGACTCCCCGACGATCCAGCAGCTGCGCTTCACCAGCACCGTGGCGGTGAGGAGCCGCAACACCATCGCGCTGGGCGGGCTCATTCGCGAGCAGGCGACCGAACTCGACGACGCCGTGCCGCTGCTGGGCCGCATCCCGGGAATCGGCAACGCGTTCCGCTCTCGCACCGAACGCACGGAGCGGCGCGAGGTGGTCATCTTCCTGACGCCGCGCATCATCTCCACCGAGGCCGAGGTCGACGAGGCGCTCCAGCGCATTCGCCGCGAACTCGGCGCGCTCGAGGATCGCTATCCCGATCTGTTCGAGGAGTGATGCGTCCCGATCGCCCGATCCGCCGCGAAGAGGGCTCGGCCCTCGTCTATGTCCTGTGGATCACGCTCCTCCTCTCGGTCCTGATGGCGGGCGCGGCGCTGTTCGCGCGCACCCAGATCATCGCCGCGCGGGTTGAACAGACCGTCCTTTCCGAACGTCTCGCCCTGCGGTCGGCGCTCGATCTCGTCGCCTATCGCGGCGCCATCGCAGGGCGGGCCTATTTCGAAGGCCTTCCGGACACGGTGGCGTTCGGCGGCTACGAGATCCTGGTCGAGCGCGCGCCGAACCATGGCCGGCTCGATGTCAATCTCGCCGACGAGACGGCGTGGATGCGTCTTTTCCAATCGCTCGGCGCGGAAGACGCGCTTGCGCGCCGCCTGACCGACCAGGTGCTCGACTGGCGCGACAGCGATACCGATCCGAGGCCTGACGGCGCCGAGGCGAACGCCTATTCCGGCTCCGCCAAGCAGATCGGCAACAGGGCGTTCTTCCATATCGGCGAGCTGGAGAACGTGCTGGACATCACTCCGGCGCGGCTGGCCTGCATGGCGCCCTATCTGACCGTGCTCGGCGGTACGGGCCCGGTGCAGGGGGCGCCGCTCCAGGGGCTGGAGCTTCCCGCGCGCAGCGACGGGATGCGCGTGGCGCTGCGTGCTGCAATCGTGGGTGAAGCCGGGTCGGGGCGCGCGCTGACCGGTCTGGCGCAATTCGGCGCGTCGGATACGCGCCCCTTCGAATGGGTCCATATCGGCGCGGACGACGGGATCGCGGCGTCTTGCCCGGAGGGCGCCTTCGAGAGCGCAGCCGCTACCTAGATGCATGCCGCCGCATATGATTACTTAGCGCTTCGCGTGATCGCCGAACGCCCGTTCTTGGGGGGGACGATATGTTCGACAGGCTGATTCACAGGCCGCACCAGCGCCGCATGATCTGGGCGACGGTGCTCGTCGGGATCATCGCCGTGCTGTTCTGGACGCAGTCGCGTTATCCCTCGCTTGACGAAAAGGCGATGATGAGCGGCGCGATCCAGCTCGAGGATCCGCTGAGCTTCGAGGCCTTGCTGCCGCTCTTGCCCGACCATTCGGTCGTCGAGCGGATCGTGATCACCACGCTCAACTGGATGAAGACGAACCGCAACGGCATGACGTTCGGCGTGCTGTTCGCGGCGGCCTTCCTGACCATGCTCGGCTATCTCCGCCGACGCAGCTTCCAGGGCCCGTTCGCCAACGCCTTCTATGGTCTCGCGCTCGGCGCCCCGCTCGGCGTGTGCGTCAATTGCGCGGCCCCGATCGCGAAGGGTCTCTACACCGGCGGATCACGGGCGGAGACGACGCTGGCGGCGATGGTCGCCTCGCCGACTCTGAACATCGTCGTCCTGACGATGGCGTTTTCGCTTCTCCCCTTCTACATCGCCGTCACCAAGCTCGTTCTGAGCCTCGGCGTCATCCTTCTCGCCGTGCCCATACTGTGCCGCTTCATCCCGCCGGAACGTCTCAGCGCCGAGGTGCCCGATCCGCACGACGTGCCCGCGGCGCCGCTCCCGGAGGAAGCGCCGCCAACGGAGAGCTTCGGCCGCTCGATCCTCGAATTCGGCAAGGATTTCGGCGGGAACCTCTGGTTCATCGTGAGCCGGACGGTGCCGCTCATGCTGTTGGCGGGATTTCTCGGCGCGGTCGTGGCGACCTTCTTTCCGGTGGACTCGATCTCGGGGGAGAATTTCGGCCCGCTCGGGCTCGTCTTCGCCGCGCTCGTCGGAACCTTCCTGCCGGTGCCGATCGGATTCGACGTCGTCGTCTCGGGCGCGCTGCTGAACGGCGGGATGGGCCACGGCTACATCATGACGCTCGTGTTCACGCTCGGCTCCTTCTCGATCTATTCCCTGTTCATCGTCGCGACCTCGATCGGCATGCGCGCCGCGTTCATGCTCGGCGGCACGATCATGCTGACCGGTCTCGTCGCCGGAGCGGGCGCGCAAGCCTGGCACGGCTACCAGACCCAGCGCGCGCTCGACATTCTGACAGCGGCCGAGGAGGCGGTGATCCCGCGCGCCGAGGCCGCCGCTATGCCCGCAACCCCGCTCGACGAGGCCGCTGGCCGGAGCGCGTCGGGCGGGGGCGAGCCGACGGTCACGGTGTCGGCGACGCCCTTCAATCCGCGTTCGCCGGAAGGCGACGCGCCCTTCACCCGCATCGAGGCCTGGCGCCTCGGCGTCGACAAGCCGGTCGAATTCTCCTTCGCCGACATGTGGCCGCCGTTCTGGGAAGGCCGCTCGGTCACGAGCGGGGACATAGACCGGGACGGCGATCTCGATCTCGTCTTCGCGTCCACCGAAGCCGGCCTCTACGCCTACGCCAATGACGGCGACGGGCGGTTCACGCCGATCGAGCTCGACCTGGGCGCTGTCGCCGACCTGCCGGTCTTCAACGCGGCGCTCGTCGATCTCGACGATGACGGCTGGCTCGACCTTTTCGTGGCGACCTACCGGGAGGGGATGTTCGTCATCCCGAACCGCGAGGGCGAGCTGGATCCGTCATCGCGCAGGCCCGTCGAGAACAGCGACGACGCCTTGCTCGCCCTGTCGCTGAGCTTCGCCGATATAGAGGGCGACGGCGATCTGGACGCGGCGCTGGGCAACTGGGCGGCGGGCTGGTACCGGCGCATCCCCGGCGAAGAGTCGCGCAATCGCATTCTCCTGAACGAGTCCGGGCGTCTCACCGGCGCGCGCCACGCCGACCTCCCGGGCATTCCGGGGGAGACGCTGTCGATCCTGTTCTCCGACATGGACCAGGACGGCGCCGTCGATCTTCTCGTCGGAAACGATTTCGAGGTCCCCGACTATTTCTATTTCGGCGACGGCGACGGCGGGTTCGATCCGGTCACCCGCCAGGACGGGCGGATCGAGCACACCACGACGACGACGATGGCGTTGAAGACCGCCGATCTCGACAACGATCTCGATTTCGAGATCTACGCCGCCCAGATCGCCGGCCGGTCGAGCGGCGTGTCGGACCGTCTGCGGATGCGTCCCATCGCGCGCTACTGCGAGGGCATCGAGCGCGAGAGCGACCGTGAGACGTGCCAGCGGAATATCGACATCAAGCGCTGGTACCGCGCGGGGCACAGCTTCGATCCGGCTTACGCCGACCGGTGCCAGCAGATGGAGGGGCGCTATCGCGACGAGTGCCGCGCCATGCTGGTCAAGGACCTCGCCATCCAGAACCGCGACCCGTCCATCTGCGGCATGATCCCCGCCGGCCAGCTGCGCGTGCGCCAGCTCTGCGACATCCATTTCCAGCCGCCGCGTCCCGTCACGGACGAGGAGGAAGACGCCGCCATCTCGCAGATCCTCGGGCGCAACGTGCTGCTCGTCGAAGGCCGGGACGGCGCCTATTCCGACGAGGCGGAGGCGCGCGGCGTCGAGGTCGGCGGCTGGAGCTGGGACGTGAAGATCGCCGATTTCGACAATGACGGCTGGCAGGACATCTATATCGTCAACGGCACCTGGGTGCCCAACGAGGTCACGCCGTCGAACATCTTTCTCAGCAATGATGGGACGGGCCGTTTCTCCGAGGAGACGGAGCGCTTCGGCCTGACCGATTTCCTGATGACCGCCGCCGCGATTACGGCCGATCTCGACAATGACGGCGATCTCGACCTCGTCACCGTGCCGGTGAATGCGCCGACCATCGCCTACATCAATAACAGCCAGGACGGCCACGCCATCGCCTTCCGGCTGGAGGACGAGATCGGCAATCATTACGGCGTCGGCGCGCGCATCGAGATCGAGACCGCGTCCGGCCGCCAGGTTCGCGAGATCCAGTCGGGCGGAGGCTTCATGAGCTTCGATGCGCCCGTCGCTCATTTCGGACTGGGCGAGGACGAGGTCGTCGACGAGGTTGTCGTCCACTGGCCGGACGGCGGCTCGACCGTGATCGACGAAGCGCTCGACGCGGGGGCCACATACACGATCGCCCGGTCAGGTTCTCGGGCCTGAGACGGCATCACCGGAGACGCAATCCGAATGAAACACTACCTGATAGGAGCCGCGGCCGGCGGCGGTCTCGTCATCGCGGGCGTTGTCATGGGCGCGCTGCTCTTCGGGGGCGGGCCCGGCCAGCAGCCGCCGCAAACGGACTCCGAACCGGTCGCCGGTTCCGAGCAGCCCCTGGATAGCGGGCGCGACCCGGCCATGGCCGAGGCCGAAACGGCGTATGCGGCGGGCGATCTCGCCGGCGCGTACGAGGCGCTGCTGCCGCTCGCTGAAAGCGGCCATCCGCTCGCCCAGCAGCGCATCGGCTACATGTACAAGGAGGGGCTTCATGTCGAGGCCGACCCGGCCGAGGCGATCAGCTGGCTCGAGCGCGCCGTGGAGCAGGGCAATGAGGGAGCCGGCGCGCTGCTGGCCGAGCTTCTCCGCGAGCGGTCGATCAGCCAGCCGGTTTCCGGGGCGGTGATCGAGGACCTTTCCCGCGCGGCCGAGCTCGGCGATGTCGAGGCCCAGGCGGTGCTCGGCTCCTACTACCTCGCCGGACACGGCGTCGCCGCCGATCCGGAGCGGGCCGTGGAGCTTCTTCGCGACGCCGCCGAAGCCGGGGACATGCGCGCCCAGAGCAATCTGGGCTACGCCTACGCGACCGGAACCGGCGTCGCGGCGGACCAGGCGGAGGCGCGCCGCTGGTACGGCGTCGCGGCGGAGGCGGGGCTGGTGCGCGCGCAGACCGCCTATGCCCTGATGCTCGAAGAAGGCCGCGGCGGCGCCGAGGACTTCGCCGAAGCGATGCGCTGGTATCTCAACGCCGCCGAGGGCGGTCACAGGCCGGCCATGGCCCGCCTTGGGCGCCTGATCCTCGAAGAGCGCATGCAGCCTCCCAACGCGTTGCGTGCGGCCGAGTTCGTACGCGCTGCGGCCGAGGACGGCGCCGACGGCGCGGTCGACTGGCTTCGGGCGCGCCAGAGCGAAGGCGTGGCGGAGGCGGGCACTCAGCTCGCGATGATGTATCAGGCGGGCGCCGGCGTGTCCGAGGATCCCGAGCGAGCGCTGGCGCTCCTTGAGGAGAGCGCCGCAGCCGGAGAGCCGGTCGCGCAATACCATCTCAGCCGGCGCTATGCGTCAGGCGACGGGGTCGACCAGGACTATGTCGAGGCGCACAAGCTGGCCAATCTCGCCGCGGCCCAGGGGCTGGAGCCGGCCGTCGAGGCGCGTCGCCTGGTCGCTCAGCTCATGACCGAGGACCAGATCGCCGAGGCCCAGGCGGCGGCCGCGGCCTGGCGGGAGACGCATGATGGCGCGGCGCCCTGATCCTGCGCGTCGATATTTGCCGGCGCTGATGCTGCTGGCCGCGACCATCGCCCCGGTCGAGGCCCAGGCGCCGGATCCGGCGGACGGAGCCGGTTTCTCGGAGGCGCGCGGCGATCTCCTGGCCCGCGCCGAAGCCGGCGCGCCGGACGCGCAGCGCAGGCTCGCCGACCTCCTGCGCGACGGCCGGGCCGGCGAGCAGGATTTCGCGCGCGCCGCGCTCTGGTACGAACGCGCTGCGCGACAGGGGGATGCGCCCGCACAGAACGCGCTCGGCCGTCTTTATGTCGAAGGCCTCGGCGTCGAGCGAGACGCCGAGGCGGCGGTGGATTGGCTCCGGCGCGCCGCCGAGGCCGGCGATCCCGCGCATCAGCACGATTACGGGCTGGCGCTGGAGAACGGGCTCGGCGGAGCAGGTCGGGAGGACGCGGCTGCGCAGTGGTATCGGCGCGCCGCCGATCGCGGTCACGCCCCGGCCCAGACGAGCCTCGGCGTGCTCTATCTCGAAGGGCGCGGGGTGGAGCGCGACGCCGCGCGGGCGCGCGCGCTGTTTCGGCGCGCCGCCGAGGCGGGCGACGCGCGTGCGCAGAACAATCTCGGTCTTGTCTATGCGCGAGGGGCGGGGGTGGAGCGCGATTACGAAGCCGCCGCGCGCTGGTTCGCCGCTGCGGCCGAACAGGGGCTGGCCCAGGCCATGACCAATCTCGGCGTCCTGCGGGCGAACGGGTTCGGCGTCGAACTCGACGAGGCCGAGGCCGCCGAGCTTTACCGTGCGGGCGCCCAGGCGGAGAGCGCGCGGCTGAGCGTTCTGCTCGACCGGATCGGCCTTCCCGCCGGCGCGCGGCTGGCGGCGCCCGCCGACGAACCCGGCGCGCTCGGCCGCGATCGGCGCGCGGCCGAGCTGGGCGACCCGGTCGCTCAATTCGCGATGGGCTATCGCTTCTCTCACGCCATCGGCGTGCGGCGTGACGCCGGCGAGGCGGCGCGCTGGTTTCGCGCCGCGGCGGAGAACGGCTCGCGCGACGCCGGTTTCAATCTCGGCCTGATGTATGCGCGCGGCGAGGGCGTGCCGCAGTCCTATGTCGAGGCCTATCGTTGGCTGAATTTCGCCGCGGCGGGCGAAGTGCCAGGAGCCGCCGAGGTGCGCGACGTCCTCGTCGAACGCATGTCGCGGGGCCAACGCGCCGAGATCCGGGAACGCGCCGGTCCGGTCGGCCCCTAGTCGTCCGGAAAGGGAAAATCCGGCGCTGTCATCGGAATTTGCTGTTGGAGCGGGCGGTCCATGTGTTACGCATGTTGATGATGCAGCTCGGGGGCTGAATTGATGAAGTCCTTCATTGCAGCTTTGGCGCTGTCTCTCTTCGTTGCGGCGCCGGCCGCCGCGGAGACGCTGCGCGCCGACGAGCGATTCACCCAGACCCGTCTCGTTTTCTCGGTGAACGGCTCATACACGAACTACACCCTCACCGTTTCCGGGCCGCAGGGGTTTCACGCCCAGGCCCATGGCGAGCGCAGCGCGCCGACGCTGCGGCTGGCCGATTACGGCGAGGTCCCCGACGGGGTCTACAACTATCAGCTGACCGCCGCGACCGACCGGTTCCGCGAACAGGTCAGCCAGGCGAGCCGGATGAATAACGGCCGCGAAAACACGACGATGCGTCCGCGCGTCGGCGCGTCGGTCTCGGGCGCGTTCCATGTCCGCGACGGCCGCATCCGGGAATTCGAGGATATCGAGGAATCGCAGGGCCTCTGACGACGCCTGCGCTGGCCAAGGCTGGGGAGCGAATCATGAAGAAGTTTTTGTTGAGCGCCGCGCTCGGACCCGTTCTGGGCGTCCTGGGGCTTCAGGCCGTCGAAGCGCAGACCGTTCTGAGCACGACTGACGCCACCATTAATGACAGCCTGTGCGTCGGCACCGACTGTACGAGCAGCGAAACCTTCGGCTTCGACACGATCCGGATCAAGGAGAACAACACCCGGCTTCGTTTCGACGATACGAGCGCGTCCGGCAGTTTCCCCGCCAATGATTGGGAGCTCATCGCCAACGAGAGCGAGAACGGCGGCGTGAACGCCTTCTTCATCGAGGACGACACCGCCGGGCGCAACATTCTCGCGCTCGAAGCCGGCGCGCCGGCGAACTCGCTTTATGTCGAGTCCGACGGCGACGTCGGATTCGGCACGTCCAATCCGGTCGCCGATCTGCACATGGTCACCGGCGACTCGCCGTTCCTCCGCCTGGAGCAGGACGGCTCCTCAGGCTTCACGCCGCAGACCTGGGACATCGCGGGCAACGAGACGAACTTCTTCATCCGCGACGCGACGAACGGCAGCACGTTGCCCTTCCGCATCCGCCCGGGCGCGCCGTCGAACGCGATTGATATTGATGATGATGGAGATGTGTTCGTCGGCTTGGCTTCGAACTCGACGAATATCGGCGACCTCGTTCTCGGCGGCGGCGGCGTGAAGCTGCTCGATCTCGTTTCCGATACGGCGGGGCAAATTCGGTTTATCGGCGACACCACCAATCGCCGGATCGTCGCGCGCGATGCGGATACTGGGCCCGCCGATACGCAGATCATCATGCGTGACAGTGAGCTTGCGTTCGCCGGCGCGGATACCAGTGACGCCAACATGTTTGCAACTTTCGATACAGGTGGACTCGATATCGGGTCGCACACCGACTCCACGGTCCGGTTGATGACGATCCAGTCGAGCACGGCCGCGCAGATGCGCCTGGTCGGCGCCACGAACAACCGACGTTTTGTCGCCTCCGACACGCCGCTTGGCGCCGCCGATACGCAGATCATCATGCGTGATAGCGAAGTTGCCATAACGGGGCCTGACGCGAGCAGCCCGTGGGCGACCATCACTTCCAGCGGCATTGTTACGAACGGCGGTGGCGCGTGTGATCCGGGGCCCTGCGACGACGTGTTCAACCCGGACGTTTTCCAGCCGCTCTCGATCGACGAGCACGCCGGTCTC
The DNA here is from genome assembly GCF_003122085.1 of Marinicauda salina. Lineage (GTDB taxonomy): Bacteria > Pseudomonadota > Alphaproteobacteria > Caulobacterales > Maricaulaceae > Maricicauda_A > Maricicauda_A salina. The sequence goes on from NZ_QEXV01000001.1 coordinate 849,183, forward strand.
ATGTGGGAGAACAGCTATCTTCCCGGCGTCGGTCCGACCCCGGAGGGCGCTCCGATCAATCTCGGCCAGAAGGTCACGGGCGTGCTGCACGAACTCGAAGTCGCGCACATCTATATCGAGCAGCTCAACAATCGGGTGAACGCGCTTGAGGCGGAGCTCGCCGAGCAAGAGGGCTAGCAGGGTCGCTTCAAAAAGCGCCTTTCCCAACAATAATATTATTGGGAGCACGCACGGTCGAACCGGTAGGAGAATTCCCACGCTTAAATGGTTCGACCGTGCTCCGCTAACAAAGCGACGGCCGATTTGGCTGCTCGGATGGTTTCTCATACGCTGCAATGCGCGGGAAAATCGCAACACTGCGTGCTAACCTCATCGCCGATAGGGCGTGAGTGTGCAAACCTTCAGGCGATTCCTTGCAGCATTCTGCTTGTTCTAGTACAGATATGCCAGTCTTCGAAAAGAATGGTCGGCGCCTTCTATACATTCATATACCCAAAACCGGCGGAACGACTGTCGAGGAGACTCTTCTAGCAAACGGTCACCGGATGAGTTACCGCCGTGGGGGGCGCTACGGGCCGCTGACACTCGAAGATCGCGAACGCGGATGCTCGCCGCAGCACATGCACGCGGCATTGCTGGAGGAAACCTTCGACCCGGAGAATTTCGACGAGATATTTGCGCTGGTCCGCCATCCTGTCGACCGCTTCGTTTCCCAATATAAATTCCTACTTGCCGCAGGGCGCAAAGTGCCCGATTTCCACACTTGGATGGAGGGTGTGCCTGAGCGACTTCGCCGCGACCCTTTCGTATATGACAACCATCTTCGCCCGCAGCACGAGTTTATCTGGACTTCGCGATGCCGCGTGTTCCGGCTGGAGGAGGGGCTCGATGCAGTGTTCGCCGCGCTGTCCGAGCCAGGCGAGAAAATTAGTTATGGCGGTGAAGCGTGGATCCGGCTCGCCCATGACGATGCATCCGCTTGGCGTGAATCCGCGCGTGATCACGTGAAATCGCTCTACTTCGACGATTTTGTCTCCTTCGGCTATGACTGACGCGTGGCAGATACGCGCCGCAAGACGGGTGCCCATGCGCGTTCAAATCAAATCCCTCGACGCGGCGGTTAAGGGCCGAACCGAGCCAGAATCCAGACTGGCCAGCGCCAGTGAGACGTTGAGGCTCGCTGTGTCCGGACGGGTCGAAGCGGGCCCACGTCCGGATTTATTCCTGGAGATAAACGACGAGACGCGTAAGGCCCGAGAGGCGTTGCATGGGAAGGTCGAGGCCGCGCGCGGGTTTCCGATCGGCCGCTTGCGACTGGAGAACGTTTATGTCGCCGGCCATGAGGGCGCGATCCTCGATCCGGTGAATGAGGCCTGCTGGACCGGAATGACCGCAGGGTGGCCGGAGGAAGCTGCCTTGAAGCGCCTCAAGGAATTTGACTTCGCGCGGCAGGCCGGTGTCTCTCACTTTGTGCTCGATGATTTTCGAACGCTCGCCGACAAGGGTTTATCGCTGGACCGGGTCGAGCGAGCCGCTGTGCTGACAGGCCCCGGCGGCAGGATCTACGGTCATTGGCTGATCGACGTCCTACCACGCCTCGATCATTATCTCGAAGATACGCTGGAGCCGGGCACCCTGTACCTTACTAACCCGCTGAAACCGTTCATGCGTGAAATCCTCACCGCTGTCGGCGCGGATTGGTTGGCGCTTCGCGATTACCATCCGAGCCGGATTCATGCAGTGGATGAACTCATCATAGAGACGCTGCCGCGCCATTTCCATGTCGTCCAAGCTTCACGGCTGCATGCGGGCCTGGAGCGGCTGGAGCATGGTCTTCCCGCAGTTGCGGACACCGGGATCGAGCCCGCGCGAAAAATCTATGTTTCAAGGGCGCGCTGGCAGCGGCGCACTCTCGTCAACGGCGTTGAGATCGAGGCTTATCTCGCTGGACGGGGCTGGAGGGTCGTCCACCCAGAGACCCTCACCGTTGCGGAACAACGCGCGCTATTTTCGTGCGCGGAAATAGTACTGGGAGAAGACGGGTCGGGTTTGCACAACACCCTTTTTTCGCCGCCGGGAGCACGTCTTCTCGTGATCAATCTGGGACGTTCGAATCTCTTTCACGCAAGCCTATCCGATATCAAGGAGCAGCATATAGCCTATATCGACGCAGAGCCGAACGGGGCGAAAGGTTGGCATCTGCCGATCGATCGACTAGCCGATACCCTCGCCGAGGTCGACCGATAAGCAAAAGTCTCAAGGGTTGCACGCGGAAAGGAAGGCGTTCGAACGGCTTAGCAGGGAAGAGAGGGCATGACCCATTTTGTTCAGCTTCACACCCGAAACAGTCTCGACGCGTTTCGCGATGCTCCAGACAACCTGGTATTCGTTCATATCGGCAAGTGCGGAGGAGCGTCAGTCTGGGATGGCCTCCAGCGTAGCCAAGTAATCGAAGCACGTTTTTCGGAAGTCGGCAAGGTACACTTTGCAAAACCGCGCCGTTTTGACGCCGCGAAGCTACTCTTCCTAGTCCGAAACCCGATAGAGAGAACGATCTCGGCCTTCAATTGGCGGCGCAAGCTCGTTGTCGACGAGGCGGTGCAGAAGGACCGCTTTGCCGGGGAATACGACGTGATCGTCAAATATGGGTCGATCAACGCGCTGGCCGAGGCTCTGTATACGGACGCGGGCTTGGACCCGTTAGCGGACAGCGACTTCCAAACCATCCACCACCTAAAAGAAGATATCGCCCACTACCTGGCTGACTTGGTGGGCCATGCGTCCCGCGACCAGATCGTTTCGGTCATGGTCACCGATTATCTCAATGCCTATATGAAGCGTGTCTTCGGGCTCGACGACGTCAAGCGCTTGCATGAGAACCGCCCGAACGCGGTGGCGAATGACGCCGAATTGTCCGAACGGGCGCGCGCTAATCTGCGGCGCTATCTGCAAGCCGATTACGCAGTGATCAAACGGTTGCGGGAGCGCGGGTTCATCGATTCACAAGAATTCGAGATGTTGATGCGCTGAACATGGCCCGACCCCCGCGTTTAACACCCGACGGGTCGACCGGAATCATCGACGTCTCAACCAAGCATTGGGCGCGTACGTTATGTTGTGGCCATAGAAATCACATAGCCCGGTGTCGATTTGGTGGGCGTCGCCCGTCGCATCCAGGAACGTTTCGACCGCCCGGTTCGGCCTATCATCGAAGCGCCCATATTGCGCGCCGGGTAGATCGGCGACAACGCCGTCCTCCATCACGAAAAAATTGCCAGCCTCCATTTGCGGGTCGAAGAAATCGACCGCCTTGCGCGCCGCGCGGTCGGCTAGCATGCGGGCGGCGCTCATCCGTTCAGCTGATCGCATTCCGCTCGAAGCTGTCCGATCAAGCGCGGACGGTATTGCGGACTCCTGAATCGCACTCCCTGAAGCTCGGTGTATTCGTCGTCCATCTGCTTGCGCGCCGGCGCGGCCTGGTTTGTCGCCGCCCCCCCATGCACCTGATGGAACGTGCCTTCGCCGAGGATCATCCAGGGGTCCCCGACCGCCTCGACCGCGCGCTTCCAGAAATCCAGGTTCACCTTGCCGCCTCCCGGTGACCGGAAGCGCTCATCGAGACCGCCGAGCTGGTCCCACAGTGACCGCGGAAGGAAGACGGCGTTGCTTTCTGCTATCGGCTTGAACCAGCCCTTGGCGGAAGACGCCGCGAACACCGAGATCTCGAACAGGCGATAGCCGTTCTCGCGCCAATCGACGCTGGCGAGCAGCTCGTCCTCGACTTCCTGGTCATAACCCTCGAACACCGACTTCATCTGGACATCAGGGCCCAGATGAAAGCCGTAAGTTCCGATCAGGCCCTGCGGGTCGATCCGGTGCGCATTGAGAGCGTACTTGAGCAGGCCGGGCGACGCGAGGCGGGCGCCGTCGATCATCAGGCCGATCAGCGGCGCTCGCGCGGTCCGCACCGCTGCATTGATGGCGCTGGACGGAGAGGGGCTGGCGTCGTCGATTCTGATGACGCGCGTCTCGGGCGCGATCGCCTTGAGCTCGGCTTCGTCCACGGGAACCGAGGAACCGTTATCCACCACGATGATCTCGTAGCGGAGCGGACCGATCCCGCGCTGGTAGTCACGGCTGAGCGAGTAGATCGTGCGGGGCAGTTCGCGCGCCATGTTGTAGGCGGCGACGACGAGACTCAGCTGGGGGCGCGGACGGAAGGGAAGCATCTAGGCGCGACCCGGCCTCAGAATTTCCTTCAGGACATCTCTCGTCGGGCGCTTGGCTTCGCGCCGGTCGATCAGCTTGATGGGAGGGTCCTCGGGTGTGGGGCCCGGACGCCCGTCCAACATGGGCGCGAAATTGTCCGCCATCAGTTTGCGCATGACCGGATTATAGCGAGACCAGAGCGCAGAGTTCTTCGGCTTCAAGCCGGTTATTGCGAGCAGGCCCGTCGGCGCGGTGTCCAGCCAGGTGAGCTGCAGGTCGGGCCGGTTCTCGGCGATCAGTTCGACGGCGCGCCAGACATCGCCGGTCCAGACCCGGCTTTCCCTTTCCCGGCGGGCTTGGATGGGGTGGTTCGGCAGAACGTCGTCGATCAAAATCACTCCGTCCGGCGCCATGAACCGCTCGATATTCATGAAATCCCGAACGACAAACTCGCTAAGGTGCATGCCGTCGATAAAGGCGAGATCGATCGGGCCGGAGATCGCATCCTTTGCATGAAAGAAAAAGAAGTCGTCGCTGGTGCATTCGAACAGCCGGACATTCTCGAACGAATCGCCAAGAGCCGGACACGGGTCGACGCCGATGGATTCGCATTCGCTTAGCTTGAGACTGGATCCCTTGCGTACGCCGATCTCGACATAGCGGCGCGGCTCGACGATTTCGTGGATGTCCTCAAGCGCCTCGAGATAACCACGCGCGCCTTTGACGGTCTCGGCGCCTTCGATCGCGCTCGGCGTGTCCTCGATCGGCGGGCAGTCCATGCGCGGCGCCGACTTTATCTGTGCGACTTCGCCCCCTTTGGAAAAGACGCCAACGAGATCGTTCCACGGACCGCGCTGGTCCATCCATACATGAACCAGCCTCATCCCTGTCCAGTCGGCGAGCGCCCGCCAAGCGTCGGGGTAGAAGCGGTAGCAGTCCACGGGATAGCGGTGGATTGGCCCTGCAGAGGGCGCAATCAGGAAAGCGAGGCCGCCAGGTTTGAGGATGCGTTCAATCTCGCTCGCGACGCGCCAGAAATGGGCGCAGTGCTCAAGCATCTGACCTGAAACGACGAGATCAAAGCTGCCATCTTCTTCCGGAATATCGTAGGGGCTGTCGAGTACGACATCGACGCCCGGGCCGGCTTCGAGATCGAAACCTACAAAGGCGTCGGCGCCGGAGAACAGCTCGCGATAGCTGCCATTGACGCTCTGCGAGCCGAGATCGGCGATCTTCAGCGCGTTGCGATCGTCAGGGAGATACCAGCGGACGCAGCGCTCCATATTCTCGGCCGACGAGGCATGCATCTGAATTCCCCCGAAACAACCGCCAGTTAGGCAAGGCCGGCCGCTTTCTGATCTGCCCGATTGATGTTCTAAGGGTCCGATCGCCCTGATCGCAAGCGGCCGGCTGAGATCAGGTCGACCCCCCCTCCCGATACTCCCGGAACCACTCCGCGAACCGGGCGACGCCCTCGGCCAGCGGCGTTTCGGGGACCGCGCCGTAATCGGCCTTGAGCTTCGTCACGTCGGCGCAGGTGTGGGTGACGTCGCCGGGCTGCGGGCCGACGGTCTCGATCTTCGCGTCGACGCCGAGCTCGGCCTCCAGCGCCTCGACCAGGGCGCGGGTCTCGACCGGGTTCGAGCCGCCGATATTGTAGACTTCGTTGCGCGGTCCGGGGGCGTCGTCGAGCACGCGCAGCAGCGGCGCGATCACATCGTCGATATAGGTGAAGTCGCGCTCGTTGCGGCCGTGGTTGAACAGCCGGATCGTCTCGCCCTCGAGCATGGCGTCGGCGAACAGCCAGTAGGCCATGTCCGGCCGGCCCCAGGGCCCGTAGACGGTGAAGAAGCGCAGCCCCGTCTGCGGCAGGCCGTAAAGATGCGTGTAGGCCGCGCTCATCAGCTCGTCGGCGCGCTTGGTCGCCGCGTAGAGCGAGACCGGCGCGTCGGCGGCGTCGGCCTCGCGGAAAGCGCCGGGGCGCTCGCCATAGACCGAACTCGACGAGGCGTAGACGAGGTGGGCGAGGCGGTCGCCCAGCGCCCGGGCGGCCTCCAGCACGGCGAGATGGCCGGTGACGTTGGCGCGCGTGTAGGCGAAGGGCGCCTCCAGCGAGTAGCGCACGCCCGCCTGGGCGGCGAGATGCAGGATGCGCTCGGGCTCGGCGTCGATCATGAACCGCGTCGCCGCCTCGTGATCGCCGAGATCGATCTGTTCGAAGGAGAAGCCGTCACGGGCGGCGAGCCGCGCCAGGCGGGCCCGCTTCAGTCCGACATCGTAGTAGGGCGACAGGCAGTCCAGGCCGATCACGCGCTCGCCGCGTTCGAGCAGCGCCTTGGACGCATGGTAGCCGATGAAGCCGGCCGCGCCGGTGACCAGGATCGTCATGTCCGTTCGGCGCTCCCCCGGATTGCCGGCGCATCCTAGGAAGGGGCGCCGGGCTGTCAACGACGCGCCGAGCTGCGTCGTCCCCCGCGCCCGCCTTGCTTTTCATCAGCGCTTCCCCATGCTTGCCGCGCTGCAGCAAGAACCGGAGATTCCATGCCTGACGCCCCGCTTTTCGACGCTCTTCTCGTCGAGAACGTCCACGCCGACGCCGAGAACGCCCTGCAGGCCTACGGGCCCGTTTCGGTGCGCCGGATCGACGGGTCGCCGGAGCGGGCGACGCTGGAGCGCGAGGCTGCGAGCGCCAACGTGCTGGGCATCCGCTCGCGGACCCAGGTCGACAAGGCGCTGCTCGAATCGGCGAGCGCGCTGCGGGCGGTCGGGTGCTTCTGCATCGGCACCAACCAGGTCGATCTCGCCGAGACCGCGCGCCGCGGGATCCCCGTCTTCAACGCGCCCTTCGCCAATACGCGCTCGGTCGCCGAGCTGACGATGGCCAGCGTGATCATGCTGATGCGCCGCATCCCGGAGAAGATGACCGCGATCCGCGAGGGCGGCTGGCTCAAGACCGCCGCCGGCGCCAACGAGGTGCGCAAGAAGAAGCTCGGCATCGTCGGCTACGGCAATATCGGCGCGCAGCTCTCGGTGATCGCCTCGGCGCTGGGCATGCACGTCTATTTCTACGACATCGAGCCGAAGCTCGCCCACGGCAACGCCCGGCCCGTCGAATCGCTCGACGAGCTTCTCGCGCTCAGCGACGTGGTCACGCTCCACGTGCCCTCGACGCCGCGCACGCAGGGCATGATGACCCGGGAACGCATCGAGCAGATGAAGCCGGGATCCTACCTGATCAACCAGGCCCGCGGCGATCTCGTCGACATCGACGCGCTGGCCGACGCGCTCGAGAGCGGGCATCTCGCCGGCGCGGCCGTCGACGTCTTTCCCGTCGAGCCGAAGAGCAAGGACGAGGCGTTCGAGAGCCCGCTGACGCGGTTCTCGAACGTGATCCTCACTCCGCATATCGGCGGCTCGACGCTCGAGGCCCAGGCCGCCATCGGCGCGGACGCCGGCCACAAGCTGTCGCGCTTCCTCTACGAGGGCGCGACGGTGCATTCGGTCAACTTCCCCGAGATCGAGCCCGGCCCGCTGCAGCCCGGCCGCACCCGCCTGCTGGCGCCGCACATGAACGCGCCGGGCTTCCTGCGGCGGCTCAACGACCGCGCCGAACGCGCCGGCGCCAACGTCGCTGCGCAGTTCCTGCAGACCAAGGGCGAGCTCGGCTACGCCATCGCCGATCTCGAGGGCGAGTTGCCCGCCGACTTCCTGGACACGATCGAGGCGATCGAGGGCGCCATCTGGGCGCGGCTCATCAACGGCCCGGAGGCCTGATCTCAGGCCACCGCGCCGGCGACCTCGACGGCGGCGCAGACCTCGCTGACGACCATGTCGATGAGCTTGCGGTCGCCCTCGGCCATCACGCGGACCACCGGCTCGGTGCCGGACTTGCGGACCAGCAGCCGGCCGTCGGCGCCGAGCCGCTTCTCGCCGGCGGCGATCGCGGCCCTGACGTCGTCATGGTCAAGCGGGCTGGCGCCGCGCTCGTAGCGCACGTTCCTGAGCAGCTGCGGCGACGGTTCGAACACGTGCAGCAGCTCGCTCGCCGGCTTTCCGGATTCGATGAGCAGGCGCAGCACCTGCAGGGCCGCGATCAGCCCGTCGCCGGTGGTGGCGTATTCCGACAGCACGATGTGGCCCGACTGCTCGCCGCCCAGATTGGCGCCGATCTCGCGCATGCGCTCGACGACGTATCGGTCGCCCACCTTGGTGCGGTCGAGCTTGAGGCCGGCCTCGGCCAGGGTCTTCTCCAGCCCGATATTCGACATCTGCGTGGCCACGACGGTGTCGGAGGCGAGCTGGCCGGTCTGTTTCCAGGCCAGCGCGATGCGCGCCAGGACCTGGTCGCCGTCGACGATCTCGCCGGCCTCGTCGCAGAGGATGAGCCGGTCGGCGTCGCCGTCGAGCGCGAGGCCGAGATCGGCGCGGTAGCGCGTGACGTTCTCCGACAGGGCGTCGGGCGAGACCGCGCCGCAATCCTCGTTGATGTTGAAGCCGTCGGGCTCGACATTGATCGGGATGACGTCGGCGCCGAGCTCCCACAGCACGGTCGGGGCCACCTTGTAGGCCGCGCCGTTGGCGCAATCGACGACCACGCGCAGGCCGGTCAGGCGCATCTGGCGGGGGAAGGTCGCCTTGACGATCTCGACATAGCGCGCCTGGGCGTCGTCGATGCGACGGGCCCGGCCGAGATCGGCCGGCGCGGCCAGCGCGTCGGCCATGTCGCCGTCCATGAAGCCTTCGATCTCGAGCTCGGCGTCGTCGCCGAGTTTCTCGCCGTCGGGGCCGAACAGCTTGATGCCGTTATCCTCGAACGGGTTGTGCGAGGCCGTGATCATCACGCCCATATCCGCGCGCAGCGAGCGCGTCAGCGTGGCCACCGCGGGGGTGGGCAGCGGGCCGAACTGCAGCACGTCCATGCCCGCGCTGGTGAAGCCCGAGACCAGGGCGGATTCGATCATGTAGCCCGACAGGCGCGTGTCCTTGCCGATCACCACGGAGTGGCGCCGCCCGTTGTCGCGCCGGAAATGCCGCGCCGCGGCCATGCCCAGACGCAGCGCCGTCTCCGCGGTCATCGGAAACGTGTTGGTCGCGCCGCGAACCCCGTCGGTGCCGAAATACTTCTTGGTCATCGTCCCTTCTCTCCGGCTCAGGCGAGTCCGCCGCGGCCGGTCTTCTCCCAGTCGGCGAGGAAGGCTTCTAGCCCCGTGTCGGTCAGGGGGTGCCGGATCATCTCGTCGAAGGTTTTCGGCGGAAGCGTGGCGGCGTCGCAGCCGACCAGCGCGGCCGCCTCGACATGGCCGGGATTGCGCAGCGAGGCCGCGAGGATCCGCGTCTCGAAGCCGTGCCGGTCGTAATGGGCGCGGATGTCGCGCAAGAGCCCGATCCCGTCGCCGCCGGCGTCCTCCACCCGGCCGACGAAGGGCGAAACGAAGGTCGCGCCCGCCTTCGCCGCAAGCATCGCCTGGTTCAGCGAGAAGCACAGCGTGACGTTGGTCGCGACGCCCTCGTCGGCGAAGCTGCGGCAGGCCTCGAGGCCCGGCCCGGTCAGCGGCAGCTTGATCACCACGTTGTCGGCGATCTCGCGCAGCCTGCGGCCCTCGCGGAGCATGCCCTCGACATCGGTCGCCACGACCTCGGCCGAGACCGGTCCGGAGACGGCCGCGCAGATCGCCGCCACGCGGTCGAACACGTCGGCGCCCGATTTCGCGATCAGCGACGGGTTGGTGGTCACGCCGTCCACGAGCCCGGCGCGGGCCCGCCCGGCGATCTCGTCGATTTCGGCGGTGTCGAGGAAAAGCTGCATCCGTATCCCTGTCAGGCGCGGCGATGCGCCGCGCGCAAAGGAAGCACCGACGCGGCGCGCCGCGCAAGGCGCTTGGCGCAGCCGGTCGGCCGCCCTACTCGGCCAGCAGGCGGGCGAAGCGCTCGCGTCCGGCGCGGTCGTGTTCGTGCTCGCCGCCGTCGCGCGGCGCGGCGCGGGCGCGATCCGGCTTGAGGCTGAGCGCGGCGGTGAGCGCGAGGGCGAGCCCGGCGTGATGCCATTCCTGCCAGAGCCCGTAGCCCACCGAGACGGCGACGACCCACAGCGTGAAGGCGAAGACGAGCCCGGCGGCGACCGGACTCGAGGGCGCGCGCCGCTCCAGTCCGGCCGCGGCGAGCATGCACGCCGCCGTCGTGAGCATGGCGCCGACGAGGCCGGTTTCGAGCCAGATCTGGAGCCCGGCGTTGTGGGCGTGCAGCGGGATGAGATCGAACTCGACGCCGCGCAGCTCTGCGGGCCGGCTGAGCACGCGCGCCGCATCGAGGCCGTGGCCGAAGATCGGCCGTTCGGCGATGAGGCCGGCGGTCTCCCGCCAGATCTCGATGCGCATCGCCCAGCTCAGCGGCAGGCGGTTCAACGCGTCGTCCGGCAGGGCGTCGATCAGGAAGCGCATCATCGCCGGTGCGAACAGGATCGACAGCGCGGTCACGACGAGCGCGGCCTGCAGCGTGCGCCGGGGAAACGCGATGGCGAGCGCCGCCGCGCCGGTCGCCGCCAGGAAGGCGATCATGTTGGCGGTCACGTCGAAGGCGTTCGACGCGAACAGCGCCGCCAGCCAGACGCCGACCGCGGCGCAGCGCAGGAAGGCGCCGCCGGCCCGCCAGAGCAGCATCGCCGCCGGGCCCGAGAGCATGAGCACGGCGAAGCTGCCGCGGCTGAGATTGCGGTCGATATGGCCCTGCAGGGCCTCGAGCCCGCCGGTATAGCCCTCGAACGCGATCTTGAAGCTGTAGGTGATCACGCCGTTCGTCCCGGCCTCGAACAGGAAGTAGAGCAGCGCGGCGGCGGCGGAGAAGACGACCATGGTCCGCAGCGTCCGCAAGGCCCGGCCGGTCGCCTGCGCCGCGGCCAGCGGAATCATCGCGAACAGCGGCGTGAGCAGGGCCAGCTTGAGGAGCTGATCGGGACGGTCATAGGGCGACCAGAGCCAGCTCAGGCAGATCCACTCGATGGCGAGCACGGCGAAGGCGAGCGCCGGTCCCGGCGCGCGCAGCCGCGATCCGACGAGGCGGGGCGCGGCCAGGGCGCCGCCCGCGATCGCGCCCGCCGGGGCGAGACCCAGCCCGCCGGCCGCGGCGAACACCCCCGCCAGCGGAAAGACGAGGCGATAGATCCATCGCGCGCGACGGGTCCCGGGGCCGAGTCGTCCGGTCATCGTCCGCCGCCAATGCTCCGTCGCCTGAGCGGCGCGGGCTCCAGCCGCGCGCCGGGCTGCGGTCGCAGGACCGGCGCGACGCGCGCATAGAGCGGCTGGACAATGCGGTTGTAGCCCCGTCGCATGGCGTCGGCGATGTCCCGATCGGTGCGCCTAGCGCTGCGGTTGCTGCGAGGGTAGTCGGCGAGATCGGAGTCGGTCTCGGCGAAGGCCTTGAGCCGCTCCAGGCTGTCGGGCTCGCCGGTGCGCAGGACCAGGAGCTGGTCGCGGCGACCCTCGCGCTCGAAGAAGGCTTCGACTTCGGCGTTGTGCGCCTCGTAGACGGCGATGTGCTCCTCGCGAAAGCCGTGGGGATAGTAGCGCCCGAAGATGTAGCGCTGGCTGTGGGTGACCGGGTGGGCGTGCCGGTTGTGGCGCAGCAGGCTTTCGTACCACTCCGCGGAATCGCGCACCGTCAGGACGAATCGCGCCCGGTCGCCGTAGGCCTCGAGAAACGGCTTGTACATGTAGGGATGCGGCCAATCGACGAAGACGTCGGCGGTTTCGTAGTGCGCCATCACGGTGTCGAGGTCGCCGGTCCGGAACGCCTTCCAGATCTTGAAGCGGCGGTGCCGGGTCTCGAATCCCATCGCCGCCATCGCGTCGTGGAGACTGGTCAGCCCCGTCTTCATGAAGCCCAGGCCGAGGAATTTGAGATCGCTCATGGCGCTCCGCCTCCTCCCGCAGGGGCGGCGTCGAGGCGGACCGCGTCCGGCGCGGCGTTCCAGGACAGCAGTTCGACCGCGCCGTCCTCGCCGATGCGCGCGGCGCACATGTGGCCGGTGCGCACCTTGGCGTCGCCGACGGGCGCGTCGTCGCCCGCCAGCAGCCGATGGAAATAGCGCAGCACGCCGTTCGACGTCACGACGAGCACGGCGGCGTCGGGATCGCGCTCGCGGGTGACCGACTTGAACACGGCGCGCGCATTGTCGCGCAGCGTCGACGGCGAGGGCGACCAGCCCGCGCCGGAGGGCGGGATGGAGCGTTCGCGCCAGTCGCGGATGGCGGCCTCGCCCCAGGTCTCGGCGATCTCGGCGTCGGACTTGCCGCCCCACACGCCGTAATCGATCTCGCGCAGGCGCTCGTCGATCTCGACCTCGCCGGTGAAGCCGCAGGATTCCCCGGCCAGCCGCGCGCCGGTGCGCGTGCGCTTGAGCGGTCCGGCGAGGATGCGATCGAGCACGACGCCGGCCGAGCGGATGGCGCGGCCGATCTCGCGCGACTGCTCGAGACCCTGCTCGGTGAGCGGCAGGTCCTCGTTGGCGCCGACCCAGACCGGCGTGTCCTCCGGGCCGAACGTGTTTCCGTGGCGGGCGAGGATCAGCAGCATCTCAGACCAGCTCCCCTTCGCGGGCGATGATCGCCTCGGCGGTCTCGGCGTCGCCGGGACTGTCCACCGAACACGGCGTGCGCCCGCGATAATCCGTGATCACCACGCGGATGGGTATGCCGTTTTCGAGCGCGCGCAGCTGCTCCAGGCTCTCGGCCCTCTCGAGCGGAGAGGGTTCGAGTTTCACCAGTTCTTCCAACGTCTTGAAGCGATAGGCGTAGAGACCCACGTGCTTGTAGACCGGCGTGCCCGCCTCCGGGTGGCGCTGGAACGGGATGATCGCCTTGGAGAAGTAGAGGGCGTTCCCCGCATGATCGAACACCACCGTCGTGCCGCCGACCTCGCCGGCGGCCTTGGCGCGCTTCGTCGCCTCCAGGGCCTCGCCGGCGAACTCCACCGCCGGCGTGGCCATGGGCAGCGACGGGTCTTCAGCCATCGCCGCGGCGACGGCCTCGATCACCCAGGGCGGGGTGAGCGGCGCGTCGCCCTGCAGGTTGAGGATGACGTCGTCGTCTCCGGCGAAGCCCTTGACCGCCTCGAACACCCGCTCGGTGCCGTTTCGGCAGGTCTCCGGCGTCATCACGGCTTCGCCCCCGCCGGCCTCGACCGCGTCGCGGATGCGCGCGTCGTCGGTGGCGACGATGACGCGATCGACGCTCGGCGCGGCCGCGGCGACGCGGCGCACGCGCTCGACCATCGCTGTGCCGGCGATCGGATGCAGCGGCTTTCCGGGGAACCGGGTCGAGCCGTAGCGGGCGGGGATGACGGCGATGACGCTCATGACGGCGATCGGGGCTGAAACGGCGAGGGGGACTGTCTTGCACGGCCGGGCCCGAAGCGCAAAGCCGCCAGGGCCTTTGCCCGCGTCCGCCTCATGGGATAGAAGGCGCGCTTGCGACCCGCGCGCCGCGCCGACCGGGCCTGCGGCCGGAGGCGCCCGGGGTCGTCAGCCTGCTTGCAAGGAGGTTTCCGCATGGCCGGCCATTCGAAATGGGCCAACATCCAGCACCGCAAGGGCCGTCAGGACAAGGCCCGCGCGAAGCTTTTCTCCCGCCTTTCCAAAGAGATCATGATCGCGGTGAAGCTGGGCGGCCCCGACCCGGACATGAATCCGCGCCTGCGCCTGGCGATCGCCAACGCCAAGGGCCAGTCCATGCCCAAGGACAATATCGAGCGGGCGATCTCCAAGGGCTCGGGCGGCGATGTCGAGGAATATTTCGAGATCCGCTACGAGGGCTTCGGCCCCGGCGGCGTCGGCATGATCGTCGAGGCCTCGACCGACAACAAGAACCGCGCCGCCGGCGACGTGCGCGCGGCGTTCTCCAAGAACGGCGGCAATCTCGGCGAGACCGGCTCGGTCTCCTTCATGTTCGACCAGGTCGGCGAGATCCGCCTGCCGCTGTCGGTCGCCGACGAGGAGACGATGCTCGAGGCCGCCGTCGAGGCCGGCGCCGAGGACGTCGTCCAGGAGGACGGCGACGAGGACGAGGAAGGCGAACACGTCGTCTACTGCGCGCGCGACGATCTCGCCGACGTCGCCTCCGCGCTGGAGAGCCGCTTCGGTGAAGCGAAATCCGCCAAGATCATCTGGCGGCCGCAGAACCTCGTCGAGGTCACCGGCGAGAAGGCCCAGACGCTGTTCAAGCTGATGGAGGCCCTCGAGGATCTCGACGACGTGCAGAACGTCTACGCCAACTTCGACATCTCCGACGAGGAGATGGAGAAGCTCGCCTCCTGACCGGCCGCGAGGGGAACGCGCTCATGCTGATCGCGGTCGACGGCCCGCTGGCCTCGGGCAAGGGCACGATCGCGCGCGCGCTGGCGGCGCGCTACGGCCTGCCCCATCTCGACACCGGCGCGCTGTATCGCGCCGTCGCCGTCGCGATGATGGAGGCCGGCGAGGATCCGGCCGACCCGGACGCCGCCGAGCGCGCCGCGCGCAATCTCGACCCCGACGCGATCGACGAGGCGAAGATCCGCACCGCCGGCGCCGGGGCGGCGGCCTCGGTGGTCTCGGCGCACCCCGGCGTGCGCGCCGCGCTGCTGAAGGTCCAGAAGGATTTCGCCGCCCGCCCGGGAGGCGCCGTGCTCGACGGTCGCGATATCGGCACCGTCATAGCGCCGGATGCCGAGGTGAAGCTGTTCGTCACCGCCGGCGAGGAAGCCCGCGCCTGGCGGCGTCGCTCCGAGCTGGTGGGCCGCGGCGAGACCATCGCCTACGACCAGGTGCTCGCCCAGCTCCGGGAGCGCGACGCGCGCGACGCCTCGCGCAGCGACGCGCCGATGACGAAGGCCGCCGACGCCGTGGAACTCGACACCACGGACATGACGATCGACGAGGCCGTCCAGGCCGCGATCGACATCGTCGAACAGCGGAGGACGCGCTGAAGGGGGCGGCCTCCCGCCTGGCCTTCGGCGTCTCCGGCGCCCACGGAACGCCGCTCGTCCCGGCGCGCGAGACGGTCGATCTCATTCATGAAGCCCGCGCGCGCGGCGTGCGCGTTTTCGACACCGCGCCGGCCTACGGCGCCGGCGAGGCCGAGCGCCGGCTCGGCCGCGCGCTTGCGGGGATGGATCGCGACGCCGTCTGCGTCTCCACCAAGGCCGGCGTGACCAGCCGCGGGCTGCGCGGGCGGCGCCGGGATTTCTCGCCCGATGCGATCGAGACCTCTCTGCGCGCCAGCCTCGACCGGCTCGGGCTGGAGGGGGTCGACGTGCTCTTCCTCCACGGCGCCGATCCGGCCGAGTTGACGCCGGGGCTGATCGAGCGGCTCGACCGCCTGAAGGACGCCGGCGCCTTCGCCCGGCTCGGCGCGACCGGCCGCGGGGCCGAGCTCGACGCCGCACTCGACACCGGCCGGATCGACGCGCTGATGACGCCGGTTCATCCCTTCCTCGACGCCGGGGGCGAGGCCCGGCTCGTCCGCGCCGCCGAGGCGGGCGTAAGTGTCTTCGCCATCGAGACGGCCGGTCCGGGCCGGACGGCGATCCGGCTTCCGCGGCGGCCCGCCGATCTCTACGCGGTGGGGCGCGGCCTGCTCGCCTCGGGTGGAGACGATCGCCGCGTTCCTGTGGCCGAAGGCCTCGCCGCCGCGCTCGCCCGTCCCGAGGTCGCCGTGGCCGTGTTCACCACGACGCGGCGCGCCCACCTGATCGAGAACGCCGCGGTCGCGGGGTGAGGCGCGCGGCTGAATCGACTTTCGCCGCGCGAGTGGCTAGGCCTCCGGCCCGGGACAGTCGCAGACCGTTGATCATGCACCACGAACTCCTCGCGAAACTGAAGGCGCTCGGCGAGCCCACGCGGCTCAGAATCGTCACCCTGCTCTCCCGCGGGGAGCTGACGGTGAGCGAGATCATGCACGTGCTGGGACAGAGCCAGCCGCGCGTGAGCCGGCACTTGAAGCTGCTCGCCGACGCCGGGCTGTGCGAGCGCTTTCCCGAGGGCGGCTGGGTGTTCTACCGGCTCGCGCGCAACCGCGTCGGCGAGAAGCTCGCCGCGCTGATCGAGGAGATGTCCGACAGCGCCGACGCCGACATCGCCCGCGATCTCGCAAGGCTCGAGGACATCAAGCGCCTGCGCGCGGAGACCGCGGAGAAGTATTTCGAAAAGGCGGCCGGGGGCTGGGCGCGCATCCGCAGCCTGCAATTTCCAGAGGCCGGCGTCGAAGACGCGATGCGCGAGATGGCGGGCGACCGGCGCTTCGGTCTGCATCTCGACGTCGGCACCGGCACGGGACGCATGCTCGAGCTGTTCGCCGACCGCGCCGCGGAAGGCATGGGCGTCGATCTCAGCCGCGAGATGCTGTCCGTCGCGCGCAGCAAGATCTCCGAGGCCGGCCTCAGCCGGCATTTCGTGCGCCAGGCCGACGCCTCCGCGCTGCCCGTCGAGACCGGCGCGGCCGATCTCGTGACCGTTCACCAGGTGCTGCACTATCTCGACGCGCCCGGCCGCGCGATCGCCGAATGCGCGCGCGTGCTCGCCCCCGGCGGGCTGTTCCTGATCGTCGATTTCGCCGAGCATGAATTCGAAGCCTTCCGGGTCGAGCATCACCATCGCCATCTCGGCTTCGCCCCGGAAACCATGTCGGCCTGGCTCGCCGAGGCCGGCCTCGTCGAGGCCGAGCGGCGCGAGCTGCCGCCCGAGGGCGTCGAATCCGGTCTGACGGTGACGATCTGGAGCGCGGAGAAACCGGCCGGGGAGGCCGTCCCATGAGTGATCTGTCCGCTCTCAAGCCCCACGCCGAGCGCCTGCTGGCGCGCGAGCTCGCCTCGCTCGTCGGCGTCGACGCCGCTCGCGACGCCGCGCTGGTGATCGAGGCCGCCGGGCTGACGCTCGACGCGCGCCATCAGCGCCTCGATGCGGCGGCCTGGGAGACGTTGACCGGGCTCGCGCGCAGCGCGGGCGTCGAGGCCCGCCGCGACGCGCTGCTCGGCGGCGACGTCGTCAACGAGACCGAGAACCGGCCGGCGCTTCATCCCGCCCTGCGCAATCCCGATCGGCTTCGCGACGCCGCGCTCGCCGAGCGACTGCGCACCGCCCGGGCAGCGACGCGGCGCATCGCCGAGGCTGCCGCCGCGCCGGATTTCCTGGACGGGCGTCCGGTGCGCCGGGTGATCAATATCGGCATCGGCGGTTCGGATCTCGGTCCGCGCTTTCTCTATGACGCGCTGAAGGCGTACAGGCGCGACGGCGTCGAGGTGCGCTTCGTCTCCAATCTCGACCCGGCCGATCTCGACGACGCCATGGAGGGCGCCGATCCGGCGACGACGCTGGTCTGCGTCACCTCGAAGTCCTTCACCACCCAGGAAACCCTGATGAACGCCCGCGCCGCCCGGGCGCGCCTGGCCGAGGCTCTGGGCGAGGAGGGGGCGCGGAAGCGCTTTCTCGCCGCCACCGCCGCGCCGGACAAGGCCGCCGCGTTCGGCGTCGCCGAGGACCGGATTTTCCCCTTCGAGGACGGCGTCGGCGGTCGCTACTCGGTGTGGTCGGCGGCCGGGCTATGCCTCGAGATCGGGCTCGGCCCGGACGTCTTCGACCGGTTGCTCGCCGGGGCCCGGGCGATGGACGATCATTTCGCCGACGCCCCGCTCGCGCGGAACATGCCCGTCGCCAAGGGGCTGATCGATGTCTGGACCCGCGCCGGGCTGGGCCGGCTCACGCGCTGCGTGGCGGCCTACGCCAGCCGGCTGGAGAAGCTGCCCGCCTATCTCCAGCAGCTCGAGATGGAGAGCCTCGGCAAGCGGGTCACCCGCGCCGGCGCGCCGCTGGCCGAGGGTCATGGCGGCCAGCTCGTCTGGGGCGGGCGGGGCTCGGACGTCCAGCACTCCTTCTTCCAGTGGCTGCACCAGGCGCTTTCCGATGCGCCGGTCGACTTCATCGCGCTCGAATCGATGGCGGCGAGCTCCGACGAGCGCGCCCAGGCGCTCACCGCCAATCTCGTCGCCCAGGGCGCGGCGCTCCTGACCGGCCGCGTCGAGGACGGCGATCTCGCCGCCCACCGCTTCATGCCGGGCGGGCGCTCGAGCTCCGTGCTGATCCTGCCGGACGTCGACCCGGCTTCGCTGGGCGCGCTGATCGCGCTGCACGAGCACAAGGTCTTCGTCGAGAGCGTGCTCTACGACCTCAACCCGTTCGACCAGTGGGGCGTGGAACTGGGCAAGCAGCTTGCGCGCTCGATTCTTTCCGGCGATGTCAGCGGCTTCGATTCCGCTACGCTCGATCTGCTGCGCCGGCTCGGCGTGGCGGGGCCGTGATCCCGCCCGCGCCGAATCCCGCTAGCTTGCCGAAAACCGAAGGGGCCGACCGCTCGCCATGACCGATACTCCCGCCCTCGACCCCGCCCGGATGAAGGCGCTCGCCGACTCGCTGCGCGCGCTGTCGATGGACGCCGTCGAGAAAGCGAAGTCCGGCCATCCCGGCATGCCGATGGGCATGGCCGACGTCGCCGCGGTGCTGTGGAGCCGGCATCTCAAGTTCGACGCCGCCGATCCCGACTGGGCCGACCGCGACCGCTTCGTGCTGTCGGCCGGCCACGGCTCGATGCTGCTCTACTCGCTGCTGCATCTCAGCGGCGTCGCCGGCGTGACGCTCGACGATCTCAAGGATTTCCGCCAGCTCGGCTCGAAGACGCCCGGTCATCCCGAGTTCGGCGACACGCCGGGCGTGGAGACGACGACCGGCCCGCTGGGCCAGGGCCTGTCCACGGCGGTCGGCATGGCGCTCGCCGAGCGCATGATGAACGCGCATTTCGGCGACGAGCTTGTCGATCACCGGACCTGGGTGATCGCCTCCGACGGCGATCTGCAGGAGGGCGTGAGCCACGAGGCGATCTCGCTGGCCGGCCATCTGAAGCTCGCGAAGCTGGTCGTGTTCTGGGACGACAACGAGATCTCGATCGACGGGAAGACCTCGCTGTCGGACTCGATGGATCACGGCGCGCGCTTCGAGGCCGCCGGCTGGAAAGTGCTCCGCGTCGACGGCCACGACGCCGCCGCGGTCGATCAGGCGATCGAGCAGGCGAAGGCGTCCGACCGGCCGGTGATGATCGCCTGCCGGACCGTCATCGGCTACGGCGCGCCGACCAAGGCCGGTTCGGAGAAATCGCACGGCGCGCCGCTCGGCGAAGACGAGATCGCCGGCGCCCGCGAGGCGCTCGGCTGGAGCCATCCGCCCTTCGAGATTCCCGCCGAGATCGCCGACGACTGGGCGCGCATCGGCGCGCGCGCGGCGTCGGCGCGCGAGGCCTGGGAGCGCCGGCTCGCCGAATCTTCGAAGTCCGCCGAGTTCCGCGCGCGCATGGAGCGCGCCGCGCCGGCGGCCGCCATCGAGGCGCTGAAAAAGCACGCCGCGCAGGTCGCCGCCGACAAGCCCGTGCTCGCCACGCGGGCGGCCTCGGGCAAGGCGATCGAGGCCTTCGCCGAGGCCTATCCGGGTCTCGTCGGCGGCTCGGCCGATCTCACCGGCTCGAACAACACCCGCGCGCCGTCGCAGTCGGAAGTCTCGGCGGAGAACTATGCGGGGAGCTACATCCATTACGGCGTGCGCGAGCACGGCATGGCCGCGGCGATGAACGGGATGAGCCTGCACGGCGGGGTGCGTCCCTATGGCGGGACCTTCCTGATCTTCTCCGACTATTGCCGTCCGGCGGTGCGCCTGTCGGCGCTGATGCGCCAGCCGGTCGTCTATGTCTTCACCCACGACTCCATCGGGCTGGGCGAGGACGGGCCGACTCACCAGCCCGTCGAGCATCTCTCCGCGCTCCGGGCCATGCCCAATGTCGAGATCTTCCGGCCGTGCGACGCGCTGGAGACCGCCGAGGCCTGGGCCTGCGCGCTCGAGCGCACGGACGGGCCGACGGCGCTCGCCCTGTCGCGCCAGAAGACGCCGCATCTGCGCGAGGACACGGGCGCGCGCAATTTCACCGCCCACGGCGCCTACGTGCTGCGCGAGGCGCCGGCCGAAATCAACAAGGGCCGGCCGCAGATCACGCTGATCGGCACGGGCACGGAAGTGAAGCTCGCCGTCGAGGCGCAGGCCGCGCTGATGGACAAGGGCGTCGCCGCGCGCGTCGTCTCCGCGCCGTCGATCGAGCGTTTCCTCAAGCAGGATCGCGCCTATCGCGACGCCATCGTCGATCCGCGCCTGCCCTGCGTCGCCGTCGAGGCGGCGGCGCGCTGGGGCTGGGACGCGCTGATCGGACCCGAGGGCGGTTTCGTGGGCATGGACGGCTTCGGCGCCTCGGCGCCGGCCGAGGCGCTCTACGCCCATTTCGGCATCACGACCGAGGCGGTGGTCCGCGAAGCGCTGAAGCGGGTGTGACGCGCTACGCCCGCTCCGCCGCCCCGTAGGCCAGCAGCCGGCGCAGCGTGTCGAGCGCCTTGTCCCCGCCCATGGCGGCGAAATCCGCGACGCCGACCGGCTCGCCGGACAAGAAGCGTTCGAGCCCCGACTCGGCGGCGCGGTCGAAGCTGATCGGCCCGCCCGGCGCGACGAGGGCGACATGGCGCTCGTCCTCGTCGGCCAGGCGCAGCTGGACCAGCGCCCGGCGCCGAATGCGCGTCCCGGGGCCGGGCGGGCCGTCGGCGATGGTCCCGGCGATGTCGGGTTCGCGCGAACGCAGGAAATTGTCGACGAAGAGATCGAAGACGGCGTCGAAATCCGCCGCTTCGCCGGCTTCGGCGAGCGCCGCGCGGAAGGCCGGCTCCATCGCGGCGCGATCGAAATCCGCGCGCGCGAAGCCCGGCGGCAGCGAGCGGCGCAGGCCCGGCGTGCGCAGGCTCGCCTCCGAGATCGCCTCCAGCAGGAAGTCCGCCCAGGTCTTCACCAGCACGCCGGTGGTGACGTGCAGCGACGGGCCGGCGGCCTCGCTGACGGCGTCGTGCATCAGTCCGCGCGGGATGTAGAGAAGATCGCCCGGGGCGAGCGTGAACTCGGCGGTCGGTTCGCCGGCGGCGAACTGTCCGGGCGTGAAGCGTTCGCCGCGGAAGGGGACGCCGGCCGGGCTGTCATAGAGCCGCCAGCGTTTCGTCCCCTCGAGCTGCAGCACGAAGACGTCGTGATTGTCGTAATGGGTCTGGAAGCCCTGCGCGGTCGCCGGCGTCAGGTAGATATTGGTCTGGACGTGGGCGGAGAACACCGCCTCGAGCATGCGGCAGAACTCCGCGAGCGGCCGCACGCGGCGATGCAGCTGGGGCAGGATGAGCGTCGCGCCCTCGCCGTAGAGGCGGGCGACCGCGCCCTTGTCGACCCGGCCGTCGCCGAGGAGGTAGTCGGCCGGCTCCACGCGCGGCTCGGCGCGGGCCATCGACAGCTCGCCGTCGTGGAAGGCCTCGTCGGCCAGCAGCCGGTCGATCTCCGCGATCGAGAGCAGGTGTGAGAAGCGGTCGGAGCGTTCGCCGCTCAGATGCAGCGGCGCGCGCTCATGGTGCTCGGTGAAGAAGGTTTCGGGCGCGACCGGGGCGATCAGCTCGGCGAAGGCCCGGTCGCCCGCGGGCGCGTCGTCGTCCGCCACGGATCAGCAGCGCCGGCCCCGGCCGGCCGGGTCGGCGTAGGTCCCGGAGTCGGAGTCCGTGCAGCTGCGTCCGCCGCGACCCTGTCCGACCGGGTCCGCATAGGCGCCGGAATCGTTGTCGGTGATGCCCGACCCGCGGCCCTGCCCGACCGGATCGGCGTAGGCGCCCGTATCGTTGTCGGTGATCCCGCTTCCGCGACAGTTGCGGCCGTACCCGGCCTCGTCAGCGTAGCGTCCGGTGTCGGAATCCGTGCAGCCGCGCCCGCCGGTTCCGCGGCCTTGTCCGACCGGGTCGGCGTAGGCGCCGGAATCGTTGTCGGTGACGCCGGTGCAATGCCGCCCGCGTCCCGCCGGGTCGGCGTATTCGCCCCCGTCGGAATCGCTGCAGCCGCGGCCGCCGGTTCCGCGCCCCTGCCCGACGGGGTCGGCATAGGTCCCGGAATCATTGTCGGTGATGCCGGTCCCGCGGCAATTGCGGCCGCGATCGACCGGGTCGGCGTAGCGGCCGCTGTCGGAATCCGTGCAGCCGCGCCCGCCGCGGCCGTAGCCGACGGCGTCGGCGTAGCTGCCGGTGTCGGAATCGGTGAGGCCGGTATAGGCGCCCTGCGTGGTCGCGCACCCGCCGAGCCCGACCGCGGCCGCGCCGCCGGCGACCTGGGCGAGAAAGGAGCGCCGCGAAATCGGCCGCCGCTTGCTCATGATCGCCTCCCAGTGCCCCTAGACCATTCAGATTATGCGGCCATTCCCGCGATGACCAGAGAAAAGCCGCTGCGGCGAGGGGAGGCGCGCGGCGCGGCGCGCGTTATGCTCGCCGGGCATGGCCGACGCGATTCGCATTCTCGGGATCGATCCCGGTCTCAACGCCACCGGCTGGGGGCTGATCGACCAGGCCGGCTCGCGCCTGTCGCTTGTCGGCCATGGCGTCGTGCGTCCGCCGGCGAAAGCGCCGATGGCCGAGCGCCTGCGCGCGATCCACGACGCGATCGAGGCGCTGATCGCCGAGCACGGCCCCGTCGAGGCCGCCGTCGAGGACCAGTTCGTCAGCGCCAATGCCGGCAGCGCGCTCAAACTCGGCCAGGCGCGCGCCGCGGCCGTGCTGGCGCCGGCCCGGGCGGGTCTGCCGGTCGCTGAATACGCGCCGCGGCTGGTCAAGAAGGCGCTGGTGGGGACCGGCTCGGCCGACAAGGCCCAGGTCGCGGCCATGGTCGCCGCGCTGCTGCCAGGGGCGAGGGCGACCGGCGACGCGGCCGATGCGCTGGCGGTGGCCGTCTGCCACGCCAATCATCGCGGCGCGAACCGGAGGCTGGCGTCATGATCGGCAAGCTCAAGGGCGTGGTGGACTCCGTCGCCGAGGAGGACGCCGTCATCGATGTCGGCGGGGTCGGCTATCTCGTCACCGCCGGATCGCGCACGCTCGCCCGGCTCGAGCCCGGCGCCGAGGCGAGCCTCCATATCGAGACCTATGTCCGCGAGGACGTGTTCCGGCTCTACGGCTTCCTCGAGGAAGCCGAGCGGGCTTGGTTCGTGCGCCTGCAGACCGTCCAGGGCGTCGGCGCGCGCCATGCGCTGGCGATCCTCGACGCGCTGCCCGCCGGCGAGATCGAGAACGCCGCCGCGCTCGGCGACGCCAGCGCCTTCGAACGCGCCAAGGGCGTCGGCAAGAAGCTCGCCCAGCGCATCGCCGCCGAGCTGAAGGACAAGGCGCCGCCGACCGGGCGCCGGCTGGCGCGCGGGACGCACGAGAGTCTCGCCGCCGTCGTCGGCGGCGCGCCGGCGCCCGAGGGCGGCGAACCGGTTCCCGCCGCGGCGAGCGCGGCGCGCGAGGCGGCCGTGTCGGCGCTGGTCAATCTCGGCTACGGCGAGAGCGAGGCCCGCCAGGCCGCCGCCCACGCCTTCCGCGTTCTGGGCGAGCACGCCGACGAGGGCCGCCTGATCAAGCACGCCCTCAAGGAGCTGGCGCGGTGAGTGGTTCTCTGATGAAACCGTGGCCGAGCGAAGCGAGAGCCGGGGCCTCGCGGTGCTTGATCGCCGCGAGGTCCCGGATCGCGCCTGCGGCGCGTCCGGGAATTCACGCGCGGATGGCGGCTCATGACCACTGATCCCGACCGCATCGTCAGCCCGGAGCCGGAACCCGGCGAGGGGCGCGACAAGGCCCTGCGCCCGCTCTCCTTCGAGGAGTTCGTCGGCCAGGCCGCCGCGATCTCGAACCTGCGCGTGTTCGTCGAGGCCGCCGGCCGGCGCGGCGAGGCGCTCGACCATGTCCTGCTGTCGGGCCCGCCCGGGCTGGGCAAGACGACGCTCGCCCAGATCATGGCCCGCGAACTGGGCGTGAATTTCCGCGCCACCTCGGGCCCGGTCATCGCCAAGGCCGGCGATCTCGCCGCGGTGCTCACCAATCTCGAGGAGCGCGACGTCCTCTTCATCGACGAGATCCATCGCCTCCAGCCCGCCGTCGAGGAGATCCTCTATCCCGCGATGGAGGATTTCGCGCTCGATCTCGTCATCGGCGAGGGGCCGAGCGCGCGCACGGTGAGGATCGATCTGCCGCCGTTCACGCTGGTCGGCGCGACGACGCGCGCCGGCCTGCTGGCGACGCCGCTGCGCGACCGCTTCGGCGTGCCGGTGCGGCTGGAATTCTACGACGAGGCCGAGCTCGCCAGCATCGTCGCGCGCGGGGCGAACAAGCTGGGCGCGGCCGTCGACGAGGCCGGCGCTCACGAGATCGCCCGGCGCGCCCGCGGCACGCCGCGCGTCGCCGGCCGGCTGCTGCGCCGGGTGCGCGATTTCGCCGACGCCGAGGGCGCGACGATCATCGACGCCGCCGCCGCCGATCGGGCCCTCAACCGGCTGGAGGTCGACGCCATCGGACTGGACAGTCTCGACCGGCGCTATCTCAAGGTGCTCATCGAGGGATTCGCCGGCGGCCCGGTCGGCGCGGAGACGCTTGCGGCGGCGTGCGCCGAAGCCCGCGACGCGCTCGAGGAGGTGGTCGAGCCCTTCCTGATCCAGCAGGGCTTCATCCAGCGCACGCCGCGCGGCCGCGTCGCGGCGCCGCGCGCCTGGTCGCATATGGGCCTCGAGCCGCCGCGCACGCCCGGAGCGGATCTGTTCGACGAGGGGAAGTAGGGTCGCCGCGCCACCGCGCTGTGGAAAGCCCGCGACCTTCGGCCACAAGGGGTGGACGTTAAGTCGACATTCACCCCAATATATTGATCTCGACGGCGCACCTGCCATCGCCGATTCAGACTGGGAGAGCACGCCAGACATGACCGCCGCCGACGCCAGCGACCGCCCCGGACTCCTCACCCCGAGCCTGTCCTACAAGCCCTTCCGCTATCCGTGGGCCTATTCCTTCTGGCAGCGCCAGCAGCAGGTCCACTGGATGCCCGAGGAGGTGCCGCTGGGCGAGGACTGCAAGGACTGGGCGGTCAAGCTGACCGACAAGGAGCGCAATCTGCTCACGCAGATCTTCCGCTTCTTCACGCAGTCCGACGTCGAGGTCGGCGGCAACTACATGGAAAACTACATGCCGCTCTTCAAACCGGTTGAAGTGCGCATGATGCTCGCGGCCTTCTCCAACATGGAGACGGTCCATATCGCCGCCTACGCGCTCCTGCTGGAGACGATCGGCATGCCCGATTCCGAGTTCTCCGCCTTCATGGAGTACGAGGAGATGGCGGCGAAACACGATTATCTCGGCCAGTTCGGCGTCGAGACGAACGAGGACCTGCTGACCTCGATGGCCGTCTTCGGCGCCTTCACCGAGGGGCTGCAGCTGTTCGCGTCCTTCGCGATGCTGATGAACTTCCCGCGCTTCAACAAGATGAAGGGGATGGGCCAGATCGTGTCCTGGTCGGTGCGCGACGAGTCGCTGCACTGCGAGGGCATGATCAAGCTGTTCCACACGCTCGCCGACGAGACCGGCGCGCTGACCCCGGCGGTGAAGGCCAAGATCGCCGAGTGCTGCCGGACGGTGGTCAAGCTCGAGGACAAGTTCATCGATCTCGCCTTCGAGGCCGGCGAGGTCGAGGGCATGACGCCCGACGACATCAAGCAGTACATCCGCTACATCGCCGACTGGCGCATGGGGCAGCTCAAGCTCGAGCCGATCTACGGCGTCGAGGCGCATCCCATTCCCTGGCTCACCGAGATCCTCAACGGCGTCGAGCACGCCAATTTCTTCGAGGCGCGCGCGACGGAATACTCCAAGGGCGCGACGAAGGGCGACTGGCACGGCGAGGCCGGCGTCTGGTCGGCCTTCGACCAGTGGAAGGCGAAGAAGGACGAAGAGCAGGCTCCGGCGGAGTAGGGGATTCCAAGACGTTGGTGTCATGGCCGGACTGGTTCCGGCCATCCAGAATCTCACCAGGTGCGGCTGGATCACCGGGACGAGCCCGGTGATGACACGTTATGGGGGCAACCAGCCTCTACCTGTCACCGCCGGACTTGTTCCGGCGGTCCAGGCGTCACGAGACGATGTCCTCCCAGAGATCGCGCCAATCGGGGTTCATTGCCTCGATAAGATTGAGCTTCCAGCGACGCGGATACTTCTTGATGGTCTTCTCGCGCTGAATGGCGAGCCGGACGTCGCCGAAAGTTTCGTACCAGACCAGCATCTTGACGCCGTAACGCCGAGTGAAGCCGTCGCCCAGGCCCTCGCGATGCTCGTAGACGCGGCGGATCAGGTCGTTCGTGACGCCGCAATAGAGCGTGCCGTTGCGCCGGCTCGCCATGATGTACACGAAGTATATGCACTCCATGGTTGTATGGTGCGCCGACTGGATCGCCGGGACAAGCCCGGCGATGACAGGTGAGCATCGGATCTTGCTCTTCTCGTCTTGGTCGAACTTGTTCCGGCCACCCCGCCCCCGCCTTGGCCCGCCGCCGCGAAACCGGTATCGAGGAGGCGCATGTCCGCCCCCTCGGCGGATGACGGGCCGGAGAAACCCACGCCGTGACCCAGGCCGCCGTCGTCGCCCCCGATGAAGTCGCCGGAACCTTCTGCGAAGCCGGCGACGCCGGCGAGGCCGTCGACCGGCTGATCGACCTTTACGACGCCTCGGTCGACGCCTTGCGCGGCGCGCTTGCGCGTTTCCTGGACGGCGGCGATCCGCCGTCCGAGGCCGACCGCCGCGCGGGACGCTTCGCCTACCCGGAACTGAGGATCACCTATCTGCCCGAGGGCCCGCCGCCGCCGCTCAGCCGGGCCTTCGGCAAGTTCGCCGAGGCGGGCGTCTACGCCCAGACCATCACCCATCCGCGCCTGTTCCGGCGCTATCTCGTCGAGCAGATTTCGCTGCTGGCGGCGGAATACCCGATCACCATCGAGACCGGGTTGTCGACGCAGGAGATCCCGTTTTCCTACGTGCTCGACGGCGCCGAGGATCTCGATCTCGACGCGGCGGTTCCCGCCGAGCTGGTGCGCCATTTCCCTTACGCCGATCTCGCCGCGGTCGAGGACGCGCTGCCCAACGGCGACTGGGTCGGCGAACCGGGCGCGCCGAAGCCGCTGGCGCTGTTCGACGCGGCGCGCACCGACTACTCGCTGCAGCGCATCCGCCACTACACCGGCGCGCCGGTCGAGGACTGCCAGAACTTCATCCTGTTCACCAACTATCACCGCTATGTCGACGCCTTCGTCGAATGGGCCGTCGAGCAGCTCAGGGCCGACAACGACTATGTCGCGCTGTCGGCGGCCGGCGGGGTGCGCGTCGACGCCGACACGCCAGACCCGCTCGCCGCCGTGGAGGGCGCGCCCTGGCGGCGCTTCCAGATGCCGGCCTACCACCTGATCGCGCCGAACGGCCGGGGCGTCACCCTGGTCAATATCGGGGTCGGCCCGTCGAACGCGAAGACGATCACCGACCATCTCGCCGTGCTCAGGCCGGAGTGCTGGCTCATGATCGGCCATTGCGGCGGATTGCGGCACTCCCAGCGGCTCGGCGACTACGTGCTCGCCCACGCCTATCTCAGGTATGACGCCGTGCTCGACCGCGACCTGCCGCTGGAGATCCCGGTCCCGCCGATCGCGGAGATCCAGATCGCGCTGCAGGGCGCGGTGAAGACGGTCACCGGCGACTCCGGAGACGATCTCAAGCGGCGCCTGCGTACCGGCACGGTGGTGACCTACGCCGACCGGAACTGGGAGCTGCGCTACGCCGCCGAATCCCGGCGCATCAACCAGTCGCGCGCCATCGCCGTCGACATGGAGAGCGCGACCATCGCGGCCAACGGCTTCCGCCTGCGCGTGCCCTACGGCACGCTTCTGTGCGTCTCCGACAAGCCGCTCCACGGCGAACTCAAGCTGGCGGGCGCGGCCAACCGCTTCTACGAGCGCGCGGTTTCGGAGCATCTGCGCGCGGGCATCGAGACCGTCGAGTCGCTCAAGCGCGAGGGCTCGGCCATGCTGCATTCGCGCAAGCTCAGGAGCTTCGACGAGCCGCCTTTCCGGTAGGACTCCGCGGGCCACTTGTCCGCCGCCCGCGCGGGCTATACTTCATCGGCCATGACCGATCGCGTCCTGCCCCTCGAGGGCGTTCACAATTTCCGGCGGTTCGGCGGCTACGAGACCCGCGAGGGCGGCCGCGTGCGCGACTCGCTGTTCCGGTCCGGCCAGTTCTCCCGCGCCACGCCGACCGATCATGAGGTCATGGACGGGCTCAATATTCGCCTGGTCGCGGATCTGCGCCGTCCGCGCGAGCGCGAGAACGAGCCCTCCCACTGGCCCGAGCGCGACGACGTCACGGTCCTCGCCTCCGATCACGCCGGCGCGGCCGAGCCGCCGCACCTGGTCTTCCTGCGCGAATCCGATCTCACCATGGATTCGATCCGCGGCTTCATGACCGACACCTATCGCCGGCTGCCCTTCGACCCCGGCAACAAGCAGGTTTTCGCCGAGGGGATGCGCGCCCTCGCCGACGCCGGCGACGATCACGGCTTCATCGTCCATTGCGCCGCCGGCAAGGACCGGACGGGCCTGTTCTGCGCCTTCCTGCTGGCCGAGCTCGGCGTCGATGAGACGACGATCAAGGACGACTACCTGCTGACGAACACCGCGGTCGATTTCGATCGCATCCTGCCGACTTTCTCCAGGCGGCTGCGCGACGATCTCGGCCGCGAGGTCGGCGACGCCGAGCTGCGCTCCTTCATGGGCGTGGACGCCGACTATCTCTCCGCCGCGCTGGACGCCGTCGGCGATCCGGGTCGCTATCTGCGCGAGGAGCTTGATATCGACGAGGCCGTGCTCGCGCGCTTGCGGGAGCGCTTGCTGACGTGACCCTCGCCGCGCTCGCCCCGGTTCGCGGTTCCGACGCCGGCTGGATCGCGCCGGAGGATGCGCTCGCTTCGCTGCGCGACGAACCGGGAACCCTGCTGCTGCACGGCGGCGGCGCGGGCGAGCGCGGGCGCTTCAGCTATCTCTTCGCCTTTCCCGCCTTCACGATCTCGGAGACCGACGCGGCGGCGGGCTTCGCCGCCCTGCAGGCGGCCGGCCGGGCGCGGCGCGCGCCGGGCGAGGGCTTCCGCGGCGGCTTCGCCGGGCTGCTGAGCTACGAGCTCGGCGCGGCGTTCGAGCGCACGCCGCTTCCCGAGACGGGCGGGGCGGCGGATCCCGTCCTCCACATGGGCTGGTACGACGCCGTCGCCGTCTTCGACCATCAGCGCGGCGAGGTCCGCGTGGAAGGCGAGGGCGACGCCGCCCGCAAGCTGGATTCGGTGCTCGCCGAGGCGAGGCCGCCGGCCGGGCTGGACGCCCGCGGCGGCCGCCTCGAGGCGATCTGGCCGGAAGCCCGCTATCTCGAGGCCGCCGCGCGCGCGGTCGACTATGTCCGCGCCGGCGACGTCTTCCAGGTCAATCTCTCCCATCCCTTCGAAGCCGAGCTCGGCGGCGCGGACGCGCCCTACGCCGTGTTCCGCGCGCTCGCCGAGGCGAGCCCTGCGGCGTTCGCGGCGTATCTGCGCATCGACGCCGGCCGGGTCGTGGTGACCAACTCGCCAGAGCGCTTCCTGCAGGTCTTTCCAGACGGCCGGGTCCAGACCCGCCCGATCAAGGGCACGCGGCCGCGCGGCGAGGATCCGCTCTCGGACCGCCGTCTCGCCGAGGCGCTGGCGGCGTCGGAGAAGGATCGCGCCGAGAACCTCATGATCGTCGACCTGATGCGCAATGATCTCTCGCGCGTCTGCGCGCCGGGAACGGTCCGGGCGCCGGACCTGTTCTCCGTCGAGGCCTTTGCCAACGTCCATCATCTCGTCTCGACGGTGGAGGGCCGGCTGGCGGCCGGCCGCGACGCGTTCGATCTCGTCGCGGCGAGCTTTCCGCCGGGCTCGATCACCGGCGCGCCGAAGCTGCGCGCGATGGAGATCATCGCCGAGCTGGAGGGCGCCCGGCGCGGCGCCTATTGCGGCGCGATGGGCTGGCTCGGCGCCGACGGGGCGGCCGACTTCAACGTCATGATCCGCACGGCGAGCTTCCGTCGGCACGGCGCGGGCTGGCGGGTCGAGGCGCGCTCGGGCGGCGCCATCACCGCCGACAGCGACCCCGCCGCCGAGCTCGCCGAGACCCGCGCCAAGATCGCCGCGCTGCGCGCGGCCATGGAGGCCCCGGCATGAGCGCTGTCTGGCTGAACGGCGAGTACGGCGAGGACCTGTCGATTTCGCCGGATGATCGCGGCTTTCTCCTGGGCGACGGCGCCTTCGAGACCCTGCACTTCAAGGACGACCGGCTGCGCCGCTGGACGCGTCATCGCGCCCGGCTCGCCGATGCGCTTGAGACGCTCGGCATCGCGGAACCCGACTGGGAGGAATTGCAGGCGGCCGCGCGCGGCGTCCCGCGCGAGAACGGGCTCGACGACGCCATCGTGCGGATCTCGGTCTCGCGCGGCCCGGGCGGGCCCGGTCTCGATTTCGCCGATGACGTCCGCCCGACCGTGCTCGTCACCGCGCGGCCTCATCCCGGCGCGCCGGGCGCGCGCGACCTCGTGACCATCGACGCGCCGCGCCGCGATCCGCGCAGCCTTTCGGCCGCGTTCAAGCCGCTGAGCTACGGCGACTGGGTCCATGCGCGCCGGCGGGCGCGCGAGCGCGACGGCGACATGGCCGTGCTGCTGTCCCAGGCGGGCGATCCCGCCTGCGCGGATTGCGCCAACCTGTTCTGGATCAAGGACGGGGTCGTCCACACGCCCTCGACCGAGACCGGCGCGCTCGCCGGCACGACGCGCGCCGCGCTGATCGCGGCGGCGGCCGAGGCCGCGGTGACGATCCGCGAAGGCGTGTTCCGGCGCAGCGAGCTCGCTGAGGCCGAAGCCGCCTTCGTCACCAACGCGACGCTCGGCGTCGCGCCGGTCCGGCGCCTCGACGGCCGCGAACTCGACCGCTCGCACGATCTCATCCTGGAGTGCGCGAAGCTGGAGGCGGGCGCGGCGTAGCGGCCGCGCCCGCCGTTCGACCATCATGCGAGATCGAAGCGGTCCGCGTTCATGACCTTCGTCCAGGCCTTCACGAAGTCCCGGACGAACTTCTCCTTGCTGTCGTCCTGGGCGTAGACCTCGGCATAGGCGCGAAGGATCGAGTTCGATCCGAACACCAGATCGAGCCGCGTCGCCGTCCATTTGACCGCGTCGGTCGTTCGGTCGCGGACTTCGTAGACGCCGTCCCCGGCGGGCTTCCAGGCATTGCCCATGTCGGTGAGGTTGACGAAGAAGTCGTTCGTCAGCGCGCCCTCGCGCTCGGTGAACACGCCGTGCTTTGTCCCGCCGTGGTTCGTTCCCAGGACGCGCATGCCGCCGACAAGCACCGTCATCTCGGGCGCGGTGAGGCCCATGAGCTGGGTGCGGTCGAGCATCAGCTCCTCGGAGCTGACGGCGTAGTCCTTCTTCAGCCAGTTGCGATAGCCGTCGGCGAGCGGTTCGAGCACGTCGAAGGACTCCGCGTCGGTCATCTCGTCGGCGGCGTCGCCCCGACCCGGCTCGAAGGGAACCGCGAGATCGAACCCCGCGGCCGCGGCCGCCTGCTCGATCCCGACATTGCCCGCCAGGACGATGACGTCGGCCAGGCTCGCGCCGGCTTCGGCGGCGATCGGCTCAAGCGCGGAAAGGACCCTGGCCAGGCGGTCGGGCTCGTTGCCTTCCCAGTCCTTCTGCGGCGCGAGACGAATGCGCGCCCCGTTGGCGCCGCCGCGCATGTCCGAGCCGCGGAAGGTGCGCGCGCTGTCCCAGGCGGTGGCGACCATCTCCGCGATCGACAGGCCGCTGTCGGCGATCTTCCGCTTCACGCCGCCGATGTCGTAATTCCTCGGGCCGGCGGGGACGGGGTCCTGCCAGATCAGGTCCTCGTCGGGCACGTCGGGGCCGAAATAGCGCGCCTTCGGACCCATGTCGCGGTGGATGAGCTTGAACCAGGCCCGCGCGAACGTGTCCCTGAACGCCTCCGGATCCTTGCGGAACCGCTCCATGATCTCGCGATAGGCCGGGTCCGTCTTCATGGCCATGTCGGCGTCGGTCATGATCGGGTTGTGGCGGATCGAGGGGTCGCTGGCGTCGAGCGGCTTGTCTTCTTCCTCGATGTCGACGGGCTCCCACTGCCAGGCGCCGGCGGGGCTCTTCCTCTGCTCCCACTCGTGGTCGAGCAGCATGTCGAAATAACCCATGTCGAAGCTGGTCGGGTGCGTCGTCCACGCGCCCTCGATGCCCGACGTGACGGCGCGGCTCGCCAGCCCCTTCATGTCGGGGTTCTTCCAGCCGAAGCCCTGTTCCTCGACCTCGGCGGATTCCGGGTCGGGCCCGAGCGCGGCGGCGTCGCCGGCGCCGTGGCACTTGCCGACGGTGTGGCCGCCCGCCGTCAGGGCGACCGTCTCCTCGTCGTTCATCGCCATTCGAGCGAAGGTGACGCGGACCTCCTCGGCCGTCTTCAGCGGATCGGGCTGGCCGTTCACACCCTCCGGATTGACGTAGATCAGGCCCATCTGAACCGCGGCGAGCGGGTTCTCCAGCGAATCCGCCGCGTCGTCACTGTCATAGCGGTCGCGGCCGAGCCATTCCTTCTCCGATCCCCAGTAGGTGTCGATCTCGGGATGCCAGATGTCCTCGCGGCCGAACCCGAAGCCGAAAGTCTTCAGGCCCATCGACTCGTAGGCGATGTTGCCCGCCAGGATGATCAGGTCGGCCCAGCTGACCGCATTGCCGTACTTCTTCTTGATCGGCCAGAGCAGCCGGCGCGCCTTGTCCAGGCTGACATTGTCCGGCCAGGAGTTGAGCGGCGCGAAACGCTGATTGCCCGTACCGCCGCCGCCGCGGCCATCGGCCAGCCGGTAGGAGCCCGCGGCGTGCCAGGCCATGCGGATCATCAGCCCGCCATAGTGGCCCCAGTCGGCGGGCCACCACGCCTGGCTGTCCGTCATGAGGGCGTGCAGATCCTTCTTCAGCGCCTCGATGTCGAGCGTCTTGAGCGCCTCGCGATAGTCGAAATCCTCGCCCAGCGGATTGGTCTTCCTATCGTGCTGGTGGAGGATGTCGAGGTTCAACGCGTTCGGCCACCAGTCCATCACGGACTGGCCGAGTTCGGTGGCGCCGCCATGCATCACCGGGCACTTGCCCGCCATGCGCGTATCGTTGCCGTCCATGTCGATCTCCGATGCTGCCGTGTCGCCTTCCATCGGGAAGAAAGGCGCATCGGCGCGGCCGCGCCGATATCCAATAACCGGCAGGCTAACACGGAGGCTCCATAGTCATAATTTGTAGTTTTTATATATCTGACAGAGCAGACCTATAGCGCAGGGTCGTCCGTCTTTGCGGCGGGTGCATGAACGCAAGAACGACCCGGCCGACGGCCGGGTCGTTCGCACGAACTCATCATGGAAAGCGTCGGGCCGCAGGCGGCCGCCGGCCAGCTACTGACCGCCCGACGGCGCCGAGGCGTCCTGCTGGCCGCTCACCTGGCCGAAATACTCGCCGCTGTCGCCGACCCGCGGCGCGGCCTCGCACTCCGGCGCGCAGGCATAGCTTTCACGCTCGGTGTTGCGGAACACCTGGACCATGCCGCGCCCGCTCTGCGTCACGACGAGATCGGAGGTGTAGATCACCTCGCCGGCCTCGTTGAGCGCGACCAGGTTGGTGCGGCCATACGCCTTGCCGGTGAGGAACACCGTGCTCGAGTCGTACAGCGTGGCGTCGGCGATGTCGGGATTGCCCACCACCAGCGCCGAGGCGGCGGACGGCAGGCGGACGATCGTGGTGTGGTCGGCCGGCACGTCGACGGCCCGGGCGAAGGCGGGCGTCGCGGCGGCGACCAGGAACACGGCGGCGAGAACGGCGCGGATCATGTTTCGGACTCCCTCAGAGTCGGCGTGCGTGCGCCCATGTGTACACGCGCGCGTATGAAGGAAGTCTAAATGCGATCTGGATTGAGGCGGCGACCCGTTCCGCGATTTACCAAGTATTCACCATAGAACAGAGAATGCGCATTTACAGAAAATAAAGCACGTTTTTTTACGTCGACGAAAGCTTCCTGCGGTTTGATGATCGCGTGTTCAGGACAGGTCGGGACGGACTTGGCTCCTGGGCCTTCGATGCAAAGGAGTTGGAAGATGAAAAATCTGGTTTCGCGCTTCATCAAGGACGAGTCCGGCGCCACGGCCATCGAGTATGGTCTGATCGCCGCCCTGATCGCGGTCGGCATCATCGCCGCGCTCACCACGCTCGGCGGCAATCTCTCGGGCACGTTCAGCAACGTCGCCAACTCTCTCTAAGAGACGCGCGACGACGACAAGTCAGACCGACTTGCAGGCGAGGCCGCTCCGAAAGGGGCGGCCTTCGCTGATTCCGGGGCGGGCTGCACCTCTTCTTAAACATGATCGGGGCATCCTCGGGCGACGTCAGCCCGAAGGAGCCGGAGCATGCTCGCTCAAGCCGCCATTCTCGCCTTCGCGTTTCTCATGATCCTCGCCGCGATCACCGACGTGCGCGGCTACACCATTCCCAACTGGATCGTCGGCGCGCTGATCGCGCTCTGGCCGGCCGCCGCGATCGGCGCTGATCTCGGCTGGGCCGACGCCGGCGCGCATCTGCTCATCGGGTTCGCCGCGCTCGCCGCCGGCATGGCGCTGTGGGCGCCGGGCTTTCTCGGCGGCGGCGACGCCAAGCTGCTCGCCGCCGGCGCGCTCTGGTTCGGCTGGCCCGACGTCTTCGGCTTCGTCCTGCTGGCCTGCGCGGCGGGAGGCGTGCTCGCGCTGGCGCTCGTCGGCCTGCGCGCAGCCGCGCCGGCGCTCAGGCTGCCGCCCGAGCGCGTCGCCGGCACCCCGCTCGCCCAGGGCGCGCCCGCGCCCTACGCGGTGGCGATCGCCGCCGGGGCGCTGATGACGATTCCGGCCGGTCCGCTCGCTGCTGCTGCGGGCGTCTAAGACAAGGCGAAGAAGAGATATCTGAGCATTAACGCGCCTTTGAGGTTTTTCGCCCTTCAATAGCAGCGAAATCCAGGCTTGGGCCTATCGATCGGGAACCGCCATGAACATCGCCCGTCTCATCATTCTCGCCGTCGCCGCGCTCGCCGCGGTCGCCGCGGCCTTCTTCGTCCGCGGCACGATGAACGCCGAGCCGGCCGACGCCGGCCGGCAGACCGTCGAACGCCAGGCGCCGACCGCGCGCGTGCTCGCCGCACGCCGCGACATCGCCGTCGGCGAACGCATCGCTCCGGCCGACATTTACTGGCAGGACTGGCCGGAAGACGCGCTCGCGCCGAACTTCGTGACCGATCAGACCGATCCGGAGGCGTCGCAGCGCTTCACGGGCGCCGTGGCGCGCGTCGCGCTGGCCCAGGGCGAACCGGTCAACGACCGCAAGCTCGTCCAGCCGGGCGACGCCGGCTTCATGTCCGCCGTCCTGTCTCCGGGCATGCGCGGAGTCGCCGTGCCGACCTCGGCGCGGACCGGCGCGGGCGGCTTCATCCTTCCCAATGACCGCGTCGACGTGATCGTCACCGGATCCACCCAGTCCGGCGTGCGCGCCGAGACGCTGGTGGAGAACGTGCGCGTGCTCGCGATCGACCAAACCTATTCGGAGACCGACGGCGAGACCGTCGTCGGATCGACCGCGACGCTCGAGCTCACCCCCGGCCAGGCCCAGGCTGTCGCCCAGGCCGTCGCCGCCGGCGACATCTCGCTCGCGCTGCGCAGCGTCGCCGACCGCGCCGGCGGTCCGCGCCTCTCCGATGGCGAGGACGAGACCGTCGAGCCGGTTCGCACCGAGACGTCCGCGAACAATCGCGTCGTGCGCGTCTTCCGCTATGGCCAGGAACAGCGCGTCGCGCTGGGATCGGGAGGCTGATCATGACCGTCTTGCGTAGTCTCGCGGCGTGCGTCGCCCTGCTGGCGACCGCCGCGCCGGCCCTCGGCCAGGCGCTGATCGGCGACGGCACCGAACGCGCCAACACGATGCAGATCCATATCCGCCAGCCCGGCGAGGGGCCGGTCTCCGAACGGCTGCCGCTGCCGCTCGGCCAGGCCGCGGTGGTGCACCTGCCGATCGACGCCGCCGACGTGATGGTGGCCAATCCCGGCGTCGCCGACGCGATCGTGCGCACGCCGCGCCGGGCCATCATCCTCGGCCAGGGCGTCGGCCGGACCAATGTCTTCTTCTTCGACTCCACCGGCGCGCTGATCCTGGATCTCGACGTCCGCATCGAGCGCGACATGGACGGGCTCCAGGATGCGCTGCGCCGCTTCGTGCCCGACGGGCGCGTGACGGCGGAGTCGATGAACTCCAACATTGTGCTCTCCGGCTCGGTGCCTTCGGCGTCGGCCGCCGACACCGCGCTGCAGGTCGCCCGCCGCTGGGCGGACGATCCCGAGCAGGTCGTGAGCTTCCTCGCCGTCGAGGGGCGCGAGCAGGTCATGCTCAAGGTCCGCGTCGTCGAGATGGAGCGCAACATCGTGCGCCAGCTGGGCGTCAACCTGTCCGGCGAGCACCGCTTCGGCGACTTTGACGCGCCGACCCGCGTTCAGGCGACCGACGACGCCGGCGCGCCGCTGGTCGACTCCAACGGCTCGCCGATCTTCAACGTCATCCAGCCGGGCCGCTACCAGAGCGGCACCACGTTCGGCACGGATAACGGCTTCGGCGTCGCCGGCGCCGCGCTCGGCGGCCTGACGGCGGGCGTCTCGACCCAGAACCTGGTCGACGGCGTGCTGCAGAGCTCGCTGGGCGCGACCCTGAACGCGCTCGAGCGCGTGGGGCTGGTGCGCACGCTGGCGGAACCGAACCTCACCGCGATCTCCGGCGAGGCGGCGAACTTCCTCGCCGGCGGCGAGTTCCCCGTGCCGGTGGGCCGCGATCGCGACGGCAACATCACCGTCGAGTTCAAGCCGTTCGGCGTCGGGCTGGGCTTCACCCCCGTCGTGCTGTCGGAGGGCCGGATCTCGCTGCGCATCTC
Source organism: Marinicauda salina (assembly GCF_003122085.1). Classification (GTDB taxonomy): domain Bacteria; phylum Pseudomonadota; class Alphaproteobacteria; order Caulobacterales; family Maricaulaceae; genus Maricicauda_A; species Maricicauda_A salina. The sequence goes on from NZ_QEXV01000001.1 coordinate 886,388, forward strand.
GACCGAGGTGTCGGAGCTGTCCAATGACGGCGCGCTGTCTCTGGGCAGCGACCCCGTCGTCGACGAGGACGGCAACCAGATCGGCACCGTGGCCGGGCTCACCATTCCCGCGCTGACGGTGAACCGCGCCGAGACGACCGTGGAACTGCCTTCGGGCGGCAGCCTGGTCATCGCCGGCCTGATCCAGGAGGAGACGCGCCAGGCGCTGGACTCCGTGCCCGGCGTGGAGCGCCTGCCCGTGCTGGGCTCGCTGTTCCGCTCGCGCGACTTCGCCAACAACGAGACCGAGCTGGTCGTGATGGTCACGCCCTACCTGGTCGACCCGGCCGATCCGGACGACCTGTCGAGCCCCGGCGAGGGCCTCGCCGGAGCCACCACGACCGCCAACCTGCTGCTCGGCCGTCTCAACCGCGTCTACGCCGCGCCGGGCGCCCGGCCCGACGACCGCGGCTGGCTCGGTCCCCTCGGCTTCAGCCTGGAGTAACGCCATGATCCGCGCATTCGCCGTACTGAGCATGCTGGGCCTGGCCGCCTGCGCCACGGGCGCGCCGCGAGAGCTTCCGCGCGCCGAGGCCGTCGAGGAGACCGTGCGTCTCGAGATGCCGGTGAGCCCGGCCGACAACGGCCTGACCTGGAGCCAGCTCGAACTCGTGAGCGCCGTCGCCGCCGAGTACAAGGCGCGCGGCCACGGACCGCTCGTGATCTCCTATCCGCAGGACGCCGGCAACGCCGACGCCGCGATTGGCGCCATCGCCGAGGTGCGCACGCAGCTCTACGAGCACGGCCTCGACTGGCGCGCGATCTCCGGCGGCGCCTATGACGCCTCCGGCCGCAGCGAGGCCCCGGTGATCTTCTCGTTCACCCGCTATCGGGCCGTTCCGCCGGAGTGCCAAGGCGGATGGACCGATCTGCGCAACGCGACGCCGGGCGAGGCCTGGCCGCGCTTCGGCTGCGCGACCGCGCGCAATCTGGCCGCGACCGTGGCCGATCCGCGCGATCTCATGACCGCGCGCACGATGGCCGATCCGGACGTCGCGCGCCGTCACACCGTGCTGGAGCGCTATCGCGCCGGCCAGCCGACCGCCTCGACCCGCACCGAAGACGAAAGCGGTGCGGTGAGCGAGGTCGTGGACTAGAGGAAGGCAGGGAAGACCAATGAGCCAAGCCAACGCCTTCGATGACGACGAGTTCGCTCCGAGCGACGAGTTCGTCGAAACCGACGCGACCGTCGAGGACGGTCTCGAAGTCGAGGACGCGTACGAGGGGGAAGACGCGCTCGAGGCGGATGACGCGCTCGATGTGGATGCTTCCTTCGAGGAGGAGGACGCGCCGCTTGACCCGGAATCGGTGGAGCGACGCATCCTCGGCGAGACCGAGACGCCGGACGCCGGGACCGAGGGGGATCGCCCCTTCGGCGCCCGCTTGGCCGAGGCCAATGTCGACGCCGTCGAGATCGATCTCGATGAGTTCGGCGACGCCGCCGACGAGGCCGCGCCGGAGACGGCGCCGGCCGGCGCCGAGACGCGGCTGACCGTGGCGGAGACCCCGGTCGACCTCACCGACGAGGAGGCCGGCTTCCATCAGCCGGTGCCGCGGATCACGATCCACGCCTTCTGCGAGAGCCCCGAGACGGGCGCGCTGATCCACAACGCCGGCTCCGACCGGCGCCTGGCGAAGGCGCACGTCACCGTGGAGCTCGGCGGCCTGTCGGGCGCGATCGAGCGCTTCCACGACGAGTCCACGCCGAACCTGCTGATCGTCGAGACCGGCATGCGCGGCCGCGCCCTGTTCGAGCAGCTCGACGAGCTGGCCGCCGTCTGCGACGCCGACACCAAGGTCATCATCGTCGGCGCGGCCAACGACGTGACGCTGTATCGCGAGCTGATCCGCCGCGGCGTGAGCGAATACCTCGTGCCGCCGCTGACGCCGCTGCACCTGATCCGCACGATCTCCGAGCTGTTCCTCGATCCCGAGGCGCCGTTCGCGGGCAAGACCGTGGCCTTCATCGGCGCCAAGGGCGGCGTCGGTTCGTCGACGGTCGCCCACAACGCCTCCTGGTGCATGAGCGAGGGCCACAGCGTCGACACCGTGCTCGTGGACCTGGACCTGTCGTTCGGCACGGCCGGACTCGACTTCAACCAGGATCCCGCGCAGACGATCTCGGAAGCGCTCAACGAGCCCGACCGGCTCGACGAGGCGCTGCTCGATCGCCTGCTCGTGCGCTGCACCGACCGGCTGAGCCTGTTCTCGGCGCCGGCCACGCTCGAGAGCGAATGGGACTTCTCCCCGGACGCCTACGACACCGTCCTGGAGACCGTGCGTCGCCAGGCGCCGTTCGTCACGCTCGACCTGCCGCACGCCTGGAATCCGTGGATCCGCAGCGTGCTGCTCTCGTCCGACCAGGTCGTGGTCACGGTGACGCCGGATCTGGCGTGCCTGCGCAACGCGAAGAACCTGTTCGATCTCGTACGCCAGCACCGGCCCAACGACGAGCCGCCCAAGGTGGTCGTGAACATGGCCGGCTGCCCGAAGCGGCCCGACATCCCGCTGAAGGATTTCGCCGACGCCCTCGGCGCCTCGCCGTCGCTGGTGCTGCCCTTCGAGCCGCAGCTGTTTGGCAAGGCGGCCAATAACGGGCAGATGATCTCCGAGGTCGAGGAGAAGTCGAAGGCCGCCGAAGGGTTCGCCCACCTGGCGGGGCTGATCAGCGGCCGGACCACCAACGCGGGGGGCAAGTCCCGCTCCCGCGGCCTGTTCAAGTCCCTCTTCGGGAAGGGCTGAGGCGAGGAAGGCTAGGCGACGCTCATGTTCGGAAAACGCACGCCATCAGCGGCCGCGCGGACGTCGGGCTTCGGCGACAAGGCCGCCGCGCCGAAGTCGCCGGAGACCAGGAAGGCGCCGGCCGCCAAGCCGCGCCCCGAAGCGGTCGAGCCCGCCGAGCCGGCCAAGCCGGCCAAGCCGGCCAAGCCGAACGGCGAGGCCGCCGCCAACGGCGCGGCCGCGCCGGGACCTGCGCCGGAAGCCAAGCCCAAGCCGGCGTCCAAGCCCAAATCCAAGCCCGCGGCGAAGGCGGCGGCCTCGGGCGGCGAGACCACGGAGATCGTCGGCGCGGAGCGCTCGGCGGAGTACTACGCGGTCAAGACGACCATCTTCAACGCGCTGATCGACACGATCGACCTGTCGCAGCTGTCGCGTCTGGATCACCAGACCGCCGCCGACGAGATCCGCGACATCGTCACCGAGATCATCTCGATCAAGAACGTCGCGATGTCGATCGCCGAGCAGGAGCAGCTGCTCCAGGACATCTGCAACGACGTCCTGGGCTACGGTCCGCTCGAGCCGCTGCTGGCGCGCGACGACATCGCCGACATCATGGTCAACGGCGCCGGCGACGTCTTCATCGAGGTCGGCGGACGCGTGAAGAAGACCAATATCCGCTTCCGCGACAACGGCCAGCTGATGAATATCTGTCAGCGGATCGTCTCGCAGGTCGGCCGCCGCGTCGACGAAGCCAGCCCGATCTGCGACGCCCGTCTCGCCGACGGCTCGCGCGTGAACGTCATCGCGCCGCCGCTGGCGCTGGACGGCCCGACGCTGACCATCCGGAAATTCAAGAAAGACAAGCTCCGGATGCAGGACCTGGTGCAGTACGGCTCGATCACGCCGGAGGGCGCCAAGGTGCTCGAGATCATCGGCGCCAGCCGATGCAACGTGCTGATCTCCGGAGGCACCGGTTCGGGCAAGACGACCCTGCTCAACTGCCTCACCGCCTTCATCGGCGAGGAGGAGCGCATCATCACCTGCGAGGACGCCGCCGAACTGCAGCTGCAGCAGCCGCACGTCGTGCGCCTCGAGACCCGCCCGCCGAACCTGGAGGGGCAGGGCCAGGTGACCATGCGCGACCTGGTCAAGAACTGCCTGCGCATGCGTCCCGAGCGCATCATCGTCGGCGAGGTGCGCGGCCCGGAGGCGTTCGATCTCCTGCAGGCGATGAACACCGGCCATGACGGCTCGATGGGCACGCTGCACGCCAACTCGCCGCGCGAGGCGCTGTCGCGGATCGAGTCGATGATCACGATGGGCGGCTACAATCTGCCGACCAAGACCATCCGCGAGATGATCGCCGGTTCGATCGACGTCATCGTCCAGGCCGCCCGCCTGCGCGACGGCTCGCGCAAGATCACCCAGATCAGCGAGGTGCTGGGCATGGAGGGCGACGTGATCGTCACCCAGGACCTGTTCATCTACGAGATCACCGGCGAGGACGAGCTCGGCAATATCAGCGGCCGGCACGCCTCGACGGGCATCGCGCGTCCCAAGTTCTGGGATCGCGCGCGCTACTTCGGCCGCGAGGCCGAGCTCGCCGAAGCCCTCGACGCGTCGGAGGCCTGAGCATGGGGCCGGATGTCACATTCATCCTCGCCGCGATCTCGGCGTTCATCGCGGTGGCCGGCGCGGGCTTCGCGCTGACCGCCGGGGGGCCGAGCAAGCGCCAGGCGAAGCGGATCAGCCGCGCCGCCGGCGGCGAGGCCGTCAAGGCGAGCAAGCGCAAGGGCGGCCAGGACCAGACGGCCGCGCGCCGGCGCCAGATCCAGGACTCCATCAAGGAGCTCGAGGAGCGCCAGAAGCGCGAGCGCAAGAAGACGCTCACCCTGCGCGCGCGCATCGAGCAGGCGGGCCTGGACTGGAAGCCGATCCATTTCTGGATGCTTTCGGGCGGCGCGGGGCTCGTCGCCGGCCTGCTGACCTTCCTGACCGGTCAGCATCCGCTGATCGCGATCGCGTTCACCGCGACGGCGGCGTTCGGCCTGCCGCGCTGGATCCTTGGCTTCATGCGCAGCAGCCGGCAGAAGAAATTCTCCGCGAGCTTCGCCGACGCGCTCGACATCATCGTGCGCGGCGTGAAGTCGGGCCTGCCGCTCAACGAGTGCCTCAAGATCATCGCCAACGAGGCGCCCGAGCCGGTGAAGTCCGAGTTCGCCACCCTCGTCGAGGGCATCGGCATGGGCGTCGAGACCACCGAGGGCATGCGCCGGCTGAAGGAGCGCATGCCGCTGCCGGAGGTGAACTTCTTCGCGATCGTTCTGGTCATCCAGTCGAAGTCCGGCGGCAACCTCGCCGAGGCGCTGCAGAACCTCTCCACCGTCCTGCGCGCGCGCAAGATGATGCGCGAGAAGATCGGCGCGCTGTCCTCGGAGGCGAAGGCCTCCGCGCTCATCATCGGCGCGCTGCCGCCGGGCGTGCTCGGGATCGTGTCTGTGATGTCGCCGGACTACATGAGCCTGATGTTCACGCATCCGCTGGGCCAGATGATGCTGATGGGCGGCGCCATCTGGATGGGCTTCGGCATCCTGATGATGCGCGGCATGATCAACTTCAAGCACTGAGGGGGCGGACTTGGGCGACATCCTGCAATTCGCCGAATGGATCACGACGCCGGGCAATCTGTTCGCGATCATCGCCGCCGTGCTGGTGTTCGCGACCGTGGTGACGCTTTCGGCGCCGGCGATGGGCGGCGATGTCTACGGCAAGCGCCTCAAGCAGGTCGCCAGCCGGCGCGAGGAGCTGCGCCGCAAGTCCCGCGAGGCGCTCAAGGCCGGCAAGAGCAGCACGCTGCGCACCCAGGACGATCGCAATGTGTTCCGCAAGATCGTCGAGGGCTGGAACCTGCAGAAGCTGCTCGAGGATCCGAACCTCAAGTCGAAGCTCGCCCAGGCGGGCCTGCGCGGCCAGACCCCGGTCTTCGCGTTCTATTTCGCGCGCTTCGCCGCGCCGATCGTGCTGTTCGGGCTGGGCATGGCCTATCTCTACGGCATCAACGGCTTCGGCCTGGCGGGCATGCAGAAGCTCACCGTCGCGATGGCGCTGGCGGTGCTGGGCTACTACGCGCCGGGCATCTACCTGCACAACAAGGCGATGAAGCGCCGCGACTCGATCATGCAGGCCTTCCCCGACTCGCTCGACCTGCTGCTGATCTGCGTGGAATCGGGCATGTCGATCGAGGCGGCCTTCCAGAAGGTCGCCTCCGAGGTCGGCTCGAACTCGATCGAGCTCGCCGAGGAGCTGTCGCTGACGACCGCCGAGCTGGCCTATCTGCAGGACCGCCGGCAGGCCTACGAGAACCTCGCCCACCGCACCGCGCATCCCGGCGTGAAGGCGGTCGCGACCGCGCTCGTCCAGGCCGAACGCTACGGCACCCCGCTCGGCCAGGCGCTGCGCGTCATGGCCAAGGAGAACCGCGACATGCGCATGTCGGCGGCCGAGAAGAAGGCCGCCGCGCTGCCGGCCAAGCTCACCGTGCCGATGATCGTGTTCTTCCTGCCCGTGCTGTTCGTGGTCATTCTCGGACCGGCGATCATCAATTACCAAAGTCTGTGACGCGGCCGCCGCGTCGGGCTAACGTGCCCCGCGTGCGGTTCGCACGCTGAGGGAGGAAGTCCGTTCGATGTTCGGCCTGGGCAAGCTGGCGGAGCGCCGCCGCGTGGAGACCGAGGAGGCGGGAAGGGCCGCCGAAGCCGCGCTGGACGCGCTGGCCGCCGACGACCCGGACGCCGCCCGCAAGGCGCTGCGGAGCGCGCCCAAGAAGGTCGCCTTCGCCGATATCGGCTGGAAGCTGGCGCTCGCCTCCGCGCTCGCCGATCTCGCCGACGGCAAGCGCAAGCCCGGCCTGGCCAAGCTGGTGGAGATCGTCGCCAGCCTGGACGACACCAGCCTCGGCAAGGACGACAAGGGCTATCTCCGCCTGTTCGCGCTCTATCGCGCCATCGAGGCGTCCAAGGACGGCAAGCCGCCCGCGGAACTGCGCGCGCATGCGGAGAATTTCCGCTTCGACCACACCCTGGTCTCGAGCGAGCTCAAGACGCGCTTTCCGCTCAAGAAGACCGAAGCCCACGCCGAGGCGGCTCCGCCGCCGATGAGCGTCCCGCCCGAGGCCGACGAGGACGATCCGTTCTAGGCGGGTTCACCGCCCGCGGCGGATCTCCTGGAAGAGCCGCTCAAGACCCTGCAGGAAATCCGAGCGGTCGCGCGACGAGAAGGCGCGCCCGCCGCCGGCGGCGTCCATTTGTCCGGCGCTTCGAAGATCCGTCATCAGGTTGCGGGTGGCGAGCTTCGCGCCGATCGATTCGGCGGTGAAGGCTTCGCCGCGATGGTCGATCGCCCGCGCGCCGGCCTTCACGCAGCGATCGGCCAGCGGGATGTCGGCGGTGACGCAGATATCGCCCGGCCCGATTCGTTCGGCGATCCAGTCGTCGGCGGCGTCGGGGCCCTCGGGCACGATGACGAGCTCGGCCCACGGGCTGCGCGGGCGCATCAGCCCGCCGTCGGTGACGAGCTTGATCTCGGTCCGGTGGCGCTCGGCCACGCGGATGATCTCGTCCTTCACCGGACAGGCGTCGGCGTCGACATAGACGGTCACGGCGCGGCGGGCGGCGTCACGGCTGTTCGGACTCCGCCCCCTCGGCGAGCGCGTCCCAGCGGCGCGGGGTCGACAGCATCGAACGCACATAGTCGAGATTGGCCTCGGCCATCTCCGGCGTGGTGTCGACCAGGGCCATCTCCTCGGCTTCGTCGAAGCGGCCCTGCAGCGCCAGCACGAGGGCGAGGTTCTGGCGCACCTGCGGGGTCGCGCGATCGCTGTCGGCGGCCGTGCGCAGGAGCCGTTCGGCTTCCTCGGGTTCGCCGGCCAGCGCGTGGGACAGGGCGAGATTGCTCAGGATGGCGGGCTCGCCCGGCGCCAGGCCGCGGGCCTGGTTGAAGCGGGTGCGCGCGGCCTCCGAGCGGCCGGCCTGCTCCAGCGCCACGCCGAGCGCGTTGACGAGGCGCCAGTCCTCGCCGCGCTCGTTGAGCGCCCGGCTCAGCGGCTCGATCGCCTGCTGGCCTTGGCCCAGAGCGGTGAGCGCCATGCCGTAGCTCGCCAGCAGGTCGGCGTCGTCGGGGTAGAGCGCCAGACCCTGGCGGGCGACCTCCCGGGCGCGTTCGGTGTTGCCGAGTTTTCTGAGAACCGTGGAGAGCTGGACGGCGGCTTCGAGATCGCCGGGATTGAGCTGGTGGGCTTCCGCCCAGAAGGCGGCCTGGGTGAGCAGGTCCTGGTTGCCGATCGCCTCGCGCTCGGCCTCGGTGGCGGGCACGATGGACCGGCTTTCGAGTTCCGCAGCGAGGGCTTCTTCCTGTTCGGTGGGGGCGAGCTCGCCGGACGTGGCGCAGGCGCTGAGGGCAAAAGCCGCGGCCAGCGTGGTTGCGGACAGACGCGCGCGCATGGTCTACCTCTCGACGTGAAATTCCGACGTCACCCTGCCGGGCCTCGGTCAAGAAGCCGTTAACGCTTCCTGATGAAGACCCGGGCCCGACAGCCCTAGCGAGACAGACGAGACGATGACCGACCTGTTCGCCGCCGACGACGCCGGGGCGCGACGCGCCCGCGTCGTTCCCGCAGAGGACCTAGACGCCGCGCTGGTGACGCTGCCGTCCGACGCCGCCGACCACGCCCGCGCCGCCGGATTCAAGGCGGGCCCCAGCGAGGTCGTCGCCCTGCCGGAAAGCGGAGACGCCCCCAACGCGCTGATCGGTGCCGGGCCGGCGCGGAGCCCGTTCGACATCGCCGGCGCGGCGTTGAGCCTCGCCGAGGGCGACTGGACGCTGGAGGCCGCGCCCGAGGCGTGGGACCCCACCCAGATCGCCGTCGCCTTCGCGCTGGGCGGCTACCAGTTCACGCGCTATCGCCAGGCGGACCGCGCGCCGGCGCGCCTGGTTCCGCCCGAAACCGCCGACCGGGCCGAAGCCGAGCGGATCGTCCGCGGCGCCTTCCTGACCCGCGATCTCGTCAACACGCCCGCCGGCGACATGCTGCCCAGCGAGCTCGAGGCGGCCGTGCGCGGGCTGGCCGAGCCGCACGGCGCGACGGTGTCCGTGATCCGCGGCGAGGACCTGCTGACCGAGAACTACCCGATGATTCACGCCGTCGGGCGGGCCTCGGCCGACGCGCCGCGCCTGCTCGAGCTGGAATGGGGCGATCCCGAGCACCCCCGCCTGGCGCTGGTCGGCAAGGGCGTGTGCTTCGATTCCGGCGGGCTCGACATCAAGGGCGCCGAGGGGATGCTCCTGATGAAGAAGGACATGGGCGGGGCCGCCAACGTGCTGGGCCTGGCCTCGATGATCATGGACGCGAAGCTGCCCGTGCGGCTGCACGTGCTGGTCCCGGCCGTCGAGAACGCCATCGCCGGAAACGCCTTCCGGCCCGGCGACATCCTGAAATCCCGCAAGGGGCTCACCGTCGAGATCGGCAACACCGACGCCGAGGGCCGGCTGGTGCTGGCCGACGCCATCGCCAGGGCCTGCGAGCTCGATCCCGATCTGCTTATCGACATGGCCACGCTCACCGGCGCGGCGCGCGTCGCGCTCGGCCCCGAGGTCGCGCCCTTCTACACGGGCGACGACGCCGTCGCCGGCGCGGTGATGGAGGCCTCGGCCGCCGTCGACGATCCCGCCTGGCGCATGCCGCTCTGGGACGGCTACGACGAGCAGCTCGACGGCGAGATCTCCGATCTCTCCAACACCGGCTCGGGCAAGATGGCCGGCTCGGTCACCGCCGCGCTCTTCCTCAGACGCTTCGTGTCCGATGCGCGCGCCTGGATGCACTGGGACATCTACGCCTGGAACCCGAAGGCCCGGCCCGGCCGGCCCAAGGGCGGCGAGATGTGCGGCGCCCGGGCCCTGTACCACTGGCTCGCGACGCGCTACGGGGACTGACATGGCCGAGGAATATCAAGTCACCGCCGGCGTCGCCCCGCTGCGCCGCCGGCCCGAACCCGACGCGCCGCTCGACACCCAGATGCTCGCCGGCGAGATCTTCGAGGTCGATCGCGAGGAGAACGGCTGGGCGCACGGCGCCGCGCGTCTCGACGGCTATGAGGGCTGGGCCCCGATGGACGCGTTGTCCGCGCCCGCGCTCATCCCCACCCACCGGGTCTCGGCGCTGCGGACCTATGTCTTCTCCGAGCCGGATCTCAAGAGCGCGCCGCGCGCCCTGGTCTCGCTCAACGGCAAGATCTCGGCGGGCCGGCGCGAGGGCCGCTTCGTCGAGGCCCAGCGGCTGGGCTGGGTGTTCGAGGGCCATCTCGCCGCGCTCGGCGCGACCGAGCGCGATTACGTCGCCGTGGCCGAGCGCTTCGTCTACGCGCCCTATCTCTGGGGCGGCAAGGAGAGCGTCGGGCTCGATTGCTCGGGGCTGGTCCAGACCGCGCTCGAGGCCGCCGGCGTGGCGTGTCCCCGCGACAGCGGCGACCAGGAGGCCTGGGCGAAGGCGCGCTGGAGTCCGGTGCCCGTCACCGAGCGGCTGACCGGCCTGATGCGCGGCGATCTCGTCTTCTGGCCCGGCCATGTCGGGATCATGACCGACTCCACGCGGCTGCTGCACGCCAACGCCCACCACATGGCCACGCGCATCGAGCCGCTGGCCACGGCGGCGAAACGCATCGCCCACCACCACGCCCCGATCAGCGGCATCTACCGGATGGCGTAGGGGTTTCGTATCCGCCTTCGTTGTCATCCCGGCCGGAGCGCGAAGCGCGGAGAGCCGGGACCTACCGGACTCGCGAACGGATGTCGGGGAGCGTTCAACGTAGGTCCCGGATCTCGCCGGCAGGGCCGGCTCGCCCGGGATGACAAGCAAGGTGCGCGAGCTGAACGCCGCTACCCCGCCAACCCCTCCGCCAGGAAGGGCAGCACCCGGTCGAGCCGGTAGTCGAGGCTCGAATGGTCGTCGGGAAACTCCTCGTAGCGATGGGGAACGCCGAGGTCTTCGAGGCGCTTGTGGATGCGCCGCTGGCCGTAGAGCAGGTCGTACTGGTCGCGGTCGCCGCACTCGATATGGAGCGCCTTCAGGCCCTTGAGCGCCTCGCCGCGTGTCCTGACCATCTCGGCGGGATCCCAGGCCATCCAGTTCGCCCAGCGGTCGGGAATGCGTTCGCAGGTGTCGGGCGTCACCGGCAGGCGGATTCCCAGATAGCTGTCGGGATCGGGATCGTAGCTCGCCGCCATGGCGAGGATCATCAGGACATGGATGTCCTCGCCCTTCGGCTTGGGCGCTGCCTCGAAACCGGCGATGAACGCCTCGACCCCGCCGGCCCTGTCGAGCGCGCGCAGCGCCTTGGGGAAATCGCTTCCATGGGCGACGTCGAAGCCGGCGTCGCCGCTCATGCACCCCGCCGCCGCCCAGGTCTCGGGGCGCAGCATGGCGTTGACCAGCGCGCCGTAGCCGCCCGAGCTCTTGCCGTAGAGCCCGCGCTTGCCTTCGCCGCCGCAGGCGAAGCGCGACTCGATCTCCGGCGCCAGCTCGTCGGCGAGGAAATCCGTCCAGTCGCCGAAGACGGGGCTGTTGATGTACTGGTTGCCGCCCAGCCGCGTGAAGCCGTCGGGAAAGGCGACGACGACCGGCGGCATTGCCCCGTCGCCGATCAGCCGGTCGAGGCGCTCGGGGACGTTCTCGCCGAAATTCTTCCACGCCGTGCGGCCGAGCCCGGAGCCGGTGAAGCCGGCCAGATCGATCAGGAGCGGCAGGCCCGCGCCGTCATGGCCGGCGGGGACATAGACGTCGACGGCCCGGCGCGGGGAGTCGCCCAGCAGGTTGCCGGCGACGGCGTTGGAGTCGATCTCGATGCGGGTGAGCGCGCCTTTCGGGTGGTCGTGGCGGGCGGTCATGAAGGCTCCTTCGGGTGGGAAGGGTTTGCGGAGGCGTTGTCTCCCTCCCCCGCTTGCGGGGGAGGGTCGGGGTGGGGGCGGTGAAATTCCGGACGCGCCGCAGGCGCGCTCCGGGATCTCCCGGCGATCGATCTCGAACAGGCCCCGGCTCTCCCTCCGGTCGGCCGGGGTTTCAGGCGCCACTTCACCCCACCCCGGCCCTCCCCTCAAGGGGAGGGGGCGGCGCCCTCCCATCCCCCGGATCAAGTCCGGGGCAGGCTTTCGAGGCCCGATCCCCTCACCCTGAGGTGCGACCCCGGACTTGATCCGGGGGAGCCTCGAAGGGGCAGGGGATCGGGCGCCTCAGGATGAGGGTTGGGCTCGGAAACCGAACGTTACGCCGGCCGCCGGCTCCGGAACGCGGCGGCGAGCGTGCCGTCGTCGAGATAGTCGAGTTCGCCGCCGACCGGCACGCCGCGGGCGAGCGAGGTGACGTTGACGCCGGCGTCGGCGAGCTTGTCGGCGATGAAGTGGGCCGTGGTCTGGCCGTCGACGGTGGCGTTGAGCGCGAGGATGATCTCGGTCGTCTCCTCGCGGCCGGCGCGCTCGACGAGTTTGCCCACGTTGAGCTGGTCGGGGCCGACCCCGTCGAGGGCGGACAGCACCCCGCCGAGCACGTGATAGCGGCCGCGATAGGCGCCGGCGCGCTCGAGCGCCCAGAGATCGCCGACCGTCTCGACGACGCAGATGACCTTGGGATCGCGGTTCGTCGCCCGGCAGATCGCGCAGGGATCGGCGACGTCGAGATTGCCGCAGTCCGAGCACGGCGTGATCTTGGCGGCGGCCTCGCCGAGCGCCTCGGCGAGCGGCTCCATCAGCGCCTCGCGCTTCTTCAGAAGATGCAGCGCGGCGCGCCGGGCCGAGCGCGGGCCGAGCCCGGGCAGCTTGGCCAAGAGCTGGATGAGGCGTTCGATTTCCGGACCGGCGGCGGACATGGGGCGCGCTTTCCTCGGCGAATCCCCGCGAGGCTAGCCGAGCCGGGGCGACGCGCGAAGCGGGGTTTCAGGGTCCCGCAGCATGTCATCCCGGACGAGCCGACATTCTCGGCGAGATCCGGGATCTACGTTGAACGCATCCCGACCTCTGTTCGCGTTTCCGGTAGGTCCCGGCTCTCCCTTCGGTCGGTCGGGATGACAGGTCGAGACTTGCCCCGACCGCGCGCCGCCCCGCTAATTCCCCATCTTGCCGAAGGGAAAGTCGATGCCGGGCGGCAGGCCCATGCCGCCGGTGGCTTCGGACATCACCTTCTTCTGGGCGTCCTCGGACTTGCGCTTGGCGTCGTTGAGCGCGGCCTTGACCAGGTCCTCGAGGATTTCCGGCTCCTCGGGATCGATCGCGGACTTGTCGATCGTGATGTCCTTGGCTTCGCCCTTGGCGGTCATGACGATCTTCACCAGCCCGGCGCCGGCCTCGCCGGTGACCTCGATGTCGTCGAGGCGTTCCTGGGCTTCGGAGATCTTCTTCTGCATTTCCTGGGCCTGCTTCATCAGGCCGCCGAGATCCTTCATCGGGCGTTCTCCTGTCTGGCGGGGTCGGCCTCGGCCGGCGCCGCGTCGTTTTGTTCGGGGTCCTCGACGGCGATGATCTCCGCGCCGGGAAACAGCGTCATCGCCTCGACGATCGCCGGGTCGCGGGCGGCCTGTTCGAACTGTTCGCGGCGCTCGCGCTCGCGGCGCTCGGCGATGGTCTCGCCGCCGCGGGCGTCGGCCGAGCCGTCGACGAGCCAGCGCGCGCCGGTGCTCTCCTGCAGGAAGGCCGCCAGCCGGCCGCCGAGATTGGTCGGCGCGCCGTCGCCGGCCTCGAAGACGAGCTTGCCGGCCTTCATCGAGACCGGGCGGACATAGCGCTCGACATCGAGCTTGAGATCGAGATCGCGCGCCTCGTCGATCAGCGCGACGAGCTGGTCGAGATCGGTCGGGCCGTCGGGGGCGGGCTCGGATGCGGGTTCCGGCTGCGGCGCGGCCTCGGCGCGCACGGGCGGCGGGGCGGAGGCGGCTTCGCGCGCCGGCGCGCCCTGCGCCGAGCCCTCGGCGGTCGGCTGGCCGGCCAGCACGCGGGCGGCGTCCTCGGGCGAGGGCAGGCCGGCGGCGGCCATCAGGCGGATCACCGCCATCTCCGCGGCGGCGACCGGATCGGGCGCGGCGCGCACGTCTTCGAGACCGGTGAGAGCGGTCTTCCACAGCCGCGTCAGCCCGGCGAGCGACTGGGCGTCCGCCAGCCCGCGCAGGCGCTCGACAGTCTCGGCGGCCTCGGCCAGGTCGGCCTCGTCGCCGGCGGCCTTCAGACGGCTCATGGCGTGGAGATAGTCGAGCAGGTCGCGCATCAGCACCTGCTGATCGGCGCCCGCGTCGTATTGGTCGCGCAGCTCGGAGAGCGCGTCCTTCGCCCGGCCCTCGAGCGCGGCGGCGAGCAGGTCGAGCACGCGCGAGCGGTCGGCCAGCCCGAGCATGTCGCGGACCTGGGCGGCGGTGACCGGCCCGTCGGTCTCGGCCTGGACGATCGCCTGGTCGAGCAGGGACAGCGCGTCGCGCACCGAGCCTTCGGCGGCGCGGGCGATCGAGACGAGCCCCTCGCGCTCGACCTCGGCGTTCTCCTTCTTGCAGATCTTCGCGAGATGGTCGGTCAGCACGTCGCGGTCGACGCGCTTGAGATCGAAGCGCTGGCAGCGCGACAGCACGGTCACCGGCACCTTGCGGATCTCGGTCGTCGCGAAGATGAACTTCACGTGCGGCGGCGGCTCCTCGAGCGTCTTCAGCAGCGCGTTGAACGCCGAGGCCGACAGCATGTGGACCTCGTCGATGATGTAGACCTTGTAGCGCGCGCTGACGGGCGCGTAGCGCACGCCCTCGAGGATCTCGCGGATATCGCCGACGCCGGTGCGGCTGGCCGCATCCATCTCCATCACGTCGACATGGGCGGACTTCGCGATCGCCGCGCAGTGCCGGCCCGGCGGGTCGAGATCGATTCGCGGCGCGTCGACGGCGTCGGTCTCGTAGTTGAGCGCGCGCGCGATCAGGCGCGCCGTCGTCGTCTTGCCGACCCCGCGCACGCCGGTGAGCATGTAGGCGTGGGCGATCCGACCCGCGGCGAACGCGTTGGTCAGCGTGCGCACCATCGGCTCCTGGCCGATCAGGTCGTCGAACGTCTGGGGGCGGTACTTGCGCGCGAGGACCTGGTAGGTCTCCTCGGCGGGCTCGGGCTCCATGCCGGGCAGCGCGACATCGTCGGGGCCGGGCCCCTCCGGGGCGTCATCGGCGCCGCGCGGCTCGTCGAAGCTGTCGTCCATGGATCGAGGAGAGCCCTTCCCGGCGCGTCTGGCGAATTGTCTGGGAAGACGGCGGAAGACCGGACGACGACCCGAGCCGAACTCGTTACGGCTGCTTCCTTCCGGACCTGACCGGGTTGGCGAGGGGCTCGTCCGCCGCCGGCCTTCCTTTATCCAATATCGCGTTCCGACCGGGCGAACGCAAGCCGCGGGCTGAACGCGGAGCGTCCGCGTTCAGATGTCGTCGAGCTGGCGCAGGAAATGGGCGTGCTGGTCGAGGGCGGCGATCAGGCGGGCGTCGCAGAGGTCGGCGACGAGCGCGTCGCGCCAGCCCTCGATCACGCGTTTCTGGCGGGCGAGCCAGTCGCGCGCGGCGGCCTCCGTCGAGGGCGTGTCGCAGCGCGATGAAACGCGTTGCAGGTGTTCGAAACCGGTTCCGCTGGCGCGCCCCGCGGGCGACGCATAGGGGATGACGCTGGCTTTCACGACTCGTCTCCTGAAATGCGACTAATTCGCATTTGCATACATTCGGGCGAAAGCGTCAAGCATCACGCCGACGAAAAACCCCCGCGCCGGCGGGCGCGGGGGTTCGTCTCGACGTCCGGTCGGACGGATCCGGGGTCCTAGAACCGGCGCACGTAGCTGACGCCGAATGCGTCGGTCTCGGCGTTGTCGAAGTCGTAGCGCGTGTAGTCGACGCGCACGGCGTTCGGGCCGGCGAAGGCCCACTCGCCGCCGACGCCGTAGGCGACGCCGTCTTCCTCTTCGCTCAGCGTGACGCCGCCGACGGAGGCCTCGGCCTCCCAGTAGGCGTAGCCGAGCCGGCCGAAGACCGAGAACTGCTCGTTCACCGGGAACTGCGCCTTGGCGAACGCGCCCAGCCCGTAATCGAGCGAGACGTCGCCGGTCACCGAGCCCACGGTGACGGATTCGTCGCCGAGGCCGACGAGGACTTCGCCTTCGACGCCGAGATAGGGCGTGAAGTCGTAGCCGCCGCGCAGGTTGAGCGTGTCGAGCTCGACCTCGTCGGCGTCGAGCCAGGTGTAGCCGCCGCCGACGTGGAACTGGCCGGCGTCCTGGGCGTGTGCGCCGGCCGCGGCGAGAACCGCGGCGGCGGTGGAGAGGAGGAGGGTTTTCATCGTTTCGACCTTTTCTTGCTTTCTCGTTCGACCGCTCGGAGCGGCCGTCGGGCTGTTCCCGCCCGGAAGTCCAGTTCGGGGACGGGAAACGCGCGCGCAAGCGGCATGATCCATGCTGTCTGCAGCATGCGCGCGCGCTGTGGCTGGCGGGATACGCATTGCGTCCGCGCCGCGGCGGGATTGCGGCGCGCCGGCCCAAATCCCTGACGCGGCGTCAATGCGGCGGCTACGCCGCCTCGTCGGCGCGCCACGCCACCGGCGCGAAGGCGTCGTCGAGCGGCGTCTCCGCGATGTGGTTGGCGTAGTTGGACAGCGTCTTCATGCCGACGCCGACAATGACGTCGAGCACGTTGGCCTTCGTGAAGCCGGCGTCGAGAAAGGCCTTCACGTCGGCGTCCTCGACCCAGCCGCGCTCGCGCACGACCTGGCGGGTGAAGGCCGCCAGCGCCTCCTGGCGGGAGTCGGCCAGGGGCTTGCCGGCGCGGATCGCCTCGATGGCGTCGTCGCCGAGATCGGTCTGGCCGGCGATCGCGGTGTGCGCCGAGACGCAATACTCGCAGCGGTTCTCGAAGCTGACCGTGAGCAGCACGATCTGCTGTTCGGCCGGGCTGAGATCCGTCTTCGCCATGATGGCGTTCAGCGTGGTGTAGGCTTCGAGCGCCGCCGGGCTCTCGGCCAGTTCGCCCAGCAGGTTGGGCAGGAAGCCGTAATTGGCCTTCGCCGTCTCGAGGATCGGCCGGGCGGACTCGGGCGCGGTCGTTTCGTCATGGATGCGGAATTCGGTCATGGACAGGGCTCCGTCTCGTTGCGTTGGCGGCGCAGCCGCGCCGCCCATCGGGCCGGCTCTCCGGCCGACGCGCCGTCAGGTGGGCGTCGGCCGCCGGCGACGAAAGGCGCTCGCCGTTCACACGCATTCACGGAACCGCGATGGCGATTGCGGCGCTGGCCACCCGAGGGCTCGCCGGGCTATGACGCGCCCATGCCTCTGACCTTCACCGCCTCGCCGCTCGACCACGCCGGCCTCAAGCGGACCGATCCCGACTGGATCGCCGCGCGCCGGCGCGATCCCTCCGCCCGCACCATCCTGTTCGAGAAGGGCGATCTCGCCCTCGACGCCAACGGCGATCCGCTGATCCTTCACCCGGACAACGCCGAAGAGTATGCGCTCGACGCAGTTGGCCTGGTCTTTCTCGGCGTCATCGGCGAAACGCCGTGGTTCGCCGCCGCGATCGAGCCAGACGCGCACGGCGCGCGGGCGAATTTCCGCGGCGCGGCGATGAAGGCCGAGCCGGATTTCGCCTGCCTCATCGGCCGGGCCCGGTCGATCCTCGCCTGGCGGGGCCGGCGGCGCTACTGCTCGAATTGCGCCGCGGAGAACGCCCCGGCCGAGGGCGGGCTCAAGCTCGAATGCCCGGGCTGCGGCATGGAGCATTTCCCGCGCGTCGACGCGTCCGTGATCATGCTGCCCTACGCCGGCGATCGCTGCGTCATGGGCCGGCAGGCGAACTGGCCCGAGGGCATGTTCGCCACGCTGGCCGGCTTCATGGAGCCCGGCGAGACCATCGAGGAGGCGTGCGCGCGCGAGGTGATGGAGGAGATCGGCCGGCCGGTCGTCTCCGCGCGCTACGTGGCGAGCCAGCCCTGGCCGTTTCCCTCTTCTTTGATGATCGGGCTGCTGGCCGAGATCGAGGAGGGCGAGGTCCGCCCCGACGACGATCTCGAGGATGCGCGCTGGTTCACCCGCGACGAGGCGCGCGCGCTCCATGATTCGACGATCGGGCGTTGGGCGCCGCCGAACTTCTCGATCTCGTGGCATCTGCTGCAGCGCTGGCTCGACGGCGAGACGTGAACCCCGCGACGACCTGACGCGCGCATCATGGGCGGCGTCGCGCTATGTCCGTCCCGGAGCGGAGCGGTTGCCAGTTCGCGCGGGCCGTGCCAAACACGGCCGCGATTTCGGACAAGCGCGAGAGGACGTCGTCGATGGGCGATCTTTTCTTCAACAAAGTCGCGGGGGCCGTGCTTGCGATCCTGCTGGTGATTCTGGCGCTCAGGACGCTCAGCGAAGGCCTGTTTCACGCCGAAGCGCCGGAAGAGCCGGCCTATCCGATCGATCTCGCCGCCCTGGAAGGCGGCGAGGCCGAGGAGGAGGAAGAGGAGGGCCCGCTCGATCTCGGCGCCCTGCTGGCCAGCGCCGACGTGTCGGCCGGCGAGCGCGTCGCGCGCCGCTGCGCGGCCTGCCACACCTTCGAGGAAGGCGGCGCCAACGGCACCGGCCCCAATCTCTGGGACGTCGTCGGGCGCGCCGTCGCCGGGATGGACGGCTTCAACTACTCCAACGCCATGCAGGAATACGCCGAGGGCGGCACGGAGTGGATGTTCCGGAACCTCTACGACTATCTTGAGAATCCGCGCGGCTATGTGCCCGGCACGGCGATGAGCTTCGCCGGCCTGCGCCAGCAGGAAGACCGGATCAACATGATCGCCTACCTGCACTCGCTGTCGAACGATCCCGAGCCGCTGCCCGAACCGCTTCCCGAGGAGGAGCCCGCCGAAGCCGCCGAAGCCGAAGGCGAGGCCGAATCGGAGACCGCCGACGCCGGCGAGGCGATGGAAGATGCGACCGAGGCGGCGGAGGCCGCTGCGGCCGAGGACGAGGCTGTGGGCGAAGAGGCGGCTCAAGGCGACGGCGCCGCACCGGCCGAGGCCGAGGAAGACGAAGCCGAAGCCGAAGCCGAGGGCGAGCCGACCGAATAGGCTGGACCTTCGGATCCATGAGAAAAGGGCGCGCCGGCCGGCGCGCCCTTTTTTGTTCAGCGGTTGCGTCTCCGCGTCTACTCGTCTTCCTCGGTCTCGGCGGGGACGAGCCGCAGCACCTGGCCCTCGGGCATGTCGGTGAGCACGTAGACCGCGCCGTCCGGGCCCGAGCGGACATAGCGGAAGCGCGCCTGCATGTCCTCGAGCAGCGGCTCGACCGAGATCACGCGGTCGTCGATCACCTCGAGGCGCTGCAGCTGCTGGCCGGCGAGCGCGGCGACGAACAGGTCGCCGTTCCAGTGCTCGAACGCCTCGCCGGTGTAGAAGGCCATGCCGGCCGGCGCGATCGAGGGGTTCCAGTACCAGATCGGCTGGGCCGTGCCCTCGAGTTCGCGGTTCTCGGTGATGACCGTGCCGTCGTAATTGATGCCGTAGGTGGCCTCCGGCCAGCCGTAATTGGCGCCGGCCTCGAGGATGTTGATCTCGTCGCCGCCGCGCGCGCCGTGCTCGTGGGTCCAGACCGAGCCGGTGGCGGGGTTGCGGTCGATCCCCTGCACGTTGCGATGGCCCCAGGTCCAGATCTCGTCGGCCCGTCCGTCAGGCCCGACGAAGGGATTGTCCTCGGGGATGGAGCCGTCGTCGTTGAGACGGACGACCGTTCCCAGGTGGTTCTCCGGGTTCTGCGCCTCCTCGGTATAGATCCCGCCTTCGCCGAGGGTGAGCAACAGCGTGTCGGAATCCTCGAACAGGATGCGCCCGCCGAAATGCAGCCCGCGGCGCTTGTCGAAATTGACGTGGAAGATGTCCTCGACGTTCTCGAGCGCGGTCATGTCGGCGTTGAGCCGGCCGCGGGCGAGCGCGGTGCGGTTGGCGTCCTCGGTTCCTTCCGAGTAGCTGAAATAGACCAGCCGGTTGTCGGCGAACTCCGGATGCAGCGCGACCTCCAGCAGGCCGCCCTGGTTCACCACGACGAGGTCGTCGGGCAGGCCCGCGACGGGATCCTCGCGCAGCGTTCCGTCGGCCTCGATGACGCGCAGCCGGCCGTCGCGCTCGGTCACCAGCATCCCGCCGTCGGGCAGGAAGGCCAGCGACCAGGGAAAGCCGAGGCCCTCGGCGACGGTCTCGACGGCGAACGTCGCCTGTTCGGTCTCGACGGGCTCCTGGGCGAGCGCCGGCGCCGCGGCGCAGGCCAGAGCGATGAGGGAGACGGATCCGCGAAGCATCGTGCTTCTCCATTGATGATGAACTCGGCGGTGAACATAACGCGCGACCGCGCGAATGAAACGCCGGGAGAATCGCGCAAAGCGCAGCGCGCGGGACGCGCGCGGCGAGCGAATCCGCTATGTTCACGCTGAGTTCCGCTGTCGAAGGCCCGTCCATGGACCCGTTCAATCTCGCGCTCATCGTCTTCGGCGCCGGTGGCGGCGTCGCTGCGGCCATCCTCGCCGTCATCGCCTGGCGATCAATGCGCGAGGCCGCCGGGCTGCGCGCCCGGCTGAGCGAGGCGTCCGAGACCCGCATTGCCGCGGAGGCGAAGGCCGCCCGGGCCGACGAGTTCAAGGCCGAACTCGCCGACGAGCGCGAGAAGCGCGACGCCGCCGAGCGCAGGATCGCCTCGCTGGAGGCCGCCATGCGCGAACGGGAACAGGCCGTCGCCGCAGAGCGCGACCGGCTCACTAAGCTCTCCCAGGAGATGCAGGACCGGTTCAAGGCGCTCGCCGGCGAAGCGCTGGACGCCTCGACGAAGAAGCTGCTCGAGCAGGCCCAGACCACCTTCAAGACCCAGCAGGAAAAGGCCGAGGGCGGCATGAAGGAGCTCGTCACGCCGATCCGCGAGCGGCTGGAGGAGTTCAAGACCAAGGTCGAGGCGATCGAGAAGGAGCGCACCACCCACACCAGCGCGATGGGCGAGCAGATCAAGCAGCTCAGCGAAGGCCTGGCCGCCCAGCACCGCGAGACCGCCAAGCTCGTCAACGCGCTGCAGCGCAAGTCGACCACGCGCGGCCAGTGGGGCGAGCGCACGGTGGAGAACATTCTCGAGCTGGCGGGGCTGACGAAGAACATCGACTACGAGGCCCAGCACCAGGCCCGCGACAGCGAGGGCGCGTCGCTCAGGCCCGACTTCGTCGTGCGCCTGCCGGGCAAGGGCCGGTTCGTGATCGATTCCAAGGTGGCGCTGACGGCCTATCTCGACGCCGTCGAGGCGCCGGACGAGGACACGCGCAAGGAGGCGCTGCGCCGCCACGCCTCTCAGGTGAAGACCCATGTGAAACAGCTTTCGAAGAAGGAATACGCCGCCGCCGTCGACGGCGCGATCGACTTCGTCGCCCTGTTCATTCCCGGCGAGAGCTTCTATGCCGCCGCCGTCGAGGAGGACCCCAACCTGTTCGACGAGGCGATCAAGGCCAATGTCATCATCACCACGCCGGCGACCCTGCTCGCGCTCGCCAAGGCGGTGGCCTACGGCTGGCGCCAGCAGGCGCTGGAGGACAACGCCGAGAAGATCGCCGCCATCGGCGCCGAGCTGCACGACCGCATCGGCGTGTTCGCCGGCCACATGGAGCGCGTGGGCTCCGGGCTGAAGACCGCCACGGCGAACTACAACAAGGCCGTGGGCTCGCTGGAAAGCCGCGTGCTGCCCCATACGCGCCGCATGGCCGAGCTGAACGGCCAGGCGAAAACCGTCGAGGGGCCCGCCCCGGTCGACGAGACGCCGCGCCGGCTGGCCGCCCCGGAGGCCGGGGAGGACAGCGAGGCCGCCCCCGCGCTCACCGCCGGCGAGGCGTCGGAAACTTGAACGCAACCCCGCCCGGGCTTACTTAAAAGCCATGGCCGTACGCGAAATCCTCACCGTCCCCGACCCGCGCCTGAAGCAGGTCTCCAAGCCCGTCGACAGGGTCGACGACGACTTGCGCGCGCTGATGGACGACATGGTCGAGACCATGTACGCCGCCGACGGCATCGGGCTCGCCGCGATCCAGGTCGGCGTCGACAAGCGCGTCATCGTCATGGACCTGTCCGAGGAGCGCACCGAGCCACGCTTCTTCGTCAATCCGGTGATCACGCCGCTGACGGAGGACACGCAGCCCCACCAGGAAGGCTGCCTGTCGATCCCCGACGTCTTCGACGAGGTCGAACGCCCGGAACGCTGCAAGGTCGAATATCTCGACTATGACGGCAATGCGCGCGAGGAGATCGCCGAGGACCTGTTCGCGGTGTGCATCCAGCACGAGATGGACCATCTCGAGGGGATCGTCTTCATCGACTATCTCTCGCGCCTGAAGCGCGAGCGCGCGGTGAAGAAGGTCCAGAAGCTGGTGAAGTCGCGCGCTGTCGCCGCGGAGTAGGGGCGGGCGCCGTTCAAAGAGTTTGAAACCCCGGCCGACCGCAGGGAGAGCCGGGGCCTCGTCGAGATCGGTGGCCTCAAGGTCCCTGATCGCGCCTGCGGCGCGTCCGGGAATTCAGTCGAATGTCTTCCTGCCCCCGTCCTTCGGCGCCCGATCCCTGTCCGCGAGGACGGCCCGCTCCCGTCAGCTCGCGACGCTGCCGAATCCCTCCCCTTGAGGGGAGGGTGAGGGTGGGGGTGAGGCCGCGGCGCGCGAGGCCCCCACCCCGGCCCTCCCCCGCATGCGGGGAAGGGAGAGCGCCCGGCGCCGCGAAGCCTTCCCCTCGCCCCCCGACCGCGCCTAGCATCCGTCCGGGGAAGAGGGAGAGCATCATGCGCGCCATCGCGTTCATTCCGATCATCGCGCTTTCGGCCTGCGTCGAGCCGGCCGGCGGCGACGTCTTCGACCGGCTCGCCGAGCGCTGCGGGCGGGCCTATGAGGGCGAGGTCGTCTCCGAGGACCCGCGCGACGCGGACATGGCCGGCGAACGCCTCGTCATGCACATCCGCGAGTGCTCGGCCGACGAGCTGCGCATCCCCTTCCATGTCGGCGAGAACCGCTCGCGCACCTGGGTGATAACGCGGGTGGGCGAGGGCCTCAGGCTCAAGCACGACCACCGCCACAGGGACGGCTCGGAGGACGCATTGAGCTGGTATGGCGGGGATGCGGAGGGGCCGGTCGGCCGGCGCCGCGCGGAGTTTCCCGCCGACGAGTATTCCCGCGAACTGTTCGAGCGCGAGGGAATCCCCGAGTCCGCCGAGAACGTCTGGTCGATCACCGTGACCGACGAGGCCTTCGTCTACGCCCTCGACCGCCCGGACCGGCGTTTCGAGGCCCGCTTC
Source organism: Marinicauda salina (assembly GCF_003122085.1). Taxonomy (GTDB): domain Bacteria; phylum Pseudomonadota; class Alphaproteobacteria; order Caulobacterales; family Maricaulaceae; genus Maricicauda_A; species Maricicauda_A salina. Next base: position 909,513 of record NZ_QEXV01000001.1, read on the forward strand.
GACCTCACCGCGCCCGTCGACGCCCCGCCCCCGCCCTGGGGCGTGGCGCCGGTGGAGGACGCGGCGTCCGGGGAAGGCGAGGACGGTGAGGCCGAGGCGGCGTCGGATGAAGGGTAACCTCTCACCTTAACAAACAAGCCGCCTCTTCCCCGACGCAAGTCGGGGCCCAGAGAGGCCGCGCGGCCGCTTGGCCGCTGGGTCCCGGCTTTCGCCGGGAAAGAGAATGTATATGCAGCGGTGATGTCCAAACGCCTCTTCCCCGGACTTGATCCGGGGCCCAGAGAGGGCGCGCCGCGTCCCGTGGCCGCTGGATCCCGGCTTTCGCCGGGAAAGAGATGCGTGTATATTAATCGCGTCAAAGTTGTGTGCGGGTTCACCGATGCTCGATCGGCCCATACAGCCGTGCGTCTATCTCCTCGCGTCGCGACGCAACGGGACGCTCTATTGCGGCTCGACGGGTTATCTCATTCGGCGGATCTGGGAGCACCGCGAGGGCGTCGGTTCGCCGTTCACGGCGAAGTACGGCGTCACCTTGCTGGTCTGGTACGAGCTTCATGAGGAGATGGCGTCGGCCGTCCGGCGCGAACATCGCATCAAGCAGTGGAAGCGCGCCTGGAAGCTGGCGCTGATCGAGCGCGACAACCCGACCTGGCGCGACCTCTACGAGGAGCTGCTCTGACGCCTCTCATGTGACGCCTCTTCCCCGACGCAAGTCGGGGCCCAGAGAGGCCGCGCCGCGCGGTTCGCTGCTGGGTCCCGGCTTTCGCCGGGAAAGAGCGACGAGGGAGGAGCCGCGCAGCCCCTACTTCACCTTCCGCGCCTTGGCGATGTCGAGGTCGAGCGCGTCGGCGAAGGCCTTGAACACGCCGCCTTCGGGATCCGGCGCCGGACCGCGCACCAGGCCGCCGTCGACGATCAGCGTCTCGCCGGTGACGAAGCGGCCGGAATCGGCGGCGAGATAGAGCACCGCCTCGGCGATGTCGGAGACGTCGCCGGCGCGCGGCAGCGGCTGGAAGGTCTTCGCCATTTCGCGGACCTTGGGCTCGAGCGCGGCGGACTCCTCGGCGTCGAGGCCGAAGGCGCGCCCGAAGATCGGCGTGGGGATGACGCCCGGATTGACGCAATTGACGCGGATATTCTCGTGGGCGAGCCGGACCGCGGCGACCTGGCTCATCTGCACGATCGCGGCCTTGGCGATCGAGTAGAGCACGGGGCCGACATTGGCCATGACGCCCGCGACCGACGACGTCGTGACGATCGCCCCGCCGCCTTCCTCGCGCATCACCGGGACGGCGTGCTTGATCCCCAGCATGGCGGCCATGACGTGGAGATGCATCACCTTGTCGAACGTCTCGGGCGTGATCTCCTCGAAGCGGTAATCGCGCTCGGCCGCGCCGGCGTTGTTGTACAGGATGTCGAGCCGGCCGAACGTGTCGATCGCGCAGGCGATCATCGCGCGCACGTCGTCTTCCTTCGTCACGTCGGTGTGGATGAACGCCATCTCGCCCCGGTGCGAGGCCGCGAATTTCTCGCCGGCTTCCTCCTGCACATCGGCGACGACGACCTTCGCGCCCTCGGCGACGAACAGCTCGGCGGTGGCCTTGCCGATGCCGCTCGCTCCGCCTGTGATCACCGCGACCTTGCCGTCCAGACGTCCCGCCATGGCGACCTCCCTTGTTGTCCCGTCTCAGGCGATCACGGGACGGAAACGCGGGCAACGCGCAAAGCGACGCAGTTGACGGCCTACTCCGCCTTCGCCGGGGCGGCCTCGGCGCCGGCGAGAATGCCGCCGTCGACGTGGAGCTCGGTCCCGGTGACGTAGGACGATGCGTCGCTCGCCAGGTAAAGCGCGGCCTCGGCGACCTCCCCGGGGGTTCCGAAGCGGCCCATCGGCACGCCCGCCTCGATGGAGGCCATGATCGCGTCGCGCTGCGCGCCCGCGCCCAGCATGGCGTCCCACATCTCGGTCATCACCGCGGCGGGGTGGATCGAGTTGCAGCGGATCGCGTAGCCGGCCTGGGCGCAGTAGAGGGCGACCGACTTGGTGTGGTTCCTCACCGCGGCCTTGCTCGCCGCATAGGCCGCCGCGCCGGGAATGCCGACGATCCCCGAGCGCGAGGAGATGTTCACGATCGCGCCGCCCTCGGCCTTCATCAGTCCGATGGCGTATTTGCAGCCCAGCGCGACGCCGTCGGAATTGACGCGATGCACCTCGCGCCAGCTTTCAAGATCGAGATGCTCGGGATCGTGGGGGCCGGGCGTTTCGAGAAAGCCGGTGATCCCGGCGTTGTTGACCAGCGCGTCGAGCCGGCCGAATTCGCGCCCGACCCACTCGGCGGTCGCGCGCCACTGGTCCTCCTCGCGGACGTCGAGCCGGCGATGGACGGCCGGCGGGCCGAGCCCTTCGGCGACGGATTTCGCGCCGCCGGCGTCGATGTCGGTGATGATGACGGTCGCGCCGGCTTCGGCGAAACGCCGCGCGATGGCCGCGCCGATGCCGCGGGCCGCGCCGGTGACCAGCGCGGTCTTGTTCTCAAGCGATTTCATGGATGTTGGTCCTGTCTGAACGCTCCGCCCGGCGGGCGGATTTCGGCCGCGATCGGTCGCGGCGGCGGTGTCGGTTCAGAGGGACGGAATCATCGTCAGGGTCCTCGCCTCGTCGGCGGGTTGCGGAGCGGGGTTTATGACCGAGCGCGCGCGGCGGCGCAAGGCGGCGCCTAGCCGGGCTTCGCCGGCTCGTCGCCGCACCGCCCTTCGTGCAGGACGCTCACGCCCGCCGAGGCGGCGGTGCAGGCGTTGGAATAGGTCTCGCCGTCGCAGCCGCAGACCGGCCGGTACTCGCGGGTGCACACCTGCGGGCGCTCGGCGCAGACGCCGGTCTGATCGGCCGCCCCGCATTGCGCCTCCGGGGCGTAGCGGCAATAGGCGTTCGCATCGGCGCAGGTCTGACCGGCGATCCCGCCGCAGACGCCGCCGATCGGACTGGCCTGCGCGTTGGCGTCGGGCGCGGCGGGTTCGGCGCCGGGCTGCGGCGCGCAGGCGGCGAGGGCCAAGGCGAAAAGGGCGGCGAGAACACGCATCGGAGCGCTCCGGCGGTGGCCATCGGGTCGCGGCGATTGTATCAGACGCCGGTCGCTTCCGCCGCCGCCGATCGAGTTCCATGGCCCTCCGCCTCGCCTTCATGGGCACGCCCGACTTCGCCGCCGCCTCGCTGGCCGAGATCGTCGCCGCCGGCCACGAGGTCGTGTGCGTCTACACGCAGCCCCTGCGCCGGCGCGGGCGCGGCCAGGCCGAACAGAAGACGCCCGTCCACGTGCTCGCCGAGCAGTTCGGCATTCCCGTCGAGACGCCGGACAGTTTTCGCGATCCGGACGTGATCGCGGACTTCCTGGCGCTCGATCTCGATGCGGCCTGCGTCGTCGCCTACGGCCAGATCCTGCCGGAAGAGGTCCTGGAGGCGCCGCGCCTGGGCTGCCTCAACCTGCACGCCTCGCTTCTGCCGCGCTGGCGCGGCGCGGCGCCGATCCAGCGGGCGATCATGGCCGGCGACGAGATCACCGGGGTTCAGATCATGCAGATGGAGGCGGGCCTCGACACCGGCCCGATCCTGATGAGCGAGGTCGTCCCGATCGAGCCGACCGACACCGCCGCGACATTGCACGATCGGCTGATGGCCACCGGCGCGCTGCTCTGGCCGCGCACGCTCGCCGCGCTGGAACGCGGCACGCTGGAGGCCCAGCCCCAGGACGAGGACGGCGTGACCTACGCGAAGAAGATCACCCGCGAGGAGGCGCGCATCGACTGGTCTGAGCCCGCCCGCGCCGTCGCCGACCGGATCCGCGGACTGACGCCGTCTCCGGGCGCCTGGTTCGAGCTCGCGACGGAGAAGGGCCCGGTCCGCGTGAAGGTTCATTTCGCCGTCCCGGAGGCGGGAGAGGGCGATCCCGGAGAGGCGCTCGACGACGAACTCCTGATCGCCTGCGGCGAAGGCGCGGTGCGGCTCGCGCGCCTGCAGCGCGAGGGCCGCGGCGTGATGAGCGCGGAGGAGTTCCTGCGCGGGACGGCCGTCCCGGCCGGGACGGTGTTGGGTTGAGCCAGTGGCGAGGGCCCATCTTCGCGACCGCGTCGAGTGAACACTGCCGGCGAGCCTGTCATGGCCGGACTTGTTCCGGCCATCCAAGCAAGGAAGCGCTCCTTGCGCGGGACTGGATCGCCGGGACCGGCCCGGCGATGACAGGAAGCAATGTTTCTCCGTCTCGATCCGCTGAATGAGCCGGGTGACTGAACTCCCGGGCGCGCCGCAGGCGCGATCCGGGACCTTCTCGCGATGGATCGCCGCGAGGCCCCGGCTGGCTTGCGCGGCCGGGGTTTCCTCTGCATAAGCCCCCACCCGGCCCTCCCCCTGAGGGGGAGGGAGAGCTGACGGGGCGCGCCAGCGCCATTCCCTCCCCTTGAGGGGAGGGTCAGGGTGGGGTGAGGCGCGTGACCCTGGAACCAGAGCGGACCAGCAAGAGCCCATGCCCCGCTACAAGCTGACCATCGAGTATGACGGCGGGCCGTTCGTCGGCTGGCAGCGCCAGGACAACGGGCCCTCTGTGCAGGCCGCGCTCGAGACCGCCGCCGAGGCCCTCGACGAACGACCCTGCGAGGTCTACGGCGCGGGGCGCACGGACTCGGGCGTGCACGCGCTGGCCATGGTCGCCCATCTCGACCTTCAAAAGGGCCTCGCCGGCGACGTCGTGCGCGACGCGCTCAACCATCATCTCCGGCCCGACCCGATCGCGGTGCTCGCCGCCGAGCGGGTCGCCGACGATTTCCACGCCCGCTTCTCCGCGGTGAAGCGGGGCTATCTCTATCGCATCGTCGATCGCCGCCCGCCGCTGGCGCTGGATCGCGGCCGGGCCTGGCGCACGCCCAAGCGCCTCGACGTCGAGGCCATGCACGCCGCCGCCCAGGCCTGCGTCGGAACCCACGACTTCACCACCTTCCGCGACGCCCAGTGCCAGGCCGACAGCCCGGTGAAATCGCTCGACGTCATCCGCGTCGCCCGCGTCGGCGCGGAGGTCCGCGTGACCGTCGAGGCGATCAGCTTCCTGCATCGCCAGATCCGCTCGATCGTCGGCTCGCTGGTCGAGGTGGGGACGGGCAAGTGGAGCCCGGACGACTTCGCCGATGCGCTGGCCGCTGCCGACCGCACGCGCTGCGGACCGGTCGCGCCGCCCGACGGGCTCTATCTCGCCTTCGTGCGCTACCCGGACGAGCGAGCCGGCGACGAGCTTTCGGAAGCGTAACTTGCCGCCGATCGCGGCGCGGGCTTTATGGCGCCGAGCTTTCGCCGGAAGGGACCCGCCATGATCGCACGCGCTTTCGCAGCCGCCGCCATCGCACTCGCCGCCGTCGGCTGCGCCGCCGCACCCGCCGAGACCTCCGCATCGGTCCCGGCTGTCGCAAGCCGCGCCGTGGCGGAAGACCTCGCCGCCGCGCTCGAGGCCGGCTACGTCTTTCCCGACACCGGCGCGCGCTACGCCGCCCATGTCCGCAGCCGCGCCGCCGCCGGGGCCTATGACGGCGTCGTCGAGCCGGAGGCGCTGGCCTCCCTGCTGACGGAGGATCTCGGCGCGGTCGTCGTCGATCATCACCTCGTCGTTCATCCGCCGGAGGAGCCGGACGACGCCGACGGCGAGGCCGGGCCGGCGCGCACGCCCCCGCCCGTGCTCAGGCAGGTCCGGATGATCGACGGCGAGATTGGCTATCTCGATCTCGGCCTGATGGGCTGGGAGGACAGCGACATCGCCGCCGTCGACGCCGCGCTCGACGACATGACGGCCGCTTCGGCGATCATTGTCGATCTGCGCAACAATGTCGGCGGCGACCTGCCGGTGGCCGATCTGCTGTTCTCGCGCATGACCGACGAGAGCCGGCGTCTGCTCGTCATGGACCAGCGCACCGCGAGCATCGAGACCGTCGGCGATATCTTCGGCGGCGGCGAGACGGTTCGCCGCGTGGACGGGCCGGACGGGCTGACGCGTTACGAGCACTGGACCGCGCCGGCGCCGGACGCCGATCTGGTCGAGGTCCCGGTCTACCTGCTGGTCGGGCCGCGCACCGTGTCGGCGGCAGAGCATCTCGCCTTGGCGATGCGGATTTCGGGCCGCGCGACGCTGGTCGGCGAGCCGACGCGCGGCGCCAACCATTTCGGCGCCTCGCTGCCGCTCGCGGACGGCTACAGCGTTTTCGTCCCCGTCGGGCGCACCTTCGATCCCGCGACCGGAGAGGACTGGGAAGGCGACGGCGTCCAGCCGGACATTCGCGTCCCCGCCGACGCGGCGCTCGACCGCGCGCTGGCGATGATCCGCGGCGAGGACGACTGACGCCGGTCCGCCGGGCTCACCCCGCCGCTCCCGAATAGATCACCAGCCAGTCGGCTATGAGCGGGATCGCCGCCGCGGCTCCTGCCGTCACCGGGCCGACATCGAGCGCGCCGAGCGCGACGCGCCAGTGCGCGAACAGGCGCAGAAGCTGGTAGAAGCTGAGCAGGCTCGCCAGCACCGCGCCGTCGACGAGGCCGGCGGCGTTCAGCGCCCAGATCAGGACCTGCAGGTGAATGAGCGCCACGACGGTCCAGTTGTGCACGACGATCCAGGGAACGAGCGCGCGCCGGCGCCCGAGCACGAGAACGACCAGCGCGGCGACGAGCGGAAACAGCAGCCACAGCCGCGCGTATTGCAGCGCCGCCTCGCCGAGGCCCATCGTCGCCGCCTCGGGGGCGAGATCTGGGTTCGAGACGACGAAATGATTGAGTGCGGCGACCAGGAAGGCGTAGGCGGGCAGGCAGATGAGGACGGCCGCGAACGAGCGCACGAGCCCGTCCGCGCTGACGTCGAACGCGCTCCGCCAGTCCTCGCGGAAGGCCATCAGGCGGAACACGCCGCCGAGGGCGGTGCGCGCATCGTCGATCAGGGCCTTCATCCGGCGAACACCTCGAAATAGCGCTCGAGCACGCGCTGATAGACGCGCGTCAGCGCCTCGATGTCGGCGACGGCGACGCGTTCGTCGACCTGGTGCATGGTCGCGCCGACGAGGCCGAACTCGGCCACCGGCGCATAGTCCTTGATGAAGCGCGCGTCCGAGGTGCCGCCGCCGGTCGTGAGCGCCGGCTCGCGGCCGGTCTCGGCGGCGACGGCCTCCTTGAGCAGATCGGTGAACGGGCCGGGTCGCGTCAGGAAGGCCTCGCCGGTGACCCGGAGATCGAGATCGATCTCGCCCATGAAATGCGAGCGCACGGCGGCCGCCTCGTCGGCGATCCAGCGCTTGAGATCGGCGCCGGCGTGGCGGGTGTTGAAGCGGATGTTGAACTTCGCGCGCGCCCGGCCGGGAATGACGTTGTGGGCGGGATTGTCCACGTCGATCGAAGTGATCTCCAGATTGGAGTGCTGGAAGTGCGGCGCGCCCTCGTCGAGCGTGCGCGCGGTCAGCCGCGACAGCAGGTCCATGAGCGGCGGGATCGGGTTCTCCGCCTTCTCGGGATAGGCGACATGGCCCTGCCGGCCGGTCACCGTGATCACGCCGTTCAGCGAGCCGCGCCGGCCGATCTTGATGGTTTCGCCCAGCGCCGACGGGTTGGTCGGCTCGCCGACGAGGCAGTGGTCGAAGCGCTCGCCCTGCTCGGTCACCGCCGCGAGCAGCTTCTTCGTGCCATCCTCGGCGGGGCCCTCCTCGTCGCCGGTGATCAGCAGCGCGATCGAGCCCGGCGGCTCGCCGTGCGCGCCGCGATAGCGCGCCACCGCGGCGACGAAGGCCGCGATCGCGGATTTCATGTCGGCCGCGCCGCGGCCCCAGAGAACGCCGTCCTTCACGGCGGCCTCGAAGGGCGGCTCGCTCCAGGCCTCCGCGTCGCCCGGCGGGACGACATCGGTGTGGCCGGCGAAGCAGAACACCGGCGCGCGGTCGCCGAGGCGGGCGTAGAGATTGTCCACTTCGCCGAAGCGATGGCGCGCGCAGGCGAAGCCGAGCGGGGCGAGCGCGGCCTCCAGCGCGTCGAGCGCGCCGGCGTCTTCCGGCGTGACGGACGGCGCCCGGATCAGGCGCCGGGCGAGGGCGACCGGGTCGGCCGGATCGGGGCGGGACGTGTTCATGATTATGAAATACGCTAGATTCGGACCCGGAACCACGCGGGTTGGGGGAGGTTCCGTTTGAGCGAAGCGTTCTCGAGCCTGCTCGTCAATTGCGGGCTGTTCTTGCTGCTGGCCGCGATTGGCGTGGTGCTGGCCGGCGGGCGCGTCCGGCGATCCTGGCTTTCCGTCGCCTTCGGCCTGTTCATCCTCCACGACGCCGTCGCGACCGGCGGCTGGGGCTATCTCGCCCTGCCCGACCTCGCGCCCGGCCCGCATCCCTGGGCGGCGTCGATCGTCTCGACGGTCGTGCTTCTGGTCGTCGGCGCGCTCATGTTCGACGGCCGCTGGCGGCTCACCGGCGTCACGGTCATCCAGAAGGGACCGTCTCCGGTGTCGGCGCTGGTCGTGACGGTGCTGATCGCCGCTGCCTTCGCCGGCGCGGCCTGGTATCTCGTCCCCGGCCGGGTCGGCCCGGTCTCCGAGCTCGCCTACCGGGCCAGCCTTCCCGCGCTGGAGCAGGAGCTGCTCTATCGCGGCTTCCTCCTGGCCGCCCTCGACCGGGCGTTCGGCGCGCCGGTGCGGATCCGCGGCGCGGCGATGGGCTGGGGCGCGGTCGTCAGCGCGATGCTGTTCGCCGCCGATCGGGCGCTGTCGCTGTCGCCGGATCTCGTGCTCACCGCGGCGTTCGGCGCCGGCGCCTGGGTCTTCCTCGCGGGCATGCTGCTCGTGTGGCTGCGCGCGGCGTCGGGCTCCGTCCTGCTCCCGGTCCTCGTTCACAGCTGGGCGGTGGCGAGCTTCTACGCGCTCTGACGGACGGGCTCAGCGGAACCCGACTTCGACGTCGCGGCCGAAGGCCAGCCCGAGCAGGTCGCAGGCCTCGCGGAGGCGGACGACCTTCTGCTGCTTCGACAGGTTGGTGTCGGCGTACCAGCCGTCGCCGAGCGGTTCGGCGAAGCGCTGCAGGCCGGACCGGGCGTACAGCGCGTCGGGTCGGCGGGCGACGATCCGACGGTTGCGAATCCGCTTCTGCGCGAGGGCGTCGAGGAAGCCGTCATCGATCTCGGCCATCCAGGAGAGTGCTTGCTTATAAGCAGCCTTCTGATTCGGCGTCCGCGTCCGGCGATTGCCGATCCGGACGAAGAAATCCCCGGTTCGGCGCGTTCGACCGCCCCCGCGACGGGTCGGACCATTCGTCCCAGAAAGTTGATTCTTAAGCGCTCTTTTCAGGATCGAAAGCTGGTCTTCTTCCAGGCTCCGCCTGTGCGCCTCGATGAGTTTGTGCGCTTCCAGATCGAGTTCCAGCGTCGCCATGATCCCCACCCGTTAACTTCCTTTTAAGGAATGTACCGAATCGGGGTCGCCGGGTCGATGGGCTGATTCGCGGGCGCGGGCGAACGTGGCGATTCGGCCGCACCGGCGGGCGCCGCTTCCAGATCGGGTGAGGAGCGGGGCGCTTTGGCCGCCCTAATCCCTCAAGAGCGCGTTGATGCTCGTCTTGGCGCGGGTCTGGGCGTCGACCTTCTTGACGATGACGGCGCAGTAGAGCGCCGGTCCGCCCTGCGGGTCGGGCAGGGCTCCCGGCACGACGACGGCGTAGGGCGGCACCTCGCCGCGGATGATCGCGCCGGTCTCGCGGTCGACGATCTTCGTCGAGGCGCCGAGATAGACGCCCATCGAGAGCACCGCGCCCTCGCGCACGATCACCCCCTCGGCGACCTCCGAGCGGGCGCCGACGAAGACGCCGTCCTCGATGATCACCGGATTGGCCTGCAGCGGCTCGAGCACGCCGCCGATCCCGGCGCCGCCGGAGATGTGGACGTTCCGGCCGATCTGGGCGCACGAGCCGACCGTCGCCCAGGTGTCGATCATCGCGCCTTCGTCGACATAGGCGCCGATATTGACGTAGCTCGGCATCAGCACGACGCCCTTGCCGATGAAGGCCCCGCGGCGGACCGTCGCCGGCGGCACGGCGCGGAAGCCGGCCCTGGCGAAATCGGCCTCGGTCCAGCCCTCGAACTTGGTCGGGACCTTGTCCCACCACGGACCGGGCGCGGGGTCGACGCCGTTCGCGCCCGGCGCGCCGCCCATGACCCGGTTCGGGTTCAGGCGGAAGGAGAGCAGCACGGCCTTCTTCAGCCACTCGTGGACGATCCAGTCGCCGTCTTCGCCCTTCGCGGCGATGCGCGCCTCGCCAGCGTCGAGCCGGGCGAGCGCGGTCTCCACGGCGTCGCGAACCGCGCCGCCGGTTTCCGGCGAAACGGTTTCGCGATCTTCCCAGGCGGCGTCGATCGCCGCGCGCAGGCTGTCGTCGTCGGAATGCGGCGTCATGCGGGCTCGTCGGGCTCCGGTTCGGGCGCGGTGACGCGGCCGAGGAAGGTCTTCAGGCAGTCCACGGCGTAGTGGACATGGGGCGGGCGGTCGCCCGGGCCGGCCGTCTCCTCGTCGCGGTCGAGGCCGGCCGCGCGCACCAGGACCGTGGTGAAGCCCATATCGGCGGCGGTTTCAAGATTGCGCGCCGAATCCTCGAACATCGCCGCGCGCGCCGGCCGCACGGCGAGGCGCCGGGCGAAGCGGTCGAAGCTCTCGCGATGGGGCTTCGGAGTGTAGTCCGACGCCGCGATGTCGAACACGTCGTCGAACAGCCCGTTCAGGCCGAGCCGGTCGACGACGGTCTCGGCGTGCTTCAGCGAGCCGTTGGTGTAGATCAGCCGCCGGCCCTCGAGTCGGCCGATATGGCGCGCCAGCGTCGGGTCCGGCGTCAGCACGTCGTGATCGACGTCGTGGACGTAGTCGAGGAAGTCGGCGAGATCGACGTCGTGGTTCGACATCAGCCCGTTGAGCGTCGTGCCGTAGTCGCGCCAGTAGCGTTTCTGCACGGCGCGCGCGGCGTCGCGCTCGAGGTCGAGCAGGCGCATCACGTACTCGGTCATGCGCCGGTCGACCTGGCTCATCACCGCCGCGTCGGCGGGGTAGAGCGTGTTGTCGAGATCGAACACCCAGGTCTCGACATGGCCGAGATCGGGCCGGCCGTCGGTCATGCGGCGTCCTCGAAATCCTCGTCGCGCAAGCGCACCTCGATGCGGCCGTTCTCCGCGCCGGGCGCGGTTCGAAACAGCGCCTCGTCGTAGCCGCGCTCCTCGCAGTTGTCGCGGCCTTCGGCGAGAAAGCGCGCCGGCGCGATGCAGAAGCGCTCCGTCCCGCGCGAAACCGGCGTGTGCGCGCCGGGGTCGAGGCGCACCGCGTAGAAATACACGTCGTCGGCGTCGAGGCGTTCGGCGATCGGCCGCGCGCAGGCGCCCGGCTCGATATGCCACCAGCCCCGGCTCTCCCAACCTTCCGTCTCGCTGTTCGGCTGCGCGGCGGCGACGGCGAGCGGCGCGTCGGCGTCGTTGCAGACATGCAGGCCGATTTCGACATTGCGCTCGAGCGCCGCGGCGTGGAGCGCCTCGAGCAGGGCGGCGCGGTTGGCGTCGAACTCGCGGCCGGCGTCGCTCTCGAAGCGGGCGACCTGGCGCCGGGTGCGCCGGCCGGCGTAGCCGTCGATCACCTGGATGTCGTAGCCCGCCGCCTGGAGCAGGCGCTGCAGGCCGGCCTCGTCGGCGCGATCGCCGAAATCGGCGGGCTCGACCAGCAGGGCGCGCGTGCGCTCGGCTTCGCTCAGCCGGCGGAAGCCGCGCGTCTCGAGCCCCAGGGCCTCGCAGTCGGCGACGCCCTCGAAGGCGAAGTCCGCCTCGTCGACGCACACCTCGAGCGAGCCGCGCCATTCGCGCACGCCGCCGAGATAGGCCGGCGTCGAGCGGGCGTAGAGATACTGGTCGATATCGGCGTCCGGGCCCATGTCGGCGCAGCCGCCCGGCAGGATGCGGCTCCAGCCTTCCGCGGCGATGCCGCTCTCGGTGCGCCAGGCCTTGGCGGCCTCGACGACGAAGCTGGTCTCGTTGCAGACCTCCCCGGCGCGGGCGGGCGCGGTCACGAACGCAGCCGCTCCGAATGCCGCGGCGGCGGCGATCAGCAAGCGCAACATCATACTCACGGTCCCTCGTGTTCCGGCGCAGCCAGCGCGGCGAGATCGGCTCTCAGCGCGTCGAGCCCGAGGCGCTTCGCCGCCGACGTCGCCGCCACGGTCGGGAAGGCGGCGGGACGCCGGGCGATCCGCGCGGCGGTCTCCTCGACGATGCGAGCCTGCTCGCCGGGCTTGAGCTTGTCGAGCTTCGTCAGCGCGATCTGGTAAACGACCGCCGCCTTGTCGAGCTCGTCCATCACCGCCTCGTCGTTCGCCTTGATCCCCCGCCGCGCGTCGATGAGCAGCACGACGCGCTTCAGGTTCGCGCGCCCGCGGAGATAGTCCTGCGTCAGCCGCGTCCAGCGCTGCGCGACGTCCTTGGGCGCTTTCGCGAAACCGTAACCCGGCAGATCGACGAGGCGAAGCCGTCCGCCCAGCACGAAGAAGTTGAGTTCGCGCGTGCGGCCCGGATCGCCCGAGGTGCGCGCCAGCGTCTTGCGGCCGGTAAGCGCGTTGACCAGCGAGGACTTGCCGACATTGGACCGGCCGGCGAAGGCGACTTCGGGCAGGTCGCCCGGCGGCAGCCCCTCGATGGAGACCGCCCCGCGAAGGAATTCGCAGGGCTGCGCGAACAGGCGCCGGCCGGCCTCGAGGCGCGCCTGCTCGGCCGCCGCGTCGGCCTCGGCGCCGGACGCGGTCACGCCTCGTCGCCGTCGCCCGGCTTGGGCGTCGGCTTCTTGCGCGGCGCGGGCTTGCGCTTCGCGGCGGGCTTTTTCGTCGCGCCGCCGCGCTTCTTCTTGGCGGCCGGATTGGAGCGGGTCCGCGCGCCGCCGGCGGGTTTTTCGGTCGGCTCGGCTTCAGGCTCGACGGTCGTCTCCGCGGCGTCGCCGGATTCGGTCGCGGTCTCGCCCTCGTCCCCGCTCTCTGTCTGTTCAGCCGAGGCCTCCCGGGCGGTTCCCTCGATCACCGTGTCCGACGCCGGGGCGTCGGGCGCGTTCAGGCTCTGCGGCGCCGGGGCGCCGGTCAGGCGCGCGCGCAGGCGCTGAACGCGCTTGTCCAGCTCGGTCTCGGTACCGTGGCGGCGCATGATGATGTACTGCTGGACGATGGTGAGGAAGTTGTTCCACGCCCAGTAGATGACCAGCGCGGCGGGGAAGCCCGCCAGCACGATGGTGAACACCACCGGCAGGAAGGCGAAGATACGGCGCTGCATGGGGTCGGGCGGCGGCGGGTTGAGCGCCTGCTGGGCCCACATGGTGACGCCCATGATCAGCGGGAACAGGCCGATCGCCAGGACGCCGCCGATCACCGGCAGGCCGGCCGGGTCGTAGGGCAGGATCCCGAACAGGTTCCACATGCTGGTGGGGTCGGGCGCCGACATGTCGCGGATCCAGAGGAAGCCGGCGTGGCGGGCGTCCAGCGAGATGAACACCGTCTTGTAGAGCGCGAAGAAGATCGGGATCTGCGGCAGGATGGGCAGGCAGCCGGCGACGGGGTTGATCTTCTCCCGCCGGTACATGTCCATCATTTCCTGCTGCAGGCGCTGTTGATCGTCGGCGTAGCGCTCGCGCAGCTCCTGCATCTTCGGCTGGACGGCGCGCATCTTGGCCATCGAAGCGAAGGCGCGGTTGTTGAGCGGGAACAGGACCAGCTTCAGTCCGACGACCAGGATCATGATCGCGACGCCGAAATTGCCGATCCAGCCGTCAAACGCGTGCAGGATCGCGAAGAAGGGGCGGGTCAGGAACCAGAACATGCCCCAGTCGATCGCCATGGTCAGGCGCGGGATTCCGGTCTCCTGCTCGTAGCGCGACAGCAGCGTCTGGTTCTTGGCCCCGGCGAAGACATAGGCCTCGCTCTCGAGCGTCTGGCCGGGGCCGATCGTCTCGGGATCGCGGATATAGTTGGACTCGTAGACCGTGCGGCCGCCGCGCTGGAGCGTGCGGAACTGGGCGCGGATCTGCGGGCTCCCGGACGGCGCCACCGCGGCGAGCCAGTACTTGCTGGTGATGCCCGTCCAGCCGCCTTCGCCCTCGCGCTCTACGGGACCGTTGTCGGCGAGCTTCTCGAACTTGCGGTCGAACATCTCCCGGCCGGCGACCCCGATCGGGCCTTCGTGGAGAATGTAGAAGTTCGCCAGCTCGGCGGGCAGGTCCTCCTGGCGAACGAGCCCGTAGCGCGACAGCGAGACCGCCGCGCCGCCCTCGTTGGTGACCGCGTCGCGCACGGTGAAGAGGTAGTTTTCGTCGACGCTGATCGTGCGGGTGAAGACCAGATCGCCGGCGCGATGCTCGAGTACGACGGGGCTCTCCGGGGTCAGCGCATCGCCCTGGACGAGGCGCCACTCGGTGCCCGCCCCGGGCAGGCCTTCCGGCGCGCCCGAGCCGCCGGCCCAGCCGCTGACGGCGTAATGCCCGCCGGGACCGCCCGACGGATTGAGAAGCGTGACGGGCTCGCCGCTGTCGATTTCGGTGTCGTAGCGCAGCAGGCGGAGATCGTCGAAGCGCGCGCCGGTGAGCGCGATCGAGCCTTCGACGGCCGGCGTGCGGATGGCGACGCGCTCCGAGCGCGCGAGCGCGGCCTCGCGCGTCGTGAGATCGGCGCCGGACGCGGGCCCGCCGATGCCCGGCTCTTCGCGCGGCGCCGGCGCGTCGGCGCCGGGTTCGAGCGGTTGTTCGGCCTGTTCGGCGGGGGCTTCGCCTTGCTGGCGCTCGAGCGCCGGCTCGAGCACGAACACCTGCCAGAGAATGAAGATTCCGGCCGCGAGCGCGACCGCCAGGATCAGATTGCGAAATTCGCCCATGGGGGAACGGATCCTTCAGGTTACCCGGACGCGGGAGCCCCATCTTCGTCCGGCCCCGACGGCGGGGCGAGGCTTACCAATGCGCTTTTCATATCGTCAAGCAAGGCCGGCCAGGACCGCGAGGCGGTCCGGGCGCGCGCGATGAAGACATAGTCGGTTCCCGGCGCGCCGTGGAGGGGCAGGAGGAGGCGCGCCGCCTCCCTGAGCCGTCGTTTCGCCCGGTTGCGGACCACCGCGCCGCCGATTTTCCGGGTCGCGGTGAAGCCGGCGCGCGCCGGGCCGCGATCGCCGCGATCGCGGGCCTGGACGACGACGCCGGGACGGACGGCCTTGCGGCCGGAGCGGGCCTGAACGAAATCGCGCCGCTTGCGCAAGCGAGCGGCGCGGTCGGGATAGACGGGCGTTTGAGCGCGCGGGCTGTTCAGGCCGACAGCCGCTTGCGGCCCTTCGACCGGCGGCGCGCGATGACCCGGCGGCCGGCCTTGGTCGCCATGCGCGAGCGGAATCCGTGACGGCGCTTGCGGACGAGCTTGGACGGCTGGAAGGTGCGTTTCACGACTCGCTCCCTTGAGGGGCTGCGCCGGATTGCGGGCGCGTTGAATTCGAGGCGCGGTTGATACGGACGCCGGCGTGCGAAGTCAAGGCGCGCCGCGGGCGTTTTCAGCGGACGCAGGCCGTCACGGCGTCGTGAGCGCGCAGCGTGCAGTCGTGACGTCCGGCGCGCCGTCGGACGCGTATACAGGGGCCGACGCAGGAAGGAGATTTCGCGCTATGAGCGCCGACGAGCCGGAAACCGCCGCGCCCGCGAAGAAGCCGCTCTGGCGACGCTTCGCGCCGCTCGCCGTGCTGCTGGCGGGTTTGGCGCTGGTCTATCTCATGGGCTGGCACGAGCGGCTCAATCTCCAGACCCTGCGCGAGAACCAGGTCGCGCTGGAGGCCTGGGTGGCGGCGAACCTCCTCCTCGCCGTGCTCGCCTACATGGTCTTCTACGCCTTGGCGGTCTCGATCTCGGTGCCCGGCGCGCTGTGGTTCACGATCGGGGCGGGCTTCCTGTTCGGGGTGTGGATCGGCACGGGCGTCGCCGTGATCGGCGCGACGATCGGGGCGACCATCATCTTCCTGGCCGCGCGCTACGCCTTCGCCGACTGGGTCCGCCAGCGCTTCGGACGGCAGGTGCGCCGGCTCCAGGACGGGTTTTCGGAGAACGCCTTCACCTACGTGATGATCCTCAGGCTGATCCCGGTCATGCCCTTCTTCGGCATCAATATCGCCACGGCGCTGCTGAATGTGCCGCTGCGCGCCTATTTCCTCGGGACGCTCTTCGGCGTCATCCCCGGAGCCTATATCTACGCCACGGTCGGCGCGAAGCTCGGCGAGCTCGCCGCCGCCGGCGAAGTGCCCGGTCTCGCCCAGCTCATCGACGCCGAGATCGTCGTCGCCCTGGTCGCCTTCGCGGGGCTCGCCGTGCTGCCCTGGTTCTACAAGCGCATCACCGGCCATCGCCCGGCCGAGCCCGACGCCGACGAAGAAGAGGCGGAGACGAATTGACGGATCGCCAGCGCATGAAAGCTGATCTCTGCGTCATCGGCGCCGGGGCGGCCGGACTGGTCTCCTCCAGCGGCGCGGCGATGCTCGGCCGCAAGGTCGTGCTTTTCGAGGCCGGCGAGATGGGCGGCGATTGCCTCAATTACGGCTGCGTGCCGTCGAAGGCGCTGCTCACCGCCGCCGATGTCGCCCACCAGGTCCGGACCGCGGGCCGTTTCGGCGTCAATGTCGGCGAGCCGGAGATCGACTTCGCCGCCGTGCGCGCCCATGTCCGCGGCGCGATCGAGGCGATCCATCCCAATGACAGCCAGGAGCGCTTCGAGGGGATGGGCGTGACGGTGATCCGCGAGCGCGCGCGCTTCATCGACCCGCAGACGGTCGCGTCGAACGGCTACGAGGTGAAGGCCAAGCGCTTCGTACTCGCCACGGGAACGCGTCCCCGGGTGCCGCCAGTCGCGGGGCTCGCCGAGCTGACGCCGCTCACCAGTGAGACGATCTGGGATCTCGAGACCCTGCCCGAGCACCTGCTCGTCCTCGGCGGCGGGCCGATCGGCTGCGAACTCGGCCAGGCCTTCGCCCGGCTGGGCTCGCAGGTGACGATCGTCGAGGCCGGCGCGGCGCTGGCGCGCTTCGAACCCGTCCAGGCCGCGGTCGTGAAGGCCGCGCTGACGGCGGACGGCGTCGATCTGCAGGAGAACGCGCGCGTCGAGCGCGCCGAGTCCGGGGGGGGCGGGGTGCGGTTGCAGCTCGCCGACGGGCGCTGGCTCGAGGGCTCGCACGTGCTCGCCGCGGCCGGCCGCGAACCGGTCACCGAGGGGCTCGGGCTTTCCGAGGCGGGGATCGAAACCGATGACGGGGGCGTGGTCTGCGACGACAAGCTCAGGACCACGAACCGGCGCGTCTACGCCGCGGGCGACATCGCCGGCAAGGGGGCGCTCACCCATCTCGCCGGCTGGCACGGCTCGGTGATCCTGCGCAATCTCTATTTCGGCCTGCCGACGAGGCAGTCGAGCGCGCCGATCCCGCAGGCCGTCTACACCGACCCGCCGCTGGCCGCGATCGGCCTGACCGAGGCCGCCGCGCGCGAACGTCACGGCGACGCGGTCGATACGGCCCGTTGGGGGTTCGACGACAATGACCGGGCGATCTGCGAGGGTCGCCCGGAAGGCGAGGCGAAGCTCGTCGTCGGCAAGGGCGGCGCGCTTCTCGGCGTCCATGTCGTCGGCGAACGCGCCGACGATATCGTGCAGATCGCCTCGGCGACCATGCAGAAGGGCGGCAAGGTGCGCGAGCTCACCGAGCCGGTCGCGCCCTATCCGACGCGGGGAGAGATACTCAAGCGCGCGGCGGGCGCGCATTTCGAGCCGGTCGTGTTCGGGCGCTTCGCAAAGGCCTGGGCCGGGTTATTGTCGGCCTTCCATTGAGGCAGGATCGTCGGGCAGGCGATGACGATCAGCGATAGCCAGAACGCGGGGCGCGAGCATCCCCACGGCGGGGCGTGGCGGGCGCTTCGCGCGGCCGCCGTCTCGCTGCCGGGCAAGCTGCTCGGCCTGGCGATCCTGTTCGTGATGCTCGCCGAGATCCTGATCTATTTCCCCTCCGCTGCGGCGTTCCGGAACAACTGGTTCGCAGACCGGGCCGAGGCGGCGCATCTCGCCGCGCTCGCCGCCGAGAACGCCCAGGACATGGATCTCGGCGAGGAGAGCGTTCGCGAGCTGCTCGACGGCGCGGACGTGCTGGCCGTCGCGCGGGTCTATGACGGGGTCAACGAGCTCGTGCTCGGCGGCGAGATCGGCGACGCGCCGCTGACGACGGTGAAGCTGTACGATCAGAGTCTCTGGGATTCGCTTGTCGGAACCTGCGACACCCTGCTCACCCGCTCCGAGCGGTATGTCCGCATCATCGCGGTTCCCGAGACGCGCCCCGACGAGATGATCTCCGTGCTCGTGCCCGAGGCGCCGCTGCGCGAGGCGCTGCTGGGCTACTCGGCGCGGATCGCCGGGCTGTCGGTGTTCATCTCGCTGGTCACCGGCGGGCTCATCTACCTGTCGCTGATGCTCATGTTCGTCCGCCCGATGCGGCGGCTGGCGCGCGCCATGACGGCGTTCCAGGAGGATCCGACCGATCCGTCGCGCACGCTGCCCGTCTCCGGGCGCAACGACGAGATCGGCCAGGCCGAGCAGGCGCTGGCCGCGATGCAGGATGACGTGCGCGCCGCCTTCCGCCAGCGCGAGCGGCTGGCCGCGCTGGGCGGCGCGGTGGCGAAGATCAACCACGATCTGCGCAACGTGCTCGCCTCCGCCCAGCTGGTCTCCGACCGGCTCGCCATGAGTTCCGACGAACGCGTCGCGGCGATGGGCGCGCGCCTGGTCCGCGCGATCGATCGCGGCGTGCGGCTTTGCTCCGACACGCTCGCCTACGGCCGCGCCGAGGAACGCCCGCCGCAGATGGAGTCCGTCGGCCTGCGCAACGCCCTGGACGACGCCGCCGGCGACGCCTTCGCCTCGGTCGGCGCGGCGGAGTGGCGCAACGAGGTCGACGAGTCTGTCCGGGTCCGCGCCGATCGCGACGCTCTCCACCGCATCTTTCTCAATCTCGTCCGCAACGCCGTGCAGGCGATGGAGAAATCGGAGACGCGCGATCTGAGCGTCTCCGCCGACGCCGTTGACGAGACGACGATCGCGGTGCGCGTGCGCGACACCGGTCCCGGCGTGCCCGAGCGGGTGCGCGAGACGTTGTTCGAGCCGTTCGGCGCGACCGCGAGCAAGGCCGGTGCGGGGCTCGGCCTGTCGATCGTGCGCGAACTCGCCCGCGCCATGGGCGGGGAGGCGTCGCTCGCGGAGAGCGGGCCTGACGGCTCGGTGTTCGAGGTGCGGCTGCAGGCGGCCGGCTAGGGCCGGGCCGCCTCGGTCAGGCCGCGCGCCACGCCGTCGCGGCGCGGATCGGCGCCGCCCTCGAGCCCGCCGTCCTCGGCGATGCGCACGATGTGGATGCCGGAGTTCTCCCCCTGGTTCGCCTCGATCGCATGGCCCATTTCGCGCAACGCGGCGAGGAGCTCGACGTCGAATCCTTCCTCGATATTGGTCGTGTCGCCGCGCGCGACGACGTTGGGAAGGGCGGCGGCCTGGTCGGGCTCGAGCCCCCAGTCGAGCATCGCGACGAGGCTCTTGGCCGTGTAGCCGATGATCGAGTTGCCGCCCGGCGAGCCGGTCGCCAGCACGAACTCGCCGTCCTCGTCGAGCACGATCACCGGCGACATCGACGAGCGCGGACGTTTGCCCGGCGCCACGGCGTTGGGACGCAGACGGCCCGCCTCGTCGCGGGGAACGAAGGCGAAGTCGGTGAGCTGGTTGTTCAGCAGGAAGCCGCCGGTCATGCGCTGGCTGCCGAACGCGCTCTCGATCGTCGTGGTCATCGACACGACGTTGCCGTCGAAATCGACGACGACGAAATGACTCGTGCCCGGCGCGTCCTCGCTGGCGTCCTCGGGCTGGACCGGCGCGCCCGGCGGACGGCCCGCCTCGGCGTGATCCATCGCGGCCTCGGGATCGATGAGCGCGGCGCGCGCGTCGAGATAGCCGGGATCGAGCAGGCCGTCGACGGGCACGTCGGCGAAGGCGGGATCGCCGACATAGCGATCGCGATCGGCGTAGGCGAGCCGGCTCGCCTCGATGAAGAGATGCCAGCCCTCGGCGCTGTCGACGCCGCGGGCGACCATGTCGAAGCCCTCCAGAAGCGCCATGATCTGGCCCACGGCCACGGCGCCGGACGAGGGCGGCGGGGCCGAGCAGATACGGTAGTCGCGATAGGGCGTGCAGACCGCGTCGCGCACGACCGGCTCGTAGCCGGCGATGTCGTCTTCGGTCAGGAAGCCGGGACGGGGCGGCTGATTGACCGCCGCGACGATGCCTTCGGCGATTTCGCCCTCGTAGAAATTGCGCCAGTCCGCCGCGATCGCGCGCACGGTCTCGGCGTAGGCGGGATTGGTCACGGTTTCGCCGGCCGGCCGCGGCGCGCCGGTCTCGTCATAGAAATAGCTCGCCGTCGGTTCGGCCTCGTCGAGCTGGGTGTAGGCGGCGATGCGCTCGGCGAGCGAGGCGGTGCGCGCGGTGAACGCGAAGCCGTCCTCGGCGAGGCGTTCGGCGTCCGCGAAGCCCGCCGCCCAGGGCAGCGTCCCGTGTTCGCCGTGCGCCATGGCGAGCATCGCCACCGCGCCCGGCGCGCCCACCGAACGGCCGGAGGTCCAGGCCGAGACGAAGTCCAGCGGTTCGCCGGCTTCGTCCAGGAACAGCGTCTCGTCGACGGCGGCCGGCGCCGTTTCGCGGCCGTCATAGACGGTCATCTCGCCGCTTTCGCCGTCATAGCGGACCATGAAGGCGCCGCCGCCGAGTCCGGAGCTCTGGGGCTCCACCAGCCCGAGCACGGCCTGCACCGCGATCGCCGCATCGACGGCCGATCCGCCCGCGCGCAGCGCGTCGAGACCCGCCTCGACGGCGAGCGGATGGGCGGCGGCGACCATCGCCTCGCGCGGCGTTTCGCCGGCTGCGGCCGCATCTTCGGGCGGGGCGACGGCGCTGGTCTCGGTCTCTCCGCAGGCCGCGAGCGCGAGGGCGAAAACGGCGCCGGCGGCGCGGGGGAACGGGAATCGGATCATGTCGGGGCTTGCTCTCGGCTGTTCAGGCCGCACCATAACGCGGCCGCCGCGCCGGAAAAGGGACGGATCATCATGGCTTCGCCGGGACCATCCAACGACCTTACCGACGTCGCCGGCCTCGCGGTCGGGCAGGCCGAGGACGCCGCGGCGCGCACGGGCGTCACCGTCATTCTCGGCGATGCGCCGGTGGTCGCCGCCGTCGACGTGCGCGGGGGCGGGCCGGGCACGCGCGAAACCGACGCGCTCGCGCCGGGCGGCCTCGTCGAGCGCGCCGACGCGGTCGTGCTGGCGGGCGGTTCGGTCTACGGGCTGGCCGCCGCCGACGCCGTCGCGGCGAAGCTGGGCGCGGCCGGCCGCGGCTTCGCCCTGATGGACATGCCCGGCGTCCCGCCCTCGCCGATCGTGCCGGCGGCCATCCTGTTCGATCTCGCCAATGGCGGCGACAAGACCTGGGGCGACGAGCCGCCCTATAGACGTCTCGGTGCGGAAGCGTTTGACGCCGTCGGCGGACCGGTGACGCTCGGTCGCGCCGGCGCCGGCTTCGGCGCACAGGCCGGGGCCCATCCCGGCGGCGCAGGATCGGCGAGCCTGGTGTCATCGGACGGCGCGACGGTCGCCGCGCTGGCGTGCGTCAACAGCTTCGGTTCCGTGACGATGCCCGGATGCGACGCCTACTGGGCTTGGCCGCTGGAGATCGACGGCGAGTTCGGCGGCGTTCGGCCGCCGGCCGGCCTCGCCTTCGATCCGGAGGATTGGGGCGCGGCGAAGGCCGAGGGCGCGCCGCGGGCCAACACCACGCTCGCCGTCGTCGCCACCGACGTCGCGCTCACCCGCGACCAGGCGCGCCGCGTCGCGGTCATGGCCCAGGACGGCCTGGCGCGTGCGATCCGGCCCGCCCACGCCCCGTTCGACGGCGACGTCGTGTTCGCGCTGTCGACGGAACGGCGCGCCCTGGCCGAGCCCGCCGCCTACACCGTCGCGCGGATCGGACAGATGGCGGCCGACTGCCTGGCGCGCGCGATCGCCCGCGGCGTTCACGCCGCGCGCAAATAGGCCCGGACGCTCGAGGGAGGCGCCCGGGCCAGGTGGGTAATGCCTTGTCTATGTGGCGTCCGGACCGGCAAGCGGCGTGCGGGGGAGGGACGGGGTGTTCACACCTCGCCAGCCCGGACAGGGGGAGAACGCGGCGCGGCGCGGGCGGGTTCCCCGCGCGCTGAAGAAAATCCGGCGCGGATCAGATCTCCTCGTCGAGCTCTTCGCCCGCTTCCTCGAGATCCTGCCCGGCGCCCTGGAGCGTATTGCAGCCGGCCGCGCCGAGCAGCATGAAGACTCCGGCGATCAGCGCAAAAAAGCGTTTCATGATCTCATCCCTGTTGCGGTCGGGGCGCTGGCCCCTGTTCGCCGTCAACGCCGGGCGCGTCGGAATCGTTCTTCCCCTCGTCGACGGCGAGCGGGAAGCGGACCTCGGCGACATGGCCGCCGCCCGGCGCCGGGCCGCTTCGGGCCTCGCCGCCGAGCTGGCGGGCGAAGGCGTCGAACAGCGAGCCGCCCACGCCGCGGCGCTTGCCGGACTTCTTCGTCTCGACGGCGCCGACGCCGTCGTCGACCACGCTCGCGCAGGCCAGCCCGCCCGGACCGGCCTCGACGTCCTCCTCCCAGGGATCGCACAGCCGCACCCGCACGCTCAGCCGTCCGGAGGCGCGATCGGTGAAAGCGTGCTTGTAGGCGTTGGTCATCGCCTCGGTGACGAACAGGGCGAGCGGGGCGGCGCGCTCGGCGTCGAGCGCGATGTCGGCGATGTCGGTCTCCAGCGCGACATGGCTCTCGTCGCCGCCGGTCGCGGCGTGCGTCAGCCGGCACAGCTCGTCCAGGAACGGCTTCAGGCGCACCCGGCCGACATCGCCGGCCTCGTAGAGACTGCGATGCACCAGCGCCAGCGCGTTGATGCGCGTCTGGGCGTCGGCCAGCGCCCGGCGGCCGGCGGGATCCTCCATGGCGTTCATCTGCAGGTTCAGCAGGCTCGTGATGATCTGGAGATTGTTCTTCACCCGGTGGTGGATCTCCTTGATGAGCGTCTGCTTCTGATCGAGGCTCGCCTGCAGCTCCGCGTCGCGTTTCGCGATCGAGCGCGCCATCCAGTCGAAAGTCTCGGAGAGTTCGCGCATCTCGCCCGGCGCCACGCGCGCCTGCAGCGGGCGGACGCTGTAGCGACCGCGGCCATAGGCCGAGGCCAGGCGGCGCAGATAGGCGAGCCAGCGCAGCACCAGCGCATCGGTCGCCACCCAGACCGCCGTCAGCGCCAGCAGATACATCGACAGCGGCAGCAGCACCGTACCCGCCAGGTCCAGCCCGGCGAAGGCGATCAGGTCGGGGGCGGGGCGGGCGGCGAGCGCGTAGAGCGCGCCGCCGAAGAGCGGGGTCAACGCATGCATCACCGCGCGGCCGTCCGGCGCGTCGCGGATGAACCAGGCGAGGCCGTCCTCGCGCGCCTCGGCGAGGATCTCCGGCGCGATCGGCTGGAGCGGGGCGGCGACCGGGGCGCCGGCGATGCGCCCGCGCGCATCGACCAGGCCGATCTCGGCGTCGTCGGGCGCCCCCGGCGACGTCTCCGGAAGCGTGGTCCGCACCCCAGCCGCCAGCGCGCCGTCGAACCCGCCGGCCGCGCCGGGGGCGGCGACGGCGGCGCGGAGGAGCATGCCCGAGCCCGCCGGATCCGGCTCGAATCCGCCGAACGCGACGCCGTCGCCCGGCTGAAGGCGCGCCGCCCAGCCGGAGTCCCCGGCCGGTCCGGCCGAGCACAGCACCGTTCCGTCGCCGTCGAGGCGCGCCAGGTCGGCGTAGACCGGGTCGACGTCGAGGGCGCGGTCCAGCGCGCCCTCGCAGCCCGCGACGCCGCCGCGCACCTGGGGATGGCGCGCCAGCGTGCGAAGCTCGGCGCCGACGGTCTCAAGCGCTTCGCGCTCCTCGCGCGCGGCGATCTGCGCCCGCAGCCCGAGCGCCTCGCGGCGCGCCTCGAGATCGGTCCGGTAATCGAGATAGATCTTGAACACGCTGAGCGCGAGCACCGGCAGAAGCGCCACGCCCACGACGATCAGCAGGCGCAGCCGCAGTCCGAAGCGGCGTTCGCGGGGATGGGGGAAGAAGGCGTGGTGTTCGCCTTCGGCTTCGCCCTCGAGAAGCGGCGCCTCAGGAGGCCGATCGCTCGGCCGCGGCCCTGTGGATGTAGTCAACGAAGTCCTCCGCGCCGCTCGCCGCCGTGTTCTTCGACGGCGCGAGATCGGCCGAGTCCGAAAGCAGCGCCTCGACGGCGTTGCGCGCCCGGCTGACCCGGCTCTTCACCGTGCCGACGGCGCAGCCGCAGATCTCGGCGGCTTCCTCGTAGCTGAATCCGCCCGCGCCGACCAGCACGAGCGCCTCGCGCTGCTCCGAGGGGAGCCGATCGAGGGCGCGGCGCAGGTCGTCGAGATCCATCGCGCCGTCCTGGGCGCCGTTCGATGTGAGCGCGGCCTCGGGAATCTCGCCGCCGCGCTCGGACTTGCGCCAAGCGCGCCGGCGCTCGGAGTAGAAGTGATTGCGCAGGATCATGAAGGTCCACGCCCGGATCGAGGTGCCCGGCTTGAACCGGTCCTGCGCTTTCCAGGCCTTGACCAGCGTCTCCTGGACCAGGTCGTCGGCTTCGACGGGATCGCCGCACAGGCTGCGCGCGAAGGCGCGCAGGTGCGGGATCGCCCCGGTGAGCTCGTCCTGGAAGCTGGGCGCGGCGTCGGCGTCTTCGCTATCGGCCATCTTCGCGCCCTCCGCTGCGGCGCGACTTCGCCAGCTTGTCGAGCAGCTCCCGGAATTCGTCCGGGACGGGCTCGCTGGCGACGTCATCATAATACTCGCGGAGACGGTCGCCCAGTGCGCGCCGGCGCGCAATGCGATCCGTAGTTTCCCGGATGGGCGGCGCGCTGTGCTTTTTCGGCTGGTTTTCCGACATCGACATCCGTCGCTTCCCGACCGGCGTTGCTTTCTTCTGCTTACGTATCACCTGAACAGGTCTGAATCCGAATTGGTTCCTGCCGGAACCATCGCCCGCGGGCGTCCGTTCCGTCCGCGACTGTGCGGCAAAGCGGAATTCCCATGAGTCTTATCGACGAGTTCAGCACGCACCTGCCCTTCCTGCGGCGTTACGCCCGGGCGCTCACCGGCGATCAGGCCGCCGGCGACGCCCATGTCCGCGCCGCGCTGGAAGCCGCCGCATCCGACGAGATCGGCTGGGATGCCTCGGCGCCGCCGCGGGTGGCGCTCTACCAGATCTTCCATGCGCTGTGGGCCAGCGGCTCGGCCAATCTGGAACCCGCGGCGCCCCCCGCCGACGGCCCGGACGCCCGGCTGCAGAATGTGGGTCCGCGCAGCCGGGAGGCGTTGCTGCTCACCGCGATGGAGGGCTTCACCGTCGAGGAGGCCGCGCGCATCCTCGATCTTGACGAGGAGGCGACGCGCGCGCTCATCGCGCGGGCCCACGAGGAGATCGAGTCGGACCTCAAGACCGAGGTGCTGGTCATCGAGGACGAGCCGATCATCGCCGCCGACCTCGAGAACATCGTCGGCGATCTCGGTCACGACGTCGTCGCGATCGCGCGCACCCGCGACGAGGCCGTCTCGGCCGCCCGCGATCTCGAGCCCGGCCTGGTGCTCGCCGACATCCAGCTCGCCGACGACAGCTCCGGCATCGACGCGGCCAATGCGATCCTCGAGGAGATGTCGGTTCCGGTGATCTTCATCACCGCGTTTCCCGAGCGCCTGCTCACCGGCGACCGGCCCGAGCCGGCCTTCCTGATCACCAAGCCCTTCCTGCCCGACGCGGTGAAGGCGGCCGTCGCCCAGGCGCTGTTCTTCGACGACAGCTCGCGACCGCCGGGCGAGGACGGTCAGGCCGCCGACGCCCGGGTCTGAGACCGGTCGGGAGCGCAGGCGAATTCGACGCAGACGCCGTCTTGCAAAGCCCCCGCCGCGCGGCTAGGTTCCGCGCCTTCCGAGCCGGGCGCGTTCGCGCCGCCCGGCTCCCGGCGCCGGTAGCTCAGCTGGATAGAGCACCAGACTACGAATCTGGGGGTCGGGGGTTCGAATCCTCCCCGGCGCGCCATTCATCTCCTCGACATGACGAAGCAGACGGGCGCGGCGCTTTGCGCGCCGCGGATCGATCCACACGCCCTGTTTCTCCCGTCGCGTCGACGGCGTCGTCTGAACTCGCACAGTGCGGCGGCGCCCCGCGACGCGGCGCCGGACCGTTCGTGACAAATCCAGGATTTCGTGGAGAATAAGACGAGCTCAAAACAGACGCAGGAGGAACGCCGTGATGATTCAATCTTTTCACTCAAGCGCGGCGACGTTCCTCGCTGCACTGCTTCTCGCCTTCAGCTTTGTTTTTGCAGCGGATTCCGAGGCGCAGGGATCCCCGTCGGCGGGCTTCTGCGCGCTCACGGACGAGGCCTTGCTCGCCGAACTCGACGGGGCGTGGAACCTCACGCAGGGCCCGGGGGTCGTCAATGCGGGCTACATGCAGATTCCGTCGCCGCCGCACCCGCCGGTCCCGGTGACCTTCGAATTCGACCCGGAACGCGGCGTCGTCGACATCGTCGCCGCGGACCTGTCCGACAACATGATCATGTTCGCGTCCGTGCCCTCGATCGCCGAAGATCTGGCCAGGCTGGCCGAGGAGGGCGCCGAGCCCGGCCCGCCGACCGAGTGTCCGTGGTCGGTCGTTCCGACGCTGATCGGGACGAATTTCTACGAACTCGTCGACGATCAATACAGCGGCGGCCACTCGGTCGCGCATCTGTGCAGCGCGGACAGATGGCGCAATCCCGAGCCGGGCGGTTATTACGACAGCGAGGACGCGCGGGCGTGGTTCGACCGGAACTGCCAGCGCGAGCGCGCGGACGGCGAGTTGCAGATGACGCTCTATCTGCGCTTCTCCGGTCCCGACGCCGGGGCGGGCACGATCTTCTTCTCGGGCGAACAGGACGGATATACGGCCATGGCCGTCGCGCCGGTGACGCTGTCGCGGCGGTGAACGCAAGTCGGCGAGCCGTCCGCACCGCAACGCTTTCCTTGACGCCTTGCGCAGGCGCCAAGCGCCGCTAAGCTCGCCCCCGAAGGGGAGGGGGCATGCGGCTCATATTTACGATTCTCGGCATTGTGCTGGGCGCGGCGT
This sequence comes from Marinicauda salina, assembly GCF_003122085.1. GTDB lineage: Bacteria > Pseudomonadota > Alphaproteobacteria > Caulobacterales > Maricaulaceae > Maricicauda_A > Maricicauda_A salina. The sequence continues at coordinate 936,831 of NZ_QEXV01000001.1, forward strand.
CGCTGGCGTCGCTGGTGCAGCGCCTCCTTGATGTCGGTCTGGCGCCGCTATCTCGAGAAGTCATTGAATACTATCGATGGTTCATGAACGAGATCGTGAGGACCTGGCTTTTTGACTGGTGGGTGTACGTTTTCGACTGGACGGTCGCTCAGTGGCATCTGGACGTTTTTGCGCTGTGGGTGCTCGCTTTCGGGGCTATATTTCGCGTCTACATGTATGGCAGAAACAAGCTTGATTTCGAAGAAATAGGATATCTAATAATCTTTCTTGCGACAGCTCCATTCGCTTTCCTCATTATTTTAGTGATGCCGATGTATACATTGATGAAAAACAGAAAACAATTTGAGAAAGAGCATGCCCGCATTGAAGAAAGTGTGGGGCGAGAACTGCCCTACGATGCGGAATTCTTCATGGCGAACGAACGCCGGAGCGCCTGGCTTGGCATGGCCGCACTGCTCGCGACTCCCGTCGGCACGGCCGCCTTCTTCATCTGGAACGCGGTTCAACTCGCGCCCTGACCGCCGGTGCGCCGGGCATCGCCGGCGTCGCGCTGGTCCGGTTGCTACTCCGCCTTGCATCCGGCCTCGAAACCGGCTGCGATGAGGCTCCCGCCTGACGGCTTCAGCAGTCTCATCGCCATCGAGGACCAACCGGATGGATCCAATTCGCTTCGACGGCCGGGTGGCCGTGGTCACCGGCGCGGGCGCCGGGCTCGGACGCTCGCACGCGCTGGCGCTCGCCAGCCGCGGCGCGAAGGTCGTGGTCAACGATCTCGGCGGCGCGGTCGACGGGACCGGCGCTTCGCAGAGCGCCGCCGAGGCGGTCGTCGCCGAGATCGAGGCCGAAGGCGGCGAGGCCTTCGCCCACGGCGCCAACGTCACCAGGCCCGACGAGGTCGAGGACATGATCGGCCGGGCGCTGTCGCGCTGGGGCAAGGTCGACATCCTGGTCAACAACGCCGGCATCCTGCGCGACAAGTCCTTCGCCAAGATGAGCCTGGAGGATTTCCGCGCCGTCCTCGACGTCCATCTCTGGGGCTCGGTGGTGTGTACGAAGGCGGTCTGGGAGCCGATGCGCGAAGCCCAGTACGGCCGCATCGCGATGACCAGCTCGTCGTCGGGCCTCTACGGCAATTTCGGCCAGTCGAACTACGGCGCGGCGAAGATGGGCCTTGTCGGGCTGATGAACGTGCTCCACCTCGAGGGGCAGAAGTACGGCATCCGCGTGAACACGCTCGCGCCGACGGCGCGCACGCGCATGACCGAGGGGCTGATCCCCGAGGAGGCCGCCCAACTCATGACCCCCGAATCCGTCACCGCCGGGCTGGTCTATCTCGTCAGCGAGGACGCGCCCGCGCGCGCGATCCTGTGCGCCGGGGCGGGCGGCTACGCGGCGACGAAGATCTACGAGACGCCGGGGATCTACCTGCCGCCCGAGGAGCAGACCCCGGAGAACGTGGCGAAGAATTTCGACCGCATCACCGCCGCCGAGGGCCAGCAGGAGTTCGAACAGGGCGGCCAGCAGACGTTCAAGTTCGTCGAGTACGCCGCGAAGCATCTCGGCGTTAAGCTGGGCTGAGCCCGAACCCGCATCGTTCCAACGGCTCGAAGGAGCATCCCCCATGCGTGAAGCCGTCATCGTCTCCACCGCGCGCACCCCGATCGGCAAGGCCTATCGCGGCGCGTTCAACAACACCCAGGCCCAGGAGCTCGGCGGGCACGTCATCAAGCACGCCGTCGAGCGCGCCAAGGCCGATCCAAAGTCCATCGACGACGTCGTCATGGGCGCGGCCATGCAGCAGGGCACGACGTTCCAGAACACCGCCCGGCAGTGCGCCATCCGCGCCGGCCTGCCGACTTCGGTCGCGGGTATGAGCGTCGACCGCCAGTGCGCCTCGGGCATGATGGCGATCGCCATCGCGGCGAAACAGATCGTCTCCGACGGCATGACCACCGTCGTCGGCGGCGGGCTGGAGTCGATCTCGCTGGTTCAGAACGAGCACATGAACCTGCACCGGGCCTTCGATCCCTGGATCAACGAGCACCGGCCCGATCTCTACATGTCGATGATCGAGACCGCCGAGGTCGTCGCCGAGCGCTACAACGTCTCGCGCGAGGCCCAGGACGAGTACGCGCTGCAGTCCCAGCAGCGCACCGCCGCCGCCCAGGAGGCGGGCAAGTTCGACGACGAGATCACGCCGCTGCCCTCGACCCAGCTGGTCAAGGACAAGCAGACCGGCGAGATCTCGGAGAAAGCCGTCACGCTCGAGAAGGACGAAGGCAACCGGCCCGAGACCACGCTGGACGGCCTGTCCGGCCTCAACCCGGTCTTCGCCGGCGGCCAGCGGGTCGAGCAGGGCAAGTTCATCACCGCGGGCAACGCCAGCCAGCTCTCCGACGGCGCCTCGGCCTCGGTGCTGATGGAGGCCAAGGCGGCGGAAAAGGCCGGCCTCGAGCCGCTCGGCGTCTATCGCGGCATCGCGGTCGCCGGCCTCGATCCCGACGAGATGGGCATCGGCCCGGTCCACGCCGTGCCGAAGCTGTTGAAGGCCAACGGCCTGAAGATGGACGATATCGGGCTGTGGGAATTGAACGAGGCCTTCGCCTGCCAGGTGCTCTATTCCCGCGACACGCTGGGAATCCCCAACGAGAACCTCAATGTCGACGGCGGCGCGATCTCGATCGGCCATCCCTACGGCATGTCGGGCGCGCGCATGGTCGGCCACGCCCTGATCGAGGGCAAGCGCCGCGGCGTGAAATACGTCGTGTGCACGATGTGCGTCGGCGGCGGCATGGGCGCGGCCGGCCTGTTCGAGGTGGTGTAGGGGGCGCGACTCCTACTCCGCGAAGCCCGCCCGCACGGCCTCGAGCCGGCGGTCCAGCTCGGCGCGCGGCAGCCAGTCGCCGTCGCGCACGACGCCCTCGATCTCGCGCGTCGCGGCGATGTCGTCGAGCGGGTTTGCGGCGAGCACGACCAGGTCGGCGGCGCAGCCTTCGGCGACGCAGCCCCATTCGTCGGCCAGCCCCAGGAACTCCGCCGGGTTGGTCGTGGCCGCGCGCAGCGCCTCGGCCGGCGTCAGCCCGGCCTCGACGAGATGGCCCAGCTCCCGGTGTATGGAGAAGCCGGGGACCACGAAGGCCTCCGGCGCGTCGGTGCCGGCGAGCAGGCCGGCGCCGGCGTCGTTCAGGGCCTCGACCAGGCGGAAATTTTCCGCGGCGAGCCGGCGGAGCGCCCTGATCTGGGCGTCGTCCAGGAACTGGAAGCGGAAATTGTTTTCCGGCCGCCATTGGGCGAGCTGATCGGGATGGACATAGGCCATCTCGGGTCGGGCGAACGCGGCGGCGTGCTCGTCGGACGGCGTGTTGGTCGCGATCGACGCGATCAGGGTGGGCGTGTTCCAGACGCCGCTTTCGGCGGTTTCGCGCGCCAGCGCGGCGCGGTCGTCGGCGTCGAACAGGTCGGCCGCCGAGCCGCCTTCGGCTTCGGCCCGGGACAGCGCCTGCATCAGGCGGGGAAAGGCCTGCTCGGGCGCGACGGGCCCGTCGGGCAGGCCGACCGATTCCTCGGCGTAGGCGAACCAGTAGCCCTGCAGGTGCTCGATCGAGGCCATGCCGGACGCCAGCGCCTGATCGATCGGAACGGCGAACGGGACATGACCGGCGAAAGGCAGGCCGACGGCGGCGGCCTCGTCGGCCAGCGCGGCGAACAGCGCCGGCCTCAGCCGGTCATAGGTCTTGATGAAGTCGAAGCCGGCCTCCGCCTGCTCGCGGACCAGCGCGCGGATCTCGTCGGGCGTTTGCGCCGACGGCCCGTCCGGGTAGGTCGGCGGCGATCCGTCCAGGCCGGGACTCCCCGCGACGATCTCGGGGCCGAACAGCGTTCCCTCAGCGATCGCCTCGCGCATGGCCAGCGTGTCCGGACCGCCCCACATGTCGCGCACCAGGGTCACGCCGTTGGCGACGTAGAGCGGCAACTGGTCGCGCCGGCGCAGATGCACGTGCATGTCGGCGAGGCCGGGCATCAGGTATCGGCCCTCGCCGTCGATCTCCGCATCCGCCTCGACCGGGCGGTCGGCGGGCAGGATCGCGGCGACGCGTCCGTCCTCGATCAGCACGTTGCGCGGCCCGCTCGCCGCGCCCGCTTCGACGTCGATGACCGAGACTTCGAGGATGGCGAGTTCGCCCGACGGCGGGGTTTCGCGGGAGCACGCCGCGAGGAGCGCCACGGTCAACATGACCGCCGTCCGGATCAGCATGACGCAATCTCCGCGGCCGCTCGAACCTGCGCCCACGAGGGTTCGCCGCAGCGGCGTCCGGGTCAAGTCCGTCGGTCGCGCGCCTTACTCCCCGCCCCACCCGTAGGCGTGCTCGATGATGTGGAACAGGGTGTGCTGCTCCATCACGCCGTCGACGAGATGGGCCTGCGGGCCGGTCGCGTAGGCGATCACGTCCTCGCCGGAATGGGCCTCCGAGCCCATCGGCACGGCGGATTCCTGGCGATAGTCCGGATCGCGCGCCTCGGCGTCGGTCAGCGCGCCGTCGGCGGGGCGCTGATGCGGGCCGGTGTAGTAGCCGAGCGTCGTGTAGGGACGGCCGTCCCGGGCGGGGTAGGCAGGCGTCGCGTCCTCGGAAAGATCCGGGGCCGGGGGATGGACCAGGCCGAGGATCGGATTGCCGCGCCGGGGATAGCCCGCCATCGTGAAGGTGTGGCCGTGATCGGCGGTCACCAGGATCAGCGTCTCGTCAAGGTCGACCATCGCCGCGGCGCGGTCGATCGCCTGGGCGAATTCCTGCGCGTCGGCGAGCGCCCGATAGGCGTTCGTGGCGTGATGGGCGTGGTCGACGCGGCCGGCCTCGACCATCAGGTAGAACCCGTCGGCGTCGCGCGACAGCCGCTCGATCGCGACCGCGGTCATCTCCTCGAGCGAGGGCTCTGCAGTCGGGTCGCGGTCGGCCTCGTAGCTCATGTGCGAATCCGTGAACAGGCCGAGCACCGGGGCGTCGCCGTCGGCCGCGGCGAGCAGGGAGTCGCGGTCTTCGACATAGGCGCCGCCGGCGCTGCGCCACTCCGCCGTCAGGTCGCGGCCGTCGGCGCGCTGACCGCCGGCTTCGGCGGTCAGAAAGGCCGCGCGGCCGCCGCCGAGCGCGAGGTCGATCCCGTCGCCGCGGTCGAATTCGACGAGCTGGCGGGCGATGTCGCGGCAGCCGGCCTCGACCGCCTCGGCGGGCATCGCCGCGTCGGTCTCCCAGCCGCGATCGGGCACGTGGGCGTAGGCCGTCGCCGGGGTGGCGTGGGTGAGCCGCGCCGTCGACACGACGCCGGTGGCCAGCCCGCGATCCTCGGCGCGCTCCAGCAGCGTGGCGGGCAGCGCGGCGTCGGGCGCGCAGGTCTCCAGCGTGTGGCGGGCGTAGACGGAAATGGCGCCGGTGTGGGTCTTGATACCGGTGTGGATCGCCGTCGCGGTGGCCGCCGAGTCGGGAACCTGCGCGTTCTCGGAATAGGTCTTCACCAGCGCCGAATGGCCCCAGCGCTCGAACGGCAGGTAGTGCTCCTCGCCGCTCATGCCGCGTTGCTGGCCGTCATAGATGCGCGCCGCCGTGATCGTGCCGAGGCTCATGCCGTCGGCGATGAAGACGATGACGTTGCGCGCACGGCCGTCCCGCACGGGGCGGTTCAGGCGCTCGGCGAGCTCGGCCCGCCCGAGCGCGCGCCACTCCGCGCCGGGCCCCTCGAAGGCGGCAGGCTCGGCGGCGCCGGTTTCGGCGATCGCGGCGTCCTCGGCGATCGGCGTGGCGCAGGCGGCGAGAAAGGCGGCGAGAAGGGCGGCGGCGGAACGGCGTGTCGACATGGCGGTAGAGTCCCCGGGGCGATGGTCGGCGTGTTGTGAACGACGACGATTTAACGCACGAATGTGACGGTTCTCGAAAGCCCGGCGGATATGACGGCGCGCCGGCCACGAGCGCCGCATCGTGCAGCCGCCGTCAGGGAGCGCGCATGACCGTCAGGCTGACCCTGCTCTTCAATCCCTACGCCGGCGCGATGCAGAGGCCCGGCGGCGCGGGGCTGAGGGCGCGTCTGGAGGCGGCCGCGCAATGGGCCGACGTCGCCGTGCGCGTGGTTGGCGACGACGCCGCGGCGGCGGCGCGAGAAGCCTGCGACGAGGGCGCGGACATCCTCGCCGTCGCCGGCGGCGACGGCACCGCGCGCGCCGTCGCCGAAGCCGCCGCGAAGTCGGCTTGTCCCGTCTCGGTCATGCCGCTGCCGCTGGGCACGACGAACCTCCTGCCGCGCCGGCTCTACGGCGTGCGCACCGCCGAGCAGATCCTCGCCGAGGCGAAGGACTACACGCCGGTCCGGCTGCACGCCGGCGCGCTTGGCGAGCGCTATTTCTTCATCCTCGCCGCGGCGGGCTTTCCCTCCCGGCTCGCCGAGGCGCGCGAGGACATCCGGCTGCGCGGCAAGGGGCGGCGCTTTCTCGACGCGCTGGGGCGGGCGCGCAGCGCGCTGGGTTCGGCCTTCAAGCCGAGCCTCAAGCTCTACGCCGACGGCTCGCCGGTCTATTTCCACCGCGCCAGCGCCGTGCTGGTCGCGCCGGGCGGGCTCGACGCCGTGCTCTCGATGGGGCCGGTCGAGGCGGGGCGGACGCAGCTGGAGTGCATCGCCGCGCGCCCCCGCCACGTCTTCGACGCCGCCGGCATCACGGTCGCCGCGCTCATGCGCGACTGGCGCGAGCACGCCCGCGTGCGCCAGCGCTGGGTCGACGAGCTCGTGGTGCGCGGCCGCGACCGCCTGCCGGTGATGCTCGACGGCGAACCCGCCGAAATCGACAGCCCCGCGGCCTTCTCCTTCATTCCCGAAGCTGCGAGCTTCCTGGCGCCGTGACCCGGATCCTGCATATCGCCGACCTGCATTTCGGCCGCGAGGACGAGCGCCTGGTCGCCGCGCTCGCCGAGGAGGCCGAGCGCCTCGCCCCCGACGTGATCGTCGCCGCCGGCGATCTTACCACGTTCGGCCGGCGCCGCGAGTTCGCGGCCTGCCGCGCCCTGTTCGAGCGCTTCTCCGCGCCGGTGGTCGCCTCGCCGGGCAATCACGACGTGCCCTACGCCAACATGTTCTCGCGGCTGGTCTCGCCCTGGGGACGCTTTCATCACCGCATGGGCGACACCGTCGCGCCGCGCTACCGCGATCACCAGATCGCCGTGGAGAGCTTCGAGACGGCGCGCGGGGCGCAATGGCGGCTCGACTGGTCGCTGGGCAAGGCCCGACCCGACCAGGCGCGCGAAGTCGCCCGGCGGCTCGCCGCCCACGGCGGACGCGAGACGCTGCGGGTCGTCGCCTGTCACCATCCGCTGGTCGCGCCGGGCGGGCTGACGGGGCGGGCGAAGACGAAATACGGCGCGGCGGCCGCCGACGTGTTCATCCAGGGCGGCGCGGATCTCGTGCTGACCGGCCACATGCACCAGGTCTTCGCCCTGGTCGAGCGCTGGGACGGCCATTCATGCTGGTTCGTCGGCGCCTCCACGGCGCTGTCCAGGCGCACGCGCGACGAGCCGGCCGGGTTCAACGTGCTCGACGTCGACGACCATCACTTCTCGATGCACGTCCATGTCGCTACGCCGGAGGGCGGCTTCGTCCGCTCCGAGACGCGCCGGCTCGATCGCGCCGAGGCCGAGCTCGTGCCCGAGCATCCCGGCGAACCGGGGATCTAGCGCCCGCCGGCGCTAGTCGGTGGTGACGTCCTCGATGGTCTCGCCGGTGCGGGTGATGTCGCGTCCGAGACCCTGGATGGTCTGGCAGGCGGCGAGGGCGGACGCCGCGGCGAGCACGGCGGCGAAGCGAAGGGCGAGTTTCATGAGGCGGAGTCTCCGGCGCGGGCCCAGGATGAAATCGCCGGAAGGATAGCCCGAGGCGCGCGCGGGCGAAAAGAAAAAGGCGCCCCGGGACGGACCCGGAGCGCCTTCAGGGTTGCGCGGTCGGCCGCGACTACCAGATCGAGACGCGGTCCTCCTCGGGCAGGTAGAGATCGTCGTCCTCGGAGACGTCGAACGCGGCGTACCAGGCGTCCATGTTGCGCACGACGCCGTTGACGCGGAATTCCGACGGGCTGTGCGGATCCGTGCGGATGCGCGAGATCAGGTTGTCCTCGCGATACAGGCGCCGCCAGACCTGGGCCCAGGCCAGGAAGAAGCGCTGATCGCCGGTGAAGCCGTCGATGACGGGCGCCTCGCCGTCGGGATAGTTGGCCTCGACGTAGTCGCGCCAGGCCGCGTAGGCCATCTCCATGCCGCCCAGGTCGCCGATATTCTCGCCCAGCGTGAAGCGGCCGTTGACGGTGTAGCCCTCGACGGGGACGTACTGGTCGTACTGGGCGACCAGCTCGTCGGAGCGCTCGACGAAGCGCTCGTTGGTCTCTTCGGTCCACCAGTCGCGGATCCGGCCCTCGGCGTCGAAGCGGCGGCCCTGGTCGTCGAAACCGTGGCCGATCTCGTGACCAATCACCGCGCCGATGGCGCCGTAATTGATCGCCGGGTCGGCGTTCGGGTCGAAGAAGGGCGGCTGCAGGATGCCCGCCGGGAAGGTGATCTGGTTGAGCAGCGGGTTGTAGCTGGCGTTGACCACCTGCGGCGGCCAGTTCCACTCGCGCCGGTCGACCGGTCCGGCGAGGTCCTCGAGATCCTCGCTCCACTGGAACTCGGCCATGCGGATGCGGTTGCCGAAATAGTCGTCGGCGTTGATCTCGAGGCCCGTGAAGTCGTCCCAGACATCGGGATAGCCGATGCGCGGTTCGAACGTAGAGAGTTTCTCCAGCGCCTCGGCGCGGGTCTCCTCGTCCATCCAGGACAGCGTCTCCAGCCGGTCGCCGAAGGCGTCGACGAGATTGGCCACGAGGCCTTCCATCTGCTCGCGCGACGACGGCGGGAAGTGGCGGTCGACATAGATCTGGCCGATGGCGTGGCCGAGCTGGCCGCCGACCAGGTTGACGCCGCGCTTCACGCGCGGGCGCTGCTCCTCGATGCCGTTCAGCGTCGCGGAGAAGAACTCGAAATTGGCCTGGTCGAACTCGTCGCCGAGCCAGGCGGCCCGATCCGACAGGAAGTGGAAGGTCAGGTAGTCGCGCAGCGTCGCGATGTCGGTTCCGGAGAAGATCTCGCCCGCGCCGGCGATCGCGCTCGGCGTCGTCACCACGAAGCTGTCGCGGCCGCCGAGACCGAGATTGTCGAGGTTCGACTCCCAGCTGAACTGCGGGGCCAGCTCCTGGAGTTCGGCGAGGCTCATGACGTTGTAGATCTCGGTGATCTCGCGGGTGCGCTCCTGCTCCCAGTGCACCTCGGCGAGCGCGGTCTCGAGCGCCATGATCGCCTCGGCCTTCTCCGTGCCGCCCTCGATCCCGGCGAGCTCGAAGACGCGCGCGATATAGTCGAGATAGGCGGCGCGATAGCGCTGCGAGGCCTCGTCGTCCTCGAGGTAATAGTCGCGGTTCGGCATGCCGAGGCCGGACTGGCCGAGGAAGAGGGTGTAGACCGACGTGTCCTGGGGATCGGGCACCACGCCCACGCCCCACGGCGCGGCGTAGTGGACGGTCGCGAACATCGCCGCGGCGTCGTCCCAGTCCTCGATGGCGGCGATCTCGTCCAGCCAAGGCTGCGCCGGCTCGAGCCCGCGCGCATTGATCGTCTCGACGTCCATCCAGCTGTTGAACAGGTCGCCGACGAGCTGGGCGTTGGAGCCCGTCTCGACGTTCTCCTGGGCGGCGGCGTCCTCGATGATGGCGAGCACATCGTCCTCGGCCTCGATCGCCAGCTTGGTGAACATGCCGTAGTTCGACCGGTCGGCCGGGATCTCGGTGCGCTCCAGCCACGCCTCGTTGGCGAACTGGAAGAAGTCGTCGCCCGGATCGAGCTCGGCGTTCATGCCCGAAACGTCGAAGCCGAAATCGCCGATCTCGGGTTCGGCGTCCTGGGCGAAGGCGGCCGCGCCGCTCATCGCGATCACGCTCGTGGCGAGCAGAAGTCGTTTCATCAGGTCGTTCCCCTCTTGTGGATTGGCTGGTTGACCGGCGGCGCAGATATTACTGCGCCGCCGGCGTTTGTCATTCCGCCGGCTGCTCGGCGTGACCGACATCGACTTCCTCGTCCTTGCCGCTGACATGGCCGGAATAGGTCGCGCCGATGCCGGGGTGGCGCTGGCCGGTCCAAAGAGTCTGGATCAGCCGCTTCACGTCGACGCCGACGGCGTAGAGCGCCGGCACGAGGAAGAGCGTCAGGAACAGCGCGAAGATCACCGCGAAGCCGAGCGAGATCACCATCGGCTTGAGGAACTGCGCCGCGGTCGAGCGCTCGGCGATCATCGGCAGCACGCCGATGAAGGTCGTCACCGTGGTCAGCAGGATCGGCCGGAAGCGCTGCACGCCGGCGTCGACCAGCGCCTGGAAGGCGCCCACGCCGCGGCTCCTGAGCCGGTTCACGAAATCGACGAGCACGAGATTGTCGTTGATGACGATGCCCGCGGCCGCGCCGATGCCGAACATCGAGAACAGCGCGAACGCCTCGCCCAGGATGAGATGGCCGAACACCGCGCCGGCGAAGGCGAACGGAATGGCGGTCATGATCATCAGCGGCTGGGCGTAGGAGCCGAACGCCACCGCCAGCAGGACGTACATCAGGCCGATCATGATCACCTGGAGACCGATCACCTCCTGCATGAACTCCTGCTGGGCCTCGGCCTCGCCGATCGCGCCGACGGAGACGCCCGGGAAGCGCTGCTCCCACTCGGGGAAGAAGGTCTCCTCGAGCTCGCGGCGGATCTCGCCGGCCGCGTCGCGGTCGGTCAGCTCGGCGCTGACGGTCACGGTCCGCTGACGCTCGCGCCGCCGGATGCGGCTGATGCCCGGAGCGAACTCGGCGTCGGCGACGGCGGCCAGCGGCACCTCGCGGCCGTCATTGGTGCGGATGCGCAGATTGTTGATGGCGTCGAGGCTCTCGCGGGACTCGCGCGGGTAGCGCACCATCACCCGGACGTCCTCGCCGCCGCGCGGCAGGCGCTGGACCTCCTGGCCGTAGAAGGCCTGGCGGACCTGGCTGGTGACGTCGGCGAGCGTGAGCCCGAGCGCTTCGGCGTCCGGCTTCAGCGACAGGCGCAGCTCCTCGGCCGAGGTCTGCAGGTTGTCCACGACGTCGTAGGTGACCTCATAGGCGCGCAGGCGGTCCTTGAGATCCTCGGCGGCGTCGCGCAGCACGTCGAGATCGGAGTGATTGATCGCGAACTCCAGCCCGGGCCCGACCTGGTTGAGCGTCGAGTCGAAGCGGATCTCCTCGGCGTCCGGGATCGGGCCGAGCGCGTCGCGCAGCCGCTGCGCCACGTCGGCGGTCGGGATGCGGCCGGGCCGGTCCTCGGGCGGGGCTATATTGATCCAGGCCCGAACACTGCCGTCAGTGGCCAGCGTCGAGCGGTTCATGATCATGTCGCGCTCGCCCGGGAACTCCTCGCGATAGGCGAGCTGGACCTCCTCCTCGGCCTCGTCGAGCCGCTGGCGGATCGTTTCGGTCCGCGACCAAGGCGTGCCCTCGGCGAGCGTGATGTTCACGCGGATGAGGTCGCTCTCGATTTCCGGCATGAAGCTCATCGCCACGCGACCGGTGCTCATCAGCACGATCGACAGGCCGAACGCGCCGATGAACAGGATGATCGTCGCGTAGCGGTGCCGGATGGCCGCAGCCAGCGTCGGCGCATACATCCGCCGGGCGAACCAGACGAGGCTGTCGGCGATCCCGTTCTGCAGCGCGAGGAAGGGACCGAGGATCCCCGAGCGCTTCTGCGGCCCGATATGCGACAGGTGCGCGGGCAGGATCAGCAGCGATTCGATCAGCGAGAAGGCCAGCGCGGCGACGATCACCAGCGAGATCTGGCGCGTGAACTGCACCTCGGGTCCGGACAGCAGCATCCAGGGCGCGAAGGCCATCATCGTCGTGATCACCGCGAACACGACCGGCTTGGCCACCATCTGCACGCCGACGATGCCCGCGGTGAGGCCGCGCTCGCCGCGTTCGACGCGATTGTGGATGTTCTCGCCCACGATGATGGCGTCGTCGACGACCACGCCGATCACGATCAGGAAGGCGAACAGGGACAGGAAGTTCAGCGTGATGCCGATCAGCGGCAGCACCATGAAGGCGCCGGCGAAGGCCGTCGCGATGCCGATCGTCACCCAGAAGGCCACGATCGGGCGCAGGAACAGCACCAGCACGGCGAGCACCAGGGCGAGGCCGAGCAGCGCGGAATTGCCGATCACGGTCAGCTGCGAGTTGAACTGGTCGGCGCCGTCCCACCATTCGGACAGCTGGACCGAGCTCGGCAGCTCGGACTGCTTGCGCTCCATGTAGGCCTTCAGGCCGTTCGACACGGTGATGATGTCGGAATTGCCCGTCGAGCGGACCGCGACGATCACCATCTCCTCGCCGTTGAAGGTGGCCCGCAGATTGGCGTCCTGCAGCCCGTCGATCACGTTGGCGACGTCGCCGACGCGCACCACGCCGCCTTCGGGCGTCTGGCGCACGACGATGTTCTCGAACTCGGCCGCGGTGTCGGCGAGCTGGCGCGAGGTGATGCGCACATCGCCGAGATCGGTCCGCACCGAACCCGCCGAGGCGTTGATCGACGCGTTCGAGATGGCCCGGGCGACGTCGGAGAAGGTGACGCCGTAGCGCCGCATGTTCTCCTCGGAGACCTCGATGGAGACCTCCTCGTTGAGCGTGCCCATGACGTCGACGAGGGACACGTCGGGAACCGTCGAGGAAACCTCGTCGCGGATCTCGCGGGCGATGCGCTGGAGCTCGCGCCGGTCGACGTCGCCGTGCACGGCGAAGCCGGCGATCTGGTCCTGGTTGCGCCACTGGCGCACGATCGGCCGGTAGGCGTCGCGCGGCAGGTTGTTCACAGAGTTCACGCGGCGTTCAATCTCGTTGACGAACTCGCCCGCGTCGAGGGTCGACTCGCCCTCGACCCAGATCCGCGCCGAGCCCTCGCTGGCCGTGGCGGTCAGCTCGTCGATGCCGTCGATGTCGGAGAGCGCCTCCTCGATGCGGACGATGATCTGCTCCTCGACGTCCTGGGGCGACGCGCCCGGCCAGGACATCGAGATCGTCGCGCCCGGGAACTGGGCGCCGGGATTGTTCTCCCGCTGCATCGAATTGAAGCCGATGACGCCGCCGATGAGCGCGATGATCATCAGCAGGTTCGCCGCCACGGAGTTGCGCGCCCACCAGGCGAGAATGCCGCGGCTCTCGTATTCGTCAGGTCGTTGAACCATGTCGGTTGCTCCTGTCTGCGCGCGGCTGATCAGCCGGCGCGCGCCACGGCCGCTTCGGAGGTCTGTTCGCCCTCGGCCTCGTCGTCATCGGACTCGGCGTCGGTCTCGTCGAGCGGCTGGCCGTCGGGGCCCAGCGGGGTGATGCTCATGCCGTCCGCGGCGCCGCGGACGGGCGAGGTCACCACGCGCTCGCCGGCCTCGACGCCGGAGGCGAGGACGACCTGGTCGGCGGTCGTGTTGATCACCGTGGCGTTGCGGATCGACAGCGTGCCGTCCGGCTCGGCGACATAGACCTGGTTCTCGCCGCGCAGGGCGCTGCGGGGCAGGATATAGGCCTGCTCGATGGCGCGGCCCTCGATCGCAGCGTCGACGAACAGCCCGACCGCCAGCGGCGCGCCGGTCTCTTCGGCGGCCGCGCCGTAGGGATCGTCGACCTCGACCATGGCCGACATGGTGCGCGTGCGCGGGTCGATGGCGCTGTCGGTGCGCACCAGTTCGCCCGTCCATTCGCGGCGTTCGCCGGCGACGGTCGCCGTCAGGGCCACCGACGGGCCGGGAGTGTCCTCCGTCGCGCGGAAGGCGACCGGGATGCCCAGCTGACCGAGCTCGGCGTCGGTCAGCGGCAGCCGGACCTGGGCGACATTGGTGGAGAAGACCCGGCCGATCTGCACGCCCGGCGAAACATACTGGCCGACATCGGCCATCTTCTCGCGGACGCGGCCGTCGAACGGCGCGGAGATGCGGGTCCGCCGCAGGTTGAGGCGGGCCTCGGCCAGGCTCGCCTCGGCGGCGGCCAGCTGGGCGCGCGCATCGGCGAGCTGCGGCTGACGGAGAGTCAGCGGGGAGGCTTCGCCCTCGCCGATCGCCTCCCACTCCTGGCGGGCGAGATCGGATTCGGCCTCCTCGCGGATCAGCTGCTGGCGGCGCTGGGCGACCAGGGCCTCGGCGCGCGTGACGGCGAGCTGATAGTCCTCGTCCTCGAGGCGGATCAGCGTCTCGCCGGCCTCGAAGAAGCCGCCGTCGACGAAGCTCGGATTGACGTACTGGATGCGACCGGAGACCTGCGCGGTGAGCGAGATCTCCGTGAGCGGGCGCACCTCGCCCTGGGTGCGCACGGTCAGGCGGACCGGGGAGGTTTCCGCTTCCGTGACGAACACCGCGGTGGGCTGGGGCGTGAAGTCCGCCCGCTCGGGCTGGGGCGCCGTCTGCACCAGCGTGGTGAAGACGATGAAGAACGTGACCGCCAATCCGGCTGGCAATCCGAAGAGAATGAGGCGACCGACCGACTTTCTCATGACCAACTCTCTTTATTTTCGAGTGTTCTAGTTATTGATGCCCGCGACGCCGCCGCCGGATGCAAAGTCTCCGGCGATGGCGAGGTGCAGGGCGACGCGGTTGTCCGCGCGTTCGCGCCGGGCCGCGATGAGCTGCGACTCCGCGCTGATGAGCCGGGACTGCGCGTCCAGCAGCTCGAAGATGGTGGCGACGCCGCTGGCGTACTGGCGTTCGACGAGCTGCAGCGCGGCTTCGGCTTCCTGGCGCGCCTCGGCCAGCGCGGCGACGCGATCGGCCAGGGTCTGGTCGGCGTAGATCGCGTCCTCGGCTTCGCGCAGCGCGGCGAGCGCGGTCTCGACGTAGCGGGCCGCTTGCTGGCGGGCGACCGCTTCGGTCCTGTCGCGTTCGGCGCGCAGCGCGCCGCCGCGGAAGATGGGCGCCAGGATCGACGCTGAAACCGTCTCGATCAGGGCGTCGCTGTCGAACAGGTCGCCGGCGTCCTCGGTCTGGCTGCTCACCGCCGCGCGCAGGTTGAGGCCGGGATAGAGCGCCTTGCGCGCGGCGCGCGCGGAGAAGCCCGACGCGGCCAGGCGGGACTCGGCGGCGACGACGTCCGGCCGGCGCGCGAGCAGGGCCTCCGGGCCGCCGGGATCGGGCAGGCCGCCCAGCTCCGGCAGGTCCGTCTCGTGTTCGATCCGGCCGCCCGGATAGCGGCCGAGCAGCGCCTCGAGGCGCCGGGCCGCGGCGGCTTCCGCGCGCTGTCGCGACGCCAGGCCGGCCCGGGTCGAGGCCAGAGCCGAGCGCTGGGTGCGCACGTCGGAAGACCGCGCGACGCCGCGCTCGAAGCGGCGCTCGACGATGGCGAGCTGCCGGGCGCGCGTCTCTACGTCGTACGCGGCGAGCTCGGTCTGCAGGCGCGCTTCGATGAGCGCGAACCAAGCCTGGGCGGTGGCGCCGGCGATCGACAGCTGCGCCCCGTAGAGGTCGGCGCGCGCCGCCTCGGCGCTGAGCGCGCCGGCGCGGGCGTTGTCGGTGAGCCGGCCCCAGACGTCGATCTGCCAGCTCGCCTCGACACCGAAATCGTAGCCGGTGCTGTCGCCGGCGGCGGTGTCGGTCTGGCTGATCCCGGTCGACGCGTCGACGCTGGGCAGGCGCGGCGCGCCGGCGGCGCGGGCGCTGGCCTGCGCAGCCTCCAGGCTTGCGGCGGCGGCGGCCACGGTCGGGTTGGCGTCGAGCGCCTCGCCGACCAGCGCGCTCAGGCGGGGATCGTTGAACGCCGCGACCCAGTCGTCGGCGCGGGCCTCGGTCGTCTCCGGGCTGGCCAGGAACGTTTCGGGCGCGTCGATATCGGGCGCGACGGCGAGCTCGGGCGCGCCGGCGCAGGCGGCGACGGTGAGCGTGGCGGAAATGAGCAGTGAGCGCCGGAGCAAGGGCCCCCTCCATTCATGGATCATGTTCAGCTGTCACCCGACCCTATTCAGGGCTTTCTGAAAGTCAATCAAAATTTATCGAAAAACGCTAAAAAGTTCTCGAATTACGAAAAATTCATGCGGCGAGCAGGGTTGATCGGATGCGAGATTCAGACGGATGCGGAAATTCGAAAAAGCATGATAACAAGCGATTATGGCCGAACTTCGGAGGTCCGATCCCGGCGGACGAGAAAACCGTTCCCGTCCTCGCGCCCGCGACGTCGTCGCCGTCGCCGCGGTCGGCGTGTTCATGCTGGTCTTCCTGACGGTTTCGGGCGAACTCGCCTTCGCGCCGTTCGTCGGCGCGGCGCTGGCGCTGGCCGCGCTCGCGCTGATCTACTATCTGGGCGCGCTCGGCGTCGCCGGTCCGGGACCGCGGCCCGCCGCGGCGAGCACCGTCCGGCCGGTCGACAGCGAGACCGCCGAGGCGATGCTCGATCGGTTGTCGCTCCCCGTCCTTCTCATCGGTCCCGCGGGGCGGATCGAACGGGCCAACCCGGCGGCGCGCGCGTTCCTGGGCCTCGGGGTCGAGCGCGGCCTGCTCTCGACCGTCCTGCGTCAGCCGCGCGTGCTGGAGGCGGTGAACGCGGCATTGCGCGGCGAGCGCGGCGCGACGGTCGAGTACTCGACGCGGGCGCCGCTCGAGAGCCATGTCCGCGCCATCGTCGAGCCGATCCGGCTGCCGACGCCCGAGCAGACGCCGCTGCGCGCCATGCTGGTGCTGGCCGACGAGACCGCGTCGAAGCGGGCCGAGCGGATGCGCGCCGACTTCCTCGCCAACGCCAGCCACGAGCTGCGCACGCCGCTCGCCTCGCTCAGCGGCTTCATCGACACGCTGAGCGGCCCCGCCAGGGACGATCCCGAGGCGAGCGAGCGCTTTCTCGGCATCATGCGCGAGCAGACCGAGCGCATGCGCCGCCTGATCAACGATCTGCTCTCGCTCAGCCGCGTGGAGATGAACGAGCACGTGCCGCCGTCGGGCGAGTGCGACCTGGCGGCGCTTGCGGGCGATGTCGTGCGCACGCTGTCGCCGATGGCCGAGCCGCGCGGCCTCTCGATCGCCGTCGAGGCGCCCGACGAACCCGTCCGCATCGGCGGCGATCGCGACCAGATCTACGAGGTGATCGAGAATCTCGTGGAGAACGCGCTGAAATATTCGCGCGACGGCGGCCGGGTGCGGATCGTCGTGCGGACCGATCGAAGCCGCGACTCCGCCGAGCAGCCGGCCGAGCGCATCGCCGCGGATTCGGCCCGGCTGACGCTCGCCGCGCCGGCGATCGATCCCGCCGCGCGCTACGCCGTCGTACGCGTCTACGACGAGGGCGCGGGAATCGAACGCCGATACCTGCCCCGGCTGTCCGAGCGATTCTTCCGCGTCAGCGGCCAGAAGAGCGGACCCAGGTCCGGCACCGGACTGGGCCTGGCCATCGTAAAGCACATCGTCTCGCGTCATCGCGGCGGGTTCGCCGTCGAGAGCGCGCCGGGTTCGGGATCCGTATTCACCGTTTTCTTTCCAACGGTTGAGGCGGATTCGGCCGCCCGAACCGAAGATGACGCCGACGCTGTCACAAAACCGTAGTCTAAACGTCATATGACGGGCCCGACCGAGCCCGGGGCCGCGGCGGCGGCCGCAGGGCGGGGCTTTCGCGCCGCAACCGACTGACGGATTGATGCAGGCTGCTCTCTTTACTGCGCTCGCGCTCGTCGTGCTGACCGCGATCGGCCTGCTCGTGGGGCGTCGGCGGGCTTTCGCCGCCGCCGCCGGCGCGCCCGTCCGGCTGCATTCCCTGCCGTCCTATCACGGTTATTTCGTCGCGCTCTGGACCGGCGCGCCCGCCGCCGTCCTGCTGGCGCTGTACGGCGTGTTCGGCGCGACCATCGTCGATTCCCTGACCATGGCCGAGCTGCAGGAGGAGGCGGCTCCGCTTCTTCGCGCCTACGAGGAGCGGCTCGCCGGCGACGCCGAGATCGCCGCGCTGCGCGAGGACGAGGCGCGCATCGCCGAGGCGCTCGCCGCGGCGCGCAGCGAATCCGGCGCGCACGAGACGATCAATCGCCTCTCGCGGGAGCGGACGACGGTGGCCGATTCGCTCGCGCGCCAGCGCAGGGAGATCGCCGCGGAAACCGCGGCGCGCGCGCCCGACAGCGAGGCCGGCCTGCGCGCCCGGGCGGGATTCGAATACGCGCTGGCGCCGCGGGAACGGCGCCAGCTGTTCATCGCCGACGCGCGGGCCCTGGCGTTCGGCGAAGGCACCGCCAGCCGCGATGCGCCGACGCTGCGCGCGGCGGCCCGCGCGATGCGGCCGCTGGAGAGCCGCATGAAATGGGGCGTGGCGGGCGGGGCGATCGCGCTCGCGCTTGCAGGCTTCGCCTGGGCCCGCAGCCGGGTCGGGCCGGACTTCCGCGCGCGCAACCGCGTCGAGCGCGTGGTCGGCGGCGTGCTGATGCTGGCCTCGGCCATCGCCATCCTCACCACGCTGGGCATCGTGCTGTCGCTCCTGTTCGAGAGCCTGCGCTTCTTCGAATCCATCGACTGGCGCCTGCACGAATTCCTGTTCGGCACGCAGTGGAGCCCGCAGATCGCCATCCGGGACGACCAGGTGGGCCAGTCGGGCGCGTTCGGCGCGGTGCCGCTGTTCGCCGGCACCGGGCTCATCACCCTGATCGCGATGGCCGTGGCCGTGCCGGTCGGCCTGATGTCGGCGATCTACCTGTCGGAATACGCCGGCTCGACCATGCGCGCCTGGGCCAAGCCGATGCTCGAGATCCTCGCGGGCATCCCGACCGTGGTCTACGGCTTCTTCGCCCTGCTCACGGTCGGGCCGTTCCTGCGCGACCTGGCGCTGTTTCTCGGCTACGAGGACGCCGTCACCCAGAGCGCGCTGTCGGCGGGCCTGGTGATGGGCGTGATGATCATCCCCTTCGTGTCCTCGCTGTCCGACGACGTGATCAACGCCGTGCCCCAGGCGCTGCGCGACGGGTCCTACGCCATGGGCGCGACCAAGTCGGAAACCGTCCGCGGCGTGGTGGTTCCCGCGGCCCTGCCGGGCATCGTCGGCGCCGTGCTGCTGGCGGTGTCGCGCGCCGTCGGCGAGACGATGATCGTGGTGATGGCCGCCGGCCAGGGCGCCAATCTGACGGCCAACCCGCTCGAGGCGGTCACGACGATCACCGTCCAGATCGTCATGCTGCTCACCGGCGACCAGGAGTTCGACAGCCCCAAGACGCTGTCGGCGTTCGCGCTCGGCCTGGTGCTGTTCGCCCTGACGCTGATCTTCAACATCATCGCGCTGCGCGTGGTTCAGAGGTTCCGGGAAAAGTATGACTGACGCGCCCGCTTCATCCCGCGACATCCGCGCGGCGGTCGAGGCCCGCCTCGCCAAGCGCCATCGCGCGGAGCGCCGCTTCCGCGCCTACGGGCTCGGCGCGATCGGGTTGGCGCTCGTCTTCCTGGTCCTGCTGCTCGGCTCGATCGTGCTGCAGGCCGCCGGGGCGTTCACCGCGCACCGGCTGACCCTGCCCGTCGAGATCGAACGCGCGGCGGTCGATCCGCGCGGCGACATGAGCGAGGCGTCGCTGCGCCGGGGCTCCTACAACACGGTCATTCAGCAGGCCCTGCGCGAACAGTTCCCCTCGGTGTCGGACGCCTCGGCCCTGCGCGAGCTGTTCGGCCTGTACTCGGCGGTGAACGCCGCGCGCCTGCTCAACCAGGTGGTCGACGATCCCGATCTCGTCGGCGAGCGGATCGAGTTCGCGATGCCGCTGTCCGACGACGCCGACCTCTATCTCAAGGGCGCGACGGTCGACGAGACGCGCCGGCCCGGTTCGGCGCCGATCACTATCGCGATCGAGGACGGCGCGGCGCGCATCGAGGGCGAGGCGCCGGTGTTCGCCGCATTCCTCGACGCCATGGACGCCGTCGTGCGCGAGCGCGTCGCCGCCGCGCGCGAGCGGGCCGAGGCCGCCCGCGCCGCGGCGTCGGGCGCGGCGACCCGCGACGAGGCGGCCGCCGCGCGCGCCGAGGCCGAACGCAGCGCGGCTCTGGCCGACCGGCTCGAGGCGCGCCTCGGGGCCGATCCGGTGACGCTCGGACCGGGCACGCCCAGCCTGTTCGTGGCGGCCGCCGACGGCGTCGTCGCGATCGAGCGCATCGCCGCCGACGGGCGCAGCGCGGTCGGGACCCCGGTGATCGCGCCGCAAGCGACGGGGCGCATGGACGACTGGACGCTGTGGGAGCTGGAGACGCCGCCCTCGGCGCGGCGGATCTCGGACCGCCAGATCGTCTGGACGCGCGCGCTCGAGGAACGCGGCTTCGTCCAGAACGCCTTCAACACCACCCTGTTCACCCACGCCGACAGCCGCGAGCCGGAGCTCGCCGGCGTGCTCGGCGCGATGATCGGCTCGATGCTGACCATGCTGGTGACGATGGCGCTCGCCGTGCCGATCGGCGTCGGCGCGGCGGTCTATCTCGAGGAGTTCGCGCCGAAGAACCGGATCACCGGGATCATCGAGGTCAACATCAACAATCTCGCCGCGGTGCCCTCGATCGTGTTCGGCCTGCTCGGCCTCGCCGTGTTCATCAACTTCTTCGGGCTGCCGCGCTCGGCGCCGCTGGTCGGCGGCATGGTGCTCGCGCTGATGACGCTGCCCACCGTCATCATCTCCTCGCGCGCCGCGCTGAAGGCCGTGCCGCCGTCGATCCGCGAAGCCGCGCTCGGCGTCGGCGCATCGAAGACCCAGGCGGTGTTCGGCCACGTGATCCCGCTGGCCGCGCCGGGCATGCTCACCGGCTCGATCATCGGCCTGGCGCAGGCGCTGGGCGAGACCGCGCCGCTGCTGATGATCGGCATGGTGGCCTTCATCGCCGATCCGCCCACGGTCGGGCCGGCCGGATTCACCGAGCCGGCCACCGTGATGCCCGTCCAGATCTTTCTCTGGTCCGGCGCGGCCGAACGCGCCTTCGAAGCCCGCACTGCGGCGGCCATCCTGGTGCTGCTCGCCCTGATGGTGATCTTCAACGCGGCGGCCATCTGGCTGCGCCGCCGGTTCGAACGGAGATGGTGACCGTGTACGACGAAGCCCGCGCGAGCGGAGACGCCGAGACTGTCTACCACGCCGCCGAGGAATCGCGGGCGACGAAGGTCGCCACGCGCGACGTCGACGTGTTCTACGCCGACAAGCAGGCGCTCGACTCGATCAGCGTCGACATCCCCGATCGCTCCGTGACGGCCTTCATCGGCCCGTCGGGCTGCGGCAAGTCGACCTTCCTGCGCTGCATCAACCGCATGAACGACACGATCGACACCGCCCGCGTGAGCGGATCGATCACGATCGACGGCGAGGAGATCAACGATCGCGCCGTCGATCCGGTGGTGCTGCGCGCGCGCGTCGGGATGGTTTTCCAGAAGCCCAACCCGTTCCCGAAATCGATCTACGACAATGTCGCCTACGGCCCGAAGATCCACGGCCTGGCTTCCGACCGCGCCGAGCGCGACGCCATCGTCGAGACCAGCCTGAAGAAGGCCGGCCTCTGGGACGAGGTCGCCGACCGGCTCCACACGCCCGGCACCGCGCTGTCGGGCGGCCAGCAGCAGCGCCTCGTCATCGCGCGCGCGATCGCGGTCAACCCGGAGGTGATCCTGATGGACGAGCCGTGCTCGGCGCTCGACCCGATCGCCACGGCCAAGATCGAAGAGCTGATCGACGAGCTGCGGCAGAACTACTGCATCATCATGGTCACCCACTCGATGGCGCAGGCCGCGCGCGTCTCCCAGATGACCGCCTTCTTCCATCTCGGCGCGCTGGTGGAGTTCGGGCCGACCGAGCAGATGTTCACCAACCCGAGCGATCAACGCACGCAGGACTATATTACGGGACGGTTCGGATGAGCCGGCCGCAAGGCCGCTTCCCGCGGCGCTGAAAGGATTTCGCCATGACGCAGCAAGGCGCAGGCCACCAGCACATCGTCAAGGCCTTCTCCGAGGAGCTCGAGCATCTCGCCGGCGACGTCGCGACCATGGGCGGGCTCGCCGAGAGCATGGTCTCCGACGCCGTCGAGGCGGTCGTCAAGCGCGACGGGCGTCTCGCCGAGGACGTGGTCGAACGCGACAAGCAGGTCGATACCTATCATCGCGACCTTGAGCGCCAGATCATCCGCCTGCTCGCCCTGCGTCAGCCGATGGCCACCGACCTGCGCTCGTGCATCGCCGCGCTCAAGATCTCCTCGGACCTCGAACGCGTCGGCGATCTCGCCAAGTCGATCGCCCGGCGGGTGCGCGTCCTGAACAGGAGCGAGCCGGTGGCGCTGACCAAGTCGGTCGAGCGCATGGCGCGCCTCGTCCAGTCCCAGCTCCACGAGGTGCTCGACGCCTACGCGACCGGCGAGATCGAGCGCGCCGTCGGCGTCTGGGAGCGCGATGACGAGGTCGACGAGCACTACAACTCGCTGTTCCGCGAGCTGATCACCTACATGATGGAGGACCCGAAGATGATCGGGGCCGCCGCCCATCTCCTGTTCGTCGCGAAGAATCTCGAGCGGATGGGCGATCACGCCACCAACATCGCCGAGGACATCCATTATGTCGTCACGGGCAAGGAGCTGACGGCCGAGCGTCCGCGCGGGCCGCGGCCGGAAGCGCCGGAGTAGAGCAGGGAATCGCGCCATGCAGGCTCATGTTCTTGTGGTCGAGGACGAGGACGCGCTCGCCGAGCTGCTCCAGTACAATCTGAACAAGGAAGGCTTCCGCGTGTCCGTCGCCGGCGACGGCGAGGAGGCGATGATGCTTGTCGAGGAAGACCAGCCCGACGTCGTCATCCTGGACTGGATGCTCCCCAAGCTGTCGGGCATCGAAGTGTGCCGGCGCCTGCGCGGCCGCCAGGAAACCCGCAACGTGCCGATCATCATGCTCACCGCGCGCGGCGAGGAGGGCGACCGGATCCGCGGGCTGGACACCGGCGCCGACGACTACATCGTCAAGCCTTTCCTGATGAAGGAGCTGTTCGCGCGCCTGCGCGCCGTGCTCCGCCGCATTCGGCCGGGTCTGGCCGAGGACAAGGTCACGTGCGGCGACATCACCATCGACCGCGCCGCCCATCGCGTGGTGCGCGGCGGCGAGGAGATCCACCTCGGGCCCACCGAGTTCCGTCTGCTCGATCACCTGATGCAGCACCCCGGCCGCGTCTTTTCGCGCGAGCAGCTGCTCGACGCGGTCTGGGGCGCGGACGTCTATGTCGAGGCCCGCACCGTCGACGTCCATGTCGGCCGGCTGCGCAAGGCGCTGAACAAGCACGCCGAAACCGATCCGATCCGCACGGTGCGCTCCGCCGGCTACGCGCTGAACGCGCCGGCCTGATCGCGCCGCGCGGGGCGGTGGCGCGGCTCTCGCGGCGCCACTAGGGTGCGCCTTTTCATTGAAGGCGCAATGCGCAGCCATGACCGAAGAAACGTCATTCCTTTCGCATCTCTGGTATCTCGGCGCGCCGTCGCGACGGCTCAAGCCTGGAGCGATGCTGCGCAAGGTGATCATGGGCCAGCCGATTTTGCTTGCCCGCGATTCCGAGGGGAAGGCGTTCGCAATCCGCGATATCTGCCCGCATCGCGGAATCCCGTTGTCCGAGGGCCGGTTGCTCGAGGACGAAAGCGGCGCAGTCGAAATCGAATGCGCCTATCACGGCTGGCGGTTCGGTCGGGAAGGGCGCTGCAAGGCGATCCCCTCGCTCGTCGAGGGCCAGCAAGTGGACCTGTCGAAGATCTGCGTGCGGCGCTATCCCGTGCGCGAGCATCAGGGGCTGGTGTGGGTGTTCGTCTGCGACACGCCGGTCGAAGGCCCGGCGATGGCGGAGGCCGAGCCGGTGGAGCCGCCGTTTCCGCCGCCCGACATACCCGGCGTGGGCGAGCGGCGGCCCAACTATGTCCACGTCGTCGAATTCGCCTGTCATGTGGACAATGCGATCATCGGTCTGATGGACCCGGCGCACGGGCCCTATGTCCACCAGTCCTGGTACTGGCGCAGCTCGGGGAACATGTACGAGAAGGAGAAGCGTTTCGCGCCGGTCGAACGCGGCTTCTCGATGGTCAATCACCCGCCCTCGAGCAATTCGCTAGCCTACAGGGTGCTGGGCGGAAAGCCGACGACGGAGATCGCGTTCCGGCTGCCGGGCGTGCGTACGGAGCATGTCCGCGTCGGCGAGCGCTTCGTGACCTCGCTCACCGTCGTCACCCCGATCGATCATGAGCGCACCGAGGTCACCCAGGTGCTGTACTGGGATCACCCCGTGCTGACCGCGCTCAAGCCCCTGCTGGGCGTCTTCGCGCGCGCCTTCCTCGACCAGGATCGCGTCATCGTCCAGAAGCAGTACGAGGGCCTGAAGTTCAATCCGCGCCTGATGCTGATCAACGACGCCGACGTTCAGGCGAAGTGGTACTTCAGAATGAAGAAGGCCTGGACGCGGTCGGTCGAGACCGGCGCGGAGTTCGTTCACCCGCTGCAGGACGAGGTCACGCTGCGCTGGCGCAGCTGACCCGCAAGAAGAAGGGCGGCGCCGCGCGGCCCCGCCCTTCGTCTTCGTCCCGGCGATCCCCGCTTCGCTCAGAAATTCACCCGGCGCGTCGCCTGCAGGCTGTCGAGCACGGCGCGCGCGTCGTCGGTCGGCTTGCGCTTGCGCTTGGACTGCGGCTGGTAGGCCATCTCGGCGTGCGCCTCGCAATACGCGCCGCCCGGCGAGGCCTTGCGGCCGCAGAAGCGGAAGGTGGCGTCGGCCGGGTCGCCGATGGGCCATTTGCACATGCTCTCGCGCAGCGTCAGCACCGTGGCGTACTCGCCGTTGGGCAGGCGGGCGGCCTCGACCGGCGCGGGCCTGGGCGCCGGCGCGGGGGCGGACTTGGCCGCGGCCGGCTTCGAACGCGCCGGCGCATTCGGGGTCCGGCGCGGCTTGGCGGCGGGCTTCGACACGACGCGGCGGGTCGGGCGCGACGGCGCGGCGCGGCCCGACAGCCCAAGGCGGTGCACCTTGCCGATCACGGCGTTGCGGGTGACGCCGCCGAGCTCCTTGGCGATCTGGCTTGCGCTCAGACCCTCAGCCCACAGTTTTTTCAGCGTTTCCACGCGTTCTTCGGTCCAAGCCATGGCGGTGCGCTCCTCGCCTGCTACGCTCTGCACGAAACCTACCCGTTGGGGCGGCGCCCGGCCTCAATCCCAATATCTTGGGGCCGGACACGAGATACAGTATCCAAGGGCGGTTTCGACACAAGATGCGGAAACGAATCGGGCGTGGATAACTGCCGCAGCCGGCGCCTCGCGCAGCCGCGCCGGGCCGTGCTAGAGGACCGTCAACCCCGCCGCCGGAGTCGCCCATGGCCGAAGACGCCGCCAAGCAACCCGCCGTTCCCGGCGCCGCCTCGCCGGAGCCCCGCGCGATCGGCGCGGTCAACTGGCTCGGCCTGTGGACGCTGTACAAGAAGGAGGTCCGCCGCTTCCTGAAGGTCAGCTTCCAGACGGTGCTGGCCCCGGTCGCGACGACGCTGCTCTACATGACGGTGTTCTCGCTCGCCATCGGCGCGCGCCGCGGCGACGTCAACGGGATCGAGTTCACCGCCTTCCTGGCGCCCGGCCTGGTCATGATGGGGCTTCTGAACAACGCCTTCGCCAATTCGTCCTCGTCGCTGATCGTGGCGAAGGTCCAGGGCAACACCGTCGATTTCCTGATGCCGCCGCTATCGCCGGCCGAGCTGGCGGCGGGCTTCATCGGCGGCGCCATGACGCGCGGCGTCATCGTGGCCGCGGCCACCGCGATCGTCATCGCACCCTTCGTCGACATGTCGATCGCGCACGCCGGCGCGGTCGCCTTCTACGGGCTGTCGGCGGCGGCGATGCTGTCGATGGTCGGCGTGATCGCGGGCATCTGGGCCGAGAAGTTCGACCATCTCGCGGTGATCACGAACTTCATCATCATGCCGCTCGCCTTCCTGTCGGGGACGTTCTACTCGATCGAGATCCTGCCCGAGCCGTTCCAGACGATCAGTCATTTCAACCCGGTTTTCTACATGATCGACGGGTTCCGTTACGGCTTCATCGGCCAGGCCGACGGCGCGCTGTGGATCGGCGCCGTCGCGATCACCGCCATCAATCTCGCCCTGCTCGCGGCGAGCTATCTCGTCCTGCGCACGGGATGGCGCTTGAAGACCTGAGCGCGGCGGGCGTAAACCCGCCGCATCTTTACCGGACCGAATGGAGCGACCGCATGCCGAAGCCCTTGATGGAGACCTACGCCCCGCCCGAGCAGATCTTCGAGCGCGGCGAGGGCGTGTTCCTCTACGAGCGCAGCGGGGAGGAGTATCTCGACTTCATCTCGGGCATCGCGGTCAACGGCCTCGGCCACGCCCATCCCAAGGCGGTCGCCGCGCTCAAGGCGCAGGCCGAGAAGCTCTGGCACACCTCGAACATGTTCCGCGTGCCCGGCCAGATCGAGCTCGCTGAGAAATACTGCCGCGACAGCTTCGCCGACCGCGTCTTCTTCACCAATTCCGGCGCCGAGGCGATCGAGTGCGCGCTCAAGACGGCGCGGCATTACCACTACGCCAATGGCCAGCCCGACCGCTATCGGATCGTGACGGTGACGGGCGCCTTCCACGGCCGGACCTACGGGGCGATCAACGCCGGCGGCAATCCGAAATACCTGGAAGGCTTCGGCCCCCGCATGGAGGGCTTCGACCAGATCGAGTTCGGCGATCACGACGCGCTGCGCGCCGCCGTCACCGACCAGACCGCGGCGGTCCTCGTCGAGCCGGTCCAGGGCGAGGGCGGGGTCCGCGAGATCCCGGAAGTCTGCCTGCGCGGCCTGCGCGAGCTGTGCGACGAGCGCGGCGCGCTGCTGATCTATGACGAGGTCCAGTGCGGCGCCGGGCGCACCGGCAAGCTCTGGGCCCATCACTGGGCGGGCGACGCCGCGCCCGACATCATGGCCGTGGCCAAGGGCGTCGGCGGCGGCTTCCCGCTGGGCGCCTGCCTGGCCACCGACGCCTGCGGCGAGCACATGGTCGTGGGCACCCACGGCTCGACCTTCGGCGGCAATCCGCTGGCGATGGCGGTGGGCAATGTCGTCTATGACGAGCTCACCCGCGAAGGCTTCCTCGACCATGTCGTCGAGATCTCGAACTTCCTGCGCCAGCAGCTCGGCTCGGTCGCCGACGCGCATTCCGACAAGGTCGAGGAAGTGCGCGGCAAGGGCCTGCTGCTCGGGCTGAAGCTGCGCGAGGGCTATGTGAACAAGACTCTGGCGAAGCACGCCCGCGATCACCACCTGCTGATCGGAGCGGCCGGGGACAATGTCGCGCGCATGGCCCCGCCGCTGATCATCGAGGAGGCGCACGCGCGCCGGGCCGTCGAGACGCTCGACGCGGCTCTGGGCGCGCTGCAGCCCGAATAGACGGAGCCTTCATGGCGGAGAACACGACGCCGTCGCTGGGCGAGCTCGGCGGCGCAGACGACATTGTCGCGGCGTTTCAGCTGGAGCGGCGACCCGTGCGCGGGCGCATCGCCCGGCTCGGCCCGGTCGCCGACAAGATCCTGTCGGCGCACGACTATCCCGACTCGGTGGGCGCGCTCGCCGGCGAGGCGGTGCTGCTCGCCCTGCTGATCGGCGACGCGCTGAAGTTCGAGGGCCGGCTGATCGTCCAGGCCAGCGGCCGCAACGAGTCCGCCAGCGGCATCGAGGGCCGCGGCGCGGTGTCCTTCGTCGTCGCCGACTACACCACGGGAGAGGGCGTGCGCGCCTTCGCCAAGTACGACGCCGAGGCCGTCGCCGCCATCGAGGCCGAGCACGGTCCGCGCCCGGGCGCGGAGACGCTGCTCGGCCCGGGCGTGTTCGCCATGACCATCGACCAGGGCGCGGACACCGACCGCTACCAGGGCGTCGTCGAGATCGACGGCCCGACGCTGGCCGCCAGCGCCGAGCACTATTTCCGCCAGTCCGAGCAGGTGCCCACGCGCATTCGGCTGGCCGTCGGCCAGGAGATGGTCGCCGGCGGCGAGACGCGCTGGCGCGCGGGCGGGGCGCTGATCCAGAAGATCGCCGAGGGCGAGGCAGAGGACGCCGATCCGGATGCGTTCGAGAACGCGCTCGCCCTGTTCGAGACGACCGAGGACGCCGAGCTGCTCGATCCGGACGTCTCCGCGGGCCGGCTCCTGTTCCGGCTGTTCCACGAGGACGGCGTGCGTCTCTACGAGTCGCGCTCCGTGGAGCGGCGCTGCACCTGCGAGCGCGAGCGGCTGGCGCGGATCCTCGCGAGCTTCTCCGACGACGATCAGGCGCACATGATGCAGGACGGCGAGATCGTCATGACCTGCGAGTACTGCAATATCGACTGGAAATTCGCGCCCGAGGAGGTCGAGGCGGCCGGCCGCAACTGACGGCTTGGAGCGGCGTTCGGGGCGGGGCATGATAACCCTTCGCGTGGAGGGTATATTGATGAATTTCCGTATCGTGCTGGCGCTGGCGGGCCTCGTCCTTTCTGCGCCGGCCGCCGCCGCCGAAGGCGTCGATCCGCTCACCGCCGAGGTGCGCAGCGAAGACGCGCGGCGCTTCGTCGCCGTGTTCGAGGCCGCCGACGGCGCCCCGACGGCGGAGGCGCTGCAGGCCGGCTATCTCGACGGCGCCGGCCGTGGCGTGGAGATATTCACGCCGAACCGCATCATTTCGGCGGAGAACCTCGCCGCGCGCATCGCCGCCGACCCCGAGGCGTATCGGCGCGCGATCGATGTCTGCCTGCCGATCGCGGAAGCCTCGAGCGCGGACCTGCGTTCGATCTATCTGGGGCTTCAGAGCGTCTTCCCCGACCGTCCGCTGCCGGAGATCCACGTCGTTTTCGGCGCGGGCAATTCGGGCGGGACAGCCGGTCCGGACGCCCAGGTGCTGGGCCTCGAGGTCATCTGCGAGGTCGCGGAGACGCCGGAGGATGCGCGCACGTATTTCCGCCATTTCTTCGCCCACGAGACCGTGCATGTCCTGCAGATGCAAACCGGTCTCGAGGGCGAGTTCGCCGACCCCCTGCTTGGCTATTCGATGGCGGAGGGGATGGCCGATTTCATCGCCATGCTGGTCACCGGGACCGTGCCCGACGCCGACAAGGACAGCTGGGCCCGCGAGCGCGAGGCCGAGCTTTGGCGGCGGTTCGACGCCGACCGGACCACGATCCGCAGCGCCCTCGAGGCCGGCGCGGACCTGAACGAGCCGCCGCCCGAAGTCGCGGAAGCCTACGGCCGGTGGCTCGCGAATTTCCGCCGGGCGCCGGAGGGCTGGCCCCACGAGGCGGGCTACTGGGTCGGCCGGCGGATCGCGCAGGCCTATTTCGACCGGGCCGAGGACAAGCGCGCGGCGATCGACACGCTGCTGCGTCTGGAGGGTCCCGAGGCGATTCTCGCCGCCAGCGGCTACGCGGACCGGTTCGAGTAGCTCACCCCCGCCAGAAGCCCGGCGTGAGCAGGACCAGCAGCGTCATGATCTCCAGCCGGCCGATCAGCATGGCCGCGGTCATCACCCATTTCGCCGCGTCGGGCAGGGACTGGAACGTCCCCGCCGGGCCGATCGTCGCGCCCAGGCCGGGGCCGACATTGGCCAGCGTCGTGGCCGCGCCCGAAACCGCCGTGACCGGGTCGAGCCCGATCAGCGACAGCGCGGCGGCCGACGCCGCGAAGGTCGCGAAGAAGACGAAGAAGAAGCCGAGCACCGAGCGCAGCGTGGCGTCGGGCAGGATCTTGCCGCGATAGCGCACCGGGCGCACGGCGTGCGGGCGGACATACTGGACGATGTAGGCCCGCAGCGCGGCCGCCGCGATCTGGTAGCGGAAGATCTTCACCGAGCACGTCGTCGATCCGGCGCAGCCGCCGACGAACATCAGCGTGAAGAAGATCGCCGCCGCGCCGCCGCCCCACAGATTGTAGTCGGCGCTGGCGTAGCCGGTGCCGGTGAGGATCGACACGCCGTTCACCGCGGCCATCCTGAGCGCGGAGCCCGCATTGGGTTCGACCTCGTTGAAGACGAGCCAGCCCGTCAGGCTCGCCGCCGCGACGAGCGCCACGCCGAGGAAGGCGCGCGCCTGGCTGTCGGTGAACAGCATGTCGGGCCGCCCCGTCGCCGCGCGCAGATAGAGCAGGAAGGGCAGGGCGGAGAGGATCATGAAGACCAGCGCGACAAGGTCGGCGCCGCCGGCGGCGAACGCGCCGATCGAGCCGTCATGGGTGGAGAAGCCGCCTGTCGCGACGGTCGTCATGGCGTGGGCGACCGCGTCGAAGGGCGTCATGTCGGCGGCGAGATAGGCCAGGAAGCAGGCGAAGCTGAGGACCAGGTAGGCGACGCCCACGGTCGCGGCGATCTGGCCGGCGCGCGGCAGCGCCTTCTCGGTCTTCTCCGAGCTCTCCAGCCGGAAGAGCTGCATGCCGCCGACGCCGAGCAGCGGCCAGATCGCCATCGCGGTCACGATGATGCCCACTCCGCCGATCCACTGAAGGATCGCCCGCCAGAGCAGGATCCCCGCCGGCTGGTCCTGCAGGCCCGTCATCACCGTCGCGCCCGTCGTGGTGATGCCCGAGGTCGCCTCGAAGATCGCGTCGGTCCAGCTGAGCCCGACCCCGGCGAGCTTGAGCGGCACGGCGGCGGCGAAGGCCAGCAGAACCCAGGACCCTCCGGCGATCAGGATGGCGCCGCGCGGGGTGAGATCGCGCACCGCGCCGCGACCCATCAGCGCCATCACGCCGCCCGCGAACAGGCCGAGCACGGCCGATCCGAAGAAGGCGTGCGCCGACTGGGCGTCGGTGTTGAGATCGACGATGGCGGGCACGAGCTGCGCCGCCGACAGCGCCGCGAGCATCATGCCCAGGATGAACAGGACGGTTCGGAAGGAAGGGCTCACCGGCCGCGCCTAGGGTCCGGACACAATTCTTTTGCCGCAGTGAGCGGCGGGATTTTGGTTTGTGGCCAGGCGCGGTCCCGCAGGAAAGGCGGCCCTTTTCAAGGGACCGCAACGCCGCCACGGGCCGAAAGATCGCCGCTCGGTGCGAAACCAAGCAGCCTCAGCCGACTGAGCGGCGGCCTGTCGCGTCAAGCCGCTTGGCCGGGAATGGCCCCGGCCTGCGCGTCTTTCCTCCCATCCCTTGCTCATTCGGCTGTCACTCCGACAAAAGAATTGAGTCCGGACCCTAGTGCAGCGTGAACCGGTCGTGCGGGGTGTCGAGCGAAAAGGCCGGGATGTCGGCGCAGAACTCCTCGCCGTCCTTCGACCGCATGACATAGGCGCCCGACATGAAGCCCGACGGCGTCGGCAGAGGCGCCCCGGAGGTGTAGCGATACCGGCCGCCCGGCTTGATGACGGGCTGCTCGCCCACGACGCCGTCGCCGCGCACGATCTCGGTGCGGTTCATCGCGTCGGTGATCCGCCATTCCCGCGACATCAGCTGGATCGGCTGGGCGCGCGTGTTCTCGATCTCGACGGTGTAGGACCAGACGAACCGGCTTTCGCCCGGCTCGGACTCGTCGTCGAGATAGTCCGGCTCGACCTTGATCACGACGCCGCGCGTCTCGCTCCTGTACATGGCGCTCCGGCCTCCCTGCGAAGCCTGATCTGACATCTAACGCGTGAATTGCTCAAGAGGCGCCGCGCGGTCGGCTGGACTTCCGGCGCCCCATGCTGGAATGGTCGATCCCTCCGGTCGGCCGATTCCGGCCGCCGTCAAACGAAAGGCCGCCGCCGCATGACCGCGCCCGCGGGCATCCTGCCAGACGTCGATCTCGAGGCCCTCGCCGGGTCCGGCGCCATCACGGCCGCCGCCCCGCTCGAGGCCGGCCAGATCCAGCCCGCCAGCGTCGACCTCCGCCTGGCGCGCCGCGCCTGGCGGCTGCGCGCGAGCTTCCTGCCGGGCCCCGAGCGCGCCGTCGCCGAGCGGCTCGACGGCGACCTCGTCATGCACGAGCTCGACCTGGACGGCGGGGCGGTGCTCGAGACGGGCTGCGTCTATCTCGCCGAGCTGCAGGAATCGCTCGCCCTGCCCGCCGACGTCGCCGGGGCCATGAATCCCAAGAGCTCGACGGGCCGGCTCGACGTGTTCACGCGCGTGATCGCAGACCGCGCCGGCGCCTTCGACCAGGTCCCGGCGGGCTATCGGGGCCCGCTCTATGTCGAGATCTGTCCGCGCACCTTCTCGGTGCTCGCTCGGCCGGGCGACCGGCTGGTGCAGGCCCGGCTGCGCCGCGGCCCGCACGCGGCGACCCGGACGCTGACGCTGTCGGTCGATCTCGCCGGCCGCGGCGACGCGCCCATCGGCTATCGCGCCAAGCGCCATTCCCCGCTCGTCGATCTCGCGCAGCCCGGCGGCCACGCCGCGCCGGCCTTCTGGGAGCCGGTGCGCGCCCCGGGCGGGCGCATCGTGCTGGATCCCGGCGAGTTCTACATCCTGGCCTCGCGGGAGGCCGTCGAGATCCCGGTCGGCGAGGCCGCCGAGATGGCGCCCATCGCCCCGGAGATCGGCGAGTTCCGCGCCCACTACGCCGGCTTCTTCGATCCCGGCTTCGGCGTCGACGCCGCCGGCGGCGCCGGCTCGCGGGCTGTCCTGGAGGTGCGCGGCCGCGACGTGCCCTTCATCCTGGAACACGGCCAGCCGGTCGCCCGGCTCGTCTACGAGCAGATGGCCGGCGCGGTGGCGACGCCCTACGGCGCGTCAGGCTCGAACTACCAGGCCCAGGGGCTGAAGCTGTCCAAGCACTTCGCCGGCGCGGCCTAACCCGAGCAGCTCGCCCCGCCGAGGACGCAGAACTGGGTGCAGAAGCGGTGATTGAGCTTCACCGGCCTGAGCGCCTCGGCGAGCGTCGTCGCCATCTCGAAGCCGTCGTCATAGGGGATGAGCGTGCACGACAGCACGACCGGCCCGTCGGCGTTCTTGCGGCGGACCACCATCCGGCTGGTCGCGCACATCACCGCGCGCGGATCGACGCCGAGAATGTCCCAGCAGGCGGTCGTGATCTCGGGCGGCTCGCCGGCGGGATCCATTTCCGGGAACACGACCAGCTGCGCGGGATCGGCGGCGTCGACGGGAATGTCGCGTTCGGCGAACAGCGCGGCGAAGCCCGCCCGCGCATCGGCCTCGCTCTCGGCGAAGGCGGCCCGGCCCGCCGCCGACAGGCGGAAGCCCTCGCGCGCCAGCCACTCCATGCCGGTCATCGCGGACTCGAACGCGCCCTCGGCGCGCTCGGCGTCGTGGCGTTCGGCGGTGTAGTGATCGAGGCTCACCCGCATCGTCAGGCGGTCGCCGAACCGTTCGCGCAGGTCGACCAGGCCGCGCTGCACGCGCGGGCGCATCATCGGCTTCATCGCGTTGGTCAGGATCAGCGCGTCGTGGCCGCGTTCCAGCGCCATCTCGGCGAGCCGGATCATGGCCGGGTTCATGAAGGGCTCGCCGCCGGTGAAGCCGATCTCGATGGGCCCGCAGCCCAGCGCGTCGACCTCGTCGAGATAGCCCGCGACGTCGGCCTCGCTCAGGTAGACGAGGCTGTCATTGGTCGGCGAGCTCTCGATATAGCAGTTGGCGCACTCGATATTGCACAGCGTGCCGGTGTTGAACCACAGCGTCTCGAGCCGCTCGAAGCCGACCGCGGCGCGCGTCTCGCCCTTCGCGGTGACGTCGGGATGGGAGAAGGGGGCGAGCTGGACGGGCTGGTTCAAGGCGGCCACCGGGATTGCTTCTCGGAGGGAAGCTATGGCGCGTCCCGCCCCGTCTCAACGCCGCGGCGCTGAACATTTCGTGTTCGCCGCGTGCGGGGGGCGTCAGAAATACAGCCCGATATTGATGTTGAAGCGGTGCTCCCACTCGCCGTCTCCGCCGCCGGCGAGCGCGTCGCCGAAATCCCGCCCGATCCAGGCATTGTTCCGGCCCGATGCGATGTCGGCCTGGATGAAGACCGGGCCGCGCACGTCCAGCGCTGCGCTTTCGCGCGAGGCGTCAGGAGAAGACGTTCATCAAGGCGAGTAGAAGCAATGGGTCTATTGCCGCGAGCCGCTGGTCGAAAAAGACGAAACTCGTGTGTCGACCACGATAAGAAAGATACATGAGGCAAAACCCCTTACAGCTACCCTCCTACAAGCGAGGGCATTGCCATTGTCATGCGCCCAATGCTCATCCGGCGAGAAATGAGTTCAGATTAAATGCAGTCGCGTCGCGACGCCCTGCGCTGACAGGCGCCGGCGGCGCGTCCGCCGCGGCGAATTGTGGAAAACCCGGGTGATTTTCGGCCGGGGATTTAGTCGTCATTCACCCTGCGGGGCGATCGTGGGCGCATGACGAGCGAGCGACAGCCCCGATCCTGCCCCCGCACCCACCACTTTCGAACTCGGCGCAGCCGACAGGGTTTCGGTTGGCTGCATATCTCAACGTATCCACTATGCCCGCGTGATCTTCTAGGCGGGAGGAACTGCGCATGAGTAAGAGCATCATCTGTCCGGAAGGCCGATCCTGTTCGGGCGGCACTCAGGGCCGGCAGCACGATCTTACGCCCGAGCAAATCGCCCGGATCATGGCGGCGGACCCAGCTTTGGAGGAGGAGCTGTCAGCCGGAGCGCAACGGTGCGGATATTGTGGTGCGGTTTATCTGGCAACGAAGCGGCGGACGCTCGGGTGGTTAGATAACGGCGTTCATAATGAGGGCTGGATCCCCAAAGGCGAGCGCTCGCCCAAGGCGGATGTGTGATTGTGGTTCCCAGGGTAGGGCTTGCCAACGCTCGATCCTGGACGCGAACACCCCGCGAACTCGCTTCGGGACTATTTCGGGACTCGCGAGCACGGAATATACGGTTTGTTCGGGTTCGTGCGGAGATGCCGCGCTTGCCAGCCTCGCCCGTTTGCCCTTATTTCGTAGGTCTGCCGCGCTTCTCGCGGGTGTAGCTCAATGGTAGAGCAGCAGCTTCCCAAGCTGACGACGAGGGTTCGATTCCCTTCACCCGCTCCAGGCGCGCGCGGACGCGGCGCCCCATCGTGACGTCCCGATCGGATCGCTCCCCAAAGCACATCGTCGACATCCTCATCGAGGAGCGCGCGCCGCGGCTCGCCGCGAGCCCGCTCTGGCCGCTGCTGCAGCCGCTCCTGCGCGCCATGCTCAATTATCGCGAGGCGCGCCGGATGGCCGACGCGATCGCGCCGCTGGGCGGCTACGCCGCGCTCGATCATGTGAGCGACCTGCTGCGCCTGAGCGTGTCGACCGACGGGCTCGACCATGTGCCGCGGCAAGGCCGCTGCATCCTGATGATGAACCATCCCACGGGCATCGCCGACGGGATCGCGGTCTACGACGCCGTGCGCCCGGTCCGGCCGGACATCTGCTTCTTCGCCAACGCCGACGCCCACCGGGTCTGTCCGGGCTTTTCCGAGTCCCTGATCCCCGTCGACTGGCCGGCGGAGACGCGCACGCTCAAGTCGGCCAAGCGCACGCTCAAGCGCGCCCGCCAGGCCCTCGACGCCGAGCGGCTGATCGGCGTCTTCCCCGCCGGCGCCATCGCGCGGGTGAAGAACGGCCGGCTGGAGGATCCGCCCTGGGAGCATTCGGCCGCAGCCCTGGCGCGCAAGCACGCCGCGCCCGTCGTCCCGGTCCATGTCGCCGGGCCGTTCTCGCGGCTGTTCCACCTGTTCGACAAGGTCTCCGAGGAGCTGCGCGACATCACGCTCTTCCACGAACTCCTCAACAAGAAGCGCGGCGACTACCGGCTGATCTTCGGCGCGCCGATCCCGCCCGCCGCGCTCGCCGGCGACGCCGCCGACGTCACCGCGCGGGTGAAGGCCTATGTCGAGCGCTCGCTGACCGACGCCGACGCGCCGCCATTCCCCGGCTGATCGTCGTCGAAGAGATTGCGGACCCGCGTGTAGTCGGGCTTGCCGGTCGCCAGCAGCGGCACGTCGTCGACCACGCGGATGCGCGAGGGGATGACGAGGCGGGAACAGCCGCGCTCGCGCGCGCCTTCGCCGAACGCCTCCCGGTCCGCGTCGGACTGGTCGGTCACGAGGACGATCGCTTCGCCCTTCCTGTCGGCGTGAAGCGCGATCGCGGCGTGGTGCGCGTCTGGCCACAGCGCGCGGGCGCACGACTCGACGTCGTCGAGCGAGACCATCTCGCCGCCGATCTTGGCGAAGCGCTTGATGCGGCCGGTGACCGTGATGAAGCCGTCGGAATCGACTTCGGCCAGGTCCTCGGTGTCGAACCAGCGACCGGTCCGCGCCTCGACCGCGCCGCGGCGCTCGGGATCGAGATAGCCCAGCATGATATTTGGGCCGCGCACGAGCAGCCGCGCGCCGGCCTTGATTCCGGGAACGCGCTCGAGCCGGGCCTTCATGCCGGGCAGCAGCCGGCCCACCGTGCCGGGCCTGTCGGCGTCGGGCTGGTTGACGGCGATCACCGGTCCGCACTCGGTCAGACCGTAGCCCTGCAGGACGGCGGCGGAGGACTTGCGCGCGAACAGCCGCTTCGTCGCATCGCTCATGCGCTCGCCGCCGAGCACGACATAGCGCAGGCCCTCGAGCGCGTCCTTGTCCGCCGCGCGGGCGTAATACCGCGCGAACGTGTCGGTGGAGACGAGCACGTTCGCCCCGGTCTTCGCGATCAGCTCGGGGATCAGCTTGCGGTCAAGCGGCGAGGGGTGGAGCACGGTCTTCATGCCGCCGAGGATCGGCAGCAGCACGCCGCCGGTCAGCCCGAAGCCGTGGAAGATCGGCAGGGCGTTGAAGAACACCCAGTCGGGGTCGAAGGGGATGTGGGCGCGGCACTGGGCGATGTTGGCGAGGATGTTGGCGTGGCTGAGCGCGACGCCCTTGGGCGTTCCCGTCGTGCCCGAGGTGAACAGGAGGACGGCCGGGTCGTCCGGCGAGGTCCTCGCCAGGCCCGGATCCGGCAGGGCGGCGCGGACGCCGGCGACGAGCTTGTCGAGCGCGCCGATCTCGGCCCGGACGTCCTCCAGCCGAACGAGCTCGACATCGGTCTCCAGGCTTTCGGCGAGGGCCTCGAGCCCGGCGGCCTCGATGAAGCGCCGCGAGGTGACGACCGTCTTCACGTCGGCCAGCTCGCAGGCGGCGCGAATATGGGCCGCGCCGGCGGTGAAATTGAGCATGGCCGGCGTGCGCCCGGCGGCGTGGAGCGCGAAGACGGCGATGACGGCCGGCGCGGCGGTCGGCAGCAGCACGCCGACCGCCTTGTCTCCGCGGGTCTTCCGCGCGAGCCGTCCGCCGAGCGCGTAGGCCGCCTGGATCAGCCGGTCATAGCCGATCGGCTCTCCGTCGCCGTCCTGGAGGATCGGGGTCGACCCGCCATGGCGGCGCCGGGCGTCGCGCAGGGCGCCCAGAAGCGTCCCGGCGAACGCGGCGGTGTCGAGCGTCGCGCCTTCCCACGTCTCGAGGACCTCGCCCCGGGATGCGTCCTGATCGGCGTCGTCGGACTCCAATGCGGGCCTCCTGCACGCGCTGCGGCCATTCACGCGACCGGCGCATGCATCAATAACGCCCAATCCAGCATGGAAGTTCGCAGCGCTTCACGCCGGCGTGTAGCCGCGATCGGCGCGCTTCATCGCGAAGACCTGCGCGAGCAGATCGTCCGTCAGCGTCGCCTCCGGCGGGCCTTCCGCAGCGACGCGCCCGCCGTCGAGGACGATCACCCGGTCCGCCCAGCCCAAA
The DNA here is from genome assembly GCF_003122085.1 of Marinicauda salina. Lineage (GTDB taxonomy): Bacteria > Pseudomonadota > Alphaproteobacteria > Caulobacterales > Maricaulaceae > Maricicauda_A > Maricicauda_A salina. The sequence continues at coordinate 974,573 of NZ_QEXV01000001.1, forward strand.
ACCGCGTCGAGATCGTGCAGCGCGGCGATGACGGCGCGACCGGCCTCGGCCTCGCCTCGCAGCACGGCCAGCGCGTCGTGCTGGTGGCGCAGGTCGAGCGCGGTCACGGGCTCGTCGGCCAAGAGGACCGGCGCGCGGGCGGCGAGCGCCCGGGCGAGATGGACGCGGGCCTGCTCGCCGCCCGACAGCGCGTCGACGCGGCGGCCGGCGAGCGCGGCCGCATCGGCGCGGTCGAGCGCGGCGTCGACGGCGGCGCGGTCGTCCGCGTCCAGCCGGTCATAGGGCGCGCCGCCCCAGGCGAAGCGGCCGAGCGCGGCGAGGTCGCGCGCGCGGATCGCCCAGGCCGTATCGCGCGCCTGCGGCAGATAGCTCGCCCGGCGCCCGCGCTCGCGCGGGTCGAGCGAAGAGACGGACGCGCCGCCGAGCCGGGCTTCGCCCTCGGCCAGCGGAACCAGGCCGAGCGCGGCGCGGATCGCCGTCGACTTGCCCGCCCCGTTGGGCCCGACGAGGGCGACGCACTCGCCCGGACCGACGGAGAACGAGACGCCGTCGAGGACGCGGCGGCCGCCGAGATCGACCGAGACGGTATCCAGCTCCAGCACGCTCATCGTCCGATGCTCCGATTACGCGCGGCGATCCAGACGAAGGCCGGCGCGCCCACGAGGGCGGCAGCGACGCCGAGCTTGAGCTCCTGGGTGAAGGGAGCGAGCCGGATCGCGAGATCGGCGAGCACCAGCATGATCCCGGCCGTGAGCGCGCTCGGGACGATCAGGTCGGCGGGATCGTGCTTCACCAGCGGGCGGACGACGTGGGGCGCGACGATGCCCACGAAGCCGATCATGCCGGCGACCGCCACCGCCGCGCCCGTCATCAGCGCCGTCCCCGCGATGACGAGCGCGCGGGTGCGTTTCAGGTCGACGCCGAGGGTGAAGGCGGCCTCCTCGCCCAGGGCGAGCGCGCGCAGACCGGGCGCGGCGGCGAGCGCGAGCCCCAGCCCGGCGATCCAGAACGGCGCGGCGAAGCCGAGATCGGCCCAGCTGCGGTTGGCGACCGAGCCCAGCAGCCAGTTCACCAGGTCCGACAGCGAGAACGGGTTGGGCGCGAGATTCATCGCCAGCGCGGTCAGCGCCCCGGCGAAGCTCGAGATTCCGACGCCGACGAGGATGAGCTGGACCGAGCCGATGCGTGTCGCGCCCAGCGTATAGAGCAGGGCGGTCGCGCCGAGCGCGAAGGCCACCGCGAGGCCCGGCACGGCGAGCGTCGTCAGCGCGGCGAGATTGAAATAGATGGCGACCACCGCGCCCAGCGCCGCCGAGCCGGAGACGCCGAGCACGCCGGGATCGGCGAGCGGATTCCTCAGAAGCCCCTGCAGCGCCGCGCCGCTGGCGCCCAGCGCGCCGCCGACGAGGAAGGCGGCGAGCGCGCGCGGCAGGCGGATGTCCCACACGATGATCCGGACGGGTTCGCGCCCCGCGCCCGCGACGCCGGCCAGCGTCTCGCCCACCGAGAGCGGCGCGCTGCCCGCGAGACAGGCGAGCGCGATGGAGACGAGGCTCGCCGCGGCGAGCGCGAGGAGGAGGCCCGTCCGGCTCACGGCGCGGCCGCCAAGCGGCGGGCTTCGACCTGGCGGCGCGCGTCGAGCGCGGCCTCGGCGAGCAGCCATGACGTGCAGCCGATCTGCGCGCCCGAGAGATGGGCGGTCTCGGCGTTCTCCAGCAGCGTCTGCAGCGCGCCGTGACGGGTATAGCTCCAGGCGTCGGACTGCGTGGCCAGCGTGTCGAAGAAGCCGGTCACGATCGTTTCGGGCGGATCGAGCACGAGGCGTTCGAGCGGCAGCATGCGCCAGCCCGCCGTATCGCGGAGCGCGTTCTCGAAGCCGGCGGCCTCGAACACGGCGTGCATGATCGTGCCCGAGCCCGTCGTCGCGCCCGAGGCGGTGAGGTAGAGCGCGGTGCGGCCGTCGCCGCCCCCGCGGCCGGCCTCGGCCAGCGTGGCGTCCATCTCGGCGATGAGCGCCTCGCCGCGAGCTTCCTGCTCGAGGGCGGCGGCGACGGCGCGGATATTGGCGCGGATGTCGTCGAAGTCGGCGGCGTAGGCGATCTGCACGGTGTCGATGCCGACGCGGTCGTAGAAGCCGCGCGCCCGCGGTCCGCCGCCATAGCTGCGCACGACGAGATCGGGCTCGAGCGCGAGCACGTCCTCGGCCAGCGCGCGCACCTGAGGCAGGCCGGCGGCGTCTTCGCGCAGCGCGCTGTAGTCGCGGTCGGCTTCCGGCGACAGGGCGCGGATCTGGTCGCGGTCGGCGAGCGCGAGCACGTACTGGTCGGCGCAATAGTCCAGCGACACGGTCGCCGGCGGGTCGGCGAAGGCGGCCGGGGCGAGGGCGAACGCCCCCGCCGCGGCGGCGATATGCGTGCGCAGGCTCATCGCGCGTATCTCAGCCCGACCATGACGCGGCGCGGCGCCCCGGCGAAGGCCGCCGGGTTCTCCCAGGTCTCGTCGAAGACGTTCTTCGCCGCGGCGAACGCCTCGATCCGGTCGGTCACGTCGAAGGTCCCGGACAGGTTCACGAGCTCGTAGGCGTCGATGACTGCGCCCGAGGCGACGAAGACGCCGTCATCGTCATAGGTCACGTCGCGGCGCTCGCCCACGAAGACATACTCCAGGCTGAGCGCGGCGCGCTCGACCGGCCGCCAGCGCGCCGAGGCCGACCAGGCGTGCGGGGGTCGGCGCAGCAGGCGCGCGCCGGTGACCGCGTTGATCGCGTCGGTGAAGGTGTAGTCCACCCGGACGTCCAGGCGCTCGCTCGGCGCGATCGCGACGAAGGCCTCGAAGCCCTCGATCTCGGCCTCGCCGATATTGACGTTCTGGCCGGTGAATGTGGTGAAGTCGAACTCGGTCTCGATCAGGTCCTCGATGTCCTGATCGAACCAGGTCGCGCCGAAGCGCACGCCGTCTTCGGCGCCGAACGCGGGCAGGGCGGTCGCGAAGCCGAGCTCCCAGCCGACGCTTTCTTCGGGTTCGAGATCGGGGTTGGGCGTGATGAAGGCCGACGAGGCGAAGCGCTCCGACAGGGTCGGCGCCTTGAAGGCCGAGCCGATCGAGCCGACGAGGCGGGTGCGCAGCTCTGGCAAGTGGACCACGGCGCCGATATCGGCCGTCGTCTCGGTCCCGAAATTCTCGTAGTCGTCGACGCGCGCCGAGGCGGTGAGATCGACGCGGTCGCCGAGGCCGGCCTGGCCGACCACGAAGCCGCCCCAGGCCTCCTCGACGACGGAGAGCGGCGCGGCGAAAGCGGCGTCGGTCTCGATGTCCTCGCGCTGGTATTGCGCGCCGAAGCTCACGCGCGGGTCGCGCAGCCCGCTCGCGCCGGGCCGCCAGACATTGAGCCATTCGGCGAAGGTGCGCTCCCCCTCATACGTGTCGGTGATGACGCCGCCGTCGCGGTTCTCGAGATCGTTGAGCACCTGGCCGCCGCGCAGGCGGCTGGTGAAGCCGCCGTCCCGGCTCGTCCAGGCCGCGCCCATGCGCCAGACGGCGTAGTCGTCGGCGTTGACGAGGTCGGGGTCGTCGGCGCGCTGGAACCCGCTCGCGCCGCCGGAGAAGGTGTCGACCTCGCTTTCGGCCGAACGCAGGCGCACCAGGCCTTCCAGCGTCACCCCGCCGTCGAGATCGTATTCGCCGGTCGCCGTCAGCACCGCGAACTCCGCGCCGTCGCGATCGCCGGTCGCCGTCGACATGCGCGAAGGCGTGACGTCGTAGCCGTCGGTCTCCATCGCCTCGACGGTCAGGCCGTAGCGCGCGCGCTCCGTCGAGCCGGCGGCGCCGACAAGGCCGCGCACGGTGGAGAATTCGCCCACGGCGATCTCGGCGTAGGGCTCGAAGGCGGTCTCGCCGCCCAGGCGCGGGATGATGTTCACCGCGCCGCCGATCGCGTCGGAGCCGTAGACCGAGGACAGCGGGCCGCGGACCACCTCGACGCGGGCGGCGTCGCCGACCAGTTCCGAGCCGAAATTGAAGATCCCGTTGGCGCTGGCGGGATCGTTGAGCCGGATCCCGTCGAGCAGGGCGAGGGTGTGCTTGGAGTTCGCCCCGCGCAGGAAGACCGAGGTCAGCGACCCGGCGGGGCCGGACTGGGCGACGGTGACGCCCGGCAGGTCGGCGAGCGCCTCGGAGAGCGTGGCGACGGCCTCGAGCTCGATATCGGCGCGCTCGACCGTGGAGACCGAGGCGGGCAGGCGCTCGGCCTCGGTCTCGAAGCGCGTGCCGGTGACGATGACGGCGTCGTCGGCGCTCTCGGCCAGGGCGGGCGCGCTCGCGCCCAGCAGGAGGAGTGAAAGAGTCGATCTGATCATGTTGTTTCCGTTCGCAGCCGGGGCGGAGCCGGACCCGGCGGGTTCGCGATTCATCGACGCCCGCGCCGGTCTCCCGGCGTCGCTCCGGCGTCCGGATGCGTCGCTGCGAACGGTTGTTCCGCTGTCCGTGGACTGCTCCCGGTCCCGGAACGAGCGACCTGTGGGCGGCAGGTCTCCTGGCTTGCGGGTCACGGCCGGCGCGCCGCCTTCCCGGATCAGGGACGATCCAGTGGCTGCTGGCGCGCGGCTCGCCGCTGACAGTTGCGGGCACAGCCCCGGACTCGATGCGCGCGGGACGCGCGTCTCACCGGGTTCCCTCTTCGCCTCCTCGCGGAGGAACCGCCGGGGCATGGTTTATGTCCGCCGCATGCGCCGGGTCAAGGCGGGGGCGGACCAAAGGCCGCGCTGTCGCATCGCGCCGGCGCAGGCTAGATGAAGACCATGACCAGGCGTTCGAATCCGCTGAGCCGCGGGCTGCGCCGCTGGCGCCGGCGGCTGCGCGTGTTCGCCGGCCGGCTCGACCGCGCCGCGCGCGGACCGCATGCGCTCGCCGCGCTGTTCGCAGGCTCGGTGATCGAATCGACGGTGTTTCCCTGGCCGATCGAGTTTCCCCTGCTCGCGCGCATGCTGCAGGGCCGGGCCAAGGTCTTTCCCGCCGCGGCGGTGGTGACGCTGGGCTCGGCGCTGGGTTGCCTGATCGCCTATCTCGGCGGCGTCGCGGCCTGGGACGCGCTGTCTCCGGTGATCGCCGAACCGGGCGCACGCGAAAGCGCGCTCGCCGCGGCGCGGGAGCGGATCGATCGCGCCGGCGCGCTGGCGGTCTTTCTCGGCATGATGACGCCGCTGCCGGTGCAGATCACCAGCTTCGCCGCCGGACTCGCCGGGGTGAACCCCGCGCTCTTTCTCGCCGCCGTACTGGCCGGCCGGACGGTGCGCTACTTCTCGATGGCCGTCCTCGTCTACGCCTTCGGCGAGCGGATCACGGCATGGTGGCGCGCGCGTCCGCCGGCGCTCCGCGCGGCCGGGGTCGGGGCGTTCCTGCTCGCCTTCATCGCCGCGGCCGTCTGGGTCGCGACGCCCTGAAACCCGCCCAGGACGGGACTCAATGGTTGCGCGAGTTTCCCCGGTTTGCTTCCCTTTACGCGAGTTTGACCGGGGGGGAATCATGAAACGGACGCTCATCTCGCTCGCCGCCGCGGCGGTCATGTCCGCGCCTGCGTTCGCGCAGCAATACGCCGACTTCGCCGCCATCGAGGTCGGCTGGCAGCTCGATCTCTCGCAGGACGGACGCTACGTCTCGCTGGGATGCGGGGCGGGCAATGAACGCTCGCTGTGCATCTACGATCTCGTGGGCGGCGGGGATCCGCAGATCATGACCCCGCCCGACGACGCCCGCATCACCGGCGCCGAATGGGCGAGCGACCGGTATCTGTTGATCTATCTGGATACGGTGACCGAGCTGAACACGACGTCGGGACTGCACGATGTCCTCGTCAGCCGGATCGCCAGCTACGACATCGAGGAGAGCGATGCGGCGCTGATGATGACGGGCCGGAACGTGACGAGCGCGCTCGACAATGTCTCCTCGCTCGATCTCGACGATCCCGAGCATATCCTGATGCAGGTCTCGGTGCGGACGAGCGGCGGCAACCGCAATTCCAGCATCACCCGGGAGGAGATCGCGACCAATGTCTACCGGGTGCGGCTCGAGGATGGTCGTGACCGACGAATTGAACGCCTTCGCGGCGAGACCTTCCGCCGGATGTTCGACGCCGACGGCGAGCCGATTGCGGACATACGTCTCGACGAACGACGCCGGGAATTCGCCATCGCCCGGGTCGACGAGCGCGAGCCGGTCTATCTCGGCGAGCACACCGGCGAACTGCCCAGCGTGCATCATTCCGGCGAATCCGACTCCGTGCTTGTTCAGTTCTATGAAGGCGAGCGGCGCGGCCTCAACCGGCTCGACCTGCAGACCGGAGAGTTCACGCCCGCCGTCGAGGAATCATTGCAGGGGCTTATCGTCGACCCGGTCACCGACCCCTGGTCGCAGGCGTTTGTGGGCGCGGGCGTCTTCACGCCTGAGGGGCTGCCCGAAGAAATCTATACGGACGAGGAGCTGGCGAGCCTGCGCGAGGCCTTGGCCGGTGCGCTGGGCGCGGACCTGCTCAACCTGATTTCCTGGTCCGCCGACCGCTCCATGATCGCCTTCGAAACCCGCGAGCCGGGACGACCGGCGGCGTATTACGTGTTTGACCGGAACGCTGGCCAGGTGAACCCGCTGGGCACGGAGGCGCCGCGGCTCGAGGGACGCCGGCTGGGCGATCAGATCGCGTTTTCCTACGAGGCGTCCGACGGGCTGGAGATTCCCGCGTATGTCACGCTGCCGCCGGGTGCGACCGAGGCGGACGGCCCGTTCCCGCTCGTCGTCATGCCCCACGGAGGCCCGCAGAGCCGGGACGACGCCACCTTCGACTGGTGGGCTCAGGCTTATGCTTCGCTGGGCTATGCCGTACTTCAGGCGAATTTCCGAGGTTCGTCGGGATACGGCCGAGACTTCATCGAAGCGGGCTTCGGCGAATTCGGCGGCAAGATGGTCCAGGACAATATCGACGGCGCCCGGCATCTCGTGGACGCCGGCATCGCCAGAGAGGGCGGCTATTGCACGGCGGGCGCCTCCTACGGCGGGTATGCCGCGCTGATGATGGGCATCCTCGATCCGGAGAATGTCGAGTGCGTGATCGCCACCGCGCCGGTGATCGACGCGATGTCGGTGCTCGCAGAGGCCAACGCGGCGGGCAGCGAAATCCGTCTGGATTACTGGGAGAACTATATCGGCTCCCTGCATGTCGGCCGCGACGAGGCCGCCGAGGTGTCCGCGGAAACACGCGCTCACGAGATCGAGGCGCCGGTCCTGCTCGTTCATGGCGACGAGGACCTCACGGTTCCGGTCACCCAGTCCGAACGCATGGCCGAGGCGCTGGAGACCGTCGGCGGCGAGGTCGAGCTGATCGTGCTCGAGGGGGAGGACCACTATCTCGGCAAGGCGTCCTCGCGGCTGACCATTCTCGAGGAGTCGCGCGCGCTGCTGGAGCGCGCGCTGCCGGTGCTCGAATAGACCAGGCGCCGGTCGAGGCGGCTGCGGCTAACGGCGCGGCCTCCCTTGGCCGGTCTCGATCGACCTCCGACGGTCGCGGCCTGGTTCCGCTTCAAGGGATTTCGACGGGGGAAATCGTGAAACGAACACTCATCTCGCTCGCTGCGGCGGCGGTTCTGTCCGCACCGGCGATCGCGCAGGACTATGCCGACTTCGCCGCCATCGAACTCGGCTGGCAGGTCGATCTGTCTCAGGACGGCCGCTACATCGCGCTGGGATGCGGGGCGGGCAACGAGCGCTCCCTGTGCATCTACGATCTGGTCGGCGGGGACGAGCCGCAGATCATGACGCCCCCGGACGACGCGCGCATCACCGGCGCCCGGTGGGCGAACGATCGCTATCTGCTGATCTATCTGAACACGCGGACGGAGTACGGAGGGCATTTCGTCAGCCGGGTCGCCAGCTATGACGTCGAGGAGGGCGACGCGGCGCTGATGATCACGGGAAGGGCTGGGACGCGCCGTCTCGACCAGATCGTCTCGCTCGATCTCGATGATCCCGAGCACATACTGATGCAGACCGTGACGACTATACTCCGGGTTCGCCTGGAGGACGGCCGGGACGAGAGGGTCGAACGCATTAGCAGCAGGACTTTCTTCCGCCGTATGTTCGACGCCAACGGCGAGCCGGTGGCGGATCTGCTCGCGGACGAGCGGCGTCGGGAGTTCGCCATCCGGCGGGTCGATGAGAGAGAGCCGGTCTATCTGGACGAGCATCGCGGCGATGAACTGCCCAGCGTCTACCTCTCGGGCGCGCGCGATTCCCTCCTCATCCAGTTTCCGACGGGCTCGAACCGCGGGCTCAACCGCCTGGATCTGGAGACGGGCGAGCTCTCCCCGGCCGTCGACGAGTCGCTTCAGGGGGTGACGGTTTCTCCATTCCTCGACCCGTGGTCCCACGCTCTGGTCGGCGCGAGCATATTCGAGGACGATATGCCCGAGACGACCCTCTATGACGACGAGCTTGCGGACCTGGCGGAGGCGCTCTCAAGCGCGCTCGATGCGGATCATCTCAATCTTCTGACGTGGTCGGCGGACAGGCAGGTCATCGCCTTCGAGACCCTTGAGCCCGGCCAGCCGGCCGATCTGTACGTGTTCCATCGCGAAGCCGGCCAGGTCAGCCGGCTTGGGTCGCAGGCCCCGCGCCTGGAAGGCCGAGCGCTCGGTCGCCAGATCGCGTTTTCCTACGAGGCCTCCGACGGGCTCGAGATCCCCGCCTATCTCACGCTTCCACCAGGAATGACGGAAGAGGACGGTCCATTCCCCCTCGTCGTCATGCCGCACGGCGGCCCGCAAAGCCGGGATCTGGCGGTCTTCGATTGGTGGGCGCAGGCCTACGCTTCGCTCGGCTACGCCGTGCTGCAGCCGAACTTCAGGGGCTCGGACGGCTATGGCCAGGAGTTCATCGAGGCCGGATACGGCGAGTTCGGCGGCAAGATGATCCAGGACAATATCGACGGCGCCCGGCATCTCGTGGAGGCGGGTATCGCCAGAGAAGGCGGCTATTGCGCCGCGGGCGCCTCATACGGCGGGTATGCCGCGCTGATGATGAGCATCCTCGATTCACAGAATGTCGTGTGCGTGATCGCCGTCGCCCCCGTGGTCGATGCGATCTCCCTGCTGGCGTCGGCTAATGAAACGGACAACGAATACGGCATGGATTACTGGGAGAACTATATCGGATCGCTTTACGTGAGCTCTGACGAGGTCGACCAAGTGTCCGCTCAGGCCCGCGCCCACGAGATCGACGCGCCCGTTCTGCTCATCCACGGCGACGAGGACTACACCGTGCCGCTGTCCCAATCCGAATGGATGGAGCGCGAAATGGAGGACGCCGGCGGCGAGGTCGAGCTGATCACCCTCGAGGGCGAGGACCACTATCTCGGCAAGGCGTCCTCGCGGCTGACCATTCTCGAGGAGTCGCGCGAGCTGCTGGAGCGCGCGCTGCCGGTGCTCGAATAGACCGGGCCCGGGGACCCCGTCTAGAGGCGCGGCCGGCCTTGGCCGGTCTCGATGCCGAAAAAGCTCAGGAAGTGCGCGCCGACGACCAGCACAAAGGCGCCGGCGAAGATCGCCACCAGCGTCCAGGGCACGAGGCGCGGGCCCTTAAGCGGGTCGGCGGGCCGGCCGCCGCGCCACGCCGCCAGCGCGAACAGAGCCAGTCCGGCGATCATCAGGATCACGGTGACGGTCAGGTTCATTGACGGGCTCCCGCGCGACGCGGCTCACCCCGTGACGCGTCTTGGCCCACACATAGGGCGCGGCGGCGAGCTCGCGCAAGGCGCGCAGCATGGCCGGCCATTGCAGGAGCCAGTAGGCGGGCATCGCCGCGACCGCCCGCGGCCGCGGCGTGAACCCGGCGCGTCGCGCGCCGGAGGCCGCCGCCGCCATCGCGCAGGCGTAACCCGTCGCGAGCCCGGCCGCCGCGACGGCGACCGGCCAGCCCGAGACGAGGCCCGCCGCCCAGGCGCCCGCTCCGAGCAGGACGCCGAGGGTCGCCGGGGCGTGGATCATCGCGCTCAGGACATTGGCGCCGAGGGTGAGCTGCAGCGCGAGCACGCCGCCGGGGCCGGCCGCGGCGGCCAGCCCGCGCGGGTCGCGCATCTGGACGAGCCAGGTCGCGAGATGGCCCTTGAGCCAGCGGCTGCGCTGCGCCGTCCAGGCGGCCCGCGCCACCGGCGCCTCCTCCAGCGTGCCCGGTTCGATCAGCCCGCAGCGCCAGCCGTCGCGGGCGAGCCGAAAGCCGAGATCGGCGTCCTCGGTCACGTTGAACGGATCCCAGGCCCCGCAGGCCTCGAGCGCGCTCCGCCGGAACACGTTGCTCGTGCCCCCGAGCGGCAGCGGCCAGCCGAGCCGCCGGCACAGCGGCAGCAGGGCGTGGAAGTGCGCGGCGTATTCCAGCGCGAACTGGCCCGTCAGCCAGGTTTCGCCCCGGTTGTACCAGCCAAGCGGCGCCTGCATGCAGCCGAGGCGCGCGTCTGCGGCGAAGGCCTCGGCCGCGGCGCGCAGCTGGTCGGGCGCGGGCGCGTCCTCGGCGTCGTAGACGGCGACGAGCTCGCCGCGCGCCTCGGCGAGCGCGACGTTGAGCGCCTTCGGCTTGGTGCGCGGGCCGACGGCGGCGATCTCGATCACCCGCGCGCCGCATCGCGCCGCCGCGGCGTGCGCGGCGGCCAGCGTCTCGGCGTCGTCGGCCTCGATCGCGAGCAGGATCTCCAGCCGGTCGGCGGGATAGTCCGTCGCGGCGAGATGCGCGCAGAGATCGCCGACGACCTCGGCCTCGCGATGCAGCGCGGCGATGACCGAGACGGCGGGCAGGGCCTCGTCGGACAGGGGGCGGCGCGCATCGTATCGCGGCGGGGCGAGCGCAGCGGCGAGGCGCAGGAGGCTGACCGCCGCGAACACGGCGCCGCCCAGCGCGCCCGCGGCGATCAGCATGACGCCCGGCGCAAGGAGGGTCGCGCCGAGCGCGAACAGGCCCGGACCGGCGATGAGCGCGGCGGGCGGGGACAGCCGGGATCGCGCGCTCGCCTCGGGCCTGTGCTCGATGAGGTGGAAAGCCGCACGCCAGGCCTGGCGGGCCCGCGTTCGCGACGACGGGGCGTGCGACCGGATCGAGCGCGTTCGCGCGTCAGCCATGCCGCCTCGCCCCGTGCAGCCACCCAAGGCCGCATTCATACACCAAATGCGTGCAGAGAGCGAATCAGCACTCTTTGGGGTTGAACAGGAGGACCCGCTCGCGCGCGCGCAGCGCCGGCGCGGCCGCATCGACGGCGAAGGCCGCCGCGGCGGCCGTGGGCCAGCCGCGCGGCAGTCCCTGATTGTCGCCAGCGGCGGCGGCCAGCCCGTGAACGAAGGCGCCGATCCCCGGGTTGTGCCCGACCAGCACGATGCGCTCGGCGCCGTCGGCGAAGGCTTCGCGGGCGGCGCGCTCGAGCATGTCCTGAGAGGCGTGATAGAGCGCCATCGGATCGTCGACGGCGGGATCGCCCAGCGCCGGCGCGATGCGCGCCCAGGTTTCGCGGGTCCGCCGCGACGGCGAGACCAGCGCGCGGTCGGCTTTCAAGCCGGCGCCGGCCAGCGCCGCTCCGGCGCGGTCGGCGTCGGCGCGGCCGCGCTCGGTCAGCCCGCGCTCGAAATCGTCCTCGGCGTCCATCCGGTCGACGGCCTTGGCGTGGCGGACGAGGATGATCACGGGCATGATGCGACGCTGTCCTGTTTCGCGCGAACCGGCGCGATAGCAACCACGCCGGCGGGGTTGCGTCCAGAGCCTCGCCGTCTCAAGTAGACATCGAACGTCCCGACCCCTCCAGACCGAAAGGAGCCTCGCCATGGGTCTTTTGCTCGGCGACACCGCCCCCGACTTCGAAGCCGAAACCACCGACGGCAAGATCAGTTTCCACGACTGGATCGGCGATGACTGGGTGGTCTTCTTCTCCCACCCGGCCGACTACACGCCGGTCTGCACGACCGAGCTCGGCTACACCGCCAAGCTCAAGGAAGAGCTCGCCAAGCGGAACGCGAAGGCCATCGCGCTGTCCATCGATCCGATCGAGGATCACGAGGGCTGGATCAAGGACATCGAGGAGACGCAGGGCTGCACGGTCGACTTCCCGATCATCGCCGACGTCGACAAGTCGGTGTCCGAACTCTACCAGATGATCCATCCGAAGGCGGATCCGAAGGTCACCGTCCGCGCGGTCTACGTCATCGATCCGAACAAGAAGATCCGCGCCACCTTCACCTATCCCCCGAGCGCGGGCCGGAATTTCGACGAGATCCTGCGGCTCATCGACTCGCTGCAGCTGACCGACGGCTACAAGGTCGCCACGCCGGTCAACTGGCGCGCGGGCGAGGACGTCATCATCGTCCCGACCCTGTCCGACGAGGACGCCGACAAGCTGTTCCCGAAGGGCTACAAGAAGATCAAGCCCTATCTGCGCACTACGCCGCAGCCGAACAAGTAAACCTTCCAGGCGCTTGCGATCATCGAGCGGCCGGTCCCGACCCCGGGGCCGGCCGTTTTTTTGCGCGAGATTGTCAAGGCCACTTGACGTCAAGCTCACTTGACGATACATCAGTCAAGCGAACTTGACAATCACAGGAGAGGTTCATGTCGCGAAGGGTCTGGCTCACGGGAACCGCGTCGGCGGCGGCGTTATGTCTCGCCGCGTGCGCGCAAACGATCTCCGACGCGGCGCCGCCGCGCGGAGCGCTTTATTCCGGTTTCACGCTGGTCGACCCAGTCGAACGAACCGTGGCCGAGGACGCCTGGCTGGTCGTGGAGAACGGGCGCATCGCCGATTTCGGCCACGGAAGAATGCCGGACGGAGCCTTCCTCGAACGGCGCGACCTGTCCGGCCATTACGCGCTCCCCGGTTTCATCGACGTGCACGGTCATATCACCGCCGGTCCGCATGCGGTCGAGATCGTGGACGGCCAGCCCGTCATAACCATGGACAGCGACGACGCGATCACCGAGTTCAACGCTCGCATGGCCCTGGCCTTCGGCGTGACGACGGTGCGCAATCCCGGCGCCGATCCCGAAGCGAGCGCGGCCTATGACAGGCGGATCGCTTCAGGCGAATGGATCGGGCCCGCAGCACTCCACGCCGGCGCCGTCATCGAGCCCCCGCCCATGGGCGGCGACGCTGTCGCCTATCCGCGCACGGAAGCCGAATGGGACCAGGAAGCCGCGCGCCAGGCGGCGCTCGGCATGCGGTACTTCAAGCTGTACACGGGCCTGAGCGAAGACGAGCTGGCGGCTGGGGTCGCGGCGGCGCGCGCCCACGGGCTTGAACCGATCGCCCATCTTGACGCCGTCAGCTGGACCCGCGCCGTCGAGCTGGGGGTGGCGGGCCTGCTGCATGCGCTGCCGACTAGTCAGGAGCTGCTCGAACCCGGCGCCCGGGAGGAATTCATCGAACTGCGCGGCGCGGACTCGCGCTTCATGTATCAGTGGTTCGAGCGCGTCGATTTCGACGGGCCGCGGATGCAGCGCCTGTTCGACGTCTTGGTCGAAACCGGGACGACGGTCGATCTGACGCTTCAGGTCAATAAGCTGATGACCGGGCCTGATGCGCTGGATCGCATCTATCCGGCCGAGCACCGCGCCTACATTCATCCGCGAACGCTCGCCGGGCTGCTGCAGTTCGCATCCGCGGCGATGACCGGCTGGACCGATGAGGACACAAGACGCGCCCAAGCCGCCATGGATAACGTGTACGAGTTCGCGCACCGCCTCGACGATGCGGGCGTGCCCATCGGCGTGGGCACGGACGGGCCAGGCGGCGGACCCTTCTTCGCGACCGAGTTGGAAATCATGGTCGAGGGCGGCTTCGAGCCTTGGCGGGTGCTGGAGCTCGCGACCGCCGGCGGCGCACGCGTCATGGGGCTGGAGAACGAGACCGGCCGCTGGGCCGATGGCTACCAGGCGGATGTGGTGTTTTTGCGCGCCAACCCGCTTCACGAGATCTCCGCCTCCCGCGAGGTGGCGTGGGTCATGACCGACGGCGTTCTGCACAGCTTCGACGACCTCGCCGGCAATCTCGGCGCGGTCTCCGACCGATCGAACGTCCAGTAAATCGCAGACGTCAAGCTCACTTGACAAACGGGAGAAATCGCCATGAGTTTCAAGCAACGCCTGCGCGGATTCGTCGGCGTGTTCGCCGCCGCCGTCGTGTTCCTCGCCTGGGCCGGCGTCGCCGCCGTCTGGGCGGCCGACATGCCGACGGCGATCTTCACCGCCGCGGTGGTCGTCGCCGCCTTCGCGACCGAAGGCGCGATTTGGGTCGCCGCCGTCGTGCTCGGCTGGTCGCTGTTCGAAAACCGCCGCGCGCTCTGGCGCCGGCTGACCGGCGGAAAGCAGGGAGAAGCTTGATGGTCAGAGTGATCCTGGAGGCGAGCTCGGCGCCGCCGGCGGCGCGGCGGCGCTACATCGTCCGCTCGACGGCGCTGTCGGTTCTGTTCGGCGGCCTCATCATCGCCACCGCGATCCTCTCCAAGTCGGGCGCGGGAACGGGCTTGGTGCTGGCGCTCTGGGCGGCCTGCTGCCTGGCGCTCGCCGGCCTCGCCTACGAGTTCGTCGCGCTGATGCGGTCGCTGGATGAGCTTCAGATCCGCATCCATCTCGCAGCGCTGGCCATCGCCTTCGGCGCGGTGAGCGGGGTGGTGACGATGGCGGGCATGGCGGCGGGCTTCCTCGGCGCGGAAGGCTCGGACTGGCCGTTCCTGTTCGCCGCCGCGGCGATGCCCGGCGGGGCGATCGGCTACATCATCGTTCTTCAGTTCGCCCAAAGGCGCTACGAATGAAGAACATCCTCCGCGAATTGAGAGCCGAGCACGGCTGGAGCCAGCAGGCGCTCGCCGACGAGCTGGGCGTGTCCCGCCAGACGGTCAACGCGCTGGAGCGGGGCAAGTACGATCCCTCCCTGCCGCTGGCCTTCCGCATCGCGCGGGTCTTCGGCAAGCCGATCGAGGACATCTTCGACGACGAGCAGGCGTAGGAAGCCCGTTGCAACGCGGCGCGGGGTGAGGGAATTTGTTTCCCGTGCGCCGCTTCATTCCCTTCGCCCTCGCGGTCGGTCTCGCCGCGCTCAGCCTCGCCGCGGCGGCTTTCGTCAGCGCGTGGTGGCTGATCGCCGCGGCCGTGTTCGGACTGGCCGCCGGCGTGGGCGTCTACGATCTCGTCCAGCGCGATCACACGCTGTGGCGCAACTATCCCGCCATCGCCCGCATTCGCTGGGTCTCCGAAGGCATCCGCCCCTTCATCCGCTCCTATTTCGTCGAGGGCGAAACCGACGGCCGGCCCTTCCACCGCGAGGAGCGGGCGCTCGTCTATCGCCGCTCGAAGAATATCGAGGGCGTCGAGCCGTTCGGCTCGACGACGGATTTCCGCCATACCGACATCGAGTGGATCCAGCACTCGATCGCGGCGAAGACCGGGGAGACCGCCAAGCGACGGCTGACGATCGGCGGACCGGATTGCGCGCAGCCCTACGACGCTTCGCTGTTCAACATCTCCGCGATGAGCTTCGGCGCGCTGGGCGGCCGCGCCGTCGAGGCGCTCAACAGGGGCGCGAAGCTGGGCGGTTTCGCCCACGACACCGGCGAGGGCGGGATCTCGCGCCACCACCGTCACGGCGGCGATCTCATCTGGGAGATCGGGTCGGGCTATTTCGGCTGCCGCGCGAACGACGGGTCCTTCGATCCCGACCGCTTCGCCGAGCAGGCCCGCGACGACCAGGTCAAGATGGTCGAGATCAAGCTCTCCCAGGGCGCCAAGCCCGGCCATGGCGGCGTCCTGCCCGGGACCAAGGTCAACGCCGAGATCGCCGAGGCGCGCGGCGTGGCGATCGGCGAGGACTGCATCTCCCCGCCCGCCCACAGCGCGTTCTCGACCCCGATCGAGATGATGGAGTTCATCGCCCGCCTGCGCGAGCTGTCGGGCGGCAAGCCCGTCGGCTTCAAGCTGTGCGTGGGCAAGCGCAGCGAGACCTTCGCGCTGGCCAAGGCGATGCTGGAGACGGAGGTCACGCCCGACTTCATCGTCGTCGACGGCATCGAGGGCGGCACCGGCGCGGCGCCGACGGAGTTCATCGACGATATCGGCTCGCCCATGCGCAACGGGCTGATCATCGTGCGCGACGCGCTGGCCGGCGCCGGGCTGCGCGACCGGGTGAAGATCGGCGCGGCGGGCAAGATCCTCACCGGCGCGCGCTTCGCCAAGACGCTCGCGCTCGGCGCGGACTGGTGCAACTCGGCGCGCGGCTTCATGTTCGCGCTGGGCTGCGTGCAGTCGATGCAGTGCCACACCAATCGCTGCCCGACCGGCGTGACCACGCAGGATCCCTTGCGCCAGCGGGGCCTGGTCGTTCCCGACAAGGCCGAGCGGGTGGCGAACTTCCACCGCAACACGGTCGAGGCGCTCGTTGCGGTGTGCGCCGCGGCGGGCTGCGACGATCCCAAGGACATCCACCCCGAGCAGATCATGCGGCGCTCGGGCGCCGACAAGGCTTTCGCCTTCTCCGAGATCTATCCCGAGCTCGAGCCCGGCCAGCTCGTCGACGATCCCGGTTCGACGCGCTACGCCGCCGAGTGGGCGGCCGCCCGCGCCGACAGTTTCGAACCGGTCGGCAAGGCGGCGTGACGGGCCCCGCGCGTTGACGCGGCCGCGGGGCGGCGCTAGCTGCACGGCCGCGTATGAACCTTTCCGCCGGAGCCCGTCCCCCGATGACCGATCTCGCCGACCTCGCCGCGAACGCCAAGGCCTGGCCCTTCGAACAGGCGCGGCTCGTGAAGAAGCGCGTCGAGACCCACGGCGTGAAGGGCGGTGCGGTCATCTTCGAGACCGGCTACGGCCCGTCGGGCCTGCCCCATATCGGGACCTTCGGCGAGGTCGCGCGCACCTCGATGGTGCGCCACGCCTTCCGCGTGCTCACCGACGACAAGTATCCCACGAGGCTCGTCGCCTTCTCCGACGACATGGACGGCTTCCGCAAGGTGCCGACCAACGTCCCCAACCGGGACATGCTGGCCGAGCATCTCGGCAAGCCGCTCACCGACGTGCCCGACCCCTTCGGCACGCACGAGAGCTTCGCCCATCACAACAATGCGCGCCTGCGCGCCTTCCTCGACCAGTTCGACTTCGACTACGAGTTCCTGAGCTCGACCGAGCAATACCGGTCGGGGCGCTTCGACGAGGCGCTGCTCGCCATGCTCGAGCGCTTCGACGACGTGATGGCGGTGATGCTGCCCACGCTCGGCGAGGAGCGCCGCGCGAGCTACTCGCCCTTCCTGCCGGTCAGCCCGAAGACGGGCAAGGTGCTGCAGGTCCCGACGCTCGAACGGAACCCGTCGAAGGGCACGATCGTGTTCGAGGACGAGGACGGCGAAAAGACCGAGATCCCCGTCACCGGCGGCCATGTGAAGGTGCAGTGGAAGCCCGACTGGGCGCTCAGATGGGCCGCGCTCGGCGTCGATTACGAGATGAGCGGCAAGGACCTCATCGAGTCGGTGCGCGCCTCGTCGAAGATCTGCCGCGCGCTCGGCGGCCTGCCGCCGGAGGGCTTCAACTACGAGCTCTTCCTCGACGAGAACGGCGAGAAGATCTCGAAGTCCAAGGGCAACGGGCTGGCCGTCGAGGAATGGCTGCGCTACGCGCCGTGGGAGAGCCTGTCGCTCTACATGTTCCAGAAGCCCAAGACGGCCAAGCGGCTCTATTTCGACGTCATCCCCAAGGCCGTCGACGAATACCGCCAGCATCTCGCGGCGTATCCGGACCAGCCCGCCGACAAGCGGCTGGAGAACCCGGTCTGGCACATCCATGACGGCGCGCCGCCCGCGGCGGGATCGTCGGCGATCAGCTTCGCGCTCCTGCTCAATCTCGTCTCGGCGGCCAACGTCCACGACAAGGACCGGCTGTGGGGCTTCATTTCGCGCTACGCCCCAGACGCGACGCCCGAGACCGAGCCCTTCCTCGACCGGATGGCGGACTACGCGCTCAGCTATTACGAGGACTTCGTCAAACCGACCAAGTCCTACCGCGCGCCCGACGCGACCGAGCGCGCCGCGATGGAGGACTTGGTCGGCCGCCTGAAGGCGCTCGACCCGGCCGAGAAGGATCCCGAGACGATCCAGACCGAGGTCTACGCCGCGGGCAAGGCGCACGAGTTCGACAATCTGCGCGACTGGTTCCGCGGCCTCTACGAGGTGCTGCTCGGCCAGTCACAGGGCCCGCGCTTCGGCGGCTTCGCGGCGATCTACGGCCTGCCCGAGACGATCGCGCTCATCGAGCGCGCGCTGGCGGGCGAGGACCTGAGCCAAGGGTGAGGTCGCTCCTCAACCGTGTCATGGCCGGGCTCGTCCCGGCCATCCATCCGCCAAACTGGATCGCCGGAACACCCGCCTTCGCGGGCGCAGGCAAGTCCGGCGATGACGTAGAAGGAAGCGGCGGACTGCTGGCGTCGCCGGCGGCGTGCGCTATGTCTTGGGCGATGCGCGCGCTGATGGCCTGTCTCTTACTGATCGTCGCCGCCGGACCGGCTCTTGCGGACCCGTCCGGCGTCGATGGCGCGCGGGCGGCCTATGCCGAGGGGCGTTTCGCCGAAGCCGCCGCGATCGCGGGCGAGGGTTCGGCCGCCGACGCCCATGAACTCGCCGCGGCTGCGGAACTCGCCCGACTGATGACGAACGAGCCCGGTCTCGACCGGCCGGCCGCCGCGCACCGGGCGCGCGTCCACGCCGAGGCCGCGCTCGCGATCGACGATGCGCTCGCCGACGCCCATCTGCGCCTCGCCGCCGCGCTCGGCTTCCAGGGCCGCTTCACCAGCCCTCTGATGGCCTATCTGCGCGGCCTGCCGCAGCGGGGGCGCGATCACATCGCGACCGCGATCCGCCTCGATCCCGACGATCCGTGGGGCCACGCCATGCTCGGCGCCTGGCATCTCGAGGTCGTCCGCCGCGGCGGCGAGGGGACGCTGGGCGCGTCCCTGGACGAGGGTCTCGCGCGCTACGAGGCCGCCGTGCGCATGGCCGCGGACGAGCCGGGCATCCCCTATCATTTCGCGCTGGCGCTGATCGCGGCGGACCCGGACGCCTACGGCGAACGCGCCGAGGCGCTGCTCGAGCGCGCGATCGCCGCCGAACCCGAGGACGCCTTCGCCGAGGCCATGATCGACCAGGCGCGGAGCCTGCTGTCGCTGCTGCGGGACGACCCCGTCGCCGCGCAGGCCCATGCGATCGACCGGCTGGAACGCTGAGGCTACTGGCTCGCCCAGACGATGCGCGCCATCCACTCGATCTCGGCGAGATCGAGCACGCGGGTTTCGTAGTCCGGATTGAGGGAGATCAGCTCGGCGGTCTTCGCCGTGGTGCGGCCCAGCTCCTTGGCCATCACCTCGCCGTCGCGGGTCTTCGCGACCACCCGGTCGCCGCGCCGCGGCATCGAGCCCGGCGAGACCACGATGCGGTCGCCGGGCCGGTAGACGGGCGCCATGGAATCCCCGGTGATCTCCAGCGCATAGGCGTGCTCGTCGGCGACGCCGGGAAAGCGCACCTCCTCCCAGCCCGCGCCGACGGGAAAGCCGGCATCGTCGAAGAAGCCGGCCTCGCCGGCCTGGGCCAGCCCGATCAGCGGCACCGAGCGGCCGGTCGCGCCGGTGGCCAGCGCGGCGAAATCCTCGAAGCTCGCGCCGGCCGCATCGAGCGCCTTGGCGAGGCTCTCGGTGGAGGGCCAGCGCGGCTTGCCGGTCTCGGACCGGCGCTTGGACGGATTGAAGGTGGTGGCGTCGAGGCCGGCCTTGCGCGCCAGTCCGGACGCCGAAAGACCGGCGCGCTGGGCGAGCCGGTCGACGCCTCTCCAGATCTGCGCGTGGGTGAGCATGGCCGCCTCCCATGAGATGAAGGTCAGGATACAGGATTATTGTCCGCGGTCCAGTCGCAAGCGCCTTGCGCCCGGGGCGCGCCCGGTCTAAGCGCGGCGGCGATGACCGACGTGATCTACCGCTTCGCCGATCCCGCCGCACTCGCGGCGTCGTCGGTCTCCGGCGCCTTCGAGGGCGAGGCGGTCGACGCCCGCGACGGCTTCATCCATTGCTCGACGCGTGATCAGCTGGCCGGCACGCTGGCGGCGCATTTCGCCGGCGTCGACCGCATCGCGCTGGCCGAGATCGACGCCGGCGCGCTGGGCGACGCGCTGAAATGGGAGCGGTCCCGGGACGGCGAGACCTTCCCGCATGTCTACGGATCCATCCCGTTCGCGGCGATCCGGTCGATCCACCTGATGCATCGCGACGCCGACGGGGCCTGGCGGCTCCCCGAGGAGCTCGCCTGATGCGGGATCTCGCCGCACGGGCGGTCGGTCTGCTGCCCCCGGAGCTCGCCCATCGCGCGGGCGTCGAGGCGCTCAAGCGCGGGCTCGGCCCGGTCGACCGGACGCAGCCGGACGCGATCCTGCGCACATCGCTGGCGGGCATCGACCTGCCCCACCCGGTGGGGCTGGCGGCCGGCTTCGACAAGAACGCCGAGGTTCCCGACGCGCTCCTGCGCGCCGGCTTCGCCTTCGTCGAGGTCGGCGCGGTCACGCCGCGCCCGCAGCCGGGCAACCCGAAGCCGCGCCTGTTCCGCCTGCGCGAAGACCGGGCGGTGATCAACCGCATGGGCTTCAACAATGAGGGCCTCGACGCGGTGAAGGCCCGGCTCGAGGCCCGAAAGACCGCGCCCGATCGCGCGCCGGGCGTGGTCGGCGTCAATCTCGGCGCCAACAAGGACTCCGCCGATCGGGCCGCCGACTACGCCGTGCTGCTGCGCGAGCTGTCGGGGCTGGCCGACTTCTTCACGCTCAACGTCTCCTCGCCCAACACGCCCGGGCTCAGGGGGCTGCAGGGCGGCGAAGCGCTGGACGACCTGCTCGGCCGGGTCAGCGAGGCGCGCTGGGCCGAGCCGGTCCTGCTCAAGGTCGCGCCCGATCTCGAGCCGGAGGCGGTGGAAACGATCCTCGAAGCGATCGAACGCCACCGCATCTCCGGGCTGATCGTGTCGAACACCACGACGATGCGGCCGGCCACGCTGGGAAGCCGCCATGCCCGCGAGACCGGGGGGCTGTCCGGCGCGCCGCTGTTCGATCTCTCGACGCGGCTGCTCGCGGAGTTTCGCCGCGCCGCCGGGCCCGAGCTTCCCATCATCGGGGTGGGCGGGGTGTCGTCGGCGGAAACCGCCTACGCCAAGATCCGCGCCGGGGCGAACGCCGTCCAGCTCTACACCGCGCTCGTCTATGAGGGGCCCGGGCTCGTGACGCGCATTCGCGACGGGCTCGCCGAGCTCATCCGGCGCGACGGTTTCGCGCGCCTCTCCGACGCGGTCGGCGCGGATCTGTGAGCAACCGACATGGCGCGTGGGCTACGCACTGCGTCCGGTTCCTTACCTTTGACCCTGTTCGTCATTCCCGCGAAAGCGGGAACTCAGGGGACGAATGGCGCGCGACCTCTCTGGGTTCCCGACAGCCTCCGGCTTCGGGAATGACGAAAGAGGCGGCGGTGACGACCGCGCTTCCCTCTCAGCGGAAATCCCGCCGCAGCCCCGGCCAGCCGACGGCGAGCGTGCCCGCGCGGGCGACGTAATAGCCGAGGAAGGCGAGCCACAGCCCCTCGCCGCCGAAGGCGGGTCTCAGCGCGAAGTCGAGGGCGAGATAGATCGCGAGCGAGGCGGCCATGGCGTTGCGCATGAGCGGGCCGCGCGTCGTGCCGATCATCAGCCCGTCGAGTTGCCAGCTCGGCATGCCGATCAGGGGAACGGCCGCGCAGAAAGGCAGGAAGCGCGTCGCCATGGCGCGCGCTTGCGGATCCGTGGTCATGAGCCCGATGAAGGTCTCGCCGAAGACGAGGAAGACGACGCCGAGCCCCGCGCCGAAGGCGAGCGCCTGCTCGCTGGTGAGCCGGAAGGCGCGGGTGAGGGCCGGCCAGTCCTTCCGCCCCGCCGCGCGCCCGACCGCGCCCTCGGTGACGTGGGCGAAGGCGTCGAGGAAAAACGCGAAGACCGAGATGAACTGCAGCAGGATGGTGTTGCCCGCCAGCACTTCCGCGCCCTCGCGCAGGCTCGCCTCGTTGAACCAGTAGAAGCCTGCGATCAGCGCGATCGTGCGCAGGAAGATGTCGCGATTGACCGCGAACAGCCGCTTCAGCGCCTCCGGCGCGAGGAGATGGCGCAGGCGCGCCGGCGCGCGCCGACGGAAGACCGCGGCGACGATCAGTCCCGCCGCGGCGAGATGGATCCACTGCGCCGACGCGCTGGCTGCGGCGACCCCGGACACGCCCATGTCGAGGCCGTAGACGAACAGGATCGACAGGCCCGCATTGACGACGTTGAGCGCGATCTGCAGCGCCAGCGCGAAGCCCGTCCGGCCCAGCCCGATCAGCCAGCCATAGACCGCGAAGCCCGCGAGCGCCGCCGGCGCGCCCCAGATGCGCGCGTCGAAATAGGCCCGGCCGAGCCCCTCCACCTCGGCAGTTCCGGAGAACACGGCGAAGCCGGCCTCCCGGATCGGCCATTGCAGCAGCAGGAAGACGAGCCCCAGCGCCGCCCCGACGCCGGCGCCGCGCACGAGCACGGCGCGCACCTCGCTCTCCTCGTCGCGGCCGTCGGCCTGGGCGGTGAGCGCGGTCGCGCCCATGCGCAGGAATCCCAGCGACCAGTAGAGCGCGTTGAACACCAGCGCGCCGAGCCCGACCGCGGCCAGCGCGGCGGCGTCCTGGGTGCGTCCGATCACGGCGACGTCGACCAGGCCGACGATCGGCGTGGCGATGTTGGCGGCCATGATCGGCGCGGCCTTGGCCAGCACGGCGCGGCGGGTGAGGACGGCGGCGGACATGGGCGTGCGCTTAGGCGGTCGCGCGGCCTGCGGCAAGCGCGGGCTTGCCCCGGCCGGTCCGGCGGCTAGCTTCGAGCCCGATGCCGCCGATCGTTCACCACGAGGCCTATGTCGCCCGCGACCTGCCGGCGACGCACCGCTTTCCCATGGGCAAGTTCCGCGCGGTCGCCGAGCGCCTCGTTGCGGACGACGTGGTCGCCGAGTGGACGGATTTCGCCCGGCCCGTCGCCGCGCCGGCGCGCTGGCTCGAGCTCGCCCATGACGCGGCCTATGTCGACGCGGTCCTGAACGGCCGGGTCGAGGACGCCGTCGCCCGGCGTATCGGCTTTCCCATGACCGAGCCAGTCGCCCTGCGCTCGCGCTGCGCCGTGGCCGGGACCGTGCTCGCCGCCCGGCTGGCGCTGGAACACGGCGCGGCGTGCAACACCGCCGGCGGCAGTCATCACGCCGACCGAACGGGCGGGGCGGGCTTCTGCGTGTTCAACGATGTCGGCGTCGCCGCGAATCTGCTGCTGGCCGAGGGTCATATCCGCCGCGCGCTGGTGATCGATCTCGACGTCCACCAGGGCGACGGCACGGCGCGCATCTTCGCGCACGATCCGCGCGTCTTCACGCTGTCGGTCCATTGCGAGACCAACTGGCCGCGCCGCAAGGCGGTCTCCGACATGGATGTCGGGCTGCCGCCGGGAACGGACGACGCGGCCTATCTCGCCGCCGTCCGCGCCGCCGTCGACGACGCGCTGGAGGCCGCCCGGCCCGATCTCGTCTTCTACAACGCCGGGGTCGATCCCCATCGCGACGACCGGCTCGGCCTGCTCGACCTCACCGACGAAGGCCTGGCCGCGCGCGAGGCGCTGGTGGTCGAGACGGTGATGCGCCGCGGCGTCCCGCTCGTCGGCGTGCTCGGCGGGGGCTATTCGCGCGATCTCGACGCGCTGGCGGGCCGGCACGCCCTGCTTCACAAGGCGGTGAAGGCCGGGCTTCGCGCCTACGCCTAAGCAAAAAAGCCCCCCGCGGGCGAACCCGCGGGGGCCAGGGGAACGGCCTCGTGAGCGGAAGGGCCGTTTTGGGGACGCGGGAAATCAGGGGGACGCGGCGGCGACGACGACGGCTTCGCGGCGGGCTTCGGCGACAAACCGGTCGAGCTGCGCCAGGGCGCGCTCCTCGGCGGCCTCACGGCAGCGGCGCTCGGCGTTGAGCGCCTCGATGTCCCGGCCGCGCGACCGGCAGACCCGGTGCGATGCGGCCCGGATGTCGCGACGGAGCGCGGCGACGTCATCGGCGCGCGCGAGATCGACGTCGTCGAGGGCGATCACCTGCACGGTCGGGGCGGATTCGCCGGCTTGCGCGAGGGGCGCCGCGGCGGCGGCCATGAGCGCGGCGGTCAGCGATTTCGCTGCATAGATCATCGGGGGAAGTCCTTTCTTTCGACCAACGCCGGCGCCGCTTCGGGGTCTTTTGCGCCCGTCCTTCGTCGTCAGCCCGACGACCATCGCGCGAGCGGCCTTTCGCGCCGATGACGCGCGACTCTCAAATCGGTAATGCGGCGGACAGGATCAGCGTCGGCCGGCGCAGCGGCGCGAGCAGTACTTCACCCGGTCCCGGTCGCGCGCCCGCTTGCGCCGCCAGGCGAAGGGCCGGCCGCATGTCGCGCAGGTCTTTTCGGGCAGGTCGGCCTTCGCGAGGCTGCGGCCGCGGCGATCACGATTTTTCGCCATTCCCGCGCTCGAGGCGCCGCGCGAGCCGCTGCAGCGACGGCCGGACGATGAGGAAGGCGCGATAGAGCCCCTCGCCGATCCAGACGAAGGGCGGAACCGCGGCGACATGGCCGAGCCAGCGCCAGCCGGGCATGGATTTCCAGAGCTCGGCGAAGGCCGCCGCGCCGGACACCAGGCGCCCGTCGGGGCGGCGGACGTGGAAGCGCTTGAGCGCCGCGTCCCGCGACAGCTCCGGGGGCGGCGCGTCGGCTTCGGCGATGTTGCGGAAACAGGCTTCGGCGCCGCGATCGCGGTAGAAGCCGATCTCGGCGCGGCACAGCGGGCAGGCGCCGTCGTAATAGACTTCCGGCGCATCGGCCGGCTCCGCCTCGCTCGATATCGCATCGCGATCGCCCATATTCCGCAATCTAGCGCATCGCGAGGAGATTTCACGCATGATCGGAGAGCGTCGCGACGCCGCCGTGATCGGCGCCGGCCTGGCGGGGGCGGCCTGCGCGGGGGCGCTCAGCGAAGCCGGCTTCCGGCCGGTCGTGTTCGACAAGGCGCGCGGGCCGGGCGGACGCATGGCGACGCGTCGCGCCGAGACGCCGCTCGGCGCGGTCCGCATCGATCACGGCGCGCAATACGTCACCGCCGAGGGCGACGCTTTCGCCTCGCTGCTCGCCGAGGCGGAGGCCGCCGGGTCGGCGGCGCGGTGGGACGCGCGCCTGGTCTCGATCGGGGAGGGCGGAGCGGTCGAGCCGGCGTCCGCGCGTCGTCGGTGGGTCGGGACGCCCGGGATGAATGCGGTGGTCAAGACCGCGCTCGACGGTCTGGAGGTCGCGTTCGGCCGCCGCGCGGCCTGCGTGTCCGGCGGACCCGGCGACTGGCGGGTGCGCTTCGACGACGGGCGCGAGGAAGGGCCGTTCGCGCGGCTGGCGCTGACCCAGCCGCCGGCCCAGCTGATCGACTTCCTCGCGCGCAGCGACGGCGATTTCGCGGATCTGATCGCGAAAGCGGACGCCGCCGCCCTGGCGCCGTGCCAGGCCGTCATGGTCGTCCTCGATGCGCCGTTTGATCCGGGCTTCGACGCCGCGCGGCTGGAAGGCGGGGGCCTGTCATGGGCGGCGCGCACGAACGCGAAGCCCGGCCGGACCGGCCCGCAGAGCTGGGTGCTGCACGCCTCGCCGGACTGGTCGCGCGCCCATCTCGAGACCGCGCCGGACGCCGTCGTCCGCCTGCTCGTCGACGCGGCCCGGGCCCGGTTCGGCCTGCCGCAGCCGGTCTGGGCGCAGGCCCATCGCTGGCTCTACGCGCGCGTCGAAACCCCGGCCGACAGCCCCGCCGGGCTCGACGCCAGCCGCACGCTCGGCTGCGCCGGCGACTGGCGCATCGGCCCGCGCGCCGAGGCCGCCTGGGAGTCCGGGCTGGCGCTGGGCCGCGCGCTGGCGGGTTAGTCTTCCGCCGATGCTTCCGGCTTTATCAGGAAATGGCCGTGCAGCGTGGCGATCGGCGCGGCGCGTCGGCCCTGCCAGGCCTCGACGCGGACATTCGCCACGCGCGACCCCTCGCGCGCGATTACGGCGCGGGCGTAGACGTTGCTCGGCCGGCCGGGTCGGAGATAGTCGACCGCAACGTCGATCGGTTTGGGCAGGCCCTTCAGTCGCGTCGCCGCCATCAACGCCGCCGAGGCGGTGATCTCCATGAAGGCGCCGATCGCCCCGCCGTGCAGCGCCGGGATCAGCGGATTGCCGACGAGTTCCTCCGCGTAGGGCAGGATGCCGGTGAGCTCGTCGCCGTGATCGTCGAAGCGCACGCCCATGGTCTGGACGTACGGGCTGGAGAGAAGCGGCTCGAGGCGATCGGTCATGACGGCGTCCTCGAGATCGGCGTGACGCCGTCCTTCATCGACTTGCGCGCGCGCTCGGCGGCCTCCTGGCCGGTCTTCGTCACCATGAAGGCCGCATGCGCCGTGGCGACCGGATCGTCGGGATCGCCGTCATGGGCGATGGCGCTGACGAAGGCGAAGACGCGCGAGGTCTTGATCGCGGTCGCTTCGGCGATGACGTCCTGCCCCGGCTGGGCCGGGCGCATATAGTCGAGACGCAAGTCGAGCGTGGCGGTGGGTTCTTCCCCGCCCATGCCGGCGAAGGCGGCCATCCCGCAGGCGTGGTCGAGCAGGGCGGTCACGACGCCGCCGTGCAGCACGCGCGTCTCGGGATCGCCGATCAGGTCCTCGCGATAAGGCGCGCGCATCGACGCCGCCCCGGGCGTGATCGAGATCAGCTCGAATCCCAGCGCGGCGGCGTGGGGCGAGCCCTGCACGATGAGCGGCGCGAGGGAGTCGAGCCGGGCCTGGATGTCGTCGGTCATGGAAGCGTTCTAGACCCCGCCGGACGGCGAGGCCAGACGGATGCGCGCCTCAGGCGGCGGCGCGTCGCGACACGATCGTCTCGAGGCCGGAGACCAGCTCGAGGCGGAGCTCGGCGTCGGCCTCGTGCAGGCCCTGCAGGCGGGCCAGCGCGCTGCGATGAAGCCGGATGACTTCCTCGGCCTCGGCGTCGAGTTGGGGCGCCGCGGTGAGATACTGCTTGAGCGAGCGGCCGACGCGCGCCGCGATCGGATCGCCGCGCCGGATCATGCGCAACGCCATGTCCTCGGCCTGGGCCTGCGCGGCCGCCAGCGGCGTGGTCAGCCCGCTCTCGACGTCCGCGCCGCGCTTCCAGGGGCCGGGGAGGTCCTCGGTCCGGCGACGGCGCCGGTCTGGCCCGGCGTAGCCGGCGGTCTCGACCCAGGGCGCGGGCTGGCGCGCCAGCGTCGAGAGGCGGTCGGTCAGGTCGAGGCGGGACACGGGCCGCACGACGAAGCCGCTCACGCCGGTGTCGCGGGCGGTCTCGACGTCTGCGGCGCGGGCGCGGTCGGTGAGCACAAGAATGGGGGCGGAGCGGCCGGCGAGTTCGGACCGGCGCAGCATGGCCGCGAGCGCGAGCCCCGTGCGATCGCCCGTGCGCCAGTCGGCCACGACCAGCGGGGAGGCGGCCGGCGCGATCGCGGACAGGGCCTCTTCGGGGGTTTCCGTGGCGATCACGCGCTCGGCGCCGGCCCAGCGCAGGAGGCTCGCGGTGAGCCGCCGCGTGGCGGCGGACGGGTCGCAGATCACGACTGGGCGGTCGCGCCAGTCGGCGCGCGCCTGCTGCGGCTCGCGATGGAGGTCCCCGTCGGCCAAACCGGCTTTCCCCGATTGCTGGCCGTCAAGCTACCGCGCGCGGCGCGGATTTTCCCTGCAAAACCGGGATGCTGGTGAGCGGACGGTTAACGCCTGGAGCGGCCGAGCGCGCGCACGATGCGCCAGACGATCCAGATCGGGATCACCAGGACGGCGCCGAGGAAGAAGTACTGGATCGCCCATTCGAGCGAGTCGCCGATGATCTCGAAGAAGCGCCGCCAGACGTCGCCGACGGCCTCGAAGAAGTTCACCCAGAGCGAGGCGGGATCGACGTTGAACACCGCGAGCACGAGCCCGGCGAGCACGCACAGGAAGAAGATGATCAGCAGGTCCGAGGGGCGGACCTCCACCACGCGCTTGAAGAAGCTCTTGCGCCGGGCCGTGTGCTCTGAGTGCTCGTTCATCGTCCCATTCCTCGCCCCGGAATGCGGCGCGGGCGTGGCGGCGCGCCGTCAGCTCGCCTGTTTCTGGATCTCCACCTGGTGAGGGTAGGGGATTTCGATGTCGTTGGCGTCGAAGGCCTGCTTGACCGCCTTCAGCATCGAGAAGTGCAGCGGCCAGTAGTCGGCCGCCTTCACCCAGGCGCGCACCGTGAGATCGACCGAGGACGCCCCGTGGCCGCTCACCTCGACGAAGAGCTCGGGGTCCTTCATGACGCGCTCGTCGGCCTCGAACACGTCGCGGATCACCTTCTGGGCCTTGTCGATGTCGTCGTCGTAGGAGATCGAGAAGACGAAGTCGGCGCGCCGCGTCGGGTAGGCCGAGTAGTTGGTGATCACGCCGCCCCAGGCCTGGCCGTTGGGCACGATGACCTGGACGTTATCGGGCGTGTTGAGCTCGGTGTAGAACAGCGTGATGTCCTTCACCGTGCCCGCCGAACCGGCGATCTCGACATAGTGGCCGAGCGCGTAGGGCCGGAAGAAGACGATCATCACCCCGGCGGCCAGGTTCGACAGCGTGCCCTGCAGTGCGAAGCCGATGGCCAGCACCGCCGCGCCGAGCGCGGCGACGATCGATGTGGTCTCGACGCCGAAGCGGTTGAGCACCGCGATGAGGACGACGGCGAGGATGCCGTACTTGACCAGCGAGGCGAAGAAGCCCGCCAGCGTGTTGTCGAGCCGCTCGCTGCGCTCGCCGGCGCGCCGCACGGCGCGGCTCACCCCGCCCGCGACCATGAAGCCGATGATGAGCATGATCGCGGCGAACACCACGTTGAGCAGCGCCGCGGCCCCGACCGTCGTGACGTAGTCGACGATCGCTTCGGCGTTCAGGCCTTCGAGTGCGGGTAGTTCCATAATGCGCCCCTGAATTGGTTCCTGCCTGGTTGAGATAGCATCAACCACGCCCCCCGGCGAGCGGTTCCACGAAGGGGTTTTTCCGCGGACGGGAATGGTCGATTATCGCCGCCGCCGAAGCGGAGACTTCGAAACGGGAGGGGAGCGAGAAATGAGCGATAGCAGCTCAGGGCAGATGGTCGAGCACCAGAAGGGGATACTCGGCCTCATCGAGCGGGCGGGCAATCGATTGCCGGACCCGGTCTTCATCTTTCTCTATCTGATCATCGCGATGGCGATCGTCTCGCAGGTGACCGCCTCGATGGGGGTGTCGGTCCTGCATCCGACGCAGACCGACGCCTCCGGCGCGGCGGAGGTCGTGGCGGCCACGAGCGTGTTCTCGGCGGCGAGCCTCGAGCATCTGCTCGTCGAGATGCCGGAGATCTTCACCGGCTTCCACCCGCTCGGATATGTGCTGGTCGTGATGCTCGGCGCGGGCGTGGCCGAGCGCGCGGGCCTATTCGGCACGGCGATGCGCGCGGGCGTGCGCAGCGCGCCGGCCGCGCTGCTCACCCCGGCGGTCGCCTTCACCGCGATGATGGGCAATCTCGCCGCCGACGCGGCCTATGTCGTGCTGATCCCGCTTGCCGGCGTGATCTTCGCCGCGGCGGGCCGACACCCGATCGCGGGCATCACCGCGGCCTTCGCCGGCGTGTCCGGCGGCTTCTCCGCCAACCTCTTTCCGGGCCAGCTCGACGCGCTGCTCTTCGGCATCACCGAAGAGGCCGTCGTCGCGCTCACCCCCGACTGGACGATGAACATCGCCGGCAACTGGTTCTTCATCGCGGTGATGACCTTCATCTACCTGCCGGTGATCTGGTTCGTCACCGACAAGATCATCGAGCCCCGGCTCGGGCCCTGGACGGGCGGCGCGACCCCGCCCGACGTGGAGGACGACGACGACCCCAGCGCGCCGCTGACGAAGAAGCAGCGCGCCGGCCTGCGCAACGCCGGGCTGATGGTGTTCGCCATCATGCTGTTGTGGCTGTTCCTGACGATCGATCCCGTCGCGCTGTTCACCGGCGGGGCGAATTCGCTCTATGGCGGCGACGTCCCGCTGTTCGACGAGGATCCGAGCCTCAGCGTCACCCAGGCGCTGGTGCCGTTCTTCTCCTCGCTGGTGGCGGGCTTCATGATCCTGTTCATCTTCGCCGGCTGGGCCTACGGCGCGACGGCGGGAACCATCAAGAACCACCGCGACCTGGTCGACATGATGGCCGGGGCGATGAAGGACATGGGCTATTATCTCGTGCTCGCCTTCTTCGCCGCCTATTTCGTCGAGATGTTCAACCTGTCGCGGCTGGGCCTGATCTCGGCGGTGAACGGGGCGAACGCCATCGAATCCTCCGGCCTGCCGCTGCCGATCGTGCTCGGCCTGCTGGTGGTGTTCACCGGCGTGCTCAACCTGTTCGTCGGCTCGGCGAGCGCGAAGTGGGCGCTGGTCGCCCCCGTGCTCGTGCCGATGCTGATGCTGCTGGGCATCAGTCCGGAAATGGCCACGGCCTCCTATCGCGTCGGCGACAGCGCGACCAACATCATCACTCCGCTGATGGTCTATTTCCCGCTGGTGCTCGTGTTCGCGCGGCGCTGGGTGCCGGGCTTCGGGCTGGGCTCGCTGACCGCGGCGATGATCCCGTACTCGATCTGGCTGCTCATCACCGGCGTGATCATGACGATCATCTGGGTCTATCTCGGCATCCCGCTCGGTCCGGGCGCGCCGGTCGGCTACGAGCTGCCCGCCTCGCTCGGCGGCTGACGGGAACCCAATGGCGTCCTCCCGGTTGTGTCCGTGACGCAGCCGGGAGGACCGCCATGCCCGCGAAATCCGAAGCCCAGCAGAAGGCCGCCGGCGCGGCGCTCGCCGCCAAGCGCGGCGAGGTCGACCCCGACACGCTCGGCGACGCCGCCTTCGAGATGTACGAGACGATGTCGGAGAAGGAGCTCGAGGACCTCGCCTCGACCGCGCGCGAGGATCTCCCCGAGACCGCCGACGACGAGGAAGAGTAGTCCGCCGTCTTTGCCCGCGGGCGTCGCCGACCTAGCATCCCCCCTCGCACATAGAGGGAGGGATCCTTGACGCTCAGGCTGCACCATCTCAACGCCTCGCGCTCGCAGCGCATCGTCTGGCTGCTCGAGGAGCTCGGCGCGGAATACGAGCTCGTCCGCCACGAGCGCGACGCGCAGACCCGGCTCGCCCCGCCGGGGCTTTTGAAGATCCACGGCATGGGCAAGGCGCCGCTGCTGGAGGACGGCGAGGTCGTCGTCGCCGAGACCGGCGCGATCGCGCAATACCTGCTGGCGCGCCACGACCCCGACCACCGGCTGCATCCCCGGGCGGAGGAACTCGACTTTCCCGACTATCTCGAATGGATGCACGCCGCGGAGGGCGCGGTCTTCCTGCCCAGCCTGATCTTCGTTTATCTCGACGCGACCGGTCTCAGCGACAGCTTCCTCGCCGAGTACATGAGCGCCGAGCGCGACAAGGCGATGGGGGTCATCGAGGCGCGCCTGTCGGAGCACGACTATTTCGCCGGCGACCGTTTCACCGCCGCGGACTGCCTGATGGGCTTCCAGCTCGACAACGCCGACGCCGCCGGCGCGCTCGCCAAGCGCCCGGCGACGAAGGCCTGGCTCGAGCGCATTCGCGTCCGGCCGGCCTACCAGCGCATGCGCGAGATCATCGACGAGGCCGCGGCGGCCTGAGCCCTAGCTGCCCGCCGCGGTGGTGGCCGCCGTGCTGGCGGCGGCGGCCGAAGCCGCGACGACGGCGGCCTGCGCGGCCAGAACGGCCGACAAGGCGCCCGCCGCGCCGGCCGGAGAGCCGCCGGCGCCGGCCGTCAGCACGAGATGCGCCAGCCGCGCCCGGCCGTGCCCGATGGAGGGGGCCGGCTTCGGCAGGGCGCGCATGATCGCGGCCAGTTCGGCGACGTCCGCCGCATCCATGCCCTGGGCGGCCCACTCCATCGCAAGGGATCGATCGCTCCGGCCCTTGAGATAGCGCTCCTCGCGCCGGGCGGTCTCGACGCGTTCGAAGCGCGCCAGGGTCTCGCGCGGATCGGCCTCGGCGAGCGCGCACAGGCGCGCGCCTTCCCGCCTGTGGCCTTTCGCTTTCGGATGTTCGGCGAAGACGGCCTCGGCGGCCTCGCGCGCCGCGACGACCGTGCGTGGATCGGCGCTCGCGGCGGCGTGGGCGGCGGCGAAGGTGTCGGTGATCGCCCCATTGCGCCGCCACCAGGGCGGCTGGAGCGCGCGCTTCATCGCGAAGAAGCGCCGAACCGCCTCGGCGGTCGGCTCGCCGGCGACGCAGAGCACCAGCGCGGCGCGCGAGCCGCCGGCGTGGACGCCGAGCCTTGCGCGCTTCGACTCCGCGCGCACCCGGTCGCGCATGTCGAGATAGGTCCGCGCCTCGGCGTCGTGCGCGGTGAGAATCGCGGCGTAGACCCAGCGCATCGAACCCGTCGGCGCCCGGCAGCCTCCCAGCGCCGTGGCCAGCATCCGATGGGTGCGGCGCGTCCGGTCCGCGAGGGCGTCGGGCTCGCCTTCGCCCGCGAGCAGGGCGGCGGCGGCGAACGGCGCGGCCTCCCTACCGGGACGCGGCGTGTCGGCCCGAAGCGCAGCGAGGATCGCCTGGTAGCGCTCGAGCGCTCGCTCATGCGGATTCGATCTCCGGTGCGTCGCGCGTCGCCGCGATCATTCGGCTTCCCCGCCGCCCGCCGCCGGCGTCTCCAGTCCGGTATGCCAGGCGATGAAGGCCCAGCGGTCGGCGGCCTTGTCGATCAGCTTGGAGACCGGCGTGCCCGAGCCGTGGCCGGCGCGCGTCTCGATGCGAATGAGCGTCGGCGCGTCGCCGGTGTCGGCGGCCTGCAGGGCGGCGGCGTACTTGAACGAGTGGCCGGGAACCACGCGGTCGTCGGTGTCGGCCGTGGTGATCAGCGTGGCGGGATACTCTCCGGTCTCGGGAATGTTGTGATACGGCGAGTAGGCGTGCAGGACGTCGAACATCTCCGGGTCCTGCGGGCTGCCGTAATCGTCGACCCAGAACCGCCCGGCGGTGAACTGGTTGAAGCGCAGCATGTCCATCACGCCCACGGCCGGCAGCGCGGCGGCGAACAGATCCGGCGCCTGGTTGGCCACCGCGCCGACGAGCAGCCCGCCATTGGAGCGGCCGTGGATGGCGAGATGGTCCGGGCTGGTCCAGCCCATCTCGATCATCGCCCGGCCGGCGTTGATGAAGTCGTCGAACACGTTCTGCTTGTTTTCCAGCCGGCCGGCGTTGTGCCAGTCGCGGCCATAGGCCGAGCCGCCGCGCAGATTGGCGATGGCGTAGACCCCGCCCATTTCCATCCATTGCAGGCGGGGCGGGTCGAAGTCCGGCCGCCGGGTGATGGCGAAGCCGCCATAGCCGTAGATCAGGGTCGGACGCGCGCCGTTCGGATCGACGTCGCGATGATGCGCGATGAACAGCGGGATGCGCGCCCCGCCGGTGCTCTCGTAGAAGGTCCGGCTCACGACATAATCGTCCGGGTCGAAGGCCAGCTCCGGCGCCCGGAACGTCTCGGCCTCGCCGGTCTCCACGTCGTAGCGGTAGAGCGCGGCGGGCTGGTTCAGGCTCTCGTAGGAGAAGAAGGTCTCCGCGCGGGCGGGATCGCCCTCGAAGCCGGACGCCACGCCCAGCCCGGGCAGCTCCACCTCGCGCACCGGCTCGCCGTCCGTGGTGTAGACGGTCACCGCGCTGGCCACGTCGCGCATGGTCTCCACGATCAGATGGCCGCCGACATGGGAGGCGTCGGTGATCGGGTGCTCGCCCTCGGCGATGACGTCGACGAGCGTGTCCGGGTCCGACAGCGAGACGGCGACGATGCGCCCGTTGGGCGCGTCGAGATCGGTGTGGAAGAAGAAGGTCTCGCCGGTATTGCCGACATAGAGGTGATTGTTGTCGAAGCCTTCGAAGAGCGTGACCGGCTCGGCGTCCGGCGCCTCGCGGTCGAGGACCCGGACCCCGTTGCCGTCCGTGCCCGTCCAGGTGGTCAGCACCAGGTAGCGGCCGTCGTGGGAGACCTCGGCGTTCCAGCCGACCTCCGGATTGTCCGGGTCGGAGATGACCTCGCGGTCCTCGTCCTGGCCCGTTCCCACTTCATGGAAATAGACGGCCTGGTCGGTGTTGAGCGAGGTGAATTCCTCGCCTTCGGCGGGCTCGGGATAGCGCGAGTAGTAGACGCCGGACCCGTCGGCCGCCCAGGCGATGTCGGAGAACTTCACCCAGCGCACCGAGTCGTCCAGCCGCTCGCCGGTCTCGACGTCGACGATTCTGAGCGTGCGCCAGTCGGACCCGCCGTCCTGCTCGAAGAAGGCCACCAGCGAGCCGTCGGGAGAGGGCTCCCAGGCGGCGAGCGCCAGCGTGCCGTCCTCCGACCACGTGTTCGGATCGAGCAGCGCGCGCGGCGCGCCGTCGAGGCCGTCCTGGACCATCAGCACCGACTGGTCCTGCAGCCCGTCATTGCGGGTGTAGAAATAGCGGTCGCCGCGCCGCTCGGGCAGGCCGTAGCGCTCGTAGTTCCACAGCTCGCCCAGGCGCTCGGCGATGGCGTCGCGGCCCGGCAGCTGGTCGAGATAGTCCTGCGTGACCGCGCTCTGGGCTTCGACCCACTCGGCGACCTCCGGGGCCTCGCGCACGTCCTGCTCCAGCCAGCGATAGGGATCGGCGACCTCCACCTCGCCATGCGCGGCCGACTGGTAGACGTCGACGACGTCGCCGCGGCGGGTCTCGGGATAGTCCGGCGCGGCCGGGCCCGCGGTCTCCCGCGGGGCGGCGGCCGCATCGGTTTCGGTCGCGTCCGGCGTCTCGGCCGGGTCGCAGGCGGCGAGCAGGAAGGCGGCGGCGAAGACGGAAAGCGCAAGGCGCATGGACGGATCTCCCGGGCGATCGGCGATTTGCCCGGAGGCTAAGCAGGCGGCCGCGCCGTGTCGACACGCCGCGCTGCAGGGCTGGGCGGCGCGGCGGCGCCGGGTTATCTCGGAAGCCATGCCCGACGCCTCCGCCGCCCCGGCCGCGCTCTCTCCGGTCTTCGCCGACTGGTTCGCCGCGCGCGGCTGGACGCCGCGCGACCACCAGCTCGCCATGATCGAGGCGGCCCGCCGCGGCGAGGACGCGCTGCTGATCGCGCCCACCGGCGGGGGCAAGACGCTGGGCGGCTTCCTGCCGAGCCTGATCGAGCTCGCCGACATCGCCCGCGCCGAGGGCCCGGGTCGCGCGCACAGGCTCCACACGCTCTATGTCTCGCCGCTGAAGGCGCTGTCGCAGGACGTCGCGCGCAACCTGACCACCCCCGTCGAGGAGATGGGGCTGAAGCTCAGGATCGAGACGCGCACCGGCGACACGCCCGCGGCGAAGCGCTCGCGCCAGCGCCGCAGCCCGCCCGACATCCTGCTCACCACGCCCGAGCAGATCGCGCTGTTCTGCGCCCAGGAGAACGCCGCGGCCTTCTTCGCCGACCTCAGGGCGATCGTCGTCGACGAGGTCCACGCGCTCGCCTCGACCAAGCGCGGCGACCTCCTGGCGCTGGGCCTCGCCGCCATCTCGCGATACGCGCCCAACGCCCGCCGGGTCGGGCTCTCGGCGACGGTCAAGGACGAACAGGGTCATGCGCGCTGGCTGGCCCGTCAGGACGGCGCGGCGGCCCGCTTCGCGACCGTCATCCGCGGCGCGGCCGGCGCGAAGCCCGAGGTCGAGATCCTCACCCCCGAGGCCCGCATTCCGTGGTCGGGCCATTCCGGACGCCACGCGATCGAGGCGGTCTATGAACGCATCAAGACGGCCAACACCGCGCTCGTCTTCGTCAATACGCGCTCCCAGGCCGAGGCCGTCTTCCAGATGCTGTGGTCGGTCAATGACGACAACCTGCCGATCGCGCTGCATCACGGCTCGCTGTCGGTCGAGCAGCGCCGCAAGGTCGAGGCGGCGATGGCGGCGGGCCGGCTGCGCGGCGTGGTGTGCACCTCGACGCTCGATCTCGGCATCGACTGGGGCGATGTCGACCTCGTCGTCCAGGTGGGCGCGCCCAAGGGATCGGCCCGGCTGATCCAGCGGCTGGGGCGCGCCAATCACCGCCTCGACGCGCCGTCGAAGGCGATCCTGGTTCCCACCAATCGCTTCGAGCATCTCGAATGCCTGTCGGCGCGCGAGGCCGTCGCGGAGAACGCGCTCGACGGCGAGCCCTTGAAGGCCGGTAGCCTCGACGTGCTCGCCCAGCACGTGATGGGCCGGGCCTGCGGCGACCCGTTCCGGCCCGACGACCTCTACGACGAGGTGACCGCCGCCGCGCCCTACGCCGAGCTCGACCGGAAGACCTTCGACCGGATCGTCGATTTCGTCGCCACGGGCGGCTATGCGCTGGGGACCTATGACCGCTTCCGCCGCATCGTGAAGGACCGCGAGGGCCGCTGGCGCGCCCGCAATCGCGACGTCGCCCA
The DNA here is from genome assembly GCF_003122085.1 of Marinicauda salina. Taxonomy (GTDB): domain Bacteria; phylum Pseudomonadota; class Alphaproteobacteria; order Caulobacterales; family Maricaulaceae; genus Maricicauda_A; species Maricicauda_A salina. Next base: position 1,011,172 of record NZ_QEXV01000001.1, read on the forward strand.
GCGCCACCGGATGAATGTCGGCGCCATCGTCGAGAGCCCGATGCTGGCGGTGCGGCTGGTGCGCGGGCGGGGCGGGGCTTCCTCCCCCGTTCTCGGGGGAGGGGGCGGGGAGGTCCCGGGTCTCGCCTTCGGCTCGCCCGGGAATTCATCGATTGAAACCCCGGCCGCGAAGCGAGCCGGGGCCTCCGGGAAAAGTCCGCCCCGCCGCGGCGGGCGCAAGCTCGGCGAGATCGAGGAATGGTTCGTCGAGCAGCTCGCCCCCGGCGACACCTTCATCTTCGCCGGCGAGCTCCTGCGCTTCGAGGCGATCGTCGAGACCGACGCGCTGGTCAGCCGCGCCGGCGGGGAGGCGGCGAAGATCCCCTCCTGGCAGGGCGGCAAGTTCCCGCTGTCGACCTATCTCGCCGAACGGGTGCGCAAGCTGGTCTCCGACCCCGCCGGCTGGACGCGGCTGCCCGACCAGGTCCGCGAGTGGCTGGAGATCCAGCAGCTGCGATCGAAAGTCCCGGCGCCCGACCGCCTGCTGGTCGAAACCTTTCCCCGCGCGGGCAAGCACTATCTCGTCTGCTATCCCTTCGAGGGCCGGCTCGCCCACCAGACGCTGGGCATGCTGCTCACCCGCCGGCTCGAGCGGACGGGCTTCCGCCCGATGGGCTTCGTCGCCAACGAGTACGCCCTGTCGGTGTGGGGGCTCGAGGACATGGGCGCCGTCGACTTCGCCCATCTCTTCGGCGCCGACATGCTGGGCGACGATCTCGACGCCTGGCTCGCCGAAAGCGCGCTGATGAAGCGGACCTTCCGCAATTGCGCGGTGATCGCCGGGCTGATCGAGCGCCGCTTCCCGGGGATGGAGAAGACCGGCCGCCAGGTCACGGTCTCGGCCGACCTCATCTACGACGTGCTCCGGTCCCACGAGCCCGACCACATCCTGCTGCAGGCGGCCTGGGCGGACGCGGCCGCCGGCCTGCTCGACATCCGCCGGCTGTCGGACATGCTCGCGCGCATCGCCGGCCGGATCGATCCTGTCCGGCTCGACCGCGTCTCGCCGCTCGCCGTGCCGGTGATGCTCGAGATCGGCCGCGAGGCGGTCCACGGCGCGGCGACCGAAGCCATCCTCGCCGAGGCGTCGGAGGACCTGATCGCCGAGGCGATGGGGGAATAGAATGGCCTGGCTTGTCATCCCGGCCGGAGCGCGAAGCGCGGAGAGCCGGGACCTACCGGACTCGCGAACCGATGTCGGGAAGCGTTCAACGTAGGTCCCGGATAGCCCTTCGGGCTTCCGGGATGACACCGTCGCGGCGGCGACGGCGCGCTGCGCGGCCGTGCTTGAACCGGTCTGAGAACCGGGCTTCCCTCCCCCCATGACCGCTCCCGCCGCCGTCTCCGAAAGCCTCGCCGTCAACACCGCCCGCATCGTTCCGGATCGCTCCGGCGCGGCGCTGGTCGAGCCGTGCGGGACGCTGCTGGTCGCCGACCTGCATTTCGAGAAGGGCTCGGGGCTGGCCGCGCGCGGCTCGCTGCTGCCGCCCTACGACACGCGCGCCACGCTCGCCCGGCTGGCCGACGCGATCGCGCGGCTGAAGCCCGCCCGCGTCGTGGCGCTGGGCGACAGCTTCCACGATCTCGGCGCCGACGGGCGCATCCATGAAGACGACGCGCGGACGCTCGCCGATCTCGTCGCGTCCGTCGCCGACTGGGTCTGGATCGAGGGCAATCACGATCCCGCCCCGCCGCCGCGCTTCGGCGGGCGGATCGTCGCCGAGCTCGAGACCGGCCCGCTCGTTCTGCGCCACGAACCGCGGCCCGGCCCGCAGGCCGGCGAGATCGCCGGCCATCTCCATCCCTGCGCCAAGGTGAGGGGGCGCGGCCGGGCGGTGCGCCGGCGCTGCTTCGTCACCGACGGCGACCGGCTGATCCTGCCCGCCTTCGGCGCCTTCGCCGGCGGGCTGAATATCCGGGATGCGGCCTATGACGGGCTGTTCGCGCGCGCCCCCGAGGCCTGGATGATCGGCGCCGACCGGGTCTACCGGGTGCCCGCGCGGCGCTGCGTGGGGGATTGAATCCGACCGGCGGCGCACCTTTCCCCCTCCCCCGCGTGCGGGGGAGGGACGGGGTGGGGGCTGCACAACTGAAACCCCGGCCGCGCAGCGAGCCGGGGCCTCCCGGAGCTTGATCGCCCCGAGGTCCCGGATCGCGCCTGGGGCGCGTCCGGGAGTTCAACGCACCCCACCCTGACCCTCCCCTCGAGGGGAGGGAAGGCGCCGCGCTCTTGATGGAAGCTACAGGCTGAAGGTCGGGCTCGTGCGGATCCAGGCGGCGACGGCCAGCGACAGCATGGCGCCGCCGGTGAGCAGCAGCCTGAGCGGCTGATACCATTCGGGGAAGGTCGCCCCGCGCACGGCGGCGCGGTCCCAGAGATAGCTCACCGCGAAGCCCGCGATCAGCACCAGCCAGCCGGCGAGTTCGGCGTTGAAGCCGAGCCCGGGCCGGTTCCAGACTTGCATCAGCACCGCGATCCAGCCCGCCAGCGCGATCAGCACCGACAACAGCATCACCCCGCCGCGCGGCGCGTCGGCGCGGATGACGATCTCGGCCGCCCAGCGCCCGCCGGCCAGGAAGGACAGGATCACCGCGGCGTAGATCGGCAGGGCGTTGGCCGATTGCAGGGCGATCGGTCCGCCGATCGCCAGCCCGACGGCGCCGCCGACGAACGGGATCAGCCCGGCGAAGCCCAGAGCGACCGGAAGGAATGGAGCGTCGGCCAGTCTCTTCATCGCATCGCCCTCCGGCGGCTTCAGCGGCGGCGGAACGCCTCGGCGGCGCCCCATCCGGAAACAACGGCCATGATCACCGCGACGAGGCCGTACGCAAGGGGGTTGCGGTGGGCCATCTCGAAAATGGCGCGCTCGACGCCGGCCTTGCGGACCTCCAGCGTCGCCCGCCGCGAGGCGATCGGCCGGCCGTCGCGGAACAGGTAGACGTCGGCGGCGTAGGCGCCGACCGGGGTGACCGGCGGCAGCCGCACCTGGGCGCGGAACAGCCCGCCCTCGAGCAGCTCCACGCCCTCGGGCTCCTCGCGGAACAGGCCGTCGCGGGCGCGGGCGCGCACGATGGCCTCGCGATACTCGACGATCTCCGGGCCCAGATCGGAGACGACGACGTCGGAGACGCCGAAGCGGGTCTCGACGCGCTCGGTCTCCGGCGCCGACAGGCGCAGATGCTCGAGCCCGATGCCGTTGCGCCGGAGCGCGGAGAAGGTCGCGAACGCCTCGAGCGGCGCGGTCGAGGCGACGGCGTAATAGCCGTCGACGCCCTCGAAGCGGATCGGCGCGCGATTGATCCAGATGCCGAGCAGGCGCTGCTTGCGCATCACCCGGATGTCGCGCTCGGGGCCGCGCACGACGACGGCGATCTCGTCGCCTTCCTGCACGCCGGTGGCCGCGCCGTAGAGGATCAGCTGGGCGCCGGCGAAGTTCGAGCGGATCTCGACGACGTCCTCGGTCAGCGCGGCGACGATGGTCGCCTGGGGCTGGACCGCCGCCTCGTCGGCCGGCGCGGCCCGGGCCGCGGACGCGAACGCCGCCGCGAGGAGGAGGGCGACGGCGGCGCGCATCAGTGGCCGCCCTCGCCGCCGGCTTCTATCAGCTCGTAGAGATCCTCCGGCCGGGCGGCGAGATCCCAGCCCATCTTGCCGCACACGCCGAGCACCATCAGCGCCAGCGCCGCGCGCAGCTCCTCGGCCTTGACCCGGACGCCGGCGCGCGCGCCGAGCTGGGCGCCGACGACGCCGCCGACGATCAGCAGGAAGGCGAGCACGATGTCGACGGTCTGGTTCTGGGCGGCCTGCAGGAAGGTCGTCAGCGCGGTGACGAACAGGATCTGGAACAGCGAGGTGCCCACGACGACATTGGTCGGCATGCGCAGAATATAGATCATCGCCGGCACCATGATGAAGCCGCCGCCCACGCCCATGATGGCCGCCAGCGTGCCCACCAGGAAGCCGATCACGATCGGCGGAATGACGCTCATGTAGAGCCCGGAGACGGGAAAGCGCGTCTTCAGCGGCAGCGCGTCGACCCAGGTGCGCTTGCGCCGGCGCCGGGCCCCGCCTTCGCCGGCCTCGCGCACGCGGCCGCGGCGGCGGATGGCCAGGATGCTCTCGACGAACATCAGCCCGCCGACGGCGCCGAGAAAGCCGACATAGCTCAGGCGGATCACGAGATCGATCTGGCCGAGCCCCTGCAGGACCGAGAACAGGAACACCCCCGATGTCGAGCCGACCACGCCGCCGAGCAGCAGCACCAGCCCCATCTTCACGTCGAGCGTCTTGCGCCGGAAATGCGCCAGCGCGCCCGACGCCGAGGACGCCACGATCTGGTTGGCCTCGGTCGACACCGCGACGGGCGGGGGCACGCCGATGAAGATCAGGGCGGGCGTCATCAGGAAGCCGCCGCCCACGCCGAACATGCCGGAAAGAAAGCCCACGGCCGTGCCCAGGCCGACGAGCAGAATGAGGTTCACCGAGATTTCGGCGATGGGTAGGTAGATCTGCATCGCCGCCGGCCCTAGCGGCCGGTCGCGCGCTCGAGTCGCGCGATCAGGCCGGCGTCCACCGAGCCCGTCCGCTCAAGCCCCTCATCGCTCTGATAGGCCACGATCGCCTCGCGTGTCTGCGGTCCGAAGTCACCATCGGCCGGACCGGTCTCATAGCCAAGCCGGCTTAGCAGGGACTGGGCGCGCGCGATCAGCTCCGCGTCCGGCGTCTCCCATGGCTGAGGGGGATAGCGCCCTTGCGCTTCGGGGTCCACCGGGCGGGGTTCGAAGCCGCGGGCGGCGGCCTCGGCGGCGCGGCGCTGCTCGGCCGACAGCTCGCGGCGCACGTCGGCGGCGCGGCGCTCGGCCTCGCTGTCGCCCGCCCGCCCGGCGATCAGGAACCAGGCGTAGGCGTCGGCGGCGCTCTGCGGCACGCCGAAGCCTTCCTGGTAGAGCAGGGCGAGATTGAACTGGCTGTCGCGCACGCCGTGCAGCGCAGCCTGCTCGAACCAGTGCGCGGCGGCCTCCTGGTTCTCCGGCGTCGCCTCGGCGTTGACGTAGAGCCCGCCGGCCTCGTGCATGGCGCGGACATTGCCGTTCTCAGCCGCCCGCACCGTCCAGTCGAGGGCGGCGGCCGGGTCGACCGAGACCCCGCGGCCGCGGAACAGCATCGCCGCCCAGCGGCGCTGGGCCTCGGGCACGCCGGCCTCGGCGGCGCGGCGCATCAGTTCGGCGGCGTCCTCGACCGCGCCGGCCTGCAGCCGGTCGAGGGCGAGCTGGTAACGCGCGACCGGATCGCCGCCGGCGGCCGCCGCCTCCAGGGTCGCCGGCTCGGTCCCCGCGGCGCCGATGCGGGCGTCGGCCGCAGCCGGCGTCACAAGCTCGTCGCTGAGGGTTTCGGGCGCGGCCGCGGCGACGCGCTGCGGCGCGGCGTGGGCCGCGTCCGCCTCCGAGTCGGCGAACAGCTGCGACAGCGTTGCGCTCGGGTCGGCGTTCGCGGCGGCCTGCGCCGCCGGCGGCTCCTCGGCGAACCCCTCGACGGCGAGCATCGCCGCCGCCGCCGACATGGCGAGAAAGCCCAGCGTGCTGGCCCCGACCAGAACCCACTTGTTCCGGCCCTCGGCGGGCTCGGCGAGCGGGTCAGCGTGTCCGCGGGAGCGGGCGCTTTCCCTGACCGAGGCGAGGAAGTCGGCGTCCGCCGTGGCTCCGGGAGCGGAGCGGTGCTCGCGCTCTGGGCCGGACGGCCGCGTCTCGGTCGCCTCGTCCTCGTCCGGGTCCGGCTCCTCCGGCGCGGCGTAGTCGGCGCGAATCTCCCCGAAGGCGTGTACGCGGCCCGCCTCGCGCTCCGCGCCGATCGCGTCGTCGTCGTCGGCCTCCGACCAGGCGCCGGGCGGCGAGGGCAGCGTCTCGGTGAATTCCGCCCTGGCGGCGTGCTCGCGGGTCGAGGCGGAGTCGCGCTTTTCGATCGCCTCGAGCCGGTCGGCGAGAGCGGCCATCGCGCGCTGGACGGGCGAGAGCGCGTCGGCGGTCTCCCCGCGCGTCGCATCCAGGCGCGCATTGACGGATTCCATCGCCTCGGCGATGCGTTTCGCCGTGCGCTCCTCGGACGCCGCCAGGCGCGCCTGCAGCGCCTCGTCGGCTCCGTCGCCGCGTTTGGTTTCGAGGGTTTCGACGACCCGCGCCATGCGTTCTCCCGCCGCTTCGACAGCTTCGGCCGAGCGCGCCTCGGCCTTGTGAACCCGATCGACCAGGCTGGCGCCCAGCCGGGCGATCTCCTCGCCCATGCGCTTGACCGCGGAGGTGTTCTCCTCTCGCACACGTTCCAGCCGCGTTTCCAGATCCGCGCGGCTTTCGCGCTGGTCGCGCCGCTGTTCCTGCTCGCCCAGACGCGACTCGAGGCGCTGCTCGGCGCGTTCGACGCGCTGGTCGACGGCGCGCGTGAGCTGCGAGACCTGCTCGGCGACGCGCTCGAGGATCCGGCTCTGCCGCTCCTCGGCCTTGGTCAGCCGGTCCTCGGCCGCGGCGAGCGCCTGCTCGAGCCGGGCGGGATCGTTCTGGCGCGACGCCGCGTCGAGCTGCCGGGCGAAATCGGCGCGCGTCGTGCGGATCGCGTCGGCCAGCTCGCCGGCGAGATTCTCCAGGCGGCGGCGGAACTGGTCGCGGGTGACGGCTTCTCCGCTGTGGGATTCCAGCGCCTTCAGCCGCGCCTCGAGCGCGTCGTACGATTTCTCCAGCGCCGAGGCGGCGTCGCCGGTCGCCCTTTCGGCGGCGGTCAGCCGGCGCTGCACGCCCCGCGTGGCGGCGTGCAGGCCCTCGAGCGCCTCGGCGGTGCGCTTGTCGCGGGCGTCGAGCAGGTCGCGCAGGCTCGTATGCTCCTCGCGGGCGCGACGTTCGGTTTCGTCGAGCCGGTCGGAGAGCGTCTTCGCCGCGCGCTCGGCGGCCTGGCGGTCCCGCTCGCTGCGCTCGACCAGCCCGTCGAGTTCGTCGCGGACGTCGCGCTCGGTCTCGTAGAGCCGGCCGGCGAGCTTGCCGACCGTCGTCTCGACGGCGCGCAGACCTTCGGAGTCGGCGCCGGGGCCCGCGCGCTCCAGCCGGCGCACGCGCTCGAACAGCTCGTCGCGGGCCGAACGCTCGCGCGCGAGTTCGGTCTCGAGCGTTTCGCCGGCGTCCTCGCGTTCCTGCTCTAGCCGCTCGAGCCGGCGCGACAGCCCGGACACGTCGCGATCGACGCCGGTGAGCGCATCGGCGGCGCGCTGCTCGGCGGACTCCACGCGCTCGGCGAGGCGCCCGACGACGGCGCGCAGCGCGCCGTCATCGCCCCCGCCGCCGAAGCCGGGAAAGTCGGAGAGCTTGTCGTCCCAGTCCGGATTGTCGTGCTTCGGGTCGGACTCCTCGAGGAGGACGCGGTTCAGCCACTCGCCGAGGGTCATCCCCTCGCGACGCGCCGCGGTCTTCGCCCGCGCGCGGGCGCGCGGATCGATTCCCTTTATGCTCCATGGCGCCCCGGACGGCATCCCGACTCACTCCCGGCAGTCCGACCGACCGTAGCTGAGCCGTGAATATTGTGTAAATAAAAAGGCCGGGCCCAATATATAGTGTTTCCACAGCCAATTCGGGCGTCGGCGGCCGGATCACCTCAGCATCTCGACCGATCAGGCCGCTGATGCGGTTAACGCTGCGTAAATCTTCATGAACGCACGGGCCCGTCAGCGCGCGCCTTCGCCTCCGGGCGCGAAGAAGCCGGGGGCGAGCGCCTCGATGCGCGCCTCGATCTCTCCGAGCTGGGCGAGCAGCGGCGTCGGCTCCCGCGCGGGCAGCGCGCGTCCGAGGTCGAACAGCGCCCAGGCGGCTTCCGGCGCGCCGGCGGCGAGGAAGCGGCGGCCGAGGCGGGCGTACGTGTCGGGCGCGTAGGGGTCGATCACCAGCGCCTCGGCCAGCAGGCCGGCCGGATCGAGGTCGGGATAGGTCTCTAGCCCCTCCTGGCCCCAGGTCGTCAGCGCCTCGGCGACGAGCGCGCGGGCGTGCGCGCCGGCGAGATCGTCCCGGTCCAGGTGCGGCCTGAGGGCGTCGATCGCGGCAGCCGGATCGCCGCTGGTCGCGGCGGCGACCGCGTCGACGGCTTGTTCGAAGGCGGGATCGCCCTCGGCGCGCGCGATCATCGCCTCGGCGGCGGCGCAAGCGGGCCGCGCCGCTTCGTCCGCCTCGGCGGGGCAGGGGCCGAAATGGGCGGTCTCGCGCGCCGCGGCGAGATAGGCGCCGGCGAAGTCGCCCGCCTCAGCGAGCGCGCGCACCCGCGCGGCGAGATCGTCGGGCGTCGGCGGCGGGCCGGCCTCGCCCGTCACGGCGGCCAGCGCGGCCGGTCCCGCCGTCTCGTTCAGCAGAGCCGGGCCGGGCAGCACGGGCGTCGCGGGCGGCAGGGCCGGGCCGCCGTCTTCCTGCGCGTCCGCCAGCACCCATTGCTCGGTGCGTCCGTCCGGGCTCTCGGGGCTGTAGACGGTGAAGCTGACGGCGCACGGAAACACGACCTGGGAGACGAGCCGCTCGACGATATCGGGATGAACCGGCGCGGCGTGCTGGAGGAAGATGAAGGCGCGGCGCGCCTGCCCGCCGGACAGCGGATCGCGCACGCACGGCGAGTCCTCGCCCGCAGCGTAGAAGGCGCGGAAGATCGTCTCGCCGTCGCGCGCGGCGCTCAGCCGGCCGAGGGCCTCGTCGAATGCAAGCTCGGCGGGTCGCGGCGCCAGCCCCATCGCGGCCTCCAGCCAGAACCGGTCGAACACGCCGGCCTCGCCGAAATCGATGCGGTCGCGTTCGCCGCCCTGCGACAGGGCGACATAGATGTCGAGATTGCGCCGCGCGGCGGCGTGCAGGCTGCCGTTGAGCAGGCTTTCCCGGTCCGGCGTCCAGACGAGCTTCCGCCGGGCGGCGAGGTCGACCAGGGTGTATTCGTCCGTGCCGCCGTCGGTCCAGGCGAACCAGTCCGGGCCGTAGGCGGCTTCGTGCTCGACCGTCTCGCTCTCGTCGTCCTCGCCCGAGGCGATCTCGACGCGCCAGACATGACGCTCGGCCTCGCCCAGCGGCGCGCCGCGGACCTGCTCGTAGGTCTCCGGTCCGACATGCGGGCCCATCTGCGCCAGCGCCGGTCCGGGCGCGGCGGCGAGCAGGGCGGAAAGCGCGGCGGCGCGCAGGGCCATGGCGGACTCCGGGGCGGCGTGAAATCCTCGCGAGGCGAGCCGATGAATGCGGCCGGGTCAAGGCGCCGCAGGCGGCCGGGCCAGATTGACGTTGACGTGAACGTCAAGTTCCGGAATCCTCCGCGCCATGGTCAAGCCGGCCCCGCCCGATGCGGAGTTCACCATCCGCGATCTCGCCGAGACGTTCGACGTCACGCCGCGGGCGCTGCGCTTCTACGAACAGAAAGGCCTGATCACGCCGCACCGGCGCGGCGCGACGCGGCTCTACTCGGCCGCCGACCGCGCCCGCCTGGCGCTCATCCTGCGCGGCAAGCGCGTCGGCTTCTCGCTCGACGAGATCAAGGAGATGCTCGATCTCGAGGCGCTCGACTCCTTCGGCCGCGATCATCTCGAGCGCGCGCTGGAACGTTTCCGCGCGCGGATCGATGATCTCAAGGGACAGCGCAAGGACATCGACGACGCCATCGGCGAGCTGGAGGCCGGCTGCCGCTGGATGGAGGAGCGCCTCGCCGACCGCGAGCCGCCCGAAGAGGTCAAGCGACGCGCGCGCGCCTTCGAGGCGCTGGCCGCCGCCCGCCTGACCCAGTGGGCGACGCCGACGGAATGACGTTTCGATGACGCCCGCGAGAATGACTCGACCCGGTTGAAGACACGCGGTTCCATCTTCGCGGACCGCCCCATGACAGACGCGACGGAGACCCCTCATGCCCGCCTATCGCGCCCCGCTTCGTGACCACCGCTTCGTGCTCAACGACGTGCTCAACGTCCAGCAGCACGGCAATCTCGAAGGCTTCTCGGAAGCCAGTTCCGACATCGTCGACGCCATCCTCGAGGAGGGCGGCAAGTTCTGCGAGAACGTGCTCCATCCCCTCAACAAGGTCGGCGACGAGGAGGGCTGCAAGCTCCAGGACGACGGCGAAGTCGTCGTGCCGACCGGCTTCAAGGAGGCCTACGACCAGCTCACCGAGGGCGGCTGGACGGCGCTCGCCGCCGATCCCGAGTACGGCGGCCAGGGCCTGCCCCACTATCTCAACCTCGCCTTCAACGAGATGGTGACCTCCACCAACATGGCCTTCGGCATGTATCCCGGCCTCACCGGCGGCGCCGTGCACGCGCTCGTGGCGGGCGGCTCGGACGAGCAGAAGCGCAAATACCTGCCGAAGATGATCTCGGGCGAGTGGTCGGGGACGATGAACCTGACCGAGCCGCATTGCGGCACCGATCTCGGCCTGCTCAGGACCAAGGCCGTCCCCAACGGCGACGGCTCCTACAAGATCTCGGGTCAGAAGATCTGGATCTCGGCCGGCGAGCACCCGATGTCGAAGAACATCATCCACCTCGTGCTCGCCCGCATCGAGGGCGCGCCCGAGGGCGTGAAGGGCATCTCGCTGTTCGTCGTGCCGAAATACATCGTCGACGAGAACGGCGAGCCCGGCGAGCGCAACGGCGTCAAGTGCGGCGGCCTCGAAGAAAAGATGGGCATCCACGGCAACGCCACCTGCGTGATGAACTACGACGAGGCCACCGGCTGGCTGGTCGGCGAGGAGAACAAGGGCCTCAAGATCATGTTCATCATGATGAACGAGGCCCGGCTCGGCGTCGGCCTTCAGGGCCTGGCGCTCGCCGAGACCGCCTACCAGTACTCGCTCGACTTCGCTCGCGACCGGCTCCAGGGCCGCTCGCTGACGGGACCGAAGAACCCGGACGGACCGGCCGATCCGATCATCGTCCACCCGGACGTGCGCCGCATGCTGATGGACCAGAAGGTGTTCGTCGAAGCCGGCCGCGCGCTGACCTTCTGGACGGCGCTGCAGGGCGATCTCGAGCACAAGGCCGAAGACGAGGAGACCCGGGAGAAGGCCGCCGACTACATGGCGCTGCTCACCCCGGTGATCAAAGGCTATCTCACCGACAAGGGCTACGACTCGATCTCCAAGGGGCTGCAGGTCCACGGCGGGTCGGGCTTCACCGAGGAATGGGGCGTCTCCCAGCTCCTGCGCGACGCGCGCATCACGCTGATCTACGAGGGCACGAACGGCATCCAGGCGCTCGATCTCGTCGGCCGCAAGCTCGCCATGAAGGGCATGCGCCCGATCAACACCTTCTTCTCCGAGCTCGACGCCTTCGTCGCCGACAACCAGTCCGACGAGAAGCTCAAGCCCTTCGTCGACGGCCTGGCCGAGACCAAGGCGAAGCTGCAGCGCGCGACCAACTGGCTGGTCGAGAAGGGGCTGGAGAATTTCGACAACGCCGGCGCGGCGTCGACGGACTATCTCCATCTCTTCGGGCTGACCTGCTTCGCCTACATGTGGGCGAAGATGGCCAAGGCCTCGCTGGCGAAGATCGCCGACGGCGAGGACGATCCGATCTACGAGGCCAAGCTCGTGACCGGCCGCTATTTCCTCGAGCGCTGGCTGCCCGACGCCGACGCCCACCTCGCCAAGGTCGAGGCCGGCGCCGACTGCATGATGGCGCTCGACGCCGAGGCGTTCTGATGACCCCGGCCCTCGCCCTTCGAGGCCGCTTCGCGGCGCCTCAGGGTGAGGGCCGGTCCGTTTTCCCCCTCATCCTGAGGTGCGAGCCGAAGGCGAGCCTCGAAGGATGGATGACGCGACGACCCCAGGAGACCCCGTCATGACCGCCCAGGTGCTCGACACGCCCCGCCCCGAGTGGCTCGACCGCGAGGACGTCAACATCTTCGAGCACGCCGTGCGCGGCTTTCTCGAGAAGGAGTGCCTGCCCCACGGCGAGCGCTGGGAGAAGGAGGGCGTCGTCGACCGCGAGGTCTGGAACAAGGCCGGCGAGGCGGGAATTCTCGCGCCGTCCTGCCCGGAGGAATACGGCGGCGCCGGCGGCGACTGGCGCCACGACTACGTCTTCCACATGGCCGTCGCCGAGTCCGGCGTCGACGGCTGGGGCGCCAGCCTGCACAACTCCATCGTCGCGCCCTATGTCTGGCATTACGGCAGCGAGGAGCAGAAGAAGCGCATCCTGCCGAAGATGGTCTCCGGCGAGTATGTCGGCGCCATCGCCATGACCGAGCCCGGCGCCGGCTCCGACCTGCAGGGGGTGAAGACCACCGCGGTCAAGGACGGCAACGGCTACCGCATCAACGGCTCGAAGACCTTCATCACCAACGGGGGCACGGCGAACTTCGTCGTCGTCGTCGCCAAGACCGATCCCAAGGAGGGCGCCAAGGGCGTCTCGCTCTTCCTGATCGAGACCGACGGGCTGGAGGGCTTCCGCCGCGGGCGCAATCTCGACAAGGTCGGCATGAAGGCCCAGGACACCGCCGAGCTGTTCTTCGAGGACATGTGGGTGCCCGCCGACGCCCTGCTCGGCGAGGAGGAGGGCCAGGGCTTCTACCAGCTGATGGAGCAGCTGCCCCAGGAGCGCCTGCAGATCGGCGTCCAGGCGGTGGGCATGATGAAGCGCGCGCTCGCCGAGACCATCGCCTACGTCAAGGAGCGCAAGGCGTTCGGCAAGCCGGTGATCGCGTTCCAGAACACCCAGTTCAAGCTGGCCGAGCTCAAGACCAAGGCGACCATCGCCGAAGTGTTCTGCCAGCACTGCTCGGAGCGCCTGCTCGCCGGCGAGCTCGACGCGGCGACCGCCTCGATGGCCAAGTACTGGTGCTCCGACATCCAGTGCGAGATCGTTGACGAGTGCGTCCAGCTGCACGGCGGCTACGGCTACATGAACGAATACCCGATCGCCCGGATGTGGCGCGACGCCCGCGTCCAGCGCATCTACGGCGGGACCAACGAGATCATGAAACTGCTGATCGCGCGGACGCTTTGATGGTGGTCGCTCCTCCCCCCTCCGGCTTCGGCTTCGCCTTCGCCTCAGCCACCTCCCCCGTAAACGGGGGAGGAAAGGCTGTCGCGGTCGGCGCCGGGTTTCCTCCCCCGCTTGCGGGGGAGGGGGACCACGAAGTGGTGGAGGGGGGACCGCGCCATGCGTGAACGCGAAGCCCGCTCCCGCCCGCTGGCGAAACGCCTGCGTCGCCGGATGACGCACGCCGAGGCGATCCTGTGGGCGCATCTGCGCGGCGGACGGCTTGGCGGTTGGCGCTTCCGCCGCCAGCACCCGATCGGGCCCTATGTGGCCGACTTCGCCTGCGCGCCGGCGAGGCTTGTGATCGAGGTGGACGGGGCCACGCATTCGACGCCGCCGGAACAGCGCCGCGACGCGCGTCGTTCCAACTACATCCGCTCGCGCGGCTATGACGAGCTGCGCGTATGGAACACCGACATCTACGAAAACCTGGAAGGGGTCCTGCGCGTCATCAGCGACGCCCTTCCCCCCTCCGGTCCTTCGGACCACCTCCCCCGCAAGCGGGGGAGGAACGCCGACGCCGACATCCGAGTTGAAACCGGGAGACTCCCATGACCGACGCCTATATCTACGACGCCGTGCGCACTCCGCGCGGCAAGGGCAAGAAGAGCGGCAGCCTGCACGAGGTCACCGCCCTCCAGCTCGCCACCCAGCAGCTCGAGGCGATCCGCGAGCGCAACGAACTCGACACCAGCCTCGTCGACGACGTGATCCTGGGTTGCGTCTCGCCGGTCGGCGAGCAGGGCGCCGATATCGCCCGCGCCGCGGCGCTCAACGCCGGCTACGCCGAGACCGCCTCGGGCTTCCAGGTCAATCGCTTCTGCGCCTCGGGCCTCGAGGCGACCAACCTGGCCGCGGCCAAGGTGATGACCGGCGAGGCCGATCTCGCCGTGGGCGGCGGCGTCGAGGCGATGAGCCGCGTGCCGATGGGCTCCGACGGCGGCGCGATGGCCGTCGATCCGGAGATGGCCTACGACCACTACTTCGTCCCGCAGGGCGTCTCCGCCGACCTGATCGCGACGAAGTGGGGCTATTCCCGCGACGATGTCGACGCCTACGCCGTCGAAAGCCAGAAGCGCGCCAAGAAAGCCTGGGACGAGAAGCGCTTCGAGAAGTCGATCGTGCCGGTGAAGAACCAGCTCGGCCTGGTCCAGCTCGATCATGACGAGCACATGCGCCCGGAAAGCGACATGCAGTCGCTGGCGAGCCTGAAGCCCTCCTTCGAGGACCTGTCGAAGTTCGTCGGGCTCGACGCCGTGGCGATCCAGAAATACCCGGACGTGGAGAAGATCAATTTCGTCCACCATGCCGGCAATTCCTCGGGCATCGTCGACGGCGCGACCGCCATCCTGATCGGCTCGAAGGAGATGGGCGAGAAGCTGGGCCTCAAGCCGCGCGCGCGGATCCGCGCCATGGCCTCGATCGGTTCGGAGCCCACGATCATGCTCACCGGCCCGGCGCCGAGCGCGCGCAAGGCGCTCAAGAAGGCCGGCATGAGCCCCGAGGACATCGATCTCTACGAGATGAACGAGGCCTTCGCCGCGGTCGTGCTGCGCTTCATGGAGGATCTCGGCGTCCCCCACGACAAGACCAACGTCAATGGCGGCGCCATCGCCATGGGCCACCCCCTCGGCGCTACGGGAGCGATGATCCTCGGCACGGTGCTCGACGAGCTCGAGCGCACCGGCAAGGGCACGGGCCTGGCCACGCTGTGCGTCGGCGGCGGCATGGGCACGGCCACCATCATCGAGCGGGTTTGAGGTGATGAGGCTCTTCGCTGGCGCAGTGGGTGGTCTCTTGCTGTCGGCTTGTTCAGAAGCCGGCAACAGCGTCGTCGCTGAACCGCCATTTGCATGCGGAGTGAACGAGCCTTGCCAGCGATACCAAGCGGACTGGCGACAAGGCCTTCCTAGCGGAGTGGGGCTTTCGGAAATCGAAGCCGCTTACCTTTCCTCGCAAGACCGTAGTGGGCCTCTTCGCTGTCACTCAATCGAGTACGCCCTGAAGAGCGCGTCACCTCTCCAGTACTTCGTGCGATGCGGAGACCAGACCCCGTATTTTGCGTTCGTCTACGACGTCAGAAATCGAAGCATCGTTGATGAATGGATCGTGGTCACGCAGCGCCAATGAACAAGGACACCGAAATGACCTACACGCACTTCAAGTTCGACGTCGACGGCGACGGCATCGCGCTCGTCACCTTCGACTCCCCCGACGTCTCCATGAACGTCCTGTCCAACAAGGTGATGGAGGAGCTCAGCGCGATCGCCGAGAAGATCGCCGGCGACGACGCCATCAAGGGCGCGGTGATCACCTCGGGCAAGAAGGCCTTCTGCGCCGGCGCCGATCTCTCCGAACTCGGCGGCGGCATGGGCGCGCTCGAAGGCAAGTCGGAGGAGGAGGCCAAGCAGGCCCTGTTCGACGTCGCCTACAAGCTCAACCAGACGCTCCGCGAGCTCGAGACCTGCGGCAAGCCGGTCGCCGCGGCGATCAACGGGCTGGCGCTGGGCGGCGGCTTCGAGATCACGCTGGCCTGCCACTATCGCGTCATGGCCGACGATGCGGGCGCCAAGCTCGGCCTGCCCGAGGCGCTGGTCGGCGTTCTGCCCGGCGGCGGCGGCACGCAGCGCCTGCCCCGCCTGGTCGGCGTGATGAACGCCGCGCCGGTCATGCTCCAGGGCAAGCAGCTCGACGCCGAAAAGGCCAAGGAGCAGGGCGTGGTCAACGAGATCGTCCCGCTCGCCGAGATCGTCGACAAGGCCAAGGCACTGGTGAAGGCCGACCCGATGGGCGCCAAGCAGCCCTGGGACCAGGACAAGTTCAAGATCCCCGGCGGCGGGCCCTATCACCCGGCGGGCCTGCAGGTCTTCATGGGCGCCTCGCCGATGCTGCTCAAGGAGACCTGGGGCAACTATCCCGCCCAGCGCTACATCCTGTCCTGCGTCTATGAGGGGCTGCAGGTCCCGATCGACGCCGGGCTCAGGATCGAGAGCCGCTACTTCACCAAGCTGCTCATGCGTCCGGAGAGCCGGAACATGATCCGCTCGCTCTTCCTGTCGAAGCAGGCTCTGGAGAAGGGCGGCCGCCGTCCCGCCGGCCAGGAGAAGGCCGACATCAAGAAGGTCGGCGTCATCGGCGCGGGCTTCATGGGCGCGGGCATCGCCACGGTCTCGGCCCAGGCCGGCATCGAGGTCGTGCTCATCGACAAGGATCAGGAGGCCGCCGACAAGGGCCGGCAGCACGCGCTCGACTTCTTCGCCAAGGGCGTCAAGCGCGGCAAGATCACCGAGGACAAGGCCGAAAAGCTCGGCGGGCTGATCACCGCGACGACCGACTACGCCAGGCTGTCCGACGTCGATCTCGTCGTCGAGGCGGTGTTCGAGGACTCCGACCTCAAGCACAAGATCACGCAGATGGCCGAGGCCGAGATGCCCGAGGGCGCGATCTTCGGGTCGAACACCTCGACCATCCCGATCACCTCGCTGGCCGAGGCCTCGAAGCGGCCCGACCACTTCATCGGCATCCACTTCTTCTCGCCGGTGGAGAAGATGAACCTGGTCGAGCTGATCGTCGGCGAGAAGACCGGCGACAAGGCGATCAGCCGCGCCATCGACTTCGTGGCCAAGATCAAGAAGACCCCGATCGTGGTCGCCGACACGCGCGGCTTCTACGCCAATCGCTGCGTCATGCGCTATATCGAGCAGGGCATGTACATGCTCACCGAGGGCGTGAAGCCGGCGCTGATCGAGAACGGCGCGCGGCTGGCGGGCATGCCCGTCGGGCCGCTCTCGCTGCAGGACGAGGTCGCCATCGATCTCGGCTACAAGGTGCTCCAGCAGACCAAGAAGGATCTCGGCGACGATTTCGAGGAGACGCCCAACTCCGTCGTCATCGAGAAGATGTACGAGCTCGGCCGCTACGGGCGGAAGAACAAGAAGGGCTTCTACGTCTACACCGACGAGGGCAAGCATCTCTGGGACGAGCTCGACCAGTTCGCCCCGAACGGCGCGCTGCTCGAAGACCAGCCCTCCGTCGACGAGATCAAGGACCGCATCCTCTACGCCCAGGCGATCGAGGCGGCCCGCACGATGGAGGAGGACATCGTCTCCGATCCGCGCGAGGCTGATGTCGGCTCCATCCTCGGCTGGGGCTTCGCGCCCTATACCGGCGGCGTGCTGAGCTTCATCGACACCGTCGGGACGAAGGATTTCGTCGAACGCGCCGACGCGCTGAAGGCGAAGTACGGCCAGCCCTTCGAGGTCCCGCAGCTCCTCCGCGACATGGCGAAGAAGGACGAGACCTTCTACGGCCGCTTCGCCCCGGAGAAGGCCGCGGCGTGATCGTCTGCCGAAACCCCGGCCGCCCGCGGGGCGCGCCGGGGTCTTCGCTGTGCGATCTGCTTCGGCGTCATCATTCAATAGGAAGGTGCGGGCGACCGTCTCCTTTGGATCGTCGTCCCGGAGCAGGCTCAATTTCCCAATCAACATTCAATTGGGGATTGCCATTTTTGCGCTGGGCGCTCTAATCGAGGAGCATGTTTGCGGGCCTCAAAAACGCCGGCGCTGTCTTCGCATCGATAGCCCGGGTTCCAGTTCGCCATCCGGCTTTGCTGGCGCCTCTGATACTGGTGTGGTGCGCCTATGCACCGATATCCGTCTATCTTTACTTCTATTTTCCCTGGTCGGATTTGGACGCTTACACGGCGTTCGCCGTTCTTTTCGGCTCGATCTTTCTCATATCGTATCTGATATCACTCGCATCCTTCATTCTACTCGAACAAATCCGGACGATAGAGAACGGTCAATCACCCGGCCTGGGCCGCCCATTGAGCGTGGGGGTCTGGAATTCGTTTCGAGCTCTGCACGTCACGCTGATCTGGGCGTTCATCTGGTTCTTGATCACCGTCGCGGAAATAATCCTTCGATCGCGGGACGAGACCGACCCGAGCGAGCAGAGCGAGCCGACCGCGCAGAACGTCGCTGAGTTCCTTGCCGGCGCTGAACAATTCTCGTTCTCGGGGATGGTTTTCGATGGATTGCGCAAAGGCGTGCGCATGATCGCGTTTCTGATTTTTCCGGCGATCGCATGGGAGCGTTACGACAAGCCGATCCGCCGCGGTCTCGGCGTGGCTATGTCGCACAAGGGCGAATTTGCATCCGGCTTCCTGCTCACCGAGGCGGCCGCCGGTGTCGTCTTCATTCCGCCGTTCATCGTTTTCATGCTGGCCGACCAAACCGACGTTCCGTTTCCCGATTGGACCTGGTTCGCAGTGATCATCTATTGCGGGTTTGCGTGGAGCTTCGCGATTTTGCTCGAGCAGCTGTTCACCGCAGAGCTTTATCTCTGGGATATGAAGTGGCGGAAGGCTTGCGAAGCGGCGGTCGACCGCGATGCGGCGGTTCCTGAACTCGCCGACGTGAAACGGCCCTCAATTCTTGACGATGTTCCGGACATGAAGGCGGACTGAGTGTCTCCGTGCGAGACCGTTGCGCCGACGAAAAATGGACGAGACCTTCTACGGCCGCTTCGCCCCGGAGAAGGCCGCCGCCTGAGGCGGTCCGCGCGTCGCTGAAGAAAATGGAGAGCCGGGCGCATCCGCGCCCGGCTCTCTTTGCATCCCGGTCTGGTGCAAGCTAATCCGGCGCGTCGAGAACGACGCGTCCAGCCGCTGGAGGGAAACCGCCTTGCTGACCGTATTCGCCGCCTTCGCCCTGCAGGCCGCCGAACCCGCCGTCGATTTCTCCGGCGTCCAGGAGCCGCTGGGCGGGGAGCCCACGGATGTGCTCGTGCTCGGCACCAGTCATCTCAACCAGCTTCCCGAGGACGCCTTCGAGCCCGGCCACCTGGCGCTGGTGCTGGACCGGCTGGAGGCGTTCTCGCCGAACGTCATCGCCATCGAGGCGGTCGGCGGGCGCACCTGCGACCGGATCGACCGCTATCCGCATCTGCATGGCGACGTCTACGACCGCTATTGCTGGGATCCCGAGCCCGCCCTCGAGGCGCTCGGCATGACCCGGCCGGAAGCCGACGCCGCCGCCTTCGAGATGCTCGCCGCCTGGCCCGAGACGCCCGAGGCGTCGGACCGCCGGCGTCTCGCCGCGCTGCTCTACGGCGCGGGCGAGGCCTGGTCTGCGGCGCTGCAATGGCGCCGGCTCGACCCGGCCGAGCGCGTCGCCGGCGACGGGGTGAGCGACGCGCTCGCCGAGGAGCTCGACGAGCTTCTGACCTCGCGCAATGAAAACAATCTGCTGGGCGTCGAGCTCGGCGCCCGGCTCGGCCTCGAGACTCTCGCCGCCGTCGACGATCACAGCGCCGATGCGGTCTACGCCCGCGCGCCGGAGAGCCTCGAGCCGGTGATCCGGTCGGTCTGGAATAACCCGCCCGCCGAGGCGGTCGAGGTGCGCGAGCGCGCGGAGACCTATCTCGGCTCGGCCGAGAGCGTCCTGGCGGGCTATCGCTATCTCAACAGCCCCGCCTACCAGGAGGCGGTGATCGCGTCGGATTTCGGCAACGCCGCCGCCGCGCCGGACGCCGACGCCGTCGCGCGCCAGTACGTCGCCTGGTGGCAGACCCGCGGCCTGCGCATGGCCGCCAACGTGATCGAGGCCGCCGCCAACGATCCCGGCGCGGACGTGCTGGTGATCACGGGCTCCTCGCACAAGCCCTATTTCGACGCCTATCTCGACCAGATGCACGATATCGCGCTGGTCGACGTCGACGCGGTCCTGCATGACTAGGCGAGCGAGCCCCGGCGCGCCCGCGTCGGGGCTCATGCTTCAGCTCTGCGTTCTCGAGCCTTGATTCTCAACGCGAAGCGGAGTTGTCCACAATCGGCGTGCGGGTTTCGATTGACCGCGGCGTTAACCTTTGATTAACTTTCAATCGTCGGGAGACCCCGAAAGGAAAGCTCGCAAGAGCGGACCAGGCGGCTCTCGATCCCGGACGCAAACCCGCGAAAGCGGCGGAACGTCCGGGGCGGCTTCCGCCTCAAAACGGAGCCGCATCCCGGGGTGAAACCCGGGGCAGAGCGAAGGGCTTGCGCCGGAGACGGCGCGCCCGGAGCGACGCCACCGCCCGCCATCTCCTCCTTCGGGAGGAGAGACGGGCGGATGGTGTATGTGATCTCCCCCTTGAAATTCGTTCGATCGCCGAGGCCGGATCGCGCGCAGCGAGTGCATCGCGCTCAGCGTGTTCGTCGCGTTCGTCGCGAGCCGCGCGTGCGCCTGCGTTCGGCAGTGTTCAGCCGTCGTCGGATCGGCGCGCGGCCTCGGGGTCGGCCTCGGGGTTCGCGGCGGGGGCGGCCTTCACCGCGTCTTCCGTCTCCGCCTCCGCCGGCGCGTCCTGCGGCAATTGCTCGGGCACGTCGCGCTCGGGTTCGGGTTCGATCTTCGGCACGCTCAGGCTCAGGCTGCGCACAAGCGCCCAGATCACCAGCAGCATCACGCCGGCGAAGGGCAGGCCGGAGACGATCGTCGCGGTCTGCAGCGCCTCGAGCCCGCCCGCGATCAGCAGCGTCGCTGTCACCGCCAGCACCACCAGCGTCCAGAAGCCGCGCTCGAGCGCGGGCGGCTCGGCGCCGCCATTGGCCAGCGTCGAGGTCACCAGCGCGCCGGAGTCCGCCGAGGTGACGAAGAAGAGCAGCACGATCACGGTGGCCAGCCCGACGGTGACCTCGTCGAAGGGCAGCATCTTGAGCAGCGTGAACAGGCTCTCGCTCGGCCCCGCGCGCAGCAGCGGCGCGCCGTTGCCGAACAGCAGCGCGTGCAGCGCGTTCGAGCCGAACACGGTCAGCCAGACGAAGTTGAACAGGGTCGGCACGAGCAGCACCCCGCCGACGAACTCTCCGATCGTGCGGCCCTTGGAGATGCGCGCGATGAACAGCCCGACGAAGGGCGACCAGGAGATCCACCACGACCAGTAGAACAGCGTCCAGCGCGCCTGCCAGGTCTTGCCGGTATAGGTCTCCCGCCAGGTCGAGGTCTCGATCAGGTTGTTGAGATAAAAGCCGATATGCTGGCCGAGCGCCTTCAGCGCGAACACCGTCTCGCCGGCGAACAGCACGAACACCATGAGCCCGGCCGCCGCGATCAGGTTGGCCGAGGAGATGAGCTTCACCCCCGAATTCACCCCCGAGATCACCGAGGCCGAGGCGGCCAGGCACACGACGGTGATCAGCACGAGTTGAAGCCCCAGCCCGCTCTCCCAGCCGAACAGGATGGACAGGCCCGAGCCGGCCTGCGCCGCGCCGAGGCCGAGCGAGGTCGACACCCCGAACACCGTGCCCAGGATGGCGAGCACATTGAGCCCGGCGCCGACGACGCCGGCCCGCCGCGGCGCCAGGATCGCGGTGAGCGGCGCGGCGAAGCTCAGCGGTTCGGACTTGTTGAAATGAAACCAGGCCAGCGCCAGCGCCAGCACGCCGTACACCGCCCACGGATGCAGGCCCCAGTGCAGGAAGGTGAAGTTCATCGCCCGGCGCGCCGCGGCGGCCTGGTCGCCCGTCGAGGTGTCGAGGAAGGTGCGGAAATGCTCCAGCGGCTCGGCGACGGAGTAGAACAGAAGCCCGATGCCCATGCCCGCGGCGAACAGCATGCCGATCCAGGCGGGATAGGAGAATTCCGGCTCGCAATCCGGTCCGCCCAGCCTCAGATGGCGGAAGCGCGAGAACGCCAGATACGCCATCGCGAACAGCGCGGCGTTGACCGCGAAGATCATGAACCAGCCGGTATAGTGGGTGACCGCGGCCTGCAGGCGCTGGAAGAAATCGCCCATCACCGCGTCGAAGCCGACGAACAGCCCCGTCAGCCCGGCCACGACCGCCAGCGAGATCAGGAAAGTCGAGGATTTGTGGCGGCGGATGCGCGGCATGGGCGGTCCCGGACCGGCGGCGGAGGTTTCGGCAAGCTGCGGCGCCGCGGCGGCGGGGGCAAGCATCGCGGTGAACCGGGAGGCGGTCTCGCGCGTTGACGGAGTGCGAAACCGTCAAGGGGAGAGGATCGGCGATGGCGTCCGACAAATCCGACAAGAACGACGCCGCCGAGCGCCGCCGCCGCATCGCCGCCGAGGAAGGCGCGAAACTGCCGACGGCGGGAACGCCCGACGCCGGCGAGGCCGAACCCGGCCGCAAGGGCGCGGCCACGCGCCCGGGCGCGAAGAAATCCGCCGCGCCCGAGGAAGACGCGCCCGGGAACGGCGTGACCGAAGCCGGCCGCGAGAGCTTTCCCGCCTCCGACGCGCCGGCCTGGACGCTGGGCCGCCGGCGCAAGGACTAGGCCCCGCCGGGCGGGCCTCCCCAAATTCCGGATGACATCGCGTATGCGCTGAGATAATAGGTCCGTTTCCGGGCTACTCTTTCCTGATCGGAAACGCATGGACCGCATCGACGCGCTACGGCTCTTCTCCGCCGTCGCCGAGCTCGAAAGCTTCACCAGGGCCGCCGCGCGCCTGGGCATGACGCCCGGCGCGGCCTCGAAGCAGATCTCGGCGCTGGAGGACCGCATGCAGGCCCGCCTGCTCGAGCGCACGACGCGCTCGGTGCGGCTGACCGACGCCGGCCGGGCCCTGCTCGAGCGCGTGCGGCCCTGGCTCGCCGAGTACGAGGCGATCGAGGAGGGCCTCGCCGACGACAACGCCGCGGCCGCCGGCGCGCTGCGCATCTCCGCGCCGGTCGATTTCGGGGCGTCGAAGCTGATCGAGCCGGTGACGGCCTTCATGGAGAAATGGCCCGCCGTCGAGATCCGCCTCGAGCTCGGCGACCGCATGGTCGATCTCGTCGACGAGGGCTACGACCTCGCCGTGCGCATCGGCCAGCTCGCCGATTCCAGCCTGATCGCCAAGCGCCTGGCCGAGGCGCCGCTGGCGCTGATCGCGAGCCCCGATTACCTGGACGCCCGCGGCGCGCCGGCCCACCCCGCCGATCTGTCCGCCCACGCCTGCGTCATCGACCGCAACAAGCCCGCGCCCAATCTGTGGAAGTTCACCAGGGGCGCCGACGCCGTCGAGGCGCGCGTCGACGGCAGGCTCACGCTCAACGGCGCCAAGGCCGCCGTGGCCGCGGCCAGCGCCGGGGCGGGGATCGCGTGTCCGCCGGCCTGGTCGGCCGAAGACGCGCTCGCCGCGGGCCGCGTCGTCCCCGTCCTGCCCGACTGGACCCCGGACCATCGCGATCTCTGGGCGGTGTTTCCCTCCAACCGCTTCCTCGCCCAGCGCGTGCGCCTGTTCGTCGACTTTCTGGCCGACTGGTTCAGGGACGGGGTTTAGGGGGCTCGGCCTTCTCTCTTTCCCGGCGCAAGCCGGGACCCAGAGATCGCAAGACGCTCGGCCCGGCCTCACGCTTTATCTCTTTCCCGGCGAAAGCCGGGACCCAGGAATCGCAGAGCGCCGCACCCGGCCTCTCTGGGCCCCGACTTTCGTCGGGGAAGAGCGGGTTGCGGGAATGGCATAGCGCCCGATCCCCTGCTCCTTCGAGGCTCCCCCGGCTCAAGTCCGGGGTCGCACCTCAGGGTGAGGGGATCGAGCCTCGAAGGATGGGAGGCCGGCACCTGTCCCAGCCCTCTCGGTCCTTGGGCTTGACCCAAGGACCCAGATCATCAGTCGCCACGTTCTCCTGCTTGGGCCCTTGGATCAAGTCCAAGGGCCGAGCCGGTTAGGGAAAGCCCCTACTCCGTCAGCCCGGCGGGTGGTCAGACCCAGCCTCCAATCCCCGTTTCCCCAGCGAAAGCTGGGGCCCAGAGAGGACGGGCCGCGTTCGCCGATTTCTGGATCCCGGTCGGCTCTTTTGGCTTCCGGGATGACGCATTTCATAAAGTTGATTGTATTTCTCGCATTGGAAGAATCCGGCTATCGTTCTCGCTCCTGGCCGGAGCCCCGCCTCATGCCCACCGTCCTGCGCATCGACGGCTTCCGCTTCTATTTCTACAGCCACGAGCCCAACGAGCCGCCGCACGTCCATGTCGACAAGGCGGGCGCCTCGGCGAAGCTCTGGCTCGACCCGGTCGCGCTGGCGCGCAATACCGGTTTCAAGGCGCCGGACTTGCGGACTGTGCTAGGTTATGTCGTCGAGAACCGCGAAACGCTGCTGGAGGCGTGGCATGACTTCTTTGGCGATTGAGACCGACACCCGGGTCGATGCGGTCCGCATCGACGCCGACGCGCTCGTCGTCTCGCTGAAGGACGGCCGCACCATCTCCGCGCCGCTGGCCTGGTTTCCCCGCCTGCTGAACGCCGCGCCCGAGCAGCGCGAGAACTGGCAGATCGCCGGCGGGGGCTACGGCCTCCACTGGCCCGAGCTCGACGAGGACATCTCCACCGAGGGCCTCTTGCGCGGCGCGCCCAGCGTCGAGGCGAAGCGGGCGTAGGCGAGGCATATTCCTGGACCCTTTTGTTTCGCGCTGTCCCAGCCCTCTCAGTCTTCGGACTTGATCCGGAGGCCCGGCGAGCGAAGAGCGCCGTCGGCGCCGGACTGGGTCCCCGGGTCGCCTGTCCCCGCGAAGGCGGGGAAGCCCAAGGACCGAGCCGGTTACGGCGTTTGAAACGCTGCCGCGGAAATGCCGCGCGAGGCGGCGCGACATCTGTACAGGAAGCCGTACTGAGCGACCCGACCGGGAAAGTTCCCGGTCGGGCGCATCACTCAAAACAGACCTGGCTGATCAGGCCCGTCCGGCTTGATCTCGGCGCTCCGCTTCCCGGTGTTGATCTCCGAGATTCGGCCTTGATTGATCCGGTAGTCGGCCGCGATCTCATGCTGGAGATCGCCGCGCTTGAGGCGGCGCTTGATCGCCAACAAGTCCTTTGGCGTAAGGTCTTTTACAGTCGCCATTGTTCGAATCCTTTTGATTCGATTGACAAAATGGCGACCTCGACCCATATTGGGGCCGAGATCGCCCACGAGGCGCTCACCAAGAGCCGTCGCTGACCTTTCCTAGGGGCATTAGCGACGGCTCTTTCCGTTATGGCCGGCCGCGCGGGCGAGCATGCGCGCGGCGGCTATATCTCTCGCAAGCACTTCATCCTCCTTGTTCGTCTGGTTCTACCGCCATCGCGCGGATAACGTTTGCGATCCGTCGGGCTTCGGCTTGCGAAAGATCGAAAGGCAGGCCCTGAACGCGAACTGTGAGGTCCGGCCGAATGGGTATCGGCAGGATATTGCTAGAGGGCATGGCGCTTGAATGAGCGCTGACAGGATGTCCTGAAGGTGTGGGCGATAGGGACGGTGTTGTGTCAGGTCGCTTCGACGAGGCTCCCCCTCCCTTCTTATCCTTCTTAGTTCCGGTAGCCGTTCGGGTTGCCGTCCCAGGTTTGAATTCCAACGGGT
Source organism: Marinicauda salina (assembly GCF_003122085.1). Classification (GTDB taxonomy): domain Bacteria; phylum Pseudomonadota; class Alphaproteobacteria; order Caulobacterales; family Maricaulaceae; genus Maricicauda_A; species Maricicauda_A salina. The sequence continues at coordinate 1,036,549 of NZ_QEXV01000001.1, forward strand.
TGGCAAGATAATTTGAAAAGTCGGAAATCGCCTTCGAGACGCGGCTCTTGTAAGCCTTTAGGCTTTCAGGCGAATATCCGCTCTTGTTCAGATTGACAAAGCGATTCATCACTTCGTCGAGATCGATCTGGGTTACGTCTTGCGCCTCTTCGGGCTCAAGGATTGAAAGAACCTTGTTCGCTGATGCCTTGCGCGTTTGAGCAGTCGGACGCGCCATCAATCCTTTCTCACCAACCCAATCCAAGAAATTCAGAAGCGCTTCGCGCGATCGATCAACCATATCAAGCTCCTTCGATAATATATTAGCCGGTTTAGACGACGGCGTCAAGCGTGTGGAAAAATTATTGCCAAATTGGCAAATCATTGTTCGAGCGGATCCGACGTCAGTGCAATCAGTTGGGTGAGCTTGTATATGCGAAGGCTGATGAGGCTCGCAGGCGCCCCCCCTTATCCCCACCCCGGCCATCCGCGTTTAATCTCACCTGATCCCGATCCCGCGGAGGGGCGTTTCTAGACCGTCTGGATGCGTGGGGGCGGGAGCGGCGCCTCGAGGCTTCGCCCGGCAACGAAGGGCGGGGCTGAAAGAGCGGCCGACACAGGGGCGATCCTGGAGACGTTCCGGGTCGCGCGGCGGCGAGGCGGCGCCGGTCTTCTCCGTTTCGGGCCTTCGGGCCCGGGAGGCCGGCAAGCTTTTGAGACGTGCCGTGCGCGTATCGGATCCGGAGCCGGGGGTCGGACGGACCCGCCGGCGCACGCTCGCCAGGCTACGACACGGTGTTATGAGACAAGTCCCGCCGGCCGGAAAATCGCCGCGCGCGGGCGGTCCTAAGGGCCGCCGCTAAAACATATCCGAGAGGCCCGCCGGACCGCCCGCGCGACCCTC
>NZ_QEXV01000002.1 GCF_003122085.1 Marinicauda salina
GGTCCTTCGGACCACCTCCCCCGTGAACGGGGGAGGAAACCCCTCGGCGCTTGCGGTCGGGCCTATTTCAGCCCGATCTCGCGTAGGCGCTGCTGCAGGTAGGCGTCGGCCGTGATCGGTTCCGGATACCGGTCGGGATTGTCCGGCGTCGCGCAGCCTTCGAGCGTGCGGATCTCGAAATCCGGATTGAAGTGCAGGAAGAAGGGCGTCGAGTAGCGCGACCGCCCCATCCGCTCGGCCGGCGGATTGACCACGCGGTGCGTCGTCGAGGGCAGGACGTGATTGGTCAGCCGCTGCAGCATGTCGCCGATATTGACCACGAGCGCGCCCGCCGGCGGCTGGATCGGCAGCCACTCGCCCGACCGCGTCTTCACCTGCAGGCCGGCCTCCTCGGCACCGAGCAGAAGCGTGATGACATTGATGTCCTCGTGGGCCTCGGCGCGCACGCCGGCCGGCTCGCCCTCGATGGGCGGGTAGTGGAGCAGACGCAGGATCGAATTGCCCTCGTCGACCGAGGGCTCGAACCAGTCGTCGGCGAGCCCGAGATCGCGCGCGATGGCGCGCAGCAGCACCCGGCCCATCTCGTCGAGCGCCTCGAACAGCGCCTTCGTGGAGGCGTCGAAGCCCGGGACCTCGGCGACGGGGAGGTTCGGCGGCATGAAGCGCTCGAGACGGTGGCCGGCCGGCAGGTCGCGGCCGCGATGCCAGAATTCCTTGAGATCCTTCTCGGTCGCGCCCTTGGCGACCTCCGTGGCGAAGGGGGTGTAGCCGCGCGCGCCGCCGAGGCCGTCCTGGTGATAGGCGCGCTTGGTCGTCTCGGGCAGGGCGAAGAAGGCGCGCGCGTCGGCCAGCGCGGCGTCGATGACGGCGGGATCGATCCCGTGATCGGAAATGACGGCGAAGCCGTATTCACGGAAGGAGCGTCCGAGCGCGTCGGCGAACGCGTCGGCGTCCTCGTTTGCCAGGCGGTAGGAGACGGGCGCGATGCGGTCCGGCGAGATGACGGTCATGAGGGCTGTCTATCGCCGGCTCTCGATTCCGTGAAGCATCGTCTGCTTGAACCCGCGCCCGACCCGAACGAATTGGTAGGGCGATGGCAGACCCGCGCAAGGAAAGGCCCGACATGACCCAGCCCCCCATCGAAGTGCATTTCTGGCCCACGCCGAACGGCTGGAAGATCACCATCGCGCTCGAGGAGATGGGGCTGCCCTACGAGATCCATCCGGTGAATATCGGGGCGGGCGAGCAGTTCGAGCCGGAATTCCTGGCCATCAGCCCCAACAACCGCATGCCCGCGATCGTCGATCCGCAAGGTCCCGACGGCGAGCGCGTGTCGGTCTTCGAGAGCGGGGCGATCCTGCAATATCTCGCGCGCAAGACCGGCAAGTTCTACGGAGCGGACGCGCGCGAGCGCATCCAGGTCGAGGAGTGGCTGTTCTGGCAGATGGCCGGGCTGGGTCCCATGGCCGGCCAGGCGCACCATTTCCTGAACTACGCGCCGAAGATCGAGACCGACGCGAGCCGGCTCGAATACGGCCAGCGGCGCTACGCCGACGAGGTGAACCGGCTCTACGGCGTGCTGGATGCGCGGCTCGAGGGCCGCGACTATGTCGCCGGCGAATACTCCATCGCCGACATGGCGATCTGGCCGTGGATCATCCCGAAGAACCAGGGCCAGGATCTCGACGCGTTTCCCAACCTCAAGGCCTGGCGCGCCCGCGTCGGCGAACGGCCCGCCGTGATCCGGGGCCGCGATGTCGGCAAGGAGCTGCGCCTGGCCCTCGCCGAGGACAGCGAGGAGGCGAAGAGGGCCCGCGACGTGCTGTTCGGCCAGAAGGCGCGGCGCAGCGGCTGAGCTGCGGCAGGGTAAATGCGTTGGTAGGAATTCCTAACGAAAATAAAGGCTTAAAATCGATTATTCCTGATTCTCCTTAACCGTATGGATACCGTCCGCCCCGATCATCCTCCCTGCATGACGGCTCCCGGAAGGGCTTGAGTGCATGGTGGGAAGGGCGCTCCGAGACACGGCCAAGCCGGCCGGAGCGCCGAGAAAACGGGGAAGACGAAATGGCGTTCACCGACGTCGAAACCGCCGAGGCGCACGCCGCCGCGGACAGCAACGATCCGACCGGCGAGGATCTGTGCAAGCTGGGCCTTCTGTACTCGACCGGCCAGTGCGGCGTGGTCGACTATGTCGAGGCCCACAAGTGGTTCAACCTCGCCGCCCTGATGGGCTCCGAGCCGGCCAAGCACTATCGCCGCGAGCTTTCGGGCGAAATGGATGGCGAGCAGATCGCCGCCGCCCAGCGCGCCGCGCGCGAGTGGCTGTCGACCCGGCACTGATCGCGGGGCGTCAGTCGCGCGGAGCGAAGCGCGCGGGCCGGACCTCGATCCGCGGCTCGCGCAGCGTTCCCGCATAGGCTTCGGCGATCGCGTCGGCGGCGGCGTCGGGCGTCAGCCCGGCGATCTCCACGCGGCCGGCGAGCGGGGGACGGACCGATCCGTCCGGGGCGATCTCCACGACGCGGGTGAGTTCGGGCGCGGTCAGCACCGCGATCTCGACGGAGTCGCCCGGCGCAAGGCGCAGCTCCGTTCGCCGGGCCGGTTCGTGCGAGGGGGCCGAGCTGATCGCCGGTTCCGGAACGGGCGCCGGGGACGCGCACGCCGAGAGCGCCGCCGCGAGCACCACGAGCGGCGCGAGACGGGGAAACGCGCGCGAGACCTTGATCATGCGGCGACGATCCGGCCGCAAACCTAATGAAAAATTAAGCATGCGCAGCCGAGATGGGGCCATGAACGGCGAGGGCGGCGAGTACGGCGTCGGAGCCGGGCGGGACGGGTCTCGCCCGGACAGTCCGCTCGGCCGGTTCGTCGACGGCGCGCTGTCGCAGGCCTCGCTGCTCGTTCTCGTGTTCCTGGTGCTGGCGGCCCCGCTGTGCGCGGGCGCCTGGTTCCTGTTCAAGCCCGGGCCGGACGCGGTCGTCGCGGAGCCCGGCCGCGCCTTCGGCGAGGGAAGGGGCCGCCTTGCGGCCGCCGAATCCGCGCTCGACGACGCCGAGGCGGCGCTCCGGACGTTCCTCGACGAGGAAGGCGTGGCGGATTTCACGACCGAGCGGCGCCTTGCGCTCGAACACGCCGCCCGTCTCGAGACGCGGCTCGCGGAGGCGCGGTCCGATCGCGCCGCCGCGCACGCGCTGCGCGACGCGCTGGACGCCCGGATCGCCGAGCTTCCCGAGGAGATCACCCTGTCGACGGAGAACGCGCTCGGCGAGCGCCTGCTAGCGCTTGAAGCCCGGCGCGCCGAGCTGCTCTCGCGCTACGAGGACGATGCGGCCCCCGTCGGCGTGGTCGATCGCGAGATCGCGGCCTTGCGCGCCTTCATCGAGGCCGGGGCGGGCGAGCGCGCCGGCCGGCGCCGCACGGGGCCGAACCCGGTCCGGCAGGAGCTCGTCGCCGAGGTCGCGCGCACGCGCTCCCGGCTCGCCGGTATGGAGAGCCAAATCAACCGGCTGGAGCAGGAAGTCGAGGCTGCGCGCGAGGCTGTCGACCGCTTCGTCGCGAAGAGCGCCGAACACGAGCGCCTGGCGCGCGCCGTGGCCCGTCGTCGCGCGGCGCTGGCCGCGGCGCAAGCAGCGGCCCCCGGCCGGGCTGGCGGTTCCGGCGGCCGGCCGGTCGAGCCGGACCTGTCGGCCTATGCCGGCGTCGCCTCCGGCGCGGCCGCGGCCCTGTTCGCGTCCGGGCTCGTCGCGTTCGTCGTCGCTGGCCTGGTCGGGCGCGAGCCGCCGCCCGAGCCGCCGCGAACGCCGTCGCCGTCGCCGCGGCCGCCGGCGGCGTCGCAGCGCGGGCGCTCTCGCCGGACGCCCGGCGACGAGCCGGAGCTTTCGGCGCCGGTGCTGGCGCGCCTTCCCGAGCAGCCCGCGTGAGCATGCTGTTAACCGGGTCGGCCTAGCGTTCCGGGAATCAGGGAGCGCAGCGGACCATGGAATTCGCCGAGCAGCTGGGAGGCTTGGCCGCGGGCCTCGTCGCCGCGGACGGCCCGGCGCGCGCGGTGATGGTCGTCCCGGCCTCTCCGGGGGCGGGCGCCTCGACCGTGGCGCGAAGCCTTGCACGTCTCGTCTGCGCCGAGGTCGGCCGACCGGTCTGGCTGTTCGACCTCGACTTCCGCCGCAATCCGCAGAGCCGCGTCGGCCGGTTTCGCGACCAGCGTTTCGAGGCCGCGCTCGGCGATGCACGCTTCTGGACCGCCGAGCCCGAGGGCTGCGGCCGCCTCGTCTTCCGACGCATGGAGGACCTGCCCGTCTTCGTGAGCCGTTTCGAACGCCGCCCCGGCGCGGTCAAGCGCGTCTCGATGCGATCCGCGCCGGTGTACTGGGACCGGGTGCGCAAGTCGTGCGCCCTGGCGCTGGTCGACGCGCCCTTCGGCGCGGCCGGCGTGAAGTCGGTCGCGCCCGACATGGACGGGGTGATCGTCGTCGCGGATGCGCGGGATCATCCCGACCTGCGCGCCGAGGCGCACGCCGCCCGGCTGGACCGCTGCGGCGCGCCGGTGCTCGGCGTCGTGATCAATCGCGAGACGGCGGCCGCCTGATCCCGCCTCTCAGGCGCGTTATCCCGTGGCGTCGCGATCCGGTTCGCGCTAGGAAGTCCGCCGACCGCCCGCCGCAACGGAACCCGCCTCGATGCCCGCGCCGCGACTGTCCGTCGTCATTCCCGCCTTTAATGAAGCCGAGAGCATCGAGACCGTGGTGCGCGAGGCGCTCGACGTGCTTTCGGGCGGAGCCGAGTCGTTCGAGATCGTCGTCGTCGACGACGGCAGCGCCGACGACACCGCCGGGGCGCTCGCAGACCTCGCGGGATCGGACGACCGCGTGCGCGTGATCCGCCATCCCCGGCGGTCGGGCAAGAGCGCCGCGCTGCGCACGGGCGTGCTCGCCGCGCGCGCCGACTGGGTCGCGACCATGGACGGAGACGGTCAGGACGATCCGCGATCGGTGCTCGCCATGGCCGAGGCCGTCGATTTCGACGCGCCCGGCGCGGTCGGCCTCGTCGCGGGGATCCGGAGCAACCGCACCGACGGGGAGAGCCGGCGCTTGGCCTCGCGCTTCGCCAACGGGCTCAGGCGCGCCGCGCTGAACGACGACTGTCCCGACACGGCCTGCGGGCTCAAGCTCTTTCCGCGCGACGTCTTTCTCGCGCTGCCGTTTTTCGACGCGCTGCATCGCTATCTCCCCGCGCTGATCAGGCATCTCGGCTTCGAGACGCGCAACGTCACGGTGGAGAACCGGCCGCGGGCCGCCGGCGAGTCCAAGTATTCCAATATCGGCCGGGCGTTCGCCGGCCTTTTCGACCTGATGGGCGTGATGTGGCTGATGCGTCGCACGCACGTGCCCTCGACCGAGCTGCTCGCCTGTCGGGATCGCGAGGGGTGAGATGACGCCGCCGCCGTTTCCTTCCGCGCCCGGCGCGCCGGACGAGATCCGGCTCAGCCCGCGCGCCTGGCTGGTGCTCATCGCGCTCGCCTTCGTCGCATTGGCGCCGGGGGTGTTCTCCGTTCCGCCGATGGATCGCGACGAGGCCCGCTACGCCCAGGCGACCAGCCAAATGTGGGAGAGCGGCGACTTCATCGACATCCGCTTCCAGGACGAGCCGCGCTACGTCAAACCGGTCGGGATCTACTGGATGCAGGTGGTCACGACCGCGCCCTGGGGCGCGGACGCGCCGATCGGCGCCCACCGCCTGCCCAGCCTGTTCGGCGCGCTCCTCGCCGTCGCCGCGACGGCCTGGCTGACGGCGCGCTTCTACGGGAGCTCGGCCGGGTTCGCGGCCGGCCTCATCCTCGCGCTCTGCTTCGCGATGCAGATCGAGTCCCGGACCGCGAAGACCGATGCGGCCCTCCTGGCGGCGGGCGTGTTCGCCCAGGGCGCGCTGATGATGCTGATGACGCGGGTGAGGGAGGCCCGGCCCGCCTTCATCGGCTGGCCCGCCGTGTTCTGGGCCGCCCACGGCGCGGCGCTTCTCATCAAGGGGCCGATCATCCTGATGGTGTCGGTGCTCACGCTCGTCGGCTACGTGGCCTGGACGCGGGACTGGCGCGCGCTCGGCCGCCTGCGGCCGCTGCCCGGCGTCGGGCTGGCGCTCGCTATCTTCCTGCCCTGGGTGATCGCGATCACCGCGGCGACCGGCGGCGACTTCCTGCAGGAGTCCGTTGGCCACGCCCTGCTGGGCAAGGTCGGCGAAGCCGACGACTCCCATGGCGGGCCGTTCGGCTATCACACCCTGCTGTCGCCGGTGACGCTGTGGCCTGGCGCGGCTCTGCTGGGGCTCGCCGGTCTCTATGCGTGGAGCCGGCGCGGAGAGAACGAGACGCGCTTCCTGATCGCCTGGATCCTGCCGACCTGGCTCGTCTTCGAGCTGGTCCAGACCAAGCTGCCCCATTACGTGCTGCCGACTTTCCCGGCGATCGCCATGCTGGCGGCATTGGCCATGGTCGAGGCCCCGGCGCTGCTTGAGCGCCTTCGCGCGAAACTCCTGCACGGAGTCATCGCCGCCCTGGTCGTGCTCGTCGGCCTGGTGCTGTCGGCGCTGCCGGTCGCGGGCGCCTGGTATTTCGACCAGCCCATCGGGGCTGCAAGCTGGATCGCCTCGATCCTGGGGCTCACCGCGACCGTGTCGGCGGGGCTGCTCGCCGTGCGTCCGTCCCCCGATCAGCTGCTGGCGACTGGCGTCGCGACGGCGGCGTTCTATGCGGCGCTGTTTGGCGTCGCGATCCCGGGCATCGACGCGATGTGGCCGTCCGACCGCGTCGCCGATCTCGTCGACCGGCTCGAAGGCTGCGAGACGGTTTCGGTCGCGACGGCAGGCTATCGCGAGCCGAGCAATGTCTTCCATTTCGGCTCGGAGACCGCGCTCACAGACGGGCCGGGCGCGGCGGCTCATCTGCTGGCCGATCCCGCGTGCGGGATCGCCGTGGTGGATATCGAGGAGGCCGACGCCTTCTTCGCCGTGCTGCGCGAAGCGGGCGCGGGGGTGCGCACGCTCGGCCGCGTCGACGGGCACAACATGGTCAAGGGCGCGGAGCTGTCGCTGACCGTGTTCGTGCTGGAGGGCTCGAGGCTGAGGCTCGCCGGGGAGGGCGGTTAGCCCGCCGCCGCCGTGCGCTGGGCCTTCTTGCGCTCGTGCTCGAGCAGCAGCTTCTTGCGGATGCGGATGGCGGCGGGCGTGACCTCGACGAGCTCGTCGTCATTGATGAATTCGAGCGCGTATTCCAGCGTCAGCCGGATCGGCGGGGTGAGGATGACGTTCTCGTCGGAGCCCGCCGCGCGGATATTGGTGAGCTTCTTGCCCTTGAGCGGATTGACGATCATGTCCTCGGCGCGCGCGTTCACGCCGATGATCATGCCCTCGTAGACCTCCGCGCCCGGCTCGATGAAGAGCTGGCCGCGCTCCTGGATGTTCCACAGCGCGAAGGCCAGGGCCTTGCCGGTCTCCATGGAGATGATCGCGCCCTTGCGGCGCTGGCCGATTTCGCCGGTCGCGCGCGGGGCGTAGTGATCGAAGGTGTGGAACAACAGGCCCGAGCCCTGGGTCAGGGTCAGGAATTCCGAGCGGAAGCCGATCAGGCCGCGGGTCGGGATCATGTAGTCGACGCGCACCCGGCCCGCGCCGTCGGGGACCATGTCGGTCATCTCGGCCTTGCGCGCGCCGAGGCGCTCCATCACCGCGCCCTGGTGATCCTCTTCGACGTCGACCGTCAGCGTTTCGAAGGGTTCGCAGACGGTTCCGTCGATTTCCTTGAGCACGACCTGAGGCCGGCCGACGGCGATCTCGTAGCCCTCGCGGCGCATCGTCTCGATCAGGATGGACAGATGCAGCTCGCCGCGGCCGGAGACCTTGAACTTGTCGGCGTCGTCGAGCTGCTCCACGCGCAGCGCCACGTTCGACAGCAGCTCGCGCTCGAGGCGCTCCTTGATCTGGCGCGAGGTGACGTACTGGCCGTCCCGGCCGGCGAAGGGGGAGTCGTTGACCTGGAAGGTCATCGAGACCGTCGGCTCGTCGACGGTGAGCGCCGGCATCGCCTCGACATGCTCGGGCGCGCACAGCGTGTCGGAGATGTTGAGCGGCTCGAGGCCGGAAAAGGTGACGATGTCGCCCGCCGAGGCGCTCTCGCGTTCGACCTTGTCCAGGCCGCGAAAGCCGAAGACCTGCTGGACCTTGCCCTTCCGCGTCGAGCCGTCGGCGGCGACGACGGTCACGGGCTGGCCGCGCCGGATCTCGCCGCGCCGCACGCGTCCCAGGCCGATCACGCCGGTATAGCTCGAATAGTCGAGCGCGGAGACCTGCAGCTGGAGCGGCGCGTCGGGATCGACGCTCGGCGGCGAGACGTGGTCGACGATCGCCTGGAACAGCGCGGTCATGTCGGCGGGACGATCGTCGACATCGCGGCTCGCCCAGCCCTCAAGCGCGGAGGCGTAGACGACGGGGAAGTCGAGCTGGTCGTCGTCGGCGCCGAGCCGGTCGAACAGGTCGAAGGTCTGGTCGACGACCCAGTCGGGCCGTGCGCCGGGGCGGTCGACCTTGTTGACCACGACGATCGGCTTGAGCCCCAGCGCCAGCGCCTTCTTGGTGACGAAGGCGGTCTGGGGCATCGGCCCGTCGACGGCGTCGACCAGCAGTAGAACGGAGTCGACCATCGACAGCACGCGCTCGACCTCGCCGCCGAAATCGGCGTGGCCGGGCGTGTCGACGATGTTGATGTGATAGTCGTTCCAGTCGACCGCGGTGTTCTTGGCCAGGATCGTGATCCCGCGCTCCTTCTCCAGGTCGTTGGAGTCCATCACGCGCTCGGGCTCGTCGGCGCGTTCGCCGAGCGTGCCGGACTGCTTGAGGAGCTTGTCGACGAGCGTCGTCTTGCCGTGATCGACGTGGGCGACGATGGCGATATTGCGCAGGTTATCGACCGGGGCGGTCATCGGGAGCCTCGAGACGCGGGGGAGAAGTCCGGCGCGCTATACAGCCGCTCCGCGGCGGTGGCTAGCTCTGGCGATCAGCGTCCGGCTTCACTAGAGTCGCCGTCAACCATTCCAACACGCCAATCGGGGAAACACATGCTGCGCATATTCTGCGGTCTGGCCGCCGCGGCCGCTCTTGCGGCGACCGGCGCGCCGGCGAACGCCGAGCCCATCGAATTCTTCCAGGTCGAGGGCGTCTCCTATGACGAGACCGTGCCGACGCCGGAAGAGTCCTTCGGCTACGAGATCGGCGAACGCCCGATCCGACACGATCTCATGGTGGCCTATCTGCGCGATCTCGCCGCGCGCTCCGACCGCATCGCGGTGGAGACGATCGGCTACACGCACGAGCATCGCCCGATCCTGTTCTTCACGGTGACCTCGCCGGAGAACCACGCCGACCTCGATTCCATCCGCGAGGCGCACCTGCAGCGTCGTCTCGGCGAAGCCCCCGCCGACGCCGCGCCGATGCCGCTGTGGATCAATTACGGCGTCCACGGCGCGGAGAGCGCGGGCATGGATGCGGCCGTGCCGGTCCTCTACCACTTCGCCGCCGCGCAGGGCGCGGAAGTCGAGCAGACGCTCGACGAGTCGGTGCTGCTGATCACGGCGATCTTCAACCCCGACGGCCACACCCGCCGGATCGACCACGTCAACACCTTCTGGTCCTACACCGACGTGACCGATCCCGCCCACGCCCAGCACGACCTGTGGACCGCCGCGCGGACCAATCACTACTGGTTCGATCTCAACCGGCAGTGGCTGCTGCTCACCCAGCCCGAGCCGCAGGCCTGGATCGCCAAGTGGCACGAGTGGAAGCCGATGGTGACCACCGACTACCACGAGATGGGCTCGGACTCGCCGTTCTACTTCCATCCCGGCGAGGAGAACCGCCGGAACCCGCTGATCCCCGAGCGTGCGCGCGAGCTGACCTTCGAGATCGGCCGGCGCCATGTCGAGTTCCTGGATCGCGAGGCCCGCCTGTTCACGACCCAGGAGAATTTCGACAATTTCTACATCGGCAAGGGCTCGACCTATCCCCAGGTCAACGGCTCGCTGGGCATCCTGTTCGAGATCGGCGCGGCCCGCGGCGGCGCGATCGAGACCGAGCGCGGCCTCGTCACCCACGCCGACAATGTGCGCACGCATTTCCGCACGACGCTGACCACGATCCGGGGCTCGCTCGACCTGCGCGACGAGATCACGGCGTATCAGCGCGACTTCTTCGCCGACGCGCCCGGCCTCGCGGGACGGGACGACCGGCGCTACTTCGTCTTCTCCGCAACCGGCGACGATGAACGCGCCGCGCGCTTCATCCGGCTTCTGCACAGCCACGACATCGATGTCTACGAGCTCGCTCGAGACGTCAGCGCCGGGGGCGAACGGTTTCGCGCCGGCGAGGCGTTCGTGGTGCCGCTGGAGCAGGACCAGTACCGGATGATCCGCGGCGTGTTCGATCAGCCCACCGAGTTCGAGGAGAACATCTTCTACGACGTCTCGGGCTGGACGCTGCCGCTGGCCTACGACCTGAACTTCGCCGCGCTGCCCGGCGGGCTGTTCACGTCCAATCTCCTCGGCGACGAGGCCGAGGGGGACTCGGCGAACCCGCCGGCGCCGCCGGAAGCGTCCTACGGCTACGTCTTCTCGTGGAGCGAGACCTACGCTCCGCGGGCGCTGCATCGCGTGCTCGACGCCGGCGCGCTTGTGCGCATCGGCCGCGAACCGTTCTCGGTGCTCACCACCGAGGGCGAGGCGGAGTTCGGCCGCGGCGCGGTTTTCGTGCCGCTGGCCCGCCAGGAGGTCGATCGCAGCGCGCTGCATGACGTCATGACGGCGGTCGCCGAAGAAGACGGCGTGCGCGTGCACGCCGTCACCTCCGGTCTGACCCCGACGACGGGACGCGATCTCGGCGCCTGGAACGTGTTCTCCGCAGTGCGCCAGCCGAAGGTCGTCGTGCTGTTCGACGACGGGCTGGCCCGTTACGACGCCGGCGAGGTGTGGTGGACGCTCGACTACCGCATGCGCATGCCGGTCACGCTGATCCAGAAGGACGATGCGGGCGATCTGGACTGGAGCGAGTACACCCATCTCGTTGTCGTCGGCGGCGACGCGGAGATGCCCGAAGACACGGTCGGGCGCATTCGCCAGTGGCTCACCGAGGAGGGCGGAACGCTGGTCGCCATGCGCCAGAGCGCGGCCTGGGCGCAGTCGACCTTCTTCGGCGATGACGAGGACGGCGCCGGCGAGGCCGACGCCGAGGGCGAGGAGGGCGACGCCCCCGAGCGGCTCGACTTCGCCGACATGCAGATCCGCGACGCCGAGCACATCATCGGCGGCGCCATCTTCGAAGGCGATGTCGACACCACCCATCCGCTGGCCTTCGGCTACGCCGACCGCGTGCTGCCGCTCCATCGCAACACGACGCTGACGCTCGAGCGGCCGGAGGGCGATCCGTTCGCCGTCGTCGTCGAGTACGCCGACGATCCGCTGCTGGCGGGCTATGCGTCCGAGCGTCGTCAGGAGGAGATCGGCGGCACGCCGGCGGTTATCGCCCAGCGTCTGGGTCGCGGATCGGTCGTGATGATGGCGGACAACCCGGTGTTCCGGGGCACCTTCCCGGGTACGGAAAGGCTGCTCATGAACGCGATCTTCCTCTCCCAGCTCATCGACCGGCCCTACGGCGACTACGAGGAGTGAGGCGACGGGACGCCGGCGCGTGACGCGCCGGCGTCACCCGAACGTGATCCCGGCTCATCGGATCGCTGATCGCATGTGATCCCGGCTCCGGGCATGTCTGGACGGAGAGGCGGCGGCGCTCCCGGGCGTCGCCGCGTCCCCTCGACCAGACGGAGCCCGCCGATGATCAACGCCGTTCTCAGCGCCCTGCCGGGCGACATCTCGATCGCGATCCACGAGGCGCTGCGCGCTTACGCCCCGCACGCGCTCGGCCTCGGCGCGCCGGAATCGCTGCTCGGTCTGGGCGCGCGCTTCGTCGTCGGCTTCATGTTCTTCTGGTCGGGCTACACGAAGCTGTTCCGGCCGGAGCGTCGGGAGATCATGCACCAGACGCTGGTCGAGGCGCGCATCCCGCTGCCGCGTCTGAACACCTGGTTCGTCTCGGCCAACGAGTTCGTCTTCGGGTTTCTGTTCATGCTCGGCGCGGCGACGCTGGCCTCGGGGGCGATCCTGGCGGCGATCACGCTGGTCGCCTTCGTCACTGTCGGGCGGAAGAAGATCGAGCCGGGCGGCCCGCTCTTCGTGCTCTCGGGGCTGCTCTACAACAACGAGGTGATGATCCTCGTTTTCATCGGGCTGGTGGCCGTCTACGGGCCGGGGCCGCTCAGCATCGACGCGCTGGTCTGGCCGAACCTGCCGTTCTGAGTTCAGAACGCGCCGTGGCGGCCTTCGCCGCCGGAAAACCGCGCCGCGCCCTCGGCGGTCTCGCCGCTGGACAGGGTGTCGAGGCCGCGCCGGGTTTCGTTGAGCAGCGCGCCGGATTCGGGCATCGACCATTGCTCGAGCGCCGAGCGGCGGTCATTGCGCAGGCAGGCCTGGGGGAAGGCGGCGACTCGCTCGGCGAGTTCCACGGCGGCTTCGAGCGCCTCGCCGGGCTCGCAGACCCGGTTGGCCAGGCCGATGCGATGGGCCTCATCGGCTTCGACCGGCCGGCCGGTGACGATCATGTCCATGGCGTGGGACTGGCCGATCAGACGGGGCAGGCGCACGGTCCCGCCGTCGACCAGCGGGACGCCGAAGCGGCGGCAAAAGACGCCGAACACGGCCGAGCGCGCCGCTACCCTGAGATCACACCACAGCGCCAGCTCCAGCCCGCCGGCGACCGCGTAGCCCTCGATCGCGGCGATCACGGGCTTTGTGAGACGCATCCGGGTTGGACCCATCGGCCCGTCGCCGGTCTCGGCGACCGTGTTGCCGCCGCCTTCGCCGAGCGCCTTGAGATCCGCGCCGGCGCAGAAATTCCCGCCGGCGCCGGCGAGCACCGCGACGCTGGCGGTCTCGTCGGCGTCGAAATCGCGGAAGGCGGCGGCGAGCGCGGCCGCCGTCGCGCCGTCGACGGCGTTGCGCCGCTCCGGCCGGTCGATCGTGATCACGGTGACGTCGTCGAGGGCTTCGCGGGTGACGCTCATGCCGGCCTCCCTGGCTGATCGGCGCATCGGAGCCGATCGCGGGACCGGCTTCAAGCTGCGGAGAACGCCTGCGCCAGCCTGTGTTCGAGCCAGGCGGCGGTCTCCTGCGGCCGCTCCATCGCCATGAGATGGCCGGCGCCGGGCGCAGCGTCGATCCAAGCGCCGGCGCGTGCGAGCGCAGCGGCGCGGCGCACGGTCGAGCCGTGTTCGGCCTTGAGAACATGAAGCGGCGCGCCGGCATTGCGGGCGGCCCGGACCGGATCGTGGCCCTGTGCGGCGAAATTGGCCGCCTCCCAGGCGGGCGCGCAGGCGAGCCGGACGCCGCCGTCTTCGGTCTCGACGAGCCCGTCGGCGAGATAGTCCTCCAGCACGCCCGGCGCCCAGGCGGCGAACAGCGCCTTGCTTCGATAACGCTCCAGCACCGCTCCGCGGTCGGGCCAACCGTCCGTGCGCGTCAGCGCGCCCCGGACGAGCCCCATCCGGTTGGCGATCAGCGGCCAGACCGGCGTACGCGCCAGCAGGCGCATCAGCGGCGGCATCACGATGACCGGCTCGACGAGCGCCAGCACGGCGGGCTTCCGGTCCATGCGCGCCGCCGCCAGCAGCAGACTCGTTCCGCCCAGCGAGTGGCCCGAAAACGCAAGGGGACGGTCGGCGAGCTGTTCCGCCACGCCAACGAGATCGCGCGCGTGGATGCGCCAGTCGCGGTGGCCGCCCGGATCGGCGGGGAGCGTCGATCGCCCGTGGCCGCGCAGATCGACCGCCACGATCTCGAATCGCTCGGCCAGCGGCGCCAGCGCCTGGCGATAGGTTCCCGCATTGAAGCCGTTGGCGTGGGCGAACAGCACGCGCGGCGCGTCGGGCCGCGGCCAGACAAGGGCGGCCATCGCGCCGTCGGGCAGGGCGAACTCGCGGCGTTCCGGCTCGGCGTGGGACATGACAGGAATCGATCCGACGGGAGCGGGCGGGCGGCGGCGTCCCGGCGTTTTTGGACGGCGCGGACGAACGCCCTAGTCTTAGGACCATGATCTTTGCGCGCAAAGTATGGATCGCCGCCGCCGGGGCGCTCCTGGCGGCCTGCGGCGGCGAGAACGAAATAGCCGGAAGCCTCGAGGCGATCCGCGAACGCGGCGAGCTCGTGGTGCTGACCGCGCCGAGTCCCACCACGTGGTCGATGGTCGAGGGCGAGCCCGTCGGATACGAGGTCGATCTCGTCGAGGCGATGGCCGCCGATCTCGGCGTCGACGTGCGCTACGAGGTCCGCGCCGATCTCGCCGGCGTGCTGGAGGCGATCCGCAACGGCGAGGCCCATATCGCCGCGGCCGGCATCACCGACACCGCCGAGCGGCGGGAGACGCTCGACTTCTCGCCGGCCTACAAGGCGGTTCGCCAGCAGCTGGCCTGCCGCCGCGGCGGGCCCGCGCCGCGTTCGGTCGACGAGATGCCCGAAGTCGAGATCGCCGTCGTCGCGCGATCGAGCTATGTCGAGACGCTCGAGTTCCTGTCGGAAGACCGGCCCGCGCTCGCCTGGGAGGTGCGCGACGCGCCGTCGGCGATGCCGCTTCTCGCGGCCGTCCAGGACGAGCGCCTCGACTGCACTGTCGCCGACTCCAACCTCGTCGCCTTCGCCCGGCTGCAGTATCCCGAGCTCATCACGCCGCTGAACCTGACCGGCGAGCAGACGCTTGCCTGGGCGCTCGCGCCCGGCGTCGACGGGCTGGACGCCTGGCTCGACGACTGGTTCGCCGACGCGCACGAGTCGGGTTTGCTCGAGGAGCTCGACCAGCGCTGGTACGGCCATGTCCGGGAATTCGACTATGTCGATGCGGCGCGCTTCATCCGCCGACTGGAGGAGCGTCTTCCGCCCTTGAGGCCGCATTTCGTCGCCGCCGCTGACGGCGAGCGCTTCGAATGGCCCTTGCTCGCCGCGCAGGCCTACCAGGAATCCCACTGGAACCCGGCCGCCGAAAGTCCGACGGGCGTGCGCGGGGTGATGATGCTCACCCTGCCCACGGCGAACCGGGTGGGCGTGTCCGATCGGACGGATCCGCGCCAGTCGATCCGCGGCGGGGCGGACTATCTCGCCGAGCTGTACGATCGGCTGCCTGAAGCGGTGACCGGGGAGGACCGGCTCTACATGGCGTTGGCGGCCTACAATATCGGCATGGGTCATCTCTACGACGCCCGCGCGCTCGCCGAACGCCTCGGCCGCGACAAGAACGAATGGGACGACATGCGCGAGGTTCTGCCCCTGCTCACGCAGGAGGAACATTACTCGACGACCCGCTACGGCTATGCGCGCGGTCACGAGCCGGTGCGCTATGTGCGCCGGATCCGGCGCTACCAGGCGCTGCTCGAGGCCAATCTCGAGCCGCCGCCTTCGCCTCAGCCGAACAGCAGCGCGATCGAACCCAGATAGAGCGCGATGATCAGCGTGCTCTCGAAGCCGATGCCCGCGAAGCCGAGCTTCTCGCGTCGCAGCAGGCCCAGCAGCAGCGCGCCCGTCATCAGGATGGTCAGCGCGACCACGAAGACGTTCTGATCGTTGAAGCGGTGATAGAGCGAGCCGTCCCGCCAGGCGATGTCGGAAAACGCTAGGAAAAGCGTGTCGAAGGCGTTGCCGCCGATTATGCCGCTCACCGCAAGCGTCAGCGCGCCGCGCCGCACCGCGGCCAGCGCCATGACAAGCTCGGGCAGGGAGGTGGCGACCGCGGTGAACAGCCCGCCGACGGCGGTCTCGGTGAGCGCCGTTCGATCGGCGAGCGTGATGCCGAACTGGCTCACCGCATAGCCCGCGACGGCCGTGATTGTGGCGAATATCGCGAATTCGAGCTGCAGCCGCGTCCCGTTCTTTTCGCCGCGCCGGGCCGGTTCGGGCGGCTTCGACGCCGTCTCGTCGGTCTGCGTCTCCCGCGTCAGGCGCGGCCGCCACATCGGGGCGACTTTCGCGGCGTTGATGAGGTGCACGCCGTAGAGATAGCCGCCGATGAGCAGCGGCGTGGCGGGATGCACGCCCAGCACCGACCACTCCGGGGCGGACATCGCCAGCAGCGGGATCGCGAGCAGCGTGACCAGCAGCGCGCCCTGGGTGAGGTTCGCCGGCGAGGCGGCGGCGTGCTCGAGATTGGCGCGGCGATAGGTGATGTCGGCGACGGCGAGAAACGCGGTCTGCACCGCGATGCCGCCGATGGCGTTGGAGATCGCCAAGGAGGGATGGTCCTGCGCGGCCGCGGCGACCGAGGTGACGATGCCGGGCAGCGAGGTCGCCCCGCCGAGCAGCACCGCGCCGACGGCGGCCTCGCCCCAGCCGGTCCGGTCGGCGATCTCGTCGGCGCGGCCGGTGAGCAGCGTGCCCGCTCCGGCGATGATGAGCGCCGAGACGAACAGGCCGAACGCCAGCGCGGCGACGGGCCATTGGGCAAGCTCGAGCAGGGGCATGGTCCAAGAACGGGCGTTGAAGGGCGGCGTTCCGCTTGCTTCCGCAGCCGGCTGGCCGGCCCGCTATCAGAGACCGGCGTCGCGACCCGGCGCGCCGTCGGCGACCGCGCGCGCCTCGGTTTCGCAGTCATAGGGCAGGTCGGGCTCGTCGCAGAAGTCCGGCCACTCGTCGGTTTCGAGCCAGTACTCGACCAGGCCGAACCGGCGCGCGAGCGGCCAGAAGCGCGGATCGCGGCGGAATTCGCGCATCTCGGGATAGAAGAACATGAGCGCGGTGTGGGGAAGGCCCCGTTCGGCCATCTCTTCAACCACGGCGTACGCCTCGTCGATCGCGCCGACCGAGGCGAGTATGCGGGCGCGATAGTCGGGTTGCGTGTCAGCGCAGGCCTCGACGATGGCGTCGACGTCCGATCGGGCCTCTTCGCGCAGGCGTCCGGCCGCAATAAAACAATTGATCTCGCTGGTCGGGGGCGTGGTCCCGTCTCCGGGCGCGCCTGCGCGAAGGGCGGCCAGCGCGCGGTCCGCGTCGCCATAGAAGAGTTCTGAAATCACCTGATACCACACGGTCGCGCTAGGGGTCGGGTTCGCTGACGCCGCCCTCGCGAACTCGGCGCGCGCCGCAGACATGTCGCCGTTCATCGCCAGCATCAGCGCCAGCGTGGCGCGCGAGACGCTTCGGGAGGGGTGGATAGCGGACGCTTGGGCCAGCAATCGCCGCGCTTCGGCCAGGCGTCCCACTTCCCGAAGCAGCGCTGCGTATGCGGTGACGTAGATCGGCGGCGGCCAGCCGCGCGAGAAAACCTCGCTGAGAACCCGGTCGACCTCGATGCGGTATCGGTCGGTTGTTTGAGCATACGCAATCGCCAGCCGCGCCATTCCGTTGTCGGGATCGACCTCCAGCGCGCTGTGCGCGAGCTCGCGAGCCGCACGCAGGCTGGTTGTGCGGTCGGCGGGCGAGTGAATCTCGTAGCGGGCGTAATAGGCGAGCACGACCGCGTGCAGCGCGCGGGCGTGAGTATTGTCCGGATCGCTTTCCAGTATGCGGCGCGTGAAGGCGTGGATCGCGACGAACGCATCCTGATTGAACCCGGCCTCGCAAAGCTGCAGATACCACCGCAAGGTCTCGAGAGGCGGCGCTCCATGGGCGCGTCGAAATTCCAGACCGCAGGCGATCACCTCCGCGATCTTCGTCGCGAGCGGGGCGAGGGTGTCTCGGTCGGCGTCACGCGCGAGATCGCTGGCGAGAGTCCACAGCACGGCGCCGCTGGCTTGCTCGACCAGCTCCACCCGCGCCGCCATGCCCTCGGATTCGGATTCCAGGACCGGCTGCAGCGCGAATTCCGGCGTCGGCCTGTTCGACGCTTCGTGTCCGGCGCGGACGAAATCCAGCGCCGCTTCGGCGAAACTGTCGGCGATCATCGCTTCGAGGCGGTCGGCCGTGTTCACCAGGGTCTCGTCCCGGCCAGGGGTGCGGACTGCGCCGAGCTCGATCCTGTCGATGATCGTGACGCGCGCGTCGACGGCATCCTCGGAGCCCGGAGCTTCCAGATCGAGCCGCAGCGCTGCGACTGCAATCGCGACGCCTGCGGTCGCCGCGATTGCGGCCATGGCCGCGCGGCGCGCGAAGCGGGCCGGAGCTTGCATCGCCGGTGGCGGGGCGGGGGCCGCCGGCGGTCGCTCCGGGGCGTTCAGACTCTCGACCGGCGCCTTGAGCCGATAACCCCGCTTCGGAACCGTCTCGATGCAGCTCGCTTCGCCTAGAACGCGCAGGGCGGCGCGCAGGCGGGACACCGAGCGGGTCAGGCTCTCGTCGCCGCCGTGCTCGACCTTCCAGATCGCGTCGACGAGCGCCTCGCGGCTCCAGACCTCGCCGGGACGGGAGGCGAGAAGGCAGAGGACGTCCATCACGCGCGGCTGAACGTGCACCCCGTCGCGGCCGCGCTTAAGGAGGTCGCGGTCCGGCAGCACGTCGACATCGCCGATCCTGAAGCGAGTCCGGGGTATCTCGGGGGGCGCGGTCATCGCTCAGCCTGCCTTGCGGACCTGTCGCGGCCGTCGTCGACAGCGTCGCGCTTAGGTTGATCCTAGCCCAATGCGGGCTTCGTCGCCATCGGCGGCCGCGACGCGCACGCGGACTTGTGACGAACGCCTCCCGGCGGGCTGATGAAAAGCTCCCCTCAAGCGCTCCGTCATCGCCGATTGCCGGCGTTTCACGCGATTTGCTCGTGCGTTGAGTGGATTCGCGAAAAGTCCGGAAACGAGGATCCCGGCGTCAGGACCCCGCTTCGCGAAGGCGCGATGCTCTGCTCGTCGTCAACGAACGAAGAAGGAGCAGAGCCATGACCCGCAGAATCCTCCCCGTCCTCCCGTTCGCCGCCCTGGCGTTCGCTGTCGCTGCGCCGGCGCACGCCGAGGACCTCAGCTTCTCCTACCGCGCCTACGAACTCGAGAGCGAGGATGGACGCCAGGTCGTCCTGGAGCGCCTCGAACGCGAGGCGGCGCGGCACTGCGACTACGTCCCGGCCAAGCGCCCGCTCTGGGAGCTCCGGGCCGCCGTCGAGTGCCACGAGTCGATCATGACCGACGTCGTGAACCGGATCGGCGACGTGCGCCTGACCGCGCAGTTCGACGAGCGCGGCATCCGGCTCGCCGAAGCCGACCAGGCCGAGCGCTGAGGCGCGCCTCCCCCCCTGGCTCCGCCCCCGCCGGAGCCTGCGCGCCGCCCGTCCCGTGAGGATCGCGTCAGCGATCCCCGGGGCGGGCCTTTTCGCGTCGCGGGCGCGCATGCGCAGGCCTGCAATGGAGGGCAAGCGGCCACAAGGCTCAAAATCCGCCGATCAGCTTCACGGTCAGGACGCTTGTTATCGCGACCAGGGATATGGAAAGCGCAAAGATCGCGGCGGTCCGTCGGCTGTTTCCCCAGGGCAGATAAGCGCGCCATCCGGACGGAGGGCCGAGCGGGCCTTCCTCGGGGGTCGCCACTGTCGCGACCGCCGCGGTGAGCAGGTAGCCGCGTTTGGGAACGGTTTCGATGTAGCCGTCGCATCCGAGCTGCCGGAATGCGCGCCTGAGCATCGAGACCGTCCGCGTCAGACACTCGTCCGACGCATAAGCGTCGCGCCAGACCAGGTTGAGCAGGGAGTCCCTGGAAATGACCTCGTTCGGCGCGTCGGCGAGGACGCAAAGGACCTCCATCACCTTCGGTTCCAGGTGCATCTGGTTCGAACCGCACTGCAGGACGTTGCGGTCGGGATGAACGAGCACGCAGCCGATTTTCAGGTGATGTCTCATCGATCCGAGAGGGCTTCAATTCCCGAGCCGTCGACGCATCCGGAAGGGTTCATGGCGGTCGGCGGAAGCTGACGACATTAGCACAGCATCCTGAAAGGGCGCCTATGCGTGAAACCGCTGGCAAGGCGCTCGCCGGGGGTGGCGCGTCGGCGGTTACAGGTGTGATTTCCGGAGGCTCGCCGTTCCCGCAGGGCGCGGGCGGTCACTGCAAAATCAATTATTCATCCACGATTGGATGAGCAGCGCGCGTTCGGGGCCTGGTCGCAAAGCCGACGACCGGGCGAAACCCGCCGCGCCTGCGTGTTTCGCACGCTGGAGCGCTCTGGCGGCGGTCTTTCAGGCGCGGTGGCGGATTCGGTCGGGAAAGCCGACGAAAACCTTCGCCAGTTTCCGCGCCCGATTAAAACCCGTTTCAAATCAATTTTCTGGATGGCGATGTAAAACGCACTGAAACCGCATCTCTTCCTCAGGACGCGCCGGCGGGAATGCGCAAGATCGCGGGCTCGACCCGACGCTCCGACCGGGACCATGACGGAGCCGATGGAGAGTGAGATGTTCTGGAAAAAGTTCCTGCTTGCATGTCCGGTTGCAGTGGTGAGCCTGACGTTTTCCGCGGTGCAAGCAGAAGACATCGTCGGCAAGGCGGCCGAAGTGGAAGTCGAAGTGATGGATGCGCGTGGGGCGACGCTGGCGCGGCTCCATCAGCGGGTGACCCGCTTCTGCGACCTCAACCAGGTCGCGGCGGGATTGACCGAACGCCGGGCCGCAGCGGCGTGCCGCGCGGATCTGATCAACGAGCTGACCGTCAAGCCAGGCGATGTTCAGCTCATCGGCGGTGCGCCGCGATTTGTTCCTGCGGCCCGCACAACGATCGTCGCAGCGCTCAAGCCCGCGTCGTGATGTGATGGTTCGCGTCGCCGGCTCGAAAGTCCCGCCGGTCGCCGAAGACCGCCGACTGTGAAAAAGGGGCGGCCGACCGGCCGCCCCTTCCTCGTTCGTGCGATGACGGGCCGGTCTACTCCTCCGAGCCGGTCTCGGCGGAACCGCCCTCGTCGCCGCCGTCCGTCTCGCCGGGAACCGGGAAGCCGCGATCACGCATCAGCGCGTCGACCTCGGCGTCGCGGCCGCGGAAGGCGCGATAGGCCTCCGCCGGATCCACCGAGTTTCTCGGCGCGAACAGGTGGGTGACCATGCGCTCGGCCATCTCGGCGTCGTAGAATCCGCCCGGGGCCTCCCGGAAAGCCTCGGCGGCGTCGGCGGTCAGGACCTCGGCCCAGATATAGCCGTAATAGCCCGCCGAATAACCTTCACCCGAGAAGATGTGCCCGAAATGCGGGCTGCGATGGCGCATCGGGATCTCGTCGGGCATGCCCAGCTCCTCGAGCGTGGCGCGCTCGAAAGCGTCCGGGTCGATGCCGTCGGGATCGGTCGTGTGGTAGCGCATGTCGACCAGCGCCGAGGCGAGATACTCGGTCGTCGCGAAGCCCTGGTTGAAGGTCCGCGAGGCCTCGAGCTTCTCGACGAGCTCGTCGGGGATCGGCTCGCCGGTGTCGACATGGACGAGATAGTTCTCGATCACCGGCTCGGTGAGCAGCCAGCGCTCGAGAAGCTGCGACTGGAACTCGGTGAAGTCGCGCACCCCGCCATTGAGCGTCGGATAGGCGACGTTCGAGGACAGGAAGTGCAGGGCGTGTCCGAACTCGTGGAACAGGGTCTCGGCGTCGTCGAAGGAGATCAGGACCGGTTCGCCTTCCGCGCCCTCGATGAAGTTCGAGTTGTTCGAGGCGAGCACGGTTTCGAGCCCGTCGAACGTCGTGTGGCTGCGGTAGGTCGTCGCCCAGGCGCCCGAGCGCTTGCCGGTGCGCGCATAGGGATCGAGATACCAGAGCCCGACATGATCGCCGGTCTCGCGATCGGTGACCTCGAAGACGGTGACGTCCTCGTGGAAGACCGGCACCGAGCCGTCGGTGATCTCGGAGAATTCGAAGCCGAACAGCTCGCCGGCGACGTAGAACATCGCCTCGCGCAGATTGCCGAGCTGGAGGTATTGCTTCACCTCGTCGGAATCGAAGGCGTAGCGCCGCTGGCGCACCTTCTCCATGTAATAGCGATAGTCCCAGGGCTCGATCGTGATGTCGTGGCCGAGCTCGTCGGCGAGCGCCTGCATCTCGGCGACTTCCTCCTCGACGCGCGCGGTCGCGGCCGGCCAGACGGCCTCCATCAGCTCGAGCGCGTTCTCGGGGTTCTGCGCCATGCGGTTCTCGAGGCGCCACTGGGCGTAGTTGTCATAGCCCAGCAGTTCGACCCGCTCGTCGCGCAGCTGCAGGATCTCGGCGATGATGGCGTTGTTGTCGTGCTCGTCGCCGTTGTCGCCGCGATTGTAATAGGTCCGCCAGACCTGTTCGCGCAGGTCGCGCTCGTCGGAATAGGTCAGGAAGGGATCCATCGAGGAACGCGTGTTCAGCACGGCGTACTCGCCCTCGTGGTCGCGCTCGGCCGCGGCCGAGGCGGCGGCGTCGACGAAGCTCTCGGGCAGGCCCGACAGCTGGTCCTCGCTGAGATAGAGGACATAGCCCTCCTCGTCGGCGAGCACGTTGTTGGAGAATTCCGTGTGCAGCTCGGCCAGGCGCTGCTGGATCGCCGCGTAGCGCTCGGCGTCTTCGCCCTCGAGTGTCGCGCCGTTGCGCGCGAACTGGTCGTAGGTGAGCTGGACCAGGCGCTGCTGGTCGGGACGCAGCGTGTCGACCTCATCGCTCTCGTAGACCGCCTGCACGCGCTCGAACAGCGCGCGGTTCTGCGTGATCTCGGAGAAGAACGCCGACAGCCGCGGCGCCATCTCGCGCTGGATCTCGCGGAATTCCGGCGAGGAGAGGTTCGACGACCACAGCCCGTAGAAGGTGAAGACGCGATTGAGCTCGTCGCCCGTGCGCTCAAGCGCGACGATCGTGTTCTCGAAGGTCGGCGGCTCGGGATTGTTCGCGATCGCCTCGATCTCCTCGAGCTGGCGGGCCATGCCCGTCTCCAGCGCGGGGCGCAGATGCTGAAGATCCATCGCGTCGAAGTCCGGCACGCCTCCGTAGGGGCCTGTCCATTCGGCGAGCAGCGGATTGGTCTGTTCGGCCTCGGTCATCGATTCGGCGGTCGCGCCTTCCTCCTGGGCGGCGGCGATGGTCGCCGGCGCGGCCGTCAGAATGGCGGCGAGTCCGGCGGTGGCGAGAAGCGTGCGGCGCATGGGCCGTTCCCCCTTCATGTGATGTGCAAACCGCGGAACACTAGACGGACGGAGCCTGCGCCGGAAATGAAAGATCAGTCAGGAAGGACTCTTGCGGCGCCGGGGCGCAGCGCGAGAGGCTGACGCAAGCAGCGGGCGGAGGACGCGATGGCAGTACCGGATTGCGAGGTGATGATCATCGGCGCCGGGCTGTCGGGGCTGCAGGCCGCGCGCCGGCTCGCCGACCGTCACGACGTCGTGGTTCTCGAGGCGCGCGAGCGCGTCGGCGGCCGCGCATTCGCCCATCGCTTCGCAAACGGCGACACCGTCGATCTGGGCGGACAGTGGGTCGGGCCCGGCCAGCGCCGGCTCGTGGGCCTGATCGAGGAGTTGGGCGCGACGACCTATCCGCTGTGGAACGAGGGCGAGCACCTCGTCGCCGCGGGCGGACGGCTCAAGCGCTACACCGGCACGATCCCGAGCCTGCCGGTTCATGTCCTGCTCGATCTCAACCGCATGCTGTCCAAGTTCGAGAAGATGGCCGCCGAAATCGACGTCGCCGAGCCGTGGGCGCACGCCCGGGCGAAGGAATGGGACCGGCGGACGGTCGCCGATTTCATGGACAAGACCGGCTTCACCGCGGCGGCGAAGCAGATGTTCGCCATCGGGATCGGCGCGGTGTTCTGCGCCGAGCCGCACGAGCTGTCGCTGCTTCATGCGCTGTTCTACGCGAAGGCCGGCGGGTCGCTGGATGCGCTGCTCTCGGTCGAGGACGGCGCCCAGCAGGACCGCGTCCACGGCGACATGGCCGGCCTCGCCGAGGCCATGACCGGAGAGCTGGGCGATCGCGTCCGCCTCGGCGCGCCGGCGCGCGTCATCCGCTGGAGTGGCGACGGGGTCCGGGTGGAGACCGACGACGGCGCCTATACCGCGAAGCGGCTGGTCCTCGCCCTGCCGCCGAACCAGGCGTTGGGCATCCGGTTCGACCCGGCGCTGCCGTCGAGCCGCGACGCGCTGTGGCGGCGCATGCCCGCCGGCGCCTGCATCAAGTGCGTGGCGCAATACGAGCGGCCCTTCTGGCGCGACGAGGGCCTGTCGGGCCAGGCTGTCGGCGGCGCCGGGCCGGTCCATGTCGCCTTCGACAACTCCGAGGCCGGCCGCGAGGCGGGCCTGCTGCTCGGCTTCATCGAGGGCGACCAGGCGCGCGTCTGGTCGAACCGGGACCCGGACGACCGCCGCGCGGCCGTGCTCGACAGTTTCGCGGTCTTTTTCGGCGACCAGGCGCGCGAGCCGATCGACTACGCCGACCGGGACTGGACGGCCGAGGAGTTCACCCGCGGCTGCTACGCCGCCTTCATGGGGCCGGGCGTGTGGACGACGCTCGGGCCGGAGCTCAGACAGCCCATGGGTCCGATCCACGTCGCCGGCACGGAGACGGCGCGCGAAGGCTACGGCTATTTCGAGGGCGCGCTCGAGGCCGCCGAGCGCGCCGCGCGCGAGGTGAAGGCCGCTCTGGCGACCAGCTAGGTTTCGTCGGGCAGGAAAAGCGCGGTGATCGCGCCGCCTTCGACGTCGCCGCCCAGGCGCGTTTCGCCATTCGCCGACACGATCGCCCGGCCGTCCGAGCCGAGATCCCACAGCCCGCCGCGCAGGAAGGTCGTGAGCCCCGCCGCGGCCGAAGTATCCGCGATGCGCCCGGCCAGCGCATGCGTCGTCCAGGCCTCGCCCTCGGTGAGCCGGCCTGCGTCGGAGCGGGGAGCGTCGCCCGGCCACGGCGTGGTGTAGCCGCCCCAGGGCTCGTCCCAGACATCGTCGCCCTGCAGGAAGGCTGGTACGGCGAGCACCTCCGCGCCGCCGTCCTCCAGCGCGGCGTAGACGTCGGGATGCCAGGAATCCGCGCACACCAGCACGCCGAGCCGGCCGAGCGGCGTGTCGAAGACGGGCATGTCGGCCGCTGATGCGCTCGCCGTGAAGGGGCGTTCGCTGGGGATCGGATAGGCCTTGCGGACGAGGTCCGGCCGGATCGCGCCGTCGGGATCGAACACGGCGGCGGTATTATAGAGATCGCCATTCCGGTTCACGCGCAGCACGCCGTCCTCGACATAAGGCTCGGGCAGAACGACCGAACCCGCCACGATGGTGACGCCGTATTCCTGGGCAAGCGCCGAGAAGACCGCCTGATAGTCGCGCGCCATGCGCGCCGCGTTCATGCGGAAGACGCCGGCCGCGGCGCGGTCTTCCTCCCCGGATCCGATCCAGTTCGAGGTGAAGGCGAGGGGGCGCGCGGCGATCAACGCCGTCATCGCGCCCGTCACCGTCTCGGCGGCGTAGACCGCGCGCGGGCCGTCGGCGGCGACCAGCCATGTCCCGACATGCTCGGGGAAGACGACGACGGTGTCTTCGGCGATGAGGCTCTCGGCCGCGGCGCGTTCCAGATAGTCGCCGAGCCGGTCGCCCAGCGCCTCGGCGCTGCGATAGTCGGTCTCCTCGAGCCAGGGCTGCACCCCGATCAGGCTGCGCGCGGACGCCTCGCCGACGACCGTGAGGTCGGCGATGTCCGTCTCGCGCGGCTCGGGCGCCCAGGGCTGGAAGCGGAACGCCAGCCACGCGCCGAGCGCGATGACGACGATCAGGGCGAGGGCGGAGCCGAAAACCTTCATGGCCCGGAGTGTTTCCGGGCGGGCGCGCAGCGTCAATTCATCGCTCCGCCGCCGGGGCGCCCAGTCTGATCCAATTGGTTGCAGCGAGTCTCTCCCGGCTGTCATGGCCGGACTTGTTCCGGCCATCCAGACGCATCCGCATGCGGCGTCGAGACTGGATCGCCGGGACGAGCCCGGCGATGACATTCCGGTTGCCGCCGCCGAAGACGACATCTCAGGGACTCAGGCCTCCCGCCTTCGCGGCAAGCCCGGTGGGTGAGCGCGCCGCCGAGACATACGCAGAAGTTGCGCATGTCTCATCCAAAACGCATGCTCGCCTATGCAAACGGGGAGGGGCGAGATGCGCGTTTGGAGAGCCGCCTGTCTGGCGGTGATGCTCGCGGGGTGCGGCGAGGCCGGTCTGGCGCGGTCTGGCGACCCGGATGACGCCTGCATCGAGATCGATCGCGTTTACACGCCGGGCGTACAGCCCGGCGAGAGCGGTCGTGTGCGGGTGATCCGCCGGCGCGTGCCCTGCACCGAAACCACCGAAGCGCTCGATACGCCGCCGTTCGACAACGAGATCCGAGCGCTCCGCCATCTCGCCAGACAGAGCTTTCCCGTGGAGGTGACGCTGTTCACCAATCCGGACTGGGACCCCTCGGAAACGGTCGTGGCGCGCTACATCGTGCCCTCGGAATATTTCGACCCAGGGAACCCGCCCCTGATGGCGGAGATCGCGGATGGCGAGATTCGCACGTTCCGCACGAGCTTCTTCGTGACATTCCAGGACGGCCGCTATCAGAGCCAGGTTCAAGCAGTGAACGAGGTCGTCCAGTCGGTGCACCAGATCGGGATCACCGGCGAGCACACGCTCGATAGCCTCCGGACTCAGATCGACCGGCTGTTGACCAGCGACGATGACGGATACGAAATCTCAGGCGAGCGTGCGATCGGCCTCACTCTGCTCGAGGCGGAGAGTCGGTTCGACGCCAACGACCAGCGCTGGGTTGGCTACACAGGCGACGGCGAAGCCATCATGATCGGTTGTCCGGCGCGCCGCGCCGATCGTACCGAGCCTGACGGCGAGTCTCGTCATTATGGTCTCTGCACATTGAGCTTCATGGCGGAGCCGCATGTTCGGACGGCGCTGTCATTCCCGCATGACCAGCTTGATCAGTGGCGCACCCACCGGGCCGAGGCGCTTGCGCTCCTGGAAGCGTGGCGGGTGGATTGATCGGGACCTCCCGCCCATGCGCGGGCCTCCGGGGCTCCCGCCTTCGCTCGCCCCCTCACCCCGACCCTCTCCCCCGAGTCGGGGGAGAGGGGGCGCTGGGGCGATGGGGAATACAGGCTTCCGGGATCCGCGCCTGGCGCCGACGTTGAAGAACGAGGCGCGCCGTCAGCGTCCCTTCTCCCCTCCTTGAGGGGAGAAGTGAGATGAGGGGAGGGGGCGGGCCGTCTGATCGGCGAACACGCACCCTCTCACCTTCGCCTCTCCCCCTTCAAGGGGG
Organism: Marinicauda salina; assembly: GCF_003122085.1. Classification (GTDB taxonomy): domain Bacteria; phylum Pseudomonadota; class Alphaproteobacteria; order Caulobacterales; family Maricaulaceae; genus Maricicauda_A; species Maricicauda_A salina. The sequence continues at coordinate 27,247 of NZ_QEXV01000002.1, forward strand.
AGAGGAATCCGGTCGCGTGCGTTGAGAGACCGGGCGATTGCTCGCACACGGCCGCGCCGCCGCCCCTCTCCCCGCGGGAGGAGAGAGGGGCGGGGCGAGGGGAGGCGTCCGCCTCAATCCTCCCAGAAATAGGGCGCGCGTTCGGCGTCGCCGGTGACGACCTCGTTCATGGTCGCGGGATCGTAGAGCCGTCCGTTGAGCATGACGTATTCGATCGTCTCGGTGTTGCGGATGTCTTCGAGCGGATCCTCGCGCATCACCACCAGGTCGGCGAGCTTGCCCGGCTCGAGCGTTCCGAGGCTCTCGTCGAAGCCGAGGCTGCGGGCCGGCTCGGCGGTCGCCGTGCGCAGCGCGGCCATCTCGCTCATGCCGCCGCGGACGAAGGACCAGATCTCCCAGTGCGAGGCGAGGCCCTCCTCCTGGCCGTGCGCGCCGATGGAGACCGGCACGCCGCGCTCGGCGAGCATGCGCGCGGTGCGGGCGTTGTCGTCGTCGACGAAGTCCTCCTCCGGCGCGGTGGTCCGGCGCACCGAGCGGGCCTGCAGCTGGCGCGGCGGCACGTGCCGCGACAGGATCGGGTGCAGCCACACGTCGGTGGCCTGGCGCCAGTAGGGATCGCCGGCCAGCCCGCCATAGGTCACCGTGATCGTCGGCGTGTAGCCCACGTCCGACTGCTCGAACATCGACAGCACGTCCTCGTAGATCATGCCGGTGGGCAGGTTGTGCTCGATGGTGGTGTTGCCGTCGGCGACCATCGACATGTCCATGTGGTAGTTCGCCCCGCCTTCGGCGACGACCATGACGCCGGCCTCCTGCGAGGCGGCGACGACCTGCTGGCGCTGGTTCCGGCGCGGCTGGTTGTAGTTCTTGATCGCGTGCGCGCCCTGGTTCGCCAGCCGGAAGACGTGCTCGGCGGCGTCGTCATAGCTCTGGATGTCGGCGAAGAAGCCGGGCGCCTGCGCGCCGTAGACGACCTCGCCGGTGGAGAACATGCGCGGGCCGAGCAGGAGACCGGCGCGCTGATACTCGGCGGCGGCGAAGATCTGGCTGGCGTCGTTGGACGGATCGAAGATCGTCGTCACGCCGAGCGCGAGATGGGCGATCGCCGACCAGTTCTGCTCGGGGATCAGGTCGTCGACGCCCTGGGCGCCGTGGGCGTGGGCGTCGATGAAGCCCGGCGTGATGGTGTGGCCGGACACGTCGACGACGCGCGCGCCCTCGGGCGCCTCGAAGCCCTCGCGTTCGGCGACCTCGACGATGCGGTTGTTCTCGATGACGATGACGCCGTCGTCGATGATCCCGTCGCCGTCGCCCGCCATGGTGAGGATGCGGCCGCCGGACAGCACGGTGACGCCGCTTGGGACGTCGGCCTCGGTCGAGACCGCAAGCGAGACGCCGGCCTCGGGCGGGGTGAAGCCCTCGGCGTCTTCGCCGAGCGTCGGGTCGGTCATGAGCTCGTCGAGCCGGGCCGAGTAGAGCGTCGGGCCGAGCGACCAGTTCACCTGCGCGCCGTCATGCGACCAGTGGACATAGTGCGAGCCGTTTCCTGACGCCTCGGTCACCGGCACGGCGTTCGCGCTCTTGCCCGCGGCCAGCGCCTGCGGACCGGGCAGGAGCGGCATCACGTAGGTGTCGTAGTTCTCGTGGAAGGCGACGTGGTCGCCGCTCGGAGAAACCTCGTAATAGCGCACGAGCTCGGAGCTGGCGTGGACGCGCTCGTCGAGGCCGTCGAGATTGACGCTGACGAGCTGGCGCGCGGAGCCGCCGCGGGTGAAGTAGACGCGGTCGTTCGCGTCGGCGAAGTGCGGCCGGCCTCCGCCGTCGATCACCTCGCGCATCTCTCCGCCGTCGGCGTCGACGACGAAGATCCCGGTGTCCTGCGACCACTCAGGCGCGGTGAGGAATCCGCCCGAGCCCTTCTCGAAGACGATCGTCTCGCCGTCGGGCGAGAAGCGCGGCCGGCGATAGTGGCCCGGTTCGCCCGTGATCGTCCGCTCGCCGCGGCCATTGGCGCGGATGGTGCGGATCGCGCCCAGATCGTCATCGGTCCAGGTCACGAAGGCGAGGGTCCGCCCGTCGGGGGACCAGCTCGGGAACAGCTCGCGGCGATCCTCGCCGTTCCGCGTCAGCGGACGCGCCTCGCCGTCGGGCAGCGACTTGATCCACAGCCGGCCGAAGGCCTCGAACACGACCTCGTCGCCGTCGGGCGAGACGCTGGCGAAGCGCGGGATGCGCGTCTCCACGGTCTCCGGCGCGACGTCGACCTGCGGGCGGATCGGGTCGACGATCTCGCGGGTGTCCGTCACGCGGAAGGGGATGGTCTCGACCTCGCCGCTGGCGACGTCGATGCGGCGGACGCCGCCATCGGCCCAGAACACGATGGAGGCGCTGTCGGGCGTCCAGTCCATGTTCGGGTACATGCCCATGACGCCCCAGGTTTCCTGGTTGTCGCGGTCGAGGTCGTCGTAGATCCGGCGCTCCTCGCCGGTGCGCACGTCCTTGAGATAGAGCGTCGTCTGCGTGCGTTCGCGCCGCACGAAGGCGAGATACCGCCCGTCGGGGGAGGGGGCGGGGCGCACCGCGCCGCCTTCGCCGGAGACCACCGTCTCGACCTCGCCGGTGGCGAGCTCGTAGCTGCGGATATTGAACAGGTCGGTGTTGGAGTCCTCGGCGTAGATGAAGGTGTTCCCGGGGCTCACCGAGCGCGTGTAGTAGATGCGCTCGCCGTCGGGGGAGAAGATCGGCTCGCCCTGTTCCTTCTGATAGTTCTCGTTGGGCCGTTCGACGAGCGCGACGCCGTTTCCGCCGTCGACGTGATAGAGCCAGATCTCGCCGGTGCCCGCCGAGCGCGAGGTGGTGAAGTGCTTGCGCGCGGCGATGTAGTTTCCGTCCGGGCTCCAGGTCGGGTTGTTGAGCAGGCGGAAGCTTTCGTCCGTGACCTGCCGGGCGTTCTCGCCGTCGACATCCATCACCCAGACATTGTCGCCGCCGCCGCGATCGCTGGTGAAGGCGATCTGCGAGCCGTCGGGCGAGAAGCGCGGCTGGATCTCCCAGGCCATGCCCGAGGCAATCGGCGTCGCCGCGCCGCCCTCGATCGGCATGGTGTAGATGTCGCCGAGCAGGTCGAAGGCGATGGTCTCGCCGTCCGGGCTGACGTCCAGGCTCATCCAGGTGCCTTCGTCGACGTCGATGGTGATCTCGCGGCGCTCGACCGGGGGATCGCTGACGTCCCAGCCGTCGGTCTCCTCGGAGGCGGCCTCGTCATGAGCGCCTTCGCCGGTGATCGGCGCGGCCTCGCGAACGGGTTCGGATTCGGCGGCGTCCCCCTCCTGCAGCGCGAAGGCGGGCGCTGCGGTCAGGCAGGTGGTCAGGCTCAGAGCGGCGAACAGGCGCGACATATGGAATTCCCCTCCCGGGTCGTGATGGCGGTCCCCGGAGCGGAGCCTAGGGCCGGGCGCGGCGCAGCACAATCGGGCCGGCGACCTTGCGGACGCCGGCCCGGGCGGAGCCGTGAAGGGGAGAGATTGCGGCCCCGAAGCGCCTAACGCCCGCGCCGCTCGACCCAGCGTCCGTGCTGACGGTACCAGCCGCGATGGGTGTGGACCCAACCGCCGGGGGCCCAGACGCGGCCCGGCGGCGGATTGCGTTCCCAGTAGCCGTCGACCCAGATGAAGCGCACGCCCGTCCAGTTCCAGTATCCGTCGATCCAGATAGCCGTGGTGGAGGGTCGGGACGGGCGCGTATAGCTCCGCGGCGGCGGCGGCTCCCGGTCAATGTAGACCACGCTCGCATGCCCGGCGGGGCCGGGCCCGTAGCCATAGTGATTGCACGCGCTCACCAGAACGAGCGCCGCGGCGGCCGTCCCGAGGATCGTCAGGCTCTTCAGTCTCATTGCGGACCTCCCTTGGGCGGACCGCCGGCCGGTCCGGGACGCCGCCGTCGCCGGCGGCGCCCCATCTCGATCGGCTAGTTCGTGGCCTCGCCGAGCGTGCTGACCGGCACCTCGTACTCGTGCAGGAAGTTGATGACGGCGCGCGCGTCGTCGGCCGCCTGCGTGTAGGCGTCGAGCGTGCCCGCGGCTTCAGCGTCCACGTCGCCGAACACCGTCTCGTAGATGTCGACGCTCTCGACCGTCCACGTGCCGTCGTCCTGCTGGACGAGGACGTTGACCTCGACGCCCTCATAGGCGTCGGAGCGGTCGTACGTGAAGTTCGAGTAGTCGATCACCGAGTAGGTGACGTTGTCGCCTTCGGTCACCGTGTTGATGTCGAGGAAGGCGTTGATGTAGGCGACTTCGTCGCTGGTGAACGCGCCCGTCTTGTCCGTCGCGGCGGCGAGGAAGGACGCGCTTGCGGCGAGGTCTTCCGCGGTGAGGACGCCGTCCGTGAGATAGTCGAACGCGTCGCCGGGAAGGTCGCCGACGCCGGTGATCGAGCCCTGGGTGAGCAGGGCGACATAGATCGCCAGGTTCTCCAGCGGCGAATCGATGGTGTGCGCTTCACCGTCGCTATCGGTGATCACCAGCCTTCCGGCGGCGTCGGTGCTGAGCTCGGTCGCATCCTGAAGAAGGTTGATGACCTCCTCGGCCCGGCGGTCGAGCACCGAGTTCGGCGCCCGGCCGACATTGAGCCGGCCCATCTCGACTTCCTGCGTCAGGGTCTCGTCGACGGGATGGCCTTCCTCGTCGAGCGCGATGAGCTCGCCTTCGGAGTCGATCGGCTGAACCCAGCCCTCGTCGGTCAGGATCGGCACGCCGTTCTCGTCGCGCAGGATGATCCAGAGATCGCCGAACAGGTCGCCCTGGCCCGACGATCCGGCGCCGCCGGGCTGTCCGCCGCCGGGGTTCTCCGGCTGCCCGCCGCGGCCTTCCGGCTGTCCGCCGCCCGAGCCGGACTGCCCGCCGGGCTGACCGGCCCAGTCCGGCCGGTCGGAATCCTCGTCGGCGCCGGTGACGTCGCGGAAGATCGATTCGAGCGAACGTCCGCCCTGTCCGCCTTGCGGGCCGCCTGCGCCGGGCCGCTCGTCCCGGCCGCCTTGCTGACCCTGACCGCCGGACTGATGATCGTCGCCGTCGGCGTGGTCGGTATGATCGGTTTCATGGCCGCCGGACTGGCCGCCCTCGTGGCCTTGGAAGGCCGAGGCGGCGGGGGCGGCGAGGCTGAACGCCCCGAAGGCGAGGCCGATGGCTGCGCCGCCGCTAAGCAAGACGGAACGAAGTGAGGTCATGATGGTATCCTCCAAAACAGACCCGAAGGGCGTGGAGTCCGTTCCCTGCCGGCGCCTATGCGCACGCGAAGGGGACGCCACGTTCATGAAACTCCTGACACGGAGAAGGGAGATGCGAATTGAGCAGGATCAATTTCCTGCAACCGGTTGCAGCTTGGCGCGGGCGACATAACGCCGCTGCCTGCGCCCTGATTAGAAACGGTAGCCGAGCCCGAACCGGAACAGGTTCGCGCGGTTCTCGAAGCTGTCGGACTTCTCTCCCGGCGTGACGACATAGGTTCCGTAATCGGTGCGCGTGTATTCCGCGCGCAGCCGCCAGGCGCCGCCGAGCGAGGTCTCCACGCCGGCGCCGAGCCTGAGGCCGGTCTCGCGGTCATCCTGGGCGACGGTGGCGGCGTCGGTTTCGAAGTCGGTCCGGAATTGCGTCTCGACGGCGTCGGCGCGGAGATAGGCGAGCACGCCGGGATGGATGACCGCGCCGGCCCGAACGCCTGCGGCGAGAGTCTCGCCGGCCTGGACCGAGTAGATCCTTCCTTGGGGATCGCGCTCGATATTCCAGCTGGCCGACGCCGCGCCGGCCTCGATCTCGGCGCCCAGGTAAACCGGCCCGAACGTGCGCCCGTATCCCGCATAGGCGCCGGCCGACGCCCCGTGGCCGGCGCGCTCGACGCTGAGATCGAAGGTTCGGCGCGGACCCTCGTTGTCGCTGATCACCGTTCCGTGGCCGGCGTAGAGGCCGAGATACGGGCCGCCGAATTCCACCGGCTCGGCGTCGCTGGCGTGCGGCGCGCCGAAACGGTAGCCGAGCCCCACCCGGGCCAGCGTGCGCGTGTTGGCGAAATTGTCGTCGGTGTCGTCGAAGACGATCGAGTAGTCCTCGAAGGTCGCGTAGCTGTAGTCGAGCCGACCGAACATCCGGCCGGAGACGGGGAATTCCAGGCCGCCGCCATAGACCAGGCCCGTGTCGCGCTCTTCCCTGAGGACCGTCGTGTCGTTGCGGTTGTAGGGCGTGCGGATGCTGGCGTTGATCACGCCGAAGCGGCCATAGGCCAGCGCTCCATTCCCGGCGGCGTGGCCGAGCCGGACCGACGCGGCGACCGCGTCGTCCATGCGCACCCCGAACGTCCGTCCGCCCAGATGGTCCCAGGCGATATCGCCGTCCTCGACGTCGACCTCCACGCCCGCATAGAGCGCTTCGCCGATGCGTGCCCCGTAGCCGGCGAAGGCGCCGTAGACCGCGCCTTCGGCGCCGAAATCGGCGGTGTTCGTGCCTGTGCCCCGCGGACCGGTGAGGTTGGTGACCAGATCGCCGCTTCCCGCTTGCAGGCCGAGATAGGCGCCCGCGGGTTCTGCGACGCCCCCGGCGGGCGCCTCGGCGCGATCGAAGGCGGGGCCGGTCTGGGCGCCGATCCGCGCCAGGATCCGGTTCTCGGTGAAGTCCGCGCCGGCCGTGTTCGAGTTGCGCTGAACGAAGCTGTAGCCGGCGCCGACGAAGACGCGCGGCGTGGCGAAATAACGCGCCCCGACGCCCGAGTTGAGCAGCCGGTCGGTGCGCGCGCTCTGCTGGTAGTCGTTCTCGGTGTGCCGGAGATGAGCTGTCAGCGTCAGCCGGTCGACCACGCGCCGGCTGAAACTCGCGCCGACATGGGTGCTGAGATATCCGGGGGCGCCGGGCAGGGTGGTCTCTTGCAGGCTACGGCCGGCCGAGGCGGAGATGAGGCCGTTGGGGGCGTAGCGCCAGTCGATGTCGACGCCGAAATCGAGCGCCTCGACGTCGTCGAAGGCCGGGTCGTCGTAGTTCTGGGCGATCATCCCGACAAAGACCTCGGCGGTCAGCGCCTGAGCGAGCTGCGCCTCGACGCCTGCAGCGGCGTGAAACCCCGCGGAGTCGCGATGGAACCCGAAGTCGTCGACCGGCGAGTCGTAGGCGCGCTCGTCATAGGTCGCCTGCACGAACGGCCGGATCTCGCCCGAACCGCTGCGGCCGACGCGCAGACCGACCTCAAGCCGGGATCCGTCTCGGTCGTCATTGTTGATCAGGCCGCCGCCCGCCGCGGCGACGTCGTCGAAGTCGGTCTCGATGTAGTTCACGCCGGCGCGCGCCGCGTAACCGTCGATGCGCGCCAGCACGCCGCCGAACAGGTTCGCGCGCGTGTACTCTGTGGGCGTCTCGCCATTGACGTCCTCGGGCGACTGGCGGTTCTCGTGGCTCCAGACATGCTCGGCCCCGCCGAACGCGATCAGCCGGTCGCTGGCGGCGAAACGCCCGTCGAGGGCCAGGCGGTAGTCGTCGTAATCCTCGTCGGGATTATCGCGATACCGGGCGATGTCGGCGCCGGCGGTCAGCGACGCCTCGTGGCGCGCGCCCCGAAAGCGGAGCTCTGCGGAGGGTTCGACCACGGTCACCAGGTCGTCGATGCGCTGGTTCGTCGTGATGAAAACGTTATCCGTGTAGGTCTCGCTGACGGCGAGGGCGGCGTCGAAGCGCCACGGCGCGGCGCGGTCGGATTCGCTCGTTTCGTCTGCGGCCTGCTGCGCCTCGGCCGCGCTCGACAAGCCGAGAACCAACGCGAAGCCGAGCGTTGTCCTGCTTTTCATCATTCCGATTGACCCCTCGGGAGCGCGGACTGCATCGCGAATCTTCATGACGCTCCGTTGAGGCGGACGGTAACGACAGCACGGAGAGCGGTTTTTGATCTCGATCAAAACCTGGCTGCGACATTCCGGACTGCGCTTCGCGCCGCCGGGTTGAGGCGGATCAATGCGGATCTCTTCCCAAGGGTGATCTCTTGCAAGCCGCAACGACGCTCGGAAGCGCGGCGATGCGAGCAGCACTGGAGAGAAGAGATGCGACAGCTTGTCGGGTTCAGGATACTCGCCGGCGCGGCCCTGGCCGCGCTGATGGTCGGCGTCGGCGCGTCGGACGCGCTCGCGCAGCGCGGCGGCGGCAGCGGGCAGCGCCCGCCGACGCAGACCACGCCCCAGCCCCCCGCCTCCGTCCCCGACCGCGACCGCACGCAGGATCGTGATGTCGATCCCGACATGGATCGCGACCGGGACATGGATCGGGATCGCGACCGCGATCAGGCTGGAGACCAGGAGCGGGATCGCGACCGCGATCGCATTCATGTGGAGTCCGTCCAGCAGCAGCTCAGCGGTCTCGGGCTTCTCACCGCGCAGGAGCGCCAGGCTTTCCGCCAGCAGATGAACCAGGCCGGATCGGCCGAGGATCGCGCGCAGGTCCGGGCGGAGCATCAGGCGCTGATCCTGCAGCGCACCCGCGACTTCGGCGTCGGCGGCGCGTTCGGCCCGGACGGCGATTCCCAGCAGGCGCGCACCCGCTACATGCTTATGCAGCTCACGACCGAGCAGGATCGGCTCGCCTTCCACCAGCGCATGCGGGACGCAGCGACGGAGCAGGAGCGGGATCGCATCCGCGAGGAATTTCACGAGCAGCTGCGCGACCGCGCCCGCGAAATGGGCGTCGACTTCGACGGCTGATCGTCGCCGCGCCGAGGCCTCGGAATCGCGACGCGCCTGTGGTCAGCTTGAGGCTCGAAATCCGCTCCGAGTCTCGAGCCGCCCATGCCGGACTGGCTGCGATATCCCGTCGAGCTGATCGACCTGGCGCTGGCCGCCGCCGCGCTCGACCCGGCGGCGTTCGAGCGCGCCTCGGCGAACCGGGCCGCGGCGCTCACCGTGCTGGCGCTGCCCTTCCTGGCCGGCGCCTCCGAACTGCTCGGCCAGGCCTATGTGCTCGCCGCCCGCCGGGTGAGCCGGGCCCAGGCCGCCGCCAGTCTCGTCACGACCGGGCTCGTCTATGTGGCCGGCGCGGTGGTTTGGGGCGCGGCGACCTATGCGCTGCTGGCTGCGGCCCGGCCCGGCCCGCCGCCGGACGCGGCGATCCTCGGCGTGGTGGCGGTTAGCTACGCCCCGCGCGTGCTGAGCCTGCTCACCATCGCGCCCTATTACGGGGAATTCGTGAACCGCGCGCTCGACGCCTGGATGATGACGTGCGTGGCGCTCGGGCTGTGGGTCGTCGTCGACGGCGCGCTCTGGGCGGTGCTCGCCTGTGCGGCGGCCGGCTGGGCCGTGAGCCTGTCGACGCGTCGCGTCGCGGGGCTGGTGCTGGGGCCGGCGGCGCGCCGCCTCGGCGTGATCACGGCGCGGAGGCGGCCCCATGTTTGACGGCGCGCTCGGCTGGATCCTCGTTGCGGGGCTCGCGGCCTTCCTGATCGCGAGCGTGACCGCGCCGCTGGCGACGCTGGCCTGGTGGGCGGGCCGGCCCGAGGACGACCGGCCCTGGCGGGTGCGGCCTGTCCACAAGAGGGGCGAGCCGCCGGCGCCGACGCGGCCGGGCGCGCCGCGCTTCATCGTCTATCTCGGCGGGGTGAACACGCTCGACGGCGACAGCCACACCGATCGCGAGCGGCGCTTCCTCGACGCGCTCGGCGAGACCTGCGGCGAGGCGGTGCTTGTGCGCGATCTCTTTCCCTACGCGGTGACCGGCGAGCCGCTGCTGCACAATCCGGGCGTCTTCCGCTGGATGTGGCGCGCGCTCCGCGCCGCGCCGGAGGCCGCCCGGCCGCTCCTGCTCGATCATCTCGTCAATGCGCGCAATTTCTTCCAGATGCTGGTCTCGGCCGACCGCCGCTACGGCCCGGTCTTCAACACGGCCGTCGCCGAGGTGATCCTCGACGCGCTGCACGGCGCGGGATGGGAGCCCGGCTCCGGCGCGGCGGTGACCCTGATCGGCTATAGCGGCGGGGCCCAGATGGCCGCCGGGGCGGCGGACTATCTCGACGCGCAGCTCGACGGACCGATCGACCTCATCGCGCTCGGCGGGGTGATGGCCTCGCCCGACGGGCTCGCCCGGCTCCGGCGCATCGATCACATCGTTGGCGCGCGCGACGGCCTGCCGCGCATGGCCGCCGCCGGCTGTCCGGGGCGCTGGCCGAGCGCGGTCGGCTCGGCCTGGAACGAGGCGCGCCGGTCGGGCCGGCTCCGGCGGATCGTCTTCGACGGCGTCCGTCACGCCGGGGCGTCGGGCTATCTCGGCGAAGCGGGCGCGCCGGCCAACTGGGAACGCACGCTCGACGCGGTCTGCGAGGCCTTGCGCGACGCGCCCGGGTCCCGCGAAGAAAAGCCGGGTCTGAACGAATGACATAAAGTATACAGCAGAGGCGGCCAAACACGTGGGCAGTCCCTGCTCATGCATCCATAGAAAAACGCAAGAGAACCCCAGCCCGAAACATTGACACTGATGGTGAGGCTCGCGCTAGGGTGCCGGCGATTCTCGTCCTTTTTCATCGTTTCTGTATCGGAGGTCCTGTATGCGCGCGTCGATCTTCATGATTACGTCCGCCCTGCTCGGCGGCGCCAGCGTCGCCTGCGCCCAGCCGGAAGCCGGGGACGACGCCGGCGAGGCGACGGAGAGTGCGGCCGCACAAGGCGGCGCCGGATCCGCCTCGACCTCCGCCCCGGCCCCGGCCTCGGCCTCGGCCTCAACCTCGGCCTCATCGCAGAGCGCCGACGCCGAAGCGCCGACCTCCACCGCCGAACCTGCGATGGCGCAGTCGGTCGCCTATCGCTTCGACACGCCGTTCCGGAACCTGGCCGTGACGGTGCGTCACAACGCCGAGGGTCTGTCGGCGGCCCATCAGCACGATGCGAGCGAGGAGTCGCCTCTGGCGCCGGATTCGGACGCGCGGCTCAGCATCAGCGTTCAGAGATACCGGTTCGCCGGTCCGCGCACGCAGGGACGCCTGTCGAAGCATAATCTGGACATGCTTGAGGTGATGACGCCGGACCCGCTCGAGCGCGGCGCCCGCTATGTCGACGATTATCCCGCCGCCGAACGCTACGACCCGGCCGACCATGGCGGGCAGGAAAGCTGGGCGGCGAGCGACATCTCAGCCGAGATCACGCGCGGCGATCGCGACATGACCGTGGCCGGCCTCGAGGCCGATCACTATGTCGTCGAAGCGCAGTATACGCTGACCACGTTCGACGCCGACGGCGCGGAGACCGGATCGCGGACCGTCGAGCACGCGCAGGACGTCTGGTTCTCCGATGAACTGCCGTACTCGCCGCTGCAGCTCTATCCCGGCCTGCCGTTCGGCTACGCCCTGTCGGGCAGCGGCAAGAGCCTGATCGATCGCGCCGTGATCGCCGAGCTCGAGCCGCGCATGGGCGAACTCGGCGCGGTGGTGCGCACCGAACAGCCCGCGCCTGACGGCTTCGGCGATCCGCCCGACCCGGTCGTGATAGAGCTTTCCGATCTTCAGGAGACCGAGCCGTTCGCCCTGGAGTCGCTGGACGACGCGCCGGTCGTGCCGGAGCCGCTGTTCAACGCGGTCGCCGGTCCCCTCTTCATCGCCGAAATGCTCTCCGATGACGACGCCATTTCGGACGAAGGCGGCGCGAGTCTCGGTTTCGGCGCGCCGGCCGACATCGAATTCGACGCCGGCCGCGCGGGCTACAAGACCACCGGCGCCGGCGATTTCGCCGCAGCGATCGCCGGCGGCGGCCCCGGCGAGGATCACGGCCTTGTCGTCGTCATGCGTCCGGTCAATGGCGCGCCCGAGCCGGGCGACTACGATGTCGCGCCGGCGGTGCGCGACTCGGCGGAGCTGGAGGCGATGGACGCGCAGGCGCTCGCCGAGCGCGCGGAGCGGTTCCAGGCGTTCGGCGTCGTCGAACGGGACGGCGTCACGTATGTCGTGATGGGCTTCGTCGACGGCGGCGTGACGATCGAATCCGGCGCGGACGATCGCGTTTCGGGGCGGATCGACGCCGATGTCCGCGCGCTGCGCACGGATACCGGCGAGGTCGTCGACGCGCTGCCGATTGAAGCCAGCTTCGAGGCGGTGGAAGGTCTCGAGGCCCTCCATTTCCGCAGCCCGGAAAGCCGCTTCATCGAGAACTGAAGGCGGCCGCGAGTCATCGCCCGGGTGCGTTCACGGCCTGCGGGCCCGGACGCGACGGCGAGGCCCCGGGAGGCGCCGAACAGCCGGCGCCGCGCGTCATTGACGCGGGCGCAGGGGCGGGTCGGTCTCCCGCGCCGCAGCCGGAGACGCCGCGCCTCCTGCCGGCGGGCGACGCGTCCGAGGCGTTGCACGCGCGCCTCGCCTGTTTCCAAAAGGTTAATATCGGGTCGCGTTCATCGCCGTATGCGGTAATGTTCCAGGCAGGGGGACAAGCGGCGTACAGGGGGTTCGCCGCAGGCGTTCCGGGCGGCGAGGGGCCGGCCGGAGGGCCGACAGCGCCCGGAGAGGGGCGAGACATCATGCGTGGATTCATCCTGCTTCTGGTCGTGGCCTTCGGGTCGGCGGCGGGCGGCTACGTGTTCGCCAAGCACGAGGACGGCGAGCCGGTCGAGCCGATCCGCCTGATGCGGCAGGCCGCGGCCTTCATCCAGGACGTCGCCGGCGACGGCGCGGACGGAACCGAGGAAGGCTCCGAGGCAGCGACGCCCGCCGGGGAGGGCGGCGCGCCGCCCGACGCCGCGAGTGCGGAGTCCGAGGCGACGGCGGCTGACGATGCCGCGCCCGACGAGGCGATCGGCGGGACCGAGGCCTCCGACGCGGCCGGCGCGGAGGACGCCGCCTCCGTCGACGGCGCCGAGGGACTGGCGGCCTGGTACGGTCCGGGCCTGGAAGGCGAAGAGACCGCCAGCGGCGAGATCTTCGACCCGTCGCAGATGACGGCGGCGCATCGCACGTTGCCGTTCGGGACCGAGGTGCGGGTGACGCGTCTTGATACCGGCGACAGCGTCGTGGTCCGCATCAATGATCGCGGCCCGCACACCGAAGGCCGGATCATAGACGTCAGCCGCGCCGCCGCCGAAGCGCTCGGCATGATCGAGGCCGGCGAGGCCGAGGTCCGGCTCGAGGTGCTCGGCGACGCCTGACGCCGCGCCGGGGCGACGACCGCCCGGGCGACGAGCCTTGACCGATTGATGGCGCCGCCGGCCCGACCCGGCCGGCGGCGATCATGCGCGGCCGCTTGCGGCGGGGCGTCGCAGGCGCGCGAATTTTCTTCGCTCCACCATAGAGATCGCTTATTGCTTCTATAGAAGCAATTGCTTGGACCAATGACTCGGCATCGGTGACGATGCTGTGGAGTCGCAGGCGGGCTGAGACGTGAGCACAACGCGAACGTTCCGGAATTCACGGCCCCGCACCGCATCGGGCCGCCGGCCCTTGCGCGCGACGAGCCCTTGTCTCCGAAAGCGTGACCCCCAACCGGGCGAAGGAGTCCAGAAATGAAAGTCGGTACGAAAACCCTGCTGCTGGCGTCGGCCGCCGCGCTCGCGCTCAGCGTCGCAGGATGCGGCGGCGGAAGCGAGGCCGAGAACGAGAACGCCGCCGCCGAGACGGCGACCGCCTCCGGCGCCGAGCTGCAGGAGGTCACCGAGACCGCCGCGGCGCCCGAGTCGACGCCGTCCGAGGTCGGCATGGGCGAGCCCCGCTCCAACCGGTTCTGGTGGCCCGAGCAGCTCGATCTCACCCAGCTCCGCCACAACGAGACCACCCGGTCCAATCCGCTCGGCGAGGACTTCGACTACGCCGAGGCGTTCGAGAGCCTCGATCTCGATGCGGTCAAGGCGGATCTGCGCGAGCTGATGACGACGTCGCAGGACTGGTGGCCGGCCGATTACGGCCATTACGGCCCGCTCTTCATCCGCATGGCCTGGCACAGCGCGGGCACCTACCGCACGCATGACGGCCGCGGCGGCGCCGGCGGCGGCCAGCAGCGCTTCGAGCCGCTCAACTCCTGGCCCGACAACGCCAATCTGGACAAGGCGCGCCGCCTGCTCTGGCCCATCAAGCAGGAGTACGGCGACGCCATCTCCTGGGCGGATCTTCTGATCCTGGCGGGCAATGTCGCCATGGAGGACATGGGCTTCGAGACGCTGGGCTTCGCCGGCGGCCGCGAGGACGACTGGCAGGCCGAGCTGGTCTACTGGGGTCCCGAGGCCGAGATGCTCGGCTCGCAGCGCTTCCACGGCGATGACGAACTCGCCGAACCGTTCGGCGCGAGCCAGATGGGCCTCATCTACGTCAATCCGGAAGGGCCCAACGGCGTGCCCGATCCGCAGGCCGCGGCCCATCGCATCCGCGAGACCTTCAACTCGATGGCGATGAACGACGAGGAGATCGTCGCGCTGATCGCCGGCGGCCACACCTTCGGCAAGGTCCACGGCGCGCACGCCGCCTCCGAGTGTCTCGGTCCGGAGCCGGCCGCGGCCGGCGTCGAGGAGCAGGGCCTGGGCTGGGACAACAGCTGCGGGACCGGCTCCGGCGCGGACACCGTGACCAGCGGGCTCGAGGGCGCCTGGACGGCCACCCCCGACCAGTGGAGCCATCAGTTCTTCGACAATCTGTTCCGCTTCGAGTGGGTGCAGACCGAGAGCCCGGGCGGGGCGATCCAGTGGGTTCCGGCCGACGAGGAGGCGTCGCGCTTCGTGCCCGACGCCCATCGCGAGGACGTCTTCCATCAGCCGATCATGCTGACCACGGACCTGGCGCTTCGCGAGGATCCCGGCTTCCGCGAGATCTCGATGCGCTTCCGCGACAATCCGGAAGAGTTCGAGGACGCCTTCGCGCGGGCCTGGTTCAAGCTGATCCATCGCGACATGGGCCCGCGCGCCCGCTATCTCGGCCCGGATGTGCCCGAAGAGTCCTTCAGCTGGCAGGACCCGGTGCCCGAGGTCGATCACGCGATGATCGACGCCGGCGACATCGACGCGCTCAAGGCGGAGATACTCGAGTCCGGTCTGACCGTCCAGCAGCTGGTGCGCACGGCCTGGGCGTCGGCCTCGTCCTATCGCGACACCGACATGCGCGGCGGCGCCAACGGCGCGCGCGTCCGGCTCGCCCCGCAGAACGGATGGGACGTCAACGACGGCGCCGAGATCGGTGAAGTCGTCTCGACGCTGGAGGCGATCCAGGCCGAGTTCAATGAGGCCCAGTCCGACGATGTGCGCGTCTCGCTGGCCGACCTGATCGTGCTCGGCGGCGCGGCCGCGATCGAGCAGGCCGCCGCCGACGCCGGCCACGACGTGGAGGTGCCTTTCGCGCCGGGCCGCACGGACGCCACGGCGGAGATGACCGACGTCGAGTCCTTCGACCATCTCGAGCCGACGGCCGACGCCTTCCGCAACTACTACGCGGCGGACAGCGAGCGCTCGCCGGCCGAGATGATGGTCGACAAGGCCGACACGCTGTCGCTCACGGTTCCCGAGATGACCGTGCTCGTCGGCGGCATGCGCGCGCTCGACGCCAATGCCGACGGCGCGGCCCACGGCGTGTTCACCGACACGCCCGGCCAGCTGACGAACGACTTCTTCGTCAACCTGCTCGACATGTCGACGACGTGGGAGCCGGCCGACGAGGAGTACGTCTTCGAGGGCCGCGACCGGGAGACCGGCGAGCTGAACTGGACCGCCACCGAGGCCGACCTGGTGTTCGGCTCGAACGCCGAGCTGCGCGCGGTCGCCGAGGTCTACGCCTTCGGCGACGGCGAAGCCCGCTTCGTCGAGGACTTCGTCGACGCCTGGGTCAAGGTGATGCGGGCCGACCGCTTCGACCTCTAGCGGGGCGGGGCTTCGGCCCCGACCGCGACCGACCGGGGAAGGGGACCGCGTCGTATGGCGCGGTCCCCTTTTCTTGTGCGCCGATCCTTCGGTGTCAGTTCGAGATAATCACCTCGAAGCGCGTCCGGCCCTGGATCTCCTCGCGGCGCGTCACGGCGAGATCGGCGTCGCCGTCGCCGTCGCCGTCGCCCAAGGCGATGTCGGTCGCGCCGACGCCCTGGGGCCAGATCTTGCCGCTGGGCGTTATGGGCGCGAAATCGGCGTCGGCGCCGTCGCGAAGGAAATACCGGCCGTGCTCGCCGGCGTTGCGGGCGATGGCCAGCTCGCCGACGCCGTCGCCGTCGAAATCGGCGATCGCCACGCCGACCGTGTGGTAGCCGGAGCCCCACGCGTCGCCGCCCCGGCTCAACGGCTCGAAACCCGTCGACCGGTCGTCGAACACGAAATAGCGCGCGTTTTCGCTCGCCCGCCGGCCGACGATCATCTCCTCGGCCGGGTCCCCGTCGATGTCGCCGAACGCGATCGAGGTCGCGTAGTACGAGTCGCCCCAGCGCTCGCCGCCCTGATTGATCCGGTTGAGCGAGCCCCCGTTGTAGTCGAGGACGTAATAGCGCCCGTTGGAGCCGGCGCGGCGCGCGACGCCCAGCTCGGCGTCGCCGTCGCCGTCGACGTCGCCGAACGCGACGTCGGTGGCGTAATTGCCGCCGCCCCACTGGTCGCCGCCTCCGGCGATCTTGCGGAAGGGGCGGGATGCGGCGGCGTCGTCGAACACGAAGAAGCGGTCATTGGAGCCGGCGCGGCGGCCGATCGCGATTTCGTCGCGGCCGTCGCCGTCGATGTCGCCGAGCGCGGCGGACGTCGCGTAATTGCCCGATCCCCACTGATCGCCGCCCTGGTGCAGCAGGGTGAAGCCCGCGTTCGCGTCGTCATAGACAAAGTAGCGGGCGTTCACGCTCGAGTGTCGGGTGACGACCAGCTCGTCGCGTCCGTCTCCGTCGATATCGCCGAAGTCGAGATCCGTGACATAGCCGCCGGAGCCCCACGAATCGCCGCCCGAGAACAGGGCGTCGAAATTCTGCCGGGTCGGCGAATCCAGGACCCAGAATCGATTGTTCGTCCCGGCGCGGCGACCGACGCCGAGCTCGTCGCGGCCGTCGCCGTCGACATCGCCGAAGGCTACGGCCGTGGCGTAGTTCTGATCGCCCCACTGGGCGCCGAATTCCGGGCCCGGCTGAATCGGGTAGAGCAGGTTGATGCCTTCGATGTCCTGGGCGCTTAGGCCGCTGCGCTGGCCGATGCTGACTCCCGCGGGCGCGTCGATTGTGACGCACTCGTCTCCGCTGCAGCCGTCTTTTGAGAAGAATTGGGAGCCATAGTGCATGATGGAACCGTAGTCATACGGGCCGAGCGCCTGGCTGTCCCTCGCGATCCGGAAATTGCTGCGCTTGCCGCTTTCGACATTGCCGAGGTTCACGTCGACATATTCGTCCCGGTCGCTCCGGCTCTGTTCGTGAAACACGCCGGCCGCATGAAGGAATTCATGCATGATATTGCCGACGCTGCAGGAGTTGGACACGCGGAGGAGCTGGCGTCCGCCGCCCATGCCGATCCGCGACGAGCAGCCCCCTGCGGGCCGTATCCGCACGAAGTCGTCGTCGCCGTTCTGTCGGCGGCGGACCGTGAGGTTCGTCTGGCTCGTCAGATTTTGGGCGGCGGTGTCGGCCCTGTTGCGCATGGTCGCTGAAAGGTTTCGATGGAACTCATACGGAATGACCCCGTCGGGCCAGAGCTTGTCGAGGTTGGACACCACGGTCAGCGGCTGGCCGCGCGTGACGACATCGCCCTCCCGGCGCGTGGTCGACGCCTGCTCTGACCAGCTCCATTCGTCCAGCTGGTCGGCCCGGCCCAGGATGATGTCGCCCTCGACAACGGCCAGGCCGTCGACGACCTCGTAGAAGACCTCGGTCGGCGCAGAGTCCCCCGGCAGAACCAGGTCGACGGTCCTGAGCTCGCCCTGGCGATCCGGCGAGTAAATTTCCGCTTGTCGGATGGCGATGTCGCCGTCGAGCCCGAAATCGTCGCGCAGCCGGGACGCGAGCCCCGCGGGAACGCCGGCGCCGCGGAAGCGGTCCCGCCCGACGATCAGCCAGCGCGAGCCTTCGTCGAAGAAGGCGATGGCCTGGGGGTCGTGGTCCCCGTCATGGAGCTCTGTGAGCACGCCGTAATAGTCGCCGCCGACATTGCGGGTCCAGTGGCCGCGGCTCGTGACGAAGCTCCAGCCGCCGTCGGCGGTGAAGGCCACGTCGTACACGTCGTCGCCCCGGCCGTGGAAATTTCGCAGACGGGTCACGAGTTCGTCGGGGACGTTCTCCGCGACGACGCCGCCGTCGTGGACGATCACGAAGCCGCGCCGGTCCGCCCAGTCGACGGGGTTGAACGCGACGGCCTGGATTTCGTGACCGGCCTCCATGAGCCGGGTCAACGCATCGAAATAGCCGCCGCCGACATTGCGGGTCCAGTTCTTGCGGCCGGCGACGAGAGTCCAGCCGCCGGTCGGCGTGAAGGCGATCACGTCGACGGCGGTGCCGTCGGCGGTGAAATTCGCCAGCTTGTCGACCATCTCGTCGGAGATGCCGGCCGCCCAGCTCGTCGCGCCGTGGGCGACCGCCCAGCCCGTCGCGCCGCCTCCGCGGAGACTGGCCGCCACGTAATGCTCCGCGCCGTCGTCCGATGCGCCGGGCGTCGCCAGCACGCCCTCCACGCCGGGAAGTCTCGGCGTCTGCGGAAGCGCCTCCACGACGGACGGGTCCACGGGGCGCGCGATCGCGCCCGAGACTTCAGCGAGATACGCGTCGCTCGCATAGGCCTCGCCGTCCACCCGGATCCGGGCGCCGGAGCCGTCGACGATCTCGATCGACTCGATCGACCCGTAGACGCGGTAGCCGTCCGCCCCGTTGCTGACCAGGCCGGAGGCTTCGCCGCCGTCGATCCGGTCGTTGTCGTTGATCGTGACGCGCACGCCGTCGAGCCGGCCGTCGACCTTCTCGAGCCGGCCGTCCGTCTGGATCACGTATTCGGCGCGCGGCCCCGTGCCCTCGATGACGATGGTATGGTCCGCGGCGAGCTCCCGGTCGACGGTCGGCCGAGGGATCCTCATGTCCGGAAGCTGCAATTGCGGCGGCGCGGCCGCGAGCGACTGAGCCGCGGCCAGTATGGCTATCGTGATCATTTCGGCGTCCCCGGGTTGCTTCACCTGCCCGCCTGACATGCGAGCAGACCGCGCTTGACCATGCAAGCGAGGGGAGGCCGCTCCTTCCGGAGCCGGGAAAGGAAGGGAGGTTGACGCGGCTCGCCAGGGAATCCGTATTCGTCGGTCCGGGGGAGCGCCGCATCGCCGTCCGACGCCGTGCAGCGCGATGCGACAACTGATGCCGTCAGCCGCGATGGAGCTTCGGGCCACAGGCCGACCGCCTCAAATCGCCGCATTCGCGTCACGGGGTTGACCTCTTGGCGGGTACAACTCCGGGCGGCCCGATTAGCGAGGGAGGCGCGCATGGCGGCTTCGACCATTCTTCTTGGTCTCGTGCTCATCGTCGGAGTCGCACTGGCGGCCCTGACTCTGGTTCTGGGAGCGAGTCAGGAATGAGGATCGCCGGACGGAGGGGGTAATCGTTCGCGGGTGCGTCGGCGTCGGCCGAGCCCTCGGCATAGCTCGACGAAAGCCGGGCCGAATGGCGGAGAGGAGGGGATTCGAACCCCCGATACGGTTTTGCCGTATACTCCCTTAGCAGGGGAGCGCCTTCGACCACTCGGCCACCTCTCCGCGGAGGGGTTTAGCCGCGAACGGTTCGCCCGATCAAGGCGTAAGGCGCGCCGTCTGCACGCGCGCCCCCGCCGACCGGATCACTGGGAGTCCGGATGCACCCCGGTCACCGGTTCGTCGACGCCGTCATAGGCCTCGATGGCGGCCGCGGCGCGGGCGTCGAATCCGGCCCGGTCCTCCTCGGCGTGATACGAGGTCTCGATGATGCGGGTTTCGGCGTCGAGCACGTGGGCCTGGACGATGTTGCGGCCCGCGCCGGGCGGGCTGCGGAAGGTCAGGCGCAGCATGCGGACCGCCTCGGGCAGCTCGTCCTCGGCGGTGGAGCAGACCGACGATCCGGGCTGATCGACGCGGATGCGTCCCGAGCGGGAGCCCTCCGACGTCACCGGCAGGAGCCGCCCGGAGGCGTCGAGCAACATGTTCGCCTCGACCGACCGCCACGTCGCGTCGGGCCCGCCGTCATTCATCCGCGTGCGGGCGATGTGGGTGGGGATATGAATGTAGCGCGAGGCTTCTTCGCGCGGGACGCCCACGAGGCGCGCCACGATCGTGAGCACCTCGTCGCGCAGCTCGGAATCGATCTCCACGCGCTCGGGCGCCTCGCCGCAGCCGATGTCCTCGGGCTGGGCGCCGCCGACGAATTCGAGATGGGTCGGCCGGTCGACGCGCAGGCGCGGATCCTGGGCGACGACCTCGCCGCTCATGGACTGGGGATCGTTGAGGACGAAGCGGAAGGTCCGGTGCACGCCGCCGGCGTCGAGCTCGGCCTCGTAGGTCACCGGGTCGACCGAGGTGCGCTCCAGCTCCATCGTGCGGCCCTGCGTGACGCGGATGACGCGGCCGCAATCGTCGACCTCCACGGTGACGTTCCCCTCGTCGCGGCCGCCGCGCATGCGCCGGTATTGTCCGCCCGAACGCCCGTCGACATAGTCCGAGACCGTCCGCCAGGTCCCCACGCACGGAACCGGCGTCGGACCCGACTGCGCCGCCGCGTTGAACGGCAGCGCCGCGCAGGACAGCGCCAGCGCGGCGGCGAGGCTTTGCTTCGCGACGACGGCGGCGCCGGGACGCGTTCGGATATCGGACATGATTGGATTTCCCCCGCATATGATTGAAAAAAGGCCTTATTCATACCTACCGACAATCGTCGCGGCGTCAAAGGGGGCGCGGGCGTCGGAGAATAGATTTCATTCAGGCTCGACGAGGGACGCGCAGCGCCACCCCGCCCGATGAGCGCGCAGTTCTCGGCGCCCGGCCTCTTCTGTTGAGCGCGCCGACGGGGTAGACGGGCGGGTATGAGCACAGACCTGAACGAGACCCTGAACGGCGTCGCCGACCCCGCCTCCGGTCGCCCGCTGCACGCCAGCGGCCGCGTCTCGGGCGTCGATCTGCGCGACGGAATCGCCACCGTGATTCTCGCCCCCGGCGACAAGGACGAGGACGCCGCCGGACTCCGCGCCGCGATCGAGGCCGCGCTCACCGCCCGGTCCGACGTCGAGCGGGTCCGCGTCATCTTCGAGGCGCCCCGCGAGGCGAAGCCGCAGCAAGCCAAGACGCGCCCGGCGCAGGAGGCGCAGCCCGAACCGCCGGCGAAGCTCGTCATCGCCGTGGCCTCGGGCAAGGGCGGCGTCGGCAAGTCGACCGTGGCGGCCAATCTCGCCGGCGCCTGCGCGCGGGCGGGGCTGAAGACCGGGCTCATGGACGCCGATGTCTACGGGCCGTCGGCGCCGCGCCTTTTCGGCCTGTCCGACGCGCCGGGCCTGCAGAAATCCGACGCTGGCATCGAGCCCTTGGAGGCGCACGGGGTGAAGCTGGTCTCGATGGGGTTCCTCGTCGGCGAGCGCGATCCCGTCGTCTGGCGCGGGCCGATGGTCACCGGTGCCATCCGGCAGTTCATGCAGGAGGTGAACTGGGGCGATCTCGACGTGCTGATCATCGACATGCCCCCGGGCACGGGCGATCCCCAGCTCGCCATCGCCCAGGGCGCGCCGATCACGGGCGTGGTGATCGTCTCGACGCCGCAGAGCCTCGCCCTCGACGACGCCAAGAAGGCGATCGCGCTGTTCGACCGCACCGCCATTCCCGTGCTGGGCGTTGTTGAAAATATGAGCTATTTCCTGTGCCCGCATTGCGGGGAGGGAACCGAGATCTTCGGGCGCGGCGGCGCCCGCGCCGAAGCCGAGACGCTGGGCGCGCCGTTCCTGGGCGAGATCCCGCTTCATCCCGAGCTGCGCGAGGCCTCCGACGCGGGCCGGCTGATCGCGCTCGGGGAGGGGCCGGTCGCGTCGGCTTTCCGCCGCGCCGCCGAGGCGATGGTCGACGCCGCGCGCGAGGCCGACCGCCCCGCGCCCGAAATCGTGTTCGAGGACTAGAGAATGACGAGCCTGATCGAATTGACGCCCGAGGAGGTGGCCGAGGGCCTGGCCGCCGGCGAGATCCTGCTGATCGACGTGCGCGAGCCCTACGAGTTCGCCTGCGAGCGCATCCCGGGCGCCTTCCTCTATCCGCTGTCGACCTTCGAGCCGGCCGCGATGCCGGCCGGCGACGGGCGCCGCGTCGTCCTTTCGTGCTGCGCCGGCCGACGCTCCTTCATGGCCGCGCAGCTTTGTCATGCCGCGGGCATGCCGGTGAACACGCATCTCGAGGGCGGTCTCAAGGCCTGGAAGGCCGCCGGGCTGAAGACGGTGCGGATCGATCCGGCCAGCGGCCGGGTGATGGCCGACTAGTCTCCCGCCGACGCCGCCTCGAGGAATTCGCGGACCCGCGCCGCCGTGGCGTCGGGCCGCTCCTCCATCGCGACATGGCCGGCGTCGTCGAACACGACCAGCTCGGCGTTCGGCATGGCGGCTTCGAAGCGCGCGCCATGCTCGACGGGGACCATGGCGTCCTGTTCGCCCCAGAGGATCAGAGTCGGCGTCTCGATCTCGCTGAGGACCGGCTCGGGATCGGGCAGCGTGAAGACCTCCAGGCGCGCAATCAGCGCCTCGGCGGCTCCTTCGCCCCGCATCATTGCGCGGATACGCTCGACATCGGCGTCGCCGAGCCGGGACGGATCCGCGTAGAGCTGCTCGGTCATGGCGCGCACGCCGGGCTCCGGAGCGGTGCGCAGCAGCATCGCCACCGGCGGCGGCACGGCGACCGGCTCCTCGGTCACGCCGTTGATCGAATAGCCGCCGGGGCTGACCAAGACGAGCCCGGAGACGCGCTCCGGATGCGCCGCCGCGTAGCGCCAGGCGACCAATCCGCCAAGTGAGTTTCCTCCAAGAAAGAACTGCTCTGGAGCGATTTCCTCGAGCAACGCGGAAACCTGATCGACCGTGGCCTCGTTTGAATAGGCCTCGTCGGGCGCGGGATCGGTGAGCCCGTGGCCGGGCAGCTCGAAGCGGATGACGCGGTAGTCGTTATCAAGCCGCTCGGCCCAGGGCTCGAACGCTTCGAGCGAGTGGCTGAAGCCGTGGATCAGGACCAGCGCGGGCGCGTCGGCGGGCCCGCTCTCGCGCACGCGCCATTCGAAGCCGGCGGCCTCGACATAGCGGTCCTCGTCAGTGAAGTAGCGGGCCTCGAGCGTCGCGTCGTCGACCGGCCGCGACAGCCAGACGAGGACGGCGACGACGATGACGGCGAGCAGGAGGAGCGCGCCGAGAATGCGGAGCCACATCTAGTCCACCCTTTCGAGAAAGGCCGCGATGGCCGACCAGGCCTCGGGCTCGGTGAGCAGCGGCGCGTGTCCGACTTCGGGCACGTCGACGCGCTCCATGTCCGGCCGGCGGCGCTGCATCTCGGCGACCGTATCCTCGGACAGGAGGTCGGTGATCGCGCCGCGGATCAGCAGCAGCGGCGCGTCGGCCATGGCGTCGAACAGCGGCCAGAGATCCGGCGGCGCGGCGTCGCCTTCCTGGACCGGCTTGGCGATGGCGGGATCGTAGTCGAGCACGATCTCGCCGGTTTCGGTTTCGCGGCAGATCCGCTTGGCGAAGGCGATCCAGAAGGCCTCGCCGG
This sequence comes from Marinicauda salina, assembly GCF_003122085.1. Taxonomy (GTDB): domain Bacteria; phylum Pseudomonadota; class Alphaproteobacteria; order Caulobacterales; family Maricaulaceae; genus Maricicauda_A; species Maricicauda_A salina. The sequence goes on from NZ_QEXV01000002.1 coordinate 50,895, forward strand.
TCTCATTCGGGAAGGCCACCCCGTTGATCGCGCGGACCGCCTCGGCGGCCTCCGACCAGCTCGAGAAGGAACTCGCGCCGCCGACATAGCCCTGGATGCGCGCCATGCCCTCCGGGGCGAGCTCCGGGCCGATGTCGTTGAGCGCGACGCCGCGGAGAAAGCCCGGACGCTCGGCGGCGAGGATCATCGTCATCAGCCCGCCCATCGAGGTTCCGATGGAGACGACGCGGTCGATCCCCTCGGCGTCGAGCAGGCCAAGGACGTCCTTCACGTAGACGCCCGGATAGTAGGTCGACGGATCGGGCGCCCGGTCGGACCGGCCGCGGCCGCGCACGTCGACGGCGATGACCCGCCGGCCCTTCGCCGCGATCCGCGGCGCGATCTCCTCGAAATCGCGGGAATTGCGCGTCAGCCCGTGGAGGCAGACGACCGGCGCCTTGCCGGACGCGGCGTCCGGCTCGTAGCGGCGGTAGTAGGTGCGCACGCCGTCCCCGGCGGTGAAGAAGTGCTCGGTGAAGTCGTTCAAGCCTGCGGCTCCATGGCGTCGGATGCGTCGAGGTGGGATGTCGCGCCGGCGCGCTCCTGGAGGCGCCGGAAGCCCGCCGCGATGAAGACCGGCAGGCGCTCGTGGACGCTGGCGATGTCGCTCGACCGGCACAGGCCGCCCGACAGGTTGTCGATCCGGCCCGTCTCGGCGAAGGTCAGCACCAGCGCCCCCGACAGGAAGTGGTAGCTCCAGTACAGGTCCTCGTCGTTCCAGTCGGGGAAGTGCCGCTTCAGCGCTCCCAGGAATTGCGTCGCGATCGGGTCGAAGAACTTGGTCATCACCGCGCCGCCCCACTCCGGCGAGTTCGTGATCTGCGCGACGAGGCCGAAATAGCTCTTCCATCCCGGCCCGCCCTTCGCCGAACGGTCGAGCAGGGGATGGGTGAAGGCGGAGATGATGTCCTCGATGGACGGATGGTCCGGCGCGGCTCGGCGTTCGACCGATTCGAGCTCGGCGACCCGTATCTCGTTGAGCTCCACGGCGCGGCGCAGCAGCACCGCGTCGAACAGTTCGCGCTTGCCGCCGAAATAGTAGGCGACCAGCGCCGGATCGGCGTCGGCGGCGCGGGCGATGGCCCGCACGGTGACGCCGTGGAAGCCCTTCTCCGCGAACAGCCTTTCGGCCGCGTCGAGGAGGCGTTCGCGGGTCTTCTCGCCGCGCCGGCTGGCGGGTGCGTCTGCCATTTTCTCTCCCTGGTCGACGAGGCGTCGCGCCGGTCTAGCATCCGCGCGGCCGCATCGGATCATGCGAGCCTAATTTTCATTGACATTTCATTCAACGTTGAAAAAACTTTGCCTCACGTAAAACGCGAACGATGCGTCCGTATCTCAGGGAGGGGGTACCCATGTCATTCCGTAAACGCCTGCTCGGGGCGACCGCGATTCTCGCCGGTCTGTCCGCCGCTCCGCTCGCCGCGCCGGCGATCGCCCAGGAGGCCGAGGCTTCCGATTCGTCCCAGGGCGAGGTGATTCTCGTCACCGCCCGTCGCCGCGAGGAAAGCCTGCAGGACGTTCCGCTGTCCGTGTCGGCCTTCTCCGGCGAGGACCTGCTCGAGCTCGGCGCCCAGGACATCACCTATGTCGGCAATGTGTCGCCGAACGTGACGCTCGAGGTGTCGCGCGGCACGAACACGACGCTCACCGCCTTCATCCGCGGCATCGGCCAGCAGGACCCCGTCGCCGGTTTCGAGGCCGGAGTCGGCATCTATCTCGACGACGTCTATCTCAACCGGCCCCAGGCCGCCGTGCTCGACATCTACGACGTCGAGCGGGTCGAGGTGCTGCGCGGACCGCAGGGCACGCTGTACGGACGCAATACGGTCGGCGGCGCGGTGAAATACGTCACCGCCGGGCTGTCCGACGAGCCCGAGCTGACCACCCGGCTCAATTTCGGCACCTACAACCAGTTCGACGCGATCGTGCACGGCTCCATCCCGCTCGACGACCGGTTCCGCGTCGGCGGCGCCATTGCGCGCTTCTCGCGCGACGGCTTCGGCCAGAACTTCACGCTCGGGCGCGAGAACTACAACAAGGATGTCTGGGCGGGCCGCCTCTCGGCGGAACTCGACGTGACGCCGGATTTCCAGATCCGGGTCTCGGGCGACTACACGCAGGACAACTCGAACGCCCGGCAGGGCCACCGGCTCATCCCCGACCAGTTCCCGCCGTTCGAGTATCCGGTCCTCGACGACGTCTACCACACGCTCGCCGGGCTGAACTTCCCCGAGCAGGAGGTCGAGGCCTACGGCGGCCAGATGACGGCCGAGTGGACGATCAACGAGAACGTCACGCTCAAGAACATCGTCGCCTATCGCGAGGATGAGAGCACGACGCCGATCGACTTCGACAGCCTGCCCGAAGCGGATCTCGACGTGCCCGCCATCTACGAGAACGACCAGTTCTCCGAGGAGCTTCAGCTGCTCTACAACGGCGAGCGCACCAGCGGCGTGGTCGGCTTCTACTACCTCGACGCCAACGCCTCGACGGCCTTCGACGTCATCCTCGACACGACCGGCGACATCATCAGCCTGCCGGGCCTCACCGCGCAGACCTTCGGCGACGTCGCGACCGAGACCTGGTCGATCTTCGGCGACTTCACCTACTCGCTGACGCCCGAGATCGAGGTCTCGCTCGGCGGCCGCTACACCGAGGACGAGCGCTCTTCGCGCGTGCTGCGCACGACCTTCATCAACGGGCCCAGCGACTTCTTCGGGGGCGGCGCGATCCCGATCGCGATCACGTCGGACTTCGAGGGCAGCGAAAGCTGGACCGACTTCTCGCCGCGCGCGTCGATCTCGTGGGCGCCGAACGACACGCACAATTTCTACTTCACCTACTCGCAGGGCTTCAAAGGCGGCAGCTTCGACCCGCGGGGCCAGACCAGCGCTGCGCCGGATTTTGACGGCGACGGCACGGTCAGCGAGGACGAGATCTTCGAGTTCATGCGGTTCGATCCCGAAGAGGTCGACAGCTACGAGATCGGCTGGAAGGTCGATGTCGGCCGCTACCGTCACTCGCTGGCCTATTTCTACACCGACTACACCGACGTTCAGGTGCCCGGCTCGGTGGGCGTGGACACCGATGACGACGGCGTCGCCGACACCTTCACCGGCGTGACCACCAACGCGGGCGAAGCCGAGATCTCCGGCATCGAATATGAAGGCTACGCCCTGATCGGCGAGGACGCCCTCAGGCGCGGAGACACCTTCACGGCGAACTGGTCGCTCGGCTTCCTGGACGGCGAATACAAAGAGTTCATCGACGCCTTCGGCGATGACATCTCCGACGAGGTGGGCATCCAGAACACGCCGGACATCACCGGCAGCGCGACGCTGAACTACACCGTGCCGGTTCGCGGCGGCGACCTGTCGATCATCAACACGGTGATCTATCGCGGCGACACGCAGCAGTTCGAGCTGCCCAGCCCGATCGATCAGGAAGCCTACACGCTCTGGAACCTGAGCGCGGTCTGGACGAACGACGACGGCCGCTGGCAGGTCGGCGTGCATGGCCGCAACCTCACCGACGAGCGCTACCGCGTCGCGGGCTACGACTTTGTCGATGAAGGACCCGGCGGAACCTTCACGCCGACTCTCGGCCTTGAAGGCACTTTGACGGGATTCTACGGCGACCCCCGTACGGTGACGGCGACGATCTCCTACCGTTACTGATCGTCGCGAGACATGCGCCGCCGGCTCCGTCTCCCCGGGCCGGCGGCGTTTTTCTTTGCCATTGCAGGCGTCTCGCCTCCAAGATGCCGGCGAGGCGCTGCGATCGCCGGCGCATGACAAGAACAAGAATCCGGGGGAGGACCCATGACCGTGAGCGCTTCGCAGACGGCCGCGCACGCCGCCAAACCGCCCAGCGCGGGCTACCGGGTCTGGGCGCTGGCGATGCTCTTCATCGTCTATGCGTTCAACTTCCTGGACCGGCAGATCATCTCGATCCTCGCCGTGCCGATCCAGGAAGAGCTCGGCCTTTCCGATCGCCAGCTCGGCCTGCTGATGGGCATGGCGTTCGCCGTGCTCTACTCGACGCTCGGCGTGCCGATCGCCTGGCTGGCGGACCGGACGAACCGGACCTGGATCATCACCGTTTCGCTGACGCTCTGGTCGGGCTTCACCGCGGTGTGCGGCGTGGCGCAGAATTTCTGGCAGCTCGCGCTCGCCCGGGTCGGGGTCGGCATCGGCGAGGCGGGGGGCGTCGCGCCGTCCTATTCGCTCATCTCGGATTATTTCCCGCCCAACAGCCGCGCCCGCGCGCTCGCGATCTACTCGCTGGGAATTCCGGTCGGGTCGGCCTTCGGCGTCATCGCCGGCTCGCAGATCGCCGGGGGTAATCTCAACGAGAATCTCGACTGGCGCGCGGCCTTCATCATCGTCGGGCTCGCGGGCGTGATCATCGCGCCCATCTTCAAGCTGACGCTGCGCGAACCCAAGCGCGGCGGGCTGGACGCGCTCGCGGCCGATCCCGGCGACGGCGTCGCCGCGGAAGCCGAAGCGACCGGCGGCGAGCCGACCGAGGCGCCGGCCAAGCCGGGATTCGGCGAGGTCCTGAAGGTGCTCGCGAAGAAGCCGAGCTTCTGGCTGCTGGTGCTGGGCGCGTCGTGTTCGTCGATGATGGGCTACGGCACGTTCGCCTGGCTCCCGACCTTCTTCCGGCGCAGCTATGAGATGGGGATCATCGAGACCGGCTGGCTCTTCGGCGGCGTGGTCTTCGTCGGCGGCAGCCTCGGCATCATCATGGGCGGCGTGCTCGGCGACCTGATGGGCAAGGCCTCGAAACGCATGTATGCGATCGTGCCCGCGGCCGCGTTCCTGCTCGCCTTCCCCATGTACGTCGCGGGCACGCTCGCGCCCACGCCGCTCATAGCGTCCATCATCTTCCTGATCCCGACGGGTCTCGGCCTGGCGTGGCTTGGGCCGACGCTGTCGGCCTTCCAGCACCTGGCCCCGCCGAACATGCGCGCCATGGCGTCGTCGGTGTTCCTGCTGATCAACAATCTGCTGGGCATCGGCGTGGGGATCTACGTGCTGGGCGAGATGTCGACCCTGCTGACGCCGGCCTTCGGCAACGAGGCCCTGCGCTATTCGATCGTGATCGGCGCCGGCCTGTACCTGGTCGCGGGGCTGCTGTTCCTGCTCGCGTCCCGCACGATCGATCGCGACTGGGAGAGATAGGAAGGACGTCGATGGGCGGCGGCTTCGATCCGTTCCGGCGCCTCGCCGATCTCGAGGCGATCGAGCAGACGCCGCTCGCCGACCGTCTCGATGCGCCGGACGTCCACGGATGCCTGAAGACCGCGGCCGCGCGGCATGGCGATCGCACGGCGATCATCGACTTGGCCGATCCGGCCGATCCCGAGGCGGCGCGGTGCTGGACCTACGCCGAGGCCTTCGAGGCGATCATGCGGACGGCCAATGCGCTGTGGGCGATCGGCGGCGGCCGGCCCGTCGCCTACATGCTCCCCAACCTGGCCGAGACGCATTTCACGCTATGGGGCGCGGCCGCCGGCGCCGGCGCGGCGCCTGTCAATCCGATGCTTTCGGCCGAGGTGGTCGCCGAAATCGTCGAGGCCGCCGGGGCCGGCGCGCTGGTCACGACCGCGCCGGGGACCGAGCTCTACGACAAGGCCCAGGCGGTCCGCCGCCATCTCTCGTCGCCGATGGCGATCATTCCGCTGTCGGGTGATGACGACGCCCTCGACGCGCTGGCGGCCTCCGCGCCGGGCGAGGCGCTGCAGTTCGACCCCGGCGCCGATCCCGACCGGCCGGCGGCCTATTTCCACACCGGCGGCACGACGGGCGCGCCGAAGCTGGCCTGCCAGACGCAGATGAACCAGGCGGCCATGAGCTGGATGCTGCGGTTCGCGCTGGACCTGGGGGCCGACGACGTCGCGCTGACGGGTCTGCCGCTCTTCCACGCCAACGCCGCCCATCTCACCGGTCTGGCGCCGCTGACCGCCGGATCGACGCTCCTGCTCGCGGGACCGGACGGGTTCCGGAACAAGGCGCTGCTGGCGAATTTCTGGCGGATCGTCGAGCGCTACGGCGTGACGATGTTCTCCGGCGTGCCGACGATCTATGCGAGCTTGCTCGATCATCCCGTCGGCGAGGCGGACGTCTCGTCGCTGCGCTACGGCGTTGTCGGCGCCGCGCCCATGCCGGTGAGCGTGTTCAAGGCGTTCGAGGAACGCACGGGGATCACCATTCTCGAACTCTACGGCATGACGGAATCGACCTGCGTGTCGACCTGCAACCCGCGCGACGGCGAGCGCCGCGTGGGTTCGATCGGGCTCAGGATGCCGTATCACGATGTGAAGGTCGCCGTCGTCGACGAGGCGGGCGCGTTCGAACGGGATGCGGAGCCCGGCGAAACCGGCGTGCTGGCGCTGAAGGGCGTCACGGTCATCTCCGGCTACAAGCAGGCCGAGCGGAACGCGGGGCTTTTCCTGCCCGACGGCTGGCTCAATTCCGGCGATCTCGCGCGCCAGGACGCGGACGGCTATTTCTGGCTCACTGGCCGGGCGAAGGACCTCATCATCCGGGGCGGCCACAATATCGATCCCGGCATGATCGAGGACGCGCTCCACGCCCATCCCGACGTGGAGCTCGCCGCGGCGATCGGCCAGCCCGACGCCTATGCCGGCGAAGTCCCCGTCGCCTATGTCGTGCTGCGCGACGGCGCGACGGTCGACGAGGCGGCGCTGCTGGAGCATGCGCGCGCCCATGTCGCCGAGCGCCCGGCCGCGCCGAAGGCGGTGCGCGTGATCGAGACCATGCCGGTCACCGCCGTGGGAAAGATCTTCAAGCCGGCCCTGCGCGAGGACGCCGCGATCCGCGCCGCCCGCGCCGTGCTGGAGAACGCAGGGATCCGCGACGTCGAGCTGTCGGCGCATACCGAAAAGGCGAGGGGGCTGGTGGTCACGGCCCGCCTTCCGGACAAAGAAAACGAGCGCGCCGTTTCCGACGCGCTCGCTGAATTCAGTTTCCAGGTTGAGATCGCCGCCGATTAGGCCGCGTCGTCGGCCTTGACCGTCAGGGCGTCGACGAAGGCGCTCGCGGCGTCTTCCTGGGCGGTCTCGCCGTCGCCGGCGAAGATCTCGCCGTTGAGCGCGAGCGCGGCGACGCCGGCGACGCCTTCCTTCTCGGAGACCTCGGCGAGCAGCTCGACGGCGTCGCCGAGCGCGAAGACCGGCTTGTTGGCCTTGATGTAGTCGAGCACGAGGAGGCGGGCGTCCTGGTCCTTCATCAGCGCTTTCACGCTGGTCACGCCGCCGGGCACGAGCAGGCCGTCATAGGTGCTCGGTCCGACATCCCCGGGATGCTTGTCGACGACGAAATTCATCTCCTCGCGCTGACCGGAGCGGCCGGAAACCAGCGAACGCTGCGGGCTCACGATCATGGTGCGGAAGCCGCCGCGCTCGGCGGCGTGGGCGACGAGATTGAAATGGTCGACATCGAATCCTTCGGCGACCAGCGCGGCGATCTCGCCGGACTCGCCGACCTGTTCGAGATCGATGCGCTTCTGTCGGGGGTGTCGGTTCTGTACGGCCACTGCTCCTCCATTCGCCCGGCCGGGCGGCTGAAATTGACGTTTGTTGCGATGCGCAACAACCTAGGAAACCGCGCTGTCCAGTCAACCGTTCCCAAGTTTTTTCGCAGCAAAACGCGCCGAATCCATTGGACGAATCCATCGGTTGAACTTGATTTTTGGCGCTGTGCGACCGACTTTCCCGAATGGTTCGCCGGCGCCCTGCGGGCGAATTTCCCAGGATCGCAAGGCCTTCGCCAGAAAGGACAATCGCATGTGCGGCATAGCGGGTGAAATCCGCTTTGACGGCCGATCGCCGGACCTCGGCGCGCTCGACGCCGTCGCCGGAACGATGGTGCGCCGCGGGCCGGATGCGGCCGGGCTGCACGCGCAGGGCGCGGCCGCGCTCGCCCATCGGCGTCTGAAGATCATCGATCTTTCCGACGCCGCCCAGCAGCCGATGGTCGACGCCGAGCTCGGCCTGTCGCTGGTGTTCAACGGCTGCATCTATAATCACAAGGAGCTGCGCGCCGAGCTGGAGGCGAAGGGATACCGCTTCTTCTCGCACGGCGACAGCGAGGTGATCCTCAAGGCCTATCACTGCTGGGGCGAGGATTTCGTCCAGCGCCTCAACGGCATGTTCGTCTTCGCCATCGTCGAGCGCGACAGCGGCCGGGTGCTGATCGGCCGCGACCGGCTGGGCATCAAGCCCTTCTATTACGCCGCCGACGGGAACGCCTTCCGCTTCGCGTCGACCCTGCCGGCGCTGCTGGCCTTTTCCGACGTCGATCGCAGCCTCGACGCGGACGCGCTCGCATTCTACTTCACCTTCCATGCGGTCGTCCCGCCGCCCTGGACGCTGGTGAAGGGCGTGCGAAAGCTGCCGCCGGCCACGCTGATGCGCATCGAGCCCGACGGGCGGACGCAGGCGCGGCGCTACTGGGACGTCGCGTTCGGCCCGCGTGACGACGAGCAGGGCCTGTCGGCCGACGACTGGAAAGAGCGCGTCGCCGACAGCCTGCGCCTGGCGGTCAAGCGCCGCCTCGTCGCGGACGTGCCGGTGGGCGTCCTGCTGTCGGGCGGGCTGGATTCCTCGCTGATCGTGGGCCTGCTCGCCGAGGCGGGACAGACGGGGCTCAAGACCTTCTCGATCGGTTTCGAGAGCGTCGGCGAGGAGCGCGGCGACGAGTTCCAGTACTCCGACATCGTCGCCGAACGCTTCGCCACGGATCACCACAAGATCGAGATCGACACCGCCCGCGCGCTGCCCGCGCTCGAGGACGCCGTCGCGGCGATGTCCGAGCCGATGACGAGCCATGACTGCGTCGGCTTCTACCTGCTGTCGGCGGAGGTCTCGAAGCAGGTGAAGGTCGTCCAGTCCGGCCAGGGCGCCGACGAGATCTTCGCGGGGTATCACTGGTATCCGCCGATGCTGGACGCCAACGATCCGCTGGCGGCGTACGCTCAGGCCTTCTTCGATCGCGATCGCGCCGAGATGGGCGAGCTTCTCCAGGAACGCTGGCTGGACGGCGACCTGCCGCGCGAGTTCGTCGCCGAGCATTTCGGCCGGCCCGGGGCCGAGCGGCCCATCGACAAGGCGCTCCGCCTCGACACCGAGGTCATGCTCGTCGATGATCCGGTCAAGCGCGTCGACAACATGACCATGGCCTGGGGGCTTGAGGCGCGGGTGCCCTTCCTCGACCATGAGGTCGTCGAGACGGCGGCGCGCGTGCCCGCCGAGCTGAAGACCGCCGAGGGCGGAAAGGGCATACTCAAGCAGGTGGCCCGCGATGTGATCCCGCACGAGGTGATCGACCGGCCGAAGGGATACTTCCCGGTGCCGGCGCTGAAATATCTTCGCGGGCCGTATCTCGAGCGGGTGCGCGACGCGGTTACCTCGAAGCGGTTCTCCGAGAAGGGGATCGTCCAGCCGGACTATCTTGAGCGGCTGTTCGAGGATCCCGGGGCGCACATCACGCCGCTGCGCGGCTCGAAGCTCTACCAGATCGGATTGCTGGCGATGTGGATGGAAGCTCACGGCGTTTGAGAAGGCGAACGGATTGAAGAGCAGCGACCAACCGCGCAAGGCGCTCCGCCACCGGCTGAAGCGACTGCGCGACGAGGGCCTCAAGGACCCGATCGACGATCGGGACGGCGGGGACGCGCCCAGGAAGAACGCCTGGATCGATGTCGGCTGGGGCCGGCTGATCTTCGCCCAGACGTTCGAGAACGCGGACGATCTCGTCGAGGTTTTGCAGAACGAGGAGTCCGAAAAGCGCGACATCGCCTTCTATGTCCGCGACCCGCACGTCGTCCTCGCCGCAGGACCGCAGGAAGTCTTTCTCGACCCGTCGCACACCTATCGCATCGACCTGGCGACCTACCGGGCGTCGCGGCAGCGCCAGACCGGCTATTTCGTCCGCCGTCTCTGCTCCGAGGCTGACGCGGTCGCGGTCAATGCGATCTACGCCGCGCGCGGCATGGTTCAGGTCGATCCCTCCTTCTTCTGGCGGCAGCGCGACAATCGCACGCTGACCTTTCTCGTCTGCGAGGACGAGCAGACCGGGGAGATTCTGGGCTCGGTCACCGGGGTCGATCACGAGCGCGCCTTCGGCGATCCCCAGCACGGCTCCTCGCTCTGGTGTCTCGCCGTTTCGCCGACGGCGGCCCATCCGGGCATCGGCGAAGCGCTGGTGCGCCGCCTGATCGAGTTGTTCAAGGCGCGCGGTTGCTCGTTCATGGACCTGTCGGTGCTGCACGACAACGAGTCCGCCATCGCGCTCTACGAGAAGCTGGGTTTCAAGCGGCTGCCCTTCTTCACGCTCAAGCGGAAGAACGTCATCAATGAACCGCTCTTCATCGGCCCGCCGCCGGAGGAGCAGCTCAATGCCTACGCCCGGATCATCGTCGACGAGGCGCGCCGTCGCGGGATCGGCTGCCAGGTGATCGACGCCGAGGGCGGCTTCTTCAAGCTCACCTACGGGGGGCGCTCGATCGTGTGCCGGGAGTCGCTGAGCGAACTGACGAGCGCGGTGGCGATGAGCTGGTGCGACGACAAGGCCGCCACGCGCCGCCTGATCGAGAACGCCGGCGTGGCCGCGCCGCGGCAGACCTCGCTGACGCAGGGCGACGCTGCGCCGGTCGAATTTCTCGAGGCGTGCGGGACGGTCGTGGTCAAGCCGGCCCGAGGCGAGCAGGGCCGCGGCGTCGTGGTCGGCGTCGAGACCGAGGACGAACTGCGAGAAGCCATCGAGGCGGCTTTCGAGCTCGACTCCCAGGTGATCGTCGAGGAGTTCGTCGAAGGCGAGGACCTGCGCGTCGTGGTGATCAACAACGAGGTCGTCGCCGCGGCGCTGCGAAAGCCGCCGGTGGTCACCGGCGACGGCCGGCGCTCGCTGAAGGAGCTGGTCGAAAGCCTGAGCCGGCGCCGAGCGGCTGCGACCCAGGGCGAGTCCGTCATCCCGCTCGACGCCGAGACCGAGCGCTGCCTCACCGCGGCCGGCTGGAGCTGGGAGGACGTGCCGAAGAAGGGCGAGCGCATCCGCGTGCGCAAGACCGCCAATCTCCACACGGGCGGCGCGCTCCACGACGTCACCGACACGCTGCACCCCGAGATCGCGACAAGCGCGGTGGCCGTCGCGCGCGCGATCGACATTCCCGTCGTCGGGGTGGATTTCATCGTCGACGCGCCCGATCGTCCCGACCATGTCTTCATCGAGGCGAACGAGCGGCCGGGGCTGGCCAATCACGAGCCGCAGCCGACCGCCGAGCGCTTCATCGACCTTCTGTTTCCGCTTTCCGCCATTCGCCACGACGCTTCAGAGGCCACTGCTTGACCGTGATCGACGACCGATATCTCAAGGACATTCTCCAGCGCTTGCTCGAGACGCCGAGCCCGACCGGGTATACCGACGAAATCGTACGCCTGTGCTGCAAGGAGCTGGCCGATCTCGGCGTCGAGTACGAATTGACCCGCCGGGGCGCCATCCGGGCGCGCATCCCCGGCGAGGAGCAGATGCCCGCGCGCGCGGTCATCGCCCATGTCGACACGCTTGGCGCGCAGGTGAAGGCGCTCAAGGAGAACGGGCGACTCGAGGTCGTTCCGATCGGGCACTGGTCGGCGCGCTTCGCCGAGGGCGCGCGCTGCACGGTGTTCAGCATCGATCACGGCGCGTTTCGCGGGACGATCCTGCCGCTGAAGGCGTCGGGACACACCTTCAACGAGGAAATCGACACCCAGCCGGTCGCCTGGACCAATCTCGAGGTGCGGCCCGACGTGGTGGCGGAAAGCAAGGCCGACCTGGAGGCGCTCGGGTTTCACATCGGCGACTTCGTCGCGATCGATCCGCAGCCGGAGATGCTCGACAACGGGTTCGTCGTCTCCCGCCACCTGGACGACAAGGGCGGCGTGGCGGCGATGTTCGCCGCGCTCAAGGCGCTCGTCGAAGGCGATGGCAAGGTCCCGGTCGACACCTATTTCCTGCTGACGATCTCCGAGGAGATCGGCCACGGCGCGAGCGGCATCCTCACCAAGGACATCACCGCGATGGTGACCATCGACAACGGCACCCAGGCGCCGGGGCAGAACAGCCGCGAGTTCGGCGCCACGATCGCCATGGCCGACCAGACCGGCCCGTTCGACTATCACCTGACCCAGAAGCTGCTGCGCCTGTGCGAGGACGAGAATATCGACCACCAGCGCGACATCTTCCGCTACTACCGCTCGGATTCGGCGAGCGCCATCGAGTCCGGCGAGGATGTCCGAACCGCGCTGCTGACCTTCGGCATCGACGCCTCGCATGGCTATGAGCGCATCCACATGCATGCGCTGCATTCGGTGGCGCGGCTCATCCACGCCTACGCCCATTCCGACGTCGAAATCCCGCGCGACAAGGAGGAGCTCTCCTCGATCAGCGGCTTCACCGACCAGCCCATGGAGCCCGCCGAGGAGACCAGCTGGGACGGCCGCGACGAGCCGCCGGAGCCGCCCCAGGCTGAATAGGCCGGGCGTCGGCTCAGGCCGCTTTCACGCCCTTGGTGAACTTCTCGACTTCCTCGCTCAGCTCGTTCGAATGCTGCGCGAGGCCCTTGGCGGCGGCGAGGACCTGTTCGGCCGCCGCGCCTGTCTTGCCCGCGCCTTTTTCGACATCGACGATGCTGCCGGTCACCTGTTCGGTGCCCTGGGCGGCCTCGTGGACATTCCGAGAGATTTCGTTGGTCGTCGCGTCCTGCTCCTCCATGGCGCCGGCGATGGCGCTGGCGATGCCGGCCATCTCCTCGATGACCTTCGAGATTTCGTCGATCGCCGAGACGGCTTCGGTGGTCGAATCCTGGATCCCGTTGATCTGGGAGGCGATCTCTTCGGTCGCCTTGGTGGTCTGCTCGGCCAGCGACTTCACCTCGCTGGCGACGACGGCGAAGCCCTTGCCGGCTTCGCCGGCGCGGGCGGCCTCGATGGTGGCGTTGAGCGCGAGCAGGTTGGTCTGTTCGGCCACCTGCTCGATCAGGGTGACGATTTCGCCGATCCGCTTGGCGTCCGTGGCAAGCCCCTGGACGACTTCGTCGGTTTTCTGGGCGCTCGTGACGGCGCGCCCGGCGATGTCGGACGACTGTGCGGCCTGCGTCGAGATTTCCCGGATCGAGGCGGCGAGTTCCTCCGTCGCGGTGGCTACCGTCTGAACGTTAGACGAAGTCTGGCCCGCCGCGCTCGCCACCGACGCCGAGTTCTGATTCGTCTCGTCGGCGGTTTCGGTCATCGATGTCGCGCTTGTCTCGAGCTCTTCGGCCGCCGTCGAGAGATTGCGCACGAGCGCGCCCACGGCGTCTTCGAATTTCGTGGTCAGATCGTTGATCTTCTGCGCCCGTTGCATCTTGGCTTCGTTCTCGGCCTCCTGCTCGGCGGCCATGCGGCGGTTCTCGATCAGGTTCTGGCGGAACACCTCGACGGCGCGGGCCAGGGCGCCGACCTCGTCGGTCCGATCGAGCGCCGGGACGGTGAGGTCCGTATCGCCTTCCGCCAACCGCCCGGTGGTGTCGGCCATCCGGCGCAGCGGACCGGCGATGCGGGCGCCGGCGATCCAGAACGAGAATCCGGCGATCGCGACGCCGACCAGCAGCAGGGCGAACTGGCCGATCAGCGTCCGCGTCGCCGTGGCGCTGGTCCGGTCGGCCAGATCGGCGGTCGCATCGCCGACGGCATCGCTAAGGGCGAGGATCGTGTCGATGGCGCCTGTCGCTTCCTCGATCCATTCCGAGCCTGTGAGAGGATAGGAGTCACCAGCCGCGCCCGCCGCGTAGACTCGCTCGCGAACCGACTGGAACTCCTGCATGAAACCCTGCCGCACGCCGCGAATGGCCTGCTGGACCTCTTCGGGCGTGTTGTCCTGGGCGCCGTAGGCCTCGACCACGGCCCACGCCAGCTCGACGCGTCCCCGGTACTCTGCCAGCTGCTGAAGCGCGTCGGCGTCCAGCGGCTCCCCCGATGCGATCCGGGCGCCGAGGGCGGCCCGTTCGCGTCCGGCGAATTCGCTCATGACCCAGACGAAATGCTTGATCGACTGCAGCTCCGCGATCTGGGCCTGTTCGTCCTCGATCCGGTATTGGGCGGCGACCCGAAGATCCTGGCTGGCTTCGATGAGCCCGGTGAGCGCGGCGACGGCTTCACCGCCGAGCGACGGGTCGCGCTGGCTGCCGAAGCGCTCAAGGCCATCATCGACGCGCCGACGGACGGCCGCCAGCGAGTCGCGCGCCTCGACGACGTCGCGGAACTCGGCCAGCTCGGCGCCGCCGCTCGTGCGGAGCCGCTCCAAGGCGCGCGCGAGGGCCGCGTCGCCGTCGCGCCGGCGTTGATCGATGCTGCTCCGCTGCGTGTCGCCGGCGGGCGCGTCGTTGTTGAGCGCGGTGTTGGTGAGGCCGCGTTCGACCGCCCAGTTGCCGGCGGCGACGAGCAGCAGGTCGGCGGTGGCGTTGGCGTCGCTGGTGAGTTGCGCCCGCGACCGGTCCTGCAGCGCAGAGAAGCTGAGGCTAAGCGTGACCCCGACGAGCATCACCGTCAGCGCGGTGATGACGGCGAACAGCAATGTGCGAAGCGTGAATCGATTCAACATAAAGATGGCCTTCCAGATTCGATCCTAAGAGCGCCCGCGTCGCCGACGAGGAATCGTCGGAGGCCTCGAGCGCGAATTTTCTATTTCAGGGAGGGTCTCGGTTTATCAGCGGTTAATGCCGGGTAATACGCGAATTCATGGCTACGACAGAAAGAGTTTGCGGCTATCTGCAGCGTCCGCTTGTATCAGTGCGATAACACGCTATATCGGCCTTCTCGAATGAGGAGGCGCCGATGAATGCGCGACAGAACACCCCCAGGGGGCCGGCCGGCGGTCCGGCCGATATCGACGCGCTTTGCGAGGCGCTGCTCGTGCTGCGCACGGCCGACGAGGCGAAGCGTTTCCTGATGGACCTCGCCACGCCGGGCGAACTCGCCGCGCTCGCCGAGCGCTGGCGGGTGGCGCTGATGCTCGACGCCGGCGAGAAGTCCTATCGCGAGATCAGCGCCGAGACCGGGGTCAGCACGACGACTGTGACGCGCGTGGCGCGGTTTCTCTCCCAGGAGCCCCACCAGGGCTATCGCCTCGTGCTCGACCGGCTGAGGGAGACGGCGTAATGACCGGTTCGCGACTGACGCTCGGTGTGCAGAAGAAGGGCCGCCTCGCCGAAGGCGGCATGGAGCTTGTCCGCCGCGCCGGGGTGAAGCTCGCCTGGGGGCGTGACGAACTGATGCGCCGGGCGGAGAACCTGCCGCTGGATCTCATGCTTATCCGCGACGACGACATCCCGAACTTCGTCGCCAGCGGGGCGTGCGATTACGGGATTGTCGGCGAGAACGTGCTGTACGAGGCCCAGGCGCGATCGCCGCGCATAGCCGGGCTCGAGACAGTCATGAAGCTCGGCTACGCCCGTTGCCGGTTGAAGCTCGCCTCGCCGAAGGACGGCGAGGTCCGCGCCGTGGACGATCTCGCCGGGCGCACTGTGGCCACCAGCTATCCCAGTCTGACGGAGCGCTTCCTGAACGAACGCGGCGTCGACGCCGAGATCGTCGAGATGAGCGGCTCGGTCGAGATCGCGCCGCGGATGGGCATCGCCGACGCGATCTGCGATCTCGTCTCGAGCGGCGCGACGCTGGAGGCCAACGGCCTCGCCGCGTTCGAGACCGTGCTCGAGAGCGAGGCGGTGCTGATCCGCGCGCCGCGGTCGAAATCCGCCGAGATCGAGTCCACCGCCGAATTGCTCGTCGAGCGGTTCAAGGGCGTGATCGCCTCGCGGCAGACGAAATACATCCTCCTGAACGCGCCGAAGGACCGGCTGGAGGACGTGCGCGCCGTGCTGCCCGGCTCGGACGCGCCGACGGTCGCGCCGGTGGTCGGCCGCGACGACGTCGTCGCCGTCCACGCCGTGTGCACCGAGGAGGTGTTCTGGTCGACGCTGGAAAAGCTCAAGGCGGTCGGGGCGCGCTCGATCCTCGTCATGCCGATCGAAAAGATGATGGCCTGAAACGATGCTGCACTCAGTGGTCTGGAAAACCGCGGACGCCCGGCGGCGCGCCGACGCGCTCGCCCGGCCGAGCGCGCGCGAGGACGCCGAGGCGACCGTCGCGCGCATCCTCGCCGCTGTTCGCGAACGCGGAGAGGCGGCGGTGCGCGAGTACGCCGAACGCTTCGACGGCTGGGCGCCGGCGGACGGATTCCGTGTGCCGGTCGAGGAGATGGATGCGGCCGAACGCGCGCTTTCCGACACTGACCGGCGGGCGATCCTGGACGCCGCCGACGCCGTCAGGCGTTTCCACGCCGAGCAGGGGTATCGGGCATATTCGTCCCAGACATGGCCGGGGACCACGGCGGAGCGCCGGGTGACGCCGATCGAAACGGCGGGGCTTTACATTCCCGCCGGCACGGCGCCGCTGGTCTCGACGGTGATCATGCTCGCCGTCCCCGCGCAGCTGGCCGGCGTGCCGCGCATCGCCGCGATCGCGCCGCCGCGCAAGGGCGCCGGCGTCGAGCCCACCGTGCTCGCTGCGGCGCGCCTCCTCGGACTCGACGAGGTCTACGCGATCGGCGGGGCCCACGGGATCGCTGCGCTGGGTTACGGGATCGCCGGTTTGCCGAAGGCCGACAAGATCTTCGGTCCGGGCAACGCCTGGGTCGCCGCGGCCAAGGCCGCGCTCGCCCGCGAGCCGGGCGGGCCTGCGGTGGACCTGCCCGCCGGGCCGAGCGAGGTGATGGTTATCGCCGATGACGGCGCCGACCCGGAGCTGGTGGCGGCCGATCTCCTGAGCCAGGCCGAACACGACGTCCTCGCCCAGGTCGTGCTGGTCGCCTGGTCGAAGCCGTTCGTCTCACTGGTCCGCGACGCCGTCGAACGCGGACTCGCCGGTTTGCCGCGGGCGCAGGTCGCGCGCGCCGCGCTGGCGACGTCTTGCGCGATCCTCGTGTCTGGTGACGCAGAGGCCGCCGAAGTCGCCGACGCGTATGCGCCCGAGCACCTGATCATACAGACCGGCGATCCCCGCGCGCTCTCGGACAAGGTGCGCAATGCGGGCTCGATCTTCCTCGGTCCGTGGACTCCGGAGGCGGCCGGTGATTACGCCGCCGGCCCCAATCACGCCCTGCCGACGGCGGGGGCGGCGCGCGTCCATGGCGGGGTCACCGTGGAGATGTTCCAGAAGACCACCACCGTGCTCGAGATGTCGCCGGAGGGCGCGCGTGCCATGGGACCGACGGTGGAGCGGCTGGCCGCGCTGGAGGGGCTCGACGCGCATGGGCGCGCCATGGCGCTGCGCCGCCGGAAATCGGAGGCTGAGGAATGACGGCGCGGCTTGATCTCTCCCGTTCGCCCGCGGACCGTCGGCGTGCGGACGCCGAAGCGCTGCGCGCGCGGGCGGCGGCGTTTCTCGATTGCGACGCCGAGCGGCTCGCGCTCGCCGCCTCGCCGGCGGAAGCTCGCGCCGTCCTCGCCTCGGCCGGCGCGGATCGCATTGTCGATCTCACGGCTCTCGGGCCCGCCGCGCTCGTCGATGCGCCTGACGCCGCCCCGGCGCTGATCCGGCTGGGACCGGACGCCGCGCCGCTGACCGTCGTCCTGTGTCGCGATGAGGAGGAAGCGAACCGTCTCTCCGAACGCTTGTTCGAGCCCGCCGGGGCGCTCATCAAGGCGGGCCTCGGCGCGCTCGCGCCCGCCGCGCGCGATCAGGCCGCCGCCGAGGCGGCGGAGCGCCAGGCGCTGCTCGACGCCGCCAGCGCCTGGCTGGCCGCGGACGACTCTGTCGCCGCCGCGCGCGCCGACGCCGAGGGCCTCGTCCTGGAGCCGGCCGGCGACCCGGCCGAGATGGAAGCCGTGCTCGACCGGCTGGGCCTGAGCCTGGCGCGAAAGGGCGATCGCTTCGTCGCGTCCGTTCCCGACCTGGTGACCGCGCGCGCGCTCGCCGGCTGGCTCGGACTGAACGCGAGCCGGACGGCGCTGATCCGGCGCTCGACGAAGGAGACCGATATCGCGGTGCGCGTCGATCTTGACGGCGAGGGCGCGCGCATCGCCACGGGCGTGAACTTCTTCGACCATATGCTCGAGCAGATCGCCCGCCACGCCGGGATCGCCCTCGATGTGAGCTGCGAGGGCGATGTCGAGGTCGACGCCCACCACACCATCGAGGATGTGTGTCTTGCGCTCGGCGCGGCGCTGAAAGAGGCGCTCGGCGACAAGCGCGGGCTCGGCCGGTTCGGCTTCGCGCTGCCGATGGACGAGACTCGCGCCGGGGTCTGGATCGATCTCTCCGGCCGGCCCTACTGCCGCTTCGACGGAACGATCCCCGGCGAGCGCGTGGGCGACTTTCCCGTCGAGATGGCGCCGCACGCCTTCCGCTCGCTTTCGGAGTCGCTGCAGGTGGCCATCCATGTCGAGGTCGACGGCGAGAACGCCCACCACATGATCGAGAGCTGTTTCAAGGCGTTCGGCCGGGCGCTGCGCCAGGCCGTGCGGGTCGAGGGCGACGCGCTGCCCACGACCAAGGGGGTGCTGTGATGGCTTTCTGCGCTGGCATGGCGGTTTTTTCCCTCCCCTTGAGGGGAGGGCCAGGGTGGGGTGGCCGCATTGGCGTCGACCATCGCTTCCCCCCACCCCGACCCTCCCCCGAGGGGGAGGGAGGCCGATTGCGCGCGTGTCCCCCGGAGTTGGAAAGCCGCGCGCAATGACCGTCGCCATCATCGACACCGCCACGGCGAACATCGCCTCGGTGCGCTTCGCGCTCGAACGGCTCGACGCCGATTACGCGCTGGCGCGCGATCCCGATGAGGCGGCGGATTGCGACCGGCTGATCCTCCCCGGCGTCGGCGCGGCCGGCCCGGCGATGCGCACGCTCGCCGCGCGCGGCTGGGCGGAGGCGCTGCAAGGCGAGGCGCGGCCGGTGCTCGGCCTGTGCCTGGGCATGCAGCTGCTGTTCGCGCAGTCGGAGGAGAGCCATTGCGATCTGCTGGGGCTGATCCCGGGCCGGGTGATGAGGCTCGACCCGGGCGCGGCGGGGCCGTGGCCGCACATGGGCTGGAACAGCCTAGCGGACATCGAGCCGGACGAGCCGCTGCTGGCCGGCGTCGCGACGGGCGATCGCGTCTATTTCGTCCACGGCTTTCACGTCCCGGCGGGGCCGTACGCACGGGCGACGACCGAATATGGCGCGGCGATCACTGCTGTCGCGCGCAAGGACAATGTCGCCGGCTGCCAGTTCCACCCGGAGCGGTCAGGCGCGGTCGGTGCGCGCATTCTCCGAAATTTCATCGAGGCTTCCGCATGATTCTTTATCCAGCGATCGACGTGCTCGACGGACGTGTCGTCCGGCTCGCGAAGGGCGATTTCGCCGCCGTCACCGAATACGGCGACGACCCCGGCGCGGTGGCCGAAGGCTACGCTGCGGCCGGCGCGGAGTGGATCCATCTCGTCGACCTGTCCGGCGCGCGGGACGAGACCCGGCGCCAGCCGGAGATCGTCGGAGCCGTCGCGCGCTCGGGTCTGAAGGTCCAGACCGGAGGCGGGGTGCGTCGCCGCGCCGACGTCGAGGCCCTGCTCGAAGCTGGCGCGCGCCGCGTCGTGATCGGCAGCCTCGCCGTGAGCGATCCCGAAACCGTCGCCGCCTGGCTCGGCGAGTTCGGGCCGGAGGTGATCGCGACGGCCTTCGACGTGCAGATCGCCGGCGGCGCGGCCTGGCCGACGCTCAAGGGCTGGCGTGAACGGGCCGAGCGCCCGCTCACCGACCTGCTGGGCGATTACGAGCAGGCGGGGCTCGTCCACGCGCTCGTCACCGACACGGGTCGCGACGGCTTGCTCGAGGGGCCGAACACCGACCTCTACGCCGATCTCGTTCGCGCCCGCCCGGACATCGCCTGGCAGGCCTCCGGCGGGGTCTCGAGCCTCGAGGATCTGGCGGCGCTGAAGCAATCCGGCGCCGCCGGGGCGGTCGTGGGCAAGGCGCTGTTCGAGGGCCGGTTCACGCTCGAGGAGGCGCTCAAGTGCTAGCCAAGCGCATCATCCCCTGCCTCGACGTGCGCGACGGCCGCGTGGTCAAGGGCGTGCGCTTTCGCGACCATGTCGATGTCGGCGACATCGTCGAGCTGGCGACGCGTTACGCCGCGGAGAACGCCGACGAGCTCGTCTTCTACGATATCGCCGCGAGTCCGGCCGACCGCACCGTCGAGCCCGAATGGGTCTCCCGGGTTGCGCGCGCGATCGACATTCCCTTCTGCGTGGCCGGGGGCATCCGCAGCGTCGATGACGCCCGCGCGCGCCTGTTCGCCGGCGCCGACAAGATCTCGGTGAACACGCCGGCGCTGCGCGATCCCGGCCTGATCGACCGGCTCGCTGGCGAGTTCGGAACCCAGTGCGTCGTCTGCGGGATCGATTCCCGCGTGATCGACGGCGAATGGCGGGTCCACCAGAACACCGGCGATCCGGACAAGACCGAGACCTCGCACCGGCGCACGCTAGACTGGATCGCCGAGGCGACCGATCGCGGCGTCGGCGAGATCGTGCTCAACTGCATGGACCAGGACGGCGTGCGCGAGGGCTATGACATCGAGCAGCTCGCCGCGGCGCGGGCGGCCTGTCCGGTTCCGCTGATCGCCTCGGGCGGCGCCGGCGCGCGCGAACACTTCGCCGACGTCTTCGCGCAGGCCGACGTCGACGGCGCGCTGGCGGCCAGCGTCTTCCACAAGGGGCTGATCGCCATTCCCGAGCTGAAGGCCTGGCTCGCCGATCGCGGCGTGGAGATGCGGACATGACCGACGAGACGCTCGACTGGGACAAGGCCGGCGGGCTTCTGCCCGCCATCGTCCAGGACGCCGACACCGGCGAAGTGCTGATGCTCGGCTACATGAACGCCGAAGCGCTCGCGGAGACGCGCGAGAGCGGCCTGGTCACCTTCTTCAGCCGCTCGAAACAGCGCCTCTGGCGCAAGGGCGAAACGTCCGGGAACACGCTGGCTCTGGTTTCGATCGAGGCCGATTGCGATCGCGACGCGCTGCTGGTGCGCGCGCGCCCCGCCGGACCGGTCTGCCATCTCGGGACGCGGTCCTGCTTCGGCGAGACGCAGGGGCCGACGCTCGCCTTTCTCGGCGAACTGGCCCGCATCGTCGAGGCGCGCGCCGGCGCCGATCCCGACGATAGCTACACGGCGCGACTCCTTGAGCGCGGCGCGCTCAAGGCCGCGCAGAAGGTGGGCGAGGAAGGCGTCGAGACCGCGCTCGCCGGCGCAGCGGAGGACGACGACGCGCTGATCGACGAGAGCGCCGATCTCGTCTTCCACCTGATGGTGCTGCTGAAGGCGCGCGGGCTGTCGCTCGACGTCGTCGCCGAGCGGCTCCGCGCGCGTCATCGGGACTCCTAGTCGCCGCGCCGCGACGGGTTGCGGAAGTCGTTCCCGAAGAAGATCGCGTTCATGACCATCTTCGCCGTACCGCGGAAATAGGCGCGGAAATAGGGGTCGTCGGCGAACAGGATCACCGAGCCTTCGCCCCGGCGCTCGGCGAACACCGAGCCCGCGCCGGCGAGCGCCTCGCGATTGCGCTGGGAAGCGTAGCCCGAGAGCAGCGGCTCGTCTGCGTAGCGCGCCGGCAGCGCGAAGGGGTTGTCCCCGGCGGCGAAGGCGTCGGTTCCGATCTTGTGAACGGGCAGGACCGGATCGCGATAGCCGAAGCCCAGCGGGTGGGTGACGTCGATCTCGGTCTCGAGGATCGCGCCGGAGACGCCGTGCTCGGTCTCCCAGAGCGCGAAGTCGTCGTAGGGGCGGGGCTCGGCGGTCACGGCCTCGGCCTCTTCGTCGGATGCATCCGATGTGAAGCGCACGTCGGCCAGCTCGTGCTCGACGACGAAGCGCGCGCCGCCGCGCATCGCGATCAGCACGCCGCCATCGCTCGCCCACTCGCCCAGGCGTTCGGCGCCGGATTCGCCGAGCGCGGAGTCGTAACGCCCGTTCGGCAGGATGATGTGGGTGTAGCGGTCGAGATCGGCGCCGCCGAGTTCGCGGGCGTCGATCATGGACACCGGCATGCGCATCTCGAAATCGAGCAGGTGCCACATCTCGCCGGCGTCGTATGAGCTGGTGACGCGGCCGGTGACCAGGAGGATTTCGGGCTTTTCGACATTCGAGAGGTCGAATCCGCCGAGATCGGAGCCGGCCGGGGTGAGGGCGCTCGTCGCGGCGTGGACGGTGACGCCGTCCTCGGCGGCCCGGGTCATCAGCGCGTGGATCTCCCCGGCGTCGATCTCCTGGCCGATCACGGGAATGACGACCGCGCCGCGGCCCGGGCTGACCTGGCCGGCCGGCGTGTCGAGCGTGATCGCGTCGGGGATCACGCGGGCGTGGAGGCCGGCGTCAAGCGCCCGGTAGAGCGCGCGCGGGGCGTGGAAATGGTCCCACTCCATCACGTAGGCCAGATCCGATTGCGCCGGCGCGGCCGCGGCCGCCTCGAAGCCCGTGACCGGCTCGCCGGTGATGTTCGGCGCGAACAGGCCGGCGCGCACCTCGGCGTAGTCGAGGTCGTAGGCCAGCGGCTGGGTCCAGCCGGAGACGTCGTAGAACTCGGTCTCGTCCGTGATCACGCGAGTCTCGAAGATTCCCTTCAGAACCCGGTAGTTGCGCTGCCGCGTCGGGACGACGAAGGCCTCGCCCGGCTCGAACGTGATCCCGTCGAGCCGGATCTGCTGGGACAGTTCGCGCACCTCGATGCGGTGGACCGCCATCAGCTCGAGGAAGTCGGCGAGCCGCCCGCGATCGTTCGACGTGAACACGTAGGCCCGCACGGGGTCGGCGTCCGCCAGTCTCAGGCTCTCGGCGAAGAATGTCTGCTGGTGGTCGAGCAGCGCTTCGCGATTGGCGTCGGCGGCGCGGATGAGCGCGATGGCGACGCGGGCCTGCTGGCCGACCTTGTCGTCATAGCGAAGCACGCCGCGCTCGGTCTCCTGGATGATGCCGCGCACCGAGCTCTGCTCGAACAGGTAGGGCACCGAGCCGAGCAGGCCCGGATAGCTGGAGCCGTAGCCGAGATAGAAATCGTCGAAGAACTCCTCGCTGACATAGAGCGCGCCCTCGGAATCGAGCTGATCGGCGAGGAATTCGTTCATTTCGAGATTGAGTTCGAGCCCCGCCTGGCTGAGCAGCGGGTGCAGCCCGTCCACCGGGCCGGGCGAGAAGAAGAAGGTCGAGTTCGAGCCCATCTCGTGCATGTCGAGCGCCACGTTCGGCGCCCAGTGATGGGTCGAGTTCACCAGCGCCTCGGCCTCGGGCTGGGTGACGGGGAGCCATTGCCGGTTGAGGTCGAACCAGTAGTGATTGGTCCGGCCCCAGGGCCACTCGAAGAAATGCTCGCGATGCTGGGGATCGGCGACCGGGACCTGCGCGCGGTGCATGTTGGTCCATTCGGCGAAACGATTGGCGCCGTCCGGGTTTATCAGCACGACCTGGTGCACCACGACGCGGTCGAGCAGGGCGTCGATCTCCTCTCCCTGCGCGGCGGCGAGGAAGTAGAGCAGGGGCGCCGAGGCGTCGTAGCCGGACGCCTCCGCGCCGTGGACGCCGTGCGTGATCTGCACGATCGTCGGCGCGTCGGCGTCGCGCGGTCCGGCGTCCGGATCGAGGGCGGCCAGGTGCGCGGCGCGGATCTCCTCGAGGCGGGCCTGATTCTCCGGCGAAGTCGTCGTCACGCGCAGGATCGGCCGGCCGAAATGCGACCGCCCTATGGTCTCGACGCTCACCCGGTCGGAGGCCGCCGCGACGGCCCTGACGTATTCGTGAAGCATCTCGGGCGTGAAAATTATCTCGCCCGAGCGCCGTCCCAGCACATCTTCCGGGGTCGGGATCGTCTCGTCGTAGCCGACGTCCTGATCGAGCAGTTCCGTGATCGGTTTCGGCTCGTAAGCATGCGCCGCGAACGAAACGGCGAGACAGGCGAGCAGGGCGGCGAGAATGCGCGGCATCTTTGATCTTCCCCTCGAACGGTTCGGGAACGCACGGTATTGCGCCGGTCGAGGGGGTCAAGCGCGGCGCGCGGCGTTGGACAGCGCCGGCGAGTTCCGCTTCGCTGCGCGGCGAAGGAGACCGACTTGAAACGACATCTCTGCATCACCCTGGCGGCGGCGCTGACGGCGACGGCCGGGGCCGCCGCCCAGGAGGACGGCGACGTCATCGTCGTGACCGCGGCGCGGATCGCCGAAGCGCGCGACGCCGGCGCGACGCCGGTCGCGGTGCTGGGCGAGGCGGAGCTGACGCGCCTCGGAAGCCACCACATCGCCGAGGCGCTCAACCGCGCGCCGGGCGTGTTCATCAATCGGGGCAACGGGGTCGAGCACCTCACGGCGATCCGCTCGCCGGTGCTCACCGGCGGGGCCGGCGCGGGCTCCTTCCTCTTTCTCGAGGACGGCGTGGCGCTGCGCGCGCCGGGCTTCGCCAACGTCAACGGACTGTTCGAGGCCGCCGACGCGCTGGCCGCGCGCGTCGAGGTGATCCGGGGCCCGGGCGCGGCGGTCTACGGCTCCAACGCGCTCCACGGCCTGGTCAACGTGATCACGCAGGATCCGCGCGAGGCCGGCCGGCTCGCCGAGATTGAGGCCGGCTCGTTCGGACGCCTCCGTGCGCGCGCCTTCGCCGGCGGCGAGACCCGCTTCGGCGCCGGCTTCATTGGCGCGAGCGTGCGTCACGAGGACGGCTGGCGCGACGACGCCTCGCTCGATCGGGGAACGCTCCAGTTCCGCGCCGACACCGAGCTGGGCGCGACCGAGCTCAGCCTGCGCGGAACCTTTCTCGACATCGACCAGGAGACGGCGACCTATGTCGGCGGGTTCAAGGCCTACGAGGACGAGGCGCTGTCGCGGGCGAACGCCGATCCCGAGGCGTTCCGAAATGCCCGCTCGGCGCGGCTGTCGCTACATCTCGGCCGGCGGCTTTCCGAGGACTGGCGCGCGACGGGCGTCGTCTACGGCCGGTCGAACGATCTCGCCTTCCGCCTCCACTTTCTGCCGTCGGAGGCGCTCGAACTGTCGGGCCACGACAGCCTCGGCCTCCAGTCGGCGCTCGTGCGCGAGACGGATCGGGGCCGGCTCATGGCCGGCGTCGATCTCGACTGGACGCGCGGCTACCTCTTCGAGGACCAGACGCGGCCGACGCTGGGCCCGTTCATCCAGGGCGTCCACTACGACTACGAGATCGATGCGCTCGTCGTCGCGGGCTTCGTGCAGGGGCGTCTCGACGTCGGCGACAGCCTCGCGATCGAGGGCGGGGCGCGGCTGGAGACGACAGCCTACGACTACGACAACCTGACGGCAGACGGCGCGGTCGGACGGTATCTGCGCCCGGCCGACCGGTCGGATGACTACACGACCGTCGCCCCGCATCTCGGCTTCACCTACGATGCTTCCGAAAACATTCAGCTCTTCGGCCGCGCCGCCCGCGGCGTGCGCGCGCCGCAGACCGCCGAACTCTACCGGCTCCAGCCCGGACAGGTCATCGAGGGCATCGACCCCGAAACCCTCGACAGCCTCGAGGCCGGCGTCCGCGTCGGCCTGCCCCGCGACGGCCGCATCGAGGTCACCGGCTTCGTGATGGAGAAGGAGAACGTCTTCTTCCGCGACGCCGACGGCTTCAACGTCACCGACGGCGCGACCGATCATGTCGGCGTGGAGGTCGACCTGCATGCGCCGATCACCGACACGCTCGCCGTGCGGGGGTCATTGACCTGGGCCGATCACGAATACGCTTTCGACCGACCGGTGGGGCGAAGCTCGGAAAGCATCTCCGACGGCGCTCAGGTCGACACCGCGCCGGAATGGCTCTGGAATGCGCGGCTGATCTGGACGCCGGTCGAGACGGCGACGGCCGAACTGGAGTGGGTCCATGTCGGCGAGTACTTTCTCGATGCGGCGAATTCGGCGAGCTATGAGGGGCATGACGTCATCAATGTGCGCGGCCGCTACGCGCTGCGCGACGGGCTCGAGGTGTTCGCCGCGATCCGCAACGCCGGCGACGTGCGCTACGCCGAACGCGCCGACTTCGCCTTCGGCGGCTATCGCTACTTCCCCGGCGAGCCGCGCAGCGTGTCGATCGGCGTGCGCCTGACGGGCTGACGCGCCGTCGCGAAAAGGAGAGACAGGATGCTGGACAAGCTCACCATTTCGATCTGCGGCGCGCTGGCGCTGACGGCGACCGCCGCCGCGCAGGACTATTTCCCGCCGGCCGACGACGCGGCCTGGGAACGGCGCGCGCCGGAAGACGCCGGGTTCGACCCCGAGGCGCTGCAGGCGGCGATCGACTTCGCCGTCGCCAACGAGACGCGCCACGACGATCCCGCGCTCGAGGCGGTCTCGCCGGCCAGCAATCTGCCCGTCACCGTGCCCCTGACCTGGTCGTTCGAACCGTTCTCCAGCCCCGTAGGCCCGCTCAAGGAACGCGGCGCGCCGACGGGGATCATCCTCCGCGACGGCTATATCGTCGCCGAGTGGGGCGAGCCCGAACGCGTCGACATGACGTTCTCGGTCTCCAAGAGCTTTCTCAGCCATGTCGTCGGGCTCGCCGTCGACGACGGTCTGATCGACAGCGTCGCCGACCCGGTCGCGGGCTATGTCGACGACGACCGCTTCCATACCGACCACAACGCGCCGATCACCTGGGACCAGATGCTGCGCCAGACGAGCGGCTGGTGGGGAACCCTGTTCGACAAGCCCGCCTGGGCCGACCGGCCCTCGCGCGACGATCCGGCCTCGGATCTCGTCGCCGGACCGCCGGAGCCGGGCGCGGAGTGGGAATACAACGACGTGCGCGTCAACGCGCTGGCGCTGGCCGCGCTTCATGTCTGGCGGCGGCCGCTGCCCGAGGTGCTACGCGAACGGATCATGGATCCGATCGGCGCGTCGGAAGACTGGGTCTGGCACGGCTATGAAAACTCCTACGTCACGATCGACGGCGAGGAGATTCAGTCGGTCTCCGGCGGCGGCCACTGGGGCGGGGGCATGTGGCTCACCGCCTACGACCAGGCGCGCTTCGGCCTGCTGGGACTCAATCGCGGCGAATGGGACGGCGAACGGCTGCTGAGCGACGCCTGGTACGACGCCTCGCTGACGCCGACCGAGGTGTTTCCGAGCTACGGCTACATGAATTTCTTCCTCAACCGGGCGGACGACGAGCGCGCCGCGATCGCCGCGCCCTCGGCGCCGGACAGCGCCTTCGCCTATCTCGGCGCGGGATCGAACGTGGTCTTCATCGATCCCGAGCACGACATTGTCGCCGTCGTCCGCTGGATCGATTCCGGCGAGCGCAACGGCTTCATCGAGCGCCTGATGGCGGCGGTGGAGGAGTAGGCGGGCTTGCCAGCCGCGCCGCGCCCGGGCTAGCTGCGGCCTCTTCCGCCACAGAGGCCTTGTCATGCCCAAACGCACCGGAGCCCAGCATCTCGTCGACGCGCTCGCCGCCAACCAGACCGATCTCGTTTTCGGCGTGCCCGGCGAGAGCTATCTCGCCGTCCTCGACGCGCTCGTCGACGCGCCGCAGGTCCGCTTCATCACCTGCCGGCACGAGGCGGGCGCGGCGAACATGGCCGAGGCGCACGGCAAGCTCACCGGCCGGCCGGGCGTGTGCATGGTCACGCGCGGACCCGGCGCGACGCACGCTTCGGTGGGCGTCCACACCGCGATGCAGGATTCGACGCCGATGATCCTGCTGGTGGGCCAGGTCGCCCGCTCGATGCGCGACCGCGAGGCCTTCCAGGAAGTCGACTACCGGCGCTTCTTCGCCGACCAGTGCAAGTGGGTCGCCGAGATCGACGACCCCGCCCGCGTCCCCGAATACATGGCGCGCGCCTACGCCACCGCGATGAACGGCCGGCCGGGCCCGGTCGTGCTGGCGCTGCCCGAGGACATGCTGGTCGAGGCCGCCGAGGCCGCCGCGATTGGCGGGGCGGAGCCGGCTCGCGCCGCCCCGGCGCGGCGCGACATCGCGCAGCTCAAGACCCTTCTCTCGTCCGCGAAGCGCCCCTTCGTCCTGCTCGGCGGCGGAGGCTGGACGGCGCAGGCGGTGAGGGACGCCCAAGCCTTCGTCGAGGCCAACGACCTGCCCGTGGGCTGCTCGTTTCGGGCGAAGGACTATTACGACAACACCCGGCCGAACTACGCCGGCGATGTGGGCATCGCGCCCAACCCGAAACTGGCGGAGCGCATTCGTGACGCCGACCTGGTGATCGCGCTTGGGCCGCGTCTCGGCGAGATGACCACCAGCGGCTACACGCTGTTCGAGCCGCCCGTCCCGAAGCAGGCGCTTGTCCATATCCATCCCGGCGCCGAGGAGCTCGGCCGGGTCTATCAGCCCGCGCTGGCGATCAACGCCTCGATCCCGGAAGCCGCCCGCGCGCTCAAGTCGGTGAAGGTCGACGCGACCGCCTGGGCGGGCGAGGCGGAAGCCGCCCACGCCGAGTTCGAGCGCTTCACGACTCCGGTCGACGCTCCGGCAGGCGCCAATCTTTCCAAGGTCTTCGCCTGGCTTTCGGAGAATCTGCCAAAAGACGCGATCGTCACCAACGGGGCGGGCAATTACGCCGCCTGGCTGCACCGCTTCTACAAGCACAAGGCCTGGCGCACCCAGCTCGCGCCCACCTCGGGCGCGATGGGTTACGGAGTGCCCGCCGCGATCGCGGCCAAGCTCGCCGCGCCCCGCCGGACCGTGGTCTCGGTCAATGGCGACGGCTGCTTCCTGATGTGCGGCCAGGAGCTGGCGACGGCGGCGCGCTACGACGCCCGCGTCATCTTCCTGATCGTTGACAACGGCGTCTACGGCACGATCCGCATGCACCAGGAGCGCGACTATCCCGGCCGCGTCTCGGGCACGGATCTCAGCAATCCCGACTTCGTCCAGTACGCGAAGAGCTTCGGCGCGCTCGGGCTTTCCGTCGAGCACGAGGACGAGTTTCCCGAAGCGTTCGCCAAGGCGAAGCGCGCGCGCCGGCCCGCCGTCATCGTCATCAGGGGCGACAGCGAGGCCATCGCGCCGGGCCGGCGCCTGAGCGAGATGGGCCGGGGGTAGGGCGGTCGCCGCCTGCGATAACTGTCCGATCCCCTCATCCTGAGGAGGCCTGTTCCCTCGTGCTTCGAGACGCTCCCCCGGATCAAGTCCGGGGTCGCCCTCAGCATGAGGGAACAGGGCGTCTCGAAGGACGGGGATCGGACGGCGCACCGGCCGGCCCACCCTCCCCACGAGGGGGGAGGGAGGGGCGCGCAGTGGCCCGAGTAGTGGGGCGCATGTGCCTGAAACCCCGGCCGACCGGAGGGAGAGCCGGGGCCTCTGGGAGAGCAATCGCTGGGAGGTCCCGAATCGCGCCTGCGGCGCGTCCGGGATTTCAACATCCTGGACGACACCCGCCCCCATCACCGTTTGCCCGCGCCCGGCGTCTCGGCTATCTCCGGGCGCACATCGTTCCGCCGCACCGGGAAGCCCTCCATGTCCGAGTCCTTCTACGATCAGCTCCGCGAGACGCTGAAGGAGATCGAGGCCGAGGGCCTCTACAAGCGCGAGCGCATCATCACCTCGCAGCAATTCTCCGAGATCGACGTGCGCTCGAACGGCGGCTCGAAGCACGTGCTGAATTTCTGCGCCAACAACTATCTGGGCCTGGCCAACCGGCCCGAGCTGATCGAGGCGGCGAAGACCGCGCTCGACCGCTACGGCTACGGCGTGGCCTCGGTGCGCTTCATCTGCGGCGCCCAGGATGTTCATCGCGAACTCGAGCAGCGGCTGGCGCAATGGACGGGCCAGGAGGATGCGATCCTCTACGCCGCCGCCTTCGACGCAAACGGCGGGCTGTTCGAGCCGCTGCTGGGCCCCGACGACGCCATCATCTCGGACGCGCTCAACCACGCCTCGATCATCGACGGGATCCGGCTGTGCAAGGCGAAGCGCTATCGCTACGCCAATTCCGACATGGACGATCTGGAGGCGAAGCTGAAAGAGGCCCGCGCCGACGGCTCGCGCAACATCCTGATCGCCACCGACGGCGTGTTCTCGATGGACGGCTATATCGCGAAGCTCAATGAAATCTGCGATCTGGCCGATAAGTATGATGCGCTGACCATGGTCGACGACTGCCACGCCCACGGCTTCATGGGCGCCAAGGGCCGCGGCACGCCGGAGCATTGCGGCGTCATGGACCGCATCGACATCATCACCGGCACGCTCGGCAAGGCGCTCGGCGGCGCGATGGGCGGCTTCACCGCGGCGAAGCAGCCCGTCATCGACATGCTGCGCCAGCGCTCGCGGCCCTACCTGTTCTCGAACTCTTTGGCGCCGGCGATCGTGGGCGCGAGCCTTACCGCCCTCGACATGGTCGAGGCCGGCGACGATCTGCGCGCGCGGCTGTTCGACAACGCGAAGCGCTTCCGGGCGGGCATGACCGAGGCGGGTTTCGAGCTTCTGCCCGGCGAGCATCCGATCATCCCGGTCATGCTGGGCGACGCGGCGCTGTCTCAGAAGATGGCCGACCGGCTGATGGAGGAGGGCGTCTACGTGATCGGCTTCTTCTATCCGGTCGTGCCCAAGGGAAAGGCGCGCATCCGCACGCAGATGAGCGCCGCCCACACCCCGGACATGATCGACCGCGCGGTGGCCGCCTTCACGAAGGTGGGCAAGGAGCTGGGCGTGGTGTGAGAGCCGCGCATCCAGGGTGCGGGGCTTGGCCTGCGCGAGCTGGGCGGCTAGCGTTCCCCCGGAGGGGGAATAACCATGACAGACACCACGACTCCGACCGGCGACGAGATGTCAGCGGGCGATGCCGACGCGACGCATGAAGAAGGCGTCGCGCCGCGTTCGAGCGCGCGGCCGTCCGATGAGATGCTGCCGTTCCTGAACAACTTCCACGACATCTTCACGACCATTGGCATCCTGATCCTTCTAGGCGGCCTCGGCCTGGGCGTGGGGCAGTTGCTGGGCGTGATCGGCTTCGCCGCCGGGACAGTGGCGTGGCAGGTGTGCGCGATCACCCTGATCGCCGCGACCGCCATCGTGCTGTGGGGGCTGTCCACAATCCTGGTCGGGTCCCAGCGCCGCATCCTGCCGGGCATCGTTCTCAGTCTCGGATTCGCCGGCGCGGCCGCCGCCGCGTTGATCTGGCTCTACGTGCTGGTCTCGATCCAGCTCGCCGGGGTCGACGAGGAAGCCTTCTCGACCGCGTTCGACGCCGCGACGGGCATGGAGGCGTTGCGCGAGCAGGTCGATTCCGTCGCGGCCAACCTGCCCCTGCAGGTGCGGGCGTTCCCGATCGTGATCGCGCTCGCCTTCCTGGCGCCGGTGCTGGCCTATTATCGCAGCTTCCGGCTTCCGTTCGCCGGCGGTCTGGTCGGCGCCGGTCTGGTGGGGCTGGCGATCAGCGCGTATCTCGTCGCGAAGCCTTACGAGTTCATCGTCTATTCGCCGCTCATCAACGTGATCGCCGGGCTGGCGCTGTTCGTCGCCGGCCTGGTCTTCGACATGCGCGACCCGGAGCGCGCGACGCGTCTGTCGGGCACGGGGTTCTGGCTGCATTTCTTCGCGGCGCCGACGCTGCTCGGCGCGGCGGTCAACGCCACCTACACGGGCTGGACTCTCGACGAGAGCGATTTCGAGCTGGTGGCCGCGCGCGATCCCGTGACGGCCGCAGCGACCGGCGACGCCAGCCAGGCCGTGGAGGCGGCGGCCGTCACGCTTGCCGTCATCGCGGGCTTCGCGCTGGTTTCGCTCCTGATCAACCGGCGCGCCCTGATCGTCGCCGGGCTGCTGACGGCGGGCGTGTCGATCGGGGTGCTTGTCAGCCAGGTCGGGCTCGGCGTCGGCGCGGTCGTGGCGATCACCTTGCTCGCGCTCGGGGGCGTCGTCGTGCTCCTCGGCGCGGCATGGAATCCGGTGCGGCGCGTCCTGCTAGCGCCGTTTCCCGACACGGGCCCTCTGGCGCGGCTGTTTCCGCCGGCGCGCGCGGGCGCCGAAGGATAGTCGCGGGCGCGATCGCACCGGCGTCGATTGTCTTGAAGGGGCGGGTCGCGCTAGATCAGCGCCATTCGCCGCCGGAAGCCCGAACCCATGAAAGCCCTCGTCAAAGCCAAGCCCGAAGAGGGCATCTGGATGCAGGACGCGCCGGTTCCCGAGATCGGGCCGGACGACGTGCTCATCCGCGTCGAGAAGACCGCGATCTGCGGCACCGACGTGCATATCTACAATTACGATGACTGGGCGCGGGCCAACGTGCCGGTGCCGATGGTCGTCGGCCATGAGTTCGGCGGCGTCATCGAGAAGGTCGGCGACGACGTCACCCGCGTGAAGCCGGGCCAGCGGGTCTCCGGCGAAGGCCATGTCGTGGGCGTCAAATCGCGTGCGGTGCGGGCCGGCCGCTTCCATCTCGATCCCGAGACGAAGGGCGTCGGGGTGAACATGCCCGGCGCGTTCGCGGAGTATCTCAAGATCCCCGCCTTCAACGTCGTGCCTTTGCCCGACGAGATTCCGATGGAGATCGCCGCCATCCTCGATCCGCTGGGCAATGCGGTGCACACCGCGACCGCCTACGATCTCGTCGGCGAGGACGTGCTGATCACCGGGGCCGGCCCGATCGGCATCATGGCCGCCGCCGTGGCGCGCCATTGCGGCGCCCGGCACATCGTCGTCACCGACATCAATCCCGACCGGCTGAAGCTGCTCGCCCAGGTCTGCCCGAGCGCGCGCGGCGTCGACACGACCAAGGAGGACCTCCACGACGTGCGCGCCGAGTTGAAGATGACCGAGGGCTTCGATGTCGGCATGGAGATGTCCGGCGCCGAGCCCGCCTTCAACCAGATGGTCGACCACATGATCATGGGCGGTCGCATCGCCATGCTCGGCCTGCCGTCGAAGCCGTTCACGCTGTCGATGGACGCGCTCATCATGAAGGCGATCACCTTCAAGGGCGTCTACGGCCGCGAGATGTTCGAGACCTGGTACAAGATGATCGCCATGCTGCAGTCGGGTCTCGATCTGTCGAAGCTGATCACCCACCGCCTGCCGGCCCGGGAGTTCCAGACCGGGTTCGACGCCATGCGTTCGGGCAAGTCGGGCAAGGTCGTGCTGGATTGGAGCGAGGTGTGATGAACGGCGGGTCCGGCGGCGAGCGCGACGATTACGTGCGCTTCCTCATCGTGTTTCATCCCCGATGCGGCAGCAGCTGGCTGCGCTCGATGCTCGCGGCGAACGCCAATCTCGAGGCGGGCGCCGAACTGCTGGCCGACAAGCAATCGGCGGATCGCCAGCGCGCCTTCATGGACGCGTTCTACACGAAGCCGCGCAAGAACGGGATCGAGGCCGTCGGCTTCAAGGCGGGACCTCACCAGATCATCGACAAGCCGGCCTTCGTCGAGCAGGTCTCCCGACTGGGCCTGAGGGTGATCGAGATCACGCGCGACGACTTGCTGAAAACGTCCATTTCGCAGATCCGCCGCGGCGAGCTGGCCGAGCAGGCGAAGAACGCGACCGGCAAGGCGGTCCAGAATCTCGTGGACGGGCTCGACCGGCCGCCGCCGAGCACGATCAACCCCGCCGAGCTGCTGCGCCAGCTGCGCCGGGACGACACCGCGCGCAACGACGCGAAACTGGTCGCCGGCCTGGCCAGCAGTCCGCGGCTGACGCTGACCTACGAGACCCTGCTCCGGGACCGGCACGCTGCGCTGGACCGGGTCGCGGATTTCCTGGGGGTCGAGATCGCCGAACGCGACGACTTTCGTCCGCGGAAGAACACGCCCGACGATCTCGCCGAGGCGGTGGCCAATCTCGACGAGGTGAGGGAAGCGTTGCTCGACAGCGACTATGCGGGCCTGATCGAGACGTAAGCCCCGCGCGAACGCCGAAGGGATCAAGCATGGGCGACGAACCGCGGGTTCCGCTTGAATTCGAGACGCGCCCCGAATCCGAGATGCGCGCGCGGGCCAAGGCCTTCTACGAGGAGATGCGGACCCGCCGGACCGTGCGCGATTTCTCCGATCGTCCGGTTCCGCGCGAGCTCATCGAGCACGCGATCCTTGCGGCCGGAACCGCGCCGTCCGGCGCCAATCACCAGCCTTGGCATTTCAGCGTCATCGGCAAGGGCCCGATCCGCGCCAGGCTGCGCGAAGCCGCCGAGGCGGAGGAGCGCGCCTTCTATCAATCGAAGGCGAGCGCGGAGTGGCTGGAGGCGCTCGAACCTCTCGGCACCGACGAAAGCAAGCCGTTTCTCGAGATCGCGCCCTGGCTCATCGCGGTGTTCGCCCAGCGTCGCGGCGGTCCGGAGCCCGGCGATGACCGGAAGAACTATTACGTCAACGAGTCCGTGGGCATCGCCTGCGGACTTCTGCTCGCCGCGCTCCACCACGCCGGACTGGCGACGCTGACCCACACGCCCAACCCGATGGGGTTTCTCTCCGATATCTGTGGTCGGCCGGCGAGCGAGAAACCCTACATGCTGATCGTCGCGGGCTACCCCGCCGAGGGTGCGACCGTGCCGGTTCACGCGCTGAAGAAGAAGCCGTTGGACCAGATCGCCGACTTCCTCGACTGAATCCCGCTGCAGCCGGGCCCGGCCTGCTGACGAAAAATAAACCCCGCTCCCGCCACGCTGATAAATGTCACAACTGGTGGGGGTGAACCATGCAGACGGCCTGGAGCGGCGCGGCGACGGACACGGACCTGGAGCGGGCGAACGACTTTCGCGCGACCATGGCGCGGCGACGCTCGGTTCGGGATTTCAGCGGCGAGGCGGTCGATCGGGAACTGATCCGCTGCGCCATCGAGACGGCCGCCCAGGCGCCGAGCGGCGTCAACCGGCAACCGTGGCGCTTTTACGCCATCGGCGACGCCCAGGCGCGATCGATGGTGCGCGAGCTCGCCTGCGAGCAGGAAGCCGAGGACGGCGGGGAGGCCGCGCGCGCCGCATTCGCCCGCAATGTCGCGCCGGTCTCCCCGGATCCCGACAAGGCCTGCTTCAGCGACGCGCCGTGGCTGATCGCGGTTTTCGGGGCGTTGAAGGACCCGCAGGCCGTCGATCCGTTCTTTACCCGCGAGTCGCTGGGGATCGCGACGGGAATGCTGGTGACGGCGCTGCATGTCGCGGGCGTCTCGAGCCTCGTCCACGCGCCGGTGGCCGAAGACTATCTCGCGGAAGTCTGCGGCGCGGACGAGGCGGATCGCCTGTTTCTGCTGGTGCTCGCGGGCTATCCGGCCCGGGCGACGCGCCAGCCCGCCGCACTCACGCCGCGCAAGTCCTTCCACCAGGTCGCCGAGTTCATCGACGGGCCCGCTGGCGACGGAACGCCGCTCGACTAGCTGCTGGCGACGCGCGCGCGGCGTTCGCTCGCCGTCGTCGACCAGATGAGCGCGACGAACCAGCCGATGACCGTCCAGCCCAGAAGCAGATTGGTCAGGAAGATCGCGAACGCGTTGTGATGGCCGCGCGCCAGCGCGATCACCGTCGGCAGGAAATGCAGCAGGGCGAGGAGAACCAGGACTTCCATCGGGACCAACCTCCGTTCTTATCGAATTTCGATAAACGTAGCGGAGGTCGCGGCCCGACGCAAGACCTGGCCGGTTCGCCTAACTTCCGCCGTCCGCGTCCGGGAACTCGTAGTCGGCGAATATCTCGCGGAGCTTGGTCTTGAGCACCTTGCCGGTCGCGCCCAGCGGCATCTCCTCGATGAACTCGATGCCGTCGGGGATCCACCATTTCGGCACGCGCTCGGCGAGATAGCCGCGGATGTCGTCGGCCGTCGGGCTCGTGTTCGGCTTGGCCTGCACGACGAGCAGGGGGCGTTCCTGCCATTTCGGGTGCGGCATGCCGATCGCCGCGGCGATCGCGACGTCGGGATGACCCATCGCGACGTTCTCGAGATCGATCGAGCTGATCCACTCGCCGCCCGACTTGATGACGTCCTTCGAGCGATCGGTGATCGTCATGTAGCCGTCTTCGTCGATATGGCCGACATCGCCGGTGCGGAACCAGCCGTCCTCGGTGAAGGCCTCCGGTCCGGCGCCGCGATAGTAGCTCTCGATGATCCAGGGCCCGCGGACCTGGACATGGCCGGCCGACTGGCCGTCGCGGGGGAGCACATTGCCCTCGTCGTCGACGGTGCGCATCTCGACGCCGAACACGAGCCGGCCCTGCTTGAGCTTGATCTTGATCTTCTCGTCCTCGGAGAGATCGGCGTGCTTGGGCAGCAGATTGCCGACCGTACCGAGCGGGCTCATCTCGGTCATGCCCCAGCCCTGCTGCATGTCGACGCCGTACTCGTCCTGATAGGCGCGAAGGAGCGCTTCGGGCATCGCCGAGCCGCCCATCAGCACCTTGTCGACGCTGTCGATGCGGTTTCCGCTGTCGCGCAGATACTGCAGCAGGCCGAGCCAGACGGTGGGGACGCCGAGCACCTGGTTGACCTGTTCGCGATCGATCAGGCTGTGCAAGCTCTCGCCGTCGAGCTGGGCGCCCGGCATGACGAGCTTGGCCCCGGCCATCGCCGCGGCGTAGGGCACGCCCCAGGCGTTGACGTGGAACATCGGCACCACCGGCATGATGACGCCTTCCGCGCCGACGCCGATCGTGTCGGTGGACAGGCTCATCAGCGCGTGCAGCACCGTTGAGCGGTGCGAATAGAGCGCGCCCTTGGGCTCTCCCGTCGTGCCCGAGGTGTAGCAGAGCCCGGCGGCGGCGTTCTCGTCGAACTCCGGCCAGTCATAGTCGTCCTCGGCGTTGGCGAGCAGCGTCTCGTAGGCCTCGGACTTCGTCTTCATCTGGGGCTTGTGGCCCTCGTCGGTCATCGCGACCCAGCGCTTGACGGTCTTGCAGCTCTTGGCGACGGCGTCGACGATCGGCGCGAAGGTGACGTCGAAGAAGACGTGCTTGGCCTTGGCGTGATTGAGGATCCACGCGATCTGCTCGGGCCCGAGCCTCGGATTGACCGTGTGGATCACCGCGCCCATGCCCGAAACGGCGTAGTAGAGTTCGAGATGCCGGTGCGTGTTCCAGGCGATCGTCGCCACCCGGTCGCCCGGCTTGGTCTTCATGTCCTCGAGCGCGTTTGCGAGCTGCATCGCGCGATCGTGACAATCCTTCCAGCCATAGCGGTGGATCTCGCCCGAATCCGGCAGGCGCGAGACGATCTCGCGCTTTCCGTGGTTCTGGGCGGCGTGCTTGAGAATGTCAGCGATCATCAGCTGACGGTTCATCATCTGGCCACGCAGCATATTGGAAGCCTCCCCTTGTCGCGCGCGGCCGTCTTTCGGCGCGGCCGCGTCGCGTGATTGCTGTTCACCGACATCAAAGTCGTCTCCGCGCGGCGGCGCAATCCTTCAACGTCAGAAAACCGCGCCTTCATATGGAATTCGCGCTAGAGATCGATTCATGACCGATACGGATTCGCCGCCGACCTTCGACGACGTCGCCTCCGCCGCAGCCCGCCTCGAGGGGCTGGCGGTCCGCACGCCGCTCATCCATCACCCCGAGCTCGACGCCGCTATCGGCGGCCGCGTATTCCTGAAGGCCGAGACGCTGCAGCGGACCGGCTCATTCAAGTTCCGCGGCGCCTACAACGCCATCGCGCAGCTGCCGCCCGACGCGCGGGAGCGCGGCGTCGTGGCCTTCTCGTCGGGCAATCACGCCCAGGGCGTGGCCGAGGCGGCCCGGCTGCTCGGCGTGAAGGCGACGATCGTGATGCCCTCGGACGCGCCCGCCGTGAAGGCCGACGGCGTGCGTCGCCGCGGCGCCGAGCTCATCACCTATGACCGGGAGCGCGATAGCCGCGAGGCGATCGCCGCGAAATTCGCCGACGAATCCGGCGCGACGGTGATTCCGTCTTTCGACCATCGCGACGTCATCGCGGGGCAGGGGACGTGCGGGCTCGAGATCTTCGAGACGCTGACCGGTCTCGGCGAGACCGCCGACCAGCTTGTCTGCTGCGTCGGCGGCGGCGGGCTGATCGCGGGCATCGGGATCGCCGCGGCCGAGCTGTCCGCCGACACGCAGCTCTACGGCGCCGAACCGGAGGGGTTCGACGATCATCGCCGCTCGCTGGAGAGCGGACGCATCGAGACCAATGAACGCCGCGGCGGCTCGATCTGCGACGCGCTGCTTTCCGAAGCCCCGGGGCGGCTGACCTTCGAACTCAACCGCCGCCGGCTCAGCGGAGTCGGCGTGGTCAGCGACGCCGAGGCGCTCGACGCGGTGGCGTTCGCGTTTGCCCGCCTGAAGCTCGTTATCGAGCCCGGCGGGGCGGCGGCGCTCGCCGCCGTGCTGAGCGGCAAGATCGAGGCGCGGGATCGCACGACGGTCGTCGTCGCCACCGGCGCCAATGTCGATCCGGCCCTGTTCGGACGGGTGATCGCCGGTTAGTCCCGGGCGGCGTCGTCGGCGGCGGCCTGCTGCGCGCCTTCCGGGCGCGACGCCGATGCGGCCTCGTCATCCAGCGGAGCGCTGAGCAGCGGGGCGCCTTCGGTGGCGTTGGGCTCGGCCTCGGACGCGCCATCGCCTCCGGCCGCCGGCGCCTCGAGGGGCCCGCCCATCCCGTTCATCCCGTCGCCGGCTTCGCCGGCGCGGGCGGCGGCCTCGGCCTCGCGCACGGCGGCGAGGAAGTCCTCGGGCAGGCCCGGCAGGTCGCGGGCGAACGGCGAGGCGCCGGCCATGTCGCGATCCATCTGCAGCGGGCCCGGGCTGGCGCCGTCATTCATGCGCGCGCGATAGACCTGAAGGTTTTCGATGACGCGCTGTACATAGTTGCGCGTCTCGCTGAACGGGATGCTCTCCACCCAATCGATCGGGTCGACCTCGCCGGTGCGCGGGTCGCCGTAGACGCGGATCCAGCG
The DNA here is from genome assembly GCF_003122085.1 of Marinicauda salina. Classification (GTDB taxonomy): domain Bacteria; phylum Pseudomonadota; class Alphaproteobacteria; order Caulobacterales; family Maricaulaceae; genus Maricicauda_A; species Maricicauda_A salina. The sequence goes on from NZ_QEXV01000002.1 coordinate 89,854, forward strand.
GCGCGCCCTGGTCGGGCCGGCGTTGTAGGCGGCCAGCGCGATCACCAGCGCGCCGTCATACTCCTCGACCACCTCGTCGAGATGGGCCATGCCGAGCGTGAGATTGTAGTCGGGATCGTCGGTCAGCCAGCGGAAATTGTACGGCGCGCCGATGTCGCGAGCCGTGTCGCGGGCCGTCCACGGCATCATCTGCATCAGTCCGCGCGCGCCCGCCGGGCTCACCGCCTGGGGATCGAATTCGGTCTCCTGGCGGATCACCGAGTGCGTGAGCGCGGCTTCGGGGAAGACCGGCGCATTGTCGGGAAGCTCGATCACGGGATAGGCGCGCTCGGCCAGCGTGACGCCCTGCATGCGGGCGGTCTTCGCCGCGCGGACGGCCTGGCGCGTGCGCAGGTATTCCGTCGCGATGTCGGCGAGCATGGCCTGGTCGGTCTCGGTCTCCATCTCGTCGTCGAGGTGATAGATGAAGACGCGGAAGTAATAGTCCTCGTCGAGCTCGCCGATAAGGCGCAGCGCCTGGATGCGCTCGCGCGCGTTGAACGCGGCGCGCTGCTCGTCGGAGATTTCGGGTTCCGGCGGCAGCTCGAGTTCCGCGGAGTCGGGGCCGAGGGCGAGCATGGCGAGCTGGCCGTAATAGGCGGTGGCGTGCTGAGCCGCGGCGGCGAAGCGGTCGCGGGCGTGGTCGAGATCGCCCATCGCCTCGGCGGCGCGGCCTTGCCAGTACTTGGCGCGCGCCAGCGAAACCGGCGTGCTCACCCCGGCCTCGAGCCGGGCGAAATGATCGAGCGCCTCCTCGGGCAGGCCGAGATGGGTCAGCGCGAGCCAGCCGGCGAGAAACTCCGCATCGGCGAAATCGACGCCCGACGACATGCCGTTGGCCGCGGCGAGTTCGTAGGCGGTCTGGTAGTCGCGGTCGCGCAGCAGATCGAGGATCATCAGCTTGCGCTCGGTCCACATCGCCTCGAGCACGCCTTCGCTCTGGTGCCCGGACGGCAGCTCGAGCAGCAAGGGCAGGGCGGTGTCGAGTCCCGCTCGGCGGCGCCAGCGGGCGCGCTCGTAGACGAGGCCGGGATGGGCGGCCAGGTGGTCGGGCACCTGGTTGACGGCCCGGTCGACCCCCGGCCCGCGCGCGGCGAGCTGGATGCGTGCCTCGGCCAGGTCGCGGTCACCCCGGTCGAGTTGCGGCAATAGGCGGCTCGCCGCGGCGCGCTGTCCCGACCAGATCAGGAAATCGACCCGCTCGGCGTGGTCGGCGCGGCTGAAAAGGTCGCCGTGGCGGCGCAACACGTCGCGCTGCACGCTCAGACGCATGGACTGGCTGCGCCAGGCTTCGCGGATCTCGGCGTGGCCCTCCTCGACGCGATCGAGCGCGATCAGGGCCTCGCCGAGCTCGACGCGGCCTTCGCCGGTGACGGGCTCGCGGTCCTCGAACCAGGCCACGATCATCGCGGGACCCATTCCGGATTCGTCGATCTTCCACTCCGCTTCGCGCTGGACGGCGGAGGCGCGCGGCCAGCCCTCGAGCGCGGCGACGGCGCGGTCCAGCTCCGAAAAGGTCGCGCGCGGATCCGACGTCGCCATCCGCCATTGCAGCACCTTGCGCGCGACGGGGTGGGTGAGCGAATCCATGGCGCCGCGCACGGTGCTCCACTCGCCGTCCTCGGCCGCGCGCATGCCGTGACGGAACACACGGAAATCGGCGTCGTCGAGGATCTCGGAATGGTTGGGAACCGGCGGCTTGATGCGCGGCGTGGGCGCCTGGGCGAGCGCCGCCGATGTCAGTGCGGCGAAGGCGGCCAGGAGGGCGGCGGCGCGGTGCAGCATGTCGCGGACGGAGCCTCCGAAGGAGCCTGACGAGGAAGGTTGAGGCATGGACGGGGAGGTGTCCATAGGGCTAAAGCAGGCTTTACCCTCCGCCGGCGGTCGCCGGCGGCGAAGCGCTTGAATTGCTGATCGGACGAAAGACGCAAACGCCATGTTCCGGGGATCCTTCACCGCGCTCGTCACGCCATTCAAGAACGGCGCCGTCGACGAGTCCGCCTTCGCCGATCTGATCGAGCGCCAGATCGCGGCCGGAACGCACGGCCTCGTGCCCGGCGGGACCACCGGCGAGACGCCGACGCTCACCGCCGAGGAGCGCCGGACCGTGCTCGAACGCGCCGTCGAGATCGCCGCCGGCCGCGTGCCGGTGATCGCGGGCACGGGGACGAACGCGACGGCCTCGACGATCGAATGGCAGGCCTTCGCCAAGACGATCGGCGCCGATGCGGGGCTCGTCGTCTCGCCATATTACAACAAACCGTCCCAGGACGGGCTGGCGGCTCATTTTTGCGCGGTCGCCGACGCCGTCGAGATGCCGATCTTCGTCTACAACATTCCCGGCCGCTCGATCGTCGATATTCAGCCCGAGACGATGGCGCGCATCGCCGAGCATCCCAACGTGATCGGCGTGAAGGACGCCACCGGCGAGGTCGAGCGCGTGACGCGCCAGCGCAATCTCGTCGGCGAGGCCTTCATCCAGATGTCGGGCGAGGACGCCAGCGCGCTCGGTTTCAACGCCCATGGCGGGGTCGGGGCGATCTCGGTGACCTCGAACGTCGCCCCGGAGCTGTGCGCGAAGTTCCAGGAAGCTACGCTCGAGGGGCGTTGGGACGAGGCGCGCGCGTTCAACGACATGCTCACGCCGCTGCACGATGCGCTGTTCGCCGCGCCCAGCCCGGCGCCGACGAAATATGCGCTCTCCTTGCTGGGGCTGTGCGAAGCCGAGGTGCGCCTGCCGCTGGTCGAATGTCCCGAGGACGTGAAGACTCGCGTCCGCGAGGCGATGGAAGGCTGCGGGCTGCTATGAGCAAGGCCGACAAGAAAGGCGGGGACGGGCTCGTCGCGGTCAATCGCCGCGCGCGCTTCGACTACGAGATCGAGGAGACGTTCGAGGCGGGCCTGCAGCTGGTGGGCACCGAGGTGAAGTCGCTGCGCCAGGGCAAGGCCAATATCGCCGAGGCTTATGTGAGTCCCGAGAAGGGCGCGCTGTACCTCATCAATTCCGACATCCCGCTTTACGAGGCCGGCAACCGCTTCAATCACGAGCCGCGCCGGCACCGGAAGCTGCTTATGCACAAACGCGAGATCGAAAAGCTCGCCGGCGCGGTGACGCGCCAGGGCCGTACGATCGTGCCGCTGCGGCTCTACTTCAACAATCGCGGGATCGCGAAGCTCCAGATCGGGCTCGCCAAGGGCAAGAAGACGATCGACAAGCGCGAGACCAAGAAGGAGCGCGACTGGCAGCGCCAGAAGCAGCGCCTGATGAAGAATTACGGGTAGGGGGGTGCTGTTTCCCCATCCTTCGAGGCTCGCCTTTGGCTCGCACCTCAGGATGAGGGGAGTGTTCACGGCTCTTTGCGAAATCCGATACTGCAGCCTCACCCTGAGGCGCCCGGCGCCAGCCGGGCCTCGAAGGGTCGGAGGGAGGGCGCTTTATGATCTCCGTGCGTCGGCCCTTCCCGCCATTGCGGGGACAAGCCGGCGGGACGGAGAGGGGCCTAACCCACCCGCGCCTTCGCCTCGGCGAACACGTCGTGGAACATGGCCTCGGTGAGCCGGCCGGTGTTCGTGTTGTAGCGCGAGCAATGATAGCTGCTGAGAAGGGTCAGCGGCCCGGCCGGACCGGCGACGGCGTAGCTCGCGGCGTGGCCGAAGGGATGGTCCTTCAACTTCAGTCCGAGCGCGCGCACCGTGTTGTCGTGGGCGATCTTGCCGAGGGTGAGCAGCACGCGCAGACGCGGCAGGGCGTCGATCCGGGACGCCAGGTAGGGCCGGCATCTATTGCATTCGGCCCCGACGGGCTTGTTCTCCGGCGGGACGCAGCGCACCGCGTTGGTGATCATCGCGCCGACGAGGCGCAGATCGTCGTCGCCGTCCTTGTCATAGCGGCCTCGCGCAAACCCGAATTTTTCAAGCGTCGGGTAGAGCAGGTCGCCCGCCCAGTCGCCGGTGAAGGGCCGGGCGGTGCGGTTGGCGCCGGTTCGGCCGGGCGCCAGCCCGACCACCAGAAGGCGCGCGGCCGCGTCGCCGAAGCTTACCACCGGCGCGTTGTGCCAGTCGGGTTCAGCCGCTGCGTTGGCCTCGCGATAGGCGACGAGCCGCGGGCAGAGCGCGCAGTCGAGCGGCGGTTCGGGCGGAAATTCGACCCCGTCGCGCACTATTCGTCTTCGTCGTTGTTGTCGTAGCTCTCGCGCTGGCGACGCTCGCGGCCGACGAGCTTGCCGAGCTCGACCAGCTCGATGAAGGCGTCGGCCTGGCGGCGCAGATCGTCGGACGCCATCGGCGGGGAGGATTTCAGCGTGGAAACCACGGAGACGCGGACGCCGCGGCGCTGGACCGCCTCGACGACGCGGCGGAAATCGCCGTCGCCGGAAAACAGGATGACATGATCGAGATAGTTGGCCGCCTCCATGATGTCGACGGTGATCTCGACGTCCATGTCGCCCTTGATGCGGCGCCGGCCGGTGTCGTCGCTGTATTCCTTGGCCGGCTTGGTCACGACCTTGAAGCCGTTATAGTCCAGCCAGTCGATCAGCGGCCGGATCGGCGTGTATTCGTCGTTCTCCAGCAGGGCGGTGTAGTAGTTGGCGCGGATCAGCCGGCCGCGCTTGCGAAACTCCTCGAGGAGTTTCCGGTAATCTATGTCGAAATCTAGGGATTTCGCAGCCGAGTAGAGATTGGCGCCGTCGATGAACATGCCGAGGCGCTCATTGGGGTAGAATGTCATCGGAAATGCCTTCCTGCAGAACGGAATCTGAAAATCGAGCCGGGAATCGCATCTATGTCGCGCTCGGCGCGAACCAAGCCTACAGGCGTCGCACCCCGCTTGAAAACCTCCGGCGGGCGCTGAACCGGCTGCAATCGCAGGGGATCGAGATCGCTGCGTGCTCGCGTCCGTGGCGGACGCCGGCCTGGCCCGACCCCTCCGATCCGCCCTACGTCAACGGCGTGGTCGAGGTTTCAACCGACCTGCCGGCCCCGGCGTTGATGGAGGCGCTGCACGCCGTGGAGGCCGAATTCGGCCGGACGCGGCGAGAGCGCAACGCGCCCCGGCCGATCGATCTCGACCTTATCGATTATCGCGGGAAGGTCGCCGAGGCGGGCTCGCCGATCCTGCCGCATCCGCGCATGGCCGAGCGGGCCTTCGTCCTGCTGCCGCTGCGCGACATCGCCCCGCACTGGCGCCATCCCGCCACCGGCCGGTCGCTCGATCAGCTCATCGGACGCCTGCCCGCGGCCGACCGGCGCGCGGCGCGGCCTCACGGCGGGACGTTGTGCGCTGCACCGTCTCGCTTGAAGGCTTGATCGTGCTAGTCTATGTGACGCCGTTTACGGCGTAAGACTGAAGGAGCGCCCCTCGCATGGCTCGCGTCACCGTCGAAGACTGCATCGAAAAGGTCCCGAACCGGTTCCGGCTGGTTCTGCTGTCCGCGCATCGTTCGCGCAACATCGCGGCGGGCGCGCCGCTGCAGCTCGATCGCGACAACGACAAGAACCCGGTCGTGTCGCTGCGCGAGATCGCCGAGGACAAGCTCGATCTCGACAGCCTCGCCGAGAGCCTCGTGACCGGTCTCGAGCGCGTGCTCCCGCCGGAAGAGGACGAGGAGGCCGCCGCCGAGGAGGCCGCCAAGCCCGAGCCGGCCGCGCTGCCGCAGCCGGAGATGGACGAGCAGGCGATGCTGCGCGCCCTGCAGAGCGATCGGGACGGGCCGCCAGACGGCCGTCTTTAGGCCTTGAGCGCGCTGGCGAGCCCGGACGCCCTCTCCACCGCCGACGCCATCCCGAGCGCCGACGATCTGGTCGCGCGCGTTCAGGCCTATCACAAGAACGCCGACGCCGGTCTGATCCGGCGGGCCTACGAGTATGCGCGCGACAAGCACGCCGGCCAGACGCGCTATTCCGGCGACCCCTATTACGGGCACACCGTCGCCGTGGCGATGCTGCTGGCGGATCTTCGCCTCGACGTGGCGACCGTCTGCACCGGGCTGCTTCACGATACGGTCGAGGACACCGACGCGACGCTGGAAGAGCTCTCCGAGCTGTTCGGCGATGACATCGCCGGCCTCGTCGACGGCGTCACCAAGCTCACCCAGATGGAGCTCGGCTCGAAGCGCACCAAGCAGGCCGAAAACCTCCAGAAGCTCGTCGTCGCCATCACCCGCGACGTCCGCGTTCTGCTGGTGAAGCTGTGCGACCGGCTTCACAACATGCGCACGCTGGACGCGGTGCCGAAGCCGGAGAAGCGACGCCAGACCGCCCGCGAGACGCTCGAGATCTATGCGCCGCTCGCCCGGCGCATCGGCGTCAACCGGATCTGCGTCCAGCTCGAGGACCTGGCGTTCCAGTACCTGAACCCGTCGGGCTACGAATCGATCACCCGACGGCTCGCCGAACTGAGCGAAAGCCGGGTCGACTCGGTCTCGGCGGCGTCGGAAGCCATCACCGAGAAGCTGAACGAATCCGGGGTCGAGTGCCGGGTGTTCGGCCGCAAGAAGCGGCCCTACTCGATCTGGCGCAAGCTCGAACGCAAGGGCGTCTCCTTTGACGAGATCGCCGATATCTACGCCTTCCGCGTGCTCGTTGACTCTGTCGAAGACTGCTATCGAGCGCTTGGCGTCGTCCACCAGACTTGGCGGTGCGTACCGGAGCGCTTCCGCGACTACATCTCTACGCCCAAGCCGAACAATTACCGCTCCCTGCACACCACCATCATCGGGCCGCGCAACACGCGCCTCGAGCTGCAGATCCGCACCGAGGAGATGGAGGCGGTCGCGGAGACGGGCGTGGCCGCCCACTGGCGCTACAAGTCCGGCGGCTACGCCTACGACCCCCAGGCCGCCGAGGCCGCCGGCGGCGATCCACTCGACCGGCTGCGCCCGTTCGTGGAGATCCTGGAGCAGGGCGGCGACCCGGACGAATTCCTCGAGCACGCCAAGCTCGAGATGTTCTCCGACCAGGTCTACGCCTTCACGCCGAAGGGCGAGCTGATCGCCCTGCCGCAGGGCGCGACGGCGCTCGATTTCGCCTTCGCCGTCCACACCGAGCTCGGGGCGCACGCGGTCAGCGCGCGCATCAACAGCCGCGAGCGGCCGCTGCGCAGCCGCGTGCGCAACGGCGACGTGGTCGACATCATCAAGGGCGGCACGCGCCATCTCCAGCCGGGCTGGGAGGACATGGTCGTCACCGGCCGGGCGCGCGCCGCCATTCGTCGCCAGGTGCGCGCCTCCGAGCAGGAGGAGTTCATCCGCATCGGCAAGGTGATCGCCGAGCACGCCTTCATGCGCGAGGGCAAGGTGTTCAAGGAGAAGGCGCTCGCCGACGCGCTCAAGCGCCTCGAGGTGGACGACGCCGATAATCTCTATCTCGCGCTCGGCAAGGGCCGTATCAGTTCGACGGAGCTGTTCGACGCGGTCTATCCCGGCCAGCGCGACCAGCGCGGCGACACGCCCAGCGATCGCGAGCTGATCAATGACGAGAAGGCGCGGCTCTACGTGCACGGCCGCGGCCTGACGCCCGGCGTGACGCTGCATTTCGCGCGCTGCTGTTCGCCGCTGCCGGGCGACCGTATCGTCGGCGTGCTGCGGCCGGGCCGCGGCGTCGACATCCATGTCATCGACTGCGAGCAGCTCGGCGGTCTCGACGACGACGCCGAGCTCGTGAACTGGATCGACCTGCGCTGGACGCCGGAGGCCGAGGCCGAATCGGTCTCCATCGGCCGGATCATCGCGACAGTGCGGAACGAACCCGGCGCGCTCGCCGAGATCGCCAGCGCGGTGGGCGAGGCGCGCGGCAACATCGCCAACGTCAAGACGCTGCACCGCACCCGCGACTTCTTCGACATGGCCTTCGACATCGAGGTGTTCGACGCGCGCCACCTGTCGAACATCCTCGCGGCGCTGAAGACCTGCGACCGCGTCGTCACCGCCGAGCGGGCCCGCGCCGACCAGGACCACGCCGCCGGCGAGGGCGCAGAGGAGCGCCGCGCCGATGCCTGACGCGTCCAAGGCTCCCGGTCCGGTCCGCCTCGGCGTGAACATCGACCACGTCGCGACCATCCGGAACGCGCGCGGCGGTCTCCATCCCGACCCGGTGCGGGCGGCGCACATGGCCGAGGAGGCCGGCGCCGACGGGATCACCGCGCACCTGCGCGAGGATCGCCGCCATATCGGCGATAACGACATCAACCGGCTCGTCGAGGAGCTGCGCCTGCCGCTCAATCTCGAGATGGCCGCGACCGAGGAGATGCTGGCGATCGCGCTGAGACACGCGCCGCGCGCCTGCTGCATCGTTCCGGAGAAGCGCGAGGAGCGCACCACCGAAGGCGGGCTCGACGTCGCCGCCGGCCATGCGCATCTCAAGCCGTATGTTGCGAAACTCGCCGACGCCGGCGTGCGGGTATCGCTGTTCATCGAGCCCGACCCGGTCCAGGTCGCCGTCGCCGAGGCGCTCGGCGCCGCCGTCGTCGAGCTTCACACCGGACGCTATGTCGAGCATGTCTTCGCCGGCGAGACCGAGGCGGCCGAGCGCGAGCTCGACCGGCTGCGCAGCGCCGCCGCCGAGGGCGCCGCGCGCGGGCTCGAGATCCACGCCGGCCACGGCCTGACCTACGACACGGTGAAGCCCGTCGCGGCGATCCCGCAGGTCGTCGAGCTCAATATCGGTCATTTCCTGATCGGCGAGGCGATATTCCGCGGGTTGAAGGATGCGGTGTCCACGATGCGCGGGCTGATCGCCGAAGCGCGCGAAGGAGCCGCGGCGTGATTATCGGCGTCGGCACGGACATCATCGACATCCGCCGCATCGAGCGCTCCATCGACCGCTTCGGCGAGCGTTTCACCAACCGCGTCTTCACCGAGGGCGAACGCGCCAAGGCCGATGCGCGGCGCCGCCGCGCCGAGACCTACGCCAAGCGTTTCGCCGCCAAGGAAGCCTGCGCCAAGGCGCTCGGCACGGGCATCTATCGCGGCGTGGCCTGGCGGCACATGGAGGTGATCAACCGGCCGGGCGGCCAGCCGAGCCTGAAGCTTTCCGGCGCGGCGCTCGAACGGATGCAATTGCTCACCCCGACGGGCCTCGCGCCGCACATCCAGCTGACGCTCACCGACGATCACCCCTGGGCGCAGGCCTTCGTCATCATCCAGGCGCTCGAACCCGGCGCCGCGGACGGGCTATGAAGGCGCGCGCGGAGCGACTCGCGGCGCGGATCGAAACTCGGGACGGCTCATCCATGGCGGACACGCTGGATCTCTTCCAGGACGAGATCGGATACCGGTTCGGCGGCGCCGGCCTGCTCGAACTCGCGCTGACGCACGCCAGCCACGGCGACGGGCGGGCGCGCAGCCAGTCCAACGAGCGGCTGGAGTTTCTCGGCGACCGCGTGCTCGGCCTGCTCGCCGCCGAGCGCCTCTACGAAGCGTTCGGCGAGATGGACGAGGGCGGGCTCGCCCATCGCCTGAACGCGATCGTCAACAAGGACGCCTGCGCGCGGGCCGCCGAGCGCTGCAATCTCGGCGCTGCGCTGCGCCTGTCGCCGGCCGAGGAGCGGCTGGGCGGCCGCGAAAAGCCGTCCATCCTCGCCGACGCCTGCGAGGCGGTCATCGGCGCGCTCTATCTCGACGGGGGCCTGGAGGCGGCGCGGGACTTCTTCGAGCGCTACTGGGGCGAGGACCTCGACGGGCTCCTCCGCCGGCCGAAGGATCCCAAGTCGCGCCTGCAGGAATGGGCCGCGCAGCGCGGGCTTGGGACGCCGGCCTACGAGACCGTCGGGCGCAAGGGGCCGGACCACCGCCCGGTCTTCACCGTCTCGGTGAGCCTGCCAGGCGCCGGCGAGGCGACGGGCGAGGGGGCCTCCAAGCAGGACGCCCAGCGCGCCGCCGCCGCGGCCCTGCTGGAGAAGGAACACGTCGATGAACGCTGAGGCGAAAACACGGGCCGGCTTCGCCGCGATCATCGGCGCGCCGAACGCCGGCAAGTCGACGCTGGTCAACCGGCTCGTGGGCCGCAAGGTCTCGATCGTCACCCACAAGGTCCAGACCACGCGCTTTCCCGTGCGCGGGGTGATGATGCGCGACAAGGCGCAGGTCGTGCTCGTCGACACGCCGGGCGTGTTCGCGCCGCGCCGCCGGCTCGACCGCGCCATGGTGGCCGCGGCGTGGGCCGGGGCCGAGGACGCCGACGCGATCGTCCATGTCGTCGACGCCGCCGCCGAGGCGCGCTGCGCCCGCGATCAGGCGAAGGGTCAGGACGTCCGCGCCCACGAAGACGTCGCGCGCGTCGTCGAAGGGCTGAAGCAGGCCGGGCGGAAAGCCATCCTGGCGCTCAACAAGATCGACGAGATTCGCCGCGAGGAGCTGCTGGCGATCGCGCAAACCCTCCACGAATCGGGCGCCTACGATGAGGTTTTGATGATCTCGGCGGAAAAGGGCGACGGCGTCGACGACCTCGCCAAGGCGCTCGCCGCGGCGATGCCCGAAAGCCCGTATCTCTATCCGGAAGACCAGATCGCCGACCTGCCCGAGCGTCTGCTCGCCGCCGAGGTCACGCGCGAGAAGCTCTATCTGCGCGTCCACGAGGAGCTTCCGTATTCGCTCACCGTCGAGACCGAAAGCTGGCAGGAGCGCAAGGACGGCTCTGTGCGCATCGAGCAGACCGTCTATGTCGAGCGCGAGGGCCACAAGCCAATCGTGCTCGGCAAGAACGGGCGCACGATCAAGGATGTGGGCTCGGCGGCGCGCAAGGAGCTCGAGGCCGATCTCGGCCGCAAGGTCCATCTCTTCCTGCACGTGAAGGTCCGTCCGGGCTGGGGCGAGGAGCGGGCGCGCTACGCCGCGATGGGCCTGGACTTCGACGTGTGAGGGTCACTAGCGGCGCGCCGCGAGCTTTCGAACACGCCGCGGCGTCATTCCCGCGAAAGCGGGAACCCAGAGAGGCCGCGTCGCGACCGACGCTTCCTGGGTCCCCGACGGCCTTCGGCCTCGGGGATGACGATGAAGAAATATGGCGCCGCGCCCCGTCATGGCCAGCGGGCCGGCGAGGCGATACGAACATCCCCATGGAATGGACCGAACGCGGCCGGATCGTCGCCGTCCGCCCTCACGGCGAGACCAGCGCGATCGTCGAGATCCTCACCGCCTCGCACGGCCGCCACGCCGGGCTGGTCCGGGGCGGGCGCTCGCGCTCCATGCGGCCCGTCCTGCAGCCGGGCAATGCGGTCATTGCGACGTGGCGGGCGCGCCTGGAGGACCATCTCGGCAATTTCCAGATCGAGCCCGACCAGCTCGACGCCGGCGCGCTGATGGAGGACCCGCTCGCGCTGTCGGGCCTCAACGCGGCCTGCGCCATGGCGACGGCCTGCCTGCCCGAACGCGAGGCCCATCCCCGGGTCGCCGACGCCTTCGAGGTGCTCGTGGGCGCGCTCGGCGCGGACGAGGTCTGGCCGGCGATCTACGTGCAGTGGGAGGCCGGCGTGCTCGCCGACCTGGGATACGGGCTGGACCTGAGGAAATGCGCCGCCACCGGCGAGACCGATAACCTCGTCTATGTCAGCCCGCGCACCGGCCGGGCCGTCAGCGCCGAGGCCGGCGAGCCCTACCAGCAGAAGATGCTCGCCCTGCCGGGCTTCATGACCGGGGCGGGGGATCTCCGGCCGGGCGACGTCGCGGCGGGGCTGAGGCTCACCGCCCATTTCATCGAGCGCCGCGTGCTCTGGCCCGCCGATCGCGTCCTGCCGGACTCCCGCGCCCGCATGATCGAGCGGCTGGAGACGGCGGGGCGGTTGTAGGGAGTGTCATCCCGGAAGCCTGCAGGGCTATCCGGGACCTACCGGAATCGCGAACCGACGTCGGGAGGCGCTGTCGGTAGGTCCCGGGTCTCCCCTCGATCAAGTCGAGGGTCGCCCGGGATGACACCGCGTCGGAAGCAACGAGTGCGTCGCATCCAAGCGTTCCAACCTCAGCCTTCCTATACTCTCCCCAAAGCGAATCGCGGAGCAGCCCCATGGGCGAACATGTCTCGCCGGACGACGCCGGCCGCATCTTCGACGAGCCGTTCGACGAGGCGCTGTCCTCGCGCTACCTGGCCTATGCGCTGTCGACGATCACGCAGCGCGCGCTGCCGGACGCGCGCGACGGGCTGAAGCCGGTCCATCGCCGGCTGATGCACGCCATGCGGCTCCTGAAGCTCGATCCCGACACGGCGTTCAAGAAGAGCGCCCGCGTCGTCGGCGACGTCATCGGCCGCTTCCACCCCCATGGCGACCAGGCCGTCTACGAGGCGCTGGTCCGGCTCGCCCAGGACTTCGCCGCGCGCTATCCGCTCGTCGAGGGGCAGGGCAATTTCGGCAATATCGACGGCGATACCGCCGCGGCGATGCGCTACACCGAGGCGCGCCTGACGGAAGCCGCGCAGCTCATGCTGCGGGACATCACCGAGGGCACGGTCGATTTCCGCGAAACCTATGACGGCGAGGACGACGAGCCGGTCGTGCTGCCCGCGGCGTTTCCCAACCTGCTGGCCAACGGCGCGTCGGGCATCGCGGTGGGCATGGCCACCAACATCCCGCCCCACAACGCCGCCGAGCTGTGCGACGCGGCCCGCCATCTGATCAAGACGCCGAACGCGCGCACCGAGACCCTGATGAACTACGTCCAGGGCCCGGACTTCCCCACCGGCGGGGTGTGCGTGGAATCGCGCGAATCCATGCTCGAAGCCTACGAGACCGGCCGCGGCGGCTTCCGCCTGCGCGCGAAGTGGGAGACCGAGGATCTCGGCCGCGGCCAGTGGCGCATCGTGATCACCGAGATTCCCTATCTCGTCCAGAAGGCCAAGCTGGTCGAGCGCATCGCCGTGCTCATGGAGAGCAAGAAACTGCCGCTGCTCGGCGACGTCATGGACGAGAGCGCCGAGGACGTCCGCCTCGTGCTCGAGCCGAAGAGCCGGACGGTCGATCCCGCGCTGCTGATGGAGTCGCTCTACCGCACGACCGACCTGGAGGTGCGCTTCGCGCTGAACCTCAACGTGCTCGATCCCAAGGGCGCGCCGCGCGTGATGGGCCTCAAGGAGGCGCTGCAGATCTGGCTCGACCATCGCCGCGAGGTGGTGGTGCGCCGATCGACGCGGCGGCTGGAGCAGGTCGAGGACCGGCTCGAGGTTCTGGCGGGCTATCTCGTCGCCTTCCTCAATCTCGACGAGGTGATCCGCATCATCCGCGAGACCGACGAGCCCAGGCCCGAGCTGATGAAGGCGTTCAAGCTCTCCGAGCGCCAGGCCGAGGCCATCCTCAACATGCGCCTTCGCAGCCTGCGCAAGCTCGAGGAGATCGAGATCCGCGCCGAGGAGGGCCGGCTGCAGGAGGAGCGCGACGAATTCAAGGCGCTGCTCGCCAGCGAAGACCTGCAGTGGAAGACGGTCGACGGCGAGATCGCCGAGGTGAAGAAGCGCTTCGGTCCCGACACCGAGATCGGCCGCCGGCGCACCCGGTTCGCCGACGCGCCCGCCGAGGACATCGCCGAGGCCGTCGAGGAGGCGCTCACGCCGAAGGAGCCGATCACGGTCGTGCTTTCGGAGAAGGGCTGGATCCGCGCGCTCAAGGGCCATGTCGACGATCTCTCGACGCTCAAGCACAAGGAGGGCGACGACACGGCGTTCTCCGTGAAGGCCGAGACCACCGACAAGCTGATCCTGTTCACCAGCGACGGGCGCTTCTTCACGCTGGATGCGGCGAAACTGCCCGGCGGGCGGGGCTTCGGCGAGCCGGTGCGATTGATGATCGATCTCGACGAGGACGCCGCCCCGGTCGCGCTCTATCGCCACGACCCGGAGCGCAAGCTCCTGATCGCCTCGACGTCGGGCCACGGCTTCGTCGTGAGCGAGGCCGAGGTGCTGTCGGCCAAGCGCGGCGGCCGCCAGGTGCTCAACGTCATGGAAGGCGAGGAGGCGATGGCCGCCATCCCCGCCGCCGGCGACCGGGTGGCGATCATCGGCGAGAACAAGAAGCTCCTGATCTTCCGGCTCGACGAGATCCCCGAGATGCAGCGCGGCAAGGGGGTGAAGCTCTTCGGCGGCAAGAAGGGCAAGATCGCCGATCTCACCGTGTTCGCCGCCTCCGACGGCCTGGCGCGCATCGACAGCGCCGGCCGGCGCCACGAGATCGAGAACTGGAAGCTGTTCGAGGCCAAGCGCGCCCAGGCCGGGCGCCTCGCGCCGAAAGGCTTCTCGGCGAAGAGTTTCGGGGCGCGCTGAGCCCGGGATTTCTTGGCGCGGCGCGGCGAACCGGGTTAGTTAGACGCAAGCGGCGCAACCCTGCGCCCCGGCGAAGGACGGACCGGTCATGGAATTTCTCGTCATCCTGATCATTCTCGGCGTCATCGGCTTGGCGGTCGTGCTCGTTTACAACCGGCTGGTGGCGCTCCGGCAGACCACGCACCAGGCCTGGGGCGATATCGATGTCCAGCTCAAGCAGCGCCACGATCTCGTGCCCAATCTCGTGGAGACGGTGAAGGGCTACGCCACCCACGAGAAGGAAACGCTGGAGAACGTCACCAAGGCGCGCCAGCAGGCGATCGACGCCGACTCGCTGAAAGGCCTCGCCGAGGCGGAGAACATGCTCACCGGCGCGCTGCGCCAGCTCTTCGCCGTCGCCGAGAGCTATCCCGATCTCAAGGCGAACCAGAACTTCCTGTCGCTTCAGACCGAACTCGCCGATCTTGAGAACAAGATCGCCGCGGCCCGGCGCTTCTTCAACAACGCCGTGGCCGAGTACAACACCGCCATCGAGCAGTTCCCCGCGGTGATCCTCGCCAACCCGTTCGGCTTCGAGAAGCGGGAGTTCTTCGAGGTCGCCGCCAGCGAGCGCGCCCGCGTCGAGACCGCGCCCGAGGTGAAGTTCTGATGTTCGCAGCCGCCGCCGCGCCCTCCCTCCCCCTCGCGAGGGACGGCCGGGGCGGGGATGCTGCGCCTGAAACCCCGGCCGACCGCAGGGAGCGCCGGGGCCTCCCGGCGACCGCTTGCGAAGAGGTCCCGGATCGCGCCTTCGGCGCGTCCGGGAATTCAGCCCGCCCTCTCTGAAGGGCGAGCGCCGGATGGAGCTTTGATCCATGACCCCGGCGACCGGCCTGCGCAGCTATATCTGGAACAACGACCTGAAGTCGGCCGTGTTGCTGGCCGGGTTTCCGCTGCTGCTCCTGATGCTCGCCTATGCGGGCACGCTGGTTTTCGTCGCCGCCTGGGGGTTCGACGAGACGCAGGTCTTCGCCGGCGGCGAGGCGCAGACGCTCGGCGCGCAGGCGCGCGAGGCGCTCAGGGTCCTGCCCGGCGTCATCCCCTGGGTGGCGATCGCGGTCGCGGTCTGGTTCACGATCGCCTGGTTCGCCCATCAGCGCATCATCGACCTGGCCACCGGCGCGCGGCCGGTCTCTCGGGCCGACGAGCCTGAACTCTACAACCTGCTGGAAAATCTCTGCATCTCGCGCGGGCTGACGATGCCGCGCCTGCGCGTGATCGAGACTGATGCGCTGAACGCCTACGCCTCGGGGCTCCATGAGGGCCAGTATTCCGTCACCGTCACGCGCGGGCTGATGGACGAACTCGACACCGACGAGCTGGAGGCCGTGCTCGCCCACGAGCTCAGCCATATCCGCCATCACGACGTGCGGCTCCTGGTGATCGGGATCATCTTCGTGGGCATCATCTCCTTCGTCGGCGAGCTTATCGCGCGGGGCCTGTTCCGCGGCGTGCTTTTCCGCGCGGGCGGCGCGCGCCGCGGCCGCGGCGGCAACATGATCGCCGTCATCGCGATCGCCGCGATCATCGTCGCCGTGGCGTGGGTGCTCGCCGTCGCCATCCGCTTCGCGGTCTCGCGCAAGCGCGAGTTCATGGCCGACGCGGGTTCGGTCGAACTCACCAAGAATCCGGATGCGATGATCTCAGCGCTGAGGAAGGTCGCCGCCGGTCCGCGAGTAGAGAAGGCGACGCCGGAGCTCAGGCAGATGTTCCTGCACGACCGGCCCGCCGAGGCGGGCTTCACCGGCATGTTCGCCACCCATCCCCCGATCGAGAAGCGCATCGCCGCGCTGATCGAGTATGGCGGCGGCCGCGGCGAGCCGCCGGCCGGCGCGGTCCCCGCCGTCTAGGAGTCGCCGTCCTCGTCCGCGCGTTTCCCGGGCTCCGCCAAGAGCGGGGCGTAGGACTGGGCGTAGATGTACCAGACCGAGGTGAACAGCGCGGCGATCACCGGGCCGATGACGATGCCGATCGCGCCGAACAGCATCAGCCCGCCCAGCGTCGAGAGCAGGACCATCAGGTCGGACATCTTGGCGTCCTTGCCGACGAGGACGGGGCGCAGGATGTTGTCGAGCACGCCGACGACCGCCGCGCCCCAGACCAGTACGGCGACGCCGGCGACGGTCTGGCCCTCGGCGATCAGCCAGATCCCGGCCGGCGCCCAGACCAGCGGCGGTCCGACGCCGGGGATGATGGCGAGCAGGCCCGCCAGCGTGCCCCAGAAGGCCGAACCCGGCACGCCGGCGATCGCCAGCGCAGCGCCGGTAAGCACGCCCTGGATAAGCGCGATCACGAACGTGCCCTTCACCGTGGCGCGGATGGTCGACAGCGTGCGCTCGGCCAGCATCTCGCGGTCGTCCGCGGTCATGGGCAGCAGGTTGATCGCGCGCCGACTCATCTGCTCGCCGCGGGTGAGGAAGAGAAACAGCGCGAACAGCACGACAACGGTGTTGAGCACGAAGCCGAGCGTGCCGCCGGTCGCGCGCCTGAGCCCGCTCACCAGCAGCCCGCCGAGATTGGAGGCGAACTGGCCGATCTGGGAGGTCAGCTCGGCCTGGTAGGGCGCGAGCGCCTCGCGGAAGGGCAGCCAGTCGGGCAGGCCCTCGAGGCCTTCGGCGCGGACGGCGGCGACCTGGTCCTGTATCCACGGGATGAGGATCTGGCTCACCTCGACGGCCTGGTCGACCACGAGCGCGAACACCGCCAGCAGCGGCAGACCCGCGATCAGCACCGCGATCAGCAGCACGACCGCGGCGGCGGCCTTGCGTCCGCCGCGGAACAGGCGCGCCAGCCGGTCCTGCAGCGGCATCAGGAAGATGGTGAGAACCGCGGCGAGGAAGAGCGCGCCGAGAAAGCTGCGGATCATCCACAGGAAGACCGCCGAGACGACGAGCGCGAGGATGAGGATGAAGCTGCGCTGCAGCGCCTGGCGCTGGGCGTGGTTGGCGTCGTGCGGGTTCGGTCCGTCAGTCATAGAGCAGGCCGGGCAGGGCGGTCGCGAGCCAGGGCGCGGCGATCACCGCCGCGATGGCGACGAGCTGTATGATGACGAAGGGCGCGGCGCCGCGATAGATGGCCGACGTCTTCACCTCCGGCGGCGCCACCCCGCGCAGGTAGAACAGCGCGAAGCCGAAGGGCGGCGTGAGGAAGCTCGTCTGCAGGTTCATCGCCATCAGCACGCCGAGCCAGACCGGGTCGACGCCCATCATGAACAGCACCGGCGCGACGATCGGCACCACGACGAAGGTGATCTCGATGAAGTCGAGGAAGAAGCCGAGCAGGAACATCACGATCATGATCACCGCGAGCGCGCCGAACACGCCCCCGGGCACGGCGTTCAAGGCGTCGCGCACGCTCTCGTCGCCGCCGAGCTCGCGGAAGACCAGCGAGAACAGCGAGGCGCCGATCAGGATCACGAACACCATCGCCGAGATCTGCGCCGTCGAGGTCATGACGTCGTCGAGCACGCCGGAGCGCTTCAGCCGCACCAGCGCGGCGAGCGAACCGAGCCCGGCGAGGCCCGCCAGGCCGTAGGCGATGTTGAGCGCCGGCCCGGACGCGCCGGACCGGAGGTCGACGAAGAACGTCGAGGCGATCAATGCGATCAGCGCCAGCGCGCCGAGCGCCACGAAATTACGGCCCAGCCGCGGATTGGTCTCGCCGCCGGCGTTGCGAAAACCCGCCAGCAGCGTCGCCCCGAGCGCGCCGACGCCGGCGGCCTCGGTCGGCGTGGCGAGGCCTGACAGGATCGAGCCCAAGACCGCGATGATCAGCGCGAGCGGCGGCAGCAGGGCGTTGAAGACCGTGCGCAGATCGACCTTCACCTCGCCGGGCGGGATCGCCGGCGAGCTCGTCGGCCGCGTGATGGCGACGAAGACCTGGTAGGCGATGTAGACGCCGACGAGCAGCAATCCGGGCACGAGCGCGCCGGCGAAGAGGTCGCCGACCGAAACGACGTCGGGCGAGAACACGCCCTGGGCGCGCTGCGCCTCGGCGTAGGCCGAGGAGAGCTGGTCGCCGAGCAGCACGAGCACGATCGAGGGCGGGATGATCTGGCCGAGCGTGCCCGCCGCCGCGATCGAACCGGAGGCGAGGCCGGGGTCGTAGCCGCGCTTGAGCATGGTCGGCAGCGAGAGCAGGCCCATCGTCACCACCGTCGCGCCGACGATGCCCGTCGAGGCGGCCAGAAGCGCGCCGACCACGACCACCGAGATTCCGAGTCCGCCGCGCAGCGATCCGAACAGCGCGCCCATCGCGTCGAGCAGCTCCTCGGCTACCTTCGACTTTTCGAGCATGACGCCCATGAAGACGAAGAGCGGCACGGCCACCAGGATGAATTTGTCCATCTCCATGATGTTGCCGTAGATGCGCTGCGGGAAGGCGCGCAGATGGATCGGGTCGAAAATCCCCATCGCCACGCCGAGGACGGCGAAGGCGATGGCGACGCCCGCCAGCGTGAAGGCGACGGGATAGCCGCGCAGCAGCGCGACGAACGCGCCGAGGAACATCAGGAAAGGCAGGATCTCGAGAAACAGCGCCAATCCCGCCCCCTAAAGCTCGTGCTCGGTCGTCGCGCCTGCGGGCGGCGCGGGACGATCGGACAGGACGAGCGCCGCGCGCGCAGCCATGGCCAGGCCCTGCAGGATCATCAGGACGGCGAAGACGGGTATCGCCGTCTTCAACAGGAAGACCAGCGGCAGGCCGTCGCTCTCGCGCGAGCGCTCGAGGATCCGCCACGCGCCGCCGACATAGGACTGTGAAGTCTGCAGGATGAGCCAGCACATCGGCAGCAGCGCGAGATAGGTCCCAAGAAGGTCGGTCCAGGCGCGTCCGCGCTCGCCGAGTTTCGTGAACAGGATGTCGACGCGGACATGCGCGCCCGAGAGCAGCGCCGCGCCGCTCGACAGCAGGAAGAGTCCAGCGTGCATGTAGATCACGCTTTCCTGGAGCTTCGTCGAGGAAGCTCCGAAAACATAACGCTGAACGACGACGAACACGGTTACGAGAACCAGGCCGAGCGCGAACCAGCGGGCCAGGTCGGCGATGGTCACGGAAATCTTGTCGATGGCCCGGGCGGCGCGGGTCAGCAGCCTCGCCGCGCCGTCGGGCAATCCCGCAATGCGGCCCCAGAGGGCGGCGGCGAGCGGGATCAGGGCGAACGGAGACAGCGCGAGCCCCAGCCAGCCGAGCGCCTCTCCGGCGGTTCCGCCATAGCTCGCCAGATTGGCCTGGATCCAGGACTGGACCGCGCCGCCCGTGGCGCCGTCGGCGACGACGCCGGCCAGCGACGCCGCGATCAGGCCGATCAGGAGACGGTCGCCCGCGCGCATCGCCTAACGACCGAGCACGAGTTCGCGCTTCTCGTAATAGGGCGCCTCGGAGATGTTGGCCCAGTCGCGGCCGAGGCGGCGGGCCTGGACGTAGCTGTCATAGACGCGCCGCGAGAGCGGATCGGCGTTCGCCGTGTCGGCGACGACCTGCTCGGCGATCCGGCCGACCTCGCGCCAGATCTCGTCGGAGAAGGAGCGCAGCTGCACGCCGTGCTCTTCGGTGAGCGTGCGCAGGGCGAGCCCGTTCTGATGGGTGAACTCGGCGAGGCTCTGATTGTTCGCCGCCCGGCAGGCCGAGCGCACGATGGCCTGGTGCTCCGACGACAGCGATTCCCAGACCTCGAGATTGATCCCGACGGCGAGCGCCGATCCGGGCTCGTGGAAGCCGGGACCGTAATAGAAGGGCGCCTCGCGGTAGAAACCGAAGGCCAGATCGTTCCAGGGTCCGACCCATTCGGTGGCGTCGATCGCGCCGGACTGCAGCGACTGGTAGATCTCCCCGCCCGACAGCGCGACGGCCGCGCCGCCGAGCTCTCGGATCACCGTGCCGCCCAGGCCGGGAATGCGCATCCTGAGCCCGCGGAAATCCTCGAGCGAGTTGATCTCCTGCTTGAACCAGCCGCCCATCTGGTGGCCGGTATTGCCGGCCTGGAAAGGCTGGATGTTGAACTGGTGCGAGAGGTCCTCCCAGAGCTCCTGACCGCCGCCATACTCGACCCAGGCCATGATCTCGTAGGCGGTCATGCCCATCGGCACGGCGCAGAAGAAGTTGTAGGCCGGCGAGCGGCCCTGCCAGTAATAGTCGGCGGCGTGATACATGTCGGCGACGCCGTTGGAGACGGCGTCGAACACCTCGAACGCGCCGACGATCTCGCCCGCGCCGAAAACCTCCACTTCGAGGCTTCCGCCCGACATGGCGTTGATCAGTTCGGCCGTGCGTTCGGCGGCGGTGCCCAGCCCGGGAAAGCCGGGCGGCCAGGTCGTCACCATGCGCAGGCGGCGCGTCCGGTTGCGATTGACCGACGGCGCGCCCGACGCCGCGGTCTCGCTGCCGGCGCCCGCGCCCTCGGGCGAGCAGGCCGCGGCCGCGCCGGCGGCCGCCACGGCGGCTCCGCTCAGGAATCTCCTGCGATCCATGAATTCCTCCCCCAAACAGGTTTATGGCCCCGGCCGTTTCGTCGGCGTCTCGGGCGGGCTAGCCGGACGTCTCCCGTTCCTCCGCGGTGAGCGGCCGCCAGCCGGTCGGCTCGAGAATCTCCAGCGGCTTGTAGCGCGCCTTGTACTCCATCTTCGGGCTGCCCTGCACCCAATAGCCGAGATAGACGTGGGCGTGTCCGGCCTCGGCGGCGCGGAGGACATGATCGAGAATGATGAAGGAGCCGAGGCTGTCGCGCTCCCGCTCCGGCTCGAAGAAGCTGTAGACAAGCGAGTAGCCGTCCGAAAGCTCGTCGACGAGGGCGGCGGCGACCAGCGCGCCGTCGGCGTCGCGGTACTCGACCAGATCGGTGCGCTGAGCGCCGTCCTCGATCATGCCGGCGAACTCGAAGAAATCCATGCCCGCCATGTCGCCTTCGGCGTGGCGCGTATCGAGATAGCGCGAGAGCAGGCTGTACTGCTCGGGCGTGGCCTCGGCCGGGCGGACGCTGCGGACGAGGTCGTTCGCCCTGCGCAAGGTGCGCCGCATCGAGCGCGTCCACTCAAACCGTTCGACCGGGATGCGCGCCGACTTGCACGCCGCGCACTGCTCGCAGGCGGGCCGGTAGAGGATGGACTGGGAGCGCCGGAAGCCGGCGTGGGTGAGCGCGTCGTTGAGCTGAGGCCCTTCGCCGGGTTCGAGCTTGGTGAAGACCTTCCGCTCGAGCCGCCCGGGCAGGTAGGGGCACGGCGAAGGCGCCGTCAGGAAGAAGGGCAGTTGCTTGGTCGCGAACGGATGCGTCACGGTCGTATGGCTCGAGCCTGCGCCGGGATTCGGTGTGTTTTCGTCATCCTAGCGCGCTGTCGGAGATCCCGAAACTCACCGTGATGTAAATGGTGAAGACGATCCAGATCACGATCGAGAGCGGGACCCCGGCGCGTACGAAATCCATGAAGCGGTACTTGCCCGGGCCCATGACGAGCAGGTTCGTCTGGTATCCGATCGGGGTGGCGAAGCAGGTGTTGGCCGCGTAGAGCACGGTCAGCGCGAACACGAGCGGATCCGCCCCGGTCTGCTGGGCGGCGCCCACCGCGATCGGCGTGAACAGGATGGCCGTGGCGTTGTTCGACAGCACGTTGGTGAGCAGCATCACCAGGAAGAACATCGCCGACAGGAGCACGACCGTGCCGTAGGGCTGGAACAGGGCGACCACCGAGAAGGCGAGGACGTCCGCTCCGCCGGTCGCCTGCAGGGCTGTTCCCAGCGCGAAGGCCGAGCCGATGAGCATGTAGACCTTCATGTCGACGGCGCGCGCGGCCTGGCGCACGTTGAGGCAGCCCGCCGCGAGCATGCCAACCGCGCCCAGCATGGACGCGACGACGATCGGCAACAGGTTGGTCGCCGCCGTCGCCACCACGAACAGGAAGATCAGGCGCGCGGCGCTGGCGCGCCGCGGGTCGGGCAGGTCGCTCGTCGCCCACTCCATGAGCAGCAGGTCGCGGTCGGCGCGCAGGCGGCGCATGGCGTCGCCGCTGCCGAACAGGAGAAGCACGTCGCCCGCCTCGAGCCGGATTTCGCCCATGCCGGCGCGGAACATCCGCGAGCGCCGCTGCACGCCGAGCACGATCGCGCCCATGGCGTGACGGAAGCCGATCTGGCGGATGGTCCGCCCGATCAGCCGTGAACCGGGCGAGACCACCGCCTCGGTTACGGTCAGGCGTTCGCCGGGCGTGGGCGCCTCGCCGGGACCGGCCGCGCGCAGCATGCCCTTGAGGAAATCGGCCCGCCGCGACAGCAGCTCGGTGAGCTTCTTGCGCGTCGCGGCGATGATGATGACGTCCCCCGGCTGCAGTTCGATATCGTCGAACGGCGGAAGCAGGGCGGTCTCGCCGCGCTGGATCATGCGCACGGTGATGTCGGGCAGGTCCGGGAACATGCCGGCAACCGGCTTCGACCCGACGAGCGGGTGGCCCGGCGCGACCTCGATCTGGGCGATGTACTGCTTGCCGCTGGCGCCGGCGAGCTCGGTCTCCATCGTGCCGCGTTCGGGCAATGTCCGAGGCAGAATGAAGGCGACATAGACGAGCCCGGCCGCGGCCAGGACGAGGCCCGGCACGGTGGGCGTGAAGAACCCGATTTCGATATCCGCCGTCGTACGAAGCGAGTCTGCGACGAGCAGGTTGGTGGACGAGCCGATCAGCGTCGTCATGCCGGCCAGGATGCACGCGAAGCTCAGCGGCATCATGTACTTGGACGGCGAGTCCTTCGTTCGTGCGGCGATTGCGGCGAGGATCGGCACGAACATCACCACGACGGGCGTGTTGTTGATGAAGGCCGAGACCACGAAGACGAACGCGAACAGCAGCGCGATCGTCAGCATCGGGCGCACGTCGAACAGCGCCAGCATGTTCCGGGTCGGGCCTTCGAGCGCCCCGGTCTGGAATATTCCCTGTCCCACGATGAGCAGCGCCAGGATCGTGATCAGCGCCGGATTGGCGAATCCCGACAGGAGCGCGGCCGCGCCGGGGGCGTCCGGACCGCCGAACACCTCGAAGAAAAGCAGCAGCGCGGCGACGATCGCGCCGGAGACAAGCTCGAGGGCGAAGCGCTCCCACGCATAGAAGACGATGGCGCCGGCGACGAACGCCAGCACCGCCCACATCCGCCAGTCGCCGACAGCTTCCAGTTCGGTCATGCGTGAACATCCCGGCGCGCGAGGGGCTCGCGCAGGAAGCGCCAAACCTAGACGGGCTTCGCCCCGCGGTGGAAGGCCTGATTTGAGGCGGGCGGCGTTCTAGAGGCGGTGATCCGGCGGGACGACCGGCGCCTCGCGCAGCAAGGTGATGGAGAGCCTGCGATTGCCCGCCATGTAGGGATCGTCCGGGAACAGCGGCTCCGAGCCGCCCTTGCCGCGCACCTCGGCGATGCGATGATCGGGCACCCCGTTCTCGCGCAGGGTGGTGAGCGCGGCGCTGGCGCGGTCGGCTGAAAGCTGCCAGTTCGACGGCGCGCCGGCCGGCGGCGTCGACGCGTCCGTGTGGCCCGCGATCGCGATGCGGTTGGGCAGGTTCTCGGCGACGTCGGCGACGGCGCGCAGCAGCAGGACGGCGCGTTCGTTCGGCTGCACGGAGCCGGGGTCGAACATCGGCCGGCCTTCCTCGTCGACGAGCTGGATGCGCAGGCCTTCGGGCGTCTCCTCGATCAGGACGTGGCGGGACAGCTCGGCGAGCTCGGGCATCTCCCGCAGCGCCTGGCGCAGGCTGACCTCTGCGCTCTCGAACTCGGCGGCCTCCCGGCGAGCGAGCGCGTTGGCGAGCGCGTCGCGCGAAAGCTCGGGCTGCTCGGAGGCTTCCGGCCCCGACGAGCGCTGGCGGTCGGCGTTGACCTCGGGGGTTTGCGGGGCGAGCTGCTCCACGACCGACGAGGAGCCGGAGGAGCGCACGCCCTCGTCGCCGAAGACCGTACCGGCGAGGAGGCCGCCGGAGCCGGAGTTCGACGGGCTGACGCTGGCGGGCGCAAAATAGTCGGCGATGCCCCGCTTGGTCTGCTCGTCCACGGCGTTGATCAGCCACATGAGCAGGAAGAAGGCCATCATCGCGGTCACGAAGTCGGCGTAGGCGACCTTCCACGCGCCGCCATGGTGGCCGTGCCCGCCGCTTTTCTTGACTTTCTTGATGATGATCGGTTGATCCGACGCCATACCCGCCCACTCTTCGCAGTGTTGGACGGTGATTAGACGACATCCGGGTTAAGCCCGCGTTTGCGCGGCCGATCAGGAGGTTTCCGCTTTGAAGCAGACTCGCGCCTATCGCGACGCTCTGGCTCGCTATCCCACCGGCGTCGCGTTGGTGACGGTCGCCGAGGCCGGCCGCGCCCGGGTCATGACGGTGAATTCGTTCGCCTCGGTCTCGCTCGAACCGCCGCTCGTGCTGTGGTCGCTGGCCCATGACAGCGACCGCTACCGCACATTCCGCGACGCCGAACGATTCGCCGTCAACGTGCTGGCCGCGGACCAGGAATCGCTTGCGACGGATGGCGCGCGGCTGGACGATCTCGACGAGACCGGGGCGGCCTGGTCGACCGGCGCGCACGGAACGCCGCTCACCGCCGACGCCGTGGCGCGGTTCGAATGCCGGACCATCGCCGTGCATGAGGCGGGCGATCACGACATCATCGTCGGCGAAGTGCTCGGCTTCGACGCGCCGCGCGACGCGCCGGCGCTGGTTTTCCACAAATCGGAATACTCACAGGCGGACTGACGCCGGAAAGGACTGCGATGACCAAGGCGGTGTTTCTCGGGCTCGGCGTGATGGGCTACCCGATGGCGGGCCATCTCGTCTCCGCCGGCCATGACGTGAAGGTCTGGAACCGCACCGCGCGCAAGGCGCGCGAATGGGCCGACGAGCACGGCGGGACGGCCTGCGACACGGTAGAGGACGCCGTCGCCGACCGCGACATCGTGCTGATGTGCCTGGGCGACGATCCAGACGTGGAGGCCGTCGCAGGCCCGGCGATCGCGGCGATGCGCAAAGGCGCGGTGCTGGTCGATCACACGACGGCCTCGGCCGATCTGGCGCGGCGGCTGGCCGAGCAGGCGAGCGCGGCCGGCCTCGAAGGGTTCGTCGACGCGCCCGTCTCAGGCGGCCAGGCCGGCGCCGAGAACGGCCAGCTCGCGATCATGTGCGGCGGCGACGATGCGGCCTACGGGACGGCCAAGCCGGTGATGGAGGCCTACGCCAAGCAGATCACCCACGCCGGCCCGGCCGGCGCCGGCCAGCTCACCAAGATGGTCAACCAGATCTGCATCGCCGGCGTGGTGCAGGGGCTCTCCGAAGGGCTACACTTCGCCCAGCGGGCCGGCCTCGATCCCGAAACCGTCATCGACGCCATCTCCAAGGGCGCGGCGCAGAGCTGGCAGATGGAGAATCGCTGGCGGACCATGGTCGACGGCGAGTTCGATTTCGGCTTTGCTGTCGACTGGATGCGCAAGGATCTTCGGATCACGCTCGAGGAAGCGCGCCGCAACGGCGCGCGTCTGCCTGTCGCCGCGCTCGTCGATCAGTTCTACGCTGAGGTCCAGGCCATGGGCGGGGAGCGCTGGGACACCTCCAGCCTGATCGCCCGGCTGGAGAACGCGGACCGCTAGGGAGGCGTGCGCGCGTGCGCCTGATCGAACTCACTCTGCCCGACGGCGACCGCGTCCAGGCGGTCCTCAAGGCGACGCTCAAGACCGAGCCGCTGGATTACTGGCTGTCCGGGCCGGACGAGCACGATCGCCGCCTGCTGCGGCTGACCTTCCGCACCGGCGAGGGCCAGAAGGCGATCGACGCCATCCAGGCGCTCCTCGAGGACGAGGAGGACTGGCGTCTGCTCATCGTGCCCGTCGAGGCGAGCCTGCCCAAGATCGAGGACGAGAACGGCGAGGAGCAGCGCCAGGAGCGAACGCTGGCCCTGCGCGAGGAGCTGTACCAGGACATCGCCAAGGGCGCGAAGGTCAACGCGGACTTCCTGCTGCTGACCTTCCTGTCCACGGTCGTGGTCGTGTTCGGCCTGTCGGCGGACAATATCGCGGCGGTCATCGGCGCGATGGTGATCGCGCCGCTGCTGGGGCCGATCCTGTCGTTTTCCTTCGCCTCGGCGCTCGGCGATCTGCCGCTGATGGCCAAGGCGGCGCGCACGTCGCTGCTCGGGCTCGGGCTCGGCCTTCTCGTCAGCTTCGCCGTCGGGCTCGTCTTCGACGTCAATTTCTCCTCCCACGAGCTGATGAGCCGGACCGTCGTCGGGCTGGATTCGCCCGCATTGGCGCTCGCGGCCGGCGCGGCGGCGGCGCTGTCGATCGCGGCGGGGCTGTCGAGCGCGCTCGTGGGCGTGATGGTCGCCGTGGCGCTGCTGCCGCCGGCGGGCGCGGCCGGCATGCTGGCCGGGGCCGGGGAGTGGGGGCTGGCCATGCGGGCCGGACTGCTGCTCCTTATCAACGTGGTCAGCGTCAATCTGGCGGCGCTCATCGTCTATTACCTCAAGGGCGTACGGCCGCGGACCTGGCTCGAGCGGCGTTCGGCCAAGCGCTCGGTCTACGTCAACGCTGCGGTCTGGGCGGCGATGATCGTCGCGCTCACCGCCATCGCGGCCCATTTCGCAGCCCAGCCCGGCGGCCCGCTGCCGTGAGCGTCGAGCTCGTCTTCTCCGTCCTCGATTTCGTCGGCGTGTTCTTCTTCGCGCTGTCGGGCGGAATCCTCGCCGCCAGAAAGACTCTCGATCCCTTCGGCGCGGCGATCGTCGGCGCGGCGGCGGGCATGGGCGGCGGCACGCTTCGCGATCTCTTCCTCGGCGCGCTGCCCGTGTTCTGGGTCGACGCGCCGGCCTATCTCGGAGTCGCCGTCGTCGCCGCGCTCGTCGGCTATTACGGCTCGACCATCGTGCGCGGAGAGCGCGGGGCGCGCCAGCGCGCGCTCGCCTGGGCCGACGCGGCGGGCCTGAGCGTGTTCACCGTCATCGGCGCCGAGGCGGGCCTCGCCGCCGGCGCGCACTGGTCGATCGCCATGCTCACCGGGGTGATGAGCGCGGCCTTCGGCGGGCTCATCCGCGACGTCATCGTCAACGACGTGCCGCTGGTGCTGCGCGCCGAGATCTATGCGCTCGCGTCTCTGGCGGGGGCGGGCGTCTATGTCGCCGCGATCGCGCTCGGCCTATCCGGCGAGATCGCCGCGCCGGCGACGGCCGCGCTCGTCTTCGCGCTGCGCGGCGCGGCGATGATCTTCAACTGGACGCTGCCGCCGGTGAGCAAGCTCGACTGAACCCTTCGGCCCGAACGGGCGTTGTGGCGGCCATGACCGTGATCACCGCCATGCTTTCCTCGCCCTGGTTTCTGGGCCTGTGGGCCGCCCAGGCGCTCATCGCCGTGGCGCTGCTCGTCCGCGACGTGCGCACGGTGAACGCCGCCATGCCGGGCCTGATGAAATGGGTCTGGAGTTTCACGGTCGGCTATTCGGGCCTGCTGGGCCTCATCGTCTACTGGGTCTCGGGCCGGCCGCGAATCGCCGACGACGCCGACTGGCGGCGCGGCGCGCGCTCGACGGCGCACTGCTATTCCGGCTGCGGGGCGGGCGAGATCACCGGCATCGTCATCACGGTGGGCATCCTGTCGCTGGGAACCTGGCCGGTGGCGCTGACCACCTTCGCGCTCGCCTATGTCTTCGGCTACGCCCTCACCGTCGCCCCCTTGATGCAGGAGGGCGTCGGCCTGCCCACCGCGCTCAAGGACGCCTTCTATTCCGAAACCGCCTCCATCGCTGTGATGGAGATCGTCGCCATCGGCGCGGACCTCTACCTGGCCGGAAACGCGGGCATGGGCGACGTGCGCTTCTGGAGCTCGCTGGTCGTGTCGCTCAGCCTCGGCTATCTCGCCGCCTGGCCGGTCAATATCGCGCTGGTGAAAATGGGTGTGAAGGAAGGCATGGGCGATCCGCGGGAGTACGGCCGGGGCTAATCGTGCAGCAACTGCGCCGCCCGCGGCGCGAAATAGGTGAGCACGCCGTCGGCGCCGGCGCGCTTGAACGCCAGCAGGCTCTCCATCATCGCGCGCTCGCCGTCGATCCAGCCATTCGCCGCGGCGGCCTCGATCATCGCGTACTCGCCGGAGACCTGGAAGGCGTAGGTCGGCAGGCCGAACGTCTCCTTCACGCGGGCGACGATGTCGAGATAGGGCAGGCCGGGCTTGACCATCACCATGTCCGCGCCCTCCTCGATGTCGAGTTCGACCTCGCGCAACGCCTCGTCGGTGTTGGCGGGATCCATCTGGTAGGTCTTCTTGTCGCCGGCGAGCGCCTTGGCCGAGCCGATGGCGTCGCGATAGGGCCCGTAGAAGGCCGAGGCGTATTTCGCCGCATAGGACAGGATCATCACGTCCTCGAAGCCCTCGGCGTCGAGCGCGTCGCGGATCGCGCCGACGCGCCCGTCCATCATGTCGCTCGGCGCGATGACGTCGCAGCCGGCGCGGGCCTGGACGAGCGCCTGCTCGCACAGCCGCTCCACCGTGGCGTCATTGAGGACGCGGCCGTCCTCGACGACGCCGTCATGGCCGTGCGTGGTGAAGGGATCCAGCGCGACGTCGCAGATGACGCCGACGCCCGGCGCGGCGTCCTTGATCGCCTTGATCGCGTCGGGAACGAGGCCGTCGGCGTTGACCGCCTCGGAGCCGGCCGCGTCCTTCTTCGCCGGATCGATGTTCGGAAACAGCGCGATCGCGGGGATGCCCAGCCGCTCGGCCTCCTCGGCGGCGGTGGCGGCCATGTGGACCGACAGCCGTTCGACGCCGGGCATCGACTCGACCGGCTCGGACGCGTCGACGCGGTCGGAGACGATCATCGTCCAGACCAGGTCGTCGACGCTCAGCCGGGTCTCGCGCACCAGGCGGCGCGACCAGTCATGCGCGCGGGTTCGCCGCAGGCGCGTTGTGGGAAAGGAAGCCATGGTGGTCTATCTCGCCTCGACCAGGGGACGCCTTGCCCGGCGCGAAGCTCCGCGCTAGGCCTCTGCCCGCCTTGTAAGGAGATTTTCCGTGCATTTCGAGCTGAGCGAAGATCAGACCCTGATCCAGGACGCGGCGCGCCGCTTCGCAGACGACCGCCTCAAACCCAACGCGGCGAAGTGGGACGAGGAGAAAATCTTCCCCGTCGATGTCATGCGCGAGGCCGCTGAGCTGGGCTTCGCCGGCATCTATACGAGCGAAGACGTCGGCGGCTCGGGCATGAGCCGGCTCGACGCCGCCCTCATCTTCGAGCAGCTCTCGCGCGGCTGCGTCTCCACGGCGGCCTTCATCTCCATCCACAACATGGTCTCGTGGATGATCGACACGTGGGGGAATGACGCCCAGCGCAAGAAGTGGCTGCCGAAGCTCACCACGATGGAGCTGATCGGCTCCTACTGCCTCACGGAGCCCGGCGCGGGCTCGGACGCCGCCAGCCTCAGAACGAAGGCGAAGCGCGACGGCGACCATTACGTCCTCAACGGATCGAAGGCCTTCATCTCCGGCGCCGGAACCTCCGACGTCTATGTCGTGATGTGCCGCACCGGCGGGGAGGGGCCGAAGGGCGTCTCCACCATCGTCGTCGAGAAGGACACGCCCGGCCTGTCCTTCGGCGCGATGGAGAAGAAGATGGGCTGGAACTCCCAGCCGACCGCCGTGGTCAATTTCGAGGACTGCCGCGTGCCCGTCGAAAACCGGCTGGGCGAGGAGGGGATCGGCTTCTCCATCGCGATGAACGGCCTCAATGGCGGACGCATCAATATCGGCGCCTGCTCGCTCGGCGGCGCGACGGAGGCCTTCGAGACGGCGAAGGAATACGTCCAGGGCCGGACACAGTTCGGCCGGGCGATCGCCGATTTCCAGGCCACCCAGTTCAAGCTCGCCGACATGGCCACCGAGCTCGAGGCCTCGCGGCTGATGCTCTACCGCGCCGCCGCCGCGCTCGACGCCAAGGATGGAAGCGCGCCGAAATACTGCGCCATGGCCAAGCGCTTCGCGACCGACATGGGCTTCAAGATCGCCAATGACGCGCTGCAGCTTCATGGCGGCTACGGCTATCTGCGGGACTATCCGCTCGAACGCATCGTGCGCGATCTGCGCGTCCACCAGATCCTGGAGGGCACGAACGAGATCATGCGCGTCATCATCGCGAAGGACCTGATGAAATGACCGACGACGTGATCATCCGCCGCGCCGGCGATGTCGGCCGGATCACGCTCAATCGCCCCAAGGCGCTCAACGCGCTCAACCAGGACATGGTCGAGGCGATGATCGCCGCGCTGACCGAATGGCGCGACGACGACGCGGTCGCCGCCGTCGTGGTCGACGGCGAGGGCGAGAAGGGCTTCTGCGCGGGCGGCGACATCAAGGTGCTCGCCGACAGCGGCCGGGCCGGCGACGACCGCGCCTGGCGGTTCTGGCGCGACGAGTACCGGCTGAACACGCTGATCAAGGAATTCTCCAAGCCCTACATCGCGCTGATCGACGGCGTGACGATGGGCGGCGGCGTCGGGATCTCGGTCCACGGCTCGCACCGCGTGGCCGGCGACCGCACACTGTTCGCCATGCCCGAGACCGGCATCGGCTTTCACCCGGATGTCGGCGGGGCGTTTTTCCTGCCGCGGCTGGCCGGCGAACTCGGCATGTGGATGGGTCTGACCGGCGCGCGGCTGAAGACCGCCGACTCGATCGCGGCGGGCGTGGCCACGCACTACGTGCCGAGCGAGCGCATGGACGAGCTGATCGACGCGCTCGAGACCGACAGAATCGATCCCGAGGGCGAGCGCATCGAGGCGCTGCTCGAGGGATTCGGCGGCGACGCGGGCTCGTCGGATCTCGCCCACACGCGCGGTCTCATCGACGCGGCGTTTTCGGGCGAGACCGTCGAGACGATCCTCGAGCGGCTGGACGAGGCCGGCGACGCCTGGTCGACGAAGCAGGCCGCCACCCTGAGGAAGAAGTCGCCGACTTCGTGCCGGATCACGCTGGAAGCGCTCCGGCGCGGCGCCGATCTCGACTTCCGCGAGGTGATGGCCCAGGACCTGCGGGTCTCGATCCGCTGCCTCGCCGAGGGCTCCGACTTCTACGAGGGCGTTCGCGCCGTCGTCGTCGACAAGGACAACGAGCCGCACTGGGGCGCGGCGGCGTCCGACGCGCAGATCGAGGCGTATTTCGCCCCGCTCGACGCCGATCACGAGATGACGTTCGTCTAGGTCTCATGCGCTGTCGATTGAGCACCGAAAGGAATTTCGCCTCCACTTTAGGGGAGGGCCAGGGTGGGTGAATTGAAATCCCGGACGCGCCGCAGGCGCGATCCGGGACCTGGGCGCGATATTTTCTGGGCGAGGCCCCGGCTCTCCCTTTGGTCGGCCGGGGTTTCATGGAGACCACGCTCGACCCCAATCCTCCCCCGAGAGGGGGGAGGGAGGACGTTCACGAACGCTCCGGTGACGCAATAGAAGCAGCCGCCGGATCAGAAAGCTGGAGAGACAATGATGGCGCTCATCGGATTCATCGGACTGGGAAACATGGGCTCCGGCATGGCCGCGAACTTGGTCAAGGCCGGCCACGAGGTGCGCGGCTTCGACCTCAATCCCGACGCCGTAAAGCAGCTCGCCGAAAAGGGCGCGACGGCGGCGAAAAGCGTTGAAGAGGCCGTCGACGGCGCCGATGCGGTGGTGACGATGCTGCCCGCCGGCCAGCACGTGCGCGGCATCTATGAGGGCGATGGCGGCATCCTGTCGCTCGCCAAGTCCGACGCGGTGTTGATCGACTGCTCGACCATCGACGTCGCGTCGGCGCGGGCCGTCGCCGAGGCGGCGAAAGAGAAGGGTTTCGCCTTTGTCGACGCGCCGGTCTCGGGCGGCGTCGCCGCCGCCGAAGGCGGCACGCTGACCTTCATGGTCGGCGGCTCGCAGGAGGCTTTCGCCAAGGCCGAGCCCATCCTGCAAGGCATGGGCAAGGCGGTGATCCGCGCCGGCGAGGCCGGCGACGGCCAGGCCGCCAAGATCTGCAACAACATGCTGCTCGCCATCCACATGATCGGCACTTGCGAAGCGATGAACCTCGCCCAGCGGCTGGGGCTCGATCCGCAGAATTTCTTCAACATCGCCTCGCAGGCGTCCGGCCAGAACTGGTCGCTGACGAGCTACTGCCCGGTGCCGGGCCCGGTGCCGGCCGCGCCGTCGAATCGCGACTACAAGCCCGGCTTCGCTGCGCCGATGATGCTCAAGGACCTGAAGCTGGCGATGGATGCGGCGCGCTCGGTCGACGCGTCGACGCCGCTCGGCGCCGAGGCCCAGGCGCTCTACCAGATGTTCAACCAGCTGGGCGGCGAGAGCCTCGACTTCTCGGGCATCATCAAGATGGTGTCGGGCGAGTTCGGCGAGAGCGCCGATTGAAATTGCGAAGCGTTTTCAGACGCTAGCCGCGACCTTTGGTCCCCGAGCCCTTTCGCGTGGAAGCGCGTAGGCGTATGTCTATGTAAGGTCAGGTCAGGGAGAGTCGCCGCTCCGCGGCGCACGCATGATGGACTACACCGGCGCTTTCAAGTCCGCCGTCGCGCGGGTCCGGGCCGAGGGCCGCTATCGGGTCTTCGCCGATCTGCTGCGCAAGCGCGGCGAGTTTCCCCGCGCGCGCTACCGCACCGAGCACGGCGACACCCGCGAGGTCACCGTCTGGTGCTCGAACGACTATCTCGGCATGGGCCAGAGCAATTGCGTCATCGGCGCGATGAAGAACGCGATCGACGATGTCGGCGCCGGGGCGGGCGGCACGCGCAACATCTCCGGGACCACGCACTATCACGTCGAGCTTGAGCGCTCGCTCGCCGACCTTCACCAGAAGGAAGCCGCGCTTCTGTTCACGTCGGGCTATCTCGCCAACCAGGCGACGCTCGCCACGCTGGGCAAGATCCTGCCCGGCCTGATCGTGTTCTCCGACGAGCTCAACCACGCCTCGATGATCGAGGGCGTGAAGGGCGCGCGCTGCGAAAAGCATGTCTGGCGGCACAATGACGTCGCTCACCTCGAGGAGCTTCTGAAGGCTGCGCCTGCCGACGCGCCCAAGGTGATCGCGCTCGAGTCCGTCTACTCGATGGACGGCGATGTCGGACCGCTCGAGGCGGTGTGCGATCTCGCCGACAAGTACGGCGCGCTCACCTATCTCGACGAGGTTCACGCGGTCGGCCTCTATGGCCTGCGCGGCGCTGGCGTCGCCGAGCGCGACGGCCTGCTCGACCGCATCGACATCATCGAGGGCACGCTCGGCAAGGCCTTCGGCGTGATGGGCGGCTATATCGCCGCCGACGCGGTCGTGTGCGACGCCATCCGCTCGTGGGCGCCGGGCTTCATCTTCACCACCTCGCTGGCGCCGGTGCTGGCCGCCGGGGCGCGGGCGAGCGTGGAGTATCTCAAATCCGCGAATCACCTGCGCGAGGCGCACCAGGAGCGCGCCGCGACGCTGAAGCGGCGGCTGGCGGAGGAGGGGGTGCCGGTCATGGACTCGGAAACGCACATCGTTCCCGTCCATGTCGGCGATCCGGTCCGCTGCAAGCGCATGACCGATCTTCTCCTCGATCAGCACGGCATCTATGTCCAGCCGATCAATTACCCGACCGTGCCCAAGGGGACCGAGCGGATGCGGCTGACCCCGACGCCGCTCCACACCGATGCGATGTTCGACGAGCTCATCGCCGCGCTGAAGGCCGTCTATGCAGAGAGCGCCGGCGAATTGCGGGTCGTGGGATGAGCGGCGGCGATCCGGACCCGGGTCGCGAGATCATCTTCGAATTCCAGAGCGTGGGCGATTCCGTGCGCGTCGCCGCGGTCGACGTGGCGACCGGCGAGGAGGTCGTCATCAGCGGCCCGGCGTCGACGCCGCAGGCCGATCTCGAGCGGATCGCCGCGCGCAAGCTCGCCCGGCGGCTCCAGGGGCGCGAGGATCCGGAATCGAAAACGCCCCGGCGCGGCGGCCGGGGCGTGATCATATAGTTGAAGCGTCCTGGATGATGCGGCGTCAGCGCGACTTGCGGCCGCCGCGGCCCAGGCCGATCTCCTTGGCGAAGTCGGAACGGCGACGCGAATAGCTGGGCGCCACCATGGGATAGTCGGCGGGCAGCCCCCACTTGCGCCGATACTCTTCCGGCGACATGCCGTATTGCGAGCGCAGATAGCGCTTGAGCATTTTCAGCTTCTTGCCGTCTTCCAGGCAGACGATGTAGTCGTCGGTCACCGACTTGGAGACCGGAACCGCCGGCTTGGGCTTCGATTCCGGCTTTGCTTCGCCGCCGGAAATCTCCTTCATGGTGCCGTGAACCGACTTGATGAGATCGGGGACGTTCTCCGACGGAACTGAATTGTGCGTAAGGAAAGACGCCACGATATCGGTGGTCATGCGGAGAAGTTCCTCATTGTCCACCGGCTGAATGTTTTCTTCGGTCATTTCACAGATCCTTATCGGACAGCTGGTCGAGGGGAATCACAGGCTTTCGTCCCTCGTATAGTCCTCGTCGTTGAGCTTCGCAAGTAATACGGCGAACATTTTCAGTGAAGAATTTCCGAACTCGAGCTACATTCAAGACGCAGCGTTGAAACCCGCAAGAACCGGCGCGTCGCCAGTTCGCACCGGTGGTGTTGTCCCGATCCCCTGCGCGCCGTATGTGTAGCGCCGAGCAAAGCAGGAGCATGCAATGGCGGACGCGCCGCACCACGACAAGACCGGCGGATTCTTCACCGACAGCCTCGGCGCCCGCGATCCGGAGATCGCCGATGCGATCGGCAAGGAGATCCGGCGCCAGCAGCAGCAGATCGAGCTGATCGCGTCGGAGAACATTGTTTCGCGCGCCGTCCTCGAGGCCCAGGGCTCTCCGCTGACCAACAAGTACGCCGAGGGCTATCCGGGCAAGCGCTATTACGGCGGCTGCGAATTCGTCGACATCGCCGAGGATCTGGCGATCGACCGCGCCAAGCGCCTGTTCGATGCGGCCTACGCGAACGTCCAGCCCAATTCCGGCAGCCAGGCCAATCAGGCCGTCTTCCTCGCCCTGCTCAAACCCGGCGACAAGATTCTCGGCATGGACCTGTCGGCGGGCGGCCACCTGACGCACGGCGCGAAGCCGAACATCTCGGGCAAGTGGTTCGAGGCGCATCACTACGGCGTGCGCGAGGACGACGCGCGCATCGACTATGACGCGCTGCGCGAGCAGGCGAAGGAGCTCCAGCCGCAGCTGATCATCGCCGGCGGGTCGGCCTATCCCCGCGTCATCGACTTCAAGGCGTTCCGCGAGATCGCCGACGAGGTCGGCGCGTACCTGCTCGTCGACATGGCGCATTTCGCCGGCCTCGTCGCCGGCGGCGCCTATCCCAATCCCGTGCCGTTCGCCGACGCGGTCACGACCACGACCCACAAGACGCTGCGCGGCCCGCGCGGCGGCATGATCCTGTCGCGCGACGCCGATCTCGGGAAGAAATTCAATTCGGCGGTCTTCCCCGGTCTGCAGGGCGGTCCGCTGATGCATGTCATCGCCGCCAAGGCCGTGGCGTTCGGCGAGGCGCTGCAGCCGGAATTCCGCACCTACGCCGCTTCGGTGATCGAGAACTGCCGGGCGATGTCCGCCGCGCTGTCGGAGGCCGGGCTCGATCTCGTCTCGGGCGGGACGGACAGCCATCTCGCGCTCGTCGACCTGCGGCCGAAGGGGCTGACGGGCAACATTTCCGAGCAGGCGCTCGAGCGGGCCAACATCACCTGCAACAAGAACGGCGTGCCGTTCGACCCGGAGAAGCCGATGGTGACGTCGGGGCTGCGCATTGGGTCGCCGGCGGGCACCACGCGCGGTTTCGGCGCGGCGGAGTTCCGCCGCGTCGGCGAACTGATGGCCGAAGTGCTCGACGGGCTGGCGGCGAACCCGGAGGGCGACGCCGCCGTCGAGGGACGTGTGCGTGACGAAGTGATCGCGTTGTGCGAGCGCTTCCCGATCTATCCCGAACTCGGCTAGGAGATCCGCGCGGTGCGCTGCCCGTTCTGCAGTCATCCCGACACCCAGGTGAAGGACTCCCGTCCCGCCGAGGACGGGCAGGCGATCCGCCGGAGACGGCAGTGCCCGCAGTGCGCGGCGCGTTTCACCACCTTCGAGCGGGTGCATCTGCGCGATCTCAACGTCATCAAGAGCGACGGCAAGCGCGAGGCGTTCGACCGGGAGAAGCTGAGTCGCTCGGTCCTTCTCGCCGCCCAGAAGCGCGCCATCGACCGCGACCGCATCGAGCAGATGGTCTCGGGCATCGTCCGGCGCCTTGAGAGCGGCGGCGAGCCCGACGTGCCCTCGAAGAAGATCGGCGAGCTGGTGATGGAGGGGCTGCGCCACCTCGATACCGTCGCCTATGTCCGCTACGCCTCGGTCTACAAGGACTTCCGCGAGGTCGAGGACTTCTCCGCCTTCATCAAGGGCGAGCAGCTCTCCGGCGACGGCGAGGGCGGGGAAGAAGGCGAATGAGCGACGGGCCGGTCTCCGCCCGCGTCACGCTCAAGCTCGCGACCTCGGCCGACGGCCGCATCGCGCTCGCCAACGGCGCCTCCCGATGGATCACGGGTCCCGAGGCGCGCGCGGCGGTTCACGAAATGCGCGCGAACCACGACGTCATCCTCACGGGCGCGGGCACCATCATCGCCGACGATCCGCAACTGACGGCGCGGCCGGACGGCGCGCAGGCCGCGCGCCAGCCGGCGCGCGCCATCCTCGATACGCGGTTGCGCACACCTGCGAACGCTCGCCTGTTCGAGGAAGGCGGCGCAGTGATCGCCTACCACGCCGAAGCTGACGACTCGCGCGCCGAGGCCCTCGCGGCCGCCGGCGCCGAGATCGTCCGGTTGGCGCAGGACGCCGACGGTCGCCCCGCTTTCGCGGCGGCGCTGGACGATCTCGCGCGGCGCGGCCTGACGCGCGTGATGGTGGAGGCCGGCGCCGGCGTCGCGACGTCCGCGCTGCGCTCCGGACGGGTCGATCGGATCGACTGGTTCCGCGCGCCGGTCGTGCTTGGCGGGGATGCGCGGCCCGTGGTCGCGGCGCTCGGCCTTGAGACGCTCGCTGACGCGCCCAGATTCCGACGCGTCGACGTGCGCGCGTGCGGCGCGGACCTGCACGAAGTCTACGAACGGGACGCGAGCTGAATGTTCACCGGAATCGTCACCGCGAAGGGGCGCGTGGAGCGTATCGAGGACGGGCCCGTGCGCCGGTTCGCGATCACGAGTCCCTACGATCCCGCCGGCGTCGATCTCGGGGCGTCGATCGCCCATGACGGCGCATGTCTGACGGTCGTCTCGGTCGAACCGGCCGGCGACGGCGCGCGGCACGTCGTCGAGGTGTCGCCGGAGACGCTGGCGCGCACGACCCTGGGCGAGTGGAGCGAGGGGACCGAGATCAATCTCGAGCGCAGCCTCCGCGTCGGGGATGAACTCGGCGGGCACATCGTGCAGGGCCATGTCGACGGCGTGGGAGAGGTGGTGGAGCGCACCGATGCCGACGGCTGGCTCACGCTGAAGGTTCGCGCGCCCCGCGCGCTCGCGAAATTCATCGCCGAGAAGGGATCGATCGCCGTCGACGGCGTGTCGCTGACCGTGAACGCGGTCGAGGCCGACGTGTTCAGCCTCATGATCATTCCGCACACCGCCGAGGTCACCACGCTGGGCCGCCTGCAGTCCGGATCGAAGGTAAACCTTGAGGCCGACGTGATGGCGCGCTACGCCGCACGCCTCATGGAGGCTCCCGCCCAGGACGGCGCATCGTGAGCGAACTCGACACCCCGCTTTCGCCCATCGAGGACATCATCGAGGACGCCCGCAACGGGCGGATGTTCATCCTCGTCGACGCGGAGGACCGCGAGAACGAGGGCGACCTGATCGTGCCCGCCCAGTTCGCCACGCCCGAGGCGATCAACTTCATGGCCAAGCACGGGCGCGGGCTGATCTGCCTGGCGCTCACCCAGGAGCGCACAGCCACGCTGGGCCTGCCGCTGATGAGCGCCCACAACCGGTCGCGCCAGTCGACGGCCTTCACCGTCTCGATCGAGGCGCGCGAGGGCGTGACGACAGGCATCTCCGCGCATGATCGGGCCCGGACCATCGCCGCGGCGATCGATCCCGCCAACGGCCCCGAGGCGATCGTTTCGCCGGGTCATGTCTTTCCGCTGATGGCGCGCGACGGCGGCGTCCTCGTGCGCGCCGGCCATACCGAGGCGGCTGTCGACATCGCGCGGCTGGCCGGCGGCAATCCGGCCGGCGTGATCTGCGAGATCATGAACGAGGACGGCACCATGGCGCGGCTGCCGGACCTCGTCGGCTTCGCGCAGCGCCACGGTCTGAAGATCGGCGCGATCGCCGATCTCATCGCCTATCGCCGCCAGCACGACCGGTTCGTCGAACGCCGCCTCGACAGCGAGGTGACGACGCACTGGGGCGGGCCGTTCAAGCTCGTCGTGTTCCGGTCGCTCGTGGACAATGTCGAGCATGTCGCGCTGGTGAAGGGGGAAGTGCGCAAGGACGCCCCGGCGCTCGTGCGCATGCACAAGGTGAGCTTCGCCGACGACGTCCTCGGCGCGGTGGGGCCGCGGGAAGGCCTCGTCGAGGACGGGGTGAAGGCGCTGTCGGAGCATGAGGGCCCGGCCGTGATGGTCTTCATCCGCGAGACCAACCCCTATGCGATCACCGAGCGTTTCGGCGCGCCGCCCGCCGACGCGCCCGACCAGCGCGAAGAGCGGCGGTTGCGCGAATACGGCGTCGGGGCGCAGATCCTGCTCGATCTCGGCGTGAGGAAGATGATCCTGCTTTCGACCCGCCCTCAGAACATCGTCGGCCTCGAGGGCTACGGCCTCGAACTGGTCGAACAGCGCGTGATCGACGGAGATGCGGATGGCGAATGAGGCGCGGGTGCTGCTGGTCGCGGCGCCCTTCTACGAGGACATCACCGAGCAGCTGCTCGCCGGTGCGCGCGCCGCGCTCGACGCCGCCGGCGCGCGCTGCGAGACGCTCGAAGTGCCCGGCGCGTTCGAGATTCCCGGCGCGATCGCCATGGCCGAGGCCGGCGAAAACCCGTTCGACGGCTATGTCGGACTGGGTTGCGTGATCCGCGGCGAGACCAGCCATTACGACTATGTATGCGGGGAATCGGCGCGCGGCCTGATGGATCTAAGCCTGCGCGGCGTCGCGCTCGGCTACGGGATACTGACCGTCGAGAACATCAAGCAGGCCCGGGCGCGCGCCCATGTCGACCGCGGCGACAAGGGCCGCCACGCCGCCGAGGCCTGCCTCGCCATGATCGCCGCCCGCAATCGCTTCGGAGCATCCCGATGACCGGCGCCGCCTCCGAAGACCGCGCACGCCTGCGTCGCGCCGCGCGCCTTTCCGCCGTCCAGGCGCTCTACCAGATGGAGGTGGCCGGGACCGGCGCGACGGAGGTCGTGCGCCAGTTCCGCGATCACCGCTTCGGACACGCCGGCGAACCGGGCGATTATCTCGAGGCCGATGAGGATTTCTTCGAGGACCTGCTGCACGGCGTAGTCGCCGCCCAGGACCGCGTCGACGAGGCGATCGGCGGCACGCTGCGCGAGGACTGGAAGCTCTCGCGTCTCGACGCGACGCTCCGCGCCGTGCTGCGCGCGGGCGCCTACGAGCTGCTGGAGCGCGCCGACGTTCCCGCGAAGGTCGTCATCAACGAGTATGTCGACGTCGCCCACGCCTTTTTCGAGAAGAGCGAACCGGGCTTCGTCAACGCCTCGCTGGAGGCGTTCGCGCGCAAGGTGCGCGCCGACGAATTCGCCGCGAAGGAGTAAGCGCCATGGCCGGGGAGGGCGAGTTCGAATACATCGCCCGCAGGCTCGCGCCCTTGTCGGCGGGCTTTCCCGGCGCGTTCGAGCTGAAGGACGACGCCGCCGTCATCGCGCCCTCGGCCGGCTGCGAACTCGTGGTCACCACCGATACCGTCGTCGCCGGCCGCCACTTTCCCGACGACGAGGACCCCGCCATCGCCGCGCGCAAGGCGCTGCGGGTGAACCTGTCCGACCTCGCCGCGATGGGCGCGCGGCCGCTGGCCTATCTCACCAGCGTGGTCTGGCCGCACGACGCCGACCGCACGCTGATGGACGGCTTCGCCGACGGGCTCGAGGCCGAACGCGCGGTCTGGGCGCTGCCCCTGATCGGAGGCGACACGACCAGCGGGCCGGGTCCGTGGACGATCACGATCACCGCGCTCGGGGAGTGCCCCGCCGGGCGCGCCGTTCGGCGGCGCGGCGCGCGGGCGGGCGACCGGCTGTTGGTGACGGGGACGATCGGAGACGGCCGGCTCGGTCTCGAATCCCTTGGCGGCGAAGCGGCGATCGCCGATCCGGAGGACGCCGCATGGCTCGAGGATCGCTACCGCCTGCCGCAGCCGCGCCTCGCGATCGTCGAGGCACTGCGCGAGCACGCTCACGCCGCGGTCGATGTCAGCGACGGCCTGATCGCCGATGTCGGCCATATCGCGGAATCAAGCGGGGTCGCCGCCGCGATCGAGCTGAACCGGGTTCCGCTGTCGGGCGCGGCGCGACGCTGGGCCGAGGCGCAGCCGGATGCGGGGCGGGCGCTGGCCCGCCTCGCGTCGGGCGGGGACGACTACGAACTCGCATGCGCGGTGGCGCCGGAAAATGTCGAAGGTTTCGCCCGCGCCTGTGCGGAGCAGGGCGTGGACGTCACGGAAATCGGCCGCTTCCGCGAGGGCGACGGCGGCGTGACCGTGACGATCAACGGAGCGCCGGTCGACATCGAGCAGGCGGGATTCACCCATTTTTGAGGCCGCGGCGCGATACTCGCCGCCATGATCGCCGCGCTCGCCAGCCTTGTCATTGCGCTCGCCGCTGCGCCGTCTTCACACGATGGCGACGGATCGGGACGCGTGGACGAGCGCGGCCGCTACGTCTCCCGCGTCTCGCCGCCCAACGTCATCGCCGACCAGGCCCGGGCGACCGAGGAGGCCTTCATTCCCGACGAGGACTGCCGCAATGTCGACCTGCCGCCCATGGTCGTGCCTGTCGTCGCCGGCGAGCGGTTGAGCGCCTACGCCTTCGTGACCGTGCGGCTGTGCATGAGCGATCGCGCCGACCACTGGAATGTCCGCGACGAGCAGCATTTCCTCCTCGACCGGCTGGTGAAGACCGCTCACGCCGTTCCGTTCCGGAGCAGCGGGCGGGGCGCCTACGACCGCAGCGCGACCGAGGCGGCCTTCATCGCCGAGGCCGAGGCGATGATCGGCGAGGGCATGGTCGAGGAGATCCATCTCCTCGGCGGCGACATCCGCCCGCTCAACAACTAGACGGGCCTCGACCCCGCGCGTTTGTTGCGCAGGGTTTCCCCATTATGCATAGTCGCGCGCATCCTTCAGGGGGGC
This sequence comes from Marinicauda salina, assembly GCF_003122085.1. Classification (GTDB taxonomy): domain Bacteria; phylum Pseudomonadota; class Alphaproteobacteria; order Caulobacterales; family Maricaulaceae; genus Maricicauda_A; species Maricicauda_A salina. The sequence continues at coordinate 131,571 of NZ_QEXV01000002.1, forward strand.
TGCGGCGCGCCTGATTCGTTCGGGGCGCCGGCCGATCGGGTCTCCCAATCAAAACAAGACCTGCAACGGGGAATTCACGATGAGCAGCGAACTCTGGCTGTGGCTGGCGATCGGCGCCGGTCTGCTGGCCATTCTTTACGGCGCGGTGATGATCCGCTCGATCCTGTCCGCGAGCGCGGGCAGCGAGCGGATGCAGGAGATCGCCAATGCGATCCAGGAAGGCGCCAACGCGTATCTGAAACGCCAATACACCACGATCGCGATGGTCGGCGTCGTGATCTTCGTCGCGGCATTCTTCCTTCTGGGAATCTATGCGGCGATCGGCTTCCTGATCGGCGCGGTGCTCTCCGGCGCGGCTGGATTCATCGGCATGCTCGTGTCCGTGCGCGCCAATGTGCGGACCACCCAGGCCGCCCAGCAGAGCCTGGCCGAGGGCCTTTCCATTGCGTTCCGCTCCGGCGCGGTGACGGGCATGCTCGTCGTCGGCCTCGCGCTGCTCGGCGTGGCGGTCTACTTCACCGTGCTCACCGGCGTTCTCGGCTTCGAGACCAGCAGCCGCACCGTGATCGACGCCCTCGTGGCGCTCGGCTTCGGCGCATCGCTCATCTCGGTGTTCGCCCGTCTCGGCGGCGGCATCTTCACCAAGGGCGCCGATGTCGGCGGCGACATGGTCGGCAAGATCGAAGCCGGCATTCCCGAGGACGATCCGCGCAACGCGGCGACCATCGCGGACAATGTCGGCGACAATGTCGGCGACTGCGCGGGCATGGCCGCCGACCTGTTCGAGACCTACGCGGTGACCGTGGTCGCCACGATGGTGCTGGCGTCGATCTTCTTCACCGGCGCCTCGCTGGCCCCGGCGATGGTGCTGCCGCTCGCGATCGGCGCGGTGTGCATCGTCACCTCCATCGTCGGAACGTTCTTCGTGCGCCTGGGCAAGTCCCAGAACATCATGCGCGCGCTCTACAAGGGCTTCATCGGCTCGGCGGTGCTGTCCATTCCCGCCGTCGCCGCCGTCATCTGGACGATCGCCCCGGACGGGCTCACCCGCGGAACGGGCGAGGTCGTGCCGGCGATGAGCCTGTTCCTGTGCGGCGTCGCGGGCCTGGCGGTCACCGGTCTGATCGTGTGGATCACCGAGTACTACACCGGCGTCGAGCACCGTCCGGTCCGCTCGGTCGCCAAGGCCTCGGAGTCCGGCCACGGCACCAACGTGATCCAGGGTCTGGCCGTCTCGCTCGAGGCGACCGCTCTGCCCGCGCTCGTGATCATCGCGGGCATCATCGTCACCTTCAATCTCGCCGGCCTGTTCGGCATCGCGGTGGCGACCACGACCATGCTGGCGCTCGCGGGCGTCGTCGTCGCGCTCGACGCGTTCGGCCCGGTCACCGACAATGCCGGCGGCATCGCGGAGATGGCCGAGCTGGACGGTTCGGTCCGCGACACCACCGACGCGCTCGACGCGGTCGGCAACACGACCAAGGCGGTGACCAAGGGCTACGCCATCGGCTCGGCGGGCCTCGGCGCGCTGGTGCTGTTCGCGGCCTACACCGAGGACATCGCCTTCTTCCGCGACAACGCGCCTGAAGGATCCTTCTTCGCGGGCGTGAGCGTCGATTTCGCGCTGTCCAACCCGTATGTCGTGGTCGGCCTGCTGTTCGGCGGGCTGCTGCCCTTCCTGTTCGGCGGCATGTCGATGATGGCCGTGGGCCGCGCCGCGCAGTCGGTCGTCGAGGAAGTGCGCCGCCAGTTCCGGGAGATTCCCGGCATCATGGAACACAAGGCCAAGCCGGATTACGGCCGCGCCGTCGACATCCTGACCAAGTCGGCGATCCGCGAGATGGTCGTGCCGTCCCTGCTGCCGGTGCTGTCGCCGATCGTGCTGTTCTTCGTGATCCTGATGATCGCGGGCAAGGCCGCCGCGCTGGCCTCGGTCGGCGCGATGCTGCTCGGCGTGATCGTGACCGGCCTGTTCGTCGCGATCTCGATGACCTCGGGCGGCGGCGCCTGGGACAACGCCAAGAAGTACATCGAGGACGGCCATCACGGCGGCAAGGGCTCGGAGGCCCACAAGGCCGCGGTGACCGGCGACACGGTGGGCGATCCCTACAAGGACACCGCCGGTCCGGCCGTGAACCCGATGATCAAGATCACCAACATCGTCGCGCTTCTGCTGCTGGCGGTGCTGGCGGGCGGCGCGCACTAGGCGCGGCCCGGATCGTCTACGAGAAGGCCCCGGTCTCGTGACCGGGGCCTTTTTCTTTCCTGGCGCTGTGTCGGCGCGTGCGCAGCCCTAGGGACCGCCGTCCGGACGCGGCCCGCCCGCGCCGCCGGGCAGGTTCTGCTCGCCGCTGAACTGCTCGCTGGGAAGCCGGCCGACATTGCCGAGCAGCTGCTCGAGGATCGTCAGCTCGCGCCCGCGCGTCGGCGTCTCGCGGTCGACCAGCGCGATCACGCGGCCGTCCTCGAGCCCGTACTCGTCCACGCTGGCGACGGTCCCGTCGTCTTCGAAGCGCACGGCGATGATGCGGCGGGCGCGCGTATCGGGCCGCAGATAGGCCAGATATTCGCGCGTCGAGGTGATGTAGTACCAGGTGTCCTGCTCGAACACGCCGCGCGTCGAGGGATTGCCGAGCGCGGCGAGCACGGTCGCCTCATTGTCCTCGCCCGGCGTGAATTCGGGCACCTCGCCGTCGGAATAGCGATAGCCGTGGGTGCGCAGCGTCGGATTGCAGCCCGCGAGCGCGACGGCCCCGACGAGCGCGGCGACGCCGACTGCGGCGCGAAGCGATGGCTTATTCATTCCCGGCCCTCCGGAGGCGCCATGGTCGTCCGCGAGCGGACCTCGTTCGTTGACCTAACGTCCCGCAAGCTTAGCTTCAAGCGCGCCGTCACGGGAGTCGCGCAAGGCACATGTTCAAACGACTGTTCAGGAAAGGCCCGATGCGCGCGGTTGGCCGGCGGCTCTACGCCCAGCTGGTCGAGGCGGCGCGGCGCCCCGAGCTTTATGGCGAGCAGGGCGCGCCCGATACGGTCGACGGCCGCTTCGACATGATCGTACTCCACGCCGCGGTGCTGATGCGGAGGCTGCGGGAAGGGGATGAACCCGGCCGACAGGCCGCCCAGGCGGTGTTCGACGCCATGTTCGACGACATGGACGCGGCGCTGCGCGAAATGGGGACCGGCGATCTCAGCGTCGGCAAGAAGGTCCGCAAGATGGCCGAAGCCTTCTACGGACGCGCCGCGGCCTATGACGAAGCGCTGGGAGAGCGCGACGAGGCGGCGCTGGCCGACGCCATCGAGCGTAATCTTTTCGACGCCGAAGCCGCCGACGGCCCCGGCGCGGCGTCGCGGCGCCTCGCGTCCTACGCGAGCGCCTGCGCGGCCGAATTGAACGATCAGGACGTGCAGGCCGTCATCGCCGGGGAGGCGCCGCGCTTTGCTGAGCTGCGTTGAACGGGCTCAGGCGCGCTTGCATCTCGAAGGTCATCCGGTAAGTTTCGCGCGCTGCGGCCGAGGCTGCAGCGCGGATTCGCTTGTTCGGTTTTGTTGATGAATTCACCGCTCATTCTTTCAGTCGACGCGATGGGCGGCGACGCGGCCCCGGAGATCGTCGTCGAGGGAGCGGCGGGTTTCCTGAAGGGCAGACGACGCCCCGTTCGCTTGCTTCTGCACGGCGACGCCGAGCGCATCGAGCCGCTGCTCGACAAGCATCCCGAGGTGCGCGCGGCCTCCGAGGTGCGCCACACCGCCGAAGAAGTCGACATGACGACGCGTCCCTCCGAGGCGGTGCGTCGAGCGCGCGGCTCGTCGATGTGGAACGCCGTGCACGCCGTGAAGGACGGCGAGGCCCATGTCGCGGTCTCGGCGGGCAACACCGGCGCGCTGATGGCGATCTCCAAGGTCATCCTGCGCATGAAGCCGGGCGTCCACAGGCCCGCCATCGCGGCGAGCTGGCCGGGCCCGAAGGGGTTCACGACCGTGCTGGATGTCGGCGCCAACGTTGACTGCACGCCGGCCCAGCTGGTCGAGTTCGCGGTGCTGGGCGAGGCCTTCCACCGCGCGCTGCGCGACGTGAAGCGGCCCACGGTCGGGCTGCTCAATGTCGGCCAGGAGGAGCTCAAGGGCGACCAGGTCGTTCGCGACGCCGACACGCTGCTGCGCGAGGCCGAGCTCGACATGGACTATCAGGGCTTCGTCGAGGGCGACGACATCTCGCTCGGCACGACCGACGTCGTCGTGACGGACGGCTTCACCGGCAATGTCGCGCTGAAGACCGCCGAGGGGACCGCGCGCCTGCTGGGCGGCTGGATGAAGGAGGCGTTCACCGGTTCGGTTCTCGCCAAGGCGGGCGCCTTCCTGCTCAGCCTCAGCTCGCTCAGGCAGCTCCGCGAGCGGATGGATCCCGGCAACGTCAACGGCGGCGTGTTCCTCGGCCTGAACGGCGTGGTGGTGAAGAGCCACGGGGGCGCGACGGGGCCGAGCTTCGCGACCGCGCTGCGGATCGCGCTCGAGATGGCCGACAGCGACTTCCTGACCGAAATCGAACAGAACCTGTCCCGCCTCTCGGCGACTGAAGAGCGGATGGCCGAGAAAAAGGAAACCGCGTGACCGATCTCTATTCGCGTCTCGCCGGCGTCGGCGCGTATCTCCCCGAACGCGTGATGACGAATGACGATCTCGCCGGGATCGTCGAGACCAGCGACGAATGGATCCGCGAGCGAACGGGGATCGCCCGGCGCCATATCGCCGCCGATGGCGAGATGACCTCCGATCTCGGCGTCGCAGCCGCCGAGCGCGCGCTCGCCGACGCCGGCATGGTCGCCGGCGATATCGATCTCATCGTGCTGGCGACGGCGACGCCTGACCTGACCTTTCCGGCGACGGCGACGATCGTCCAGGAAAAGCTCGGTATCGAGACCGGCGCGGCGTTCGACATCCACGCCGTCTGCTCGGGTTTTCTCTATGCGATGGCGGCGGCCGACAATTTCATCCGCTGCGGCCAGGCGACGAACGTCCTGGTGATCGGCGCGGAGACCTTCTCGCGCATTCTCGACTGGACCGACCGGACGACCTGCGTGCTGTTCGGCGACGGGGGCGGGGCGGTCGTTCTCGCCGCCGAAGAAGGGCGGCCGGAGGATCGCCTGGGGGTGATCAAGACCCACCTGCGCTCCGACGGGCGGTTCAAGGACCTGCTCTATGTCGACGGCGGCCCGTCGGCGACGCAGACGGTCGGGCATCTGCGCATGCAGGGAAACCAGGTGTTCCGACACGCGGTGAACAAGATCGCGGGCTCGATGGAGGAGCTGGCCGAGATGGCCGGCGTTCCGGTGCCCGAGATCGACTGGTTCGTGCCCCACCAGGCCAATGAGCGGATCCTGCAGGGCGTCGCGCGCAAGCTCGGCATCGCCACCGAGAAGGTCATCTCGACCGTCGCCGAGCACGGCAATACCTCGGCGGCCTCGATCCCGCTGGCGCTCGATTTCGCGATCCGGGACGGTCGGATCAAGCGGGGCGATCTGCTGCTCATGGAGGCGCTGGGCGGCGGCTTCACCTGGGGCGCGGCGCTGGTGCGTTACTGAACGGCCGGGCGGCCGCGCCGGCGCCGGAATTGGAAATCCCGCCGTTGACCGCGTCTGGAATGCGGACGTACGCTCTCTGGCCGTCTGGAAGAGGACCCGGTGATGACAGGCAAAACGCTTACCCGCGCCGATCTCGCCGACGCCGTTCACAGGGAGGTCGGGCTGTCGCGCCAGGAAAGCGCCCAGCTGGTCGAATCCTTTCTGGGCATGATGTCGGACACGCTCGCCGGCGGCGAGAACGTCAAGCTCTCCTCGTTCGGCTCCTTCCTCCTGCGCGACAAGAACGGGCGGGTTGGGCGCAATCCGAAGACCGGCGAAGAGGTTCCGATCGACCCGCGCCGCGTCCTCGTGTTCAAGCCCTCGCAGGTGCTCAAGGACCGAGTCGACCGGTCGCTCTCGCCGTGAGCCGGCCGCGATGACGGCGAAGTCTCCCGACGCCTACCGGACCATCTCCGAGGCCGCCGCGGAATCGGAGCTGCCCGCGCACGTGCTGCGCTTCTGGGAGTCGAAGTTCAGCCAGCTCAAGCCGCTCAAGCGGAAGGGCGGGCGCCGGCTGTACCGCCCCCAGGACATCGCGTTGCTGAAGGGGCTGCGCCGGCTCCTCTACGAGGAAGGGCTGACGATCAAGGGCGCGCAGAAATATCTCAAGGATCACGGCGTCGCCGAGGTGGCGGCTCTGGGCGAGGGGCGCGGCGAGATCAATCCCGGCGACGGGACGGCGTCGACAGCGCCGGCGTCGAGCAATCCGGCGCGCACCGCGGCCGAGCCGGACACGGTTCGGCGGGCGATCGGCAAGCTCGAGCACGCCCGGGAGCGCCTGTCGGACGCGCTCGGAGAATAGTCGAATCCGCACCGCGCGAGATGGTTGCCCGCAAGCGGGCGCGCGCCTATAAACCCGCTTCCCGCGACCTGCGTCTCGCGGGAGGCCTAGTCGGAGCGTGGCGCAGCCCGGTTAGCGCACCGGTCTGGGGGACCGGGGGTCGCCGGTTCGAATCCGGCCGCTCCGACCATTTCTCTACCGCCTCCCTTTCTCCGCCGCCGGCGTGCTAGGCTCGCCGCGTCACACGGGGAGGACGCCATGATCAGAACTTCCGCCATCGCGGCCGCAGCCGCGATTTCCATCGGCGCTACCGCACATGCCGGTCAGGGGATCGACATTCCGGGCGCGCTTCCGGACGGGGACACCTGCGAACGCGTCTGGGCGGACGCCGAGTCGCCGGAGATGGCCGCGGCCGTGTTCGTCGCCGCGCTCATCACGTACGAATTCGACGAGGCGGTCGCGCGCGACTGCATGACCCGCATCGTCGATGACGGCTATCTCGCCAACGGCGAGCTCAGCCGCAATTTCGACTACCTGATCGAGGTGGGCGTCGACCGTCACGCCGAGATCGCCCGGTCCTATGTCGAGGGCGCGACGCCGGAGAACGGCTATGCGCTGCCCGAGCCGCCCTGGACGATCCGCTTCGAGCGCGACCGGCGCTTCGATCTCGGCGGAGGCGAGTATCGGGTGAAGGTCGTCACGTCGGGGCAGGGGACCAGCCGGCCGGTGACGCTGCGCCGGGACGACGCGGGCCGCTACCGGATCGCGGAGGCCTCAACCCTCTTCGTCGGAGTCCACGCGCCGCAGTAGGTCGCGGGACACGCGTCCCGAGGCGAGCATCAGCAGCACGCCCGAGGCGGCGAAGAACCAGAGCCCGGGCTGGCTGGCGGCGCTGGCCAGCCCCGAGCTCGACCACATCACCATGGCCACGGCGACGACGAGCACGTCGGTGAGCGACCACTTGCCCAGCCGCTCCACCCAGGCGAGCAGCCCCGGCGAGACGGGATCGTCCGCCAGGTGGAGACGCAGGAGCACCAGCGCCTTCGCGGGCGGCGTCACCAGCGAGAACAGCGTGATCAGCACGGCCAGCGCGACCTCGTCGCTCGCCCACAACGCGGCGATGGTGTCGAGCAGCGAGTAGCTGTCCTTCCACAGCAGCAAGCGCCGCGTCTCCATCATCGGCAGCATCACGCCCAGCGGAAACAGGAAGGCGGCGAGCGCGATCAGGCCGCGCGCGAGCGCGCCGCCGGCGCCGTGACGATCAGCAGGGACGGATCGGGCCATGGGCGGATTCTAGCCGAGCCGCCCCGACGCGTCAGTAGCCGCTGAGCCGGGCTACCTCGCCCGCGCCCCACGCATCGTCGCCGAGGAATTCCCCGGCGGCCTGGGCGCGCTTGTAGTACAGGCCGATATCGTACTCGTCGGTCATGCCGACGCCGCCGTGCATCTGGATGCCTTCGGCGGCGGACAGCCGGGCGACCTCGCAGGACTTGGCCTTCGCCGCTGCGCACCAGATCGGGGCCTGGGACGGCGTTTCGTCGAGCGCGCGAAGCGCCTTCATCACCAGCGAACGCGCCAGCTCCAGCTCGCCGTAGAGATGGGCGGCGCGATGCTGGAGCCCCTGGAAGGAGGCGACGGATTTGCCGAACTGCTCGCGCTCCTTGATGTAGTCGAGCGTGGCGTCGAAGGCCTGCTCGGCGACCCCGAGGCTCTCGGCGGCCAGCCCGGCGCGTCCGGCGTTGAGGATCTGCTGATAGGCGTCCTCGGGATCGTCGGCGCCGGAGAGCAGCGCGTCGCCGTCGAGCTTGACGTCGGAGAAGTCGATATCGGCGGGCACGTGGCTGTCGACGGTGCGCCGCGGCGTGCGCGTCACGCCTTCGGCTTCGGGATCGACCATGAAGAGGTTGATCCGGTCGTCGTCAGTGCGCGCCGCGACGATCAGCAGGTCAGCGCCCATCGCGGTCGCGACGAAGCGCTTCCTGCCGTCGAGCCGGAAACCGTTGCCGTCCTTCTTCGCGCGCGTCTCGATGACGCCGGGGTCGTGGCGGGCCTTCTCGTCGACCGCGAAGGCGATGACGGTCTCGCCCGCGGCGATCTTCGGCAGCCATTCGGCCTTCTGCGCGTCGGTCCCGGCGCGGTCGAACGCCGTCGCCGCGAGCACCGAGGTGGACAGGAAGGGCGAAGCGGCCAGCGTCCGGCCCATCTCCATCAGCAGGACGCCGGCGGCGGCGTTGCCCATCTCGACGCCGCCATGGGCCTCGGGGACGAGCACGCCGCACCAGCCCATCTCGGCCATGGACGTCCAGAGGCCCCGGTCGAAGCCCTCGGCGTTCTTTTCGTCGCGCAGCTTGCGGAGCGCCGCGACGGGCGCGGACTGCGCAAGGAAGGACCGCGCGCTGTCGCGGAGCATCTGTTCTTCGTCGGAAAGCACGAAAGTCATTGCGGAAATCCCTGTCTGAAATGGCCTATTCGGTCGGCAGTTCGAGCACGCGCTTGGCGACGATATTGAGCTGGATCTCGCTCGTGCCGCCCTCGATGGAATTGGCGCGCGAGCGGAGCCAGGACCGGGCGGGATCACCGTCGGTCTCGTTCTCGCCTTCCCAGAGCAGGCCGTCGGAGCCGAGCGCGGACATGTTGAGTTCGTTCTTCCGCTTGTTCAGCTCGGTGCCGATATATTTGAGCATGGAGGCGCGCGCCCCAACGCCTTCGCCCTGGTCGGCCTCTTCCTTCACGCGCTGCATCGTGGCCTCGAAGGCCAGCCCGTCGATGGTCAGGCGGGCGACGTCGCCGCGCAGGATCGGGTCGGCGAGGCGCCCGGATTCGTCGGCCTCGCCGGACTGGTGGGCCGCCGTGACCGGGTTCAGCCCGCCGAACTGGGCTTCCGAGACGATGCCGGCGCGCTCGTGGCTCAAGAGGTATTTCGCGATGGTCCAGCCCTGGCCGGCCTCGCCGACGCGGTTCTTCACGTACGCCTTGGCGTCGTCGAAGAAGGTCTCGCAGAAGGGCGACTTGCCCGAGATGAGCTTGATCGGCTTCGTCGAGACGCCGGGCGTGTCCATGTCGATGAGCAGAAACGAGATGCCCTCGTGCTTGGGCTTGTCGGGCTCGGTGCGCACGAGCGCGAAGATCCAGTCGGACTTGTCGGCGTAGGAGGTCCAGACCTTCTGGCCGTTGACCACGTAATGATCGCCGTCGAGCACGCCCTTGGTGCGCAGCGAGGCGAGGTCCGAGCCCGCGCCGGGCTCGGAATAGCCCTGAGCCCAGCGGATCTCGCCGCGCGCGATCTTCGGCAGGTGCTCCTTCTTCTGCTCCTCGGAGCCGAACTTCAGAAGCGCCGGGCCGAGCATCCAGATGCCGAAGGAGGCCAGCGGCGAGCGCGCATTGATGCGCTTCATCTCCTCCTTGAGGACGAAGGCCTCCTCCTTGGACAGCCCGCCGCCGCCGTATTCGGTCGGCCAGGTCGGCACCGTCCAGCCCTTCTCGGCCATGCGCTCGAGCCAGATGCGCTGGTCGTCGCTGGCGAACTCGGCGTTCCGGCCGCCCCAGCAGATATCCTGCTCGCCCCTGACCGGCTCGCGCATCGCGTCCGGGCAGTTCTCCTCCAGCCAGGCGCGCGTCTCGGCGCGGAAGGTTTCGAGGGACATGGTCGCTCCTCCCATTGACGTTTACGTCAAGGTTAGGGCGGAGCCGGCGGCTTCGCCAGTCCGGATTCGGCGAAATCGCACGCGCCGGCGCGGCGAATGCGCGCGCTGCGCTTGCTCCCCGGCGCAGTCCGGATAATTAGGAGCGCGAATTGCGGCGAGGATGCTCGATGACCGTTCCGGCCTTTCACGAAACGCGCCCCTTCACGCAGCCCGGCACGGACCGGGCGATGTTCTGGTGGCTGGTCGTCGTCGCGGCGTTCGTGTGCGCGATGATCCTCGTGGGCGGCGCGACGCGTCTGACCGATTCCGGTCTGTCGATCACCGAGTGGCGTCCGGTCACCGGCGCGGTGCCGCCGCTTACGACCGATGGCTGGGAGGCGGAACTCGAGAAGTATCGCCGCATCCCCGAATACCAGGAACAGAACCGCGGCATGTCGATGGCCGAGTTCCAGTTCATCTACTGGTGGGAGTGGGGCCATCGCCAGCTCGGCCGCACGCTGGGCCTCGTCTTCGCGGTCCCGTTCGCGATCTTCCTCTTCCGCAGGCGGGTTCCCGCGCGGCTCAAGCCGCGCCTGTGGATCCTTTTCGGACTCGGCGGGCTGCAGGGCGCGATCGGCTGGTGGATGGTGTCGTCGGGGCTCGCCGACCGGCTCGACGTGAGCCAGTACCGGCTGGCGACCCATCTGGTGATGGCCTTCATCATTCTCGGCGTGACGCTGTGGACGGCGCTCGAGCTGCGCTATGGCGCGGCGCGGATCGGATCTTCCGCGCGCGTCTTTCGCTGGACGGCCGCGCTATGGGCCGGCGTGCTGCTCCAGGTCGCGCTGGGCGCCTTCGTCGCCGGGCTCGACGCCGGGCGCATCTTCACGACCTGGCCGCTGATGGAGGGCCGGCTGATCCCGGACGGCTATCTGTCCAGCCTGCCGCTCTGGCAGGCGGCCTTCGAGAGCCGGCCGGCGGTGCAGCTCCACCACCGCTGGTTCGCCTATCTGCTGACGGCCGCGGCGCTGGCGCTGGCCGTCCGGCTGAGGCGGCAAGACGACATCGCGCTGCAGCGCCTCGCCGTGGTGATGGCGATCACGATCCTCGCCCAGGTCGCGCTGGGCGTCGCCACGCTCATGGCCGCCGCGCCGCTCTGGCTGTCGCTCATCCACCAGGCCGGGGCGATCGCGCTCTTCCTGGTCGCCGGGATAACCGCCTGGGCGGCGGCCCGGGCGGGTCACTCGGGCGCGACGACGGCCCGCGAGACGACTTCGCGGGCGACCAGCTTCACCCGGGAATCGCCGGCGTCGTAGACCGCCATCACGCCGGACGAGAACGCCATCCCGCCATAGGACTCCAGCGTGAGCGCCACTGCACCGGGACGCTGGACCGCCGGGGCGTTCAAGCCATCCTCGAGTTCGAGCGCGGCGATCTCTTCGAGCGTGCGCGCGTCGAACACGATCAGGCGGCCAAGCTCCGGCGCGGGCGCGATCACCACCGGCCGGCCCAGCAGCTCGGCGTAGACCAGTTCGCTCACGGCCAGGCCCGGCGCGTCGGCGACGATCTCGCCGCCGGAATCTATCCGCGCCAGGCCGGCCGTCGGCCCGCCGATCACCAGCTCGCCGTTCGCCGAGGTGCAGGCGCGCGCGGGGAAGGGAAGCGCGATCGTCGCGCGGGTCTCGACCGACAGCGCATCCTCGCCGCGATCGCGGATCCTGAGGATCGTCGCCTCGGCGTCCTCGCCCAATACGGCGAGATCGACATAGCCGATCCCCTCGTCGAACACGCACACGCCGGCCGCGCCTTCCGACGGCGCGTCGGCGCCGAGCGGCAGCTCGGCCATCTCGCGGGTCTCGCGGATCAGGGCGTAGCTCCTGAGCGCGCCCTCGAGATCGACGCCGAACAGGAACGGGAAGCGTTCTCCCCTGAGGTCGAATCCGGCCACGGCCCCGACATCGATCAGTCGCGGGCCGGCGCTCTGAATGATGCGCTCGCCGTCGATCGTGTAGATGTCGAACCCGCCCTGGCGCATCGAGGCGGCCAGAAGCCCCGTCCAGGGCGCGTCCGGGACCGGCAGGAAGGCCAGCGACTCCACCGCACCGGCGGGCTCGAACACGTTCGTGACGAGCGCGGACTCGATCCGAGTCTCGGGTTCGGCGTCAGTGGTTTCCTCGGCGGGCGGCTCGCCGCAGGCGCTCAGGCCGAGCGCGGCTGCAAGGAGCGTCGCGCCCACGGCCCGCGCACGGCGAAAGTCCGTCCCGGTCTCTGAACGTTGAAGAAGAGAATCGATCCGTCGGGTGAAAAGCATGGTCCTGTAATCTCGCTGTATTCGCCTCCCTCGGAGGCGGCGTTGCGTCCGATTGTGTAGAGGCGGCCCTCCGGCGTCACCCCGCGTATGTACTGCTCGGCGGGCCCGTCTTCCACGACGATGAGATCGCCCCACGGCGCCACCGTGATGTTGTCGCAGTTCTCCAGAAGTCGCGGGTCCGTGCTCTCCACGAACAGCTCCAGCACGCCCGGTTCGCTCGATTCCTGCGCGTAGCCCTCGAAGCGGCTGGGGCGGTAGCGCCAGATCTGGCCGATGCGCTCCGGTCCGCCGTCGGTGCAGCAGAAGTAGACCTCGCCGTCGCCGAACCACATGCCTTCGCCGCGCGTGAAGCGCGCCGCGCCGGCCGCGACGCCGCGAGCAGCCAGATCGCCCTCGGGCGAATGGATCTCGTCGAGATCGATCCAGCGGACGGACAGCCGCTCGCCGACCGGGATCGCGTCCTCGCCCGACCAGTTGCGCGTGTCCGCGCCCGGCCGCCCTTCGATCGCCAGCGCCTGCAGCCGGCCGCCGCGCCAGAGCTCGCCGGGCCGGTCGGGCAGGAAACGATAGATCAGGCCGGGGTCGTCGTCCTCGGTCTGGTAGACGACGCCGGTGGCCGGGTCCACGGCGACGGCTTCGTGGACGAAGCGCCCGAGGCCGCGCAGCGGCACGGGATCGACCAGGCCCGTCGCGTCGGCGGCGACCTCGAAGGCATAGCCGTGATCGACGCGGGCCCGTTCGCCCGCCCTCATCAGCGTCTCCTCGCAGCTGATCCAGCTGCCCCACGGGGTCGGCCCGCCCGCGCAGTTGTTGCAGGTCCCCGCCAGCGAAAGGAACTGGCGCTCGACGCGCAGGGTCTCGGGGTCGACATCCACCGTGGTCGTTCCGCCCAGGTGCGGCTCGCCCTCGGGCGTGAAGTCGAAGATGCGCGTCTCGTCGACCCGCGCCAGGCGCTCGGCGTTGGCGCCGAAGGCCGACTTGTCGGCCTCGTCCGGATAGAGCTCGTGATTGCGAACCAGCGTCACCCGGCCGTCCGGACCGGGAAACGCCGCCATGCCGTCATGGTCGCCGGGGACCAGCAGACCGTCGTCCATCAGGTCGCCGAACTCGGAGAAGACCGCGTAGCTGAAGTCCTCCGGCAGATCGAATAGCCGCCGCGGATCGGCGACGAGCGGGCCGAAGCCCTCGACCTCGCTGAGATAATCCGCGTCGACGCCGCGCCCGCATCCTGCGAGCACGGGCAGGCCGGCGAAGGCCGTCGAAGTCGCGGCGGCGGAGCGCAGGAAGGCGCGGCGGGAGACGGTCATGCGGCCTCGCGTGAACAGATGCCCCGGCCGTGTTTAGCGCGAAGCCGCGCGCGGCGCGACACCCCGACGCCGAAATATACGGTAGTGTAATACCGTGCATTTAGCGCCCTGAATCCATACGCTTTCCGGAACGCGCCCATTGACCTTTGACGGGCGCGCGCGTAAGGAAGCCGCAGACGCGCCGGGGGAGGTCCCCGGCGCACGCCGTTTGATCGAGGCCGAAGCGATGAAGACCTTTACCGCCAAGCCTGCCGACGTCGAGCACAAGTGGGTCGTGATCGATGCGGAGGACGCCGTCGTCGGCCGTCTCGCCGCCTACATCGCCACCCGGCTGCGCGGCAAGCACCGTCCGGACTACACGCCCCATGTCGACACCGGCGACCATGTCGTCGTGATCAACGCCGACAAGGTGCGGTTCACCGGTCGCAAGACCGACGACAAGCGCTATTACCGCCACACCGGCCATCCCGGCGGCATCAAGGAGACCAGCCCGCGCAAGCTGCTCGAGGGCAAGTTCCCCGAGCGCGTCGTCGAGGCCGCGGTCAAGCGCATGCTGCCCAAGGAAAGCCCGCTGGCGCGCAAGCAGTTCTCGAAGCTGCGCGTCTACGCCGGCGCCGAGCATCCGCACGAGGCGCAAAAGCCCGAAGTCGTCGACTTCAAGTCCCTCAACGCCAAGAACGCGCGGAGCTGATCATGGCTGAACAAGCTCGCTCTCTCGAAGATCTGAAGTCCGCGCTCAAGGAAGCGGAATCGCCGATCACCCCGGACGTCGAGGAGGAAGCCCTTCCCGAACCGAAGATCGACGAGCACGGCCGCTCCTACGCCACCGGCAAGCGCAAGAACGCGATCGCGCGCGTCTGGATCAAGCCGGGTAACGGCAAGATCGAGGTCAACGGCCGCGACCAGGAGACCTATTTCGCGCGGCCCGTGTTGCGCATGCTCCTGCAGCAGCCGTTCGAGACCGCCGACCGCAAGGACCAGTTCGACGTCTACGCCACCGTCACCGGCGGCGGCCTGTCGGGCCAGGCCGGCGCGGTGCGCCACGGCATCTCGCGCGCGCTGACCTTCTACGAGCCGGGACTGCGCCCCGTGCTCAAGGCCGGCGGCTTCCTCACCCGCGACTCCCGCGTGGTCGAGCGCAAGAAGTACGGCAAGAAGAAAGCCCGCCGCAGCTTCCAGTTCTCGAAGCGCTAGGGCGGCTCCCGCGACAGCGGGCGCTTGCAGACGAAGAGACGGGCGGTCGCGATGCGGCCGCCCGTTTTTGTTTGCTAGACGACGCCACTCAAACTTGCGTCGCCGTCCCGTTTGCGGAAGATCGCCAGCGCGCGCGGGGGGAGGCGGCCCTTGATTGAAAAGCGAAAACTGCCGCGGTCGTTGCGGATCGCGCTCGTGGGGTCGATCGGACTGCTTGGAGCAGGCGTTGTCCTGTTCGGCGCCTCAGAGAAGTTCCAGGCATGGACGAACATCCACTCCGGCTCGCTGTCTCTGGTTCAAACCTACCTGGCGCTGAACCTTGCCGTGCTGGTTTCCAGCTGGCGGGTCGGTATGAATCTGCCGTCGCCCGGTCTCCGGCGGACGATCGCGTACATGCTGCTGGTGTTCCCCGTCTACGGTGTCGCCATCATCAATCTTGGCCTTGTGGTTTGTCTTGTTTTCGACTTCAGCACAGAGAGACTGTGGCTGCTCGGGCTCTCTCCGCCTGCTATCGCTGCAGGTTGGCTCTTCTTCCGGCTCAGTGATGAGAGCGCTCGCGACCACGCCAGTGCAGGTGCGGGACTGTCTGAAAAGCGTCTCGACGAATCGAACCGCGAGGGACACTCGTCCGCGGAGGCGGTTGCGAATGACTCGGCCGGTTGGTTCATGGCGGCGGCGGTTTCGGCGATCACACTGCCGCTGATCGTCTTATGGTTCGGCCTCGGCGCGCTCGTCTTCGAACTGATGCGCTTGGCCGTATTTGAAGGGGCTGTCCTCCCGCTTGAGCGATTGCTCCAAGCGATCAAGGATGATTTCTGGCTGGAGCTGGGCCTCTACGCCGCGATCATTCCGCTCGCTGTTGTCGTTCTTCTAGCCATCTTGGGGTTGGGGAGATTCGTCATCGCGCGTTTCTTGTCCGGCGACCCCCGCCGATACAGGCGGCGCTTGACGGAAGCCGAGCAGGAATTCCTCGTCGCAGCGCGCGAGCGGCTAGCGGAGTACGCGTCCGCGCAGACCTATCCGCGGTACTGGGCTTTTCTTGCGGTGGCTGCAATCCCGCTCGGCGGCATGGCGATTGGAATGGCGTGCGCTACGAGCGGCGCGTACTTCCTAACCCTCCTTCTGCGGAACTCAGTAGCTCTCTCCGATTACAACGACATCGTGCTTGAAAGCGATATTATTGGTTTTGCAGTGGTATTGGGTGTGTTCGCCGGAATCACGCTCATCTGGCCGCTGGGCCAGATAGCGGGACGGACGAGTGCGGGCTTCGCCGAATTCCTTTACCTGCGATGCGGCTGGAATACGACGAATTCGCAGGCGCGCCCGCCGGAGCAGCTGGCGCGTGAGCTCGAATTCGATCTGCGACGCGACCGGCTGAAGCCCGATACGGAGTTCGATCCGGGCGCATACGTTCAGCAAGCCTATCGCAGATACGACGGCGCCTCGGCGGCCGTCGGGTCCCTTGCCATCGCCGTCACCTTGGTCTTCACAGTGCTCGACGCCTTTTCGTTTCAGGCGTTCACGCGCGACGAGATGATCCGCTCAGGCTATTGGTCGTTCGCACGCGAGTCGTATCGATATGGGGACGCGGCAGGCTTGGAGACGGCCTGTTATTCCGGCGAAAGGGATGATCAACCGGCGTTCTTCACCAAATATCATCTTGTTACGGAGAACGGGCGTCGGTTCCGACTGGACGAATTGCTCGAGCGGGGCGAACTCGCCGTTATCGAGCAGATCGATGCTCAGGTGCGCGCCGCATCCGTCGAGCGAGTTGAGTACGAACGTTCCGGCCTGTTCGGCGGAAACGTCGGGCCCGCGGTCGACTCAACCTGTTCTTCGGAACTGGAACGCCGGTTCGGAGAGGACGCGGATCGCGTACGCCGCATCCTCCATCTTGAACCGCAAGCGGAGCGAGGCGGCTAGCTCCGCACCTTCACGTATTCGCCCGGGGCCGGGCAGATCGGCTCGAGCTCGCCGCCGCCGGGTTCGCGGGCGGTGACCATGGCGTCGTCCATCCCGAAGAGCCAGTCGCGCCAGTAGGGCCACCAGGAGCCGGGATGCTCCTCGGCGCCTTCGAGCCATTCCTCCCGCGTGGCGGGCAGGGCGTCGTTGATCCAGTGCTGATACTTTTTCGCGCCGGGATGATTGACGACGCCGGCGATGTGGCCCGAGCCGGCGAGGAGGTACTGCGCCGGTCCGCCGAACAGCTTCACCGAGCGATAGACCGACTCCGCGGGCGCGATGTGGTCCTGGGCCGAGGCCTGCATCATCACCGGGACCTTGACCTTCGACAGGTCGAGCGTGTGCCCGCCGATCTCCAGTTCGCCTTTGGCCAGAAGGTTTTTCCGGTAGAAGCTGTCGAGATAGTATAGGTGCAGCGCCTTGGGCATGCGCGTCTGGTCGGCGTTCCAGTAGAGCAGGTCGAAGGCCTGGGGCTGCTTGCCGAGCAGATAGTTGTTGATGACGAACGACCAGACGAGGTCGTTCGAGCGCAGCATGTTGAAGGTGTCGGCCATGGTGCGCCCGTCGAGCACCCCGCCCTGGACGTCCATCAGCCGCTCGATCTCCTTGAACCATTCCTCGTCGATGAAGACGAGGAGGTCGCCGGCGCGCTCGAAATCGAGCTGGGCGGCGAAGAAGGTCGCCGAGGCGATCCGGTCGTCGCCCTCGGCGGCCATCAGCGCGAGCGCGGCGCCCAGCATCGTGCCGCCGATGCAGTAGCCCACGGCGTCGACCTGCTTCTCGCCGGTGGCGTCCTCGATCTTGTCGAGCGCGGTGAACAGGCCCTGGCGGATATAGTCCTCGAAGGTCTTGTCCTTGAGGCTCGCGTCCGGATTGACCCAGGAGATCAGGAAGACGGTGAAGCCCTGCTCGACCAGCCATCGGATCATCGAGCCGGCCGGGCGCATGTCGAGGATGTAGTACTTGTTGATCCAGGGGGGCGCGATCAGCAGCGGGCGCTTGCGCACCTCGTCGGTCGCCGGCGCGTACTGGATCAGCTCCATGATCTCGTTGCGGAAAACGACCTGTCCGGGCGTCGCGGCAAGATCCTCGCCGACCTTGAAGCCCTCCATGTCGGTCTGCGACAGGGCGAGCCGGCCATGACCGCGCTCGAGGTCGTTGACGAGGTTCATGAGACCGCGCGTCAGGTTCTCGCCGCGGCTCTCGAAGGTCGCCTGGAGTACGTCGGGATTGGTCAGCGCGAAATTCGTCGGCGCCATGGCGTCGACCATCTGGCGGGTGATGAACTCGACCTTGCGCTTGGTCGCCTCGTCGACGCCTTTCGCGCCCGAGATCAGCCCCATCAGGAAACGCTGGTTGAGCAGGTAGGACTGCTTCATGGCGTCGAAGAACGGGTTGTCCGACCAGGCCTCGGAGCGCCACCGCTTGTCGCCTTTCTCCGGCTCGATCGCGGGGTCGGCCTGTTCGCCCATCATGCGCTTGGTCGCGCCGCCCCACAGATCGAGATAGCCGCGATAGAGGTCGGCCTGGGCCTGGAGGATGAGCTCGGGGTCGGCGGCGATCTTGCCCCAGACGTCGACGAGTTCCGGCGCGGCGTGCAGCGGATCGGCCTGGGGCGTCAGCTCCGGATCGCCCTCGAGCGAGCGCCGCATCACGTCGCTCATCAGCTTCTGGCTCTTCAGCGAGGCCTGCATGACGTTGCGGGAGACCTCCTCGAGCCGGTCGAGATCGGCCTGCGAGACGGCGGGGAAATCCGACCAGCCGAGCGCGGCCTCCGCCTCGGGCGCCGATTTGGCCGCCGGCTTCTCCGAGCCGGATTCGCGCGCCTTCGCCGAAGCCGCCTTCGACGGCTTCGCCGCGCTTTTCGCGCGGAGCTTGCGCGGCGTGGAGGGGGCCTTGTCCGACTTTCGCTGCGCCATCGTTCCGATACTCCTCTGAAAACGTGACACCGCACGCCGCGAACGTATAGAAACCATTCGGCGCGTCCACTGCGCGGGAGGTCGCAAGTGCGGTTCAGTTCAGCATTCAGGGCGGGGCTTGCGGCGTTCGCCGCCGCAGGCGCATCGAGCTGCATGACGATCCGGCCCGAGCCGACCGAGGCGCGCTGGACCGATGAACTGCTCGCCGCGGACGAGGCCGCGCCGACGCCGGCCTACGTGCCCGAACGACGCTTGCCGGACGGCGAACTCGCCCGCATGACGGCTGAGACCGATGTTCTGATCCGGGTGGCCGCGCAGGTGCGCGTCAACGCCCAGGCCCTTCGCAGCGCGTTCGACGCCGAGGCCTACGCCGCCGAATCGCTGCGCCGCGCCGAACCGCCGGCGCCCGACCCACGCTGACACCGCGGCTCCCCGCGCCGGGGAATCCGCTTACGCTCGAATTTCATTGCAGGAAGCTTGTTGAATGTCTGAAGGCCGCGCCCTCGAACGTCTCGCCCTTGAATCCCTCCACGCTGCGGAGACCGCCGCGATCGCCGCGGCGAAGCTCGCCGGACGCGGCGACAAGATCGCCGCCGACCAGGCCGCCGTCGACGCCATGCGCACCGGCCTGAACGCGATGGAGATGAAGGGCCGCATCGTCATCGGCGAGGGCGAGCGCGACGAGGCGCCGATGCTCTATATCGGCGAGGAGGTCGGATCCGGGCAGGGCCCGGAGATCGACATCGCGCTCGATCCGCTCGAGGGCACCAGCCTGACGGCGAAGGGCATGGCCAACGCGCTCGCCGTGCTCGCGCTGGCGCCCCGCGGCGGGTTGCTGCACGCGCCCGACACCTACATGGACAAGATCGCCGTCGGCCCCGGCTTCCCCGAAGGCGTGATCGATCTCGACGCCTCGACGAAAGACAATGTCGCCGCGCTGGCCAAGGCGCGCGGCGTATCGCCGTCGGACATCACCGCCTGCGTTCTGGAGCGCGATCGCCACCAGCACATCATCGATGACCTGCGCGCGGTCGGCGCGCGCGTCATGCTGATCCCGGACGGCGACGTCGCCGGCGTCATCGCGGTCGCCGACCCCGAGGCGGATCCCGACATCTATATCGGCCGGGGCGGCGCGCCCGAAGGCGTGCTCGGCGCGGCGGCGCTGCGCTGCCTGGGCGGTCAGATGCAGTGCCGGCTTCATTTCCGCACCGACGAGGAGCGCGAACGCGCCCGCCGGGTCGGCGTCGAGGATCTCGACCGTAAATATGACCTCGCCGAGCTCGCCTCGAAGGACTGCCTGTTCATCGCCACCGGCGTGACCGACGGCGCGCTGGTAGCAGGCGTTCACGAATCCGGCGGGCTCGTCTCGACGGAGTCGCTGATCTTCTCCTCGGTCACGGGCGCGCGGCGCCGCGTGCAGACCCGGACCCGCATCGACGCATGACGGTCGAGCCCGCCATCCGCTCCGACGCCGGCCCGGACGAGCCGCTGTTCGGCGTCGAGCGGTCGCTGGCGGGCAAGGCCTGGCGGCTCAACCCCGCCGACGACCGCATCGCCGGCGAGATCGCGCGGATCTCGGGATGTCCGGACGCGCTGGCGCGCCTGCTCGCCGCACGCGGTATCGCGCCGGACGCCGCGGCCGGCTTCCTCGCGCCGCGCCTGCGCGACAGCTTCCCCGATCCCACGCGCTTTCAGGACATGGACAAGGCCGCGGGCCTGATCTGGGACGCGATCACCGCCGGGCGGAAGATCGCCGTGTTCGCCGACTACGACGTGGACGGGGCCACCTCGGCGGCCCAGCTCTCGGGCTGGCTGGGCGCGGTCGGCGCCGAGCCGCTGATCTACGTGCCCGACCGGATCGAGGAGGGCTATGGCCCCACAGCCGAGGCGTTCGCGCATCTCAAGGATGAGGGCGCCGAGCTCGTCCTCACCGTCGATTGCGGCGCCGCGGCGCTCGAGCCGCTCCGGGCCGCCGAATCCATCGGACTGCCGGTGATCGTGATCGATCATCACATGATGAGCGGCGAGACGCCGCCGGCCGCCGCACTGGTCAATCCCAACCGGCCCGACGACGAATCGGGCTGCGGACACATGGCCGCCGCCGGCGTGACTTTCGTGCTGCTAGCCGCGCTCAATCGCGAGGGCCGACGTCGGGGCGCGTTCGGAAACGCCGAAGCGCCCGACATTCTCGGATTCGCCGATCTCGCCGCGCTGGGCACGATCTGCGACGTCGTCCCGCTCACCGGCGTCAATCGCGCCGTCGTCGCCCAGGGGCTGAAGGTGATGAGCGCCTGGGCGCGGCCGGGACTGGCCGCGCTCGCCGAGGCCGCCGGGCTCTCGGGCGAGGCGACGCCCTATCACGCCGGGTTCCTGATCGGCCCGCGCATCAATGCGGGCGGCCGCGTGGGCAAGTCCGATCTGGGCGCAACGCTGCTCACCACCGGGGACGCCGACGAAGCCCGGCGCATCGCTGCGGAGCTCGACCGGCTCAACGCCGAACGCCGCGAGATCGAGGCCGACGTGCTGGAGGCCGCGCTCGCGCGCATCGAACGCGAGGCCGATCCCGACGCCGACCCGGTTCTGATCGCAGCGGGCGAGCACTGGCACGCCGGCGTGATCGGCATCGTCGCCGGGCGCATCAAGGAGCGCTTCAACCGGCCCTCGATCGTCATCGGGATCGATCCCGAGACCGGGCTGGCCAAGGGTTCCGGCCGGTCGTGCAAGGGCGTCAATCTCGGCGCGGCGATCGGCGCGGCGCGCGCCGAAGGCCTGCTCGTCGCCGGCGGGGGCCACCCGATGGCGGCGGGCCTGACGGTCGCCGCCGACGCGATCGATGATTTCCGCGCCTTCATGCGCGAACGCCTGGCGCCGGAATGGGAAGCCGCCCACGAGGCGCGCCGCTACGACATCGATGCGGTGATCAGCCCGTCGGCGGTCAATTTCGAGTTCTGCTCGGCGCTACAGGCCGCCGCGCCCTACGGCGTCGGCAATCCCGAGCCCCGGTTCGCCTTCGCCGACCTGCGCAAGCGCTACGCCGAGCGCGTCGGCAAGGACCATGTGCGCTTCGCCTTCGAATCGGAGGCCGGCGCGCGGCTGCAGGGCATCGCGTTCCGCGTCGCCGACAATCCGATCGGCGCGGCGCTCCTGGAAGGCGGGGAGGGGCCGTGGCACGCCGCGGGCCGCCTCAAGGCCGAGGACAATCGCTTCGGCCGGCGCGCCGAGCTTCACCTCGAGGATCTCGCGCCGACGGAGTGAAAAAGTCGCTGCGTCGCCGACGCCAATGACTTGCATCCCGGATTCGGGGCGGATATATGGTGCGCCTCGCGAGATCGCGGGCCCTTCGTCTAATGGTTAGGACGCCAGGTTTTCAACCTGGAAACAGGGGTTCGATTCCCCTAGGGCCTGCCACTCGCGTTCACCCGCCATAACCGAAGCGCCGTCCGGACGTGCTTGCCTGTGCGCCGTCGTGCTAGCGTCCTCCCTGACGGGCCGGGGAGGGTGCGTTGATAAGATACCTCAAGATCCTGCTGATCCTGCTGGTTGCCCTGTGGGGGCTGATCGGGGCGTTCGGCAATCTGGCCAAGCCGGACGTGGCCTACGACGCCGTGGCCGAGGTCGCCGCGATGGAGGCGCTCCCGGCCGGCGAGCGGCCGCCTTGGGCGACGCAGAGCCCGACCGTGATCTGGCTCGGCGCCACCCTGATCGTCGCGGGCAAGATCGCCGCCTTCGTCTTCTGCGGCGGGGGCGCGATCGCCATGCTGCGCGCGGTAAACGCCGACAGCGCCGGATTCCAGCGCGCCAAGCGCTGGGCCTTGCTGGGTTGCGGCCTCGCCGTCGCCTCGCTGTTCGGCGGATTCACCGTCATCGGCGAGACGCTGTTCCTGATGTTCCTCGACGAGGGAACGGCCCAGGCCGGCGCGGCGGCCTTCCGCTATGGCGGCTTCATCGCGCTGATCATGATCTTCACCGCGCTGGAGGACTGAGCCGCCGACGCCGGCCCGGCGCCGTGATCACCCCGCCCTTTCGATCGCCTCGGTGATCAGTTCGCGCGCGCGGTCGACGCCGTGCCAGCCGCCGATCTTCACCCACTTGCGCGGCTCGAGATCCTTGTAGTGCTCGAAGAAGTGGGTGATGCGCGCGAGCTGGGCCTCGTGGACGTCGGTGTAGTCGCGGATCTCGTCGTAATAGGGGCTGAGCTTGGGGTGCGGCGCGGCGAGGATCTTCTCGTCGATGCCGCTCTCGTCCTCCATCAGCAGCACGCCGATCGGCCGGGTGCGCACGACGCAGCCCGGTATGAGCGAGGTCTGGCCGAGCACCATGACGTCGATCGGGTCGCCGTCGTCGGACAGGGTGTGGGGCACGAAGCCGTAATTGCACGGATAGCGCATGGGCGTGTGCAGGAAGCGGTCGACGAAGACCGTGCCGGCGTCCTTGTCCATCTCGTACTTCACCGGCTCGCCGCCGACGGGGACTTCGACGATGACGTTGATGTCGTCGGGCGGGTTCTCGCCGATGGAAATCTTGTCGAGGCGCATGGGGAGGGCTCCGGCTTCTTTAAGGCGCGCGGAGATAAGCCGGGCGCGCCCGGTCGGGCAAGCCGGGGACTGCACAGCGTGGACCGCGGCGCAAAGAAAAGCGGCGCCCCGCGAAGGGCGCCGCCGGAGAGAGACCCGAACGGGTCGACAGGTTCTAGTATTGCTTGCGGATCGTGATCCCGAACGTCCGCGGCTGGTTGGTGCGGAACGCCAGGCGGGCGCGTCCGCCGCGCTCCCGGTCGAACGACAGGTTCGCGTTCTCGTCGAAGACATTGTCGACGAAGACCGTGATCTGCAGATCGCCGTAATCGAGGCCGGCGCTGAGATAGGCGACCTCATAGGGATCCAGCTCGAGATCGAGCGACGTCACCTCGGTCCCGGTCGCCCCGCCGAAGGGCAGGCCGGAGACGAAGTCGCCGGCTCCGGGGACCTGGTCGCCCGGCTGGGTGTAGCGCGACCCGATATGCTGGACCGCCGCGGTCACGAAACCTTCCGCCGTCGCGCCCGCCCAGGGCGCCGGGAAGGTGTAGATCGCGCTCGCGGAGAACTGCGTCTCCGGCACGGAGGCCAGGCGGTTGCCCTCCTCGACGCCGCCGAGAATCGAGCCGTCGCCGGCCCGGACGGTGGAATCGAACTCGGCCTCGACCACGCTGCCGGCGAAAGCCAGCGTCAGCCCGTTGGTCGGCTGCAGGGTCAGTTCGGCCTCGACGCCGGCGGTGTGCGCCTCGGGCACGTTGAACGAGATCCGCGACGAGCAGGAGCCCGCGTCCAGCGTCACCTGGAGATCGCTGATGTCGGTATAGAAGGCCGCCGCGTTGAACGTCACGCCGCGGCTCTGCGACTTCACGCCGACTTCGTAGTTCCACAGCGTCTCGTCGTCATAGTCCTGAAAGGCGCCGAAGGTCGCGAGGTCCGCCGGCGTGCACAGCGCGGTGTTGAGCGGGTCGTTGACGCCGCCCAGGCGGAAGCCCTGGGAGGCCTGCGCGTTGAGCGTCAGCTCGTCGTTGACTGCGTAGCTCGCCATGAAGCGCGGCGTGAAGCCGTCCGACGAGGTCTCGTCGACGACGCCCGTGTCGCCCGCGGCGAACAGGCCGCCGGTCGTGATGGTCCGCGTCTCGTCGAACTCGTACCAGCGTCCGCCGGCGGTCAGGTCGAGCCGGTCGGTCGCCGCCCAGGTGGCTTCGCCGAACACGGCCAGCTGCTCGATCGTGTAGGGCAGGTCCGAGTTGAACGGCGAGTCGGCCGGGAAGCCGTTGGCCACCGCCGCCGACGTGCCGGCGCCGAGCGTGGCGTCGGTGAACGCGTCGTATCCCGGGGTGGGAAGGCGCTGGGCGTAGACCCGGTCGGTCTCGGCGTAGAAGGCGCCGATGATCCATTCGAGCGGACCGGCGCCGTTGGAGCTCAGCCGGACCTCCTGGGTGAACTGCTCGACTTCGGTGGTATCGCGCAGGTTCGAGGGCAGCAGCACGCCCGCGTCCGGAAATCCGAGATCGACCGAGACGCTGCCGCTCAGCGCGCTGGCGTCGCGGCTGACGAGGATGCTGCGGTCCGTGTAGCTGCTGATCGAGGTCAGCGTCGCCGGCCCGAAATCGTAGCTGGCGGTGAGGTCGGCCAGCAGGAATTCGTCGCTGAAGCCTTCGTCGAGCAACAGGTATTGCTGACGCTCGCCCAGCTGGATCGCCGGCCGCGTCGTCGTGTAGGGGTTGGCGTAGAGATTGTAGACTTCCTGGCGGTTGAAGCCGTCGGTCTCGATCTCCTGGTAGACGACGCGCGGCGTGATCGTGAGATTTTCCGTCGGCTCGAAGCGCAACGCGGCGCGCACGCCCGTCCGGCTGCCGCTGTTGACGTTCTCGTCAACGCCGCCGCCCTCGCGCAGCGCGTCGATGAAGCCCCCGTACTCGGTGTGGTAGCCGACGACGCGCAGCGCGGCCGTCTCGCCGAGCGGCATGTTCGCCATGCCCTTGATATGGCCGCCGGTCCCGCCGTCGTCGATCTGATTGATCTCGGCTTCGGCGGAGGCCTCGAACCCGCTCGGGTCGGGCTCATTGGTGATGTAGCGGATCGTGCCCCCGATCGACCCGGATCCGAACAGCGTGCCCTGCGGCCCGCGCAGCGTCTCCACCCGGTTGAGGTCGTAGAGATCGATATCCGGCGTGAACAGGGACAGCGAGATCACCGATTCGTCGAGATAGACGCCGACCTGCTCCTTCACGCCGGGCTGGTCGCGCACGATCTGGCCGGCCGACACGCCGCGGATCGCCACCTGGCTCTGGCCGGGCCCGAGATTCTGGATCGAGAGGCCCGCGATATTGCGCGAGAGATCCTCGAGCGTATCCGCGCCCGTGCGCTGGATATCGGCCTGGGTCTGGGCGTTGATCGAGAAGGGAACATCCTGAAGCGACTGCTCGCGTTTCGTCGCGGTGACCACGATGACTTCCGTCTCTTCAACGGCGCCGGCCGGCTCCTGCGCATGAGCCGCACCTGCCAGCGCGAGCGCAAGCCAGCTCACGCCCGCTCCCGAAAAAAGAACGCTCTTTGGATATTTCATCGCTTTCTCCCCGTGCTCATTTTCTATGAACAAAGGTTAACGCGGCTCACGGCGATGTGAATGCATGAAATATGATGAAATGCAGCAGCCCGATCCGCGCGCAGCCCAGTCCACGCGATTGCGCGCGCCGGGGCGGGCGGCTAGCTTGCGCGCCATGACACGCCTCATCGCACTCTTCGCCGCCTTCGCCTTCGCCACCGCCTCGGCCGCGGCGCAACCCGTCGACCCCACGGCGCGCGACGCCGTCGTCGAGTACGGCGGCCCTGAGCCGGTCGTCGTCGAAACGGACGCCGGACCGGTGCGATTCTCCGCCGAGATCGCCGACACCCCGGCCAGCCGCCAGCGCGGCATGATGTGGCGGGAGTCGATCGCGCCGGACGAGGCGATGCTGTTCGATTTCGGCCAGGTGCGCCCGGTCACGATCTGGATGCGGAACACGCTGATCCCGCTGGACATCGTCTATATCCGCGCCGACGGCACGATCGCCAAGGTGGTCGCTCACGCCCAGCCGCGCTCGCTGCGCCAGCTGCCGTCGGATTTCCCGGTGATCGGCGTGCTGGAAATCGCCGGCGGTCGCGCCGCCCAGGCGGGGATCGCGCCGGGCGACCTCGTCCGCCACGCCATGTTCGGCACGACCGAGGCCGATGCGCCGGAGACCGAGGCGCCCGCCGACGCTGACGCGTCCGAGGGCGGGGAGGGCTGATCGGCTTGCCTCGCCGGCCGGCGCGGCCTAAACCGGCGTCGGCGCCGGGGCGTAGCGCAGCCTGGTAGCGCATCTGCTTTGGGAGCAGAGGGTCGCTGGTTCGAATCCGGCCGCCCCGACCAACTCAATCCGCTTCGGCGTCGGCCGCCGCAAGCGTCATCAGGTGAGGACGATCGCTCATGTTCGCGAAGATCTATCGCCCGTCGAAAACCGCCATGCAGTCGGGCCGCGCGAAGACCAAGCGCTGGGTGCTCGAGTTCGAACCCCGTCACGCCAAGCGGCCCGATCCCCTGATGGGCTGGGCGAGCAGCACCGACATGCAGCGCCAGGTCACGCTTCGCTTCGACACGAAGGACGAGGCGGTCGAATACGCGCGGCGCCACGGCATTCCCTTCCGCGTGCGCGACGTTCATGAAGCGCCACGTCCCGTGAAGTCATATGCGTCCAATTTCGCCTATGACCGCAAGGAGCCCTGGTCGCACTGAACCGCGACGCCTCCGTAGCTCAACCGGATAGAGCACCCGCCTTCTAAGCGGACGGTTGCAGGTTCGAGTCCTGCCGGAGGCGCCAGACCCTGCCCTAATCCGCCAGCGCCTGCTCGATATCCGCCCAGAGATCATCGACGTCCTCCAGCCCGATCGCGAGCCGGATCAGCGCGCCGTCGGCCGTCCAGGAGCCGGCCGGTCGCCTGAGCTGGCGATCGCAGGGCATCGCCAGGCTCTCGAACCCGCCCCAGGAGAAGCCCAGCGCGATGAGCTCGAGGCGATCGAGCATCGCCTCGGCCTCGCGCCCCGATACGTCCTTCAGGACCACGCCGAAGCATCCCGCCGCGCCCGAGAAATCGCGTCGGAACAGCGTGTTGTCCGGGCTGTCCTCGAGACCTGGATGCAGCACCTCGGCGACGCGCGGATGCGCCTGCAGGCGTCGGGCGATCTCCAGGCCCGACGCGCCGGATCGCTCCATTCGGAGCGCCAGCGTCCGATACCCCCGCAGGGCGAGGAAGGCGTCGTCCGGCGAGACATGCAGCCCGTAGCGGATCTCCCGCCGCGCGAGCGCATCGGCGTCGTCTCCGCGCGCCGCCACCGAGCCCATCAGGAAGTCGGCATGGCCGCCCACATACTTGGTCAGCGCCTGGGCGGCGAAATCGACGCCGAGCTCCAGCGGATTCATCAGGAGGCCCGCGCTCCAGGTGTCGTCGATCACCGTCTTCGCGCCGACGCGGCGTGCCGCGTCCGCGATCGCGGGAACGTCCTGAACCTCGAAGGTGAGCGAGCCGGGCGACTCCATCAGGACGCACCGCGTCTCCTCGGAAAGCAGGTCGGCGATGCCGGCGCCGATCCGGGGAGCGTAGTAGCGCGGCGTGACGCCAAGCCGGGGCAGCTCCTCGTCGCAGAAATAGCGCACCGGACCGTAGACGCTGTCGGAGATGAGCGCCTCGCCGGGGCCCTCCACGGCCAGCCGCAGCGCGAGCGCGACCGCGGCGAGTCCCGACGACGCGAGCGCGACATGGTCGGCGCCGTAGAGATCGGCGAGCGCATCGCGGAGTTCGGCCTGCGGGCTGAGCCCGCCGCGCGCGTAGTGGAAGGGGCGTTTCGCAGGTGCGTAGAGGGCTTCCGAGCTTCGAGCCAGCAGGGTCGAGGCGCGCTGGACCGACGGGTTGACCAGTCCGTCGTCGTCGTCGGGCCGCCCGGCATGGATCAGGCGCGTGGTTCGTTTCATGTCGACGCCGCTTCCGCTGTTCGCTAAACCCGAAGCGTGCCCCAGCCTTAGGCCCGGAGGAAGAGGTGGCGACTGCGCCGTTCTTCGATCTGTTCACGCCGCGTCGTCTCGCACGCGCGGCGGCGGCGTTCGCGTTGGGTTTCACGGTTTCCGAGAGCGGATTCGAGGAAATGGGCTCCCAGCTGGAGGCGGTCCGCGATCGCGGCGTGCTGCGCTGCGGTGTGGACACCGGGCTGGAAGGCTTCGCGATCCGCAATGAAGAGGGCCGCTGGACGGGCTTCGAAGCCGATCTCTGTCGCGCCTAC
This sequence comes from Marinicauda salina, assembly GCF_003122085.1. Taxonomy (GTDB): domain Bacteria; phylum Pseudomonadota; class Alphaproteobacteria; order Caulobacterales; family Maricaulaceae; genus Maricicauda_A; species Maricicauda_A salina. Next base: position 160,099 of record NZ_QEXV01000002.1, read on the forward strand.
GCCGCGGCTTTCCTGGGCGACGCCCGCCGGGTCGAGTTCGTGCCGCTGACGACGGCGGAGCGCTTCGAGGCCGTCGTCGACGGCCGCGCCGACATCCTGATCCGCAACACCAGCTGGACCTTTGCGCGCGACGCCGGCTTCGAGGTGAGCTTCGCGGGCGTCTACTATTATGACGGCCAGGGCTTCATGACCCCAGCCGATCTCGGCGTGTCGAGCGCCCGGGAGCTTGACGGCGCGCGCATCTGCGTTCAACGGGCGACCACGACCGTTCTCAATCTCAACGACTACGCCGCGACCTACGACATCAGCTTCACGCCCGTCGAAAGGGAGACGGCGGCGGCCGCGCTCGAATCCTACGAGGCCGGCGAGTGCGACGCGTTCACCAACGACATCTCTTCGCTGGCCGGCCTGCGCGTGACGCTCGAGGATCCCGAGGCGCATGTCCTGCTGCCCGACGTGATCTCCAAGGAGCCGCTCGGGCCCGTGGTTTCGGCCGATGATCCGCGCTTCGCCGAAGCCGCGCGCTGGGTGCTGTATGCGCTCATCGCCGCCGAGGAGTACGGGGTCACCCGCGACAATGCCCGCGAGCTTGCGGAGACCTCGCGCAATCCGGAGGTCCGCCGCCTGCTCGGCGCGGAGGGCGCGATCGGCGAAGAGCTTTATCTCGAGCCGGACTTTGCGCTCGATGCGATCGCCGCCGTCGGCAATTACGGCGAGCTGTTCGAGCGGCATCTCGGAGCTGACTCGCGTCTCGGCCTCAGGCGCGGCCTCAACGCGCAATGGTCCCAGGGCGGGCTGCTCTACGCGCCGCCTTTCCGCTAGGCGGCGTCCATCCACGGCGGGACCGGCAATTCCTTCTCGCGCAGGAAATCCGGGTTGTAGAGCTTCGACTGATAGCGCTGGCCGTGATCGCAGAGAATGGTCACGATGGTGTGGCCGGGTCCCATCTTGCGCGCCAGTCGGACCGCGCCGGCGATATTGATCCCGGCCGAGCCGCCCAGGCACAGGCCTTCCTCCTGGACCAGGTCGAACAGGATCTCGAGCGCCTCGGCGTCGGGTATCCGGAAGGCCTCGTCGATCTCGACGTCCTCCAGGTTCGCCGTGATGCGGCTCTGGCCGATGCCCTCGGTGATCGAGGTCCCCTCGGCCTTGAGCTCGCCATGGGCGTAATAACCGTAGAGCGCCGCGCCGCCGGGATCGGCGAGTGCGATCCGCACGTCCTTGCGGCGTTCCTTGAGCGCCATCGACACCCCGCCGATCGTGCCGCCCGAGCCGACGGCGGCGGCGAAACCGTCGACCTTCCCGCCGAGCTGGTCCCAGATCTCCGGGCCGGTGGTTTCGTAGTGCGCCTTGCGATTGGCGATGTTGTCGAACTGGTTGGCCCAGATCGCCCCGTTCGGCTCGGACGCGTTCAATTCCTCGGCGAGACGGCCGGAGTAGCGCGCATAGTGGTTGGGGTTGGAGTAGGGCGCGGCGTCGACCTCGATCAGCTCGGCGCCCATCAGCCGGATCGCATCCCGCTTCTCCTGTGATTGGGTGCGCGGGAAAACGATCACCGTGCGATAGCCGAGCGCGGATCCGACCATCGCCAGGCCGATGCCCGTATTGCCCGCCGTGCCCTCCACGATGGTCCCGCCGGGCCTGAGCAGGCCCTTCTCCTCGGCGTCGCGGATGATGCCCAGCGCGGCGCGATCCTTCACCGAGCCGCCCGGATTGAGGAACTCGCACTTGCCGAGGATCTCGCAACCAGTCTCTTCGGAGGCTTTGCGAAGGCGGAGGAGCGGGGTGTTCCCGATCAGGTCGATGACGTTGGTCGCGGCGGCGGGCATGGCGCGGTCTCCTCGTGAAGGTGACCGCAAGCTAGGCGCCCCCGCCTGGGGGTTCAACGCCGGCAGGGCGCGAATGAAGCGGCCGTGATCCGAACAGCGGGGCGACGCGTATTACGTATGTCCAGTTCAGGCAGGAGCCCCCTCATGATCCGCGCCCTCGCATTCGTCGTTTGCCTCGCCGCCGCGCCGGCCGCCGTCGCGGACGTCGCGCCGGAGCCCGAGCCCCGCCCGGGCCAGTCGATCGTGTTCGACGTCTATCGCGGGAATGCGGAATTCGGCGAGCATCGCGTCGAGTTCTCCGAAGAAGAAGATGCGCTCAAAGTCGACGTCTCCATTCGCCTCCGGGCCGGCCTCGGTCCGATCACCATGTTCCGCTACGAACACGAGTCCACGGAACGCTGGCGCGGCGACGAGCTCGTCTCGCTGCGCGCGCGCACGCTGAAGGACGGCGAGACTTACCGCGTGGCGGCCGAGCGCACGCGCGAAGGCCTGCGGGTCCGCGGCGAGGACGAGGCCGGGGCTTTCGACGAATTGTTCCAGTCGGCGCCGCCGCCGTCCTCGCACTGGCATCGCTACGGCGTCGAGCTCGACCGGATGATCAGCACCGAGACCGGGCGGCCCCTGCCGGTCGACGTGCAGTATCTCGGCGAGGAGCGCATCGCGGGAGACGGCGGCACGATCCGCGCTCACCGGTTCCGCGTCGTCAGCGATATCACCGTCGATCTCTGGTATGACGAGAACGGCCACTGGGCCGGCTGCGCCTTCGAAGCCCGCGGCCAGTCGATCCGCTATGTCCGCCGCGCGCCGCCGCAAAGCTTCAGCTGAGCCATGGCTGCTCTCCGCCTCGTCCTGGGCGACCAGCTGACGCGCGACATCGCCAGCCTGCGCGACCTCGACCCCGAGGCGGATCTGGTCGTGATGGCGGAGGTCGACACCGAGGCGACCTATGTGCGTCACCACAAGAAGAAGATCGCCTTCGTCTTCTCGGCGATGCGCCATTTCGCCGCCGAGCTGGAGGCCGAAGGCGTCCGGATCGCCTACACGCGCATCGACGATCCGGACAATACGCACAACCTGCGCGGCGAGGTCGCCCGCGCCCTGGAGCCGGGCGGATTCGACGAGGTGGTCGCGGTGGAGCCCGGCGAATATCGGCTGCGCGAAGAGATGGAGAGCTGGCCCGGGGCGCTCGGCGTTCCCGTACAGGTGCGCCGCGACGATCGCTTCATCTGCTCGCGCGAGCGCTTCGACGCCTGGGCCGAGGGCCGCAAGCGGCTCACCATGGAGTATTTCTACCGCGAGATGCGTCGCGAGACGGGCCTGCTGATGGAGGGCGACGAACCCGCCGGCGGCCGATGGAACTTCGACCATGACAACCGCCAGGCGCTGCCCACGGGAATCGACATTCCCGAGCGTCCGGCCGTCGCGCCCGACGCGATCACGCGCGAGGTTCTGGACACGGTGGCCGACCGCTACGCCGATCACTTCGGCGATCTCGAGCCGTTCGGCTACGCGGTCGCCTCCGCGGACGCCGAAGCCCAGCTCGACTGGTTCGTCGCCCACGCCCTGCCACGCTTCGGCGATTACCAGGACGCAATGGCCGAAGGCGAGGCCTTCCTCTTCCACTCCGTCCTGTCGATGTATCTCAACGCCGGGCTGCTGGACCCGATGGCCGTCTGCCGCGTCGCCGAGCAGGCCTGGCGCGACGGCGAAGCGCCGATCAACGCCGTGGAGGGCTTCATCCGGCAGGTCCTCGGCTGGCGCGAGTTCGTGCGCGGGATCTACTGGCGCTTCATGCCGGGCTATCTCGAGCGCAACCATCTCGCGGCGACGCGCCCGCTGCCGGACTTCTACTGGACCGGCGAAACCGACATGGCCTGCGTCGCCGACGTGGTGCGCACCACGCGCAAGCACGCCTACGCTCACCACATCCAGCGGCTGATGGTGACGGGCAATTTCGCGCTTCTGGCCGGGGTCGACCCGGCCGAGGTCAACGCCTGGTATCTCGCCGTCTACGCCGACGCCTATGAATGGGTGGAGGCGCCGAACACGCACGGCATGGCGCTCTACGCCGACGGCGGGCTGATGGCGACCAAGCCCTACGCCGCCGGCGGCGCCTATATCGACCGGATGAGCAATCACTGCGCGGGCTGCGCCTACTCGGTGAAGGCGAAGACCGGCGAAACCGCCTGTCCGTTCAATTACCTCTACTGGAATTTCCTGATCGAGAACGAAGACAGGCTGCGGGACAACCATCGGCTCGGCATGATCTACAACACGCTCGACCGCATGAGCGCCGAGAAGCGATCCGCCGTGCGCGCGGATGCCCGCCGCTTTTTTGATCGCATCGGCGTCGCCCGCGAAGAGGAGACCGCGTCATGACCCCGCGTCCCGCGACACCGGCCGACGGCGTGTGCTGGATCACCGGCGCGAGCTCGGGGATCGGGGCCGCGCTGGCCCGACGCATGGCGCAGCAGGGCTGGACGGTCGTCATCTCCGCGCGCAGCCAAGAGGCGCTGGAGGAGCTGGCAGGGGAGGGCCGAGGCCGCATTCACGCCGCGCCGCTCGACGTCACCGACGCCGCCGCGGTCGAGGAGACGGTCGCGGGGATCGAAGACGAGCACGGACCGATCGCGCTCGCCGTTCTGAACGCCGGCGTCTACATCCCCGTCGCCGCCGAAGCCCCCGAGTTCGACGCCTATCGCAAGACGTTCGACGTCAATCTCGCCGGGACGGCGGCGTGTTATTGCGCGCTCGCCCCGCGCATGGTCGCGCGCGGATCGGGACAGATCGCGATCGTGTCCTCGGCGACGGCGTTCGGCGGCATGCCGACGGCCTCGGCCTATGGCGCGACCAAGGCCGCGCTTCTCAACATGGCCGAGTGCCTGCGCATCGAGCTTCACCGTCACGGCGTGCTCGTCCAGGCGGTCACGCCGGGCTTCGTCGAGACGCCCGCCCAGGAAGATAATGAATTTCCCAAGCCGTTCATGATCAGCCCCGAGACGGCGGCCCGCCGGATGGCGGCGGGGTTCCGGTCCCGCCGCTTCGAGATCACCTTCCCGCGGCGTTTCACCTGGATGCTGAAGCTGATCTACGCCCTGCCGAAGGCCTGGTATCTGCCGCTCGTGCGCAAGCAGACGGGCTGGGGGAAGGCGGGGGACGACTGACGCGTCTCGCATCCGCCAACTCCGTGTCATGACCGGGCTTGTCCCGGTCATCCAGCGGATAGCGAGCCTGGATCGCCGGAACAAGTCCGGCGATGACGACCCGGCCCGACCTCAGCGCGACAGCGCGAACTGGGCGACGTCGATGCGGCCGGTGCGGAAGCCCGCCTCGCAATAGGCGAGATAGAACTCCCACATCCGCTTGAAGCGCTCGTCGAAGCCCATCACGCGGATCTCGTCCCAGGCGTCGCGGAAGCGGTGCAGCCACTGGTTCAGCGTGCGGGCGTAGTCCTCGGCGAAGGCCTCCATGCCGTCGAAAAGAAGGCCAGCCCGGGCGAACTGCTCCTTGAGCTTCTCCACGCTCGGCAGCACGCCGCCAGGGAAGATGTAGCGCTGGATGAAATCGGCGCGGCCGCGATAGTCCTCGAACAGGTCGTCGCGGATGGTGATGATCTGCAGGCCGGCGCGGCCGCCGGGCTTGAGCACCTCGCCGACCTTGGAAAAGAAGCTCGGCCAGTATTCCTCGCCGACGGCTTCGAACATCTCGATCGAGGCGACCCGGTCGTAGCGGCCGGTCTCGTCGCGATAGTCCTGCAGCTTGATTTCGACCTTGTCGCCCAGCTGGTGCTGCTGGATGCGCTCGAGCGCGTAGTCGCGCTGCGAGGGCGACAGGGTGAGGCAGGTCACGTTGGCGCCGACTTCCTTCGCCGCGTACTCAGCGAAACCGCCCCAGCCGCAGCCGATCTCGAGAACCGAATGGTCCCGCTCCAGCCCGATGGAGCGGGCGAGGGCGGCGTATTTCTCGCGCTGGGCGTCCTCGAGGCTCTGGTCCGACGCGGCGAACCGCGCGCTCGAGTAGGTCATCGAGGGGTCGAGCCAGAGCTCGTAGAAGTCGTTGCCGAGGTCGTAGTGCGCCTCGATGTTCTTCCGCGCGCCGCGTCTGGTGTTGGCGCGCATGCGGTGCTGGAGCCAGTGGACGAAGCGGGTGAGCGGTCCGCCGCTCGCCACGCCCTCGATGTCGTCGAGATTGGCCGAGAAGACGCCGAGCACGGCCGGCAGGTCCGGGGTCGTCCACTGGCCGTCCATATAGCCCTCGGCGAAGCCGATATCGCCGCCGGCCAGGACCCGGCGCGCCACCGCGTAGTCGTGTACTTTCAGCACCCCGTGCGGGCCTTCCGCCACGCCCTCGAACGCAAGCGTCCGCCCGTCCGGCAGGACGACGTCCAATCGGCCCCGCTTCAGTTTCAGCAGGCGCATCAGCCCCATGCGGAAAAGACGCGGGACGTCTTTCAGAGAGGAGATCGACAGCGAGTCGGCGGGGATGGCGGATCCGGGAGAGGAGAGGGCGGCGTCGGACATGGGCGCGGCTCCGATCACGGACGGTTTCAATGTTTAACGAAAGGTAAGGCTATTCCGCCGGCGCGACCAGAGGCTTCGAGTCTTTTCGATGCCCCGGTTGCGCCACGCTGGTTTTCGAAATCGGTTCTGGCCTCGGATGATAGCGCGCGCCCTTGATCCAGAGCTTGAGCGCTTCGAAATGGATCGCCGTAATCGTCTTGAGGGTCGAGAAGGGCTGGGAGGCGAACAGGCGCGCGAAGGCGCCGTTGTTCGCCGGGGCGCGCTTGAGCTTCATCGTGGCGACAAAGTCCGGACCGGCCTCGCGCTGCTTGAGAATGCTCAGCGTGAACCGCTCGCCCGGCGGGCGCAGCGTGAACTCGTAGCGGCCGCCAACATCGAAGAAGGGCGAGACGTGGAAGACCTTGTCGGCGGACTGGCGCTCCACCGCCGCGCCGGACGCCGCCGCGACATAGGCGTGGGCGTCGCCGAACGTGTTGTGGACCTGGTAGATGACGCCGCGCAGCGATCCGTCCGGCGCTTCGGCGAAATAGATCGACAGCGGGTTGAACACATAGCCGAGCACGCGCGGCGAGCAGAGCAGCCGCAGGCGGCAGCCGTCGATATCCACGCCGGCCTCGGCGAAGCGCGCCTCGGCCCAGGCGCGCAGGGACGAGCCGTCGCGCGGCCCGTGATCGCGGGCGCGGAAACTGTAGAGGTTGAACCGCTCCACGGAGAACAGGCGCGAAATCCGGCCGACCGCATCAAGGCGATCCAGATCGATCAGGATCAGCGCCAGCCGGTAGCTCATCCGGTGGCTGAACGGCGCGCGGCGTTCGTGGACCGTGCGTCCGGCGTAGATCTCGAGCGGGGCGGGGTCGGCGTGCGTCATTCGGCGGCCGTCATCAGCGCTGCGTGGTGGTCGTTCTCCAGGCGGGCGCCGAACCCGCCGCCGTCGATATCGCCCTCCACGAAATCCCACGGGATGCGGCCGCCCAGCTTGAGCGCGGCGCGCAGCCCGGAACGCAGCCCGTCCTCGTGGAAGCCGTAGCCGAGCCAGGCCCCGGCGAACCACGTGTTCCGAACGCCCTGGATGCGGTTGAAGATCCGCTGCGCGGCCATGCCCGCGGCGGTGAACTGGGGGTGATCGTACTCGAACCGCGCGAAGGTCAGCGCCGGTTCGGGCTGGCGCGACGGGTTGAGGGTCACGAAGAGCGGACAATCGCCATCAATGCCCTGCAGGCGGTTCATGTCGTAGGTCACGGCGGCGTTCTCGCGATCGCCCTCGCGAAGATAGCACCAGGCGGCCCGGGCCGCCTCCCGGCGCGGCAGCAGGCTCTGGTCACGGTGCAGCACGGCCTCGTTGGGCGCGTAGGGGATGGCGCCGAGGAATTCGCGCTCCTCGTAGTCGGCGTCGGCGAGCAGCTTCAGCGCCTGGTCGGAGTGGCACGCGAGGATGACCTCGTCGAAACGCCGCGTGCGGCCGTCGGCGTCGGTGATCGCGACGCCGCCGCCGATCCGCCGCACCGATCGCGCCGCCGGGGCGGTCTCCACGCCGGCGGCTTTCAGATCGTCCGCGATACGCCGGACATAGGTGCGGCTGCCGCCGATGACGGTGCGCCATTTCGGCCGCTTCATGTTCATCAGGCGGTGGTTCTTGAAAAAGCGCACGAAGGCCTCGGCGGGATATCCCGCCATGTCCGCCTCGGTCGACGACCAGATCGCCGCGCCCATCGGCAGGAGGTAGTACTCCCGGAAGCGCGCGCCGAAGCCCGCCTGATCGAGATAATCGTTGAGGGAAAGGCCGCGCAGCGCGCCGGACTCGAGATCGCGCGGCGCGAGGCGGTTGAAGCGCAGGATCTCGCGCAGCATGCCCAGGAAGCGCGGCCGGAACAGGTTGGCGGGCTGGGCGAAAAGCCCCTTGAGCCCGTTGGAGCACCATTCCAGCTCGGGGCCGAGGCTGAAACCGAAGCTCATGTCGCTGCGGAAGGAGTCGACGCCGAGATGCTCGAACAGGGCGGTGAGGTTGGGATAGTTCTCCGTGTTGAAGACGATGAAGCCGGTGTCGACGTCGATCGGCCGGCCGTCATAATCGATGGTGACCGTGTTGGCGTGACCGCCGAGACGGTCCTCGGCCTCGAACAGGGTCACGTCGTGGACGTCGCGCAGCGCCCAGGCCGCGCCGAGACCGGCGATCCCGGCGCCGACGACGGCGATGCGGGCGCGTTCATGAAGCAGGGGATCGAGCGTATTCATGCGGCGTCCTTGAGTGCGTTGAAGGCGGCGAGGGCGCGCTTGCGCGCTTCGCCGTGGTCGACGATGGGATCGGGATAGGTCTCGCCCGGCCGCACCCCGGCGCCGGCCAGAGTCACGGAGTCCGCCTCCCAGGGGGCGTGGATGAGGTCAGCGGGCATCTCGCCCAGCTCGGGAACCCAGCGGCGCACATAGGCGCCATCGGGGTCGAATTTCCGACCCTGCGTGATCGGGTTGAAGATGCGGAAGAAAGGCGCGGCGTCGGCGCCGGAACCGGCCGTCCACTGCCAGCCCGCCGCGTTGTTGGCGAGGTCGGCGTCGACGAGCGTGTCCCAGAACCAGGCTTCGCCCTTGCGCCAGTCGATCATCAGGTCCTTCACCAGGAAGGAGGCGACAATCATGCGCACGCGATTGTGCATCCAGCCGGTCTCCCAAAGCTGGCGCATGCCCGCATCGACGATGGGAAAGCCGGTTTCGCCGCGGGTCCATGCGCGGAAGGCCTCGTCGCCGTCGCGCCACGGGAAGGCGTCGAATTTCGACTGAAAGTTCGCGTCGGGAAAGCGCGGAAAGTGGTGGAGCAGGTGATGGCTGAACTCGCGCCACCCGATCTCGCTGAGGAACGCGGCGGCGTTGGCGTCGGGCGGCGCGGCGGCCGCGTCGACGGCGGTCCAGACCTGGCGGGGCGAGATTTCCCCGCAATGCAGGTGCGGCGACAGGCGGGAAGTCGACTCGCGGTCCGGGCGGTTGCGGCCCTCGCTATAGTCGTCGAGGGCGCTTTCGATGAAGGCCTCGAGCCGGGTCTGCGCGCCGGCTTCGCCCGGCGTCCAGGTCTTGCGCAGACCGCCCGCCCAGTCCGGACGCGTCGGGAGCAGGCCCCAGGCGTCGAGTTCGTCCGAGCCGTGCGCGGCGTAGTGCTCGATCGACCCCGGCTCCGGCGCCGGCGCAGGCGGCGCGCCGCGGGCCTGCAGCGCCTTCCAGAACGGCGTGAACACCCTGTACGGACCGCCGTCCTTCGTCGCGATCTCCCAGGGCTCGGCGAGCAATGAGCCGTTGAATGAGCGCGCCTCGACGCCGGCCTCCTTCAGCGCGGCCTTCAGGCGCGCATCGCGCTCGGTCGCGAAGGGCTCGTAGCAGCGGTTCCAGTAAACGGCGCCGGCGCCGGTCTGTTCGACGAGTTCGCGAATGACCCGGTCCGCCGGACCCTTGCGCAGGTGGAGCCGGGCGCCCTTGTTCTGTAAAGCGCGGTCAAGATCGGCGAGGCTGTGATGGAGCCACCACCGGCTCGCCCCGCCGGGCCGCCAGTCGCCCGGCGTCTCGTCGTCGAGGACGTAGACGGGCAATACCGGCCGGCCGCTCTCGCAGGCGGCGAGCAGGGCGGGATTGTCGGCGAGGCGAAGATCCTGCCGGAACCAGACGATGGCGGGAGAACGGGAAGCGTCGGACAAGGTGTGAAACAGCGCCCAATGGATGACGGGATACGGTTTGTGGAGTAGTACGCATCACGAGGCCGGATGGATCATGCGCGACGCGCGCTGCGTATCCGGCGCGCCGCATCACGGAGCGAGCCTTGAACGCTGAGCCGAAACCCAATCCCGTCGTCCGCATCCCGAGCGCCGCCGGCGGCGCGGCGGTCGAGGTGGGCAACGACCTGCCGCTGACCTTCATCGCGGGCCCGTGCCAGCTGGAGAGCCGGGAGCACGCCCTCGAGGTCTCCTCGGCGCTGAAGGAGATGGCCGAGCGGCTCGGCTGCGGGCTGATCTACAAGACGTCCTACGACAAGGCGAACCGCACGAGCCTCGGCAGCGCGCGCGGTCTCGGCCTCGAGCAGTCCCTTCCGATCTTCGCCGAGATCCGCGAAAGCGTCGGCCTGCCCGTGCTCACCGACGTGCATACCGCCGACCAGGCGAGGATCGCCGCCGAGGCCGTCGACGTCATCCAGATCCCGGCCTTCCTGTGCCGCCAGACGGATCTCCTGATCGCGGCCGCCGAGACCGGCCGGGCGATTAACGTCAAGAAGGGCCAGTTCCTGGCGCCCTGGGACATGAAGAACGTGATCGGCAAGATCACCGCCTCGGGCAATCCGAACGTCTTCGCGTGCGAGCGCGGCGCGAGCTTCGGCTACAACACGCTGGTCTCCGACATGCGCGCCATCCCGATCATGCGCGAGATCGGCTGTCCGATCGTGTTCGACGCCACCCACTCGGTCCAGCAGCCCGGCGGGCTCGGCGGCGCCAGCGGCGGCCAGCGCGAATTCGTGCCCCATCTCGCCCGCGCGGCGGTCTCGATCGGCGTGGCGGCGGTGTTCATGGAGACCCATCCCGATCCCGACAACGCGCCGTCCGACGGTCCGAACATGATCCCGCTCGACAAGTTCGAGGCGCTGGCGCGCGAATTGCTCGCCTTCGACCAGCTGGCCAAGGCCGGAACCGCCGCGGCGCAATAGGGCGCGGAGCCGATCATGAAGCGGGAACTCGCCGCGCGACTGTTGTCCGAACTCGCCGGGATGCGGGCGCTCTGCGTCGGCGACATCCTGCTGGACTTTTTCGTTTACGGAGACATCGATCGCATCTCGCGCGAGGCGCCGGTGCCGATCCTCAGCGAGACGCGCCGCGTCGCCATGCTCGGCGGGGCGGGCAATCTCGCCCGCAACATCGCCAGCCTCGGCGGACAGCCGACGATCGCGGGCGCGATCGGCGACGATCCCGAGGGCGAAACCGTCGGCGCGCTGCTAAAGGATTGCGCCGGCGGCGGCGCGCGGCCGGTCGTCGAGTCCGCCCGCTTGACCCCGACCAAGATCCGGTACGTCGCCAATAATCAGCAGATGCTCTGCGTCGACCGGGACCCGGCCGGGTCGATCGGCGAGGAGACCGAGGACGCCGTGCTCGCCGTCATCGAGGCGGCGCTGGCCGAGACCGACGTGCTCGTGCTTTCGGATTACGGCCGCGGGGTGATCACGCCGCGCCTGTCGCGGGCCGTAATCGACAAGGCGCGCGCGGCCGGCGTCCCCGTCTGTGTCGATCCCCGCGGCAGCGACTACACGCGCTATGACGGCGCGCGCGTGATCAAGCCGAACGCCGAGGAGCTGGCGGTCGAAAGCGGCCTGCCGGTCAACTCGGACGCCGAGGCGGAGGCCGCGCTCGCCGCGCTCAAGGCGCGCCTGCCGGAGACCGACGCGCTTCTCGTCACCCGCGGGGCCGCGGGCATGAGCCTGCTCGGCCCGGACGGCGCGGTGGCCCATCACCGGTCACGGCCGCGCTCGGTGTTCGACGTCTCCGGCGCCGGCGACACCGCGCTCGCGGCTCTGGCGCTCGGCGTGGCCGCCCGGCTCGATCTCGCCGAAGCGATGGCGCTGGCCGACCTCGCCGCGGGCGCAGCCGTCGCCAAGGCGGGCACAGCGACGGTGAGCCCGGAAGAAGTGCTGCAGAACGCCGAGGACGGCTCCGAGGCGCCTGACTGGCGCGTGATCAGCCGGGAGACCGCCGCTTCGCTCTCGGAGACCTGGCGTCGCGACGGGTTGCGCGTGGGCTTCACCAACGGCTGCTTCGATATCCTCCACCCGGGGCATCTCTCGATGCTGCGCCACGCCCGCTCGGTCTGCGACCGATTGGTCGTCGGGCTGAACAGCGACGCGTCGGTGACGCGGTTGAAAGGCGAGGGACGGCCCGTGAACGATGCGGCGAGCCGGGCGCTTCTGCTCGCCTCGCTCGAAATGGTCGACCGCGTGGTGGTCTTCGAGGAGGACACGCCCGCGGAATTGATCCGCGCGGTGCGTCCGCACGTGCTCGTGAAGGGCGCGGATTACGTCGCCGACGAACTGCCGGGGGCCGCCTTCGTCAGGGAGACCGGCGGCGAGGTCGTGCTCGCGCCGCTCGAGGAGGGCCGCTCCACGACGGGCATCGTCGAGAAGCTGCGCTCGGCGAAAACCTAGCCGCCGTCGCCGTCCACCGGCTCGACGGGCGCGACGTCGACTTCCTCGGGTTCGCCGAGCGGCGGCGCGTAGCGGCGCTCTTCCTCAAGAATGGCCTCGACTTCCGCGATCCGCCGGGCGGCGTCGAACTGCAGGTCGAAATAGAACAGGTTGAACGGCGCGACGCGGCGGTCCTCGCCGAGCCGGCCCGGCCGCCTCAGCGCGCGCGATCGCGGGCGTTCGATCATCAGCAGCCCGTTCTGGCATTGCGCGCCCATCTGGCTGGGCATGGGCGAGGGCGTATCCGCAAGCGACAGACCCTGGGCGGCCGCGCCGCCGCGATGCAGGCGGGCCGGGGCGAAATCCTCCGTCCGCGTCCAGAGCAGGGGATTGATGCAGAGCAGGCCGCGGCCCTCGACATAGTCGAGTTCGCCGGTCGGGGTCCACGACATCCACCGGTCGGACAGGGCGTAGACGCGGCCGCGGTCATTGCTGCGCGCGGTGGCGTAACCGATGACGCAGCGGACATCCTCCGGCTCGGTGCAAGGCGGGGTGTCGAGCAGCGGGCCGGAGAACAGGTCCATCGGGACCGGCGCCTCGAGCAGGTAGGCCGCCGCCATGCGCCCGCGCAGATCCTCGTTCGGCCCGATCTCGTCGATCAGCAGGCCGAGCCCGTGCAGCGCGCCCTGGCCGACGCCGACCAGGACGAAAGCGCGCTCGTCGCCGATCTGGTCCCGGAAGGCGTCGAACGCCCGGCGTACGTCCTCGTAGGCGAAGCGCCGCGCGAGCACGGCGTCCTCGCGATTGTTCATGAAGGTGTACAGCGCGGCCTGGCGGTAGAGCGGCGCGTAGAGGCCGGCCTCCTCGACGAGGAAGGGCGCGGCGTAGTTCGGCAGGATGATGTCCTCGAGCTCGGCGAGCTCCTGGGGCCGATCATAGGGCGCGTTCCAGTGCTCGCCGCCGTCATAGGTGGTGGGGTGAACGAAGAAGATCGCCGGCCGCTCGGTCTCGGCGAAGCTCGAGCCCGGCCGCACGATCCACGCCGCGTCCCCGGCGTAGTCCGGCTCCGGCGGCGCCTCGTAGGTCTGGAACGGGACGCCGGGATCGAGGAAGGTCTGGAAGATCTGTTCGCGCAGCAGCACGCCCGCCGCGACCAGGAGCGCGACGAAGAGCGCGCCCGCGCCGATCAGCAGCCAGAGAGTCAGGCGCGGCTTGCGCGCGGATTTCGCCTCGTTCGTCATGCGTCCTCGATACGCCGGGCGCTGCCGTGTGCGCAAGCGCTGGCCGCGCCCGCGCGCGGGCGCCATGATGCCGCCCCATGGCCGGGGATGATTCCACCACCCGATCGCGGCGATCCGGCCGCAAGCCTCCCAGGGAGCGGTTTTCCTTGCTGCGCTGGCTCCGCAACAGCTTTCTGACCGGCGTCGTCGTCGCCGCGCCGACGGCGATCACCGTCTGGCTGGTGGTCACCTTCGTGAATTTCGTCGATTCGACGATCAAGCCGCTGATCCCCGCGCGCTACAATCCGGAGAGCTATCTGCCCTTCGCGATCCCGGGCATGGGTCTGCTGGTCGCCATCCTGGGCCTGACCTTCCTCGGCGCGCTGGCGGCCAACATCTTCGGGCGCACCCTGCTGGGGATGGGCGAACGGATGGTCAATTCCGTGCCCTTCGTGCGCAATATCTACGGCGCGGTGAAGCAGATCGCCGAGACCGTGTTCGGCGAGCGGGAGAACTCCTTCCAGGACGTTGTCCTGGTCGAGTACCCGACCAAGGGCACCTACGCGGTCGCCTTCGTCGCTTCGTCCGCCCAAGGCCAGATCCGCCGCGAGGTCGGCGAGGACCAGGAGCCCGTCATCGGCGTTTTCGTGCCGACGACGCCGAATCCCACGTCGGGCTTCCTGCTCTACGTGCCCAAGCGCAAGGCCGTCCGGCTCGACATGACGGTCGAGGAGGCCGCCAAGCTGATCATCTCCTTCGGCCTGGTCACGCCCGACAAGCTGCCCGACGGGGCGATCCCGGCCGACGAACCGGTCAAGGCCGGCGCCGGGCTCACGCCCGAGGACCCGGAGGCCGACCGGCCGGGGTAGGGGGGCGACTCACGCCATACTCCCGACTTCGTCGAGAGAAGGATTCCCGATCCCCGTCCTTCGAGGCGCCCTGTTCCCTCATACTGAGGGCGACCCCGGACTTGATCCGGGGGAGCGTCTCGAAGCGCGAGGGAACAGGGCTCCTCAGGATGAGGGGATCGGGGGACGGGCGCAGCTCCCTCACGCCGAGCGCATCAGGCGTATCCCCTCGTCGCGCTCGAACAGGTAGAGCAGGACGCGCAGCGCCTCGCCGCGCTCGCCGGCGAAGGGCTCGTCCTTGCCCGCGGCGTACGCCGCCGCGTCGCTGGCCAGGCTCAGGAGATCGGCGTGAACGCCGAGATCGGCGAGGCGATAGTCGGGCATGCCCGACTGCCTCAGCCCCAGCGGGTCGCCCGAACCGCGCAGCTTCCAGTCCTCCTCGGCGATTACGAAGCCGTCATCGGTCTCGCGCATCACTTCGAGGCGGCGCTTGGCGGTCTCGCCGAGCTTGCCATGATACATGAGCAAACAACTCGACGCCTTGTCGCCGCGGCCCACGCGGCCGCGCAGCTGGTGGAGCTGGGCGAGCCCGAAGCGCTCGGCGTGCTCGATCACCATGATGGTCGCGTCGGGGGCGTCGACGCCGACCTCGATCACGGTCGTCGCCACCAGCAGGTCGATCTCGCCGTTACGAAACCTGTTGGCGACGGCCTCCTTCTCCTTCGCCGGCATGCGGCCGTGGATGAGCCCGACGCGGGACTCGCCGAGCAGGTAGGAGAGCTGGCGATAGCGTTCCTCGGCGCTCGTGAGCTCGGACATCTCGTCCTCCTCGACCAGCGGACAGACCCAGTAGGCCCGCTCGCCCCGGTCGAGCGCCCGGCGCAGCCCCTCGATCACCTCGTCGAGGCGTTCGGCCGACATCACCCGCGTCGTCGGCGGGATGCGCCCGGCGGGCTTCTCGTCGAGGCGGGAGACGTCGAGATCGCCGTATACGGCCAGCGTCAGCGTGCGCGGGATGGGCGTGGCGCTCATCACCAGCGTGTCGGGCGCGCGGCCCTTGGTCGCGAGCTTGCGGCGGTCGGAGACGCCGAAGCGGTGCTGCTCGTCGATCACCACCAGGCCCAGATCGTCGAACTCCACGCCTTCCTGGAACAGGGCGTGGGTGCCGCACACGACATGGGCCGCGCCGCTTGCGATCGCGTCGAGCAGCTCGGCGCGCTGGGCGCCCTTGTCCCGGCCGGTGAGGGCGATCACGCGCACGCCGGCCGGCTCCAGGAGCGGCTTCAGCACCGCGGCGTGCTGGCGGGCGAGGATCTCGGTCGGCGCCATGATCGCCGTCTGCACGCCGGCTTCGGCGGCCCGG
Organism: Marinicauda salina; assembly: GCF_003122085.1. Lineage (GTDB taxonomy): Bacteria > Pseudomonadota > Alphaproteobacteria > Caulobacterales > Maricaulaceae > Maricicauda_A > Maricicauda_A salina. The sequence goes on from NZ_QEXV01000002.1 coordinate 176,015, forward strand.
GCGGCGGCGAGCGCGGCGACGAAGGTCTTGCCCGAGCCGACATCGCCGTGGAGCAGGCGCATCATCCTGACGGGCTGGGCGAGATCGGCCGCCACCGCATCGAAGGCGCGGGTCTGCGCGTCCGTCGGCTGGAAGGGCGCATGGTCGAGCACGGCGCGAACCTTCGCCCCGTCGCCGGTGATTTCGCGTCCCTTTCTCGTCCGCCGCTGGGCGCGGGCGAGCTTGAGCGCCAGCTGGTGGGCGTAGAGCTCGTCGAAGGCGAGCCTCCGGCGCGGCGCGCTCTCGGGGTGCGCGTCGGCGGCGTGCTCGGGCGCATGCAGGCGGGCGAGCGCGGCGCGCCAGGCCGGCCAGCCCTCGCGCGCGAGCAGGCTCTCGTCGATCCACTCGGGCAGGGCGGGCGCGCGCTCGAGCGCGGCCTTGGCGGCCTTCCTCATGACATTGATCGAGAGCCCCGCGGTGAGCGGATAGACGGGCTGGAGCAGGTCGGTCTCGGTCAGCTCCTCCGGCGCGGCGACGAGATCGGGATGGACGATCTGGATCTCCGAGCCGAAGCGCTCGGCCTTGCCCGAGACCACCCGGCGCGCGCCCTCGGGCAGGATGCGGCGGAGATAGTCCGGCTTGGCATGGAAGAAGACGAGATGGAGAAAGCCCGTCTCGTCGCGCATGCGCACCTTGTAGGGCTGGCGCGGATTGCGGCCGGGGACGTGCTCCTCGACCTCGGCTTCGATGGTCACGATCCCTTCGGCGCCGACTTCACCGGCGTCGGCGATCCCGACCCGGCGCGTGCGATCCGTGATCGCGGTCGGCGGCGTGAACAGGAGGTCCTTCACCCGATCGCCGCCGACGGCCTTCTCGATCAGGCCGGCGACCTTCGGCCCGACGCCGGGCAGCGCGGTGAGATCGGCGAACAGGGGGTAGAGGACGTCGGGGCGCATGGGGCGGCGAGCATGGCGCGCGCCGCAGGTGAGGGGAAGACCAGGCGCGCGAGGTTTCGCCTCCCCGCCATCGCGTCGCCCGCTGAATCGCGATAGCGTTCCGTTATCCCAAGTCATATTGGCATAAGGCGTTTTCCGGGGGAGACGGCCATGAACACGACATCCAAGCGCACGCTTCGCCGCGCGGCGGCGGGGCTCGTCTGCGCCGCGCTCGGCGCGTCCGCGTCCGCCCAGGAGCCGGCAGCGCCGGTGGCGCCGCCGGAGAGCCCGCAGGAGCGGGGCCGCGCCATCCTGGTGATCGACGCCTCCAACTCGATGTGGGGCCGGATCGACGAGCGCCCCAAGATCGAGATCGCCCGCGAGGCCGTCTCCGGCCTGCTCGACGGCTGGAGCGATGACGTGGATGTCGGGCTGATGGCCTACGGCCACCGCCGCGAGGGCGACTGCTCCGATATCGAGATGATCGCCGAAACCGGCGCGCCCGACCGGCCCGAACTCGCCGAGGCGCTCGCCGGGCTCACCCCGCGCGGCAAGACGCCGATGTCGGCGGCCGTCTCGATGGCCGCCGAACAGCTGGCCTTCGAGGACCGGCCCGCCAGCGTCATCCTGGTCAGCGACGGCCGCGAGACCTGCAACGCCGATCCCTGCGCCGTCGCCGAAGCGCTGGAAGCCCGCGGCGTCGCCTTCACCGCCCATGTCGTGGGCTTCGACGTCGCCGACCCCGACACCATCGCCCAGCTCAGCTGCATCGCCGAGAACACGGGCGGGCGCTACGTCTCCGCGGATTCGGCCGAGGAGCTCTCGCAGGCGCTGGCCGAGACCGGCGGCGCGGCGGCCGACGCCACGCTGCGCCTGCGCGCGCTCGAAGGCGAGGGCGGTCCGGTGATCCGCTCGGGGGTCGAATGGACGATCGCCGCCGAGGCGGACATTGACCTGCCCGATCCCGACGGGCCGCAACCCGACATCGCCGCCCCGCCCGGCGCCTACACCGTCACCGCCGCGCGGGGGGACGAGGAGGCGAGCGCCGACATCGTCGCCGAGGCGGGCGAAACCGCGACCCTCACCGTGGCGTTCGCGCTGCCGGACGCGCGCCTCGAGGCGCCCGACGAGGTCGCGGCCGGCGCCTTCCTGACCGTCTCCTATTCCGGCCCGGCCGGCGACGACGACTACATCACCCATGTCGAGCCCGACGCGCGCGAAGGCGCGTATGGCCGCTACGAATACGCTCCGGGCGAGCGCGGCGAGGTCGAGCTGCGCGCGCCCGACGAGCCGGGCGTCTACGAGGTTCGGCACATGTCCGAGGCGGGCCGGACGCTCGCCGCGCGCCGTTTCTCGGTCACCGAAACCGCGGCGTCGCTGGAGGTTCCGGAGACCGTCGGAGCGGGCTCGTCGGTCGCGATCGCGTGGTCGGGTCCGGACAATGAGGGCGATTACATCACCATCGTCCGCCCCGACGCCCCGGACGGCGAATACGCCCGCTACGCCTACACCGAAGGCTCCGGCGGAACCGTGGAGCTGCGCGCGCCCGACGAGCCCGGGACTTGGCAGGCGCGCTACCGCTCCGGCGGCGACGGCGCGGTCTACGCCCGCGCGACATTCGAGGTCGAGGCCGTGGAGGCCGCGCTCGACGCGCCCGCCGAGGTCGGCGCCGGCGCGCATTTCGCGATCGCCTGGACGGGCCCCGACAACGAGGGCGACTACATCACGATCGTCGAGCCGGAGGCCGGGGAGGGAACCTACGGGACCTACGCCTATGTCGCCGACTCCGGCGGGGCCGTCAGCCTGCGCGCGCCCGACGAACCCGGCGAGTGGGAGCTGCGCTATCTCTCCGGGGCGGACGACCGGACCTTCGCCCGGACCCGGGTTGACGTGCTGCCGGTCGAGGCCTCGGTGGAGCCGCCCGAAACTGCGCGCGCCGGCGAGGACATCGCGATCGCGTGGACGGGTCCGGAGAACGAGGGCGATTACATCGCCATCGCCCGGCCCGATGCGCCCAGGCGCGCTTACGAGAGCTACGCCTATGTCGCCGATTCCGGCGGCGCGGTGAGCCTGACCGCCCCCGAGCAGCCCGGGACCTGGGAGGTCCGCTACCTGTCGGGCGGCGACGCGGCGGTGTTCGCCCGGGCGCGCTTCGAGGTGGCCGCCGAGTAGACGACGCCGGGCGAAGGGCGGCGCAACCTGCTGCGCCCGCCCTTCACGGCCTCATCCCCCCGCGCTATATGCGCGCCCCATGAGCGACGATCCCTTCTCCGACCCGAACGCGCCGATCGCCGACGCCGACCGCCGCAAGCGCCTGCGCTTCCGCGCCTGGCGGCGCGGCTTCAAGGAGGCCGACCTGATCATGGGCCGCTTCGCCGAGGACCGGCTGGAGGGCTTGAGCGCCGCCGAGCTCGACGAGTTCGAACGCCTGCTCGACGCTCCGGACGCCGAGGTCTACCAGTGGATCTGCGGGGCCGCCGAGACGCCGGCGAATTTCGACGGCCCGGTGATGCGCGCGCTCAAGGCCTTCCGCTTCGAGGCCGACGCCGCCGCCGGCGACGGGCCGAAGGGGTAGGGGACGCGGCGGCGAGTGAATTCCCGGACGCGCCGCAGGCGCGATCCGGGACCTCGCGGCGCATGATCGCCAAGAGGCCCCGGCTCTCCCTGCGGTCGGCCGGGGTTTCAGAGATGGAAGGAGACCCGGGCGCTGGTTTCCTCCCCCGTTCACGGGGGAGGTGGCTGAGGCGATGCCGAAGCCGGAGGGGGGAAAGGCGGCCAGCCCCCTCCGAGAGGGGGGGGGCTACGTAAAAAGACCCCGCGACAGGGGGA
>NZ_QEXV01000003.1:0-372500 GCF_003122085.1 Marinicauda salina
CCCCCCGCCTCGCGGGGGGGGGGGCGGCCGGCGCCCCCCCCCCCGCCGGGCCCCAAGGCGGCCAGCCCCCTCCGTTCGTCGCTGCGCTCCGAACACCTCCCCCGCAAGCGGGGGAGGAAAACGGGCGGTGCGGCTGAGCAGTCGCGGCCTCTGGATGGCCGGACCGAGTCCGGCCATGACAGGGACAGGCTGGACCCGGAGGCTGCAGGATAGCCGGATTGCAGCGCGCCTGCGTTCCGGCCGAAGAGAACCTCACCACCCGCCGCCGAATCGGGCGCGCGGGCGCGACGCATTTTGAACGAAGGGGCCGCGGGCCGTGAACGAACTCGAACAGATCGCGAAAGCCGAGGGCGCGCTCACCGTGTGCGGGGCGCCGGAAGGATATGACGCGCTCATCTTCTGCGACGCGGTGCGCGCGCGCGGCGGAACCGCGCTTTTCATCGCCCGCGACGAGAGCCGGGCGATCGCCTTCGAAGCCGCCTGCGCCTTCTTCGCCCCGGACATCGCGCGGCTGCGCCTGCCGGCCTGGGACTGCCAGCCCTATGACCGCATCTCGCCCAGCCCGCGTACGGCCGCGCGGCGGGCCGGGGCGCTGCATCGCCTGGCCGAGCGCGATGCGGACGAGACCGCGCCGCTCATCGTCATCGCCACCGTCAACGCGGTGGTCCAGCGCTGCGCGCCACGCGAGGCGATGGCCGAAGGCGGGCTCTCCGCGAAGACGGGCGCGAGCCTCGATCTCGAGGTTTTGAAAGATCATCTCGCGCGCAACGGCTATACGCGCTCGCCGACGGTGACCGAGCGCGGCGACTACGCCATCCGCGGCGGGGTGGTCGATGTCTGGCCCGCCGACGCCGGGGAGCCCGTCCGCCTCGACTTCTTCGGCGACGTGCTGGAATCGGTGCGCGCCTTCGATCCGGAGACGCAGCGCACGACGCGCCAGCTCAGGGACGCCCTGTTTACGCCGGTGAGCGAGATCCTGATCGACGAGGACGCGATCTCGCGCTTCCGCGCGGGTTTCCTCAAGCGCTTCGGCGGCGGGGCCTCCGGCGATCCGATCTATGACAGCGTCAGCGCCGGGGCGCGGCCCGTCGGCGCCGAGCACTGGCTGCCGCTGTTCCACGAGCGCATGGACACCGTGTTCGACTATGTGGGCGAGACCGCGCTCGTCGGCCTCGATCCGCTGGTCGACGACGCGCGGACCGACCGGCTCGAGCAGATCGCCGACTATTACCAGGCGCGCAAGGACGCGCCGTCCGGAGCGACCGGAGACCTCGCCGCGCCGGCCTATCGCGCCATCGAACCCGAGGCGCTCTACCTGACCGAGGACGAGTGGGGCGCGATCCTGCAGTCGCGTCCCCGGCGGCGCTTCACCGCGTTCCAGGAGCCCGGCGAGGGCGTCGTCGACATGGGCGGCCGCCAGGGCCGGACCTTCGCCGCCGAGCGCCAGGCCGACCAGAACGTGTTCGACGCCGCCGCCTCGCACGTCTCCGCGCTGCGCAAGTCCGGCAAGCGGGTGATGCTGGCGAGCTGGAGCGAAGGCTCCGGCGAGCGCATGGCCGGCGTGCTCGCGGAGCACGGCCTTCAGCCCATCCAGTCCGCCGAGGACTGGGCGAGCGCGACCGGCCTTCCCGCGAAGACCATCGCCAACATCGTCATGCCGCTCGAGCGCGGCTTCGAGACGGAAACCCTCGCCGTCGTCTCCGAGCAGGACATTCTCGGCGACCGGCTCGCCCGGCCGCGCAAGAAGCGCAAGGCCGCCGACGTCATCGCCGAGGCCGGCGCGCTGTCGACGAACGATCTCGTCGTCCACGCCGATCACGGGCTCGCGCGCTATCGCGGGCTGAAGACGCTGACCGTCCAGGACGCGCCCCATGACTGCCTCGAGCTCGAATACGCCGGCGAAGCCAAGCTCTACCTGCCGGTGGAGAATATCGAGCTGCTCTCACGCTACGGCGCCGACGCCGAGACCGCCCAGCTCGACCGGCTCGGCGGCGCGGCCTGGCAGGCGCGCAAGGCCAAGGCCAAGAAGCGCCTGCGCGACATGGCCGACGAGCTCATCAAGATCGCCGCGGCCAGGAACGCCCGCCAAGCCGAACGGATCGATCCGCCGAGCGGGCTTTATGACGAGTTCGCCGCGCGCTTTCCCTTCGCCGAGACCGACGACCAGCTCTCGGCCATCGAGGACGTGTTCGAGGATCTCGCGAAGGGCCGGCCGATGGACCGGCTCATCTGCGGCGATGTCGGCTTCGGCAAGACCGAGGTCGCGCTGCGCGCGGCCTTCATCACGGCGATGTCGGGCAAGCAGGTCGCGGTGATCACGCCGACCACGCTGCTGGCGCGGCAGCACTACCAGAACTTCGTCGAACGCTTCCGCGGCTGGCCGGTGAAGATCCGCCAGCTCTCGCGCCTGGTGCCGTCGAAGGACGCCGCCCAGACCCGCAAGGAGATCGCCGACGGAACCTGCGAGATCGTCGTGGGCACCCACGCGCTGCTGGCCAAGCAGATCAAGTTCAAGGATCTGGGCCTCATGGTCGTCGACGAGGAGCAGCATTTCGGCGTGCGTCACAAGGAGCGCCTCAAGGCGATGCGCGCCGAGGTGCACGTGCTCACGCTCACCGCCACGCCGATCCCGCGCACGCTGCAGCTGGCGATGTCGGGCATCCGGGATCTCTCGCTGATCGCCACGCCGCCCGTCGACCGGCTGGCGGTCAGGACCTACGTCTCGCCCTTCGATCCGGTCTCGATCCGCGAGGCGCTCTTGCGCGAGCGCTATCGCGGCGGGCAGAGCTTCTTCGTCGTGCCGCGCATCTCCGATCTCGAGGAGGCCGCCGCGTTCCTGCGCGAGCAGGTCCCCGAGGTGAGCTTCGTCACCGCGCACGGACAGATGGCCGCCGGACCGCTCGAGGACATCATGACGGCCTTCTACGAGGGCCGGTACGACGTGCTGCTGTGCACCTCGATCGTGGAATCCGGCATCGACATCCCGACGGCGAACACGCTCATCGTCCACCGCGCCGACCGCTTCGGGCTGGCGCAGCTCTACCAGCTGCGCGGCCGGGTGGGGCGGTCGAAGGCGCGCGCCTACGCCTATCTCACCACGCCGGCCAACCAGAAGATCACCGAAGGCGCGGAGAAGCGGCTCAAGGTGCTGCAATCGCTGGACAGCCTGGGCGCGGGTTTCACGCTGGCCAGCCACGATCTCGATCTCAGGGGCGGCGGCAATCTGCTGGGCGAGGAGCAGTCGGGTCATATCCGCGATGTCGGCGTGGAGCTCTACCAGTCGATGCTGGAAGAGGCAGTCGCGAGCCTGCGCGGCGATGGCGGGGAGATGGAGGATCGCGACTGGTCCCCCCAGATCAACACCGGCGCGGCGGTCCTCATTCCCGAGGAGTATGTTCCTGATCTCGACGTGCGTATGGGGCTTTACCGCCGGCTTTCGAAGCTGGACACGAAGGAAGAGCGCGAAGCCTTCGCCGCCGAGCTGATCGATCGCTTCGGCCCGCTCCCCGAGGAAGCCGAAAGCCTGATGCAGATCGTCGCCATCAAGACGCTGTGCAAGACGGCCGGGATCGAGAAGCTCGACGCCGGGCCGAAAGGCGCGGTGGCGACCTTCCGCGACAACGCCTTCGCCGATCCCGCCGCGCTCGTCGAGCTGGTGACCAAGCGGCCGGCCGACTACAAGCTCCGGCCCGACAGCACGATGGTTCTGCGGGGCGAATTCCCGGACGTCGCCAGCCGGCTGAAAGGGGTTCAGCGCCTGCTCGGCCCGCTCGCCGACGCCGCGGCGCGTTCGCGCAGGGAAGCCGCCTAACCGGTCGCGCGATTCACGCCGCCGTCGCCGATCGCGGCGAAGGCGCGGCGCACGAGCGCGTCAGCGCACTCGTTGCGGTCGCGCTCGACGACGGCGCGGCGCACGTCGATCCGGAACGGCTTGAGCGGATCGCCGCTCTCGTAGGCCGTGCATTCGGCGATGGCGCTGACGCGCGCAGCGACCGTCTCGGCCTCCTCCGCGCCCGTCGCCGGCAGCGCGAGGTAGAACGCGTTGCGGTCCGCGCGCACGGCGAGATCCTCGGCGCGGACGCAATGGCGCAGCATCGAGGCGAACTGGACGAGCGCGCTGTCGGCGTGCGCGTCGTCAGCCTCGACGGGCGTCGCCGCGCGCAGCGCCACGAGCGCGAGCGATCCGTTGCGCTCTTCATTGCGCGCGATCAGCGTGTCGAGATGCCGGCGCGCGAATCCCGGTTCGAACAGGCCGGTAGACTCGTCGAGCAGGGCCGAGAGCCGGCACGTCTCGAGCGTCGCCTTGGCGCGGCGCCGGCGGCGGCGTTCCTCGGCCAGCGCCGCCACCCGCTCGCACAGCGCCTCGGGATCGGCGTCGGCGTGGAGGATATCGGACGCGCCGCGAGCGAAGGCCTCGTCGGCGGCCGGGTATAGCTCCTTGTTCGTCAGCAGCAGCGCGGGCGTATGGTAGAGCCGGGTGTTGCGCCGCATCGCCGAACAGACGGTGTGGGCGAGGTCGGGATCGGGCTCGGCGTTGACCACGACGGCGTCGAAGGCCCGTTCGTGGAGATAGTCGAAGGCGTTGAACGTCGTGAACGCCGCGATCACCTCGATGCCGGCGTTCTCCATCGCCGCATTCAGGCGCATGAAGACCGGGTCCGGCCCGCCGATATAGAGCAGGGTGGATTCTGTCCGCCCGGGACCAGTTTCGAGGCGGGTCAGCCCCGCGGCCTCGACATCGGCCACGCGGGCCTGCGCGGTGTCCTCGAGCACGTCCAGGCGCATCACGGCGCGCAGGCGGGCGGCGATCTGGATCGGATGGGCGGGATCGACGAGGCGGGCCGAGGCCGGCGTATCGTGATCGCCGACGGCGATGTGCGTGAGCCGCTCGGGCAGCTCGACAGAAGGCGCTTCCAGGGAGACCGCCGCATCGAAACGCTGGCGCTCGAGCGCGCGCTGCAGCGCTTCCCCGTTGCAGACATGCGTCGAGAAACCGAGGCCGGCGAGATCGGCCGCCATCTCCGCAGCGGCGTCGCCGGCGCCGATGATCAGCAGATCGGCGGCTCTTCCCATATCCCCCCCAGGAGCCAGGTTCGAATCATTGTGTCTTTGGAAATTCGGCGCCACAACCCATTCCTCGATAATCGTTCGCGCGCGGGACAATGCAGACGGCTGTTTCATGAAATCACACGGGCCTTTGCGCGGCGTTAAAGCCGCCGAATTCGTCGGGCTGGGACCCGCGCCTTTCGCGGCCATGCTGCTGTCGGACCTCGGCGCGGACGTAATCCGGATCGACCGGCCCGGCGCGGGCGGGGGCGGGGCGGCCGAGGTGCTCGCCCGAGGGCGCCGCTCGGCCAGCTTCGACCTCAAGCGGGCCGAAGGCGTGGAGGCCTGCCTCAGGCTGATCGAGGCCGCCGACCTGCTCATCGAAGGCTATCGCCCCGGCGTCATGGAGCGCCTCGGGCTCGGCCCCGACGTCTGCCTGAAGCGCAATCCCGCGCTCGTCTACGGGCGGATGACCGGCTGGGGCCAGCACGGCCCGCTCGCCCACGCCGCCGGCCACGACATCAACTACATCGCGCTCACCGGCGCGCTGCACGGGATCGGGCCCGCCGATCATCCCGTCCCGCCGCTCAACCTGGTGGGCGATTTCGGCGGCGGATCGCTCTATCTGGCGCTCGGCCTGCTCGCGGGCCTTCACCATGCGAAGGCGACCGGCGAGGGCCAGGTGGTCGACGCGGCCATCGTCGACGGGACCGCCTCGCTGATGAGCGCGATCCACCAGCTCGCCGCGCTCGGACTGTGGTCGAACGAGCGCGGCGCCAACCTGCTCGACGGCGGCGCGCCCTTCTACGGCTGCTACGAATGCGCCGACGGGAAGTTCGTCGCCATCGGCCCGCTCGAGAGCCAGTTCTACGCGCTCCTGCTGGACAAGCTCGGCCTCGCCGACGACCCGGCGATGGCCGAGCCCTACGACCAGGCCCGCTGGCCGGCCATGCGCGAAGCGTTCGCGCGCGCCTTCAAGACGAAGACGCGCGACGAATGGACGGAAATCCTTGAGGGAACGGATGTCTGCTTCGCGCCGGTGCTCGACGCCGACGAGGCGCGCGCCCATCCCCACATGGCCGCGCGCGATGTGTTCGCCGAAATCGACGGCGTCAGCCAGGCCGCGCCCGCGCCGCGGTTTTCGAAGACGCCCGGCGCGATCCAGGGCCCGGCGCCGAAGCCCGGCGCGGACACCGAAGACGTGCTCGCCGACTGGGGCTTCTCCGCCGCCGACATCGCCCGGCTGCGCGAGGCCGGCGCGTTCGGGTGAGGGCCCTGTGCGTTCAAGCCCGGTTCAGCCGCGGCGGGTTTTGATGCTTTTCGAACGCCCCGGCGACCCGTATGTCAGTCCCTCCAGATGCCGGCGCGTTCCGGGAGGCGTCGACGCCGCACGCGGCGTCGACGCGCTTTCGGCCCGGCGCAGACGGACCGGGCGATGACGCGGACCAAGCGGATACTGGTGCGAGTGCGGCGGGCGCGCGACCTGGTCATGGGCGTCGCGCCGATCCGCGTGACGGTGCGCGCAATCAACCGGATGATGGCGCGCGAGGTGATGCTGTTCGCCGGCGGGGCGTCCTTCTTCGCGCTGCTGGCGCTGTTTCCCGCCGTCCTCGTCGGCGTGTCGGTCTACGGCCTGCTGTTCTCCGCCGACGACGCGCTCAACCAGCTCAGCTCGCTGCAGGTCGCCGAGGTGCTGCCGCCGACCGCCTACGGCTTCCTGCAGTCGCAGCTCTCCCAGATCGCCGGCGCGCCAAGGCTGTCGCTCGGCCTGCAGAGCACGATCGCCGTCGTCATCCTGCTGTTCGCGGCGGGGCGCGGCGCCAAGGCGCTGATCGCGGGGCTGAACCAGATCGCCGGCCGCGGCGATCTCCGCAATGTCCTGCACTTCAACCTGCTGGCGATGGCGCTGGTGCTCGCCGGCGGCGGGCTGCTCGTCGCCTCGAACCTGATCATCCTCGCCGTGCCGAACCTGGTCCGGCCCGCCCTCGACTGGCTCGGCGCGGAGGGGATCGACATCCGCTTCGTCTTCAACGAGTGGACGACCGCAACCATCGCCATGATCGTCGCGCTGATGCTGCTCTATCGCTATCTCATGCAGCGCGCGGGCGAGACCTCCTGGTCGGCGTCCTTCATCTCGGCGAGCGTCGCGACGGGGCTGTGGCTGGCGATCTCCAACGGCTTCACCTTCTACGTCTCGACGATCGTGAACCCGTCGGCCTACGGATCGCTGGGCGCGCTCATCGTGTTCCTGCTGTGGATCTACTGGGCGTCCTACGCAGTCTTTTTCGGCGGCGCGCTGGCCGTGGAGATCGACAAGCTCAGGGGCGAAACCGCGCCGCCCTGATCCGCGTCGAATTTTCCCGGCGCCCCCACTGGCGTTCACTGCGACAGGCGATATAACGGCGGGCGACGCGCGCCCATTCAACGGGCGTTGAAAATCCTCAGCGAGGGAGATCGGCCTTGAAGAAAGTCTATCCCGACGCGGCGGCCGCGCTCGACGGCCTGCTCTTCGACGGCATGACCATCATGGCCGGCGGCTTCGGGCTGTGCGGCATCCCGGAGAACCTGATCATCGCGATCCGCGACAGCGGGGTGACCGATCTCACGGTGATCTCGAACAACGCCGGCGTCGACGATTTCGGCCTCGGCCTGCTGCTGCACACCCGCCAGATCAAGAAGATGGTCTCGTCCTATGTCGGCGAGAACAAGACCTTCGAGACGCAGTACCTCAACGGCGAACTCGAGCTCGAATTCAACCCGCAGGGCACGCTCGCCGAGCGCATCCGCGCGGGCGGGGCGGGCATTCCCGGCTTCTACACCAAGACCGGCGTGGGCACGCTCGTCGCCGAGGGCAAGGAGCACAAGAAGTTCGACGGCGAGACCTACATCATGGAGACCGGCCTGGTCGCCGACCTGTCCATCGTGAAGGCCTGGAAGGGCGACCCGGAGGGCAATCTCGTCTACCGGAAGACGGCGCGGAACTTCAATCCGATGATGGCCACGGCCGGCAAGACCACCGTCGCCGAGGTCGAGCATCTCGTCGAGGTCGGCGATCTCGATCCCGACTGCGTCCACACCCCGGCGATCTTCACTCAGCGCATCATCGAAGCCGATCACGAAAAGCGCATCGAGCAGCGCACGACGCGCGGCTGACGCCCGAAGCGAGGAGGACCAAAATGGCCTGGACACGCGGACAACTCGCCGAACGCGCCGCCGAGGAGCTCGAGGACGGCTTCTACGTCAATCTCGGCATCGGCATCCCGACGCTGGTGGCGAACTTCATCCCCGACGACATGGACGTCACGCTCCAGTCGGAGAACGGCATGCTCGGCATGGGCCCGTTCCCGGAGGACGAGCAGGTCGACCCCGACCTGATCAATGCGGGCAAGCAGACCATCACCGAGCTGAAGAAGACGAGCTATTTCAGCTCCGCCGACAGCTTCGCCATGATCCGCGGCGGGCATATCGACCTGTCGATCCTGGGCGCGATGGAGATCTCGGAAAAGGGCGACATCGCCAACTGGATGATCCCCGGCAAGATGGTGAAGGGCATGGGCGGGGCGATGGACCTCGTCGCCGGCGTCAAGCGCGTCGTCGCCATCATGGATCACACGAACAAGGCGGGCGAGCCCAAGCTTCTCAAGGAGTGCACGCTGCCGCTCACCGGCACGCAGGTCGTCGACCGCATCATCACCACGATGGGCGTGTTCGACGTGACCGAGGAGGGGCTGGTGCTGGTGGAGCTCGCGCCTGAGGTCACGCTCGACGAGATCACCGAGAAGACCGAGGCGAGCTTCAAGGTCGCCGAGGGCGTGGGCGCGTAAGCGCTTTCGCATACGCTTCTACCTGACAACGGGCGCTCCGGCGGAGCGCCCGTTTTCGTCTCCGCAGGTTTGTCGCCTCAATCCGTCATCGCCGGACTTGCCTGCGCCCGCGAAAGCGGGTGGTTCGGCGATCCAGTCGGACTCGGCGCCGCCATCAGGATTGGATCACCGGGACGAGCCCGGTGATGACAGGAAGCGCACAGAGAGATGTACCGGACGCGCAGCGACGGCGCGCAGGCTCCGTTATCATCCCGCCCCATCCTCACCCCCGAGGCCGAAGGCCGTCGGGGATCCAGAGACCGAAGGGCGCCGCCCGTCCTCTCTGGGTTCCCGCATTCGCGGGAATGACGAGGACAGGCGAGCCCCGCCGCCTAACCCGCCGCCGGAGGCAGCTGTCTCTGTCAGATCTCCGCGTTCACGGCAGCAAGCTGGGCGTCCTGTATGGCGCGGTAAAGCGCCTCCGAGACGCGCTCGTATTCAGCTGCCTTTTCCTCGCTCGGATAGAAATCGTTCCAACTTCCCATGCCCCCGAACACCCAAGCCATGGTCGAGGCTTCCAGCAGCGCCCGGCGCTCACTCCAAGCGAGATTCGCCTCGAACATTTCACCCTCTTGAGCGCCGCCAAGAATATCGAGCGCAGGCTGGAAGGAGTCATCGACCCAGTGCGATAGATCGAGATCAGGCTCTGACCGGGCATAGGCGATAATGTCGACAAGCGCTTCGCGGAGAGCGACCGCGGCCGTATCCAGATTTGCCGGGCCATAGTCAGCCGGGCATTCAGTTACGGGGTCGAACCGCCAAACGGCCTGGCGCAAAATGATCTCCTCGTGCGAAGCGCCGGGAAAGTGGTCGAGGCGCGATGACCAGTAGGTCACGTCTTCCGGACTGTGCATCTCGGCCGCCCACTCGGCGCCGCCTCCTGCAAAGCCCTCCAGCATCCGTAGCTGGCCGCTGAGACCGTCGGCTTCACAGTATCCGAAGCGGACAAGCTTCACCTCCTGCACACCATCGTCGCGAAGATACTGGACCCAGCCTTCGAGATCGTCGGCGAGCATGACAGCATGGCCGCGCCAGAGTTGTGGCTCAGCCGCTTCCAGATAGACTGTCGTCTCGATGTGCCTGGAGGCGCCGGGATACTCAGGAGGCGGCGCGGCATCCCAGTTCAACACCGCCTGAACTGCGAGGATCAGTCTTACGAGCTCAGACTCCATGCGCCCCTCCAACTCTTGGTTGGTACATGCTGAACTTTCTCGATGAAAACGCATGAAAGCAAGGTGCGTGGATCACCGGGCTCGTCCCCGCGATCCAGAGATCGGGCCTGACTCGATGACCGGATCACGTCCGGCCATGACGGACTCGCCCTTGAATCGCAGCACACGGGCGCGCCCAGCTCCCACGTGACAAAGATCGTCATCCCCGAGGCCGAAGGCCGTCGGGGATCCAGAGACCGAAGGGCGCCGGCCGTCCTCTCTGGATCCCCGCATTCGCGGGAATAACGAGGGGAGGTCGGTTCGCCGCCTAACCCGCCGCGGCGCGCGGCGGCTCGTCGGCGGCCAGCTCCTCGACGAAGGCGGCCACGGCGCGCTCGAGCGGTTCGCCCTTCGCGTCCTTTTGCGCCAGCGAGAAGCTCGCCTCGACGGGCCGGCCGATCAGCGTCGCGACGGTCTCCTCGGCCTTGTCGAGCGACGGATCGCCGGCGAACGTCACCAGCAGCACGACGCGTCCGGGCAGGTGCGGCTTGCTCTTGAGCCAGGCCTGAAGGGGCAAAGCGGGCCGGCCCGCCCACACCGGCGCGGCGATCACGACGCGCTCGTAGGGCGCATAGTCGAGGTGCGGCGGATGGATCGGCGCGCACGGCCTGCGGCGGCCGGCGTCCATCACCGCCTTGATCAGGCGGAGAACGCCCGGCCGGTAGGCCTCGCAACGGATCTCGGCGGTGTCGGCCCGGATGGCCCGCGCGAGCGCTTCGACGACGCGTTTCGTCGTGCCGGTGCGCGAATAGTAGACGATCAGGGTCTTCATGGCCGCACGCTCCGCGTGGGGAATTGCCCCATCCTACGCCTGCGGCCGGGCGCGTGACAGAACCCCTCGTAGAATCGCTAGGGCGCGCGCCTCAACAGTAAGGGACGTTGACCGCGAGACCCCCGGTCGAGGTCTCCTTGTACTTGTCGGACATGTCCTTGGCGGTCTGCCACATCGTCTCGATCACCTGGTCGAGGCGGACCTTGTATTCGGCCGATCCGATCATTGCGAGGCGGGCCGCATTGATCGCCTTGATCGCGCCGATGGCGTTGCGTTCGATGCAGGGGATCTGGACCAGGCCGCCGACGGGATCGCAGGTGAGCCCGAGATTGTGCTCCATGCCGATCTCGGCGGCGTTCTCGATCTGGCGGTTGGAGCCGCCGAGCGCGGCGGCGAGCCCGCCCGCGGCCATCGAACACGCCACGCCGACCTCGCCCTGGCAGCCGGCCTCGGCGCCGGAGATCGAGGCGTTGAGCTTGTAGAGCGCGCCGATCGCCGAGGCGGTCAGGAAGAAACGCGCCATGGCGTCGTGATCGTCGGTCTTGCGGTGGTGGCGATCGAAATACCGCGCCACCGCGGGGATGATGCCCGCCGCGCCGTTGGTCGGCGCGGTGACCACCTTGCCGCCCGCGGCGTTCTCCTCGTTGACCGCCATCGCCCAGAGATTGACCCACTCCATGGCGGCGAGCGGATCGCTCTCGGCCTTCGAAGCGTCCTCCATCAGCCGGCGGCGCATGCCCGGGGCGCGGCGCCTGACCTCGAGCCCGCCGGGCAGGATCCCGTCGACGCGCGTGCCGCGCTCGATGCAGTCCTCCATCGCCGCGGCGATCCCGGCGATGCGGCCGCGGACCTCGTCCTCCGAACGGAAAGCCGTCTCGTTGGCCATCATGACCTCGGGGATGGTCAGGCCCTCGCGGTCGCAGATCGCCAGCAGCTCGTCGCAGGTGTCGAAGGGATAGGGCTCGCCGGTCAGCGCCTCGGCGGCCGAATTGCGCCCGGCCTCGGCCTCGTCGATGACGAAGCCGCCGCCGATCGAGTACCAGATTTCCTCGCGCAGCACTTCACCTTCCTCATCGAACACGCGGAATTTCATGGCGTTCGAATGGAAGGGCAGGCGGGTTTCGCCCTTGAACAGCAAATCCTGCTCGCGGTCGAAGGCGATCTCGCGCCCGCCGAGCAGCCGGATCGTCTTCTCCGCGCCGATGCGCTCGATCATGCCGGGCAGGGCGTCGGGATCGGCGTCTTCCGGCGCGACGCCCTCCAGCCCCCACAGGATCGCCTTGTCGGTGGCGTGGCCCGAGCCTGTCAGCGCCAGCGAGCCGTAGGCCTCGGCCTGCACGCGGGCGACGCGGTCGAGCGCGCCGTCAGCCTCGACGCGCTCGAGAAATATCCGCGCGGCCTTCATCGGCCCCACCGTGTGGGAGCTCGACGGCCCGACGCCGATCTTGAACAGGTCGAAGACGCCGAAATGCATGAGGCGGCCCTAGTCCTCGCCGAGCCCCCGGTCGGCGGTGAACGCGTTGAAGCAGATGATGGTCTGGGTGTCCTTGACCCCGGGGATGGTCTGGATCTTCCGGTTCACGAAGCGCCCGATATCGGCCTCGGCCTCGACGGCGAACTGGGCCAGCAGGTCGAACGCGCCCGAGACCGAGTGAACCTGCCGGGTCTCGGCGACCTCGTCGACGATCTGGGAGGCGACCTCGTAGGTCCGCCCGAGCTCGCACTTGATGAAGATGTAGAACTGCCGCATCGCGACCCCGCTTCGTGTTTCGCGCCCGCGCCTAGAGCTGCGTGCGCACCGTCCAGAGTTCCGGGAAAAGGCGCAGATCCAGCGCCTTGACCAGGTAGGAGACGCCGCCCGATCCGCCGGTGCCGCGCCGGAAACCGATAATGCGCTCGACCGTCTTCATGTGGTTGAAGCGCCATTGCTGGAACTTCTGTTCCAGGTCGACGAGCTTCTCGGCGAATTCGTAGAGCTCCCACCAGCGCTCGGTGTCGAGATAGACCTGTTTCCACGCCGCCTCGACGGCGTCGCTGGCCTCGTAGGCCTCCGACCAGTCGCGCTCGAGCGCGGCCTCGGGAATGGCGAGCCCCTGGCGGGCGGCGAAGCGCAGCGTCTCGTCATAGAGGCTCGGCGCGTTCAGCGCCTCGAGAACCCGGGCGTGGGCGTCGGGATCGCCCTTGTGGACGCGGGCGAGCGCGGCGTTCTTGTTGCCGAGCCGGTATTCCAGCATGCGGTACTGCCAGCTCTGGAAGCCCGAACTCTGGCCGAGCGCGTCGCGGAATTTCAGGTAATCCGACGGCGTCATCGTCGCCAGCACGGCCCAGGACTGGGTGAGCTGCTCCTGGATGCGCGCGATCCGCGCGAGCATCTTCATCGCCGGGCGGGTCTCGTCCCGCGCGACGTGCGCGATCGCGGCGTCGAGCTCGTGCAGGCAGAGCTTGAGCCACAGCTCGGAGGCCTGGTGGATGATGATGAACATCATCTCGTCGTGCTCGTCGGTTAGAGGCGATTGCGCCGACAGCACAGCGTCGAGCTTGAGATAGGAGCCGTAGGTCAGCCCCGCGTCGGGATCCCAGTGGATGTCCTCGCCGGCGAGATCGACGGAAGTCTTGAACCGGTCGCTCATGCGCACTCCCTTTCGCGGCGGTCTATCCGGGCGGGGGCGTTCCGGCAAGCCGAAGCGAAAAGGGCGGCCGTCGCCGGCCGCCCTTCCGCGATCGCAACGAGGCGGGCCATCACCAGCCGCATTCGCGGTCGGCGTTGGCTTCCTCGAGATGATCCATGAGCGGCTCGAAATAGGCGATGATCGCCGAGCCGTCCATTTCGCGCGTGCCCGTGAAGCGCTCGAGCACGTCCGGCCAGGGCTCGGACGCACCGGCCTCGAGCATGGCGTTGAAGCGCTCGCCGACTTCCTCGTTTCCGTAGATCGAGCAGCGATGCAGCGGGCCTTCCCACCCGGCCATCTCGCAGGCGGCCTGGTGGAACTGGAACTGCATGATGAAGCTCAGGAAGTAGCGCAGATAGGGCGTGTTGCCCGGGATGTGGTACTTCGCGCCCGGATCGAAGGCGTCGTCGGGACGCGGCCCCGGCGGGGCGACGCCCTGGTAGCGGGTGCGCAGCTCCCACCACGCCTCGTTGTAGTTCTCGGGCGTGGTCTCGCCGCGGAACACGCTCCAGCGCCACTTGTCGACCATCAGGCCGAAGGGCAGGAAGGCGATCTTGTCGAGCGCCTGGTTCATCAGGATGCCGAGATCGGCGTCGGCGGGCGGAACCTCGTCGATGAGCCCGATCTGGCGCAGATACTCCGGCGTGATCGACAGGCCCACGAAATCGCCGATCGCCTCGTGGAAGCCGTCATGGGCGCCGGTGCGGAACAGGAAGTCCTGCTCGTTATAGGCGCGCTGGTAGTAGTTGTGCCCCAGCTCGTGGTGCACCGTCTGGAAATCCTCGGCGTTGATCTCGGTGCACATCTTGATGCGGATGTCGTCGACATTGTCGAGATTCCACGCCGACGGATGGCACACGACGTCGCGGTCCTCGGGCTCGGTGATCAGCGAGCGCTCCCAGAACGTGTCCGGCAGCGGCTCGAAGCCCAGCGAGGAGAAGAAGGCCTCGCCGGTCTCCACCATCCGGCGGGCGTCATAGCCCTGCTCGTTGAGGATGGTCGTGAGGTCATAGCCCGGATCGGAGTCCTCGGGCCCGACGAGCGGGTAGATGTTGGACCATTGCTGGGCCCACATATTGCCCAGCAGGTCGGCGCGGATCGGCCCGTCGGCGGGCTGGACGGCGTCGCCGTACTCTTCGTTGAGCTCGGCGCGGACGGCGCAGTGGAGCTGTTCGTAGAGCGGCTCGACCTGGCCCCACAGGCGCTCGACCTCGGCCTCCATCTCGTCGGCGGGCATGTCGTAGTTCGACAGCCACATCTGGGCGAGATTGTCGAAGCCGAGATGGTTCGCGCCGTCATTGGCGATCTCGACCATGCGCGCATAGTCCTCGGCCATCACCGGCGAGACCGTGCGCCAGCCCTCCCAGACCTCGCGCAGCTCCTCGCGATCGCGCGAGTTCTCGATAATGTTGGACAGCTCGTTGAGCGTGAGCCCCTCGCCGTCGATCTCGAAGGTTCCCGTCGAGTAGGTCGACTCCAGCCGGGTGGTGATCTCGGAGAGCTCCTCGACGATCTCGGTGTCGGCCGGCGCCGGGATCGTGATCCCCGAGCGCAGCATGTTCAGCTTGCGCTGCATCTCCTGGGGCAGGTCGAGATCGGCGTACTCGGCGGCCTCCTCGGCCAGGCGCACTGACAGCTCGGTCGACTCCGCGCCGGCGCGCGAGGCCAGCCAGTTGGTGTCGTGATTGATGTAGGTGTTCTGCACCCAGTAGACGCGCGCGGCGTATTCGCTGGTCTCGGCGAGTTCGGCCTCGGCGCGCTCGAGAAACGCCGCGGCGTCCTCCTGCGTCGGCGCGGCGGCTTCGGCGGAAGCGGCTTCGCTCTCGCCTCCGGCGTCCGGGGCGTACGCATCGCACGCCGCAAGCGCGAGCGCGGAGATCGCCGCGCCGCATAGCCACATCGTCTTCATCGCCCATCCCTCCTGAAAGCGGTGGCGCGAGGGAAGCCGCTGGGTCCGGGAAGGTCAATCGTGCGGCGCAACATCACCGCGCAGAGAGCGTGAACGCGAGCGGCGGCAGATCGGCGATGCGCGCCTCGATTTTCTGACCCGCCTCCACCGCGCCGACGCCCGCGGGCGTGCCGGTGAAGACGAGGTCGCCGGCCTCCAACCGGAACAGGCGCGAGAGATGCGCAATGATCTCGCCCGATCGCCAGACCATCTGGTCGAGATCGCCGGCCTGGCGGGTCTCGCCGTCGACGGAGAGCGTGACCTCCCCGCGCTCGGGAACCGCCCCGGGCCGGATCGGCCCCATCGGCGCGGAGCCGTCGAAGCCTTTCGCGGTGGTCCAGGGGCGCCCGGCTTTTTTCGCCTGGGCCTGCAGATCCCGGCGCGTCAGGTCGACGCCGACCGCTGCGCCATAGACATGCGCCATCGCCTGTTCGACGGGAATGTCCGCGCCGCCCGACTTCAGCGCCAAGACGAGTTCGACCTCGTGATGGAGATCACGCGTCGCCGGCGGGTAGGGGATCTCGTCGGCGCAAACAGCCGCGTCGCGCGGCTTGGAAAAGAAGAACGGCGCCTCGCGGTCCGGATCGCCGCCCATCTCGCGCGCGTGATCGGCATAATTCCGGCCGACGCAGTAGATCCGGCGCACAGGGAAGGCGCCGCCGCCTTCCACGGGGATCGCGACGACGGGCGGAGGATCGATGACATAGCGGCTCATGAGGCCTCCCTGGCTGGAGCGGCGCGCACTCTTGCGCGTCGCGCCGCCGGAGACAAACGCGTCCTGCGCCTTGCCGCGCTGCGTGCGCAGCTTCTATCGTCCAGACCGGTCGAGCGGCGCGGGGAGCGCGGAGCGAATGGGCGCGAGGTTTCGCAGGCGGCAGTCGCCGATCTTCCGCAAGCGCGGCGGTCTCGGGCCGATTGCGATCGCCGCGGTGTTCGTCGTCGCCGCGATCATCGCGCTGGCGGCGCTCGAGCTGACCGGAAACGGTTTTCTCGGCCTGTTCGACGGCTGATCCGCCGCCCCGGCGCCTCGCGCAATAAGGAGCGCCATGCCGATGCCGAAGCTCATCGCCGCCCTGATCGGAGGAGTTCTCCTGATGGCCTCAACTCCGGCGGACGCGCAGGTCCGCGCCCGCGATATCGGCGTCGCGCCCGGCGTGCTGGAGCCCGGATCGCTCAACGCGATCACCGATGTCGCCGGCGTGCGCGTCGGCCATGTCACGCTGATCGAGCCGCCCGCGATCCGCACCGGTGTGACGGCCATCCTGCCCCACGGCGGCGATCTCTACGCCGACAAGGTTCCCGCCGGCGTCGTCGTCGGCAACGGCTACGGCAAGCTGATGGGCTCCAGCCAGATCGCCGAGCTCGGCGAGATCGAGACGCCGATCCTGCTCACCAACACGATGGCCGTCCCGCGCGCGGCCGACGGCATCCTCGACTGGACGCTGGCCCGGCCGGGCCACGAGGACATCCGCTCGGTGAACATGGTCGTCGGCGAAACCAACGACGCCCGCCTCAACGACATCCGCGCCCGCGTCGTCACGCCGGCCCACGCCGTCGAGGCGATCGAGACCGCGAGCGGCGGACCGGTCGCCGAAGGCGCCGTCGGGGCCGGCGCCGGGACCGTCGCCTTCGGCTGGAAGGGCGGGATCGGAACCAGTTCGCGGGCGCTGCCCGAAAGCCTTGGCGGCCACACGATCGGCGTGCTCGTCCAGACCAATTTCGGCGGCGTGCTGACGATGGACGGCCTGCCGGTCGGCGAGCGTCTCGGACAGTTCTATCTCGACGACCACGTCGCCGACGATCGCGCCGACGGCTCGATCATGATCGTGGTGGCGACCGACGCCCCGCTGTCCGACCGCAATCTCACGCGGCTGGCCCGCCGCGCGCTGGCGGGGCTGGCGCGAACCGGCGCGTCGATGACCAACGGGTCGGGCGATTACGTCATCGCGTTTTCGACGGCGGAGTCCGTGCGCCGCACGCCCGAGCGCCGCAGCGGCGAGGCGGAAATCGCCGAGCTGTCCAACAGCGCGATGTCGCCGCTCTTCCAGGCCGTCATCGAAACCACCGAGGAGGCGATCTACAACTCCCTGCTGATGGCCGAGACCGCCCGCTACGAAGGCCCGGACGGAGAAACCCGCACGGTCGAGGCGCTGCCCGTCGACGCGGTCCGCGCGATGATCGCGGAACGCGACTAGGACAGACGCCCCTCGGTCCGCAAAGCCGCGACGACGCGGTCGGCCAAGTTCGCGCACCGCGCGCCGTCGAAGGGATAAAGGCCGGAGAAGCCGGCCTCCAGCGAGCCGTCGATCGCCTCGCGGATCAGGCGTCGCGCCCGGAACAGGCGCGTCTTGACCGTCTGCGGCTTGACGCCCATCGCCTCGGCGGCTTCTTCGGTCGTCAGCCCCTGGACGTCGCGCAGGATGAAGACGAGCCGGAAGGCGGCCGGCAGACCGTTGAGGGCCTGCTCGATGAAGCGCCGCGCCTCTGCGCGCGCCGCGCTCGCTTCCGGATCGGGCGGATTCGACGGGAAGGGCAGGATCTGTCCTCCGTTCTGATTGGCGTGCATGTCGATCGCCTCGAGATCCGCGGTGGGCCGCCGTTTCCGCAGACGGCTGAGCGCCGCGTTGACCGCGATCCGCGTCAGCCACGTCGAAAGCGCCGCCCGCCCGTCGAATCCGTCGAGCCGGGTGAAAGCCTTCACATAGGCTTCCTGGACGACGTCCTCGGCCTCGTGATCGCTGTCGAGCAGGCCGCGGGCCGCTCTGAAGAGGCGTTGATTGTTGCGCCGGATGATCTCCCGGACGGCGGCCTCGTCGCCGTTTCGCGCCCGTCTCACGAGATCGGTTTCATCCGCCGTCGACGTCGCCGCCTGCGGCTGCGACGCCGGGGCGCGATTTTCCGGATCAGCTCGCATGGCTCTCTCCATCCGCCTCAGCCGGCCGGGCGCACGACGCCGGACGCCCGGATCGCATCGATGGCGGGCAGGGCGTCGGCGACCGCTCGCGGGATGCGGCCGTCCGCCGGAGCGTCGAACCCGGCATCGTCGCACGTCCCTACGAGGATGCGTCCCGCCATGCCGGCCGCCTCGTGGGGAATGCAGTAGTAATCGTACACGCCCTCCGCGGTCAGGATCGTCTCGAAGGTCTCGCCCGGCGCGAGATAGCCGGAGTCGAACGGCGCGGCGTCGACGGGGATGCGCGCGGGCTTGCCGAAATTGTCCGGGTGATAGGCGGTCGCCGTGTGCACGTTCGCCCGGTCGAGATTGGTCCAGCGCACGCGCGTTCCCGGCGCGATCAGCACGCCAACCGGATCGAACCAGACCTGCGCGCCCCCGCCGCGTCCGCCCATGACGATGTCGAACACCGCTTCCTGGCCGCGCGCGCGGCCGAGCGGGAGGAGCGGGACGGCGATCGCCGTCCCGCCCGCTTGCAGAAGAAGGCGTCGCGTCGGGGTCATTCGGCGACCCGGGCTTCGCCGGCGACGCTCACGTGCCACAGCACGACATGGGCGTGCGGCTCGTCCACGCCCGGATGGCCGGCGTTGTAGACCACGTCGACGTGGTCGACATCCGCCTCGGGCGTCGCGAGATCGTCGAAGCCGGCCGCATCGGGACCGAGGCGGCTCAGCGGGATCATGTAGATCGTGCTCACCAGCGCGCCCTCGCGGTCATAGGCGAGGAACGGCCCGGCCGGCAGCGTCGCCGGGTCGACGAAGAGCCGCCCCATGCCCGGCAGGAAGTCGGGCAGGGGGGTCAGCTCGCTCACCGCGGCGAAGTGGGCGGGCGGCGGCGCCTGGCCGACCTCGCCGTCATCGGCGTGCGCGCTTGCGCCCAGCGCCAGCGCGGCGACAAGGCCTCCGAAAAGGATCATTTTCATGAACGGGTCTCCGTGTCTTCGGTTGAAACTCGATTGCCGGCGCGAACGCCGGATCGGTCCTTTGGACGCGGATCGCGGGTTGAGGTTCCCGGGAGAGTTCGAACGGATCGCCGCTGGACGCGGAGGCGCCCCGGCTTGCCCTTCGACGCCGCCCCGTCTATGCCCAAGCGCTTTGCAGCCGACGAGGACCACTGAATGGCGATCGGGACCGGCGTCGCACTCGCCGTCTATTTCATCGGGATGCTCGCGATCGGGCTCTATTCCTATCGCGAGTCCACGAGCGACGTGTCCGGCTACATGCTCGGAGGACGCAAGCTCGGCCCGGCGGTGACGTCGCTGTCGGCGGGCGCGTCCGACATGAGCGGCTGGATGCTGCTCGGCCTGCCCGGCGCGATGTACGTCTCGGGCTTCTCGGCGAGCTGGATCGCGATCGGCCTGCTGCTGGGCGCGCTGGCGAACTATCTCCTCGTCGCGCCGCGCCTGCGCGTCTACACTGAGGTCGCCCGCGACGCGATCACCATCCCGGACTTCTTCGAGAAGCGCTTCGAGGACAATTCGCGCCTGCTGCGCGTCATCTCCTCGGTCGTCATCGTCATCTTCTTCACACTCTACACCAGCTCCGGCGTCGTCGCCGGCGGCAAGCTGTTCGACAGCGCCTTCGGGATGAACTACCAGCTCGGCCTCTACATCACCGCCGGCGTCGTCGTCGCCTATACGCTGTTCGGCGGCTTCATGGCCGTGTCGATGACCGACTTCGTCCAGGGCTGCATCATGTTCGTCGCCCTGGTGACGGTGCCGATCGTGGCGCTCTCCGAGGTCGGCGGCGCCGCGGCGGCGGCCGAGACCGTCCGCGAGATCGACCCGACCATGCTCGACATGTTCGGCGGCATCGGCGCGGTCGGCGTGGTTTCGGCGATGAGCTGGGGGCTCGGCTATTTCGGCCAGCCCCACATCATCGTGCGCTTCATGGCGATCCGCTCGGTGAAGGACGTCGCCGCGGCGCGCAATATCGGCATGAGCTGGATGTTCGTCACGCTCGTCGGCGCGCTCGCCACCGGCATCGTCGGGCTCGCCTACGTCACGCGCATGGGCGTCGGCCTCGACGATCCCGAGACCATCTTCATCGTCCTGTCCTCGGATCTGCTGTTCAATCCGTGGGTCGGCGGCTTCCTGCTCGCGGCGATCCTCGCAGCGATCATGTCGACGATCTCCTCGCAGCTGCTGGTCTCGTCGAGCTCGCTCACCGAGGACTTCTACAAGATCTTCCTGCGCCGCTCGGCCAGCCAGAAGGAGCTGGTGATGGTGGGGCGCATCTCGGTCCTGCTCGTCGCCGCCGTGGCGATCGCGCTGGCCTACAATCCCGAGAGCAACGTGCTCACTCTGGTGTCCAACGCCTGGGCGGGCTTCGGCGCGGCGTTCGGGCCGGTCGTGATCCTGTCGCTGTTCTGGCGGGGCATGACGCGCGCGGGCGCGCTGGCCGGCATGATCGCCGGCGCGGTGACGGTGCTGTTCTGGATCTACGCGCCGATCACGATCGACGGCCGCGAACTCAGCGCGGTCCTCTACGAGATCGTGCCCGGTTTCGCGATCTGCCTGGCTGTGGTCGTCGTGGTCTCGCGTCTCGGTCCGCCGCCGCGCGAGAGCGTCATCGCGACATTCGACGAGATGGAGCGCGTGAAGGCCGAAGCCCTCGGCGAACGCGCGCCCGAACGGGCGGGGAAGGCGGGCGCCGAAACCGGCCCGGTTACGTAGGGCGCGCCTTTCTGATAGTTAATACAGGCATCGGAGCGTGAGGGGACGTGCGCGGTAGCGCGCACCCGCTCCAATCGTGATCCGACCCGACTGCGCTGCAGAGGCGTCGCATCGCATGCACGCGCCGCGCGAATACGGATGCGGATTCGACCGTCGCTTCGGCGGACGGGTGCGGATTTCGCGGGTCCGGCTTGCTTCCGCCTTCATTCTCGCAGGGGCTGCGGTCTCGACCGCGTGTGCGGCGCCGGGCGAGCAGACGGCCGGGACGCCGGGCGCCGGGACGGTCCACGCCTTCTCCGAAACCGATGACGGGCGCCGTGTGGAGCTATCGACCGGCGCGGTGTTTCAGGTGCGACTGCGCGCTACGCCGGGCACGGGCTACGGCTGGACGGTGAGCGAGCCGGCCCCGCCCGAACTCGCACTCCTGAGCGACGAACTCGAAGGACCGGCCGAAGCCGCCCCGGGGGCGGAGGAATCCCACGTCTTCCGCTTTCGCGCCGTCGAGCCCGGAACCGCCGAGCTTCGCATGGTCTATCGCCGGCCCTGGGAGGCCGGCGTCGAGCCGCTGCGAACCTTCTCGCTCCACATCGAAATCGAAGACTGAGGGACAGGCACAGCAACCAGGAGGTTGAATCTATGGCTGGGATCAAATCCGTGTGGACGCGCATCGCGCGATGGCCCGGAGCGGCGACTGCCGCGGCTTTTCTCACGGCGGGGCTCGCCTTCGCGCCCGCGCACGCCCAGGAAAGCGACGATGCGGCCCGGGAGGTGATGCAGGGCCTGACCGACGCCTTGGTCGACGCCATCAACGATGACGAGGACGAGGACCAGTCGGACGACGGCTCCGGCTCGGATCAGCAGACACAGGAAGACCCGGACGAGACGCAGGACTCGTCCAGCCCGAACCTTCAGCGCATGCCCGGCACGGTGGTCGACCCGCGCGTCCTCCAGCCGCAGGGCGAACCCGAAGAAGAAACCGAGAGCCAGGACGAGGGCGGGTCGAGCCCGATGATCACGCCTGGCGTGATCCAGCCGACATTGCCCGCGGTCCGGCAGCCGGAGCTGTCGCCGCAGGCGATGGAGCGCCTCCAGCAGATCCGCGACTCGGTTGAAGCGGGCCGGATCCGGACGATCGGCGCGCGCCCGCGCTTCGAGGTCGCGGCCAACCCGGCGCTGGAGCTGAACATCAATCAGCTGGCGGGCACGCGCGCGCCGCGCAACCTGCCGGCGCTCGCCCGCGAGCAGAACCAGCTCGCCCGCGCGCTGCTGAGCCTCGACGCCGGCGCGGCGGAAGCCCATGTGCGGACCACGAACCAGGCGCTTTCCGAGACCGGCGCGCTGGCGCAGTGCAATCCGTCGGCGAACGAATTCGACTGGCGCGACCACAACAAGGTCACCCCGGTGCGCAACCAGGGCGCCTGCGGCAGCTGCTGGGCCTTCGCCGCGCTCGGCGCCTACGAGGGCAACAACGCCATCCGCAACAACACGATGGTCGACGGCTCCGAGCAGCGCTTCGTCAGCTGCCCGAACGCCGGCGGCTCGTGCGGCGGCGGCTGGTACGGGACGACCTTCGACTACATGATGCCCACGGGCACGAGCACCGAGAGCGCCTATCCCTACACGGCGTCGAACGCGACCTGCCAGCCGGCGACGCCGACGCCGCATCACGCGGTGGCGTGGGGCTATGTCGACGACAATGGCGGAACGCCCTCGGTCAACGAGATGAAGGAGGCGCTGTGCGAGCACGGCCCGCTGGCGGTCGCCGTGCGCGTCACGAGCGCGTTCCAGGGCTATTCGAGCGGCGTCTTCAACGAGGACGCCGACGGCGACGTCAATCACGCCGTCACGATTGTCGGCTGGGATGACGACGACGACGCCTGGATCATGAAGAACTCGTGGGGAACCGGCTGGGGCGATAACGGCTATATGCGCATCGCCTACGGCAGCAACCGGATCGGCTACGGCGCGGCGTGGGTCCATGCCCGCAATGAAAGCTATCTCCGCGAGGACTGCATCGGCTTCAACACCGACCGTGCGCGGGTCTCGCGCGAGAACGGCCGGTGGAAGATCGTCGACGGCGACAGCTGGCTGTTCGATTTCGGCGACAGCCGTTCCGAGGCTCGCGCGGCGATGCGCACGATCCGGAACTACGACATGGACCGGGTGTGCTATATCGGCCGGCCGGATCCCAGCATGACCTACCTGCTGTCCGGCGACGACGCGCCGCAAGGCGCCATGAGCGGCGCCGACTGCATCGGCTTCAACGCCGATCAGCTCGACGTGCGCCGCGTCGACGGACGCTGGAAGGTCGTGTCGGGGAACCAGTGGCTCCTCGATTTCGGAAACAACTCCGAAGAGGCTTGGGAGGCGCTCGCCGCCATCGAGCGCTACGGCTTCACGCAGCAGTGCTTCGTCGGGCGGCCCGACCCGTCCTTCACCTACTGGCGGCGCTGAACGGCGCGGTCAGCCCGCACGAGGAAAGCCCGGCGCGATCGCGCCGGGCTTTCTTCATTGCAGCGGCCGCGCGCCGGTGTGACCGACGCTAGTTGGGATCGTCGCCGCCGAGCGCATTGAGCAGCGCATCGCGCAGCTCGTCGCGGACCGCGTCCTCCAGGCTGCGTTCGACCTCCTCCGCCGGCTGCTGGACCTGCTGGTTCGCGTCCAGTTGCGGGGCGACGCCGAGCGGTTGATAGGCGTGGGGATCGACCGGCCGGTCCAGCGAGAAGTCCCGGATCGGCGGAACCCGTCCGCCCTCCAGTCCGATATCGGCCGGCGTCAGCTCGATCTGCTGGGCGGCCGCCGAGGAGGGCTGTTGCGGCGAAGCCGCCTGCAGCCCTTCGACCGCCTGCAGGCGGATCGGCCCGATGCGCTCGGTCATGGCCCGGGCGACTTCCGGATCGAGCTGGGCGACGATCCCGCCGCCGGCGATCTCGATCAGCGCGGCGTTGCTCATCCGGTCCCGGCGTCCGTCCGCGATGGCCCGGTTGTTGCCGAGCGCCAGCTCGTAGCGCCCCGGCGGCATGTCGTCGGGAACGGTGACGATGAGCCGCGTCGGCGCGAAACTGTCCAGCGACATGGAGCGGTGCGATCCGTCCTCGCCGAACAGCGAGACGGTGAAGCCGCCATAGGTTTCGCCGAACACCCCGTCGAGATGGAAGGTCTGACCCGGAGCGACCCGGGTGTATTCGCCGAGCACGGCGCCGGCGACGCCGACGCGATCGATGCGCGGCCGGAACACGTCGCCGGACGACCGCCAGCTCACCGCCAGCGCCCGGCTGGTCTCCGTCATCGGTCCGACGCTGAGCGTCACGCCGGCGTCGCTTCCGTCCCACCAGGTGAGCGGAATCTCGCCGTCCCGGCTGCGCCAGTAGCGCCGGCCGCCCAGCCGGCCATCCGGGGCGCGGGCCACGGCGAGATGGAGCATGTGTCCGTCCTCAGCCGTGTCTCCCGGCCAGGCGAAGCGATCGTCGGGATCGTCGCGCCGGCGCACGTCGGCGGGCCGCACGCTCGCCCCGTCGGTCGCCCGGTAATGCCAGACCACCAGACCGGCGTCGGACACGCCGTTGTCGGCGTAACGCGGACACGCCGAATCCGGCAGGTGGGACCCAGCACAGTCGGCCGGGTGAGGGGTCCGGAACTCGACCATGAAATACTCGTCGAGCCCGCGGGCGGGATCGTAGAAGACGATCGGCCGCGACCAGTCCCGTCCGACATCGTGGCCGGGCGAGCCGAGCAGCGTCGCGCCCGCCCCGCCGTCAATGGGCTGGAAGCGTGGACGGACCCAGCCGAAGCGCGCCTTGTGCCACGGATCGAAATGCATGAAGCGGTCGTCCCACAGCATCGCGGCCATCGGCGTGGCGCGATAGTTCAACGCACGACGCGGCCCGTAGATGTCGACCCCGCCCCAGGCGTGCATGGTCTCGTGGACGAGACCGGCGAGCGTGGTTTCCCGGGCGACCAGCAGCACGGGTATTCGCACGCGAACCCCGTCGAGCGTCGTTTCCAGCGAGAATCCCATCTGACCGCCGATGCCGTCATCGGCGCCGAAGCGCAGGATCATCAGCTCGGAGCGGTCCACCAGCCCGTCGCCGTTGGCGTCATAGCGGGCGAAGTTGATCCGCCGGTCGAGGAGGTGGAGCACGCGCGTGCGATACTCGACCTCGTGGCGCTCGATCCCGTCGCCGTCGAGGTCGTATTCCGACATGTCGAAACCGTAGAGATCGCGAAAGCGCGCCCGGCCGTCGGCGCCGTCCCGCGACAGCGCCCACGCCCCGTCATCGCCGTCTTTCATGCCCGAGAGCTGATCGAAGCGGATATCATCGCGCACGATCGGCAGGAAGCTGGTGTCGAGCTGGTAGCGCCCGTTCGAAGTCGAGTTCAGCATGTCGCTGAAATTGCCGGGATCGTCGCCGAACAGCCGGCCGTAACGGGCCAGGTCCGTCGGGCCGAAATCCTTGTCCTCGAACGCGATCATCGAGATCAGCAGCGGCGTGGAGACGGTGCGCTCCCGCGCCAGCGGATCGTCTGGCAACGCGCCCTCGCCGGGCGCGCGCGGGCGCCAGTCGGCGTAACCGACATCGGAAAGATTGAACCCGAAGCTCTCCGAATCCGACTGATCGGCCGCGGGCGGGAACACGAAGCCCTCGGTGCGATATCGCCGGTAGTTCGCGGCCAGCGTCGTCCCGGAGCGGTCGTTGGGCACGATGTCGCCGCGCGCGACCTGGAGACGGGCGTCGGTCGAGGCGAAGTTGTCCGCCCGCGTTCCGCTCCAGTAGCTCACCAGCGGCGCGGCGCCGGCCACCGGCCGGTCGAACACGTAGCCCTCGAGCCGGAAGCGGCGATACCCGTCGCGCGTCGCCTGCGAGGTCCACGCGGGATCGCTGGTCAGGAAGTTGTCGCCGCGGCCGGGATGCCAGAAACTCCACAGCTCGACCGTGCCCGGCGGCTGCGGCGCGTCAGGAGAGAAGATCCGGCCCTCGGACCGGATCATCCTGTAGTCCGGCGAGCGCCGGTCGCCGGGCGAGCCGGCCCAGGAGTCCTGGGTCGTCGTGAAGTGGTCGCCGCGCGACGGGCTATACCAGGTGCGCAGCTCGACGAGCGTCTGCGCCGCCGCGCCGCCGGTCACGAGCGCAAGGCCTGCGCACGCCGCGGCGAGCGCCCGCGCGAGAATACCGATAGGCATGATCCGTCCTCCCAGCCGGAAATGATTTATTAACCATACTCCGGATCGCGGCCGGCGTCATGCCGCGCCGCGAAGGGCCTATCGCCAGGGCAGTCCCGCGGCGATGCCGGGGATGGCCGCCGCCAGCCGGTCGACCGCCCCGGCGTCGAGGCTGTCTGTCTCGACCCGCTCGCTTACGGCGGGCGGACGACGCTTGCGGCTTCGGTCGTAGGCGGGATCGTAATGCGCGTCGATCAGCGCGGCGGCGAGACCCTGGTGATCGCCGGCCTCGGCGAGGGCGCGCCATTCGGCGATATCCGCCTTGGCGTGCTTGTCGACCAGCCTGTCGAGCGCGGCGTGCACGCGGTCTCGATCCGCGACCATGTCCGGATAGGCGGTGACGAGGTATGTCGCCCGCGCCGCGGCGGGCGCGACGATCTCCACGCGCGGGGCGGCCTTCATCGCCGCCCAGAGCCGGGCGGGGACCCGGCATCGGCCGACCAGGCTCGACTCCGCCTCCACGAAGACCGGCCGGTCGAGATCGAAACGGCGCAGCGCGTCCCAGATCGCCGTCTCGAACGCCTTCTGGGCGGGCTGCTCGGCGTCGGCGAAGCCGCCGAACACGGAGCCGCGATGGGCGGCGAGGCCCTCGAGATCGATGACCTGCTCGCCGCGCTCGGCCATGCGCCGCAGGACGTCGGTCTTCGCCGTCCCGGTCTGGCCGTCGATCAGCACGACGGGGAGGGGATCCTCGCTGTGGGTGAGCGCGGCGACGACCTGCCGGCGCCAGGTGCGGTAGCCGCCCTCGACCACCGAGACCTTCCAGCCGACCGAGGCCAGCACGGTCGCCATCGCGTTCGAGCGCATGCCGCCTCGCCAGCAATAGATGAGCGGCCGGAAGCGCTTGGGCCGGTCGGCCAGCGCGGTCTCCAGGTGCGCGGCGATATTGCGCGAGACGATGGCCGCGCCGAGCCGGCGCGCGACGAAGGGCGAGTCCTGAGTATAGATCGTTCCGACCCGGGCGCGCTCGGCGTCGTCGAGGACGGGCAGGTTGATCGCGCCGGGCACATGGTCCTCGGCGAATTCCGCGGGCGAGCGGACGTCGATGATCGCGTCGTAGGCGGCGAGCGCCTGCGGAGAAAGATCGTCGATGAGGTCGAAACGCTGCATGGGCCTCGTATAGTCTGCGCCGTCGCCCCGGCGCCAGCCGCCCGCCAGCCTCGAACCGGATTTCGCCGATGACCGACTCCCCGACCGCGCCCACGCTCACCTCGCTCGCCCGCGGCGGCGGCTGCGGCTGCAAGCTCGATCCCGGCGTGCTCGACGAAATCCTCGCGCGCACGCCGCTCGCCGGCGGGTTCCCGGACCTGATCGTCGACGCGGCCGGACGCGACGACGCGGCCGTCTACCGGCTCGGGCCCGACCAGGCGATCGTCGCCACGACCGACTTCTTCGCCCCCGTCGTCGACGACCCGGACGCCTTCGGTCGCATCGCGGCGACCAACGCGCTGTCCGACGTCTACGCCATGGGCGGCAAGCCGATCTTCTGCCTCGCGCTCCTGGGCGTGCCGGTGGGCGAGGTGCCGGCCGAGACGATCCGCGCCATCCTCGAGGGCGGCCGGGCCGTGGCCGAGGCCGCGGGCGCGCCGATCGCCGGCGGCCACTCGATCGACGCCGCCGAGCCGTTCTACGGCCTCGTCGCGCTGGGCCTCGTCCATCCCGACCGGATCCTCGCCAACGCCGGCGCGCGCCCCGGCGACGCGCTCATTCTCGGCAAGCCGCTCGGGATCGGCGTGTTCAGCGCGGCGCTGAAGCGCGGTCTGCTTTCCGATGACGACTATGCGCGGATGATCGCCTCGACCACGCTGATGAACACGCCCGGCGCGGACCTGGCCGAACTCGACGGCGTCCACGCCGCCACCGACGTCACCGGCTTCGGCCTGCTCGGCCATCTCAGCGAGGTCTGCCAGGCCAGCGGCGTCCGCGCCGTCGTCGAGCGCGCCGCGGTTCCCGTCTTCGACGGCGCGCGGCGCCTCGCGGGCGAGGGGGTCCGCACCGGCGCGTCCGGGCGAAACTGGACGGCGGTGAGCCCGCTCGTCGAAACGCCGTCGGACTGGAACGATCTCGACCGGGATCTGCTCTGCGACCCCCAGACCAGCGGCGGGCTGCTGGTGAGTTGCGCGCCCGAGGCGGTCGACGCCGTGCTCGAGGTCTTCGCCCGCCACGGCCACGAGAGCGCGGCGGTAGTGGGGAAGATCGCACAAGGCGCCCCGACGATCGCGGTGACCTAGGCGCGCGCCGCATTCTCCTGCGCCGCTGGCCAGACGCGCCCGGCCTCGCTTAGGGTCGGACGCGCGCGGAGACAGGGGAACGGCGCTTGGCGATCCTCGATCAGCTCCTGCAATGGGTGGAGGCGCATGAACGCCTCCTGTCCGGGCTCGCCGCCCTGGTCGTCGTCCTCGGCGTGTTCGTCTCCCCGCTGGGCGCGATGCTCCGCAAAGCGCTCCGGCGGCAGCCGGAAGAGGGACGAGAGGGGTCCGGCCGACCCGCTCGACCCGATGACGCCGACCGGGCCGCTGAAAACGAGCTCGCCTCGATCGTCGTGCTGCCCTTCGACGCGCTGTCCCAGGCCCCCGAGGACGCGGTGCTCGCCGACGCGGTCACCGAGGATCTCACCACCCAGCTCGCCCGCGTGCCGCGCTATTTCGTCATCGCGCGCACCTCGGCCTACGCCTACAAGGACCAGCCGCTCGACGTGCGAACGATCCGGGAAGAGCTCGGCGTGGCCTACGCGCTGGAGGGCAGCCTGAGGCGGGCCGGCGAGCAGATCCGCGTGACCGCCCAGCTCATCGACACGCGCTCCGGCAGCCACGTCTGGGCGGGGCATTTCGACCGCGACGCGGAGTCGCTGCTCGACCTGCAGAACGATCTCATCTCCGAGATCGTCGCCCATCTGGGCTCGCAGATTAATCTCGCCGAGGTGCGCCGGCTGGAGACGCGGCGACGCGTGAAGCCCTCCGCGATGCAGCACTACAACCAGGCCGCCGCGGTCATCATCCGCAAGGGCCTCAACCCGGACGCCGTCGAGGAGAGCAACGCCGAGCTGCGCGAGGCGCTCGAGCTCGAACCCGAATTCGCCCCGGCGATGGCCCAGCTCGCGCTCCAGGAGGCGATCGCGATCATGACCGGGCGGATCGAGGACACGCCCGAAGCGCGCGCCGAGATCGCGACGATGGCCGATCGCGCGGTGAGCCTCGAGCGCGACGCGCCCGACGTGCTCGGCTACGCCGGCTGCGCGCTGTGCGATATCGGCGAGGGCGAGCGCGGCCTGCCGCTGCTCGATCGCGCCCTCGAGCTCGACCCGTCGAACGCCCAGGCCCACGCCGCCAAGGGCGCGTCGCTGATCCTTCGCGGCCGTTTCGCGGAAGGCGTCGACGAACTCGAGGCCGCCGTCCGCATCAGCCCGAAGCACCCGGCGGTCGCCTTCTGGCTGCACCAGCTGGGACTCGGGCTGCAGCAGCTCGGCCGGCTCGACGAGGCGCGCGCCGCGCTCGAGCGCGCCCGGCGCTACGACGCCGACTTCCTGCCCGCCGCGCTCCTGCTGGCGCGGATCCTTTCCGACAGCGGCGAGACCGACGCCGCGCGCGAACTGATCGCCGAAGTGCGGGCGGATCATCCCGACCTCGGGCCCGAGACGCTCAAGCGCCACGGGCTGGATTTCTCGGACCTGGCGGGGGAGGACCGCAAGGCGTAGACAAGCCGTCAGCAGGCTCGATGGAGAAGACATGATCACAAGGACCCTGCTCATGGGCCTCGGCGCTGGGTTGGCGGCCGTATTCGCCGCCGCGACCGCCATGGCTCAGGAACGATCCGGGGACGCCTCGCCCTACGCCGGGCTCGAGACCCGCGAGATCAAGAGCCTCTCGGAAGCCGACATCGAGGAGATTCGCCGTGGCGGCGGCTGGGGCCTGGCGCTGGCCGCCGAGCTCAACGGCGTTCCGGGACCCGCCCACCTGCTGGAGCTGCGTGAAGATCTCGAGCTGACCGCGGAGCAGACCGCCGAAATCCGCGCGATATACGACGACATGCGACGCGAGGCCG
This sequence comes from Marinicauda salina, assembly GCF_003122085.1. GTDB lineage: Bacteria > Pseudomonadota > Alphaproteobacteria > Caulobacterales > Maricaulaceae > Maricicauda_A > Maricicauda_A salina. Next base: position 30,399 of record NZ_QEXV01000003.1, read on the forward strand.
TGGCCGCCGGGGAACGGCTGATCGAGGCCGAGGCGGCGATCGAGACGGCCTTCCGAGACGGGCGCCTCGACGAGGCTCGCCTGCGGTCGCTGATCGCCGAGGCCGAGGCCGCGCGCGCCGAACTGCGATTCATCCATCTGTCGCGGCATCTCGCGACCCCGCCGCTCCTGACGGACGCGCAGATCGCGCAATACCGCGAGATCCGCGGATATGCGGCGCAAGACCCGTGCAACCGGGTCCCAACGGGTCACGACCCCCGAATGTGGCGCCGGCACAATGGCTGCCCGGAACCCGATTGAGCGGGCGGTTCGCAGCGAACTTCGGCGGGCGAAGCCGTGTTCGGATTGGCGGAGGAGGAGGGATTCGAACCCCCGGAGCGCGTGAACGCTCAACGGTTTTCAAGACCGCCGCTTTCGACCACTCAGCCACTCCTCCGCTGAGGCCGCATGTAGCCCTCGCACGCCCGCGCCCGCAAGGCGGGCGGCGCCCGGTTGCCCGTCCGGCCCCGCCTTCCTAACGTTTCTCTCACCTGTTCGGGGGAGAGTCGGGGTCATGACGATCCGGCGACATATCGGCCGCCTGGGCGCGGCTGCGCTCATGCTCGGCGTCGCGGCGTGCTCGACGGCGCGCGCCCCCGAATCGCGCCTCGCCGCCGCGCCGGACCGCGGCGCGCCCGAACGCAGCGCCCCGCAGGGACCCGGCCTGTCGACGCCCGCGCCGCGGTCGGTCGCGACGGGCGTGGCCTCCTGGTACGGGCCCGGCTTCCACGGCAATCTCACCGCCAACGGCGAGATCTTCGACCAGACGAAGCTGACCGCCGCCCACCGGACGCTGCCCCTGCCGAGCCTGGCGCGCGTGACGCGGCTCGACACCGGCGAGAGCGTGGTCGTGCGCGTCAATGATCGCGGGCCCTACGCCGGCGATCGCATCATCGATCTCAGCCGCGCCGCCGCCGCCGCGCTCGGCTTCATCGAGGACGGGGTGACCGAGGTGCGCGTCGAGGCGCTGGGCCCCGCCGATCCGCACGACCGGGCGGCGCGCGCGCAATTCTTCGACCCCGCCGAGGGTCCGCCGCGCGGCCAGGCGCCGCTCGGCGCGTCAGCCGGCGAATAGGCCCGCCGGGTCTGGGCGCCACGGTTCCGCCGCGTTTCGGTGTGCGATAGAAAGACGCGCGGGCGCGACGCCCGCCGCCGATTCCGTCCGTGACCCGCACCGGAGCCGCCCATGCGTCCGATCCTCGCGCTTCTCGCCCTCGTCGCTTTTCCGCTCGCCGCCGCCAACGCCCAGGACGGCGCGTTCCGCACGCGCGCCGAACACGCCGTGATCATGGATCACGACACCGGCGCGGTGCTCTATTCCAAGGCCGGCGAGGAGCCGATGTATCCCGCCTCGATGTCGAAGCTGATGACCGTGCTGATGGCGTTCGAGGCGCTGGAGGAGGGGGCCTTGTCGCTCGACGACGAGCTGCCCGTGAGCGCCCACGCCTGGCGGCGCGGCGGCTCGGCGTCGGGCTCCTCGACGATGTTCCTCGAGCCCGACACGCGGGCGCGCGTCGACGATCTGCTGCGCGGCATCATCGTCCAGTCGGGCAATGACGCCTGCATCGTCATCGCCGAGGCGCTGGGCGGCACGGAGGAGAACTTCGCCGAGATGATGAACGAGCGCGCCGCCGAACTCGGCCTGGAGACCGCGCATTTCGTCAATTCCACCGGCTGGCCCGACCCCGAACACGTCATTTCGGCGGAGGACCTGGCGGAGCTCGCGCGGATCATCGTTTCCGAATATCCCGATTACTATTCGATATTTGCGGAAGAAACCTTCACCTATAACGGAATTCGCCAGTTCAACCGCAACCCGATCCTGGGGCTGGTCGAGGGAGTCGACGGCCTCAAGACCGGCCACACCGAGGCCTCCGGCTACGGCCTCGTCGCCTCGGCGGAACGCGACGGCGAGCGCCGCATTGTCGTGTTCAACGGCATGGACAGCGAGAACGCGCGCGCCGACGAGGCCGAGCGGCTTGTCCGCGCGGCCTTCCACGAGTTCGCGCTGGTCGACATCGCCGCGGCCGGCGACGTCGTCGGCGAGGCCGAGGTGTTCATGGGCGAGGGCGCGCGCGTCGGTCTGCGTCTCACCGAGGACGTCAGCCTCGGCATGCACCGCCGCGATCGCGACGACGTGACGGTCGAGGTGGTCTACGAGGGCCCGGTCCATGCGCCGGTGGCCGCCGGCGACGCGATCGGCGCGCTGGTCGTGACGATGCCCGACGGCCGAACGCACGAGTATCCGCTCGAGGCCGCCTCCGAAGTGCCCCGCAAGGGCGCGCTCGGCCGCGCGCTCACCGCGCTGGCCTCGATGATCCGCGGCGCCTGACGGCGTGGCGCGGGGCCGCTTCATCACGCTCGAGGGCGGGGAGGGCGCCGGCAAGTCCACGCTGGCCCTCGCGCTCGCCGCCGGTCTGGCCGCGCGCGGCGTCGAGACCGATCTGACGCGCGAGCCCGGCGGCACCGCCGACGCCGAGCTGATCCGCCAGCTGCTGGTGACGGGCGAGGCCGATCGCTGGAGCCCGATCAGCGAGACGCTGCTCCTCTACGCCGCCCGCGCCGACCACGTCGAACGCCGCATCCGGCCGGCGCTGGACCGCGGCGACTGGGTGATCTGCGACCGCTTCGCCGACTCCACGCGCGCCTATCAGGGCGCGGCCGGGAAGCTGGACCCCGATCGCATCGACGCAATCCACGCCGCGACGCTGGGCGGCTTCGCCCCGGACCTCACCCTGATCGTCGATCTCGACCCGGCCGAGGGCCTGAAGCGCGCCGAAAAGCGCGGCGAGGCGCGCACGCGCTTCGAGGCGCGCGACCTGGCGTTCCACCGGGCCCTGCGTGACGGCTTTCTGGAGATCGCACGGCGCGAGCCCGATCGCTGCGTCGTGCTGGACGGCCGGCTCGATCCCGACGCGCTCGCCGCCGCCGCGCTCGAGGTCGTCGACCAGCGGCTGGGAGCGAAGGCGTGAGCGAGACCGGCCAGCCCGAAGCCGACCGGGAAGGCGAGCTGCCGCACCCGCGCGCGGTCTATCAACTGTTCGGTCACGACCCGGCCGCAGCCGCCGTCGAGCAGGCATTCGCCGGCGGGCGCATGCATCACGCCTGGATGATCACCGGGCCCAAGGGGGTGGGCAAGGCGACGCTGGCCTGGCGGATCGCGCGCCGCGTCCTCGGCGCCGCGCCGGCCGGCGACGGTCCGCTGTCGGCCGACCCGGAGGATCCGGTCTGCCGGCGGCTCGAGGCGCTATCGCATCCCGATTTCCTGCTGATCCGGCGGCCCTATGATGACAAGCGCGGCCGGATCCGCGCCGAGATCACCGTCGAGGAGAGCCGCCGTGCGCCGGATTTCTTCTCGCGCAGCGCCGGCGGTCATGACGGTTGGCGGGTCTGCCTCGTCGACGCCGCCGACGAGATGAACGCCAACGCGGCCAACGCCATCCTCAAGACGCTGGAGGAGCCGCCGAAGCGCGGCCTGCTTCTCCTCGTGGTCAATGCGCCGGGCCGGCTGCCCGCGACGATCCGTTCGCGCTGCCGGCGGCTGTCGCTGCGCGCGCCGGACATCGAGGCCACGGCGGACTGGCTGAGCGCGGCCCACGGCCTCGCGCCCGAACTCGCCGCCAAGGCCGCCGCGCTCGCCGGCGGCGCGCCGGGCCGGGCGCTGGCGCTGGCGGCGACCGACGCCCCCGCGCTCAAGGACGAACTCGACCGGGTGCTCGACGCCCTGCCGCGGCTCGACCGCGCCGCGATCGCCCGGCTCGCGGCAAAGTGCGGCCAGAAGGACGGCGACGCCTTCAGGCGCACGCTGCTCGATTTCCTCGGCGTCTACGCGCAGGGTCGCGCGCGGACCCTGGCGCTCGAGCAGGGCGGGGTCGAGGACGCCGGCCGCTGGGTCGACGCCGGCGACGCGCTGGCGCGGCTGGCGAGGGAGAGCGAAACCCTCTATCTCGACCCGAAGCAGACCACCCACGCGGCCTTCGCCATCCTCCAGGACGCCGCCGCCGCAGACTGACGGACGCCGATCCCATGTTCATCGACAGCCACGTGAATCTTCACGGGGACGCCTTTGAAGCGGATCTCGGCGACGTCCTCGATCGCGCGCGGGAGGCGGGCGTCTCGCCGATGATCGCCATCTGCTGCCGGCTGTCGGATTTCGACGCCGTGCGCGCGATCGCCGAGGCGAACGACGACATCTACTGCACGGTCGGCGCGCACCCGCATCACGCCAAGGATCGGCCCGACATCACGCCCGAGGAGCTGGTCGCGCTCGCCGACCACCCGCGGGTCGTCGCGATCGGCGAGACGGGGCTCGACTTTCATTACAATTACAGCCCGCCCGAGGCGCAGTATCCGAGCCTGCGCGCGCATATCGAGGCCGCCCGCCGCACCGGGCTGCCCGTCGTCCTGCACTGCCGCGACGCCGACGAGGCGATGGCCGACCTCCTGGAGGAGGAGATGGGGAAGGGGCCCTTCAAGGCGCTCCTGCACTGCTATACGGGCGGCCTCGAGCTCGCCCGCCGCGCCGCCGCGCTCGGCGCATGGTTCTCCGCATCGGGCATCATCACCTTCAAGAAGGCCGAGGAGGTGCGCGCCGTCTTCCGCGACGTCATTCCCGAAGACCGCATCATCATCGAGACGGACTGCCCGTATCTCGCCCCGGTTCCCCACCGCGGCAAGCGCAACGAGCCGGCCTTCCTGCCCCATGTCGCCGAGAAACTCGGCGAGCTGCGCGGCTGGAGCCTCGAGGAGACGGCCGATCGCACGCGGCGCGCGACGCTGGCGCTGTTCGACCGGATCCCGCGGTGAGCGCGGCCGGGATCATCCGCGCGCGCATCCTCGGCTGCGGCTCGTCGGGCGGCGTGCCGCGCGTCGACGGCGACTGGGGCGCGTGTGATCCGAAGGAGCCGAAAAACTACCGGCTGCGCTGTAGCTTGCTGGTGGAAAAGGGCGCATCGCTTGAAGCGCTCAAGGCGGGTGAGGCGACGCGTCTGCTGATCGACACCACGCCGGATCTGCGCGCCCAGCTGCTCGCTGCCGGCTCGCCCATGATCGACGCGCTGGCTTTCACCCACGATCACGCCGACCAGACCCACGGCATCGACGACGTGCGCGCGCTGGTCTATCGCCGCGGCGCGCGGTTGCCGGCCTGGATGGACGCGGCGACCGGCGCGGCGCTGAGGCTGCGCTTCGCCTATATCTTCGAGACGCCAGCGGGCTCGGGCTATCCGCCATTGCTGGAGCCGATGACGCTCGCTGACGGCGAGGAAGTTAGCATCGACGGAGCCGGCGGCCCGCTGGCGCTCACCAGCTTCACCGTCGGTCACGGATCGATCGATTGCGCCGGCGTCCGCGTCGGCCCGCTGGCTTACACGCCGGATGTCGATTCCATCCCGGAGACCGGGTTCGCCGCGCTGGAGGGCGTCACCGCGTGGATCGTCGACGCGCTGCGCGAAAAGCCGCACCCCAGCCACGCCCATCTCGGACGCGCGCTGGAATGGCTGGAGCGCGTGAACCCCGCGCTCGGCCTGCTGACCAATCTCCACATCGACATGGATTATCGCACGCTGCTCAAACGCTGCCCGGACGGGGTGAGGCCGGCCTATGACGGTCTCAGCCTCGTCATGGACGCCGATACGGGGGAGATCGTCCATGTCGACCGCCCTTAGCTCGGGCCCAAGGTGCGCCACGATTTCTCATAATCTTTCTTATGCGCGAAATGGATCGAGCCATGAGCAAGCCTGACGCCTCCGGCGACGCGCCCGCCCCCGGGCGCGCGGACATCTCGGCCGACGACGAATCCACGCCGCCGATGGCGCGCCTGCTGGCGATCATGGCGCGGCTGCGCGACCCGGAGACCGGCTGCCCCTGGGATGTCGAACAGACGTTCGCCACCATCGCGCCGTACACCATCGAGGAAGCCTACGAGGTCGCCGACGCGATCGAGCGCGGCGACATGGAAGAGCTGCGCGGCGAACTCGGCGACCTGCTTTTCCAGGTCGTCTTCCACAGCCGCATGGCCGAGGAAGCCGGCGCGTTCGCCTTCGACGATGTCGCGCGCGCAATCGCCGACAAGATGATCCGCCGCCATCCTCACGTCTTCGGCGCGGCCGAGGAGCGCGACGCCGAAAGCCAGACGCGCGCCTGGGAGGCGCAAAAGGCCGAAGAGCGCGCCGCCCGCGGCCACGAGTCCATCCTGGAGGACGTGCCCCACGCCCTGCCCGCGCTCATGCGCGCCGAGAAACTCACCAAACGCGCCGCCCGCGTCGGCTTCGACTGGCCCGACGCCGAGCGCGTGTTCGACAAGCTCGACGAGGAGACGGACGAGCTGCGCGGGGCGATCGAGAGCGGCGACCAGGACCACGTCGCCGAGGAGCTGGGCGATCTATTGTTCGTGTGCGCCAATCTCGCCCGAACGCTCGGCGTCGACCCCGAAGACGCGCTGCGCGGGGCGAATTCAAAGTTCGAGCGCCGCTTCAAGTCGGTGGAACGGGATCTGAAATCCGCCGGCCGACGCGCCGAGGACGCCTCCCTCGACGAGATGGAGGCGCTGTGGGTCAAGGCGAAGAACGCCGAGAAGTCGAGACCGGATTGAACCGTTACTCCGCCGCGGCCTTCTCGGCGCTGATCTCGAGACCGGGGAAACGCCGGCGGAAGCGTCCGGCGTCGGGCCCGGACAGCCGCGCCACGGCGAAGGTCGTCCCGCTCTCGGCGTCCACGCGCTCCTCGAGCACGTCGCCGTTCTCGTGAACCCAGGCGAGCGCCTGGGCGTCCTCGGGATCGGCGCGGAAGCGCAGCACCGTGTCGTCCATCGACAGGGCCTGCTCGACGAGCGCCATCAGCGCGTCGAGCCCCTCGCCCGTCGCCGCCGACATCACCGCGGCCGGCGGAACGCCGGGCCGTTTCGGCAGCCGCGCCCGCCATTCGATGTCGGCGCGGTCGGCTTCGGACAGCCGGTCGGCCTTGTTCCACGCCTCGATCACGCGCTGGCCGTGCTCGGCGCCGGCGTCGAGGGCGTCCAGAACCGCCTCGACATCGGCCTTGCGGCCTTCGTGGTCGGGATCGGACACGTCGCGGACATGGACGAGGATGTCGGCCTCCCTCACCTCCTCCAGCGTGGCGCGGAACGCCGCGATCAGCTCGGTGGGCAGATCGGTGATGAAGCCCACCGTGTCGGAGATCAGGATCTTGCGGCCCGAGGGCGAGCGGATCGCGCGCACGGTCGGGTCGAGCGTGGCGAAGGGCATGTCCTTCGCGAGCACCGCGGAATCCGCCAGGATATTGAAAATCGTGGATTTTCCGGCGTTCGTGTAACCCACGAGCGCGACCGTCGGCCAGGGCGCGGCGCGGCGGCGCTTGCGATGCAGCGCACGCGTGCGTTTGACGTCCTCGAGCTCGGCGCGGAGCTTCGCCATGCGCTCGGAGATCAGCCGCCGGTCGGTCTCGATCTGGGTCTCGCCCGGTCCGGCGAGGAAGCCGCGGCCGCCGCGCTGACGTTCAAGGTGGGTCCAGGTCCGCACCAGCCGCGAGCGCGCGTAGGTGAGACGCGCGAGTTCGACCTGGAGCCGGCCCTCCTTGGTGCTGGCCCGTTCGGCGAAGATCTCGAGGATGAGCCCGGTACGGTCGATGACCTTGGCGTTCCAGGCGCGCTCCAGATTGCGCTGCTGGACCGGCGTGAGCGCGGCGTCGATGACGACGGCGTCGGCGCCGAGCGCGACGATGCGGTCCTTGAGCATCGCCACCTTGCCGGACCCGAAATAAGTCGACGGATCGAGCTTGCGCAGCTTCTCCTCGGCGCGGTCGACGATCTTCAGCCCGAGCGCCTCGGCGAGGCCGCACGCCTCCTCGAGGCGGGCTTCGGCGCGCGCGGGGTCGGCGTCAGGCGCGGCCGGATGAATGACCAGCGTGTTGTCAGAAGGCGCGGCGCGCTCGATCAATCCTCGTTATCTCCTTCGTCTTCGTCCTTGTCGCCCTCGAAGAGCTGAACCGGCTGACCGGGCATGATCGTCGAGATGGCGTGCTTGTAGACCAGCTGGATCTGACCCTCGCGCCGCAAGAGCACGCAGAAATTGTCGAACCAGGTCACCACGCCCTGAAGCTTCACGCCGTTGACGAGGAAGATGGTCAGCGGCGTCTTGCCCTTGCGGACCGTGTTGAGGAACACGTCCTGCAGGTTCTGTTTCTTGTCGTTCGCCATGTTGTTTTCTTCTTGCAGCCCCGAAGCGCTTCCTTCCGCTAGGTAAACACAGCGCCGCCGCCCCGCAAGCTTCAAGCCCCTCCGTCCGCGCGCGCGGCGGCTTCGTAGAGCGCGCGCAGACGACGCGCCACGGGGCCGGGGCGGCCCTCCCCGATCGGCGCACCGTCCAGGCTCACCACCGGCGTGACGAAGCTCGTCGCCGAGGTGATGAACGCCTCCTTCGCCGCCTTCGCCTCGTCGAGGGTGAAGGCGCGCTCCTCGAAGGGTATCCCTTCGGCGTCGAGCGCCGCGCGCACCGTGCTCCGCGTGATGCCCGGCAGGATGCGCTGATCGAGATGGCGCGTCGTCAGCACGCCTTCGGCGGTGACGATCCAGGCCGTGCTGGAGGCGCCTTCGGTGACCCGGCCCTCGTTATCGACGAACCAGGCCTCGTGGGCGCCCGCCTCCCGCGCGGCCTGCTTGGCCAGGACGTTGGGCAGCAGCCCGACCGACTTGATGTCGCACCGCCCCCAGCGATTGTCGGGCGTCGAGACGATCCCGACGCCTTCGGCGGCCTTCTTCCCGGCGGCGGCCAGATCGGCGGACCGGGCGGTGACCACAAGCGTCGGCCGCGGCGCGGGGACCGGAAACGGATGATCCCGCGAGGCCGCGCCCCGCGTGATCTGGAGATAGACCAGCCCGTCGCGAACCCGGTTGCGCCGCAGCGTCTCGCGCAGGACGACGTCGAGGGCGCGGGGCGTCATCGGCATCGGGATGCGAAGCTCGCCCAGCGAGCGCTCGAGACGCGCCATGTGGCCGGCGTGATCGAGGAACCGCCCGTCGCGCACCGACCAGACCTCGTAGACGCCGTCGGCGAACTGGAAGCCGCGATCCTCGACGCCGATCGCGGGCGCGTCGACGGGCAGGTAGCGTCCGTTCACGTAGGCGATACGCGCCATGAGCTCACTCCGGGGCGAAGACGGCGAAGACGGCGGCGGCGGCGGCGAGCACCTCCAGCCGGCCGAGAACCATGACGACCGACAATACGGCTAGCACGCCGGCTGGCTGCGCGCTGTAGTCCACGGCCGCGAGCGGTCCGGCGTTGGCGAGCGCCGCGCCGGTCATCAGCCAGCCGTCGGCGAAATCCGCGCCGGCGATCCCGGCGGCGATCGCGCCCAGCGCCAGGGTCGCGGGAAACGCCAGCGCGTAGACCCACACGCTCACGAGCGCCTCGCTGGTGGTCGCGCGCCCGCCGAGCCGGGTGCGCACCGCCGCGGAGGGATGCGCCAGCAGGTTCAGGTCGGCGCCCGCCCGGCGCGCCAGCAGGAGCACGCGCGACATCTTCAGCCCGCCGGCCGTGGAGATCACGCCGCCCCCGACCAAGGCCGTCAGCACCAGCAGCACCGGCGGCAGCACGTCGCCGCCGCTCGCGTATCCCGCCGTGGTGATCGCGAACACGCCGTCGAGGAAGCCGCCGGCGATCGCCGCCGGCCCGGCGACGAGCCAGGCGGTCACGGCCAGCGCGCCCGCGGCGGCGAGCAGACCGCGCAGCTCGCCGATGCGGCGGCTCATCCGCCGCCGGCTCAACAGTTCGTATTCGAGCGCGATGTTCCAGCCGCCGGCCAGCGACAGGGCGGCGAGGACGACCAGCCCGCCGAACGGCGCCCACTCGCCGACCGGGCCGGACTGCGGCGCGAACCCGCCGGTCGCCGCCCCCGACAGGGCGAGACAGAGCGCGTCGAAGGGTCTCACGCCGGCGATCAGCATGGCGACCCATCCCACCGCGGTCAGCCCGGCGTACACCCCGCCGATCCGGCGGCCCGCCCGACCGAAATTGGTGAACAGGTCCTCGCCCTCGACGGTGAGCAGGCTGGTGCGGTGCAGGTCGGCGCCGCGCGAGCCGAGCGCGGCGAACACGGTCACCGCGAAGATGACGCTGGCGTAGCCGCCCAGCCATTGCAGCAGGCTGCGCCACAGCACGATGCTGCGGGGCATGTCCTCGGGCACCAGCACCGTCGCCCCGGTCGTGGTGAGTCCGGAATAGGCCTCGAACGCGCCGCCCGCCGCCGATCCCGCCGCGGCGATCAGCGGCGGCGCCGCGATCAGCGGCGTGAGCGCCCAGCCGTAGAAGACGAGCCGCATCGCATCGTGTGGACCGGCGGCGCGCCGCGAGGCCTGCGTGCCCGCCAGCGCGACGCCGCCGGTGAACAGGCCGAGCGCGGCGGTGACGGCGAATCCGCGCGAGACAGCGGCCGCGCCTTCGAGCGCGGCGAGGCCCGCGAACGGCGCGGCGCTTGCGCCGAGGATGACGAAACACCAGCCAAGGGCCCGGAACAGGCGCGGGGAAAGGCGCATCAGAAGTATTCGAGGCTGACGCGGAACATCTGCTCGACCTTCGAGACCGCCGGCTTCAGCGCGAACAGGAGGATGCGATCGTTCTCCTCGATCGTCACGTCATCGCGGCGGAAATAGACGCGATCGCCCCGCACCAGCGCGCCGACGCCCACGCCGTCGGGCAGCTCCATCCGGTGCAGCGACTTGCCGATCAAGGGCGACGTCGAGAGCGCCACGCCTTCGAGCGCCTCGGCCGCGCCGCCGCCGATCGTCTGCAGCCCGGTGATCCGCCCGCGCCGGATGTGCTGGAGAATGGTCGAGACCGTCACCGCGCGCGGATCGATCATGACGTCGATGTCGAGCGCGGTCTTGATCGGCTGGAAGGTCTGATCGTTGATCAGGGTGAGCGTGCGTTCCGCGCCTTCCCGGCGCGCCATGACGGCGCTCAGCAGGTTCACCTTGTCGTCATTGGTCAGACACAGCGCGAGTTCGGCCTCCTCCACGCCCGCCTCGCGCAGGATCTGACGGTCCAGCCCGTCGCCATGCAGGACGACCGTCCGCCTCAGCGTGTCGGCGACCTCCTCGGCGCGCGTCTTGTCGCCTTCGATCACGCGCACCTTGACCCCGGAGACGCGCTCGAGCGCCTTGGCCACGTAGAGGCCGATATTGCCCGCGCCGACGATCACCACGCGCCGCGCCCGCGGAGCCGAGCGGCCGAAGACCTCGAGCGCGCGGCCGACATGGCCCGCCGCGACGCTGAGATAGACGTCGTCGCCGGCCACCAGCGGATCGCCGCCCTCGGGAATGAACAGCGAGCCTTCGCGCTCGATCCCGACAATGTCCAGACCGAGATCCGGGAACAATTCCAATATCTGGTTCCGGGAACTTCCTGCGACGGGCGAAGTCTGCTCGATGCGAACGCCCAGCAGCTGCACCCGGCTGTTGGCGAACGGCGCGGTCGTGAAGGCGCCGGGCGTCTCGAGGCGCTGCAAAATCGAGCGGCTGACCTCGAGCTCGGGCGAGATCGTCACGTCGATGGGCAGCGCGTCAGTGGCGAACAGGTCGCTCCAGGCCTTCTCGAGATAGCTCTGCGCGCGCACGCGCGCGATGCGCATCGGCGTCTCGAACAGCGAGTGCGCGACCTGGCAGGCGACCATGTTGGTCTCGTCGGAATAGGTCACCGCCACGAGCAGGTCGGCGTCGCGTCCGCCCGCCCGCTCGAGCACGTCGGGGTGCGAGCCGTGGCCGATCACGCCGCGCACGTCGAGATCGGTGGTGATCTTGTCGATGAGCTCGGCCGACCAGTCGACGACCGTCACCGCGTTGCCTTCGCCGGCAAGCTCCTTGGCGATGCCGTAGCCCACGCGCCCGGCTCCGCACACGACCGCTTTCATGGTCTCGCCGCTCCGTGCGTCAGGATGCCTGTTCCTTGTCGGGATCGCGCTCCGGGTTGGTCACGCCGAGCGTCTTGAGCTTCCGGTGAAGCGCCGAGCGCTCCATGCCGATGAAGGAGGCCGTGCGCGAAATGTTGCCGCCGAAGCGGGAGATTTGCGCGCGCAGATATTCGCGCTCGAAGCGCTCCCGCGCGTCCCTGAGAGGGAGCGCGATCATGCGCTCGGCGTCAAGCCCGCCGCCGCTCTCCCCGCCGCCGGCGACCTCGGACGGCAGCGCGTCGAGACTGACCGGTTCGTCGGCGTCGCCCGAGGCGAGGATCAGCAGCCGCTCCACGTTATTGCGCAGCTGGCGGACATTGCCCGGCCAGTCATGCGCCTGGAGCACCGCCATCGCGTCTTCCCCGACGCGCCGGCGCGGCAGACCCGACATCGCCGTGAGACGCTCGATGAAATGGTCGACCAGCATCGGAATATCGTCGCGCCGCTCGGCGAGGCTCGGCACCTCCAGCGGCACCACGGCGAGACGATGGAACAGGTCCTCGCGGAACCGCCCCTGCGCGATGAGCTCGCGCAGATCCCGCGCCGTCGAGGACAGCACGCGCACGTCGACCTCGACATCGCCGCTGCCGCCGACGCGGTGGAATCGTTGCTCGACGAGCATGCGCAGCAGCTTGCCCTGGGTGGCGATCGGCATGTCGCCGACCTCGTCGAGGAACAGCGTGCCGCCATGGGCCTGCTCGAGCAGGCCGACGCGCTCGACGCCGCCATCGGCGCGTTCGGTGCCGAACACCTCCGCCTCGACGCGATCGGGATCCATCATCGCCGCGCTCACCGCGACGAAGGGCCCCTCCTGGCGGGTGGAGTTGGCGTGGATGAGCCGGGCGATCAGCTCCTTGCCGCTGCCGGGCGGGCCTCCGATCAGCACGCGCGAATTGGTCGCCGCGACGCGCTCGATCATCTGACGCAGCTGAACCGCGGCGGCGGACTCGCCGATGAATTCGTTCTGCATGCCCGACTTGGCGCGCAGCTCGGCGTTCTCCCGTCGCAGGCGGCTCGCCTCGAGCGCGCGCTCGACGGTCAGGAGCAGCTTGTCCGACTTGAACGGCTTCTCGATGAAATCGTACGCGCCCTTGCGGATGGCGGCGACGGCGGTCTCGATGGTGCCGTGGCCCGAGATCACGATCACCGGCAGATCCGGGTCGCCGGCCTTCATCTCGTCGAGCAGCTCGATGCCGTCCAGCCGGCTGCCCTGCAGCCAGACATCGAGGACGAGCAGGGACGGCTTGCGCTGGCGGACCGCAGCGAGCGCCTCGTCGGCGTCGCCGGCGTAGCGGGGCTTGTAGCCCTCGTCCTCCAGCAGGCCTCCGATCAGATCCCGGATATCGATCTCGTCGTCGACGATCAGAACATCATGCGCCATCTGTCTCACGCCTCCGCGCGCGCGGCCGGGTCGGATCGCCCGCCGGCCAGATCAAGCAAGGGAAAGGCCAGTCGCACGATCGCCCCGGGCCCGTCCCCGGGCGGGTCGTCCAGCTCCAGACGTCCCCCGTGGTCCTCCATCACCCGGCGCACGATCGCCAGGCCCAGCCCCGTGCCCTTCTCCCGGGTCGTCATGTAGGGCTCGGTGAGCCGGCTTCGGTCGGGCGTCGGCCAGCCGAGCCCGTCGTCGCGCACCTCGATGATCCCGAAACCCTCCTCGCTGCGAACCTCGACATCGATGCGTCCGCCCGATTTGGCCCCCTCGCCCTCCATCCGGGCGCTGACGCTTTCGGCGGCGTTCTTGAGAATGTTCGCGAGCGCCTGCGAGGCCAGCCGGCTGTCGCACTCGACGGTGTGCGGGCCGTCGTCGCGATCCAGATTGACCCGGAGCTGGGGCGACGCCACGCGCTGGGCGAACACCGCGCCCTGGGCGATATCGCCCAGATCGGCGGCCTCCATCTTCGGCGCCGGCATCCGGGCGAAGGAGGAGAACTCGTCAACCATCCGGCCGATATCGCTGACCTGGCGGACGATGGTCTCCACGCAGCGATCGAACGTGTCGAGATCGTCCTCTGCGAGCTGCTTGCGGTATTTCCGCCTGAGCCGCTCCGCCGACAGCTGGATCGGCGTGAGCGGGTTCTTGATCTCGTGGGCGATGCGGCGGGCGACGTCGCGCCAGGCGGCGTTGCGCTGGGCGCTGACTAGCCGCGTGACGTCGTCGAAGGTGATCACCAGGCCGCCGTTCTCGTCGCGTCCGGCGCGCACGTTGAGGTGGGTGAGCGCGCCGTCCGAACCGGCCAGGTCGATCTGGCGCTCGGCGATCTCGGCGGGCCGGCGGGTCGCCTCCTCCACGACGGGCAGGAAGACCGGCGCGGCCTGTTCGAGATGCTCGCCCACCAGCGAGTCCGGATCGATGTCGAGCAGGCTGGCCGCCGACCGGTTCACCAGCGTGATGCGCCCGGCCTCGTCGACGCCGATCACGCCCGCGCTCACGCCGGTCAGCACCGCCTCGATGAAGGCGCGGCGGCGCTCGGCTTCGGCGTTGGCGTCGAGCAGCGCGCTGCGCTGCGAATTGAGCTGGCGGGTCATCCGGTTGAACGCCCGTCCGAGCGCGGCGATCTCGTCATCGTCGCGGGGCACGTCGACGCGCGCGTCGAGATCGCCCCGGCGCACCCGCTCGGCGGCCGAGACCAGCCGGCCCACGGGCGTGACGACCCGGTTGGCCGCGGTGAGCGCCAGCCAGATCGCACCCACAAGGATCAACGCCGACGCCTCGGCGTAGACGAGAATGAAGACCTCCCGCATCTGGCCTTCGCGCGCGACCGCCTGGCGGTAGGACATGGTCGCCTGTTCGGCCGCGGTCAGCAGGCTGAAATCGGCGTACCAGACGACGTAGAGATAGGCGCCGTCATAGTTCGGCAGGTCGATCAGCATGCGCACATAGTCGGGCTCGTCCTCGCGCTGCACGGGATCGCTGACGCCGATGTCCTCGTGCGCGAGATCGAACAGGCGCAGAGACGGCGCGGCGAAGGCCGGCGCGCCCGGCGCCTCGGCGCGCGCGAGGATCGTCGCCCGCTCATCGATGACATAGGCCGCGGCGAACCCCCGGCCGATGGCCTGGCTGCGCAGATACTCGGCATACCGGATCCGGTTCTCCTGCAGCCCCCGGATCGCCTGGGGCTGCGACAGATCGTTCACCATGCCCAGCAGCTGCAATTCCGCGAGACTGAGCGTCAGCGGCGCCTGCTCGCGGGCCATCGCCGCGGTGGTCTCGACGAGCGTGTTCACCCGCTCGCCGAACCAGAACTCGACGCCGCGGCCGAGCACGAGCGCGTGGAAGGCCGCCATGAGCGCGGCCGGCGCGACGGCGGCGAGCGCGAACAGCGCGATGAAACGGATATGCAGACGCGGCGCGGGCTCGCCGAAGCGCCGGCCCATCAGCTTGCGCGCGGCGCGCGCGACCGCCGTGCCGGCGAGAGCCGCGATCAGGACCGCGTTGACGGCGAGCAGACCGTAGAAGACCGCCCCGCCCTCGCCGACGGCGCCGGTCTCGGAAAGCGCCAGCAGCGCGAGCGCCACCAGAAGCAGCGACGAAACCGCGAACCCGGCCGCGAACAGCGAGACCCGACCGGCCCCGGCCAGTGAAATGCGACGTGGCGCCAATACCCTTACCTCACGGTCGCGCGGCGGGCATCGTGGACCGGCTGTGACAGGATTTCAACGCAGCTGTTGCGCCTAATCCTCACTTTCTTCATCCAGCCCGAGCGCGGCGATCCGGCGGGCGAGCGTGTTCCGGTTGAGCCCGAGGCGGTCGGCCGCCTCCCGACGCACGCCGCCCGTCGCAGCGAGCGCGGCGCGGATCATGCCGCGCTCGGCGGCCGCGCGGACGTGCTCGGCGATGTCCGTTTCGTCCGCTTCCAGCAGGTTCGCGGCATAGCGCATGGCGGCCGTCTCGATCGCCTCGTCGGCCGCCGCCTCGCCGGGCGTCGCGATCGCCGCCTTCACCGCCTCCAGCGTCACCGCGCCCGGCCCGCCCTGCGCGGCGAGCCGCCGGGCCGCGCGCTCGAGCTCGCGCACTTCGCCCGGCCACACCCGCGATCGGAGGTATCGCTCCGCCGCCGCCTCGAGCTCGGGCGGGCGGCCGGCGCCGGCTTCGAAGAAGCGCCTGAACAGGAGCAGGACGTCGTCGCCGCGCTCGTGAAGCGGCGGCAGGTCGACATGACCGACGCCCAGGCGGTCCATCAGGTCGGGGCGCACCACCCTCCCCGCGTCGGGCGAGACAGTCGCGAGGATGCGCGGCCCCGCCCCGGACGCCTCGAGACGCTCGAGCAGCCGGGCCTGGGTCTTCGGGGTCCAGGCCTCGGCGCGGCGCAGCAGCACCGCATCGTCGGCCCCGAGCCCTTCGAAGACGCCCGCGAAATCGTCGTCGAGCGCCGCCGGGCCGGCCTCGCGCAGCATCCCGTCCCGCTCGGACGCCGCGTAGAGCGCGCGCGCCGCCGCGGCCCGACCCGACCCGTCCGGACCGGAGAAGACCACCGGCTCGCGGCGCGGGGCCAGCCGGGCGATCGCGCGAAAGGCTTCCTGCATGGCCGGCGAACGGCCCGCGAGCATGGCGAACGGATCGGCGCCGGACCGTTTCGTCTCGCCGGCCGTACCGAGCGCGCGTTCCACCGCCGCGGCCAGGTCCTCGAGATCGAAGGGTTTCGGCAGGTACTCCACCGCCCCGCCCTGCTCGGCGCGGATCGCGGTGGCCGCCGTCGTCTGCGCGCTGATCACGATCACCGGCGCGTTCGGCCGGGCCGCCCTCACCTCCTGGAGGCGCTCAAGGAAATTCTCGCGGCCGAGCAGGACATCGGCGATGAGCAAATCCGCATCGCCGCGCGCCATGCGGTCGATGGCGGCGTCCGGCGACGCGGTCGCCCGCACCTCGTAGCCCGCCCGGGACAGGGCGCGCGATATCACGAGCCGCAGCGAGTCGTCGTCTTCCAGAAGCTGGATGCGCCGGCTCATCGTCCCGAAGCGTCCTCGCGCAGGTAGAGATGGAACACGGTGCGGCCCGGGCGGCTCTCGTACTCGACCCCGCCTTCGTGAAGTTCGGCGACGCGGGCGACGATCGCCAGGCCCAGCCCTTCGCCGGCCGGCTTGCCGGTCACGAACGGGTTGAAGACGGCGTCGCCGAGATCATCCGGCACACCGGCGCCGTCGTCGAGCACCGCGATCTCGAGCCGCGCATCGGGCGGCGCGCCGGCCGGGGTCGCGCTGCGATAGCGCGTGACGATCTCGACGGTCCCGCCGCCCGCGTCGGCGACGGACTCCGCGGCGTTGGTCAGCAGGTTCAGCAACGCCTGCAGCAACAGGTCCCGGTCGCCGAAGGCCGGCGGCAGCGAAGGATCGAAGCGCTCGACGAAGCTGACGACCTCCCCCGCAGCCATGGCCGCCGAGCCGCGCGCCTCGCGGGCGAGCTCGTTGAGATTGACCGGCCCGAACGGCGCCGGGGCGATGTCGCCGACGGCGCTCCAGCGATCGGCTATGCGCCGGGCGCGATCGAGTTCGCCAACGATCACCTCGGCGAGTTCGCGCGTCTCGACGTCGTCGCTCGACGCGATCAGCTGGGCGGCGCCGCGCGCTCCGGCGATCGGGTTCTTGAGTTCGTGCGACAGCATCCGGCCGAATCCCGCCGCGGCGCTGGCGGCCCGGTCGCCGCGCGCGCTGACGCCCGCCTCCGGCCAGAGACGGAGGCCGACCACCGCGCCCTCGCCCTCCGGCGCGGCGTCGATCGCAGCCCGACGCGGCCCGTCGGCGGTCTCGATCGTCACGTCATGGCCCAGCACCTCGCGCCCCTCGGCGATCGCGCGTTCGGCGAGACGCCAGGCGGCCTCGCCCGCCGCCCCGGCGTCGACCAGCGCATGGCCCTCCAGGCGCGCGCGCGAGCGCTCGAGAACGGTCTCGGCGGCGGGATTGGCGAACAGGATGCGGCCCCGGGCATCGATGAGCACGAGCGCCGTCGCCGCGGCTTGGGCGGCCCTTTCCGCCGGATCGCGCCCGGCCTCGCTCACGCCGCGCGCCGGACGGTCCGCCCTTCGGCGAAGGCGATCAGCCCGGCCTGCGCCTCGGCGACCGCGCCGCTGCGGCAGAGCCGCCCGCGCCAGTCCTTGCGCGCGTCCGGGTCGGGTTCGGCCCAGTCGACGAAGGAGGCGAAATGCTTGCGCATGCAGCGCACGCCCAGCTCCGCGCCGTACAGGGTCGCGGCGTCCTCGACCGCCTCGGCGAGCGACGCCGCGCCGACGGCGGGATCGGGCTCCTCGAGCGCGCCGCCCGTTATCAGTGCGCGTCCGATCGCGCCGGGCAGCCACGGCCGGCCCTGGCTCGCGCGGCCGACCATCACCGCGTCGGCGCCCGATTTCGCCAGCGCGGCGCGGGCGTCGTCGGCGTCAGCGATGTCGCCGTTGACGATGACCGGGACATCGACGGCGGCCTTCACTGCGGCGACGGCGGCCCAGTCGGCCGCGCCCTTGTAGAATTGCTGGCGCGTGCGGCCGTGCACGGTGATCAGGCGCACGCCGGCGTCGACGGCCCGCTTGGCCAGCTCCGGGGCGTTGAGACTGTCATGGTCCCAGCCAAGCCGCATCTTGAGCGTCACCGGCAGATCGACGGCGTTCACCGTCGCCTCGACCAGCGTCATCGCGTGGTCGAGATCGCGCATCAGCGCCGAGCCCGACAGCCCGCGCGTCACCTGGCGGGCCGGGCAGCCCATGTTGATGTCGATGATCTCCGCGCCGGCGTCGGCGGCGATGCGCGCGCCGACATCCATCCATTTCGCCTCGCGGCCGGCGAGCTGGATCACGCGCGGCGCGACATCGGCGTCGCCGGCCATGCGGCGGGCGACGTCCGCGCGGCCCTGGGCGAGCGTTTCGCAGGCGACCATCTCGGAAACGACCATGCCCGCGCCGAAGCGCCGCGCCTGCTTGCGGAACGGGTAGTCCGTAACCCCCGACATCGGCGCGAGCACGGCCGGTGCGTCCACGACGACGTCGCCGATCGAGAAGGCTCCGGGCCGGGCGGGTGGCGGCGCGTTGCTCATGGGCGGGGAGATACCGCGTCTGGACGCCCGCTTCCAGACGCCGTAACGCTTGGCGCTCTCGGAACCGAGCGAGGACGCACGCGATCATGGGCTTCAGCGCCTGCATCGTCGCCGCCGGACGCGGCGAGCGCGCCGGGGGCGGAACGCCCAAGCAATACCGCGCGCTCGGCGCCAAGCCCCTTCTGGCCTGGTCGCTCGAGGCCTTCGCCGCGCATCCCGGCTGCGCGGAGGTCGTCGTCGCCGTCGCGCCCGGCGACGCCGAGCGCGTCGCAGGCATCGCCGCCGGCCTCGAAAGACCGGTTCGAACGGTCGAGGGCGGCGCGACGCGGACCGCGTCGGTCGCGGCGTGCGTCGACACGGCGACGGCCGACGCCGTCCTCATCCACGACGCGGCCCGGCCTTTCCTGTCGGCGCGGCTCATCGACCGGCTTCTCGCAGCGCTCGAGACCGCACCGGGCGCCGCACCCGCCCTGCCCGTCGCCGACGCGCTGGCGCGCCGGGATGATCAGGGCGTCGAACCCGTCAGCCGCGAGGGGCTGGTGCGGATCCAGACCCCCCAGGCTTTCCGGACCGAGGCGATCCGGGCGGCCTTCGCCGCGGCCGGTCCCGACGCGGCGTTTCCCGACGAGGTCTCGCTGGCGCGCGCGCATGGCCTCGACGTGACGCTCGTCGACGGCGAGGAAGACAATTTCAAGATCACCTGGCCGGAGGACTTCATGCGCGCCGAGAAGTTGTTGCCGCAAGGCGCAGGTGGAACCCCTGTTACGGGTTTCGGCTATGACGTCCATCGCCTGGCCGCGGGCGACGGCGTCACCCTGTGCGGCGTGCGCATCGACTGCCCGTTCCGCCTCGTCGGGCACTCGGACGCGGACGCCGGGCTTCACGCCGTCACCGACGCCGTGCTCGGCGCGGCCGGACGCGGCGATATCGGTGAACACTTCCCGCCTTCGGACGCGCGCTGGAAGGATGCGCCGTCCGACCGCTTCCTCCGCCATGCGCTCGACCTGGCCGCCGAGGCCGGCGTTTCGATCGTCCATGCCGACGTGACCCTGATCTGCGAGCGGCCGAAGATCGGGCCGCACCGCACGGCCATGCGCGCCCGGCTCGCCGAACTCCTCGGGCTCCCGGAGGCGCGGGTGAACGTCAAGGCGACGACGACCGAGGGCCTCGGCTTCACCGGCCGCGGCGAAGGCCTCGCCGCCCAGGCCGTCGTCACGGGGATCGCCAGATGAGCGCCCGCTTCTCGCCCGTCCGCGTGCGCGCGCGCGCTCTCGTGGAAGCCGCGACGGCGCGCGGGGTCATGCTCGCCACCGCGGAAAGCTGCACGGGCGGGCTGGTCGGCGCGGCGCTTACGGAGATCGCCGGCTCGTCGGCGGTGTTCGAGCGCGGCTTCGTGACCTATTCGAACGCGGCCAAGACCGAGATGCTGGGCGTTCCGGCCGGGACGATCGAACGCTGCGGCGCCGTCTCGCGCGAAACCGCGGCCGCCATGGCGTCTGGCGCGCTGGCGCGTTCCCGCGCCCAGATCGCCGTATCGATCACCGGGATCGCCGGGCCGGGCGGCGGCGCGCCGGGCAAGCCGGTCGGGCTCGTCTGGTTCGGGCTGGCGGCGACGCGCGGCGCGAACCTCACCGTGGCGCGCTGTTTCGGCGATGTCGGCCGGGAACGGGTCCGCGAGCTGTCGGTGCTCGAGGCGCTGCGCCTGCTCTCAGCGGGCGTCGAGCGCTTCTAGCTCAGCGTCCAGGTCGAGCGTCTCTTCGCCCACCATTGGATAGCGCTTCTCCGCCTCCTCGCCGAAGGCGCGGATGAGATAGCGCACCGCCCGGCCGCGGCTGGTGTCGACCAGCGTCTGCAGCAGCGGATTGCGGAAGGCGTAGCGAATCCAGAAATCGACCAGCGTCGAACCGTCGGACAGCTCGTGAAACCGCCAGCGATTGGCGAGATCGTGGAACGGCCCGTGAAGATATTTCACGTCGATGCGCCGGTTCGGCCGGTCGAGATGGACGCGCGTCGAAAAGCGTTCGCGGACGAAGCGGAAGCGCACGCGCGCCTCGGCGTCGAGATCGCCGACGCCGTTCTCGACATGGTCGCGCGTAACCCGCATCGCGCTGATGAGGTGGATGAAATCGGGATAGGCGCGCACGTCGGCGACGAGATCGAAGAGATCGTCAGGCCGAAAGCGCAGCCTGAGGCGTTCCTCGTACTCGGCCGACACCGGCGCTAGACCCGCCGGCCCGCCTTGAGCGCCGCCTCGCGCGCCTCGCGCAGGCGGACGAAATCGTCGCCGGCGTGATAGCTCGAGCGCGTCAGCGGAGTCGCCGAGACCATCAGGAAGCCCTTGGCGCGCGCGATCGTCTCGTAACCCTTGAACTCTTCGGGCGTGACGTAGCGATCGATGGCGGCGTGCTTGCGCGTCGGCTGCAGGTACTGGCCGATTGTGAGGAAGTCGACGCCGGCCGAACGCATGTCGTCCATGACCTGCATCACCTCCTCCTTGGTCTCGCCGAGCCCGACCATGATGCCGGACTTGGTGAACTGGGAGGGGGCGCGCTCCTTCACGCGCTCCAGCAGACGCAGCGAGTGGTAATAGCGCGCGCCGGGCCGGATCGAGAGATAGAGCCGCGGCACCGTCTCGAGATTGTGGTTGAAGACGTCGGCCTTGGCGTCGATGACGATCTCGGCCGCGCCCGGCTTCCTGAGGAAGTCCGGGGTCAGGATCTCGATCGTCGTGCCCGGCGCGTGCTCGCGAATGGCGCGGATCGTCTCGGCGAAGTGCTCGCCCCCGCCGTCGGAGAGGTCGTCGCGATCGACCGAGGTGATGACGACGTGCTTGAGCTCCATCGCCGCGGTCGCCTCGGCGACCCGGCGCGGCTCGTCGTGGTCGAGCGCGTTGGGCAGGCCGGTCTTGACGTTGCAGAAGCTGCACGCCCGGGTGCAGGTGTCGCCCAGGATCATGAAGGTCGCGTGCTTCTGCGACCAGCACTCGCCGATATTCGGGCAGCCCGCCTCCTCGCAGACGGTGACGAGATTGTTCTCCTTCACCACCTTGCGCGTCTCGGCGAAGGTCCCGCCCGCGGGCGCCTTCACCCGGATCCAGTCCGGCTTGCGGAGCACCGGGGAGTCGGGGCGCTTCTGCTTCTCGGGATGGCGCGCCGCGCGCGCCGCGTTGGCGTCTATCAGGGTCGTCATGGCGCGGAACATGGACCGCGCCGCCCCGCGGTTCAAGGCGCGGACGCGCCGGAATCATCGGCCGTGACGCGACCGCGAAAAAAGACCCGGCGCGGCGCTCGGGCCGGCCGGGTCTGCAGCAGTCTTCGGCGTCGTCGGTGCGACGCCGCGGGGGAACGGTCTCAGGCGGCGGGTTCGGAGGCCGCCTCCTCGGGCAGCTGCCGGGAGAAAATGGCCATCGACCAGGCGCCGAACCCGATGCACAGGACGACCAGGCTCACGATCCAGCCGAGCACGGGCACGGCGCCCAGAGCGGCCAGCGCGAGCAGGACCAGCGCGAGTGACCCGGTCCGAAGACCCAGCCCGGCGCGTTCGCCCGAACGGTTGAAGATCATGTCGCCGATGGCGACCCCGCCGAAAGCGAACGCCAGGAACAGGATCACCGGGAAGGCGAACAGCACCACGAGCGCCAGCGGTATGCCGATCACCGTGGCGAGCAGCAGCACGGCGAGCGTCAGCACCAGAACCGGCGACACCGCGAACACCACCAGGCCGAGCAGTCCCGAAATCCACGGCCGCTTGCGGAACGCCATGGCGACCGCGGCGACCGATTTCGGCGCCATGAGCGAGGCCAGCAGCCCCAGCACGAAGGCGCTGGCGGCGAAGGCGCCCCCGAACGCCCAGCTCGGCGGACCGAAGTCGAGATCGAAATTGACGCCCTCGAACTCGCCGATCTGGTGCTCGTCCCATTCGGCGAACTCGTAGGTGACCTCGCCGGCGATCTCCGCGCCCTCGGCGATTTCGGGCTCGTTCGGACCGCGCACCTCGATCGGGCCGCTGATCCGCGCGCCGTCCTCGAAGGTGACGTTGCGGGCGCGGATCTCGAGCGGGCCGTCAATCTCGCCGTGAATGCGAAGATCGCGCGCGCGCGCCTCGAGCGAGCCGCCGATGCGACCGAGAAGCTGGACTTCGCGGGCGGCGAACTCGGCGTCGCCGGCGATCTCCGCGCCCTCCTCGAGCGTGATGAGCGCGCCGGCGGCTTCGACGCTCCCGCCGATCCGGCCGGTGAAGGTCACGTTCGCGCCGGCTGCGTCGACATCGCCGTCGACGTCGGATCCGATCAGCAGGTCCGCGCCGGCGAGATCCACATCGCCGCCGACGAGACCGTTGAGCGTCACGTCGGCGCCCACGATCGAAACGTCGCCGCCGATATCGGCGTCGATCGAGACGTCGCCCGCGATGCCGCGGACGTCGCCGCCGACGCGGCCGTCGAGCGTGACGTCGCCGGCGAGGAAGCGGATATCGTCATCCTCGTCGAGGCTGAGATTGAGATCCCCGCCCAGATACTGGGCCTGGGCTCCGGCGCCCGCCGCCAGCGCAAGCAGCGCGCCGAAGAGGAGTGACTTGAGATTATTCATGGGCCTGACCGTCCTGTTCATCTCGCTCTACTCCCGCTCGCATTCGCGGCCCTCGCGGGCCGTGAAGCTCACCTCGGGCGCGTCGGCGCCGGCTTCGATCGTCGCCGGTTCGTCGGCCGTCACGGCGAGCGCGCCGGTCACCGTCCCCGAGATCACGACCCGACGGGCGCAGATTTCGCCGCCGGCCGTGCGCCCGGAGATGACGACCAGGCCGTCCTCGCGGTCATGGGGGCGCCGGCCCGGATCGGCGTAGATCTCGAGCGGCCCCTCGACGATGCCGGCGATGCGCGCCGTGCGCGCCGCGGCGTCGAGCCGGCCGCTGATCAGCCCGTCGACGTCAAGCTCGGCGGCGTTGACGCGCACGTCGCCGCTGGCCTGGAAGCCGTCTTCGAGAACGAGGTCGGCGGCGTTGACGCGCACATCGGAGAACACGCCCGACAGGCGCGCATCAGCCACGTTGGCGCGGAAGCCCCCGCCGACCGATCCATCGAAGCGCAGATCGGCGGCGTTGACCTCGAAGGCGCCGCCGACCGGCCCGCTCCAGCGCATGTCGGCGACGTTCATGTCGACGTCTTCGGCGACCTCGCCGTCGAACACGACGTCGGCGGCGGCGCCCTCGAGCGAACCGAGGCTGAGATCCTCGCCGCGGAAGTCCGCGCCGGCGACGCTCAGCCGCCCGCCGACACGGCCCGACAGGCTGACATCGGCGCCGGCGACTCGAAAGTCGCCGTCCTCGTCGAGCGTCGCGCTGACATCGCCGCCGATCAGGTTCTGCTTGCCCTTGGAGGCGTAGGCCGCCCCGCTCGTATCGACATAGATGCATCCGCCGAGCGCCAGCGCCATCGCGCCGGCCGCCGCCGTGGTGAGAAGGAGTCGCGTCATCGAGCCGCTCCCGTATTGTTTTCGACCAACCATATCGAAACTCGATAACATATCGAAACTCGATAACAAAGGTTTTTTTCGAAAAACGATAAATTTCTGCAGATGGGGGCCGGGATGGCGGGTCCCGAATGACGAGAGGCGGCCCCGCCGGGGACCGCCTCTCGCCTAAGGAATTCGAGGGTCGGGCCGTCTAGCAGCGCTCGTCCTCGCGCGGTTCGTAGCGCACGCCCTCCAGCGTCTCGCCGTCGACGAACTCGGGCGGCGAATCGGCGATGACGAGCAGCTCGCCGCCGACCGACGCGCCCCAGCCGAACTCGACCTCGTGGGCGCAGATCCGCCCGCCCTGTTCGAGCGGGCCGGACACCTCGACGCGCGAGCGGTCGCCGCGGCGGAACAGCCCGCCCCGGCCCTCGCCGCGGATTTCGACGGGCGCGGCGAACCGGCCTTCGAGCCGGACCGATCCCATGTTGATCTCGACCGGCCCCTCATAGACGCCGCGCAGCGTGGCGCGCCCGGCATTGACCTCGACCGGCCCGGAGAACGTTCCGTCCAGCGTCGTCCCGCCGGCGTTGACCTCGGTGCGGCCGCCCGCCGAGCCGGTGAATTCGACGCTGGCGCCGTTGAGATCGACGTCGCCGCCGACATCGGCCTCGACGTCCACGCTGGCGCCGTTGAGATCGACCCAGCCGCCGACGCGGCCGCGCACCGTCACCGATACGCCGTTCATCTCGACATTGCCGTCGGTGTCGGTGTCGATCACGCCGGCGATGCCGTCGAAGGACTGGTTGCGCGCGTGCGCGGTCCCGAACGAGGCGGCGAGCGCCGCGGCGAGCAGAACTGTCTTCATCATCATCTCCCGTTGTTGCGGCCCGTCGGCCGCGGTCACGGGAGTGATGCGCCTGCTTGGCGGATCGGATGCGTCAGTAGTGGAGCGCGCGGTCGTACGCGTCGAGCACGCTCTCGTGCATCATCTCCGACAGCGTCGGGTGCGGGAAGATCGCGTGCATGAGCTCGGCCTCGGTCGTCTCGAGCGTCTTGCCGACGGCGTAGCCCTGGATGAGTTCGGTGACTTCGGCGCCGATCATGTGGGCGCCCAGAAGCTCGCCGGTCTTCTTGTCGAAGATCGTCTTGATCAGCCCCTGGTCCTCGCCGAGCGCGATCGCCTTGCCATTGCCCACGAAGGGGAAGCGGCCGACGCGGATGTCGTGGCCGGCGTCCTTCGCCCCCTGCTCGCTGAGGCCCACCGAGGCGATCTGGGGATGGCAGTAGGTGCAGGCGGGAATGTTCGACTTGTCGATGGGATGGACGTCCTCGCCGGCGATCTTTTCCACGCAGATCACGCCTTCGTGGCTCGCCTTGTGGGCCAGCCAGGGCGCGCCCACGACGTCGCCGATGGCGTACAGCCCCTTCACCCCGGTGCGCCCGAAGCCGTCGGCGACGACATGGCCCTTGTCGATCTCGACGCCGAGCTCCTCGAGGCCGAGATTCTCGACATTGCCGGTGATGCCGATGGCGAGCACGACGCGGTCGACCTCGATCGTCTCGGTCTTCCCGTCCTTCTTCTTCACCGTCGCCTTCACGGTCTTCGAGCCCTTGTCGAGCTTCTCGACCTGGGCCTCGGTGAGGATGTTGAGGCCCTGCTTCCTGAACTGCTTTTCGGCCATCGCCGAGATCTCTTCGTCCTCGGCGGGCACGATACGGTCGACCATCTCCACGACCGTCACGTCGGCGCCCATCGTGTGATAGAAGCTCGCGAACTCGATGCCGATCGCCCCCGAACCGATGACCAGCATCGATTTCGGCATCGCCTCGGGAACCATCGCCTCCTTGTAGGTCCAGATGAATTTGCCGTCGGGCTCGAGCCCGGCCTTGGGGATCGTGCGCGCCCGCGCCCCGGTGGCGAGGATGACGTGCCTGGCCTTGTAGCCCGTCTCCTTGTCCTCCTTGCCCTTCACCAGGACCTTCGGCGCGTCGCCGCCCTTCTCGAGGCGCGCCTCGCCCTCGATCACCGTGACCTTGTTCTTCTTCATGAGATGACCGACGCCCGAGGACAGCCGCCCGGCGACTTTCCGCGAGCGCTTGACCACGGCCTCGATGTCGAACCCGACATTGTCGGCCTTCAGCCCGAATTCCTCGGCGCGCTGGAACAGGTGATAGATGTCCGAGGTGCGCAGGAGCGCCTTGGTCGGGATGCAGCCCCAGTTCAGGCACACGCCGCCGAGCTTGTCGCGCTCGACCACTGCGGTCTTGAATCCCAGCTGGGCGGCGCGGATGGCGGCGACATAGCCGCCCGGTCCGCCGCCGATGACGATCACGTCGAATTCGGTCTCGGCCAACACGATCTCCCTGGAACAGCCGGCGGGCGGGTCCCGCGTCGGCGCCGTTCATAACGGCGCCGCGCCGCGCGCGCCACCATCGCCGCGCGGTTTGCGCTTTTCTCGCCGAAGGCGCGTCTCCATGCTGTCGACGAGACAAGGAGACGCCGATGACGATAGACGCCCTGCGCACCCCCGACGACCGTTTCGCCAACCTGCCCGGCTGGGGTTTCGAGCCGGCCTATATCGACGACCTGCCCGGCTATGAGGGCCTGCGCCTGGCTTATGTCGACGAGGGGCCGAAGACGGGCGCGCCGGTCTTCCTGTGCCTGCACGGCGAACCGACCTGGGGCTATCTGTTCCGCAAGATGGCGCCGGTCTTTGTCGCCGCCGGCGCGCGCGTGGTCATTCCGGACTTCTTCGGCTTCGGCCGCTCCGACAAGCCCGTCGACGACGCGGTCTACACCTTCCACTGGCACCGGAACTATCTGAAGGCCTTCATCGAGCGGCTGAGCCTCACCGATATCTGCCTGGTCTGCCAGGACTGGGGCGGGCTGCTCGGGCTCACCCTGCCGATGGACTATCCCGACCGCTTCACGCGGCTGATCGTGATGAACACGGGGCTCGGAACCGGCCAGAGCCCCGGCGAAGGCTTCGAGGCCTGGCGCGCCTACGCCGCGGCCAATCCCGATCTCGACGTCGCCGGGCTGATGAAGCGGGCCACGCCGATCCTCGCCGACGACGAGGCGGCCGCCTACGCCGCGCCCTTCCCCGACGAGCGCTACAAGGCCGGCGTACGCCGCTTCCCCGCCATCGTGCCGACCTCGCCGGACATGGAGGGCGTCGAGACCGGAAAGCGCGCGCTGAAATTCTGGAGCGAGGACTGGGCGGGCGACAGCCTGATGGCGATCGGCATGGAGGACCCCGTGCTCGGCGCGCCGCTGATGGAGCAGCTGCACGCCCGGATCCGCAACTGCCCCGAGCCGATGCGTCTCGCCGGGGCGGGCCATTTCGTCCAGGAATGGGGCGAACCGATCGCGCGCGAGGCGGTGAAGCGCTTCGGGCTAGCTCATGCGTAGACGATCAGTCTCGGTCAAAGCGTCTCTAAGGAATTGCTTTGCCGAGTATCGAATCTCGTTTGCTAAAATATCTGTCGTCGCATATTTCACAAGTGGTTGATCAACTAGATTACGCGAATGCTCTAGGCCATCAAAATTTGATAACCAACGTTCACTTAATTTGTTATCGCGTACTTCTTTGATAGCAGAAACAATTGAAGCAAATTTGACCTCTGATTTATCTGCCAAAAGCAATTCAATTGTCTTATTAGGCTCTGACATATATGCAGCAAGCCAATAAACACTATCATCGATATAGTCTCCAGCATCCCTCTTCTGCAATTCATCGCCTCCATTTTCTTTACTTAACTCGTCAATAAGCTTAGCAGCAGCCATAGCGTGCAAATGAATGTATTTCCTCGCAATCAATCGCCTCGATATGAGAATACTCACTAGCAAAAATAGTGCACAATATAAGAAGGCGGCAATTGACAATAAATCTATGACTTGAAGAGCGCTCATTGCTCCGCTCCCGAGCGCTGTGTGTACCCAAATCTCGCGCGTGCCTCCTGAGATTTCTTTACAGTCATAGCAGCCTGCACGCCAATAGACGCAAATACAATTAACCCACATAAGACGATGAGAGGTTTCATAATTCGCATCAAGTCTAACGAAATTGCCTCTAGCTCAGACGATAGTGATGCATAAACAGCTAGGAAAGCTACACACAAAATAAGTCCGAAACCGCATAATATTGCAATAAGATTCGTAATTATTGGAAATCGAATTTTTTGCCGTAAACAATCCCAATTCAACTCTACTGCTTCTAATACGCAAGCCATAGAAATCGCCATAACAACAACAAATATATCATCAATTATATGTAATATAATCGGAACGTTAGACCCATTATTCTCTAAAACAAGAGCTTCAGCCCACTGAAACCCCAGAGGGAT
The DNA here is from genome assembly GCF_003122085.1 of Marinicauda salina. GTDB lineage: Bacteria > Pseudomonadota > Alphaproteobacteria > Caulobacterales > Maricaulaceae > Maricicauda_A > Maricicauda_A salina. The sequence goes on from NZ_QEXV01000003.1 coordinate 59,195, forward strand.
AATGATGATCGTTGCAGCAATCATCATGAAGATAACTTTCACAATTGCATCAATGAATAGCCGCAAACGCCTCCTCCGTTCATGCAATTTAGACGCTGAGAAATTTCAATCTAAGAGCGCCCGCCAATCCCGTCAATAATTCTGATATACGAGGGATCCGCGATGGGGCCCGTTGGGCTGCGGTTTGATGCTCCCAAATCTTACTCTTCGGTGCAACTGCGACGCGACAACCCAACAAGCGAAGAATCCTATCCGCTCAGCGCGGCAGTCGAAGCGGGGCGCGACCTCATCGCACCTCTCGGACTGTTGCGGTCACCTCTTGAGATGCGATTAGTACAGCTATCGCCGGATGTCCTAAGTAAGGCGGTCGGCAAGCCACTGTAACCGCCGTCGAGCTATTTCGACGGCGCGAGCATGCGATCGGATAGCTTGATAGCGAAGGGGCCGAACTGTTTGGCGATCCCCGTCCAGTCCTCAGCCCTGCCATCGGTCATGGCGCGAAACCTCGCGCGCGGTGCGGTCGGGTGCTGATCATCGGCAACTGCGAGACCCCCATAGCGAAAGATCAGCTTGGGGCCGGGACCCGGCTGCGGCAAGACGGTCAGCCGTCCCCGCCGCTGCAGTCGGCCTCGGCGCCGCCGACGAAGATCCAGCGTCCGCCGAGCCACGGAGTCTGACCGGCCGGGTCGGCGCGCTCGATGACGTAGGCGAAGGCGCCGCCGGTCGGCGCGGCCCAGGTCTCGTAGGTGATCTGCCGGCCGTCGCCGGTCTGCGCGGTGTTGGTGAAGTCGAAGCCGCCGCCCTCGACCGGGTAGCCGACGATGTCGATCGCCTCGAAGCCCATGCCCTCCCCGGTGAAGCGGCCGGTCACGCGGGTTTCGTCGGCGGTCTCGTCGAGCACGTAGCGGCCGTCGGAAACGACGCGCCAGCCCTCGCCGTCCTCCTCGGCGAGCATCATGCAGCCCTCGACCGCCGCGCCGTCGTCGACCATGAGGAAGGCCTGCCGGATCTGACCGTCCTCCGACTCCCAGACTCCCAGGTAAGGGCCGAAGGCGCGCCTGAGCTCGGCGTTCCCGCCGCCCGACCCGCCGGGTTCGGCCGAACACGCCGCGAGCGCGAGGGCCAGAATCGCAAAACCAAGATACCGCATCGCGCTCATCCTCCCCGCAAGGCCCGCCTCAATGCAAGCCGGACGCCTCGCCTACATCAGCATCGTCGTGGGATCCTCGACGAAGCCCTTGAACGCGGCGAGCCATTCCGCGCCGGTCGCGCCGTCGACGACGCGATGATCGCAGGTGAGCGTCACCGTCATCACGGTGGCCTTGGCGAGCGCGCCGTCCTCGACGACCGGGCGCTCCTCGCCCGCGCCGACCGACAGGATCATGCCCTGCGGCGGATTGAGGATCGAGGCGAAGGACTTCACCCCGAACATGCCGAGATTGGACAGCGAGAAGGTGCCGCCCTGGTATTCCTCGGGCTTGAGCTTGCGGTCGCGGGCGCGCGCGGCGAGATCCTTCATCTCGGTCGAGATCTCGACGAGACCCTTGCGGTCGGCGTCGCGGATCACCGGCGTGATCAGTCCGCCCTCGATCGCCACGGCGACGGCGACGTCGGCGTGCTTGTGCAGGGCGATGCGGCCGTCCTCGATCCAGGAGGCGTTGGCTCTGGGGACCTGCTTGAGCGCGGTCGCGCTCGCCCGGATCAGCACGTCGTTGACCGACACCTTCACGCCCTCGGGCGCGCGCTCGTTGACCTTCTTGCGAAAGGCCAGCAGCTCGTCGAGCCGGATATCGACGGTGAGCGGGAAGTGCGGCACGTCGCGGAAGGATTCGGTGAGCCGGCGCGCGGAGACCTTGGTGACGTTGTCGGCCTTCTCGATCTCGTAGCGCTCGGCGGGAATGCCGTGGCGCGCCAGCGGCTCGGACTCGTCGATCTCGACTTTCTCCGGCGCGGCGGCGGCCTTCGCGTCCTCCTTGGCCGGGACGCCCTTTTCCTTCGCCTCCTCGATGTCGCGCTTGACGATGCGCCCGTGCGGGCCGGAGCCCTCGAGCGCGGCGAGATCGATGCCCGCCTCCTTCGCCAGCCGGCGCGCCAGCGGCGAGGCCTTCACGCGGTTCCCCGCGCCGTTGACCGCGGCCGGCGCCTTCGTCTGCGCGGCGTCGGCGCGCACGCCCGGGCGGTCAGAGGCTTGCTCCGCCTTTCCTGAATCCCCGGACGCGCCTTCGGCGCGATCCGGGGCCTTTTCGGCCTTGTTCTCATCCGAGGCCCCGGATCGCTTCTTCGAAGCGTCCGGGGTTTCAGATTCGTCCTTCTTCTGCGCACCGCCCCCGCCGGGCTCGTAGCCCTCGAGCGCGCTCTCGTCCTCGCCCTCCTCGAGCAGCAGGCCGATCGGCTGATTGACCTTCACGCCCTCGGTCCCCTCGTCGACCAGGATCTTGCCCATCACGCCCTCGTCGACGGCCTCGACCTCCATGGTCGCCTTGTCGGTCTCGATCTCGGCGATGACGTCGCCCGCGGAGACCTCGTCGCCGGGCTTCACGGTCCACTTCGCGAGCGTGCCCTCCTCCATGGTCGGCGACAGGGCGGGCATCAGGATTTCGGTGGGCATCGGGGCGACCTCTCGCGAACAAACGGCGCGTTACGGGCTCATATCGTCCCGCGCGCGTTTCTTCAATTCATCCAGCCGCGCAATCGCGCCGGCGATGTCGTCGCGCGTCAGCCGCGGATTGATCGGGCACAGGCGCAGCACGACCCGGCCGCGCAGCTGCGTGGTGACGACGGCGTCCGGCGCCCGCTCGGCGCGCTGGCGGCGCGCGATGGCGTCGTTGAGCGCGTCGCAGGCCGCCCCGTCCCAGCCCTCGGGCGCGGCGCGGAAGGTGATCACGCCCATCCCGGCGGGCGTCACCACCTCCCAGTCCGGCAGGCCGGCCAGGCGGTCTCCCGCGAACTCGGCCATCTCGAAACCGCGGTCGATGGCGCGCGCGATCTCCTCGGTTCCGAAGCACTGCACGGCCAGCCACAGCTTGAGCCCGCGCGCCGAGCGGGTGAGCTGCGGGCCGAATTCGCAGAAATTGATCTCGCCCGACATGGTCGCGGTGTCGCGGAGATATTCCGGGCGCACGTCGAACGCATCGCGCAGGTGCGCCGGATCGCGGACCAGCACGCCGCCGATCTCGAAGGGCTGGAACAGCCATTTGTGGGGATCGAAGGCGATCGAGTCCGCCCGGCCCAGGCCAGTCAGCGCGTCCGCGCCGCGCGCGCAGAACGCCGCGCAGGCCCCGTAGGCGCCGTCGACATGCAGCCACAGACCCTCGGCGTCGCAGAGATCGGCGAGCGCGGGCAGCGGATCGACCGCGCCGGTATTGGTCGTTCCCGAATTGGCCACGACGCAGAACGGCGTCAGCCCGGCGCGGCGGTCTTCGTGGACGGCGCGCTCCAGGGCGGCGGGATCGAGCCGGAACCCGCCGTCGCTCTCGAGCTTGCGGTATTGCTCCGGTCGAAAACCCAGGATCCTGAGCGCGCGCTCGACGGCCGAATGCGTCTGGTCGGAGGCGTAGATCACCGCGCTCGCCATATCGCCGGCGAGCCGGACATGGCGCGCGGCGGCGAGCGCGGTGAGATTGGCCGCCGATCCGCCCGAGGTGAACAGCCCGCCCGCGCCGTCGGGAAAGCCGAAGGCCCCGGCGATCCAGGCGATCAGCTCGCGTTCGAGGCGGGCGTAACCCGCCGAGGCCATCCAGGTGCCCGCGAAGATATTGAAGCCGGACGCGTACAGATCGCCCAACGCGCCCATGAAATTCCCCGGACCCGGCACGAAGGAGAAAAACCGCGGATGGTCGACATGGGTGATGTTGTCGAAGACGGCCGCGTCCAGTTCGGCGGCGACCGCGTCGAATTCGCGCCCCTCAGCGGGCGGCGGCGTCAGCGCCGGGAAGTTCCCGCCGAATTCGCGCCAGGGCGATCGGTCTTCGAGCTCCGCCAGATGATCGACGATGCGGTCGACGGCGGCGTAGCCGCGCCGGCGCATCTCCTCGGGCGACAGGGAAAGCAGGGGATCGTCGTCGCTCACGATGGCGTCTCGGTCATGAGGGCGGGTCCGGTCGTCGGGAAAGACGCGCCGCAACGATCGCGGCGCGTCGGCGCAGCTTCGACGATCGGACCGGGCGGCTCAAGCGCGGCGACCGATCCCGCTCAGCCGTGGCCGCCGTTCGCGAGATGGCTTTCGAGGCAGCCCCGCATGGCGAGATAGGACGGCCGCCGGCCGGTCTCCTCGAACCGGTCCAGGCAGGCCTGCTCGGTTTCGTCGTCGACGCGTTCGAGCAGGACGCGCACGACCTCGCGATTGCGCGCCTCGCCGGTGAGGCAGTCCTGATACATCTGCTCCAGGTACGTCCCGTACTGGCGCGCCATCGCCTCGCACGCCGCCTCGGTGTCGAACGCCGGCGACAATTCCTCGAACTCTCCGGATTCGCCGGCCGGCTGCGCGGCAAGCGCCGCGGCCAAGATGAGCCACGCCATCACACCATCCTCGCGTCGCGCCCCGCGACCCCGGGGCCATCATGGCGCCATGCAGCAACGGCGCCGACGCGGTTTGTCAGATGAAGTGCAGCGGGGGCGGGATGGGGGAAATCTACGGTCTTTCAGGACCTCTGGAGATCCTGACTTTCGGCGCGCCCTGACAGATGAAGCGGATATATTCCGTGGTCGCGTCGATGTGGTAGGCGCGTAGATCGTCAAGGCGCTCATAAGCTTCGCGGAAGTTTCCCGTAATTGCTCGCCGGAGTCGCTCCATAGCGGGCGCCGAGGTATCCGAAGGCTTCAGCGGTCCGGGGTCCATCTGATCCTGCGAGAACTCGTCTAGGATGGCGAAGAAGATGGGTCTTATATCTATCGTCGCAGTACGCCCAAGCCCCTCGCTCGGCTCGCCGGCCTCCTCCAGTCGGACGCGGATGCCCAGCTCACCCATCCACGTGACCTCTTTCAGGAACCAGAAGCTGCCATCATAGAGTTCCTCGATTTCATAGACTTGCTCGAAGTCCGTGAAAACGCTGTCCCACATGTCGCGCCCCTCAGTTCCGGATCGAGCCCTCGACCGTATCGGTCGGGTTGTCGATCTCGGCGCCGAAAAGCTCGAGGATCTCCTCGAGCGCGGCGTCGGGCCCGGCGGCCTTGCCGGTCTGGGCGAGCGCGGATGCGAAATGGCGGGCGAAGTCGGCGAGCATGATGCCGGCGCTCGCGCCGTTCTCGACCTGGTCGACGTCGATATGGACGGTCATGCCGGCTTCGGCGGTGCGGAACGCGACGAAGAAGGGGACGTCCTCGTGTTCCGCCATGTCCGCCTCCCCTACTCCGCGTAGCAGACCGCCTTCGCTGCGGCGATTATGTCCTCAACGCCCGGTAGCGACAAGGTCTCCAGATTGGCGGCGTAGGGCAGCGGCACGTCGGCCTGGTGGACGCGCGCGGGCGGGGCGTCGAGATAGTCGAAGGCCTCGTTGGTCACGACCGCGGCGATCTCCGCGCCGATGCCGGAGCGCCCCCAGCCTTCCTCGGCGCAGACGATGCGATTGGTCTTCTTCACCGACTCCACGACCGTGTCGGTGTCGAGCGGGCGCAGGGTCCTCAGATCGATCACCTCGGCGTCTATGCCGGCTTCCGCCAGCGTCTCGGCGGCCTCGAGCGCGAAGGCGACCATGCGCGAATGCGCCACGATGGTGACGTCGCTTCCCTCGCGCCGGACGCGCGCCTTGCCGATCGGCAGCACCCAGTCGTCCCAGTCGGGCACGTCGAAGCTCTCGCCGTAGATGAGCTCGTGCTCGAGGAATATGACCGGGTTGGGGTCGCGGATGGCGGCCTTGAGAAGCCCCTTGGCGTCGGCGGCGTCGTAGGGCGCGATCACCTTCAGGCCCGGCACGTGGGCGTACCAGCTCGAATAGTCCTGGCTGTGCTGGGCGCCGACGCGGGCCGCCGCGCCGTTGGGGCCGCGGAACACGATCGGACAGCCCATCTGGCCGCCGGACATGTAGAGCGTCTTGGCGGCGGAATTGATCAGGTGGTCGATCGCCTGCATGGCGAAGTTGAAGGTCATGAACTCGACGACGGGGCGGAGCCCGCCGAAGGCCGCGCCGACGCCCAGCCCGGCGAAGCCGTGCTCGGTGATCGGGGTGTCGACGACGCGCTTGGGCCCGAACTCGTCGAGCAGGCCGCGCGTGACCTTGTAGGCGCCCTCGTACTCGGCGACCTCCTCGCCCATCACGAAGACCGTCTCGTCGCGGCGCATCTCCTCGGCCATGGCGTCGCGCAGCGCGTCGCGCACGGCGGTCTCCTTCCACTCGACGTCGTCGGGGACCTCGGGGTCGGAGGCGGCCGGTTGCGCATGGCGGACCTTTTCGGGGGCTTCCCCCCGGCCCTCGCCCTTCGAGACGGCGCTACGCGCCTCCTCAGGGTGAGGGCCTTGCTTATCGTCCTCATCCTGAGGAGCGCTCGAAGAGCGCGTCTCGAAGGACGAGGACGATTCAGATTCCCCGCCGGGCTCGTAGCCCTCGAGCGCGCTTTCGTCCTCGCCGTCTTCGAGCAGGAGCGCGATCGGGGCGTTGACCTTCACGCCCTCGGTCCCCTCCTCGACGAGGAGCTTGCCGACGGTCCCCTCCTCGACGGCCTCGACCTCCATCGTGGCCTTGTCGGTCTCGATCTCGGCGATGACGTCGCCCGAGGACACCTCGTCGCCGGGCTTGACCGTCCATTTCGCCAGCGTGCCCTCCTCCATGGTGGGCGACAGGGCGGGCATGAGCACTTCGATGGGCATCAGGCGCTTTCCTTCGAAGAAGGCTGATATTCGAGAACGTGTTCGCGCATGCGCTCGGCGAAGGCGAGCAGCGTGTTCATCGGCCGGATGAGGACTTCGAGGCGGGCCATCCGGCCCTGGTCATCGAGCGAGATCCGGTCGATCCCGACGAGGTCCTTGCCGTCCACCGAGCCGGTGAATTCGAGGATGATCTCGTCGCCGTCGACCCACTCGCGGCGGTAGTCGAACCCTTCCACGATGTCGATCACGCCCTGGAGGATGTGGATCAGATAGGCCTTGTCGGCGCTCGGCTTCCACACCACCGGCGAATGCAGTTCGCAGCCCTCGGCGATGATCGCGTCCATGCGCGAGGCGTCGCGCGCGGCGACGGCCTCATGCCAGGCGGCGAGGAAGGCTCGAGTCTCGCCGTTCATGCCGCGCCCTCGTCCTTCTGGAAAAGCCCCACCACATTGCCGTCCGGGTCCTTGAGATAGCCGACCCAGCCCACGCCCGGCAGCGCGAATTTCGGCAGAGCCTCCACGCCGCCCGCGCCGAGACCGGCCGCCATGGCGGCGTCGAGGTCGGCGACGTCTACGGTGATGATCGCGCCCATGACGGGCGCGCCCTCGCCCGGGGGCGGCCCCATGCGCTTGATCATCCGTCCCTTCGCTCCGGCGTCGGACCCCGTGCGTATCTCCCAGAAGACCGCGTCGCCGAATGCGTGTTCGACGAAGGACCAGCCGAACGCCGCTTCATAGAAGGCGGCGCTCGCGGCCTGATCGCTGGTGTGGATCTCGAACGTGGCGACGGCTCCGCTCATCGGCCCGCTACCCCTCCACCAGCACGTCGGTGTAGAGCTCGTCGGGATCGGGCTCGGGGCTCTCCTTGGCGAACTCGGCGGCCTCGTTGACGATCGCCTTGACCTCCTTGTCGAGTTCCTTGAGCGCGTCCTCGTCAGCGTAGCCGGCGTCGACAATGGTCTTGCGCGCATTGTCGATCGGATCGTTGTGCTCGCGATACTCGTTGACCTCGTCGCGGGAGCGGTACTTCGCCGGGTCCGACATCGAGTGGCCGCGATAGCGATAGGTCTTCATCTCGAGGATGTAGGGGCCCTTGCCGTCGCGGGCGTGCTTGATCGCCTTCTTCGCGGCCTCGTGCACGGCGAGGATGTCCATGCCGTCGACCTCGTCGCCGGGAATGTTGAAGCTGGCGCCGCGCTTGTAGAGATGGGTTTCGGCCGAGGAGCGCTTCACGCTCGTGCCCATGGCGTACTGGTTGTTCTCGATGACGTAGACGACCGGCAGGTTCCAGAGCTTGGCCATGTTGAAGCTCTCGTAGACCTGGCCCTGATTGGCCGCGCCGTCGCCGAAATAGGTCGCGCAGACCTTGCCGTTCTCCCTGTAGGCGTCGGCGAAGGCCAGCCCGGTGCCGATCGGGACCGAGGCGCCGACGATGCCGTGCCCGCCGAAGAACTGCTTCTCGCGCGAGAACATGTGCATCGAGCCGCCCTTGCCGCGCGAGTAGCCGCCCTCGCGGCCGGTGAGCTCGGCCATCACGCCCTTGGGATCCATGCCGGTGGCCAGCATGTGGCCGTGATCGCGATAGCCGGTGATCACCTGGTCGCCGTCCTCGAGCGCGCCCTGCACGCCGACCACGACGGCCTCCTGGCCGATATAGAGATGGCAGAAGCCCGCGATCAGCCCCATGCCGTAGAGCTGGCCGGCCTTCTCCTCGAAGCGCCGGATGACGAGCATGTCCTTGTACCAGGCCAGCAGCTCGTCCTTCGCCACGGACGGCTTCTTCGACCGGCTCGCGCCGCGCTTCGACGCGCCGGACTTCGAGGTCGAGGAGGACTTGGACGAGGAAGAGGAGGCGGAGCGTTTCGTCGCCATTATTCACACGCGAAATAAATCGCGCTCCCTGTCGGATACGAGGGAGCGTTTAACAGCCCCGGCGCGCGCAGGTAAAGCGGAACCGGCGCGCGGCGCGGTCAATTGTGGGACGTTCGGGCGCCGGCCTCAGTAGCCGGAGTCGCGGGACTCGATCTTGACGATGATCTCGTCGGGATGGGCGAAGTTGAGCACCTCGCGGGCGCGCTCCTCGACATAGTCGAGATCCAGCCCGTCGCCCGAGGGCGAGAGCCGCGCGACGCGATCCTCGAGCGCGGCGCGCTCGGCGCGCACCGCGGCGAGCTCCGCCTCGGCCTCGGCGATGCGGCCCTTCACGACGACGTAATTGAGATAGCCCTGCTCGCCGTGCAGCGCGTGATAGCCGAGATAGCTGATCACCACCGCCCAGATCGCCGGGGCGAGGAAGCCCTTCAGCCTCCGCATCGCCGTCTCCATCCACCGCCCGCCTTTTCTGCGGATCGTGCAGGATGAGAATGCCCGGCTATCGTAAAGGAACAGTTAGGCGAATCGCTCCCGCCGCGTTAACCCGCGGCGAGCGCGGACCGCCCGGCGTACTCCGCCATGTCGCCGAGCTCGGCCTCGATGCGGAGCAGCTGGTTGTACTTCGCGGTGCGGTCGGAGCGCGCCAGCGATCCGGTCTTGATCTGCCCGCAATTCGTCGCCACGGCGAGATCGGCGATGGTCGCGTCCTCGGTCTCGCCGGAGCGGTGGCTCATCACCGCGCCATAGCCCGAGCGCAGCGCCATCTCCACGGCGTCGAGGGTCTCGGTGAGCGTGCCGATCTGATTGACCTTGACCAGGATGGCGCTCGCCGCGCCCTCCTCGATGCCGCGCGCCAGGCGGTCGGGATTGGTCACGAACAGGTCGTCGCCGACGAGCTGGCAATCGCCCTCGAGCGTCTCGGTGAGCGTCTTCCAGCCCGCCCAGTCGTCCTCGGCCATGCCGTCCTCGATGGACGCGATGGGATAGGTCTTCACCAGCTTCTTCAGGTATTCCGCGAACCCGTCGGCGTCATAGCTCTCGCCGGCGCCCTCGAGCACGTATTTCCCGTCCTTGAAGAACTCGGTCGAGGCGACGTCGAGGGCGAGCACGACGTCGTCGCCGGCCGAATAGCCCGCTTCCGCGATCGCGGCCATGATGGCGTCGAGGGCCTCCTCGGCGCTCTTGAAGTCGGGCGCGAAGCCGCCCTCGTCGCCGACATTGGTGTTGCGGCCTTCCGACTTCAGCCGCGCCTTGAGGGCGTGGAACACCTCCGCGCCGCAGCGCAGGGCCTCGGAGAAGCTCGGCTGCCCGACGGGCATGATCATGAATTCCTGGAAGTCGATCGGGTTGTCGGCGTGGGCGCCGCCATTGACGATGTTCATCATCGGCGCGGGCAGCATGCGCGCATTGGCGCCGCCGACATAGCGATAGAGCGGCAGGCGCGCGGCCTGCGCGGCCGCCTTCGCCGTGGCCAGCGAGACGCCGAGCATGGCGTTGGCGCCGAGATCGGCCTTGTTCGCCGTGCCGTCGAGATCGATCAGGGTCGCGTCGATGCGGCGCTGGTCCTCGGCCTCGAAGCCGGCGAGCGCATTGAAGATGTCGGTCTCGACCGCCTTGACCGCCTCCAGCACGCCCTTGCCGCCATAGCGTTTCCCGCCGTCGCGCTTCTCGACGGCCTCGTGGGCGCCGGTGGACGCCCCCGACGGCACGGCGGCGCGACCGGTCGAGCCGTCCTCCAGGACCACGTCGACCTCGACCGTCGGGTTGCCCCGGCTGTCCAGGATCTCGCGGGCGACGATGTCGACGATGGCGGTCATGGAGCGGTCCTCGCGATGCTGGATGCGGCGCGCGGGCGCGCGCGGGAATCGCGGGCTTCATAGACGAGCCCGTCGAACGCGAAAAGCCCCGCGCCTGTCCGCTCGGTCCCCGTCGTCTCCGGCCTGCAGGACACCCCGCCCCGGCCCTCCCCTCGAGGGGAGGGAGACCGGAAGCGTCCGAGGCGTTCGTCCGCGCAACGACGTCCGTCGCAGCAAACGCATCCGTCGCCGCAAACACATCCGTCGCCGCAAACACATCCGTCGCCGCAGAATTGCGATTCGTGCGGGACGCCCTTCCCCCTCCCCCGCTTGCGGGGGAGGGTCGGGGTGGGGGCCACAACGCAAAAAGCCCCGCGCCTCGGGCGCGGGGCTCATGCATCCAGACGGCGGCGCGAGCCGCGGGAGGACTTAGTCCTCCTTCGACTCCAGCACCTGCTTGCCGCGATACATGCCGGTCTTCAGATCGACATGGTGCGGCCGACGCAGCTCGCCGGTGTCCTTGTCCTCGACATAGGCCGGATTCTTCAGCGCGTCGTGGCTGCGGCGATGATTGCGCTTCGACGGCGAGACTTTTCTCTTCGGGACCGCCATGGGTCTCTCCCGGACTGATGAGCGAATTCCGTCCGCCGGCGGCGGGCCGTCGGCGTGAGCGCGTGCGTATACATGCCGCCGCGCGGCGTGGCAACCGGCGTGATGCGCGGGGCTCAGCGCCCTCGCCGCACCGATCCGGCGCTGCTCTCGCGCTCGTCGTAACGCGCGGGATCGCCATGGACGATCACGTCGGCGGCGCTGCGCGCCGTCGCATCGGCGGCCTCGCTGGCGAAGACGCGCGCATTGGCGGCCGAACGCGCGTCGACCGTCACCCGTTCGCATTCGAGGTCCTGTGCGTTCAGATCGGCGGCGCTGGACGCGCTGGCGTCGAGATCGCCGCATCGGCCCGACAACCGCGCGTCGGCCGCCGACGAGACGCGCACCCGCAATGTCTCGGCGTCGATCCCCTCGACGCGGGCGTCCACGGCGGCGGCGAAAGTCAGCTCGGAGACGGCCGGCGCCCGAACGTGAACGACGGCGTCGGAGCCGGCGATGTCGCCGAACCAGCGCCGCCAGAACGGCTCGTCGGGCTCCTCCAGCTCGATGCGCAGCTCGCCGCTGCGCACATCGACGTCGAAGCGTTCGATCTCCTCGGGATCGCCGTCGATGGTCACGGCGTGCGGCTGACCGAGCGTCACCTCGATGCGAAAATCGCCGCGCGCGTCGATCGCGCTGAAGGGTTCGACGTCGACGGTTTCGCCCGCCTGGGCGAGCGCCGCGGCGGCGATGAGGGTTGTGATCATGTCTCTGGCTCCCTGTCTCGGGTTCGGTTCGCAATCGAACCGATGATGCGCGCGAACCGCATCCTGGATGCAGACGCGCATATTCTACCCGAATTAATGCGCGCGACCCGCCGCTATCCTGAGCATGCGCGAATCGACCGGAGCGATAATGGCCGAGCTTGAGGTATTCTTCCGCATCTCAGCGATCGCGCTGTTCGCCGCCCAGATCGCGCTTGTGCTGCGCGATGCGCGCGTCGAGCCCGCAGCGCGCTTCTATGCGCTGATGGCGCTCGGCGTCATCGGGTTTTTGGCGACCCACGCCAGCGTCGATCTCGCTCTGCCGGCGGGCCTTCACGCGCCGCTCTCGTTCCTGAGCAAGACCGCCGCGCTCTTCATCTGGTGGTTCGTGTTCGCCCTGTTCGTGGACGGGTTCCGGCTTGGTCGTGCGGAGATCGGCTTTGCGGCGGCCTGGGTCGCGCTCGTTCCGTTCGGTTTCGAACCGGTCGCGCGTCTGGCGCCGGACATCGCGGGCCTCGCCTCGGGCGGCCGGACGATCATGGCGGCCGGGCTGGCGGTCTATATTCTGGCGCGCCTGCTGGCCGACCGGGCGATCGACCTCGTCGAGCCGCGCCGCCGGGCGCGGGTCTGGCTGGCCGGCGCGATCATGGCGATCTTCCTCGCCGATCTGGCCAGCGATTACATCCTGGGTTTCGGCGCGCCTCCGCTCGCCTACTCGACCGCTCAGAAGGGCGCGATCCTGATCTTCGCCTTCGCCGGGATGCTCATCATCGCTCAGGGCCGGCCGGACGTGTTCAGGTTCGAGTCCCGGCCCGCTGCGACCGGACCCCAAGCGATAGACGCCGCGCTGAATGCGCGCCTTCAGAGCGCGCTCTCGGACGGCGTGCATCTTGAGCCGGCGTTGAGCCTGCCCGCCCTCGCCAGGCGGCTCGGCGCGCCGGAGCACAGGCTGCGCAAGCTCATCAATGAAGGTCTCGGCCACCGCAATTTCCGTGGCTTTCTCAATGCGCGCCGGGTGGAGACCGCCAAGGCTCTGCTCGCCGATCCGCAGCGGTCGAGCGACAGCATCACCGCCATCGCCTTCGACGCCGGCTTCGCCTCGCTCGCCAGCTTCAACCGGGTGTTCAAGGAAACCGTGGGCGAAACGCCCTCGGAGTGGCGGCGCAAAAACCGTCCATAAAATTCGATGTTCAAGCTTTTGAGGTGCGTTTTTCCAGTTTTGAGGAGCACGCCTGCGGGCGATGCATCACAGCCAGGGCTGTCGGCATTCACAAGGAGATCTCCCCGTGTCCTCAGTCCACATCACCGCAGAGCTCATCGAAATGGGCGCCATGCTCGGCGTCCTGCTTCTCTCCGGCCTTATCTTCCGCAAATCCGTTCGCCCGGGCTGGTTCCTCGCCTCCATCGGCGCGATCATTGTCGGGCTTGGCGCGTGGGCGCGCGGCTATGGGTGGATCCATGAGCCCGCCGTCTTCGACCAGCTCAGCTACCCGTGGTTCGATTACGTGCTTCTTGGCGCGGTCAGCATCGCGATCATTCTGGCGATGCCTGATGGCTGGCGGCGCAGCGGCATGACGCTGCGCCACACCGGCCCGGGCGTCCCCTGGGCGCTGGGCCTGTCTTTAGCGCTTTGCGGATTTCTGACCTATACGGCGGTCGCCGACGTGTTCGGCTCGCCGGAATTCGAACTGGAGCCAGTCGCGTTCAACGCCTTCGCCTCGGTTCCGGTGGAAGAGCTCTTCTTCCGCGGAGTGATCGTCGCGCTCATGCTGGAAGCCTTCGGCGCGCGGCGCACCTTGCTGCGCGCGGAAATGAACTGGGGGCTGATTCCGGCTGCGGTCGTGTTCGGCTTCGGCCACCTCACCTCGGTGTCCGGCGGCGAGGAGATCGTGATCAACTACTTCCAGACCCTGTGGACCGTGTTCGGCGGCTTTGTGCTTGTCTGGCTGCGCGTCGCGACGGGCAGTCTGCTCCTGCCGTTCGCCGTCCACCTCTACGGCAACCTGATCCATTTCTTCATCTAGCGCCTCGAGGGCCGCGTTAAGCAGAGCCGATCAGACCAGCCGGGACTGCTCGACCGCCGCGGCGATGAAGCTGGCGAACAGCGGATGGGGATCGAAGGGCCGCGACTTGTACTCGGGATGGTACTGCACGCCGACGAACCAGGGATGGTCGCGATACTCGACGATCTCCGGCAGCACGCCGTCCGGCGACAGCCCGGAGAAGATCAGGCCGGCGTCCTCGAGCTGTTCGCGATAGGCGACATTGACCTCGTAGCGATGCCGGTGACGCTCGGAGATCTGCGCGGAGTCGTAGATCTCGCGGACCCGGGAGCCTTCGCTCAGCAGGGCGGGAAAGGCCCCGAGCCGCATCGTGCCGCCCAGATCGCCGCCCTCGTAGCGGCGCACGACCTCGTTGTCCTTCACCCATTCGGTGAGCAGGCCCACGAGCGGGGGATCGGCCTCGCCGAACTCGCTCGTGCCCGCGCCGTCCATGCCGGCGAGATTGCGCGCCGCCTCGATGACGGCCATCTGCATGCCGAAGCAGATGCCGAAATACGGAATCTTCCGCTCGCGGGCGAAGCGGGCCGCGGCGATCTTGCCCTCCGCGCCGCGCTCGCCGAAGCCGCCGGGCACCAGGATGGCGTGGACGTCCTCGAGCGGGCTGAACGCGTCGGGCTGCTCGAACTGCTCGGAGTCGAGCCACTTGATGCGGACCTTGACGTCATTGGCGATGCCGCCGTGGGCGAGCGCCTCCATCAGGGATTTGTAGGCGTCGACCAGCACCGTGTACTTGCCCACGATCGCGACGGTGACCTCGCCGTCCGGCGCGTGAACCGCGTGCGAGATCGCCTTCCACTTCGACAGGTCGGGTTCGGGCGCGTCCTCGACGCCGAAGCGTTCCAGCACGACCGTGTCGAGGCCCTGGGCGTGGTACTCGAGCGGCACGTCGTAGAGCGACTCCGCGTCCAGCCCCTCGATCACGGCGGCCTCGGGCACGTTGCAGAACAGCGCGATCTTGCGCCGGTCGCCGGGATCGATCGGCTGCTCGCACCGGCACAGCAGGATGTCGGGCTGGATGCCGATCGAGCGCAGCTCCTTGACCGAGTGCTGCGTCGGCTTGGTCTTCATCTCGCCGGCGGCCTTGATGAAGGGCAGCAGCGTGACGTGCATGAACACGGCCTGCTCGCGGCCGAGCTCCTGGCCGAGCTGACGGATCGCCTCGAAGAAGGGCAGCCCCTCGATGTCGCCCACCGTGCCGCCGATCTCGCACAGCACGAAGTCGACGTCGCCGGCGTCCGACAGGACGAATTCCTTGATGGCGTCGGTGACGTGGGGAATCACCTGCACCGTCGCGCCGAGATAATCGCCGCGCCGCTCCTTCTCCAGGATGTTCCGGTAGAGCCGGCCCGTCGTGATGTTATCGCTCTGGGCCGCCGACACGCCGGTGAAGCGTTCGTAATGGCCCAGGTCGAGATCGGTCTCGGCGCCGTCATCGGTGACGAAGACCTCGCCGTGCTGATACGGCGACATCGTTCCGGGGTCGACATTGAGATACGGGTCGAGCTTGCGCAGACGCACGGAGTATCCGCGCGCCTGCAACAGCGCGCCCAGCGCGGCTGAGGCGAGGCCTTTTCCAAGCGAGGAGACCACGCCGCCCGTGATGAAGATATAACGCGGCATGGGCGGACGGCTTAGCGCAGAATCGGATCGGGTGGAAGCGACAGTGCGCCGCTCAGCTGTGTAGAGTTATGAGTTTCGCGCGCCGGAGCGGCGACGGGGCTCAGCGCCCGGGAACCTCGGGCGATTCTTCCTCGCTCGACGGTTCGTCGGGAACGGCCGGCGTCTCCTCCGCGGCGGGGGCTTCGGCCTCGCCGGGCTCTTCGCCGTCGAAATCGAAGGGAAGATCCGTCGTCTGCTCGGTCCCGCGGCCCTCGTCGAAGACCGACCGGCCGCTGCTGTCGACGCCGGAAACGATGGCGAGCAGGATCGAGTTGCCGATAAACACCGCGCACAGGATCATGGTCACGCGCGTGAGCAGGCTCGCTGCGCCGCGTCCGGACATCATGCCGCCGGGTCCGCCGCCGATTCCGAGCGCGCCCCCTTCGGAGCGCTGCATCAGGACGACCGTGACGAGCGCGGCGGCGACAATGAGATGAATGATGAGCAGGACGGTGGTCATTGGGCTCGCTCGGGACTTGGGCGCGCCCGGCGATCACCGCGGGCGCTCAACTGGCGGCGCGTTTTAGCCCAGCGTCCGGTTCGACGCCACCGTCGTGTTCGGTCGAGTCCGCGTCGGCTGCATCTTTCGACGAATCTTCGGGCTCCGCCGTCACGACGCGCTTGCGAAGCGCCTCGACGGTGCGTTCGATCTCCTGGCTCGACCGCTCGATGCCCTCGTCGCCGGCGTAGGCGGCGTAGACAGCCATGGCCAGCTCCTTGGCCCGGCCGAGCCGGTCGGCGGTGAAGCCCTCCTCGGCCTGCAGCTCCGTCGCGGTCTGGCACAGCGCCTGGGCGATGCGCGACGCCTCCGCCGAGCGCACCCGGCCGAGACGCAGCTTCAGCTCGCTCGCCGCGCGCTCGAAATCGGAGAGGTCCATCTGCGGGCGCCGCCCGGCCTTCAGCTCGCGCGCGCCGACCTCCGCGCCGACGATCACGCGCATGCACAGACGGCGCAGCCGCTCGGCGTCGACGCTGCGCTTGGCTTCGGCGATCGAGGCGTTGGCCTGGTCGAGCGCTTCCGTATCGTTCTCCACGATCGCCTTGAGCGTATTGGGCGGATCGATCGGCGGCGCGCCGTCGTCCTCGCGATCGGCGTCGCGGCGGCGATCCGGGCCGATATAGTCGCTGGTGACGATGAACGGCTTGCGCCCCTTCACCAGCGTGCGGATGCGCTCCTCGGCGAAGGCCGTCGAGAACGGGCGGATGATGATGTCGTCCGCGCCGCAGCCGATCGCCTGCTTCAACGTGCCGCCATCGCGCGACCAGGAGGTCAGGAGGATCGGGATGAAGGGATTGTCGCCGACATCGCCGGCGCGCACGCTGCGGACCAGATCGAAGACCTCGGCCTCCTGGTGGGACATCTCCGCGATCAGCAGGTTCGGGCAGGCCTCGTCGAGCCGCTTGCGGAGCTCGTTCATCGAGCTCATGCACGACATCTCGCGGAAGCCCATCTCGTGAAGGGCGTACCGCGTCGTGCGCAGATTGACGTGCACCGGGTCGAAAATCGCCACCGATGCCCGCCGATAATCGAGCCCCTTCATCCGACACCCTGTCGCCGCAGCGTTCTGCTCCAAGACAAGGTCGGCAGCTTCAGGTCAAAGTCTGAAAATCCGATTACCGAACAGCGTTTACGATGGCGGCGAAGGCCTCCGGATCGAGGCTCGCGCCGCCCACGAGCGCCCCGTCCAGATCGGGCTGGCGCAGCAGCTCGGCGGCGTTGGCCGGCTTGACCGAGCCGCCATAGAGAATGCGCAGCCGGTCGCCGTCATCTCCCGGCCAGGCCGCGCGGATCGCCGCGTGCATGGCCTGGGCGTCCTCCGGCGCGGCCGTCCGCCCGGTCCCGATCGCCCAGACGGGCTCGTAGGCGACCACGACCCGCTCGGCGGCGGCATCGGGCGCGCTCGCGCGCAGCTGGTTGACGACGACCGCCTCGGCTTCGCCCGCCTCGCGCTGGTCGAGGGTCTCCCCGACGCACACGATCGGCGTCAGGCCGGCCTCGAGCGCGGCGGCGGCCTTGGCGTGAACATGAGCGTCGGTCTCGCCGTGGCCCGCGCGGCGCTCGGAATGGCCGACGATCACGTGCGTACAGCCCAGATCGGCGAGCATCGCCGCGGAGATGTCTCCGGTGTGCGCGCCGGACTCCTGGGCGGCGCAATCCTGGCCGCCGAGGGCGACGGGCGCGTCGGCGAAGCGTCGCGCGAAATCGGCGATGAGCGTCGCGGGCGGACACAACAGGACCTCGCCCGCCTCGACGGCTGCGGGTTCGACCGCGCCCAGGAAGGTCTCGGCCCACGCCAGGTCGGCGCTGAGCCCGTTCATCTTCCAGTTTCCCGCGATCATCGCGCGCCGCGCCATCGCCCTCTCCCTTCCCGCTCACGGGTCGGGAGCGTTACCAGCGCCGGGGCGATCCGGCAACGCAGGCGGGTTCTTGCCGCCCTGTCCGGCCGCGGCTAGGTTCGCGCGTCGAATTCCCCAGCCGGAACGCGCCTGGACGAGGCGCGCAGAGGTCCATGCTCGAACGCATTCGCAAACTCGCCCGCTCGCCGATCGCCGTGGCGCTCATCATCGTCCCGATCATCGCGGCCTTCGCGCTGTTCGGGATCAGCGACATCTTCCGTGGAACCGGCGACGCGGTCGCGCTGGTCGGCGAAGAGCGCGTCACCGTCAGCGAACTCAACCGCGCCTATGAACGCGAGCTGCAGACGATCCAGCGGGAGAACCCGCGCTTCACGCGCGAGCAGGCCGACGAGATCGGCCTCGGCGAACAGGTCCTCCAGGGGCTCGTCGCCCGGGCCGCGGTCGACGCCAAGGCGCGACAGCTGGGCCTGGCGGTCTCCGACACGGAGCTTCGGGACACCATCCAGTCCCTCCCCGTCTTCCGCAACGCGTTCTCCGACCAGTTCGACCGGCAGACCTACGAGTCGGTGCTGGCGCAGAACCAGATGACCCCGACCATGTTCGAGCGCGACGTCCGCGGCGACATTCGGCGCTCGCAATACCTCACCAGCGTGCTCGCCGGCCTCGACGCGCCCGACGTGCTCGCCCGCGCGCGCCACGCCTACGCCGAGGAGCGCCGCGACATCGCCGCGCTGCTCATCGCGCCGAGCCTGGCCGACGAGGTCGGCGAACCGTCCGACGACGACCTCGCCGCCTTCATCGAGGAGAACGCCGACGCGTTCCGCCGGCCCG
This sequence comes from Marinicauda salina, assembly GCF_003122085.1. Taxonomy (GTDB): domain Bacteria; phylum Pseudomonadota; class Alphaproteobacteria; order Caulobacterales; family Maricaulaceae; genus Maricicauda_A; species Maricicauda_A salina. The sequence continues at coordinate 77,927 of NZ_QEXV01000003.1, forward strand.
AGCAGCGCCGGTTCACGCTGGTGCGCGCCAACCCGGACCTGTTCGCCCGCGATGTCGACGTCGCCGAGGCGGACATTCGCGAGCTGTACGAGATCCGGCTGGAGAACGGCGAGCTGTCCGACCCGGCCACGCGCAGCTTCGTGCAGTGGCCCGCGCCGGACCAGGCGACCGCGGAAGCCGCCGCCGAAAGGCTTTCGGCCGGCGAGACGGCCGAGGCCGAGGCCGAGGCCGTCGCCGCCGAACTCGGCCTCGGCGAAGCGACGGAATTCGAGGCGCTCGAAGCCTTCGAGGTGCCCGACAGCGCCGTCGCCGACGCCGTTTTCGGGCTCGGCGCGGACGAAGCCGCCGCCGTGGAGGCCCGGCTCGGCTGGCGGGTCGTCCGCGTCTCCGACGCCGTCGATCCCGAGGCGCCCGATTTCGCGTCCATGCGCGACGAGCTGCGCAGCGAGCTCGCCTCGGAATCCGCCGAGGCGGCCATGCTCGACGCCTTCGCCGTCTTCGAGGAGGCCCGCGGCGCCGGCGCGACGCTTTCGGAGGCCGGACGCGAGGCCGGCCTGCCGGTGGAGCGGTTCGACTATGTCGGCCAGAACGGGTTCTCCGCCGACCGCGAGCCCGCGGCCACGCTGCTCGAGGCCCCGGAGATTCTCTCCGCCGTCTTCGCCCAGCCGGAGGGCTTCGCCGGCGACCTGCAGAACTATGGCGAGAACGGCTATTTCGCCGTGCGCGTCGACGCGATCGACCCGGCCAGGCTGCCCGAGGTCGCCGAAGTGCGCGACGAAGCCGCCGCCTTCTGGCGCGTCCGGCGCATCGACGAGCAGCTCCAGGCCTTCGTCGACGACGCGCTCGCACGCGTCGAGGCCGGCGAGCCCCTCGACGCGATCGCCGCCGATCTCGGTCCCGGCGCCAGCGTCGAACGCGCCACGCTGCGCCGCGACGAAACCGCCGGACCGTTCACGCAGGCGCTAGTCTCGGCGGCGTTCAACGCGGAGGTCGACACGCCGTTCGCCGCCCGCGCCGGCGACCAGCGCACCCGCGCCGTGGCGATCGTCCGCGAGGTGATCCCGCCCGAAAACGCCGCGCCGCCGGCGACGACGGCGACCGAGCTGGCGGACTCGCTCGAAAGCGACCTCACCGCGGCGCTCGAGCGCGGCCTGAGGAGCAATTACGAGGTCCGCGTGGACACAGACCTGCGCGATCTCGCGCTGGGCCGCACGGATCCCGCCCAGCAGCGGCGCCCCGCCACCGGCGGCTTCTAGGTCCGCCGCGGCCGTGACGGCCTACGACCCCGACCGCGAGACGGCCGTCGCGCGCGTCGCCGCCGGCGAGACGGTGCTCGTCACGGCGCGCCGCATCGACGATCTCGAGACGCCGGTCTCGGCCTATCTCAAGCTGGCGCAGCCCGGCCGGACGGCCTTCCTGCTGGAAAGCGTCGAAGGCGGCGCCTGGCGGGGCCGCTATTCCGCGATCGGCCTGGATCCCGACCTCGTCTGGCGCTGCCGCGGAGGGCGCGCGGAGATCGCCCGCGCGCAGACCGCGACGGACGTTCCCGACGCCTTCGAGGCCCAGACCGCAGCGCCGCTCGACTCGCTGCGGGCGGTCGTCGCCGAGACCGCCATCGAGAACGCCGACGCCCCGCCGATGGCGGCGGGCCTGTTCGGCTATCTCGGCTACGACATGATCCGCGAGGTCGAGCGCCTGCCGTCCGACGCCGCGCCCGACCCGCTGGACACGCCGGACGCGCTGCTCGTCCGGCCGCGCGTGATGGTGATCTTCGACGCGCTCAGCCAGGAAATCCTCGCCGCGGCGCCGGCCCGGTCGACTTCCGGCGACAGCCCGGCGGCCGCCGTCGACGCCGCGCGCGAACGCATCGAGGCCGTCTTCGCCGCGCTCGACGCGCCGTCCCCGCAGCGCAAGGAGCTCACCCGCACCGAGGCGCCCGAGCCGTCGCCGAACATGGCCGAATCGACCTATCGCGACGCCGTCGAGCGCGCCAAGGCGTATATCCGCGCCGGCGACATCTTCCAGGTCGTGCCGAGCCAGCGCTTCACCGCGCCCTTCCCGGCCCCGGCCTTCTCGCTCTATCGCTCGCTCAGGCGATCCAACCCCTCGCCTTTTCTCTACTTCTTCGACTTCGAGGACTTCTCGATCGTCGGCTCCAGCCCGGAGATCCTGGTGCGGGTCCGCGACGACGTCGTCACCGTCCGCCCGATCGCGGGCACGCGGCCGCGCGGCGCGACCCCCGAACAGGACGCCGCCTACGAAGCCGAGTTGAAGGCGGACCCGAAGGAGCGCGCCGAGCACCTGATGCTGCTCGACCTCGGCCGCAACGATGTCGGCCGCGTCGCGAAGGCCGGAAGCGTGCGCGTCACCGAGCGCGAGGGCGTGGAGCGCTATTCCCACGTCATGCACCTGGTCTCGAACGTCGAGGGCGAGCTGGCCGAGGGAGAAGACGCGGTCTCGGCGCTGTTCGCGGGCTTCCCGCCCGGCACCGTCTCGGGCGCGCCGAAGGTCCGCGCGATGGAGATCATCGACGAGCTCGAACCGCATCGCCGCGGGATCTACGCCGGCGCGATCGGCTATTTCGGCGCCGACGGCGGGCTCGACACCTGCATCGCTTTGCGCACGACCGTGATCAAGGACGGCGCGATGCACGTCCAGGCGGGCGCGGGCGTGGTGCTGGATTCCGATCCCGAGGCCGAGCGCGTCGAGACCGTCAACAAGGCGCAGGCCCTGTTCCGGGCCGCCGCCGAGGCCTGGCGCTTCGGCTGAGCGTCAGGCGTCTTCGGGCGCAGCGAGAGCCGAGACGGTGGTCAAACGCACGCCGGCGGCCTCGGCGCGCGCCCTCGCCTCGCTCAGCACGGCCAGCGTCTCGGGATGGGGATGACCGATCGCGACGGCGCGGCCCTGCTTGACGGCCCGCTCCAGCGCGGCGTCGAACGCCGCGGAAACCGCCTCCGGCGACCGATCATTGTCGAGGAAGACGTCGCGGCGCAGCGCCGGGATGCCAAGCGACGCGGCGGCCTCGGCGGCGACGCTGTCCGGGCTGGTCATGGAATCCAGGAAGACAAGCCCTCGCCCCTCGAGCGGCGCCAGCGCCTCGGAGACCGCCGCGCGGTCGGCGGTGAGACGGCTGCCCATGTGGTTGTTGACGCCGGCCGCGCCGGGCACCCGGTTCAACGCCCAGGCGGTGCGGGTCGAGACCTCCGTCGGCGACAGCGCCTTGGTCAGGGCCCGCGGGCCCGGATCGGCCAGGCCGCGCGGCTCCATGGGCAGGTGCAGGAACACCTCGCGTCCGGCGGCGCTCGCCGCGCGCGCGAACTCCGGCGCCTCCGGCGCATAGGGCAGGATCGCGAACGTCAGCGGCGCGTCGATCGCCATGGCCGCTTCGAAGGCCGCCCGATCGAGCCCGACATCGTCGATCACGACCGCAAGCGCGGGCTGCGGATCCGGGGGCGCGGGAGCTCCGGCGGCGGCGTCCGCCGGGTCCGACGCCTCCACGGAGCGTTCCTCGATCGCCGAACTCGTGCTTTCAACGAGGCTTGACGAGACTTCTTCAAGCTCTATGAAAATGCTGTCACTGCTGGCGCCTGCGCGAAAGGCTAGGCCGGCCGCGACGAGAATCCCGGCCGCAAGCGCCGCCCCGAGCAGGGGCGCGAATGGCGAAGGCCGCACCATGGAATTTTCATTAGCCTGAGTCGGCGCTGTTGGCGCGCGCCCGCGGCGCGCCTAAGTTCGCGGCTTCGCCCGTCTGCGAGCCTGCGCCCATGCTGCTGATCATCGATAACTACGACAGCTTCACCTACAACCTGGTCCATTATCTCCAGGAGCTGGGCGCGCGCACGCATGTCGTGCGGAATGACGACGTCACCGCCGACGAGGCGCTCGACCTCGGCGCACGGGCGGTCGTGATCTCGCCCGGCCCATGCGATCCGGACAAGGCCGGGATCTGCCTCGATTTCCTGCGTCGGGCGCCGGCCGAGCTGCCGATTCTCGGCGTCTGTCTCGGCCACCAGGCGATCGGTCAGGTCTATGGCGGCGAGGTCATGCAGGCGCGCTCGATCATGCACGGCAAGACGAGCGAGATCGAACACGAGGGGTCGGGCGTCTTCGCCGGCCTGCCCCAGCCCTTCACGGCGACGCGCTACCACTCCCTCGCCGTGCGGCTCGCCCCGGACTCGCCCCTGAAGGTGACCGCGCGCACGGCAGACGGCGAGATCATGGGGCTCGCGCACCCGGACCGCCCGGTTCACGGCGTGCAGTTCCACCCCGAATCCATCGCCTCGCAGAACGGCCACGCCCTGCTGGCGAATTTCCTCAGGCTCGCCGGACTGGAAGCCGAGCCCGCCGCATGAGCGAGATGAGCCCCGCCATTCGCGCGCTCGCGGCCGGGCGCCTGCCCGACGCCGACACCCTGCGCGCGGCGTTCGACGCGCTGATGGAGGGCGAAGCCGATCCGGTCGAGATCGGCGGCTTCCTGACCGGGCTGGCCGCGCTCGGCGAGACGCCGGAAGCGCTCGCCGTCGGGGCGCGGGCCATGCGCGCGCGGATGACGCCGGTGGCCGCGCCGGACGGCGCGATCGACACCTGCGGCACGGGCGGCGATGCGCGCGGCACCTGGAACGTCTCCACCGCCGCCGCGCTGGTCGCGGCCGGCGCGGGCGCGGTGGTGGCCAAGCACGGCAACAAGGCCGCCTCGTCGAAATCGGGATCGGCCGAGATCCTCGAGACCGCCGGCGTCAACCTGTTCGCCCCCACCACGGCCGTCGAGCAGGCGCTCGCCGAGGCCGGCATCGGCTTTCTCTTCGCCCAGGCCCATCACGGCGCGGTGCGCCATGTCGGCCCGGCGCGGCGGACCCTGGGCGTGCGCACCATCTTCAACCTGCTCGGCCCGCTCTCGAACCCGGCCGGGGCGAAGCGCCAGCTTCTCGGCGTGTTCGACCCGCGCTGGCTCGAACCCATGGCCGAGGCGCTGCGCGACCTCGGCGCGGAGCGGGCCTGGATGGTCCACGGCGCCGACGGGCTCGACGAGCTCACCACCACCGGCGAAAGCGCGGTCGCCGAGCTGGCCCACGACGGGACGATCCGGCGCTTCACCGTGACGCCGGAGGACGCCGGCCTGCCGCGCGCCGACCTCGCCGACCTCAAGGGGGGCGATCCCGAGACCAATGCGCGCGCGCTGTTCGCCCTGCTCGACGGCGCGCCCGGCGCCTATCGCGACATCGTCCTGCTCAACGCCGCCGCCGCGCTCGTGCTGGCCGACCGCGCCGGGACGCTGAAGGAAGGCGCGGAGCTCGCCGCTGCGGCGATCGACGACGGACGGGCGCGCGCCGCGCTGGATGCGTTGGCGCGCATCACGACCGAGGCGAGCGAATGAGCGACGCCCTCGCCCGCATCATCGCCTACAAACGCGACGAGGTCGCCGAGCGCAAGGCGGCGAAACCCTATGACGCGATCGCGCGGGCCGCCGCATCCGCCGCGCCGGTGCGCGGCTTCCTGGAGGCGCTGCGCCGCCGCGCCGCCGCCGAGGGCCTGGCGCTGATCGCCGAGATCAAGAAGGCGAGCCCGTCGAAGGGGCTGATCCGGGCCGATTTCGATCCCGCCGCGCTGGCCCGCGCCTACGAAACGGGCGGTGCGGCCTGCCTGTCGGTGCTCACCGACGGGCCGAGCTTCCAGGGCGCCGACGGCTTTCTCGGCGAGGCGCGCGACGCGACCGCCCTGCCCGCGCTGCGCAAGGATTTCATGCTCGATCCCTGGCAGATCGCCGAATCGCGCGCGCTCGGCGCCGACTGCGTGCTGGTGATCCTGGCCGCCGTCGACGACGCCACCGCCGAATCCCTCATCGCCGAGGCCGATGCGTGGACCATGGACGTGCTCGTCGAGGTTCACGACGCCGACGAGCTGGCCCGCGCACGCGCCCTCGGCGCTCCCATGATCGGCGTCAACAACCGCGATCTGCGCACGTTCGAAACCTCGCTCGAGACCTTCGAATCGCTGGCGCCGCAGGCCGGTCCCGACCGTTTCCTCGTCGCCGAGAGCGGCGTGTTCACGTCGGCCGACGCCGACCGCCTGCGCCGCGCCGGCGCGGGCGCGCTGCTGGTCGGGGAAAGCCTGATGCGACAGGACGATGTCGCCGCCGCGACGCGCGAACTGCTGAGCCTGCCCGCCGGCGCGAGCGACGGATGACTTGACGGACTCGCGGAACAGGCATAGAACACGACGCGAAGTTTCCGGTTTTGTTCCTTTGACGAGGGCGTCATGCTTACGAAGAAACAGCACGAACTCTTGCTGTTCATTCACAAACGGCTCAGCGAGGACGGCGTCTCGCCCTCCTTCGACGAGATGAAGGACGCCCTCAATCTCGCCTCGAAATCGGGCGTGCACCGCCTCGTCAGCGCGCTCGAGGAGCGCGGCTTCATTCGCCGCCTGCCCCATCGGGCCCGCGCCCTCGAAGTGCTCAAGCTGCCGAACACCGCCGCGCCGCAGGCCGAGGCGAGCGCATCGAGCAACGTGGTCGAGGCCGATTTCGGTCGGTCCGCGCCCGAATCCGGCGTGGATGTGCCCGTGCTCGGCCGCATCGCCGCAGGCGTGCCGATCGAGGCGATCCAGCACGAGATGGATCGGCTGAGCGTGCCGCCGGGCATGATCTCGCGGGGCGAGCATTTCGCCCTCGAGGTCAACGGCGATTCCATGATCGAGGCGGGAATCCTCGACGGCGATCTCGTCATCATCAAGCGCGGCGACACCGCCGACAGCGGCGACATCGTCGTCGCCCTCGTCGACGAGGAGGAGGCCACCCTCAAGCGCCTGCGCCGCAAGGGCGGCTCGATCGCGCTGGAGGCCGCCAATCCGAGCTACGAGACCCGCATCTTCGGCCCCGACCGGGTGAAGGTGCAGGGCCGGCTCGTCGGGCTCATTCGCCGCTACCACTAACCTGTGGCCCAGAGCCGGTCGGCGCCCGCCGCCCACGGCCGGCGTCCCTGCGCGCGCAACGCGCTGTCCAGGCGGATCACCTCGCCGTCGCGAATCCAGATCTCCGAACCGCCGAGTTCGGCGCGCGCGGCGTCGTCGAGCAGGATCGCGGCGCACCGCCGGCGCCGCCAGGCCGTCGCCTCCCCGCGGAACACGACGATGCGGGCCCGGGCGCAATCCTCGGCGAGCGCTTCATGCGACTCCGTCACCGCGATCACCGCGCCTTCGGCTGTCTCGCCCACGCATCCCAGCGAATCGCAGACGACCGGCGCGCGTCCGGGCCGTATCTCCCCGGCCCCGGCGCGCTGCAGGAACACGCCCGTCTCGAAGCGGCCGCGCCTGAGATCGGTGGCCGACCAGCCCGCTCCGCCCGCGAAGCGGCCGACGACGACGCCGTCGTCGGAGACCATCAGGTTCGGCGCCGGCTGGACCGTCCACAGTCCGAGCGCGAGCGCGGCGGCGACCGCCCCGACCGGCCGCGCCGCGCCGCGTCCGATGACGAACACGACGAAGCCGAGCCCGTACGCGGCGAGCACGAAACCGGGCGGCGCGGCCGCAGCCGCCGCGGCGCCGGGCGTCTCCGCGGCCCGGTGGGCGACGCCGAGCACCACGCGCAGCCCGTAATCCATCACCGTCAGCGCCGGCGCTTCGAGCCCGAGCGGGGCGAGCGCGAGCGCCGCCACGCCGGAGGGCATCACCCAGAAGGTGAAGACCGGCATCGCGGCGAGATTGGCGAGAAAGCCGTAGGCGGCCACGCGCTGGAAATGGAAGGCGGCGATGACGCCGGTGGCCGCCCCGGCGATGAGGCTGGTCGCGGCGATGCCGAGAAACGCGCCCCGGACGCGACCGACGAGACCCGGCGGCGTGCGGTCGCTCCGGCGTCGATCGCGCCAGATTTCGTAGACGGCGATGAGCGCCGCGGCGGCCGAGAAACTCATCTGGAAACCCGGCTCGACGACGCTCTCCGGCGCGATCACCAGCACGACCACCGCGGCGATGGCCAGCGAACGCAAGGAGAAGGCGCGGCGTTCGAGCATCACGCCGACCAGCACGACCGCGGCCATGATGAAGGCGCGCTGGGTGGAGACCGCCGCGCCCGAGAGCGCAAGATAGCCGGCGGCCGCCATGAGCGCGATCGCGGCGGCGGGCTTCCTGGGGTCGTGCGCCCGGGCGAAGCGTTCGATCGAGGCGAGCGCGAGCAGCGCGGCGAAATAGACCGCGCCGGCCAGCAGCGCCATGTGGAGCCCCGAGATCGCGAGAATGTGACCCAGGCCCGATTTCCTGAGCGCCTCGGCGTCCTCGGGCGCGACCCCGGCGCGTTCTCCGGTCAGCAGCGCCGCGGCCACCCCGCCGGTGCGCGGCCCGGCGGTTTCGGCGATGCGCTCGGCGAGGCTCCAGCGCCAGGCCACCCAGCGCCGGGCCCACCTGTCCTCGCCGGTCTCCGGCAGCGCCTCGGGCCGCGTGATCGCGTAGCCGGTGAGCGCGATGCGGTCGAACCAGGCCGCGCGAGCGGGATCGTAGCCGCCCGGCGCGGCCGGCGGCGGCGGCGGCGAAAGCACGGCGCGCAGGCCGATCCGGTCGCCGGGCCGGAACTCGCCGAGATTGGCGCGCACGCGCACCCGCTTCGGAGGCGTCTCCGCGCCCTCGAGTGCCTCGACGCGCAGGATCAGACGATCGCGGCCGCCCGAGCGCCGGACTCGTTCGATCCATCCCTCGACGCCGCGCGCCCGATCGTCCGAAGCGATCTGCGGCGGTGCGAGCGCATGGGTGCGCGCCTGGGCGATCGCGAATCCGGCGCAGGCTGCGGCGAAAAGTATCAGACCGAAGACCGGCCAGGCGCGCCGGCGCATCACGCCCGCCGCCAGAACCGCCGCAACGGCGGCGACGGCGCAACCTGTTCCGAGGCCGGTCGGCGGTTCGGCGGCGAGCGCGAAATAGACGGCCGAGCCGGCGCCGAGGGCGACGGGAACCCACAGGACCAGCCGCGACGGTTGCGGCGGGCCCAGCGCGAACCCCCGCCGCGCGCCGGCGATCCAGCGCTTCGCATACGCCTGAAACGCGCCGATCCCCATGCCAGGCCGCCGCCTTCCGTTCGGCTGTCGGCGCAACACTATCGCGTTTCCCGCGCGGCGTGGTAATGAAGCGGCCCGCCCTGCAGCGCAGCATGATTTCGCAATTGCAAGATAACGCTCAGATCGTCACGCGCTTCGCGCCGTCGCCGACCGGCTTCCTGCATATCGGCGGCGCGCGCACGGCCTTGTTCAATGCGCTGTTCGCCCGCCGCCACGGCGGAACGTTCAAGCTGCGCATCGAGGACACCGACCGGGCGCGCTCCACCCAGGAGGCGATCGACGCCATTCTCGACGGCCTGGCCTGGCTCGGCCTCGACTGGGACGGCGAGGTCGTCTCCCAGGCCGCCCGCGTCGAGCGGCATCGCGCCGCCGTCGACCAGCTGGTCGAAAGCGGCGCGGCGTTCCGCTGCTATTGCGACGCCCAGCAGGTCGAGGAGCTGCGCGAACGCGCCTTCGAGGAAGGCCGCGCCTTCCGCTCGCCCTGGCGCGACGGACGCCCCCACCCCGCAGACGCCGATCAGCCTTATGTCGTGCGCTTCCGTGCGCCCGACGAGGATCTCGTCCTCAAGGACGCCGTCCAGGGCGAGGTGCGCTGGGCGGCCAAGGAGTTCGACGATCTCGTCCTGCTGCGCGCCGACGGCACGCCGACCTACAATCTCGCCGTCGTCGTCGACGATCACGAGATGAATATCAGCCACGTCATCCGCGGCGACGACCACCTGGTGAACGCCGGGCGCCAGTCCCAGATCTATCGGGCGCTCGGCTGGGAGCCGCCGGTCTTCGCCCATATCCCGCTGATCCACGGGCCCGACGGCAAGAAGCTCTCCAAGCGCCACGGCGCGCTCGGCGTCGAGGCCTATCGCGAGATGGGCTATCTGCCGGAGGGCCTGCGCAACTACCTGCTGCGCCTGGGCTGGGCGAAGGGCGACCAGGAGCTGTTCACCGACGAGGAGATGGCCGCCGCCTTCGATCTCGACGGCCTGGGCAAGGCGCCGGCGCGGCTCGATTTCGACAAGATGGCGAGCGTCAACGCCTGGCACATGCGCCGCGCCGACGACGCGCGCCTGACCGGGCTGGTGACGGCGCGCATGGAGGGCCGCGACGACATCGCGCTCGACGACGCCGCCCGCGCGCGGATCCTCGCGGCGATGCCGGTGCTGAAAGAGCGCGCGCGCACCCTCGCCGAACTCGAGGATCAGGTCTATTTCGTGGTCCGCAAGCGACCGTTCGCCGTCGAGGGCAAGCCGGCCAAGGCGCTCAACGAGGACGGGCTCGCCCGCCTCGGGCGGCTGCGCGCCCTGCTTGCGGACACGGACGACTGGTCGGAGGAGACGCTCGGCCAGGCGCTCAAGGATTTCGCCGCGGCCGAGGAGGTCGGCTTCGGCAAGGTGGGCCAGCCGCTGCGCGCGGCGCTCACCGGGGGCGCGCCCGCGCCCGACATGAGTTTCGTGCTGGCGGTCCTCGGCCGCGAGGAGACCCTCGCCCGGCTCGACGATCGGCTTTGACGGAGACGACGAGGATCCGGCGACGTCCCGCGCCGACCGGGTCAGGATGAAGAACGAGGAAGGGGTTGGAGAGATGAAGAACAAGGTCGAGAAGAAAGACGTCGCCCAGCTGACGGTGCACGGAGAAACCTACGAGCTGCCCGTGCTCGGCGGCTCGATCGGTCCCGACGCGATCGATATCCGCTCGCTCTACAAGGACGCCGGCGTGTTCACCTTCGACCCCGGCTTCACCTCGACGGCGAGCTGCGAGAGCCAGATCACCTATATCGACGGCGGCGAGGGCGTGCTGCTCTATCGCGGCTACCCGATCGACCAGCTGGCCGAGCAGTCCAACTTCACCGAGGTCGCCTACCTGCTCATGCACGGCGAGCTCCCCGGCGCGCGCGAACTCGACGAATTCGACTGGACGCTGCGCCGGCACACCATGCTGCACGACCAGTTCGACCAGTTCTTCCGGGGCTTCCGCCGCGACGCCCATCCCATGGCGATCATGGTCGGCACGGTCGGCGCGCTGTCGGCCTTCTACCACGACTCCACGGACATCAATGATCCCGAGGCGCGCACCATCGCGAGCCACCGCATGATCGCGAAGATGCCGACGATCGCGGCGCGGGCCTTCAAGTACTCGACCGGCCAGCCCTTCATCACCCCGCTCAACAAGTACGACTACGCGTCGAACTTCCTGCGGATGTGCTTCGCGGTTCCCGCCGAGGAATACGAGGTCTCCCCCACCCTCGCCCGGGCGATGGACCGCATCTTCATCCTGCACGCCGATCACGAGCAGAACGCCTCGACCTCGACGGTGCGCCTGGCGGGTTCGTCCGGCGCCAACCCGTTCGCCTGCATCGCGGCGGGCATCGCCTCGCTCTGGGGGCCGGCCCACGGCGGCGCCAACGAGGCCGCGCTCAACATGCTGCGCGAGATCGGATCGGTCGATCAGATCCCCGAATACATCAAGCGCGCCAAGGACAAGAACGACCCGTTCCGGCTGATGGGCTTCGGTCACCGCGTCTACAAGAACTACGACCCGCGCGCGAAAGTCATGCGCACCACGGCCCACGAGGTCCTCGACGAGCTCGGCGCCAAGGACGATCCGCTGCTGCAGGTCGCCATGGAGCTCGAGAAGATCGCGCTCGAGGACGAGTATTTCGTCGAGAAGAAGCTCTACCCGAACATCGATTTCTATTCGGGCATCACGCTCAAGGCGATGGGCTTCCCGACCGAGATGTTCACCGTGCTGTTCGCCGTCGCGCGGACGGTCGGCTGGATCGCGCAGTGGTCGGAGATGATCGAAGATCCGAGCCAGAAGATCGGCCGTCCGCGCCAGATCTTCACCGGCGCCGAGGGCCGCGACTACGTCCCGCTGTCCAAGCGCTGAGGCTCGCCGGACGCGATGCGGAGCACCGCCTCGGCGGCGCTCCGCGACGGCGCGCGCTCCTCGCCCAGCATGTCGCGCGTCACCGCGCGCAGGGCGTCCGCCGTCTCCGCCCTCAGGGCCGGATCGTCGAGGAAGGACTGAACAGCGCACGCGAGCGTCTCGCCGGTGCATCGCATCTGGACGAATTCCGGGATCAGCTCCCGGTCGGCGGCGAGATTGACCAGGCTGATGTATTTGGCGCGCATCAGGAAGGCGCGCGCGATCGCCCAGGCCAGCCAGCCCAGCCTGTAGGCCGCGATGGTGGGCACGCCGACGCGCGACAGCTCGACGGTCGCCGTGCCCGAGCACGCCAGCGCGACATCGCCGGCGGCGTAGGCGTCATTGCGCTCGTCGGCGTCGACCGCGATCAATCCTTGCAGACGCGGATCGCCGGCGATCATTTCCCGGGCCGGCTCGGCGATGGACGGCGCCAGCGGCGCGACGAGCCTCAGCTCGGGATTGGCTTCGAGCAGGCGCGAAGCCGCCTCGGCGAAGGGCGGGAACAGCCGCTCGAGCTCCTTCCGGCGGCTTCCGAACAGCATGAGCAGGACCGGCGCGTCCGGCGCGATGCCGTGGCGCGCCCGGAAGCCCGGCCCGTCTCCGGACAGGTCGCGATCGAGCACCGGGTTTCCGACGAAGGTGACCGGCAGGCCGTGCGGCGCGTAGTACGGCGGATCGAACGGATGGATGGCCAGCAGGTGATCGACCGTCCTCGCAAGCGTCTTCGCCCGGCCGGGCCGCGTAGCGAAGACCTGCGGGCCGACATACTTGATCAGCGGGATATCGGGCGCGAGCTCGCGCAGCTTCCAGGCCGCGCGCAGCATGAAGCCCCAGGAATCGATCAGCACGACGGCGTCGGCGCCGAAGGCCCGCGCGGCCTCGGCGGTCTCCCGGGCGCGCTGGTGGACGAGCTTGAGAATGGTCAGGCCGTCGAACACGCCGAGCACCGACAGGTCCGAAATGTCGAAGGGCGACTCGACGCCGAGGCGCGCCATTGCGGGACCGCCCACGCCGGCGATCTCCACATCGGGCCGCTGTTCCCGGAGCGCCGCGATCAGGTCCGCGCCGAGCGCGTCGCCGGACGGCTCGGCGGCCACGAGAAACACCCGCGGCGGCCGCGAGGCGCCGGGGCTCACGGCGCCCGCTCCGCATCGGCGAGTTCCGACTCGGTGAGCACCCAGACGAACAGCCCGGCGTCCTCGGCGGCCCGGGCGACGCTGTCGCGGCCGAGGATCAGCGCCTCGCCCTCGGGCGCGGCGATCCCGGCCAGCCCGGCCGCCGCCGCGCGTTCGACGGTCGACACGCCGATCACCGGCAGGTCCACGCGGGTTTCCTGGCCGGGCTTCGGGCGCTTGGCGAGCACGCCCCGGCGCGCGTCGGGCCCGCCGCGCAGGGCGTCAGGCAGGCCGGCGACGCGCTCCAGCATGGAGTCGGTGCCCTCCTGGGCCTCGACGGCCAGGACGAGCCCGTCGCCCACGACGGCGCCCTGACCGATATCCTCCGCCCCGATCACGCCGGCGATGCGCATCGCCTTGAGCGCGTCGGCGCGCGCGCCGTCGGAGGGTTCGACGCCGCCGAGAAGCCCGGGCCGCGCCAGCAGCGCGTCGGCAACCTCGTCGGCGCCGACGACGGTGAAGCCGGCGTGTTCGAAGGCGCCGAGGATCGCGCGCAGCAGCGCGTCGTCGCCGCGCGCGGCGGCGGCCAGCACCTTCGGCAACAGGCGCGCGCCCTCCCAGTCCGGCTTGAGCTGGCTGAAATCCGGGCGCGTGACGATGCCCGCGAAGCAGACCGCATCGCACTCGGCTTCGTTCAGGTCCCGGATGATCTGGCCGAACTGGCCGAGCCCGCGCTCCAGCGGAGACGCGAAACGCGCCGGGTCGGCGAAGCCGGAAAGCGCGATGACGCAGCCCAGCCGACCCTCCGCGGCGCAGGCTTCGGCCACGCGCTCGGGAAGCTCGCCGGCGCCCGCGATCAGGCCGAGCCGTCGCCAGGCGGTCATGACCTATCTCAGGTCCGGCCCGCAGAGCGGGCGCGAGGCGGGCGCGCGGACGAAGTCGATGATCTCCATCACCTCCGGGCGATCGGCGAAAAGCCGGGCGGCGTCCTCCAAGCGTTCGTTGAACGCGCCCTCGACGGCGAAGATGAGCCGGTAGGCCGAGCGCATATCGTGGATCGAATCCCGCTTGAAGCCGCGACGCTTCAGGCCGACGAGATTGAGCCCGCCGAGCCAGCCGTGATTGTCGACCATGCCGTATGGAATGACGTCGCCGGTGACCGGCGCGCCGCCGCCGATGAAGGCGTAACGCCCGACGCGGCATTTCTGATGGACCGCCGACAGCCCGCCCATGATCACGTAATCGCCGACGCTCACCCCGCCGCCGAGCGTGGCGTTGTTGGCGAACACGACATGATCGCCGACGCGGCAGTCATGGGCGACGTGGGCGCCGACCATGAAATACCCGTCAGAGCCGACGCGGGTCTCCCCGCCTCCGGCCTCGGTGCCGAGCTGCATGGTGACCTGTTCGCGCAGGACGTTGCGGTCGCCGATGACGAGGCGCACCTCGCCGCCCTCATGCTTGAGATCCTGCGGCGGTTGGCCGAGGGCGACGAAGGGATGCAGCACGCAGTCCGCGCCGATCTGCGCGCCGCCATCGATGCTGACATGCGAGACCAGGCGCGTTCGGTCGCCGACGCGCACGCCCGCGCCGACCGAGCAGAACGGACCGATCTCCACGCCGGCGCCGAGTTCGGCTTCCGGGTGGACGACCGCGCTTGGATGGATTGCCTCGGACATCGGCGCGTTCAGCCCTCGCGCGCCGCCGAGGTCGCGGAGAACTCCGCTTCGGCGCACTTCACCCCGTCGACCATGGCGACCCCCTTGAACTTGAAGACGCCGTGCCGCGTGCCGAGGATCTCGACGGGCATCTCCATGCGATCGCCCGGTTTGACCGGACGGCGGAAACGCGCCTTCTCCACGCCGAGAAAGTAGATCACGGTCCGATCGATGTCGGCGTCCAGCGTCTTCGACATCAACAGCGCGCCGGTCTGGGCGAGCGACTCGATGATCAACACGCCGGGCATGACCGGATTGCCGGGAAAATGGCCCTGGAAGCAGGGCTCGCCCGCCGTCACGCACTTGATGCCCCGGATCGACCGGCCCTCCTGGTACTCCTCGGCGCAATCGACCAGCAGGAAGGGATGACGGTGAGGAAGCCGCCGGAGAACCTCCTCGGGTTCGATGCGCGATTGGATCTCGGTCACGTCTCGTCCTTGCTCCCGCGCTTGGCTGGGCGCCGCGCGCTTTCGCGCCTGATCCAGGCGACTTCCCGCATGAAGCGGGAGATCGGTTGGCCGGGCGATCCCGCCCAGGTCTCGCCGGCCGGCACGTCGCGCATGATAGCCGCATCCGCGGCGAGCCGCGCGTTCTCGCCGATGGAAAGGTGATCGGCCACGCCGACCCGGCCGCCGAACTGCACGCCGCGCCCGACGGTGACGCTGCCGGAGACCCCCGCGAAGGCGGCCATCACGGCGTGTTCGCCGACCTCCACGTTGTGGGCGATGTGGGAAAGATTGTCGATCCGGCAGCTGCGGCGCAGCACGGTGTCGATGAACATGCCCCGGTCGACGGTGACGTTCGCGCCCAGCGTGACGTCGTCCTCGATGATCACGCGTCCCATGTGCGGCAGCGTGAACAGCGCGCCGTCGGCCTGGGCGAGCCCGAAGCCGGATTCGCCGATCACCGCGCCGGCGGATATCTCGCAGCCTTCGCCGATGAGGCAGAAGCCCAGCACGGCGCGCGCGCCGATGCGCGTGCCGCGCCCGACCGTCACGCCCGGACCGATCACCGCGCCGGGCCCGATCCATGCGCCTTCGGCGATCTCGGCGTCCGGCCCGATCGCGCAGCCCGGTCCGACGTCGGCGCCGTCGGCGATCCGCGCGTCGGGATGGATCAGGGCGTCGCCGAGATGACGCCGCGGGCGCACGATCAGCGGCGCGGCCTTCGCGAACGCCGTCTTCGGCGAGTCGTGGACGATGACCGCGGCGAGCCCGTCGAGGCGCGCCGCCAGGTCGGCCGGGCCGATGGCGACGCCGGCGGACGGCGCACGCCCGTCCTCCTCGATCGTGGTCAGGAAGAAGAGATCGCGCGCCTCGGCCGACGCCGGAGCGGCGACATTGTCGACGGGCGCGTCGCCGTCTCCGGCCACGCGCCCGTCGATCGCATCCGCGATCTCTGCGGCCGTCAGCGGGCCAAGCCGCTCGTAGAAGCGCGCATCGGCCCCCATCGTTCCGCCCTACTGCTGCTGCTGACCTTGACCCTGCTCGGGCAGGCGCACGCGATTGACGGGCGTGGTCTGCATCTGCGCGTTCAGGCGCTCGATCGCCGTGTCGGTCACGTCGACCGCGTCATTGGCGTAGACGATCTGCGAGCGGTCCAGGAGCACGTTCGCGCCGCGCTCCTCGACGATCTGCTGAAGAATGCCCTGCAGCGCCTGGAGCACCGGCTGCATCGCGGCGCGCTCGGTCGCGACCAGCTCCTGCTGGCGGCGGCGGCGGGTCTGCTCGAACGCCGCGGCGTCCTGCTGAAGCTGCTGGATGCGCTGCATCAGGTCGGGACGGCCCTGGATGGCCTCCTGGCTGAGCGCCGAGGTTTCGGCGTTGAGCGCTTCGTTCTCCTGGGCGATCGGCTGACCGGCCGCTTCGAGTTCGGCCTGGATCTCGCCGCCGATGCGCTCGAGTTCGCTGGCGATGTGCTGGCCGACGGCGCTTTCGCGGAGGATGCGCTCCTCGCTCATGATGAGCACCTGCTGGGCCTGGGCGGCTGCGGAGAGCGCGACCCAGGCGGCGAGAGCGGCGATGAGGCCGAGACTGGCGGTCAGCGACCGGTTGAGAGTGCGTTGCATAGCGTTAGAACCCCGTTCTTGTGCTGAATCTGAAGAATTCGGCGCGATCGTAGTCTTCCCTCACGAGCGCATCCGCAAAGTCGAACTGCACCGGGCCGAACGGCGAATCCCAGAAGACGCTGAGCCCGGCGGACACGCGCGGGGACAGATCGTCCACGGTGAAGATGGCGTCCGCCGTGCCGTCGTCGACGATTTCGTCCTCGCCCGGAAGGAAGCCGAGCGTGCCGAATTCGGTGAAGACGCTGGCGCGGATTCCGTATTCCTCCGGAAGCGGCAGCGGGAAGCTGAATTCGACGGCGCCCTGGGCGTAGAAGTTGCCGCCCAGCGCATCGAGCGACCGGAACTGGTCGCCGTCCTCGAGCGGTTCTTCGCGGCGTTGCACGACGCGAGGCCCGATGCCGGCGGTCTCGAACCCGCGGAAGTTGTTGCCTCCACGGAAGAAACGGTCGTTGATCCGGGCGGAGTCGCCGCCCCAGGAATACAGCAAGCCGGTCTCTCCGGTGACGCTGAACACGAAGTCGTCCCTGAAGACGCTCTGGTACACCCCGCCCTGCAGTTCAGAGCGGACATAGCGAACATCACCGCCGAATCCGGCGATATCTTGACTGAAGACGAGCCGGAATCCGTCGGACGGCCGGGCGTAGTTGTTCACGCGGTTCCAGGCGAGCGAGTAGCCGAGCAGCGATGTCACCCGGTCGCCCGACGCGCGCAGGATCGACGAGGACACCCCGCCGAAGGTTCGAACCTCGTCGTTACGCAAGGTATAGCTCACGCTCGACTGGACCGAGCGCGTCAGGGGGAAGCTCGCCCGCAGCGTCGCGCCCGTCGAGGAGGTCCGGAAGGAGGCCTCGCGCGAGAAGTCGGATTCGATCCGGAAGATGTCGAAGCCCGCGCTCAGGTTTCGGTCGAGGAAGCGCGGTTCGGTGAATCGGATATCGATCTGCTCGCGACGCGAGCTCGCCGAGACCCGCAGGCGGAGGAACTGGCCGCGGCCGCGGAGATTGCGCTCGGAGATCGAGAAATCGACGAGGAAGGATTCCGTCGAGGAGAAGCCGGCGCCGAATGCGAGCTCGCCCGTGGGCTGCTCGGTGACGCTGACCTCGACCCGGGCCCGGTCCTGCGACGAGCCCTGCACGGGCTCGATCGAGACTTCCTCGAAGAAGCCCAGCCGGTTGACGCGGCGCTCGGACGAGTTGAGCAGCGCCTGGTTGAACGGATCGCCCTCTACGAGGTCGAGTTCGCGACGGATCACGCGATCGAGCGTGCGCGTGTTCCCGACGATGTCGATGCGCTCGATATAGACGCGCGGCGTCTCGTTGATGACGTACTCGACGTCGACCGTCCGTTCCTCGCGATTGGTCGTCACCCGCGGGCGAATGTCGACGAAGGCGTAGCCGGCCGCGCCCGCGGCGAAGGTCAGCGTCTCGATCGAATCCTCGATCTGGCTGCCGACATAGAGCTCGCCGGGCTGCGTCGCCACGACCTGCGCCAGGCGCTCGCCGTCGAGATCGGGGATCTCGGTGGTGACGGTGATGTCGCCGAACTCGTAGCGCCGCCCCTCCTCCATCGTGAACGTGATGTAGAAGCCGGACTGGTCGGGGGTCAGCTCCGCGACGGCGGAGACGATGCGGAAGTCGGCGTAGCCGCGATCGGCGTAGAACTGGCGAAGCTGCTCGCGGTCGAATTCGAGCCGGTCGGGATCGTAATTGTCGTTCGACGACAGGAAGCGCCACCACCGCGCTTCCGTGGTGACGATCTGGCGGCGGAGCTGGCGGTCCGAGAACGCCTCGTTGCCGATGAAGCTGATCCGCCGGACGCTCGTCACCGGGCCTTCGGATATCTCGTAGACGAGATCGACCCGGTTCTGGTCGAGCTCGACGATCTTGGGCTCGACCTGCGCGGCGAACCGGCCGGAGCGGCGGTAGACCTCGAGGATCCGCTGGACGTCCGACTGAACGCGGGCGCGGGTGAACACCGCCCGCGGCTGCAGCTCGGTCTCCTCGGTGATCTTGTCGTCGTCAATCGCGCGGTTTCCGTCGAGGATCACGCGGTTGATGATCGGGTTCTCCTCGACCGCGATGATCATGTTGGGACCGTCGATGGCGATGCGGACGTCGGAGAAAAGCCCCGTGCCGTAAAGGGTCTGGATCGAAAGGTTGATCAGGCGCGGATTGGGAACGTCGCCCGGCTGGATGAGCAGATAGGACAGGATCGTGTCGGCTTCGACGCGCTGATTGCCCTCGACCAGGACCTGCAGGATCGGCCGCTGCGCGCTTTGCCCCGTCGACACCGCCTGTCCGGCGGCCTGCCCCGCGCCCTGTTGCGCCGGCGGTTCCGCTGCGGGCTCCTGGCCGCGCGCCGGAACGGCCGCAATCATCAAGGCGGCGAGGACCGCCAACACCAAACGGTAGGTCGCTGTCATGAACGCCTCTGTCCCTCGCCCGGCCGCGTGCGGCTAGGAAAACAAACCCCGCAAATAACTTACATCGTTCCAGGTGGCCACAAAGAGCATTCCCAGAACGAGCGCAAGGCCGATCCGGAACCCCGCCGCCTGCAGGGCGGGGCTCGGCGGCCGCTGCGCAACGGCCTCGTAGGCGTAATACACAAGGTGGCCGCCGTCGAGGACCGGGATGGGGAGAAGGTTCATCAGACCGAGCGCCACGGACAACAGGCCGGCGAGCGTCACGAGGCCGAGAACGAGCGCCAGGACGCGATCGCCCGCGGCCGGCGCGGCGCCGCCCGACGCTCCCCCGTCGACGGCCTGATTGGCGATCTGGCCGGCGGTCGTGGCGATTCCCAGAGGGCCGTTGATGTGCTCGACCGAGGCGCGTCCGGTCACCAGGCGGCCGATATAGTCGAGGATCATGCCCGTGATCTCGGCGGTCCGGCGCACGCCGTAGGCCGGCGCCTCGATGACGGAATAGCGGCGATAGGCGAGCTCCGCATCCGGAGACAACCCGACGCCGAGAAAGCCCATGGCGCGCTCCCCGCCGAGCCCGTCCTCGCGCATCTGGCGCTGGGGCTCGGCGACCAGTTCGAGCTCGCGCCCGTCGCGGTCCACGAGGAAACGCATGGTCTGGCCGGCGCGGATATAGACGCTTTCGGTGATGTCGGTGAAGGAGCGCACCGGCGCGCCGTCGATCTCGAGGACGCGGTCGCCCGGCTGGAAGCCGGCGGCCTCGGCCGCCGAGTCCTCGATGACCGTTCCGATCAACGGCTCGGCGCTCACCTCGCCGCGGGCCGCGCCGAGAACGGCGAACACCGCGATCGCGAGCACGAAATTCGCCGCGGGTCCGGCGAGCACGATCAGGGCGCGCTGCCAGACCGGCTTGAAATGGAACACGGTGTCGGCGTCACCGTGGGCGTCGCGCGCCTGCTCGAGCGCGGCGCGATCCGGCGCGCTCGCGGCGTTCTCGTCGCCGCGGAACTTGACGAAGCCGCCCAGCGGCAGCGCGGAGATGCGCCAGCGCGTCCCCTGCCCGTCCCGCCACTCGGCCAGCACCGGCCCGAATCCGATGGAGAACGCTTCGGCGTGAACGCCGAACAGCCGCCCGACGCCATAGTGACCCAGCTCGTGGATGACGATCACGAAGGAGATCACCGCCACGAAGGCGAACAGGCTGAGCAGGCCGGAGCCGAGCAGATCGATCATGTCACACCCCTCAGGCGGTCCGATGCCGCCGACTTGATGAGACGCAGGCTCACCCCCTCCTGCGAGCCGTGCGCGCGATGGCGTCCCGGGCGAAGGTCCGCCCGGTCCCGTCGGCCTCGAAGACCGCCTCGAAATCGGCCGGTTCCGCGCCGTCCAGCCCCTCACGCAAGGCGCGTTCCAGAGCCTCAGAAACCGTCGACGGGATGTCAAGAAAGCCGATCCGGCGCTCGAGGAAGGCGCTCACCGCGATCTCGTTGGCCGCATTGAAGATCGCCGGCAGCGCGCCGCCGGAGTCCGCGGCCATGCGCGCCAGCGCCAGGGCGGGAAAGCGCTCCGCGTCGGGCGCCTCGAAGGTGAGCCGGCCCAGCTTCGCGAGATCCAGGCGTTCGACCGGCGTCTCGATCCGGCGCGGCCAGGCCAGCGCGTGCGCGATCGGCGTGCGCATGTCGGGCGCGCCCAGCTGGGCGAGCAGTCCGCCGTCGATGTGCTCGACGAGGCCGTGGACGATGGATTCGGGATGCACCAGCACGTCGACGCGCGTCTGCGGCAGATCGAACAGATGGCAGGCCTCGATGATCTCGAGGCCCTTGTTCATCATCGTCGCGGAATCGATCGAGATCTTCGCGCCCATCTCCCAGGTCGGATGGGCGAGCGCGGCTTCCGGCGTGGCCGCGGCCATCGCCTCGCGCGTGGCGGTCCGGAACGGGCCGCCCGACGCGGTGAGGATGATCCGGCGCAGCTCGGCCGGCTTCGAGTCGTCGAGCGCCTGGAAGACGGCGTTGTGCTCGGAATCGACGGGCAGCAGCGTCGCGCCGCATTCCCGCGCCGTCTCCATGAACAGCCGGCCGGCGCAGACGAGCGCCTCCTTGTTGGCGAAGGCGACGACGGCGCCCCGGCGCACGCCCTCCAGCGTCGGGCGGAGGCCGGCGGCGCCGACGATGGCGGCCATCATCCAGTCGGCCGGCATGGCCGCAGCCTCGAGCACCGCGCCCTCGCCGGCGGCCGCGCGGATCCCGGTTCCCGCAAGGGCGTCGGAAAGCGCGTCGCCGGCGGCGGAATCGGCCACGGCGGCGAACTCGGCGTCGAAGCGCCGGGCGAGCGCGGCCAGCTCGGAGGCGTTCGAGTTGGCGGTGAGCGCGACGACGTCGAACGTTCCCTCCGGCGCGCGCGCGATCAGGTCGAGCGTGGCGCGCCCGACGGAGCCGGTCGCGCCGAGGATGGTGACGCGGCGGGGGCTCACCACCCGCCTCCGGGCCAGCCCTGGGGCGAGGCCGCCGTCCAGGCCGCGGCGACCAAGGTGGCCAGCATCAGCGCGTCGACGCGGTCGAGCACGCCGCCATGACCCGGGATGAGCGTGCCCGCGTCCTTCACGCCGAAGCGCCGTTTGCACAGGGACATCACGAGGTCCCCAATCACCGCAGCGGCGGCGGTGGGTACCGCGACGATGCAGGCGTGACCGACATCGAAGCCGAAGCCGGCCGCGACCAGGCCGCCCGCCGCCGCGCCGGCGGCGAGCCCCGCCGCCAGCCCGGTCCACGTCTTGTTGGGGCTGGCCGCGGGCAGCAGCTTCCAGCCGCCGATCCAGGTGCCGGCGAGATAGGCGAAGGTGTCGGCCGACCATACGACCGCCAGCAGGTAGACCACCGCGACCAGCCCGCCGGCCTCGGCCATGCGCAGGCTGACCAGCGCGGCCGCGGCGGCGGCGACATAGGCCACGCCGGCGAACGCCTCCCAGGCGCGCCCCCGCGGCGCCCGGTCGAAGGCCGCCCCGGCGGCGCCGGCGAGCACCCAGACCGCGGTGTAGGCATAGGCGTCCTGGGCGGCGAGCAGCGCGGCGCCCACCGCCGTCCCGGTCGCCGTGGCGAAGGCGCGCGGCGGCGCGGCCTTGTCCGACATCCGCACCCATTCCCACGCCATGGCCGCGGCGAAGGCGGCCACGAACATCGCGAAGAGATGGCCGCCGGCGAAGACGAGCCCGATCGCGATCGGCGCGAGCACGAGCGCCGACAGGACCCGTCTTCCGAAGACCGGATCGCGGGCAGCCCGGCGGCCGGGCGCCGCCTCAGACATGACTGAGACCGCCATAGCGGCGCTCGCGGCCGCGATAGTCCTCGATCGCGGCCTCGAGATGCTCGCGCGAGAAATCCGGCCACAGCACGTCCATGAAGATCAGCTCGGCGTAGGCGGCCTGCCACAGCATGAAGTTCGACAGCCGGCGCTCGCCGCTGGTGCGGATGAGCATGTCGGGATCGGGCAGGCTCGCCGTGTCGAGATGGGCCGCGAAGCCGTCCTCGTCGAGATCGGCGAGATCGCCTCCGTCCGCGGCGGCGCGCACGGCGGCGCGGACGATCTCGTCGCGACCGCCGTAATTGAACGCGATCGTCAGGTTGAAGCGCGTGTTCTCCGCCGTCCGCGACTCGGCGTCCCGGATGATGTCGAGGATGTCGGCGGACAGCCCTTCGCGCCGTCCGATCACGCGCACGCGGACGCCCTCCGCGACCAGCCGGTCGAGATCGGCGGCGACGAAACGCTTCAGAAGCGCGAACAGCGCGTCGACCTCCTCGGCGGGGCGACGCCAGTTCTCGGTCGAGAAGCCGAAAAGCGTGAGATGGGTGAGCCCCAGGTCGCCGGCGGCGCGCACCGCGCCGCGCACGGCCTCGACGCCCTGGCGATGGCCGAACGCCCGCGGCTTGCCGCGCGCGGCGGCCCAGCGGCCATTGCCGTCCATGATGATCGCCACGTGGCGGGGCGGCGCGCGGCGCGCTTCGGATTGCGTCGCCATGTCCGGCCTCCCTGCCGCGGTCCGCGCGGCGTCAGACCTTCGTGATCTCGTCCTGCTTGTGCTTGAGCAGATCGTCGATCGTCTCGATGCGTTCGTCGGTCAGCTTCTGGACCTGGTCGGCGAGCTTCTTGTGCTCGTCCTCGCTGATCTCGTTGTCCTTCTCGAGCCGCTTGAGCGCGTCCATGCCGTCGCGGCGGACATTGCGCACCGCGACGCGGGCCTGCTCGGCGTAGGACCCCGCCGTGCGCGCCAGCTCGGCGCGGCGCTCCTCGTTGAGCGGCGGGATCGGGATGCGGATCAGCCCGCCCTCGACGACGGGGTTGAGGCCGAGCGAGGAATTGCGGATCGCCTTGTCGACGGCCGGCGCGAGGCTCTGGTCCCAGACCTGGACCGAGATCATCCGCGCCTCGGGCGTTGTGATCGTGCCCAGCTGGTTGATCGGCGTCGGCGTTCCGTAGGCCTCCACCTTGATCGGATCGAGCAGCGAGACGTGCGCCCGGCCGGTCCTGAGGCCCGAGAATTCCGTCTTCAGCGAGTCCACGGCGCCGTCCATGCGCCGCTTGATGTCGTTGATGTCGAAATCGGCCATCGTCGTGTCATCTCCCCTAAGCGGCGCCCGGCGCCGAGTCAGTCTCCGCCGACCACGGTGCAGCGGCCATCGCCGTTGAGCACGCGCGCCAGACCGCCCTGCTCGCGGATATTGAACACCACGATCGGGATCTGGTTGTCACGCATGAGCGACACCGCGGAGGCGTCCATAACCTTCAAGTTCTTTGCAAGGACATCGGTGTAAGTCAGGGACTCGAAACGCTTCGCGTCAGGCGCCTCATTGGGGTCGGCGTCATAGACGCCATCGACGTTCGTGCCCTTGAACAGCGCGTTGCAGCCCATCTCCGCGGCCCGCAGCGCGGCGGCCGTGTCCGTGGTGAAGAAGGGATTGCCCGTGCCCGCGGCGAAGATCACCACGCGGCCCTTCTCCATGTGCCGGATGGCGCGGCGGCGGATATAGGGCTCGCACACCGTCGTCATCGGGATCGCCGACTGGACGCGCGTCGACACGCCGACGCGCTCGAGCGCGGTCTGCATCGCCAGCGCGTTCATCACCGTGGCGAGCATGCCCATGTAGTCGGCGGCGGCCCGGTCCATGCCGCGCGCGGCGGCGGACAGCCCGCGGAAGATGTTGCCCCCGCCGATGACCAGGCAGATCTCGTAGCCCGCCTCGACGGCGTCGCCGATCTCTTGCGCGACGCGGTCGGCGGTCTCGATGTCGATGCCGTAGGCCTGGTCGCCCATCAGCGCCTCGCCGGAAATCTTGAGCAGGACCCGGCGATACGGGCCCGGCGGATCTCCGGCGGAGGGCTGATCGGCGTCAGTCACGGTTCGCGCGTCTCCTGGCGTCGGGCCGGCGGTTATCGTTCAGCCGCGCGCGGCGGCGGCGACTTCGGCGGCGAAGTCCTCGTCCTTCTTCTCGACGCCCTCGCCGAGCTCCATGCGGACGAAGCCGGTGCACTCGATCGGCGCGCCGACATCGGCCTCGGCGGCCTTGAGCGCCTGCTCGACCGTGTTGTCGGGATCGAGCACGAAGGCCTGATTGAGCAACACGACCTCTTCGTAGAACTTGCGCAGCCGGCCTTCGACCATCTTCTCGATGATGTTCTCCGGCTTGCCCGAGGCGCGCGCCTGGTCGGACAGCACGTCGCGCTCCTTCTGGACCACCGCCGGGTCGAGATCGTCGACCGACAGCGCCAGCGGCGCCGCCGGCGAGGCCGCGGCGACGTGCATGGCGACCTTGCGGCCGAGCTCGGCGAGCTTGGCCTTGTCGCCCTCGGACTTCAGCGCGACGATCACCCCGATCTTGCCCATGCCCTCGGCGGCGGCGTTGTGGACATAGGTTGAAACCACACCCGGATCGACGGCGAGCGCGGCGGCGCGGCGCAGCGTCATGTTCTCGCCGATCTGGGCGATCAGGTCGGTGAGCGTGTCGGCGACCGACTTGCCGCCGCTGGTCTGGGCGGCCGACAGCGCCTCTATGTCGGCGGCGTCGATGGCGAGCTCGGCGATCTCGGAAGCCGCCTTCTGGAACAGCTCGTTGCGGGCGACGAAGTCGGTTTCGGAGTTCACCTCGACGGCCGCGGCGGCCATGCCCGCGCCGCGCTCGGCCGACGCGACGGCGACCAGGCCCTCGGCGGTGACGCGGTCGGCCTTCTTGGCGGCCTTCGACAGGCCCTTCTTGCGCAGCCAGTCGACGGCGGCCTCGACGTCGCCATCGGTCTCGGCGAGCGCCTTCTTGCAGTCCATCATGCCCGCGCCGGTCTTCTCGCGCAGGTCCTTCACCAGAGCGGCGGTGATTTCGGCCATGGGGAGGTCTCCTTGGTTCGCGCGCCGGCGCTATTCGCTCTTGGCGGCTTCGTTCTTCTGCTCGGACGAGTCGTCATCGGCCTTCTTCTTCGAGGCGGCCTTGGTCGTCTTCGACGCGGCCTTGGTCGTCGACTTCGCCGCGGTCTTCGAGGTCGACTTGGCGGTCGATTTCGACTCGGTCTTCGTCGTCGACTTCGCCGCCGACTTGGTCGCCGTCTTGGCGCCGGACTTCGCGGTCGATTTCGTGGCCGTCTTGGAAGCCGTCTTGGAAGCCGGCTTCTTGGCCGCCGTCTTCGCGGTCGACTTGGACGCCTTGGCCTTGGTCTCGGCGGCGGGGGCCTCCTCGGTCTTCTCGGCGGCCTTCTCGGCGGCGGGGGCCTCCTCGGCCTTCCCTTCGGCCTTCGCCGGCTCGGCCGCGGCTTCGGCGGCGGGCGCTTCGGTCTCGGCCGGGGCTTCGGCGGCTTCAGCCGGGGCGGCTTCGGCCGGAGCGGCCTCCTCGGTCACCGCGGCTTCCACCGGCGCCTCGGATTCGCCGAGATCCACGCCGAGCGCCGAGGAGCTTTCGGCGATGCCGTCCAGCACGGAGTCGGCGACGAGCTCGCAATAGAGCGAGATCGCGCGCGCCGCGTCGTCATTGCCCGGGATCGGGAAGTCGATCGGATCGGGATCGCAATTGGTGTCGACCACGGCGACGACGGGGATGTTCAGGCGCTTGGCCTCCTGGATGGCGATCGACTCCTTGTTGGTGTCGATCACGAACATCAGGTCCGGCGTGCCGCCCATCTCCTTGATGCCGCCCAGCGAGCGCTCGAGCTTCTCGCGCTCGCGCGACAGGTTGAGAATTTCCTTCTTGGTGAGACCCTGCGGGCCGCCTTCCTGGTCGAGCAGATCCTCGAGCTCGCGCAGGCGCGCGATCGAGTGCGAGATCGTCCGCCAGTTGGTGAGCGTGCCGCCCAGCCAGCGGTGATTGATGAAGTACTGCGCGCAGCGGCCGGCCGCCTGCGCCACCGGCTCGGAGGCCTGGCGCTTGGTGCCGACGAACAGGATGCGCCCGCCATTGGCGGCGACTTCGCGGATCTTGACCAGCGCCTGGTGCATCAGCGGCACCGACTGGGACAGGTCGATGATGTGGATGTTCGCGCGCTCGCCGAAGATGAATTGCTTCATCTTCGGGTTCCAGCGGTGGGTCTGGTGTCCGAAATGGGCGCCGGCTTCCAGCAGCTGACGCATGGAGAATTCAGGAAGGGCCATCGTTGTCATCCTTTTCCGGTTGGCCTCCACGGGGCGGAGCCGGCCGCCCGGATCCGAAGAAGCCGGGACGGACGCGGCACCGGAGCGACGCGCGTTCGATACGCGCCGTAGCCCCGTGTGCGGGATCGCGCGCGCTTATACGAGTGATGACGGGTCGAGACAAGCCGCGATCGCGGTGAACCCGGAGGCTACTCCGCCTCGACGGCGACGACGCCGGCGACCTGCTTGATCGCGGCCCGGGCGGCGGGATCG
Organism: Marinicauda salina; assembly: GCF_003122085.1. Taxonomy (GTDB): domain Bacteria; phylum Pseudomonadota; class Alphaproteobacteria; order Caulobacterales; family Maricaulaceae; genus Maricicauda_A; species Maricicauda_A salina. The sequence goes on from NZ_QEXV01000003.1 coordinate 105,086, forward strand.
ACCGCGTGGCGGCCGTCGAGGCGCAGTTCCGCGGTCCGCCCGTCGCTCAGCGGCACGGCGAGATGGACCGCGCCGCGCGGCCCGCCCTCGCGGGCGTCGGCGCGCTCGAGCCGGGATTTCACGCCGGGCAGCGCCTCCGGCCCCTCGACATGGATGCGCAGGCGCTCGCCGGCCGGCTCCATGGCGAAGGGATCGATCATGTCAGCGTCGTCGATGATGACGCGCATCTCGTCTTCCTGCGCCTCGATGCGGGCGTTGACCGTCACGGCCGCGCCGGGCTCGAGGATCTCGCGGGTGTCGCTGAGCACGTCGGGGGGCACCAGCGCCTCGAACTCGCCGGACGGGTCGGACAGGGTGAGGAAGGCGAAACGCTTACCGGTCCGCCGCGAAATCTTCTCCTGGCGCCGGCGCACCACGCCGGCCATGCGCGCCGCGCTCGCGCCCTCGGCGACGCGCGCGGGCAGGTCGGCGTGAAAGACCACGCCCCGGCGGGCGAGCGCGGCGGCCATGTCGTCGAGCGGATGGCCGGAGAGATAGAAGCCGATCGCGGCGAGCTCCTCATCGAGCCGGCGCACCGGGTCCCAGGGCTCGACATCGGGCAGGCGCGGCCGCTCGAGACCCGAGGGCGCGCCCTCCCCGCCCCCGCCGAACAGCGAAGCCTGCGAACTCTCACGCTCGGAATGGGCGCGCTGCGATAGCGCGATGAGCGTGTCGGCGGCGGCGAGCGCGCGGGCGCGATCGGGCTCGAGCGAGTCGAAGGCGCCGGCGCGGGCGAGATTCTCGAAGGCGCGCTTGTTGACCTGGCGGGGGTCGACGCGCTCGGCGAAATCGAACAGGTCGCGGAACGGCCCGCCGGCGCGGCGCACCTCGGCGACGTGCTCCATCGCGGCGAAGCCGACATTGCGGATGGCGCCGAGCGCGTAGCGGATGGCGCCGTCCTCGACGGCGAAGTCGGCCTCCGAGGCGTTGACGTCGGGCGGCCGCACGGCGAGCCCCATCCGCCGCGTCTCCTGGAAGAACACGGCGAGCTTCTCGGTGTTGTGGGCGTCCAGGCTCATCAGCGCGGCCATGAAGGCGACGGGATGGTTCGCCTTCAGCCAGGCGGTGCGGTACGCGATCACGGCGTAGGCCGCGGCGTGGGACTTGTTGAAGCCGTAGCCGGCGAACTCGGCGACGAGATCGAAGATGTAGGAGGCCTTGTCGCGGCTCACGCCGCGCTCCTGCGCGCCTTCGAGGAAGCGGACGCGCTGCTTGTCCATCTCCTCCTTCTTCTTCTTGCCCATCGCCCGGCGCAGCAGATCGGCCTCGCCGAGCGAGTAGCCCGACAGGATCTGGGCGATCTGCATCACCTGCTCCTGATAGATGATGACCCCGTAGGTCTCCTTCAGGACGGGTTCGAGTTCGGGATGGAGATAGTCGGGTTCGGCGCGGCCGAACTTCCGGTCGACATAGACGTCGATATTCTTCATCGGGCCGGGCCGGTAGAGCGAGATCAGCGCGATCACGTCCTCGACCGTGTCCGGCTTGAGCTTCTTCAGCGTGTCGCGCATGCCCGAGCTTTCCAGCTGGAACACGCCGATCGAGCCGCCGGTGGCGAGCAGCTCGTAGGTCGCGGGATCGTCGAATCCCAGCGCCTCGAGATCGATGCGCTCCCCGCCGGCGCGTTCGACGAAATCGAGCGCGCGCGAGATCACGGTGAGCGTCTTCAGGCCCAGGAAGTCGAACTTCACCAGGCCGGCGGGCTCGACCCAGTTCATGTTGAACTGCGTGGCCGGCAGGTCGGCGCGCGGATCGCGGTAGAGCGGCACCATCTCGACCAGCGGCCGGTCGCCGATCACCACGCCGGCGGCGTGGGTCGAGGCGTTGCGGAACAGGCCCTCGAGCTGCAGCGCGACCTCGATCAGCCGGTCGACGGCCGGGTCGTCGCGGCGGGCCTGGTCGAGCTTGGGCTCGGTCTCGACGGCCTCGGCCAGCGTCACCGGCTCGGCGGGATTGTTCGGCACCAGCTTGGCGAGCCGGTCGACCAGGCCGAAGGGCAGCTGCAGCACGCGGCCGACATCGCGCACCACGGCGCGGGCCTGCAGCGTGCCGAAGGTGATGATGTGAGCGACACGGTCCTCGCCGTAGCGCTGCTTGACGTAGCGGATCACCTCGCCGCGCCGCTCCTGGCAGAAGTCGACGTCGAAGTCGGGCATCGACACGCGCTCGGGATTGAGGAAGCGCTCGAACAGCAGGCCGAAGCGCAGCGGGTCGAGATCGGTGATGGTGAGCGCCCAGGCCACGACCGAGCCCGCCCCCGAGCCGCGCCCCGGCCCGACGGGGATGTCGTGAGCCTTCGCCCACTTGATGAAGTCCGACACGATCAGGAAATAGCCGGGAAAGCCCATGCGCTCGATGATGGCGAGCTCGTGGTCGAGGCGCTCGCGGTAGGTCTCGACGGGCGCGGCGGGCTCGACCTTCTCGAGCCGCGCGGCGAGCCCGGCCTCGGCCTGGGCGCGCAGCTCCTCGGCTTCGTCGCGGCCGCCCTCGGTGGGAAAACTCGGCAGGATCGGATCGCCGACGCGGGGACGGAAGGCGCAGCGGCGCGCGATGTCGGCGGTGTTCTCGATCGCCTCGGGCAGGTCGGCGAACAGCTCGGCCATTTCCGCGCCGGACTTGAAGTAGTGCTCGGGCGTCACCCGGCGGCGGTCGTCGACGGTGACATAGCTCGACTGGGCGATGCACATGAGCGCGTCGTGCGCGCCGTGCAGCTCGGGCTTGGCGAAGAAGGGTTCGTTGGTCGCCGCGAGCGGCAGGCCGTCGGCGTAGGCGCGCTCGACGAGCCAGTCCTCGGCGGTGAGCTCGTCGCGGCGGCCGTGGCGCTGCAGCTCGATATAGAGCCGGTCGGGAAAGCCGCCCGCCAGACGTTCCAGAAGCGCGCGCGCCGGCCCGTCCCGACCCTCGCAGACGAGGCGGTTGAGCGCGCCCTCCGGACCTCCGGTGAGACAGATCAGCCCCTCGGCCCGCTGAAGCACGGTCTCGATCGGGACGTGCGGCTCCTCGGCCGCGCCCACGTCGAGATAGGCCGACGAGGACAGCGCCATGAGATTGCCGTAGCCGGTCTCGTCCTGGGCCAGAAGGACGAGCGTCCCGTCGGGTCCGGCGCGTTCGCCGGGTCGCGGGGCCTCCAGCCGGACCGACAGCGTGCAGCCCATCACCGGCTGCACGCCGTTCTTCGCCAGCGTCTCGGAGAACTCGAGCGCGCCGAACAGGTTGTTGGAGTCGGTCAGCGCCAGCGCCGGCATCGATTCCGTCCGGCACAGCTCGGCCATCTCGCCGATGCGCATCGCGCCCTCGAGCAGCGAATAGGGCGAGCGCGCCCGCAGATGGACGAATGGCGACGCCGTCATGATGAGGCCCCTTCCCGGCCGCGGCCGGATCGATGATTCCGTGACCCGGAGAGGCTAGCCCAGGCCCCGGCCGCGATCAGCCCGAGACCGCGCTTCCCCAGGTGACCACGAGGCAGATGAAACCGAGAACGGCGGCGGCGGAGGTGGTTTCCTCGATCAGGCGGCGCATGGCGAAACTCCGGCGGCTTGATGATGTATTCGCGTTTTGTTCCGCTCTACGTTTTCCCTTTTTGTTCCGCCTGTCAAGGGTGGTGATTCAAATTGTGGAAAACTCGGGAGACGCCCCGTCGGGACGCGTTCAGGCGTCCTCGCCCGCATACGGGACGAGCTTGCCGTCGGCGAGCGTGACGACGCGGTCCATCCGGCTGGCGAGCGCCTGATTGTGGGTCGCCACCAGCGCGGCCGCGCCGGCCTCCCGGCAGGCCTCGGCCAGCGCATCGAAGACCTGGTCCGAGGTCGCGGGATCGAGATTGCCGGTCGGCTCGTCGGCCAGCAGGACGCGCGGCCGGTTCACCAGCGCGCGCGCGATCGCGACGCGCTGCTGCTCGCCGCCGGAAATCTGGCCGGGGCGGTGAGCGAGCCGCGCACCGAGGCCCAGCGACTCCAGGCGCGCCTTCGCGTCTTCCCGGGCCTTCGGAAAGCTCGCCCCGGCGATGAGGCGGGGCAGCGCGACATTATCCAGCGCATCAAGTTCCGGCAGCAGGTGATGGAACTGGTAAACGAAACCGATTTCACGACGGCGCAGCTTGGTGCGCGCGCGCTCGCCGAGCTTGAGCCCGTCGCGGCCGCCGATGAAGACCTGGCCCGCCGTCGGGGTCTCGAGCAACGCGGCGGCGTGCAGGAGCGAGGACTTGCCCGAGCCGGACGGCCCCACGAGGCCGACCAGCTCGCCGGGATAGAGATCGAGATCGGCCCCGGTGAGCACTTCCAAGCGCTCGCCCTCGGTCTCGTAGATCCGCGTGAGATCGCGGATGGACAGCGCGGGCTCACTCATAGCGCAGCGCCTCCACCGGATCGAGCCGGCCCGCCCGCCAGGACGGCGGCAGCGTGGCGATCAGCGCCATCAGGAAGCCCCATATCGCGACGAACACCACCTCGCTCCATTCCAGGCGCGCCGGCAGGCGGTAGAGCGAATAGACCGACGGGTCGAACACGTTGACGCCGGTGAGCAGGCCGATGAAGTCCTGGATCGGACCGATGAAGGTCGCGATCAGCACGCCGCCGACGATGCCAGCCAGCGTGCCGAGCACCCCCACCGCCGCGCCGGCGATCAGGAAGATGCGCATCACCGCGCCGCGCGTCGCGCCCATCGTGCGCAGGATGGCGATGTCGCGGCTCTTGTTCTTCACCAGCATGACCAGCCCGGAGATGATGTTCATCGCCGCGATCGCGACCAGGATGGACAGGATGAGCCGCATCGCCGTGCGCTCGACCTGCAGCGCGGTCCAGAACTGCTGGTTCTGCCGGCGCCAGTCGTACATGACCGTGCCTTCCGGGACGATCTCGCGGATGCGGGTCATCACCGGACCGGGCTCGTCGGGATTGGTCAGGCGCACGTCGATATAGTCGCCGCCGCCCGGCCGGTTGAAGAAGAGCGAGGCCTGCTCGATCGGCATGAAGACATAGATGCGGTCGAGATCGAGCACGCCCATCGAGACGACGCCGGCGACCTCGTAGGCCTTCCGGCGCGGCGCCGAGCCCATGGGCGTGGCCGCGCCCTCCGGCGCGATCAGGGTGACGGGATCGCCCGGCCCGACGCCGAGGCTGGCCGCGATGCCCGAGCCGATCAGGATGCGGTTCCCGCCATTGCGGCCCTCGCCGAAGCCCTCGAGCGAGCCCTGCACGATGCCGGCGTTCTCCGGCGCGCCCTCCCCGATCAGCGCGTAGCGGGCGAGGTCCTGGGCGCGCACGCCGAGCGTCTGCACGCCGGTCGAGGCGCGGCCCGACGTCGCCAGCGCCTGGCCGGTAATCACCGGGCCGGCCTGGCGCACCCCGTCGATCGCGTTGATGGACTCGCTGAGCGCGTCGATCGCGGCGGGGTCCTCGCTGGGCGCGTAGACATAGACATGCGCCTGGACGCCGAGCAGGCGCGAGAGCAGCTCGTGGCGGAAGCCGTTCATGATCGACATCACCGCGATCAGCGCGGTGACCGCGAGCGCGATGCCGACGAACGAGATCACCGAGATCAGCGTGACGCCGCCATACTTGCGGCGGGTGCGCAGATAGCGGAAGGCGAGCATGAACTCGAAGCCGCTGAACGGCCGCGAGCCGTTCGGCCCGGCCTCGTCTGCGGCGACGGTCTCGGCGGCCTCGCCCATGCGTCAGGTCTCCCGGTCGGGTGGGAAGGAAAGTCGTTTCAAGGAGTAGACCGCGTCCCGGCGCGCGGTCCAGCCCCGCGCGTCCTATCCCGGCGGTTCGAAACGCGGGCCGAAGGGGATCGCATCGAGCCCGAACAGGCCGAACTCGAAGACGACGAAATAGACCAGCCACAGCCCGCACGCTATCAGCGTCGTGAGCCAGGCCTTCTCCTTGAGCCGCGGTTCGACGGGCGCGCCGGGCTCGGAGCCGGGCACGATGTCGCCGTCCTCGAACTGGCCGCGCACGCGGCGCGGCAGCACGGCGAACAGCACCATCCACCAGATCAGCAGCAGCACCACGAGCCCGGTGACGAAGCCGACGCCGTCATCGGGCAGGAAGAGCTGCGCGACGAGCAGGACGACGACCAGGGCGACGAGGCCGTTCTTCAGCCAGCGGCTCAATGCGCGCCCTCCGGCTCCTGCATCAGCTCGATCAGCACGCCGCCGGTGTCTCGCGGATGGACGAAGATGACCGGCACGCCGTGGGCGCCGATATAGGGCTCGCCCGTTCCGAGCACCGTCGCGCCGCGCTCGCGCATGGCGTCGCGCGCGGCGACGATGTCGGGGACCTCGAAGCACATGTGATGCTGACCGCCCTTCGGGTTCTTCTCCAGGAATTTCGTCACCGGGCTGTCCGCGCTCAGCGGCTCGAGCAGCTCGATCTGCATGTTGGGCAGATTGACGAAGATCACCTTCACGCCGAGCTCTGGAAATTCCTTCGCCGGCGTGGCGTCGGTCGCGCCGTAGAGATCGGCGTAGACCTGCGCGGCCGCCTCGACGTCGGGCGTCGCCACGCCGACATGGTTGAGCCGTCCGATCTTCATCGCGTCCTCCTTCACGCCCCCGGCGTCGACTGCACGACCGCCTCCACATGGGGCTTCTTGCCCCAGATCCGGTTGGCCTCGCGGCGCACCGCGACGCGCAAGACCTCCTCGATCGCGCCGACGTCGCGGCGATCCTTTCGCGACATCCGATCGTAGGCGTCCTCGGCGGCGTCCTCGAGCGCGTCGAGAAAGGCGTCGAGGTCGAACTCGTAGCTCTCGGCGACGCCGACGGCGCGCAGCTCCGGGCCCGACACCAGGTCCCCCTGCGGGTCCACCGTCGCGACCACCGTCAGATGCCCGGCGAAGGCCAGCCGGCGACGCTCGCGGATCGACTCCGCCTCGGAGTCGACCAGGAAGTTTCCGTCGAGATGCAGCCGGCCGGCCGGCGCCTCGTCGACGATCTCCGCGCCGTCGCGGGTGATGCGCACGATCGCGCCGTTATAGGGCGCGACGGCGTGGGGCACCTGCAGCGATTTCGCGAACGCGGCGTGTTCGAGGATGTGCCGGCGCTCGCCGTGGACGGGGATCGCCACCTTCGGCTTCGCCCAGGCGTACATCTGCTGGAGCTCGTCGCGGCAGGGATGGCCCGAGACGTGGATGTGGCGGTCCTTCTCGGTGATCACCTTCACGCCGCGGCCGGCCAGCCGGTTCATCAGGTCGAAGATCTCGCGCTCGTTTCCGGGAATGACGCGCGAGGAGAAGATCACCGCGTCGCCCTTCCCCAGCGTGACGTTGCGGTGCGAGCCGTCGGCGATGCGCGAGAGCGCGGCGCGGCTTTCGCCCTGCGAGCCGGTGCACAGATAGCAGATCTTGTCGTCGGGAAAGTGGGCCGCATCGGCCTCGTCGACGAAGTCCTGCACGTCGGCGAGCAGGCCGACCGCCTTGGCCGCGTTGGTCATGCGATGCATCGAGCGGCCGACCAGGCAGACGCGGCGGTCATTGGCTTCAGCGGCGCGGATGGCGGTCTGGAGCCGCGCGACATTGGAGGCGAAGGCCGCGATCGCGACCTTGCCTTTCTGCTCGCCCACCACCTTGGTCAGGGACTCGGCGACGCCCGCCTCGGAGCCGGATTCGCCCGGCGTGAAGACGTTCGTCGAGTCGCACACCATCGCGGTGACGCCCTCCTCGCCGAGGGCCTCGATGGCGCTGGTGTCGGTCGTCTCGCCGATCTGCGGCTCGGGATCGATCTTCCAGTCGCCGGTATGCAGCACCAGCCCGGCGGGCGTGCGGATCGCCAGCCCGTTCGGCTCGGGAATGGAGTGGGTGAGCGTGATCAGCTGCAGATCGAACGGGCCGATCTCGAAACGCGCGTCGAGCCCGATCTCGTGGACCGGCGCCTCGCCCAGAAGTCCCCGCTCGGCCAGCCGGTCGCGCATCAGCCAGGCGGTGAAGGGCGTGGCGTAGATCGGACAGCGCAGGCGGTCCCAGAGATACGCCACCGCGCCCATGTGGTCCTCGTGGGCGTGGGTGAGCACGATGCCCAGCAGGTCGTCGCGGCGCTCCTCGATGAAGCGCGGGTCGGGCATGATGACGTCGACGCCCGGCGTGGAGAGATCGCCGAAGGTCACGCCGCAATCGACGATGATCCACTTGCGGTCCTCTTCCGGCCCGAAGCCGTAGAGGTTGAGGTTCATCCCGATCTCGTCGGAGCCGCCCAGCGGCACGAAGTAGAGCGCTTCCGAGTCAGCCGTCACGGCGATCGCCTCCATTGCGCCGCCACACCTCGTGCAGCCCGCGGATCGTCACGTCTGCGTCGTAGTGATCGACCGTCCTCGACGCGCCCTCGAAGAGCGAGGCGACGCCGCCCGTCGCGATGACGGTCATCGGCTGGGCGTATTCGGCCTTCACCTGGGCGACCAGCCCGTCGATCAGGTTCACATAACCCCAGAACACGCCCGACTGCATCGCCTGGACGGTGTTGCGCCCGATGACGTGCGGCGGGCGCTCGATGGCGATGCGCGGCAGCTGCGCGGCGGCGGTGTGCAGCGCCTGCATGGACAGATTGATGCCCGGCGCGATGATCCCGCCCTCGAAGGCGCCGTCGGCGGAGACGACGTCGAGCGTCGTGGCCGTGCCGGAATCGACGATCACCAGCGCGCCGTCATACTTCACCCGGCAGCCCAGCGCGTTGACCAGCCGGTCGGCGCCGGCCTCGGACGGGGTCTCCAGGTTGACGCCGACCCCGATCTCGACGCCCGGCTCGCCGACGACGACGGGTTCGGTCTCGAGATAGCGCCGCGCGAGGTTCCTGAGATTGAACAGGGACTGGGGCACCACCGAGGAGATCACGCAGGCGTCGAGATCTTTCAGGGAGAGCTCCTGCAGCGACAGCAGCTGCTGCAGCCAGACGGCGTACTCGTCGGCGGTGCGCGCGGTGTAGGTCGCAGTGCGCCACTGCGCGATCCAGCTCTCGCCGTCATGGACGGCGAAGAGCGTGTTGGTGTTGCCGCAATCGATGGCGAGAAGCATGGGAAGGGTTCCGGGCTCGTCAGCGCGCTGACGGGAAGAAGATGTCGCCTGCGGAGATAAACCGCCGCCGGCCGTCCTTCAAATCCAGTCGCAGCGCGCCCTCGCTCGTCAGGTCGGCGAAGACGCCCTCGACGGTCTCGTCCTCGAGCCGGGCGACGCATGTTCCGCCCAGCCCGTGGGCGCGCGCCAGCCAGGCGTCGCGGACGGGCGCGAAGCCGTGCTCGGCCCAGCGCCGCCGCCAGGCGTCGAAGCTGTCGGCGAGGACGCGCAGCGCCGCGTCGGGTTCGAGCGCGCGTCCGTGCGCGGCGAGATCGGTCGCCGGGCGCTCGGCGTCCTCGGGATGGTCGACGAGATTGATCCCGACGCCGACGCCCAGCCACAGCCCGCCGCCCGGCGCGTTTCCCGACTCCAGCAGGACGCCGGCCGTCTTGCGCCCGTCGACCAGCACGTCGTTGGGCCATTTGAGCGTGATCCGCTCGGGGTCGACGCCGGCGGCCGCTGCCACGTCGGCGACCGCGAGCGCGGCGGCGAAGGAGAGCTGGGCGGCCTTGGCGGGCTGCGTCTCCAGCCGATAGAGCCCGGTGGCGTACAGATTGCCCGCACCGCCCGACCAGCGGCGGCCGCGGCGGCCGCGTCCCGCCGTCTGCCGGTCGGCGCGGATCCAGACCGGACCGGTCTCGCCGGCGAGCGCGCGGCGCTTGGCCTCTTCGTTGGTGGAGTCGGTCTCGGCGAGGTGCTCGAAACGCAAGCGATCAGCCGCCGAAGCCGGCGCCGGCCTGGATCACGCGCGTGAACAGGACCGCCACGAAGGGCAGCAGGGCCACGGTCGCGAGCCCCGCGACGCGGCTGACCAGCGCCGCGCCGGCCGGAGCGGGCATGAACTCGCCGGTCGGCTCGTCGAACCACATCACCTTGATGACCTTGAGATAGTAGGCGATCGACACCGTCGAGAAGAGCACGCCGACGACGGCGAGCCAGACCAGCCCCGCCTCGACGGCGGCGTAGAAGACGAACAGCTTGGCGAAGAAGCCCACCAGGAAGGGCATTCCGCCGATCGAGAACAGCACCGCCGTCATCGCCCAGCTCATGCCGGGCCGGGTCTGCGACAGGCCGGCGAGATCCTCGATGCGCTCGACCATGCCCTCGGACCGCCGCATCGACAGGATGACGCCGAACGCGCCGGCAACGCCGATGACATAGAGCGTCATGTAGAGCAGGACCGACCAGACGCCGATTGCCGTTCCCGCCGACAGGCCGACCAGCGCGTAGCCGACATTGCCGATCGAGGAATAGCCCATCAGGCGCTTGATGTTGGTCTGCATGAGCGCGCCGAAGGCGCCGAAGGCCATCGACAGGATCGCCAGCACGATCACCACCTGGCGCCATTCCTCGACCATCGGCGCGAAGGGATCGCTCACGACGCGCGCCAGCAGCGCCATCGCGGCGAGCTTGGGCGCGGTCGCGAAGAAGGCCGTCACCGGCGTCGGCGCGCCCTCGTAGACGTCGGGCGTCCACATGTGGAACGGCGCGGCGGAGACCTTGAAGGCCAGCCCCGCCAGCAGGAAGACCATGCCGAACAGAAGGCCCACCGACCCGCTCTCCGACGCCGCGGCGACGGCGATCGCCTCGAAGCTGGTCGAGCCGGCGAAGCCGTAGATGAGCGACGCGCCGTAGAGCAGCAGGCCCGAGGACAGCGCGCCGAGGACGAAGTATTTCAGCCCTGCCTCGGAAGCGCGCAGGGAGTCGCGATTGAATGCCGCCAGGATGTAGAGCGACAGCGACTGCAGCTCGAGGCCGAGATAGAGCGTCATCAGGTCGTCGGCCGAGACCATCACCGACATGCCGAGCGACGCCAGCACCACCAGGACCGGGAACTCGAAGCGCGCCAGCCGCTCGACCTCGAGATACTTGTCGGCCAGCAGCAGCGCGGCGATGGCCGCGACGAAGACCGCCGTCTTGGCGTAGAGCGCGAAGGGATCGAGCACGAAGGCGCCAGTGAAGGCCTCGCCGCCCTCGCCCGGAACCAGGTAGAGCGCCGCCGCCCCAGCGACCGCCAGCAGGACGAGGCTCAGCGTGTTGACCAGCTTGAACGCCGGCAGGTCGCCCTTGCGGTAGACGCCCGCCATGAGCAGCGCCATCGCGCCGAGCGCGAGGATCAGCTCCGGCGTCAGCAGGCGAAGGTCGGCGAGCAGCGTTTGCGCGGTCATGAGCTCTCAGCCCTCGTTACGAGCCCGGCGCGGCGAGCGCGGCCTGGTACTGGTCGATGAGCGCCTCGACGGAGACGCCGGTGATTTCCGTGATCGGCGTGGTGAAGAAGCCGAGCCACACCACCAGGATCGCGAGCACGCCCAGATTGATCCATTCGCGGAGATCGAGATCGGACGCGCCCTCGAGCTTGGGATTGTCGAGCTCGCCGAAGACCACCTTCTTGTAGAGCGTCAGCATGTAGACCGCCGACAGGATCACGCCGAGCGCGGCGCCGGCGGCGACGCGGGGATCGACCTGGAAGGCGCCGATCATCGTCATCACCTCGCCGACGAAGCCCGACGTGCCCGGCAGGCCGACATTGGCCATGGCGAACAGGCCGAACAGCGCGGCGTAGACCGGCATCGAATTGGCCAGCCCGCCGTAGAAGGCGATCTCGCGGGTGTGGAAGCGGTCGTAGATCACGCCGACGCACAGGAAGAGCGCGCCCGAGACGAGGCCGTGGGAGAGCATCTGGTAGATGCCGCCCTGCACGCCGAGCTCGGTCATCGTGAACAGGCCCATCGTCACGAAGCCCATATGGGCGACCGACGAGTACGCGATCAGCTTCTTCACGTCGGTCTGCCGGAAGGCGACCAGCGAGGTGTAGACGATGGTGATGATCGACAGCGCGTAGATGAGCGGCGCGAAGAAGGCGCTGGCGTCGGGGAACATCGGCAGCGAGAAGCGCAGGAAGCCGTAGCCGCCGAGCTTCAGCAGGATGCCCGCCAGGATCACCGAGCCCGCCGTGGGCGCCTCGACGTGGGCGTCGGGCAGCCAGGTGTGGACCGGCCACATCGGCATCTTCACCGCGAACGAGGCGAGGAAGGCCAGCCACAGCCAGCGCTGCGCCTCGCGGGCGAAGTCGTGGTCGAGCAGCATGGTGAGATCGGTCGTGCCGGCGTCGAGATACATCCAGATCATCGCCACCAGCATCAGCACCGAGCCGAGGAAGGTGTAGAGGAAGAACTTGAACGCCGCGTAGATCCGGTTGGCGCCGCCCCACACCCCGATGATCAGGAACATCGGGATCAGCGAGCCCTCGAAGAAGATGTAGAAGACGATCATGTCGAGGGCGCAGAAGATGCCGATGACCAGCGCCTCGAGCAGCAGGAAGGCCGCCATGTAGTCGGCCACGCGCGTCTTGATGTTCCAGCTCGCCAGGATGCAGATCGGCATCAGGAACGCGGTGAGCAGGACGAACAGCACCGACAGCCCGTCGACGCCGAGCTTGTAGTTGATGCCGAGCTCGGCGAGCCACGGCGCGCTCTCGACGAACTGGAAGCCGGCGACCGTGGGGTCGAACTCGACCACCAGAAGCAGCGACAGCGCGAACACGAAGACGGTCACGAACAGCGCCACGCCCTTGGCGTTGCGGTCCAGCGCGGCCTGGTCCTCGCCGCGCATGAGCGCGCGCAGCACCAGGATCGCCAGCGCGCCGAGCGCGGGCAGGAAGGTGACGGCGGAGAGTATCGGAAGCTGACCCAGCATCGTCCTATTGCACTCCGGCGCCGGCGACGAGCCACAGGGTGAGCGCGAGCAGGCCGATCAGCATCACGAAGGCGTAGTGATACAGATACCCGCTCTGGACCTGCGCGATCCGCTTCGCCCCGGCGAAGGCCGACCGCGCGACGCCGTCCGGACCGAGACCGTCGATCAGGCGCTTGTCGCCAATCTTCCAGAACAGGTCGCCCAGCGCCCGCGCCCCGCGGACGAACACGAAGTCGTAGATCTCGTCGAAATACCACTTGTTGTAGAGGAAGGCGTGGAGCGGCCCGCCGCGCGCGGCGATGCGCGCGGGCAGCCCCGCGTTGAGAATGTAGAACCAGTACGCGATCGCGAAGCCGAGCACCGTCACGCCCAGCGGCGTGAACAGCACCCAGGTCGGCGGATGATGGCCGCCGTGCTCGCCCTCGGCGGCGTGATCCTCCGCGCTCGTGGCCGCTTCCAGCGACGCCGTCTCGGCTTCGCTCAGCGCGACGCCGTGTTCGGCGGCGCGTTCGCCGGCGTCCGGCGCGTGGGTCTCGCCGTAATTGGCCTCGGCGTACGGGCCGGCCGGCAGGCTCTCGCCCCAGAAGGTGAGCGCGCCCTCGCCGACGAAGTCGGACTTGAACGCGCCGCCGGCGAACACCGCGCCGACCGCCAGCAGGATGAGCGGGATCAGCATCACGCCCGGGCTGTCATGGGCCTTCTTCAGCACCTCGGGCTCGCCGCGATACTTGCCGTGGAAGGTCATGAAGATGACGCGCCAGGAATAGTAGGAGGTCAGGCCCGCCGCGATGACGCCCATCCAGAAGGCGAGCATGCCGAAGCTGACGCCCTCCTGCCCCATCATGAAGGCTTCCTCGATGATCATGTCCTTGGAGTAGAAGCCGGCGAAGCCGAGCCCCAGGATCGGCAGCCCGACGCCCGTGAGCGCCAGCGTGCCGATGATCATGAGGATCCAGGTCCAGGGCAGCGACTGGTAGATGCCGCCCATCTTGCGCATGTCCTGCTCGTCGTGGAGGCCGTGGATGACCGAGCCCGCGCCGAGGAAGAGCAGCGCCTTGAAGAAGGCGTGCGTGAACAGGTGGAACATCGCCGCCGAGTAGAGGCCGAGGCCGGCGGCGAAGAACATGTAGCCCAGCTGCGAGCAGGTCGAATACGCGATCACGCGCTTGATGTCGTTCTGAACCACGCCGACCGTGGCGGCGAAGAAGGCCGTGATCGCGCCGATCACGGTGACCACCGCCGAGGCGTTCGGCGCCAGCTCGTAGATCGGATAGGCCCGGCAGACCAGGAACACGCCCGCCGTCACCATGGTCGCGGCGTGGATCAGCGCGGAGACCGGGGTCGGGCCCTCCATGGCGTCGGGCAGCCAGACATGGAGGAAGAACTGGGCCGACTTGCCCATCGCCCCGATGAACAGCATCAGCGCGATCAGCTCGAGCGCCTGGAACTGCAGGCCGAAGAAGGTGATCAGCGTCTCGGTCTCGTCCGGCGCGGCGGCGAACACCTCGTCGAACTGGACCGAGCCGAAGATGAAGAAGATCGCCATCACGCCCAGCGCCAGGCCGAAATCGCCCACCCGGTTGGTGACGAAGGCCTTCACCGCGGCGGCGTTGGCGGACTCCTTCTTGTACCAGAAGCCGATCAGCAGATAGGACGCCAGCCCGACGCCCTCCCAGCCGAAGAACATCTGCAGGAAGTTGTCGGCCGTCACCAGCGACAGCATCGCGAAGGTGAACAGCGACAGGTAGGAGAAGAAGCGCGCCCGATGAGGGTCGTGCTCCATATAGCCCCACGAATAGACGTGGACGAGCGAGGACACGCCCGTCACCACGATCAGCATCACCGACGAGAGCGTGTCGAGCTTGATCGCCCAGGACACCTCGAAATCGCCGACCGCCATCCAGCGCGCGAGCTCGATCGTGCGCGCGTTCCCGGCCACGGCGACGTCATAGAAGACGAAGACCGACAGCACGGCGGCGAGGATCAGGATCCCCGTCGTGATCAGCTGCGCGAGCCGGTCGCCGATCTGCTTCTGCAGCAGGCCGGCGATGATCGCGGCGAGGAGCGGACCGAAGACGATGATGTGAGCCATGGCGTGCGATCAGCCCTTCATCAGGTTGGCGCCTTCGACCGCGATGTCTCCGCGGTTTCTGAAGAAGACGACGAGAATGGCGAGGCCGATGGCGGCTTCGGCGGCCGCGACGGTGAGGATGAACATGGCGAAGACCTGGCCGGCCAGATCGCCCAGATGCGCCGAGAAGGCGACGAAATTGATGTTGACGGCCAGCAGCAGCAGCTCGATCGACATCAGCAGGATGATCACGTTCTTGCGGTTCACGAAGATGCCGAACACGCCGATCGTGAACAGGATCGCGCCGAGCGCGAGATAGTGTCCGAGCCCGATTTCGGTGAGCATCAGCCGATCCCCTCGCCGCTTTCGATGTCGACCACCTCGACGGATTCGGCGCGCGTGCGGCGGACCTGCTTGCCGATGTCCTGGCGCTTGACGCCCTCGCGGTGGCGCAGGGTCAGCACGATCGCGCCGATCATCGCGACCAGCAGGATCAGGCCGGCGGCCTGGAAGAAGAAGACGTAGCGGTCATAGATGAGCGCGCCGAGCGCCTCGACATTGGACACGCCCGCCGGCGTCGGCGACTGCAGCGCCTGGCCCGCGGTGTCGGCCGAGACCCAGGTGAAGCCGACGATGATGAGTTCGGCGGCGAGCACCAGCGCGACCAGCCCGCCCAGCGGCAGATAGCTCAGGAAGCCCTGCTTGAGCTCGGCGAAATCGATGTCGAGCATCATCACCACGAACAGGAAGAGCACGGCGACCGCGCCGACGTAGACGATGACCAGGATCATCGCCAGGAACTCCGCGCCGAGCAGGACGAACAGCCCCGCCGCGCTGAAGAAGGCGAGAATCAGGAACAGCACCGCGCGAACGGGGTTGCGCGCGGCCACCACCATGAAGGCGGAGCCGATCGCCACGATCGATAAAAGCCAAAAGGCCGCCGCTTGCAGCATCAAGCCCCCCGTCGGGTCGATGGTTCAATCGTGTCGTCGCAGGTAAAGCCGGGAGAAAGCCCCGACTCCGGTGCGGGAGTCGCGCGCCGTCATAGCGTCAGCGATAGCGCGCGTCGAGTTCGAGGTTCCGTGCGATTTCGCGTTCCCACCGATCGCCGTTCTCGAGGAGCTTCTCCTTGTCGTAGTAGAGCTCCTCGCGGGTCTCGGTGGCGTATTCGAAGTTCGGCCCCTCCACGATCGCGTCGACCGGGCAGGCCTCCTGGCAGTAGCCGCAATAGATGCACTTCACCATGTCGATGTCGTAGCGCGTCGTGCGCCGCGAGCCGTCCTCGCGCGGCTCGGCCTCGATGGTGATGGCCTGGGCCGGGCACACCGCCTCGCACAGCTTGCACGCGATGCAGCGCTCCTCGCCGTTGGGATAGCGTCGGAGCGCGTGCTGGCCGCGGAAGCGCGGGCTCAGCCGGCCCTTCTCGGAGGGATAGTGCAGCGTCGGCTTCTTGCGGAAGAAGTAGCGCATGCCGAGGGCGAAGGCGCCCCAGAAGTCCATCAGGGCGGCCCCGCGCAGGGTCTGGGCGATCCGGTTCATCTCATCCCTCGCTCACGAAGCGTTCGAATAGGCCACGGCGATTCCCATCAGCGCGACGGCGGCCAGCGAGGTCGGCAGGAAGACCTTCCAGCCCAGCCGCATCAGCTGGTCGTAGCGGTAGCGCGGCACCAGCGCCTTCACCATGGCGAACATGAAGAACAGGAACAGCGCCTTGAGCGCGAACCAGAACACCGGCGGGACCCAGGTGAAGGGAACCACCTCGATCGGCGCGTGCCAGCCGCCGAGGAAGAGCACCGTCATCAGCGCGCACATAAGCACGATGTTGAGGTACTCGCCGATCATGAACAGCAGGTACGGCGTCGAGGAGTACTCGACCTGGTAGCCCGCCACGAGCTCGGATTCGGCCTCGGGCAGATCGAAAGGCGGCCGGTTCGTCTCGGCCAGCGCCGAGATGAAGAAGATGAAGAACATCGGGATCGTCACCACGAAGGCCGGCCAGGGCAGCATGTCGAAGCTGAGCACGTGCCAGTTCCAGAACCCGCCGGACTGGGCCACGACGATCTCGGAGAGGTTCATCGAACCCGCCATCACCAGCACGGTGACGATCACGAAGCCGATCGAGACCTCGTAGGAGACCATCTGGGCGGCCGAGCGCAGCGAGCCCAGGAAGGGATATTTCGAGTTCGACGCCCAGCCCCCGACGATGATGCCGTACACGCCGAGCGAGGAGATCGCGAAGATGTAGAGGATCCCGACATTGAGGTCGGAGATCACCCAGCCCGGCGCCACGGGCACGACGGCCCAGGCGATGAAGGCCAGCACGAAAGTCACCAGCGGCGCCATCAGGAAGAGCGGGCGGTCCGCGCCGGCGGGCACCACGATCTCCTTGAGCACGAACTTGATGAAGTCGGCGAAGGACTGCAGCAGGCCGAACGCGCCCACGACGTTGGGACCCTTCCTCAGCTGGACCGCCGCCCAGACCTTGCGGTCGAGCAGGAGCAGGAAGGCCAGCGACAGCAGCAGCACGACCATGAAGCCCAGGATCTGGCCGATGCTGGCGACCGTGCCCCACAGCGGGCCCCAATCGGCGACGAAATCACTCATTGCTCAGCATTCCCCCCGCCCTTGGCGCGATTGACCGCGGCGCGATGAAAGACGACCGCCCAGAGGACGGCGAAGCCCGCCGCCATGGCGATCCCCGCCGGCAGACTCTCCATCGCCACGCCGAGCGACACGCCCAGCGCGACGCCCACTCCGACGCCGCCGAGGGCCGCGATTTCAGGCGCTTTCGCCAATCCCGCCTCCCTACTCCGCGGCCTGCAGCTCGGACCGCGCCGCGGCGACCTCGGCGGAGCATTCCGCCAGGGTCTTCGAGGCGCGCGCGATCGCATTGGTCAGATAGAAGTCCGTGATCGGCGAGACGAACGGCGCGTCGGCGACGTCGCCGGCCTCGCCGAGGCTCGCCGGATCGAAGCTCTCGGCGCCGGCCGCGCCGGGCGCGTGGTCGATCTCGCCGAAGCTCTCGATCTTTTCGATGAGATCGGCGCGCAGCGCATTGAGATCGTCATAGGGCAGCGTCCGGCCGAGGCGCGCCGACAGCGCGCGGAAGATCGCCCAGTCCTCCTTGGCCTCGCCCTTCGGGAAGACGGCCCGCTCGGCGAGCTGAACCCGGCCCTCGGTGTTCACGTAGAATCCGTTCTTCTCGGTGTAAGCCGCTGAAGGCAGGATCAGATCGGCGCGCATGGCGCCGGCGTCGCCGTGATGGCCGACATAGATGACGAAGGCGTCGCCGAGACGATCCGTATCGATCTCGTCGGCGCCGAGCAGCACGACCGTCTCGACGTCGCCGGCCTTGGCGCCGTCGAGGATGGCGTTCGCGTCGCGGCCGCCTTCGCCCGGGATGAAGCCGAGATCGAGCCCGCCGACGCGCGACGCGGCCGTGTGAAGGACGTTGAAGCCGTTCCAGCCGTCGGCGACCGCGCCGACCCTGGCGGCGAGATCGCCGGCCGCGCGCAGCACCTGCGCGCCGTCGGCCCGGGCGAGCGCGCCCGCGCCCACGATGATCATCGGCTTCTCGGCGTCCTTGAGCGTCTTGATGAAGCCCGAGCGCTTCTTCGCAAGCGCGGCGATGTCCTTCGGCCCGGTTCCGAGATGCTCGTATTCGTAGGTGAGATCGGCGGCCTCGCCGATCACGCCCACCTTGGCGTCCGAGTTCAGCCAGCGCGTGCGGATGCGCGCATTGAGCACCGGGGCCTCCAGGCGCGGGTTCGAGCCCACGATCAGGATGGCGTCGGCCTCGTCGATCCCGGCGATGGTGGAGTTGAACAGATAGCCCTGCCGCGGCCCGCCGCCGATCTTGGCGCCGTCCTGGCGGCAGTCGATCGATTTCACGCCGAGTGAATCGAACAGATCCTTGGCGGCCTTGAGCCCCTCGACGTCATTGAGATCGCCGGCGATGACGCCGACCTTCTCGGGATCGCCCGACAGCTTGTCGGCGGCGAGGGCGAGCGCCTCGTCCCATTTCGCCGGACGCAGCTTGCCGGCCTCGCGCACGAAGGGCCGGTCGAGGCGCTGCCGGCCCAGCCCGTCCCAGACGAAGCGCGTCTTGTCGGAGATCCACTCCTCGTTCACCTCCTCGTGGAGGCGCGGCATGATCCTGAGCACCGCCCCGCCCCGGCTGTCGACGCGTATATTCGCGCCCTGGGCGTCCATCACGTCGACGGTCTCGGTCTTGGTGAGCTCCCACGGCCGCGCGTTGAAGGCGTAGGGCTTCGAGGTGAGCGCGCCGACCGGGCAGAGATCGATGACATTGCCCGACAGCTCGGAGGTCATCGACTTCTCGAGATAGGTCGTGATCTCCATGTCCTCGCCGCGTCCGATCGCGCCCAGCTCGGGCACGCCGGCGATCTCGGTGGCGAAGCGCACGCAGCGGGTGCACTGGATGCAGCGGGTCATGATCGTCTTGATCAGCGGACCCATGTACTTGTCCTCGACGGCGCGCTTGTTCTCGGCGAAGCGCGAGCCGGCGCGGCCATAGGCCAGCGACTGGTCCTGCAGGTCGCACTCGCCGCCCTGGTCGCAGATCGGGCAGTCGAGCGGGTGATTGATGAGCAGGAACTCCATCACCCCTTCGCGCGCCTTCTTGACCATCGGCGAAAGCGTGTTCATCGCCGGCGGCTCGCCGTTCGGCCCGCCGCGCATGTCGCGCACGAGGAAGGCGCAGGACGCGGCCGGCTTCGGCGCGCCGACCAGCTCGACCAGGCACATGCGGCAGTTTCCGGCGACCGACAGGCGCTCGTGATAGCAGAACCGCGGGATCTCCTTGCCCGCGGCCTCGGCGGCCTGCAGCAGCGTGTAATCGACGGGAACGTCGATCTCCTCGCCGTCGATGATGATGGTGCGCGTTTCGCTCATGCCGCGACCTCACGAAGATGCGCGTGGAAGGATCCCCTCCCGCCCCTCGATGGGAGGCGGAGCCGGGCCGTCGAATTCGGGCGGGCGGGGCGGCCAACGCGCCCCTCCCTCCCCTCGATGGGGAGGGAAGACGGCGCAGCCGTCAGGGTGGGGTGAGGTTCACCCCCTCCCGCCGCTTCGCGGCGACCTCCCCCGTCAAGGGGGAGGAGGGCGTTCGCGGCGCCGTCGATGATGATGGTGCGCGTTTCGCTCATGCCGCGACATCCGTTGTTTGAACATTCTCCGAGCGGCGCAGCCGAAAGACGGCGCCCCAGACGAGCGCGCTGCCAAGCCAGCCCCCAACAAAGACGGGAAGGTTGATGATCAGCACGTCGGCGGCTTCGCCGAGCGGGCGGTTCGCCATCCGCGGCGCCAGATCCCAGACGAGAAGGACGAGCGCCACGCCGCCCCAGGCCACGAACGAGCGCGCAATCAGCGACTCTCGCGCGAATAACGCCCCGATCCGCCAAGCCAGGCCGCCGGCAACGAAAAAGAACAGGAAGGACAGAGCTGTGGAGAGCGCGAAATTCTCATCAGCTCCGCCGAGTACGAGCCGCGCGATCGCCAGCGCCGCCGTGCAAGCCGCTGCAGCCAGGACGTATGTCAGAACAATGCCCGCCATCACCCCTACTCCGCCGCGACCGGTTCCTGCACGAAGACCGGACGGCCCGCGCGATAATTCTCGATGCGCTCTTCGATCTCGCCGCGGAAATGGCGAATCAGTCCCTGGACGGGCCAGGCCGCGGCGTCGCCGAGCGCGCAGATGGTGTGGCCCTCGACCTGGCCGGCGACGTCGAGCAGATCGTCGATCTCGGAGGTCTCGGCCTCGCCGCGGGCCATGCGCTCGAGCACGCGCCACATCCAGCCCGTGCCCTCGCGGCACGGCGTGCACTGGCCGCAGCTCTCGTGCTTGTAGAAATAGCTGATGCGCGCGATCGCCTTCACGATGTCGGTGGACTTGTCCATCACGATCACGGCGGCCGTGCCGAGGCCGGACTTGGCGTCCTTGAGCGCGTCGAAGTCCATCAGCACGTCGTCGCAGACATCCTTGGGGATGAGCGGCACCGAGGAGCCGCCCGGGATCACGGCCTTCAAGTTGTCCCAGCCCCCGCGCACGCCGCCGGCGTAGCTCTCGATGAGGGTCTTGAGCGGGATGCTCATCGCCTCCTCGATATTGCACGGCGCGTTCACGTGGCCGGAGATCGAGAAGATCTTGGTGCCGGTGTTTCCGTCGCGGCCGAAGCCGGCGAACCACTCCTTGCCGCGGCGCAGGATGGTCGGCACGACCGCGATGGATTCGACGTTGTTGACCGTCGTCGGGCAGCCGTAGAGCCCGGCGTTGGCCGGGAACGGCGGCTTCATGCGCGGCTGGCCCTTCTTGCCCTCGAGGCTTTCCAGAAGCGCCGTCTCCTCGCCGCAGATATAAGCGCCCGCGCCGTGATGGACGTAGACGTCGAAATCCCAGCCGTGGACGTTGTCCGGCCCGATCAGCTTTGCGTCATAGGCCTGCTTGATCGCGGCCTCGAGGCGCTCGCGCTCGAGCACGTACTCGCCGCGGATATAGATGTAGGCCGCATGCGCGCGCATGGCGTAGGAGGCGATCAGGCAGCCCTCGATCAGCGTGTGCGGATCGTGGCGCATGATCTCGCGGTCCTTGCAGGTGCCCGGCTCGGACTCGTCGGCGTTGACGACGAGATAGTGCGGCCGCGCGCCGACCTCCTTGGGCATGAAGGACCATTTCAGTCCGGTCGGGAAACCCGCCCCGCCGCGGCCGCGCAGGCCGGAGCCCTTCACCTCGCCGGTGATCCACTCGGGGCCCTGCTCGAGGATCTCCTTGGTCATATTCCACGCGCCGCGATGACGGGCGCCCTCGAGGCCCCAGTCATGCGCGCCGTAGAGATTGGTGAAGATCCGGTCCTTGTCCTGAAGAAGCTGGGTCATCAATCCTGATCCTTCTTCTTCGCGGAGCCGGACTTCTTCGCCGCGGGCTTCTTCGCCGCGCCCGCCTTGGCTTTCGGCTTCGGCTTCACCGCGACCTCGGCGTTCGGGAGCTCGCTCAGCGGCTCGGCCGGCGAGCCGTCATAAAGCTCGTCGGCGACGAGGGTCTCGACCTTGGCTTCGGTCGGCTCGGAGGCGCGCCGCGCGGTGATCGGGCCGGCCTCGACCGACTTGCCGGCGGCGAGATCGTCGAGGATCTTCTCCAGCGCCTCGCCGGTCAGGTCCTCGTAATACCAGTCGCCCTCGGCGTTGGAGATCTGGACCATCGGCGCGTTGGCGCAGGCGCCGAGGCACTCGACCTCCTCCCAGGAGAACTTGCCGTCGGCGGTGACATTGCCGCGGCCCTTCTTGCCGATGCGGGTCTCGCACACGGCCTTGAGATCGTCGGACCCGCGCAGCCAGCACGGCGTCGTGCCGCAGACCTGGATCAGGTGCTCGCCCACCGGCTCCAGGTTGAACATGGTGTAGAAGGTCGCGACCTCGTAGACGCGGATATACGGCATGCCCAGCCGGTCGGCGATCGCGCGGATCGCCGGCTCGGTGACCCAGCCCTCCTGCTTCTGGGCGATCCAGAGAAGCGGAATGACGGCCGAATCGGCGCGATCTTCGGGATACTTGTTCAGCCAGAACGCGACCTTTTCCTCGTTCTTCTTTGAAAAGGCGAAGCTTTCCGGCTGCTCCTCGGCGAGACGGCGGACGCTCATCGGTCGATCTCCCCGAACACGATGTCCAGCGAGCCCAGGATGGCGGAGACGTCCGCCAGCATGTGGCCCTTGTTCAAGTGATCCATGGCCTGGAGGTGGGCGTAGCCCGGCGCGCGGATCTTCACCCGGTAGGGCGTGTTCGTGCCGTCGGCGACGAGATAGACGCCGAACTCGCCCTTGGGCGCCTCGACGGCGGCGTAGCACTCGCCCTCGGGCACGTGGACGCCCTCGGTGTAGAGCTTGAAGTGGTGGATGAGCGCTTCCATGGAGCGCTTCATCTCGGCGCGCCGCGGCGGGGCGAACTTGGTGTCGGTGGGCAGCACCTGGCCCTGGTTCTCCGAGCGCGAGAGCCATTCGCAGCACTGCTGCATGATCTTCACCGACTCGCGCATCTCCTCCATGCGGCAGAGATAGCGGTCGTAATTGTCGCCGTTCTTGCCCAGCGGGATCTTGAACTCGAGCTCGTCATAGACCGCGTAGGGCTGCGAGCGCCTGAGATCCCAGGGCATGCCCGAGCCGCGCACCATCACCCCGGAGAAGCCCCAGGCGAGCGCGTCCTCCTTCGTGACGACGCCGATATCGACATTGCGCTGCTTGAAGATGCGGTTCTCGGTGAGCAGCGTCTCGATGTCGTCGACGGCCTGGGGGAAGGCCTCGCACCAGGCCATGATGTCGTCGATGAGCTCCTGCGGCAGGTCCTGGTGGACGCCGCCGGGGCGATAGTAGTGGGCGTGCATGCGCGCGCCGGAGGCGCGCTCGTAGAAGCCCATCAGCTTCTCGCGCTCCTCGAAGCCCCACAGCGGCGGGGTGAGCGCGCCGACGTCCATCGCCTGCGTGGTGACGTTGAGCAGGTGGTTCAGGATCCGCCCGATCTCGTCGTAGAGCACGCGGACATACTGGCCGCGCTTCGGCACGGGAATGTCGGCGAGCCGCTCGATCGCGCGGCAGAAGGCGTGCTCCTGGTTCATCGGCGCGACGTAATCGAGGCGGTCGAAATAGCCGATTCCCTGGAGATAGGTCTTGTGCTCCAGCAGCTTC
Source organism: Marinicauda salina (assembly GCF_003122085.1). Lineage (GTDB taxonomy): Bacteria > Pseudomonadota > Alphaproteobacteria > Caulobacterales > Maricaulaceae > Maricicauda_A > Maricicauda_A salina. The sequence continues at coordinate 128,624 of NZ_QEXV01000003.1, forward strand.
TCGGTGCCGCGGTGCAGAAGGCCGATATGCGGGTCGACGCGCTCGACCACCTCGCCGTCGAGCTCGAGGATCATGCGCAGCACGCCGTGGGCGGCCGGGTGGACCGGACCGAAATTGATCGTGAAGTTGCGGATGTCGGTTTCGGCCATCGCTTACGCCTCGCCCTCGGCCTTCTCGTCGCCGGGCAGCACGTATTTCGCGCCCTCCCACGGCGAGAGGAAATCGAAGTCCCGGAATTCCTGGACCAGCTCGACGGGCTCGTAGACCACCCGCTTCTCCTCCTCGTCGTAGCGGACCTCGACATAGCCCGACAGCGGGAAGTCCTTCCTCAGCGGATAGCCCTGGAAGCCGTAGTCGGTGAGGATGCGGCGCAGGTCGGGATGGTCGTCGAACAGCACCCCGTACATGTCGAAGACTTCGCGCTCGAACCAGTTCGCGGTCGGGAACACCTCGACCACGCTCGGCACCGGCGTGTCCTCGTCGGCGGTCGTCGTCACGCGGATGCGCTGGTTAAGGTGCATGGACAGCAGGTGATAGACGACGTCGAAGCGGTCGGCGCGGCCCGGCCAGTCGACGCCGCACACGTCCATCAGCGAGGTGAAGCGGCAGTTCGGGTCCTCGCGCAGGAAGCGCAGCACCTTGACGACGCGGTCGCGATGGATCTCCACCGTCAGCTCGCCATGGGCGACGCGCCAGCCGCGCACGTCGGCCTCGAGCGTCGCGGCGATGTGCTCGCCGAGTTCGGTCAGGTCTTTGTCGCTCAACGGTCTGCTCTTTCCGTTTCGCCTAGCGCTCGATCGAGCCCTCGCGGCGGATCTTCTTCTGGAGCTGGAGGATGCCGTAGACCAGCGCCTCGGCGGTCGGCGGACAGCCGGGCACGTAGATGTCGACGGGCACGATCCGGTCGCAGCCGCGCGTCACCGCGTAGGAATAGTGGTAGTACCCGCCGCCGTTGGCGCACGACCCCATCGAGATGACGTAGCGCGGCTCGGGCATCTGGTCGTAGACCTTGCGGAGCGCGGGCGCCATCTTGTTGGTGAGCGTGCCCGCCACGATCATCACGTCGGACTGGCGGGGCGAGCCGCGCGGCGCGGCGCCCAGGCGCTCGATGTCGTAGCGCGGCATCGAGGCCTGCATCATCTCCACGGCGCAGCAGGCCAGCCCGAACGTCATCCACATCAGCGAGCCGGTGCGCGCCCAGGTGATGAGATCGTCGGCGCGCGCGACGATAAAGCCCTTGTCGGCGAGCTTGTCCGAGACGCCGTCGAAGAACGGATCGTGCTTCTTCGGGTCGTAGCCCGGGGTCGCCGCGCGTGCGGCGCCTCCGGCGGGGACGGTCGCGTCAGTCATCGGCGATCACTCCCATTCCAGCGCGCCCTTGCGCCATTCGTACAGGAATCCAACGGTCAGCACGCCGAGGAAGATCATCATCGACCACAGTGCGAACAGGTTTCCGTCGAACACCGGGAAGATCCACGGGAACAGGAAGGCCACCTCGAGGTCGAAGATGATGAACAGGATGGCGACCAGGTAGAAGCGCACGTCGAACTTCATCCGCGCGTCGTCGAAGGCGTTGAAGCCGCACTCGTAGGTCGACACCTTCTCGGGGTCGGGATCGGACGGCGCCAGCACGAAGGCCGCCAGCACGAAGGCGAGCCCCAGGGCGCCGGCGATTCCCAGGAAGATGACGATCGGCAGGTATTCGAGCAGAAGCGCGTTCATCCGCACACGGGCCTTCCTGTCGCGACCGGAGATATGGAGCGCGTAACGCGCCCGGCGACGCGGCGAGAGCGCGCACCCAGGGGGTCCGCGCCGGCGTCCCGGTCGAATTCGGGGCGGAAGCTAGTGCGACGCGTCATGCGCCGCAAGACGAAACCGCCGCCTTCGCGGGCGATCACTGCAGCGGGTTCGAATGAGCTGCGAATAGTTCTCAATTGCGGACAACGCAGCGCCGCGGCGGCGCGAGATTCCGCGCGCTCGAATACTGACCGGGCGGGGTCCGGAACGCGAAAAGGCCGCCGGGACCGGCGGCCTTTCGAACTGGAATGGCGCGAGTGACGGGACTCGAACCCGCGACCTCTGGCGTGACAGGCCAGCGCTCTAACCAACTGAGCTACACCCGCACATTCCGGGGTCTCGCCGACACGCGCGGGCGCGGCGAGAGGCGTTACCTAAAGCCGCGCCCTCCGGCGGTCAAGCGGGTTTGGGCGCGTATTCGCAGAGCGTCTCCGGGAACCGCTTCGCCGCGAAGGATGGTGGGCGGTGACGGGATCGAACCGCCGACCTACTGGGTGTAAACCAGTTGCTCTTCCAGCTGAGCTAACCGCCCTTCCCTCGCCGGCCGCGTTATCGCCGAGACGGCGCGACTCGGCAATCGATCACTCGTCTCCCGTCGTCCGGTCCACCGGCTTCAGCCGATCCGAGCCATAGGAGCCGAAGCTCCTCAGGCTCTTCGCATGAAGACCCAGCGCGTCGAGCGCCGCGGCGACCGGTTCGTGGTCCTCATGCCCCTCCAGGTCGAGGAAGAACATCTGCTCGAACGGCGCGCCCGCGATCGGCCGGCTTTCGAGCTTGGTGAGATTGACCTCGTGGGCGCGGAAGCCGTCGAGCGCATCGACGAGCGAGCCGGCGGCGTTGGAGGTCACGAACACGATCGAGGTCTTGCACGGCAGCAGCGGGCTCGCCGGCTCCGGATCGCGGGCGAGCGCCACGAATCGCGTGTAGTTCTCCGGATGATCGGAGATGTCGGGCTCGATCACGTTGAGCCCGAACAGGCGCGCCGCGTCCGCGCCCGCCACCGCGGCGATCTCGGCGCCCTCGTCCATGGCGCGCTCGAGCGCGCGCGTCGACGAGGAGACCGGAACGGGCTTGAGCTCGGGATGACGCGCCAGGAAATGCTGCGCCTGGCGCAGCGCCTGGGGATGGCCGTAGACAGTGCGGACCGCGCCGGCGTCGCTGGCCATGCCGACCAGGCAGTGCTCGACCTTGTAGTGATGCTCGCCGGCGATCTTGAGCGCGGTGTCGCGCATCAGGTCGTAGACCTCGACGATGCCGCCCGTGGTGGTGTTCTCGATCGGCAGGAAGCCGTAATCGGCCTCGCCGGCCTCGACGGCGGCGAAGATGCCCGCGAAGTCGCGCTTGATCACGGGCTCGACCCCGGAATAGCGCCCGGCGAAATGGGCGTGGGCGGCGAAGTGGCTGTAGCTGCCCGGACCGCCGAGATAGGCCACGCGCGCCTCGCTCAGCGCCCGGTCGGCGGCCCGCGCGTCGAGACCGGCGCGCTGGCGGCGCAGGGAATCGTCGATGATCAGCTTGAACAGGCGCTCGGCGAAGGCCGCATCCAGCCCTTCGTCGGCCGCCAGCCCGACCGCGCGGTCGAGCACGGCGCGTTCGCGCCCCTCGTCGCGCACCAAGTCGCCGCGCCCGGCCTTCAGCGCGCCCAGCGTCTCGCTCAGCCGGCGCCGCTCCGCGATCAGCTTCAAGAGGCGGGCGTCCGCCTCGTCGATCGCGGCGCGCAGCGTTTCGCGCTCGGTGTCCGTTCCATCCGCCATGTCGCCTCCTCCGAAACGAGAAACGGCCCCCGGGGATCCCGGGGGCCGTCTGGAGATCTGTCCGCCTTTCGCGCGCGCAGACTTCAGCCGACCCCCGCGGGGCGGATGAAGAAATAGCCGAAGAAAAAGCTGCGCGCGGTCGTGTTCATGGGCGAAGGATGCGCGGGCCTGCGGAGAACGTCAATCACCCCGCCCGAACCGGAAAAAGGCCGCCCGTCTCCGGGCGGCCTTTCCATGGATCGAATGCGAGCCGGCGCCGCTAGTGCGCGCGGACTTCTCCGCCCGAGGCGGGCTCGGCCGGGGGAAGCGCGGCGAGCGCCTCCTCGTCGGCCTCGGTCCACTCGACGGGCTCGACCTTGCGGGTGAGCGCGTGCTCGAGCACCTGGTCGACGGCCTCGACCGGGATGATCTCCAGGCCCTTCTTGACGTTGTCGGGCACCTCGGCGAGGTCCTTCTCGTTCTCCTGCGGGATCAGCACGGTCTTCACCCCGCCGCGCAGCGCGGCGAGCAGCTTCTCCTTCAGGCCGCCGATCGGCAGCACCCGGCCGCGCAGCGTGATCTCGCCGGTCATCGCCACGTCCTTGCGCACCGGCACGCCGGTGAGCACGGAGACGATCGCGGTGATCATCGCCACGCCGGCGGACGGGCCGTCCTTGGGCGTGGCGCCCTCGGGCACGTGGACGTGGATGTCGGTCGTGCGGAACACGGTCGGCTTCACGCCAAGCGAAGGGGCGCGCGACTGCACGAACGAGTTCGCCGCGGAGATCGACTCCTTCATCACGTCGCGGAGATTGCCGGTCACGGTCATGCGGCCGCGGCCGGGCATCTTCACCGCCTCGACCGACAAGAGGTCGCCGCCGACCTCGGTCCAGGCCAGGCCGGTCACCAGGCCGGTCTTGTCCTCCTCCTCGGTCTCGCCGAAGCGGAATTTCCGGACGCCGAGATAATCGCCGAGATTGTCCGGCGTGACCTTGATCGAGGTCGTGTCGCCGCTCTCGAGTTCGCGGACCGCCTTGCGGGCCAGCCGCGCGATCTCGCGCTCCAAGTTCCGCACGCCGCTCTCGCGGGTGTAGTAGCGGATGACGTCCCGGAGGCCCTTCTCGGTGAGCTCCCACTCGCCTTCCTTGAGCGCGTGGTTCTTCACCTGCTTGGGAAGAAGGTGGCGCTTGGCGATCTCGACCTTCTCGTCCTCGGTGTAGCCGGCGATGCGGATCACCTCCATGCGGTCCAGCAGCGGCTGGGGCATGTTCAACGTGTTCGCCGTGGTGATGAACATCACATCGGAGAGGTCGTAATCGACCTCCAGATAGTGGTCGGAGAAGTTCGCGTTCTGCTCAGGGTCGAGCACCTCAAGCAGCGCCGAGGCCGGGTCGCCGCGATAGTCCATCCCGAGCTTGTCGATCTCGTCGAGCAGGAAGAGCGGGTTGGAGTACTTCGCCTTCTTCATCGACTGGATGACCTTGCCGGGCATCGAGCCGATATAGGTCCGGCGATGGCCGCGGATCTCGGCCTCGTCGCGCACGCCGCCCAGCGACATGCGGATGAACTCGCGCCCGGTGGCTTCGGCGATCGAGCGGCCGAGCGAGGTCTTGCCCACGCCCGGCGGGCCGACCAGGCACAGGATCGGGCCCTTGATCTTCTTGGTGCGCGACTGCACGGCCAGGTGCTCGAGGATGCGCTCCTTGACCTTCTCCAGGCCGTAATGGTCGCGCTCGAGGACTTCCTCGGCCTTCGCAAGGTCGTTCTTGACCCGCTTGCGCTTGTTCCACGGGATCGACAGCAGCCAGTCGAGATAATTGCGCACGACGGTGGCTTCGGCCGACATCGGGCTCATCTGCTTGAGCTTCTTCAGCTCGGCGTCGGCCTTGGCGCGCGCCTCCTTGGAGAGCTTCGTCTTCTCGACGCGCTCCTCCAGCTCGGCGAGCTCCTCGCGGCCCTCGTCGGTCTCGCCCAGCTCGCGCTGGATCGCCTTCATCTGTTCGTTGAGGTAGTACTCGCGCTGCGTCTTCTCCATCTGACGCTTCACGCGCGAGCGGATCTTCTTCTCCACTTGGAGAACCGAGATCTCGCCCTCCATCAGGCCGAACACCTTCTCCAGGCGCTGGCCGACATCCGGGTTGGCGAGCAGGTCCTGCTTGTCGGTGAGCTTGACGGCGAGATGGCCCGCGATCGTGTCGGCCATCTTCGCGGGCTCGGTGATCTCGCCGACCGCGGACAGGGTCTCCGGCGGGACCTTCTTGTTGAGCTTGACGTATTCCTCGAACTTCTCGGCGGCGGCGCGCATCAGCGCCTCGGCCTCCGACGGCTCGCCCTCGATCTCGTCGATCAGGGCGGCCTCGGCCTCGAAATAGGCCTCGTTGTCGAGGAAGCGCTGCACGCGCGCCCGGCGGCCGCCCTCGACGAGCACCTTGACCGTGCCGTCGGGCAGCTTGAGCAGCTGGAGCACGGAGGCCAGAACGCCGGTCTTGTAGATGGCGTCGGGCTTCGGGTCGTCGTCGGCGGCGCTCTTCTGGGTCGCCAGAAGGATCTGCTTGTCGGCGCGCATCACCTCCTCGAGGGCGCGCACGGACTTCTCGCGGCCGACGAAGAGCGGCACGATCATGTGCGGAAAGACGACGATGTCGCGCAAGGGCAGAAGCGGCAGCGTCTTGGTGTCGGTCATTCGAATTCTCCTTCTTCGTCCCCGGCCGGACGCGGCCCGGGGACGGCCGGCCCGCTCTGCGGCGCCGGCGAATCCAGCAGAGCGGACGCTCAAAGCGTCGCCCTGTTCGGTCAGGCTAACAAGTGGAGGCGCGCAGCCGCGCGTTCAAGCGCGCGGCCGCGTTTCGCCGCATCCCTGAGGACGTGAAGTCGCCGAGAGCGGCTCAGGCGCCCTTGCCGGAGGCGGCCTCTTCGCTCTTCTTGGGCCGTTCGGCGTAGATGTAGAGCGGCTTGGCGTCGCCGTTGACGACCTCGGCGTTGACGACGACCTCCTCGACCCCCTCGAGACCGGGCAGCTCGAACATGGTCTCGAGCAGGATGCCCTCCATGATCGAGCGCAGGCCGCGCGCGCCGGTGCGCCGCGCGATCGCCTTCTGGGCGATGGCCGACAGCGCGTCCTCGGTGAAGGACAGGCCCGCGCCCTCCATCTCGAACAGGCGCTGATACTGCTTGACCAGCGCGTTCTTGGGCTCGGTCAGGATCTGCACCAGAGCGCCCTCGTCGAGATCCTCGAGCGTGGCGACGACCGGCAGACGGCCGACGAATTCGGGGATCAGGCCGAAGCGCTGGAGATCGTCGGGCTCGACGCCGCGCAGGACCTCGCCCTGGCGGCGCTCGTCGGGATCGCGCACCTCGGCGCCGAAGCCGACCGCGCTGCCCTTGCCGCGCTGCGAGATGATCTTCTCCAGCCCGGCGAAGGCGCCGCCGACGATGAACAGGATATTGGTCGTGTCCACCTGCAGGAATTCCTGCTGGGGATGCTTGCGCCCGCCCTGCGGCGGCACCGAGGCGACCGTGCCCTCCATGATCTTCAGGAGCGCCTGCTGGACGCCCTCGCCCGACACGTCGCGGGTGATCGAGGGATTGTCCGACTTGCGCGAGATCTTGTCGATCTCGTCGATATAGACGATGCCGCGCTGGGCGCGCTCGACATTGTAGTCGGCGGCCTGCAGCAGCTTCAGCACGATGTTCTCGACGTCCTCGCCGACATAGCCCGCCTCGGTGAGCGTCGTGGCGTCGGCCATCGTGAACGGCACGTCGAGGATGCGCGCCAGCGTCTGGGCGAGCAGCGTCTTGCCGCAGCCCGTCGGGCCGATCAGCAGGATGTTCGACTTCGACAGCTCGACGTCGGAATTGGCGCTGGCGTGGTTGAGGCGCTTGTAGTGGTTGTGCACCGCCACCGAGAGCACGCGCTTGGCGTGCTGCTGGCCGATCACGTAGTCCTGCAGGACCTCGTAGATCTCGTTCGGCGTCGGGACGCCTTCCTTGGATTTCACCAGCGAGGATTTGTTCTCCTCGCGGATGATGTCCATGCACAGCTCGACGCATTCATCGCAGATGAACACCGTCGGGCCGGCGATCAGCTTGCGGACCTCGTGCTGGCTCTTGCCACAGAAGGAGCAGTAAAGGGTGCTCTTCCCGTCGCCATTGGTCGCCTTGGTCATGCTCGCTCCAGTCCGTCCGGCGCTATTGCGCGCGCTCCGCCCGCTGTCTCGCCGCGGTCCGGCCCGCGCCAGGTGAGTCTTCCTGGCTGCAAGATCAAGGCCGGAACTTAGCGAAACGTTGCCAAGCTGAAGTCATTCGATCACACGCTCGCGCGCATGATCAAGCAGCAGACGCTGCTCGCCGCGCAGTTCGCCGGTCTTCGTCGTTGCAGAAAAGCGGGGTCGCGGCGGGCCTATTCGGCCTCCTCGCCGCCGCGTTTCTCGTAGACCTGATCGATGAGGCCGAAGGATTTCGCCTCGTCGGCGTCCATGAAGAAATCGCGATCGAGCGAGCGTTCGACGGTCTCGTAGTCCTGGCCGGTGTGCTTGACGTAGATGTCGTACATCCGGCGCTTCATCTTGAGAATGTCCTCGCCGTGGCGCTCGATGTCGGCGGCCGTGCCGCGGAACCCGCCCGAGGGCTGGTGCATCATCACCCGCGCGTTGGGCGTGGCGAATCGCATGCCCGGCTCGCCGGCCGCCAGCAGCATCGAGCCCATCGACGCGGCCATGCCGATGCACGCCGTCGCCACCGGGCAGCGCACGTACTGCATGGTGTCGTAGATCGCGAGACCGGACGTCACCACGCCGCCCGGCGAGTTGATGTACATCGCGATCTCTTTCTTCGGGTTCTCGCTTTCCAGGTAGAGCAGCTGGGCGACCAGCAGGCTCGACATGTGGTCCTCGATCGGCCCGGTCACGAAGATGATCCGCTCCTTGAGCAGGCGCGAGTAGATGTCGAACGCGCGCTCGCCGCGGCTGGTCTGCTCGACCACCATCGGCACGAGCTGCATCATCGTGTCGTGCGGATCGTTCATCTCCGGCTCCTCTGGGGGCGGTCCGCCGGCGGACGCCGGCGGCTGTATCGCTTCGATTCCGGCGCGAATGTGGCAAGGGGCGCGCCGGCGCGCAAGCAGACCGCCTGCGTCCGGCGCAGCGCCCCGTCCCGGATCAGGACTTCTTCGCGGCGGTCTTCTTGGCGGGCGCCTTCTTGGCGGTCGTCTTCGACTTCGAGGCCGTCGATTTCGACGCCGTCTTGGCGGTCGACTTGCTGGCCGACGCCGACTTCGACGACGCCGCCTTCTTGGCCGGGGCCTTCTTGGCGGTCGATTTCGACGCGGTCTTCTTCTCGCCGGCGGCCTTCGATTCGGTCTTCTTGGCGGCGGTCTTCTTCGCCGGCGCCTTCTTGGTCGAGGCCTTCTTCTTGGCCGGCTTCTTCTCGGCCGGGGCTTCCTCGTCCTCGTCGGCGAACAGCGTCTCGCGATCGACTTCCTTCTCGCTCACCTCGGCGAGCTCGAGGACGTAGTCGACGACCTTCTCCTCGTAGATCGGCGCGCGCAGCGACTGCACCGCGCCGGGATTGTTCTGGAAGTAGTCGACGACCTCGCGCTCGCGGCCGGGATACTTCATCGCTTCCTGGTTCACCGCGCGGGCGAGCTCTTCCTGGCCGACCTGGACGTTCGCCTTCTGGCCGATCTCGGCGAGGATCAGGCCCAGCCGCACGCGGCGCTCGGCGATCTCGCGATACTCGGCCTTGAGCTCGTCGTCGGACTTGGCGGCGTCTTCCTCGTCCAGCTCGCCGGCCTCCTTGGCCGCGGAGACCTCGCGCCAGATCGCGTCGAACTCGCTTTCGACCATGCGCGCGGGCAGCTCGATGTCCTTGTGGGCGTTGTCGAGCTCGTCGAGCAGGGCGCGCTTGACCTTCATGCGCGAGGCCTGGTCGTGCTCCTGCTTGAGGCTGGAACGGATCGCCTCCTTGAGCGCCTCGAGATCGGACAGGCCCAGCCGCTCGGCGAGCGAATCGTCGATCTTCGACTCCTGCGGCGCCTCGACGGCCTTCACCTTGGTCTCGAACACGGCGTCCTTGCCCGCCAGAGTCGGCACGCCGTAGTCCTCGGGGAAGGCCACCTTGATCTCGATCTCGTCGCCGGCCTTGGCGCCCTTGAGCTGCTCCTCGAAGCCCGGGATGAAGGCGCCCTCGCCGATCGCGACGCGCGAATCGTTGGCGGAGCCGCCCTCGAAGGCCTCGCCGTCGATTTTGCCGACGAAATCGACAACGACGACGTCGCCGTCCTCGGCCTTGGCCTTGGCGCCTTTGTCGGCGTAGCCGCGGCTCTCCCTGGCCAGGCGCTCGAGCGTCTCGTCGAGCTGGTCGTCGGAGACCGGCGCGACCGGCTTGGTCAGCTTCAGCTTGGCGGGATCGATCGCCTCGATCTCGGGCATCACCTCGACGCGGACCTCGAAGGCGAAGTCCTGTCCCTTGGCGATGACGTCGTCGGCGTCCGACTTCACGTCGACCTCGGGCTGGCCGGCCGGGCGCAGATTGCGCTCGTCGAGCACGCTCTGCGTCGTCTCGGGCACCAGCTCCTGGAGGATGTCGCCCATGATCGAGGAGCCGAACATCTTGCGGATGTGGCTGGCGGGCACCTTGCCCGGACGGAAGCCCTTCAGGCGGACCTCGGGGCGGATCTCCTCGATCTTCGCGTTGAGCTTCTCTTCCAGCTCGGCGGCGGGAAAGACCACCTCGAAGGTGCGCGAGAGCCCTTCGGCGGATTTCTCCTGAACGTTCATCGTGGCGAGGCCCTGTCTTCTTCAGCGCGCCGACCGGCGGGCGGCGTAATCTCGGAAAAACCCGGACAGGCGAGCCGTCGCGCGCTCGCGCTTCGCGCCCGCAGGGTCGGAAACGAGCGGGCGTTATGTCACGGCGATTCCGGGGACGCAACGCCGGGCGGCGGGACAATGTGCGGGCCGTGTCGGGCGGGGCACGGGGCGCGCGCCGAAGCGCCGGCCGGGAAACGCCGCCCGCCTTCGCCGGATCGAACGGTCCGCCTTCGCCGAGGCTACGGCGAGACAGCCTTCGCTCGATTGGAATGCATTGGCTTGCCTCGCCGAAGCTCGCGCAAGCGAGCGAAGGCTGGTGCGGCTGGAGGGACTCGAACCCCCACTCCAAAGGAACGTGGACCTAAACCACGCGCGTCTACCAGTTCCGCCACAGCCGCAAGCGCCTTATGTGTATCGTCCGGGGGGAACGGAGGAAACCGCCGATGGCCGAAACCGAACGCGAGGAGGGCCGCACGGGCGTCGACTGGGAGCAGCGCTTCCGCGACGACCACGCGCCCTGGGAGCGAAAGCGCCTTCACCCGGCCTTCGAGATGTGGCGCGACGCCGGCCTGTTCCCCGCCGGGGCGAGCGTCTTCCTGCCCGGCTGCGGGCGCAGCCCCGAGCCGCTGGCGTTTGCTAAGTTGGGCCTGAAGGTCACCTGCCTCGACGTCGCGCCCACGGCGCTGGCCTGGCAGCGCGCGCAGTTCGAGGCCGCGGGGCTGACGGCCGAATTCGTCGAGGCCGACGGGCTCGCCTGGCGGCCGGAGACGCCCTTCGATCTCTATTACGAGCAGACCTTCCTGTGCGCGATCTCGCCGACGCTGCGCGCCGACTACGAGCGCGCCGCGTACGAACAGCTCCGTGCCGGCGGGAAGCTCCTCGCCCTGTTCATGCAGAAGAAAGAGCGCGGCGGACCGCCCTATGGCTGCGACATGGAAGACATGGGCGCCCTGTTTTCGGCCGATCGCTGGGACTGGCCGGACGGCGAGTTTCCCGAGGTGCCGCATCCCGACCTCGCCGACCTGCGCGAACTGGCCGCCGTGCTCGTCCGGCGCTGAGACCTACTCCGCCGCGGCGCCGCCCGGCTTGGCGGCCTTGGCGGGACGGGCCTTGCCCTCGTGGGCGGTCAGCGGCGCGACCCGCAGCACGAACAGGACGGCCAGCACGGCGGTGATCAGGTTGGCCGCGGCGATGCCGTAGACCACGCCGTCCGAGCCCAGCGCCGAGCCGATCACCCAGGTCAGCGGCGCCATCAGCACGAAGCCGCGGAAGATGTTGATCGCGATGCCGTAGATCGGCCGGCCGAGCCCGTTGAAGCCGGCGCTCGCGGCCATGGCGATGCCGTAGCCCATCACCGTGAAGGGCACGATGGTCCAGTAGAAGGCCGCCACGGCCCGGCCCTCCGCCGACGGCAGGAACAGGCCCGACAGCCAGCCGCCCAGGAAGAACAGCACGACGGCGAGCGCGAGACTCCAGCCCGCGCAGAACATGAAGGAGCGCGCGAACGCCTCGCGCACGCGGTCGGTGTGGCCGGCCCCGCCGTTCTGGCCCGCCACCGGCCCGATCGAGGCCGACAGCGCGAACAGCGGGATGATGGCGAAGGCCTCCACGCGCATCGCCACGCCGAGCCCGCCGACGGCGGCCTCGCCGAAGCGCGCCATGGCGGCGAAGGCGATGCTCATCGAGATCGGGTTGATCATGTTCGAACCCGAGGCCGGCAGGCCGACGCGGGCGATCTCGCGCCAGTTCCAGAAAAGCTCGTCCCAGCCCGGCCAGGTGAGATCGATCAGCTTCTCCCGGAACACCAGGATCGCCATCGAGATCACGAACACCACGAGGTTCGAGATGAGCGTCGCCGCGGCCGCGCCCTGCACGCCGAGCGCGGGGACCGGCCCCCAGCCGAAGATCATGAGCGGGTCGAGGCCCATGTTCAGCACCGCGGCCAGGATCATGATCGCGGAGGGAATGATGGCGTCGCCGAGCGCGCGCAGCAGATTGCTCGCGATCATCGGGCCGACGATGAAGACGATGCCGGCGAACCAGATCGTCATGAAGTCGCGGACGTGGGGCATCATCGCCTCGGTCGCGCCCAGCATCGTGAACAGCGGGTCGATGACGGCGATGCCGAGGATGGAGGTCGCCAGCACGACGATGAAGGCCAGCGCGATCGCGTCGGTGGCGAGCCGCGCGGTGCGGCCGTGATCGCCGCGGCCGGCGGCCCGCGAGACCACCGAGACCGCGCCCGCGCCGAGCCCGATGGAGATGCTCATCACCGCCATCGAGACCGGGAAGACGAACTGCACGGCGGCCTGCTCGGCGGTGCCGAGCTTGCCCACCCAGTAGGCGTCGACCACGCCGACGGCCATCATCGCCACGATGCCGAACGACATCGGGACGACGAGCCTCAGGATGTGACCGAAGACCGGGCCCTGCGTCAGGTCCCGCGAGCTGCGCGCCATGGGCCGCGCCTCCTCAAAGCCGGGCTCCTACATAATCCGCGCGCGCCCCGCGTGCCATGCGCGCGGAGATGAAATTTCGGGAAGGCGGGGCGAGATCGATTTGGGAATGACGGAGCGACAGGTGAGCGCTGAGGTCCAGGTCACGCCTGAAATGGTGGAGGCGGGTGCAGAGGCTGCCTACGCGCAGCACGCTGACACATTTAGATAATCGTAAGTCACGGCGATAGTTGAGAAAGCTGCTTGTCCAATCCAGAGGAAATTGCGCCGCGTGCGCAAAATGCGTGAAGCTCGCAAATGATGCGCTTCAGCCTGTTCTTATCGGATGCGAAGTCATCAATCGTTTGTGCGATGCGAACGGGCTGGCGATTGTGGTCGCCGGAGAACGTATATAGGACGAAATGGTCTTTGGCGATCCCGTATTTCGCATGAGCGTATTTGTTACGAATACTATTCGCCTCGGTTAGAAGCCCCTTGTAGTAACTGAGGCAGGCGTGCTCGATGGTTTGCGGGTCGCGACGCTTCCTAAGCTCGTCAAGCATTTCGATGCGGTTTGAAAAGGAGCGGAATACGCCCAACGAGGCCAGCGCGTCAGCTTCATCCATTACACCAAGGCGATCAAGGATCATGGGCGGGTATCCTTCCACCATGGCGAACAGACTTATGACTATTCCGACGGCGGCGGCATAATCTTGGTCCCGTTCCAGTGCGACGCCATAGTTGCTCGCATCGGCCGCAATTGTTTTTTCGTCTTCGGTAAGTGAGGTGCTGGACATGTCATCACCGGCAGAGGTCGCCAAGGAGCGTTCAGAGAAGGAAGCGCATTGCATCCGGGACCGCGTCCTGAAGCGAATGCTGGAGACCCACCGAGGCCGCACAGCCTGAAGGGCAGCAAGGGCGAAGACGAAGACTAGCGTTCTGCGCCCTCACCGTGCAATCTGAACGCTATGGCGTTCATTGATTCAGATTTACCCTTTCCGGTTGGGACTCCCGAGGTCACAGCCAGCGCTGAGGGCAACCAGCTAGCGTCATCTGGCGTCATCCTTATTCGTGGGTCATCGCCAATTCATTTGCAAATTGGCGCCGAGGCTGAGGGTTTACATTTTACGGTATCGTTCGACGACGAGGCAGAAGAACATGGCGTTGAATTAAAGAAAGACCCAACATCGGATGTTAGAGCTGAACTGGTTCTTAAGAAATTTAATAACACGCTAGGCACTGTATTTGGCCCTGCTCGTGTCGGCTCCCTGAATGGTAGCTCCATAATACTAGGGCTGTCCGTACATCAAATTGGAGAAGCAAGACAAATTTTATACAGCGTCTTCACTGGGGGCGCCGATGAATAATAAAATTGATTTTTCTAATTCGCCGGACCTCGCACAAGCAGCCCTACAGAATGAAGCCAAGGCTCAGGAGCGTGGTATAATTGGCCGCGTGTTTGGTTCTAAGGATCATGCCCCAACTAATATTGCTGGTATAGTATTGATTGTTTTGCTGTTCCTGCTAGCGGCATCAATGTTTTTTGAAATGTCGATTGATAAAAGTCTGGTAGTGCCGGGCTTGGTTAGCGCAGTGACATTTGGATTAGGAATTATCTTTGGACGCTCAGCGGGTTAACGGGGGTTCCGGCCACTAAACAAGTCCCAAGTCCCTCACCGGGGGCACGGTGGCAAATAATAGTCCGCCGCTAGGTAAGACGCTAGCGCTCGGCATTGCGCACGACAGCGCCGCCGCGCCTCGCGCCTTACATGCACGGATGAAATTTCGGGAAGGCGGCCCGAGCCTTCGAGGCTCGCCCGGACCCGGTCCGGGCTCGCGCCTCAGGGTGAGGACCGCGCGTCGGGGCAGCGGGACTCCGTCACACGCAGCCCCTATCCCCTCAGCTCCGCGTTGGCGGCGCCGATGGCGGCGGCCGCGCGGACGTCCTCTATCGGGAGCTGGCCGCGCCGATGGAGCCACGCGCTGACCTCCCGCCAGTCCCAGAGCGCGCCGTCGCTCGTCACGCGGGCGACGGGCGGCGGAAAATCCCTGCCCCGCCCGCCATTGGCGTAGAGGCTGGTCGCCGAGCGGGTGAGCCCGGCGCGCCGGGCGATCTCCGTCAGGCTGACCAGGTTGTCGGGCTCGACATGGCGAACCGTCGCGCCGGCCGCCTCCACGTCGGCGCGGGCGCTGCGGATCGCCGCGGAGAGGCTCTCGGCCTCGCGATGGAAGTGGAGGACGATCGCCCCGCGCGCGAACGCGATCGTCGCGTCGTCGCATCCCGCCTCGAAGAAGCGGTCCTCGAAATCGTCCGCCCGGGGGTCGAGCCCCGAGGCGACGATGGAAAATTCAAACGCCTTCATCGTCCGCCTCCTCCCGGCCGTGCCCGCACCTGTCGCCGTAGCGGCGCAAGGTTCTCGCATGCGCCCGCGGGTTCCGGGGCGTGGTCCAGACGGAGCACTGGCAGCCGGAGCGGTCGTTCCGGGGACAGAGCATGCGCCCCCAGGCGTGGGCGCTCCCGCCGGCCTTCCGCCATCTCCAGCCGAGCCCTTCCAGGTAAGCGACGGCCGCCTCGATATCCTTGTCGGGATGCCGGGGCCGCCCGCTCATCGCGCAGGCTCGAAGATGGAGGCGCTGTCAACAGATGTCAACATATGCCGCCTTAATGGCGAGACATGCACAACCTAGTGTAATGGCCGGGCGGCGCAAACCCGGCCGCGGGCGCCGGACTCTCCTCCCCGCCCCGCCTCGCCGTCGTAGACTCCCGCCCGCTCTTTCTCAGAGGTGAAGACGCGACGGCGGCGAAGCGGCGCCGCGGTGGTGGTGGTAGGAGTCGAAAAACGGCCTTCCTGGTGGGAATCGACTCTCACGGCCGGTGCGTGAGATCGAAGCTCGCCATGCCCGCGAGATTGACGATGTCCGAAACGCTGGAGCCCAGCCGGGCGATCTGGACGGATTTTTCCAGCCCCACCAGCAGCCCCTCGATCACGGTCGCCCCGCCGGCCGACTTCAAGAGCCGCGTTGCGATCGAGGCCGAGTGGACGGCCGGCATGATCAGCACGTTGGCGTAGTCGCTCAGCCGCGAGAACGGGTAGATCTCGCGATGGTCGGGATCGAGCGCGATGTCGGCGGCGAGCTCGCCCTCGTACTCGAAATCCACCGCCCGGGCGTCGAGCAGGCGCACGGCGGCCTGGATCTTCTCTGTCCGGTCGCCGGGCGGATTGCCGAAGCTCGAGTACGACAGGAAGGCCGCGCGGGGGGTGAGCCCCATCCGGCGCGCGGCGAGCGCGGCGCCCTCGGCGATGTCGGCCAGCGCGGCCGCATCGGGAAACTCGGCGACATTGGTGTCGGCGATGACCAGAGTCTTGCCCTTGGCCACGGCGACCGACAGCCCCATCAGCCGGCCGCCCGGCGCCTCGTCGAGCACGAGGCGGACGTCCGAGAGCGTGTTGGTGAAATGGCGCGTGACGCCGGTGACCATGCCGTCGGCGTCGCCGAAGCGCAGCATGCACGCGGAGAAGACGTTGCGGTCGTTATTGACCAGCCGCTGGACGTCGCGCCGGAGATAGCCCTTCCGCTGCAGGCGCTCGTAGAGGAAATCCGTGTACTCGGGATTCCGGTCCGACAGGCGCGCGTTCCAGATCTCGAGCTCGTCCTCGGGCAGGCCCAGCGCGCGCATGTTCTCGCGGGCGGCCTTCTCGCGGGCGACCAGGACGGCCTTGCCCAGCCCCTGCGACTGGAAGGCGTAGGCGGCGCGGATGACGCTGGGCTCCTCGCCCTCGGCGAAGACGATGCGCTTGTCGGCGCCCTTGATGGCGTCGGTGACGCGCTGCTGCAGCGCCGCCATCGGGTCGAGCCGGCGCGCCAGCGTGCGCCGGTAGCTGTGCTCGTCCTCGACGGGAATGCGCGCCACGCCGGTCTTAACGGCGGCGTTGGCGACATAGGGCGGCACGAAGGAGATGAGCCGCGGGTCGAACGGCGAAGGAATGATGTAGTCGCGGCCGAAGCGCAGCCCGCCCGACTTCGTCGCCGCGCCGACCTCGTCGGGCACGTCCTGGCGGGCGAGATCGGCGAGCGCCCGGGCGGCGGCGAGCTTCATTTCCTCGTTGATGGTGCGCGCCCGGACGTCCAGCGCCCCGCGGAAGATGTAGGGAAAACCGAGCACGTTATTGACCTGGTTCGGGAAATCAGACCGGCCGGTGGCGATGATCGCATCCGAGCGGACCTCCTTGACCGCGTCGGGCATGATCTCCGGGACCGGGTTGGCCATGGCGAAAACGATCGGATCGCGCGCCATCGACTTGACCATCTCCCGGGTGACGATCCCGCCGGTCGACAGGCCGAGCATGACGTCGGCGTCGACCATCGCCTCTTCGAGCGTGCGCAGCGTCGTCTCGCGCGCATGTCCGCGGACGCGCTCGTGGAGATCGTTGCGGCCGGCGTGCACGACGCCCTTGTGGTCGACGATGGTGACGTTGTCGTCGGCGACGCCCATCGACTTCACCAGCTCCAGCACCGACAGGCCCGCCGCCCCCGCGCCGATGAGCACGACCTTGACGTTCTCGAAGGTCTTGCCGGTGAGATGCAGCGCGTTCATCAGCCCGGCCGCGGCGATGATCGCGGTGCCGTGCTGGTCGTCGTGGAAGACGGGGATGTCGAGATCCTCGCGCAGGCGGCGTTCGATCTCGAAGCACTCCGGCGACTTGATGTCCTCGAGATTGATCCCGCCGAAGCTGTCGCCGAAGCCGGCGACGCAGTCCACGAAGCGGTCGATGTCGGTGTATTTCACCTCGACGTCGAAGGCGTCGATGTCGGCGAAGCGCTTGAACAGCACCGCCTTGCCTTCCATCACCGGTTTCGAGGCGGCCGGGCCGAGATCGCCGAGCCCCAGGATCGCCGTGCCGTTGGACACCACCGCGACCATGTTGCCCTTCGAGGTGTAGTCGTAGACCGCGTCGGGATCCTCGGCGATCGCGCGCACCGGCGCGGCGACGCCCGGCGAATAGGCGAGCGCGAGATCGCGCTGGGTCGCCATCGGCTTGCTGGGCGCGAGCGACAGCTTGCCCGGCGGCCAGGCGCTATGGAAATCGAGCGCGTCCTGGTCGGTCTGCGAAAGCTTCGGGGCGTCGTCGGACATGTCGGCGGTCTCGCGTGGAGGGATGGCGGACGTCGCGCAAGGCGTTTACGCGCTCGCACGTTTGAAGACTAGGGGCGGCCGCGCATCAAGCGATCCAGCGCAGCCTGCCTGCGGACGCGCGCGGCCAGCGCCGCCAGGCTCTCGGGCAGACGGCGCAGCAGATCCCCGGCGGTTTCGCCGGGCCGCATCCGCCGCCCCGCATCGCCATGGATCCACACCGCCGCGCTGGCGGCGTCGAAGGCGCCGGCGCCCTGGGCGATGAACGCGCCGATCATGCCCGCGAGCACGTCGCCGGTCCCCGCCGAGGCGAGACGCGGGCTGGCGTGCGTGTTGACGCGGACCCGCCCGTCGGGCGCGGCGATGACGGTGTCGGGCCCCTTGAAGACGATGACGGCGCCGCATTCGGCGGCCGCGCGGCGCGCCGCCTCGATCTTGTCGAGGCTGCCCTGGCTCAAGCCGGGAAAGAGCCGCTCGAACTCGCCGGCGTGCGGGGTGAGCACGCAATCCTCGCGCAGCGCGGAGAAGAAGACGTGGCTCGCGTCGGCGAAGACGGTGAGCGCGTCGGCGTCGAGCACCAGCGGAACGCCGCTCGCCAGCGCCGACAGCGCGCGCTCCTGCGTCGTCTCGTCGACGCCCGCGCCGGGCCCGAGCACGGCGGCGTCGGCCCGGTGGTCGCCGAGGACGTCGCCGAACGCGGCGTCCTTGGGAAGCTTGCGGGTGACCACGGCGAGGCTCGCCGCCGCCGCTTCGAGCAGCGCCGACCCCGGGCAGAGCAGCGTGACGAAGCCCGCCCCCGCCGACAGTCCGGCCTGCGCGGCCAGCCGCGCCGCGCCGGTCGCGCCGCCCGGCCCCGACAGCACGCACAGGCGGCCTCGCCGATGCTTGTGGGTCGCGCGGTCGAGCGCCAGCCCGGACGCGGTCCACAGCCCGGGATCGTTCAGCTCGGCGGCGATCTCGACGGAGTCGCGCCAGCCGTCGGGCACGCCGATATCGACGAGGACGATCTCCCCGCAGGCCGACGCGCCAGGCTCGAGCACATGGGCGGGCTTGAACTGGTGAAACGTCGCCGTGAGATCGGCGCGAAAGGCGGCACCGTCGGCGCGCGCCCGGTCGCCGTGAATCCCGCTCGGCACGTCGATGGCGACGACCGCGGCGGCGGATCTTCCGACTTCGTCGGCCAGCCGCGCAGCGTCGTCCTCGAGCGGGCGCGACAGGCCCGCCCCGAAGAGCGCGTCCACGACGAGCCCATATTCGTCGGGAGCCGCGTCCCCGAGCGGCCGGGTCACCCCGCTCCACTTCGCCGCGGCGGCCGCGGCGTCGCCGGCGAGCGCGTCCGCGGGCTTCATGGCGAACACCGTCACCGGCCAGCCCGCCTCCGCCAGGCGCCGGGCGACGACGAAGCCGTCGCCGCCGTTATTGCCCGGCCCGCACAGCACCGCGGTCGGGCGCGGCGCCCAGCGCGCGCGGATCGCGTCGGCCGCGCCGGCGCCGGCGGCCTCCATGAGCGCTTCGCCCGACCGGCCGGATTCGATCGCGAACCGGTCGGCGGCGCCCATCGCCTCGGTGGTCAGGATCGATCTCATCGCGTCAGGTGTTGCCTCATTCGCGTGCATCGGCGCCCGTTTCCGAGGCGCCGGACCGGTTCGACGCGTCGCCGCGACCGGCCCGGCTTGCCTCGCGCGTCGCCCGACATAGCGTGCCGGAACGAACGGAGGCGTCCATGAAGAAAATCGAAGCGGTCATCAAACCGTTCAAACTCGACGACGTGAAAGAGGCGCTGCAGGAGATCGGCCTGCAGGGGCTCACCGTGACCGAGGCCAAGGGCTTCGGCCGGCAGAAGGGTCACACCGAACTCTATCGCGGCGCGGAGTACGTCGTCGACTTCCTGCCCAAGATCAAGGTCGAGCTCGTGGTCCCCGAGGCGCGCGTCGAGGCCGCCCTCGAGGCGATCCAGACCGCCGCCCAGACCGGACGGATCGGCGACGGCAAGATCTTCGTCATGCCGGTCGAAACCGCGATCCGCATCCGCACCGGCGAGACCGGCGACGACGCGCTCTAGGCGTCGCGACCGACCGCGCCCGTTTCTCCCCAGCCCAGCACCGAGGAAACCATGTCCGACAAGATCCTGAAGAAAATCAAAGACGAAGACATTCAGTACGTCGATCTGCGCTTCACCGACCCGCGCGGCAAGATGCAGCACGTCACGTTCGACCGCTCGATGGTCGACGACGACTTCTTCGAGGACGGGGTCATGTTCGACGGCTCCTCGATCGAGGGCTGGAAGGCGATCCACGAGTCCGACATGACGCTCAAGCCGGACCCGGACCTGGCCCATGTCGATCCGTTTTTCCAGCAGGCCACGCTGTCCGTGTTCTGCGACGTGCTCGACCCCTCGACCGGTCAGGCCTACGGCCGGGACCCGCGCTCGACGGCGAAGAAGGCGGAGACCTATCTCGCCGCGTCCGGCGTCGGCGACACCGCCTTCTTCGGCCCGGAAGCCGAGTTCTTCGTCTTCGACGACGTGCGCTGGGACACCCGCCAGGAGGAGACCGGCTACCGCCTCGATTCCGAGGAAGGTCCGTACAATTCCGGGCGCGAGATGGAAGGCGGCAATCTGGGCCACCGGCCCGGGCCGAAGGGCGGCTACTTCCCGGTTCCCCCGATCGACTCCGGCCAGGACATGCGCAGCGAAATGCTCGCGGTGATGACCGAGCTCGGCCTTGAGCCGGAGAAGCACCACCACGAGGTCGCGCCTTCGCAGCACGAGCTGGGCATGAAGTTCTCCACGCTCACGACGATGGCCGACCGCATGCAGCTCTATAAGTACATCGTCCACCAGGTCGCCGCCGCCTACGGCAAGACCGCGACCTTCATGCCCAAGCCCGTCTACAACGACAACGGCACGGGCATGCACGTCCACCAGTCGATCTGGAAGGACGGCGCGCCGCTCTTCGCCGGCGACAAGTACGCCGACCTCTCGGACATGTGCCTCTATTATATCGGCGGCGTCATCAAGCACGCGCGCGCCATCAACGCCTTCGCGAACCCGACGACGAACTCCTACAAGCGCCTGGTGCCGGGCTTCGAGGCGCCGGTCCTGCTCGCCTACTCGGCGCGCAACCGCTCGGCCTCAATCCGCATCCCGCACTCGCCCTCGCCAAAGGGCAAGCGCCTGGAGGCGCGCTTCCCGGACCCGGCGGGCAATCCCTATCTCACCTTCACCGCACTGTTGATGGCCGGTCTCGACGGCATCGAGAACCAGATCCATCCGGGCGATCCGATGGACAAGGACCTCTACGACCTGCCGCCGGAGGAGCTCGCCGACATCCCGACCGTCGCGCGCAATCTGCGCGAGGCCGTGGAGGCGCTCGACGCCGATCGCGACTTCCTCAAGAAGGGCAACGTCATGGATGACGACCAGATCGACGCCTACATCGATCTGAAGATGGAGGAGATCTCGCGGATCGAGCATCATCCCCATCCGGTGGAGTTCGATCTCTACTACAAGAGCTGATCGCCGAGCTCGGGCGCATGCCGCGGGGCCGGTCGCGCGACCGGCCCCGTTTGCGTCCGGGCTCGCGCTCATGGTCGACGCGCCCGAACGCATGGGCTAGAAAGCGGAACTGACGCTCCGGCCGCCGCGCCGGACGATCTGCGTCTGGAGGGGATTTGATGCGCAGCCGCCTGCTGACCGCCGTGTCGTTCGCCGCGCTCGCCGCCGCGCCGGCGCTGGCTGACGAGGAAGTGACCGACGAGCGCACCGAACAGATCCGGACCTCCGACGCCGACGGTCAGGGCACGGCCGACAATGTCGTCATAACGAGCAGCGGTCGGGTCGTGCTCGACAATCCCGGGCCGGCGATCGTGCTCGATTCGGACCATGACGTGACGATCGAGAACGGCGGCGAGATCGACATGGCCGAAGTCGACGGCGCGACCGGCGTTCAGGCCATTGGCGGCAATACCGGCTCGATCACCCATGGCGGCACGATCGACCTGACCGAGGAATACTCGCCGTCCGACAGCGGGACCGACGATCTCGCCGACCGCGACGGGGACGGCGAAGACGACCCCGACAATGATCCGGACGGCCCGTTCGCGCAGCAGAGCAACAAGACCGGCCTCCTGATCGGCGAGGTCGACACGAATCTCGATCCGCTGCCCGGCCAGTCGGCGCTGACCGGCGACGTCACCACCACCAGCGGCTCGGGCATCCAGGTGGACGGCCAGGATTCCTTCGGCGTGCGCACCGTCACCGCGATCGACGGCGATCTGCTCCTGGGCGGCGGGATCACCGTCACCGGCGAGCGGTCGACCGGCGTGTCGATCGAGGACGCCGTGTCGGGCGATGTCGCGATCGGCGGACAGGTCACCGTACGTTCGCCCGACGGCCAGGGCGTCGATATCGACGACGATGTCGGCGGCGGCGTGCGGATCAGCGGCGGCATCACCGTCAATGGATATCGCATCAGCGGGCGCAGCGCGCAGGAGGTGTTCGAGGTTCTCGACGCCGGAGACGACGACCTCTCCGCCGGCGCCGCGCTGGTGATCGCGGGCTCCGTCCAGGACGGCGTATTCATCGCCGACGGCGCCGGCGTCGAGGCTATCGGCGACGCGCCGGCCGTCGAATTGCGGCCCGCCGCCGACGCCTCGGCCGACATGCAGATCGGCACGGTCGCGCTACCCGACGACTACGGCGTGTCGGAGGACGAGGCCGACGAGGACAGCGATCCGGAGCTCCGCGATGACGCGTTCATCGTCGAGGGCGAGGTCCGGGCGAACGGCCTCTTCGACGGCCGCGACGCGACCGCCTTCTTCATCGCCGGGCGCGATGTCAGCGGAACGCTGCGCGCGGTGATCCTCGCCGGCGACGGTTTCCGGAACGCGGGCTCCATCGTCGCCGAAGCCTTCGACGCCGATGCCACAGCCGCGCGCTTCGGCGAGGGCGCGCAAGCCGACACGATCAACAATTCCGGAGAGATCCGCGCCTCGGTCGCGCGCGGCTTCGAAGATGACGGGTTCGGCGACGGAAGCTTCGGCGAGGGCCGCGCCTTCGCGCTGATGCTCGAGGAAGGCTCGTCCATCCGCCGCGTGCTCAACTCCGGCGACATCCTGGCCACGATCAGCGGCGCGGGTCAGTCCGCCACGGCGATCACCGTCGGGACCGAGGACCTGAATCTCGTGCGCAACACCGGTCGCATCGCGGCGGTGGCGGGCAACCTGGCCGACGACGCGCAGGACCCCGAGCTGATCGCGATCGACGCGAGTTCGCGCACCACCGGACTTCGGGTGGTGCAGCGCCGCGCGTCGGGAAGCGAGACCGCGCCCTCCATCGAGGGCGACATCCGCTTCGGCGCGGGCGACGACGAACTGCGCGTCCTCGCCGGCAGCGTCGACGGCGATATCTTCTTCGGCGACGGCGCCGACCTGCTGGTGATCGACGGCGCCGACATCAATGGCGGTCTCGCCGACTCCGACGGCCAGCTGGTCATCGACCTGGCGAACGGCCGCATCGGCTTCACCGGCTCCGACACGCTCGAGATCACCGAGGCCGTCTTCCGCGACGGCGCGACGCTCGACATCACCGTCGACGACACCACCCGGGTCGGCGCCTTCATCGAGGCCAGCGGCGCGATCGAGTTCCAGGCGGGATCCGACCTGACCGTCAGCCTGTCGGAGCTGATCGGCGACGGGCGCGAGTTCGAGCTCATCACGGCCGGCTCGCTGAACATCGCCGACGAGGATGCGATCCTCACCGCCGCGGACACGCCCTTCCTCTACAAAACCACGCTGGAGCGCGACGGCGCCGATCCGAACACGCTCATCCTCACGCTCGAGCGCAAGACGGCCGGCGAACTGGGCATGAACGCCAACCAGGCCGCCGCGTTCAACGAGGCGCTGGCGGCGATGGACGCCGTCGACTCCCTGGGCGCGGCGATCGCGGCGCTGCGGACCGAAGAGGCGTTCTTCCGCGCCTATGACCAGCTCCTGCCCGAGTACGCGGGCAGCGCGATCCAGTTCGCGCTGGCCTCGAACGACGCCGGCGCGGGCGCGCTCGACACCCGGCTGCGCAACGCGCGACTCTCGCCCGACGATCTCGCCGGCGTGTGGGCCCAGGAGTTCGCCTATTTCGCCGATCGCGGGCGCATCGACGCCGGCCAGGGCTATCGCGGCGACGGCATCGGCCTGGCGGTCGGCGTCGACCGGCCGATCGGCCCGTTCTACGCGGTGGGCTTCAACGTCATCGGGGCCTCCAGCGACATCGAGGAGACCGACGGCGAAGACGAGCCGATGGTCGCCTACACGGCCCAGCTTGGCGCCTATGCGGGCCTCGATGTCGGCGGCTTCGACGCGTCCGGCTCGCTCGGCGTCGGATACGACCGGTTCGAATCCGAACGGCGCATCCTGATCGACGACTTCTCGGCGGTGAACTCGGCCGAGTGGTCGGGCTGGCACGCCACGGCGAGCGCCAAGATCGGCCGCGACTTCACGTTCAACCGGTGGGTCGTGCGTCCCGAGGCCGCGCTGACCTACATGGCGCTGTTCGAGAGCGGCTACTCCGAAACCTCGGAGAGCGCGCTCGAGGGCCTCGAACTGATCGTCGACGACCGCGAGACATCGACGCTGATCGGCGCGGCGACGCTCGAGCTGTCGCGCAATTTCGGCAACCAGGTCTCGTGGTGGCGTCCGAGCTTCCGCGTCGGCGCGCGCGGCGAATTCGCCGGGGAGGCCGGCGAGACGGTGGCGCAGTTCCGCGACGGCAACCCGTTCCGCCTGCAGGCCGAAGAGCTCCCGGGCACGGGTCTCATTCTCGGCCTCGGACTGTCGGCGGGGTCGAACTACTCGACCTTCACCTTCGCCTATGACGCCGATGTCCGGGACGATTTCGTCCGCCACGTCGCCCGGCTGATGATCCGCCTGACCTTCTGACGCGGCGGGCGCGCGCTGCGCGTTTCATTTGCGATTAACCACGCCGCGCGGATCATGGGGCCATGGGACGCGTGCTGATCATATCGCTGCTGCTCGGCGCGACCGCCCTCGCCGGCTGCGCCAGCGGGCCGCCGGACCAGGTCCACAACGCCTGCCTCATCCTCGAGGACAACCGCGCCTGGTGGCGCGCGCTCAAGCGCACCGAGCGCCGCTGGGGCGTGTCGCCGGGCGTTCAGCTGGCCTTCCTCAAGCGCGAATCCGGATTCGACCGCAGCGCCCGGCCGGCGCGCCGACGGCTGCTGGGCTTCATCCCCGGCCCGCGCCCCTCCTCGGCCTACGGCTACGCCCAGGCGCTCGAGACGACCTGGGACTGGTATCGCGAGGAGACCGGCCGGCGCGGCGCCGACCGCGACGATTTCGACGACGCCGTCGACTTCATCGGCTGGTACGCGCAGATGAGCCGCGAGCTTTCGGGCATTTCATCCAATGACGCGCGCAGCCTGTATCTGGCCTATCACGAGGGCCATGGCGGCTTTAATCGCGGCACCTATCGCGGAAAGTCCTGGCTCAATCGCGCCGCCGACGAGGTGGCGCGCGACGCCTGGCGCTACAACAGCCAGATCGACGACTGCCGCGGGCGGCTCGATCGCGGCTTTCTGTTCTTCTTCTAGAACCCGGCCGGCGTCGCCGCGCCGACGATCTGCAGGCTGCGTCTCCCGCTCGGCATCCCGATCGGGCAAGTTGATGCGTGATGACCGACGATTCGCAGAACGATCTCTTCTCCGCCCCGGCGCCGAATCCGAAGCCGAAGCCCGCCAAAGGCGGCGCCAAGCGCTCGACGCCGGCGAAGGATGACGCCCCGCGCGCGCAGACGGGATATGACGCCGCCTCGATCGAGGTCCTCGAGGGGCTCGAACCGGTCCGGAAACGGCCGGGCATGTATATCGGCGGCACCGACGAGCGCGCCGTCCACCACCTCTTCGCCGAGGTGCTGGACAACGCGATGGACGAGGCCGTGGCGGGCTGGGCCGACCGGATCGAGGTCAGCCTCGACGAGGACGGATACGCGACGGTGAGCGACAACGGCCGCGGCATCCCGGTCGATCCGCACCCGAAATTCCCCGACAAGTCCGCGCTGGAGGTCGTGCTCACCACGCTGCACTCCGGCGGCAAGTTCTCCGACAAGGCCTACCAGACCGCCGGCGGGCTTCACGGCGTGGGCATCTCCGTGGTCAACGCGCTGTCCGAGCATGTCGAGGTGGAGGTCGCCCGCGAGCGCACGCTCTGGCGTCAGACTTTCGATCGCGGGCTTCCGGCCGGACCGGTCGAAAAGGTCGGCGCGGCGCCCAATCGGCGCGGCACGCAGGTCCGCTTCAAGCCCGACCCGGAGGTCTTCGGCGCGCGCGTCGGGCTGAAGCCCGCGCGCATGTTCGCCATGGCGCGATCCAAGGCGTTTCTCCGCCGGGGCGTCGAGATCCGCTGGCGCTGCCCGGAGGAGATGGTCGAGGGCACCGACATTCCCGCCGAGACCGTGCTGTCCTTCCCGGGCGGGCTCGCCGACCGGCTCGCCGAGCTTTCGGCGAAGAGCACGCTCGTCACCGAAATCTTCGCCGGCCGCGTCGAGCGAGAGGGCCGGATGGGCGCGGCGGAATGGGCCGTCGCCTTCTCCGCCGACGGCTTCGGCGAGATCGACGGCTTCTGCCACTCCTACTGCAACACCGTGCCCACGCCCCAGGGCGGCACGCACGAGCAGGGATTGCGCGCGGCGCTGGCCAAGGGGCTGCGCGCCCACGGCGAATTGTCCAACGTGAAGAAGGCCGCCCAGGTCACGCCGGACGACGTCATGGGCGGCGCCGGGGCGATGATCTCGATCTTCCTCAAGGATCCCGAGTTCCAGGGCCAGACCAAGGACCGGCTGTCCACCGCCGAGGCCCAGCGGCTCGTGGAGACGGCGATCCGCGACCGCTTCGACCACTGGCTCGCCGCCCGCCCGAAGGAGGCCGCCCGCCTGCTGGAATGGGCGATCGAGCGCTCCGACGAGCGCCTCAAGAGGAAGCGCGAGAAGGAGGTCAAGCGCCAGACCGCCTCGCGGCGGCTGCGCCTGCCCGGCAAGCTCGCCGATTGCTCGAAGACCGGCCCCGAAGGCACCGAGATCTTCCTCGTCGAGGGCGACTCGGCGGGCGGCTCGGCCAAGCAGGCCCGCGACCGGCGGACCCAGGCGATCCTTCCCCTGCGCGGCAAGATCCTCAACGTCGCCTCGGCGACGGCCGACAAGATCGCCGCCAACCAGGAGATCTCCGACCTGATGCTGGCGCTGGGCGCGCAGCCCGGATCGAAGTTCGACCTCGACGACCTGCGCTACGAGCGCGTCATCATCATGTGCGACGCCGATGTCGACGGCGCCCACATCGCCGCCCTGCTGGCGACCTTCTTCTACAAGTTCGCCCCGGCGCTCATCGATTCCGGCCGCCTGTTCATGGCCCAGCCGCCGCTCTTCCGGCTGACCCAGGGCGCGAAGACGCTCTACGCCGCCGACGAGGCTGAACGCGACCGGCTGATCGAGACCGAATTCAAGAAGAACAAGGTCGATGTCGGCCGGTTCAAGGGCCTCGGCGAGATGACGCCGGCCCAGCTCAAGGCCACGACGATGGACCCCGCCAGCCGCTCGCTGGCGCGCATCACCGTCGACGAGGAGATGCGGCGCGCCGACGACCAGCTCGTCGAGACGCTGATGGGCCGCAAGGCCGAGCTTCGCTTCAGGTACATCCAGGAGCACGCGCCCTTCGTCGACGAAGTCGACGTGTAAGAGCGGGTCCGCCCGTCAATTAGCCCCTTTTCTCCGGACCGGTTTTTGTGGAGGCTTGCGCGCATCGTGCGGCGACCGACCGCCGCGGAATCCTATCGGGGAGACAGAACTGTGAGATTCCACCCAGCCATCGCCGGCCTGGCCTCGATGGCCGCGCTCGTGCTGGCCGCCTGCGCGGACCAGACCGACGAGACCGACGAGTCCGCCGCCGGAGACGCCGGCGGCGAAACCGAGTCGGCGGCCGCCGACTCGGAGACCGGGACAGCCGGCTTCGATCGCAATCCCTATCCGTCGACCTACGCGCCGCCGGAATCGGGCGTCGTGCTGATCGCCAACGCGACCGTGTTCGACGGCGTCGGCGGCGAGATGCAGGACACCGACGTGCTGATCGAGAACGGCCGGATCGCCGCGATCGGCTCGGGGCTGGAAGCGCCCGAGGGCGCGGAGGTGATCGACGCTTCGGGACGCTACGTCACCCCCGGCGTCGTCGACATCCACTCGCATCTCGGCGTCTACCCCTCCCCGGCGGTGAACGCCCATTCCGACGGCAACGAGGTCACCTCGCCGGTGACCGCCGAGGTCTGGGCCGAGCACAGCGTCTGGCCGCAGGACCCCGGCTTCGACACCGCGCTGGCCGGCGGCGTCACGACGCTGCACATCCTGCCCGGCTCGGCGAACCTGTTTGGCGGCCGCGGCGTCACCCTGCGCAACGTGCCCGGCCGGACGGTCCAGGCGATGAAGTTCCCGGATGCGCCCTACACGCTGAAGATGGCGTGCGGGGAGAACCCGTCGCGCGTCTATGGCGGGCGCAACCAGTCGCCGATGACGGACATGGGCAACATGGCCGGCTATCGCGCCTCGTGGATCGAGGCGTCGAACTATCGGGACGACTGGAACGAGTACTACGCCGCCGTCGAGGCCGGCGAGGACGCCGAGCCGCCGACGCGCGATCTCGAGCTCGACACGCTGATGGGCGTGCTCGAAGGCGAGATCCTCGTCCAGATGCACTGCTACCGCGCCGACCAGATGGCGCAGGTGCTCGATATGTCCGAGGAGTTCGGCTACCAGGTCACCGCCTTCCACCACGGCGTCGAGGCCTACAAGATCCCCGACCTGCTCGCCGAGCACGGGACCTGCGCGGCCGTCTGGGCCGACTGGGGCGGGTTCAAGATGGAGGCCTACGATTCCATCCCCGAGAACCTCGCGCTCACCCACGCCGCCGGCGCCTGCGCGATGATCCACTCCGACAGCGATCTCGGCATCCAGCGACTGAACCAGGAGGTCGCCAAGGCGCTCTCCGACGGCCGGCGCATGGGACTCGACATCTCCGACGGCGAGGCCGTGGGATGGTTCACCGCGCGTCCCGCCCAGGCGCTGGGCGTCTTCGACGAGACCGGCTCGATCGAGGAAGGCAAGCGCGGCGACGTGGTCATCTGGTCGGAGCATCCCTTCTCGACCTACGCCGTGGCCGATCAGGTCTTCATCGACGGGGCGCTGATGTTCGACCGCGCCGACCCCGATCGCCGCACCGTCCGCGACTTCATGCTGGGTCAGCCCGGCGAAGGAGACTACTGAGATGAAACGCGTTCTCGCTTCTCTCGCGCTGGCCGCCGCAGTCGCGGCGCCGGCGCTCGCCCAGACCGTCGCGGTGACCAACGGCCGCGTCGTCACCAACACCAGCGCCGGCGTCATCGATGACGGCTCGGTGCTGATGCGCGACGGCGACATCGTCGCGGTCGGAGCGGACGTGGAAATCCCCGCCGAGGCGACGGTCGTCGACGCCGAAGGCGGCTGGATCACCCCGGGCCTGTTCCATCCTCACACCCAGCTCGGCCTGATCGAGGTCGCGCTCGAGGACTCGACGCGCAACGCGGCGGCCGGCGAGTCGCCGTTCTCCGCCGCGCTCGACGTGTCCGAGGGCTTCAATCCGTCGGGCAATCATATCGACGAAGCCCGCGCGGAAGGCATCACGCGCTTCGCGCTGCATCCGTCCACCGGCTCGACGATCATCGCCGGCCAGGGGGCGCTCGCCGATTCCGCGGGCGCGCCGGACTCCGTGTTCACGACGCGCGACTTCATGGTCGCCGACCTTCGGCGCTCCGGCGCGAATCTCGCGGGCGGCTCGACGGCGGCGGCGTGGGCCTATCTCCGCGCGGCGCTGGACGACGCCCGGGCCTATCCCGGCCGCTACCAGAACGGCGGCGACGGCGACGTGCTCACGCGCGCCGACGCGGCCGCGATGGTGCCCGTCGCGCGCGGGGAAACGCCGCTCGTGGTCTATATCGACCGGGCCGCCGACATTCGCCGCGCCCTCGACTTCATCGAGGCGAATCGCTCGCTGCGCCTGATCATCGCCGGTGCGGCGGAAGCCCATCTCGTCGCCGACGAACTCGCGGCGGCGGGCGTGCCGGTCATCATGGATCCGATGCGCAACCTGCCGGACTCCTTCGACACGCTGGCTTCGACGCTGCAGGCGGCCGCGCGCCTGCACGACGCCGGCGTGCAGGTCGCCTACACGACGATGGGTTCGGACATCTACTGGAACCCGCGCCTGCTCACGCAGCACGCCGGCCTGGCCGCCGCGCACGGCGCCGAGTGGGAAGAGGCCTTCCGCGCCATCACGCTTGCGCCCGCCGAGATCTACGGCGTCAGCGACCGCTTCGGCGCGCTCGAGGCGGGATACGCCGGCGACGTCGTCGTGTGGGACGGCGATCCGCTCGAGTTGATGAGCGCGCCGACGGCGGTGTTCATCGACGGCGAGGCGCAAAGCCTCGAAACCCGTCAGACCCGCCTGCGTGATCGTTACGCGGAGATCGCCGCGGAGGCCGACTTCGCATATCGCCATTAAGCAACACGATCGCGCGAACTGCGCAATCTACGGGCCGGCCGCGTTGACAGCGCGCGCCGGCCCCGTATTTTCCGCGCGTGCGCGCCGATCCGCGGGATTCGGCGCAGGATTTGCTAGACGCCCCTATGTAACGAACAAGGGCGATCGACGAGGCGCATGACCTTCGAAGAACTGGGCCTGAGCCCGAACCTGCTTGCCGCCGTCAAGGACGCCGGCTACGAGAAGCCCACGCCGATTCAGGAAGGCGCGATTCCGGTCGCGCTGGCGGGCCGCGACGTGCTCGGCATCGCCCAGACCGGCACCGGCAAGACGGCGTCCTTCACGCTGCCGCTGATCGAGCGCCTCTCGCGGGGCCGCGCCAAGGCGCGCATGCCGCGCTCGCTGATCATCTGCCCGACGCGCGAGCTCGCCGCCCAGGTCGCGGAGAATTTCGAGACCTATTCGAAGAATCACAAGCTGACGATGGCGCTGCTCATCGGCGGCGTGTCCTACGGGCCCCAGGAAAAGATCCTGGATTCCGGCGCCGACGTGCTGATCGCCACGCCCGGCCGCCTGCTCGACCATTTCGAGCGCGGCAAGCTGCTGCTCACGGGCGTGCAGATCCTCGTCATCGACGAAGCCGACCGCATGCTCGACATGGGCTTCATCCCGGACATCGAGCGCATCTTCAAGCTGGTCCCGCCGCGGCGTCAGACGCTGTTCTTCTCCGCGACGATGCCCAACGAGATCGTCCGGCTGGTGAACACCTTCCTGCACGACCCGGAGCGCATCGAGGTGTCGCGGAAGGAGAAGACCGCCGAGACGATCAAGCAGTACCTCGTCCGGGTCGACGACAAGACGCCGAAGGCCAAGCGCGCGGCCCTTCGCGCGGCGATCAATCGCGAAGGCGTCAAGAACGGCATCGTGTTCTGCAACCGCAAGCGCGACGTCGACGTGGTCGCCCGCTCGCTCGCGCGTCACGGCTTTTCCGCAGCGCCGATCCACGGCGATCTGCCGCAATCGCAGCGCACGCAGACGCTCGCCGACTTCAAGTCCGGCGAGACGCGCCTGCTGGTCGCTTCGGACGTGGCCGCACGCGGTCTGGACATCCCGGCGGTGAGCCACGTCTTCAATTTCGACATCCCCCGCAACCCGGACGACTACATCCACCGGATCGGACGCACCGGCCGCGCCGGGATGGAAGGCGAGTCGGTGACGATCGTGACGCCGGAGGATTCCAAGTCGCTGGCGAACATCATCAAGCTCATCGGCGAGGAGCCCGAAACGCTCAAGCTCGACGGATCGGGCTCGAAGCAGAAATCCGGCGGCAAGCCGCGCGCCTCGGAGCCCAAGTCCGAAAAGCCCGCGAAGGCCGCCGAGGCGGACAAGGAAGAGGCGGCGGAAGCCAGGACGGATCCGGCGCCCGAACCGACCGCCGAGAAGGCGGAGAAGGCCGACAAGCCGGCGGCGAAGTCCGGCGGCGGGTCCGGTCGCAGCGGAGGTCGTCGCCGCGGCGGCGGCGGTCGCCGCAAGACCGGTGGAAAATCGCCGGCGCGCGAGGAAGCCGCCGAGGCCGTCGCGCCCGGCTTCGGGGACCATGTACCTGAATTCCTTCTGCGTTCCGCCTACGGTTGAGCCCGCCCCCGCTCCCGACGCGATCGGGGCATTTACGCGTTCTTTTCATTTCCCCCCTACCGTGCCTCCACGGGATAGGCATCCATGGTCGCGCCGATCGCGCCACGGACAAGCAGGGGTGAGCACGCGTGAACGGCCGATTGCAGACTTCCGAAGGTATCGATCTCGCGCGCAAGGCGCTCGACCTCATGGCCGAGCACCAGGTCGTCCCGAGCGCGCAGAACTATTCGATCTGGGTGGCGTTCGTTTCGGATTCGATCCCCGAACTTTGCGAATCCATCGAGGCGCGGATCAATGAAGGCGGTGAATTCGACGAGGCCTTCCTCGACGATCTCTACGACCGCTACTTCACGTTCAAGCGCATCCAGGACGCCGTCATCGAGACCGGCGGCGCGATGAGCCGCGAACTCGGCGAGGTCGTCCAGACGCTGGCCGACGCCAAGCGCGACACCCAGGCCTATGGAGAGGCCCTCGCCGGCGCGTCCGGCAAGCTCGACAAGACCACCGACCAGGCCAGCTTCAAGCAGATGGTCGAGGGGCTCGTCTCCGCCACGGCGCGCATGCAGCGCCGCTCGCGCGACCTCGAGAAGCGCCTGCACGACACCTCGCGCGAGGTCGAGCAGCTGCGCTCGAATCTCGAGAAGGTCCGCGAGGAGGCGATGACCGACGCCCTCACCGGCGTCGCCAACCGGAAGCGCTTCGACGAGGCGCTGCGCAAGGCGCGGCGCGCCGCCGACCTCAACGGCGAACCGTTCGGGCTGATCCTCTGCGACATCGACCATTTCAAGCGGTTCAACGACACTTGGGGCCACCAGACCGGCGACCAGATCATCCGCTTCGTCGCCGCGTGCCTCAGCCGCTTCTCGAAGGACTATCACGTCGTCGCCCGCTATGGCGGCGAGGAGTTCGGCGTCGTCCTGCCGAAGACGGAGATCGAGGAAGCCCGCCAGATCGCCGAGAAGGTCCGCTCGACCGTCGAGTCAAA
Organism: Marinicauda salina; assembly: GCF_003122085.1. Taxonomy (GTDB): domain Bacteria; phylum Pseudomonadota; class Alphaproteobacteria; order Caulobacterales; family Maricaulaceae; genus Maricicauda_A; species Maricicauda_A salina. The sequence goes on from NZ_QEXV01000003.1 coordinate 161,715, forward strand.
GCGGCTATTGCGCAAATCGACGAGCGAGGACCTCGGGCACATCACCGTTTCGCTCGGCGTCTCGCAGCACCATCCCGGCGAATCCGTCGAGTCGCTCATCGAGCGCTGCGACACCAATCTCTACCGGTCGAAGACCGACGGCCGGAACCGCACCACGGTCGACGAGACCCCGGCCGACGCGAACGGCGTCGCCGCCGCCTGATCAGGCCTTCGGCTTCCGCTTCTTCTTGCCCGCCTGCGCCCTGAGCGCGACGTCGAGCGCGCGCCGCGCCCAGCGGCCCGCCTCCTCGGAATCATCCACGGCGGCTTCGGGCAGGCGCCAGTAGCCCATCTCCCCCGGCGGTCCGTCCTTGGGTCGAAAGATGAAGGGCCCGCTTCCCTCGGCGGCCAGCGCCGCCGACAGCGCGTCATCGACCTTGAGATAGATCTGGTCGTCGGCGACGAGGGCGAACATGACGCCCTGCGCATACAGCCCCGCCCCGCCGAACATGCGCCGCGCGCTGACGGGGCCTAAGGCGGCGAGATGCTCGCAGGCGAATTCGAGGAAATCGTCGGAGACGGCCACCGCTCAGGCCGATTTCGGCGGCGCGGTCTCCACGAAGCTCTCGCGCGCGAACCATTTTTCGGCGAATTCGGCGAGGCCCGGCCGGCCCTCGCGCCAGTCGAACTCCGGATAGCGGAAATCCAGGTAGCCCAGCGCCACGGCCACGGCGAGCGCGCCGAGATCGACCGAGCGCTCGAACCGGCTGCGTTCGGAGTCCTCCAGGACGTCCAGCGTGCGCGTGATCGCCCGCTCCCAGCGCTCGATCCAGTAGGGATAGCGCAGCTCGTCATCGCGATTGGTCTCGAGCCGGCGTCCGACCGTCAGGTCAAGCAGCCCGTCGGCGAGCGCCTGCTGACGCATGACCAGCGTCCGGCTCTCCCCGCGCGCGGGGATCCAGGTTTCGTCATTGAGGGTGTCGATGTAGTCGCAGATCGCCGCCGAGCCGACGATCGCCGGCGCGTTGTCGCGCACCAGCGCCGGGACCTTGCCCAGCGGATTGGCGGCGTGGAGTTCGCCCGGATCGTCGAGCGGGTTCAGCTCCTCGACATGGATCCGCGTCTCCAGGCTCTTTTCCAGGATCAGCGCCTTGCACTTGCGCGCGTAGGGCGAGGTCGGAGAGGACAGAAGCTTCATGCACAACCCCCGGGACGGCCGTGCTTCAAACCACCACGGGCCGGGCGTCGAGACAAGCGCGCATCACGACTCCAGCTGCGCGGGCGTCAGCGTCACGCTTTCGCCGCAGCCGCACGCGTCGGTCTCGTTGGGATTGCGGAAGACGAACTTGGCGTGCAGCGGCGTGACCTCGTAGTCGATCTCGGAGCCGAGCAGGAAGAGCAGCGCCTTGGACTCGACGACGATCTCGACGCCCTTGTCCTCGACGCGCTCGTCGAACGGCTCGGGCTCGGAGACATAGTCCATCATGTATTCCATGCCCGCGCAGCCGCCATTGGTCACGCCCACGCGCAGATAGCCCTTGCCGTTCTTGGCCATCAGCGCCTTGACGCGCTCGGCGGCGGCGTCGGTCAGGGTCACGGCCTTGGGTTTCGGTCGGGTCATCTCGGCGCCTCTCAGAGCATGTTCAGTTGCAGCCGGGCCTCGTCGCTCATCCGATCGGGCGTCCAGGGCGGATCGAAGGTGAGCGTCACATCGGTGCGCTCGACGCCCTCGACGGTGTTGCAGGCCTCCTGGACCCAGCCGGGCATCTCGCCGGCCACCGGGCAGCCCGGCGCGGTGAGCGTCATCTCGACCTTGAGCGTGCGGTCGTCCTCGAGATCGACCTTGTAGATCAGGCCGAGCTCGTAGATGTCGACCGGGATCTCGGGATCGTAGACCGATTTCAGCGCAGCGACGACATCATCGGTGACGCGGGCGATCTCCTTGTCCGACAGCGCCGGCGCGACGCCGGCGCTTTCATCCGCCGCGGGCTCGGACTGCGTCGCGGACTCCGCCGCCGGCGCGTTCAGATCGATCACGTCGCGCTCTGCGGCTTCGGCCCGGGCTGTATGGTCTCTCATGTCGTCCATTCGTCTTCCCGGCCTCTAGATGAGAAAGCTGCGCGCCTTGTGCAACGCCTCGATGAAGGCGTCGACCTCCTCGGCGGTGTTGTAGAGGGCGAAGCTCGCCCGCGCCGTCGCGGCGACGCCGAAGCGCGACATCAGCGGATGGGCGCAGTGATGGCCCGCGCGGACGGCCACGCCGTACTTGTCCATGAGCTGGGCGAGATCGTGGGCGTGGGCGTTGTCGTCGACGAAGGAGAGGATCGCGCCCTTGTCCTGCGTGGTCCCGAGGATGCGCACGCCGTCGATCCCGGAAAGCCCGGCCGTGGCGCGGTCGAGCAGCGCGCGCTCGTGGGCGTGGATGGCGGCCCGGTCCTGCGCCGTCAGCCAGTCGATCGCCGCGCCCAGCCCGATCGCGTCGGCGATCGCCGGCGTGCCGGCCTCGAACTTATGCGGCGGATCGGCGTAGACGACGCCGGTCTCGCTCACCTCGGCGATCATCTCGCCGCCGCCCTGCCACGGCGCGAGGCGGTCGAGCCAGTCGGCCGCCGCGTAGAGCGCGCCAGAGCCGTTCGGCCCGTACAGCTTGTGGCCGGTGAAGACGTAGAAATCGCAGCCGATGTCGGCGACGTCGACCTGCGAATGCACCGCCGCCTGCGAGCCGTCGAGCAGGATCGGGACGTCGCGGGCGTGGGCGATCTCCGTCAGGCGCTTCGCGTCCGTCACCGCGCCCAGCACGTTCGACATGTGGGTCAGCGCAACGATCTTCGTGCGCGGCGTGAACAGCGCCTCGTAAGCCTCCATGTCGAGCGAGCCGTCGTCGCGGACGGGGACCCACTTGATGACCGCGCCCCTGCGCTCGCGCAGGAAGTGCCAGGGCACGATGTTCGAGTGGTGCTCCATCTGGGAGAGGATGATCTCGTCGCCGGCCTCCAGCGTCTCGCCGAGCGACCAGGCGACGAGATTGATCGCCTCGGTGGCGCCGCGCGTGAGCACGATCTGCTCGGCCCGCTCCGCGCCGAGGAAGGACGCGATCTTGCCCCGCGCGCCCTCGAAGGCCTCGGTGGCCTCGTTGGCGAGCGTGTGCAGCCCGCGATGGACGTTGGCGTAAGACTGACGCCAGACGTCGCCGACGGCCTCGATGACGGCTTCCGGCTTCTGCGCGGTCGCGGCGTTGTCGAGATAGACGAGCGGCTTGTCGTTCACCGTCCGCGCGAGGATCGGAAACTCGTCGCGGATCGCATACGGGTCGAAGGCCGCCTCGGGTTTCGTCAACGCGGTCATGCGACCTCCTTGAGACGCGCGCGCAGCTTCTCCAGCAGGCGCTCGCGCTCGGCCTCGTCGGCGATCGCCATAAGGGGCTCGGCGAGGAAGCTCTCGGTGAGCAGCGCGCGGGCCTGCGGCTCGGGGATGCCCCGCTGGCGCATGTAGAACAGCGCGGTCTCGTCGATCGCGCCGAGCGCATTGCCGTGGGCGCATTCGACATCGTCGGCGTAGATCTCGAGCTCGGGCTTGGCGTCGATCTCCGCGCCCTCGTCCAGCAGCAGGCCGCGATGGGTCATGCGCGCGTCGGTCTTCTGGGCGGCGCGCTCGACGAAGATCTTGCCCTGGAAGACGCCCCTGCCGCCCTTCGCGGCCGCGCCCTTGAACAGCTCGGAGGTCGTCCCGCCCTCGCCCGTATGCCGGACGAAGGTGGTCTGGTCGAGATGGAGCTTGTCGCCAACGATATACGCCCCGTCGAGCGACAGATCCGCGCCCTCGCCGGGATGCGTCACGTGCGTCTCGAGCCGGGCGAGCTTGGCGCCGAAGCCGAGCGTCGTCTGTGTCGCCCTCGCATTCGCCGAAAGCTCGATCCCGCTGGTGACGACCATCACGGCGTCGGACGAAGCGTCCTGCTCGATGAGGCGCGTCAGCCGCGCGCCCTCGCCCAGCCGGATCAGCACCGCGACATTGGCGAACGCGCCGGCCGCGCCGGCGTAGCGCTCGTGCAGGCTGGCCTCGACGCCGGCGGGAAGCTCGATCGCGATCACCTTGTGGGCCGCGCCCGGCTTGGCGGAGATATCGAGGTTCAGCGCCTCGCCGTCGGTCAGGCGGTAGATATCGGCGGGTCCGCCCAGCGCGGCGGCGAGCCGCGGCATGACGAGCGTGGGCGCCTGCGCGACCGGCGCGGTCTCGTCGGGCGCGCGCGAGGCGTCGACCGCGATCGATCCCGCGTCCCCGCCCATGCGGGCGAGCGCGGCGCGCAGATCGCTCCACTTCCATTCCTCGACGCGGCGATGCGGCAGGCCGCGCTCGGCGAGATCGGCGCGCAGAAGCGCGCGCCAGTCCTCGCCCGCTTCGGGCAGCTCGGCGAGGAAGACGTCTTCGAGAGGTATGGTCTTGATCGCGGCGGTCATGAATCAGGCGGCGCTCCGCGCATACTTGTCATAGCCCTCGGCCTCGACGGTGCGGGCGAGCTCGGGCCCGCCGCTCTCGGCGATGCGGCCGTCGGCCATGACGTGGACCGTGTCGGGCGTCAGGTAGTCCAGCAGGCGCTGATAGTGCGTGATCACCAGCATGCCGCGTTCGGGATCGCGCAGCGCGTTGACGCCGTCGGCGACGACCTTGAGCGCGTCGACGTCGAGACCGGAGTCGGTCTCGTCGAGGACGAGGAATTTCGGCTCCAGCATCAGCGCCTGGAAGATCTCCATGCGCTTCTTCTCGCCGCCGGAAAACCCGACGTTCACGGGCCGCTTCAGCATTTCGTTCGAAACGCCGAGTTTCGCAGCACTTTCGCGGGCCTTCTTCATGAACTCGGGGGCCGGAACCTCGTCCTCGCCGCGGGCCTTGCGCTGGGCGTTGAGCGCCTCCTTGAGGAAGGTCAGCGTCGGCACGCCGGGGATCTCGACCGGGTACTGGAAGGACAGGAAGAGCCCGCGCGCGGCGCGCGCCTCGGGCTCCATCTCCGCAACGTCCTCGCCGCGGAATTCGATGCCGCCCTCGGTGATCTCGTAGCCCTCGCGGCCGGCGAGCACGTAGGACAGCGTCGACTTGCCCGAGCCGTTCGGACCCATGATGGCGTGCACCTCGCCGGCGGGCACCTCGAGCGAGACGCCCTTGAGGATCTCGGCGCCCTCGCCGTCATCGGCCTCGACGCGGGCGTGGAGGTTATTGATCTTCAGCATTCGTCGCTCCTTCGTCCGCATCGCTTCCCGGCGGAACCGGCGCGGAGGTGAGAAAGGCCAGCCCGATCCACAGCGCGACCGCCGCGCCCAGGATCAGAAGGTAAAGCGTCGCGGCGAGCCCGGTCCCGAGCGCCGCGCTGAGCGCCAGCGCGGCGAACAGGCCGCCGGCGACCGCGATGGCGAGGATCGCCCAGGTCGCCGTCCAGCCCTGCCAGCTCGCCGGCGTGATCGGGAAGCCGGCCCCGCGCGGCGGACGGCGTCTGAACCAGTAAGCCATCAGGCGTGTCCTCCCGCAGCGGGGCGAGGCGCGGCCTTCGACTCCCTCCCCCCCAGGGGGAAGGTCGGGGTGGGGGCCGGCCCCCCATGAAACCCCGGCCGCCCGAAGGGCGAGCCGGGGCCTCCGGGAAGCCAATCGCCATGAGGTCCCGGATCGCGCCTGCGGCGCGTCCGGGAGTTCAGGTCACCCCACCCTGGCCCTCCCCACAAGGGGAGGGAAAGCCGAGCGCCCTGTTCAGCCGCGTGAGACACGCAGCGCTTTGCAGGGTTTGCTCCCCCGCTCGCGGGGGAGCTGCCGCCCCCGCCTCCAGCCGGGGTGACTGAGGGGGGATGCGGCGGAACCGAAATTCCCCCCTCCGGTCCTTCGGACCACCTCCCCCGTGAACGGGGGAGGAAAGAGGCGCGACGCAACGCCATCAGCCCACGCTCCCTTCGAGCGAGACCTTGAGCAGCGCCTGGGCCTCGACGGCGAACTCCATGGGCAGCTCCTGGAGCACCTCGCGGCAGAAGCCGTTGACGAGCAGCGCCACGGCGGTCTCCTCGTCGAGCCCGCGCTGGCGGGCGTAGAAGAGCTGGTCATCGGAGAGTTTCGAGGTCGTCGCCTCGTGCTCCAGCGTGGCGTAAGGCGTCTTGGCCTCGATATACGGAATGGTGTGCGCGCCGCACTGATCGCCGATCAGCAGCGAGTCGCACTCGGTGAAGTTCCGCGCGCCGACGGCCTTCTTGTGGGCCGACACGAGGCCCCGATAGGTCTGGTCGGAGTGTCCCGCCGAGATGCCCTTGGCGATGATCCGCGACTTCGTGTTCCTGCCGAGATGGATCATCTTGGTGCCGGTGTCGGCCTGCTGGCGGCCGTTGGTCACCGCGATCGAGTAGAACTCGCCCTGCGAGTTGTCGCCCCGGAGCACGCAGCTGGGATATTTCCAGGTGATCGCCGAGCCGGTCTCGACCTGGGTCCAGCTCACCTTCGAGTTCCGGCCGCGGCAGTCGGCGCGCTTGGTCACGAAGTTGTAGACCCCGCCCTTGCCCTCGGCGTCGCCGGGCCACCAGTTCTGCACCGTGGAGTACTTGATCTCGGCGTCGTCGAGCGCGACCAGCTCGACCACGGCGGCGTGGAGCTGGTTCTCGTCGCGCATCGGCGCGGTGCAGCCCTCGAGATAGGACACGTAGGCGCCTTCGTCGGCGATGATGAGCGTGCGCTCGAACTGGCCGGTGCCCTGGGCGTTCATGCGGAAATAGGTCGACAGCTCCATCGGGCATTTGACGCCCTTGGGCACGTAGACGAACGAGCCGTCGGAGAAGACCGCCGAGTTGAGGGTGGCGAAGAAGTTGTCGGTCGGCGGCACGACGCTGCCCAGATATTCGCGCACGAGCTCGGGATGCTCCTGCATCGCCTCGCTGATCGACATGAAGATCACGCCGGCCTTCTTCAGTTCCTCCTTGAAGGTCGTCGCCACGGAGACCGAGTCGAACACCGCGTCGACGGCCACGCGCGACTTCTCGCGCGCTTCGGCGGCGGTGCGCTCCTCGGCGCCCTCGACGCCGAGCAGGACCTCGGCCTCCTTGAGCGGGATGCCGAGCTTCTCGTAGGTGTCGAGCAGCTCCTGGGGAACCTCGTCCAGGCTCTTGTATTTCGCGCCGGTTTTCGGCGCGGCGTAGTAGATCGCGTCCTGGTAGTCGATCGGCGGATAGCCGACCTTCGCCCAGTCCGGCTCCTTCATGGTGAGCCAGCGGCGATAGGCCTCGAGGCGCCATTCGAGCATCCACTCCGGCTCGTTCTTCTTCGCGGAGATGAACCGGATCGTGTCCTCGTTCAGGCCCTTCGGGGCGTATTCCTGCTCGATGTCCGTCGTGAAGCCGTACTTGTACTTGTCGGCTTCAAGCTTGCGGACGTCTTCGACGGTTTCCTTGACCGCGGCCATTGCGATCCTTCCTTCAAGCGTTCAGACGGCGGCCGATTGCGACCGCGCCATGGCGTAGGCGTCGAGCCACGCCGCGGCGAAGCCCTCGGCCTCTTCCATCGTGTTCGTGCGGCCGAAGCTCACGCGCACCGCGGCGCCGGCCTCGTCCTCGCGCGCGCCCATCGACTCGAGCACGCGCGAGCGGCGCGTCTTGCCCGACGAGCACGCCGAGCCCGCGCTGATCGCGAACCCGGCGAGATCGAGCGCGATCACCTGCAGCTCGCCCGGCCAGCCCGGCGCTGACATGGACAGCGTGTTCGGCGTGCGCGGCGCGTTCTCGCCCCAGATACGCACCTCCGGCGCGCCGTCGCGGATGAGCGCGGCGGCCCGGTCGCGCATTGCGCCGATGGCGTCGAGATCGTCGTTCATCGCCGCCTCGATCGCCGCGGCGAACCCCACCGCGCCGACCACGTTCTCGGTGCCCGAGCGCCGGCCCTTCTCCTGGCCGCCGCCGTGCTGGCGGCGCGACAGCGGCGCGCCTTCCTTCACCAGCAGCGCGCCGACGCCCAGCGGGCCGCCGATCTTGTGCGCCGACACCGCCGCGTAATGCGCGCCCGAGGACGCGAAATCGAAACTCGTCTTGCCGAGCACCTGGACGGCGTCGACATGGAGATAGCCGCCGACCTCGCGGACCAGGCGCGCGGCGTCGGCGACGGGCTGGATGACGCCGGTCTCGTTGTTGGCCGCCATCAGCGCGACGAAGGGCGGACCGTCGCGTTCGACGTCCCAGCCGGACAGGCGCTCGGCGAGCCAGTCGAGATCGACCACGCCGTCGGCGGTCACGGGCATGTATTCCGTCGGCAGATCGCTCGCGCGGGCGGGATCGAGCACCGCTTCGTGCTCGATGGACGAGACGATCAGGCGGGTCGCGCCGGCGGTCTCGGCCGAGGCGAGCGCGAGATTGTCGGCCTCGGTTCCGCCCGAAGTGAGCACCAGCTCGTCCGACATCGCGCCGAGCGCGCCGGCGATCACGGCGCGCGCCTGCTCGAGACGCGCCCGGGCGGCGCGGCCTTCGGCGTGCACCGAGTTCGGGTTGCCGACGGCGGCCATCGCCTCGGCGACCGCCTCGATCGCCTCGGGGCGGGCCGGCGCGGTCGCGTTATGATCGAGATACGCCTTCACTCTGCAGCCTCCAGCGATTTCGGGGCGGCCCTGCGGGTCGCCTTGCCCAGCACGCGGCGCTCGATCACGTCCTCCAGCGACACCGAGCTCAGGAAGAGATGGATGTGCCGGCCGAGTTCGTCCCAGAGGTCGTGCGTGGCGCAGCGCCGTCCGTTCTCCATGCAGCCTTTCGCGCCGTTCCGGCAGCGGGTGACGTCGACCGGCTCCTCGACGGCGAGCATGATGTCGGCCACGCGCGTGTCCGCCGCCGGGCGCGCAAGCTGGTAGCCGCCGCCGGGGCCGCGCACGGCGTGGACGATGTCCGCCCGGCGCAGCTTGGCGAAAAGCTGCTCGAGATAGGAAAGCGATATCGCCTGCCGCGAGGCGATATCGGCGAGCGGCACCGGTCGATCGGCGGCCGAATCGGCCAGGTCGACCATCGCCATCACCGCATAGCGGCCTTTCGTGCTGAGCTTCATTGTCTGTCTCCCGCCCGTCCGTCGAAAGCGAACGGGCCTCGCATCCGGGGACGGCGTTGTGCTAAGAGGCCGGACCTTGATCGAACCGCCGCCCGTACAAGGACGTAAGTTCCCGACCGCTCAGGTCAAGATTCGCCGTCTGCGCGCTCTCTATAGCGCCTGCAAGCGGGTCTGAAAAGCCTGAGCTGTGTACTCGGAAATCAGACAGACAGGACGCGACTGATCTCATGCCCGACGTGATCATCTCCGGCCCGGCCGGCCGACTGGAAGGCAAGTACAGCCCGGCGAAGGAGAACGCCGCGCCGGTGGCGCTCATCCTCCACGCCCACCCGCGCGGCGGCGGCCACATGGACACGCCGGTGCCGCTGCAGATGTACGACACATTCAAGCAGCGCGGCTTCTCGGTCCTGCGCTTCAATTTCCGCGGCGTCGGGCGCAGCCAGGGCGTCTACGAGCAGGGGCTCGGCGAACTGTCGGACGCCGCCACCGCGCTCGACTGGATCCAGGCGCACAACACGCACGCGCCCTATTGCTGGGTGGCGGGCCACTCCTTCGGCGCGTGGATCGGCATGCAGCTGCTGATGCGCCGGCCCGAGATCGCGGGCTTCGTCTCGGTCTCGCCGCCGACCAACATGTACGACTTCACCTTCCTCGCGCCCTGCCCGGCCTCGGGCATCGTCGTGCACGGCGAATCCGACACCATCGTGCCCTACGAGGAGATGGAGCGCGTGATGAGCAAGGTGCGCACCCAGAAGGGCATCGAGATCACGCGCAAGGCGGTTCCGGGCGCCGGCCACCTCTTCACCGATCATCTCGACGACCTCGAGCGGGAAGTGTCGGGCTATCTCGACGAGCGCCTCGCCATCCTCGACGCGCCGCGCATCGAGGCCGCCGAGGAAGACGGCGAGTAGGCGCGTCAGCCCCGGGCGATGCGCCCGCCCGTCATGGGCTCGGAGACGCCCGTGGTTCCCGGAAAGCTGATCGGCCGGCCCGCCGCGCAGCGCGCGGCGAGAAAGGCGAAGGCCTCGGCCTCGATCAGGTCGCCGCGCCAGCCCACGTCTTCGGCGGGAATGGCGGGCATGTCGCACGCCGCCTCGATGAGCGCGCGCAGGGTCGCGTTCTTCCGCCCGCCGCCGCACACGATCAGCCGCGCCGGCCGCTCGGGCAGGCGCTCGACGCCGAGGGCGACGCTGCGCGCGGTGAAGGCCGTGAGCGTCGCCGCGCCGTCCTCCGTCGACAGGTTGGCGACCGCGTCGAGATCGAAGTCCCAGCGATCGAGCGATTTCGGTCCGCCGGCGGCGAAATGGTCGTGGGCGAGATACTCCGCGAAGGCGGCCTCGTGGACGCGCCCGCGGGCCGCCGTCTCGCCGTTCGCGTCCATCGCCTCGCCGGTGCGCTGCTCCATGAACGCGTCGATCAGCCCGTTGGCCGGCCCCGTGTCGAAGGCGACGAGCGCTCCGTCGGAGGCGATCAGCGTGATGTTGGCGACGCCGCCCAGATTGAGCACGCCGAGCGGCCGCTCGAGCCCCGACCAGTCGGCGAGCGCGCGGTGATAGACCGGCGCCAGCGGCGCGCCCTGCCCGCCCGCGGCCACGTCGGCGCTGCGGAAATCGAAGGCGACGTCGCAGCCGAGCCGGGCGGCGAGCGCGGCGCCGTCGCCGAGCTGGCGCGTCCGGCCCGGAACGCCCTCAGCCGGGGCGCGGTGGAGCACGGTCTGGCCGTGAAAGCCGACGAGATCGAGATCGGAAGGCGCGATCCCGGCGGCCTCGCAGACCGCGGCGACCGCCTCGGCATGGGTCGTCGTCAGGACCGTTTCGGCCTCGGCGAACGCAGCCGGCTCGGGGCCTTCGAAGCGCCAGGCGCGCGCGGCGTCGACGGCGGCCTGCAGAATCCGGCGCTCGCCCGGCGCGTACGCGCGCTCGAGCCCCGGACCGAAGCGCGCTACCGTCTCCCCGTCGGTCTCCATAAGCGCGGCGTCCACCCCGTCGAGCGACGTGCCGCTCATCAATCCGACAACCTTCATGCGCGCCTCTTTCCGCCAGCGCCGAGTTGTTGCTATTAGCCCCCGGTTCGTTCCGAGGAGAAACCCCATGACCGACACCAAGTCGGACCTCGTCTCCGCACTGGTCGAGCGCGGCTACGTCAACCAGGCGACTGATCTCGACGGTCTCGACGCGGCCGCGGCCAAGGCTCCGGTCACGGGCTATATCGGATTCGACCTCACCGCGCCGTCGCTCCACGTGGGCAGCCTCGTCCAGATCATGATGCTCCGGCGCATGCAGCAGGCCGGCCATCGCCCGATCGTGCTGTTCGGCGGGGCGACGACGAAGATCGGCGACCCCTCGGGCAAGGATTCGGCGCGCCCGCTGCTGACGCCCGAGCAGATCGCCGTCCACAAGGAAGGCATCCTCAAGCCGTTCTCGCGCCTGCTCGATCTCGACGCCTGTCTCGTCGTCGACAACGACGAGTGGCTCGCCGGCTACGGCTATCTCGAATTCCTGCGCGAGTACGGCCGGCATTTCACGATCAACCGGATGCTCACCTTCGATTCGGTGCGCCTGCGGCTCGAGCGCGAACAGCCGATGACCTTCCTGGAGTTCAACTACATGCTGCTCCAAGCCGTCGACTTCCTCGAGCTGAACCGCCGCCATGACTGCACGCTCCAGATCGGCGGACAGGATCAGTGGGGCAATATCGTCAACGGCGTCGAGCTGTGCCGTCGCGTCGACGGCGTCGAGGTGTACGGGCTGACCACGCCGCTCATCACCACGGCGTCCGGCGCGAAAATGGGCAAGACCGCCGAGGGCGCGGTGTGGCTCAACGAGGACCTGCTCAGCGCCTATGACTACTGGCAGTTCTGGCGCAACACCGAGGACGCCGATGTCGGCCGCTTCCTGCGCCTGTTCACCGATCTCCCGCTCGACGAGATCGCGCGGCTGGAATCGCTGGGCGGCGCCGAGATCAACGCCGCCAAGGTCGCGCTGGCCAACGCCGCCACGACCATGCTCCACGGCGAGCAGGCCGCCCGCGACGCCGAAGAGACCGCGAAAGCCACGTTCGCCGGCGGCGCCGGGGCCGGCCTGCCGACGGTCGAGATCGACGCCGCCGCGTTCGAGCGCGGCGAGGCCGGACTCGTCGCCGCGCTCGCCGACGCCGGGCTGTGCGCCTCCCGCGGCGAGGCGCGACGCAAGATCAAGGAGGGCGCGGCGCGGGTGAACGACGCCGTCGTCGACGACCCCCAGCGCGCGCTGTCTGCAGAGGATCTGCGCGACGGCGCGATCAAGCTCTCGGTGGGCAAGAAGCGCCACGCGCTGGTCCGGCCGGTCTAGCCTTCCGATCCCGGATCGGAGTCCGGCGACGGGGACGGGTCCTCGCCGGACGGATCGGCGGACTCCTCCGCATCTTCAGCCGCCTCCTCGGCGGCGCGGCGCTGCGCCTCGAGCGCTTCCAGCTCGCGCTCGGCCGACGTGCCCTCGAAGATGCGGCGGAACACGCCCGGCGCCAGCGCGGAGAGCGGGTTGGCCACGACGCGGGTCTCCTCGAACGGACCCGACACCGAGAAGGTGACGCCGAACACGCCTTCGCCCCGGCGCGAGGTCAGGAGTTCGCCGAGCACCGGGATGCCGCCCAGCGCGGAATTGACGCCGTAGGACGGCAGCAGCGTGCCGTCGAGGGCGAGGCGCTCCTGCTGGAAGTCGACGACGCCGCTATAGGTGACGCCCAGCGACGGACCGGCGGTGCGCGCGGATTCGAGTTCGAGCACGCCGTCATTCCACACGAAGCCGGCCTCGAGGGTCTCGAACACGATGCCCTCCCCGCTCAGCAGGCCGGCCAGCCCCTCAAGCGAGCCGGCGGCGAGGACCCGCGCAAGCAGGGGGAGACGCTCGAGCGTGAAGTCGTCGACCTGGATGTCGCCCGCGAGGCCGCCGCTCTGGCCGAGCGGCGGCGCCCGACCGGACAGGACCAGCGCCCCGCCCCGCGCGTTATCGTAGCCGGTGAAGGCGGCCAGCAGGCCGCCGGCGTCCGCCGTCGAGGCGGTAAGCGTTCTTTCCCCCGTCCCGTCTCCCGCCGGGCCGAACGCGACCTCGACCGGTCCGGCGCCGGAGCGCGCGGCCAGCGCGAAGCGCTCCAGCCCGTCGGGCCCGCTGCGCAGGAACAGGTCGACGTCCTGGAAGCGGCTGTCGCGAACCGCGACCTGCTCCACCGCGCCCTCGAAGATGAAGACGCCGTCCTCCTCGTCGTCGGCCTCCTCGGCGGCGAAACCGCTGGCGCGCAGCACGCGGTCGAAGATGTCGCGGGCGTTGAGATACGCCCCGGTGACGCGGACCCGCAGGGGTCCGTCCGGTCCCTCGGGGCGATCGGCGGCGGCGCTCAGCTCCATGACGTCCTCGAGGAAGACCCGCTCCGCGCTCGCGTCGAGCAGGCGCCCGTCCGGCGCAAGCCCGACGCTGGCCTGCAGCGCGGCGCCCTCCGCCTCGGCCCGGATGCCGTCGAGCTGCAGCGCGCCGCTCTCGGCAAACACGGCGCGGAACGCGGCCGCGCCGGGCGCCCCGGCGGGCTTGCTCCACAGATCGGCGGGAAGCGCGACGGCCGCGTCGGCGAGATCGAGCGAAACCTCCAGCGTCTCGAACTCGAAGCCGCGCCCGCGCGCGACCGCCTCGAGCCCGACGGACCCGTCGAGGAACCGGCGCAGCGGCAGGCCGAGCTCGTCGAGGCTGCGGCCGTCCATGGTCGTGGCGATCTCGATCGCCGTGCTCGGCGCATCGGGTTCGCCGCCGAAGGCCTCGGTCCAGACGATATCGGCGCGGCTGCCCGCGAGCGTGGCCTCGGCGTTCGCCGTCACTCCCGACGGATCCGCCTCGAGGCGCACGTCGCCGTCGGTGAAGCGCGCACCGGGCAGGCCCGCCGGTCCGGTCACGTCGCCGAACTCCGCAGACACGTCAAAGCCGATTTCCTCCACCGGAACAAAGCGGCGCATGGGACGGCGGATCTCGAAATCGATCGTCCCGACGCCGTCGAACTGGGCGGGGTCGATGCCGTAATCGCTCGCGAATCCGAGCGGCTCCTGGTCGAGCAGGCGAATGACCGGCTCGGCCGCCGAGCGCGCGGTTCCGCCGAAGCGCGCCGTCGCGCCTTTCGGGTTGAGGCGCGGAATCTCGACGAAGATGCGCTCGACCTCGATCTCGCCGATCGACGCGCCGGTTCCGGTCAGCGACAGCGAATTGCCGCGCAGCTCGGCCTGGCCCGTCAGCCCCCGCAGGGGCGTCATGGTGGAGACGTAGCGGACGTCCGCATCCGCGAAATGGAAGCTCAGGGACAGCGCCTCGTCCTCGATGAAGCGATCCGCGAGCGCCGCGGCGGAGATGTCCATGTCCATCCGCGCCCGCGACAGCCGGCCGCCTAGAATGCTCTGGCTGAGCCAGTCGCGCGCGCCGAGGGCGAAATCGACCGGCCAGAAGCGCAGAACGTCGGCCTTGCCGATATCCCCGTCGATCGGTCCCTCGAGCCGGACATTGGGAAGCAGGTTCCCGTCGATGACCTCCAGCGAGACCGCCCCCTCGAAACGCCCGACCGCGCCGGGCACCTCCGCCTCGAGCGTTTCGAAGCCCATGCGCACGTCGAACGGCCGCAGCGATCCGGAGGCCGCGACCCGGTCCCAGGCGATCGGCTCGGGGAACACGCCGCCGAGATCGAGCACGCCCGCGTCGGCCGCGATTTCGTACCGCGCCTCGCCCGGCAGCGCGCCCTGGAAGTCGGAAAGCGCGAACAACCGTCCGGACGCGTCCAGCTGCAGAAGGTCCGACCGGACCACGAGCTCGCTCACCTCGATCTCGCCGCGCGCGATGTCGAAGACGATGTCGGCGCCGCCCGACTCGATGGCGTGAACTTCCCCGGCGGCGCGGATGACCCCCTCGCCGACATTGAGATCGGCGAAAGCCGAGCGCAGGCCGTCGGCCTGGGTCGCGTCGATGACGGCCTCGATGTCGACCGGCGCCTCGACGCCCGACAGCCACGCCATCGGACCGCGCCGGGGCGCGGCCGCGGCGGGCGCCAGGTCGCGCACCCGCAGATCGAGGAAGAAGGTCTCGAGGGCGCGATCGGTCTCCACGCCGAACGCGACCGGGGCGCGCCCCGCCGAGGTCACCAGCGCGCCGGAGATGTCCACCTGCACGCGCGCGTCGGAGAGGTCGGCCTGCGCGCGCGCATCGTCGAAGAAGAGCGACAGGTCGGAGACCTCGTCGCGGATCCGGATGTCGGTCCCGCGGAAATCGATCTCGCGCAGCCGGGAGAGCATGCCCTCTCCCTCCGCGTCGGCGAGACCGCCGAGCAGCGTGCGCAGGCCGCCGCCTTCCGAAGGCGCCGCGGGCGACAGGAAACGTTCGGGCCGGCCAAGTCCGGCGGCGATCGTTCCGTCGGCGCGACGCACCAGGGCGAAGGCGCCGCCCTCGGCCTCGAGGCGCACCGGCGCGGCGCGGCCGATGATGAGCCGGTCGAGGGCGAGCGCCGCTTCAAGGCGATCCGCGCGCGCGACCACTTCGCCGCCCGCCGCGGCGATGCTGACATCGCGCGCCGCCAGGACGATCGCCGCCTGCGCCGGGTCATAGCTCACCGTCAGCGCGCTGATCGCGGCGGCGTCGCCCTCGAAGGCCTCCAGCAAGGCGTCGGTCATGGCCGGGCGCACGATCTCGGCGTCGACCGGCCCCTCGGCCAGCCGCCACAACGCCGCGCCGGCGGTGAAGATGACGAGCGCCAGCAGGGCGGCGAGCGCCTCGAGCACGTAGAGCAGGGAAAGGCGAGCGGCGCGGCGCATCAGATCGGAGAATTCACCATCGCTACTGGACGAAGCGGAGCCGCCGGACAATGTTTGCGCCGGCCGGAGCCCCGCGAGCCCGGCGCATGCGCGAGAGGAGACTGTCTCATGAGCGAACTCAAGCCCGGCGACAAGGCCCCCGACTTCACGCTCCCGACCGACGACGGCGGGGAAGCGTCCCTGTCCGCGCTGCGGGGCCGGACGGTCGTCCTCTACTTCTACCCGCGGGACGACACGCCGGGTTGCACCAAGGAAGCCGTCGGTTTCACCGAAAAGATCGGCGATTTCGAGGCGGCCGGCGCCGCCGTGATCGGCGTGTCCAAGGACACGGTCGCCAAGCACGGCAAGTTCCGCGACAAGCACGATCTCAAGGTGACGCTCGCCTCCGACGCCGACGGCGACGTGTGCGAGCGCTACGGCGTCTGGGTCGAGAAGAACATGTACGGCCGCAAGTCGATGGGCATCCAGCGCGCGACCTTCCTCATCGACGGCGAAGGCGTGATCCGGCGCGTCTGGCCCAAGGTGAAGGTGGCCGGCCATGTCGACGAGGTGCTGGAGGCCGTTCGCGACCTATGACGGGGACCGATGTCCGCGAGGCCGCCGGCCGGGTCCTGGAGGCGGCGGATCCGGCGGAGAAGGCCGGCGCGGCCCGCAGCGTCGCCGCCGACTGGCGCGCGGGCCGGTTGGGCCTTCCCGATGAAGGCGCGCCCGGCCTCGCGCCTGACCGCCCCGCCCGGCCGGCCCGACTGCAGCTCGTTCCGCCCGGCCAGGTTCCGCGGCGGCGGCTGACCTCGCAGGCCGGCCGCTTCGCGCTGCTCCACGCCGTCGCCCATATCGAGTTCAACGCCATCGACCTCGCCTTCGACCTGGTCGCCCGCTTCGGCGCGGATCCGCGGATCGCCGCGGAGGAACGCGCCGCCTTCATCGGCGACTGGATCGGCGTCGGCGACGACGAGGCGCGTCATTTCGACCTCGTGCGCGGCCGCCTCCGCGCGCTCGGCGGCGATTACGGCGACCTGCCCGCCCATGACGGGCTCTGGGCCGCCGCGCGGAACACCAGCGACGACCTCGCCGCCCGGCTCGCCGTCGCCCCGATGGTGCTGGAAGCCAGGGGGCTCGACGTGACGCCGGGGATGATCGAGCGCCTGAAATCCGCCGGCGACGCGGACAGCGCCGCGGCGCTGGAAGTGATCTACAACGACGAGATCGGCCATGTGGCCGCCGGCGCGCGCTGGTTCGACCATGTCTGCGCCGCCGAGAACGCCGATCCCGAAACCCGGTTCCGGGAGCTGGTCTCGGCGCGTTTCAACGGCGGCCTCAAGCCGCCTTTCAATATCGAGGCCCGGGGGCGCGCCGGATTGCCGCGGCGGATGTACGAGCCGCTGGCCGGCGGAAGCGGTTCAAACGCCTAGGTCATTTGTTAACGCCCGGCCCGCATCATGCATGACCAGCGGCTATTCGCCCTTGCGGATGCGCGGGCTTTGTTGAAAACGATCGGAGGATCGTGCCACATTCCGCATTCATGAGGGGTGGCCCGAAAATCGCGGCGAGCAGGTAGGAATGGTGAAACGCATTCTCGCCGGTCCGTGGGAAGCGCTCAAGGAGCGGTTCCCGGAGCGGCAGATATATCACCGGACGGAAGGCCAGGTCCGCTATTTCGTTCTGACCACCGGCATGCAGGTCGGGGCGGTGGGCGCGGTGTGCGCGATCGCGGCCTGGATCACGATCGCCTCGGTCAATCTCATGCTCGGCGGCCACGCCATGGACCGCGAGACGGCGCGCTTCGCCGAACTCGAGGCGCGATACCAGGCCGAGATCGAGGAGATGCGCGCGGCCGAAGCCGCCGCGATCGCGTACCTGGAGGCACGCACCAACGCGTTCGACCGCACCGCGGGCGAGTTCCAGATCCGCCACGAGACGCTGCGCCGGCTGCTCGACTTCGCCGAGGACCTGCAGATCGGCGACCAGAATCTCAGCCCGAGCCTCGATGGCGGGCGCATCCTGATGGCGGCGACGACGGCCGATCCCGCCCCGCGCACCGCGCTGGTCTCGCTCGACTCCGACATCGACGTCGACGGCCCCGCCGAGGAGCGCGTCGCCGCGCTCGTGTCCGAACAGGACGCCGTCCTGGCCGAAGCCGAGGATTCCGCCGAGGCCCGACTGGAGAACCTGCGCGCCGTGCTGCGCCTGACCGGCCTGCGAATCGACGACGTCCTGGAGGAGGCCCCTGTCGAGGACGGCGGCACCGGCGGCCCCTTTATCGCGCTGGAGAACAGCCCCTTCTTCTCCGACGCCTTCGTCAGCGGCGAGGACCCGTTCAATGCGCGGGTGTCGCGCATCGCCTCGCGCCTGGTCGAGGCCGAGGAGCTCGAATCGATGGTGCGCACGCTGCCGCTCGGCGTGCCTATCGGCACGCGTCACCGCGAGACGAGCGGCTATGGCGAGCGGGTCGATCCGTTCACGCGCCGGCCCGCCTTCCACGCCGGCAAGGACTTCGCCGCCTACCGCAACGCGCCCATCGTCTCGACCGCGCCGGGCCGCGTCGTTTACGCCGGCTGGCGTGCGGGCTATGGTCGCACCGTGGAGGTCGATCACGGTTACGGGTTCCGAACGCGATTCGGTCACCTGCACTCGATCGACGTGCGGCGGGGTGACGAGGTCACCGCCGGTCAGCGCCTGGGGGGAATGGGCTCGACCGGACGATCCACCGCGACGCATCTGCATTACGAGGTCTGGTTCGACGGCCAGCACCTCGACCCTGAACGCTTTTTGAGAGCCGGACGCTATGTTCAGTAAGAAAGAATCGCCGCCCGTCACCGAGAACGAGGCCGCACCCGCTTCGACGAAAAGGTCCGCCATGAAGTCCCAAGCCCCCTCGATTCTCAGCGCCGATCTGCAGATCACCGGATCGATCATGTCCGACGGCGAGGTCCAGCTGGACGGCTCCGTGGACGGCGACGTCCACGCCGGATCGCTGACCATCGGCGAGGAAGCCTCCGTGAAGGGCGAGGTGACGGCCGAAAGCATCGTCGTGCGCGGCCGGGTCGAGGGATCGCTCCGGGCGCGCCAGATCCAGCTCGCCTCGACGGCGCGGGTGGAAGGCGACATCGTCCACGCCTCGCTGGCCGTGGAGAGCGGCGCCTACTTCGACGGCAACTGCCACCGCTCCTCCGATCCGCTTTCTGAGAAGAGCGGCAAGATCACCGGATCGAGCGCGAGCAGCGGCGGCAAGGCCCAGGCCGGCGAAACGCGCTCGGCCCCGTCGGCCCCGCCCGCCCCCGGCGCCGCGGCGAGCGGCGGCGCGACCAATTCCGGCGGCGGCGAAAAGGCGGCCGCCGCGTCGGGCGATCCCTTCGCGATGAAGAACTGAACAGCCGGCGAACCGGGCTGAACACGATGAAGGCGGGCCGCATGCGGCCCGCCTTTTTCGTTCCCGCAGCCGCGTTCCCGCGCGCGTCTACGCTTCCGCCTCGCCGCCGCCGACGCGCGCGGCCAGCGCCGCGGCCATGAAGGCGTCGAGATCGCCGTCGAGCACGCGGGAGGTGTCCGAGGTCTCCACGCCCGTGCGGAGATCCTTGACCATCTGGTAGGGCTGCAGGACGTAGGACCGGATCTGGTGACCCCAGCCGATATCGGTCTTCGCCTCGGCCTCGGCCTGGGCGGCCGCCTCGCGCTCCTGCAGCTTCAGCTCGTAGACGCGCGCGCGGAGCATGTCCCAGGCCCGCGCCCGGTTCTTGTGCTGCGAGCGGTCGTTCTGGCACTGCACGACGATCGCGCTGTCCTGACCCGGCATGTCGTAGGTCAGCCGGACCGCGGAATCGGTCTTGTTGACGTGCTGACCGCCGGCCCCGGAGGCCCGATAGGTGTCTGTGCGCACCTTCGACTCGTCGATCTCGACGTCGATCGCCTCGTCGATCAGCGGATAGGCCCAGACGCTGGCGAAGCTCGTGTGCCGGCGACCGGAGCTGTCATAGGGCGAGATGCGCACGAGCCGGTGCACGCCGGCCTCGGTCTTCAGCCAGCCATAGGCGTTGTCGCCGCGCACCAGCAGGGTGATCGACTTCAGCCCGGCCTCCTCGCCCGGCTGTTCCTCGATCACCTCGACCTTGTAGCCCGACGCCTGCGCCCAGCGCGTATACATGCGCGCGAGCATCGCCGCCCAGTCCTGGGCCTCGGTGCCGCCCGCGCCGGGATGGATCTCGAGATAGCTGTCGTTCGAATCGGCCTCGCCCGACAGCAGGGCCTGGACCTCGGCCCGGCCGGCGCGATCGGACAGCGCCTTGAGCGCGGCGTGCGCCTCGTCGAACAGCGCCTCGTCGCCGTCGGCCTCGGCCAGTTCGGCGACCTCCAGATTGTCCGCGAGCTCGGATTCGATCTCGCGGACCTCCGTCATCGCGCCTTCAAGGCGATTGCGTTCGCGCATCAGCGACTGGGCCTTCTGCGGATCGTCCCAGAAGCCGGGGTCTTCGGCGCGCGCGTTCAGTTCGTCGAGGCGTTTCCGGGCTGTATCCCAGTCAAAGACGCCTCCTCAGCAGTTCCGACGACTGCTCGATGGAGTCCTTGAGGGCGGAGATTTCGGCGCGCATTCGGGCGCTCCCTTGTCGCGTATTCGATTCGCGGATCGCGCGTTCGGTCGAGGAAATAGACAGCCGCCCGGATCAGTACAACCCGCCGAGCGCGTCGTCCTCGTCCTCGCCTTCATCGTCGTCGCCGGTCTCGCCGTCGCGTTCGCCGGAGCCGCCGAGCGCGCCGGAGCCGAACGACAGCGCCTCGTCCTCGGGACGTTCGCCGCGAACCGGCTCGGTGCCGGGCTGGAACGCCTCGAGGATCGTGCCCGGACGGCCGATGACGGAGGGCTCGCCGGTGCGCGAATCGATCGGCACCAGGCGGACGCCCTCGGGCACCCGGAATGGCGCGACGGGGTAGTTCTCCAGCGTCGGCTCGAGGAAGTCGCGCACGATCGGCGCGGCGACCCGCCCGCCGGCCTCGCCCGAACCGAGCGGCAGGGGCGTGTCGTAGCCGACATAGACGCCCACGATCAGGTCCGGGCTGAAGCCGACGAACCAGGCGTCGCGGAAATCGTTGGTGGTTCCGGTCTTGCCGCCGAGCGGGCGCTCGAGTGAACGCAGCGCCGTACCCGTTCCGCGCTCCACGACGCCCTGGAGCAGGTGCACCATCTGATAGGCGGTCGCGGGCTCGACGACCTGTTCGCCCAGCTCGGGCAGCTCCGGCTCCTCGAGGTCGGGACGCCATTCCTCGGCGTCGCAGCCCTCGCACGGGCGCGGGTCGTGGACATAGATCGTGTCGCCGGAGCGGTCCTGCACCCGGTCGACGATCGTCGGCTCGATCAGGCGGCCGCCATTGACCAGCGCGGCGTAGCCGCTGACCAGGTCGTGCAGGGTCGTCTCGCCGGCGCCGAGCGCCATCGCCAGCACGGGTTCGAGATCCTCGTAGATTCCGAAGCGTTCGCCGTACTCGACGATGGGCTGCATGCCCATGTCCTGGGCCAGCCGGACCGTCATGACGTTGCGCGACAGCTCGATGCCCCGGCGCAGGGTCGAGGGGCCGTAGAACTCCTCGGAATAGTTCTGCGGCCGGTAGAAGCGCAGCTCGGAGCCGCCGGAGGCCGCGAACGGGGCGTCGAGGATGATGCTCGCCGGGGTGAACCCGTTGTCGAGCGCGGCGGTGTAGACGAACGGCTTGAACGCAGAGCCCGGCTGGCGCTGCGCCTGAACGGCGCGGTTGAACTGGCTCTGCTGGAAGGAATAGCCGCCGACCATGGAGAGCACGCGGCCGGTGTGGGGGTCGAGGGCCAGGATGGCGCCGTTGACCTCCGGGATCTGGCGCAGGCCGTAATCGTCGGCCCCGACGACGATCTCGGATTCGTCGCCGTCGGCTTCGGGCGCGTCGGCCTGGGTGAGTTGCTCGACCAGCACCACGTCGCCGACCGACAGCGCATCGGCGGGACGTTCGATCGGATCGCCAAGCGTGGGAAAACCGTTTTCGCGCCGGCCGGGCTCGCGCGCCCACTCGAGCGCATAGAGCGGGATGCGGCCGCGATCGCCGTTCAGCAGCCCGATGCGCGCATCCTCGGCCGTCAGGTCGAGCACGACGGCGACGGTCCAGCCCTCGTCGAGATCGGCGGGCGGTTCGAACTCGGCCAGCTGCGCCGCCCAGTCGTCCAGCGTCTCGAGCTGCGTCAGCGGTCCGCGATAGCCGTGGCGGCGGTCATAATCCTCCAGCCCGTTGCGCAGCGCGCGACGCGCGGTGAGCTGCATCGTCGTGTCGAGCGTGGTCCGGATCGACAGGCCGCCGTCATAGAGCTGGTCCTCGCCGTAGCGGTCGAACACCTCGCGGCGAACCTGCTCGACGAAATACTCCGCGGCGAGATAGCGCGAACCCGACAGGCGCTCGGTCGTCGTCAGCGGCGCCGCCTGGGCGGCGTCGCGCTCTTCGGCGGTGATGTAGCCGTTGACGTGCATCCGCTCGAGCACCCAGTTGCGCCGGCCGATGGCGGCCTCGCGCTCGCGCTCGGGATGGTAGTTCGACGGCCCCTTCGGCAGCGCGGCGAGATAGGCCGCCTCGTGCAGCTCGAGCTCGTCGAGCGACTTGCCGAAATAGTTCAGCGCCGCCGCCGCCACGCCGTAGGCGCGGTTCCCGAGATAGATCTCGTTGAGATACAGCTCGAGGATCTCGTCCTTGGTGAAGGCGCGCTCCATGCGCCGCGCGATGACGATCTCGCGCACCTTGCGCTCGATGCGCTGCTCCGAAGAGAAGAGGAAGTTCTTCGCCACCTGCTGGGTGATGGTCGAGCCGCTCTGCAGCGGACCGCCCCGCCCCAGCGCCAGCTGGATCGCCGACCGGCTCACGCCGCGCGCCATGCCGAGGAAATCGACGCCGCCGTGCTCGTAGAAATTCTTGTCCTCGGCCGACAGGTAGGCGTTGATCACCAGCGGGGGAACGTTGTCGATCGGCACGAAGACGCGCTGCTCGCGCGCGAACTCGGCGATGAGCAGACCGTCGCCGGCGTGCACGCGGCTCATGATCGGCGGCTCGTACTCCGCCAGCTGCTGGTAGTCGGGCAGGTCGTCGGTCACGCGCACGACATAGACCGCCGCGGCGATCACCGCCGCCAGCCCGAGGACGACCGTCGCGCCGCCGCCCCACAAGGCCGCACGCGCGGCGTTCTTCCAGGTGAAAAGCTTCATCAGGCCCTCAACGCGACGCCGCGCCTCCCCTCGACGCGACGCGTCTCCTAGCACGGCTTGTTGGGCGTCATTATGACTTCAGCCGCCGGCCGAATCC
The DNA here is from genome assembly GCF_003122085.1 of Marinicauda salina. Taxonomy (GTDB): domain Bacteria; phylum Pseudomonadota; class Alphaproteobacteria; order Caulobacterales; family Maricaulaceae; genus Maricicauda_A; species Maricicauda_A salina. The sequence goes on from NZ_QEXV01000003.1 coordinate 184,852, forward strand.
AAGCCGGGCCGCAGGACGCATCAGCGGCTCGGCGAGGCGCCGGCCGAGCGCTGGGCGACGATCCGCGAGCGTTGCTCGCCGCCGCCGCAGCGTTCGAAATAGGTCTCGATCGACGACGCCGCGGCCTGCATCAGGCGGCGGCGGTATCCCGCATCGTTCAGATTGCGGGCGTCGTGGCGATTGGTCAGGAAGCCCATCTCGAACAGCACGGCCGGGACCTGGGAGTCGAGCAGGACGTAGAGGCCGCGCTGCCGCGGCGAGCCGTGGAAGAGCGGCGCGACGTCGGAGACTTCGCCGAGCAGCGTCTCGGCGAACACCAGCGACTGGTTGCGCTTCTCTCGCAGAGACATGTCGAGCAGGAGATTGTTCACCGCCTGAGGCCGCGCCCGGTCGGCGAGGAACCAGTCGCCTTCGCGGATGGCGCGGTCTCGCGCCCGGTCGACGGCGCGGTCGGCCAGCGTGTAGACCGCCGCGCCGCGCGGCGTGTGGGACGCGCCCGCGGAATCGGCGTGAATGGAGAAGAACAGGTCGGCGTCGGCCTCCTGCGCGATCCGGATGCGCTCCTCGAGTTCGACGAACTCGTCGTTGTCGCGGGTCATGACGACCTCGTAGCGGCCGGTGGCGACGAGCAGGTCCCGCAGCTCCCGGGCCGCGGCGAGATTGACGTCGGCCTCGTCGCCGCCGCCGTGCTGGGCGAGCGCGCCGGGATCGCGGCCGCCATGGCCGGGATCGATGACGACGCGCACGCGCTCGCAGGAGGGCGGCGTGTAATCGATGCGGGCATGCGTGGCGAGCAGCTCGGTCATCGTGCGGCTGCTCTCGGGAAAGCCGGAGGCCTGCGCGAAGCGGTCCTCGCTCACCGGCTCGATGTCGACGACGAGCCGATAGCCGCCGCCATTGGGATCCAGCGAGAAGCTTTCCCGGACCAGCGCGGGCCGGTCGAGCGCGAAGATCAGGCGCGGGGCCTGCCCGGATTCGTCGAAATCGAAGCGGCCGACGAGACCGTGGCCGATCCCCCGGCCGCCCGGCAGGTCGGACGCCGCCCAGCGCGCGCCGGGAAGCGACATCACCAGCCGGCCTTCGGGCTCGGCGAGCGTGAAAGTCTCGAACTCGAGCGGGCGCGACGTCTCGACGACGATGCGCGTGTACTCGTCATGCTCGCCGAAACGCACCGCCGTGATGTCGGACGCCGAGGCGGCGCCGGTCAGCGCCGCGGCCGCAACAGCCAATCCGCCCTGGATGATTCGCCGGATCATCGTCACCATCGCCACCATCCCGATGCGCCCGCGCTGGGAATGCGCAGGTCGTTGCAAGGCAGCTTGCGGCTGTTTGCTTGATAATCGGTTAGCGCCCATATCCCCTGAGTATCATGAGCCTGCTCGCTTTTCATCGTCCGAATTCTGGTGCATGTTCACCACACGCCGCGCGTCCGGCGCCGGGCGGCCCATTGCTCCGGTCCGGACTGCACTCCATGCGGCGCGCCGCCCGCAACGCCGCTCCGGCGGACAAGGCGGGCCGTGATGAAACGAGGATTTCTGGACCGGGAGCGCGCGCGCCGCGCTCCGGCCGAGAAGCGATCAACCCGGCGGGCGCCGGCGTCCCCTCAGAGAGACGATCCGCCCTGCCCGCCGAAGGAAACGACCCGATGCGCGAAGCGCGAGCCACAGCGTCAATCCCTGAAGACCGGCCCGCGACGCGCCCCAACAATCGCCGACCGCCCCGATCAGCGCGCCCGACAGGCGCGCCGCCGTCAGGGCTGCGGCGCGGAGTAACTGTGAATGTCCCGAAAAATGCTGATCGACGCCGCACACCCGGAGGAAACCCGGGTGGTCGTCGTCGAATCCGACCGCGTTGAAGATTTCGACTTCGAGTCCGCGACCAAGAAACAGATCCGGGGAAACATCTATCTGGCGAAAGTGACCCGCGTGGAGCCGTCGCTCCAGGCGGCCTTCGTCGAGTATGGCGGGAACAAGCACGGCTTTCTCGCCTTCAACGAAATCCACCCGGACTACTACCAGATCCCCTACGCCGACCGGATGGCGCTGCGCGAGGCGGAAGCCGCGCTCGCCGAGGAATCCGCGCCCGATCCGGATTCCGAGGAGCTGTCCTCGCACGGCGCCGATGACGAGGAGATCATCGAGGAGGCCGCGCGCAAGCGCCGCCAGCTGCTGCGCAAGTACAAGATCCAGGAAGTGATCAAGCGCCGCCAGGTGCTGCTCGTCCAGGTCGCCAAGGAAGAGCGCGGCAACAAGGGCGCGGCGCTGACCACCTATCTCTCGCTGGCCGGCCGGTATTGCGTGCTGATGCCGAACACCGCCCGCGGCGGCGGCATCTCGCGCAAGATCACCAACGCCTCCGACCGCAAGCGCCTGAAGGAGTCGGTCAACGAGCTCAAGGTGCCCGCCGGCATGGGGCTGATCATCCGCACCGCCGGCGCGTCTCGGACGAAGGCGGAGATCAAGCGGGATTACGATTATCTTCTAAGGCTTTGGGAGACGATCCGCGAGCTCACGCTGAAGTCGACCGCGCCGACGCTCATCTATGAGGAAGGCAATCTGGTCAAGCGCGCGATCCGGGACCTCTACGACAAGGACATCGAGCAGATCCTGGTCGAGGGCGACGAGGCCTACAAGGAGGCCAAGGCCTTCATCCGCATGCTCATGCCGAGCCACGCCAAGAAGGTCCAGCACTATCGCGAGGAGACCCCGCTCTTCCTGCGCCACCAGGTCGAAAGCCAGCTCGAGGCGATCTACTCGCCCGTCGCGCAGCTGAAATCCGGCGGCTATCTCGTCATCAACCCGACCGAGGCGCTGGTCTCCGTCGACGTCAACTCCGGCAAGTCGACGAAGGAGCGCAATATCGAGCAGACCGCGCTGCGCACGAACCTGGAGGCCGCCGAGGAGGCGGCGCGCCAGATGCGCCTGCGCGACCTCGCCGGCCTCTTGGTGATCGACTTCATCGACATGGAGGAGAACAAGAACGTCCGCGCCGTCGAGAAGAAGATGAAGGACGTCCTCAAGAAGGACCGCGCCCGCATCCAGATGGGCCGCATCTCGCAGTTCGGCCTGCTGGAGATGTCGCGCCAGCGCCGCCGCACGAGCTTGATGGAGGGCTCCACCCAGCCCTGCCCCTATTGCGACGGCAGCGGCCATATCCGCTCGGTCGAATCGAGCGCGCTCGTCGCGCTGCGCACGCTCGAGGAGGAAGGCGTGCGCGGCCGCACCGCCCACGCCCGCCTCACTGCGCCCGAAGAGGTCGCGCTCTATCTCCTCAACGAGAAGCGCGATCACCTGCGCGCGATCGAGGAGCGCTTCCACATGCGCGTGTCCGTCACGGCGGACGCGTCGATGATGCGCCCGCACTGCGAGCTCGAGCGCGTCGAATCCCGCAAGGAGGCCGCCCGGGCCGAGGCCGAGGCCGCCTCCGAAGCCGCGCTGGTGACCGAGGTCGAGGTCGAGACCGAGACGGCCGGCGTCGAAACCGCCGTCGAGACCGCCCCCGAGACCGGCCCCGAGACCGGCGAAGAGGAGACCCGCCGCGAAGGCGGGCGCGATCGCCGGCGCGGCGGTCGCCGCCGCAAGTCCCGGTCCGAAAAGCCCGAGACCGCCGAGGCCGAGGCGAAGGAGGCCGAGGCCGAAGCCGCGACCGAGGAGGAAGGCGAGTCCGCCGCCGCCGCCGGCGAGCAGCCTTCCGAGGGCGAAGCCAAGCCGTCGAAACGCCGCCGCCGCGGACGCCGGGGCGGCCGCGGTCGCCGCCGGCGCACGTCCGAGACCCGCGCCGAGGGCGGCGAGGACGCCGCTTCGGCCGACGACGGCGGAAAAGCCGGCGGCGACAAGGCGGCTGAACCGGCGCCGGCTGGCGAGAAGGCCGACGCTCCCGCGGAGAAAGCCGAGACGAGCGACGTTCTGAACGTGGTCGAGCCGGAAGGCGGCGAGGACCTCGTCTCGACCGAGGCGCCGCCGAAGCGCGAACGGCCGTCGCGGAAGAAGAAGAAGGCCGACGACGACGCGGCGAAGGTCGAGGCCGAGCCGGCGCCCGCCGAGACGACCTCCGAGACGGCGCCCGAATCCGAGTCCGAAAAGCCGGCGCCGAAGCGCAAGCCGCGCAAGTCCGCGTCCCGCAAGAAAACCGAAGCCGAGGTGGAAGCGAAACCCGAAGCCGCGCCGGCGCCGGCCCAGGACAAGGCGGACAGCGATCAGGGCGACAACGAATCCGAGGAGTCCGGGCCGCGCAAGAAGGGTTGGTGGCAGCGTTCGAGCAAGTTTCTCGGCCTCGGTTGAGCGCGTCGTTCGCGGTTCACGGCCTCGTGCGCGGCGGGCGGGATGCGAAACCGGCTCGGAACGACTATCTTGATGGGCGCGGAGGGGCGCCGAAGAAGGGTCGCGCTGTGATGCGTCGCGTACGAACCTGGTTCATGGCCGGACTCGCCGTGCTTTCGCTCGGCGGCAACGCCGCCGCGCAGGGTCTCATCCGCGATACCGAGATCGAAGCGGTGATGCGCGATTACGCGGATCCGTTGGTCGAGGTGGCCGGGCTGTCGCCCGAAGCGGTCGATATCCACCTGGTCGGGGACATGGAGTTCAACGCCTTCGTCACGGGCGGGCAGAACATCTTCATGCACACCGGGGCGATCATCACCGCCGACCAGCCCAACGAACTCAAGGGGGTGATCGCCCACGAGATCGGCCATATCGACGGCGCCCACCTCGCCCGCATGGGCGGCGCCACGCGCGGCGCGATGGCGACCATGATCGGCACCATGGCGATCGGCCTCGCCGCGGCCCTGGCCGGCGAAGGCGGCGCCGGCGCGGCCATCATGGCCTCGGGCCAGCAGTTCGCCACGCTCGACATGCTGCGCTACACGCGCGCCCAGGAATCGGCCGCCGACCAGGCCGCGCTCAGCTATCTCGAGGCGACCGGTCAATCGGCCGACGGCCTGATCTCGACCTTCGAACGCTTCCGCTACCAGGAAGTCATGTCGAACCAGCGCCGGATGGAATATTTCCGCTCCCACCCGCTGTCGACCGAGCGCATCGAGTCGATGCGCCGCCGGGCCGAGGACTCGCCCTACACCGACGTGACGGATTCGCCCGAGGAGATCGCCACGCTGCGGCGCATCCAGGGCAAGATCATCGGGTTCATGGCGCCGCCGGCGCAGACCTTCCGCCGCTATCCCGAGTCGGATCAGTCCATCCCCGCGCGCTACGCCCGCGCCGTGGCCTACTACAAGCGGGGCAGCCTCGACCGGGCGCGCGAGGAAATCGCGTCGCTGCTCGAGGAAGAACCCGAGAATCCCTACTTCCACGAACTCGAGGGCCAGATGCTCTACGAGAGCGGGCGCATCGACGACTCGGTCGCGCCCCACCGGCGCTCGATCGAGCTGATGCCCGAAGCCCCGCTCCTGCGCATCAATCTCGCCGCGTCCCTGATCGGCGTCGGCGACGACGAGGCGCTCGAGGAGGCGAAGACGCATCTTCGCTTCGCGCTCAGCGAGGAGCCCGACAACCCGGTGGGCTGGTACCAGCTGTCGCTGGCCCACCAGGCGCTCGGCGAAACCGCCATGGCCGAGCTCGCGACCGCCGAACGCGCCTATGCGCTGGGCGGCGAGATCGAGGCCTACCAGTTCGCGATGCGCGCGAAGGAGGACCTGGAACGGGGAAGCCCGGCCTGGATCCGCGCCTCCGAGATCATCGCCGTGACCCAGCCGACCGAAGACGAAATCCGCGAATGGAACCGGCGCCAGCGCGACCGCGTGCCGTCGCGCCTCGCCTCAAACCGACACTGAACCGGGCCCAGAGCCCGCCCGCGAGACAGAGGGGATCCCGTGAGCAAGATCATTCTGACCACCGCGTCCGTCGTCGCCCTGGCCGCCTGCGGCCAGGGCTCCGGCGCCGCCCAGACCGAGTCCGGCGACGCCGGGACGTCGGGCGATTACACCCGCGCCGAGATCGAGGAGATCGTCCACGACTACATCCTCGAGAATCCCGAGATCATCGAGGAGGCGCTCGTCGAGCTGCAGGCCCGCGCGCGGGATCGCGAACGCGACGCCCAGTCCGCGGCCGTGCAGGCCAACAGCGCTGCGCTGTTCGAGGACGACCGCGACCCGGTGATCGGCGACGGCCCGATCACCATCGTCGAGTTCTTCGACTACAATTGCGGCTATTGCCGCCTCGCCGGGGAATGGGTCCAGGACACGCTCGACGAGCACGGCGACCAGGTCCGCTTCGTCTACAAGGAATTCCCGATCCTCGGCCGGCAGTCGACGGAGGCCTCTCTGGCCGCCCTGGCCGTCTGGCGGACGCAGCCCGATCGATACGAGGCGTTCCACGACGCCATGATCAGCGCGTCGGGCGAACTGCCGTCGGAGCGGATCGACAGCCTCGCCGAAGACGCCGGCGTCGATGTCGAGGAAATGCGCGCGGCGATGGATGACGAGGCGATCCAGCGCCACATCGCCGACGTGCGCGGACTCGCCCGCACGCTCGGCGTGACCGGCACGCCCTTCTTCATCGTCGACGGCGAGGTCGTGCCGATGGCCGACATCGAGGCGCTCAACGCGGCGCTGAACAGCGCGCTGGAGAGCTGAGGCCTAGATCAGCCCGCCCAGCGGGCTCGACGGATCGGCGTACTTCTTCTTCGCCATGCGGCCGGCGAGATAGGCCTCGCGGCCGGCGATGACGGCGTGCTTCATGGCCGCGGCCATGCGCACGGGGTCTTTCGCCTCGGCGATGGCGGTGTTCATCAGCACGCCGTCGCAGCCCAGCTCCATCGCCTCGGCGGCGTCGGAGGCCGTGCCGACGCCGGCGTCGACGATGACGGGCACGGTCGCCTCCTCGACGATCAGCCGGATATTGACCGGGTTCTGGATCCCGAGCCCCGAACCGATCGGCGCGCCCAGCGGCATGATCGCGCAGCAGCCCGCCTCTTCCAGCTTCTTTGCGTAAACCGGGTCGTCGGAGCAGTAGACCATCACCTCGAAGCCGTCGGCGATCAGCATCTCGGCGGCGCGCAGCGTCTCGGTCATGTCGGGATAGAGATGCTTGGGGTCGGAGAGCACCTCGAGCTTGACCAGGTTCCAGCCGCCCGCCTCGCGCGCCAGGCGCAGCGTGCGCACGGCGTCCTCACCGGTGAAGCAGCCCGCCGTGTTGGGCAGGAAGGTGTACGCCTTCGAGTCGATGAAATCGGTCAGGCGCGGCTGGTCGGGATCCGACAGGTTCACCCGGCGGAGCGCGACGGTGATCATCTCCGCGCCGGAGGCCTCGAGCGCCCGGGCGTTCTGCTCGTAGCTCTCATACTTGCCGGTGCCGATGATCAGGCGGGATTTGAAGGTCCGGCCGGCGATCTCGAGCGGTTTGTCCTCGGCGTCCCGGCGAAGCGCTGCGGCGTCATCCATGATCAGCCTCCTCCCACGAAATGCACGATCTCCAGCCGGTCGCCGGCTTCGATCCTGACCGCGTCATAGGCCGATCGCGGCGCGATCTCCAGATTGCGCTCCACGGCGACCTTGCGCGGATCGAGATCGAGCGAGCGCAGGAGATCGTCGAGGCTGAGCCCGGCGGCCAGCTCCCGGGGTTCGCCGTTGATCGTGACCGTGATCAGGTCCGTACGGGCGTCATCGCTTGTTTCCATGATCCCTCACGTCGTAAAACCGGCGGCCCCAGTCAAGGCGCGCAGGCGCCGTCGCGGAGCATGCGGTCTTCATGAGCCGACCGGTCCATATCCTCAACGGCCCGAATCTCAACCTGCTCGGAACGCGCGAACCCGAGATATACGGCGCCGCGACGCTTGCGGACATCGAGGCGATGTGCGCGGCGCGCGCCGACGCGCTCGGCCTGGAGATCGTGTTCCGCCAGACCAACAGCGAAGGTCAACTGGTGGACTGGATCCATGAGGCCGCCGAACGGGCGAGCGCCATCGTGATCAATCCGGCCGCCTACGGCCACACATCGATAGCCTTGCATGACGCATTAAAGGCTATAGACCTGCCCGTCGTGGAGGTTCACCTGTCCCAGCCCGCCGCGCGCGAAGCGTTTCGCCATCGATCCTACGCGGCCGCGGCCGCGAGCGGCTCGATCAGCGGCTTCGGCGCGGAAAGCTACTTGCTTGGGCTCGAGGCGGCCGCGCGGCTTGTGCGCGATCGAGACACGCAGCGATAAGAACGAAGAAGGCTTCATCCTCATGGCGTCGACCCCGTCCCGGAACCAGATCAATCCCAAGCTCGTCCGCGAGCTGGCGGATATTCTCAAGGACACCGAGCTGACCGAGATCGAGGTCGAGCGCGGCGAGCTGCGCATCCGCGTGGCCCGCGAAATCACGGCCGCGCCCGCCGCCTACGCGCCCGTCCCGCACGCCGCGCCCGCGCAACCCGCGCCTCAGCCCCAGGCCGCCGACACAGCGGAGACCCCGGCGCCGGTCGGCGCAGCCGAGGCCGCCAGCCATCCCGGCGCGGTCACCTCGCCGATGGTGGGCACGGTCTATCTCCGGCCCAACCCGGAATCGGACGCGTTCGTGAAGGTCGGCGACACCGTCAAGGAGGGCGACACCATCCTGCTGGTCGAGGCGATGAAAACGTTCAACCCGATCACCGCGCCGAGCTCCGGCAAGGTCACGGAGATCCTCGTCGAGGACGCGCAGCCGGTGCAGTACGGCGAACCGCTCTTCATCATCTCCTGAACCGGCGGGCGGACCAGATCATGTTCGAGAAGATCCTCATCGCCAATCGCGGAGAGATCGCGCTCCGCGTCCACCGCGCCTGCCAGGAAATGGGCATCCGCACGGTCGCGGTGCATTCCGAGGCCGACGCCGACGCGATGCACGTCAAGCTCGCCGACGAGAGCGTGTGTCTCGGCCCGCCCCCCGCGGGACAGAGCTATCTCAACGTGCCCAACATCATCGCCGCCGCCGAGATCACCGGCGCGCAGGCGATCCATCCCGGCTACGGCTTCCTGTCGGAGAACGCGCGCTTCGCCGAGATCGTCGAGGCCCACGGCCTCACCTTCATCGGTCCGAAGCCCGAGACGATCCGCCTGATGGGCGACAAGATCACGGCCAAGAAGGCCGCCGCCGACGCGGGCATCCCGGTCGTTCCCGGATCCGGCGGCGCGGTGTCGGACATGGACGAGGCCCGCCGCATCGCCAAGGAGATCGGCTTTCCCGTGCTGATCAAGGCCGCCGCCGGCGGCGGCGGGCGCGGCATGAAGGTCGCCGAGGACGAGGCCCGGCTCGAGCACGCGCTTCAGACCGCCTCGACCGAAGCCAAGGCCGCCTTCGGCGACGGCGCGGTCTATATCGAGAAATATCTCGGACAGCCGCGTCACGTGGAGATCCAGGTGCTCGCCGACGAGCACGGCAATGTCATCCATCTCGGCGAGCGCGACTGCTCGCTGCAGCGCCGCCACCAGAAGATTCTCGAGGAGGCCCCCTGCCCCGCGCTCACCGCCGAAGAGCGCGCCCGCATCGGCGACACCGTCAGCAAGGCGGTCAACGCGATCGGCTATCGCGGCGCCGGCACGGTCGAGTTCCTCTACGAGAACGGCGAGTTCTACTTCATCGAGATGAACACCCGCCTGCAGGTCGAGCATCCGGTCACCGAGATGATCACCGGCATCGACCTGGTCCGGGAACAGATCCTGGTCGCCGACGGCCAGAAGCTCGACCTGACGCAGGACGAGGTCGTGTTCGAGGGCTGCGCGATCGAGTGCCGCATCAATGCGGAGAACCCGCGCACCTTCGCGCCCTCGCCGGGCAAGGTCACCGAGTTCCACGCGCCCGGCGGTCTCGGCGTGCGGCTGGATTCGGCGCTTTACGCCGGCTACTCGATCCCGCCTTATTATGACAGCCTGATCGGCAAGCTGATCGTGCACGGCCGGACGCGCGAGGAGGCGATCATGCGCCTGCGCCGCGCGCTCAAGGAGATGGTCGTCGGCGGCATTGAGACCACCATCCCGCTGCACCTGGAGCTGCTCGAGGAGCCGGCCTTCCTCGGCGGCGACTACCACATCCGCTGGCTGGAAAGCTGGCTGGCGGAACGCAACGCCTGAGGACGTCTCGCGCATGCGGGGATTCGGCGTCGAGGAACTGACGGCCTGCTATGCGCGCGGCGTCTTTCCCATGGCGGAATCGCGCGACGATCCGCGGCTCTTCCTGCTCGACCCGGACGAGCGCGGCGTCATCCCGCTCGACGGCTTCCACATCCCGCGCAGCCTGCGCCGCACGGTCCGCCGGGACGTCTTCCACATCACGCTCGACCGTTGCTTCGAGGCCGTCGTCGACGCCTGCGCCGCCCCGGCGCCGGACCGCGGCGAGACCTGGATCAACGACAAGATCCGGCGGCTATACCTCGAGATGCACCAGCTGGGTCGCGCCCATTCGGTCGAATGCTGGCGCGACGGCCGGCTCGCCGGCGGCCTCTACGGCGTCTCCCTCGGCGGGGCCTTTTTCGGCGAGAGTATGTTCTCGCGCGAGACCGACTCCTCGAAGACGGCGCTCGTCCATCTCGTCGCGCGGCTGCGCTGCGGCGGCTACCGCCTGCTCGACGCGCAGTTCACGACGAGCCATCTTGAGCGTTTCGGGGCCCGGACGATCACCCGCGATTCCTATCAGCGCCAGCTCGCCGACGCGCTCGACGCGCCGGCCGACTTCTTCGCGATGCCCGAAGGCATGAGCGGGGCTCAGGTCCTGCAGTCGATCACCCAGACGTCGTAGACGGGATGCTCGAGCGGGTTCAGCGCGGGGCTGGAGGCGAACATCCAGCCCGAGAAGATGCGCTCGCCCTCGGCCTCCTCGCCGAAGCCGTCGGTCCGGCGGTCGTCGACCTGCAGGAAGACGAAGGTCTCGGGCGTCTCCTCGGGCGGGCGCTTGCGGCAGTAGCGCACGGTGATGTCCAGCGCGCCGAAGGTGACCGTCTCGCCCACCGGAGCCTCGAAATCACGCGTGCGCGCGGTGACCTTGTCGAGCCCGCGCAGGACGGCCACCGCGCCGGGCTCGGAGGAGCGCTCGGGGATCTCCGCGGCCTGGTCCGACTCCTCCCGGGGCGCGGCCTGTTCGGCGGCGTCCTGGGCGAAGGCCCGGCCCGCGGCGAGGCCGGCGAGCGCGGCGAGGAGGATCAGGCTGGTGCGAAGCATGAAGCGAAGCTTTCCCGGCAATCTGGCGAAGTGATGGCGGCGGTCAGCCGCCGCTCCCGTTCATCACGGTCTCGCCGATCAGGTCCATCAGATCGACCGCGCCCTGGGTGAAGCGGATCTCCTCGCCCGCGGCGAGCATCTCGGCGTCGCCGCCGGGCTCGATCTCGACATACGCCCCGCCGAGCAGGCCCGAGGTCGCGATCTTCGCCGTCGAATCCGCGGGGATCTCGACATCGCTCCGGATCGTCAGCGCGGTCCGCGCGAAATAGGTCTGCGCGTCAAGCTCGATCGCCGAGACCGCGCCGACCGGAACGCCGGCCACGCGCACCTCCGCGCCGCGCGCCAGGTCGCCGATGGTGTTGAACCGCGCGGTCAGCTGATAGCCGTCCCGGCCCGGCCCCTCTTCCAGTTCGCCCTGGGCGTAGGCGAAGAACGCGCCGGCCGCGGCCAGAACGATGAAGCCGATGATGGTCTCGAGCAGCGCGCCGGTTCGCATCGGATCTCAGCCCTCCGGGGTCCAGGCCTCGTAATCGGCCGAAGTCGCCTGCCGCTTGCGTTCGCCGGCCAGCGATCCCGTCGGGCGGTAGGCGTGCAGCGTGCCCGTCAGGTTCGGCTTGTGATCGATCTCCCAGGGCCGGCGGGGCAGCGGCTCGACCGTCGGCGGCTGATCGAAGGTGTGATGCATCCAGCCGTGCCAGTCCGACGGCACGCGCGAGGCGTCGGCGAATCCCTTGTAGACGACCCAGCGGCGCGGCCGGCCCTCGGCCCCGCGGCCCGCCTTGCGTTCCTCGTAGTAGCGATTGCCGTACTCGTCCTCGCCGACGAGCTTGCCGTCGCGGCGGATCGTCCACAGCGCGCCGAGCGCCGCGCCGTCCCACCAGGCGAACAGTCTGCCGATGAATGCCAGCATTGCGGTTCCGTTTCCGGTTGATCCGTTCAGCTCCCTATATGCCTGCGCCCCGGGGGCGGGTCCAGAGCGCGCGCCGCATCCAGCAGCGGTCGGCCGCGGAACGTGACTTTCCGCACACGTTGGGCGACGCGCGACTTCCTTCGACAGCCTGCGCCGGCGCCCGGTATCCTGCCGACTGATTCGCGACGCCGCCCGCGCAGGAGCCTCCCGCATGAGCCTGGAACGCCGCCTGACAGCCGATCGCGCCGACCCGCTCGACGGCGTCGCGTTCGAGCTTCGTCGAATGGAAACGCAGGACGCGCTCGAGGAGGTTGAAGCGCGGATCCCCGCCGACTGGCCCGATGACGCCGCGGCGGCCTGGGCGAGCCTGTCCGGGGCGGTCGGGCTGAACGCCGACGAGGCGCTGCGGGGCCTGGCGGCGCGCCTCGCCGAGGCGTTTCCCAAGCGCGACCGCGCGAAGGCGCGCGACGAGATCCTGGCCTCCATGCTGGCCCGGGAGGCCGCCCCGGCCGCGCCGCTCTGGCGCGGGGAAGCGCTCTCGTCTGCGGCCGAACCGGCCGAGGCCGGCCCCGAGGACGCGCAAGCGCTGATCGCGCAGATCAACCAGGCCGCCGCCGGCCGCGCCGCGGCCGACATGGGCGCGCGCGTGCTGCGCGATCGCCTGGAGGCCGTCGCGTCGGCGTGCGTCAACTGCGACGGCGAGGCCGAGGAGTGCTTCGATCCGAGACGCAATCGCGCGCTCGCCCGAGCCATTCGCGCCGCGCGCCGCGACGGCGCCCCGGACCCCATGATCGAGCGCGCCATCGCGCGGGCCCGCCAGGGCCTGACCGAGCCGGAGCCGGGACTCGATTTCGCCCCGGCGCCGCCCGCCCCGGCCCCGCTGCGGCTCGACGCCGCGCTCATCGACGCCGCCGAACAGGATGAAGCCGTCGACGGCGCCAGCGCCCGCGGCCTGTTCCGCGCCCTCGCCGAGACGGTGTGGAGCCATGGCGCGCCGGAACTCCGCTTTGAGTCCTTCGACGCCGCCCCGGCCGCCGCCGTCATCGACGTCGCACGCCTGATCGCGTCTGATCCCGGTCTCGCCGCGCTCGAGCACGCCGCCGCGCTCTGGGGCGGACTCGCCGCCCGCCATGACGGCGCGCTCGTTCTCACCGGGCTGTCCGCCGCCCTGCTGGGCGAAGGGCTGGCCTATGACAGCGAGGACGGCCGCGCGCGGGCCGCGGAGATCGCCGGGGCCGCGCGCGCCGCCTCGCCGGCGCCGGTCCGGCTCATGCGGCCCGACGCGGCGATCGCCAGCTTCCTCGGCGCGGAGTCGGTCGGTCTCGCCCCGCCGATCGGCCCGAGGCGCCCGGAGGCCGGCGCGCTCACCGCATGCGCGGAGCGCGCCCTGGCCGGGCTCGACGCCGAGTCCCGCATCGCAGCGGAACGCCACGCCCTGGGCGCCGGCGGCCTGGAGGGGCTCGACGCACCGTGGCTGGAGGCGCTGCGCGAGGCCGGCCTGGACGACGACGCCTTCGCGCGCATCAACGCCGCGCTCGTCGAAGGAACCCCGGTGCGCCACGCCTTCAACCGCTGGACGGTCGGCGACGCCTTCGCCGAGCGCCTCGGCCTGTCGCCGGAGCGATTCGAGGACGCCGGCGCGGGGCTTCTGGAAGCCTTCGGCGTCGACCCCGTCGATATCGAGGCCGCCGAGCGCCACGTCCACGGCGCGGGGCGGCTCGACGACTGCCCCGCCCTGCCCGTCGCGCTGCGCGGCGCCTTCGCGCGAGCCGGGACGGACGCCCGCCTCGCGATGGCCGAGGCGGTGGAGGCCGCGATGGACGGGCCGTGCGATCTCGAACTCGCCCTGCCCGCGGCGGCGACCATCGACGAGGTCGCCGAGATCATCGCTTCGGCGGCGCGGCGCGGCCTGCACGGGCTGCGCATCGCGCGCGAGGGCGCGGCGCTCTACGACCTGCTCAACACGATCGAGTACGAAGCCGGCGATTCCGGGCGCCGCGAGTTCGTCGCCGAGGAGCGCGTGGTCGAACGCGTGGTGGAGCGCGTGGTCGAGCGGCCGGCCAGCCGGCGCAAGCTGCCGGACCGGCGCAAAGGCTATATCCAGAAATCCACCGTCGGCGGCCACAAGGTCTATCTTCACACCGGCGAGTTCGAGGACGGCGAGCTCGGCGAGATATTCATCGACATGCACAAGGAAGGCGCGGCCTTCCGCTCGCTGATGAACAATTTCGCGATCTCGATCTCGATCGGGCTGCAATACGGCGTGCCGCTCGAGGAATATGTCGACGCCTACGTGTTTACGCGCTTCGAGCCCGCCGGACCGGTCGAGGGCAACGACTCGATCCGGCACGCGACCTCGATCCTCGACTACCTGTTTCGCGAGCTGGGCGTGTCCTATCTCGGCCGCACCGACCTGGCGCAGACCGACCCGCACAAGTCCGACCCGGGCGGGCTCGGCGGCGGCGTCGAGAAGGAGAAGCTCGCCGTCGAGCAGGACGCGGCCAAGTTCATCTCGAAGGGGTTCTCGCGCGGCCAGCTGCCCGACAACGTGGTGATGCTGACGACGCCGCGACATTCCTCGCCCGGCGGCGGCGCGTCCGGCGGCGCCGAACCCGCGCCGTCGGCCGAGAGCTATTACGGCGAGCCCTGCCCGGACTGCGGCCACTTCACGCTCATCGAGACCGGCTCGGAACTCAGCTGCGACGCGTGTTCCTGGAGCGGCCCGCCGCCCGAACAGTAGCGCGCGTTACCGCATTTTAAGTCGAAACCCGCGCTTCGAGCCGCTACTTATGCGGAGATGAAGCTTGTCAGGCTGCTTACCGCCCTCGCCGTTTCGGCGCTGACGGCCGGTCCCGCGCTGGCCGGCGATCCGCATCGCCGGCTCGTCATCGGCGGCGAGTGCGTCGATTGCGACTTCAGCGGCTCGAACCTCGCCGGCGGACACTTCGTCGGCGGCGATTTCAGCGGCAGCGATTTCTCGAACTCCGAACTGCTCGGCGCGCGCTTGGTGGACATGGAGCTCGACGGCGCGGATTTCTCCAACGCATCCATGATCGACATCCGGCTCTCGGGCGTGTCCTTCGACGACGCCGATCTGAGCAACGCCGTGCTCGACGGCGTGCGCGGACAGCGCGTCAGCCTGGACGGGGCCTCGCTGGAGAACGCCAGCCTCGACGGCGGCGTCTTCATGACCCTCGAAGCCTCCGGCGCGCGGTTCAACGGCGCGCGCTTCCGCAACGCCGTCCTGCGCGCCGCCGAGTTCGACGGGGCGGATCTCCAGAACGCCGACTTCAGCGGCTGCCATTTCACACGCGCATCGCTCGACAGCGCGGACGCCCGCTACGCCGTCTTTTCCGGCGCGATCTTCGAACACGCCGATCTGTCGAACGCCGACCTTCGCGGCGCCGTGCTCAACGGCGCCCGCTTCGTCTTCGTCGACCTCTCGGGAGCGGACCTTCGCACGGCGTCAGGGCTGAACGCGGACATGTTGCGGCGGGCCTGCGGGGACGACGCCACGCGTCTGCCCCAGGGGCTCGAGATCACGCGGTGCGAGGAGGACGAACCGCGCCCCGCCGAACGCGCGCAGCCGCGGACGGTCGGCTCCGTCGCCGCCCGCCGCGCCGAGGTCGAAGCCGCGCGCCAGGCGATCGAACGCGCCCTGGCGAATCTCGACGACGACAATCGCTTCCACGAGGTATGGAACGAGGAGGCGCTCGCCGCGGCCCGCGAGGGCCTGCGCGCGGCCGCGCAGGAGATGGAGGCCGAGCACGCCGAGGCGCTGCGCGAAATCGAGCGCGAATGGCGCATGGAAATTCGTCGCGCCGAGCTTGGCGACACGGTCCGAATGATCTTCGAGCAGGCCGATGCGCTCGAGCGCGCGCGCCACGCCGGCGACGCTCCGCGCCCTCCCAAGGCGCCGCAGCCGCCGCTGCCTCCGCGCATGGAGAACGGCCTCGCCGGCGCTCCGGACGGCGACCCCGACGCGGACGCCGAACCGGACGACGGCTGACGCCGCCGCGCGGCGTCAGCTCTTCTTCTGATCCGGAATGACCGTGCGCAGGTGCAGCTCGCGCAGGTGATGCGGCGAGGCCGGCGCGGGCGCGTTCATCATCAGATCGCGCGCCTGCTGGTCCTTCGGGAACATCACCACCTCGCGGAGATTGCCGACGCCGGCCAGCAGCATGACGATCCGGTCGATGCCCGGCGCGATGCCGCCGTGCGGCGGCGCGCCGTAGCGGAAGGCGTTGAGCATCCCGCCGAACGCCTCCTCGACCACGTCCTCGCCGTAGCCGGCGAACTCGAACGCCTTGAGCATGACGTCGGGGCGATGGTTCCGGATCGCGCCCGACGACAGCTCCACGCCGTTGCAGACGATGTCGTACTGGTAGGCCTTCAGCGACAGCAGCGCCTTCTCGTCGGTCTTCTCCAGCGCCATGAAGGCGTCGGGATCCATCTGCGGCATCGAGAAGGGGTTGTGCGAGAACTCGACCTTCTTCTGGTCGTCGTCCCACTCGTACATCGGGAAATCGACGACCCAGCAGAACTTGAACACGCCCTCTTCGAACAGGCCCAGCTCCGCGCCGATCATGTCGCGCGCCTTGCCGGCGAACGCGGCGAAGTCCTTCGGGAGGCCGGCGACGAAGAACACCGCGTCGCCCGCGGCGAGCCCCAGCTGGTCGCGGATCGCCTCGGTGCGCTCGGGGCCGATATTCTTCGCGACCGGACCGGCGCCGGCCACGGCGCCCTCTTCCTCGCGCCAGAAGATGTAGCCCAGCCCCGGCTGGCCCTCCTTCTGCGCCCAGGAGTTCATGCGATCGCAGAAGGCGCGCGAGCCGCCCTGCGGCGCGGGAATGGCCCAGACCTCGACCTCGGGGTTCTTCTCGATCATGCCCGCGAAGACCTTGAAGCCGGAGCCCGCGAAGTGCTCGGTCACGGCGGCCATCTCGATCGGGTTTCTCAAATCCGGCTTGTCGGTGCCGTACTTGCGCATCGCCTCCTCGTAGGGGATGCGCGGAAACGGGACGGGCGTGACGGCGTTGTCGCCGGCGAATTCCTCGAACACGCCGTGGAGCACGGGTTCGATGGCGGCGAACACGTCCTCCTGGTCGACGAAGCTCATCTCCATGTCGAGCTGGTAGAACTCGCCCGGCGAACGGTCGGCGCGCGCATCCTCGTCGCGGAAGCAGGGCGCGATCTGGAAATAGCGGTCGAAGCCCGCGACCATGATCAGCTGCTTGAACTGCTGCGGCGCCTGGGGCAGCGCGTAGAAGCTTCCCGGATGCAGGCGCGAAGGCACGAGGAAGTCGCGCGCGCCCTCGGGCGAGGACGCCGTCAGGATCGGCGTCTGGTACTCGAGAAAGCCCTGCTCGACCATGCGCCGGCGGATCGAGTCGATGATCTGCGAGCGCAGCACGATGCGGTGGTGCAGCCCCTCGCGGCGCAGGTCGACATAGCGGTGCTTGAGCCGCACCTCCTCGGCCCATTCCGGCTCGCCGAAGACCGGAAGCGGCAGCTCCTTCGCCTCCGACTGCACGTCCATCTCGTCGACGCGGATTTCGACCTCGCCGGTGGGCAGGTTCGGATTCACGGTTTCATCGGAGCGCGCCACGACCCGGCCGGTCACGGTGATCACGCTCTCGACGCGCATGTGCTCCAGGCGCTCGAAATGCGGGCTGTCGGGTTCGAGCACGCACTGGGTCAGGCCGTAATGGTCGCGCAGGTCCACGAACAGCAGGCCGCCATGGTCCCGCTTGCGGTGAATCCATCCGGAAAGCCGTGCGGTCTCGCCCACATGGGTCTTGCGCAGCTCTCCGCACGTGTGGGTGCGATAGGCGTGCATCGAATTTTCGCTTCCGTGAAACTGGGCCGGGTCGGGTTCGCGGCGGGAAAAGGCGACGGAAGCGCCCGGATGTCAAGGCGGGGCGTTCGTCCGGCTCACTCGGGAATCGGCTCGCGGTCCCAGAATTCGCGCACCTCGTCGTCCAGCCCCGTCATCTCCCAGCGAATGAGCGAGATCGGCAGCCGGCCGCGGGCGAGGAAGGAGTCGTGGAATGCGCGCAGCGAGAAGGCGTCGCCGAGCTGGCGGCGCCGGTCGGCGAGCAGGCCCTGCATCTGCATCGCCCCGACCTGGTAGCCCAGGCCATAGCCCGGCGGCCGGCGCAGATAGATCTCCGCATCGACCCGGGCGACGTCGGCGTCGAGATAGGGCGTGACCGACCGCCAGTACGCGACGGCCTCGTCGACGGTCATCTCGTTGGTCTGCAGCCAGACATCGGCGGGCACGCGGGCTGCGCGGAAAATCCCGAAGATGTAGATGAGCTCTCGCGTTCTCGGCCGATCGTCCAGAAGGCCCGCCTGCAGCATCGCCTCCTCGAGATAGGTCGCCCAGCCCTCGATCCGCGCGCCGTCGCCGATGCGGCCGCGGACGGGATGGTCGACCACCATGCGCCCGTCGAAGCGATGACCGGGGATGACGGCGTGAAGATGGTCCGGCGTCGGGTCGCGATACTGGACCTCCTCCCAGAAATTCCACCCGCCCGGCCGGACGATCCAGGGCACGTTGTGATCGAGCGCGCCGATATGGTCGGGGATGGTGATGATGTCCTCGTCCTCGAGGAAGCGCCGGACCCGGGCGTCGGTCTCGGCGATGCGGCGGCGGTATTCCTCCGCCGAGGCGGCGGGCTCGAGCTCGGGCAGGTCGCGATTGCGATGGCGCTCCAGCGCGTGGAAGGCCGACATCCGGTCGAGCTCGCGTTCGCCCAGCGCGACGATCTCGGAGGCCGTCCAGGGCATCAGCTTGACGTGTTCGAGATACCAGTCGAACCGCGCCTCCCCGACGCCCGCGGCCGCGGTCATGTCCGGACGGTTCGCCTCCAGCCAGTCGCGGAAGGCGCGCACCGCCGCCAGCGCGGCCTCGATATCGGGGACGAGCGCCGGCTGCTCCGCCTCGGCGCGCGCGAGCAGGTCCTCGTACCAGCCGATGACGCCGGCCGGCGGGGTCTCCCGGTAGGGATGGCCGTGGCCGACGCCGTCGGCGGTGGTGAGATTGTGCAGGGCGAGATCGGCGTAATCGGCCGCCGCCGCGTCGAGATTGGTCCGGGCGGCCTCGAGCAGCGCCGGCACGGCGGCGAGCCGCGCGCGCAGGCGGGCGAGCGCCTCGCCTTCAGCCGGCAGCTCCGTGAAGGTGAGCCACAGCAGCGGGTCGACATAGAAGCCGGGATCGCGCTCGAAGGGCCGCGAGGCCCGCAGCCAGAAATTATGCTGATCGATGCGCGCGCGCACGGCGAGATACTCCGCCTGACGGGCGCGGTCCCACGCCGCCACATTCATATCGGCCATCTGCCCGAGATAGTCGTCGACGGTCTCGATCCGGGCGGCCACGGCGGCGTCGGAATAGTCGGCCACCGCGATCCCGCCCCCATCGCGATCGATCAGGGGATCGTCCTGACCCCAGGTCTCGAACTCGAGGAACAGCGCGACGAAATCCTCGTAACTACCTGTTCCCGCAGGCGGTCCCGCCATGGCGGCGCCGCTCGCCGCCAGGACGGACGCCGCCGCCGCGATCACCGAAATCCAGACCCGCATCGCTGACGCCCCTCTCCGCGGTCATCGTCGCGATCAGCCGACCCCGGCGGCGCGACGGCGTCAAGACCCGGCTCGACCGCCCGCGCCCCGTGCGCGGCGTGAGTCCCATGCGCGCCATGCGTGGCGTGCGGGGCGTGCGGGGCGTGCGGGGCGTGCGGGGCGTGCGCCCACGCGACGCCGAGTCCCGTAATGAGTAAACATTCACTCACTTGACCTCGGCGCACGCATCTGGTTTAAACCCGCCTCGTAGTGAATGAACGTTCACTCATTGAGCCGGAGCCGCGTCGCGTAGCGCGCGGCGACGCGGCGGACGGGCGCCCGGCCCGGACGCCGGACGAACGGGAAGGAGACGCGCATGGACAAGAGCACGCTCGATCTGGACGCCGTTCGCGGCGTGACCGGCGTCGACGGGACGGCGCGCGCGCGCATCGAACGCGCCGCGCTGCAGCTGTTCGCCGAGCACGGCGTCGACGGCGTCTCGATCAAGGACATCGCCGCCGCCGCCGGCCTGTCCCAGGGCGCGATGTACCGGCATTTCGAGAGCAAGGAGGCGCTCGCCGGCGCGCTGTTCGAGACGATCCACCGGCGGATCTTCGATCTGGTCCGCGCCGCGATCGACGAGGCCGCCGGCTTCGACGACGCGCTGAACCGCGTGGTCCGCGTCTACTGCGAGGCCGCCGACGACGACCCGGCGCTGTTCTCCTACCACCTCACCCACATGCACCGCTTCGGCGCGCAGCCCCGCGCCGACCGGCCCGACCCGGTCGGCCTGATCGCCGCGCGCGTGAAACAGGCCATGGACGACGGCGACCTGCCCCCGGGCGATCCCGAGATCCGCACCGCCGCGGCGCTGGGCGTCGTGCTGCAGCCCGCCGCCCACCGCATGGTCGGCCGCTTCGACACCGCCCTGGTCACCAAGAGCGACGCCTTCGCCGCCGCCGCCGCGGCCGTGCTGCGGCTGGCCTGAGCGCGAACGTAAAGGAGACTCGCGATGATCCGCTCCGCCCTCTTCCACGCCGCCTACTGGCTCGCCACCGTCGTCTTCGCGCTCGTCTGCACGCTGCTCGCGCTGCTTCCGGGCAAGCGCGCGCTGGGCTTCGGGCTGTGGCTCTACGGCTCGTCCATCGTGGCGCTGCTGCGCTACGTCGCCGGGGTCCGCCTCGAAGTGCGCGGACGGGAGAACCTGCCCGCCGAGCCCTGCGTCATCGCCGCCAAGCACCAGTCCTGGGGCGACGGATTCTCGATGCTCGCCACCGTCGAGCAGCTCGGCTTCGTCGCCGGCGACCATCTCTACAAGTTTCCGCTGATCGGCCGGATCCTCGACAAGGCCGGCGCGATCGTCCTGTCGAACGGCGGCGGCGAGGAGGCGAAGGCGCGCATGGCCGACGGCGTGAAGCGCCTGCGCGCCGACCGCCGCGACGTGCTGATCTATCCCGAGGGCCATCTCTCCGCGCCCGGCGAGAAGCACCGCTACCGCAAGGGCGTGTTCCATCTCTACGCCGCGCTCGATCGGCCCTGCGTCCCGGTGGCGACCAATCTGGGCCTGGCGTGGGACCGGCAGGCCTTCCGCAAGACGCCGGGCCGGGTCACGCTGGAGTTCCTCGAACCGATCCCGCCGGGCCTCGACAAGGAGGCCTTCATGGCGCGGCTCGAGGAGGCGGTCGAGACGCGCACCGACGCGCTGGTCAGGGAGGGCCTGAAATGAGCCTCAAGCTCGCCGTCTCGCTGATGGGCCAGCGCCGCTATCTGCCGATGTGGATCGGCCAGGTCTTCGGCGCCTTCAACGACAATCTCTTCCGCTGGTCGCTGGTGGTCCTGGCCACCTATCAGGGCCTGACCGTCTTCGACCTGCCGCCCGAGCAGATGACGCCGATCGCGGCGACGATCTTCACCTTGCCCATCTTCCTGTTCTCCGCGGTCGCCGGACAGGTCGCCGACCGGTTCGACCGCACCATGATCATGCGCGTGCTCAAGTTCGCCGAGATCTTCCTGATGACCGCCGCGGCCGTCGGTTTCATCTTCGAGCGGCCCTTCGTCCTGCTGTGCGTGCTTTTCCTCATGGGCGTGCAGACCGCCTTCTTCATCCCGGCGCGCACCTCGGCCATGCCGACCCTGCTCCAGCCGAGCGAGCTGGTCACCGCCAACGCCCTGATGTCGGGCCCCATCAATGTGGCGATCCTCGCCGGCGCCATCGGCGCCACGCTTCTGATCACCCAGGTCTGGGGCCCGTATGTCGTCGGCGCGATCCTCGTGTCCATGGCCGTGCTGGGCTGGCTGGGCATGCGCCAGGGCGTCCCGGCGCCCGCCTGGGACCCGACCCTGAAGATCCGCGCCAATATCGTGGTGGAGACCGGACGAATCCTCGCCTTCCTCTGGCGGGCCCGGGACGTGTTCCGCCCGGCGGCCGGCGTGGCGTGGTTCTGGATGATGAGCGCGGCCGTTTTGACCGTGCTGCCGCTGTTCGCGCGCAACGTGCTCGGCGCGGATGAAAGCGTCGTGGCGGTCTTCCAGGTCCTGTTCACGCTCGGCGCGGTCACAGGCGCGCTCGCCTGCGGCGCGCTCAATCGCGGCGAGGACGCGCTGATCTTCACCGTGGTCGGCGCGGCGGGCCTGGTGATCTTTCCCGCCGACATCGCGCTCTACACCGCCGGCTGGACGCCGGCCGGCGAGCTCGCCGGCGTGGGCGCGTTCGTCAACGACC
The DNA here is from genome assembly GCF_003122085.1 of Marinicauda salina. Classification (GTDB taxonomy): domain Bacteria; phylum Pseudomonadota; class Alphaproteobacteria; order Caulobacterales; family Maricaulaceae; genus Maricicauda_A; species Maricicauda_A salina. The sequence continues at coordinate 207,170 of NZ_QEXV01000003.1, forward strand.
CGGCGAACCGGCGCATCCTGATCGACCTGTTCATGGCGGCGGTCTCGGGCGGGCTGTTCCTGGTGCCCCTGCAGGCCATGACCCAGCGCCGGGCCGATCCCGAGCGGCGCGGCCGACTGCTCGCCGCCAGCGGCGTTCTCAACGGCGCGGCGGCCACGCTCGGACCCTTCGTCCTGTTCGTGCTCGCCCGCACCGGCCTGCCGGTGCACGCGGCCTTCGTGTTCGTCTCGGCCGGATCGCTGGCGGCGGGGCTGTTCTTCGCCTGGCGAATGATCGTCCGGGCGCGCGAGGCGGCCGCCTGAAGCCGCCCCTCGCCAATCCCGTCGCGGCCCGCTACATGGACGCCATGGAATTGATCAAGACCACGAAGGAGCTGGAGCAGGCCGCCGACGCCCTCCGCTCCGCCGATTTCGCCGCCGTCGACACCGAGTTCATGCGCGAGTCGACCTTCTGGCCGCAGCTCTGCCTGATCCAGGCGGCGGCCGGAAACGACGAGTTCCTCATCGACCCGCTTTCGGAGGAGCTCGATCTCGGCCCGTTCCTGGAATTCCTCACCGACGAGACCGTCACCAAGGTGTTCCACGCCTGCCGGCAGGACATCGAGATCTTCTTCTTTCTCGGCGGCGAGCTGATCCCGAAGCCGCTCTTCGACACGCAGATCGCGGCGATGGCCGTCGGCCTCGGCGATTCCATCTCGTACGACAATCTCGTGCGCGCGCTGCTCAAGCGGGACATCGACAAGGGCTCGCGCTTCACCGACTGGTCGCGCCGGCCTCTGTCGAAGAAGCAGGCCGACTACGCGCTCGCCGACGTCACGCATCTGCGCGATCTCTACCCGATGCTCCGTGACCGGCTGGCCGACAAGGGCCGCGAGGGCTGGGTCGACGAGGAGATGGGCACGCTGACCGATCCGCGCACCTATCGCTCGGAGCCGGAGGACGCCTGGCGGCGGCTGAAGATCCGCAAGACCACGCCGAAATGGCTCGCCGCGCTCAAGGCCGCCGCGGAGTGGCGCGAACGCGAGGCTCAGACGCGCGACATGCCGCGCAACCGGGTGATGAAGGATGACGGTCTCTACGAGATCGCGCAGGCCGCGCCGGTCTCGCCCGATCAGCTCTCCGAGCTGCGCGCCGTGCCCCGGGGCTTCGAGCGCTCCCGGCCGGCCGAGCGGCTCCTCGATCACCTGCGCACGGCGATGGATGATCCGAAGGCCTACGCCCCGAAGGTGGAGAAGCGTCCGCCGCCGCCGGGCAATCTCGGCCCCGTCGTCGAGATGCTGAAAGTGCTCCTGAAGATGGTCGCCGAAGACGCCGGCGTGGCGCCGCGCCTCATCGCCAATGTCGCCGATCTGGAGAAGATCGCCGAGAGCGATGAGGCCGACGTCGCCGCGCTTTCGGGCTGGCGGCGCGACGTGTTCGGCGAGGCCGCCCTGCGCCTCAAGCGCGGCGAACTCGCCCTCGTGCTCGAGGACGGCCGCGTGACGGCCGTCGAGCGCCGCGCGACCTAGATCACCCGCGGCGTCAGCCCCATCGCGTCAGCGAATTGCTCGAAGCGCTGAAGCGCGCGCTCGACCACGAGCTCCTCGCGACCCGGCTCGACGCGCAGCACCAGCTCGGCTTCGGTCCGCTCCAGGCGGAACGCCTCGAGCAGTCCCGCCGATCGCCCCGACAGCGCCGCGCCCAGCCGCAAGGCGAGCCCGACGCGCATCGCCGCCTCCTCGCCCGCGTCGTCGAGCAGGCGCCGGCTCGGACAGGTCTCTTCGCGCGGCTTGCGGCCGGCGTAGCGGTGATGCATCGCCAGGGCGAGGAACGCGCGCTCGCCGTGGCTGACCCCGCCGAACGGGGCGTAGAGCGTCTGGGTGGTTGCGAGCTCGGCGCGGTGATCGGGATGCATGCGCGCGCCGATATCCGTCAGCCGCGCCGCGGCCGCGCGCACCAGCGCGTCGCGGGCGCGGCCGAACACTTCGGGTTCGGCCTCGAAGGCCCGGGCGATCCACGCCGCCAGCGCCGGACCGAATCCCGGCTCGGGCGAGGCGTTACGCACGAGCGCCTCGGCGGCGTCGAGCAGCGGATCGCCGTCGGCGACGAGGCTCGAATCGGCGGCGTACACGACGCCCTCGCGCAGGCCGTTCGCGGAGAACACGACGCGTTCGAATCCGCCATGCCTGATCAGGCGCTTGAGCAGAAGCGCGGCGTAGGGCAAGGTGGGCGCGCGCTTGCTCGACACGCCGGGGATGCTCGCCAGCGAGGCTTCGCTTTGCGTGGCGGCGAAGTCGGCCGCCCGCGCGACCTGCTCGGGACGCAACGCATACTGGTGCAGCAGGATCAGCGGGTAGTCGTCGAGCGCCATGGCGAGATGGGCGAAGGCCCGCCAGGCGCCGCCGACGGCGTAGAAGACCGGTCCGGCGCGATCGAGGACCGGGGCGGCGCGCTCGAGCCCGGCGTCGATCGCGGCCTTGTACGCCTTCGGGTCGCCGGGGCCCTCCCCGTGGACCGCGAGCGGGCCCAGCGGCAGCGAAACCGCCGCCCCCGCGCGCCGGCCCGACAGCGGGGTGAGTTCGAGACTGGAGCCGCCGAGATCGCCGGCGACCCCGTCGGCGTCGCCGACCCCGCCGATGACGCCGATCGCCGAACGCCGCCCCTCTTCCTCGCCGGAAAGCACCTCGATATCGAGCCCGGTCTCGCGCTCCGCGCGGGCGACGAAATCCGGCCCGTCCTCGCTGTCGCGCACCGCGGCCGTGGCGACGGCGTGGCGCTCCCCGACATGCTTGGCGTCCAGGAGTCGGGCGAAACGCTTGAGCGCGCGCATCGCGCTCTCGACGCCCTCGGGATTGAGGCGGCCCGTCTCGCGCGCGTCGCGGCCCAGCCCGGCCATGGTCTTTTCATTGAACACCGGCCAGAGCGCCCGGCCCTCGATCCGGAACTGAACCAGGCGCACCGAGTTCGAGCCGATATCGATGACGGCGACGTCCCGCCGCGCGGGCGCCTCGGCGAGACTCTCGGGCGGGGCGCTCGCCGGAACCGGCGTCAACGCCTCGGCCCGATGAAGGGAAACGCCGGCGGCTGGTCGTGCTTGAGCGCCTGGCCGCGGCCGGAAAGGCTCGGATTGGTCATGAAATAGGCGTGGGCGGAGAACGGCTCCTCGACGCCCGAGTTGTCGACGCGGGTGTAGGATCCGTCCGGGTTCATGGTCCAGCTCTGCGTCTCGTCATTGAGATTGGCGACCATGATCTGGTCGAGGATCTGGCGATGGACCGTCGGATTCTCGATCGGGCACAACGTCTCGATCCGGCGATCGAGATTGCGCGGCATCCAGTCGGCCGACGAGATGAAGACCTCCGCGCTGGTCGAGGGCATCGCCGCGCCGTTGGCGAAGCACACGATGCGGGAATGCTCGAGGAAACGGCCGACGATCGACTTGACCCGGATATTCTCCGACAGGCCCGGAATGCCCGGGCGCAGGCAGCAGATGCCCCGGATCACGAGATCGACGGGCACGCCCGCCGCGCTCGCCTCGTAGAGCTTGTCGATGATCTCGGCGTGGACCAGCGCGTTCATCTTCGCCCAGATGCCCGACGGCTCGCCGGCGCGGGCGTTGGCGATCTCGCGGTCGATCTTCTGGAGCAGCAGCTCCTTCATGCCGATCGGCGAGATCGACAGCTTCTCGAGCGAGGTCGGCCGCGCGTAGCCGGTGACGTAGTTGAAGATGCGCCCGGCGTCGCGCGCGCAGGCCGGGTCGGCGGTGAACAGCGACAGGTCGGTGTAGATCCGCGCGGTGACCGGGTGGTAGTTGCCGGTGCCGAAATGGGCGTAGGCGCGCAGCTCGGCGCCCTCGCGGCGGACCACCAGCGAGACCTTCGCGTGGGTCTTGTACTCGATGAAGCCGAAGACGACCTGCACGCCGGCGCGCTCGAGATCGCGGGCCCACTTGAGATTGGCCTCCTCGTCGAAGCGGGCCTTGAGCTCGACGAGCGCGGTGACGTTCTTGCCCGCCTCGGCCGCCTCTATCAGCGCCGCGACGACCGGCGAGTCCTTGGAGGTCCGGTAGAGCGTCTGCTTGATCGCGACGACGTCGGGATCGGCCGCGGCCTGGCGCAGGAACTGCACCACCACGTCGAAGCTCTCATAGGGATGGTGGACCACGAGGTCCTTGGCGCGGATCGCGGCGAAGGCGTCGCCGCCGTGGTCCTTGATGCGTTCGGGGAAGCGCGGCTCGTAGGGCTCGAACTTGAGATCCGGCCGGTCGTCGGGAATGAGCTGCTCGAGCTGGGACAGCCCCAGAATGCCGTCGACAAGGACGACGTCCTGGGGCTCGGCGCGCAGCTGCTGGATGATGAAGCGCCTGAGCTCCTCGGGCATCGAGGCGTCGATCTTGAGCCGGACGAGCACGCCGCGCCGGCGCTGCTTGAGCAGCGCTTCGAACTCGCGGACGAGGTCCTCGGCCTCCTCCTCGATCTCGATATCGGAGTCGCGGATGATCCGGAACGCGCCCTTGCCCAGGAGCTCGTAGCCCGGGAACAGCGCGTCGATGAACAGGATCAGCACGGTCTCGAGCGCGATGAAGCGCTTCACCGGACCGCCGCGCCTGTTCTTGCGCCGGCTGGGGATTTCGACGAAGCGCCGCACGCCGGCCGGCAGCGGCAGCAGTGCGTTCATGATCTTGCCGTCGCGCTCGCGCTTGAGCTTCAGCACCAGCGCGAAGCCGAGATTGGGAATGAACGGGAAAGGATGCGCCGGATCGATCGCCAGCGGCGTGATCACGGGAAGGGTGTGCGCCAGGAAGTCGTCGCGCAGCCAGGCCTTGTCCTGGGCCGAGAGATCCTCGACGCCGACGAGTTCGACCCCCTCCTTCCTCATCTCGTCGCGGATCTCGCGCCAGCGTTCCTGCTGGTCCTCCATCAGCCTGCCGGCGGCGGCGTTGATCTTCTCCAGCTGCCGGGCCGGCGTCAGGCCGTCCTGGCCGGGCCGATCGACGCCGTTGCGCACCTGGGCGCGCAGGCCGGCCACGCGGACCATGTAGAACTCGTCGAGATTGCTCGCCGAGATCGACAGGAAGCGCAGCCGCTCGAGGATGGGATGGGCGGGGTTCTCGGCTTCCTCGAGAACCCGCAGATTGAACTCGAGCCAGGACAGCTCGCGATTGAGGAAGCGCTCCGGCGAAACGCGCAGGGCGTCGACGTCGGGAAGCGCCGCGTCCGCCTCGCTCGAAACCGCCTCGGTCATCGTCGCCTCCGCTCAGCCGTCGTCGGCGACGGCGGCCGCCTCATCGGTCAATAAGGCGCTGAGGGCGTCGCGGGCAAGGCTTCGCGTCACCGGCTTCTTCCGCGCGAGCGCGGCGCGGTCGAGCGTCTCCACCAGCAGGCGCGCGAACGCGACCGAGCGCTCCATCCGCGCGAGCAGGTATTCCAGCACCCCCGCCGAGAGCGGCGTTCGCCGGTCGCGGAACAGCTTCTCCATGACCTGGCGCAACAGCGCGTCGTCCGGCTCGTGCAGCACGGCGGTCTCCGCCGCCGCCAGCCGGGAGGCGAGATCCGGCAGCGCGACCGGCCATTCCCCGGGCGCGCGCCGAGCCGTGAGCAGAGCGGTCGCGCCAGTCTCGCCCGCCGTCCGGTTGAGCAGATGAAACAGGCCGTCCTCGTCGACGCCCCGGTCGCAGTCCTCGACCAGCACGGCGGCGTCCGGCTCGAGCCCGGACAGCGCGTCCGAAAGCGCGCGCGCGTCCACGCGGCGCGCCTGCGCGCGCGTCCGCCACATCTCGGCGAGATGCGTCTTGCCCGACGCCGGCGGACCGATCAGCAGGAGATGCCCCTGGCGCCAGCTCGGCCAGCGGTTGACGATCGCCAGCGCCGCGGCGTTCGACTCGCTGACCGCGAAGGCCTCGGCGCGATAGTCCGGGGCGCTCGAGAGATCGAGCGCGAGCTGGCCTGTTCGCGACGCCGGCAGCGGCGTCATCGACTGGCGCGGACCGTCCATCCCAGATCGGCGTCCTCTTCGAGCCGCGCGCCGCGCTGGGCGAGTTCGGTGCGCAGCTGCTCGCTCGCCCCGCGATGGGTCAGCGTCATGACCGCGCCGCCGCGCGAGAGCGCGTCCAGCCGGGCCTCATCGACGAGCGAGGCGCCCGCCACCGCGCGCTGAAGGTTCCGCCACTGGCGCAGCCCGTCGAAGATGAAGGTCACCTCCAGCATGCGGCGCTCGGTCTCGCGCACGATATTGATCCGCTTCCAGGATTCCTGCCGCTCATAGACGATCTGCGCCGCCGCGGCGTCGAAGCCGCGGCCGATGACGTCGGGCAGGCTTTCGCGCCGGGTCGTTTCGCCGGAGAAGTCGAGCAGCGTGCCGCCGGCGCGCACGCGCGGCTCGGCGTCCTCGTCCTCGCCGCCGGAGGCGCGCGCGACGATGACCGCGACGGCCTCGACGTCATAGAGCTCGGCGATCTCGCGCAGCGCGTACTCGTCGAGCCTGAGCGCATCCTCGGTGAACAGCACGTCGCGGCCGAGCGGGGCCGGCTCCTCGGAGGCGCGGTTTCGCGGCCTGTAATCGGTTTCGGGGTCTTCGACCGGCTGGGTTTGAGAGCCCAGCCCGACGAACGGCGTCAGCGCGTGATCGTAGCCGCCGGTCAGCCAGGTCTCGTACCAAGGCCCCTCCCAGAGCGTCGTCTCCCCGTCCCGGTCGAGCACGGGCAGCACCAGGACCGGCCGCGACTGCGCCTCGACATAGGGCACGCCGTAGCCCTCGAGGTGTTCGCGCACCGCGCCGTCGTCGAACTCCAGCGTGAGCGAGGCGAGGTAGCGCGTCGCCGAGCGCTGCTCGTCGGAGATCTGCAGACCCGCCAGCAGCTCGGCGGCGCGATCGGGATCGATCGTCGGCATCGCCGCGGCGAGCCGATCCTCCGGCAGGGTCAGCCGTTCGATCAGGCGCTGAGCGCCGAGCGCCTGGCCCTGGGCCAGCGCCAGGCGCTGGGCCTGGGTGGCGGTGTCGGCCTCGGCGTCGACCTCGACGCCGACGACCGTGAAGGGGTCGGCGGCGAGCGCCGCGCCGGCGAACGCCAGCGCCGCGCCGAGCGCGGCGAGCGTGTCGCGGAAGGCCTGTACGAGCGGGCGGTCCATCGCGCATCTCCGGAAAGCAGCATTCGCCGGCGACTATACCTGTCCGCGCCTTGCGGTGAAGACCCGCGCTGAGCCGCATGAACGCGAACCCCTCGCGCGCGGGCGCGTTCGCGGCTAAACAATTCCCGGAATCACACCTGTCCAGCCGGCCCGGAGCCCTCCCCTTGGCTGACGAAACCCGATCGAACGGCCTGACCTACGCCGAGGCCGGCGTCGACATCGACGCCGGCGACGCGCTCGTCGAGGCGATCAAGCCGCTGGCGAAATCCACCGCGCGGCCGGGCGCGGAGGCCGCGCTCGGCGGCTTCGGCGGCGCGTTCGACCTCAAGGCGGCGGGGTATGACGATCCCATCCTGGTGTCGGGAACCGACGGCGTGGGCACCAAGCTGCGCCTGGCCATCGACACCGACCGGCTTGAGACCGTCGGCATCGATCTCGTGGCGATGTGCGTCAACGACGTCCTCGCCCAAGGCGCCGAGCCGCTCTTCTTCCTCGACTATTTCGCCACCGGAAAGCTGTCGCCCGAGGCCGGCGCGCGGGTCGTCGAGGGCGTGGCCGCCGGTTGCCGCGAGGCGGGCTGCGCGCTCATCGGCGGCGAGACCGCCGAGATGCCGGGCATGTACGCCGCCGGCGATTTCGATCTCGCCGGCTTCGTCGTCGGCGCCGCCGAGCGCGGCCGCCTGCTGCCGCGCGAGGCCGACATGGCGCCGGGCGACGCGCTGATCGGGCTGGCTTCCTCGGGACCGCACTCGAACGGCTATTCGCTGATCCGCCGCATCGTCGAGCGCGCCGGGCTCGGCTGGGAGGGTCCCGCCCCCTTCGCGCCGGAGCGCCCGCTGGGCGAGGCGCTGCTCGAACCCACGCGCATCTATGTGAAGGCGCTCCTGCCGCTCGTGCGCGAAGGCCGGATCAAGGGGCTCGCCCACGTCACCGGCGGCGGGATCACCGAGAACACGCCGCGCATGCTGCCCGACGGGCTCGATTTCTCCGTCGATTACGGATCGTTCGAGCGGCCCGCGGTGTTCGACTGGCTGGCGGAGGCCGGCGGGGTGTCGGAGGCGGAGATGCGGCGCACCTTCAATTGCGGGCTGGGCATGATCGCCGCGGTCGCGGCGGGCGACGCCGACGCGATGGTGGATGCGCTGACCGCGGCGGGCGAGACCGCCGCCGTCGTCGGCGAGCTGAAAGCGGGCTGATCCCATGGCGAAGACCAAGATCGCCGCGCTCGTCTCCGGGCGCGGGTCCAATCTGCAGGCGCTGATCGACGCGTGCGCCGAGCCGGACTTCCCCGCCGAGATCGCGCTGGTGCTCTCCAACAAGGCCGGCGCGCGCGGGCTCGAGCGCGCCCGTGACGCGGGCCTCGAGACGAAATTCATCGATCACACCCTGTTCGACGACCGCGAGGCCTACGAGCGCGAGGTCGACGCCGCGCTGCGCGAGGCCGGCGCCAAGTTCGTGTGTCTGGCCGGCTTCATGCGGATCCTGACGCCCTGGTTCGTCGACAAGTGGAAGAACCAGCTGCTCAACATCCACCCGTCGCTGCTGCCGGCCTTCAAGGGCGTGCACACGCATGAGCGCGCGATCGAGACCGGCGTGCGCATCCACGGCGCGACGGTGCATTTCGTCCGTCCGGAAATGGACGACGGCCCGATCATCGGCCAGGCCGCCGTGCCGGTGCTGCCCGACGACGATCCCGACACCCTCGCCGCGCGCGTGCTCGAGGCCGAGCACAAGCTCTATCCCGCCTGCGTGCGCCTGGTGGTCGAGGGCAAGGCCCGCGTCACGCGCGAGCGCGTGCGCATGGAGGCCGCCGTGGCGGCCGAGGCCGGCCTGACGCTGTTCAATCCGCAGACCTGACGGGACGGGCCATGCGCATCACCGAGCACATGGTGATCGACGAGGCCCTGATCGAAGAGCGCTATACGCGCTCGCCCGGCCCGGGCGGCCAGCACGTCAACAAGGCCGAGACCGCCGTGCAGCTGCGCTTCGACGTCGACGGCTCCGATCTGTCCGACGACGTCAAGAAGCGGCTCGCCGATCTCGCCGGCTCGCGGATGACCCATGACGGCGTGCTCATCGTCAAGGCCCACGGCGAGCGTTCGCGCGAGCGCAATCGCGAGGCCGCGCGCGAACGCCTCACCGCGCTGATCCGCAAGGCGCTGAAAAAGCCGAAGCCGCGGCGGCGCACGCGGCCCTCGGCGGCCTCGGTTCGTCGCCAGAAGGCGGCGAAGGAAAGACGCAGCCGAGTCAAGTCCTTGCGCTCGAAACCGAAGCCGGAAGAATAAGTTCGGGAGGCCGCCCTGCCCGCACCGAGAGATCGCGCCGACGCGCTCGCCGCCCCGGTCTACGCCGCGCTCTACGGCGACGACGAGGACGCCCGGGTCTGCAAGGACATCCCCGAATCCGCCTGCCATCACCAGCCGCGGAACTTCTTCTACTCCAGCCTCGCGCTGACGCTGACCAAGACCGGAGACCGGCTGATCGACCCGAAGATCACGCTGGCCTGGCTGTTCACCGCGCTCGGCGCGCCGGGCTATCTGATCGGTTTGCTGGCCCCGGCCCGGGAGTCGCTCTCGCTCATCCCGCAGCTCTTCATCGCCCGGGCGGTGCGCGAGCGGCCCGTGCGCAAGTGGTTCTGGTCGGCGGGCTCCGTCGGACAGGCCGCCGCGCTGATCGCTATGGCCGGCGTCGCGCTGACGATGCGCGGCGCAGCGGCGGGCTGGACGATCCTGGCGCTCGTGTGCGCCTTCGCGCTGGCGCGCGGGATGTGCTCGGTCTCCCACAAGGACGTGCTCGGCAAGACCGTCTCGAAGACGCGCCGCGGCGCGGTGTCGGGCTACGCCTCCAGCCTGTCGGGGGCGGCCGCGCTGGTCTTCGGCGGCGCGCTCATCTTCGGTTTCGCCGAGGGCGCGGGGCCGGTCTTCTTCGCCACGCTGCTCATCGTCGCGGCCGTGCTCTGGCTGATCGCGGCGGGCGCCTACACGCTGCTCAAGGAGGAGCCCGGCGCGACCGAGGGCGGCGGCAACGCGGCCGTCGAGGCGATCCGTCAGCTTGCGATCCTGCGCGACGACGCGCCCTTCCGGCGCTTCGTGATCGCGCGGACGGCCTTCATCGCGACCTCGCTCTCGCCGCCCTTCTATGTGGCCGTGGCGCGCGAGCAGACCGGCGCGGAGCTGGCCGGCCTCGGCGGCTTCCTGATCGCCTCGGCGACGGCGAGCCTTGCAAGCGGCTGGATATGGGGCCGGTTCGCCGACCGGTCGAGCCGGGGCGTGCTGATCGCGGCCGGCCTGGCGGCGACGCTGTCGGCGGCGATCGCCGCGGCGGGCGCCTTCCTCCATCCGCCGGGGTCGGATTCTTCGGCCTGGTATGTCGCCGCCCTGTTCGTGCTGGCGCTGTCGCACGAGGGCGTGCGGCTGGGCCGGTCGACCTATGTCGTAGACCTCGCCACCGCCGAGACGCGCGCGGCCTACACCGCGGTGTCGAACACCGTGATCGGCGTGCTCGTGCTCGCGCTGGGCGCGATCACGGGCGTCGCCTACGCGCTCACGGGCCCCTGGATTCTCGTCATCCTCGCGAGCTCGACGCTCATCGCCTCGGCGCTGTCGCTGCGGCTGAAGGAGGTCTCCGGCTGACGCGCGCGACAGCGGCCTTCCCTTGACGCATACGCCCGCCTCGGCTCCGCTCCGCGAAGGGAGACCGGAAGGACGGGACATGACAGCCTGGGACACGCTCATCCGCGGCGGGCTCGTCTTCGACGGGACCGGCGGGCATCCCGTCGTCGAGGACGTCGCGATCAAGGACGGCCGCGTCGCGGCGCGTGGGCCCAAGCTCGACGCGGACGCCGCCGGGACCGTCATCGACGCGGCGGGCAAGTGGGTCATGCCCGGCCTTCTGGACATCCACACCCATTTCGATCTCGAGGTCGAACTCGCCCCGGGCCTGCCGGAAGCCGTCCGCCACGGCACCACGACGGTGCTGATGTCGAACTGCTCGCTCGGCGTGGTCTACGGCGCCCAGCGGCGCAACGGCGAGGACCCGATCGTCGACTGCTTCGCCCGCGTGGAGAACATCCCCAAGTCCGTGCTCAAGAAGGTCGCCGACAGGTGCGACTGGTCCACCAGCGCGGAGTACTACGCCCATCTCGACGCCCTTCCCGTCGGGCCCAACGTCATCCCCATGATCCCGCACTCCATGCTGCGCGCCGAGGTAATGGGGCTGAAGGAATCCGTGACCCGCGACCCCGATGCGGCCGAGCTTTCCGAGATGGAGCGCCTGCTCGAGACGGCCATGGACGAGGGCTATGTCGGCTTTTCGACCGACGCCCTGCCCTTCCACTTCCTCGCCGAGGACCCGCACCGGCGCACGAAGATCCCCTCGCAGTTCGGCTCGCGCAAGGAGCTCAAGCGCCTCACCGACATCCTGCGACGCCGCGACCGGCTGTGGCAGGCCACCCCGCCCAAGGACAGTCCGAAGGACGTCATCGCGAACTTCCTGCTGACCAGCGGGCGGCTCCACGGCAAGCCGCTCAAGATCACCGCCGTGGCCGCCCTCGACGTCGCCTCGAACGGCTCGATCGTGCGCCTGGCGCGCACGCTCACCGGCCTGTTCAACTCCTCGATCCTCGACGGGCGCTTCCGCTTCCAGGCGCTGGCCGCGCCGTTCAAGGTCTACTGGGACGGGCCGATCAACCCGCTCGCCGAGGAGATCGCCGAGCTGCGCGAGCTCAACGAGTTCGACCTGGAGGACTCAGCCGGCCGCCGCGCCCTGCTCGACGATCCCGGCTTCCGCGCGCGCTTCGCGAAGATGTGGATGCACGGCAAGACCGGCTTCGGCCCGGCGCGGCTCAAGCGCAAGCTGAGGATGGAGACGCTCGCCTTCGACCGCGACTTCGCGCAGATGGTGGTCCATTCCGGCGGCCCCGAAGTCTGGGCCGGCGACACCTTCGCCGAGATCTTCTGCCGCTATCAGCTCTGGCGCGACGAGCCCGAGGCCGCCCGCGACGCCGAGGAGGCGGCCGCCTTCGCCGCCCTGCCCGACGAGGCCATCGCCGAGCCGGGCTTCGTGCTGGCCCTGTTCCGCGAATACGACACGGACCTGCGCTGGTGGACGGTCTCGGCCAATCGCGATCCGGCGGTGGTGCGCGATCTGCTCAACGACCCGCAGATCCTGCCCGGCTTCAACGATTCCGGCGCGCATCTCACCAACATGGCGTTCTATGACGGCAATCTGCGCTGCCTGCAGGTCGCCCAGGACGAGGGCCTGCACCGCGTCGCCGCCCAGGTGAAGCGTCTCACGCGCGAGCCCGCCGACTTCATCGGCGTCGACGCCGGGCGCATGGAGGTCGGCGACGTCGCCGACCTCGTGGTCATCGATCCCGACGCGCTGTCGGCCTACGACTCGGACGCCAACACGGCCTTCGTCCATCGCGCCGAATTCGAGCACGAGCAGCTGGTCAACCGCTCCGACGGCGTCGTCGCCCATGTCCTCATCGGCGGCGAACGCGCCTGGACCGGGGACGGCTTCACCGAGGCGCTGGGCGAAAGACGCCTCGGCCGCGCCCTGCGCCATCGCGACTGGCGCGCCGAGGCGAACGTCGAGGCCGTGGCGGCGGAGTGAGGTGGACGTGGCGCGATTTCCAGCGGGCACGGATCAAGGAAAGCTTCGCAAATCCCCATGCGCCGACCATTGAGAGATGGATTCATCGGATGAATGGAAAACTCTTTTCCTTTCTGAGCGGCTTGCTGCTCATGTTGAATGCATGCAATTCGCCAGAAAGAACGGCGCTATATCTAAAATCATGTTACATAATGGAATACAATGAAGAACACGACAGCATAATGGAAGAAACACTACATTATTTTGCTCAAGACATAAATGCTGATTTTATATCAGGCGGACCATTTTTAGAAGTGATAAATAATTCTAGAGAATATCATGTTTTTTATACCGTGCACATCCCGAAATATGGAAGGATGATTGAAACCTACTGGGATGAATCAAATCAATTTTCATCTCTATATCGAGAATGGGATCAGGATTTGTTAAATCGATTATCTGTGGTTAGCGATGTTGAATCTTGTCCCGATGGTTGGGATTCAGCCATTTCTGGTTGATAGGATGGGGTCAATATTCGTGCGATTTGGTGTTTGAGCCTGCTGTGGATGACGCAAACGCCACGGCGGCGCACGCGCTCAACTCGTCCCAACTCGCCTACACCCCACCCGTGCCTCCGACGCGCTGAACCGGCGGACCCGACCAGTCATGGCCGCTAGGCACCCGACGCGCCAATGGCGTAGGTTTTCCCGCTAAGGGTGCGTCGTACGCACGAGCGCGGATCGGCGAGGCGGCGGCTCACAGACTCTGGGTTCCCGCCGAAGTTCACCCCCGCGAAGGCGGGGGCGGGAATGACGAGGAAAGGAGGGGAAAGGATTCGCCCTCCTGCCGTCATCCCCGAGGCCGCAGGCCGTCGGGGATCCAGGGGCGAGACGCCTCGGCCGCGCCCCAGTCTCAAACCCCAACAAAAAACCCCGGCGTCTCCGCCGGGGCTTTTCGCGTCTTGAGACCGCCCGCCGCCCGCAGGCGGCGGACGTCATGAGGCCGCTGGATCAGCCCACGATCTCGTCGTCGGAGAAGAAGAACTTGATCTCCTCCTTGGCGGTCTCGGGCGCGTCCGAGCCGTGGACGGAGTTGGCCTCGATCGACTCGGCGAATTTCTTGCGGATCGTGCCCTCGGCGGCCTCGTCGGGATTGGTCGCGCCCATCACGTCGCGATAGCGCTTGATGGCGTCGTCGCCCTCGAGGACCTGCACCACGACCGGGCCCGACGTCATGAAGGCCACGAGGTCGTTGTAGAAGGGCCGCTCCTTGTGGACGGCGTAGAAGTCCTCGGCCTGCTGCTTCGTCAGGCGCAGCCGCTTCTGGGCGACGATGCGCAGGCCGGCGTCCTCGATCATCGCGTTGATCTTGCCGGTGATGTTCCGGGCGGTCGCGTCCGGCTTGATGATGGAGAAGGTGCGCTGGATGGCCATGGGATGAACGTCCTCGAAATCGGCGGGGAGGGAATTTGCGGCGGCTTATAGCCGTGCTTCACCGGGCTGTGAAGCCGTGCTAGCTCGACGCGCCATGCTCCACGTCAACGATCTCTCCCACCGCATCGAGGGGCGGCTTCTCTTCGACCGGGCGACCTTCCACCTGCCCGCGAAGACGAAGTTCGGCCTGGTCGGGCGCAACGGCACGGGCAAGACGACGCTGTTCAAGCTCATTCGCGGCGAGGCCGCGGCCGACGACGGCGCGGTGCGGCTGCATCCCGACGCGCGGCTGGGCTATGTCGAGCAGGAGGCGCCCGGCGACGCCACCCGCGTGATCGACTACGTGCTCGCCGCCGATGTCGAGCGCGCAGCGCTGCTGGCCGAGGCCGAGACGGCGACGGAGCCCAACCGCATCGCAGAGATCCAGACGCGGCTGGCCGATATCGGCGCGCACTCGGCCGAGGCGCGCGCGGCGTCGATCCTCAAGGGGCTCGGCTTCGACGACGCCGCCCAGTGCCGGCCGTGCGCGGAGTTCTCCGGCGGCTGGCGGATGCGCGTCTCGCTGGCCGCGACCCTGTTCGCCGAGCCCGACCTGCTGCTGCTCGACGAGCCGACCAACTATCTCGACGTCGAGGGCGCGATCTGGCTGGAAAGCCATCTCAAGAAATTCCCCGGCGCGGCGCTGATCATCTCCCACGACCGCGATCTGCTGAACGCCTGCGTGGACGCGATCGCGCACCTCAAGGACGGCAAGATCACGATCTGGGAGGGCGGCTACGACCAGTTCGAGCGCCAGCTCGCCGAGCGCCAGCGCCTGCAGATGAAGATGCTGGAACGCCAGGAGGAAGAGCGCCGGCGCCTGCAGGCCTTCGTCGACCGCTTCCGCGCCAAGGCGTCGAAGGCCCGCCAGGCGCAGTCGCGGGTGAAACGCCTGGAGAAGATGCAGCCCGTGGCGACCATGGTCGAGGACCCGGTCGCGCCCTTCGACCTGCCCGCCCCGCAGCGGCGCATGGGCAATCCGCTCATCCGCATCGAGGACGGCGCGACGGGCTATTCCGAGGACGACCCCGTGCTGTCGGGCATGGACCTGCGCATCGACGCCGACGACCGGATCGGCATTCTCGGCCGCAACGGCTCGGGCAAGTCGACCTTCGCCAAGCTCCTCACCGGCGCGCTGCCGCTGACGGCGGGCCATCTGCGCATGCACAAGAAGCTGCAGATCGCCCATTTCGCCCAGCACCAGATCGACGCGCTCAACCCGAACCGGTCGGCCTACGACCATGTGCTCGAGCTGATGGAGGACGCCACCGAGGCCCAGCGCCGCGCGCGGCTCGCCCGCTTCGGGCTGCCCGCGGACCGCCAGGAGACGCCGGCGAAGAATCTCTCCGGCGGCGAGAAGGCGCGGCTCCTGATGAATCTCATCAGCTTCGACGGCGCGCACCTGCTCATCCTCGACGAGCCGACCAACCATCTCGACATGGACAGCCGCGCCGCGCTGATGGACGCCATCAACGCCTATGAGGGCGCGGTCATCGTCATCAGCCACGACCGCTACCTGATCGAGACCTGCGTCGACCGGCTGTGGCTGTGCGAAGCGGGCGCGATGGCGCCCTGGGACGGCGATCTCGACGACTATCGCCGCCAGCTTCTCCAGGCCGAGACCGGCGCGGCCGCCGACAAGCCCGCCGGCGGGCAGAAGGCCGATCGCCGGCGCTCCGCCGCCGAGGCGCGCGCGAAACTCCAGCCGCTCAAGGCCGAGGCCGCGAAGTGGGAGAAGGAGATCGAGCGGCTGAAGGGCGTCATCGAGAAGATCGACGCAGGCCTCGCGACCGAGGGGCTGTGGGAGAAGGACCCCGATCTCGCCGCCGAGCTCAACAAGAAGCGCGCCAAGGCCGCCG
Source organism: Marinicauda salina (assembly GCF_003122085.1). GTDB lineage: Bacteria > Pseudomonadota > Alphaproteobacteria > Caulobacterales > Maricaulaceae > Maricicauda_A > Maricicauda_A salina. The sequence continues at coordinate 223,201 of NZ_QEXV01000003.1, forward strand.
AGCTGCTCGAGGCGGCCGAAGAGAACTGGCTCGAGGCCGACGACGCCTGGGCGCGCGCGAAGGCCGAGGCGGGGGTGTAGGGCGGCGTCGTTCGCGCACGCGCGCGTTTCGTCTCACCCCACCCCGGCCCTCCCCTCGAGGGGAGGGAGACCGGAAGCGTCTGAGGCGTTCGTCCACGCAAAGACCCCCGTCGCAGCAAACGCATCCGTCGCCGCAAACGCATCCGTCGCCGCAGAATTGCGATTCGTGCGGGACGCCCTTCCCCCTCCCCCGCTTGCGGGGGAGGGTCGGGGTGGGGGCCGGGGTCATGAAACCCCGGCCGACCGAAGGGAGAGCCGGGGGCTCCCGGCGAACAATCGCGCAAGCTCCCCTCATCTTACTTCTCCCCTCCATGAGGGGAGAAGGGACGCCGGCGTCGATGGCTTTCCTGAACGGCCGCGCCGGGCTCCGATTCCTCTCCCCCGCTTGCGGGGGAGGGTCGGGGTGGGGGGGGCGTTGTCATGAAACCCCGGCCGACCGCAGGGAGAGCCGGGGCCTCCCGGCGAACAATCGCTCAGAGGTCCCGGATCGCGCCTGCGGCGCGTCCGGGAGTTCAGGCGTCGAAAACCGCGCGCGGCCTCTCTGGGTTCCCGCATTCGCGGGAATGACGATTGAGAAAACTTGCGAAGTCCGAAGAAGCCCCCTACCCGCAAGTCACGCTTTCGACGATCTCGGTCTCGTCGAGCCGGATCGTGAGCCGGTCGTCCTGCGGCCGCCAGGTCCGGGGCGCGTCATAGGTCAGCACGCGGTACGGGTCGGGCAGCGTGCGCGCGTCGATCTCGCTGAGGCGAAGCCCCACCAGGTGCTGGAACTCCGTCATCGGACAGGTCCCGGTCACGGGGGCGCGCACCGGGGCGGCGTCGACGCTCTGGACCGCGCCGAGCGGCGGCAGGTCGGAGGATGCGGTCTCGTTGGCGAACATCGAGCACCCGGCCAGGACCGCCGCCCCCGCCAGCACCAGGACAAGCCGCATCATGCTCCCCTCCTCACCCGCAATAGACCTCGACGATCCGCCCGTCGGCGCCGACGACCAGGTTCAACCGGTCCGGGCGATAGTCCTGCGTGACCATGTCGCCGCGATTATAGACCCGCAAGGGATGGGGCAGGCTCGCCTCGTCGATCTCGGCGCGCAGCTGGCCGACCAGGACCTGGTAGCGCTCCGCCGCGCAGCTCGGGGGAGCCGCCTCCCCGCCGCCGACATCGCCGGTGCGATCGACGATCGGCGCCGGCTCCGGTTCGCCGTCCTTGCTTCCCGTCATGGGCCATCCCGCGCAGCCGCCAAGAGCGAGCCCCGCCACGGCCGCGATGAGAATGCGCAGGGTCATGCCTTCTTCTCCCAGCGGCCCTCGGGGCTCTGTCGCCAGTAGGATACAGAAACGCCGGCGTCTTTCGACCCGCGCCAGAGATCGCGCGCCTTGCTCACGCTCGCGGGATCGGCGTCCTCGAACATCACGACCACGCGCTCCCAGCCGTCCATCTCGCCGGGATCGGCGCCGTCGAGGCAGAACAGCATGCTCGCCTGATTGACGTTGCGCGGCTCGCCGGCGAGCAGGACGGGCTGGCGCGCCGCGTCGGCGCCGGTGGCCAGCCCGTGCGGCAGGAAGCTGTCGTCGCGCCAGGTCCACAGCCGGGCGTCGAGCGACTCGATGCGGTTTTCGTCGGGCGAGACGACGAGCGCGCGCCCGCCGCGTTCGAGCAGCTTGTGAAGAAGCTCCGGCAAGGCCTCGTCAACGCTGGCGCGTTCGAGATGGTAGAACCAGAGTTCGGTCATTCAGCCCGCTCGCCCTCCAACACGCCTCCCTCATCCTGAGGAGCCCGATTTCCCGTCCTTCGAGACGCTCCCCCGGATCAAGTCCGGGGTCGCCTCAGGATGAGGGAAATCGGGCGTCTCGAAGGATCGGGCCACCTCCCCGGCAAGCGGGGGAGCAAAGTGACCGGAGCGCCCGATCACCCCTCGTAATAATCCCGCACCATGCGGTCGAGCAGGCGCACGCCGAAGCCGGTGCCGAAGGCGGGCAGGCGCGGATCCTCGGAGTCCGACCACATGCCCGCGCCGGCGATGTCGATATGGCACCAGGGCTTGTCGTTGACGAAGCGCTGCAGGAACACCGCCGCGGCGATCGAGCCGGCGTTGCGGCCCTTCCCGAGATTCTTCATGTCGGCGATCTTGGAATCGATCTGGCGGTCGTATTCGGGCCCGACCGGCAGACGCCAGACCTTCTCGTCGGAGGCGACGCCCGCCTTCGACATGTTGGCGGCGAGATCGTCGTCATTGGAGAAGATGCCCGCGTATTCGTGACCCAGCGAGATCAGGATCGCGCCGGTGAGCGTGGCCAGGTCGACGATGAATTTCGGGTCGAAGCGGTCCTGCGTGTACCAGAGCGCGTCGGCCAGCACGAGCCGGCCCTCGGCGTCGGTGTTGAGGATCTCGATGGTCTGGCCCGACATCGAGGTGACGATGTCGCCCGGGCGCTGGGCGTTTCCGTCGGGCATGTTCTCCACCAGCCCGATGACGCCGACGACATTGGCCTTCACCTTGCGGCCCGCCAGCGCGTGCATCAGGCCGACCACGGCGGCCGAGCCGCCCATGTCGCCCTTCATGTCCTCCATGCCCGGTCCGGGCTTGATCGAGATGCCGCCGGTGTCGAAGCACACGCCCTTGCCGACGAAGGCGAGCGGCGCGTCGCCGTCCTTGCCGCCGTTCCAGCGCATGATCACCATCTGCGACTTGCGCACCGAGCCCTGGCCGACGCCGAGCAGCGCGCCCATGCCGAGCTTCTTCATCGCCGCCTCGTCGAGCACCTCGACCTCGGCGCCGAGCGGCTCGAGCAGCTTCTTGCAGCGCTTGGCGTATTCTTCCGGGTAGAGGACGTTCGCCGGCTCCATGACGAGATCGCGGGCGGTCTCGACGCCGTCGGCGACGGCCTCCCAGCCCTTCCAGGCCTTCTTCGCGCCCTTCTCGTCGTCGACGACGACCTCGACGGTCTTGAGCGAGGGCTTCTTGTCGGCGGCGAGCTTCGTCCGGTACTGGTCGAAGCGATAGGCGGCCAGGCGCGCGCCGAGGCCGGCGCGGGCGGCGGCCTCGAGATCGGCCGCGCCGTCGAGCCTGAGCGACAGCGTCTTCGCGCCCGAGGTGAGCAGGCGCTTGGTCACCGCTGCGGCGGCCTTCTCGATCACATTGCCGTGGGCGTCCTTCTTCTCGCCCAGCCCGAACAGGATGATCCGGTCGGCGTCGACGCCCGACGGCGCGGCGAGCTCGAGGACCTCGGCGGCCTCGCCCTTGAACCGCGACGCCTGCAGCGCGCGCGAGAGCGCGCCGCCGCTGTCGGAATCGAGCGAACGGGCCGCCTCCGACAGAACGGCGTCGGCGTACGCCGGAACGGCGATCGCATCGCCCGTGGCGCTTTCAGCGAACTTGATTTTCATGATCATCCTCGTGTCTCGTTTGCGGCGCGAAGGCGCGCCCGACGGCGGTCAGGCGCGGAGCCGGGTCGGCCGGATCGCTCGCGTCGAGCGAGTGGTATCCGATCGAAAGCCGCGTTAGAAGACCGTCCTTCCGCCTGCGTCAACGGCCCCGCCCAATGAAGCTCTTCCAACGCTACGTGTTCCGGCAGGCGCTGTGGCCGTTTCTCACGGCGATCCTGGCGCTGTCGGCGCTGGCGATCCTGACGCAGTCGCTGTCGAATCTCGATCTGATCACGGACGAAGGCGGCACGGCGCTGCTGTTCGCCTGGATCACGCTTCTGGCCATGCCGCAGGTGATCGCGCTGATCGTTCCCATCGCGCTGTTCATCGGCTGCGCTGTGGCGCTCAACCGGCTCACCACCGATTCGGAGTTCATCGTCGGCGCGGCGGCCGGATTGAGCCGCTTCGGGCGCCTGACGCCGTTCATCCGGCTGGCGATCTACGTCGCGCTCGCCAACCTGGTGATCAATCTCTTCGTCCAGCCCGCCTCCTTCCGGGAAATGCGCCAGGCGCTCTACGAGATCCGGACCGACCTCGCCGCGAGCTTCATGCGCGAGGGCGAGTTCGTGCCCCTGGGCGGCGAGGTCACCTTCTTCGCGCGCGAGATCGGCGAGAATCGGGTGATGCATGACATCTTCATCGAGGACGGCCGCGGCCGGGGCGGCGTCGCCTACTCCGCCTCGGAGGGCGTCATCACCCAAACCGCCGAGGGGCCGGTCATGCTGCTCAACGACGGCGTTCTCACCCAGATCGACGAGAACGGCGAGCTCTCGACGTTGAGCTTCGAACGATACGAATTCGATCTGACCGCCTTCATCGATCCCGGCGCGGCCTTCTTCTTCAAGGAAAGCGACAAGTATCTCTCCGAGCTGCTTGACCCCACGGCCACCGACCTCGCCCGGGCGAGCAGCCGCGACAGCCTGCTGGCGGAGGGCCATTACCGGCTTTCCTCGCCGCTCTACAATATCGCCTTCGCCCTGATCGCGGCGGCGGCCTATTTCTCGGTGGAGTTCCGACGAACCGGCTACGGGCGGTTCATCGCCGCGGCGAGCGCCGCCGCGCTCATGCTGCGTCTGCTGGGATTCGCCGTCCAGGCCGCCGCGGCCGGCGATTCTGGTCTCAACGCGCTGCAGTACGCCGTTCCCGTGCTGGGCTCGATCGGGGCCGTCCTCGTGATCAGCCGGCCGATGCGGCGGTTCCGGGCGGCGGGAGCGCACGCGTGAGCATCATCAACCGCTATCTCCTGATGCAGACCCTGTGGGGCGTCCTCGGCGCCGCGGCGGTCGTGAGCGCGGTGATCCTGCTTGTCGATTTCGTCGAGACCTCGCGCGACATCGCCACGCGCGTCGACATCTCCGCGCTGCGCGCCTTCTGGCTGACGCTGCTTCGCGCGCCGATGCTGATCCAGGAGACCCTGCCCTTCATCATGCTCTTCGGCGTGCTGTGGACCTTCTTCCGCCTCAACCGCCAGAGCGAGCTCATCGTCCTGCGCGCCTCGGGCGTGTCGGCCTGGCGCATCCTCGCGCCGCCGCTCCTGCTCGCCGTGGTGATCGGTCTGCTCGGCGCGACGGCGCTCAATCCGCTGGGCGCGGCGACGAACGCCCGGTTCGAACTCGCGCGCGAGCGCCTGCTCGGCGGCCGAACCGGCGTGGCGGCGCTGGCGACCGGGCCGGTCTGGCTGCGCGAACCCACCCAGGACGGCTACGCCATCATCACCGCCGACGGGCTCGACGCCGGGGAGTCGGCGCTTTCGGACCCGATCATCCGGATCTACGAGGCCGGCGCGGCCGGCTCGCCGGAATTCGCCCGGCGCATCACGGCGTCGCGCGCCGTCCTCAGCGGCGGCTTCTGGTCCATGACGGACGCCGTCGAACACCGCCCCGGCGAGGCCCGCGTGGAGCTCGGCGACATCGCCCTGCCGACGACGATCGGCCGCCAGGCGCTGTTCGAACGCGCGCGCTCGCCCGGCGGGGTCTCGTTCTGGCGGCTTCCCGGCATCGCCGCCTCGGCGCAGGAGGCGGGGCTTTCCTCGCGGGCCTACGAGCTCAGGTGGCAGGCGCTGCTCTCCCAGCCGCTCATGCTCGCAGCGGCGACGCTGCTCGCCGTGGCCGCGACCCTGCGCCTGACGCGGTTGGGTGGAACGGCGGCGTTCGCGATCGCGGGCGGGCTCGCGGGATTCGTGCTCTACTTCATGCAGGAATTGATGATCAATCTCGGCTCGGCGGGCGCGGTGAACCCCGTGACCGCGGCCTGGACGGCCCCCGCGCTGTTCAGCCTGGCCGGGCTGTTCTTCATCGCGTCCACTGAGGACGGGTGATGCGTGGACGCGCCGCGGCCGATCCGATACAGCTGCGGCGTTCGGGACTTGCGCGGAGGGGCCGGCGGGCATGTTCACGCCATTGAGGATGCTTTGCTCCGCCCTCGCGCTCCTCGCCGCGGACGCCGCCGCCGCCCAGGACGCCCCCGCCGATTCGCGCGAGCCGGTCTATCTGGAGGCGGACGAACTCGTCGAGGACCGCCGAGAGGGCCTTTATATCGCGCGCGGCGACGTGCGGATGCGCTCGGGCGATCGCGTCCTGATCGCCCGCGAGATCGTCTACAATCCCGGGCTCGGCCGGGTCACCGCGCGCGGCGGCGTCGAGATCTACGAAGGCGACCAGCCCGCACAGCTGTCCGACGAGATCGTTCTCGATGACGCGCTCAGCGAGGGCGTCGCGCGCAGCTTCGCGACAATGCTGGAGAACAACGGCCGGGCGGCGGCCTCCCACGCGCTGCGCCGCCCCGACGGCTCGGTGGAGCTGTCGAGCGCCTACTACACGGCGTGCGAACTGTGCGAGAGCGGCGAAGGCACGCCGACCTGGCGGCTGAGGGCGAGCCGCGTGGTCCGCGACCGCGACGCGCAGATGATCTACTACCGCGACGCGCGCCTCGAGATCCTCGGCGCGCCGGTTTTCTACGCGCCGGTCTTCTCCCACCCGGACCCGTCCACGCCGCGGCGCTCGGGCCTGCTGATGCCGCGCATCGACATCTCCAACCGGCTCGGCTTCGTCTACCAGCAGCCCTATGTCTGGATCATCTCGCCGTCGCAGGACCTGACGATCGCCCCGCAGCTCATGACCGAGGCGAATCCGCTGCTGGAGCTCGAATACCGCAAGCGCTTCTACTCCGGCGAGCTGCGCGTCGAGACCAGCTTCACCTACGAACGCGAATTCGACGAGGACGGCTTCTTCGGCGAAGAGGAGCCGAGGGGTCATGTCTTCGCGGTCGGCGAATTCGATATCACCGACCAGTGGCGCTGGGGGTTCGGGGCGCAGGCCGCGACCGAGGATCTCTATCTGCGCCGCTACAGCTATGAAGAAGAACCGGTCGCCTATCGCTCCTTCTACACCGCCGACAAGCGCCGCCTGATCAGCCAGCTCTATGTCCAGGGCAAGGGCGACCGCTTCTACGCCGACATCGCCGCAGCGCGCATCACCTCGCTGATCGAGTGGGAGGACGACGACACGCTGCCGATGATCGCGCCGCTGTCGCGCTTCGATGTGGACCTGCCGTTTCCCGACTGGGCCGGCCGGCTCGACGGCGGCCTGTCCACGGTCGGCCTGCGCCGCGAGGACGGCGACGACTACGTGCGCGCGAGCGCGGATGTCGAGTGGGCGCGCCCGACCGTGCTGCCGGGCGGCCTGCGCCTCGAGCCGTTCGCGCTCGGCCGCGTCGACGCCTACTCGGTGACCGAGACCGACGGCGCCGGCGTCGAGCTCGACACGCGCAATTTCACGCGCGCGATGGGCGCGGCCGGCGCCGAACTTTCCTGGCCGTTCGTGCGGCGGGCGTCATGGGGCGACGTGATCGTCGCGCCGACGGTCAACCTGGCCGCCGCGTCCGAACTCGCCGACGACCGCATCGCGCCGAATGTCGACAGCCTCGTGGTGGAGCTCGATCGTTCGAACCTGTTCTCGCGCAACCGCGCGTCCGGCTACGACGTCTGGGAGGAAGGCGTCCGGCTGGACGTCGGCCTCAGCGCCGAGATGGATTCGCCCGGCGGCGGCCTGCCCTCGGTGGAGGTGTTCGGCGGCCGGAGCCGCAGGCTCGACGGGGATCCGGCCTTCAGCGAAGGCTCCGGCCTGTTCGAGGAGGACTCCGACTGGATCGCCGAGATGAAGGTCGATTTCGGCTATCTCGAGACCGAGGCCCGCACGCGGCTCGACTCCGAGGACGCGAGCATCAACCGGCTGGATCTCAGCACGCGCCTCGACGTCTGGCGCATATCCGCCGACGCCGACTACACCCGCCTGGCCGACGACGCGGTCTTCAGCGGCGACGGGCGCGAGGAGCTCCGCTTCAGCGCCGCCTTCCAGGTGCGCGACTCCTGGAGCGTGTCCTACTCGGTCACGCGCGACCTGGCGAACGACATCAGTCGCAGGGTCCAGGCGGCGGTGATCTATCGCGACGAATGCACGGACTTCCGGATCGTCTACGAGCGCGACGACTTCGACATTGGCAATCTCGGCCCCTCCGAGTCCGTCCAGCTGCAGCTCACGCTTTTCACGCTCGGCGGTGTTGACGGAGATTGATGTCCGCTCCAGCCGAGATGCGTCGTTGCCTCACAGTGGATGATCGGTATCTTCGCGCGGAACACGAACGGGAACAGGCCGACATGGCTATAAGATACGCGGTTCTGGCGCTATGCGCCGCCCTCCTGACGGCGGCGGTCGCGCCGCGCGCGCCGGCACAGCAGGTCGAGGGCATCGCCGCCGTCGTCAATGACGAGCCGATCACGACGCTCGATGTGCGCGACCGGATGCGGCTGATCATCTTCTCCGCCGGCGTACAGCCGACCGAAGAGGCGCTGGTCCGCATCCAGGACCAGGCCCTGCGCGGGTTGATCGACGAGACCCTGCAGCTGCAGCAGGCCCGCGAATACGAGGTCGAGGTCACCCAGGAGGAGGTGGATGCGGCGATCGCCGATATCGCCGAGCGCAACGGTTCGACGGTCGAGGAGATCGAGCAGCAGCTGACGTCGAACGGCATCAGCGTGGCCACCCTCCGCCAGCAGATCCGCGCCGAGACCGCCTGGCAGATCCTCGTCAGCGGCCGCTATCGCAGCCGCGTGCGCATCTCCGAACAGCAGATCCAGATGACGCTCGAGCGGATGGCGCAAAACGCCTCGGAGCCCCAGTACCGCCTCGGCGAAATCCTCATCGAGGTCACCGGCCAGAACGAGGACCGGGCGCGCGGGATGGTCCAGACGGTCTACGAGCAGCTCAATCAGGGCGTCTCGTTCACGACGCTCGCCCAGCAATTCTCCGACGCGCCGTCGGCGGCGAACGGCGGCGACACTGGCTGGCTGACGGAAAGCCAGCTGCGCCCGCAGATCGCCGAGGCCGTCCAGGAATTGCCGGGTCCCGGCTCCATCTCCCCGCCCATCCGCGTGCCCGGCGGATACCGGATCATCGCCCTCATCGACAGCCGCGAAGGCGCGGCCGTCGAGCAGCTCACGCTCAAGCAGATCACCCTGCCCGCCTCGCAGATCGACGAGGACAGCCGCAGCCGGCTCGAGCGGGAAGTCGACCGGCTCGAGGGGTGCGAGGGCGTCGAGGCGGCCGCCGGACAGGTCGAGGGCGCCATCGCGACCGACCTGGGCACGATCGGCGCGAACGCCGTCATCCCCCGGATCCGCGACGCCCTCTCGGGTCTCGAGCCGGGGCAGGCGACCGACCTGATCGAGACCGCGGCGGGCCTGCAGGTCTTCGTGCTGTGCGACCGGTCGATCGGCGGCGCGGGCATTCCGAGCGCCGATCAGATCGAGAACCAGCTCACCAACCAGCAGCTCTCCCTGCTGTCGCGCCGCTGGCTCCGCGACGTCCGGCGGGAAGCCACGATCGATATCCGTTGAATGACGCTCCGCTCGCGCTGACCATGGGCGATCCCGCCGGGATCGGACCGGAGATCGCGCTCAAGGCCTGGAACGCGCTGCGCGCCCGCAGGGAGGCGTGTTTCGCCGTGACCGGCGATCCCGACGCGATGGCGCGCGCCGCGCGCGCGCTGGATCTCACCGCCCCGCAGGTCATCGCGCACATGCGCGAGGCCGCCGCCGCGTTTCCCGAGCGCCTTCCCGTCCTGCCCGTCCAGGACGCCTCGGCGAGCCCGGAAGCCGCGACGATCGCCGCGATCGAGCGCGCCGTCGAACTCGCGCTCTCCGGCGAGGCCGGCGGCGTCGTGACCAATCCCGTCTCCAAGGCCGCGCTGTACGCGGCCGGCTTCACCTTTCCCGGCCATACCGAGTTCATCGACCACCTGACGCGATCGGCCGGGACGAGCGGGCCGCGCGGGCCCGTGATGATGCTCGCCGCGCCGGAGCTGAAGACGGCGCTGGTCACCATCCACCTGCCGCTGCGCGAGGCGATCGCGGCGATCACGACGGAACGGATCATTCATGTCGCCCGGGTCGTCCAGCAGGCGCTGACGCGCGATTTCGGCCTCGCCGAGCCGCGCCTGGCCGTCGCCGGCCTCAACCCCCACGCCGGCGAAGGCGGCGCGCTCGGCCGCGAGGAGATCGAGATCGTCGCCCCGGCGATCGAGGCGCTCGTCGCCGAGGGGGTCGCCGCGACCGGGCCGCACCCGCCCGACACCATGTTCCACGCCGAGGCGCGCGCGAAATACGACGCCGCGATCTGCCTCTATCACGACCAGGGCCTGATCCCGGTGAAGACGCTGAACTTCCACGGCGGCGTCAACGTCACGCTCGGCCTGCCGATCGTGCGCACCTCGCCCGATCACGGCGTCGCCTACGACATCGCCGGAGAGGGAATCGCGCGCGCCGACAGCCTGATCGCCGCCATCCGGATGGCCGGCGAGATGGCGCACAACCGGGCCCGGGCCGATGACAACGCGTGACCCGGCCGATCTGCCGCCGCTGCGCGAGGTGATCGCCCGGCACGGCCTGCGCGCGGAGAAGCGCTTCGGCCAGCATTTCCTGCTCGACCTCAACCTCACCGCCAAGATCGCGCGGCTGTGCGGCGACATGACCGAGGCGACGGTGTTCGAGATCGGTCCCGGCCCCGGCGGCCTCACCCGCGCCCTGCTTGCCGAAGGCGCCGGGCGGGTGATCGCCATCGAGAAGGACCGGCGCTTCGCCGCCGCTCTGGCCGAACTCCCGGACGTCTGGCCCGGCCGCCGCGACATCGTCGAGGCCGACGCGCTCGACGTCGACGAGCCCGCGCTGGCGCCAATGAGCCCGCGGATCATCGCCTCCAACCTGCCCTACAATGTCGGCACGGCCCTGCTCATCAAGTGGCTCGAGGCCGAGCCCGTCTGGTGGGACCGCATGGTGCTGATGTTCCAGAAGGAGGTCGCCGAGCGCGTCGTCGCCGCGGTCGGAGACAAGGCCTATGGCCGGCTCGCGATCCTCACCGCCGCGCGCGCCTCGGCGCGCTACGCCTTCACCGTGCCCGCGCGCGCCTTCACCCCGCCGCCCAAGGTCGACAGCGCGGTCGTCGTGTTCGAGCCCCTGCCCGCGGAGGCGCGCTTCGACGATCTCGACGCGCTCAAGGCGGTCACCGAGAGCGCCTTCGGCCAGCGTCGCAAGACGCTGCGCCGCTCGCTGTCGGCAGCCGCGGCGAAGGCGGGAACCGCCGCCGAAGCGCTCCTGGCCGCCGCCGACATCGATCCCGCCGCGCGCGCCGAAACGATCGAGCCGGCCGGCTTCTTCCGGCTCGCGCGCGCCTGGCGCGCGGCGAAGGGCTGAGCCCGCCTACTCCGCCGCCTCGGACGCCGCCTCAGAGTCGCCGGCCTCGCCCTTCAGGTGGGTGTCGAGAAACTCGACATAGGCCTCCGACGCGGTGATCCGGTTCTCGCGCTTGAGGAAGCCGTGACCCTCGTCGGGGAAGACGATGTACTCGACCGTGGCGCCGTTCTCGCGGGCCGCCGCGACGAGTTCGTCGCTCTCCACCTGCAGCACGCGCGGATCGTTGGCGCCCTGGATCACCAGCATCGGCTTGACGATCTGGTCGGCGTGGAAGAGCGGCGAGATCGCACGATGCCGCTCGGCGTCCTCGGCGGGATCGCCCATCTCGTCGTAGAGCGCCTCGCGGAAGGCCTCCCACCAGGGCGGGATCGATTGGAGCGTGCGCACCCAGTTGGTGACGCCGAAGATGTCGATGCCGGCGTCGAACGCCTCGGGACGGAAGGCGAGCGCGGCGGCCGTCAGGTAGCCGCCGTACGAGCCGCCGATCACGCCGACCGCGTCGTCCTGCACCCAGTCGAGCGAGCGCAGCCAGTCTCCCGCGGCGACCACGTCGCCGAGATCCTCCTCGCCATGGCGCCGGTCGTCCATGTGGAAGAAGGTCTTGCCGTAGCCCGACGAGCCGCGATTGTTCACCGCGTAGACGGCGTAGCCGTGATTGACCATGTGCTGGATCGTCGGCGAGTAGCCGACCCGGCTCTGGCCGCCCGGCCCGCCATGGACCCAGACCATCGCGGGCACAGGGGCGTCGGCGGTCGCGCCGTGCGGGCGGTAGAGCACGCCCGGGATTTCCAGCCCGTCGAAGCTCTCGAAGCGCACCACCTGCGCGGGGACGAGGTCGGTCTCGTCGATGGCCGGATTGAGGGCGTCGGTGAGACGCGCGTGATCGCCGCTCTCGAGATCGACGATGTGGATGTTCGCCGGCGAGGTCGCCGCATCGATGGTGAAGGCGATGCGCTGTTCGTCGCGATCGAACCGAACCTGGCCGAGATCGCCCTCGGGCAGCGGCGGCAGCAGCACTTCGCCGCCGGTCTCGGTGTCGACGATGGTCACCTCGGTGCGCGCATCGGCGTTGATCGCGCTGACCCGGTAACGGCCGGACGGGGAGTCGGAGACGTACATGACGTCCCAGTCCGCCTCGATCAGGGGCGCCGTCTCGCCGGTCTCCAGGTCGCGGGTCCAGGCCTGGTTGAACTCGCCGTGCTCGTTGGTGGCGTAGACGAGCGTTTCGGAGTCCGCCGTGAAATCGTAGACGCCGTAGGCGATGTCGCCCTCGTGCTCGGTGATCAGCTCCGGTTCGGCGGCCTCGGCCTCGAGATCGACCAGGAAGATGTTGCTGTCGGCCGAGGTGCGCGGACGCGTGAGCGCAAGCCAGCGCCCGTCCGGGCTGATGTCGGAGAGCTGATAGGCGTCGACGTTCTCGAACACCAGCGCGCGCTCGTAATCGTCTGCGTCGTAGGCGTAGAGGTCGAAGGCCGCCGCATCGCGCTCGTTGGTGGCGATCCAGAAGGCCTCGCCGTCTTCGGCCCAGCCCATGAAGTTCGCCTTCACCTCCTCGCCGGGGGTGAGGTCCTCGAGCGTTCCGTGGGTCTCGCGCGCGTAGATGTGGGTGAGCTCGTCGCCGCCCTCGTCGGCGGAGACCAGCGCGCGGCCGTCATCGGGAAACCAGCTCACCGCGAAGGTCGCGTCGTCCTCTGAACCCGTCAGCGCGGTCTGCTCGCCGGTCGCCGGGTCGAGCGCATAGGCGTTGTAGACGCCGGTCTCGTCCGAGCTGATGAGCAGCGTGCCGTCGGCCGCCCGGAAGCCGTGGCCGTTCGACGACGCCATCACATAGCTGGTCGTCTCGAAGAACGCCGCGGCGTCGTAGGTCTGGACCGCGTCGTCTCCGGTCCGCGGGGCGGCGCCGTCGGCCGCCTCCTCTCCGGAGGGCGAACAGGCGACGGCGAAGCCGAGCGCGGCGGCGGCGAAGATGCGAGCGCGATTCATGGAGTCCTCCCCTGGCGACGTCGGCGGGAACGCTGCGCCGCGCGCCGGGGGGAGTCAATTATCGTAGCGGTCCGGACCTTCGCCGGTGAGCGCCTCGACGAATCCCTCGAGCCAGGGATGGCGGACCCGCCTCAGACGCTCTGCGTGAAGAATCTCCGACAACTTCTCGAGCGCCCTTGAGAAATCATCGTTGAGGATGACGTAGTCATACTCGTCCCAGTGCGCGATCTCGCTCCTGGCGCGCGCCATGCGTCCCTCGACGATCTCGTCGGTGTCCTGGCCGCGCTTGGTCAGCCGCTCGCGCAGCAGCGTCAGCGACGGCGGCAGGATGAAGATGCGCACCACGTCGTCGGGGCTGTGTTCGGCGAGCGCGCGCGCGCCCTGCCAGTCGATGTCGAAGACGACGTCCCGGCCGTCCTCGAGCGCTTCCTCGACCGGGGTCTTGGGCGTGCCGTAATAGTGGTCGAACACCTTCGCCCACTCGTAGAACCCGCCCTCGTCGACCTTGGCGAGGAACGCGTCCTCGCTCATGAAATAGTAGTCCTCGCCGTCGACCTCGCCCGGTCGCGGCGGGCGCGTCGTCGCCGACACCGACAGCACGAGATCGGGATTGAGCGCGATCAGGCGTTTCGACAGCGTCGTCTTTCCTGCGCCCGACGGGCTCGACAGCACGAGCATCAGCCCGCGCCTGCGTCCGCGGAACACCGGTCCGGTGAGGGCCTCGCTCATCGCCTACTCCACGTTCTGGACCTGCTCGCGCATCTGATCGATCACCGCCTTGAGGCCCAGCCCCAGATCGGTCAGCTCGCGATCGGTCGATTTCGAGCACAGCGTGTTGGCTTCCCGGTTGAATTCCTGGGACAGGAAATCGAGCTTGCGCCCGCACGGCGACCCGCCGGACAGAAGCGCCCGCGCCGCCTCGACATGGGCGGCGAGCCGGTCGAGCTCCTCGCGCACGTCGGCGCGGACGGCCAGCGCGGCGGCCTCCTGGGCGAGCCGGTCCTCGTCGAGCCCCGACGGCAGAAGCTCGTCGAACTTCGCCTTGATGCGGTCGCGGATCGCGGCGGGCTGGCTGGCCGCGTGAGCGGCGGCGCGTTCACGGAGCGCCTCGATCTCGGCGACCTGGCCCTCGATCACGCCCGCAAGCGCGGCGCCCTCCTCGCGACGCGCGGCCTCGAGCCCGTCGAGCGCCTCGTCCAGAGCCGCCAGCGTCGCCGCATCCAGCTCGGCGGCGCGCTCGGGATCCGGCGCGGCGTCCTCGGAGACGATCACGCCGCGCAGCCCCAGCAGGCCGTCAGCCCGCGGCGGTTCGGCGAGCCCTTCATGGGCGAGTTTCCGGCCGGCTTCAGCGAGCGCGCGCAGGCGCGCCTCGTCGAGATGCAGGCTGTCGGCGCCGGCGGGCTCCTCGAAGGTGACGTTGACGGTGACCGCTCCGCGCGAGAAGCGCGCCTTCACGCGGTTGCGCAGCTCGGCCTCGAGATGATCGAGGACGGCCGGCGTGCGCAGGCGCGCGTCGAGCCCCCTGGCGTTCACCGATCGCGCCTCGATGGTGACCGAGCCGAAATCGCCGGCGCGCTGGGCGCGCGCGAAACCCGTCATGCCCGAAACCGGGGCGGCCATTTCAGCCCTCCGCCTCGCGCTCGATGCGCCGCCAGCGCGCGACATTGCGATTGTGCTCGGAGATCGTCTCGGCGAAGGCGTGGCCGCCCGTGCCGTCGGCGACGAAATAGAGGAAATCGGTCTCCGGCGGGTTCAGCACCGCGGCGATCGACTCGCGCCCGGGATTGGCGATCGGCGTGGGCGGCAAGCCCCTGATCTGATACGTGTTGTAGGGATTATCCACATCGTCGAGCTCGGAGCGTCTCAGCCCGCGGCCGAGGGGCTCGCCCTGCGTCAGCCCGTAGATGATCGTGGGATCGCTCTGCAGGCGCATTCCCCGGCGCAGCCGGTTCGTGAACACGCCGGCGACGAGCGGGCGCTCCTCGGGCACGCCGGTCTCCTTCTCCACGATCGAGGCGAGGATGAGCGCCTCTTCGCGCGTGTCGAACGGCAGATCGCTCGCGCGTTCCGCCCAGAGCTCGTCCATCAGCGCGTCCTGGGCGGCCGCCATGCGGTCGATCACCGCCTGCCGCTCGGTCCCCCGCGTGACCATGTAGGTCTCGGGCAGCAGCGAGCCTTCGGCGGGAACCGTCTCGATCTCGCCCGTGAGAACGGGTTCCTCCTCGACGATGGCGACGATCATGGCGCTCGTCAGACCCTCGGGCGCGGTCACGGGGTAATGGATCGTCTCGCCGAAGCGGAGAATGTCGTAGATCTCCGCCATCGAGGCGTTCTCGGGAATGGCGTACTCGCCGGCGCGCAGGCTGCGCTCGCCGCCGTCGAGCATCACGTTGATCCGGAAGATCAGCCCGTTCGAGACGAGGTCCTCGCGCTCGAGCTGGGCGGCGATGCTCGCCAGCCCGGCGCCCCGCGGCAGCAGGACGACGGCGTCCTCTTCAGCCGGACCGGGCTGATTGAAGGCGTGGCCCAGCCAGACATAGCCCGCCACGCCCGCGGCGACGCCCGCCGCGGCGAGGCCGGCGAACGCCATCATGAGCCGCTTGAAGAACCGGCCGAGCCCGCCTCGCGGCCGGCCGTCCGTCTGCGCCTGGTCGGAGGATTCGTCGTTCATGATCTCGCGCGCCCTCAGTCGGGCCGGGAGAATATCACGGACGCGTTGGTGCCGCCGAAGCCGAAGGAGTTGGACAGCACTGCTTCCAGATCCTTCTTCACCGGCGTGTGCGGCGCGAGATTGATCGGGCTCTCCACCGACGGGTTGTCCAGGTTGAGCGTCGGCGGGCAGACGCCGTCGCGCATCGCCAGGATGGAGAAGATCGCCTCGACGGCCCCGGCCGCGCCCAGCAGATGGCCGACCGCCGACTTCGTCGAGGACATCACCAGATCGCCGGCCTGGTCGCCGAACAGGCGCTCGACGGCGCCGAGCTCGATCTCGTCGCCCTTGGGCGTCGAGGTGCCGTGGGCGTTGATGTAGCCGATCCGCTTCTTGTCGACGCCGGCATTCTTCAGCGCCGCCTTCATGGCGCGGAACCCGCCGTCGCCGTCCTCGGCCGGCGCGGTGATGTGATAGGCGTCGCCGGAAAGCCCGTAACCGTTGACCTCGGCGTAGATCGTCGCGCCGCGGGCCTTGGCGCGCTCGTACTCCTCGAGCACGACGATGCCGGAACCCTCGCCCATCACGAAGCCGTCGCGATCCTTGTCATAGGGACGCGAGGCCGCCTTCGGATCGTCGTTGAAGCCGGTGGACAGCGCCCGGGCCGCGGCGAAGCCCGCGAAGCCCAGCCGCGTGATCGCGGCTTCCGCGCCGCCGGCGACCATCAGGTCGGCGTCGTCATGGGCGATCAGGCGCGCGGCGTCGCCGATGGCGTGCGCGCCTGTCGAACACGCCGTGACCACGGCGTGGTTCGGGCCCTTGAGGCCATGACGGATCGACACCTGGCCCGAGGCCAGGTTGATCAGCATGGACGGGATCACGAAGGGCGAAAGCTTGCGCGGGCCCTTCTCCTTGAGCGTGATGGCGGCGTCGTAGATCGTCTGGAGACCGCCGATTCCCGAGCCGATAAGAACGCCGGCGCGCTCGCGGGCCTCTTCGTCCTCGGGCTCCCAGCCGGAGTGCGCGAGCGCCTCGTCGGCCGCGGCGATCCCGTAGAGGATGAACTCGTCGATGCGCCGCTGCTCGCGCGGCGGCATCACCGCATCGGGATCGAACGCGCCCGCGACATCGGGCCCGCCCCCGTTGCGGCCGTCGACGCGGGGCACGATGCCCGCGATCCGACAGCTCAGATCCTCGGTCTCGAAATGCTCGATGCGGGCGAGGCCCGACCGGCCCTCCAGAAGGCGCGACCAGACGGTCTCGACCCCGCAACCCAGCGGCGTGACCAGTCCGAGACCGGTGACGACGACGCGGCGCTTCGACATGAAAACTCCGGGCCTTAGCCGGACTTCTCGGAGATGAACTTTACGGCGTCGCCGACCGTCTTGATGTGCTCGGCGGCGTCATCGGGAATCTCGATGTCGAACTCTTCCTCGAACGCCATGACCAGCTCGACATTGTCCAGCGAGTCCGCGCCGAGATCGTCGATGAAGGACGCCTTCTCGGTGACCTTGTCGTCCTCGACGTCGAGATGCTCCACGACGATCTTCTTCACACGCTCCAAAACGTCAGCCATGTCGGACCCTTCTCAAAATAATTTCGCGGCCTGAAGAACGCCGCTCGGGACTACGGGAGCACGACCCGGGAACCGGCCCCCGAACGGAGTGCGCGGGCTGATAACACGCCTTTCCCGGCTATGCCAGCAGCCGCGACGACTTCCGAGCCGGGAGCGCACGCGGGCGCGGCGACCCCGACTCGCGCGCGTCAGATCATGGCCATGCCGCCATTGACGTGCAATGTCTGGCCGGTCACGTAACCCGCTTCATCGCTGGCGAGATAGACGCAGGCCGCGGCGATGTCCTCGCCGGCGCCCAGCCGGCCGGCGGGAATCCGGCCCAGGATCGAGTCCTTCTGGTCGTCGGTGAGCGCGTCGGTCATCGGCGAGGCGATGAAGCCCGGCGCGACGCAATTGGCCGTCACCCCGCGCGCGGCGACCTCCTGGGCGATCGACTTGGTGAAGCCGATCATGCCCGCCTTCGAGGCGGCGTAGTTGGACTGGCCGGGATTGCCGGTCACGCCCACGACCGAGGTGATCCCGATGATGCGCCCCCAGCGCGCCTTCATCATGCCGCGCATGACGCCCTTGGTGAGGCGGTAGTGGGCCTCGAGATTGACCTTGATGACGGTCTCCCAGTCCTCGTCCTTCATTCGCATCAGCAGCTGGTCGCGCGTGACGCCGGCGTTGGAGATGAGGATGTCGAGCCCGTCCATCGCCTCGCTCGCCTGCTTGGGCAGGGCGTCGACGGCCTCGGCGTCCGAGAGATTGCAGGGAGTCACGTGAGCGCGCTCGCCGAGCTCGCCGGCGAGCTCGGCGAGCTTCTCCTCGCGCGTGCCCGACAGCGCGACGGTCGCGCCCTGGGCGTGGAGCGCGCGGGCGATGGCGCCGCCCAGCCCGCCGGTGGCGCCGGTGACGAGGGCTTTCTTTCCGGTGAGATCGAACATCGCGTCTATTCCTTCATCGACTGGGCGAAGGCCTCGAGGTCCTCGGGCGTGTTGAGCGCCACGCCCTGAGCCTCCTTGGTGGTGCGCTTGAGCATCGAGGTGAGCACCTTGCCGGCGCCCGCCTCGGCGAAGCGGTCGACGCCGTGATCGGCCATCCACAACACGCTCTCACGCCAGCGCACGCGGGCGGTGACCTGCTCGACGAGCTGGGCCTGGATGAGATCGGCGTCGTCGATCGCCTCGGCGCTCACATTGGTCACGACGGGGACCTTCGGCGGACGGATCTCGGTCTTCCTCAGCGCCTCGGCCATGGCCTCGGCGGCGGGCTGCATCAGAACCGAGTGGAACGGCGCGGACACGGGCAGAAGCGTCGCCTTCTTCAGCCCCTCGGCCTTGGCGGCTTCCATGGCGGCCTCGACGGCGGCCTTGTAGCCGGAGATCAC
Source organism: Marinicauda salina (assembly GCF_003122085.1). Taxonomy (GTDB): domain Bacteria; phylum Pseudomonadota; class Alphaproteobacteria; order Caulobacterales; family Maricaulaceae; genus Maricicauda_A; species Maricicauda_A salina. The sequence continues at coordinate 242,027 of NZ_QEXV01000003.1, forward strand.
GATCTGACCGGGCGCGTTGTCGTTGGCGATCTGGACAGGGCCTTCCTCGGAGCCGGCCTCGACGGCCTTCTCCGCCAGCGCCTCGTCGGCGCCGAGCAGCGCGGCCATCGCGCCCTCGCCCACAGGCACGGCCTGCTGCATGGAGCGGCCGCGCAGCTTCAACAGCTTCGCCGCGTCGTCGAGCGACAGCGCGCCCGCCGCGCACAGCGCCGAGTATTCGCCCAGCGAGTGGCCGGCGACGTATTTCGCCGCGGTCACCGGCACGTCGAATTCCTTCTCAAGCACCTGCATGACCGCCACCGAACACGCCATCAGCGCGGGCTGGGCGTTCTCGGTGAGCGTGAGCGTCTCCATCGGCCCGTCGCGCATGAGCCCGGACAGGTTCTCGCCGAGCGCGTCGTCGACGGTCTCGAACACCGATTTCGCCACCGGGAAGGCGTCGGCCAGCGCCTGGCCCATGCCGACGGCCTGACTGCCCTGGCCGGGAAAGATGAATGCGAGCGCCATGCGCGTCGTCCTCCGCGTCGTTCTCGTCGGCGGGCTCGATAGACCGGGCGGAGGCGCGGTGGCAAGGCGGGAGGGACCGCGTGCGTCTAAAGATGCCGCTCGGGGTCCATCCTCATATGGAGAATACGCACGACTTCAATCGCCTGTCCGAGAGGGCGGTAGATCACCAGATGCGACTCCGCTCTCACCATCCGGTAGGTTGCGCGCACGCTTTCAAGGCTCCGCCCGCGCTCGGGAAATTCGAGCAGCGAGAGCAGGGTTTCGTTGAGCGTCCGCAGGTAGCGATCCGCCTGATCTTCTGACCATCGGTCCGCGGCGTAGCGCCAGATATCGGTCAGATCGCGCCGGGCGAGCGGACGAAGGCGCAGCTCAGGCACGCTTCGGGGCTTCGCCGCGCAGCTCTGTCAGGAATTCGTCCATGTCGAACGGTTCAGCCGGTCCGCTCTCCTCGCCTGCAAGAATCGCCGTGCGCAATTGCTCGCGCTCAAGGGCGCGCCGTTCGAGCAATCGCAACGAATCCCGCACGACCTCGCTCGCCGACGCGTAGCGTCCGCTCGCCACCTCGCGCTCGATAAACGCACCAAGCTCATCGCTGATGATGATCGAGGTATTCTTCATGGCGCTCATCATATACCAGTTTCTGGCAGGCTCGACCAGCGCCCGGCGTCCAGCGCCGCCGCCTCCATCGCTTGCCCTTTAAGCGCGCATCCTGTATCTCCCGCGCCTCCACGGGCTGCGGTCTTCGCAGGCGCAACCGGTTTCCCGCGTGGTGCGGGCCGGGCCATGCGAAGAGCCATCGCGGTCGGTCCGACCCTTCGGCCGATCCGCGCCGCAGCCGAACCAGAAGGGACCAGAGATGGCCTATTACGAGCACGTGTTCGTCGCGCGTCCCGACGTCGCGCCGGCGCAAGTCGAAAGCCTGCTCGAGGAGCTCAAGCAGCTCGTCGAGGAGAAGGGCGGCAAGGTCGGCAAGACCGAGTACTGGGGTCTGCGCACCCTCGCCTACCGCATCAAGAAGAACCGCAAGGGCCATTACGGCCTGATCGACATGGAGGCCGGGCCGGAAGCGCTCGACGCCCTCGACTATCGTCAGCGCTACGCCGACGACATCATGCGTCACATCACCGTCAGGGTCGAAGAGCTCAGCGAAGAGCCCTCCGCGATCCTGCGCAAGGGCGACGACAAGAAGCGCCGCGACCGCCGATAGGAGCCCGGAACCATGGCTGATCTCTCGATTTCGAACATCCCCGCGCGGCGCGCCTTCTCGCGCCGGCGCAAGGTGTGCCCGTTCTCGTCCGACGACGCGCCGAAGATCGACTACAAGGACGTCAAGCTGCTGCAGCGCTACCTCTCGGAGCGCGGCAAGATCGTGCCGTCGCGCATCACCGCGGTGTCGGCCAAGAAGCAGCGCGAACTCGCCCGCGCCATCAAGCGCGCCCGTTTCCTGGGCCTGCTGCCCTACGCGGTCGATTAAGGGAGGACGGAGCAATGGAAGTCGTTCTTCTCGAACGAGTCGACAAGCTCGGCGGCATCGGCGACGTCGTCACCGTGAAGCCGGGTTTCGCCCGCAACTTCCTGCTGCCGCAGGAAAAGGCGCTGCGCGCGACCAAGGCCAATCTCGAGCGCTTCGAACGCGAGCGGGAGGCGCTGGAGAAGCGCAACGCCGAACGCGCCGAAGCCGCGCGCAAGGAAAGCGAGCACCTGGACGGGGCGAGCTTCGTGCTGATCCGCCAGGCCTCCGAATCCGGCCAGCTCTACGGCTCGGTCTCCACGCGCGACATCGCCGAAACGGTCTCGACGGATGACTACAAGGTGACCCGCGACAAGGTCGACCTGAACAATCCGATCAAGACGCTGGGCCTGCACGAGATCCGTCTCGTGCTGCACCCCGACGTCGACGTCGCCGTGACGATCAACGTCGCGCGCACGCCCGACGAGGCCGAGCGCCAGGCCAAGGGCGAGGACGTCATCGCCTCGGCGGCCGAAGAGGACAAGGCGCTGGCCGAAGCCCAAGCCGCCCAGCTGTTCGAGGAAGGCGCCGAGCCCGAAGAACTCGCCGCCTCCGAGGGCGAGGAAGAGACCGAGGAAGGCGGCGAGGCCGAAACCGCCGAAGCCGCCGACGAGGACGCCGACAAGGCCTAGGCCGGGTCCGGCGCATATCGGTTCGACAAACGGGCGGCTCCTCGCGGGGCCGCCCGTTTTTCGTCGGCGGGAGGAAGGCGAGATATGACCGTGCGCGTGCGAGCCTATCGCCAGGACGACGCTCCGGCGCTGGCCCGCGTGCTGTTCGACGCGGTGCGCATCGGCGCGGCGGAGCATTACACCTACGCCCAGCGCGAAGCCTGGGCGCCGCAGCCGCCCGACCCGGCCGGCCTGGCCGCCCGCCTCTCCGAACAGACCTGCTTCGTCGCCGAGGATGCGCGCGGCGTCGCCGGGTTCGCCGCGTACGACGCGTCCGGCCATCTCGACCTGCTCCATGTCCGCCCCGACCTGCGCGGAACCGGAACAGCCGGCCTCCTGCATGACGCCGTCATCGACCACGCCCGCGCCGCCGGCCTGACGGCGCTCACCGTGGAGGCGAGCCATCCCGCGCGGCGATTTCTGGCGCGGCTCGGCTGGACGTTGATCGAAACGCAGACTGTCACGCGAAACGGCGTCGGACTGCAGAATCACCGGATGATTTTCATCATCGTCGGAGATGCGTGCGATGCCTGACGTCCGCGGCCGTCTGTGGAAAGACGGCGGAAAACTTCGACTTCAAACCCGGCCGCGTCTGGCCCTATACCCGAGCCCATGACCGCAGAGACCGCCGACCACCATCAGACCGACGAAGGTCACGCCCCGCCGCACAATATCGACGCGGAACAGGCGTTTCTCGGCGCGCTGCTGTACGAGAACGAGATCTATCACCGGGTCGCCGACTGGCTCAGGCCGGAGCATTTCTACGACCCCCTGCACGGGCGCATCTACGAGGCCGCGAGCCAGCTCATCACGCGCGGCTCGCTCGCCGACGCGGTCGTCCTGAAATCACGCTTCGAACGCGACGAGGGGCTCAAGGAGATCGGCGGGCCGATCTATCTCGTCGACCTCATGCGCGAGGCGCCCGAGCCCGCCAGCGCGCCGGAATACGCCCGCCTGGTCTACGACCTCGCCCTGCGCCGCGCGCTCATCTCGCTGGGCTCGGAAATCTCCAAGACCGCGACCGACGCCGAGACCGACACCCACGCCAACGCGCTGATCGAGCAGGCCGAACGCTCGCTGTTCCAGCTCGCCGAGAGCGGCACCGCGTCGAAGGGCTTCATGGCTTTCCACGAGGCGCTGGGCGAGTCCGTGGAGATGGCCGCGGCCGCCTACAAGCGCGGCGGCGGGCTGTCGGGCATCTCGTCGGGCCTCAACAGCCTGGACGCCAAGCTCGGCGGACTGCACCGCTCCGACCTGATCATCCTCGCCGGCCGGCCCTCGATGGGGAAATCCTCGCTCGCGCTCAACATCGCCTTCGCCGTGGCGCGCGCCCACCAGGCGGAGGAACTGCCCGACGGCACGCTGCGCACCGCCAATGGCGGCGTCGTGGGCTTCTTCTCGCTGGAGATGTCGGCCGAGCAGCTCGCCACGCGCCTGATCGCCGACTTCACCGGCATTCCCGGCTATCACATCCGCCAGGGCAAGATCGACGCGGCCCAGTACGAGGACATCCGCGAGGCGGTCGGCGAGATCCAGCACACGCCGCTCTTCATCGACGACACCGGCGGCCTGTCGATCGGCGCGCTGGCCGCCCGCGCCCGGCGTCTGAAGCGCACCCACGGCCTCGACGTCATCGTGGTGGACTATCTCCAGCTCATCACCTCGTCGAACACGCGCTCGGACAGCCGCGTCCAGGAGGTCTCGGAGATCACACAGGCGCTCAAGGCGCTGGCCAAGGAGCTCGACGTGCCGGTGATCGCGCTCTCCCAGCTCTCCCGCCAGGTCGAGCAGCGCGACGACAAGAAGCCCCAGCTCTCCGACCTGCGCGAGTCGGGCTCGATCGAGCAGGACGCCGATGTCGTCATGTTCGTCTATCGCGAGGCCTACTACCTCGAGCGCCAGGAGCCCAAGGAAGGCACCGAGGAGCACCTCAAGTGGGAAGACGAGATGCGCGAGATCCGCAAGCTCGCCGAGGTGATCATCGGCAAGCAGCGCCATGGCCCGATCGGCACGGTGAAGCTCGCCTTCGATCCGGAGCGCACCAAGTTCTCCGATCTCGAGCACCCCGGGCGGTACGATTAGCGCCGACTTCGCCTCCAGCGCCGCCGGATCGACGAGCGCGCCGCGCCTGATCATCGACCGGGACGCGCTGGCGCGTAACTACGCCCGCCTCGTCGAACGCGCCGCGCCCGCCCAGGTCGCCGCGGTGGTGAAGGCCGACGCCTACGGGCTCGGCGCCGCGGCGATCGCGCCGCGGCTGGCGCGCGAGGGCTGCCGGGCCTTCTTCGTCGCCACCGCCGAGGAAGGCGCGAACCTGCGCGCCGCCATCGGCCACCGCGAGGCCGAGATCTTCGTCTTCAACGGCTACATGCCCGGCGACGCGGCGCTCTATCCCGAGCATCGCCTCACCGCCATCCTCAACGATCCGGATCAGCTGGAGCTGTTCGCCGCGGAACAAACCGGTCCGTGCGCGATCCATGTCGACAGCGGCATCAACCGGCTCGGCTTCAGCACCGCGCAGGTCGAGGCGCTGGCCGCGCGCGCGGACCTGCTCGAGCGCCTCGATCTCCGGCTGGTTCTCAGCCACCTCGCCTGCGCCGACGAGCCCGATCACCCGATGAACCGCGAGCAGCTCTCGCGCTTCACCGCGGCAGCCGGGCGCCTGCCCGCGACGCGGCTCAGCCTCGCCAACACCGGCGGCGTGCTGCTCGGAGCCGACTATCACCTCGATATGGCGCGGCCCGGAATCGGCCTCTATGGCGGCAGCCCGTTCGCCGAGGCCGACCACCCGTTCGAGCCCGTCGTGCGGGTCGAAGCGCCGGTCCTGCAAGTGCGCGCGCTCGAGCCCGGCGACGCGGTCGGCTACGGCGCGACCTATGTCGCCGATCGGCAACGCAGCGCGGCGACGGTCGCGCTCGGCTACGCCGACGGCTTGCCTCGCGCCGTCGGAGGGTCAGGATACGGCCGGATCGCAGGGCGAAAGGCGCCCGTGCTGGGGCGTATATCGATGGACCTGACCGTGCTGGACGTGACCGGGCTCGAGGCCGACGCGGCTCCGGGAAGCCCCGCCGTTTTCCTCGGCGAGGACCTTGACGCCATCGCGCGGGCCGCCGGCACGATCGGCTACGAGCTGCTCACCCGGCTCGGCGCCCGGTTCCAGCGCGTCTACGAGGGAGCGGCGTGATGAACCCGGTCCAGGCTCTCGGCGCCGGCGCGATCTCGCTGCTCCGCAGCGCGGGACGCATCACGCTGTTCGCCGGCGAAGCGCTGGCCGCGGCCGCCCGGCCGCCCTGGTTCGCCGGCCAGTTCGCCGGCCAGGTGCTCAGGATCGGCTTTCTCTCCCTGCCCGTCGTCGGGCTGACCGCGCTGTTCACCGGCGCGGCGCTGGCGCTGAACATCTATACCGGCGGGGCGCGCTTCAACGCCGAGAGCTTCGTGCCCAACATCGTCGCCATCGGCATCGTGCGCGAGCTCGGCCCGGTGATCGCCGCGCTGATGCTCGCCGGGCGGGTTTCGTCGGGCATCGCCGCCGAGATCGGCGCCATGCGCGCGACCGAGCAGATCGACGCCCTGCACACGCTGTCGACCGACCCGATGCGCTACCTCATCGCCCCGCGCATCCTCGCCGGGCTGGTGACCCTGCCGCTGCTGGTGACGATCGCCGACATCATCGGCGTGTTCGGCGGCTATCTCGTCGCGGTGAACACGCTCGACTTCGACGGCACGGTCTATATCCGCAACACGGTGGATACGCTGGAACGCTGGGATTTCCTCTCGGGCCTGATCAAGGCCGCGGCGTTCGGATTCCTGCTCACGCTGATGGGCTGCTATCACGGCTTCCACGCCAAGGGCGGCGCCCAGGGCGTGGGCCGCGCCGCGACTCACGCCGTCGTGTCCGCGGCCGTGCTGATCTTCGCCGCCAACTTCCTGCTCACCTCGCTCTTCGTGTGACCGCGATGCCCGATCCCAAGGTCAAGATCGCCTGGAAGAAGGTCACCAAGCGCTTCGACGACAAGCTCGTGCTCGACGGGCTGAATCTCGAGGCGCACGAAGGCCGCTCGCTGGTGATCATCGGCGGCTCGGGCTCGGGCAAGTCGGTGACCATCAAGCTCGCGCTCGGCCTGCTCGCGCCGGACGCCGGCCGCGTCGAGATCGACGGGCGCAAGATCTCCTGCAATCGCGAGGACGATCCCGGCGTCTCCCAGATCGGCATGCTGTTCCAGTCGGGCGCGCTGTTCGACTCGCTCAATATCTGGCGCAACGTGGCCTTCCGCCTGCTCAACGCCGACCACATGAAGCCGAAGCTGGCGCGCGAGCGCGCCATCGAGGCGATGGAGCAGGTCGAGCTTTCGCCGTCGGTGGCCGAGCAGAACCCGAGCGAGCTGTCGGGCGGCATGCTCAAGCGCGTCGCGCTCGCCCGCGCGATCGTCACCAACCCGAAGATCCTGTTCTTCGACGAGCCGACGACCGGGCTCGATCCCGTCACCGCCGACGTGATCAACAAGCTCATCGTGCGCCAAGTGAAGAATCTCGGCGCCACGGCGGTGAGCATCACCCACGACATGGCCTCGATGCGCACGATCGCCGACGACGTCGCCATGATCCGCGACGGGAAAATCCTCTGGCGCGGCCCGCTCGAGGACGTGAACACCTGCGTCGAGCCGGAAGTCTGCCGCTTCGTCGAGGGCCGCAGCGACGGCGACTGATGCGCGCGCTGCGGCGCGCCGCCGTTCATGTTATGTTCGAGTGTTGATTCCCGAAGGATCGAGCGCGTGCCCCGTTCCGACACTGTCTTCGTCTGCCAGTCCTGCGGCGCGGTCCACGCCAAGTGGGCGGGCCGATGCGACGATTGCGGGGCGTGGAACACGCTCGCCGAGGAGACCCAGGACGCCGCACCGATGGGAACGGCGGCGAAGGCCAAGCCGCGCGCCCGCCGCTCGCGCATGGAGCTCGTCGATCTCGGCTCCGAGACCGACGACCCGCAGCGCTTCGAGACCGGCATCGCCGAGTTCGACCGGGTCGCCGGCGGCGGTCTCGTGCCCGGCTCGGCCGCGCTCGTCGGCGGCGATCCCGGCATCGGCAAGTCGACGCTGCTGCTACAGGGCGTGGCCCGGCTGGCCCAGTCCGGCGTGAAGACGGTCTATGTCTCGGGCGAGGAGGCCGCCGACCAGGTGCGCCGACGCGCCCGGCGGCTGGGGCTGGCCGACGCGCCGGTCGGCCTGGCCGCGGAAACCTCGCTCGAGGTCATCCTCGACGGCCTCAAGGCGGAGAAGCCCGACGTCGCGGTCATCGATTCGATCCAGACCCTGTGGTCGGACCAGCTCGCCGCCGCGCCGGGCACGGTCGCCCAGGTGCGCGCCTGCGCCCAGGAGCTCGTGCGCTTCGCCAAGAAGCGCAACACCGCGGTGATCCTCGTGGGCCACGTCACCAAGGACGGCCAGATCGCGGGCCCGCGGGTAGTCGAGCACATGGTCGACGCCGTGCTCTATTTCGAGGGCGAGCGCTCGCACCAGTTCCGCATCCTGCGCGCGGTGAAAAACCGCTTCGGGCCGACCGACGAGATCGGCGTGTTCGAGATGGCCGACGCCGGACTGCAGGAAGTGACCAATCCCTCCGCGCTCTTCCTCGACCAGCGCGGCGACGCGGCCTCCGGCGCGGCGGTGTTCGCCGGCATGGAGGGCACGCGCCCGGTTCTCACCGAGATCCAGGCGCTCGTCGCGCCTGCGGCGTTCGGCACGCCGCGGCGCGCCGTCGTGGGCTGGGATTCGGGCCGGCTCGCCATGGTGCTCGCCGTGCTCGAGGCCCGATGCGGCCTTGGCTTCGGCGGGCGTGACGTTTATTTGAACGTGGCCGGCGGGCTGAAAATCGCCGAGCCGGCGGCGGACCTGGCGGTGGCGGCGGCCTTGGTTTCATCTCACTTCGATACGCCTCTCCCCGCGGACGGGGTGGTGTTCGGCGAAATCGCGCTGTCGGGCGACGTGCGCCTGGTCGGGCGCAGCGACGCGCGCCTGAAGGAAGCCGCCAAGCTGGGATTCACGCAGGCGATCGCGCCGCCGGGCGCCGAGGCGGGCGGGCTCGCCGTCGCCGAGGTGGACACGGTGCGCGCGCTGGTGCGAAAGCTGGAGCCGGCCGCGGACTGACGCACGCCGGGTCGTCGGGAGGGGGACATGGACGCATCAATGGCCGGTTTCGATCTCTTCGCTCTGATCGTGCTCTTCATTTCGGGCGTGATGGCGCTGCTGCGCGGTTTCGTGCGCGAGGCGCTGACGGTGACCGCCTTCGTCGCCGCCGCGCTGGCGGCGCTGTGGACGCGGCCGGTGTTCGCCGGGCTGACGATGAGCATGGTGGACTCCGCCCTCGTCGCGAACCTGCTGGCGATGGGCGTGGTGTTCATCGTCATCTACCTCGCCGTCAGCTTCGTCACCGCCTCGCTGCAGAAGAACGTCAAGAAGGGCGAGGACGTGAACGTGCTCGACCGCACGCTCGGCTTCGTGTTCGGGCTTGTGCGCGGGCTGGTCCTGCTCGGCCTGCTGGTGCTCGTGTTCAAGAACACCATGCCCGGCGCCACGCCCGACTGGATGCGCGGGGCGCGCATCTACCCGCTCGCCAACGCCACCGCCACCATGCTGCAGGCCCTGGCGCCCGACGGCTCCTGGGCGCGCGAGGGCGCTGAAGGCGAACAGCAGGAAGACCTTGACGACGACCCGCTCGGACGCCTTATCGAGCGCTCCACGGAGAATCCGCGCCGATGACATTCCCCTCCCTCGCCTACGACCCGCATTCCGACCGTCCGCGCGAGGAATGCGGCGTTTTCGCCGTGCGCGGGCTCGACGAAGCCTCCGTGCTCGTCGCGTTCGGGCTGCACGCGCTGCAGCATCGCGGCCAGGAGGCCTGCGGCGTCACCAGCTATGACGGCGTGCGGTTCCACTCCGAGCGCCATCTCGGCCTCGTGGGCGAGCACTTCACCGATCCCGAGACGCTGCAGACGCTGAAGGGCCACATGGCCATCGGCCATGTGCGCTATTCGACCTCGGGCGGCACGGTGCTGCGCAACGTCCAGCCGCTCTACGCCGACGTGCGCGGGGGCGGCGTGGCGGTGGCGCACAACGGCAATCTCACGAATTCCCGCCAGCTGCGCGAAGAGCTCGTCTCGCGCGGGGCGATCTTCCAGTCGACCTCGGACACCGAGGTCATCATCCAGCTCGCCGCGCGCTCGCAGAAGACCAAGGCGGCCGATCGCCTGCTGGCCGCGCTGAAGCAGGTTGAAGGCGCCTTCGCCCTGGTGGCGCTGGCCAACGACAAGCTGATCGGCGCGCGCGACCCGCTCGGCATCCGCCCGCTGGTCATGGGCGAGCTCGACGGCGCGGTGATCTTCGCCAGCGAGACCTGCGCGCTCGACATGATCGGCGCGACCTTCCTGCGCGAGGTCGCCCCCGGCGAGGCCGTGATCGTCTCCGACGACGGGGTGGAGAGCCGCCGCTACGCCCCCGAGCAGCCCGCCCGACCCTGCGCCTTCGAGTACATCTATTTCGCGCGGCCCGATTCGGTGATCGACGGGCGCTCCGTCTACGAGACCCGCAAGCGGATGGGCGCGCGCCTTGCCCAGGAGGCGCCCGCCGACATCGACGTCGTCGTGCCGGTGCCGGACTCGGGCATGGCCAGCGCGCTCGGCTTCGCCGAGGAGATCGGCAAGCCGTTCGATCTGGGCATCATCCGCTCGCACTTTGTCGGGCGGACCTTCATCCAGCCGACCCAGGCCAAGCGCGATCTCGGCGTGCGCCGCAAGCACGCCGCCAACGCCGCGGTGCTCAAGGGCAAGCGCGTGCTGCTGATCGACGACTCGATCGTGCGCGGCACGACCTCGAGCAAGATCGTGCGCATGGTGCGCGAAGCCGGCGCGACCGAGGTGCATTTCCGCTCGGCCTGTCCGCCGATCACGCACCCGGACTTCTACGGCATCGACATGCCGATGCGCGAAGAGCTGCTCGCCGCGAGCCACGAGCCGGAACGCATGCGCGAGAAGCTCGAGGCCGACTCGCTCGGCTTCCTCTCCGTCGACGGGCTCTACTGGGCGGTGTGCGGCGAAGCCCGCAATGATCGCCAGCCGCAGCTCGCCGACCACTACTTCACCGGCGAATACCCGACGCGGCTCGTTGACCGCGATCGCGACTTCTTCGCCAAGGAACAGCAGCTCTCGCTTCTGGTCGACGCATGAGCAAGGACAAGCCGCTCGACGGCCGCGTCGCGCTGGTCACAGGCGCCTCGCGCGGCATCGGTTTCGCCGTGGCGAAAGCGCTGGCGGAAGCCGGCGCGCACGTCATCGCCACCGCGCGCACCCAGGGCGGGCTGGAGGAGCTCGACGACGCCATCCGCGCCGAGGGCGGCGCCTGCACGCTCGTCCCGATGGACCTCGCCGCGCCGGATTCGATCGAGAAGCTCGCCGAGATCGTCGCCGAGCGCTGGGGCCGGCTCGACATCCTCGTCTGCAACGCCGGGGTTCTGGGGACGATCACCCCGGCCCACCAGATCACGGCGAAGACCTGGAACGAGGTGATGGGGATCAACCTCATCGCCCCGGCGCGCTTCATTCGCGCCTTCGAGCCGCTGCTGAGAAAATCCGACGCCGGCCGCGCCGTGTTCACCACATCGGGCGCGGCGACCAACCGGCGCGCCTACTGGGCGGCCTATTCGGCGTCGAAGTCCGCGCTCGACGCGCTGGTCCAGTGCTGGGCCGGCGAGCTCGCCGAGAGCGATGTGCGCGCCAATCTCGTCGACCCCGGCCGCACGCGCACGAAGATGCGCGCGAAGGCCGCGCCGGGCGAGGATCCCATGACCCTGCCCCATCCCGACGAGATCGCGCCGGTCTTCGTGGGGCTCTGCCTGCCCTCGGAGACCCGCAACGGCGAGATCGTCGCCGCGCAGGGCTAGAGCCCGCCTCCATTCCATCGCAGTTGTCGCCTCGAGCCTCCCTCAGTAAGGTCACGTGGAGGGTTAACGGGGGGATTGGATGACTGCAGAGGCTGCGCCCACGGCGCCTGCCGCGCCCAACGCGTTCGAACGCGCGCTGGGAGCGCTCTTCATTCCCACCATGCTGTCGTCGGTCATCGCGTTCGTCGCGCTGCTGGACGAGCACTTCAATCTCGCGATCCGGCTTTCGATCCTGGTGAAGCTCCTGACCGACGCCTACGCGTGGGTCAGAAGCTGGCTGTTCGACCTCTTGCCGTTCGTGGTGCCGCCGCTCGTCCAGGATGCGCTGGTGATCGGCTCGCTGGTGTTCGTCGCGCTCAATCTCGAAAGCCTGCGCAGAACGCGTCGGCCTTGGGTGATCAGCCTCGTGCGGCACGCGATCACCTTCGCGCGCGACAAGAACGACGCCGAGAAGCGTTACTTCCAGAACCTGTACATTTACGCGATCGTGCCGGTAATTTCTTTTGTCATTGCATGCATTTATATCGCGACATCGGTGTCCGGCTCCATCGACATTCCGTTCCTGAACCGGCTGGAGGCCGACTCCCTCCTGTATCAGTCCGCCATCGCCGGCGGTTTATTCGTCGCGAGCGCCAGCATACTCATCGCGATCTTCTTCTCGATGGCGTTCCTGCTCGAGGATGTGAACTGCGTCGTCGACCCCAAGACCAAAGAAAAGGCGTGCGACGACCGGATCGACACGATCGATCCGCTGCCGCTTCGGATCATTTTCTACATCTATCTCGTGGTGGTGGCGCTGGGCGTCGTCGCGGCGGCCTTCATGACGGTGCTGATCTCGAGCATCATCACGTCCCTCTTCCGCTCGTGGCGATCGATCGGGCTGCTGGCGGGCGGTCTCTGCGCCCTGATCGGCCTGAACTTCCTGTTCCTGAACTATCTCGACCCGATCCTGCTGGATCCGCCGCCCGCGCTTCGGGACCTGATCAACGCCGATCTCTCGCGGCTCGTCGAAGACCGCTAGCGCCGCCGCCCCCGACCGCCGGACGCGTCGGCGTAGGGGTTCTTGCCAGCCTTCACGATCAGCCGGATGGGCACGCCCGGCAGGTCGAAGGCCTCGCGCAGGCCGTTGACGAGATAGCGCTTGTAGCTCTCCGGCAGGTGCGCCGCGCGCGTGCAGATGAGCACGAAGGTCGGCGGCCGCGCCTTGGTCTGGGCGATGTATTTCGGCCGGATCGGGCGGCCGTCGACGGCCGGCGGGGGATGGCGCTCGACCATCTCGCGCAGCCAGTCGTTGAGATCGGACGTCTTGACCTTGGCCGCCCAGTCGGCGTGCAGCGCCGCGACGGCGGGCATGATCCTGTCCAGCCCGCGGCCGGTCTTCGCCGAGACCGGCACGAGCGGCGCGCCCTTCACCTGCGGCAGCAGGCGCTCGAATTCCTCGCGCAGCTCGGCGAGCTTGGCCTGCTTGTCCTCGACCAGATCCCACTTCGAGATCAGCACGACCAGGCCGCGCCCCTCCTCGACGACGCGGTCGGCGATGGTGAGATCCTGCTTCTCGAACGGCCGCTCGGCGTCGACCAGCAGCAGCACGATCTCGGCGAAGCGGATGGCGCGCAGCGTGTCGGCGGCGCTCATCCGCTCGAGCCGGTCGGAAACCTTGCCCCGCTTCCTGAGCCCCGCCGTGTCGTGAAGACGAACCCGCCGGCCGTCCCATTCCCAGGCGACGGCGACGGCGTCGCGCGTAAGGCCGGGCTCGGGGCCGGTGATCAGGCGCTCCTCGCCGATCAGCGCGTTGACCAGCGTCGACTTGCCGACATTCGGCCGACCGACGACGGCGATGCGCAGCGGCGCGCCGTCCTCGTCCTCCTCTGCGCCGTCCTCTTCCGGCGCCGCGGTCTCGAGGCGGTCGCCCCCCTCCAGAGCCTCGCGCACGGCGGCGTAGAGATCGGCCATGCCCTCGCCATGGGCCGCCGAGATGGGCACCGGTTCGCCCAGTCCCAGCGACCACGCCTCGGTGACGCCCTCCTCGCCGCGCCGGCCCTCGCACTTGTTGACGGCGAGCACGACCGGCTTGTCGGCCCGGCGCAGCACCTCGGCGAAACGCTCGTCGAGCGCGGTCACGCCCTCGCGTCCGTCGATCAGGAGGATGCAGACATCGGCGTGGGCGAGCGCGGCCTCGGTCTGGGCGCGCATGCGCGCCTCGAGCCCCTCGCCCGCGTCCTCGTAGCCCGCCGTGTCGATGAGCCGAAGCTCGAGATCGCCGATCCGGCCCCGCGCCTCGCGACGATCGCGGGTGACGCCGGGCCGGTCGTCGACGATGGCCAGGGGCTTGCCGGCGAGCCGGTTGAACAGCGTCGACTTGCCCACATTGGGGCGGCCGACCACGGCCAGCGTGGGCGCCATGGCTTCAAGTCCTCTCCGCGCCTTCAGCGCAGCGCGATCAGACGCGCTTCGTCGGTCAGAAAATAGACCGTCTCACCGGCGATGATGGGCGCGATATAGACATTGTCGCCGAGATCGCGCGACCCGATCCGCTCGCCGGTCGCGGGATCGAGCATCATCATCGTGCCGCGCGAGTTCGCCAGCACGAGCCGCCCGCCGGCGAGAATCGGCCCGGCCCAGGCGATGCGGTGCTTCCGACGGTCCGCGTCGCGGAACGACGCCAGCTCGGTGATCCACCGCACCGCGCCGGTGTCGCGCTCCATGGCGACGACTTCGGCCTCGGTGGTGACGAAGAACAGGAAATCCCCGGCGACCCAGGGCGCATGCAGGCCGCCCGCCGGCTGGGACCAGATGCGCTCGCCGGTCCGGATGTCGAAGCCCGCCATCTGGCCGGAATGGCTCATGGCGAAGACCTGATCGTCGATGATCACCGGGCTCGCGGCGATGTCGTTGATCGTCGACATCGGGGTGAGGCCGCCCGCCCGCGTCAGCGAATCCGACCACAGCACGGTTCCGTTCTGCACGCGCAGGGCCACGATCTCGCCCGACGAGTACGGCGCGATCACCACTTCGCCGCGAACGGCGGGGCTCGCCGCGGTCAGCAGGCGCGCGGTTTCGGCGATGCCGCGATGGGTCCAGAGCACCTCGCCCCCGTCCGCGTCGAGCGCGAGCAGTTCATTGTCGTTGGTGCTCACGAAGACCCGGCCCTCCACCGCAGTGGGCGCCGAATGGAACGGCGTGAGCGCGCTCTGGCGCCACAGCTCCTCGCCGGTTTCGGCGTCGAGCGCGTAGAGCGTTTCGCCGCCCGCGTGGGCGATCAGGCGCCCGGCGTCGACGGCGAGTCCCCCGCCGAAGGTGAGGATGCGTTCGCCGCTGCCGATGAACGGGACCCATCCGCCGCCCTCGCGGTCCTCGCCGGTGATCAGCCGCCGGTTCCAGAGCTCCTCGCCGGTTTCGGCGTCGCGCGCGGTGACGCGCCCCGCCCCGTCGATGGCGTAAATGACGCCCTCGGCCAGAACCGGCCGCGCGGTGAGGCGGTGGTCGCGGCCCGAACCCGCGCCGATCCGCTGCCGCCAGAGCACGTCGAGATCGCCGGAGGCCTGGGTGTGCTGCATGGCGTGCGTGGCGTAGCCGTCAGGCTGCGGCCAGCGGTCGTTGACGTAGGCGCGCGGCACCGCGACCGGCGCGCCGAAGGACTCGCCCCGGTTCAGGCGCTCCTCGAACTCCATGATGGAGATGCGCTCGGACTCGGCCGGCGCGTTCGGGTCGTCCGTCTCCGGGCCGCCGAACGGATTGAGGTCCCGGATGCGCTCGCCCGCTCCGCAGCCGGCGAGGACCAGCGCCGACGCCGCAAGAAGCGCCAGCGCGATGCGATGGGCCAGTGTCACGCGTCACTCTCCTCGTCCGCCGCCGCGGTCCCGGCCGGCGCGTTCTGCTCGATATAGGCCAGCGCCTCGCGCGCCCGTCGCGATTGATTGGGCGAGCCGTCGAGCGCGAGGCTGAGCAATTCGTAGTGACTGCGCGCCTCTTCCCAGCGCGCCTCGCGCATGGCCGCAGCGCCGGCGAGTTCGCGCGCCAGCGGCCCGAACGCCGCATCGCCGCCCATGAGCGGTTCGAGGCGCAGCATCACGTCGTCATAGGACAGGTCGTCGAAGCCGGCGAGCACGCCGCGATACCGCGCGAGATCGCGCGTGAGCCGGTCGGGGGCGCGCTCGGCGGCCTGCTCGTAGAGCTGCGCGGCGCGGGCGGCGTCGCCCTGTTCCAGCGCGATGGCGGCGCCCTCCATGAGCGCGAGCGTGGCGTAGCCGCGCGGCCCCTCCTCGGCGAGGGTCGCGAAGGCCTCGTCGGCCGCGTCGAGCCGGCCGGCCTCGAACGCCTCCTGGCCTGCGATGAAGGCGTCGGACGCGCGCGACTGGACCCCGCCGCGCCAGAATTCGTAACCCTGATAGCCGGCCACGCCCGCCACGATCGCGGCGGCGGCTCCGGCGACCCAGGGACCCCAGCTGCGAAGAAGCTGCTGATACCGCTCGTGGCGCAGCTCTTCCTCGACCTCGTCGAATATGTCGACCAATGCGGCGCTCCGCCTCTCGACCAAAGAATGCGGCGGACCCTAGCCGCGTTGGAATCGCCCCGCAATACGCGCCTGCGGCGTCAGGACTTTTTGGCGCCGTAGACCTGATCCGGACCGGGGAAGGCCCGCGCGCGCACATCGTCGGCGTAGGCCTTGACCGCCTGCTCGGTGAGCGACTTCAGATCGCCGTAGCGCTTGACGAAGCGCGGCGTCCAGTCGAACTGGCCGAGCATGTCGTTGGTCACCAGGATTTGGCCGTCGCAGGCCGCCGATGCGCCGATGCCGATGGTCGGCGCGGAAACCTTTTCGGTGATCTCGGCGGCGAGGTCCTCGGCGACGCCCTCGATGACGAGGGCGAACGCCCCGGCCTCGTCGGCGGCGACCGCCTCGTCGAGTACGCGCGCGCGCTCGTCGGCCTTGCGGCCCTTGGCCTTGAATCCGCCTTCGACGAGGGCCGCCTGCGGGCGCAATCCGACATGGCCCATCACGGGCAGGCCGCGCTCGACCAGGAAGCGGACGGTCTCGCCGATATAGACCCCGCTCTCGACCTTCACCGCCTGGGCGCCCGTCTCGCGCAGAACGCGGGCGGCGTTGTCGAAGGCCTGCTCCTTCGAGCGTTCGTAGCTGGAGAACGGCATGTCGACGACCACCAGCGCGCGCTTCGAGCCGCGCATCACCGCCTGTCCGTGCAGGATCATCATCTCCAGCGTCACGGGAATGGTGTTGGGCAGGCCGTGAACGACCATGCCCAGCGAGTCCCCCACCAGCAGGACGTCGCAATGCGGGTCGAGCAGGCCCGCCGTCGGCGCGTCGTAGGCGGTCAGGCAGACGAGCGGATCGCCGCCCTTGCGCGCCCGGATCTCCGGCGGAGTCAGGCGTTTGACCGGGGTTTCGGACTGAGCGGACATGGACGGCCTCTCCCTGCTAGGCGGGCCGACCCTAGCTGTCTTCGCGCATGCAAAAAAGCCTTGTGCGCCGCAAGGTCAGGCGAAGCCGCGACGCGGAAGGACCCAGGCGAAGCCGAGCGCGATCGCGGCCATCGCGACGGTCACGATCGCCTCGGGCCCCATGAAACCCGCCAGTTCGCCCAGCAGCCCGCCCATCTGCTCGACGGGCGTGTCGAGGAGGCGCTCCAGCTGCGTGCCCGCCACGGCCGAACCGCTGGCGCCGGCGCCGCCGAGCAGCAGGAACCGCCGGCGTTCCGGCCGCGCGAGATGCGCGACGACGTCCTCGACGAACGCGGGGTCGTCCTCGGGCGGCGCGGCTTCGGCGAACATCGCCTGAAGCCGGGCGTCGAAGGGATCCTGCTCGATCTCGGTCACGCCGCCTTCTCCTTCTCCTCGAACCACGTCTTGAGCTTGTCTCGTCCGCGGTTCACATGGGACTTCACCGTGCCCAGGGGAATGCCGGTGACGTCAGCCGCCTCCGAGTGGCTCATGCCGCACGCGTAGCACATCACCACGCACGCCCTTTCGTCTTCCTTCAGCGTCGCCAGCGCCCGGTCGAGATCGACCTTGCCGCCGGCGTCGCGGGGCGCCTCGCTGGTCTCGGCGGGCTGTTCCTGGAACCGCTCCAGCGCCCGATCGGCGGCCTTGCGCTTGCGCGCCGACTGCAGGAACTCCGTGTAGGCGATCCGGCACAGCCACGCCTTGAAGCTTCCATCGCCCTTGAAGCCGTCGATCTTGTTGAAGGCGCGTATGAACGCGTCCTGGGCCAGATCGTCGGCGAGCGCGTGGTTTCGACACAGACGCATCATCATCGCCCTCACGAGGGACTGGTGACGGCGCACGAGTTCGCCGAAGGCGCGCGTGTCGCGCGCCGCCACCACCAGAGCGACAAGCTCCTCGTCGCTTGCAGCCAAGCCGCATCCCCCTGAGCGGGCGGCTCCGACCTAGTCGGATGAACCGCGCTTTTCACGGTTGAACCAACCGAACACTAGCAGAACCACGCCGATGAAGCCCGGAAAGGCGGCGACGCCGGCCATGATCGGCATCACCTCGGAGGCCTCCTCGGGCTCCACCGCGGCGATCGAGCCGCCCAGCACGAGCAGCGCCAGGGCGATCGCGATCATGATCGCGCCCGCCTTGAGGTCGCCGCCGCCCGTCTTCTTCGGCATGCCGAGCGCGCGGATCGTTTCGGGCGTGAGCTGCTGGCCCGAGCGCGCGGCTTCGCGCACGGTCTCGAGCACGTTCTGCCGGTTCTTCGATGCGAAATGCATGCTCACCCAGACGATGGCCACAACCATCAGAAACAGGGAGACCGGTACGACGATATCAGGACCCATCTTTGAGTTCCTCTCTTCGCATTGTCTGGACCAACCGTTCGGCGTCCTTGCGAATCCTAGATGCCCGGGGGCGCGGTTTCGGATGCAAACCCGACCACGGCCACGCCGAACAGCTGCATGTGGAACCAGGCCAGCGCCGCCGCCGCGCCGAGGCCGAGGACGATGGCGACGAAATCGGCGCCCCAGTTTCCGGAGTCCTCGAACTGGCCGCCGCGCGCGTAGGCCGTCACCAGCGTGAGCAGCGACCACGCGCCGAGCGCGCCGAACAGGATCAGCGAGGCGCGCTCGCCGTTCGCCAGGAAGTGGGCGACCGCCCAGAGGAAGATGCCCAGCGTCATCGGGTGCCGGATAAGGGAGCGGATATGCGTCGGCAGATAGGCCGCCACCACAAGCACCAGAGATATCGGCACGGCGACCAGCGCGAAGGACCGCGTCCACACCGGCGGGTTCCAGACCGTGGCCGACGGGTGGGCGAGGATGTGGCCGTACACGATCAGCGCCAGCCCGACGGCGCTCACGATCGAGTAGACGATGAAGAAACCCGTCTCGCCCAGCATCCGCGCGAATGCGCCGCGCAGGCCGAGCATGCGCAGCGAATGAATTCCGATGAACACGATCAGTCCGGTGACGAGTACGCCCAAGAGCCCCTCCCTTTACGGGCTGCAATCTAAGGCGACTCCCGGCCGCATGGCGACCGCTTTCCGGGCGGGTATTATGATTTCACTCCATCGTGTTGGAAAAACGCCTCTTGCCCGGCCTCGTCATCTTCCTCGTCCGCCACGCCTTGCTCGGCTTCGCGATCGGCGTCGTCTTCACCGGCGTGCTGCTGGCGTTCGACGTCGCGCGCCTGCGCTCGCTGATGCTCGGCTCGCCGTCGGGATGGCTGGGGGCGGGCCTGCTCGCCTTCTTCGTCGGCTCGACCTTCGCCGCCGCCCAGATGGGCATGGCGGTGATGCTGAGCGGGCGGGAGGACGACTGAGCGTCGCAGCGACTCCGCTCAGTCGCCCGCTCCCGGAGCGGGCGCCGGCGGCGGCCGCCGGAAGGCGAGCCGCATCTGCTTCTCGGTTTCGATCAGGACGAAGAACACCGCGCCCACGGCGACGATGAGCGCGCCGTCCGTCAGCGCCACCGCATGCGTGCCGAATATCGCCTGCATCGGCGGCAGATAGGTGATGGCGAACTGCGCCGCCGTGACGGCGACGACGCAGGCCCAGACCACCTTCGTCCCCTTCGCCGCCGACCAGGTCAGCGAGGCCCCGTAAATATTGCGAATGAAGAAGAGGTGGAAGATCTCCAGCACCACCAGCGTGTTCATCGCCATGGTCTGGGCGAGCGCCGGCGGATAGCCCCGGTCGATCGCGTAGAAATACATTCCGAACACCGCGACGAGGAACAGCGTCGCGACCATCACGACGTGCCAGACCAGCGCGCCGGTGAGCAGCGGCTGGCCGCGCGGGCGCGGCGGCCGGCGCATGACTCCGGGCTCGGACGGTTCGAAGGCGAGCGCCAGGCCCAGCGTCACCGCCGTGACGAGATTGATCCACAGGATCTGAACCGCCGTGATGGGCAGGGCCATCCCGGCGAACAGCGCGACCATGATCGTCGCGGCCTCGCCCGCATTGGTCGGCAGCGTCCAGCTGATCACCTTCTTGATATTGTCGTAGACGGTGCGTCCCTCGCGCACCGCCGAGGCGATGGAGGCGAAATTGTCGTCGGCGAGCAC
Source organism: Marinicauda salina (assembly GCF_003122085.1). Lineage (GTDB taxonomy): Bacteria > Pseudomonadota > Alphaproteobacteria > Caulobacterales > Maricaulaceae > Maricicauda_A > Maricicauda_A salina. Next base: position 262,163 of record NZ_QEXV01000003.1, read on the forward strand.
GAGCTCGGCGGCCTCCTTGGCGGCCTCGCTGCCCTTGCGGCCCATGGCGATCCCGGCGTCGGCGCGCTTGAGCGCGGGGGCGTCGTTCACTCCGTCCCCGGTCATCGCGACCGTCAGGCCGCGGGCCTGCAGGGAGGTGACCAGACGCAGCTTGTGGGCGGGCGACGTGCGGGCGAAGACGTCCGTCTCGACCACGGCCAGGGCGAGCGCGGCATCGTCCATCGACTCGATCTCGGCCCCGGTCAGGATTCGGGACGTGTTCCTCAACCCGATCATGCCGGCGATGGCGCGGGCCGTGGCGGCGTGGTCGCCCGTGACCATCTTCACGCTTATGCCCGCCGCGTGACATTCGGCGACGGCTTCGATCGCTTCGGGCCGCGGCGGATCGATCAGCCCGACGAGGCCGATCAGCGTGAGCCGCCCTTCGAGATCGGCGGGCGTCAGCGCCGTCTGATCCTGCGGCGCGGCGCGGACGGCGACGGCGATCACGCGCTGCCCCCCGGCGGCCAATGTCTCGACCTGGTCGCGCCAGTGGTCCCCGTCGAGCGCCTCGACATCTCCGCCGGCCGCGCGCTGATCGGCGCACATCCCCAGCACCGCTTCCGGCGCGCCCTTGACGTGGATGCAGGCCTGGCCGTCCCCGTCGGCATGGAGCGTCGCCATGTAGCGGTGAGCCGCGTCGAAGGGGATCGCGTCGACGCGGCGCCACTCCGAAAACGGCGCGGCCCCGGCGCCGGTGATCTTTCCGGCGAGCGCCATCAGCGCGCCCTCCATCGGATCGCCCTCGACGCGCCAGCCGTCATGCGCCTCGTGCAGCGCCGCGTCATTGCAAAGCCCCGCCGCGCGGGCGAACTCCATCAGCACCGCGTGCTCGCCGGGATCGGCGTCGGCCTCGCGCCAGCGCACCGCGCCTTCGGGCGCATAGCCCTCCCCGCCCACCGAATAGACGCGCTCCGCCGCGGCGAGGCTCGCGGCCATCATCTCGTTGCGCGTGAGCGTGCCCGTCTTGTCGGTGCAGATGACGGACACCGACCCCAGCGTCTCGATCGCGGGCAGCCGGCGGACGATGGCGTTGCACCGCGCCATGGCCTGAACGCCGACCGCCAGCGTGATCGTCAGCACCGCCGGCAGGCCTTCCGGGATCGCCGCCACCGCCAGACCGACCACCGCCATGAAGAGTTCCGAGAACGGAAGATGGCCGACGAAATACCCGTAGGTCAGCAGCGCCCCGGCGACGATCAGGATGAAGACGGTCAGCCATCGGGCGAAGCGGTCCATCTGCGCGACCAGCGGCGTGGTCAGGACCTGAACTTCCGACAGCATCCCGCTGATCCGCCCGATCTGGGTGGACCCGCCGGTCGCCGCGACCACGCCGCGTCCCGTCCCCGCCGCGACGAGCGTGCCCGAGAACAGCACCGAGGCGCGATCGCCGAGCGCGGCGTCTTCGGCGACCGGCGCGACCGCCTTGTCCACGGGCGCCGACTCGCCGGTGAGGATCGCCTCCTGGACCCTCAGCCCGCGCGCCTCAAGCAGGCGCAGATCGGCGGGGACGCGATCGCCGGCCTCCACCAGCACGACATCCCCCGGCGCCAGCTCGGCGGCGTCGACGGTGCGGCGGCGGCCGTCGCGCAGCACCGCCGAGCGCGGCGCGAGCATGCCGCGGATCGCCTCCATCGCCTGTTCGGCCCGGCCCTCCTGGACGAAGCCGATAACGGCGTTGACCAGGACCACCGCGAGGATCACCCCGGTGTCGACCCAGTGGCCGAGCGCCGCGGTGACCGCAGCCGACGCGATCAGCACGTAGATCAGCACGTGATGGAAATGCGCGAGGAAGCGCAGGACCACGCTGCGCCTCGGCGGTTCGGGCAACCGGTTCGGCCCGTGCTCGGCGAGACGCCGGGCGGCTTCCTCCGAGCTCAGCCCTTCCCGCGCGGACTCGAGCGCGCGCAGCGCGTCCTCATCGGACAGCGCGTGGAAGGCGGCGGCGTCGGGCTCGCCCGGCATCGGCTTGAAATCAACCTCTCAAGGATCGGTGCGCATCCCCTCGGGGGAGCGATGCGACGCCGGCGATTCTCGCCGCGCCCGCATCCGACGCCATGAGATAAGTCGTCGCGGATACTCCGACGCCAGAGCCCCCTACTCCCACTCGATGGTCCCCGGCGGCTTGGACGTCACGTCGTAGACGACGCGGTTGACGCCGCGCACCGCGTTGATGATGCGCGTCGCCGTGCGCCCCAGGAAGTCGTGGTCGAAGGGGAAGTAGTCGGCCGTCATGCCGTCGACGCTGGTCACCGCGCGCAGCGCCAGCACGTGGTCGTAGGTGCGCGTATCCCCCATCACGCCCACGGTCTGGACGGGCAGCAGCACGCAGAAGGCCTGCCAGATCGAGTCGTAGAGCCCGGCGTTGCGGATCTCCTCGATATAGATCCGGTCGGCGTGGCGCAGCGTGTCGGCCTTGTCCTTGGTGACCGCGCCGGGAATGCGGATCGCCAGGCCCGGGCCCGGGAAGGGATGGCGGCCGACGAAGCTCTCGGGCAGGCCGAGTTCGCGGCCGAGATCGCGCACCTCGTCCTTGAACAGCTCGCGCAGCGGCTCGACGAGATTCATGTTCATGCGCTCGGGCAGCCCGCCGACATTGTGGTGCGACTTGATCGTCACGCTCGGCCCGCCGGCGAAGCTGACGCTCTCGATGACGTCGGGGTAGAGCGTGCCCTGGGCGAGGAAATCCGCGCCGCCGGCGGCCTTGGCCTTCTCCTCGAACACGTCGATGAAAAGCCCGCCGATGATCTTGCGCTTCTTCTCGGGATCGTCGACGCCGGCGAGCGCGGTGAGGAAGCGGTCTTCCTCGTCGGCGGCGACGAGCGGGATGTTGTAGTGCTCGCGGAACAGCGAGACGACCTGTTCCGCCTCGCCCTCGCGCATCAGCCCGGTGTCGACGAAGACGCAGGTGAGCTGGTCGCCGATCGCCTCGTGGATGAGCACCGCGGCGACCGAGGAATCCACCCCGCCCGACAGCCCGCAGATGACGCGGCCGTCGCCGACCTGGTCGCGGATCTTGGCGATCGCCTCGTCCTTGAAGGCGGCCATCGTCCAATCGCCCTTCAGCCCGGCGATCCGGTGAGTGAAGTTCCTGAGGATCACCGCACCGCGCGGCGTATTCATGACCTCGGGGTGGAACTGGACGCCGTAGAAGCGCCGGCCCTCGTCGGCGATGGCTGCGAAGGGGGCGTGGCGCGTCGCGGCGATCGGGTGGAAGCCTTGGGGAAGCGCGTTCACGCGGTCGCCGTGGGACATCCACACGCGCTCCTCGTGACCCACGCCGCCGACGCCGTCGAAGAGCGGGCTCTCGGCGACGATCTCGATGTCGGCGCGGCCGAACTCGCGCTCGATCGCCGGCTCCACCGAGCCGCCGAGCTGGGCGACCATGGTCTGCTCGCCATAGCAGATGCCAAGCACGGGGACGCCTATCTCGAAGACGCGCTGCGGCGCGCGCGGCGTGCCCTCGCCGTGGACGCTCGCCGGACCGCCCGACAGGATCACCGCGGCCGGGCCGAATTCCGCGAGGAAGTCCTCGTCGACATTGTTGAACGGGTGGATCTCGCAATAGACCCCGCTCTCGCGGAGCCGGCGGGCGATGAGCTGGGTGACCTGGCTGCCGAAGTCGATCACCAGCACGCGTTCGTGGTGTTTGTGGATGTCCGTCGTCATGGCGCGCGGATTAGCGCGGTTCAGGCGGATGCGCCAGAGGGTTCCGCGCACGCCGCGCCGCAGCGGCGGATGAACAGGAATTCAGGAACCGGCAATCCGCGCGTCATGCGAAACCCCCGCATCCTCGCGCCGGGAATCGCGAAGGAAGCGGCATGGGTGTTTCGGCCTCGCAGGCGCCGATCTTCATCGGCGGCGCGCCCCGCTCGGGCACGACGCTGGTGCGGGCGATGCTCAACGCCTCGGGACGCGTCCGGTGCGGACCGGAGCTGCGCGTCATCCCCGCCCTGTGCCACCTGGCCGGTCAGATCCGGGCGAGCGCGCTGCCTGTCCTCCAGCGCCAGGCGGGGCTGACGCCCCAACGGATGGACGATCTGTTCGCCGAGACCATCTCCGGTTTCCTGGACGGCGCGGGCGGCGGCGACCCCTCGCGCCGCGTCGCGGAGAAGACGCCGGCGAACGTGCTGCATTTCCCGACCTTGCGACAGCTCTTCCCGGAGAGCCCGCTGGTCGCCGTCGTGCGCGACGGCCGCGACGTGGTCGCCTCACTCCTCGATTGCGACTGGATGGACGCGCGCACCGGCCGGCCGATGGACATCGTCGTCGATCCGGCCGCCGCGGCGCGGCTCTGGCTTCGAAGCGTCGAAGCCAGCGAAGCGATGGCCCGCGATCCGCGCCTGCACGTCGTCCGCTACGAAGGTCTCGTCGCCTCGCCCGGGGACGCGCTCGAGGCGCTGTTCAACCGTCTCGGCGAACCCTTCGATGCGGCGGCGCTCGACCATGCACGCGTCTTCGACCCGGCCGCCGGCCAGAACGAGACCAGCGCCGCGCGCGTCAGCCAGCCCCTCGACACGGCTTCGGTCGGTCGCTGGCGACGTGATCTGACGCGCGATCAGCTGCGAACGGTCGAGGCTGTCATTGCGCCGGCGCTGGACCGCCTCGGCTATGAATGAGCCTGCGCCGGCGCAGCTTGTCTTCCTCGGCGGATGTCCGCGGTCCGGCCTGACGCTGCTGCGCCGCCTCCTCGACGCGCATCCCGACATCCATTGCGGTTCGGACAGCGGGATCGCACCAGGCGTCTGCATGCAATGGCGAGACTTCGCCGACCGGCTCGGCGGGCTGCACGCGCGCGATTTCGGTCTGTCCGCGGAAGCGGTTCGAACACAGATGGCGGAGCTGCTGGCGGGTCTCCTGACGCCGGAAGGGGCCCGCATCGTGTGCGAAAAGACCAGCGTCAATGTCGTCGCCTTCACCGAGCTGGCCCGGCTCCTTCCCGAGGCGAAGTTCGTTCATGTCGTTCGAGACGGGCGCGACGTCGCCGCCTCCCTGCTCGAGCGCGACTGGCGCGACGGCCACGGCCGGCGCTTCCCTCACGTGAGCGATCCCGATCGCGCCCTGCTCTACTGGGCCGAGTTCGTCCGCCGGGGCCTGGAAGCCGAAACCGCGATCGTCGCCGACCGGATCCTGCGCGTGCGCTACGAGGATCTCGTGCGCCGCCCCCGCCGCGCGCTGAAGCGGCTGACCGGCTTCATCGGCGCGCCGATGCGCGAAGAGATGCTCGCCGCGCCGCCGCGCGAGATGGAGCTGGTCGGGGCGGAGCGGGACAGCCTGCCGCTGCTGCGCCAGCCGATCACGACGAAGCGGACGGGACGAGGGCCTGCGGCGCTGACCGCGCGCGCCGGCGGCCTGGCGCCGGTCGCGGCGGCGCTGCGCGCGCTTGGCTATGCGAGCGACGTCGACGGGATTCAACATCGAGCTGCGCCGCCGGGCTGCTAGGCTGGCTCCGGGAGACGAAGGCATGATCCGGATTGCAGCCATCACCGCGACCGCGTTCTGGGCCGTTTCAGGCGCAGCCGCCCAGGCGCAGGCCGACCTGTCGGCCTGCAGCGTGGAATCGGCCGTCGCGGAAATCGATGACGTGATGACCGGTTTCGGCGCCGACGGCCATGCCGGCGCGGTGATCGTCGAGGTCGAAGGCGAAGTGATCCTGAGCCGCGGCTATGGCCTCGCCGAGCGCGACGGCGAAACGCCCTTTACACCCGACACGATCGCCCAGATCGGGTCGCTGACGAAGCAGTTCACCGCCACCGCCGTCCTGCTGCTCGCCGATCGCGGCGCGATCGCGCTCGACGACCCGATCGGGGCCCATATCGATTCAGCCGACGGGCCGGTGGCCGACGTGACCATTCACCAGCTGTTGACGCACAGCGGGGGGCTTCCGGAGTATTGCGGCCGCGACTTCGACGCGGCGAGCCGGGCGAGCCTTTTCGGCGATTGCCTGTCCGGACCGCTCCTGTTCGAGCCGGGGACCGACACCGCCTACTCCAATGCGGGCTACAGCGTCCTCGCCGCGCTGGTCGAGACCGTCTCGGGCGAGGACCTCGAGACGTTCCTCGAAACCGAGATCCTGGAGCCCAACGGACTGGCGGATACCGGCTACCATTTCGACGAATCCGACCGCGCCCGCCTTGCGCACGGCTATCTCGACGGCCGGGACCAGGGCGTCATCTCCGATCGCATCGCCGCGCTCGGCGACACCTGGTGGAACCTCAAGGGCAATGGCGGCATGCAGGCCTCGACCGAGGACATGCATCGCTGGCGGCGCGTGCTGCAGGGCCGGGGCGCGCTGCCCGATCCGGTGGTCGAACGACTCCGCACGCCGGCCGCGCCGTTCGAGGACGGCGTCGCGGAGGGCTATGGATGGTTCTTCCGAGACGACGGTACGGGCGAGGCCCGCCAGATGAGCCATGCCGGCTCGGACGGGGTGTTCTTCTCGTACTACTGGGACCGGCTCGTCGACGGCGTGTTCCTGTATTTCGTCAGCAGCACCGGCGAGGAGGCAGGCGTCGACGCGCTCCGCGCCGCGCGCGGCGTGCTTCGGGAAGCCTTCGTCGAGGATTGCCCCGCGCCGGATTAGGCGCGTTTCTCCGTCACGCAGGGATCGAGACCGCTCGCTGCGGCCCGCCGCAAATGGAGACAATCTCCGCGCGATCGGCTAGACACGCAAGCGGAGGGCTGATCGATGGTTTTCGTCTACCTGCTGACCTTCGGCCTGTTCGTCTTGCTCTTCACGCGCGAGGTGATCGCGCCCGCGTCGGGGGCGAGCTGCGACAAGCGCTGGCGGCTGTTCGCGGGCGCGATCAACATCCTCAATATCGTCGTGGTGCTGACCGCCGGCGTCATCTTCAGCGGCTGGATCGACGCCAACAGCCTCGTCACGCTTCCGCCCCGCTTCGGCGTGATCGGGACGAGTTTCGCCGTCTTCCTGACCGCCGGATTCGTCACCTACTGGTGGCACCGGCTCATGCACGCCTCCGACACGATCTGGCGGATGGTGCATCAGCTCCATCACAGCCCGTCGCGCGTCGAGACGCTGACGGCCTTCTACGTCCATCCGCTCGACAGCTTCGCGGCCGCCTTCCTGAACGCCGTCGTGGCCTACTGGATCCTCGGCGCGTCGGCCTGGGCGACCGGTCTGGCCTTCTTCTACGTCTCGGTGTTCAACCTGATCGCCCACGCCGACATGCGCACGCCCTACTGGTTGGGCTTCTTCCTCCAGCGCCCGGAGATGCACCGCATCCACCACGAGCGCGGCGCTCACCGGAACAATTACGGCCTGCCGATCTTCGACATGCTGTTCGGAACCTGGTGCAATCCGACCGGCGCGCCGGTCGCGTGCGGCTTCTCCGAGCCGAACGAGTACCGCGTCCGCGACATGCTGCTGATGCGCGACGTGGGGGAGTAGGCGTCAGGCCGGATGACCCGCTGCCTCCAGCGCGCCCGACCGCTTCAGCCGGTCGTGCAGCGCCCAGGGCGCCAGATCGAATCCGTTGGGCCAGGTCGGCGCGCCGGCCTCGAGGAAGACACGGGCGAAGTAGTCCGGATCGCGAAGCGGCTCCACCATCGTCCCGCCGCGCGCGAGCAGGTCCGACAAATCGGCGACGCCGCGCGACCCATCGGAGAAGGTCAGGCGCAGCTTGTGGGAACCGGCCGGCTGGACGTCGAGCACCTTAATCAGCATCGATGCCTTCAATTTTTGTCGAAAGCTCAATTCGCCTACTCTATGCGAGATCACCTATGCGAGCAGACACAATGCGCACATCATATTTCATAATTCTCTCCGCTATTCCGATCCTATCAAATTGTGGCGCACCACCCTCTAGCGAAGCCGATGGATTACCGAGCCTTCGCGAATGCGCTGAGCGCGGTGAACAGTATTTCCGCGATATCGGCTCTTACCCGAGATTGAGTGATGGCCGGCTCGCCGAGAACGTCGCGGCCGAGAGATGTAGACGGTCAAGGCTAGCGTTCGGGAGCGAGGAACGCTGAAACTCCTCGACTAACCCCCCTTCTCCATCACGCACACGTAAAACCCGTCCGTGCCGGTGCGCGCCGGGGTGAGCTGGAGCGCGCCGTGGCGGCCCTCGCAGGCGCCGACCTGGATCTCGCCCTCGTCGGTGAGCTCGCCGGAGGCCTGGATCGCCTCGATCGCCGAAACCGGTTCGAACTCGGGATGGAGCTGCAGGAAGTCGGTGATGCGGTCCTCGTTCTCCTCGGGCAGAACCGAGCAGGTGACATAGACGAGGCGGCCGCCCGCCTTCACGTATTTCGACGCATTTTCAAGAACTTCCTGTTGTTCCTTGATGCGCTTGTAGAGGGCGTCGGACTTCAGGCGCCATTTCGAATCCGGCCGCCTTCGCCAGGTGCCCGAGCCGGTGCACGGCGCGTCGACGAAGACGACGTCCATCTTGCGCTCGAGATCGGAGAGCGCCTCGGCTTCCGCCCCGTCGCGGACCTGCACGTCGCGCACGCCGGCGCGCTTGAGCCTCGGCCAGATCGCGCGCAGCCGACGCCAGTCCCTGTCCCAGGCGTAGACCTGCCCGGCGTTTCCCATCATCGCGGCGAGCGCGAGCGTCTTGCCGCCGGCCCCAGCGCAGTAGTCGAGCACCTGGCCGGCCTCGCCGGTCGCCGCGGCCAGCGCGGCGATCTGGCTGCCGAGATCCTGCACCTCGACCCAGCCCTTGCCGTAGGCGGGGATGGAATCGGCCGGCGGCGCCTTGGCCCGCGGATCGGTTTCGGGAATGCGGATGGCGGATTTGACCAGCTCGCTGGCGCGGGCGTCCTTGAGTTTGGCGACGACGGCGGCGAGCGCCTTGTCGGGGTCGGTCTTGAGGCGATTGACGCGGAGATCGACGGGCGCGCGGGCGGCCATCGCCCGGCCCTCCAGGGCGGCGTCCTCGCCGAAGGCGCGGCTGAAGCTCTGCTCGAGCCAGTCGGGGATCTCGGCGAGCACGTGGAGCGGCGCGTTCTCCACCGGCCGGGCGAGGCCGGCGCGCTCGGCCGCGCTCATGGGCTCCGGGGCGTGCTCGTCATCGGCGAACATCGCCTCGATCTCGTCGACCGACAGGCCCCAGGCGAGATGAAGCGCGCCCAGCACCAGCGCGCGCGGCGCATCCTCGCTCATGACGAAACGCGCCGAGGCGCGCCGACGGAGCGCATCCAGCGCCAGTCCGGAGATCCAGGCGCGGTCCTTCGAGCCGGCGAAGCGGTGGGCCTTGCCCCAGTCTCGCAGCGCGGTCTTGACCGGCTGGTGTCGGTCGAGGACGGCGTCGACGACCTCGATCGCCGCCGCGACGCGGCCGCCGTCCTTCATGGGCTAGCCTCCGCCGAAGACGGCGACGGCGAGCCTCGCCCACATCACCAGGATCGCCAGGAAGCCGACGAAGTACATCATGAAGCGCGTCCGGATGCGGTTCGTCGTGAGATAGACGAAGGCGTGCACGATGCGCGAGGCGATGAAGACCCAGGCCGCCGCGATCATCCACATGTCCTGGACGGCCAGCGCCATGCCGAGGATCGCCGCGACGAAGAAGTAGGTCGGCGACTCGTACTGGTTGTTGAGCGTGTTGGAGAGCTGCTGGACCTTCTTCGGGTAATTCAGCTGGCCCAGCGCGACGTCCTCCTCCTTCACCGCGCCCGAGCCGAGCGCGCCGGCGCGCGCCCGCACCGTCATGAAGGACAGGATGAAGTAGAACAGCGCCTGCGCGAACATCGGCGCAAGCAGCGGATAGGTCTCCAGATAGTCCATGTCGCCCTCCCCGGCGGCCCCTGAGCGCGCCGCAGCGGGTTACTGCGGCGTCGGATAGTTCGGCGCCTCGCGCGTGATCGCCACGTCGTGGACGTGGCTTTCGCGAAGCCCGGCGTTCGTGATCCTCACGAAAACCGCCTTCTTCTGGAAGTCCTTGATCGTCGCCGCGCCGGTATAGCCCATCGCCGCGCGCAGGCCGCCGACCATCTGGTGGAGGATCGGCGAGACCGGCCCCTTGTAGGCGACCTGACCCTCGATGCCCTCGGGCACCAGCTTCATCCGGTCGGTGACTTCCTTCTGGAAGTAGCGATCGGCCGAGCCGCGGGCCATCGCGCCGACGCTGCCCATGCCGCGATAGGCCTTGTAGGAGCGGCCCTGGTAGAGAAAGACCTCGCCGGGGGCCTCCTCGGCGCCGGCGAGCATCGAGCCCATCATCACGCAATCGGCGCCGGCGGCGATCGCCTTGGCGATATCGCCGGAGAACTTGATTCCGCCGTCGGCGATGATCGAGCCGCCGCTCTCGTCGGCGGCCTTGCGGCAATCCATGATGGCGGTGAGCTGGGGCACGCCGACGCCGGCGACGACGCGCGTGGTGCAGATCGAGCCCGGCCCGATGCCGACCTTCACGCAATCCGCGCCGACGTCGAACAGCGCCTTGGCGCCGTCATGGGTGGCGACGTTGCCGGCGACGACCTGGGTCTTGTTCGAGGCGCGCTTGATGCGGGCGACCTGGTCGACGACGGATTTCGACATGCCGTGAGCGGTGTCGATGACGACGACGTCGACGCCGGCGTCGATGAGGTGCTCGGCGCGCTCGAAGCCCGCATCGCCCACGGTGGTCGCCGCGGCGACGCGCAGGCGGCCCTGTTCGTCCTTGGCCGCGTTCGGATGGGCCTGGGCCTTCTCCATGTCCTTGACCGTCATCAGGCCGACGCAGCGGCCGGCGTCGTCGACGACCAGCAGGCGCTCGATGCGGTGGCGATGCAGCAGGCGCCGGGCCTCGGCCTGGTCGATATGGGGTTTGACGGTGACCAGCCCCTCGCGGGTCATCAGGCTGGCGACGGTCGCGTTCATGTCGTCGGCGAACCGGACGTCGCGATTCGTGATGATGCCGACGAGCTTGCCGGGCTGGCCCTCCGAGCCGCCCTCGACGACGGGGATGCCGGAGATCCTGTGATGGTCCATCAGGGCGCGCAGCTCGGCGAGGCTCGCCTCGGGATGGATGGTGATCGGATTGACCACCATGCCGCTCTCGTAGCGCTTCACCCGCCGGACCTCTTCGGCCTGGCCCTCATTGGTGAAGTTGCGGTGGATGACGCCCACGCCGCCGGCCTGGGCCATCGCGATCGCCAGCGGCGCCTCGGTGACGGTGTCCATCGCCGCCGACAGGATCGGGATGTTCAAACCGATCGAACCGGTCAGGCGGGTGCGGACGTCTGCGGTTGCGGGCAGGACTTCGGACGGGCCGGGTTGCAAGAGCACGTCGTCGAAGGTGAGCCCTTCGCGAATCTCCATCGGGAGACCTCCATCTCTCTTGCGGGGCCGCTTTAGTCGGGATCGCTCCGGCTGGCAAGACCGCGTAGCGGTCAGGCGAACAGGACGAGCGCGCCGCGGATCGCGATGAACAGGCCGAAGCCGATGACCACGGCCGAAAACAGGTATTTCAGCGCGTTCCGCCGCCCGCCGAGAACCCGCGCCAGCCAGGCGCCCAGCAGACCGCCGGCGAATCCGCCCGCGATGAACAGGCCGGCCACGGGCCAGTCGACCCATCCCGCGAGCGCATAGTTCGCCGCCGTAGTGGCGCCGAACGCGGTCACGGCGACCAGAGAGGAGCCGATCGAGTTGAGCAGCGGCATCGCCGTCGCCGCGATCAGGCCGGGCACCACGAGGAATCCGCCGCCGATGCCGAAGAAGCCCGACAGCGCGCCGACCAGCGTGCCGCTGGCGCCGAGCCGGGGCAGCAGCCGGGCGGCGCTGTCGCGCGTGAGCTTCACCTCGGCGTCCTCGCCGCCGGCCTGCCGGCGCAGCATCGCCGCGCCGACCGCGATCATGATCAGGCCGAACAGGGTGAGCAGAAGCTGGCCTTCGGTGATCTTTCCGAGCGTCGAGCCCAGCGCCGCGCCGACGACGCCGAACGCGGCGAAGACCAGCGCGCAGCGCCATTTCACCGTGCCCGCCCGGGCGTGGAACACGAGGTTGAACGCCGCGCTGACAGCCACGGCGAAGGCCGAGGTGCCGATCGCGGCGTGCGGGTCGTCCATCCCCACGACATAGACGAGCAGCGGCACCGCGAGAATCGAACCGCCGCCGCCGATCAGGCCGAGCACGAGCCCGACCACGGCGCCCGACAGCAGGCTTGCGATAAGCGAGGCCTCGAACATGACGGCTCCTCGTCTAGGATGGACCCGCGGCGCGGGATGCGGCGCAGCGACGCGGCGCTTCATCAGGTGTTGCTAAATTAGTTTTCACTAATACATTGGTCAACGAGAAACGCGAACGCCAGGAACGAGGCAGTCAGTCATGTCCCGAGAACCGTCCATCCAGGCCTTCTTCGACGAGCCGACCAACACGGTGAGCTATCTCGTCTGGGACCCGGAAACCGCCGATGCGGCCGTGATCGATCCGGTGCTCGACTACGACCCGGCGAGCGGGAAGGCCTCGGCCGACTCCGCGCAGGCGATTCTCGACGCCGCCGAGAAACAGGGGCTCAGCATCCAGTGGGTGCTGGAGACCCATGCTCACGCCGACCATCTCAGCGGCGCGCCCTACATCAAGGAGAAGACCGGCGCGCCGGTCGGGATCGGCGAGCGGATCTCCGAGGTGCAGACGATCTTCCGGCCGGTCTTCGGCGCCGACGACGTGTCCGGCGAGGGCGCCGAATTCGACCGCCTGTTCAAGGACGGCGAGACGTTCGAGATCGGCGGCCTCGAGGCCGAGGTGATCGCCACGCCCGGCCACACGCCGGCCTGCATCAGCTACAAGATCGGCTCGAACGTGTTCGTCGGCGACACGCTGTTCATGCCCGACTTCGGCACCGCGCGCGCCGATTTCCCGGGCGGCGACGCGCGCACGCTGTTCCGCTCCATCCAGAAGCTGCTCTCGCTGCCGGGCGAGACGAAGCTCTTCATGTGCCACGACTACAAGACGGACACCCGCGACAGCTATGCGTGGGAGACGACCGTGGCCGAGGAGCGCGAGAACAACATCCACGTCCACGAGGGCGTTACGGAAGAGGCGTTCGTGAAGATGCGCGAAACGCGCGATTCGACGCTGTCGGCGCCGAAGCTGCTCCTGCCGTCGATCCAGACCAATATCCGCGCAGGCGCGCTGCCGCCCGCCGACGGCGAGGGCCGGCGTTTCCTGCGCATTCCGGTCACGCTCGTCGACGGCTGAGCCGGCCCGGGAGGCCGCCCGCGTCGCGACCTCAGCTGATCGCGGCGTAGGCGGCGGCGATCGCGAAGAACAGCGCGATCATCAATGCGATCACGCCCCAGCGTATGCTGTGCGGACGAACGAACCCCTCGTCGTGATGTTCACCGTCATCCATTACGGATGCTCCGTGCGTCACATCGGCCCATTAACGCGCAGCGACGAAAAAATTTCCCTAAGGCCGCGGTGAGTCGGTTTCAACCGCCTTTCCGGAACCGCGGAAACCGATCGCGACCAGATAGGTCTCGGCGCTTTCGGACCGGCTGGCCTCGGGCTTGTAGTGGCGGACGGTCTCGAAACGCTGCTTCAGCTCGTCGAGCAGGGATTGCTCGGCGCCGCCCTGGAACACCTTCGCCACGAAGGCGCCGCCGGGGCGCAGGGTGGACATGGCGAAATCCGCCGCCGCCTCCACCAGTGCCATGATTCTCAGGTGATCGGTCTGCTTGTGCCCGGTCGTCCAGGGCGCGAGGTCGGAGAGAACCACATCGGCCGGACCGCCCAATGCCTCGCTGACGCGATCGGGCGCGCCCGGCTCGGTGAAGTCGTCCTGCAGCAGGACCGCGCCGGGGATCGGCTCGATCTCGAGCAGATCGACGCCGACCACGCTCGCCGCGCCGCGCTTGAGCGCGACCTGCACCCAGCCGCCCGGCGCCGCGCCGAGATCGACCACGGCCGCTCCGGGCTTGAGAATGCGGAAGCGATCGTCGATCTCGGCGAGCTTGTAGGCGGCGCGGGAGCGGTAGCCCTCCATCTTGGCGCGCCGGACATACGGGTCGTTCAGCTGCCGCTCGAGCCAGCGCTTGGACGACAGCTTGCGTCCGCGCGCGGTCTTCACCCGGGTGTGCAGCTGCTTGGCCGCGCGCTTGTCGCCGCCCTTCGAGACCGGCCCCGAGCGCCGGCGCCGGCGGCGATCGTCTCCGCCCTCGTCGCTCATGCGTCGCCTCCGCCGCCACGCTTGCGCCCCCGCCGGCGCCCGCGCCGGCGCTTCGGCCGCATCAGGTTGAGCAGCATGCCCTCGCGCAGGCCGCGATCGCCGACGCGGAGGCGCTCGCACGGCCAGGCGTCCATCACCGATTCGAGGATCGCGCTGCCGGCGAGCACGAGATCGGCGCGCTCGGTTCCGATGCAGCCCTCCTCGGCGCGGCCGGCGGCGTCCTTGGCCGCCAGGCGGGCGCAGGCCGCGCGCGCCTCTTCGGCGCTCATCCACAGCCCGTCGACGCGGGAGCGGTCATAGCGCTCGAGCTCGAGATGCACGCCGGCGACCGACGTGACCGTGCCCGACGTCCCGACCATGTGGGCGCGGCCGTCCTCGAAAAGCGGGCGCAGCCGCCGCGCCCCGCGCGGCGCGTTCATCTGCTCGTTCACATAGACCTTCATGTGCTCGTACCACTCGGCCCGATTCTCGTCGGGCTCCGGGAAGCGCTCGGACAGGCTGACGACGCCGACCGGCATCGTCATCCATCCCCGCAGCGGCGGACGCCCGCCCTGCTGGAAGCCGCCGCGCGCGCGCCACTCGGCGAGATCGACCCAGCACAGCTCCGTCGACCCGCCGCCGATATCGACCACGATCGCCGCGTCCATCGCCTCGTCGAGCAGGTCGAGACTGCCCTGGACGGCCAGGCGGGCCTCCTCCTCCGGCGTGATCGGCTCGAGTTCGAGGCCGGTCTCCGCGCGCACGCGGTCAAGGAAGACATCGGCGTTCGACGCCGCCCGGCAGGCCTCGGTCGCGATGGCGCGGACATGGGCGACCTTCCGGCGCTCGAGCCGGTTGGCGCAGGCGGTGAGCGCCGCCAGCGCCCGGTCCATCGCCGCGTCGGAGAGGCGGCCGCTCGCGCCCATCCCCTCGCCCAGCCGGACGATGCGTGAATAGGCGTCCACGACGCGGAACCCGCGATGGGTCCGCTTCGCCACCAGCATGCGGCAATTGTTCGTCCCGAGGTCGATGGCCCCGTAGAGCGGACCGCCCGCTCCGCGGCGGTTGCGGCCGGGACGCGGGCGCGCCGGGCCGTCCCCGGCGGCGTCCTTCGCCATGAATCACCTTCCTGTTCTGCCCGTCGAGCGGCGCGTCGCGCGGCCTTCGGAGCCGGCGCGGCCCCGCGCCGTCGCGGGCGGAAACGTCCTGTTGTCGAAATGATAGCATGATGGGCGATGCGCGAAAGCGGCCCGCGCCGCTGGAGCGCTGTCGGCGCCGAGCTATGTTGGACGGTATGGAAAGCGCAACGCCTGACATGCGCGAAGCGAAATTCGCGATCGGCGATGTCGTCAGACACCGCATGTTCCCGTTTCGCGGGATCGTCTTCGACGTCGACCCCGAGTTCGCGAACACCGAGGAATGGTGGCTGGCGATCCCGCCCGAGATCCGCCCGCGCAAGGACCAGCCCTTCTACCACGTGCTCGCCGAGAACGAGGAGACCTACTACACGGCCTACGTCTCGGAGCAGAACCTCGTGCCCGACGCGCACAACGGCGCGGTCGGCCATCCCGGCGCGAAGGAGCTGTTCGAGGGCTTCGACGGCGCGCGCTACGTGCTCAAGGCCGAGGCGTCCGGCAAGGCGAACTGAGCGCCCTCAGCGCTCGTAGCGCACCACGTCCTGCTCGATCGCGCCGAAGATCGACCTGCCCTCGGCGTCGGTCATCTCGATGCGGATGGTGTCGCCCGGCGTCATGAAGCGGGTTTTCGGCTCGCCGTCGTAAATCGTTTCGATCATTCGGATTTCGGCGATGCAGGAATAGCCCTTCCCGCCTTCGCTGACCGGCTTGCCCGGCCCGTCGTCGAGCTTGTTCGACACCGTGCCCGAGCCGACGATCGTGCCCGCCGTCAGCGGCCGGCTCTTTGCGACGTGGCTCACCAGGCGGGGGAAGTCGAACGTCATGTCGACATGGCAGTCGGGCTCGCCGAAGCGTTCGCCGTTGAGCGTCGAGCGCAGCGGCAGGTGGATCTTGCCCCCGTCCCAGGCCTCGCCGAGCTCGTCGGGCGTGACCGCCACAGGCGAGAACGCGCTGGGCGGCTTGGACTGGAAGAAGCCGAAGCCCTTGGCCAGCTCGGCGGGGATGAGGCCGCGCAGGCTCACGTCGTTGACGATCATGATCAGCCGGATCTTCGACTTGGCCTCTTCCGGCGTCAGGCCCTGCGGGCCGTCGCCGGTGATCACGGCGACCTCGGCCTCGAAGTCGCAGCCCCAGGAGTCATCGGCCAGCGGAATGGGATCGCGCGGGGCGAGGAAGGAGTCCGAGCCGCCCTGGTACATCAGCGGGTCTTCCCAGAAGCTGTCGGGCAGCTCGGCGCCGCGCGCCTTCCGCACCAGTTCGACGTGGTTCACGTAAGCCGAGCCGTCGGCCCATTGATAGGCGCGCGGCAGCGGCGAGAGCGCCTCATGCTCGTGAAAGCGCTCGCGCGGGATCGCCTCGCGCTCGAGCTCGTCGGCCAGCGTGCGCAGCGCCGGCTCGGCGCGCTCCCAGTCGTCGAGCGCGGCCTGCAGCGTCGGCGCGACATGGCTCGCGTCGGCGCACCAGGCGAGATCCTTCGAGACCACGACGAGACGGCCGTCGCGAGTGTCGTTCTTGAGGCTGGCGAGTTTCATCAGCGGCGCTCCGCGGCTTGTCGGTTGAAGGGGACGGCGCGTCCCCCGGCTCGGTCGGACTAGATCAGGGCGTTGGCGAGATAGGCGCTTCGCGGCGTGCTCGGCAAGACCTGGAAGCTCCACTCGACGATGCGGCCGAGATCGTCGCCGAGCTGCTCGCGCACCGCCGCGCCCTCCGAGCGCCGGGTCTCGGCGCCGAAGGCGCGTCCGGGATCCTTGGCGTCGCGCGCCATCAGGGGACCCGAGACGACCTCCGCGATGCGGTCTTCTCCAAGCCCGATGTCGAAAAAGGCGTCGGCCGCGGCGAGCGCTTCGGCCGGGCGCGCGATGAAGGCGTCGCCGTCCAGCCAGGCGGCGCGCCCGGTTCCGAGCGCGGCCTGGGCGGCGCGCATCTGCTCGATCTCCATGTGCCAGACCAGAGCGGCGACCTGCATGTCGGTCAGGCCGAAGAGCTGCTCGCCCGGGATGCGTCCCGCCGACAGGCCGTCGCGGGCGAACAGCGCGAACATCCGCCGCGCGAAAGCGCGGCCGGGCTCGGCCTTCTTGGCGATCGAGACGATGAACGCCTCGATGTCGGAGGTCAGGAACAGATGCTTCGCGTCGGGGAACGCTTGAGCCGCCTCGCCGACGAGATTGTTGACGATGTTGGTCGGCTTGATGACGGCGCGCTCGCCCGCGCCCGCCGTCCTGCCGAGCGTGCGGAACGTCGGCGCGGCGAGCTGCTGGAACCGGGCCGTGTGGCCGTGGCGCTTCAGGCTCGCCAGCGCCATCAGCGCCGCCGGCTCGCGCAGGCAGACCGACGCGCCCTCCGCGCTCAGGCACCGCGCGAGCAGGGTCGAGCCGCAGAAGGCCGAATGCCAGATGAAGACCGGGGCGCGATCCGGCGCGGGAATCGAACCGGACGCCAATTCGCCGAGCGCGATGTCGGCGCTCTCCAGGCTGGTCCGGTCGAGCCGCTCGTCGAGAAACGGCGTGTCCTCGAGCTGGCCGCGCGCGAGCTTGACGAAACGCGCGCGCCCGGCCTGGAGGTCGAGGGCGTCGAGATGCCAGGCGGAGTCGGCGAGCAGAGCCGCGGGATCGGTCATCGAAGCGCTCGCCGTCACAGCGCGACGGGGGCGAATTCGCCGTCGACGGTCAGCCATTCGAGCTCGCCGTCGGCGATGCCGAAGCGCGCGCCGTGGAGCTTGAGACGCCCGTCGGCGAGGCGTTCGGCGACGAAGGGATAGGTCTTCAGGCGCTCGATCGACCGACGGATCGAGCATAGCTCGACCCGCTCGGAGAGCGCGTCCTCATCCGTCAGCTGCGGCTCCTCGGAGCGCGCATCGGCGAGCGCTTCGCCCAGCGGTTCGATCCACTGATTGATGAAGACCGCGTCCGCGTCCTCGCCGCCGCCCGCCACGCACGCCTTCACGCCGCCGCATTGGCGATGGCCCAGCACCAGGATGTTCGGCACCTCGAGCTTCTTGACGGCGAACTCGAGCGCGGCGGACACGCCGTGATGCCCGCCGTCGGGCTCGAAGGGCGGGACGATGTTGGCGACGTTGCGCACCACAAAAAGCTCGCCGGGACGGGCGTCGAACACCTGGGCGGGATCGACCCGGCTGTCGCAGCAGGCGATCACCAGCGTATGCGGATGCTGGCCGTCCTCCGCCAGCGTTTCGAACAGGGCGTGCTGGCGCGGGTAGAGCTCGCTTCGGAACCGCGAGAATCCCTCGGTGAGGGGCGAAGGCATGGAACGCTTGGGCATCGGACGCACCCTAACGCGGGCCGGCGATTCCGCCAGCCGCGCGTTCGATCACTCAGCCGCTTCGCGGGCGCGCCAGGAATTGACGTAGTCGGCGTTCTCCACGCTCGCCGCGCCCTCGCCGACCTCCAGCGGATCGCGCGTGTCGATCATCACCGCGTACTCGTCGGTCGCGGGCTTGGACTGCTCCATCATGTTCTTGAGCGCCTTGGGATGCGGCCCGTGAGTGAAGCCCGACGGGTGGAAGGTCATCATGCCCGCATCGATGTTGTCGCGGCTGAAGAAGTCGCCGGCGTGGTAGAACAGCACCTCGTCGTAATCGTCGTTGTTGTGGAAGAACGGCACCTTGAGCGCGCCGGGGTCGGTCTCGAAGGGCCGCGGCGCGAAGGTGCACACGACGAAGCGGTCCGACAGGAAGGTCGTGTGCGCGCTCGGCGGCAGGTGATAGCGGTGGCTCATCAGCGGGCGGATGTCGCGCACGTTGAGCCGCACCGGGTGCAGCTCGCCGTGCCAGCCCACGGCGTCCAGCGGATTGAACGGATAGGTGATGCGGCTGACCTGGCCGCGCTTCTTGACCTCGACGGTCCAGTCGCGCCCGGCGTCGGCCTGCTGGGCGCGGAACGCCTCGTCCATCGCCGGCACGTCGAACACGGCCGGGTCGAAAATGGCGTGCGGGCCGACCAGCCCCTTGTCGGGCAGGGTGTAGTGCGTGTTCGTCGCCTCGACCATCAGCACCGAGGTCGCCGCGTTCGGGTCGAGCCGCCACATCGTTCCGCGCGGCAGCACGATGTAGTCGCCGGCCTCGTAGGCGAGCCGGCCGAAATCGCAGAAGAGATCGCCGGAACCTTCATGGATGAACAGCAGCTGGTCGCCGTCGCCGTTTCGCGCCAGCGCCTCCATCGCAGTGTCCAGTTTCCAGAACCGGATATCGCACGACGCGTTGTGCAGCACGGAGGCGGCGCTCCACGGCGAGGCCTCGGCGATATTGAGCTTCGCCAGGTCGAAGGCGCGCGGTTGCAGCGGGCCCTCGAACTTCACCCAGCCGGTGGGCGGGTTCCGGTGATGGAGGAAGGCGGCCGGGCCGAAGAACCCCTCCTTCGACATCTCGCGCTCATAGGGCCCCTCCTCGGGAAAGTCGGCGTGCGCCTGGCGCGAAGCCTGGCCTTCCGTGCGCGACGCGTAGATCCATTTGCGAGCCATGCGAGCCTCCATCGCGGGCGGCGCGACGCCGCCTTCCGAACGCGGCCGAAGATAGTTTCATTTGTAACTAAAAGGAAGAGGCCTCGCGCGAGGCCGCCTGTGCCGAGGCGGTTTGCAGAATGCCGCATTCCGATTATGGCCGTATGCCTTCCGAAAAGTCGCGAGCCGCGACGAAAACGAAAAGGGTGGAAGATGAGGGGAAACAAGGATTGGGGGTCGATGTTGCGCGCATTGCGCATGCGGACGCATTTGAAGCAGGACGCCCTCGCGGCGCATCTCGACGTCAGCCAGAGCTATATCTCGCGTCTGGAGGGGGGCTATGTCCGCCCTTCAGCGGCGCTGCAGGAGAAGATCGAACAGCTGTGCGCGGACCCGCGCAACCGCCCGATGTTCGACGACTGGCGGATGACCGTGCGCCGGGCGTTCGATTTCAGCACCATCATCAGTCGCGACGGCGACACCGTAATCGCGATCGAGTTTTCTCGCGGGTTCAAGGACCTCGGAGAGCCTTTCTCGGCCGTGGAGGCCGGAGTCGATCTCGAGGGCGCGCTCAGCCCCGACGCCGACGTTCAGTTCACGCGGTTCAACGATTTCGGTCTGTTCGCCGGCGAGGTATCGGCGATCGACACCATCTGGCGGCAGGGGGCCGGCGAGAGGGCCATCTGCTTCCAGGCGATGAACACGGCCGTGCGCGACGACTGGCGACGCTGGCACGTCCACACCTCTCATCGGCGGATTTCGCAGTCGGACTACGACGCCCGCAGGCGCGCCGGCGAGGAGACCCTGGTCCTCGAGGAGTGAGCGCCGGCGCCGGCTTGCCCGGCCGCCGGATCGACCTAACTCAACCGTATTGTTCAATGTTTCCAGCAAGCAACGTCTGAGGGGACATGTCTGAAGCCAGGGACTGGGGATCCGAGCTGCGCGCCCTGCGCGTTCGCCTGAATCTGAAACAGGACGCGCTGGCGACACACCTGAACGTGAGCCAGGGCTACGTCTCGCGGCTGGAGAACGGCCTCGCGACGCCCTCCGCGGACATGTGCGCGGCGCTGGAGCGCCTGCTCTCGGACCCCGGCAACCGCCCCGTGTTCGACGACTGGCGCCGCTCGGTGGCGATCTCGGAAACGATCAGCTCCCTCATCCGCTTCGACGAGGGGGCGATCCGCGCCGTCGAGTTCTCCCAGGGCTTTCGCGCGTTCGGCGGGTCGTTCGACGCGGCCTATGACGGCATGCCGCTCAACGGCGCCATCGGCGAGGACGCCGACGCCCAGTTCGAGCGGCTCCTGGACCGGGGGCTGTTCACCGGCGACGCAGCGGCGGCCATCAGCGTCTGGAGCACGCTCGCGAACGGCCAGCCCGTCTTCCTGAGATCGAAAAGCGTCCCGGTCCGCGACGACTGGGGCGCATGGCACGTCCATTCCAGCCACCGGCTGATCGACGAAGCGCAGTACTGCGCCGTCAAGGAGTCGGAGCGCGACACGGTCGTGATGCCCAACGGCGACGAAGTCCGGTTCTGACGCCCTACGCCACCTGCCTGAGGAGGATATTCATCGCGATCGAGATCCGGTCGCGTTGACCATTGTGCGGCCGTACGGCGTGCATGAGCCAGGATGGGAACAGCACGAGCAGCCCCGGTTCGGGCTGAATGTGATGCTGAGAGATCGGCTGGCCGCGCGGTCGCTCCCCCATCACCACGTCCGCCGCCCCAATCCGGTTCATGGGGAAGCGCGCGATCCCCTCTATTGAACACCGCCGATTTTCAAATGCGGAGCGCAACAGCTAGATGGCCGCCTTCAACGCGGGCGGCGAGCGGGGACGATCAGCGGGGTGGCGAAGAGAATGCTGACATCACCTCCTACTTTGCCAGCGGCATGGATATCTGGATAAGCGCTCACGTGCGTCTCCCCTTGCTCCGAGAATAGCGCGAGATCGCAATACCATCCCATACGACACAAGCAGCTCGCTTTTCTCATACTAGATTTTATGAGAGCATATGCCTCTACCATTGGTGGTGTTTGACATGCTCGAATTTCGAAAACTCCTCACCCTCATCGGCGAAAAGCGTCCAGATGTCGCTGCTCCTGCAAACCTGCAAGTGGAAGTGAAGGCGCCGGACGAAGCCGAGATGGTGCCGGAGCATGCCAACGAACCGGAGCCTTCGTTCGGATTTGCCGAAGGTCAGTGTTTTGGGATTGAGTATGTAGCTTCGGATGGCGAGGAGTCGCGCCGCCGCATTACTGTCTGGGATATCAAGCTCGGGAAAAATGGCATCCCCTGCCTTCTCGCTCGTTGCCATGAACGCAACGCTACCCGCCAATTCCGCATCGACCGAATTCAATCCATCATCGACTTGGATGGCGAAATCTTCGAACCGCCAACCGAATTCTTGATTGAGATATTTGGGATGGACCCCGTATTTGCACGTGCCGCTGAAACCGGTAGCGTGGACATGCCCGAGTTTCGAGAGCAAGCCAGAATTCAAGCTGAACGCGCTGAACGCTGGCAACAGATTCGAGACATTGTAGTCCCCGAAATGAAGATCCTCGCCGCGCTATCGCTCTCCGATGGCTATATGCAAGCCGATGAGCGCGGTGAAATAGTCGCACACTTGCTAAGCCTTATTGCGCACTTGGAACCGTCTCTTGAAGAGGAAGACCGGTTGGTCGAACTGGTCAAGCGCCAGCGCCCGTCCCCGGGAGCCGTGGACCGCGCTATCGAGCAAGTGGGCAAATATCCTCGGGAACGACTAGATGCGCTCTGGGCGACATGCGTCCGAGTCATCGAAGCGGATGGTCAAATTCTAGAGGAAGAGCTCGAATTTCTGCGCACTCTCGGAGTTCAGCCCTACACGCATTGACTACTCCTCGTCTCCGTAGATCGCCACGACCGGCTCGCCGCCCGCGACGAGCGCGGCGCGGTACATGCCCGGCGTGTTGAAGCTCCACACCGGCCGGTCGCGGTGCAGCATCACGATCCCGCCGTCGCCGCCCATCGCGGCGAGTTCGTCCTGGATCACGCGATCGGCGATCGCCTGGGCGTCGGCCTCGCCGTCGGCTTCGGCGCGCTCGATCGCGGTGCAGATGCGCGCGGCGATATTGAGCCGGATGAAGAACTCGCCCGTGCCGGTCGCCGACAGCCCGCAGGCCTGATTGGCGTAGGTGCCCGCCCCGATGATCGGGGAGTCGCCGATGCGGCCCCACTGCTTGGCGGTCGTGCCGCCGGTCGAGGTGCCCGCGACGATCTCGCCGGACTGGTCGATGGCGACCACGCCGACGGTGCCGAAGGCGTGCTCGCGCTCCATCAGGTCGAGCGCGCCTTCCCGGATCGGCTCGGGCTCCGGCGCGCCTTCCGGGCGCGGGGGAACCGGCAGGCCCTGCGCCTCGACGGCGCGCGCCATCGACGCCCAGCGCCGCTCGGTGAAGAAATAGGCCGGCTCCACGAGTTCAAGCGCCTGGTCGGCGGCGAACGTCTCCGCGCCCTCGCCCGCGAGCATCACGTGCGGGCTCTCCTCCATCACCGCGCGCGCGAGCGAGATGGGATGGCGCACCGTCGTCACGCCCGCGGCCGCGCCGGCCTGGCGGTCCGAGCCGCGCATGATCGAGGAGTCGAGCTCGTTGCGGCCCGCCGCGGTGAACACCGCGCCGCGGCCCGCGTTGAACTTGGGATCATCCTCGAGGCCGCGGATCACGTGCTCGACCGCGTCCAGCGCCGAACCGCCCTCGGAGAGGATTCCGGCCCCGCGGGAGAGCGCCGCGTCGAGCGCGTCCCGGTAGGCCGCCTCGGTCTCGGCGTCCATGTCGCCGCGCTCGATCACGCCGGCGCCGCCGTGAATGACGATCGCCCAGCGCGTGTCGTCCTCGGACTGGGCGCACGCCGCGCCCGAGGCGAACACGAACAATCCGATCACAAATGAACGCAGCATCCCGGTCTCCCCTGTGTTTCGAACACGCAAGGAAGCATGCGGCCGGGATGCGGACAAGCAGGCGGGTTCAGGCGCGCGCGGCCAGCGACGGCGTTTCGCCGAGATCCCCATTGAACTCGGCCCGGCGGACGAGACGGCCGAGCTTGCGGGCGGTCTCGATGCAAAGCAGCCGCGTGTGGTGCGCGCTCCATTCGCCGACCTCGGCGGAGCCGACCGCTTCCTCGAGCAGGCTGAGCCGGTGGCCGCGATCCTGCGCGTCGTAGAGCGTCGTCGTCAGCGACATGGGCGCGGAAAAGCCCATCATGACGACCCCGCTCTCCATGGCGCCGTCGAGCACGCTTTCCAGCTCCGGATGGGCGTAGGCCGAAACGCCGGCGCGCTTGAGCAGGACCTCGCCCGGGCGCGGCTCGCAGCCGGGAACTGCCTGGGGAAGCCCCTGCCCCGGGATCATCGGTCCGCCGCGATGAAGCTGGGTGTGCACGACGTGCCAGCCCGACCGTCGGGCATTGGCGAGGATGTCGGCGCAGACCGCCGCGATCGCCTCCCCGTCAGGATCGGCCCACGGACGATGACGGGCGACGAACTCCATCTGGAGATCCATGCACAACAGGACGGGGATGCCGAAGACCATGCCTAGTTCGTCTCCTCCTTGATCCCCTTCCGCGCGGCGGCCGGGCTTTCCGGGACCGGCGCCGCCTTGACGCGGCGTCCCGACATGTCCGCCGCGCCGCGTTCGACGGAATGATCGAGCGGGCCGGGCTCATCCCACGCCCCCTCGGGGCGATCCAGCGTCAGAGGCTCGGTCTCCGTGGTCAACGCCTTCGGGTGAAGCGCGTAGCGCCCCTCGACCTCGATATAAACGCGATCGGAAAACACGAACGTTCCGCGGTGCTCCCTGTGGATCAGACCATACCGCTTCCAGTACGGCAGAAGCGGCTTCTGAATCTGACCGATCAACTTACGATACCCCTTGCGACGGATGATTTCTATCGCTTCGTCCATGAGCCGGCGCGTGATCCGGCCCGAGCGGTGGCCGTCGCGCACGCAGACGCGTTCGATCTTGGCGAAATCGCAGAACCAGCGAATGCGCAGGGTCGCGACCGGCTCGCCGTCGCGCTCGGCGAGAAGGTGCGTCGCTCCGGCCAGGTCGTTGCCGTCGTATTCCTCGCCATAGGGACAGTCCTGCTCGGCGACATAGACGAGCGCGCGCACCATGAACACCTTCTGGAGGTCGTCCATGGTCCGCGCGACGCGCAGCGTCACCGCGGAGTCGTCAGCCGGCGCCGCGCTAGGCCGCGAACCGTCCATCCGGGCCTCCTTCATGATGTTCGAGTCCATCCTCGGGGCGCTGCGGCAGCCAGCCCAGCCAGGACGGCGGGCCCTTCGGCGAGTCGAGGGAGGCGATCACCATCCGCCCTTCCCGGCTCATCGGGCGGGCGAACAGCGGAATATGGTAGAAGGCCCTCCGCCGCGCTTCCGTGATGGCGCGCGACAGGGCGCGCTTGGCGACGTCGTCGGCCGCAGCGACGCACCAGGGATAGAGCGCCGCAGCGGGTTCGTCGGGCTCCGTCAGGTGGTCGAGGCTCGGGCTGGCGGGCGTGAAGCGGCCGTGCATCAGCGCCTCGAACCCCGCCGCGTTCAGGTAGAGAAGCGCGATGAATCCCTCCGCGGCGCCGTCCTCGCCGCGGCGGATGAAGAAGCAGCGCTCGGTCTTGCGCTCGCACGCCAGCACATCGTCGGCGTCGGCGAGCTCGTCGCCGAGCGCGCCGGTTCCGATGGCGATCGCGTCCTCGACATCGGCGCGGCTGGACGATGCGCGAAAGCCGTGCTTGAGGAAAATGTCGCGCAGAAGCTGCGTCCGGGCGGCGTCTCCGCCGGCCCGCGCGGCGCTCATATTGTCATCAGGCATAGAAGACCCCACCCTAGGCCAAGTCGCGGTTCCACCCATGGTTAATAGATCGTTAAATGGTTAATAATTCGTTAATCTCGTCTTAGTTTTTTCTTAACGCATTCCTGGCGTCAGCTGCTGCAACGAACTTGGAATAACCCCTATGCTGAAATCGAAGGTTGGGTTCTGATGCACGGCAAAGCGCCTCTTTTCGACTGGGACGATCTGCGCGTGTTCCACGCGCTCGTCGCCGCGGGCTCGATGAGCAAGGCGGCGCAGCGCCTGGGCGTCGGCCAGCCGACGGTCAGCCGTCGACTGGAGGCGCTGGAGACGCGAATCGGCGCCCGCCTCGTGACCCGGGGCGCTGAAGGCGTCGAGCTGACCGATGTCGGCGAGCGGATCTGGACGTTCGTCCAGACCATGCAGAGCAGCGCCTCCGACATCGAGCGCGTCGCCCACCAGGCCGACAAGGCCGACGCCGGCAAGGTGCGCATCGCCGCGCCCGACGGCATCGCGGGCTTCTGGCTGGCCCGCCACCTGGCCGGTTTCGTGGAGGCCAATCCGCGCATCAAGCTGGAGCTGATGACCCGGGGCCAAGGCGATTCCGCCGCCGAAGACGACGCCGACATCGTTCTCCAGCTCTCGGAGACCAAGCGGATGAGCATGGTCGCCCACGAGATCGCGACGCTGCACTACGTCCCGTTCACCTCGCGCGCCTATCTGGACACCTACGGCCCGCCCAGCGGACTGGCCGACATCCTCAACCACCGCCTGGGCGACCTGGTGAACTATCGCCGGCAGCAGTCGCACTGGCCGTCGGAGGCCTCGGCCATCAAGCAGATGATGAAGCCGTCCCTGACGACGGATTCATCGGCGGCGCTGATCGAGGGCGTCCGCTGCGGCGCGCTGATCGCGATGCTGCCGACCTACGCCTCGGCCGTCGCCCCCGAGCTGATCCATCTCGATCTCGATCTCGAAGTGCCGATCACGCTCTGGCTGGTCTATCACCCCGACCAGCGCCGGGTGACGCGCGTGCGCAAGACCCTCGACTGGCTCCGCGAGATCTTCGATACGTCGCGCTATCCCTGGTTCCGCAAGGACTACGTCTCGCCGAGCGATTTCGCCGAGATCGAGACCATCGTCATTCGCGGCGAACGGCCGAAGCCGCGGCTGATCTGACCGGCCGGGCTACGGCGTGAGCACGACCTTGCCCATGACGCGGCGCTGCATGATGTCGTCGAAGGCCTGCTTGAAATCGTCGAGCGGATAGGCCGCCGAGATGCGCGGCTTGATCTTTCCCGCCTCGTAGAGGTCGAACAGCGCCTTCATGTTGGCGGCGTTCTCGCGCGGATTGCGTCCCGCCCACGCGCCCCAGAACACCCCCTGGATGTCGCGGCTGTTCAGCAGGGCGAGATTGAGCGGGATCTTCGGGATGTCGCCGGCGGCGAAACCGACGACGAGATAGCGGCCCTCCCAGCCGACGGCGCGCAGGGCCGGCTCGGCGAGATCGCCGCCGACCGGGTCGTAGACGACGTCGACGCCCTTGCCGTCGGTCAGCTCCTTGGCGCGCGCCTTCAGGTCCTCGCTGGCGTAGTTGATGCCCGCGTCCGCGCCGCTCTCCTTCGCCACATCGAGCTTCTCGTCGCTGCTCGCCGCGGCGATCACGGTCGCCCCCATCGCCTTGGCGATCTGCACGGCGGCGAGGCCGACCCCGCCGGCCGCGCCGAGCACGAGCAGCGTCTCGCCGGCCTTCAGGTCGGCGCGCTGCTTCAGCGCGTGATAGCTCGTCCCGTAGATCGTGGTCAGCGCCGCGCCCTCCTCGAAGCTCATCGAGTCCGGCATCGGGACGATCTGTGCGGCGGGCGCGGCGACCTTCTCGGCGAAGCCGCCGAGCATCGTCGCGGCGATGACGCGATCGCCGGGTTTGAACCCGGAGACGTTCGCGCCGATCTCGGAAACCTCGCCGGCGATCTCCATGCCCGGGATGAAGGGCGTGTCCGGACGCATCTGGTACTTGCCCTCGACCAGCAGGATGTCCGGGAAGTTCACCCCCGCCGCCCTGACGTCGATGACGACCATTCCCTCGCCGGCCGGCGGCGCGTCGGCTTCGGCGACCTTGAGCTGATCGTAGGGGGCGAACTCTTCGCAGATCAGGGCGCGCATCTCGCGATCCTCCGGCTGGCTTGCTGCGTCGGGCGCGCAGTGTCGCGAATTTGAATGCCGCGTCCAGCCGTCGCTGTGACCCCGACGCCGCAGCCCGGGGGAATTGAACGCCGGCCCTTGCCCGGCCGCCGGACCGGACCATTTACCGCCCCCGGAGGCCCGCACCGGGCCGCCGCAACAATCCCGTCGGTTTCCCTCCACCGGAGATGAAAGATGAAACTCCTCCTCACGACCACGGCGCTGACCGCCGCGGCGACGTTCGCCGCGCCCGCCTCGGCGCAGATGATGTACGACTTCGATCAATACGTGTCGGGCTCGCTCGGCTACGCCATGCAGCACGACAGCGACAACGCCGGCGCCTTCACCAGAGACTTCACCACCGGCAATATCGGCGGCGCGCTGGGCGGCGCCACGCTCCCCGCGGGCACTGATGTCGGCTGGACGACCGAGTTCGAGGGCGGCCTGTTCGCCGCCGCCGCCTATGGCTGGCGTTTCGACAACGGGTTCCGTGTCGAAGCCGAGGTCTCCTACGACCAGAACGACGTCGACACCCATGACGGCGTGACCGCCGGCGGCATCGCGCTCGACGACGTCGACGCCGCCGTCCTGATCACCGGCGCCGACCCGCTCGGCGTCACGGTCGGCGATCTCGTCGCCGACGGCCAGGGCGACATCTCCAACTTCGCCGTGGCGGTGAACGCCTATTACGACTTCCGCATGCCGGACTCGCCGTTCTCCATCTATGGCGGCGCCGGCGTCGGCGTCATGGAGTCCGATATCGAGTTCGCGCCGTCCTCGACGGGCATCGTCGAAGACACCGAGACCGGCGGCTTCTTCCAGCTCATGGTCGGCGGCGCATACGCCGTCTCCGAGACGACCGAGTTCTACGCCGGCTACCGCTATCGCCAGAGCGAGGACCTCGAGGTCGACTCCTCCCTGATCCCCGCGACTCTCGAGATCGAGAACAAGGACTCGATCATCGAGGCGGGCGTGCGCTTCACGTTCTGATCTCCCCGCTCGGAACGGTTTCGAAGCGGAAAGGGCCTCGCCTCCGGGCGGGGCCCTTTTCCTTTCGCGCGCCCGACCGGCCTCCTCGCCGCAGACGAGCGGCGGCGATCCGCGCTATGCTTCGGGCGGAAAGGGGAGCGCGAGCATGGAATTCGAGTGGGGCGCCCTGTTCGAGGGCGAAGCGATGCGGACCTGGATCCGGATCATGCAGTGGGTCTGGGCCCTCGGCGCGATCTGGATCGCGACCCTGCTGCTCCGGAACGGCTTCACCGATCTCGACGAGATCATCCGCTCCCGCCACGCCACGCCGCTCGAGCGCCTGCACGCCCGCGTCCGCAAGCCCGTGCGCGCCGCCGCCCTGCTCGCGGCGGCTGTTTTCGGCGCGACCAGCTTCGCCCTGCCGCTGTGGTTCCAGGGCGCGATCGTCATCCTGGTCTGGCGTCAAGTCGGCGGCTGACGCCCGCCCCCTTCGGCGCCGCGTCTTGCTGCGGCGCAATACCGCAGCTCTTCGCCTTATCCGGCTGGAAGTGAACGATGTTCGCGGACGCTGAGCGCGATCGTGGTGCGCTGCAGTGCGACATCGACGCAACACCTGCCGAAAAGCCTCGGGTGGCCGCGTGGTCATCGCTGACTATTGCAGGTATATCCGCGAGCTACCTCACAGCGGAAAGGGATGGTGCATCAAATAATGATGAAATCGAAGGCACTTGCAACTACAGCGCTTTCTTCGCTCGCTGCAGTTCTCGCCAGCGGCGTTTCTTCGGCTCAGGTCGAAGTCATCCAGGTCACGGCGACGAAGACTGAATCGACCACTCAGGATATTCCGGTCGCGGTCAGCGCCCTCGACTCGAGCGCTCTCGAAGAGCTCGATGTCGACGTCTTCACCGACTATCTCGTCGAGCTGCCCGGCGTCACCGCCGGCGGCGGCGGCCCCGGCCAGAACACCATCTATATCCGGGGCCTCGCCTCGACGACGCCGAACCTGACGGTCGCCGGCGTCGCGGGCCTGTCGCCGAACGTCGCCTTCTATCTCGACGAACAGCCGCTGGTTCAGCCGGGACGCAATCTCGACGTCTACGCAGCCGACCTCGAGCGCGTGGAGGTCCTTCCCGGTCCGCAGGGCACGCTGTACGGCTCGAGCTCGCAGGCCGGCACGGTGCGGATGATCACCAACAAGCCGGTCATCGGCCAGTTCGAGGCCTATTCGAACTTCGGCTTCTCGTTCACCGAAGGCGGTGAGATGAGCAACAAGGCCGAGGCGGTCGTGAACCTGCCGGTCGGCGACAACTTCGCCATTCGCGGCGTCGTCTTCGTCGACGACCAGGGCGGTTACATCGACAACGTCCCGGGCACGGTCGACACCTCCGAATCCGCGCGCTTCCGCCCCGAAGGCACCGTGCGCTCGAACGGCGTGCCGGTCTCGTCGACCCGCGCCGGCTTCCAGTCGACCGCCGACCTGTCGGACGTCACCTTCCTCGAGGCGAACAACGAGCGCCTCGTCGAGGACGACTTCAACGACACGACCTACTCGGGCTTCCGCCTGTCGGGCCGCTACGAGTTCAACGCCGACTGGCGCGCCACCGTGTCCTACATGCAGCAGCAGCTGGACAGCGAAGGCGTGTTCTTCCAGGACCCGAACCTCGGCGACTGGGAGATCCAGCGCTACGCGCCGGACGAGCTGGACGACCAGTTCGACAACATCGCGTGGACTCTGGAAGGCCGCGTCGGCGCGCTCGAAATGCTCTACACGGGCGCCTACACCGATCGCGACACCGACCAGGTCATCGACTACACCGACTACATGTTCGTGGGTCAGTACTTCCCGTACTACACCTGCGACGGCTCGGTGACCTATCCGGGCTCGGCCGATCCGTCGGGCGTGTGCCAGCCGCCGACGTCGTTCGTCGCCTCGGTGACCAACACCACGGTCGAAAGCCACGAATTCCGCGTGATCACGCCGCAGGAGCGGCGCATCCGTGCGACCGTCGGCGCGTTCACCCGCTCGATCGAGCTGGAAGAGCGCAACGACTACACCTACACGGGGTCGTCGGAAGCCGATCCGTTCGGTCCGTTCGCGCCGAACTTCCCGTTCCAGACCGGCTACTTCTCCGATCCCGGCCCGTTCCCGGAGGACGTGATCTTCCGCAACGACGTCCGCCGCACGGACGACGAGCAGGGCGTGTTCGGCGAAGCCACGTTCGAACTGGTTCCGGACCGGTTCGCGCTGACGCTCGGCGCGCGCTGGTACGACATCGAAGTGGACCTGCAGGGCAGCGCCAACTCGTCCTTCTTCAACTCGTTCAGCGCCGTCGACCAGCAGGCGTTCGGCACCGACATCTCCGATCTGTACAACGGGGACGGCGTCTACACCTTCCGCGGGACGGGTCAGCCGCAGCCGACCTTCACGCTGGACGACACGCTGGCCGACATCCAGGCCGCCGGCCTTACGGCGGACCAGGCCCAGCAGGTCTACAACGCGCTTCGCGCGCCTGACGTCGCGGCCACCGACGGCACCATCTTCAAGGTGACCGGCACGTGGACGCCGACCGAGGACCTGCTGTTCTACGCCACCTGGTCGGAAGGCTTCCGTCCGGGCCTGCTCAACCGCCCCGGCGGCGCGCAGGGCCCCAACGGCTTCACCGTTCCGTTCGCGCTCGACACCGACGACGTGACCAACTGGGAAGCCGGCTGGAAGACGCTGCTCTTCGATCAGCAGCTGCAGTTCAACGGCAACGCCTTCTTCGTGGAGGTCGAGCGCCTGCAGACCACGATCTTCGATCCGAGCATCGTCAACCTGTTCTTCTCGGACAACGCGGCGAACGCCGAGATCATGGGCGTCGAGGGCGACTTCAACTGGGCGCCCGCGAGCATCCCGGGTC
The DNA here is from genome assembly GCF_003122085.1 of Marinicauda salina. Lineage (GTDB taxonomy): Bacteria > Pseudomonadota > Alphaproteobacteria > Caulobacterales > Maricaulaceae > Maricicauda_A > Maricicauda_A salina. The sequence goes on from NZ_QEXV01000003.1 coordinate 293,767, forward strand.
TCACCGTCGCCGGCGCGTTCTCGATCCTCGACACGGAGATCACCGAGGTCCTGACCCCGACTGACGACGTCGTCGAAGGCGCCGAACTCGCGTTCGCTCCGGACTTCCAGGCGAACCTCCGGGCGCGTTACGAGTGGACCGCGTTCGGCGACAAGACGGCGCACGTCCAGCCGCAGCTGGTCTATTCGTCGGATAGCCGTTCGGACGTGATCGAGATCAACTCGGCTCCGGTCGACAGCTACACGACGCTGGGCCTGCGCACCGGTCTCTCGACCGATCGCTGGTCGGTGGAGCTGTTCGGCGACAACCTCACCAACGAGGCCGCCGAGCTGTCGAACAACTTCGTGTTCGACCGCGAACGCACGACCGTCATGCGCCCGCGCACCTTCGGCGTGCGCGTCGGCGTCCAGTACTAGGTCGCGCAGACAGCGCGGTTGTCGTCCAACCGCGCCGTCGGCTAACTGGAAAGCGTCCCGCTCCGCGGGGCGCTTTCTCTTTTTCTGCAGGGAGCCTCGCTTGTCGCAGACCAATGACGCACACGCCGCCGCGCGCGAGAAGGCGCAGGCGGCCATGTACGCCGGGCGCTTCGAGGAGGCCCTGCTCGCCCTGCAGCCGGTGATCCAGGACGCCGACGACGACGCCGACGCGCTCTACATGGCCGCGGTCAGCGCGCGCTATCTAAAGCGCCCCGACGAGGCCGCCGCGCTGCTCAAGCGCATCAAGGCCGCCGCGCCGGAGTTCGGCCGCGCCCACCAGGAGGAGGGCCACCTGCTGCGCGACAGCGGCGACGCGGCCGGCGCGCTCGCCGCCTACCAGCGCGCGGTGCGCGCCAACCCGGCGCTGCATGCGGCGTGGACCGAGCAGGCGAAACTGCTCGACGCGCAGGGACGTAGCGGCGAGGCCGCCCAGGCCCGCGCCCAGGCGGACCGCCTGCAGCGCCTGCCCAAGGAGCTGCTCGCGGCGTGGCACCATCTCTACGAGAACCGGCTTCTGAAGGCGGAGAATCTCTGCCGCGCCTGGCTCCAGCGCCACCCGAAGGACGTCGAGGGCATGCGCCTGCTGGCCGAGGTCGGCGTCCGGCTCGGCGTTCTCGAGGACGCCGACTTCCTTCTGGAGAGCGCCGTCGCCTTCGAGCCGGACAACGTGCCCGCCCGGATCGACTACATCCAGGTGCTGCGCAAGCGCCAGAAATACGAGGCTGCGCTCGAACAGGCCAAGGAGCTCTACAAGCGCGACCCGCGCAATCCGACCTTCGTCTCCCAGCTGGCCATCCAGCGCATGCAGACCGGCGATTACGAGGGCGCCCTCGGTCTGTTCAACGAGGTCCTCGCGATGGTCCCGAACGACCCGGCGACCCTCACCTCGAAAGGTCACGCCCTCAAGACGTGGGGCAAGCATGACGAGGCGGTGGAGTCGTACCGCGCCGCGTGCCGGGCGCGGCCCGAGCACGGCGACGCCTGGTACGGCCTGGCCAATCTCAAGACCTATCGCTTCACCGATGACGAGATCGACCAGATGCGCCGCCTCGAGGCCGGCGACGATCTCGGCTTCCAGGACCGCATCTATATCTGCTTCGCGCTCGGCAAGGCTTACGAGGACCGGGAGGACTACGAGGCGTCCTTCCGCTTCTACGAACGCGGCAACGACCTCAAGCGGCTCCAGACGCGCTACACCGCCGAGCAGATGGACGAGGAGCTGGAGGCCCAGCGCACGGTCTGCACGCCGGAGCTGTTCTCGAAGCAGGCCGGCAAGGGCTGCCCGGCGCCCGACCCGATCTTCATCGTCGGCCTGCCGCGCGCGGGCTCGACCCTGCTCGAGCAGATCCTCGCCTCCCACAGCCAGGTCGACGGCACGCTGGAGCTGCCCAACATCCTCGCGCTGTCCCACCGCCTCCGCGGCCGCAAGCGCGTCTCCGACAAGACCCGCTATCCGCGGATCCTACACGAGCTGACGGCCGACCAACTGCGGGAGCTCGGCGAGGACTACATCGAGAACACCCGCATCCACCGCAAGGGCGCGCCCTTCTTCACCGACAAGATGCCGAACAATTTCCGGCATATCGGGCTGATCAAGCTGATCCTGCCCAATGCGAAGATCATCGATGCGCGCCGCCATCCGATGGCGTGCTGCTTCTCGGGCTTCAAGCAGCTCTTCGCCGAGGGCCAGGAGTTCACCTACGGGCTGGATGAGATCGGCCGCTATTATCGCGGCTATGTCGAGCTGATGCGCCACTGGGACGAGGTGCTGCCCGGCGAGATCCTGCGCGTGCAGTACGAGGACGTCGTCGAGGACCTGGAGGGCCAGGTCCGCCGCATCCTCGATTTCTGCGGGCTCGAGTTCGAACCGCAATGCGTGGAGTTCCACAAGACCGAGCGCGAAGTCAGGACCGCGAGTTCGGAACAGGTCCGCCAGCCGATCTACAAGGAAGGCGTCGAGCAGTGGCGCCATTACGAGCCCTGGCTCGACCCGCTCAAGGACGCGCTCGGCCCGGCGCTGGACAACTACCGCGACTAGATCGCGCCGGGTTTTCCCGCGGGCGCGCGCGGCCTAGCCTGAGGCCATGACGATCGCGGTCCTCTATCGCTGGCGCGTGCAGCCCGGCATGGAAGACCAGTTCCGCGAGGGCTGGGTCGAGGGCACGCGCGCAATCCACGCGCGCTGCGGCTCCTTCGGGGCGCGGCTCCACGAATCTGGCGACGGCGTGTTCTGGTCCTATGCGAGCTGGCCCGACGAAGAGACCCGGAAGGCGTGCTTCGCCGACGGCTCGATCTTCTCCGCGCCCGGCTTCGGAAAGATGCGCGAGGCGGTCGCCGAAACCTTCGACGAGATCCCGCTGACGATCACGGACGACCTGCTGGCCGAGCCCGGCGGTCGAACCTAGATCTCCACGGTCTCGTCCCGCCGGTTCCAGATCTCGCGCGTGTAGACGGAGATGGCGAGGTCCATGTCCAGACTGACGACGCGCGTGATCGAGGTCAGCATGTCGGTCAGGCGGCGATCGCCGCGAAACTGGTCGGACACCGCGCCCATCAGCTCGCACTGAAAGAAGTTGTATCCCGCAATGTAGAGGTAGGGCGCGACGCCGCGGTCATAGTGCGCGCGCCCGATGCGGAGCGCGTGGGCCATGTAGTCCGCATCGAGCCGGCATTCGAACAGGCGCTTCCAGTGCGCCATCTGGCGGGCCTTCAGGCTTTCCACCATGGCCGGTTCGGCGAAGATGCGCCGGCCTTCGGGGAAGGTCCGCATGTGGCCGTAGAAGCGCTCGACGATGCCGTCGAGGAAGACGTCGAGCGTTCGCGCGACCGGCCTCAGCGTCGCGCGAACGCGATCGTCGACGCCCAGCATGGCGAGCTTGCGGTTGAGCACCTTTTCCGAGGCCTGCGCATTCATCTCGATGTCTCCCCGCGCGATCCCGCCGTCCGCCGGACGCGTCTGTTATCCGAACATGCCGGCGCTTCTAGAACGACGAGTGTTACATTTCCGTAGGCGATTGATTCGAAAATGAAATTGAGCGCGTTCATCGAGCGGGCGCTGCGACCAAGGGATCGCATGGGGCGAGCGGACAGCAACAGGTCCACCACGGACGGCGCGGCCGGAACCGATCCTCGCGCCGAGGCTGAACGCCGCCGGATCAGCGCCGAGGAGGCGATGCGGATCGAGCGAAGCCGCCTGGTCGAGGCCCAGCGCATCGCGAAGATCGGGTCCTGGGAGCTCGATTTCGCTTCCGAAGAGCTGCGCTGGTCCGACGAGGTCTTCCGGATCTTCGAGGTCGACCCGGCCTTCGTCGCGCCGTCGTACGATCGCTTCCTCGCGCTCATTCACCCCGACGACCGCGCCGACGTCGACGCGGCCTTCAGGCGTTCGCTCGAAACCCGCAAGCCCTACCGGATCTCGCACCGGCTGGTGATGTCCGACGGCCGCATCAAGTGGGTCGAGGAACAGTGCGAGACGACGTTCGACGCCGAGGGCGCGCCGGTGATCTCGCGCGGGACCGTCCAGGACGTCACGGAAGCCCGCCTCGCGCAGGAGGCGCTCAGGCGCAGCGAACAGACCCTGTCCTCCATCCTGCGGGCGTCTCCGGAAGCGATCGTCATCGCCGAGGAGGACGGCCGCATCCGGATCTTCAGCGACGGAGCCGAAGCGATCTTCCGTCGTCCGCGCGCCGAGGCGGTCGGCGAACCGCTGACCGCGCTCGCCGCACCTCAATCGCGCGCGGTCGTCCGCACCCTCCTCGACGCCGGCGCGCCGCAGGCGACCGAGACGGCGCTCGCCTCGAGCCGCCGCGAAATCCTTGCGCGCCGCGCAACGGGGGACACGTTTCCCGCCGAGATCTCGGTATCGCGGGTCGCAAGCGAGGAAGGCCTCGTCTTCACCGCGATCGTCCGCGACCTGTCCGAACGCAAGGCCTACGAGGCCGCCCTGCAGGGCGCAAAGGCGCGCGCCGAAGCCGCCAGCGACGCCAAGTCAGCCTTCCTGGCGACGATGAGTCACGAGATCCGCACGCCGATGAACGGCGTGCTCGGCATGCTGTCCCTGCTGGTCGGCTCGGACCTGGACGACAAGCAGCGCCGGATGGCCGAGATCGCCCTGGATTCGGGCCGCGCGCTGATGAGCATTCTCAACGACGTGCTCGATTACTCGAAGATCGAGGCCGGCGGGCTGAGCATCGACATCGCCGAATTCGACACGCGCGACGTGCTTCGCAAGGTGCACTCGCTCCACCGGCTGCGCGCGGAGGAGAAGGCGCTCGATTTCCGCCTCGAGATCGCCGACGACCTTCCCCGCTGGCTCCTCGGCGACGAGGGACGGATCCAGCAGATCCTGCACAACCTCGTCGGCAACGCGGTGAAGTTCACCGAACGCGGCGCGGTGGTCCTGCGAGCGAGAACCGAAGCCGCGAACGCCCCACCGGACGGGTTCGTGCTGGAAGTCGAGGACACCGGCCCGGGCATGAGCGAGGCCGAGATCGATCGCGCCTTCGAGCGCTTCTCCCAGAGCGACTCCTCGACGACCCGCCGATATGAAGGCGCCGGTCTCGGCCTGACGATCGTCAGGGGACTGGTCGACGCGATGAAGGGAGACATCGCCGTGCGCTCGGCGCCCGGGGAAGGCTCCTGCTTCACCGTCACCCTCCCGCTCCCCGCCCCGCCGCGGTCGCGCGACGCTGACCGGTCAATCGCGGCGGCCCCGGAGCCCGGCGCCGCGCTCGGGCGGCTGCGCGTCCTCATCGCCGAGGACGACGGCCCCAGCGCGGAGACCCTCGGCCTGCTGCTGGCGGAACAGGACATTTCCGCCCGCCTCGCGCAGAACGGCCGCGAGGCGGTCGCCTGCTTCGAGCCGGGACGGTTCGACCTGGTGTTGATGGACATCCGCATGCCGGAGATCGACGGCGAGACGGCGCTGCGCTTCATGCGCGAACGCGAACGCGAGGCCGACGCCGCGCCGACGCCGATCATCGCGTGCACCGCCTACGCCGGCGACGACCTGACGGCGCGCTATCTCGACGCCGGCTTCGACGCGGTGCTGCCCAAGCCCGTCGAAGCCGAAGCGCTGCGCAGCGCCCTGTCCGAAGCGCGGGAGCGCAAGAGCGCATGACGGACCGGTCGCCCCGCGTGCTCGTCGTCGACGACGACGACGCCAATCGCCAGCTGGCGGTCTGGGCGCTCGAGGCGGCGTGCGAGGTGGCCGAGCACGCCGGCGGCGAAGGCGCCGCCGAGCGCATCGTCGAGTCGCGGCCGGACGCCGTCCTGCTCGACCTGCGCATGCCGAAGGTGAACGGCCTCGACGTCGTCCGCGAGCTGGCCGACCGCGCACCGGACCTGCTCCCGCGCGTCGTCGTCATCACCGCCGAAACGAGCCAGCCCGCGGTCGACGAGATCGCCGCCGCCCCGGTGGCGGGCGTCTTCCCGCGACCCTGGGAGCCCGACGAGTTTCTCGACCTGGTCAGGCGCTGCTGCGGGAGGTGAGGCCTCGCGCGCTTGCGCGGCCGCACCGGACGCCGCACCTTGATGGGCATGCGTCTCACCAATTTCTCGAACTACGCGCTGCGCCTGCTCCAGTTCGCCGCGCTGCGCGCGCCCGAACATGTCCGCGTGGAGGACGTCGCGCGCGCGCACGGCATCTCGCGCCACCACCTGCTCAAAGCCGCGAACACGCTGTCGCGCCACGACTTCGTGACCGTCATTCGCGGCCGCGGCGGAGGCGTGAAGCTGGCGCGCCCGCCGGCGGCGATCACCGTCGGCGCGGTCGTGCGGGTCACCGAGGGCCCGATCGAGCTGGTCGAATGCTTCAACGCCGAGACCAACACCTGCCCGCTGCGCGGGGTCTGCCGCCTGTCGCGAGCCCTCGACGCAGCGCTCGAGTCGTTCCTGCAGTCGCTCGACTCGGTGACTATCGCCGACATCGCCGCCAATCGCGGCGATCTCCTGAGGCGGCTCGCCCCGGCGCAGGAATAGGCGATCCCTATGAGGCATATTGTCGCCATTGGCGCGTTCTATGGGCTCGATCAATAAAACTCGTAAGACGTTTGCGACTTTTTGTGGTCATCTCTCCTCAACGCATCGGGCGGCGCGGCCGCCCCCGAACCAAGGAGATGATCATGACCGACCAGCAACAAGACCTGCAGCCGGCCCTGCCCCGCCTCAACGAGCCGGCGCCGGACTTCAACGCGAAGACCACGCACGGCCCGCGCTCGCTCGCCGACTACAAGGGCAAGTGGCTGGTGCTGTTCTCGCACCCGGCCGACTTCACCCCGGTGTGCACGACGGAGTTCATGGCCTTCGCCAAACGCGCCGAGCAGTTCAAGGCGCTCGACACCGAACTCCTCGGGCTTTCGATCGACAGCAATTTCGCCCACATCGCCTGGACGCGGAACATCAAGGAGCATTTCGGCGTCGAGATCCCCTTCCCGATCATCGAGGACCTCTCGATGAAAGTCGCCAACGCCTACGGCATGATCCAGCCGGGCGCGAGCGACACGTCGGCGGTGCGCGCGACCTTCATCATCGATCCGGAGGGCGTGCTGCGCGCGATGGTCTACTACCCGATGTCGAACGGCCGCAGCGTGGATGAATTCCTGCGCCTGATCGAGGCGCTGCAGACCTCGGACGAGCACGGCGTCGCCACGCCGGAAGCCTGGAAGCCGGGCGAGAAGGTGATCGTGCCGCCGCCCCAGACGCAGGCCGAGGCGGACAAGCGCGAAGGCGAAGGCTACGAGTACACCGACTGGTACTTCTCCAAGAAGGACGTGGCCTGAGCCCGAAGACGTTCGGAGGCGGCGGAGACCCCGTCGCCTCCGGTCCTCCGCGGCGCGCCGGTCCGCCTTGTCCTCCCCGGACCAGCAGGGGCGAGCCGGCGCGCCGCCCGCTTCAAGCATGCGACGATCCCGGACGCAGCGCGCCCGGGATCGCCGATTCGGAAGGGAGACGCCCATGTGGGACGAACGCTACGCGACCGAAGCCTATGTCTACGGCGAGGCGCCCAACGCCTTCCTGGCGTCCTGTCTCGAGCGCCTGCGCCCGGGCGATCGCGCCCTCGCCGTCGCCGACGGCGAGGGCCGCAACGGGGTCTGGCTCGCCGAGCAGGGCCTGGACGTCGTCTCGGTCGACGCCTCCGCCGTGGGGCTCGAAAAGGCGCGCCGCCTCGCCGGGAAACGCGGCGTCTTCCCCGAATTCATCCAGGCCGACCTGTTCGCGTGGGACTGGCCCGAGGCCGCCTTCGACGTCGTCGCCGCGATCTTCATCCAGTTCGCCGGGCCCGGGGACCGACCGCGCCTGTTCGAGTCGATGAAGCGGAGCCTCAAGCCCGGCGGCGCGTTGATCCTGCAGGGCTATCGCCCCGAGCAGGTCGCGCTGGGAACCGGCGGGCCGCCCGCGCCGGAGAACATGTACACGGAGACCATGCTGCGCGACGCCTTCGCCGATTTCGAGATCGCGCACCTGCGCGCGCACGACGACGTGATCGAAGAAGGCGCGGGCCATTCCGGCCTGTCGGCGCTCATCGATCTCGTCGCGCTCAAGCCTGACGCCTGAAACCGAAGGAGCCCGCCATGAACAAGGCCCTGACCGCCGCCCTCGCCGCCGTGCTGCTCGCCTCGCCGGCCTGCGCCGAGGAGCCCGAACCCGCCCCGCCCGCGAACGACACAGAGGCCTCCGCCCTGCTCACCGTGCTGACGTCGGCCGATCCGCAGACCCAGCTGATGGCGCTCATCCTCACCCGCGCCAGCGTGCAGGCCGGCGCCGACACGCAGGTCCTGCTGTGCAGCGCGGCGGGCGACCTGGCGCTGAGCGAACCGCCCGAGGCGGCGACCGCGCCGCTCGCCCCGCGCGGGATGAGCCCGCACGGCCTGCTCCGGGGCCTGATCGCCGACGGGGTCGAGGTGCAGGTCTGCGCGATCTACCTGCCGAACAGCCCGCACGCGGACGACGACCTGGTCGCGGGCGTCGGGGTTGCGACGCCGCCGGCCATCGCCGCGCGCATGACCGATCCGGACGTGAAGCTGTTCACCTTCTAGGCGCCGACTCCGGGCGCGGACCTCACAGCGCGCCAAGCCCGGCGATCAGGACCATCACGGCCATCGCGATCACGGCGAGCGAACCGACCGTGTAGAAGGTCGCGCGCACCTCGTGGCTGCGCGCCGTGGCGTAGGCGACGGCGTGGGCCAGGCGCGCCAGAACGAACCCGTACATGAGCAGGGCGGCGAGCCAGAACGCCGGATCGATCAGCACGAACAAGAGCCCGATCGCGAGAAAGGCCGGGATGTTCTCCAGGTCGTTGCGGTGCATGCGCCGCGAGCGGTCGACATCGTCGTTGATCTCGAGCTGGGCGGGATCGGGATTGCGATTGAGCGGCCCGGCGCGGAGATCCTCGGGGCTCGCCCAGCCGCCGCCCGCCTTCATCATCCGCCAGACCGTCATCCAGCCCTGCCCCATGATCTTCAGCACCATGAGCGCCGCGGCGACGAGATAGGTCGCGAAGACGGGGTTGTCGGGAGTGAGCAGGTCCATGGGGCGGCCTTTCGGCGGGAGGGCGCGGGGCGTGACGCGCTCACATTACTTGCACGGCGGCCGACGCCGCGCCAGCGCGGCGACGCCGCGGCGAGTGCGACGGACGCGACCGGCTTGACCCGCGCAGGTGGCGGACCTGTCATGCTATCAGACGAATCCGTGGCGGGAGACCGCGTGATGAGCGAGACCGGCCGACGCTACCCGCCGCTGCGCGAGAAGGCGCAGCTGCGCACGCGCTACGTCCATCCGTCGGAAAGGCGACGACGTCGGAGACGCCTCGCCGCAATGGCGCTCGGCGGCCTGCTGCTCGGCGCGGCGATCGGCGCGGCGTTCATCCCGGAAGTGCGCGCCCCGATTATACGCGTCGTCTCGGAGCTACCCGATCGGGATTGCCGCGATTTCACGACGCAATGGGATGCGCAGCGTTTCCACGATCAGAGCCTGTGGCCCGGTCGGCATCGCCTGGACGACGACGGCGACGGCCGGGTCTGCGAAATGCTGCCGTGATTCAATGCGCACCGCGGCTGCACGCGGTCGGTGATGAAAACGCCTCATTGATGACCCATGGAGCCGACCCGCAAGCAGCCCGTGATCAGAACCGCTCGGGCTGACTGCCGACGATGACCCTGCAGCGCCTCAAAATCGTCTGATATAGGCGATCGACACGCGGTCGACATTGAGTTCGTCAAGGTCTTCAAGCTCATACCGCGTGTAGTCGACACGAACGGCGTTCGGGCCGCTGAAGCGCCACTCGCCTCCGACTCCGAACGCGAAGCCTTCCGTCTCCTCGTCGAAATCGATTTCTTCAATCACCGACCCGTCGTCGAGCTTGGCTCGGCTATTTATGCCGAAACGCGCATAACCTGCTCGTGCGAACACCGTGAACTCTTCGCTGACTGGGTATTGGAGCTTTCCGAACGCGGCGAGGCTGTACTCGAGTTCGGCGGTCGCACGCGCACCGAACGGCGCCCCGTCAACAGTTCCGCTTATGTCGACGAGGTTTTCATCCCCAATGCCGAACAACCCTTCGACCTCTACGCCGAAATATTGATGAAAGTCGTATCCGCTAAGCAGGCTGACCGCCTGAAGCGTGGCATTGTCCTCGATCTTTACCGTATCGAGCGTAGCGCTGCTGGCGTCCGCGGCGTCGCGCACAGCGGCTTCAAGCTCATCGGCGCTCGGGTCGAGCAAGGCGCCGTAATCGACATTGGTCAGCGAAAAGCCGACGCCGAGGTAACCGCGGCCCGGCTCGGGCTGCTGGGCAGAGGCGGCTCCACTGGTGCAGATGGCCAGAACAGCGCTGGCGCCAATCAGGAACCTTTTCATGATGTCATTCCTTGTCGATCCGCTATCCGTCGTCTCGGGCGCGTTGCTGAGTACGGAAGAAAGGCGAGTATCTCTCCCAATCCTCGTCGGTCGGCCCATCGTGTGCGCCTTCATCTCCAGGCGACGCGCTTTCGCTTTGAGAAGCGGAAGCACGCATAACCGCTTCTTCTGAATCGGTGTCAGTACGTGGTCGCGGCTCCGATCGCCTCTCAGGGGACGTTTGACCCGCGGCTGTCAGCGCAGGGGAGCTAACGCTTTCAGGTTCTTCAAGTTCTGGCTCGCTCTGACCGACGGACTCCAGCGTCACCTCGATCGGGTTCGGCACGAGGTCATTCATCGCGCCGGTCCCGGCGTCCACGGCGGCGCCGATCAATCCGCCGACCAGGACGTTCCCCGCCATCCCGGCGCCTCCGGCCCCGGAGACCTGGTGCGTAACGTTGACTTCGACCGTCTCGAAGCCCGGCTTCTCGATCGTTGCGACGAACTCGGAACGTCGCGGCATCTTGATTGCGCATGGCGTGCTTCGGCAGGAGTAGCCGTTCGACGTCGAGACTGAGGCCCCTGCCGGAGTCGTCTCGACCACGAGCGTGTCATTCGTACCCCGCGTTATAGTTGTGCACGCGCCAAGGCACCCAGCCAACACAGCGATTACAATGTATAATTTCACTATCTCGCCCCCAGCGATGAATTATTCGATCCGCACCCTATTAGAGTTGTGGTTTTACGACAATGCTGGTGGCGACGCTGGCGATGGCCGACCCGTCAGCGCCAACTCAATCTTGATCGCGAATGGTGCATCACGCTTTCGCCATCGCCCGAGTGGGGGCGGCCAATCTCTTGTTATTCCGGTACGTTACAGAAGACGGAGTTCTGAAACCGATCGTCAGGCTTCAGTCGCGTCCGCTGCGCAGCGTCCCGCGCGGCGTGTTGCGGAGACGGAGAAGGATGTGGGTCTCCGTTTTCCCCGTCAGCAGTCGAGAGCACGCGCCTGGCGCAGGCGCGAAGGAATGCGCGACGCCGCAGTGCAGACATTTACTCCCGGGCGTGGTTGGGGCAGATCAAACCGAATGTTCCGTCCATCCATTCATTTTTTTCAGAACCCGGGAGCATCCGACCGATGATATTGCGCCGCCTGGCCGGCTTGTTGTCCGGCGTTCTTCTCATGTCCACGCCTGCGCTCGCCTTCTCGGCCGAGCCCGCACGGCTTCCGATCAGCTACCTGGAAGAGCGTATCCTCGTTCCCGTTCAGATCGCCGGCGTCGGCGAACGCTATTTCATCCTGGACACCGCCGCGGGCCGATCCGTGATCTCCGCCGATTTGCGCGCGGGGCTGGAGCTTGCGCCCGAGGACATCGATCAGCTCGAGGTGCAGGGAGCCACCGGCTCAACGACGTTGGAAGTCGTCACCCTGCCGGGCCTGTCCCTCGGCGGTCTCGTCCATGATGACGTGAGCGCCGTGGTCGCCGATCTCGGCGCATTCCGCGCGTATGACGGCCGCCGGGTCGAGGGCATTCTCGGGGTCGACATTCTCTCGCGCTACGACGTGGCGATCGATGTCCCCGGCGCGACGGTGACCCTCTTCCAGGGCCCGGCTTCGCATGCGGAGCTGGGCGTCGTCGAAGACGGCCTCGCATTCCATTCCGGGGTCCAGCCGGGTTTCGTCCAGTTCAACGCGACGCTGGAGGGCGAGCCCGTCGCCGCGGTGCTCGACAGCGCGGCCCGGGTCGGCACCCTGAACTGGCGCGCGGCCGGGCTGGCCGGACTGTCCGCAGACAGCGACGCCGTTACGGTCAGGGATGGCGGGTCGCGCGGCATCGACGGCCGGGGCGCGGAAAGCTACACGGCGCCGGTGAATGGCATCTGTCTCGGACCGCGGTGCTACCCGGCGATGGACGTGAAGATCGCCGACCTGCCCGTCTTCGAGGTTCTCGGCATCGCGGGGGCGCCCGCCATGCTTGTCGGCGCGGCGTTCATGGCCGACTGCCCCGTGCTCATCGCCTATTCGACCGAAACCCTGCACGTGTGCGCCGACTGACCGCGCTGGCCGCCGGCGCCGCTCGCAGGCGAGAGGACGCGCGGCTTCATCGGGCGGGGAAAATGGTGCCCAGGGGCGGAATCGAACCACCGACACGCGGATTTTCAATCCGCTGCTCTACCAACTGAGCTACCTGGGCGCCGCGGCCCGCCCCTGGCGGGGCGGTGCGGAACGCGCGGTTTATAGGACCGGCCGGGGCCGCTGTCCATGCCCGCCGCGCCCGGAATCTGCACGCGGGCGCACCCGGGCCGCAAGCGCGCGGGATCGCGATCACATCGCTGCTTCCGACTTGCAGTCGCAGAAAGCGGCTGCTAACTCCCGCCCCGGCCATCCTGCCGCATATCCTGATGACCGGGACCTCCTCCATGCGCCTTCTCCGCACGAGCGCGGCGAGCCTGCTCGCGCTTTCGACCGCCGCCCCCGCCCTCGCCCAGCCCGCCGACGACGGCGAAGTGATCACCGTGATCGGCGGCCGCGCGCCGGGCGCGGACATCGCCGATCGCCCGGTGACGACGATCTCGCGCGAGGACCTCGCCGCCCGGGGCTTCGACGATCCCGGCGACGCGCTCGCCTTCCTGCCCTCGGTCGTCGGCTCGGAGTTCAACGACGATCCCGGCACCCAGAACGACACCTCGGGAACCTCCAGCGTCAATCTGCGCGGGCTCGGGCTGGGCGCGACGCTGGTGCTCATGAACGGCCAGCGCCAGACGCCCGCCAGCGTGGCGTCCGACGACGGGGCGAGCATCGTCGACATGAACGCGCTCGTGCCCGCCATCGCGATCGAACGCGTCTCCGTGCTCAAGGACGGCGCCTCGCCGGTCTACGGATCCGACGCGGTCGCCGGCGTCGTCGACGTGACCACGCGCGACCGCTTCGAGGGCGTCGAAGCGAGCGCCGAGCTGCGCGGACCCACGGAGTATGACGGCGCGGGCGGAGGCTACGAGCTCGCCGCGATCGCCGGGCGCGATTTCGGCGGCGCGCATCTCACCGCCGCCGTCGAGTGGCTCGACCGGCGCGGGCTCGAGGGCTTCCAGACCGACTTCGTGCCCGGCACGGGCCTGTCGGCGCTGGGCCAGCCCGGCGCCTATTTCGTCACCGATCCGGGCGGGGGCTTCGCCGTGGCGAACCCCGACGGGTCGCCGATCCCGGTGATCGACCGGGACTGCGAGGCCGGCGGCGGAAACCCGCTGGTGCTGGGCGCCGACACCGCCTTCGGGACGCCGGGCTATTGCCGGCTCGATTACGGCCAGTTCTTCTCGGTGGTCACCGACGAGGAGCGGCTGTCAGGCTTCGCCGCGCTTTCGACGCGGATCGGCGAGACCGAGATCACGCTGCGCGGGAGCGGCGCCGACCAGCTCGTCGAACGCGGCAACTCGCCCTCGCTGCCCAATCTCAATTTCCCGCTCATCCCGGCGAGCCATCCCGGCAATTATTTCGGCCGCGATGTGGTCTGGCTGGGCCGCCCGCAGGGCGTTGAGGCCGGCGCGGCGCGCCGCCAGTTCGACCACGACACCTGGCGGATCGCCGCCGAGGCCGAGCGCGGCTTCACGCTCGGCGGGATCGCCTGGACGGGAACGGCGCGCGCGACCTACTCGCGCAACGATCTCACCGCGACGATCACCGACACGCTGGCGCCGAATTTCGACGCCGCGCTCGCCGGGTTCGGCGGGGCCGACTGCCCCGTGCGCGAAGCCGGACAGGGCGTCGCCGCCGGCGATCAGTCCGCGGGCTGCTTCTACTTCAACCCGTTCGGCTCGGGCGGCCTCGTGGAGGATCCCTCCGATCCGCGCTTCAACGATCCCGCCGTTCTCGATTACATCATCGGCGAGGACGTCCGCACCTCGCGCGCCGATCTCGCCGTGTTCGAGGCGGTCGCGGCGACGGACGCGCTGTTCGCCCTGCCCGCCGGCGACGTGTCGGCCGCGTTCGGCGTCCAGCTGCGCCGCGAGACGCTGCGGGTCGATCACGGCGCGGACTTCAACGCCGACGATTTCCTGTTCATCATCGGCGGTCCGGACTTCTCCGGGGCGCGCGACGCCCGCGCGGTCTTCGCCGACGCGATCGTTCCCGTCACCGACCGGCTCGAGCTTCAGCTCGCCGCCCGTCACGAGGATCTCGACGGCTTCTCCTCGACCGATCCGAAGATCGCCGCAGTGTTCGACGCGAGCGATCAGCTGACGCTCAGGGGCTCCTGGTCGCGCTCCTTCCGCGCGCCGTCGCTGCACCAGCAGGTCTCGGCGACGACGACCCTGCAATCGCTCGATATCAACGCGCAGAGCCTGTTCCGCCCGGTGCGCACCATCGGCGATCCCGATCTCGATCCCGAGACCGCCGACACCTTCACGCTCGGCGCGGTGTTCGAGCGCGCGGGCTTCACCGCCAGCCTCGATCTCTGGCGGGTCGAGTACAAAGACCTGATCGTCGAGGAGAGCGCCAACGCCATCCTCGCCGCCGATCTCGAAGACGACGGCGTGTTCAACGATCCCCGCGTCGAGCTGTCGGGAACCGGCGACGTGGTGCTGGTGCGCGCGGCGTTCACAAACGCCCCCGAGGTCGAGGCCCAGGGGATCGACGCCGCGTTCGAGACCGCGCCGGTCGGCTTCGCCGGCGGCGATCTGACCGTCTCGGCGCGCGGCTCCTATATCGACGAGTTCACGCTGATCGACCCCGTGCTCAACCGCGAGATCGACGCGGCGGGGAATCGCAACTTCACCAATTTCGCCCGCTCGGTTCCCGAGTTCCGCGGCGACGTGAACGCGGCGTGGACGCGCGGACCCTGGCGCGCGGTCGCCGGGGTGCGCCATATCTCGAGCTATGACGACGACGAGAACGCCGGCGCGGAGATCGACGCCTGGACCGTGCTGGACGCGCAGATCGGCTATTCGGCGCAAGTCGCGGGCAAGACGGTCGATCTCACTTTCGGCGCGCTCAACCTGACCGACGAGGCCGCGCCCGCCGTCGCCACGCCGCTGGGCTACGACACCAAGATCCACGACCCGCGCGGCCGCGTGGCCTATGTGCGGGTGTCGGTGCGGCGGTGACGGACCGCTTGGTCTGATTGCGCGGCGGCGCCGACTCCCTCCCCCTGATGGAGCCGGGCGAGGAGAGCTGAATTCCCGGACGCGCCGCAGGCGCGATCCGGGACCTCTCTGCGAATAGTCGCCCGGAGGCCCCGGCTCTCCCCCGGATCAAGTCCGGGGTCGGCCGGGGTTTCATCGGCACGCCCCCCACCCCGGCCCTCCCCCGAGGGGGAGGGAGAGCGCGCTCGAACGCCTTCACCAACTCGCGTCAGCCGCAGCCGCAACATGACTCCCTCCCCTTGATGGGGGTGAGCCGCCCGAGAATGCGCCGGTGGCGCTTTCGAAGCGGCGAACGCGAGCGCAGCAAGCGGAATGGGGTGAGGATCGAAGAGCGCTCCACGCTCGCCCACAAGGCCCTCGATCAAGTCCGGGGCAGGCTCTGAGGAGCCCTGTCCCTCGTGCTTCGAGACGCTCCCCCGGATCAGGTCCGGGGTCGCCCTCAGCATGAGGGAACAGGGCGTCTCGAAGGACGAGGGCCGACGCCCTACTCCCCGTCTTCGCCCGCCTCCGGCGGCATGGCCTCGGGGGGAACGGGCTCGCCGGGAATCGCGTAGGCGCCGGTGAACCACTTGCCGAGATCGGCGTCGGCGCAGCGCTTCGAGCAGAACGGCTTGTATTCCGGATCGGTCGGCTTGCCGCAGATCGGGCAGCGCGGCCCCTTGGCTTGCTTCTTCTTCGTCATGCCGGCCTCGCCTCAAATGCGCGCGGACCGTAGCCCTCGCCCGCGACCAGCTCAAACCGCGGCCCCAGCCGGTCGGTCATCGCCTTGCGCCAGCCGATCGCATCGGCGTCGAGCCAGGCGAAGACCTCGTCTCCCGCCGAGAGGCGCAGGCGCGCCGACCGGTTCGCCCGCCCCTCGCGCTCCAGCGCGCGCAGGGCCGCCAGCGCGCGGGTCTCGACGCTGTCGGCGCCGAAGCGTTCCCAGCAGATCTCGTGCAGCGCCCGGCCCAGCCGCTGGCGCGACAACTCGACGATGGCGAAGCGCGAGGGCGGCGCGACGTCGATCTTGGCGGGATCGTTGCGGAAGCCGCCCTTCACCGCGTCCATGAGCGCGCTCTGATCGGCCTTCTTCTTCAGGGGCAGGAAGTCGATCGCCACGACCCCGCCGATGCCGCGCAGGCGGACCTGGCGGGCGGCCTCGCGGGCGGCGGCCTTGTTGACCTCGGCGGCGAACTTCGCCCCGCCCGACGGCGCCTTGCGGCCGGCCGCGTCGACATCGATGGCGGTGAGCGCGGTGACGGGCTCGATCACCAGCCGTCCGCCGCCGGGCAGCGGCGCCTCGGCTTCGAGCGCGGCGTCGAACAGCGCCTCCATGTCGAGATCGGCCTCGTCTGGCGTGCGCACCGGCGCCTCGTAGAACATCGACAGGCGCTCCTCGACGGGCGGCGCGGGCACGACGGTCTCGGGCGCCTCGCCGGGCTCGACCTCGAACAGGCGCAGGGTCGGGCCCTTCTCCTGGAAGGCCTCGCGGGCGATCTGCACGCCGATCGCCGCGCCCTCGCGGACGCCCTCCGGGCGGGCCTTGCCGAACGGCAGAAACCCGTCGGGCCCGCGGCCGATATCGCAGAAGGCGCCGTTGAGCGACGCCTCCACGCGGCGCACGCGGGCGCGGAACACCTCGCCGCGAACGGCGCGGACGCCGCGCTCGCTCCAGCGCTCGAGATGCAGCTCGACGGCGCGGTCGCCGTCGATCACCGCCGCGCGCGTCTCGCCGACACTGCGTTCGACGACGATCCTCATGACGGGCGATATCCCAGGCCGATCAGGAGCTGGCGCGTCTCGTAGACCGGCAGCCCGACGACGGCGGTGTAGGAGCCGATCAGGTTCTCCACGAAAGCCCCGGCGCGGCCCTGGACGCCGTAGCCCCCGGCCTTGCCCTCCCATTCGCCGCTGTCGAGATAGGCCGCGATCTCCTCGTCGCTCAGCCGTTTGAACGCGATGCGCGCCTCGCCCACGCGGCTCGCCTCGCGGCCGTCGGGCGCGCGCACGGCGACGCCGGTATGGACGCGGTGATTGCGCCCGCTCAGGCGCCTGAGGCAGGCCTCGGCCTCCTCGCGGGTTTCGGTCTTGGGCAGGATGCGCCGGCCGACGGAGACGACGGTGTCGCTCGCCAGGACGTAATCGCCGGGATGGTCGGCGGCGGCGAGTTTCTCCTCAGCCAGGCGCAGGGCGAGCGCCCGCGGCGTCTCGCCGGGCCGTTCGGTCTCGTCGATATGGGTGGGCGCGACCCGGTCGGGTTCAAAGCCGATCTGGGCGAGCAGCTCGCGGCGCCTCGGCGAGGCGCTGGCGAGAACGAGAGCCGCGCCGCCGGATCGCTCCGTGCGGCTCGCCACGGGTCTACTTGAAGCGATAGGTGATGCGCCCCTTGGTCAGGTCGTAGGGCGTCATCTCCACGAGCACCTTGTCGCCCGCCAGCACGCGGATGCGGTTCTTGCGCATCTTGCCCGCGGTGTGCGCGATGATCTCGTGGTCGTTCTCCAGGCGGACCTTGAAGGTCGCGTTCGGCAGAAGTTCGATGACTTCGCCGGGAAACTCGAGCAGTTCTTCCTTCGCCATGCGGCTCCTCTTGTATCAGCCCCGCCGCCCGCGGGCGGCGGCCGCGCCGCGCCTGCGCGGTTGCGTTTGCGCGCTATATAGGGGTTCCCGGGGTCATTCGTCGAGCGTCACGACTCGCCGGGCGCGGCGGACGCATACGCCGCGATGCGCGCGGCCACGGCGTCGCGCGCGTCGCGATAGGCCGCAAGACGCGCCTCGCGCGGGCCCGTTTCCTGCGTCGGATCGGCGACCGGCCAGTCCTCGAACGCCGCCCCGCAGGCTTCGGCGAAGGCGCGCGCCGGCTCCCGCGCGGCCTCGGCGAGCGAGACGACCAGCTCGACCGGCGCGGCGCGCGCATCGTCGAGATCGCGGCATTCGAAGGCGCCGAGATCGACGCCGACCTCGGCCATCACGCGAATCATGAAGCCGTCGGGGAAGCCCGCCGGGCGCACGCCGCAGGACAGCGCCTGCGCGTCAGCGCCGAACCGGGCCCGCCAGAAGGCCTCGGCCATCGGCGAGCGCACCGCGTTGCGCTCGCACACGAAGACGACGGCGGGCGGGGCTCCCGCAGTCACGCGCCCCTCCGGTGCAGCGCGCAGATCAGCGTGAAGAGCCGGCGCGAGGTGTCGAAATCGACCTCGATCTTGCCTTCCAGGCGCTCGCGCAGGAGCTCGGAGCCCTCGTTGTGGACGCCGCGGCGGCCCATATCGATCGCCTCGATCTGGCCGAGCGTGGCGTCGCGGACGGCTTCGTAATAGCTGTCGCACATCAGGAAATAGTCCTTGATGATGCGCCGGAGCGGGCCGAGCGAGAACACGAAGACGCGCACCGGATCGCCGTCCTCGCGCTTGACGTCGAAGACGAGGCGCTGGTCCTCGATCGCCAGGCGCAGCGCGTACGGCCCGGCCGGCGAGTCCGCGGGCCGGAACACGTTCGATTCCAGGAGATCGGCGATCGCCACCCGGCGCTCGTGCTCGACGTTCTCGTCGGCCTTGCCGATCGTGACGGCGTCGAGCTCGACATGGACCAGGTGCTGGCGGTCGCTCATGCCTCAGACGTCCGGATGGGCGGGCCGCCGGCGCGCGCGCCAGGGCTCGGAGACGTCGGCGAGCGCCATGTCGACGCACTCGACGTCGAGGCGCAGCGCGCCCCCGCCGGCGAAGTTGAACACCAGCGCGCCGCCGGGCGACTCGGTCTCTTCGAAGGTCACCGCGAGCAGCGAGACGACGGCGTCGGGACTGTTGCGCTTCAGCCGGAAGGACTGCGCCGACAAAACGCCGCCGATCTGGACGGCGGCGCGCACGCGCTCGCCGCGCCCGCGATCGCCGGCCTCCCAGCGGAAACGGTTGAAGGCGAGCGTGAAGCGCCGCGCCTTCGGCTCGTAGTAGAAATCGCCGAGCGTTCCCACGGCGTCCTGGAGCGCCGCCGACAGGATCTCGACGTCGTCGGGGCTCTCGGCCTTGAGACGCAAGGGGCGTGTGCTCATGCGTCCTGCTCCGTGTCCTTCTCGCGGCGCACGTTCGCGCCGCAGGCCGACAGCTTCTCCTCGAGGCGCTCGAACCCGCGGTCGAGATGATAGATGCGCCGGATCACCGTCTCACCCTCGGCGGCGAGACCGGCGATGACAAGACTGACGGATGCGCGCAGGTCGGTGGCCATCACCGGCGCGCCCTTCAGCCGAGCCGGGCCGCGCACGACGGCCTCGTTGCCGCGCACGTCGATATTGGCGCCGAGCCGGGCGAGCTCCGGGGCGTGCATGAAGCGGTTCTCGAAGATGGTTTCGCGGATCACCGAGGCGCCGTCGGCCAGCGTCATCAGCGTCATGAACTGCGCCTGCAGGTCGGTCGGAAAACCCGGATAGGGCGCAGTGTGGATATCGACGGGTTTGAGCGGCCCGTCGCGCGAGACCTCCACGACGCCGTCGCCCTCGACGACCTTGACGCCGGCGTGCTCCAGCGCGCTCCACAGCGCCTCGTTGTGCTCGGGCCGGACATTGGTCAGGCGCACGTCGCCGCCGGTGGCCGCCGCGGCGATCGCATAGGTGCCCGTCTCGATCCGGTCGGGCACGACCGGCCAGGTCGCCCCCGACAGCCGCTCCACCCCTTCGATACGGATGGTCGGCGAGCCCGCGCCGGAGACCTTCGCCCCCATGGCGTTGAGGCACTCGGCGAGATCGGCGATCTCGGGCTCGCGCGCGCAGTTGTCGAGCACGGTCTCGCCGCGGGCCAGCACGGCGGCGAGCATGGCGTGCTCGGTCGCGCCGACCGACACCATCGGGAACACGACATGGCCGCCCGCAAGCCCGCCGCGCGGCGTCTTCGCCAGGACATAGCCCTCGGAAAGCTCGATCTCGGCGCCCATCGCCTCGAGCGCCTGCAAGTGCAGGTCGACCGGCCGGGCGCCGATCGCGCAGCCGCCGGGCAGCGAGACCTTCGCCTCGCCGCGGCGCGCGAGCAGCGGGCCGAGCACGTTGAAGGTCGCGCGCATCTTGCGGACAAGCTCGTAGGGCGCGAAGCCCGAGGACAGCCGGCCGCCGTCGAGATGCAGCACCGAGCCGGAGCGCTCCTCGACCGACACGCCCAGCCGCGCCAGCAAATGCCCCATGAAGCGCGTGTCGGCGAGCCGGGGCATGTTCTCCAGCACGAGCGGCTCGTCGGTGAGCAGGCTCGCGGCCATGAGCTTGAGCGCGGAGTTCTTCGCCCCGGAGATCGGCAGGTCGCCCGTGAGCCGGGCGCCGCCGCGTATGACCAGTCTGTCCATCTCGCCTCGTCCCGCCTTGCTTCCGCCCCGCGCGCTTCCCTGCGTGCGGGAGACGGCGAAATCAGGGCGACTTGTCCTTCGCCGGGGATTTCTTCGCAGCCTTGCGCCGCCTCAGGTTCTTGCGCAGCGCCTCGGCGAGGCGATCCTCGCGATCGTCCGCAGGCTGTTTCGAGCCGGATTTGCTGTCTTCGCGCTGGCCCATGACGGCTCGAATGCCCAAGCGTGCGATCGGCGTCAAGCCCGGCCTTGGCGCGGGCGTCGCGATCAGGTATAGCCCCGGGCTCCGACGCGTTCGGCGCCCCGCGCCGCCCGTCACGCCGCCGTAGCTCAGGGGTAGAGCGTTCCCTTGGTAAGGGAGAGGTCGAGTGTTCAATTCACTCCGGCGGCACCATTTTTCTTCGTCGAAGACAGGCTGATCCGCCGCACCGCCCCCGCGCACGAAACCCGTTGTCGTTGCGCCTGAACGGTTTACCCTCATGGACGAATTCCGCGCCCGGAGACGGTGATGCCGGTTCTGCGTCCAGCCCTGCGCCTGCTCGCGGCGATCATGCTGATCGCGGGGCTGGCCGGCGTGGTCGCGCACGGCCTCGCGCAGGAATCCGACGACGCCCCGCAGGTCCATGTCGCCGAGTTGGTCGGGCCGATCGGACCGGCGACGGCGACCTATCTCATCCGCGCGATCGAGGAGGCCGAGGCCGAAGGCGCGGCGGCGGTGATCCTCGAGACCGATACGCCCGGCGGGCTCGACGCGGCGATGCGCGACATCAACCAGGCGATCCTCGGCGCCGACGTCCCCGTCATCCTCTATGTCTCGCCGGCCGGCGCGCGGGCGGCCAGCGCCGGCGCCTTTATCATGTACGCCAGCCATCTCGCCGCCATGGCGCCGGGCACCAGCGTCGGCGCGGCGACGCCCGTGCAGATGGGCGGCGGCGAGGCGCCCGTCCCCTCCACCGAACCGGCCGCGGAGCCCGCGGACGAGGACGGCGAGGAAGGCGGCGACGCTTCCGAAGCCGAGCCGGATACGCCCGCCGCCGATGCGCCCGGCAACGCCCAGGCGCTCAGGAACAAGGCCGTCAACGACGCGGCGGCCTATATCCGCTCGCTGGCCGAACTCAGGGGCCGCAACGCCGACTGGGCCGAGCGCGCCGTGCGCGAGGCCGCCTCGCTCACCGCCGACCAGGCGCTCGAGCAGGGCGTGATCGAGATCCGCGCCGACGACATCGAGGCGCTCCTGGCGCAAGCCGACGGGCGCACCGTCGCGCTCGCCTCGGGCGAGACGACGCTGGCGGTGGCGGGCGCCGACATCGTGCGCGTGGAGAAGACCTTCGCCGAGGAGTTCCTGGCCACGATCACCGATCCGAACCTCGCCCTGCTGCTGGTCAATCTCGGCTTCCTGGGCCTGGTGGTGAGCTTCTATAACGGGCTTGAGCCGGTGACCCTGATCGCCGGGGCGATCTGCCTGATCGTCGGCTTCTACGGGCTCAACACGCTTCCTCTGAACTACGCCGGCGCGGCGCTCATCGTCATGGGACTCGGCCTGCTGGTCGCGGAGGCCTTCGTGGTGTCCTACGGCCTGCTCACCGCGGGCGGGCTGATCGCCTTCGTCATCGGCGCGCTGATGCTGGTCGACACCGACGTGCCGGCCTTCCGCATTCACTGGGCCTGGGTGATCGGCATGGCCGCCGGGCTCGGCGGCGTGACGATCCTGGCGCTGAGCTACGGGCTCGCCGCCCAGCTGCGCCGATCCCACGCGGGCTCGGAATCGATGGTCGGCGACAAGGGCAAGGTCACCGACTGGTCGGGCCGGGAAGGCCACGTGCTCGTCCAGGGCGAGCACTGGCGCGCGGTGTCCGACGACGCGCTCTCGCCCGGCGACGCGGTGACGGTCATCGCCGTCGACGGGCTCACGCTCACCGTCAAGGCGGCCGGCGGGTAGCCGCGCCGCGCAAGGGAGGTCTTCATGTTCGATCTGGGATTCGATCTCGGCTTCATCATCGTCGCCGTGGTCATCATCGCCTCGATCCTGTCGGCGGCGATCAAGATCCTGCGCGAGTACGAGCGCGCCGTGGTCTTCACCCTCGGCCGCTACACCGGAACGGCCGGGCCCGGCCTGATCATCCTGATCCCGTTCATCCAGCAGATGGTGCGCGTCGACACCCGCACCTTCGCCGAGGACGTGCCCAGCCAGGACGTGATCAGCCAGGACAATGTCTCGGTGAAGGTGAACGCGGTCATTTACTACCGCATCGTGACGCCGGAATTCGCCATCATCCGGGTCGAGGACTTCCGCATGGCGACGAGCCAGCTCGCGCAGACCACGCTGCGTTCCGTACTCGGCAAGCACGATCTCGACGAGATGCTGTCCGAGCGCGACAAGCTCAACGCCGACATCCAGCAGATCCTCGACGAGCAGACCGAGGCCTGGGGCATCAAGGTGTCCAACGTCGAGATCAAGCATGTCGATCTCGACACCTCGATGATCCGCGCCATCGCGCGCCAGGCCGAGGCCGAGCGCGAGCGGCGCGCCAAGGTCATCTCGGCCGAGGGCGAACAGCAGGCCGCCCAGAAGCTCTCCGAAGCCGCGAAGATTCTCGCATCGGAGGAAGGCTCGATGCAGCTGCGCTATCTCGGCACCCTCACCGAGCTCGGCAATGAGGGCTCGAGCACGATCGTCTTCCCGATGCCCATCGACCTTCTGAGCCAGATGGTTCCCAAGCCGGACGGGTCGAAGAGCTGACGCGGCGGAAACGGCCCGGTGATGCTCGACCGGCCGGCCGGGTCGGCTAGGGTGCGGGAATGACTTCGCTGTTTCCCGAGATCGAGGCGCGCGAGACCGGCCGGCTTTCCGTTACCGACGGCCACGAGCTCTACTGGGAGCGCGCCGGCGCGCCCGGCGGGCGTCCCCTCCTCTTCCTGCACGGCGGGCCCGGATCGGGCTCGGCGCCGAAGCACCGGCGCTACGCCGATCCCGCGACCTGGGAGACCATCCAGTTCGATCAGCGCGGCTGCGGCCGCTCGACGCCGCTGTTCTCGCTGGAGGCCAACACGACGGCCGACCTCGTCGCCGACATCGAGGCCCTGCGCGCGCACCTGGGGATCGAACGCTGGACCGTGTTCGGTCCCTCCTGGGGCTCGACGCTCGCGCTCGCCTACGCCGAGGCCCATCCCGACCGCGTCGAGGCGCTGATCGTCGAGGGCGTGTTCCTGGCGACGCCGCGCGAACTGGCCTGGTGGCACACCCGCGCCGGCGCCGGAGCGGTCTTTCCCGACGCGCTCGAGACGCTGTTCGGCGACGCCCCGGAGGCGATGCGCACCAACCCGCAGCGCTTCATCGGCTGGGCGCTCGACGCCATGCGGACCGAACTGGCCCACGGCGCGCCCGCGCTCGAGGCCCTGGCCGATCCCGACGCGCCGCTCGACGATCTGCGGCGCTCGCTGATCTATCGCTGGAGCGAGTACGAGGAGCGCCTGTCCTGGATGGAGATCACGCCGGAGCAGATCCGGAAGAGCTTCGCCGAAAAGGGCCGCGACTGGCTGATCGGCCATTCGCTGATCGAGGCCCACTATTTCGCCAACGCGTGCTTTCTCGAGCCGGATCAACTCATGCGCGACTCGTCGCGCCTGACCATGCCGGTTCACATCATCCAGAGCCGGTATGATCTCGTCTGCCCCTTCGCGGCGGCCTGGCGGCTGGCGCGCGCGGTGGAGCAGGGGCGGCTTCACATGGTTTCAAACAGCGGTCATGCGATGACGGAGCCGGCGCATAAGGCGGTGCGGGAGGCGCTGAAACAACTTTAGGATTTGTTTTTTGTATGCCGTAGCGCATAATCAACTCCATCCATTATCTGGAGTTGACGAATTTCACGCGTACACATCTCTTGTTTCGTCGACGATTCCGCGGTGATGCGGATGCAGGCATGGAACTGGGCGGTATCGCTGCGCAGCACCGGAACTTGCTGTCGCGTCTTCATGCATCACACACCAGGTGCCCTCTCCCGCAATCAAAGACGCCTCTTTAAAGACCTTGGTATAAGCCTCATCGAAGCGAAACCTATCGGCAAAGGGCCCGCACGCTACTGCAACAAGATCCGTCAACTATCGACGCCTGAGCTTCTTGACACCGATTTCGTCATTCTCAGCGATGCTGATATTTTATTTCTAACTGACCCAGCGGAATGGGCACTTCCGAACTGCTTTCGCGCCAAACCAGTTGACCTACCAAATCCACCGGAAACTGCTTGGCGCAAGCTTTTCAAAGAAACCGCGCTCATTGATCGGATAAGCGAACAACCCCTTGAAATTGCTCCAGGCTCCAGCACATTTTCGACAAATTTCAATGGTGGTCTTTATATAATTCCTACATCAATGACTGAATATTTGAGCAATAGTTGGGAAAGATACGCGCTGATGTGTCTTAGCCGAGAAGATGTACTTGGTAGCGCGCTCCACCACTCTGATCAAATAGCAATGGGAATGGCTCTCGCTGAACACAGAGTTGATATCAGGCCTCTCCCGACAGGCGCTAACCTCCCCACGCATCTAGGCGCTGAACACCTTGCCCGGATTCCACGCCAGACCGTATCTGGTCTGCACTATCACGGACATGTCGATAACCACGGTCGGCCGCTTACTACCGGCGTGGATTGGATCGATCACGCTATCACTGAATCGCGCCAAATATTGGATAAAGGGCGTCGCTCCGCGTTTTCAAACTCAATCTTCTGGGATTTCAGGTATGCTCGATTCCCAAAGCTTGGATCGGGGCTCGGCTCCCGCAATGAGCCGCTTTCTTACAAGCGCGAGCTCCTAGCCCGCTATTTTGATTCAAGACCCCAAGGCAAAGTCCTCGATGTCGGTTGCGGAGACATTGAGGCCACACGGAACTTGCAGATAGCAGATTACACCGGCATTGATACATCAGCTGAGGCAATTGCGATCGCACAAAAGAAAAGACCAGATTGGTCATTTTATCAAGAGTCGACAAATACATATCCCAACTTATTTTTTGATTATACATTGTGTCTTGATGTTTTTATACATCAGCCCAAAAAAGAAGATTCCATTAAATTAGCGAATGAAATTTGTCGCATCACGCGGCGCGAAATTTTATTTACTTCCCATACTATATCACAGGATCGAAGTGGTATATCATTTGATAGTTATGATGTGCCGCAATTCTTTTCTCAGATCATTGAGATCAATAATGTTACAAAAATCGGAACCTATCGCGATGTAGATGTATTTATTGCTAAAAAATTTTACTTCTAGGAAAAGCTCACTGGAGAACTGCCATTACGCTCACCAGCTCAACTGTGGCGTTTGTAGCAAACTTCTCTCGCACAAATACAAGGTTGGAGTTTGATATCGGAGAAGGTTTCGTCGACGGAATAATTGTCACGCCTGCTCCGCTCAGAATGCCTGCAACTGCCGTACCGGAAGCTGAGACATAGTCACCCTTCTCCCCATTAGGAGATACGGCCACATCGTCACCGGCCGATGCGCTGAGCAGATTCGCTTTCACCATAACCCCCGACTGCCGGAACGCGTAGCCGAACACCTGCATCATCATCGGCGAGATATCGATGGCCGCGACCCATTCATTGCTCGGCGCCAGCTCGCCAAGGCGGACGGTGTCGCCCGCCGCCCAGCCGGCGATGTCGGCCGCATCGGTCACTTGCAGCTGCGAATTCCCCGCGCCCCAGTCCGGAATCGCCTTCATCCAGGCGGCCTCCTCCGGGGCTTTCGACGCGTTCCAGATGCGCAGATAGCTCGATCCCGACCAGACGTCATGCTTGGCGAAGATGTCCGCCGAGGCGCCCGATATCGTGATGACGTCGCCCGACACCGCATAGATCGTCGCGGTGCGCGGGAGCTCGGAGTGCTCGGCGTCGACGCGCCAGATCGCATTCACCCCCTTGCCGCCCGGCGTGAACATGAGCGCGCCGGCGGGCGTCCCCGCGATCGACACGCCGCGCGAGAAGTCGACCCCGCCGGTGGCGCGGTCGATGCTGAGCGCGGTCTGCCAGGCCTGCCCGTCCGGGCTCACCTTCACCGCGAGATCGTCGTCGCCGACGAGGCCGATCTCCGCGCGGCCCGACGCGCCGGACTGCAGCAGCAGGGAGACCACGTTGGCGGCGGCCTCCTTGTCGAAGGCGACGCGCAGATCGCCGCTGCCGCCGGCGCCGGCGGCGAGCGCGGTCCACAGCGCCGCGTTGAGCCGGGCGGCGAAGGGGTTGGCGGCGTCGGCCGCCGTTCCCAGCCCGAGCCGCGACAGATTCTGCAGCGTCTCGATCAACTCCTCCGCAGGCCGCCACGCCGCCCCGTCGAACACCACCGTGCGCGCCTCGTCGACGACCCAGACGGCGAGCCCGCCGTCCGGCGCGTAGCGCGCCCACGCCCCGTCCTGGAACACGGCGAGATCGTTCTCGGCGAAATCGTCCCAGCGCGCGCCCGACGCGCCGGCGGGCAGGATCCACGCCTCGCCGTCGGCCGGGTCGGCGGGCTCGGCGGCGGTCGTGCGGCTGAGCGCGCGCGGCCCGACCAGCGCGTCGAGCCGGCGCAGGGCCTCGTTGACGGTGACGTGCTTCTGGGCCTGGGCGGGCATCAGCCAGGGCAGGCCCAGCCGCGGGGTGGAATCGTCGGACATGGGCGGTGTTCCTTTCGCGCTTCGCGGCGCGTTCAAGGCTAAGCCCCGTCGGGACGCCGGGGATTGGCGCGACGAGCCTCCCCGGCGCGACCGCGCGCTTGACGCGACGGTTTTCCCGCGCCTTACCTCCCGGCCCCGTCCGGTGTAGGGAAGTGCGCATGACCGAAGCTATCCGCCCCATGGCCGAGGGATTTCCGCCGGCCGACGACGCCGAATGGCGCGCCCTCGCAGACGAAGCGCTCAAGGGCGCCGATTTCGACCGGCTGGTCCGGCGCACCGTCGACGGAATCGCCCGCGGCCCGCTGTTCGCGCGCGGCGATCTCGCCGATGTCGAGGCCGCCGGCGCGCCCGGCGCAGCGCCCTTCGTTCGCGGGCTCGCCGCCGAGCGCGATGCACACCTGCCCTGGGGGATCCGCCAGGCGGTCGACGACCCGGATCCGGCCGACGCCAACGCCGCGATTCTCGACGAGCTGCACGGCGGCGCGAGCGAGATCGAATTGAGGCTCGACCCCGCGGGAGAGGACGGCGTGGCGGTGCGCACGCTCGACGAGCTCAAGCGCACGCTCGACGGCGTCCTGCTCGATCTCGCCCCGGTTCATCTCGCGCCGGCGCGGCTCAACCCGCAATACGGTGCGATGCTGCTGGCGCTCTTTGAAGACGCCGGGCTCGACGGGACAAACCTTCACGGCGGGCTCGGCCTGTCGCCGATCGGGCGCAAGTCGCGGCTCGGCGGCGGCGCGGAGAAGCTGCCCGACCGCCTGAAGCGCACCGCCGAGGCGGCGGCGTATTGCGCGGAGACTTTCCCCCGCCTCGGCGTCGTCGACATCACCGCCGGCGCGCCGCACGAGGCCGGCGGCTCGGAAGCCCAGGAGATCGCCTTCTGCGCGGCCGGCGGCGCCTCCTACATGCGCGTCTTCCTCGATCACGGACTGAGCCCCGACCAGGCGGCGAACGCGCTCGTCTTCTCCCTCTCCGCGGACGCCGACATCCATCTCACCATCGCCAAGCTGCGCGCGGCGCGGCGCGTCTGGGCGCGGGTGACGGAGAGCTTCGGCTGCTCGCCGGCAGCCCGCGGCATGCGCGTCCACGTCCACACCTCGGCGCGGATGATGACCGCGCGCGATCCCTGGACGAACCTGATCCGCGTGAGCTGCGCCGCCCTCGGCGCGGCGGCCGGCGGGGCGGATTCGATCACCGTGCGCCCGCTCACCCACGCCCGGCCCGGCCGGCCGACGAGTTTCGCCCGGCGGCTGGCGCGCAATCTCCAGATCCTGCTGGCCGAGGAAAGTCATATCGGCAAGGTCGCCGATCCGGCCGGCGGCGGGTATCTGCACGAGACGCTGGGCGCGCGCCTGGCCGAAGCCGGCTGGGGCGTGTTCCAGGAGATCGAGCGCCGCGGCGGCCTGTTCGAGACCGTCAAGGCCGGCTGGCTGCAGGCCGAGATCGCGAAGGTCCGCGCGCAGCGCGAGACAGCCTACGCCGAGGGCCGGGAGTCGCTGATCGGGCTGAGCCAGTATCCCGTCCTCGGCGCCGAGCCGATCGAGACGCTGCCGCGCGACTACGCCCCGCCCGCGCTCGACGCGCCCGAACTCGAGCCGCAGCCCTTCGCGGGCAAGATCGCCGCGGCCAGGTCCGGCGCGCAGATCCGCCCGCTCTCGACGCCCGAGCCGGAATGGGAGCCGGTCGCCTTTATGCGCTTCGCCGAACCCTTCGAGGCGCTGCGCGACGCCGCCGACGCCTTCGCCGAGAAAACGGGCGCGCGGCCGCGGGCCTTCCTCGCGACGCTGGGCGGGCTGGCCGACTTCAACGCGCGCGCGACCTTCGCCGAAAACCGGCTCGCCGCCGGCGGCGTGGAAGCGACGGGCGCGGAGGCGCGGGAGTCGGTCGAAGCGACGGTAAAAGCCTTCGCGGACTCCGGCGCGCAGCTCGCCGTCATCTGCGGAACCGACGCCGCCTACGAAGCCGACGCCGCCGATCTCGCCAAGGCGCTGAGAGCCGCTGGCGCGGACGCCGTCTGGGTCGCCGGAAAGCCCGCCGACATCGCCGGCGTCGACCACTATATTCATATGCGAAGCAATGCGCTGGACGATCTCGCCAGAGCGCACGCGGCGACGGGAGTGAAGGCATGACCCGGCATCCCGACTTCACCGCCATCGATCTCGAGCCCGCCCATAACGGCGAGGGCGAGGCCGCGACGCGCGACGCCTGGCGCACCCCGGAGGGGATCGCGGTCAAGCCGGCCTATTCCGAATCCGACCGCGAAGCGCTCGACTTCGTCGACGGCCGGCCGGGGATCGCGCCCTACGTGCGCGGCCCCTACCCGACCATGTACGTCCAGCGCCCGTGGACCATCCGGCAATACGCCGGATTCTCGACGGCGAGGGACTCCAACGCCTTCTACCGGCGCAATCTCGCCGCCGGACAGAAGGGGCTGTCGATCGCCTTCGATCTCGCGACCCATCGCGGCTACGATTCCGACAATCCCCGGGTGAAGGGCGATGTCGGCATGGCCGGCGTGGCCATCGATTCCATCCTCGACATGCGCGAGCTGTTCGACGGCATCCCGCTCGGCGAGATGAGCGTGTCGATGACGATGAACGGCGCGGTCCTGCCGGTGATGGCGCTCTATATCGCCGCCGCCGAGGAACAAGGCGTTTCGCACACGAAGCTTTCAGGCACGATCCAGAACGACATCCTGAAAGAGTTCATGGTGCGCAACACCTACATCTACCCGCCGGGCCCCTCGATGCGGATCGTCTCCGACATCATGGCCTACACGGCGAAGGAGATGCCGCGCTTCAACTCGATCTCGATCTCGGGCTACCACATGCTCGAGGCCGGCGCGCCGGCCGACATCGAGCTCGCCTACACCATCGCCGACGGGCTGGAATACGTGAAGGCCGGCGTCGACGCCGGTCTCGACGTCGACGCCTTCGCGCCGCGCCTGTCCTTCTTCTTCGGCATCTCGATGAATTATTTCATGGAGATCGCCAAGCTGCGCGCCGCCCGCCTCATCTGGGCCAAGCTGATGCGCGAGCGCTTCCAGCCGCAGAACCCGAAATCGCTGTCGCTGCGCACGCACTGCCAGACCTCGGGCTGGTCGCTCACCGCCCAGGACGTGTTCAACAATGTCGCGCGCACCGCGATCGAGGCGATGGCCGCCGTCGACGGCCACACCCAGTCGCTGCACACCAACTCGCTTGACGAGGCGCTGGCGCTGCCGACCGACTTCTCCGCGCGCATCGCGCGCAACACCCAGCTCGTGCTCGCCAGCGAAGCCCACATGACCGACGCCATCGATCCCTGGGGCGGCAGCTTTTATGTCGAGCGGCTGACCCACGATCTCGCCGCGCGCGCGCTCGATCATATCCACGAGATCGACGAGCTCGGCGGCATGGCGAAGGCGATCGAGGAAGGCACGCCCAAGCTCCGCATCGAGGAGGCCGCGGCGAAGGCCCAGGCGCGCATCGACAGCGGCCAGCAGACCATCGTCGGCGTCAACAAGTTCCGCCTGACCGAGCCCGAGGACGTGCCCGTGCTCAAGGTCGACAACGCCAAGGTCCGGGCCGAGCAGATCGAAAAGCTGAAGAGGCTCCGCGCCGAGCGCGACCCCGCCGATGTCGACGCCGCCCTCGCCGCGCTCGCGAAGGCCGCCGACGAGGGCTCCGGCAATCTGCTTGAGCTGGCCGTCGCCGCGGCGCGGGCCCACGCCACCGTCGGGGAGATTTCCGATGCGCTCGAAACCGCCTACGGTCGCCACACCGCCGAGATCCAGTCCGTCCAGGGGGTGTATTTGAAGACGTCCGGCGACGACGCGAAGGTGAAGGCCGCGCTCGAGGCCGCCGACCGCTTCGCGGAGACCGAGGGCCGGCGGCCGCGCATCCTCATCGCCAAGATGGGCCAGGACGGCCATGACCGCGGCCAGAAGGTCGTCGCCTCGGCCTTCGCCGATCTCGGCTGGGACGTCGATATCGGCCCGCTCTTCCAGACGCCCGAAGAAGCCGCCATGCAGGCGATCGAGAACGACGTCCACGTCGTCGCCGCCTCCTCGCTGGCGGCGGGCCATCTCACGCTCGTGCCGGAATTGAAGGCCGCGCTCGCCGATCACGGCCGCGAGGACATGCTCATCGTGGTGGGCGGCGTCATCCCGCCCGAGGACGTCGACACCTTGAAGCAGATGGGCGCGGCGGCCGTCTTCCCGCCGGGCACGGTGATCGCCGACGCCGCCGTGGAACTGATCGAGCGGATGGAGGGGCGGGATTAGGCGCCTGCGCTCAGTCGGACTCGCGAACGGACCACAGCTGCGTCCCGTCATCACCGGGCTTGTCCCGGTGATCCAGGCCGCATCGACTGGATGGCCGGAACAAGTCCGGCCATGACGATATAGGCCCACCATCAACTCGCGAGACTGCTCCCGCGCGCCCCTTCGTCCTTCTCCCTCCGCGGCTCCGGCCGGCGGAGCGCCGGGCGCTGAGCATTTGACGCGCGAGCGCCGCCATCGCCTCCCTCCCCTTGATGGGGGTGAGGCCGGGGCGGGGCTGAAATCCCGGACGCGCCGAAGGCGCGATCCGGGACCTCCCGGCGATTGTTCTCCCGGAGGCCCCGGCTCTCCCCCGGATCGAGTCCGGGGTCGGCCGGGGTTCAGGACAAGCCTCACCCCACCCTCACCCTCCCCTCGAGGGGAGGGAGTCGCCGGCGCGGCGATGAGCGGCCGCCGATCGCCCCATGACGCCCGTGCGGCCGGGCCAGTGGACTTGGCCGCCCTTCCGGGCCTCCGGATCGCTCGCCTGCGCGAGGGCGGGCAAGTGCGAGGCCGAGGGGGCTGAATCGCCCTCCCTCCCCTTGATGGGGAGGGAAGGCCGCGAAGCGGCCAGGGTGGGGTGACGGCCGAAGGGCGCTCTACGCTCGCCCCCCACCCGACCCGGCCTGCGGCCGGGCCACCCTCCCCACGAGGGGGAGGGAGGGTGAAATCTCACACCCACGTCGTCAGCGCGTGCAGGGTCACGCCGACGAGGCCGCCGATCAGCGTGCCGTTGAGGCGGATATACTGCAGGTCGCGGCCGACATTGGCCTCGAGCTTGTCCACCACGGTGTCGGCGTCCCAGCTCGCGATGGTCTCCGAGACGATGCGCGCGACGTCGCGGCCGTGGCGCTCGGCGAGATGGACGAGCGCGGGGCGGAGCCGCGCGTTGAAGGCCGCGCGCGCCTCGGCGTCGGACAGGATCGCCTCGCCGAGCCCTGCGAGCCCGTCGGCGATCCAGCCGGCCGCCTTCGAGTCCGCGCCCTTGCCGGCGTCGGCGATGACGGCGGCCCTGGCCTCGCGCCAGCCCTGGTCGGCGACGTCGGCGAGCGCGGGATGGGCGAGCGCCTCGGCGACGATCCGCTCCAGGCGCGCCTGCAGCGCGGCGTCCTCGCGCAGGTCGCGGGCGAAGTCCTCGACGATCTCGGTCAGCCGCTTGCGCGCGGGATGGTCGGGCTCGACGGCCATGTCGTGGAGCAGGTCCTCGATGGCGCCGATCAGCCCGTCGGCGACCTTGCGGTCCATGCGGGTGAAGCGCAGCACGGCATGGCTCTGCTCGCGCACCGCGGCGCGGATGCGCTCCTCGTGGGTCTCCAGCGCGGCGAAGCCTTCCTTGAGCGCGGCGTTCAGCAGGATCTGGTGCTTGCCCTCGGCGGTGAGCGCCTCCAGCACCGAACCGACGACCGGCGCGATCCGCGCGCCGGTCGTCTGCTCGGCGACGCGCCGGCGCCAGAAGCGCGCGACCGCCTCGTCATCCAGCAATGAGAGCAGGTCGGGCGCGGCGGCGACGAGGCCGCGGGCGAGCCGGTCGGCCTGGGAGCGGTCGGCGAGCCATTCGCCGATGCGCGCGCCGGGATCGCCGTCCTCCAGCCGCTCGGCCACCAGCGCGGGATCGAGGAAATTCTCCGCGATGAAGCGCCCGACGGCGTCGGCGATGCGCTGCTTGTTGCGGGGAATGACCGCCGTGTGGGGGATGGGCAGGCCCAGCGGCCGGCGGAAGATGGCGGTCACCGCGAACCAGTCGGCGAGCCCGCCCACCAGCCCGGCTTCGGCGAAGGCGCGGACATAGCCCCACACGCCTTCGTCGCGCCCCCAGACATGGGTCGCGGCGAACACGGCCGCCATCACGATCAGCGCCATCGTGGCGGCGATGCGCATGCGCGCCGTCGGGGTGAAGCCGGGGCTCGTCATCGTTCGACTCATAACGCGAGTCCGGATCGGCCGCGCGGTGTCGTCGCGCCGCGGGCTCGGCTAGGCTCGGCCGCAGACAGCCAGCAGGAGACCCGCATGATCGTCACCACCACGCCGTCGGTCGAAGGCAAGCCCATCCGCGACTATCACGGCGTCGTCACCGGCGAGGCCATTCTCGGCGCGCATGTCTTCCGAGACATGTTCGCCGGCATCCGCGATCTCGTCGGCGGGCGCTCGGGCAGCTACGAGAAATCGCTGCGCGAGGCGCGCGAAATCGCGCTGCAGGAGCTGGCCGACGAGGCGTCCCGGCTGGGCGCCGACGCCGTGGTGGGCGTCGACCTCGACTACGAGGTGATCGGCCAGCAGGGCTCGATGCTGATGGTCTCGGCCTCGGGCACGGCGGTGAGCCTGGGATGAGCCCGGCGCCGACCCGCCGGGCCGATCCCCTCGGGCTCGTCCTGTCGCTGATCTTCGCGCCGCTGGTCGCGGCGCTGATCGGCGCGGCGGCGTTCCTGACCGCCATTCCCGCCCTGCCCGCCGAGGGCGCCGAAGTTCTGGGCGAGGCGCTCGTCATCGGCACGCTCGTGGTGAGCGTGATCGTCTGCTACCTGCTTGGCGGCCCGCTGATCCTCGCCGTCTGGCTGCTCGCCCATCTCACAGGCCGGCGCGGCGTCCTGGCCATGGGGCTCTTCGAAGCCGGGGCCGGCCTGATGTTCAGCGCGCAGATCTTCGGTCCGCTCCGATCCGTCAGGTTCGGCGTCGCCGACGAAACGGGCGTGGTTCCCCCCATGCTCGCCGCCGGCGCGCTCGCGGGCTTCACAGTCGGGCTGATCATCGCCAAGCTGGGCTATCGCGACGCGCCCGCCGCGGCGGATCCGGAGGACTGATCCATGCCCCGACTGCTCGAAGCCGGTTTTCTCGCCGTTCTGCTGGCGGCCTGCGCGGCCACCCAGACCGTCTACGGCCCCGCCGCCGACACCGAACGCGCGATCGGCTACAGCGAGCAGCGCATCGAGAGCGATCGTTGGCGGGTGAGCTTCACCGCCGGACCGGACGCGAGCGCGGCCACCGCCGAGCGCCTGGCGCTGAGGCGGGCCGCCGAGCTCACCCTCGAGAGCGGAAACGAGTGGTTCGAGATCGTCCGCCGCGCCAGCGACCGCGAGGGCAGCGGCGACTCGCCGGTCAGCGTCGGCGGCGCGGTCGGCGGCGCGGTGGGATCGGGCGGCTACAGCTCGAGCGGCGTCGGGCTCGGCGTCAGCTTCAGTCCCGGCCGCGAGCGGCGCACCACGATCACGCTCGAGATCATCGCCGGCTCCGGCGAGGCGCCCGCCCGTCCAAGCGTCTACGACGCACGCGAGGTCCTGAGCGGGTTCACGCCCGGCTAGGCTCTCGCGCGGCTTGCCTCGCGCGGGCGAAGCGTCTTTAACCGCCGCCCATGAGCGATCTCGCCGACCAGCTCGTCTCCGGCGACCGCGCCGCCCTGGCGCGCGCGATCACGCTCGTTGAGTCGACGAAGGTCGACCACCAGGCCGAGGCGCGCGCCCTGCTCACCGCGGCCATGGACCGGACGGGCAAGGCCTGGCGCGTCGGGCTGACGGGCGTGCCCGGGGTCGGCAAGTCGACGCTGATCGAAAAGCTCGGAACCAGGCTCACCGGCGAGGGTCATCGCGTCGCCGTCCTGGCCGTCGACCCCTCCTCGACCCGCACGAAGGGCTCCATCCTCGGCGACAAGACGCGCATGGGCGCGCTGGCGACCGATCGCAACGCCTTCATCCGCCCCTCGCCCGCCGCCGGCACGCTCGGCGGGGTGGCGGGAAAGACCCGCGAATCCATGCTGCTGTGCGAAGCGGCGGGCTATGACGTCGTCATCGTCGAGACCGTCGGCGTGGGCCAGTCGGAAACCGTCGTCGCCGACATGGTCGACGTCTTCGTCGCGATGATGCTGCCCGGCGCCGGCGACGAGCTGCAGGGCATCAAGAAGGGGCTGATCGAGCTCGCCGACATCCTGTTCGTCAACAAGGCCGAGGGCGAGAACGCGACGCGCGCGCGGCGCTCGGCGAAGGATCTCGAGGCCGCGCTCCACCTGCTGGCGCCGGCCTCGCCGCACTGGTCGCCGGTCGTACTCACCGGCTCGGCGCTGTCGGGCGACGGGATCGCCGCATTGTGGGAGGCGATCGAGACCCACCGCGCCGCGCTCAAGCGCGCCGGCGCGCTCGACGAGAAGCGCCGCGCCCAGCAGGTGCGCTGGTTCCACGCCATGGTCGAGGAACGCGTCGTCGCGGCGTTCAGAGCCGACTCCGCCGTGAAGGCCGCACTGCCCGGTCTCGAGGACGCCGTCGCGCAGGGCCGCCTGCCCGCGAGCGAGGCCGCCGAGCGGCTGCTCGGGGAATGGCGCTGAGGCGGATTACGATCCGCCGGTCAACGTTTTTGCCTGCGCCACCCAGTCGTCTCGCCTGATCCGGCCGCGACCATCGATGGCGGCGTCGTAGTGATCGATGTCGGACTCGCTCCAGGCCGCGATCTCGGAGATCCGGGTCACGCCCAGCGCCTTGAGCTTCTCCGCGGCGCGCGGCCCCAGCCCCTTGATCTCGGTGAGGTCGTCCGGCTCGCCGCCTGACGGCGCCGCCTCCTCTTCAGGTTCGACGGAGGACGCCGCCGCGGCGGACGGGGCTCCCGAGGGCGACGCGGCGACCGGGGCCGGCTTCACCTCAGGCTCGGGCGCGCGCGCTGAGGCCCCGGGACCGGCGGCCTCGGCCGTCGCGCCCGTCGAGGGAGCCGGCGCGGGGCTCGGCGCGGACGCCTGCCGGGGCGCGTCGGACTGGCCGCGCGCGACCCACCCCACGATCACGCCGCCGGCGAAGGCGAGCAGCAGCAGGATCCACATCTGCCAAGTCAGCCAGAGCATCTCAGTCACCTCCGTCGTCGTTCAACGCCTGCGATTCGGGTTCGGTTTCCTGGTCCGCGCCGTCGTCTTCCTCGACGCCCGGGTCGGGATTCGGCGCGTTCACCTCGAACGCGAGCGCGCGCTCTTCTTCGCGCGGCGCCGTCGCCGTCTCGATGAGCATGCGGTCGGCGCCGCCGGCGGCCAGCGCGTCGGCGATGGCCGCGGCGCGCCTGATCGCCAGCGTCTCCGCGTCCGCGCCTTCGGCGACGCGCACCCGAACCGTCAGGACGAGGTCCTCGCAACGGGCGAACGCCTCGCCGGCGCGGCGCAGCGCGGCGCGCGACTGCTCGCCGATGCCGACGCCGCCGGGCGAGAACGCCACCGCTCGCCGGCCCAGCGCGGCGGTGATCGCCAGCTCGCACAGCGGCGCGTCCGTGATCCGGCTCTCATAAGCCGCGCCGGCCGGGCGAACGAGCGCGGCGGCGGCGAAGCCCTCCGGCGGATCGTCGAACGCCGCCCGGATGAGATCGGCGGTCTGGGCGTTGCCCGCCAGCCCGGTGAGCGCGACCCGGTCGCCGCGCATCACGGCCGCGCCGGCGTCGAGGCGCGCGAGCTCCGACAGCATCAGCCGGACCGTAGCCTCCCAGCCCTCGGGCGCGCCGCCGGGCGCCAGCTGGAGCCTGATGTCGACGCGTTCCGAAAACAGCCGCCGCGCGGCCTGCTCGATTCGGTCGCGGCCTTCGGCGTCGGGCGCGAAGCCGGTCAGCGTCAGCCGCCCGCCGATCAGGTCGGCGTGCAGGCCGAACACGGCGTCGGACGCGGGAAGCCGGGTGAGGTCGACCACCTTGGTGACGCCGCCGGCGACGACGCCGCCGGCCCACGCCGCGGTGCGCACGGCCTCCAGCGCGGAGTCGCGCGCCTGACGGTTGGGCGCGCGTCCGGAGAGAATGGCGACCTGGCCGTTCATCTCCAGAGACGCCCATTCGTCGGCGCGAATGTCGTACAGCGCAGCCTCGGCGGCCGTCTGCAGCCGGGCTTCCAGCGAGCGGGCCGACAGCGGGCTGGCGTAGATGGCCAGACCGGCGAGCACGATGAACAGACCGAACGCGATGAGCAGCGTCTGGCGTCGCGGCGAAAGCATGGAGACCATTCCCGAGGCGGCTTGGGCGTGAACCGGTCGCGAGCATAAACCGAACCGGCGGGGCGACGGGAAGCCTAATCCCGCGAGAAGGTGAACGGGGCGGCGCCGCGCACGTGCGGATCGAGCTTCAGCGCGCGCTGCATGGGCGGAAAGGCGCGCTCGGCGCAGTCCTCGCGTTCGCACAGCCGGCAGGCGATCCCGGCCGGGGTCGGCTCGGCCGCCTTGCCGGGGTCGTAGACCAGCCGGTCCGCATCGGCGGCGTCGCAGCCCACGGCGACCGCCTGGAGCGCGGAGCCGCCGCCGGGAAGCGGCCGGGCGACGGCTTTCGCCATCGACAGGAAGCGCGCCCCGTCGGGCATCTCCAGAAGCTGGACATGAACGCGCTCGGGCATGCGGAAGGCGTCGTGGATGCGCCATCGCGCGCAGCCGCCGCCCGAGCGCGCGAACGGCAGCACGCCGCCGCCGAAGCGCTTCGAGACGTTTCCCGCCTGGTCGACGCGCACCATGAAGAAGGCCACGCCCCGCGCGCCGGGGCGGTTGAGCGTGGTGAGCCGGTGGCAGACCTGCTCGAAGCTCGCGTCGAACCGGGCGCACAGGCGCTCGATGTCGTAGCCGGTCTTCTCCGCGGCCTCCCGGAAGGCGTCATAGGGCATCATCACCGCCGCACCGGCATAGTTGGCGAGGCTCGCGCGGAACAGCCGCCGGGCGTCGTCGCCGGACAGCTCGGCGCCCGCCGCCGTCTCGTCGAGCGTCTCGCCCGCCTCCAGCAGGATCAGCGTCACCGCGGCGTGAAAGACGCGCGCCTCGTGGGAGAGCCGTTCCGACAGCATCAGCTTGCGGGCGTGGAAGTCGAAGCGGCGCAACGCCCCGCCCATCGTCTCGTCGTCATAAACGCGCACCGCCGCGCCGTGCTCGGCGCGCAGCCGCGTGTTCAGACCCGCCATGAGATCGCCGGGCTCGAGCTGGGCGCGCAGCGTCTCCGCGGCGGTCTCGAGGTCCGGGAAATGATTCTGCGCCGCATCGAGCGCGTCGCGGACTTCCTCCAGCGGCGAGAGGCCGCCCGCCGCGTCGCCGCCGCCGGAGACGCGGATGGCCAGGTCGGCCGCCGCGGCGTTGGTCTCGCGATAGGCCTGGTGCAGGCGCGACAACGCCTCGGCCGCCCGCGGATGGGCGTCGGAAAGGTCGCGCAGATCGCGCTCGTCGAGCCCGACGCCGGACAGCACCGGATCGGCGGCGGCCTCCCTCAGATCGGTCAGCAGCTGCCGGTCGGTCTCGGCGGCGAAGGCGCGCACATCGATGTCGAACGCGTCGGCGAGCCCGAGCAGAACGCGCGCGGTGACCGGCCGCTGGTTGCGCTCGAGCAGGGTCAGATAACTGGGCGAGATGCCGAGCGACTCGGCGAAGGCCGCCTGGGTCAGGCCCAGATCGCGGCGCAGCCGGCGCAGCCGCGCGCCGGCGAAGAGCTTCTCCGGCTCCGCCGTCATGTCATTTTCTTTACATACTGACACTCTTTCATCGTCATTACCGGTACATCGTATCCGCTTTTCTTGCAACGAAGAATGGACAGACGACCGGCGGCGGTCACACTGACACTACATAGCGATCAGGAGATTCCGCGATGACCACGTTCCAGGACCTCGTTCCCGCCGCAGCGTCCGACCGCTTCGAGAGCGTCGAGCGGAACTACACCGCCGACGACGTCGTCGCGCTGCGCGGCTCCGTCCAGCTCTCCCACACGCTCGCCGAGCGCGGCGCGGTGAAGCTCTGGGAGCTCCTGCGGTCCGAGCCATACGTCAATGCGCTCGGCGCGCTGTCAGGCAACCAGGCCATGCAGATGGTGCGCGCCGGGCTCAAGGCGATCTATCTCTCCGGCTGGCAGGTCGCCGCCGACGCCAACACCGCCGGGGCGATGTATCCCGACCAGTCGCTCTACCCGGCCAACTCGGCGCCGGAGCTGGCGCGCAAGATCAACCGCACGCTTCAGCGCGCCGACCAGGTCGAGGTCGCCGAGTCCGGCCAGGCCTCGCGCGACTGGTTCGCGCCGATCGTCGCCGACGCCGAGGCCGGCTTCGGCGGCACGCTCAACTGCTTCGAGATCATGAAGGCCTTCATCGAGGCCGGCGTCGCCGGGGTTCATTTCGAGGACCAGGTCGCCGCGGAGAAGAAGTGCGGCCATCTCGGCGGCAAGGTGCTCATTCCCACCGCCCAGCACGAGCGCAATCTCAACGCCGCCCGGCTCGCCGCCGACGTCATGGGGACGCCCACCCTGATCGTCGCGCGCACGGACGCGGAGTCCGCCACGCTGATCAATTCCGACATCGACGAGCGCGACCACGAATTCATCGACTTCGAGGCCGGCCGCACCTCGGAAGGCTTCTACCGCCTCAAGCCCGGCCGCGGCGTCGATCACTGCATCAAGCGCGGACTCGCCTATGCGCGCTACGCCGACCTTCTGTGGTGGGAGACCTCGAAGCCCAATCTCGACGAGGCGCGCCGCTTCGCCGAGGCCGTCCACGCGAAATATCCGGGCAAGCTGCTGGCGTACAATTGCTCGCCGTCCTTCAACTGGGAGGCCAATCTCGATCCGGCCACGATCGAACGCTTCCAGAAGGAGCTCGGCGCGATGGGCTACAAGTTCCAGTTCGTTACGCTGGCCGGTTTCCACCAGCTCAATCACGGCATGTTCGAACTCGCCCGCGGCTATCGCGATCGCGGCATGGGCGCGTATTCCGAGCTGCAGCAGGCCGAGTTCGCCTCCGAGACCGACGGCTACACCGCGACGCGGCACCAGCGCGAAGTCGGCACCGGCTATTTCGACCGCGTAAACACGACGCTCTCGGGCGGGCTGTCCTCGACGACCGCGATGGAGACATCCACCGAGACCGATCAGTTCAAGGGTCCGGTCGCGGCGGAATAAGGCGGGCCTGCACGCCGACGCAGCCGCCGGCGCTTCGGCCCGGCGGCCGCGCATTCACGTCGAAACCCGATCACAGGAGACCGCCATGCGCGGCGACGCCGACACCGCCTCCACGCCCCAGGGCGTGACGATCCGGGGCGCGATGCGCCCCGGCTACGACGAGATCCTCACCCCGGACGCCCTCGCCCTGCTCGCCGACATCCACCGCCGCTTCGACGGCGAGCGCCGCCGCCTTCTGGCCGAGCGCGAGGCGCGGCAGGCCCGGCTCGACGCCGGCGAGGAGCGACTCGACTTTCCCGATGACACCGCGGCGATCCGCGCCGCGGAATGGACCGTCCCGCCCGCCCCGGCCGATCTCGCCGACCGGCGCGTCGAGATCACCGGCCCGGTCGACCGCAAGATGGTGATCAACGCGCTCAATTCCGGCGCGCGCTGCTTCATGGCCGATTTCGAGGACGCCTCGACGCCGTCCTGGACCAACATGATGGACGGGCAGATCAATCTGCGCGACGCGGTTCGCCGCACGATCGACTTCACCGATCCCGGCTCGGGCAAGCGCTACGAACTCGGCGCCGACCCGGCCGTGCTCATCGCGCGGGTCCGCGGCCTGCATCTCGACGAGGCGCACCTGGCGATCGACGGCGAGCCGATCGCCGGGGCCTTTTTCGATTTCGCGCTCTACCTCTTCCACAATCATGCGGAGCTGAAGCGCCGCGGATCCGGCCCGTATTTCTACATCCCCAAGCTGGAGACGCGTTTCGAGGCCCGGCTCTGGGCGCTCGTCATCCGCCACTGCGAAGACGCGCTCGGCCTCGATCGGGGGACGGTGCGCGTCACCCTGCTCATCGAGACGCTGCCGGCGGCCTTCGAGCTCGACGAGATCATCTGGGAGCTGAGGGAGAACCTGACGGCGCTGAACGCCGGGCGCTGGGACTATATCTTCAGCTACATCAAGCGGCAGAAGGCCGATCCGGCGAAGGTGCTGCCGGACCGGTCCGCCGTGACGATGACGGTTCCCTTCATGGCGGCCTACGCCGAACGCGTGATCGCGGTCTGCCACCGGCGCGGCGCGCATGCGATGGGCGGCATGTCCGCCTTCATCCCGGTCAAGGGCGACGAGGCGGCGAACGCCCGGGCGATGGAGCAGGTTCGCGCCGACAAGACCCGGGAGGCGCGAAACGGCCATGACGGCGCATGGGTGGCCCACCCCGCCCTCGTCCCGGTCGCCATGGAGGCGTTCGACGCGGTCATGGACGGGCCGAACCAGCTCTCGGCCCGCCCGCCGGTCAGGCAGAACCGGGACGCGCTGCTCGCCCCGTGCGAGGGCGCGATCACCGAACAGGGCCTGCGCAACAACGCCGACGTCGCGATCCGCTATCTCGCCTCCTGGCTGTCGGGCCGCGGCGCCGCGCCGATCCGCAATCTCATGGAGGACGCCGCGACCGCCGAGATCGCGCGCGCCCAGCTCTGGCAGTGGCGCGTCCATGGCGCACGGACCGAGGACGGCCGGCCTGTCGACGCCAGTCGCGTGCGCGAGACCATCGAAACCGCCTCCGAGGAGATCCGCGCCGAAATCGGCGACGCGGCCTGGGCGGACGGCCGCTTCCACGAGGCGCGCGAATTGCTCGAAGCGCTGGCGCTGGACGCCGACTTCCCGGAATTCCTCACGCTGGACGCTTACAAGCGGATCGCCGAAACCGGCTGACCCCCCCAGACTTCGCGCGAAGAAAAAGGGCCGGAGCGTTCGCTCCGGCCCTTTGACTCAGGCGGGTTGCGCCTCCCGGCTCACCATTCGGTGCGCAGGGTGACGCCCCAGGTCCGCGGCGCGCCGAGGAAGGCGTCATAGCTCGCCGTGCCCCGCGGGTCGCTGGACGTGCCGGCGCCGGCGCGCGAACCCTGCGCGAAGGCGTCGAACGCGACCTGCGCGTAGGTCTCGTCGAGCAGGTTGCGGCCCCAGAGCTCAACGCTCCAGCGGCCGTCCTCGCGGCCGAGACCGACACGGGCGTTCAGCAGCGTGAAGCCGTCCTGCTCCTTCTCGGGATCGAGGTCGGAGCCGGTGTTGTAGTCGGTCACGTGACGCGCATCGATCGAGACCAGGCCGTTGAGATTGTTGAACACCGGCCGCTCATAGGTGATCTGCGTCGTGAGGAAGTTCTGCGGCGACAGCGAGATATTCTTGCCCGCCAGCCCCGGGAACGGGATGTCGTCGCCGTACTGGGCGTCCACCCAGGCGTAACCGCCGCGGATGTCGAGCCCCTCGATCGGCGTCGCGTAGGCGAAGTCAAGCTCGAGGCCCTGGCTCTCCACCGTCGGGATGCTGTTCACGACGAACGCGATGCCGTTGAAGGTGTTGAGCTGGAAGTCCTCGATGTCCTGGTAGAACAGGTTGCCGTTGAGCTGCAGCGCCCCGTTTCCGAGCGTCGACTTGAAGCCGATCTCGTAGGCGTCGATGAACTCGGGCGCGAACGCGGTGTTCGAGTCCGTGTAGCCGCTCGGACCGATCGGACCGTTGAACTCGCGGTCGAGGTTGAACCCGCCCGCCTTGAAGCCGCGCGAGTAACCCGCGTAGGCCATGAAGTCGTCGTTGAACCGGTAGGTCGCCCGGAGCGTGCCGGAGAACTCCTCGTCCTCGCGCGACTGGTCATAGCCGTTCGCGTCCAGGCCCGAGCGCTGGTAGGGCAGGCAGACCAGCGGAACCAGGCCGGCGAGCGGGGTCATGGCCGAACCCGCCAGCGGATCGGGCCCGAAGATGCCCTCGAAGAACCCGCAACCCGGCGCCTGGTTGGTCTGGAACGACGCCTGGAGCTCCTTCTCCTCGTTCGTGTAGCGCAGCCCGGCGGTGATGGAGAAGCTGTCGGTCAGCTGCAACGTGTTGTGGGTGAAGATCGCCCAGCTCTCGGCTTCCTGGTTGTAGATGTCCTGGCCGACGCCGGACCCGCCCGGCAGCGCCGTGCCCGGCGCGAAGAGCGGCGCCATCGCCACGGCGTTCAGCGTGTCGGAGATGAAGGTCGGGTTCGTGCCGCCGGACGCCGCGAGACCGAGGAAGGTCTCCCAGTCGTCGCCGA
The DNA here is from genome assembly GCF_003122085.1 of Marinicauda salina. Classification (GTDB taxonomy): domain Bacteria; phylum Pseudomonadota; class Alphaproteobacteria; order Caulobacterales; family Maricaulaceae; genus Maricicauda_A; species Maricicauda_A salina. The sequence goes on from NZ_QEXV01000003.1 coordinate 337,372, forward strand.
CGCGGATGGCGTCGCCGAGCTCGAGCTCCTCCTTCGAGTAGAACGCGCCGACCAGCCAGTCGAGGCCGCCGTTCACGCCCTGCAGGCGCAACTCCTGCGAGAAGCGCGACAGGTCGGTGAAGTTGTTGTCGGCGTCACGATAGGCGAGGTCCGCCGACGAGTAGTCGATGTCCTGGCTGCGGCGGTTGTTCCACTCGCGATAGGCCGTCACCGAGGTCAGCTGGCCCATGCCGGTGTCGACGTCGAACTCCGCCGACATGCCCCAGTCCTCCACTTCCTGGAGGTAGTTGCGATTGGCGAAGGCCACGCGCTCGCTCGGATCGGCCGGGAAGGCCACCTGGCCGCCGACCGCGCCCACCAGCGCCGCGGCGCCGGCGGTGAAATCCCACTGCGGCGCCGAGCAGCAGAACTCGTCGCGCTCCGAGTAGTCGGCGATGAACCGGCCCTCGACGTTCGAGGACGGGGTCCACAGCAGCTGGCCGCGGAACGAGTAGTAATCCTGCGTGTCGGAATCCTGGAGTTCCGCGTTCGCACCCTTGCCGACGACGAGATCAGTGAAGCCGTCGCGCTCGCCGTTCACCGCGAACAGGCGGAAGGCGAGTTCGTCCTCGACGATCGACCCGGTGACATGACCGCTCAGGCGGGAATAGCCGTAATCGCCCACCGTCGCCTCGACGTGGCCGCCGAACTCGTGCTCAGGGCCGGCGGTGACGATGTTGAGCACGCCGGCCGAGGTGTTCTTGCCGAACAGCGTGCCCTGCGGCCCGCGCAGCACCTCGATGCGCTCCAGCTCGCCGATATCGCCGAAGCCGACGCCGTTGCGCGCGCGGAACACGCCGTCGATATAGACGCCGACCGAGCTCTCGAGACCGAAATTGTCGCCGACGGTGCCGATGCCGCGGATGCGCGCGGTGGTGATCGTCTCAGCCTGCGTCGAGGTCACCATCAGGCCGGGCGCGATCGAGATGAGATCCTTGATGTCGCGAACGCCCGCGTTCGCGAGTTCCTCGAGCCCGTACGCGCCGACCGAGAGCGGAACGTCCTGCAGGCTCTGCTCGCGCTGCTGGGCGGTGACGGTGATCACCTCGACTGACCGGCCCTCCTGCGCCGACGCGGGCGCGATCGACGCGGCGGATGCGAGCGTGGCCGCCGAGGCGGCGGCCATAAGCATGGAACGCGTAAGACGAGATTTCATGACGGTGATGCCTCCGGGAGCCTTCGTTTTCAGCTCTGCTTGTTGCGGCGCAAAACAAATTGCGCGAATTTTTGCTGCAACGCACAACAATGCACGTTCATAAAACTGTGCATGAATCAGGCCGCGGGGAGAAGAGAACAGCGTTTACGTTTCCGGTGTTATTTGGCCGTACAGGGGGCGAAGCGCACGAATTCGCCCCGGGTGTTGCGTCGCAGCCACGCGTTGCGGCCGCCATGAAGCGTTGCGGCTGAGCCCGCGCCCGCCGCGGCTTACCGGATGACAACCTCTTCGATCGATCATGCGTCCATACCGTCGCGAGGAAAGGGCGCACGCGTGCAAAGCGAGGTGATGGCGCAGCTCAAGCGCCACCTGGCGAGCGCCGACCATGTCGACGTCAGCCAGTACCAGTTCATCAATCTGGAAGCCGTCGAGGCGGCGGCCGAATCGCTGTGGCCGCAAATCCGCGAGCGCGTCTTCCTCGCCTCGCGCTCGATCATCGAGAAGCGCACCGATGACGGCGACCTGATCATCCAGTGCGAGTCCGGTTTCCTGGTCGTCTTCGCGGACCTGAGCGGGGAAGCCGCGCGATCGGTCACCGAGGCGATTCGCCGGGACATGGAGAGCTTCTTCCTGGGCGAGGAGATGCTCGATCTGCTCGGCGTGAGCGCGACCAGCCAGAAGCTGACGGTCGAGGAGTTCCGCCGCACCCTCGACGCAGTGGAGATCACGGAGGACGCGCCCTGCCCGGAACCGGAGGCCGCGACGGCGTCTGAATCGCGCGCCGCCGACGCGGCCGCGCCGATCCGCGTCGACGACATGGCCTTCCGTCCGGCCTGGGACGTACGCCGGGAGGCGGTCGCGGCCTTCTTCGCAACGCCGATGAGCCGCGATCGGTGCGACGGGGCCTGGCGAACCGGATCGCGGATCCTGATCGCCGACCACCGCCCCGATCACCGGCTTGCGCTGGACCTGGAGACCCTGCGACGGGCGACCGGCGCGCTCGAGGCCCAGCTTCGCCAGGGCGTCCGCTGCGCGATCGTGATACCGGCGGGCTACGAGATGCTCGCCGCGCCGCGGCTGCGCGTGAAATTCATCGCCGCCCTGAACGCGCTGCCCGAAGCGGTGCGCGCCCTGACCTATGTGCGCGTCGACGGCGCGCCCGTGGACGCGCCGGCCGGCGCGCTTTCCGAGACGTGCCGCAGTCTCGTTCCGCATTGCGGCATGCTCGTCGTTCACATGCCGCTCGACACGCTCAGCCTGGAACGCTTCGCCGACACCGGCGCGAGCTTCTTCGGCGCGGACCTGCCCCGCGCGGCGACGCCGGCCGCCGAGCAGAACGCCGAGCATTTCGCCGCGCTGGCCCGGCGCCTGGATCGGCCCTTCTATCTCGACCAGGCGGCGAACTGGGAGACGCTGCGCCTGGGGCTGCGCGTCGAGGCGCGCCTGATCGCAGGGCCCGTGATCGGGGAGTTCTCGGCGCCGAGCGCGCCCTATCGTCTCACCCGCGCCGGACTGCTGGCCAACGCGGCCTGAGCGCTTGCACCCCGGTGCGGCAGGGGACACTCTTCCTTCCGATCCGGCGCAATAGACCCGGCAGGAGGACTCCCATGCCCGCTCGACGATTTCTCGCAGCCGCCTGCGGCGCGGCGCTCGCGCTCGCGCTTCCCGGCGCATCCATCGCCCAGGAGGCAGGCGGCCCGCTGCAGGCGGTGGACATTTTCAGCCTGGAGATGGCGGCCGACCCGCAGATCGCGCCGGACGGCTCGCGCGTCGTCTATCAACGCCGGTCCAACGACATCATGACCGACCGGACGCGCTCGGCGCTGTGGATCGTCGACTATGACGGCGACGATCACCGCCCGCTGGTCACCGGCGACGGCGACTATACGAGCCCGCGCTGGTCTCCGGACGGCGATCGCGTGGCCTATATCGCCAGCGAGAACGACGAGACCCAGCTGCGTGTCTTCTGGTTCGAGGGCGGCCAGACGACGACGCTGGCGAAGCTGCCCGCCGGCGCGAACGGGCTGACCTGGTCGCCCGACGGCGAGATGCTCGCCTTCACCATGTTCACGCGCGGCGAAGGCCCGCAGGTCGATGTCGGCCTGCCCGATCAGCCGCCGGGGGCGGAATGGGCGGATTCCGCCCTCGTCGACGAAACGACCGTCTACGAGTTCGACGGGATCGGCGAGATCCCGGACGGCAATTCGCAGATCTACGTCATCTCCGCGGACGGCGGCGCGCCGCGCCAGCTGACGTCGGCGGAGACCGGCAATATCGGCGGGCTGAGCTGGTCGCCGGACTCGCAGCGCCTCTATTACAGCCTGTCGGCGAGCGCCGAGGACGGGTTCGACTTCAACGAGGCCGACATCTACGCCGTTCCCGCAGCGGGCGGCGATCCCGAACAAATGACCGACTTCCCGGGCGCGGAGCGGTCGCCCCGCCCGTCACCCGACGGCGAGACGCTGGCTTGGCTCGGCTATGAGAACCGCTATCTCTCCAACCAGGACGCCCATCTCTACCTGATGAACGTCGACGGCGGCGAGCCGCGCGCGGTCCTGCCCGATCACGACCGCGCCATCGACGCCGCGGAGTGGGACTCGTCGGGCCGCGGGCTGTGGATCCAGTACGACGACAGCGGCCAGAAAGTGCTCGCCCATGTCAGCCGCGACGGCGATCTCGATCCCATGACCGACCGGCTGGGCGGACTGACCTTCGGCCGCCCCTACACCTCGGGCGCGTTCTCGGTGAGCGACAATGACCGCTTCGCCGCGACCCTCGCCGGGCCGCACGACCTCGCCAATGTCGGCGTCGGCCGGCGGCGCGGCCGCGGCGTCGACGTGATCACCGACGTCAATGACGACGTGCTCGGCCAACGTGATCTCGCCGAGATCGAGGAGATCACCTGGGAGAGCTCCGCCGACGGGCGCGAGATGGAGGGCTGGATCGCCTATCCGCCCGACTTCGATCCCGAGCAGAGCTGGCCGCTCATTCTCGAGATCCATGGCGGACCGCACGCGACCTACGGGCCGGTCTTCTCCGCCGAGGTCCAGCTCTACGCCGCGGCGGGCTATATCGTCCTCTACACCAATCCGCGCGGCTCGACCTCGTACGGCGAGGACTTCGCCAACCTGATCGACAAGGACTATCCCGGCGAGGACGTCGACGACCTGCTCTCTGGAATCGACGCGGTCGTCGAGCGCGGCTTCATCGACGAGGACCGCCTCTTCGTCACCGGCGGATCGGGCGGCGGCGTGCTGTCGGCCTGGCTGATCGGCGCCGACGACCGCTTCGCCGCGGCCGCGGTCGGCAAGCCGGTCATCAACTGGACGAGCTTCACGCTGGCGGCCGATATCGGGCCGTCCATCATGCCCTACTGGTTCGGCGAGGCGCCGTGGGAGAACCCCGAGGCCTACTGGGAGCGCTCGCCGCTCTCGCTGGTCGGAAACGTCGAGGCGCCGACGCTGGTCTTCGTCGGCGCGGAGGACCGGCGCACGCCGGTGTTCGAGTCCGAGCAGTTCTACAACGCGCTGCAGATCCGCGGGATCGAGAGCCGGCTCGTGCGCATCCCCGGCGCCTTCCACGGCATCGCGGATTCGCGGCCCTCGCGCCTGCTGCAGAAGGCCGGCCACGTCATCGCCTGGTTCGACGAGCACGACCCGGGCGCTGAGGGGAGTTCAGAGGAGTAGGGATCGCTCACGCTGTCATCGCCGGGCTCGTCCCGGCGATCCAGCGAGATGGCTTTTGTCTGGATGGCCGGAACAAGTCCGGCCATGACGGGGGAATGCTGTCGAAACTGGAGTCCCTACGCCCCCGCGCTCGGCCGGGCCCGGATCGCCTCGCGCCAGGTCGCGAGATGCTCAAGCCCGCCGTCGGGCTGGAGCTTCACCCAGCCAGCGAACTCGACGAAGATGAAGCCGGCGATGTCGGCGACCGAAAACGAGTCCCCGCCGAGCCAGGGCGTCTCGCCCAGCCTTTCGTTCATCGCCGTGAAGAAGCGCGTCGCCCGCGCCGCGCCGCGTTCGGCGAGCTCGGGGATCTGCGGCGTCGGCTCCGGGCCCGGAAGCGCGCGGTCCTTCATCGCCTTCGAGGTGTTGCGCAGCACCTCCATGATCGCGCTGAGGCCCTCGAACTCGACCCGCCAGGTCCATTCGGCGACCAGCGCCTTCTCGACCGGCGTCGTCCCCATCAGCGGCGGGTCGGGATAGACCTCTTCGAGATAGCGCGCGATCGAGGCGTTCTCGCACAGCGTCGTCCCGTCATCGAGGCGCAGGACCGGCACGGTGCAGCGCGGGTTGAGCGCGCGGAAATCGTCGGAGAACTGCTCGCCGTTCCTGAGATCGACCTCGATCGTCTCGACGTCGACGCGCTTCTCGGCGATCACCATGCGCGCCCGGCGCGGGCTGGGCGCGGTGGCGCAGTCGTAGAATTTCATCATCGCGATCGGTCTTCCTGCGTCAGCTGAATTGCGGCGGCCGGACGTCGGCCACGCCGAGGCGGGCCTCGATCGCCGCGCCGAGGGCGAGGATCGTTCCCTCCTCGAAAAGCGGCGCCCAGAGGCTCGTCGCATGGGGCACGGAAAAGGCCGTCCCGCTCTCGTCGGCGGCCTGGCCGAAGATGGTCCGCGTGGGCTGATCGACGAAGCCCGAGCGGAAGGCGAGCTGGGGATGGCCGGTGAAGTTGGTGATGATCAGCATGTCGCCGGCGAAGTTCGGCCCGATCACGGCGTCGAGACCGTCCATCCGCTCGCCCATCATGGTCATCACCTGGCGGCGCAGGCGGTCGATATTGACCAGGTCGACGGCGCTGGCGAACCGCGCGCGGCGCCAGGTGTTGGGCCAGGCCTGCGGGATCTGCCAGCGCAGCTGGTCGTCGAGATCCTCCAGCGTCAGCCGCTCGAACGCGGCGGCCGCCTCGGCCTCGAGCTGGGTGAGCAGGCTCGCATAGGGCAGCTCGTCGACATCGAATTCGACGAGCTCGACGCCCAGCGATCGGGCGGCCTCCAGCGCGGCGCGATCGGGCTCGGCGGCCTCCTCGAACCAGGCCGGGTTGTAGCCCACGCGCATGCCCGACAGGTCGCGCGCGAAATCCGCCTCGAAGCCGTGGTCCAGCGATGACGGATCGCCCGGGTGGCCGCCATTGATCGCGGCGAGCACCAGCGCGGCGTCCGGGGCCGAACGCACCAGCGGGCCGATCTTGTCCAGCGACCAGCACAACGCCATGGCGCCGGTGCGCGGCACGCGGCCGAAGGTGGGCCTGAGCGCCGTCGTGCCGCATCGATGCGAGGGCGAGACCAGCGAGCCCAGCGTCTCGGTGCCGATGGCGAAAGCGCACAGCCCCGCCGCGGTCGCCGAGGCCGAGCCGGCCGAGGAGCCGCTTGAGCCCTCCTCGGGATTGAACGGATTGCGGGTCACCCCGTCGAACCAGATGTCGCCGTAGGCGATCGCGCCCGAGGTCGACTTTCCCAGCATCACAGCGCCCGCGTCGGCGAGCCGGCGCGCCACGGCGGCGGTCTCGTCGGCCACCCGGTCGCGATAGACGCTCGCGCCCCAGGTGGCGGGCAATCCCTCGACGTCGATGATGTCCTTGAGCGCGTACGGCACGCCATGCAGCGGGCCGCGGACACGCCCCGCCCGGCGCTCGGCGTCGCGCGCCCGGGCCTCGGCGCGGGCGCGGTCGGCGGTCACGGTGACGAAGCATTCGAGCGCCGCGCCATGGCGCGCGATGCGGTCGAGATAGAGGTCGGTCAGCTCCAGCGACGTGATCGCCCCGGCGTCCATCCAGGCCGCCAGCCTCCACGCCGGGGCGTAGGCGATGTCGACGGGGTCGGCGGGCAGCGGTCCGGGATCGCGCGACACGCCGGAGATCCGGTTTTCCTGCGATCGAAGGGCGGCGCCGGACGGGCGCGGATCGAAGACCTGGGCGGGGGCGAGCGCGTTGGGCTTCTCGACGGCGCGCAACTGCTCGGCGCGCGATATCCAGGCGTCGATTCCCTGGACGATCTGCTCGCGCTCCGACGGCGTGTAGTTCACCGAAAACAGCGGCTCGGCGCAGGCGACGGTGTCGGTGGTGACGCCCGCCCCGGCGTCCTGCCCCCTCGCAGCGGCCGCCGTCGCGCCTGCCGCGGCGCCCCCAGCCAGCAGCCCAAGCACCGAACGACGCGTCGCGCGCGTCCCGGAATTCGAATCGGTCATGTCGCCTCCTCCCCGGATCGCTGCGATCCGCCCGCGCGTTAACCGTTCATCTTCGCGTCAGGCCGTCTTCGTCAGGGTAAGCTGGCGGGCGTGACTCGCAATGCCGGGCTGGGGATTCAAATGCACGTGAAATCGCCTCATTCGCGTCATGAACCGGGCGCACTAAGCGTTATGGTAAATACTGTGATAGCCTTTAACGGAGGGGGGCCTCCCTATGCTTGACGAGACGTTCGAGACCAGACGGAAGGCGCGCCCGGAAAACTTTTTCGGCCGCCCCGGCGCGGCGGAGCAAGGGGGCGCCCCGATGAGCCGTGAGTTCGCGCGATTCACCGAGAAGACCCACCAGATGTCTAACCAGCTGGTTGATGGCTATGTGCGGGCCGCGGCCGACTATCAGGCTTATCTGGAATTCCGTAAAGATAACAAGCTCACGCGCGTGGCGCAGTATCCCGACAGCAATATCATGCACTTCTCGATCCTGGCCGGGCTGGTGCTGTTCGAAGGTCTGGCGAACGCCTACTTCTTCTCGAAGGGCTCGGATCTCGGCCTGCTCGGGGGCTGGATCCAGGCGATCACGGTGGCGTTCACCAACGTCATCGCGTCCTTCTTCCTGATCGGCTTTCTCGGCCTGCGCTTCCTGCAGAATCCGACGCGGCCCTTCTCGTTCGCAGCCGCCGCCGTCGGCGTGCCCATCGTGGTGGTCCTCATCGGCTTTCTGAACTTCAGCGCGGGCCATTATCGCGACCTGCTCGAACTGAACGCCGCCACGCTCGCGCTCGGAGACACTGACGTGACGGGCGAGATCCTCGCCCCGGTCACCCGCGCATTGTCGTTCCAGCCCTTCGAGACGCTGGAGGCGCTGCTCCTGTTCATACTCGGCATCACGTTCGCCGCCATCGCCGCGTTCAAGGGCGCCACCTTCGACGACCGGACCGTGGGCTACGGCGCGGCCCAGCGCAGAGCGAAGCGTTCGGCGTCCTATCTGGCGGCGGTGCTCAAACAGGCGCCAAGCAATATCGGGGACGGCGAGTCGGATTCCGTGGGCGCGGAATACCACGCCAGCTCAAGAGAACTGCTCGAAGAAATCCGGGAGTTCTTCGCGGAAGAGACCGAGCGCGCCAGGGAAGACTTCGACGCAATGCGCGACTCCCGGGAAGATGCCGGCGGGCGCGGCCGTGGCCGCCGGGCGCCCCCTCCTTACGCGCGGGACTGACCCGACCGCGTCCGGCGTTGGTTTTCCGCCGGCGCGGGGTTAGGGTCGATCCGTCGGGCGGCTTGAGGGGAAGCGCATGCGCCGCAAGGATCTCATCGGAATCTTCAACCTGATCATCGTCGCCGGGGTGCTCGGCGCGATCAGCTACGCCGCGCTGACGCTGCGTCCCGCGGAGTACGATCCCGACACGCTCTGCCTCGTGGGCGAAGAAGCGCCGCACACCGTCGTCGTGATCGACAAGACCGACCTCTACACCCCCGGCCAGGCCAGCCGCATCGAGTCGCTCGTCCTCGAAGCCCGCAACGGGCTGATGATCGGGGAGCGTCTCTCGCTGTTCGAACTCGACGAGCGCGGCGACCTGCGCAACACCAACCGCTTCTCGCTGTGCAATCCCGGCCGCGGCGAACAGATCAACCCGCTCTACCGCAATCCCGCCCGCGTCGAGGCGCGCTACCAGGCGCTGTTCGAGGGCCCGCTGCAGAATGCGCTCGCCGACCTGGTCGAACCGAAGAACGCGCCGCAAAGCCCGATCATCGAGGCGCTGGCCGATCTCGCCAACGAGGACACGTTCGACCCGGACACGCCCGGCCGCTACGCAGTCCTCGTCTCCGACATGCTCCAGAACTCCGACCTGTTCAGCGTCTACGGCGCGGCCCGCAACGCCCCGAACCGCCTGCCGCCGCCCCGCCGGGTCGCCAACGAGATCCGCGCCCAATACGGCGACGCGCTGGACGGCGTGCGCGTGCGCGTTCACCTGATCCCCCGCCGGGGCTGGGAGGCCGCCCAGCGCGGCCCGATCGTGGACTACTGGTCCGAGCTGTTCCGCGAACTCGGCGTCCGCGCGAGCTTCACCGAACTCTAGGCGGCGGCCCGGCGCTCGGCGCCGTCGACGTCGTCGAACACGGCCTGCTGCTCGTGATCGTTCAGCGCTCCCCAACGCGAGGCGTCGACGATGCGCACGTCGTCGATCCCCACGAATCCGAGCACGTGACGGAGATAGCCGGTGGCGAAGTCAACCGGGCTATCGACGGCGACGCCGCCCGAAGCCACGACCAGCCACGCCGTCTTGTTCTTCAGAAGCCCCTCCGGGCCGTTCTCCGTGTAGCGAAAGGTGAGCCGCGCCCGCGCGATCTGGTCGATCCACGCCTTGAGCGCGGCGGGGATGGAGAAGTTGTAGATCGGAACCCCGATGACGATCGCGTCGGCGGCCTGAAGCTCGGCGACGAGCGCGTCGGATCCGGCGAGCGCGGCGCGCTGGGCGTCAGTGCGGTCTTCGGCGGGCGTGAAGTTCGCCTCGACCCACGCGGCGTCGACCTGCGGAACCGGGTCGGCGGCGAGGTCGCGCACCGTCACCGTTCCGTCCGGCACCGCGAGACGGTCGGCCAGGCGGGCCGACAGCGCGCGGCTGACGGAGCCCTCGACCCGGGCGCTGGCGTCGACTCTCAGGATTCTGGCGGTCATGGCGGTGTCTCCCTCTCATCAAACGCGCGCCGTGACCGGCGCGATGACGGGGAGATAGGCCTTGGCGGCAACGGAATTAATGGCGCTCAAAGGAAATAGGTTGCATCGAAAATAGAAAAAGCCCGGCGCGACGCGCCGGGCCCTCTCAGGAAAATCGATCCGCCTACTGGCTGGCGACGTCGGCCTCGCGGCCGGCGCGATAATCCACCTCCAGCTCGGCGGCGAGATAGGTGAACGCCGCCCAGGCGGCGACGTTCTGGGCCATCTCGTCGGGATCGATCTTGTCGAACGTGTCGTCGGGCGTGTGATGGAAGTGGAAATAGTCCTCGCCGTTCTGCTCCAGCCGCGCCATCGGCACGCCCATGTATTGCAGCGGGATCATGTCCGGCCCGCCGCCGCTTTCGTTGTCGCCGCGGATGACGCCCAGATGGGCGAGCTCGCGGCCGATCGCGTCCATCGCGGGGACCGCGTCCGGACCGACATTCGACGAGAACTTCCACACCTCACGGGCGCCGAAATCCGACTCCGATCCGATGACGTGGTTCTCCAGCGTGCCGTCCTCGGCGCGGGCCCGGGCGTAGGCGCGCGCGCCGACCAGGCCGACCTCCTCGGCGCCGAAGAGCACGACGCGGATCGTGCGGCGGGGATGCTCGGGCAGATCGCCGATCAGCTTGGCCGCGGCCATGGTGATGCCCACCCCGGCGCCGTCGTCGAGCGCGCCGGTGCCGAGATCCCAGCTGTCGAGATGGCCGCCGATGACGACGATCTCCTCGGGGTTTTCGCGACCCGGGATCTCGCCGATGACGTTGCCGGAGGTCACTTCGCCGCGCCAGCCGGCGCGGGTGTGGATATGGACCACCGGCGTCTCGCCGCTGGCGACGATGCGCTCGATCTGGTCGGCGTCGGGCGCGGAGACGGCGAGCGCGGGAATCTGCGGCCGGCGTCCGTCCGGGAAGCTCATCATGCCGGTGTGCGGGAAGCGGTGGGAATCGGTGCCGACCGAGCGGATCAGCACGCCGGCCGCACCGCGATCCTCGGCGAGGTGCCACGCGTCGCGCCGCTTGCGATTGGCCCAGCCATAGCCCTCGCCGGTGCGCGTCGCGACCATGCGGTCATTGATGAAGACGATGCGGCCGTCGAGCGCGTCCTCGGAATCGTCGGACTCCAGGAAGGCGTCGAAGCTGTCGAAGAAGGCGATTTCCGCCTCGAGCCCGCCCTGCGGGGTGGCCGCGCCGCCGCCGAGCGACGTCGCGTAAAGCGGCTGGGGATAGGGCGAGACGATCTCGGCGGTCTCGAACACGCCGTCGCCGCGGGTCCACAGATCGAGCGGGAACTCCTCGACGCGGACATTTTCGAAGCCGAGCTCGGTGAGCATCTCCACGCCCCAGTCGCGGGCGCGGGCCTCGGCGTCGGTCCCGGCCAGGCGCGGTCCGATCTCGGTGCTCAGCGATTCCGTGATCTCGTAGGCGAGATCGCTCTCGCGCGCCGTCTCGGCGAGCGCCTGCGCGGTGGCGCGCGTCTCCGCGGGGATCTCGAATTCCTGCTGGCCGTGCGCGGCGACGGTCAATGTCGCCAGCGATCCGGCCGCGATGAGCGTGCGCAGCATGCCGCCCTCCTCGTGACTGTGATTTGCGCCGGAGCTTACGCCTCTCGCGCGTCCCTGCAAATCAGCCGCTGCGGTAGGCCGGCCGGCGCGCGCAGGCTATAAGGCGGACATGGACCGCACTGACGACCTCGACCGCCCCGATTTCGAAGAACTCGCCGAAACCGAGCGCCTTGAAAGCGCCCCGGCGCCGGGCGCGCCGGAACCCGGCTTCGGGACGTTCGCGCCCGGACCGGTCGCGCGGGTCGGCCTGGCGATCGGCCGCGCCCTGCCCGCCGGCGCGGCGGGGCTGAAGCTCGCCGGCGCGGCGCGGCCGCTGGCGCTGTCGGGCGTCAAGAACGGCGTCGCCGACGTCGAGGCGCTGGGCCTGAGGCTGCGCCTGCACCCGAAGGACAATCTCTCCGAAAAGCGGCTCTTCATGACGCCGCAATGCTTCGACCCCGCCGAACTCGCCGCGCTCGCCGAGGCGATGGGGCCGGGCCGGACCTTCCTCGACATCGGGGCCAACGCCGGCGGCTACGCGCTGTTCGCGGCGAAGGCCGGCGGGCAGACAGCGCGCGTGATCGCCGTCGAGCCCCAGCGCGAGATGCGCCGGCGGCTCGCCTACAACGCCCGGCTCAACGGGCTCGACAACCTCGAGATCACCGGCGTCGCGCTGTCGGACTATGAGGGCGAGAGCGTGCTGCGTCTGGTCGAGAGCAATCTGGGGCGCACTGCGCTCGCGCGCGAAGGCGGCGGCGAGGCCGTGCGCGTGACCACGCTCGAGACGCTCCTGGACGAACTCGGCGTCGCCCGCGTCGACGCGATGAAGATCGACGTCGAGGGCGGCGAGGCGCGCATCCTGGCGCCCTTCTTCGCCAAGACGGACCCTGCTCGCTGGCCCGGTCTGATCATCATGGAGCGGCCGGCGCTCAATCGCGACGGGGACGGCGCGGACCCGGTGGCGCTGGCCTGCGCCAACGGGTACCGGCTGCGTCAGGAGACGCGGATGAACGCCATCCTCGAGCGTCCGGCGCCGGACGGGCGTTGAATGACAGGCGCCCATCAGCGCGGCGACGGCGTCTCCAGGCGCGGACGGCTTTGCTTCAGCCCTAGATCAAGGACGCGAACATGATCATCGACGGACGCAGGAAGGATCTCGGCGGCTTCCAGGTCGCCCGCGTGCTGCCGTACGCGAAGCGGCGCATGGTGGGGCCGTTCATCTTCTTCGACGAGATGGGCCCGGCGCGCTTCGACCCGGGACAGGGCGTCGACGTGCGCCCGCATCCGCATATCGGGCTGGCGACGATCACCTATCTGTTCGAGGGCGAGATGGACCACGCCGACAGTCTCGGCGTGCGCCAGACCATCCGCCCCGGCGAGGTGAACTGGATGACGGCCGGGCGCGGGATCGTCCATTCCGAACGCACCGGGCCGGAGGCGCGCGCGAGCGGCTTCTCGATCCACGGCATCCAGACCTGGATCGCCCTGCCCGACGGCTCCGAGGAGATCGAGCCGGAATTCCATCACCACCCGAGCGGAGACCTGCCCGAGTTCAAGCGCGGCGGCGCAACGGTGCGGCTCATTCTCGGCACGGGCTGGGGTCAGGCTTCGCCCGTGAAAGTCCATTCGCCGATCGTCTACGCCCACGCCGAGGCGCCCGCCGAAGCCGCGCTCGACCTGCCCGACGAGCACGCCGAGCTCGCCGTCTACGTCGTCTCCGGCTCGGCGCGCGTGGGCGGCGAGCCGGTCGCGGCCGGACAGATGGCGGTGATCGAGGACGGCGCGGCCGGCGTCGAGGCGCTCGAGGACAGCCGGCTGATGATTCTCGGCGGCGCGCCGGTCGGCCCGCGCAAGATCGAATGGAACTTCGTCGCCAGCGCGCAGGCGCGGATCGAGCGCGCGAAATCCGACTGGCGCGCCAGCGCGGCGGCGGGCTTCGAGGACGCCGTATTCGCCCTGCCCCCGGGCGAATCGGAGCATATTCCGTTGCCCGATGACGTCGCCGCAGGCGAGCCGCCGAAGCCGACGCCCGACTGCCCGACGACGTGAGTCCGCACGCCGGGGGGTGATTCCCGGGCGCGGCGCCGTTAAAACATCCGGATCGATCGCGCCGGGCGGGCGCGGCCGGACGAACCGACAATCAAGAACCCGCGGTCTTTGGGGGGAATCATGCCCGACGGAATGGTGAACACCCGCGATCTCAGCGATCTCGGCGTGACGAACGCCGCCCGGCTCAACGTCAACTGGACGGAGGCCGCGCTTTACCAGGAAGCCGTCCGCCGGGGCGAAGGCGAGGTCGCCAAGGGCGGACCGCTGGTGGTGAAGACCGGTCAGCACACGGGCCGGTCGGCCCGCGACAAGTTCACCGTCCGCGACGCCGCGACCGAGGACACCGTGTGGTGGGACTTCAACGCGGCGATGTCGCCGGAGCATTTCCAGGCGCTGTGGGCGGACATGCGCGCGCACATGGCCGACAGGGAGCTGTTCGTCCAGGAGCTGTTCGGCGGCGCCGACGAAACCCACCGCCTGCCGGTGCGCGTCGTCACGGAACTGGCCTGGCATTCGCTGTTCATCCGGCACCTGCTGCGCCGCCCCGACGCCGCCGAACTGGCCGACTTCGCGCCCGAATTCACGATCGTGAACCTGCCGAGCTTCCGCGCCGACCCCGAGCGCCACGGCACGCGGTCGGAGACCGTCATCGCGGTGAACTTCTCCGAGCGGCTGGTGCTGATCGGGGGGACCTCCTACGCCGGCGAGACGAAGAAGTCGGTCTTCACGATCCTCAACTACCTGCTGCCCGAGAAGCGCGTCATGCCGATGCACTGCTCGGTCAATGTCGGGAAGGCCGATGATCCGGCGGTCTTCTTCGGCCTGTCGGGCACGGGCAAGACGACGCTGTCGGCCGACCCGGAACGCAAGCTGATCGGCGACGACGAGCACGGCTGGTCGGAGAACGGGCTCTTCAATTTCGAGGGCGGCTGCTACGCCAAGATGATCCGGCTGTCGGCCGAGGCCGAGCCGCAGATCCACGCCACCACGAAGATGTGGGGCACGGTGCTCGAGAACGTCGTGATGGATCCGGTCACGCGCGAACTCGATCTCGACGACGCCTCGCTGGCGGAGAATTCCCGCGGCGCCTATCCGCTGCACTACATCCCCAACGCCTGCGACAAGAACGTGTGCGGGCATCCGAAGAACATCGTCATGCTGACCTGCGACGCGTTCGGCGTGATGCCGCCGATCGCCAAGCTCACCCCGGCCCAGGCGATGTATCACTTCCTGTCGGGCTACACGGCGAAGGTCGCCGGCACCGAGAAGGGCGTCACCGAACCGTCGGCGACCTTCTCGACCTGCTTCGGCGCGCCCTTCATGCCGCGCCATCCCGCCGAGTACGGCGCGCTGCTGCGCGACCTCATCGCCGAGCACTCGGTGGATTGCTGGCTGGTCAACACCGGCTGGACCGGCGGCGCCTACGGCGTCGGCGAACGCATGCCGATCGCGGCCACGCGCAAGCTGCTCAACGCCGCGCTCGACGGCTCGCTCGCCGGGGCGGCCTTCCGCACCGATCCCGTGTTCGGCTTCGCCGTTCCGGTTTCGGTCGAAGGCCTCGACGATTCGATCCTGGACCCGCGTTCGACCTGGAGCGACCAGGCCGCCTTCGACGCGCAGGCCGAGAAGCTCGCCGACATGTTCATCGCCAATTTCGAGAAGTTCGAGGATCACGTCGCGCCCTATGTGCGCGCCGCCGCTCCGAATCCGGAACAGGCCAAGCTCGCCGCCGAATAGTTGGCGGCCCACGGCCTCGTGAACGCCGCGCCCGACGCGAGACTGGCGCGTCCGGGCCGGCTAATTTATGCCTGATCCGCAAACGGCCGAAGCGCGGGCGCGGGGCCTGCGCGGCATTGCGAGCGGTGCGGATCGATGGACGCGAAACCCGACATTCTCCACGCGATCGGCGGCACGCCGCTGGTCCGGCTCAACCGAGTCGCCCCGGAAGGCGGCGCGACGATCCTCGCCAAGTGCGAGTTCATGAACCCGACCGGGTCGATCAAGGACCGGATGGGCCCCTACATCATCGAGCAGGCCGAGAAGGCCGGCCTGCTGAAGCCCGGCGGGACCATCGTCGAGAACACGTCGGGCAACACCGGCCAGGCGCTCGCGATGGCAGCGGCGGTGAAGGGCTATCGGTGCATCTTCACGATGCCCGACAAGATGAGCCGCGAGAAGATCGACATGATGAAGGCCTTCGGCGCGGAGGTGATCGTCACCCCGACCGACGTGCCCGGCGATTCGCCCGAGCACTACGTCAACCGGGCCAAGCGCATCGCCCAGGAGACGCCCGGCGCCTTCTATGTCGACCAGTACCATTCGCAGTGGAACATCGAGGCGCACTACCACCTCACCGGCCGCGAGATCTACGAGGAGACCGACGGCGGCAAGTTCGACGTCTTCATGGGCGGGACCGGCACCGGCGGGACCGTGTCCGGCGTCGGACGCTATCTCAAGGAGCACGCGCCGAACGTGAAGATCGTCGGCGTCGATCCGCTCGGCTCGGTCCACTACACGCTGTTCAAGACCGGGAAGCTGCCGACCGCCTATGTCTACGCCGTCGAGGGGATCGGCGAGGACATCAAGTGCGAGGCGATGGACTTCTCCGCCGTCGACGACATGGTCCAGGTCAACGACAAGCAATCCTTCGACATGGCCCGCCGGCTCGTGCGCGAGGAAGGCCTGTTCGCCGGCGGGTCCTCGGGCTCGATCGTCCACGCCGCCGTCGAGCTGGCGAAGACGATGCGCCCCGACCAGACGATCATCGTCACGCTGTGCGACTCGGGCAGCCGCTACGTGTCGAAATTCCTCTCCGACAAGTGGATGGCCGAACACGGATTCCTCGAGGAGGGCCCCGATCTCGGACTCGTCCAGGACGTGCTCGGCGCGAGCAACATGTCGCCGATCACCGTGGACGGAGACGCCACCGTCGGCGACACGATCACACTGATGCGCGAACACGGCGTCTCCCAGGTGCCGGTGATCGACTCGGGCAGCCTCACCTCGATCGTGCGCGAGGCGGATATCCTAAACGGGCTGCGCGCGGGACGACTCAAGCTCGACTCGCCGATCACCGACGCGGCGGGCAAGATCGCCGGCGTCGTCTATCCCCGCGCCCGGCTCGAGGAGCTGTTCCACATTTTCGACGCCGGCCATGTGGCCGTCGTCGTCGACGGCGGCGCGGTGATGGGCGTCGTCTCGCAGATCGATCTCATCGAACACATGGCCAAGCGGCCGCACTGAAGCGTCAGATCACGGGGTTCGGATCATGAGCCGGAACAACAGCCAATTCGCCACGCGCGCCATCCATGCCGGCCAGCGCCCGGATCCCACGACCGGCGCCATCATGACGCCGGTCTACCAGACCTCGACCTATGTTCAGGAAAGCCCCGGCAAGTTCATAGAAAACTATGACTATTCGCGGTCGGCGAACCCGACGCGAACGGCCCTGCAGGACAATCTGGCCAGCCTCGAGGGCGGCGCGCACGGGATCGCCTTCGCCTCGGGCGTCGCCTCGCTGGCGGCCTGCATCCATCTTTTGAAGACCGGCGACCACGTGCTGCTGTGCGACGACGTCTATGGCGGCACGTTCCGCATGTTCAACAACGTGTTCTCGCAGCTCGGCGTCGAGTTCACGCGCGTCGACATGACCGATCTCGATGCGACGCGCGACGCCTTCACCGACAAGACGAAGCTGGTCTGGCTGGAGACGCCGACCAACCCGACGCTCAAGGTGATCGACATCGAGGCCGTTTGCGCTCTGGCGAAGGAACACGGCGCGTTGTCGGTGGTCGACAACACCTTCGCCTCTCCCTTCCTGCAGAACCCGCTCGCGCTCGGCGCCGACATCGTCAGCCATTCCTGCACGAAGTATCTCGGCGGGCATTCCGACCTGGTGATGGGCGCGCTCGTCACCGACAGCGACGCGCTGGCCGATCGGCTGCGCTACATCCAGAACGCCGTCGGCGCGATTCCCGCGCCGTGGGACTGCTTCCTGCTGCTGCGCTCGACCAAGACGCTGCACGTGCGCATGGAGCGCCACTGCCAGAACGCCGCGCGCATCGCCGACTGGCTCGCAGAACGCGACGAGATCGAGCGCGTGCTCTATCCCGGCCGCGAAGACCATCCCCAGCACGCCGTCGCGGCCAAGCAGATGCGCGGCTTCGGGGGCATGATCACGGCGACGCTGAAGGGCGGCCTGCCCGCCTCGCGCGCCTTCCTGGAGAGCCTGTCGGTGTTCTCGCTGGCGGAATCGCTCGGCGGCGTGGAGTCGCTCGTCGAGCATCCCGCCATCATGACGCACGCCAGCGTCGACCCCGAGGCGCGCCGCGCGCTCGGGATCGACGACGGGCTGGTGCGGCTGTCGGTGGGCATCGAGGACGCCGGCGACCTGATCGGCGATCTCGAACAGGCGCTCGACGCCGCCGGGGCGGCGCTCAGGGCCGCCGAATAGGGTTTCCGCCGAAACCGGTCAGGCCTCGGCCGCCTTGCGCGAGACGAACCAGACATTCATCGGATCGTGCTCGAGCGAACGGCGTTCGACCTGGACGAAACCGGCCTCGCCGAGCATCGCCTCGGCGGTCTCCCAGCCCCACATCGTGCCGAGCCCCTCGCCGCCCTGGCCGAGCGAGATCGGCATGCAGTGCGCGCAGGAAATGGCGTAGAGCATGGCGGCCATGGGGAAGTCGTAGTTCTGCTCCAGGTGCGCGGACCCGCCGATATCCTGAACCAGGTAGACGCCGCCCGGCCGCAAGGCGCGATGGAGACGGCGGAGCAGGTCCTGGGGATCCTTCTGGTCGTGGATCGCGTCGAACGAGGTGATGAAGTCGAAACGATCGACCTCGTCGTAGGTCGAGAGGTCGCGTTGCTCGAACCGGATGTTGTCGAGGCCCTGCGCGCGGACGTCGGCGTCGGCGTGATCGATCGCATCGGCGCAGAGATCGTAGCCGACGAAGCGGCTGTTCGGGTATTTCGCCGCCATCGCGATCAGCGCCTGGCCCCGGCCGCAGCCGGCGTCGAGCACGTCGATCCCCGCCTCGAGGCGATCGGCCAGCCCGTCGACCAGCGGCAGGATGACGTCGAAGAGTCCCGCGATGATGGTCTGGGCGCTGTCCTCGGCCATCACCTGGTGGAAGCAGGGATAATCATCGTAGGTGGTGCCCTCGCCGGTCTCGAAGCAGGCGATGAGCTTGTCCTGGACCGACGAGATGAAGCCGACCATCTGGGCGTAGACGGCGAGATTGCCGAGCGGCGCCTCGCGGGTCAGGCAGGCGGCGTGCTCGGCGGGCAGCGCGTAGGTCTTGGAGACCGGATCGTAGTCGACGATCCCGCCCATCGTCATCACGGCGAGCCATTCGCGCACATAGCGCTCCGACAGCTCGGCGCGCGCGGCGATATCCGCGCTGGTCGCCGGCGCCATGCCGCTCATCACGTCGTACAGGCCGAGGCGGTGCCCGATCGCCATCATGGCGGTCACGGCGCCCGCGTTGAGCATGCCGGCGATTTTCTCGCTGAAGGCCTCGGCGCGCGGTTCGTCGAAGCGGTCGAGGGTCTGGGGGGAGGAGACGCTCATGGGGTTTTGCCTTCTTCCGATTGTCGTCGCAGCGGACCCTAGCGCCGGGCCGGCGCGCCGGAAGTCCGGAAATGGACAAAAACGAGCCGATCGTGCCAAATGCGCGCATGGAGGACATGACGACCGCCCCGCCCGTCTCCGTGGCGCTGCTGGCCGCGCCGGAGAGTTCGGCGGCGGTCCTGTACGGTCTGCAGGAAGTGCTGGGCGCCGTCGGTCACGCCTGGGACGACCTCACCGGCGAGCCGAGCGGCGAGCGCCGGATGCGCCCGGTCGTCGTGTCGACGCGGACCGACACCTTCCGCTGCCCGACCGGGGCGCCGATCGCCCCGGACGAGCGCTTCGACGCCGGATCGCGCTTCGATGTCGTCATCGTCGGAGACCTCGGGATCGAGCGCGAGCCCGCGGGCCGCTGGCTGGAAGAGTGCGCCTGGCTCAGAACCCAGGCGGAGGCCGGCGCGATGATCTGTTCGGTCTGCACGGGATCGGTGATGCTCGCCGAGGCCGGCCTGCTCGACGGTCTGGAGGCGACGACGCACTGGAGCGCACGGGACATATTCGCGCGCTTCTATCCAGCGGTCCGGCTCCACCCCGAACGGGTGCTCTGCCCCGCCGGTCCCGAACACCGCATCGTCACCAGCGGCGGCTCGGCGGCGTGGGCCGATCTCGCGCTCTATCTCATCGCGCGCTGGTGCGGCCGCGAGGCGGCGATCCACATCGCCAAGGTGTTCGTGCTGGGCGACCGCAGCGACGGACAGTTGCCGTTCGCCGCGATGTCGCGGCCGCGCGATCACGACGACGCGGCGATCATGGAAAGCCAGGTCTGGATCGCGGACAATTACGCCCTGCCGAACGCGGTGGCCCGGATGGTCGAGGCCTCCGGCCTCGCCCCGCGCACCTTCAAGCGCCGCTTCCGGGCTGCGACCGGCTACACGCCGATGGACTATGTCCAGACCCTGCGCGCCGAAGAGGCCAAGCAGCTGCTCGAGACCACCGACGAACCGACGGACGCCATCGCCGAGGCGGTGGGCTACGAAGACCCCGCCTCGCTCAGGCGCATGTTCAAGCGGCTCACGGGCGTGACGCCGGCGCGCTACCGCCAGCGCTATCGCGCGATCGGCGTCGCCGTTTCCTAGCCGGCCGCGGCGACGGCGGACGCGCCGTTGCGACGGCGGCGACGACGCGAGCGGCTCGACTTGCCGCCGGAGGACTGGCCGGCCTGCGGGCGTCCGCCGCCCTGGCCTGAACGCTTGCCCTTCCGGTTGCGCGATTTCGCCGATCCGCCCTCGCCCGGCTGCAGCGGCGGGGCGTCGTTGAGACCGGCGATCCGCACGCCGGTGAGCTTCTCGATATCGGCGAGCAGGCTGCGTTCGTCGGGCGCGCAGAACGCCACCGCCCGACCCGAAGCGCCGGCGCGCGCCGTGCGCCCGATGCGATGGACATAGGCCTCGGCGACGTTCGGCAGCTCGAAGTTCACCACCAGCTTCACGTCGTCGATATCGATGCCGCGGGCGGCGACGTCGGTCGCGACCAGGATCGGCGCGCGGCCGCTCTTGAACGCGGCGAGCGCGCGGTCGCGCTGGTTCTGACTCTTGTTGCCGTGGATGGCCCCGGCGTCGTGGCCGTTCTGGTTGAGATGTTTCGCCACGCGGTCGGCCCCGCGCTTGGTGCGCGTGAACACGATGGCGCGTTCGCCCGCCGCGTCGCCGAGCAGGTCGACGAGCGCGGTGCGCTTCGCGCCGGCGTCGACATAGAGCACGCTCTGATCAATGCGCTCGACGGGCGTGGCGGCCGGCGTGACGGACACCGTGACCGGGTCGCGCAGGAAGTCGTCGGCCAGCTTGCGGATCGGCGGCGGCATGGTCGCCGAGAACATCACCGTCTGACGCGGCGTCCCGACGGCGGCGAGAATCTTGCGGATGGCCGGCATGAAGCCGAGATCGAGCATCTGGTCGGCCTCGTCGAGGACGACTGTCGTCGTCAGGTCGAGGCGCGCCTTGCCGGCGCCGAGATGATCGAGCAGCCGGCCCGGCGTGGCCACGAGGATATCGAGGCCGCGGGCGAGCGCCTTGATCTGCGGGCCCGGCTTCACACCGCCATAGATGACGGCGTGGCTGAGACCGGTCTGGCGGCCATAGGCCGCGATCGAGGCGTCGATCTGGGCGGCGAGTTCGCGCGTCGGCGCGAGCACCAGGGCGCGGCAGCTCCGGCCGGGCGCCTGCTTGTTCTCGGCCATCAGCTTGTGCAGCAGCGGCAGGACGAAGGCCGCCGTCTTGCCGGTGCCGGTCTGGGCGACGCCGACGACGTCGCGGCCCTTCAACAGGGCGGGAATGGTCTTCGCCTGGATCGGCGTGGGGGTGTCATAGCCTTCGGCCGTAACGGCGCGAAGAATCGGCTCGGCGAGGCCGAGATCGTTGAATTGGGTCAAAAATCACCTTTCGTCAGGCCGGGCGCGCGGTCCTCCGCGCGGCCTTCGACCTTGTGCGTTCTGTATGGGACGTCTGCGCAGATCAGCCGCCGTTCGAAGGCGCGGCCCGGAAACCCGAACCGCCCTCACGCCCGGACTTGAACAGGAGCCTTTGCTCCGGCCGATCCGATCGAGCCCCGCTTGAGGGTGGAAACCACCGCTTCTACGCGCAGGGCTCATGCGCTGGTTGTCCATATGGACGCGATTGATGGCCGAAGCAAGGCGCATCCGCCGGAATCGCAAAGAAAAAAGCCGGCCGCGCATGCGGCCGGCTCGGGTCGGCGCGTGCGGGGCGGACCGCTATCCGCCGTTGACCTTGATGCGGCGGACCGGCTTCTCCGCCGACGCCGCCCTCGGGATGGACACCGTCAGAACGCCGTTCTTGAACTTCGCCTTCACCTTGTCGGCGTCGACTTCAAAGGGCAGCGCGAACTGACGCATGAAGGCGCCCTGGGCGCGCTCGACGACATGGTAGCGCCGGCCCTTCTCCTCGTCCTCGCGCTCGATCGCGTGCTCGGCCTTCAGCGTGAGCACGTCATCGGCGAGATCGAGATCGATATCCTTCTCCTCCACGCCCGGCAGCTCGGCCGTGATCTCAAGGCCCTCCTCGGTCTCGGAGACGTCGACCTTCGGCGACAGGACGCCGTTCGACGTCATGCCCTCCGCCAGCGGCCAGCCGCGCGCGAAGTCGTCGAACATGCGGTCCATCTCCTGGCGCAAGCTCAAAAACGGGTTGTCCTCACCGGCGCTGCGGGGCGCGCGGGAGCGGCGGGTGAAGGGAGTCAGGGATCCAAAGGCCATGATGAACCTCCTTGTTCCAAACCAGCCTGTCGTACGGTC
Source organism: Marinicauda salina (assembly GCF_003122085.1). Classification (GTDB taxonomy): domain Bacteria; phylum Pseudomonadota; class Alphaproteobacteria; order Caulobacterales; family Maricaulaceae; genus Maricicauda_A; species Maricicauda_A salina. The sequence goes on from NZ_QEXV01000003.1 coordinate 359,942, forward strand.
CTCGCCGCGAAGCGCGGCGGCGGAGCGGGGCTGGCGCTCCGTTAACCGCACCTGAGCTGGGGTCGTTCCCCGGCCGCTTCAAGATGCCGCGGAACGGGGCGCGCTGGGGCGAGTTGTCCGGTCGAACACGGGCGCGGCGGCGAGAGAAAGGCGGCTTTCATGGCCGAGCGGAATGCGATCGTCGAAAGGCTGCTGGACCGGCACGGACGAACCTTCTGCGCCGAGCTCGGCGTCGCCATCGGGAAGAACACGCCCGCGCCCCTGTTTCAGTGGCTGGTCGCCGCGGACCTCTATTCCACCCGGATCGGCAACCGCCTCGCCGAAGCCGGCGCGAAGGCGCTGTTCGACGCCGGCCTGACGACGCCGGACAAGCTGGCCGAGGCGGGCTGGGAGCGCCGCGTCAAGCTGCTCAACGCCGCCGGCTTCGCCCGCATGGACGAGAGCTATGCGCGCATGATCGGCGAGGCCGCGGAACTGCTGATCGAGAAATATCACGGCGATCTGCGCGAGCTGCGCGAGGCGGCCGGTCGCGACCCGAAGCAGGAGATCCGCCTGCTGCAGGAATTCAAGGGTATCGGCGAGGCAGGCGCGGCGATCTTCTGCCGCGAGGTCCAGGCCGTCTGGGAGGAACTCCATCCGTTCGCCGACAGGAAGGCGCTGGAGGCGGCGAAGGCGCTTGGGCTGGGGAGCTCCGCCGAGGATCTCGCCAAGCTGGTGGATCGGGCCGACTTCCCCCGCCTGGTCGCCGCGCTCGTGCGCTGCAGCCTGGCCGGCGACGCCGACGAGATCCGCGCCGCCTAGAGCCCGAACACCCGTCGCGCATTGCCGGACAGGAAGGCTGCTTCCTGCTCGGCGTCGAGGCCGAGCCCGGGCAGACCCGCGAGACACTGGCCCGGGTCCAGCATCGGGTAGTTGGTCCCGAACATGACCCGGCTGCGGCCCGGTCCCTTCATCCACGCGACGAAATCGGGCGGCAGGCGCTTGAGCGCGTAGGCCGACGTGTCGACGTGGAAGTTCGGGAATTTCACCGTCAGCGTCGTGAGTTCGTCGATCCAGGGAAAGCCGACATGACCGCCGACGACGACGAGTTCCGGGAAGTCGAGAAGCACGTCCTCGAGATAGGGAATGAGCCGGCCGGTCTCGGAGCTTTTCAGCGGTCCGGTATGGCCGATCTGGGTGCAGAACGGGACGCCGAGATCCACGCACGCCGCATAGACGGGATAGTAGCGCCGGTCATTCGGCGGCAGGCCCCACAGCCACGGCACGGCGCGCACGCCGACGAAGCGGGTCCCGTCGACGATGTCGCGCAACTCGCGCACGGCTTCCATGGGCCGGGCGAGATCGACGCTCGCCAGACCCCGGAAGCGCTCCGGCGCGGCGTCGACGGCCCCGGCGACGTCGGCGTTGGAGATGAGCGGGCCGCCCGGGCCATGCCAGGCCGAGAGAAGCGCGATGTCGACGCCGGCGGCGTCCATCGTCTCGATGGCGGTCTCCGGCGTGGGAAGGATCGCGTCGGCGTCGCGACCGATCCAGCGCAGCAGCGTCTCCATCCAGGGCTGACGCGCCATCGTCTCGGTGGGAAGCTGCGCCCAGACATCGATCGCGCCCATGATTTTCTCCATTCACTTCACTATTGAAGTATATGATCATGGCCGCCCACGCGCAATCGCCCTGGACGGCTCGTCATGTCCGCATCCTCGCTTCGCCTGTTCCACAAGATCCAGCTCGCCGCCCACCGGTTGAAGAAGACCGCCGACCGGGCGCTGGTCGAAGCCGCCGGGATCACGGTGGCCCAGGCCGCGGTGCTGACCCTCGTGGCCGATCGCCAGCCCGTCTCGCAGAAGGCCGTCGCCGCCGCGCTGGGCTTCAACGAGTCCGCAGTCACCGCGATGGTGCGGCGCTTGCTCGCCGACGGCCTGCTCGAGCGCGAACGCGCCGCCGAGGACGCCCGCGCCTGGCGGCTTCGCCTGAGCGCGGCGGGGAGCGAGGCGCTGGCGGCGGCGCGCGGCCCCTTCAACGACATCAACGCCGCGATCGACAGTGCGCTGCGCGAGACCGACGACGCGGCGTTCGCCGCCGCGCTCGACCGTCTGGCCGCGCGCTTTCGCGGCGCCTAACGGGCGGCGGCGCGGATCCAGACGGCGGCGAGATCGGCCATCGCCGCGTCGTCGAGGCCGTCGCCGCCGCGCTCTCCGACATCACCCGCAACCCCGCCCCGATAGGTGCGTGATCGATCCGACCCGGCGCGCTCTCACCGCCGCTCGGCTCCGGCGCGCCAGGCGCCGGGCGAGCGGCCGAACTCGCGCTTGAACGCCCGGCTGAAGGCGGCTTCGGACGCATAGCCCGCCGCGTAACCGGCCTCTGCGACGGACGTGCGTCCCGAACGCAGGCGCTCGGCGGCCGCGCGCAGGCGATGCCGGGTCAGGTAGCGCATCGGCGACACGCCCACATGGCGACCGAAGCGCTCGACCAGCGCCGAGCGGCCGATGCCGGCCTTGGCGGCGAGGGTCTCAAGCGTCCAGCCGCTGTCCGGGCTGCGATGGATGAGCGCGAGCGCCCGGCCCACATGCGGGTCGCGCAATCCGGCGATCCAGCCGCCGGCGTCGTCCGGCATCGACCTCATGTATTCCCGAACCGCCTCGGCGAACAACAGCTCGGCCAGCCGGTTCAGGCTGACGTAGGCGCCGGCGCCGCCGCTGGCGAGTTCGCGCGCGGCGTAGCGCATGGAGCCCTCGACCCAGGCGCCGGCGCTGGCCGCGTCCAGGCTCAGCTTGAGCAGGACCGGCAGGCTTTCAAGCAGCGGGTGGCCGGCCTCCTCCGCGCCGAGGAAGCCGCAGAGAATCCGGCAGCGCTCGCCGCCCCCGCCGCATCGGATCCGTGCAATCCCCTCCGCGTCGGCGGGCTCGACGAGCGAGTCGCCGTCAAGCGGCTTGAGCCCCGGTCCGCTGCCGAGCACGTGCGCGTCATTGCGTGGCGCGACCAGCACGTCGCCCGCGCGCGCCGTCGCGGGAGGGGCTCCGTGGGCCTCGATGCTGAGCGCGCCCTCGACGACATAGTGATAGGCGATCAGATGCGCCGGACGGGCGCCGAAGGGCTCGAGATCGGTCTCGGCCACCTTCGAGGCGATGCACCAGGGCGCGGTGAATTCGGCGTCGAGAAACACCGCGCCTGAGAGCGTCATGCCGCCCAGAAGATCGTCGAGCGCTTCCATGCCGTCCCATCGTCGCGCGCGCGCGCCGGCGGACCGGTCAAGACTTCCGGCGCATCGGGCATTCCCGGCCCCGCCCCTGAATGGATTATTATAACCCTCCGCGACCCGAGAACAGAGACGCCGCTCCGCGCATACGCGGAGACGGCGGGAAAGGTTGGTTTGAACATGGCGAAATACAGAACCCGGCCGCCCCAGCTCGACGGCGGCGTCTTCCTCACCGACGGCGGCATCGAGACGACGCTGATCTTCCATGACGGTCTCGACCTGCCCGATTTCGCGGCTTTCCACCTCCTGCGCGAGGAGGCCGGCCGCCGGGCCCTGAAGGACTACTTCACCCGCCACGCCTCCATCGCCCGCGACCGAGGCGTCGGCTTCGTCCTGGAGAGCGCCACCTGGCGGGCGAGCCCCGACTGGGGCGAAAGGCTGGGCTATTCGCCCGCCGCGCTCGCCGAGGCCAACCGCGCCGCGATCGATCTGCTCGCGGAGCTCCGCGCGGAGATGGAGACCGCACGCTCGCCGATGCCGATCAGCGGCTGCGTCGGCCCGCGCGGCGACGGCTACGATCCCGGCGAGGTCATGACCCCCGACGCGGCGCAGGCCTATCACGCCGTCCAGATCGGGACCTTCGCCGAGACCGAGGCCGATCTCGTCACCGCGATCACGATGACCAATGTGAACGAGGCGATCGGCCTGGCCCGCGCCGCCGCGGCGGCGGACATGCCCTCGGTCATCTCCTTCACCGTCGAGACGGACGGCCGGCTGCCGACGGGCCAGCCGCTCAGCGAGGCCATCGAGGCCGTCGACGCGGCGACCGGCGCCGGCCTATTACATGATCAACTGCGCCCACCCGACGCATTTCCTCGACGCGCTCGCCGACGCCGACTGGATGCGCCGCATCCGGGGCGTGCGGGCCAACGCCTCGCGCATGTCGCACGAAGAGCTCGACGCCGCCGAGGAACTCGACGACGGCGATCCCGAGGAACTCGGCGGCCAGTACGCCGATCTCCGCGCGCGCTGTCCCTGGATCAACGTGCTCGGCGGCTGCTGCGGCACCGATCACCGGCATATCGACGCGATCTCGCGGGCCTGCGCCGAGGCCGCGTAAGGCGGGAGACGGCGCTGTCGCACCGTGCCGGGCGGGCCTCGCGCCCGCCCGGACTCCCGCGTCGGGTCAGGCGGGGATGTCGGCGAACTCCTCGGCGAGATGGTCGATGAGCCCCCTGACCGCGGGCAGCAGGCCGCGCCGCGATGCGAACACCGCGTGGACCAGGCCGCTGCGGGGGCGCCAGTCCGGCAGCACGTCGACAAGCGCGCCGGCCGCGAGATCCCGGTCGACCATCATCATCGGCAGCTGCACCACCCCGACGCCCGCAAGCGCCGCCAGCCGCATCTGGATCATGTCGTCGGTGATCAGCCTGGGCGCATGCGCGACGGCGGCCTCCGCGCCGTTCGGGCCCTCGAGACGCCACTGGTGTTCGCCGTGGGCCGGCGCGAAATCCATGCTGGGCAGGGCGTCGAGATCGTCGAGCGTCAGCGGCCGCGGCAAATCCGCGACGAGCCCCGGACTGGCGACCAGTCTCTGCGTGCTCGGCGCGAGGACGCGCATGATGAGATCGCTTTCCTCGAGCGGGGGAAAGCGCACCCGGATCGCCACATCGATCCCTTCGGCGATGACGTCGACGCGGCGGCTCGTGCTCTCGAGATGCACGTCCACCTTTGGGTTCGCCGCCATGTAGCGCGCGATCATGTCGCCCGCCTGGAAGCAGAGCAGGGCCGGCGGACAGCTCACCTTCACCACGCCCTGCGGCTCGGCGCGCGAGCGCTCGATGGCTTCCTCGGCGGCGTCCGCCTCGACGAGCATCGCAACGCAATGGCGATAGTATTCCTCGCCGAGCTCGGTGACGGCGAAGCGGCGCGTCGAGCGGTGGATCAGCCGGACGCCGAGCCGCTCCTCCAGCAGCTTGACCCGCCGGCTCAGGCGGGACTTCGGCACGCCGAGCGCGCGGGCGGCGGGCGCGAAGCCGCGGTGATCCACCACCTGCACAAAGAAATAGAGGTCGTTGAGATCCCGCATGCGTCATTCGTTCCATGAATGGAACGGTCTGGTCAATTCATGCGCCTACTCTTCTCATCGTTTCACTCATAGGTGTTTCGCCAGAAGGAGGCCGCCCCCTTTGCGGCCCCGGAGAAGGAGAAACGCCATGAGACGGATTCTCGGGGTCTCGAACGCGCCGCCGATGCACTGGGTCGGCGACGGCTTTCCCGTTCGGACCATGCTTTCGCACCACCACGACGGAGACGCGGTCAGCCCGTTCCTGCTGCTCGACCACGCCGGCCCGGCCCGCTTCGAGTCGACGCGACGCCGCAGAGGCGTCGGCGAGCATCCCCATCGCGGCTTCGAGACGGTGACCATCGTCTATAGCGGCGAGGTGGAGCACCGCGATTCCACCGGCGCCGGCGGACTTATCGGGCCCGGCGACGTGCAGTGGATGACCGCCGCCTCCGGAATCCTCCACGAGGAGCGCCATTCCGCGACGTTCGCCGCCGAGGGCGGCGACTTCGAGATGGTGCAGCTCTGGGTCAACCTGCCCGCCGAGCACAAGATGTCCGAGCCGGGATACCAGACCCTCCACGCTGCGGAGATCCCCCTGGTCGGACTTCCCGACGGCGCGGGCGCGGTGCGCGTCATCGCCGGCCGCTACGGCGACCATGCCGGACCGGCGCGGACATTCACGCCCGTCGACATCTGGGACGTCAGGCTGAGCCCGGACGCCGTCTGGACGTTCGCGCCGCCCGAGGGCCGCACCCTCGCCCTGGCCGTGCTCGACGGCACGGTCGAGGTGAACGGCGAGCGGATCGTCCGCGCCGACCAGACGGTGCGCTTCGAACGCACCGGCGGCGAGGTCGTCGTCGAGGCCAACAACGACGCGAAGTTGCTGGTGCTTTCCGGCGAGCCGATCGACGAGCCGGTCGCCGCACACGGCCCCTTCGTCATGAACACGGAAGCCGAGATCCGGCAGGCACTGCTCGACTTCCAATCCGGCCGGCTGGGCGATCCGTCGCCCTAGACCGGAGCGAAGCCCCGGCCCGGACGGGCCGGGGCTCCGCCTCCCGCGCGCTCGGCGCGCTCTCCCCTCGAAGAAGGAACCTGACCATGACCACGACCTACAACCGCCTGAACAAGGACGACGCCGCCGTCCTGCTCGTCGACCACCAGAGCGGCCTGCTCTCGCTGGTGCGCGACATCGATCCCGACACGTTCAAGAACAACGTGCTGGCCGTGGCCGATCTGGCGGAATATTTCGACCTGCCCACGATCCTCACCACGAGTTTCGAGGACGGGCCGAACGGCCCGCTCGTCCCCGAGCTGACGGAGACCTTCCCCGAGGCGCCCTTCATCCCGCGCCCCGGCCAGATCAACGCCTGGGACAATGACGACTTCGTCAAGGCCGTCGAGGCGACGGGCCGCAAGCAGCTGATCATCGCCGGCGTCGTCACCGAGGTCTGCGTCGCGTTCCCGGCGCTGTCGGCGCTCGAGCAGGGTTACGACGTGTTCGTCGTCACCGACGCCTCGGGCACCTTCAACCCGATCACGCGGGACGCGGCCTGGGAACGGATGGCCGCGGCCGGCGCCCAGCTGATGACGTGGTTCGGCGTCGCCTGCGAGCTCCATCGCGACTGGCGCAATGACGTCGAGGGCCTCGGCACCCTGTTCTCGAACCACATTCCCGACTACCGCAACCTGATCTCGAGCTATCAGGCGAACCAGTCGGCGAACTAGCCGATCCGACCATCGACGGCCGCGCCCCCGCGCGGCGACGAGGGACCCGCCGGCGCCGTCAGCCGGCGGGTCCGGTCGCCGGAGGCGGACCGGTCGGCGCGCCCGGGCGCCCCGTTTGCCCCGCGCGCCTGGCCGAAGGCATGCTGCCCCGTGTGGTTCAGCCAATCCGAAGGACGGGTCCCTATGACCGAGATCGCTGTTGCGGCGCGCATCACGGGGCGGGTCCAGGGCGTGTCGTTCCGCGCCTGGACGCAGGCCATGGCCGAGCGCCGCGGCGTCGCCGGCTGGGTGCGCAACGAACCCGACGGCTCCGTGCGCGCCCTCCTCATGGGCGAGGAGGGCGCCGTCGCCGACGTGGTGCGGGCGCTGCACGACGGGCCGCCGGCCGCGCAGGTCGAGGCGGTGGCGACCGAAACGGTCGAGCCGGATCCGGATGCCGCGGATTTCGAGATCACCGGCTGAGGCCCGGCGACGGCGGAGCGCGCAGCGACGCGCTGCGCTGAAGCAGGATCGGCAGGATGTGACACGGCTCAGAATGCTAACCCGATGAGCACTCCCAGCAGCAGCATGCTGCCGCCGACAACCGCGTGAGAAAGGGCGTTACTCGCCACATTCACGAGGATCTTCCCCCAGCCGGTCTCATGCCAGACCGGCTGGGCACCCTCTTGAACCGCCTGTTGGCGTTGCTCAAGCCAAGCGCGTGCGCATTGTGCTTTGCGGCCCCGCATATCCCCACGCGCCAACGCAATCCGGACGAATTCCTCGCCCTTCTCATCCCACCTCCGGAAGTGCTCTTCGCATCCGAGGGCGTTGGTGGAGCTGTTAGATTTCGACATCTAAAGTTCTATGCTATCTCGATTCCAACGTGGCGGCGGGAAGTCTAATCAATGCCTTCTATTGGGCGCGACCCAATAACTTATCTGGCTCTCCGAATTATCGAGCTTGAGATGGGACTTGCCTATATGCGGCAACGTGCCTCCGAAGAGGAAGACGGAGCGCTGGACGATAAGATTCAACTGGAGAGCCCCCGCTTTGGCGGCGAAATGACGTTCACGCGGGGCCGTGTCCTCCAATACGTTGAAGAGTGCGCGGAGGAGTATGAGGAGGCGAAACGGGATGAAGAAAGCCGTAAAGAGCGGTCCGCTCGCCGGCACGATCGGCTGTTCAACTTCGGAGGAGCGTTCCTAGGCGCGGCCGTTGGTGCTGCCGGGGCCATCGTGGCAGCGCTTATCGTCTCAAGTGGCTAAGCATCCGGCATTTCGCCCGAAAAGCAAAAGACCCGCCAAGCCATTGGCTTGGCGGGTCTTTTTTGGGTGCGGGGGTAGGATTTGAACCTACGACCTTCAGGTTATGAGCCTGACGAGCTACCGGGCTGCTCCACCCCGCATCAGGATGGCCTTCGGCGGGCGGACCCGTCGGAAGGGAGGCGTATGTAGGACGCCCCGGGCCGGGCGTCAACCGACGCCGCACGCTTTGCGCAGGCCGGCGCGGCGCCTATGCTCCGCGCCGATGAGCATGACGCAAACCGAACCCGGTCCGCGCCTCGACGCCGCGATCGCCGCCTGGCGCGCGGGGCGCCTCGACGAGACGCTCGAGACCCTCGACTCGCTGGTCCGCGAGGGCGTCGAGCCCGCCGGGCAATTGCTGCTGCAGGCCGCCGCCGAAGACGCCGCGCCGACCGGATCGCGCGCGCGGGCGGCCGACGCGCTCGCAGCCGCGCCCGACGCGCCGGCCTTCCGGCGCCACCGCGCCTATCTCCGCGCCAGCGGCTACGCCGGCGCGCCGGATCTCGCCGGCGCGATCGCAGATCGCCTCGAGGAGGCCCGCGCCGGCGACGCCCAGGCCGGCCTCGAGATCGCGCTGCTCGCGCTGATGATCGGCGAGACCGACGCCGCCGACGCCCTGCTCGAGGCCGCCGCCGAAGCCGGATCCGGCCACGCCGTGGCCGCGCTGCTGCGCCGGGGCGCGGAAACCGGTTCGCTTTCGGAGACCGCGGCGAGCCGGGCGCCGGCGCTGCAGCAGACCGGCCACCCCCTCGCCGCCGCGCTGGCCGCTGCGGCGAACGGCCTGCCGACGCGCCCGAAGGGCGCGGCCGACGCCGCCGACACGCTGGCGCCCGACGCCCTGACGTCGGCCTTCGAGGCCGCCGATGCGCCGTCCGAGACGCTCGCCGAGAAGCCGGCCGTGATGCGCTGGCCGCAGGCCTTCCCGGCCGCGCTGTGCGATTACCTCGCCGCCGGCGCGGCGCCCCTGCTCGCCGAGGCGGTGATCTTTGATCCGACCACCGGCGAGACCCGCCCCGACCCGCATCGCAAGGCGCTGAGCGCGGCGCTGTCGGACGGCGTGATGGATCTCGCGCTGTTCGCCTTCAAGGCGCGGATGGCGGCGCTCGCGGCCCTGCCCGTCGAGCAGGGCGAATACCTCGCCGTGCTCGCCTACCGGCCCGGCGACGCCTATCGCGCCCATTGCGACTACATCACCGACGACGGCGGGGCCGGCACGGCCGATCTCGCGCGCGGCGGCCAGCGCATCGCCACAACCCTGGTCAAGCTCAACGAGGAGTACGAGGGCGGCGAGACGGTCTTTCCCCGCCTCGACGTCGCCTGGACGGGCGGGCGCGGAGACGCGCTGACCTTCATGAACGCTGACGCCGACGGCGCGCCCGACCCGATGAGCCTGCACGCGGGCGAGCCGGTGCGGGCGGGCATGAAGGTGCTGGCCAGCCTGTGGATGCGCGAGCGCCCGACGCGTTGAACCGGACGAGCCGATCCCGGACGCGAAAAAGCCCCGGCGCGAGGCCAGGGCTTTCAAGATCTTGATCATCGTCGAACGGAGGACATGTTCGGCGTCGAACGGGCGGACCGGGCGGCGACCTACTCTCCCGTGCCTTGAGACACAGTACCATCGGCGCTGAGGGTCTTAACGGCCGTGTTCGGAATGGGAACGGGTGGGGTCCCCTCGCTATAACCACCCGGTCGGCGCGTTCGACGCGGAGATCACAGAGACGTCCTGACAGGCGGGCTCATGACGGACGAAGCGATCGCCGTTCATGAGCATCGTAAGATCAAGCCGATCGAGCAATTAGTACCGGTCCGCTCCACGCATCGCTGCGCTTCCACTTCCGGCCTATCAACGTGGTGGTCTTCCACGGCTCTCAAGGGATACCTGGTTTCGAGGGGGGCTTCCCGCTTAGATGCTTTCAGCGGTTATCCCGTCCGCACTTAGCTACCCTGCTATGCCGCTGGCGCGACAACAGGTCCACCAGAGGTGCGTCCATCCCGGTCCTCTCGTACTAGGGACAGCTCCTCTCAAGTATCCGACACCCACGGCAGATAGGGACCGAACTGTCTCACGACGTTCTAAACCCAGCTCACGTACCGCTTTAATTGGCGAACAGCCAAACCCTTGGGACCTGCTCCAGCCCCAGGATGCGATGAGCCGACATCGAGGTGCCAAACAATGCCGTCGATATGGACTCTTGGGCATCATCAGCCTGTTATCCCCGGCGTACCTTTTATCCGTTGAGCGATGGCCCTTCCACGCGGGACCACCGGATCACTATGGCCGTCTTTCGACTCTGCTCGACCTGTCAGTCTCGCAGTCAGGCTGGCTTATGCCATTGCACTCAACGAGCGATTTCCGACCGCTCTGAGCCAACCTTCGCGCGCCTCCGTTACTCTTTGGGAGGCGACCGCCCCAGTCAAACTACCCACCACACAGGGTCCCGGATCCGGGTTCACGGATCGCGGTTAGACATCAATGATAGCAAGGGCGGTATTTCAAGGATGGCTCCACCAGTGCTGGCGCACCGGTTTCAAAGCCTCCCGCCTATCCTACACATGCCATCACTAATGCCACTGTGAAGTTGTAGTAAAGGTGCACGGGGTCTTTCCGTCTGACCGCGGGTACTCCGCATCTTCACGGAGAATTCAATTTCGCTGAGTCTCTGTTGGAGACAGTGGGGAAGTCGTTACGCCATTCGTGCAGGTCGGAACTTACCCGACAAGGAATTTCGCTACCTTAGGACCGTTATAGTTACGGCCGCCGTTTACCGGGGCTTCAATTCGGAGCTTGCACTCCTCCTTTTAACCTTCCGGCACCGGGCAGGCGTCAGACCCTATACGTCGTCTTGCGACTTCGCAGAGCCCTGTGTTTTTAGTAAACAGTCGCCACCCCCTGGTCTGTGCCCCTCCACACCGGTTGCCCGATGCAGAGGCTCCCTTCTCGCGAACTTACGGGAGTAATTTGCCGAGTTCCTTCAACAGAGTTCTCTCAAGCGCCTTGGTATGCTCTACCAGTCCACCTGTGTCGGTTTCGGGTACGGTCTAATGCGGGAGCTATTTCCAGGGACGCCACCGCCGCCCATCCAATCCAGTAAGGATGAACGACTTACGGAATCCGTCACTACCCGCTGGCCCAGGAATATTAACCTGGTTCCCATCGACTACGCCTTTCGGCCTCGCCTTAGGGGCCGGCTTACCCTGCGCTGATTAGCATTGCGCAGGAACCCTTGGACTTTCGGCGAGAGTGTCTCTCACACTCTTTATCGCTACTCATGTCAGCATTCTCACTTCCGATACCTCCAGGCGACCTCGCGATCGCCCTTCACAGGCTTACGGAACGCTCCGCTACCGCTCTTTCGAGCCCGCAGCTTCGGTGCAACGCTTAAGCCCCGTTACATTTTCCGCGCAGGAGCGCTTGACCAGTGAGCTGTTACGCTTTCTTTAAAGGATGGCTGCTTCTAAGCCAACCTCCTGGTTGTCTAAGCATTCCCACATCGTTTCCCACTTAGCGTTGACTTGGGGACCTTAGCTGGCGGTCAGGGCTGTTTCCCTCTCCACTACGGACCTTAGCACCCGCAGTGTGTCTGCCGCGCATTACTCCTCGGTATTCGGAGTTTGGTTAGGTTTGGTAAGCCGGTGAGGCCCCCTAGCCCATCCAGTGCTCTACCCCCGAGGGTATTCACGCGACGCTCTACCTAAATAGATTTCGCGGAGAACCAGCTATTTCCGAGTTTGATTGGCCTTTCACCCCTAGGCACACGTCATCCCCGCATTTTTCAACATACGTGGGTTCGGTCCTCCAGTGAGTGTTACCTCACCTTCAACCTGCACATGCCTAGATCACTCGGTTTCGGGTCTCATCCCTCGAACTAAATCGCCCTATTCAGACTCGCTTTCGCTGCGCCTACACCTACCGGCTTAAGCTTGCTCGAGAGACGAAGTCGCTGACCCATTATACAAAAGGTACGCCGTCACCCCGCATGGGGGCTCCGACTGCTTGTAGGCGCCCGGTTTCAGGTTCTGTTTCACTCCCCTCGTCGGGGTGCTTTTCACCTTTCCCTCACGGTACTGGTTCGCTATCGGTCGGCAAGGAGTACTTAGGCTTGGAGGGTGGTCCCCCCATGTTCGAACAGGATTTCACGTGTCCCGCCCTACTCGAGTCTCCTTCGATCGCTTTCGCGTACGGGGCTGTCACCCGCTATGGCCGACCTTTCCAGATCGTTCCGCTGACTTTCGAAGAAGCACTGGCCTGGCCCCCGTTCGCTCGCCGCTACTAAGGGGGTC
>NZ_QEXV01000003.1:375000-775997 GCF_003122085.1 Marinicauda salina
TCGGCCGGTGGCCTGATCCATCCGCAGAGCGCCGCCGCCTGCGTTTCTCTTTCCAGAACCAACAATGTCAAAGAGCCGGTTCGAAACGTCGGCTGCCGCCGAATTCCAAACCCGCCGACCGGAGCCCCGGAGGACCCGTCCGGCGTCGGGAGCGCGGTGTCTATAGGGCCGCGAACCCGTCGTCAACGCCTCTTGCAGAAGTTTTTTCGTCGCCGCCGAACAACCTGCCGGAAAGCCCTGGAGCCGTCCGCATGCAGTCGCTCGACACAGTCGAGATCAACTTCCACCCTGACGCGAGGAAGCGGTCATTTAGTGAGCCGCCGCTCTCGTGTCAACCGCCATTTCCCGAGGCGCATCCGGCACATCGAGCTGCCGCGCATGGAACAAAAAGATCCGTGCCCGGCGCGAACGACACGCCGTTGATGTGCTCCGATCCAAGGCGGAGAGGCTCGGCATTATGCGGAGGTTCGCCGCCCGCCGCAAGAGGAAATCGCCGTAACGAACCCCTCTTCCGGCCGGAGGCGAGACGCCCCGTCGCCGAGGTCGCGCTGTCTACGCGCCGCGGCCTGCGGACGCAAGCGTCTTGTTGCGGTCCGCCTGCAATTTCTTCGAGACGGCCTGTCCTCAGGCGGTTTCGATATAGGCTTTCATCGCCTTGGCGTCGGCCTCGGCCTGGGCGATCTTGCGCTTGACCACGTCGCCGATCGACACGACGCCGGCGAGACTCCCGCTATTGAGCACGACGACGTGGCGAACCCGCCGGTCGGTCATCACGCCCATGAGCGTCTCGATGGTCGTATCGGGCGCGGCGGTGACCAGGTCGCGGGACATGTGGTCGGCGACCGGCTCGGACAGGGCGGACGGCCCCGCATCGGCGAGCGCGCAAACCAGGTCGCGTTCGGAGAAGACGCCGACGGGCGGTCCGTGATCCTCGGTGACGACCACCGCGCCGATGCCGCGCGCCTTCAGCTCCGCGGCGGCGTCGAGCAGGTTCGCCGACGGCCGGATGGTGAAGACGTCGGAGCCCTTGTCCTGGATGATTCGCGCCGCGTTCATGACGGCCTCCTTCACGGCTGCCATATGAGCGCGCATGATGCCTCAAGGCCGGGTCGGCGGCAAACGCCGCCGCAGGGACGCGACAGACATGGACGGTTATCGCAAGCGGCTCGCACGGGATCTCGAGCGCTGGATCGCCCAGGGGCTGGTGGATCCGGCCAATCGACAGGCGATTCTCGATTCCGCCTCCAGCGGCCGGCCCGCCTGGAGCGCGACCGGCGCGGCGGCGATCCTCGGCGCGGTGCTGCTGGGCCTCGCCGCGATCACCTTCGTCGCGGCGAACTGGGCGGAAATGGCCCGCGCCCTGCGCTTCGGCGTGATCCTCGCCGCGCTGTGGGCGGCCTTCGCCGGGGCGGCGGCCGCCTTCGCGCGCGATCGCGACGCCGTCGGCCACGCCCTCGCCCTGCTGGGCGCGGCGCTGTTCGGCGCGGCGATCACGCTCACCGCGCAGACCTTCAACATGAGCGCGTTCCGCAACACCGGCGTCCTGATCTGGACCGGCGGCGCCCTGGCGACCGCGCTGGTCCTGCCGTCGCGTCCGGTCCTCATCCTCGCCGCGCTGCTCGGCGCGGCCTGGGCGGTGCTCGAAAGCGTCAATCCCTACGCGCCCGACATCCTGTGGAGCTATCTCGCCGTCTGGGCGCTCACCGCCGCGGCGGCGACGCGCATGCATTCGCTGGTGAGCTGGACGCTGCTCGCCATCGGGCTGTTCGTCTGGCTGGGCTTCACGATGAAGAGCTTCGTCGACGCCGGCGCGCTGTTCGAGCTCGAGGCCTTCGCGCTCTACGCCCTCATCGCCGCGGCGATCGCGCTGGCCGCCTCGGCGCTCCGCGAGGCGCGTCTGGCCGGCGCCGGCGTGCTGAGCAACTGGGCCGCGATCGCGGGCCTCCTCGCCGGCTGGGCGCTGCAGTTCCCGATCGCAGCCTACGTCCGGACCGTCGAGCGCGCCGAACGCGCCGACTGGCTCGACCCGGGGACGCGATGGGCCGAGGTGTTCGGCCCGGAGAGCGGGGCGTTCCTGGTCCCGGCGCTCGTCGCCGGCGGCGTCATCCTGGCCTGCGGGCTCTACGCGCGGGCGCGCGGACGACTCGAAACGAGTGCGCTCGCAGCCGTTCTCGCCGCGACGGCCTTTCTCATCGCCCTGCCCTTCATCGCCCGCGCAGCCGGGCCGGAAGCCGTCGCGGCGCTGCGCATCGGCATCGGGGCCGCCGTCTACGCCGTCGCCGTCGGTCTCATCCTCCAGGGCGCGCGCGGCGAGCGGCGCGTCATCGGCGGGATCGGCGTCGCCGCCTTCATCCTGCAATCGATCTATGTCTACGCGACGCTGTTCGGCGACCTGCTCGACACGGCAGTGTTCTTCCTCGTCGGCGGCGCGCTGCTGCTCGGGCTGGCGTTCGCGGCGGCGCGATGGCGCGGCCGTCGCCAGGCGGGAGGCGGATCATGAACCGCACGGCCCGCCTCCTCGCCATCGCCGCGGCGATGACGGCGATCCTCGCCGGGCTTGTCGGCCATCACGCCTGGCGGCGCGAGCATGGCGCCGAGATCCGCCTGGCGATGGAGCCGGTCGATCCGCGCGACATCCTGCTCGGCCACTATGTGGCGATCCGCACGCCGATCCACCGCCTCGACACGCGCGATCTGGACGGACCTGCTGAGGGGTGGCGCCGCGGCGAGGCAGTCTTCGTCGCACTTCGCCGCGACGAGGACGACGCCTGGTCGCCGGTCGCGATCGCGCGCACGCGCGCAGCCGCCGGCGCGAACGATCGCGTCGTCATCCGCGGCCGCGTCGAGCGCGTGTCCGAGGCGCTGGATTTCGCCGAGGTCGAAGAGACCCGGCCTGAAGGCGAAGTCGCGACCCGGCGCGAGCCCGTTGAAGGCAGCGCCCGTCCCGCGCTGTCGGTGCGATACAATCTGGAGCGCTATTTCGCGCCGGAGGACGCCGCGCTCGCCCTTGAGGACATGCGCCGCGAGGACCGGCTCAGGCTGATCGTGTCGGTCGGCGAGGACGGCGGGGCGATCATCAAGGGCCTCGAGATCGACGGCGAAGCCCGCTACGAGACGCTGTTCTGAACGGTCAGAACCGGCGCCGGCGAAACGCCGCGACGAAGGCCGGATAAAAGAACACCCCGACCGCCAGCCCGCCGACATGGCCCGCCCAGGCGATCGGCAGGAAGAAGGCGAGGCCCAAGAGCGCAAGCAACATGTTCACCGCCAACCACGGCAGCGCCAGCTGCATCATCCCCGCGCGGCCGCCGCTGGCCCATCCCGCTCCCGCGAGCACGCCGGAGACCGCCGTCGAGGCGCCGACCATGTAGCTGGCCTCGTTGGCGAAGACGAGCTGGTGCAGGACCGCGCCGCCGATCGCGGCGGCGAAGAAGAAGGCGAGAAACCCCGCAGCCGCGCGCCAGCCCCGCCCGAAGGGCCGCGCCGCCGCCGCGCCGAAGGCCAGAAGCGCCATCGTGTTGATCGCCGCGTGCAGCCAGCCGGCGTGGACGAAGACGTGGAGCACGTAGGGCGTCAGCCCGCCGAGCGGGGGCGTCGGGAATTGCTGCCTGAGGTCTCCCGTCGCCAGCGCCCCGAGCCACAGGCTGAGCCGGTGATACGTCCCGCCCGCCGACAGCGTGTCGAGCAGCTGGCCGACGAGGATCACCGCGCACAGCCCGAGCACGACGCCGGGAATGGCGTTGAAGACCGGGCCGCCGCGCGGCGGCGGCGTCCTTGCTCCCCGCGGACGGTCCCAGGGGTCCGGACCCGGGCGTGGCCGGTGCGCGTAGGGCCGTTCGCCGGGATCGTCGGGCGCGCCGTCGTCTTCGGGCAGCCGGGGCGTTGTCATCGGGACTCCTGGAGGCGGCGACGGTCGGCGCATCCCGTCAACTTAGGGCGCGTCGCCTCGGCCCGAAAGGCGCGCGCTCGCCCCGGACGCCGGGTGGCAAGGCGCTTGCAGTCGACCCCGCCCGACGAACCGGAGCGGGTCAGCAGGCCCGCGGGGAGACGGAGGACGCACCCGTGCGGCACGCGCACACGAAAACGCTCCACGCCTACTGGGACGCGCGGCGCTCGGGCCGCTCGGCGCCGGCGCGCGCCGACATCGCGCCGAACGACGTCGCCGGCCTGCTCGCGCACATCTTCATGCTGCGGCGGATGGACCGAGACCACCACGTCTTCCGCATCGCGGGCACCGGCGTGTGCCGGCTGCACAATCGCGAGTTCAAGGATCAGAACTTCCTGAGCCTGTGGTCGGGCCAGGATCGCGCCCACATGACCGCCCTGCTCGAAGGCGCGCTCGCTGCGCCGGCGCCGGCTTTCGCCGTCGCCGACGCGCTGGCGATCGACGGCCGCTCGGTGGAGGTCGAGGTGTCCCTGTTCCCGCTCCGCGGTCCGGAGGGCGTGGTCGACCGGTGCCTCGGCCTGTACCAGCCGATCGGCCCGGACAGCCTCGGCGGCCGCCCGGTGATCCGCCATGTCGTCAAGGAACTGCACCCGGCGAACCTGCCCGAACCCACGATCCGCCTGTTCCGGACAGCGGCCGAGGCGCCCGCCAGCCCGGCCGCCAACGATCGGGCGCAATCGGGCGCGGTCTAGCAAAATCTTAAAACTTCCAGCGGCATCATCAGCCCCTGTGTTTCGAGAGATGCGCATGGACAGTTACGCCGAAGCCAGCCGCAAGTCGAAGAACCGACGGAAGCTCGATCGTCGCCAGATCCGCATCGCGGCTCGCGGCGCCCAGGAGCGCCGCCGGTTCCGGCGCGTGGAACTCTCGATGCCCGGACGGTATCTCGACCGCGTGCGCGGGGAATTTCCCTGCACGCTCGTCGACATCTCGCCCGGCGGCGCGCGCGTCGCCGCGGAAGTTCCCCCCGCGCTGCACGACCGAATCGTCATGCTGTTCGACGGGCTCGGCCGCATGGAGGGCGAGGTCGTCCGCGCCGGCAAGGCGGGCTTCATCGTTCGCCTGATCGCCAGCGAGCGCAAGCGCGACCGCCTCGCCGACGCCATCACCTGGCGCTACAACATGCAACGCCTCGGGCTCGACGAGGACCGCGGCGCGCCGCGGCGCGCCGGCCGGGGCCGCGCCCGCATCCGCTTCGCCGACGGCGTGACCATCGACGCCGACGTGGTCGACATCTCGGTCACCGGCGCCGCCTTCAAGTGCGAGGAGCGTCCCAGAATCGGAGAGCGCGTCCATGTCGGCGACATGGTGGGCCGCGTCGCGCGCTGGCTCGACACCGGATTCGCCGTCGCCTTCGATCCCCCGAGCGTCGAGCGGGAAGCCCGCTCCGCCTGACAATACCAGCCGATTCGGCTGCGCCGTCCGCCCCGGGCGGCCTTTCTTCCGCGTCCATCGCCGCCATATGAGCCGGAGCGGCCCGATTCTTGCCGCACGGACGGCGCAGGCTTGTCATGAGCTGACGCCGGAGATGAGGCAGATGCCGCGAGACGACGGAATCGGAATGTCCTGGTATGTGAAAGTCGAGGGCCGCGTGTACGGCCCGTACACGCCCGCCCAGATGCAGGCCTTCGTGGGCGAAGGCCGCGTCGCGGCGCACTCCCATGTCTCGGAGAACCGGGAAACCGGGTTCCGCGAGGCGTCGAGCGTCGAGCAGTTCTCCGAGTGGTTCGAGGAGGCCCGCCAGGGCCCCGAGAAGCAGCGCCCCGAACCCGCCGATGCGCGCACGGCGAACTTCGTGGTCATCGCCATGCTGGGTCAGGAATCGCGCGCCGCGTTCGAGGCGGCCCTCGCCGATTTCGGCGAGCACGAGGAGATGTCGAACGGGGTCTGGCTGCTGCGCGGGGCGACCAGCGCGGCGATCCTGAGAAACGAATTGAGCCACCTGCTGGATCGCGACGACCGGCTGCTCGTGGTCGACGCTTCGCGCGACCGCGCGGCCTGGTTCAATCTCGGACGGGACGCCGATCAGCGCATTCGCGATCTCTGGGCGCGGCCGCAGTAACCGCCGCGGTCCCGAAAAGGGGACGGGACGGGCGGGCTCAGACGGGCCCGCCCGTTTTCTTTCAGTGCGGGTCGAGCCGCTGCAGCCCCTTGGCGAAGCGCGCCGCGTTCTCCGCGTAGTGCTCGGCGCTCGCCTCGAGCATCTCGGCGACGCCCTCCCCGATCGACTTCACCACCTTGCCCGGCGCGCCCATCACGACCGAACCGTCGGGGATCTCCTTGCCCTCGGTGATCAGCGCGTGTGCGCCGATGATGCAGTTCCGGCCGATCTTCGCCCCGTTCAGGATCGTCGCGCCGATGCCCACCAGGGTGTGATCGCCGATCGTGCAGCCGTGGAGCATGACCTGGTGGCCGACCGTCACGCCCTTGCCGAGCGTCAGGGGCTGGCCGGGGTCGGTGTGCAGCACCGATCCGTCCTGGACGTTGGTGTCCTCGCCGAGCGTGATCGGTTCGTTGTCGCCCCTGAGCACCGCGCCGAACCAGACCGAGGAGCGCGGCTTCATCACGACCCGCCCGATCACGGCGGCGTCGGGCGCGATCCAGCAGCCGTCTTCGGAAATTTCCGGCGCGAGATCGTCGAGTGCGTAAACGGCCATGAATGAAGGCTCCTTCCGGGATCGGGCTGGGTTCGGGGATGTCTGTATGAAGTTACTGCGACGGCGGGACTCACACTTCGTTCACCGTCCTAGAATGACACTGCGGGTGCGATTCGAGATCAAGGTCGCGAATCGTCCCGGGCTCTGAAGCGGATCCACGGAGGTCACGGCTCGAATGCCGGTCGCCCCGCCGAGACAGGAAGACACGCCGCCGCCCTCCGCGACGCGCCCGTCTTCCGCAGAGTCCGTTCACAGCACCGCATCGTCCGCCCCTCCGCTCCCGCGCGAGGGGTTTTTTCTTGCTGTCTGGAGGTCCCGACATGGGCAAGCGAGCCGCGAAACGTCGCCAGGGCGGGTTTAACGCCGAGCATTACGAGGAGGAGAAGGTTCGCGCCCTTTTCCCCGGCGCCGGCTGGAGCCCGAACGACGCCGAGCCGATGCGCGATCAGCGTTACATGAAGAACGTGAAGCCCCGCTCGGAAGGCCAGGCGACGCTGATGAGCGCCATCGACGCCCACAATCTCGTGCTCGCGCTGGGACCGGCCGGCACCGGCAAGACCTATCTCGCCGTCTCCAAGGCCGTCGAGGCGCTCGAAGCCGGCGCGGTGAGCCGCATCGTGCTCTCGCGCCCTGCGGTCGAAGCCGGCGAATCGATCGGCTTCCTGCCCGGCGCGATGGAGGAGAAGCTCGCCCCCTATCTGCGCCCGCTCTACGACGCGCTCGCCGACCGGCTCAGCCCCAAGCGGCTCAAGGCGCTCATGGCCGAGGGTCTCATCGAGATCGCGCCGATCGCCTATATGCGCGGGCGGACGCTCAACAACGCCTTCATCGTCGTCGACGAGGCGCAGAACTGCACCTTCGGCCAGCTCAAGATGCTGCTCACGCGGCTGGGCTGGCACTCCACGATGGTGGTCACCGGCGATCCGGCCCAGACAGACCTCCTGCCGGAGATGTCCGGGCTCGACGCCATCTCCGAGCGGCTTTCCGTGCTGAGCGATGTCGGCGTGGTGCGCCTCGACGCCAAGGATATCGTTCGACACCCGCTGGTGGCCTGCATGCTCGACGTGCTGTGAGGCAGGGGCTCCGCCCTTACCCGCCCGCGGGGGAGGGTCGGGGCGAGAGTTGAACTCCCGGACGCGCCGGAGGCGCGCTCCGGGACCTTGAGGCGATTAATCTCCGAGAGGCCCCGGCTCTCCCTTCGGTCGGCCGGGGTTTCACGTCACCCCACCCTGGCCCTCCCCTCAAGGGGAGGGGACCCGAACTGAGCCGCAGACCTCCTTGCGGCGGCTCCTACCGCCCAGAACGGTCTTCCAGCCGCTCCAGGATCAGCGCCGCGGCGTCGGACACCCGCCGGCGCTCGACGTCGACGGCGGCGTTGGCTTCGCGCATGAGTTCGACGTCGATGGCGCCGATGAGCGGGGCCAGCGCGCGCGCCACGGCGGGACGCGCAGCCGCCTCCGGAGACAGCAGGATCACCGCGTCATAGGGCGGCAGCGCGCCGGCGGGATCGTCGAGCACGACGAGATCGTATGCGGCGATCCGCCCGTCGGTCGTGTAGGCGGTGACGGCGTCGACGGCGCCGTCGCGGACCGCGCCGTACATGAAGGTCGCGTCCATGTTGCGCTGCTCGGCGCCGGCCAGCCCGTAGGCCTCGCGCACCCGCGTCCATTCGGGCCGAGCGAAGAATTCCGGATCCGAGCCGATCGAGAGCCCGTCCAGGCTCGACAGCGCGCCGATGGTGCGCGCGGGCAGGCGTGCCGCCGTCTCCTGCGTCACCGCGAAGCCGTAGGCGTTCTCGTAGCCCAGCCGGCCCAGCATCAGCACGCCGTGGGTTTCAAGCAGCCAGGCGCTGGTCTCGGCGTACATGCGGTGCCGGTCGATCGGCTCGGAGCGGTTCATGATGTTCGCCCAGAGCGTGCCGGTGTAGTCGACATAGACGTCGACCTCGCCGGAGACGAGCGCGTCGAAGACCACGGTCGAGCCGAGATTCTCGCGTCGCCGCACCGTCGCGCCGGCGGCCTCCAGCCGCGCGGCGAGCACGTCGGCGAGAATGTACTGCTCGGTATAGCTCTTCGAGCCGATCACCACCGGTTCGCCGCCGAAGGCGTCGGCGTCGTCGGCGAACACGGCCGAGCGGCCGGCCCCGGCGGTTCCGCCGCGGGGGATCATCGTCGGCGCCAGCGCGCCGGCGATCAGGGCGACCAGCGCGGCGCCGGCCGCAAGGGCGCGCGGGGCCTGGCGTCGCGCGGCGGCGACCTCGAGCTGGCGGATGAGCTGATCGAGGACGAGCGCGAGCACCGCCGCGGCGATGCAGCCGAACACGACCGTCGTCCAGTTGCGGGTCTGCAGACCGGAGAAGATGTAGTTGCCCAGCGACGTCGCCCCGACCGGCGTGGCCAGCGTCGCGGTGCCGACGATCCACACCGTCGCGGTTCGCACGCCGGCGACGATGGTCGGCAGCGCCAGCGGCAGCTCGACGCGCGCCAGGCTCTGGACCCGCGTCATGCCGACCCCGCGCGCGGCCTCGAGGATGGGCGGGGCGACGCCCTGCAGCGCCACGATGGTGTTCCTGAGCACGGGCAGCACGCCGTAAAGCGTGAGCGCGATGAAGGCGGGCGCGAAGCCGATCGTCCCGCCCAGCAGCGGCACCATCAGGGCGAGCAGCGCCAGCGAGGGGATGGTCTGCATGACGCTGGCGACGCCGAGCGCGGGCCCGGCGAGCGTCTTGTTGCGCGAGGCGAGCACGCCCAGCGGCAGCGAGATCGACAGACCGGCGGCCAGCGCGAGCAGGGACAATCGCATGTGCCCGCCGAGATAGTCGGGCAGGCGCGCCATCGGATCGGCGAGCTGGTCGAGGAGCGGCTCAAGCATCGCCGTCCTCCAAGCCCGCCCGCCGGGCGAGCGCCTCGACGCGGCGCGCCTCGGCCATGGGCGTGGCGACCAGGCGGGCGACCGTCTCGTCGGCGGGCCTGGCGAGCAGGTCCTCCGGCGGGCCGTATTGCAGCAGCCGGCCGGCGTCCATCACCGCGATGCGCTCGGCCAGCAGGAGCGCCTCGGCCATGTCGTGGGTGACCATGACCGCGGCGAAGCCGAGCTGGCCGCGCAGGTCCTGGAAATCCTCCCTGAGGGCGTCGCGGGTGAGCGGATCGAGCGCGCCGAACGGCTCGTCCATCAGCACCAGCGGCGGCTCGGCGGCGAGCGCGCGGGCCACGCCGACGCGCTGGCGCTGACCGCCGGAGAGCTGGGCGGGCTTGCGAGCGCGGTATTCGTCGGGATCCAGGCGGACGAGCTCGAGCAGCGCGTCGACGCGATCGGCGATGCGCGCGGCGTCCCAGCCCAGCAGCTGCGGCGTGACGGCGATATTCTCAAAGACGCTGAGATGGGGAAACAGGCCGTCGCCCTGCATCACCCAGCCGACGCGCCGGCGCAGCGCGACCGGGTCGACCTCGGAGGCGTCGCGATCCTCGATGATCACGCGGCCGGCGCTCGGCTCGAGCAGCCGGTTGATCATCTTCAGCGTGGTGGTCTTGCCGCAGCCGGATTCGCCTACGATGGCGACGAGTTCGCCCCGTCCTGCGGCGAACGAGACCCCGTCCACCGCGCGCACGCCGCCCGGGTAGGTTTTCGCGAGCCCCTCGACGGAGAGGACCACCGAGACCGCCTCAGGCCTCTTCGAGATCGATGTCGAGAATGGTGATCTCGAAGGAGTAGGAGGTCTCGCCCTCCTCGACATTCTTGGAGACGACGCCGAGGCATTCGCCGCCGATATAGATCTCGGCGCACTCGTCGGGGCGCTGGCGCATCTGCACGCGCAGCTCCGGGTTCAGCTTGGACTGGAGGAAGGCCTCGACCTTGGCCGCTTCGTCGCGGTTGAAGACGGGAGTGGACACGGCGCTTGCGACCTCGCGTTTCTGGTTGGGGGAGGAATATGCGTCGCCGCGCAGCCTACAGGCCCGGCCGCGCGGATCAACATGGGGCGCCCACCGTTCGGCGTCAGCCGCCCTGGGGATGGTCGCCGCGATCGGCGCTCGCGCCGGCGTCGGCGCCGGCCGATTCCGTCAGCGTCTGGTCCATGGTCCGCGCCGGCTCGGCGCATTCGCCGACCGCCCGGGCGGGCACGCCGGCGACCGTGCAGTGGGCCGGCACGGATTTCAGCACGACCGACCCCGCCGCGATGCGCGCCTCCTCGCCCACGGTGATGTCGCCGAGCACCTTGGCGCCGGCGCCGATCAGCACGCCGTTCCCGATCGTCGGATGGCGCCGGCCCGCCTCGGAGCCGGTGCCGCCCAGCGTCACCTCGTGGAGCAGGGAAACATTGTCGCCGACGACGGCGGTCTCGCCGATCACGACGGCGGTCGCATGGTCGACCATGATGCCCTTGCCGATCCGCGCGGCGGGATGGATGTCGACGCCGAAGCGCTCGGAGATGCGGCTCTGCAGGTGGAAGGCCAGCGTCTCCCGGCCCTGCTCCCACAGCCAGTGGGCGATGCGGTAGGATTCGATGGCGTGATAGCCCTTGTAATAGAGGAAGGGCTGCAGCAGCGAGCGGCACGCCGGATCGCGCTCGTCGATGGCCATCATGTCGGCGGCCGCGCGTTCGGCGATCTCGGGATCGCTCTTGAGCGCGTCGAGAACGACGTCGTGGACGAGGATGGCGTCGAGCTGCGGATCGGCGATCTTGGCGGCCAGGCGCTGGGCGAGCGCGTCCGTGAAACGGTCATGGCGCAGGATCGCCGCGTTGAGGAAGCTCGCGAGCACGGGCTCCTCGGCGGCGGCCGAGGCGGCCTCCATGCGCAGGCGGCCCCAGATCGCCTTCTGCGCGGTCTCGGCGTTCGCCGGCGCGTCGTCGGCGCGGCGGGGGCTTTCGGCGAGGCTCATGGGGCCTCCTTTCGCGGCTATCGCGCGGACGGCGGCTCGGCGAGGATCGCCGCGGCCAGCGCGTCGGGCAGCATGCCCTTCCGGGCCATGTAGTCAGCCTTGGCCAGCATCGCCAGCGTGAAGCCGTCGCGAATCTCGCCGCTCATCGCCATTTCGAGCGCGGCCTGGAAGGGCTCGCGGCGCTGCGTGATGTCGGCCTCGGCGCCTTCGGGGGCGGCTTCGCCGCGCGCAAGATCCCAGGCGAGAAAGGCGATCGCGCGTTCGTCGGTGACCGAGTTCGAGACGTCGAAATCGAGAATCTCGCGCCAGTTAGCCGCCGTCAGGCCGGTCTCCTCCAGCAGTTCGCGCTTGGCGCTCTCGAGCGGCGGGACGTCGGGCTTTCCCCCGCCCTCGGGCAGCTCCCAGGAATGGGCATCCAGCGCGAAGCGGTGCTGGCCGACCAGCATCACCGTCCCGTCGGCGAAGACCGGCACGACACCGATCGCGAGATGGACCGGCGAGACCACGCCGTACAGCCCCGGCGCGCCGTCCGGCTTGAGCACGTCGTACTCGGTCACGGTGAGCCAGGGATTGCGATAGCCGACGCGCTCGGCGCGGATCGTCCAGGGGCCGCGGCGCCGTTCGTCTTGCGTGTCGTCGCTCATGGGCGCCTCGCGCCGGGGCTCAGCGTCCCGCGGCGGCGTCCAGCTGGGCGATCAGCTTCGGCGTCGCCAGCCCGCGCAGCACCTGCTCGGCGTGGAAGTCGATGACGTCGTCGAGCGAGAGATGGCTGCAGTCCGGCCGGCCGTGCGGGAAGTCCGGGATCGTCACCGCCAGCATGGTCAGCCCGTGCGCGCCGGCCCACACGCTCGCCGCGGCGAGCTCGGGATCGACGTCGCGGAACCAGCCCGCCGCGATCGAATCCGTGATCATCGCCTCGAGATGCTCCGCCGCGGCGAAGCCGTACGTGCCCTCCTCGACGCTGTGCTCGGCGCGCCAGCCGCCGGTGAAGGCGAGCTTGTAGTGGGAGGGCTGCTCCAGCCCGGTCTCGACATAGGCGCGCATGCATTCGGGCGTCAGGCGCGGGCCGTCCTTGACCGGCCGGTCGGCGGCGAGCATGCGCGAATAGAGGCGCTCGAAGAACTGCTCGCGGATCTCCTCGAACAGCGCCTCCTTGGAGTCGAAATACTTGTAGAGCGCCGCCGGCGAGTAATCGATGCGCTCGGCGATGCGGCGCATCGAGATGCCCGCCTCGCCGTCCTCCATGAAGATGTCCTCGGCCGCGCCGATGATGGCGTCGCGCACCTTGCGGCGGCGGCGCTCGGCCGGGCTCAGCTCCTCGTTCGCGGCGGTCTGCGCAGCCATGCGCGCGGGCTCCTCGGTTCGATCGCGTGTCGGTTTCCGCCTCACCGGCGGCTTGCGCGCGATGATACGGATCATTGATATAACGGCGCGTGAAACCGCCCGTCAAAACCGACCGACATTCTCCGCCCCGCCAGGAGCTCCCCGCATGACCGATTTCGCCGCGCCGGCCTTCCCCGTCGAAGGCGAGCCGCTGGAGGCCGCCCACACGAGCCCGGACACGCTGACGCTGCAGGCGCGCCGACGCTCGACGGTGGCGAAGAACATGGGCGAGCCCGGCCCCTCCCCGGACCAGCTCAAGACGCTGATCAATATCGGCGCGCGCACGCCCGATCACGGCAAGTTGTTCCCCTGGCGCTTCATCGTCTTCGAGGGCGAGGCGCGCGCGAAGTTCGGCGCGATCCTGGAAAAGGTGCTGCGCGAGGCCGAGCCCGGCGGGCCGGAGGAGCGCTACGAGCTGGAGCGCAACCGCTTCCTGCGCGCCCCCGTCGTCATCGGCGTCGTCTCCGACGTGACCGAGAATTACAAGATCCCGGAATGGGAGCAGGTGCTCTCGGCCGGCGCGGTCTGCATGAACCTGCTGATCGCGGCGCGCGCCATGGGCTTCGCCGCCCAGTGGCTCACCGAGTGGTACGCCTATGACCGGCGGGTCAAGCGCGCGCTGGGCCTCGAGTCCGGCGAGCGCATCGCGGGCTTCATCTATGTCGGAACCGCGACCGAGGCGCCCGCCGAGCGCAAGCGCAAGCCCCCGCGCGTGGAGCGGTGGGAGGGGTAGGCGTCAGGCGGTGGCGCCTCGCGCCGCCGCAACGTCCCGCATCACGCGTTTCCCGGCGTCCGACCGCATCCGGTAGGTGGAATGACGCAGGCGCGGCGTCCACCAGTTATTGCCATCCCGGGAGCCCGCAGGGCTGTCCGGAACATACCGGAATCACGAAGAACCCGGATATCTCGACTCTCGTTTTCCTGACCCCGGATCGGGGTCCGGGGTGAACTCCAGTCAGGACCCAGCGATCGACGGGCGCGGCGCGTCCTCTCTGGGCCCCAGCCTTCGCTGGGGAAACGCGCCAGGGCGCAGGTCCGCCTCCCGCCTGAAGCGACCATCTGCGTCTGCCGGTTCAGGGCGTCGTAGGAGAATGTATGGGTAAAGACGAGTTGGCCCGCGTCGCCCGCAGGCGCGCAGCGCCGAGGACGCGCATGACGTGAAATCCCGTCGCCCGCAGGCGCGCAGCGCCGAGGACGCGCATGATGTGAAGTCCCTCGCCCGCCGCGGCGGGATCAAACACCGCGCGCGTGCGCGCCCCGGTGAGGTCGTACTCGTAGGTCCACGTCCCCTCCGGCGTGACCATCTGCGTCTGCCGGTTCAAGGCGTCGTAGGAGAAGGTGTGCGTGAAGACGAGCTGGGGCGACGTGTCCGCATCGGTGTAGCGGCGCCGCTCGACGACGTTGCCGTTGGCGTCGAGCGCGGTCCAGTCGCGTCCGCCATGGGGGTAGGTCGTGACGGCGTCGCGGCCGTAGGCGTCGGTGCTGATGCGCGTGCGCCAGTAATTCGCCGCGTCGGGCTCGCCCGCCTCGTTGACCGCGCAGTCGGCGTCATGGTCCTGGCGCGACTGCCAGTAGAAGACCGGCCGGCCCAGCGTCCCGATCGCCATGCGGCGCATCGTGCGCTGGATGTAAGATATTTAGAAGCAAGCGCAAATCCCCATATTTTATTGAATATGAAACGATTACGACTTTCATATTTCACATTAAGTCGGAGATCCGAGGCCTCCCTGCAGATTTGCCTGTTCGTATTAGACCGCGCCCACCAACTTCGTATAATCTATAATCAAAGAAATTTCCTCTTTCATCTGGGCTGTCAAAACCAAACGATATCAACATTATATCATGATAATCCCCAAACTGGTACTCGGCATATACTCTTGCACCTAATTGCGTGGGCATTGTATAAAAGAATCGCCTACCGTTCCTTTCTACAATTATTATCTTTTCATCCCCATTCGATGAAATGATATTACAATATTGAATCTCTAACCTGGTATGATCGCTCGTGTTTCCTTGAATAATCAATTCTGGATTTATCACGCAATGATTCAAATCATTTTCACCAATTTGCTGTACCGTCGTTTCTCTTTTTGGCACACAAGCGGTAAGGAGGGCAGGCAAAGAAAGAAAAGCTAATAATACAATGGGTCCGCGGATCAGCATATAGATATTTCTATTCATAACGATCTTCGTCCTTCAGTGCGTCATTCGGATCAATACGCTGGTTATCAACAACCGCCTCAAAATGCAGATGCGCATCTGCATTTT
Source organism: Marinicauda salina (assembly GCF_003122085.1). Lineage (GTDB taxonomy): Bacteria > Pseudomonadota > Alphaproteobacteria > Caulobacterales > Maricaulaceae > Maricicauda_A > Maricicauda_A salina. The sequence continues at coordinate 390,133 of NZ_QEXV01000003.1, forward strand.
GAGGAACGTTCCCCGTTCGCCCAACCGTTCCAATTTGATCGCCCGCTTCGACGCTGTCTCCATTCTCGACAGCCCTGTCTTCCATATGATGATAACGCGTAACCGAACCATCTGGATGGTAGATTTCGGCTCCGGTGCCGTAGCCATCAGGGTCATCGACGGCAACCACCCGACCTTCGCCTGATGCCACGACAGGCGCACCCTCCTCTGCCTGAATATCTATGCCGTTATGAGTCCGGCCCCCAGACCTCGGAGATCCATATTCGCCGCTTCCTTGTCCACGGCTCGTGTCACGTTCCGTCAAGCTCTCGCCGCTAGGTAAGGGGTCCTCGCAACTTCCTCCACTCGATTGCCCTTCCTCAGGAGTCGCCGCGCACTCCCCACTCGGATCCGTCGCGTTGAACGGATCATTCCCCACATACGCGTAGAGGTTCATCTGGTCTTCGTAGCCGATCGGGTCGACCTCGAGGAGTTGGCCGGAAACGCGTTCGATCCGGGGGATCGAACGCCCGGCCGACGCCGAGCGCGGGGGGTCCCGGATCAAGTCCGGGATAAAATCCGTAGCGCGCCCGGTAGTAGAGGAACTCCGTCTCGGGATTCCCCCGGTCCCCCGCCTTCGCGGGGGCAGGCAAGCCGGGGGCAGGCTCCGCGGCCCCGGACGGCGTCCGGGGCGAGGACGGGCGACGTTTTCTGTCAATCCGGCCCGCCGCAGGCCAAGCCATTATTCCGGGTTTCCCCCAGCGGAAGCTGGGGCCCGGAGAGGACGCGCCGCGCCCTTGGCTTTCCGCGCGCCCGACCGCGTCCGGTTGTCATCCCGGCCGGAGCGCGCAGCGCGGAGCGCCGGGATCCACCCGACTCGCGAACAGACGTCGGGAAGGGTTGTCGGTAGATCCCGGATAGCCCTGCGGGCTTCCGGGATGACAATCTGATCTCGAATGGGCGGTCCCCATCCCGAGGCTCCCGCGGCCTGCGCCCGCGAAGGCGGGCGAGGCGGGAGCCCAGGGAGATCGCGGCCTGCGATCGCTGGTTTCCCGCCTGCGCGGGAAACCCGGTGAGCCGGTCCGCCGGATCGGTCGCGACGCGCCGGCCACGAAGAGGACTCGCCGCCCCCTACCCCGCCCCGATCACGGCGTAGTCGCGGGTCTCGCAGGCGAGCGCGCCGGTCTCGTCATAGACGCGCAGCACCGCGTCGAGGCCGGGATTGGCCGGAGCGCCGCGATAGCGCGCCGGGGCGCGGCCGCGGGCGCGCTCGGCGGCCGGCGTCTCCCGCGCGCCCACGACGAGGCGCGAGAGCGGGCCGGTCGCCTCGCCGAAGAGCGGGCCGGACTGGGCGAGATCGAGCGTCTGGCCGGCGCCGCGGCCCTTGACCTCGAGCGACCAGAAGCCGGGTCCGCCCTCGGCCCAGGCCGACAGCGTGCGGACGCCGCCGTCATAGACGAGCGCCATCCGGCAATCGGCGGACGGGTCGAAAGGCGCGCGGCCCGGCGGGTCGGCCGCCGCCAGCGCGGCGGTCGAGACGGCGAGCGCGAGCGCGCCGGCGAGAGGTCTGAATGCAGTCATGGTCTCCTCCATCGGTCGGAGAGAAATCGGCTCGCGAGGGGGCGCGGCGCGCCGGCCGCGCCCGCCCGCGGACAGGCAGGGCGATCTAGTTGCCGCCCTGGACGACCAGCGAGACATTGCCCGAGCCGCGCTGGCGCACGTCGGCGGTCTGGCCGTCGCCGACCTGGATCACGCCGAGTGCGTTGTTCGAGCCGGCCTGGTCGGTCTTGGCGTAGTTGTCGGTCCCGATCTGGGCGACGCCGACGAGATTGTCGCGGCCGGTCTGGATCGTGACCGAGTCGTTATAGGCGCCCTCCTGGCCGACGACGGCGTCGTTGCGCCGGCCGGCCTGGTCGACGATCGCGTCGTTGGCGTAGCCGCCCTGGCTCACCACGACGTCGTTGGCCGCGCCGCCCTGGTAGGTGCGCACATAGTGGCGCCAGCCGCGCTGCGAGACGTCGAGCCGCTGGCGGTAGCCGTTCTGGCGGCCGGCGATCTCGTTGGCGTAGCCCTGCTGGCTGATCGAGACGTGGTTGCGCGATTGCGCCTCGGCGGCCGACGAAACGCCGGCGAGCGCGAGGAGGCTCAGGGTCGAGGCGAGTGCGATGCGAAGTTTCATGACGGGTCTCCGTTGTCCGTTTCGCGCGGCGCGTTCGTGCGCCGTGCGTCCGTTCTCGCAGAGCCGCCATGAACGGACGCGGAGCGCGCCGTTCAGCGCGCGATCACGTGGGTGAACGGGGCGTTCAGGGGGCGGTTCGCGGCGCGCTCGCCCCGTTCGCCGGGTCTCCCGCGACCTGCACCCGCGAAGGCGGGTGAGGCGGGAGCCTGGAGACGTCAATGCGCCGACATCCCTGGGTTCCCGCCTGCGCGGGAATGACGGGTTGGAGGACTGCGCGGGAATGACGGGTTGGAGGATATCGAGGCGTCTTCGTCATCCCCGAAGCCGAAGGCTGTCGGGGACCCAGAGAGCATGGCGCGCCGCCCCTGGACCGTTCGCTGCTTTGACCAGTCCTCCGGATCGGGGAGAGGGAAATTCCGCATCCGGGTCATCCCGGCCGGCCGTCAGGCCGAGCCGGGATCTACCGACAGCGCTTCCAGACGTCGGTGTGCGAATCCGGTAGGTCCCGGCTCTCCGCGCTTCGCGCTCCGGCCGGGATGACGCCCACATTGTATTGAAGAAGGCCGCCCCCTACCCCCGCCCCCGATACGGCTGCACCCCCTGGTCGGGGATCCACAGGCCCGCCGGCGCCTCGCCCCACTGGGCGAAGACGTCGATCGGGATGCCGCCACGGGGATACCAGTAGCCGCCGATGCGGAGCCATTTCGGACTGATCGCCTCGACGAGGCGCTTGCCGATCATGGTCGTGCAGGCCTCGTGGAAAGCGCCGTGGTTTCTGAAGCTTGTCAGGAAGAGCTTCAGCGATTTCGATTCCACGATCCACTTGTCCGGCGCGTAGTCGATGACCAGGTGGGCGAAGTCCGGCTGGCCGGTCACCGGGCACAGCGAGGTGAACTCGGGGCAGGTGAAGCGGACGAGATAGTCGGCCTCGCGCTCGGGGTTCTCGACGCGCTCGAGCGTGGCGGCGTCGGGGCTGTCGGGCGCCTCGGCGGCGCGGCCGAGCTGGCCCAGGGTTTCGTAGCGCGGATCGGTCATGGACGCCGACTTAGCCGGGCCGGCCGGGCGCGGCAATACGCGGCCGCGCTCACGAGACGCGCTTGGGCTCGGGCGCGAACGGACTCAAGCCCAGCCAGTCCTGCATGCCCGAAGCGATGTCGGGATCGCCGTCGACGGAAAGATCCGCCCGCTCCGTCGCGTCGGCGACCGTGTCCAGCCCCATCCAGATCGCGGTCATCGTCCGCAGATGGCCGGTGACCAGCAGGTCGAGCTCGAAGCCGGGATCGACCGAGCACAGATCGACGGTCGCGTCGGGATCGACGATCAGCCACCAGCGCGATTCCGCCGCCGGCCGGTCGGTGAAGTGGAACTGGATGACGCAGCGCCGCTCGGGCAGCGGGTCGGGCTTCAGATTGCGCCGCATGTCCCACATCAAGAGCGAGGGATCGAGCTTCTCAAGAGAGGGCTCGGACTCCACCCAGCGCTGGCCCCACACGCCGATGGCCTCGACGACGGCGCGCAGATCGCGGCCGGCCTCGGTGAGCGCGTACTCGTGCCCGCCGGAGACCGGCTTGCGCTCGACGATGCCGGCGGCCTCGAGGTCCTTGAGCCGCTGCGAAAGCAGCGCCGGCGACATGCGCGGCACGCCGCGGCGCAGATCGTTGAACCGGGTCGAGCCGGCGACGAGCTCGCGCAGCAGCACCATCGTCCAGCGCGTGCACAGCACCTCGGCGGCCATCGCGACGGGACAGAACTGCTTGTAGTCGACCTGCATGCGCGGGACCTCCTGAGGCGCGGCGCGGGATTCAATTTATGAACTATGCGGCCGGGGGTCGGCAACGTAGCGTCCGGACATCGGCTTCAGCTCACACGGAGGACAGGATGAGCGCGACGCTTTTCGAACGCCTGGGCGGCGAGAACGGGATCAAGGCCATCGCGAATGATCTCGTCGAGCTGCACGTCAAGAACCCGATCATCGGGCCGCGCTTTGCGGGGTCCGACAAGGCGGCGGTCAAGCAGACCGTGGCCGAGTTCTTCATCACCGGCTCGGGCGGGCCGGAAGTCTACAAGGGCGAGGACATGGTCACCGCCCACAAACACATGAACATCAACGGCGACGAGTTCGTCGCCGCGCTCGACGACGCCATGGTCGCGCTCGACAAGAACGGGATCGGCGAGCCCGAAAAGCAGGAGACGCTGGCCATCCTGTTCTCCATGCGCGGCGAGGTGATGCACCAGTAGCGGGCGCGCCCGGCGCGGCGCGTCTAGTCCACCGGGATCGCGGTGCGCGTGAACACGCGCCGCATGGCGATGTTGGAGATCAGGCGCGCCACGCCGGGCAGGCCCGACAGCCGCTCGCGGTGGACGCGCTCGTAATCGCGCGCATCGCGCACCAGCAGGCGGAGGAGATAATCCTCCGCGCCGGTCATGAGATAGCACTCCATGACCTCCTCGACGCCCTCGACGGCGCGCTCGAAGGCCTCGAGCGTCTCGCGCTTCTGGTTCTCCAGCGTCGCCAGCACGATCACCACCAGGCCGCGGCCGACCTGCTCGGCGTCGAGCAGCGCGACATAGCGCTCGATCACGCCGGCGGCCTCGAGCGCGCGCACCCGGCGGTGGCAGGCCGAGGCCGACAGCCCCACCCGCTCGGCGAGTTCGGCGTTGGGCAGCCGGCCCTCGCGCTGCAGCTCGGCGAGGATCGCGGCGTCGATCGCATCCAGGCGCATGGGCTTCTCCTTCGAACGGACGACCGCAGCGGGCGGAATCCCGCAAGGGCGATCGAATGATGCTCTGCTATTCCGATCTTGGTTTGACGATTATTGCAAGTTCGTGAAGCAACTTGCCTGATCTGCGGCGTCGGACCTATTTTCCGCGCAACGATAGACCGGAGACCGGCGGCGCTGCGCGCCGGTTCCCCAAGGAGGAGATCGTCATGCGCGTCGGCGTGCCCAAGGAGATCAAGGTCCACGAATACCGCGTCGGGCTGACGCCCAACGGCGTCGCCGAGCTGGTCGGCCACGGCCACGAGGTGTTCGTCGAGACGACCGCCGGCGAGGGAGTCGATTTCACCGACGCCGAGTACGAGACCGCCGGGGCGACGATACTGCCCGACGCCGATTCCGTGTTCGAGAAGGCCGAGCTCATCGTCAAGGTGAAGGAGCCCCAGCCGGTCGAGTGCGCCCGGCTGAAAGACCACCACACCCTGTTCACCTATCTCCACCTGGCGCCCGATCCGAAGCAGGCCGAGGGCCTGATGAAGTCCGGCTGCACGGCGATCGCCTACGAGACGGTCACCGACAAGGACGGCCGCCTGCCGCTGCTGCGCCCGATGTCGGAAGTGGCCGGCCGGATGTCGGTGCAGGTCGGCGCGGCGGCGCTGGAGAAATCCCACGGCGGCCGCGGCGTCCTGCTCGGCGGCGTGCCGGGCGTGACCGCGGGCAAGGTCGTGGTCATCGGCGCCGGCGTGTCGGGCAGCCACGCCGCGGAGATGGCCGTCGGCCTGCGCGCCGACGTCACCGTCCTCGACCGCTCGCTGCCCAAGCTCGCCGAGACGGACATGTTCTTCCGCGGCCATGTGAAGACGCGCTACTCCACGAACGCCGCGCTGGCCGAGGAGGTCGCCGAGGCCGATCTCGTCATCGGCGCCGTGCTGGTGCCCGGCGCGGCGGCGCCCAAGCTCGTCACCCGCGACATGCTCAAGACGATGAAGCCCGGCGCGGTGCTCGTCGACATCGCCATCGACCAGGGCGGCTGTTTCGAGACCTCGCACGCCACCACCCACGACGATCCGACCTTCATCGTCGACGGCATCGTGCACTACTGCGTGGCGAACATGCCCGGCGCGGTGGCGCGCACCTCGACGCTGGCGCTGACCAACGCCACCCTGCCCTTCACGCTCGCGCTCGCCGACAAGGGAACGCAGCAAGCGCTCAACGACGATCCCCACCTCGCCCGCGGCTTGAACGTCCACGGCGGCAAGATCGCCTACAAGGAAGTCGCCGAGGATCTGGGCGAGACCTACGTCAAGCCGGACTGGCTCACGAGCATCTAGGTCCGGTCGACGAACTCCCGGATCGCCGCGATGAACTCCTGCGAGGCCGGGTCGCGGCCCAGCAGGAGGTGGGCGTCGCTCTCCAGCGGGACGAACTCCGCGCCGGGAATCCGCGCGGCGATGTCGCGGCCCGTCTCGAACGGTATGCGCTGATCGCCGCGCGAGTGAAGCACGAGCGTGGGCACGTCGACCTGCTCGAGCCGATCGCGCACGTCGATGTCGCCAAAGGCGGTCAGGAAGCGCGCCGCATTCTCCGCCGACGTCGTCTGGCGCTGGAACTCGTTGAACCAGTTGAGCTCCTCAAGACTCGCCGAGGGCATGAAGGTCGACGAGAAGATCTGCCGGTAGGCGGGGTTGTTGGCGCCCCAGCCCTGACGGGTCAGCGTGATCACCGCCTCGCGCTCGGCGATCTGTTCCGGTGTGGCGTTCACGCGCCAGCCAGCGGCGTAGCCGCCGAACAGGATGAGATGGCTGACCCGGCCGGGGTGGCGGATGGCGTACTCGATCGAGACCGACGCGCCCTGGGAGATTCCCAGCAGCGGGAAACGCTCGAGCTTGAGCGCGTCGACGACCGTCTCGAGGTCGCTCACGAACGCGTCGAAGGACAAATCGCCCACGTCCCAGTCCGACAGGCCGTTGCCGCGCTCGTCATAGCGGATGAAGGTGTGGTCGCGCGCCAGCTCGCGGAAGATCGGGCTCCAGATCGGCGCGTCCCAGTCGAGCTCGAGATGGTTGAGCCAGTTGGCCGCCTTCACCAGGGGCGGCCCCTGCCCGACCGTGGCGTAGGCGATCCGCACCCTGTCCGACGCGGTGCAGAAATGGATCGACTGGCGCTGCAGCAGGCGGCGGCCGGTCGGGACGGGCTGCGGGTCGGCCGGCGCGTCGGCCTCCGGTTCGAACGCCAGGCCCGCCTCGGCGAAGCGGCGCCGGGTCTCGCGCTCGACCGCGCCGGCTTCATCGGTCTTGCCGACAGCGCGCAGCGCCTTGAGCAGCGTGTTCGCCGCTTCGGGGTCGAGCGGCGCGGCCTCGCACCAGCGCCGGGCGCCGGCGAGCGCGCCGGCGGGCGTCTGGTCGGGATGGCGCACGCAGCGCGCCACGCCCTTGAGATAGAGCGCTTCCATCTCGGCGCGTTCGGCCGTCAGCCAGTTCTGGAAATAGGCCTGGTCTGGCAGGTCGAGCCCGTCGAGCAGCGGCTCGCCGAGCCGGCGCACGTTTTCGTCCAGCGCCTCCAGCGAGATCGAATCGGCCTCGATCGCCGCCCGGGCGCGCTCGAGGTCCGTGACGAGCCTCTCCCGCGACAGCGCGACCCGTTCGCGATCGGCCATGAGGCGCACCGCGCAGGGGTCGTTTACGAGCGGGCGCAGCTTGCTCAGAGACCAGCGCAGCGCGCCGCGCGGATCGTCGGGAATATCCCAGAACAGCTCGCACAGCCGGTCGCGCCGGTGCGGACGATCGGTGACGGCGAGAAAACCCAGCAGGGCGCGGGTCTTGCGCGAAGGCGGCAGCGCCGCAGGCCGGCCCTCCCGCCACACCTGCAGGTCGCCGAGCACAGCGATTTCGAGCCCCCCGCCGCCCTGATCCATCACAAGCGCCTCCAGAATATTCAATTACCACGGGTCGTGCTGCGATTACCACGTTCGCGCCCACGCCCGTGCAAACGCCGCACGCGGAGAAGGCCGCCGTCCTCCCCGGAGAAAAAGAAAGGACGACGGTCATGGAAATGCTCTTCAACCCGATCAACGCACTGGTCGTTGGCGGTCTCGTCGCGCTGATGGCGCTCGAGGCCCTGTTCCCCGCCCGCAAGCTGCCCGAAATCAGGGGCTGGCGGCTGCGCGGCGTGCTGTTCACCGGCCTCTACTTCGTGCTCGCCGGCTATGCGCCGCTGATCTGGTTCAACTGGATCGGCCATCTGCAGATGTTCGACCTGGCCGGCGCGCCCCTCGTCGCCCAGGTGCTCGTCGGCTATTTCGCGCTGCAGGTCATCCAGTCGGCCTGGCATCGCACCCTGCACGCCTCGGACACGCTGTGGCGGGTCTTCCACCAGATGCATCACAGCCAGGAGCGGCTGGACACGTTCGGCGCGCTCTACTTCCACCCGTTCGACGCGGTGATGTTCACCTTCGTGGCCAGCCTCGCGCTGACCCTAGCGGGCGTCGATCCGGTCGCCGGCGGAATCATCGGCGTGGGCGCGGCCTGGCTCGCCATCTTCACCCACACCAACGTGCGGACGCCGCGCTGGCTGGGCTATTTCATCGCCCGCCCGGAAAGCCACGCCCTGCATCACGGCCGCGGCATCCACGCCTACAATTACGCCGAACTGCCGCTCGTCGACATGATCTTCGGCACGTTCGTCAATCCGAAGGAGCGCGTCGACGCGACGGGCTTCTATGACGGCGCGTCGGGCCGGATCGGCGACATGCTCGCCTTTCGCGACGTCTCCGAGCCCGACGCCGCCGAGCGCGGACGCCAGGCCGAGGCCGGGCGCGCGGAACTCGCCGCCATCGTCCTTCAGGTCGCGCTGTCCATCGTGACGGCGTTCGCCGTCGTCGCGGCGGTCTCCACCATCGCCTGACGCGATGGGGACGGCGCCCGGCCGCCGCGCGCCTCCTGCGGCGGCCGGGCGTCTGACCGCCCCGATTTGACAATTCCGGGAGGCCGCGCCGAAACAGAGCCCAGTCATCGGAAGGCCCAACCGTGAGCTATCCTCCCGTCAGCTATCGCGATCGCGATCGCGATCCCGACGCGGCCGCCCGCCTGATGCGCGCGCGGCCGTTCGCACATCTGTTCACCGCCGGACCGGCGGGTCTGCGCGCAACGCGCCTGCCGCTGATCCACGACCCTTCGCCCGACGGGCCGGGGCGGCTGCGCGGCCATCTCCACGGGGCCAATCCGCAGTGCGACGGTCTTAACGGCGCCGACGCGCTGGCGGCGTTCAGCGGTCCCGATCTCTACGTCCCGCCGGCCTGGCGCGGCGAAACCGGCCGCGCGCCGAGCTGGGCCTATACCGCGGTTCATGTCCGCGGCCGGGCGCGCGTGCGCGACGAACCCGCCTTCATCGACCGGTTGATGGAAGACCTCGCCGCCGCCGGAGCGGCGAGTCTCGGCGAGGCCGGAGACGGCGTCGCCTGGCGCCTCCACCAAGTGACGGAGGAATACCGCGCGCGGCTCTATCCGCTGATCACCGCGTTCGAGATCGAGATCGCCGACATCGAGCCGCTGGCCAAGATCGAGGGCGATCACTCGGATGCGGCGCGCCGAACCGTCGCGGAGAACTTCGCCCAGCACGGCGGCGAGGACGGCGCGGCGCTGACGGCGCTGATCCGGGAGGAGCTGGGCTAAGAGCGCGGGGTCAACGTCTGCGTATGTGCGCGCGGAACCAGGCCGCAAGCGCGTCCTCGGCCAGTTCGCCGGCTGCGACCGCCTCCATCAGGCGTATGGCGTCATGCGCCCGGAACTCCAGAGAAAATTCGTTGTCGAGCAGGAACACCCGGGCGGCGACCCAGGCGGTGCGCTTGTTCCCGTCCACAAAGCCATGTGCACGGCACAGCCCGTGCGCATAGAGCGCCGCGAGATCGGCGGCGTCAGGCGCGCCGTAGTCGGCAGCATTGACCGGACGGGCGAGCGCGCTCTCGATGGCGGCGCGGTCGCGTACGCCGTCGGCGCCGCCGTGCTCGGCGAGCTGGCGGTCATGCACGGCGAAAATCAAAGCCGGCGAGAGCCAGCGCCAGGTCGAGCCTCCGCCGCTCACCTGGACAGCGCGCGCAGGATCTCGCGATCGTCATGCATCACGTCTTCCGCCAGCCGCATCTGCCGATCGAATTCCGGATCATAGGGCGTCAGGCGATAGCCGCCGTCCGGCGCTTCGGTGAGGAACAGCTTGTCGCCCTTCTTCACCCGAAGGCGGGCCATCGCTTCCTTGCTCAGGATGAGGCCCGAAGACGATCCCACCGTGGTGACCTTGAAGACGTGCATCAGGACGGCTCCGCATTGTTCTAATAAATATTAGAATATCACGGGAACATTCCCGACGCGATTCATCCTGAGGCACCCTACCCGCACAGCCCGTGCTTCGCCCGGTCGTACTCGGCGGCGAGCTGGTCGACATAGGCGCCGGCGGACTGGACCTTGCGGACCGCGCCGATGCCCTGGCCCGAACCCCAGATATCCTTCCAGGCCTTGGCGTCGGTGTTGCCGCCGGAGCCGAAATTCATCGCCGAGGGATCGCTCTCGGGCAGGTTCTCCGGGTCGAGCCCGGCGTTCTCGATCGAGCGCCTGAGATAATTGCCGTGCACGCCGGTGAACAGGTTCGAGTAGACGATGTCCTCGGCGCGGCTCTCGACGATGCCGGCCTTGTAGTCGTCGCTCGCGCGCGCCTCGTCGGTCGCGATGAAGGCCGAGCCGATATAGGCGTAGTCGGCGCCCAGCGCCTGGGCGGCGAGCACGCCGCCGCCGGTCGCGATCGAGCCCGACAGCGCGATCGGCCCGTCGAAGAATTCGCGGATCTCGGCGACCAGCGCGAAGGGCGACAGCGTGCCGGCATGCCCGCCCGCGCCGGCGCAGACCGGGATCAGCCCGTCGGCGCCCTTCTCCAGCGCCTTCCTGGCGAAGCGGATATTGATGACGTCGTGCATCGTCCGCCCGCCCCAGCCGTGGACGGCCTGGTTCAGTTCCTCCCGCGCGCCCAGCGAGGTGATGACGAGCGGGACCTTGTACTTCTCGCAGGTCGCGAGATCCGCCTCGAGCCGGTCGTTCGAGCGATGGACGATCTGGTTGACCGCGAACGGCGCGGCGGGCTGGTCGGGATTGGCCCGGTTCCAGCTGTCGAGCTCGGACGTGATCTCGTCGAGCCATTCGTCGAGCTGGCTCTGCGGGCGGGCGTTGAGCGCCGGGAAGGAGCCGACGATCCCGGCCTTGCACTGGGCGATCACGAGCTTCGGGTTGGAGATGATGAAAAGCGGCGCGCCGATGACCGGCAGACGCAGCTTGCCCTCGAGGCAGTCGAGTTCGGCCAAGCCGCCCTCCCCTTGGAAATGAACACCGTTCACCGCGAAGCTAACGCGGTTCGCGGCGGTGTCGAGTTCGTGATGAAGCGGTCAGTCGCCCGGTCCCGTCTCGATCGGAAGATCGCCGCGGCCGGCCCATTCGGTCCAGGAGCCGTCATAGAGGCGCACATCCTCGAACCCGGCCTCGGCGAAGGCCGCGTGCAGGATGGCTGCGGTCACGCCGGAGCCGCAGGTGGTGACGATCGGGCGGACGCGGTCGTTGGTGGGCAGCCGGGCTTCGAGCGCCTCGCCGGTCAGCATCCGGCCGTCGGCGTCGAGCAGAGTCCGGTAGAAGAGGTTGATCGATCCCGGGATGTGGCCGGAGACCATGCCCGGACGCGGATCGGGTTCGGAGGCGTCGAACCGGCCCGGCGCGCGCGCGTCGACGATCAGCGCGTCGCCGGTCTCGACATGGTGCAGCACGTCGGCCCAGCTCACGGCGTCGTCGCGGATCGTCCGCGCGCTGCCCTGCAGCTCGACGGAGCGGCGTTCGGCGGGCGCCCCGGTCTCGACCTCTCCGCCGGCCGCGCGCCAGGCCTCGAACCCGCCGTCGAGCAGGCGGACGTCGAAACCGAACCGCCGCAGCGTCCACCAGACGCGCGCCGACGCCATGAAACCGTTCCGGTCGTAGACGATGAAGCGCTCTCCGCCCGTCAGGCCGTTGTCGGCGAGCCAGCGATTCATCGCCGCCGCGCCGGGCGCCATGTGCGGCAGGTCGCTGGTGGGGTCTTTCACTGCATCGATGTCGTGGAAGACCGCGCCGGGAATGCGTCCCTCGGCGAAGGCGTCGACGCCGGACCGCCCGTCGCTGGGCAGATACCAGGTCGCATCGACGAAGACCGCGTCGGATTCCGACAGCGCGGCTTCGGGGGAAATCAGGACATCGTTCGCGCTCATCGCGCGCCTCCCTGCATGGCATCATGCGGCGCCCGCCAGTTGCCGCCACCTTCCGACCCGGCCACCATCGGCGCAACCCGCCGACGACGCCACCCGCGCGAGGAGAAAGCCCATGATCCTGGAAGGCGTGCGCATCATCGATCTGACCACCGTCGTGGCCGGACCGATCGCGAGTCTCGTCTTCGCCCAGCAGGGCGCCGACGTGGTCAAGGTCGAGCCGCCCGGCGGCGATCTCATCCGCCGGCTGGGCTTCATCGCCCATGACGGGGCGAGTTCGACCCATCACGTGCTCAATCGCGGCAAGAAGCTGATCTCGCTCGATCTCACGAGCGATGCAGGCCGCCGGGCGCTGGCGAGGCTGCTCGAGGACGCCGACGTGCTCCTGCACAACTACCGCCCCGGCGTAGCCGAGCGGATGGGGCTCGATTCGGCGGAGCTGCGGCGACGCCATCCCGGCCTGATCATCGGCGAAGTGACCGGCTTCGGCCCCGAGGCGCCGCTCAAGTCCGTGCGGGCCTACGACCCGGTCATCCAGGCCGAGAGCGGGCTCGCCCATCGCCCCGAGCGCGACGAGCCGGAGCTCTACCCGCAATACATCTGCGACAAGGTCTCCGGGCTCTATCTCGCCCAGGCCGTCACCGCCGCCCTCGTCGCCAAGGGCCGCGACGGCAAGGGCCGGCGCGTCGAGGTCTCGATGCTGGAAGCCGCGACGGCGTTTTCCTGGATGGACGTGCACATGCCGCTCACGTTCGCCGACCCGGCGCGCGTCGGCCCGAACATCGCCAAGGTCTACCGGCCGTGGAAGGCCAATGGCGGCTGGTTCGTCGTCGTGATGCTCTCGGAAAAGGAGTTCGCCGGCTGGTGCGAGGCCGTCGGCGCGACGGAGCTGCTCGACGACGAACGCTGCGCCGACATGGCCGGCCGCTTCCTCAACTGGGACGTCATCCGCGAAACCTGCGCGCCCAGGGTCGCCGAGATCGGGATCGACACCCTCCTCGCCCGCCTGCGCGAGAAGGGCGTGCCCGCCGGCAGGGTGAACACGTCCGACGACATGCTCGCCCATCCCCAGCTCGTCGCGAGCGGGCTGATCTACGAGGCCGAAGCCGGCGCTGCGGGAACCGTCCGCCTGCCGGGATCGCCGGCGCGCTTCGACGGCGACCGGCCCGGCCTGGGCGCGGCGGCCGAAGGCGCGATCGGGCCGGACACCCGCGCCGTCCTGAAAGCCGCCGGCGTGTCGGCCGACGACATCGCCGCGATCACGGGAGAGACCGAATGAGCGACTTCGCCACCCTGATCTACGAGACCGCCGACCGGGTCGCGACGATCACGCTCAATCGCCCGGAGCGCATGAACGCCATCAACGAGGCGATGCCCGGCGAGATCCGCGCCGCGGTCGAGCGCGCCGAGGCCGACCCGGACGTCCACGTCATCGTCGTCCGCGGCGCCGGCAAGGGCTTCTGCGGCGGCTACGACCTCGTCGAGTACGCCGAGGCCGAAGGCGAGATCCCCGGCAGCCAGGACATGCCCTGGGACCCCACGGTCGACTACGCGATGATGTCGCAGAACACGCGCGATTTCATGACGTTGTGGCGATCTACGAAACCGACGATTGCGCGCATCCACGGCGCGGCGGCGGCCGGCGGCTCGGACATCGCGCTGTGCTGCGACTTCGTGGTCATGGCCGAGGACGCGCGCATCGGCTATCCGCCGAGCCGGGTCTGGGGCGTGCCGACGCCGGCGATGTGGGTCTACCGGCTCGGCGTCCAGCAGGCCAAGCGCATGATGATGACCGGCGATCTCATCGACGGGCGCGAGGCCGAGCGCATCGGGCTCGCGCTCGAAGCCGTTCCCGAGGCCGAGCTCGACGCCGCCGTCGACCGGCTGGCGGGCCGCCTCAAGGGCGTGCCCCGAAACCAGCTCATGATGACCAAGACGGTGGTCAACCAGGCCTATGACGCGATGGGGCTTTCCAACACGCAGATGGTCTCGACCTTCTTCGACGGCGTGGCGCGGCATTCCCCGGAGGGCGTCTGGTTCCGCGAGCGGGCCCAGGAGGTCGGCTTCAAGCAAGCGGTCGCCGAGCGCGATTCCGGCGCGCCGATCGCCGAGGGCGCGAGCAAGCCGCCGCACCGGCGGGGTTAGGTCGGCCGCGCATCGAAACGGGGGATTTCAGGCATGAATCAGGAAATCAAATCCGGCTGCACCGCCGACGAGGCCGCGCGCTTCTGCGCCGACTGGCTGCCCGCCTGGACAGGCGGCGACGCCGATCGCCTCACAGCCTTCTATACGGACGACGCCTTCTACAGCGATCCGGCCGTGCCCGGCGGCGTCGAGGGACGCGACGCGCTTCACCGGTATTTCTCGAAGCTCTTGTCGGCCTATCCCGACTGGGTCTGGACGCACCGGCGCAGCCTTCCCGTCCCGGACGGCTTTCTCAATTACTGGTCGGCGACGCTGTCGGCGGATCCCTCCGCGCCGCGCTGGGAGGGCGTGTGCGTCGTGCGCCTGCGCGAAGGCCGCATCTTCCGCAACGAGGTCTTCTTCGACCGCACCGAGCTGCTGCGCCACCTGCCGGAGCGCCGCGGCTAGGTCGGCCGCGCGTCGACCCAGCGCCACATATAAAGCGCGAGATAGGAGCGGTGCGGGGCGAAGCGGGCCGCCGTGCGCGCCGTCTTGCGCCGCTTGCTGGTGAGCTTCTCCAGCGTCTTCCGCGCGGCGACGTCGCCGTCGGGCCAGATGTCGGGGTCGCGGAAATAGAACATCGCAGCCATGTCGGCCGTCCACTGGCCGACGCCCCACAGCGCGGTGAGGCGCCGGGCGCGCTCTGCCGAATCCAGCGCCGCCAGCTCGTCCGCCTCGAGCCGGCCGTCGCGCGCGGCTTCGGCGATGGCGCAGATGGTCCGCGTCTTGGCCCCGGACAGGCCGCACGCGCGCAGCGCGTCTTCGTTCTGCTCATGGAAATGCTCGAGCAGCGGACGCGCCCCGGCGCTCGCCTCGACCCGGCCCCAGATGGTGCGCGCGGCCTTCACCGAGAGCTGCTGGCCGGCGACGGCCCGGCACAGATAGACCGGAAACGGGGCGCCGGTGCGGTCGGGAAGCGTCACCGGACCGAGCGTCTCGATCGCCTCGGCCAGCGCCGGGCTCACCCCGGCGGCGGTGTCGATGAAGCGGGCGTGGATCTCGGCGGACATGAGGCGACGCTAGCACGCGCGTTCGGCTGACGCCTCCGGCTTCGGCGAGACAGCCTTCGTTCGAATTCGGGATCCTGGCTTGCCTAGCCGAAGCTCGCGGAAGCGAGCAAAGGCCCCTGCCGGGGCATTCTCCGCCTGAAATCGATTCACCGGATCGATTTCTCTGCCTATCGGCAGACCGGCTACGAATGGTGCGGGCGGCCGGATTTGAACCGGCACGGAGGTTCCCCTCCAACGGATTTTAAGTCCGGTGCGTCTACCAGTTCCGCCACGCCCGCACGCGCAATCCTGAATAGAGACGGGCGTCCGGGATGCCAAGGGCGGGGGCGTTCGCGTGTTTCGAGACGCTCCGTCTTCCCACGGCCAACAGGATCCCCCTCCGGCTCGGTCCTCGGGCTTGACCCGGGGACCCAGGACTGCGGACAGGATCGCGCTCCAAGCTGGGCCTCCGGATCAAGTCCGAAGGCCGAGACGTGGTTGGCTCAATCAGGACACCCCTGCCGCCCTACCACTTAATCTCGTCGCGGCTGGTGACGACCTTGTTGCACAGGCCGTAATCGATCGCCTCCTTGGCCGACAGCCAGAAATCGCGATCGGTGTCCTCGGCGATCTTGTCGATCGGCTGGCCGGTGGCGTCGGCGAAGATCTGGTTGAGGCGCTGACGCATGATCTGCATCTCGCGGACCTGGATCTCGATGTCCGAGGCCGCCCCGCCGGCGCCGCCGGAGGGCTGGTGCAGCAGGAAGCGCGTGTTGGGCAGGCAGTAGCGGTCGCCGCTTTCCGCGCCGACATAGATGAGCGCGCCGGCGCTGGCGACCCAGCCCGAGCCCAGCGTGATCACGCGCGGTTTGATGAACTTCATCATGTCGTGGATCATGTCGCCGGACTCCACGTGCCCGCCCGGCGAGGAGACCACCATCAGGATCGGATCGTCGGACTTGCCCGCCATGGCGAGCAGCTGGGCGCAGACCGAGCGCGCCGTCTTGTCGTCGATCGAGCCGGTGATGAGAATCGAGCGGCTCTCGAACAGCGCCTTACCGACAAAGTCGGGCGCGGCCTTGGCCGCGTCGGCGCCCTCCTTTTCGTCATCGTCGTCGTTGCGGGTCCAGCGATTGTCGAAGCCGTGCGCCATGGGTCGATGCCGTCCTGTGCGTCCTGGTGAGAAACGGCCCGCGCCGGCGGTGCGGCGCGGACCCTCAAGGTGAGCCGGCGGCAAGGTAGGACGCTGCGGCGGCGCGAACAAGCGGCGGGGAGCGACGCGTCCGCGCCGACCGCAGCGGCCGGGTCGACTACTCGCCCCGCCCCGGCCGGTGGAGCCGCTCCTGGGCGGCGGCGGTCTCGGCGAGCCGGGCGAGCTGGACGAACTCGGCGCGGTAGCCGAACGGGTCCTCGCCGCGCGCGGCCTGGGCGATCTCGACGACATCGGAGAAGCCGAAATCGTTCAGATACGGATCGCCGCGCAGGAGCTGGGCGTAGGCCGCCGCGGCGACGGCGAAGCGCACTTCCTGGTCGGCGTCGGCGAAGTCGGAGACCGCGTCGAGATCCGTGACCGGATGCTCGTACAGTCGGCTTTCGTCCTCGCCCGGCCGCTTGTGGCGGATGCGCAGGAAGGCGATCTCTCCGCTCGAATCGACCGGCTGCGGCTCGGCCTCGTAGCGCAGCGGCTCGAGCAGGCGCGCCGGGCTGTCGGGCGGGACGATCTCGTAGATCGCCGTGACCGAGTGGCCCGAGCCGATCTCGCCGGCGTCGACGGCGTCATTGCTGAAATCGGCGCGCTCGAGCATGCGCGTCTCGTAGCCGATCAGGCGATATTCGGCGACGCGGGCGGGGTTGAACTCGACCTGGATCTTCACGTCGTCGGCGATCGGAAACAGCGTCGAGGAGGCCTCCTCGACCAGCACCCGGCGCGCCTCCTGCAGCGTATCGACATAGGCCGCCGTGCCGTCGCCGGCCTGGGCGATGGTCTGCATGAGCCGGTCGTTGTAGTTGCCGCGCCCGAAGCCCATGACCGAGAGATAGACGCCGCTCTCGCGCTTGCGGGCAACGAAGTCCTCAAGGCGTTCGTCCTGGGTGATCCCGACATTGAAATCGCCGTCGGTGACCAGCATCACGCGATTGACCGCGTCCTCGTCGAGATTCTGCTCGGCGAGCGAATAGGCGAGCCTGAGTCCCTCCCCGCCCGCGGTCGAGCCGCCGGCCTCGAGCCGGTCCAGCGCGGCGAGGATGGTCTGGCGTTCCGAGACCGGCGTGGGCTCGAGCACGACGCCCGCCGCGCCGGCGTAGACGGCGATGGCGACGGTGTCGTCCTCGTCGAGTTCGCCGAGCAGCATGCGCAGGCCCTGCAGCGCCAGCGGCAGCTTGTCGTCCGAGCTCATCGAGCCCGACACGTCGATCAGGAAGACCAGGTTCGCCCGCGGCTGCTCTTCGGGGATCACGTCATAGCCCTGAATGCCGACATGCATGAGCTGGGTGTCGGCGTTCCACGGGTTGGGCGTGACGGTGACGTCGGCGGCGAAGGGCTGATCCGAGTTGTCGGGTAGCGGATAGTCATACTCGAAATAGTTGATGACCTCCTCGGGCCGGATCGCGTCGCGCGGCGGCAGGACGCCGTCATTGAGATAGCGCCGCGCCACCGCGTAGGAGGCCGTGTCGACATCGATGGAGAAGGTCGAGACCGGCTCCTCGGCCGTCGCCACGACCGGGTTCGGGTCGGCGTCCTCGTAGCGCTCGCGATCAATGTCGCCGGGGCGGGGCTGAGGGAAGGATTGCGGTCCGCCCATTGAGGCGGCCGTCACGCGAAGCCCCGCCATCTCGGCGGCGGGCTCCGGCGACGGCGGCGGCGTGGGCGGCGAGTTTTGATCGGCGCTCTGATCCGCCTGCCCGCCCGACTCTTCCTGTTCGACCCCGCCTTCGGTTCCGAATTCGGCGCACGCCGCGACGATCAGCGCGATCGCGGCGGCGCCCGTCCACAGCGCCTTGCGCGCCTTGACCTTGGGTGTCATCTCGTGGCGTCCCTTCCTGCCTGTCCCGTCAGTCCCGATACGGACGCTGAGCCGCCCGTTTGGCGAGCATTCGCCGAAAACGGGGCGATCAGGTGGCGAAACGCTCGAACTCCGACCGCACCGCCTCCAGCGCATCCGCGTCGGTCGAGCGCGCGACCAGCGCCACGCCGCGGCGCAGCCCGCCCTGCTCGTCCTCCTCGAACCAGGGATAGGAGCCGATCGCGACCTCGGGGTGCGCCTCGGCGAGTTTCGACAGGCGCGCGGCGAGATCGCCTTCGCGCGCGCCTTCGATGCGCACCGAAATCGCAGTCACCGGCGTGCCGCCCTCGATCCGGTCGGCGACGTCCTCGAGCATGCCGCGGGCGATTTTGGGCACGCCGGCCAGGACGAAGACGTTCTCCAGCTGAAACCCCGGCGCGCCGGTGACGGGATTGTCGATCAGACTGGCCCCATCGGGAATGCGCGCCATGCGCATCCGCGCCTCGGTCAGCTCGGTCTTCGACTTCGCGTACCAGTCGATCAGCACCTGGCGGGCGTCCTCGCGGATATCGATCGTTCGATCGAACGCCGCGGCGACGGCGTCGGCGGTGATGTCGTCATGCGTCGGCCCGATGCCGCCGGTGGTGAAGGCGTAGTCGTAGCGCTCGCTCATGGCGCGGACGGCCTCGACGATGGCGTCCTGGTCGTCGCTGACGACGCGGGCCTCCTTCACCTGCACGCCCAGCGGCGCCAGGAATTCGGCGATCTGCTGGATGTTGATGTCGCGCGTCCGCCCGGAGAGGATCTCGTCGCCGATGACGACGATCCCCGCTGTGACGCCTGTCTCGCTCATGCTTGCGCTCCCGGCCGAGCCCGCTAGTCAGGGCAAGCATGCGCCGCGCGCCGGCGAGATCAAGCGCGCGGCCGGTCGCCGGAGGGAGCCAACGCCGTGAGCCTCGACAAGACAGATCCGGGCTGGGACCTGCCCGAGCCCTTCCTGCACACGGTCACCGTGGCCGACGCCGACATCGACACGTTCGGCCACGCCAACAACTCGACCTATCTGCGCTGGGCCGACGAGACGGCCTGGGCGCACTGGGAGGCCGACGGCCACACGCGCCGGGACTGCCTCGACGCCGACCGGGGCATGGCGCTCATCCGCACCGAGGCCGACTATCTGGGCCATTGCCGCGCCGGCGACCGGCTCGTCTGCGCGGTGTGGATCCCGCGCGCCGACGGCAAGCTGCGCGCCGAGCGCTGGTACCAGTTCCGCAACGCCGAGACCGGCGAGACGGTGTTCCGGGCGCGCACGAAGCTCGTCTGCTTTCAGCTCTCGACCGGCCGACCGGCGCGCATGGCGCCGGCCTTCGCCAGCCATTACGGCCCGCCCGCCGCCGATCTCGCCGCCGCGGCGGATGCGCTGGAAACCGGGTGAGCTTCCTGAAATGCGCGCAGCGCCCGGATTGTGGCTCGCTTCCGAGGCCGTATAGTCGCGCGCTCGAGGTTTCGAGGGGAAGTCGACCACCATGCGTTTCGTCACCATTCTCGCCGCGGCGCTCACGCTCGCCGGCTGCATCAACGTCACCACGACCACGGAGTCCGGTCAGGAATCCGCACCGCCGCCCGAGCCGACGGCGGACGCCATCGAGGCGCATATCCGCTTCCTCGCCGACGACCTGCTCGAGGGCCGCGAGGCGGGCGAACCCGGCTATGACCGGGCCGCGCTCTATGTCGAGACGCAATTCCGGCTGATGGGCCTCGAGCCCGGCGGAAGCGACGGCTATTACGCCCCCGTCCCGCTGATGACGATCTCGAGCGATCCCGACCGCGCCGCGATGTCCGTCGACGGGGACGCGCTGACGCTCGGCGAGGACTTCCTGGTGAGCCCGCACGCGGTGAAGGAGGAAAGCGCGGTCGAAGCCGAGGCGGTGTTCGTCGGATACGGGATCGACGCGCCGTCGCTGGGCTATGACGACTACGCCGGCGTCGACGTCGAGGGACGCATCGCCGTGGCGCTGTCGGGAACGCCCGAGGGTCTGCCGAGCGACGTCGCGGCGCACCTGAACTCTACGCGGACGCGCGCGGCAATCGCCGCGGACGCCGGCGCGGCGGCGCTGGTGCTGATCCCCGCCGAGGGCCTCACGCGCTTCCCGTTCGCGCGGCTGGCGCAGTTCGCCAACCGGCCCTCGACGACCACGCCGGCCGCCAGCGCCGGCGCGGACCTCGAGGCGACCGCGATGGTCTCCGAAGCCGCGGCGGCGCGGCTGTTCGCGAACGCGCCGCAGAGCTTCGAGACGGTGGTCGCCGCAGCCCGGGCCGGCGAAAGCCTCCCGACCTTCCCGCTGGAGACGACGGTGTCGATCGCCCAGGCCACGCGCCGCGAAACGATCGACAGCGCCAACGTCATCGGCGTGCTGCCGGGCTCGGACCCCGCGCTCGCCGGCGAGACCGTCGTCGTGACCGCGCATCTCGACCATCTGGGCGTCTGCCAGCCGCTGTCCGACGAGGACCGCATCTGCAACGGCGCGCTCGACAATGCTTCCGGCGTGGCGATCATGCTGGAGACGGCGCGCGCCATGGCCGCCGGCCCGGGACCGCGGCGCTCGGTCGCCTTCGTCGCGCTCACCGCCGAGGAGAAGGGCCTGCTCGGCTCGGCGCACCTCGCGGCCAACCCGACGCCGGCGATGGGCGAGATGGTCGCCAACGTCAATCTCGACATGCCGGTGATCCGCTACGAGTTCGCCGACATGGTCGGCTTCGGCGCGGAGCACTCCTCGCTCGGACCGTTGACCGAGGCCGCCGTCGCCCGCGCCGGCGCCGCGCTGTCGCCCGACCCGATGCCCGAGCAGTCGCTGTTCGTGCGTTCGGACCACTACAACTTCGTGCGCGAGGGCGTGCCGTCGATCTTCCTGATGACGGGCTTCGCCTCCCCGGACCCCGAAGACGACGAGGGACAGGGCTTCCGGCGTTTCCTCGGCGGCGATTATCACGGCCCCGGCGACGAGGCGATCGAGGGCCTGGTCCGCTACGATCAGGGCGCGAAGTTCGCGCGCATCAATTACGAGATCATCACCGCGATCGCCGACGCCGACGAGCGGCCGCGATGGAACGAAGACAGCTATTTCGGCGATGACTGACCAGCCGGGCGCCTCCACGACTTTACGGCGAGGCGTTCCCTATCGCCGCCGGCGCGGTTATATCGGGACCACGCAAGGGAGCTGTCCGTGAACGACGCAAGCCTCGACATCGAGCACGAACTCATCCGCGACGGCGCGATCAAGCGCCACGGACCGGAAGGATTCGAGGGCATGCGCAAGGCCGGCCGGCTGGCCGCCAGCGCGCTGGACATGCTCACCGAGATCGTCGCGCCCGGCGTGACCACCAACGAGATCGACGACCGCGTCCGGGAGTACTTCCTCGACCACGGCGCCGTGCCGGCGACGCTGTTCTACCGCGGCTACACGAAGTCCTCGTGCACCTCGATCAACCACGTGATCTGCCACGGCATCCCGAACGACAAGCCGCTGCGC
The DNA here is from genome assembly GCF_003122085.1 of Marinicauda salina. Taxonomy (GTDB): domain Bacteria; phylum Pseudomonadota; class Alphaproteobacteria; order Caulobacterales; family Maricaulaceae; genus Maricicauda_A; species Maricicauda_A salina. The sequence continues at coordinate 411,980 of NZ_QEXV01000003.1, forward strand.
GAGGGCGACGTCGTCAATATCGACGTCACCTGCGTGCTCGACGGCTGGCACGGCGACACCAGCCGGATGTTCCCGGTCGGCCCCATCCGCCGCAAGGCGGAGCGCCTCATCGAGGTGACCTACGAGGCGTTGATGCGCGGGATCGCCGAGGTGAAGCCGGGCAATACGTTCGGCGACATCGGCGCGGCCATCCAGGAATACGCCGAGGCGCAACGCTGCTCGGTGGTGCGCGATTTCTGCGGCCACGGGCTCGGCCGGCTCTTCCACGACGCCCCGAACGTGCTGCACTTCGGCGATCGCGGGACCGGCGAGACGCTCGCGCCGGGCATGTTCTTCACGATCGAGCCGATGCTGAACGCCGGCAAGCCGGGCGTGAAGGTGCTCTCCGACGGCTGGACGGCGGTGACGCGCGACAAGTCGCTGTCGGCGCAGTTCGAGCACTCCCTCGGCGTCACCGAAGACGGCGTCGAGATCTTCACCAAGTCGCCCGCGGGCCTCGACTGCCCGCCCTGGCGCTGAACCCGCCGGGTCGCCTTTTCTGCTGACAATCCGGCGCCCGCGCCCTAAACACGAGCGGTTCGCAACCTGAAGGCGGGCCGATGGCGCGACGCGGCGAACTCCACGAGGCCGGCCCCGTCCACCGGGGGCATCGCGACCGGCTGCGCGATCGCTTCGCGAAGGCCGGCCCGGACGCGCTCGCCGATTACGAGCTGCTCGAACTCTTCCTGTTCCGCTCGATCCCCCGGCGCGACGTCAAGCCGGTCGCCAAGGCGCTGCTCGCCCGCTTCGGCGATCTGGGCCGCGTCTGCGCGGCCGAGACCGCCGCGCTCGTCGAGATCGACGGCGTCTCCGAACGCGTTGCGCTCGACCTGAAGCTCATGCACGCCGCCGCCGCCCGCATCGCCAGGGAGCAGGTCTCCGGCCGCGTCGTCATCTCGTCCTGGTCGGCCTTGCTCGATTATCTCCGGGCGGCGCTCCAGCACGCCGCCACCGAAGAGGTCCGCGTGCTGTTCCTCGACAAGAAGAACCGGCTCATCGCCGACGAATTCCAGGCCCGCGGCACGGTCGATCACGCGCCCGTCTATCCCCGCGAGATCGTCAAGCGGGCCCTGGCGCTCGACGCCTCGGCGCTGATCCTGGTGCACAACCACCCCAGCGGCGATCCGACGCCCTCGGCCGCCGATATCGAGATGACCAAGCGGCTGGCCGAAGCCGCCCGGCCGTTCGACATCGTGCTGCACGATCATCTCGTCGTCGGCCGCGACGACACCGCGAGCTTCAAGGCGCTGGGCCTGATCTAGGCCCCGGCGGGCTCCCACAGCTCGACCTTCACCCCGTCGGGATCGACGATCCATGCGAAGCGGCCGTTGTCGTAGGCGACCGGTTCGTCGGTCACCGGTTCGACGCCCTTGCTTCGCGCGCGTTCGAGCACGCCGTCGAGATCGTCGACGACGAGGTTGATCATGAACGCCGCCGTTCCGGGCTCCATGTATTCGCGCATCGCCGGGCCGAACGGGCACCACACGGTCATCGCCGCGTCGCCGTGACGGGCGACGAAGTCCTGCGGACGGAAATGCGCGCCGCCGAAATCGGCCAGCTCGATCCCCAGCACGTCGGCGTACCAGCGCCCCGTCGCCTCCGCGTCGTCGCAGCGGGCGAACACCCCGCCGATGCCGATCACCTTTGCCATGCGCGCCTCCCTAGTTTATCCGCCCCTCGATCCATGGCGGAGAGGAACCATCTCACATGGCCGAGACGCCCGCGAATTTCTTCACCCATCTGGAATGCTCGATGACGGGCGAGCGGGTCGCCAATGACCGCGCGCACAACCTCTCGCCCGAAGGCTGGCCGCTGCTGGCGCGCTACGATCTCGACGCCATGAAGGCCGCGGTCGACCGCGACGCGATCGCCGCGCGCGACGCCGTCGCCTACCCCGGCTTCTGGAAATGGCGCGAGCTCCTGCCGGTGGCGCGCGACGAGGACGTCGTGAGCCTCGGCGAGGTCGACACGCCGCTGATCGACACGCCGGCGACGGCGCGCGCGATCGGCGCGATGGGACGGCTGATCGTCAAGGACGAGGGCCGCCTGCCCACCGGCAGCTTCAAGGCGCGCGGTCTGGCGCTGGCCGTCGCGATGGCGAAGGCGTTCGGAATCGACCGCATGGCCATGCCCACCAACGGCAACGCCGGCGCGGCGCTGTCGGCCTACGGCGCGCGCGCGGGCATGGAGACCTGGTCCTTCTGCCCCGAGGACACGCCCGAGGTGAATGTCCGCGAGATCGCCGCCCAGGGCGGACACGTCTTCCGCGTGAACGGCCTCATCCACCAGTGCGGCAAGATCGTCGGCGACCTCAAGGACGAGGCGGGCTGGTTCGACGTCTCAACGCTCAAGGAGCCCTACCGGATCGAGGGCAAGAAGACGATGGGGATCGAGCTCGCCGGCCAGCTGGACTGGGAGCTGCCCGACGCCATCGTCTACCCGACCGGCGGCGGGACGGGCCTGATCGGCATGTGGAAGGCGTTCGACGAGATGGAGCGGCTCGGCTGGATCGGGTCCGAGCGGCCGACGATGATCGCCGTGCAGGCGACCGGCTGCGCGCCGATCGTGAAGGCCTACGAGGCCGGCGCCGAGCACGCCGAGGAGTGGATCGATGCAAGCACCGTCGCCGCCGGCATCCGCGTGCCCAAGGCGATCGGCGACTTCCTGATCCTGCGCGCGGTCCGCGAGTCCGGCGGCTTCGCCATCGCCGTCGACGACGCGCATATCGAGCGCGCGCGCAGACTGTGCGGCGACGAGGACGGGCTGCTGCTCTGCCCCGAGGGCGCGGCGACCCTCGCCGCGACCGAAGCCGCCATCGCCGACGGACGGCTCGAGAAGGACGCCCGCATCGTCCTGTTCAATTGCGGCGCCGGGCTGAAATACCCCCTGCCCGATCGGTCGCGGGCGCTGGATCGCACGAAGCCCGTTTCAGCCGCAGAGGTTCTCAACGCGGCGAATTAGCGTATGCAGTGATCACGCGCGTCGGCGCGACCGCCCCCGCCTCTCCCCGTCGAGGGTTTCCGGAGTCTGATTGATGGCCGACACCAAGGTCGGATCGCCCGCCTCCGCTTCCGCCAGGGGGCCATGGCTCGTGCTCGGCATGCTGGGCCTCGTCTACCTGGTCAATTTCCTCGACCGGCAGATTTTCGCCGTCTTGCAGGAAGAGATTCGGGCCGCGCTCGATCTCGCCGACTGGCAGCTCGGCCTGCTCGGCGGAACCATGTTCGCCATCTTCTACGCCACGCTCGGGCTGCCCCTGGCGTGGATCGCCGACCGCACCAACCGGGTGCGCGTGATCGCCGCGGCCTGCGCGACCTGGAGCGTGTTCACCGCGCTGTCCGGGGCGGCGACGACCTTCGTGCACATGGCGCTCGCGCGCATCGGCGTGGCCTCGGGCGAGGCGGGCGGCGTGGCGCCGTCCTACTCGGTGATATCGGACTATTTCCCGCCGCACCGCCGGGCGCTCGCGATCGGCGTGTTCAGCGTCGGCGGACCGCTCGGCCTGATGGCCGGCTCGCTGCTCGGCGCGCTCATCGCCGACGCGCTCGGCTGGCGCTGGGCGTTCGTCCTGCTGGGCCTGCCGGGGCTGGCGCTGGCGGCGCTGCTGCTCGTCGTCGTCCGGGAACCGGAACGCGGGGCCATGGATGTCGACACGGGTCCGACGACTCCCTCGGCGGCGCTCGATGCCGCAAAGCTGATCGCGGGCAGCCCCAGCCTCATCCTGTTCACCGCAGCGGCCGCCTTCATCTCTTTCGCCGGCTACGGCCTCTACCAGTGGGTGCCCTCCTTCCTCATCCGCACCCAGGGCATGGCGCTCGACCAGGTGGGCACGCTGTTCGCACCCATCTTCCTGACCGGCATCATCGGCTCGATCGCCGGGGGCTGGCTGGCCAGCCGGTTCGGCGCACGGAACTCCGCCGCCTACGGTCTCGTCCCCGCCGCGGCGATGCTCATCGCGGGACCCTTCCTCATCGCCGCGCTGATGGCGCCGAGCGCGGGGGCGTCGGTCCTGTTCCTGATCGTTCCGACGATGCTGAGCTATGTCTGGATCGGCCCGACGCTGGCGGCGTCGCAGAATCTCTCGAACCCGGCGACGCGCGCCTCGGTCGTGGCGATCATGGGCTTCTTCAACAACCTGATCGGCTTCGGCCTCGGCCCGCTCTTCGTCGGATCGGCCTCCTCCATGCTCACGCCGTCCCTGGGCTCGGCCGAAGCGCTGCGCGTCAGCCTGATCATCGGCAGCGCGACATATTTCATCGGCGCGGCGCTGTTCGTCGCCGCCGGCTGGGCGATGCGCCGGGAGGCCGGCGCGCGGCTCGTCGCTTGACCCGGGGCGGGCTTTCGGGCGTTTTCGATGCGACGACCCCGGGAGGCCCGCCATGCGACCGAGCTTCATCAGCCCGTGTGCGATCGCGCTCGCAGCCAGCCTCGCGGCGTGCTCGCCCGAGCCAGAGCCTGAGACCGCCGACGCTGCGGACGCCCCCGCGGCGCCGGCGCCGCCCGTCATGCGCGACGCGCTGGGCCCCTTCTCCGCGGCGCGCGAGGCCGACGGGCTGGTCTACTTCTCGTCCGTGCTGGCGCCGCCGAACGAAGACGGCCGGACGATCGGCGACGTCGAGAGCCAGACCGGCGCCGCCCTGACGCTCCTGCGCGAGTTGCTGCAGGACGAGGGACTCGGCTATGAGCACGTCCTTCACGTCACCGTCTACATCGTGGAGGAGGACGGGCGCCTGGACGTGTCGGGTTTCACCCGCGCCTGGCAGCGCGCCTTCGCCACACGCCTTCAACCCGCCGCGCCGGCGCGCACCGTCGTCGGCGTCTCCGCCCTGCCCCAGGAGGGCGCGCGCGTCGCTCTGGAAGCCGTCGCCGCGCGCCCGTCCGAGAACACAGCGAGCCCCGCCGAACCATGATTCCTCGCTACACCCGGCCGGAAATGGCCGGCATCTGGTCTCCCGAGAACAAGTACCGCATCTGGTTCGAGATCGAGGCCCACGCCACCGACAAGCTCGCCGAGCTGGGCGTCGTGCCGCCATCGGCCGCCGAGGCGGTCTGGAAGGCGAAGGACGTCGAGTTCGACATCGCGCGCATCGACGAGATCGAGCGCGAGGTGAAGCACGACGTGATCGCCTTCCTCACCCATCTCGCCGAGCATGTCGGCGAGGAGGCGCGCTTCGTCCACCAGGGGCTGACCTCGTCGGACGTGCTCGACACCTGCCTGGCGGTGCAGTTGCGCGACAGCGCCGATCTCCTGCTGGAGGGCATGGACCGCGTCCTCGCCGCGCTAAAAGAGCGCGCGCTCGAGCACAAGCTCACCGTCTGCATCGGGCGCAGCCACGGCATCCACGCCGAGCCGACGACGATGGGGCTCAAGTTCGCGCGCTTCTACGCCGAGTTCGCCCGCAATCGGGAGCGCCTGGCCCGCGCGCGCGACGAGATCGCCACCTGCGCCATCTCCGGCGCGGTCGGCACGTTCGCGAATGTCGACCCGGCGGTGGAGGCCCATGTCGCCGAAAAGATGGGGCTCTCGGTCGAGCCGGTCTCGACCCAGGTCATCCCGCGCGACCGGCACGCCAATTATTTCGCGACGCTGGGGCTGATCGCCTCGGCGATAGAGAACATCGCCGTCGAGGTGCGCCACCTCCAGCGGTCGGAAGTGCGCGAGGCGCAGGAGTATTTCTCGCCGGGCCAGAAGGGCTCCTCGGCGATGCCGCACAAGCGCAACCCGATCCTCACCGAGAACCTCACCGGGCTCGCCCGGCTGGTGCGCTCGGCGGTGACGCCCGCCATGGAGAACGTCGCCCTCTGGCACGAGCGCGACATCTCGCACTCCTCCGTCGAGCGCGGCATCGGCCCGGACGCCAATGTCCATCTCGATTTCGCCCTGCACCGCACCGCGGGCATGATCGAGAAGCTGATCGTCCACGAGGACCGCTGCCGGGAGAATCTCGAGGCCTATGGCGGCATCCACAATTCCCAGCGCGTGCTGCTGGCGCTGACCCAGGCCGGGGCGAGCCGCGAGGACGCCTACCGCCTCGTCCAGCGCAACGGCATGAAGACCTGGGACGAAGGCGGCGCGCTGGTCGACCATCTCAAGGCCGACCCCGAGGTGAGCGCGCTGCTCCCTGATGAGCGGATCGAGGCCTGTTTCGACGAGGCGTATCACCTCAAGCATGTCGACCAGATCTTCGCCCGCGTGTTCGGCGCATAGCGCCCGGGACCGCGAGATTCGATCACGGGATCGTGAGGCCAAAACGCGCGGTCGCGCTCGAACTCGGCAGCCAATCGGCGCACCATGACCGGATCGTCATCAGGGAGACTCGACGATGGACGCCCTGCTCGTCTCCGCGGTGGCCGCTGCGTCCGCAGCCGGACCGGCCGAGACCGTCGAGCTCATAGAGATAGGGGCCGAGGCTCGCCTCCACCGGACCGCCGCTCTGGCCGAGAACCGGTCCGGGCGCTGCAGCGAGCGCCGATCGGCGTCCGCGGGCCGGGAAATGCTGGTGATCCGCGACGCCGACACCGGCGAAATCGTTTCGCGGATCGACCCGCGCGATCATGGCGAGGCAATGGGCCGTATCCTGGAGCGCGTGCTCGACGAGGCGTCCACCAGCTGATCCGCGTCGGGCCGTCGATCGCGACGCCTTGCATGCCCGGAATGCTTCGGGCTCCATGAGCGCGTCCAGGAGATGCGCCCGATGCCCGACTGGCTTTCCCAACCCGGCGTGCCCGCCGGCTTCGCCGACAGCGCCCTGCGCCTGCTGCTGGCGGCCGTCGCCGGCGCCGTGATCGGCTTCGAACGCGAGAAGCCGGAGCGCAACGCGGGCTTGCGCACCAACATGCTCGTCAGCCTCGCCGCCTGCCTGTTCACGCTCATCGCGTTCACGCTCGCCGAAGCCGCCTCCGTGGCCGGCGACGCCGCGCGCGCCGACCCGATCCGCGTCATCGAGGCGGTGACCGCCGGCGTCGCGTTCATCGCGGCGGGCTCGATCATCCGCTCCGGCGCCGATGTGCGCGGCGTGACGACCGCCGCCGCGCTCTGGCTCGCCGGCGCGGTGGGCGTGGCCTTCGGCGCGGGCGCGTTCGGGCTCGGCGCGCTCGCCGTCGCGCTGGCGCTGATCGTGCTCGCCCTGATCGGGCGCATGGAGACCGTGATCTTCAAGGGCCGCGAGGACGAGGACTGACGCCGCGCTCACGAAAGCCTGACTTCCGCGACGACGTTCGCAGCGCCTAGCCTGCGCCGACGCCGAAACCCAGCGGATCCCGAATGCGACACATCGTTCTCGCCCTCATCGCCGCCGTCATGATCACCGCGCCCGCGAACGCGCGCGCCGGGGACGCCGCCGGGGACGCCGAGCCCCGGCTCGTCGCCGCGACCTTCCGGTCGGCCTGGTGCGGCGCCTGCCGCATCCTTGAGCCGCGAATCGACGCCGTCGAGCCGCGCTTCGCCGAGCGCCCGGTCGAGTTCGTGCGATTCGACTTCACGTGGGGCCGCCGCGAAGGTCTGCGCGAGCAGGCCGCCGCCGCAGGCGTCGCGGAAATCTACGACCGCCACGCCGGCGGGACCGGCTACATGCTGTTGATCGACCGCGAGGCGGGCGACGTGCTCGCGATGATCACGATCCGTCATGGCGAGACCGACATCGCCGCGGCGATCGAGCGCGCGCTGGCGATCATCGATCAGCGAGCCGAGTTCGGGCTCTAGTCGATGAGCCTGCGCCGGAGGGCGGGATCGGGAAGCGCGCAGACATCGCCGGGGCCGAAGACGCGAATGCGATGCCGCGCCACGAATCGGTAAACCGGCTCGCGCAGGAATTTCGGGAACACGCCGGCGATCCGCGCCAGCACGCCCCAGAACCCGGCGAGGCGCCGGCCGACCGCGATCACGCCGTCGGAGGAGGTCTTCGCGATCCCGTCCTCGACGACCAGCCAGGTCCAGGGATCCCCGGCGTCGATCCCGTAATGGGCGAGCAGGGCGCCCCCCAGATCGGACTGCACGGTCGTGATCCGGAACAGGTCGTCCGGATCGCCGCGCGCGACCGTCCGCGCGCCCCAGGAACACAGCGCGCAATCGCCGTCGACGACGAGCAGGACGCGATCGTCGGGGAAATCGGGAACGGCGGGATCGTCGCGGAACGAATACGGCGCGGGCGCGGCGGCCGTCATCGGCCTACTCGGCGCGCACCTCTTCGCGCGCCTTTTCGAGCAGCATCTCCATCTTGTTACGGATCTGATGGTCGGACTGCTCGACGCCCCGGGTGTCGAAGTCGCCGCGGATCTTGCGGAAGACGTCCTCGTGGCCGACTTCCTCGAAATCGGCCTTGACCACTTCCTTGGCGTACGCGTCGGCGTCGTCGCCGGTCATGCCCATGAGCTCGGCCGCCCAGAGTCCCAGCATGCGGTTGCGCCGCACGACGGCCTTGAACTCAAGCTCCTGATCGTGGGCGTACTTGCTCTCGTACGCTTTCTCGCGGTCATCGAAACTCGACATCGGGGGCGGCCCTTTCCTGAATTCAAACCGTCCATTTTGGTTATCCCGCGCGGGCGGGGGAATCAATCGCGCTGAACCGCGCACAGGCGACGTCGTCATATTGCGGCCGCGAACCCGAGCGCTTATGTTCCCGGCCCGACGGCGGCCCGTAGCGACGGGCCGTTTCGCATTTCTCGGGCCGACGCGCCGCACCGCTCTTTCAGACTGAAGGCTCTGCGGCGCCCGCCACCAGCCGGAGCGCAGTCCGCCCATGTCCCGCCGGAAGAAACTCTACGAAGGCAAGGCCAAGATCCTCTACGAGGGGCCCGAGCCGGGCACGCTCGTCCAGTATTTCAAGGACGACGCCACCGCCTTCAACAACCAGAAGCACGCCATCCTCGAGGGCAAGGGGGTGCTCAACAACCGCATCTCCGAGTTCATCATGGAGCACCTCAACCGGATGAGCGTGCCGACGCACTTCATCCGGCGGCTGAACATGCGCGAGCAGCTCATCCGCGAGGTCGAGATCATCCCGCTCGAGGTCGTGGTGCGCAACGTGGCGGCGGGCTCGATCGCCAAGCGCTTCGGGCTGGAGGAAGGCGAGGCCCTGCCCCGCTCGATCGTCGAGTTCTACTACAAGAGCGACGAGCTCGGCGATCCGATGGTCGCCGAGGAGCACATCACCGCGTTCAACTGGGCGACCACCCAGGAGATCGACGACATGATCGCCATGGCGCTGAGGGTCAACGACATCGTGTCGGGCCTGTTCGCCGGCGCCGGCATCCGGCTCGTCGACTTCAAGCTCGAATTCGGCCGGCTCTACGACCAGAACGACATGGTCCGCGTGGTGCTCGCCGACGAGATCAGCCCGGACAGCTGCCGGCTGTGGGACCTCGAGAGCAATGAGGTGATGGACAAGGACCGCTTCCGCCGCGATCTCGGCGGCGTCACCGAGGCGTACGCCGAAGTGGCGCGCCGGCTGGGAATCATGAAGGAAGCCGGCCAGGGCAACGGAATGGACGAGGCGGCCTCATGAAAGCGCGCGTGCACATCTTCCTCAAACCCGGCGTGCTCGATCCCCAGGGTCAGGCGGTCGCCCACTCGCTGAAGCATCTCGGCTTCGACGAGGTGTCCGACGCCCGCCAGGGCAAGCTCATCGAGATCGATCTCGACACCGCCGACGCCGAGGAGGCGCAGCGCCGGGTCGACGACATGTGCAAGCAGCTGCTCGCCAACCCCGTCATCGAGAACTACGACATCGAATTGAGCGCCTGAGCCGGTCCCGCCGCATGAAAACCGCCGTCATCGTCTTTCCCGGCTCGAACTGTGATCGCGACGCCGCCGTCGCGCTCGAGACCGTCACCGGGACCGCCCCGCACATGGTCTGGCACGAGGAGAGCGCGCTGCCTGACGGGCTCGACTTCGTCGTCGCGCCGGGCGGGTTCTCCTATGGCGACTATCTGCGCGCCGGCGCGATCGCGGCGCGATCGCCGATCGTTTCCGACCTCAAGCGCAAGGCCGAGGCGGGCGTGCCCGTGCTCGGCGTGTGCAATGGCTGGCAGATCCTCATCGAGGCCGGCCTGCTGCCGGGCGCGCTGATGCGCAACGCCGGCCTGCGCTTCGTGTGCGAGAAGACGCCGCTGCATGTCGAGACGACGAATTCGCGCTTCACGCGCGCCTACGGCGACGATCGCGACATCGTCATCCCGGTCGCCCACCATGACGGCAATTACTTCGCCGACGACGCCACCCTCGACCGGCTCGAGGCCGAGGGCCGGATCCTGTTCCGCTATCAGGCCAATCCCAACGGATCGGCCCGCGACATCGCCGGAATCGCCAACGAGGCCGGCAACGTGCTGGGCATGATGCCCCACCCCGAGCGCGCGGTGGATCCCGTCCATGGCGGGGTCGACGGCCGCGCCCTGTTCGAAAGCGTGCTGGGAGCGACCTCATGAGCGACGCCGAACGCTACGCCCCCGGGATCACCGAGGAGATCGCCCTCGAGCACGTCACCGCCGAGGAGTACGACACCATCCTGCGCGAGCTGGGCCGGCCGCCCAATCCGGTCGAGCTGGGCATCTTCTCGGTGATGTGGTCGGAGCACTGCTCCTACAAGTCCTCGCGGCTCCACCTGCGGAAGTTCCCCACCGAGGGCGAGCGCGTCGTCTACGGGCCCGGCGAGAACGCCGGCGTGGTCGATATCGGCGACGGCCAGGTCGCCGTGTTCAAGATGGAAAGCCACAACCATCCGAGCTTCATCGAGCCCTACCAGGGCGCGGCGACCGGGGTGGGCGGCATCCTGCGCGACGTCTTCACGATGGGCGCGCGGCCCGTGGCGCTGATGAACGCGCTGCGCTTCGGCGCGCCGGATCATCCCAAGACGCGCCGGCTCGTCTCCGGCGTCGCAGCCGGCATCGGCGGCTACGGCAATTGCGTCGGCGTGCCCACGGTCGGCGGCGAGACCAATTTCGACGCCGGCTACAACGCCAACATCCTCGTCAACGCGATGGCCGTGGGGATCGCGGAGAAGGACAAGGTCTTCACCGCCGCGGCGAAGGAGGCCGGTTTCCCGGTGCTCTATGTCGGCGCCAAGACCGGACGCGACGGCATTCACGGCGCGACCATGGCCTCGGCCGAGTTCGACGAGGCCTCCGAGGAGAAGCGCCCGACGGTGCAGGTCGGCGACCCGTTCACCGAGAAGAAGCTGATCGAGGCCTGTCTCGAGCTGATGGCCGAGGACGCGATCAGCGCCATCCAGGACATGGGCGCGGCGGGTCTGACCTCCTCGTCGGTGGAGATGGCCTCGTCGGGCGGGCTCGGCATCGAGCTCGATCTCGACCACGTGCCCCAGCGCGAAACCGGCATGAGCGCCTACGAGATGATGCTCTCCGAATCCCAGGAGCGCATGCTGATCATCCTCAAGCCCGGCGCCGAGCCGGTCGCCGAGCGCATCTTCAGGAAGTGGGATCTCGACGTCGCCACGATCGGGCGGACCACCGACACCGGCCGGCTCGTGCTGACCCACCAGGGCGAGACGGTCTGCGACCTGCCGCTCGATCCGATCGGCGAGCAGGCGCCGAAATACGACCGGCCCTGGCATCCGCCCGAAGCGCGCGCACGCATCGACGCGAGCCGCATCCGCGCGCCCGAACATTTCGGCGACATCCTCGCCCGCCTCGTCGGCTCGCCCGACATGGCCTCCAAGCGCTGGATCTGGAGCCAGTACGACCGCCACGTCATGGCCGACACGGTCGCCTCCTCCGAGGATCCCGCCGACGCGGCCATCGTGCGCGTCCACGGAACGGACAAGGCGCTGGCGATCACGACGGACTGCACGCCGCGCTACTGCGCCGCCGATCCCGTCGAGGGCGGCCGGCAGGCCGTCGCCGAGGCCTGGCGCAATCTCACCGCGGTCGGCGCCGAGCCGATCGCGATCACCGACTGTCTGAATTTCGGCAATCCCGAGCGTCCCGAGGTGATGGGCCAGTTCGTCGGCTGCATCGACGGCATGGCCGAGGCGTGCGCCGCGCTTTCCTTCCCCGTCGTGTCGGGCAATGTCTCGCTCTACAACGAGACCGAGGGCCGCGCGATCCCGCCCACCCCGGCCGTCGGCGCCGTCGGCCTGATCGAGGATGTCCGCGCCCGCGCCGGCTTCGGGACCATGCGCGAGGGCGACGTGCTGGTGCTCGTCGGCGAGACCCGCGGCGAGCTCGGCGCCGGCCTGTTCATGCGCCATGTCGAGAACAGCGAGGACGGCGCGCCGCCCCATGTCGACCTCGCCGCGGAGAAGCGCAACGGCGACTTTGTCCGCACCGAGATCCGCGCAGGACGCGCGCGCACCGTCCACGACCTCTCCGACGGCGGGCTCGCCTGCGCGGTCGCGGAGATCGCGATGGCGTCCGATGTCGGCGCCAAGCTCGCCCATGACGGCGAGATTCCGCTGACGGCCTGGCTGTTCGGCGAGGACCAGGCCCGCTATCTCATCGCCGCCGAGCCGAAGACCGCCGAGGCGATCGTGGCCAATGCGAAAACGGCCGGCGTTTCCGCGACGGTCGTCGGTCTCGCCGGCGGCGCGGAGATCACCGTCAACGGCGGCCATGCGGTGATGGTGGAGCGCCTTCGACAGGCCAGCGAGGGCTGGATGCCCGCGCTCATGGCCGACATCGACGACGAACGCGCGGCTTGACCCAATCAGGCGGTCGTTGAGGACTCACGCTCTGAACCGGCGCCAGTCTCATACTTAAGCCGGAACACCGCCTCGACCGGCACGTCGAAATATCGTGCGATCTTCAATGCGATCACGGTGGAGGGCGTGAACCGGCCCACCTCGATCGTGCTGATCGTCTTGCGTGAAACGCCGATCGCTTCGGCGAGCTCGGTCTGGCTGATTCCGTGTTCAGCGCGCAGCACGCGAATGCGGTTGCTGAGCGGCGCGCTCACGCCTCGCCCCCGACGTCCTCGCCAACCATCCCGAACCGATTGATGATGAAGAAGGAGAGCGCAAACATCGCCAATGCGAAGGTGATGATGAGGTCCACCGTCGACTCAGCGGAAAGACGCGACAACACGGTTCGATCCATGATGCTCAACCCGACGAGAAACGCGACCATCAGCGAAAACGCGGTCAGCGCGGCCTGACGGAACAGCGCGCTGAGATACCCCCCGCTCGACCCGCGGCCAGCCGGCTTGCCGCCCCGAATTTTCAGATTGATCAGAAGCGGCGCAAAGACCGTCACGATCAATGCCGCCCCGCCGATCTGCAAATATTTGATGAGGTCGCCGGACGCCGAGGAGATGAAATCCTCAGCCACATTGAGCGAGAAGATGAATGCGACCACGGCCGTTCCGGCCGCTGTCAGGGTGGCCACGCCGTCTGTGGCTTCGGCCGGGTTCCGCGGATTGAAAATGGACATTGGCGCAGCTCCGATATCAAACGAATTCGATACCCAGACGCTACACTCTGATACCTATCGGTGTCAATTTGGGAGTTTAACCTCCTATCCATTCATAGAAAAAAGGCCGGGGCGCAGCCGCCCCGGCCCGAATTTCCCAATGGCGATGTCGGTTCAGGCCGAGCAGGCGGCGAGCGCCTGGTTGTGCGCGACGGCGGCTTCGCCGGGCGCCAGCTCGGCGGCGCGGGCGAAATCGCTCGCCGCGCCGGCCCGGTCGCCGTCCAGCCATCGCGCCGCGCCGCGATTGGTGTGGGCCCGCCAGACGTCCTGGCTGGTCGCGACGGCGGCGTCGCAGACTTCCACGACGTCGCCGCGCGCGCCGCCATTGGCGAGCGCCGCGCACAGATTGACGTTGGCTGCGCCCTCGTCGCGGGCGGGACCGCCCTCGAGCGCCTCGCGGGCGAAGTGCGCCGCGGCGCGCCAGTCGCCGCGGTCGACGCGGGTCGCCGACGCGCTGACGTCGCGATCCGCGGTGCGCTCGGCGACGAAGGCCGGCTCGGCCGGGCACTCTTGCGCCTGCGCGCCAGCGGCCGCGGTCAGGCTCGCCGCGACGGACAGAGCTGCGATCTTGGGGAGGAAGCCGATGGACATCTCATTCTCCTTGAATATGACTGCGCCCCACATGAGCGGGGCGCTCACAGGGTTTAGCGTGATGACCGCCGTTCGAAAAGTGAACGATGTTCATTTTTGCGAAAATGTTCGGCGATCCCGTTCGCGCTGTCGCCCGCAGGACACGCCCGGGGTTCGCCTCGGCCGCCGTTTCATATAGGTCAGGGTCAGCCAGCCCGGAGACGCGCCGATGCCGATGACCGCCGATTCCATCACCGACCTGATCAAGCAGGGGATTCCCGACGCCGAGGTGGAGATCGTCGATCTCGCCGGCGACGGCGATCATTACAAGGCCGTCGTCGTCGCCGAGAGCTTCCGCGGCCTGCCCAAGGTCAAGCAGCATCAGAAGGTCTACGCCGCGCTCGGCGACCGGATGGGCGGCGAGCTGCACGCGCTGGCGCTCGAGACCCGGGCGCCTTGACCGGAGCGCTCGCGACGCCTAGCTCAGTGAGACCGGTTCGCAAAAAGGCGAGACACCATGACTGACGCCGCCACCCTTGAAGACATCAAGAAGGCCGTGACCGAGAACGACGTCGTGCTCTTCATGAAGGGCACGCCGGTCTTCCCGCAATGCGGCTTCTCCTCGGTCGTCTCGCGCGTGCTTGAGCATCTCGGCGTCGAGTACGCCGCGGTCAACGTGCTCGAGGACGACGCCGTCCGCCAGGGCGTCAAGAGCTATTCGGACTGGCCGACCATTCCCCAGCTCTACGTGAAGGGCGAGTTCGTCGGCGGCTGCGACATCGTCAAGGAGATGTTCGAGAGCGGCGAACTGAGGACCTTCCTCAGCGACAAGGGCGTGCTGCCCGCCGGCGACGCGGCCTGATCGGCGCTACGGCCTGACCGGGTTGACCAGGCGCAGCTCCGCGCTGGCCGGCACGTAGAGCTCCTCGCGCGTCCAGACCAGTTCGACGCCGTCGGGCAGATAGGCCTCGCAGCGGTCCGGCTCGACCCGGCGCAGCGCGACATCGAAGCGCCAGCCGCCTTCCGGCCCGCCGGTGACCTCCAGATCGAAACTGTCCTTGTTCGTGCAGCCGCCCGAGCGAACGCGCACGACGAGATCGCCCTCTGGGCTCACCCGCCAGGCGTACACCGGCTCGAGGCTGTCTTCGGCGAACGACGTGCGGGCGCCACCCGCATCGCCCATGGCGCCGGGAACGGCGCAACCGGCCATCGAAAACAGGATCGCAATCAGCCCGGACCGCATCGGCGAACTCCCGTATGTGTGCGGCCCACTCTAGCGCGGAACGCGCGTACGCCCCAACGCATACGAAAAAGGCCCGCCGGTTCCGGCGGGCCTTTCGCATTTCTGCTCGTAGAGCGTCCTACGAGGAGTAGAACTCGACCACGAGGTGGGGCTCCATCTTCACCGGATAGGGCACGTCGGAGAATTCCGGGATCCGCGAATAGGTAGCCTTCATCGCCTTGGGATCGATCTCGATATAGTCCGGGATGTCCCGCTCGGGGCTTTCCAGCGCCTCGAGCACCAGCGCCATGTTGCGCGACTTCTCGCGCACCTCGACGACGTCGCCCGGCTTGCAGCGATAGGACGGGATCGTGACCTTGCGGCCGTTCACCTTGACGTGGCCGTGATTGACGAACTGGCGCGCGGCGAAGACCGTCGGCACGAACTTCGAGCGATAGACCACCGCGTCGAGCCGGCTCTCCAGCAGGCCGATCAGGTTCTCGGCGGTGTTGCCCCGGCGGCGCTGCGCCTCGCCATAGGTCCGCTTGAACTGCTTCTCGGTGATGTTGCCGTAATAACCCTTGAGCTTCTGCTTCGCCATGAGCTGAAGCCCGAAGTCGGACATCTTGCCCTTGCGGCGCTGGCCGTGCTCGCCGGGGCCGTAGGGGCGGGAATTGATCGGAGACTTCGACCGGCCCCAGATGTTTTCGCCCATCCGGCGGTCGATCTTGTATTTCTGCGTATGACGCTTCGACATGTCTTTCCTGTTTCGACGCGGCCCGGCGGGGCTCCCTCACGCCCCGCGATGAAAACGGCGGTTCACGCGTCGCCCGTGAGCTTCAAGGACGGCGGCTCCGGGGCCGCCTCGAGGGAAGCGCGGGTTATGTTGCAGGGACCGGGCGAAGTCAACCGGAGCAAGCGGTCAGACGCGCGCGCCCCGCGTCTTGCTCCCGCGCGCGAACCCGCCGACCCTGAGACCGTGGGGAGGCGGCGATGCGCGTGCTCGTTCTGGGCGGATACGGCCTGATCGGTTCGGCGATCGCGCGCGCCTGCCTCGATCGCGGCTGGCGCGTGACCGGGGCCGGACGTCGCCCAGTGATCGGCCAACAGCGGATCCCCGGCGCGGAATGGGCCCGGGTCGATCTCGCTGCGCCCAATGATCCGGCCTGGCGCAGCCTCCTCGACGGCGTCGACGTGGTGATCAACGCCGCCGGCGCGCTGCAGGACGGCGGACGCGACGATCTCGAGGCCGTCCATGCGCGCGGCCTCGCCGCTTTCGTCGACGCCTGCGACGCCGCGGGCGTGAAGCGCTTCGTCCAGATCTCCGCGCCCGGCGCAGCGGCCGACGCCGCGACGGCCTTCCTGCGCACCAAGGCGGCCGGCGACGCGGCGGTGCGGGCCCGCGACGGCGCGTGGGCGATCCTCAAGCCCGGCCTCGTCATCGGCCCGGCCGCCTACGGCGGTTCCGGGCTGATACGGGGGCTCGCCGCCCTGCCCTTCGTCCAGCCCATCGCCCACGCCGACAGCCCCGCGCGCACGGTCGCGTTGTCCGACGTCGCCGACGAGGCCGCGGCCTGCGCCGCCGGCGAGCGGACCGACGACTACGAGGCCGATCTCGTCGAACCCGATCCGCGCACGCTGGGCGGCGTGATCGCCGCGCTGCGCGCCTGGCTCGGCCTTCCCCGCGCGCGGATCGTTCGCATGCCGGGCTGGACGGCCGGACTCGCCGGCGCGGCGGGCGACCTCGCCGCGGCGCTGGGCTGGGCGACGCCGCTGCGCTCGACGGCGATGCGGACGATGGCCAATGGAGTGGACGGCGATCCCGCCGCGGCCCGGGCCTCCCGCGGGGCGGACCTGATGACGCTGGAGGCGACGCTGGCCCGCATGCCGGCGAGCGCCCAGGAGCGCCTCTACGCGCGGCTCTATTGCGTCCGCCCGCTGGTCATTGTCGTGCTGGCGGTATTCTGGGTCGCCTCGGGCGCGATCGGGCTCGCCCGCTTCGACGCCGCAGCCGGGATCCTCGAAACGGCGGGCGCAGCGGCGCCCCTGCCCGCCCTCGCCGTCGCCGGCGGTTCGCTCGCCGATCTCGGGCTCGGGGTCGCCGTCCTGCACCGGGCGACGAGCCGCGCGGCGATGCTGGGCATGATCGGCGTCTCCGTCGCCTATCTCGCCGCAGCGACGATCCTCACGCCGGGGCTCTGGGCCGA
Source organism: Marinicauda salina (assembly GCF_003122085.1). GTDB lineage: Bacteria > Pseudomonadota > Alphaproteobacteria > Caulobacterales > Maricaulaceae > Maricicauda_A > Maricicauda_A salina. The sequence goes on from NZ_QEXV01000003.1 coordinate 429,437, forward strand.
CCCGCTGGGGCCGCTGATCAAGATATTCCCGGCGGCCGCGCTGGCGCTGGCCGGGCTCGCCATGGACGCGGGCGAGCGATGATGCTCCTCGAACTCCTCCTCCGCTGGGTCCACGTCATCGGCGCGGCGGTCCTGCTGGGAACCGGCGCGGGCATCGCCTTCTTCATGGTGATGGCCCAGCGCACGCGCGATGCGGGCCTGATCGCCCACGTCGCCGGCACGGTCGTCATCGCCGACTGGGTGTTCACCGCGAGCGCGGTCGTCATCCAGCCGATCACCGGGATCGCGCTGGCGCACCTCGTCGGCTGGCCCCTCACCGAGCCCTGGGTGCTGGTTTCCCTCGGCCTCTACGTGATGGTCGGCGGGTTCTGGCTGCCCGTGGTGTGGATCCAGCACCGGCTGCGCGATCTCGCCCGCGCCGCCGCGGAGACCGGATCCGACCTGCCCGACGCCTATCACCGCCTCTACCGGGTCTGGTTCGCTTGCGGCTTTCCCGCCTTCGCCGGCGTGCTCGCCATCCTCTGGCTGATGATCGCGCGGCCGGCGTTCTGATCCCGAAGCCTCATTCGCGATCCACCCTGTACTTGCCGCGCCCGACGGCGAGCGCCTTGATCGCGCCGCGCAGGGTGCGGACCTCCTGCTCGGTCAGCCCGCCGCGGGCGAAGATGTTCCTGAGATTCCGCTTCATCAGCGGCGTCTTCTCGGGCGGGTAGAAGAAGCCGGCGCGCTCGAGCTCGTCCTCGAAATGCACATAGAGCCGCTCCAGCTCCTCCTGGCCGGCGCGGTCCTCGAGGGGGGCGAACGCGTCCGGGGCGGGATCGCCGGCGCGCCATTCATAGGCGACCACCCCGCAGGCCTGGGCGAGGTTGAGGCTGGCGAATCCCGGCTCGACCGGCAGGGTCAGGATGGCGTTCGCGCGATTGACGGCCTCGTTGGGCAGGCCGGACTTCTCCGCGCCGAACAGCACGCCGACGCGCGAACCGGCCGCGATCTCGCCCTTCGCGTTCGCCATCGCCTCGCGAGCGGTTGCGACCGGCTTGACCATGCCGCGCGGCCGGGCCGTCGTCGCGTAGACGACGTCGAGATCGGCGATCGCGGCGTCGAAGCCGTCGTAGAGCTTCGCGTAATCGTGAACCGGCGAGCCGGCCGACATCGCCTCGGCGGCGGGATTGGGCCAGCCGTCGCGCGGCGCCACCAGACGCAGCTCGGGCAGCCCGAAATTGCCCATCACGCGCGCCGCCGCGCCGATATTCTCGCCCATCTGGGGATGGACCAGGATGAAGACCGGCGCGTTCGCTTGTCCGGTGTCGTCGTCGGCCATGGCCGCCCTTCCTATCGCCGGTCCGGGGTGCTAAGAGCCCGCGCGAACCTCTCGACTTCTCCCCTCGGCGCGCGGCTCACGCGCGCCGGACACTGCAAGCGGAAGATATCCAGCCATGGCGAAGATCAAAGTCGACAATCCGGTCGTGGAGCTCGACGGCGACGAGATGACCCGCATCATCTGGGCGCTGATCAAGGAAAAGCTGATCCTGCCCTATCTCGACATCGACCTGAAATACTACGACCTGTCGATCCAGAAGCGCGACGAGACCGACGACCAGATCACCGTCGACGCCGCCAACGCCATCAAGCAGTACGGCGTCGGCGTGAAGTGCGCGACCATCACGCCCGACGAGGCCCGCGTCGAGGAGTTCGGGCTGAAGAAGATGTGGCGTTCGCCGAACGGCACGATCCGCAACATCCTCGGCGGCGTCGTCTTCCGCGAGCCGATCGTCATCCAGAACATTCCGCGCCTGGTGCCGGGCTGGACGCAGCCGATCGTGATCGGCCGCCACGCCTTCGGCGACCAGTACCGCGCCACCGATTTCCGCGTGCCCGGTCCGGGCAAGCTGACGATGAAGTACGAGCCCGCCGACGGCGGCGAGGTGCAGGAATACGTCGTCCACGAGTTCGACGGCGCCGGCGTCGCCATGGGCATGTACAACCATGACGACTCGATCCGCGACTTCGCGCGCGCCTCGCTGCGCTACGGCCTCAATCGCGGCTGGCCGGTCTATCTGTCCACCAAGAACACGATCATGAAGGCCTATGACGGCCGCTTCAAAGACATCTTCCAGGAAGTCTACGAGGCCGAGTTCAAGGACAAGTTCGAGGCCGCGGGCATCACCTACGAGCACCGCCTGATCGACGACATGGTCGCCGCCGCGCTGAAATGGTCGGGCGGCTTCGTCTGGGCCTGCAAGAACTATGACGGCGACGTCCAGTCCGACACGGTCGCCCAGGGCTTCGGCTCGCTCGGCCTGATGACGTCGGTGCTGATGACGCCCGACGGCAAGACCGTCGAGGCCGAAGCCGCCCACGGCACGGTCACCCGCCACTACCGCCAGCACCAGCGCGGCGAGCAGACCTCGACCAACTCGATCGCGTCGATCTTCGCCTGGACGCGCGGGCTCGGCCATCGCGGCAAGCTCGACGGCAACGACAAGCTGATCACCTTCGCCGAGACGCTCGAGACCACGATCGTCGAATGCGTCGAGGACGGCTTCATGACCAAGGACCTGGCGCTGCTGGTCGGCGACGAGCAGGGCTGGCTGACCACCGAGGGCTTCCTCGACAAGGTCAGCGAGCGTTTCGAGGAAAAGATGAAGGGTGTCGTGTAAGGCGCTGCTTCCAAATCTGAAATGAAAAGGCCGGGCGGCGACGCCCGGCCTTTTTCATGACGGTTCGTCGATGCGCCCCCGCGCGTATTCGCTGTCGCGCTCGTGGGCGATGCGGTCGCGCACCGTGTCGCCGGGCAGGCCGCATTCCTCGAGCGCGCGGCCGGCGAGCTGCAGGCCGGCCTCGATGGCGTCCGGGATGACGTAGCTCGCCCCGGCCTTGTAGAGCTTGCGGGCGTGCTCGGCGTCGCGGGCGCGCGCCAGCACCGGCGCGTCGCGGCGCACCGAACGCACCGCGCGGACCATCGCCTCGGCGCTGTCGGGGTCGTCGACGGTGACGACGAAGAGCGCGGCGTGCTCGGCGCCGGCGCGCTTGAGAATCTCCGGGCGCGCGGCGTCTCCGAGAAAGACCCGCCAGCCCGCGCGGCGCTGCTCGGCCACACGCGAGGCGCGTCGGTCGAGCGCGACGATCTCGGCCTCCTCGGTCTCGAGCACCCGCGCGATGGCGCGGCCGACGCGACCGAAGCCGGCGATCACGACATGATCGCGCAGCTCCGAGACGCCGTTGACGACGGGCGCGCCGGCCTCCGGCTCCTCAAGCCTCGCGGCGACGATCCGACCCAGACGGCCGAACATCGGGGTGAGCAGCATGGACAGCGCCGCGATCGCGGTGACGATGGTGGCGGCGACCGGGTCGATGATCGCGCCGGCCGAGGCCGCTCCGACGATGACGAAGGCGAACTCGCCCGCCGGCGCCAGCAGGAAGGCCGCCTCGACGGACAGCGCGCGCCGGCCGGCGAACAGGCGGCAGGCGAGCGCAGCGATGGCGAGCTTGACGACAAGCATCGCGGCGAGCCCGCCGGCGATGAGCGGCAGGTAGCGCCACACCGCCGGCAGATCGAGGCTCATGCCTACCGTCATGAAGAACAGGCCGAGCAGCAGACCCTTGAACGGCTCGAGATCGACCTCGACCTGGTGCTTGAACTCGGTCTCGCCCAGCAGCAGCCCGGCCATGAAGGCGCCCAGCGCCAGCGACAGGCCCGCCCCGGCCGTCAGCAGCGCCGCGCCGACGAGCGCCAGCAGGGTGAGCGCCATCATGAAGTCGCGGCCGCCGGCCATGGCCGCGACCCGGAATACGCGCCTGAGGCCGAACCGGCCGATGACCAGGATCAGGAGAATGGCGATGGCGCCCTGCAGCAGCGCCTCCAGCAAGGCGGTCGCCAGGCTCGTATCGGCGTCGCGGCCGAGAAAGCCCACGAGGATCAGGATCGGCGCGACGAGAATGTCCTGGAACAGCAGGACGGCCAGCGCCACCAGGCCGACGGCGGTCGCGGCGCGGCGCTCCTCGGTGAGCACCTGCATGACGATGGCCGTCGACGACAGCGCCAGCGCCAGACCGATCGTCGTCGCCGACGGCGCGGGCACGCCGGCGAGATAAACTCCCGTCCCGATCACGAAAGCGCTGGCGAGCGCCTGCAGCCCGCCGGCGCCGAACACGACCTTGCGCAGGCGCCAGAGCCGCTGGAAGGAGAGATCCAGCCCGAGCAGGAAGAGCAGGAAGAGCACGCCGAGCTCGGCGAACGGCGCGGCGGCCTCCGGGTCGGAGATCGTCACGTATTCGAGCGCGGGCCAGCGGTCGGAGAACGCGCCGAGCGCGTAGGGGCCGAGCACGACGCCGGCGAGCAGAAAGCCGAGCACGCCGGACATCCGCCCCAGCCGGAGCAGCGGCACGATCAGGCCGGCGGCGAACAGGAAGACGATGGCGTCCTTGAACCAGGTCTCCTGTCCCTCGTGGCCCATCGCGAACTCCTCTTACCAGCGCCCGGCCCATGATAGCGCAGCGTGCGCGCGCCGTCGGACCCCGCCCGACAGGAGAACCCGTTTCGGGCTTTCAGGGAAGCGCCGGCGGACTTATTCGGCCGCCTCGGCGGCGCGATCCTTCAGCGCCTCGCGGATCGCGGCGAGCGCGGCGTCGGCCTTGGCGCCGTCGGGCCCGCCGGCCTGGGCGAAGTCGGGTCGGCCGCCGCCGCCCTTGCCGCCGACGGCCGCGGAGCCTGCACGAACGAGCTCGACGGCGTCGACGCGGCCGGAGAGATCGTCGGTCACGCCCACGGCGAGCGCGGCCTTGCCGTCATTGACCCCGACGAACGCCGCCACGCCCGAGCCCATCTGCTTGCGCGCCTCGTCGACCATGCCGCGCAGATCCTTGCCGCCGACTCCCTCGGCGACGCGGCCGATGAATTTCAGCCCGCCGACATCCTCGGGTCCTGCCGGCGCATCCGAGCCGGCGCCGCCCATGGCGAGCTGCTTCTTGGCCTCGGCGAGCTGGCGTTCGAGCTTCTTGCGCTCGTCCAGCAGCGCGGCGACGCGGTGCTCGAGCTCGTTGACCGGGATTTTCAGCCCTTCGGCGAGTGAACGCGCGACGCCGGCCTGGTGCTCCAGCCACTGGCGGGCGGCCTCGCCGGTGAGCGCCTCGACGCGGCGGACGCCGGCCGAAACCGCGCTTTCGCCGACGATCTTGAACAGGGCGATGTCGCCGGTGCGCATGACGTGCGTGCCGCCGCACAGCTCGATCGAGTAGGGATCGTCGCCGCCGTCGAGCGCGCGACCCATCGCCAGCACGCGCACTGTGTCGCCGTACTTCTCGCCGAACAGGGCGAGCGCCCCCTTCTCCATGGCCGCCTCGGGCGTCATCACCGCGACCTCGCTCGGCGCGTTCTGGCGGATCACCGCGTTCACCTGCGCCTCGATCGCGTCGATCTCGTCGTCGGTCAGCGCCTTGGCGTGGGAGAAGTCGAAACGCAGCCGGTCGGGCCCGACATAGCTGCCCTTCTGGGTCACGTGCGGGCCCAGCACGTCGCGCAGGGCGGCGTGCATCAGGTGCGTCGCCGAGTGGTTGGCGCGCGTCTTCTCGCGCCGCTCGCCGTCGACGACGAGCCGCGCGGAATCGCCGACGCGGACGGTTCCACCCTCGACATGGCCGATATGGGCGAACACATCGCCGGCGCGCTTTCTCACGTCCTCGACGACGAAGCGCGCGCCGGAGGCGAATTCGATCACGCCCGCGTCGCCGATCTGGCCGCCGCCCTCGGGATAGAAGGGCGTCGCGGCGAAGACGAGCTCGCCGCTCACGCCGTCCTCTAGGGCCTCGACCTCGCCGCCGCCGGCGACGATGGCCTGGACCGTCCCCTCGCCCTCAAGCGCGGAATAGCCGAGGAATTCCGTCGCGCCGGCCGCGTCGCCGACCTTGAACCAGACCGCCTCCGGGGCGGCCTCGCCCGATCCCGCCCAGCTGGCGCGCGCCTCCTCGCGCTGGCGATCCATCGCCTTGTCGAACCCGTCGACATCGACCTCGACGCCCCTGGCGCGCAGCGCATCCTGGGTGAGGTCGAGCGGGAAGCCGTAGGTGTCGTAGAGCTTGAACGCCGTCTCGCCGGGCAGCTTGTCGCCGGGCCCGAGATCGGCGACGGCGTCTTCGAGCAGAGCGACGCCGCGTCCGAGCGTGCGCTGGAAGCGCTCCTCCTCGGCGCGCAGCGTCTCGGTGATCATCGGCAGGGCGCGATCGAGCTCGGGGAAGGCACCGCCCATCTCCGCCGCCAGCGTCGGCGCCAGCCGGTGCATGACCGGCTCCTCGGCGCCCAGCAGGTGGGCGTGGCGCATGGCCCGGCGCATGATCCGGCGCAGCACATAGCCGCGGCCTTCGTTCGACGGGGTGACGCCGTCGGCGAGCAGGAAGCTCGTCGCGCGCAGATGGTCGGCGATCACGCGGTGGCTGGCGAGCGCCTCGCCGGCGGCCTCGCGGCCGAGCGCCTCCTCGGAAGCCGCGATCAGCCGGCGGAAGAGATCGACCTCGTAATTATTGTGCACGCCCTGCAGGACTGCGGCGATGCGTTCGAGCCCCATGCCGGTGTCGATCGACGGCTTTGGCAACTCGTGACGCGTGCCGTCGTTCTGCTGGTCGAACTGCATGAAGACCAGGTTCCAGATCTCGATGAAGCGGTCGCCGTCCTCATCGGGCGAGCCCGGCGGGCCGCCCGGGATCTCGGGGCCGTGGTCATAGAAGATCTCCGAACACGGTCCGCACGGACCGGTGTCGCCCATCATCCAGAAATTGTCCGACGTCGCGATGCGGATGATCCTGTCGTCGGGCAGGCCGGCGATCTTCTTCCACAGCGCGGCGGCTTCGTCGTCCTCGGCGTAGACGGTCACCAGCAGGCGGTCGGCCGGCAGGCCGAACTCCTTGGTCACCAGCGTCCAAGCGTGAAGGATCGCGGCGTCCTTGAAGTAATCGCCGAAGGAGAAATTCCCCAGCATCTCGAAGAAGGTGTGGTGCCGGGCGGTGTAGCCGACATTGTCGAGATCGTTGTGCTTGCCCCCGGCGCGCACGCATTTCTGCGACGAGGCCGCGCGCACGTAATCGCGCCTCTCCGCGCCGGTGAACACGTTCTTGAACGGCACCATGCCGGCGTTGACGAAGAGCAGGGTCGGGTCGTCCTTCGGCACCAGCGGCGCGGACGGCACGATCTCGTGGCCCTCGGAGGCGAAATAGTCGAGAAACTTGGCGCGGATGTCGCGCAATGCGGTCATGACGGGCTCCGGCGCGAACGCTCGCTCTGGCGCCGGCCCCGGCGGGCCGGCCTTGTCGCCCCCCATATACGAACGGGCGCCCGGCTTCGCCAAGCGCCCGTCGCAATCGACCGGGATTTCCGCGCGCGGCGAGGGACGGCGCCGCGCCGGGCGGAGAGGGGGTCAGCCCGCGGCGGCGGAATCCCCGTCGGCGTCGTCGGCGTCGTCCTCGGTCTCGGGCCCGCCAAGCATTTCCTCGGCGATCAGGCCGGCGTTCTTGCGCACCGTGGCCTCGATCTTGTCGGCGATGTCGGGATGCTCGGCGAGGAATTTCCGCGCATTCTCGCGGCCCTGGCCAATGCGCTCGGAGTCGTGGGAATACCAGGAGCCGGACTTCTCGATGACGCCCGCCTTCACGCCGAGATCGAGCAGCTCGCCGGTCTTGGAGATGCCCTCGCCGTAGAGGATGTCGAACTCGACCTCCCTGAACGGCGGAGCGACCTTGTTCTTGACCACCTTCACGCGGGTCTGGTTGCCGATCACCTCGTCGCGGTCCTTGAGCGCGCCGATGCGGCGGATGTCGAGGCGCACCGAGGAGTAGAACTTGAGCGCGTTGCCGCCGGTCGTGGTCTCCGGATTGCCGAACATCACCCCGATCTTCATGCGGATCTGGTTGATGAAGACCACCAGGCAGTTCGATTTCGAGATCGAGCCGGTGAGCTTGCGGAGCGCCTGGCTCATCAGGCGGGCCTGAAGGCCGGGCAGCGAATCGCCCATCTCGCCCTCGAGCTCGGCGCGCGGGGTGAGCGCGGCGACCGAATCGATGACCAGGATGTCGATGGCGCCGGAGCGCACCAGCGTGTCGGCGATCTCGAGCGACTGCTCGCCGGTGTCGGGCTGGGAAACGAGAAGCTCGCCGACATCGACGCCGAGCTTGCGGGCGTAGACCGGGTCGAGGGCGTGTTCGGCGTCGACGAAGGCCGCGGTGCCGCCGGCCTTCTGGGCCTCGGCGACGACGTGCAGCGCCAATGTCGTCTTGCCGGAGCTTTCCGGGCCGTAGATCTCGACGATCCGGCCCTTGGGCAGGCCGCCGACGCCGAGCGCGATGTCGAGCCCGAGCGAGCCGGTCGACACCGTCTCGACGTTCTGCGCCGGGCGCGAGCCGAGCTTCATCACCGAGCCCTTGCCGAAGGCGCGGTCGATCTGGGTGAGCGCGGCGTCGAGCGCTTTCTGCTTGTCCATGTCGTCGTCTTTCACGATGCGGAGATTGGAAGAAGCCATCGGGCGCGCTCCTCTTATTTCACGCCCGTCCGAGTCGGGCAATTGAGGAGACCGTACCCGTTTCGTTCCGCGAACGCAACAAGAACATCGAAGCGCGACGGAACGCTCGCCGGCTTCAGCCGCCGAGCTCTTCCTTCACGCGCTCGGCGAGCTGGGGCAGCGTGAACGGCTTGGGCAGGAAGGAGACGTCGAGCTCCTTGGACAGCGTGTCGGAAAACTGCTCCTGGGCGTAGCCGGAGATGAACACGACGCGCGCGTCGCCCAGCTTGTCGCGCCCCTTCTCCAGCAGGCCCGGCCCGTCGAGCCCGGGCATGACGACGTCGGAGATGATCAGGTCGAAGCTCTCCGGCTCTTCGGTGAGGATCTCCAACGCCTCCTCGCCGTCGCAGGCCTCGACGACCTCGTAGCCGCGCTTGATCAGCGTCTTCGCCGCGATCGAGCGGACCGCGTCCTCGTCCTCGACCAGCAGGATGCGCCCCTTGCCGGCGAGGTCGGCGGGCTTGGAGGGCTTCTCCCGGGCGGCCTTGTCGGCCTCGATCGCCTCGGCCTCCTCGCGGCTGGGCGCGTGCTCGGGCAGATAGATAGTGAAGGTCGTGCCCTCGCCCGGCTTCGACTTCGCGAACAGGAAGCCGCCCGACTGCTTGACGATGCCGTAGACGGTGGCGAGCCCGAGGCCGGTGCCCTGCCCGGCCTCCTTGGTGGTGAAGAAGGGCTCGAAGATCTTGGCCAGCGTCGCCTCGTCCATGCCCGAGCCGGTGTCGCTCACGCGGATCGCCGCCCAGCGGCCTTCCTTCGGGTCGGGCGCGCCGGCCCGGCGCACCTCGTCGGCGTCGACGGCCTCGGTGGTGATGGTGAGCGCGCCGCCGCCGTCCTCGCGCATCGCGTCGCGGGCGTTGGTGGCGAGATTCATCACCGCGTTCTCGAGCTGGGTCTTGTCGGCGCGGATGAGCGGCAGGTTGCGGCCGTGCTTGATCTCCAGGCGCACCGATTCCTCGAGCACCTGGCGCAGCAGCACGGAGAAGTCCGACAGCGTGTCGCTCAGATCGAGCGTCGTCATGCGGAAGGTCTGCTTGCGCGAGAAGGCCAGCAGCTTCTTCACCAGTCCCGCCGCGCGGGCCACGGTCGAGTTGATCTGCTGCAGCTCGGCGTAGGACGGATCGCCCACGGGATGCCGGCCGAGCAGCTCGTCGGTGTTGAGCCGGATCGCGGTGAGCATGTTGTTGAAGTCGTGGGCCACGCCGCCGGCGAGCTGGCCGACCGCCTGCATCTTGGCGGCCTGGGCGAACTGCCGCTCGAGCTCCTTCAGCGCCGAGATATCCACGATATACGCCGCGCGCTTTCCGCCGCGCGCGGGCGCGAAGAAGAGATGCACCTCGCGCACGGCGTCGTCGCCGGCGCGCATGCGCGCCTCGGAGGGTTCGCCGCGACCCGACAGCGCGCGCGAGAACACCTCTTCGGCGCTCTCGCCTTCGCTCCAGTCGAACAGCTCGGTGAAGGGCTTGCCCGGGATCGCGCCGCCGCCGGACAGCTGAACGAGCGCCGGGTTGGCGTCCTCGAGGATCGCCGTCTCGGGATCGGCGCCGTCGAGCCGGCACACGCCGAAGGGCGCCGAGGCGAACATGTCGTCGAGCGTGCGCCCGGCCTTCGGGCTGGCGTCGGCGATCGCCTGGGCCACGCCCGGCGGCGCGCCGGTGGTCGACAGACCGTAGACGACGCAGCGCGCCCGCGGCGGGCGCTCCTCGTCCCATTCCACGGCGAGCACGACGGGGCTCTCGACGCCCTCGCGCGCGAGCAGGCGCGCGTCGAGACGGCTGACGCCGTCGGCGCCGCGGGTCTTGGCGAAGGCCTTGCCGAAATCGCCGGCGAGGAAGTCCTTCACCTTGAGCGGGCGCTCAGCCTCGACGCCGAGCCATTCGCGCAGCGTGGCGTTGGTCGCCAGCACGCGCCCCTCGCCGTCGGCGAGGAACAGGCCCACCGGGGCGCGCTCGGCCCAGTCGGGCGTCTCGATCTCGGTGTCGGGTTCGGCGCGCTCCTCGAAGAAGCGCCACACCGCGCCGCCGCCCTCGAGCGGCGAGACCTCGGCGGCGTAGACCGTCGCGCCGTCCGCCGACCGCCAGGCCGGCAGCGTCTCGCGGCCGGTCTGGCCGGCCGCCGCCGCGCGGGCGAGCCGATAGACCGCGCCGCCCGCCGCGCCCGTCCAGATGCGCTCGGGTCCGACCGGTCCGCCGCGGCCGCCGTCGCCAGCGAGCGCGCGATAGGCCGCATTCGCCCAGCGCGGCCGGCCGCCGGCGTCGGTGACCAGGACGGGGTCGCGCAGGGCCTCGAAGGCCGCCGCGGCGAGCCCCTTCACGCCCGTCTCCGAGCTCGAACCCGCGGCGAGCGAGCGGCCGGCCGTCTCGCCGGCCGCCAGCGCGTAGAGCAGCAGGAACGCCACGCAGGCGATTCCCGACAGCAGGACGAAGCCGTGCCAGCCCGCGCTCGCCGCGGCGAACAGCGCCACCGCCGCGGCGCCGAACGCACCCAGCGCCGCGGCCCAGAACACCGCCCGGGCCAGCGGCCGGGTCCAGCGCGACCGCGGCTCCGGGGCCGCCTCCGCGCGCTCGTCGGATTCGGGCGCGTCGGCTTTTCGGGACGTCTCGGTCTCGGCGGCGGGGGCGTCGGTCATGGCGCTCACTCCGGAATGGTCGGACCCGTCGGGCGATTCGCGCTCACCCTCGGGGATCAAGGTTAACGCTCTTTCTCGACGCGAGGCAGATCAATCCGCGCGGGACGATCACGAGTCGCGCCGGTCGCGTCCGCCCGACAGCGACAGCACATAGCCGATGACCTTGGCCACGGCGGCGTAGTGCTCGACGGGAATCTCCTCCTCGAGCTCGGCGCCGTCATAGAGCGCGCGCGCCAGCGGCGGATCCTCCACGATCGGCACGTCGTGCTCGCCGGCGACCTCGCGAATCCGCAACGCAACGGCGTCGACGCCCTTGGCCACGCAGATCGGCGCCGGGGTGACCCCCTGCTCGTATTTCAGCGCGATCGCGTAGTGGGTCGGGTTGGTTATCACGACCGCGGCGTCGGGGACGTTGGAGATCATCCGCTTCTGGGCGCGCTCCTGGCGGATCTGGCGGAGCTTGGCGCGCACCATCGGGTCGCCCTCGGTCTCCTTGTGCTCGTCGCGGATCTCCTTGCGCGACATCTTGTTGCGTTCGATGAACTCGTGGCGCTGGAAGAAGAAGTCCGCCGCCGCGATCAGCGCGTAGACGAGCAGCGCCGCCAGCAGCAGCGTCACCGCGCCGTCGCGCACCAGCTGCAGGATGCCGATCGGCTCCATCGCGGGCAGGCGCAGCAGCTCGTCGCGGCGCGGCCAGAGCACGGCGGCGATGGCGATCGAGACCACGCCCATCTTGCCCACCCCCTTGAAGAAATTCATCCAGCCCTGCGGGCCGAACATGCGCTTGGCGCCCTCGACGGGGCTGAGCTTCGAGAGCTTGGGCTCCATCTTCGAGGCGGTGAACAGGAAGCCCTGCTGGACGTAATTGCCCATCACGCCGGCGATCATGAGCGCGATGAAGGCCAGCCCGACGATCCCGCCGATGCGGATCGCGGTGGACGCGGCGAGATCCAGCGCGCCCGCCGGGTTCATGCTCAGGGTATGAGCCTGCGCGAAGAAGACGCTCAGCGAGCGGGCGAGATCGCGCGCCATGGTCGGGCTGAGCGCGCCGATGACGCCGAGCCCGGCGGCGAGGATGAACCAGCTCGGCAGCTCCTGGGACTTGGCGACATCGCCCTTTTCGCGCGCCTGGCGGAGGCGTCGCTCGGTCGGCTGCTCCGTCTTTTCTGACTTGTCCTCCTCGGCCATGCCCGCCTCACTGCAGCGTCACGGCGAAGCGCTCGAAGCGCTCCAGCCAGACCAACGCCATGGCGCCCAGCGACATGGCCAGGATCGAGAACCCCACGAGGATGTTCAGCGGCATGGCGATGAAAAATATCTGCGCCTGCGGCATCAGCCGCGAAAGCACGCCGAGACCGAGATAGAACATCAGGCCGAAGACGATCAGCGGCGAGGCGATCTGCACGCCGATGACGAAGGCGTCGATGAACAGGCCGAGCGCCCAGTAGGCGGCGTCCTCGAACATGGGCGGCGCGCCGGCGGGCATCATCTCGTAGGAGCCCGCCGCCGCGCGCAGCAGCAGGTGGTGCAGGTTGGTCGCGAAGATCAGCAGCATGAAGACGAGATTGATGAACGTCGCCGGCAGCGCGCCCTGCTGGCCCTGCGAGGGATCGAAGGACTGCGCCATGGCCAGGCCGGCCTGGTAGCCGATGACCTGGCCGGCGACCGCGCCGGCGGCGAGCAGGAATCGCGTGGCCATGCCGATCATCAGCCCGATCAGCGCCTCGAGCGCGACCATGCCGGCGAGCGCGCCGGCGGTCTCGGGCATCGCCGGCAGGCGGCCGGCGAGCATCGGACCCGCGGCGAAGGCGAAGGCCAGCGCGAAGGACAGGCGGATGCGCGGCGGGACCCACGGCTCGCCGAAGCCGGGCAGCAGCATCACGATCGCGCCGATCCGCGCGAAGATAAGCCCGGCCGTGAAGATCACGGCGGCGGGATCAAGGCCGGCGTACATCAATTCAGCCTGCGATGATTCGGTCGGCCAGCGTCGTCACGAAGCCCGACATCACCGCCCCCATGAGCGGCAGGAATACCAGCAGCGCAATGAAGATGGCGATGATCTTCGGCACGAAGACCAGCGTCATCTCCTGGACCTGGGTGAGCGCCTGGAGCAGCGCGATCATCAGGCCCACGGCCAGGCCGACCAGCATCACCGGGGCGGACATGGCCAGCATCACCCAGATGGCCTCGCGTGCGATGTCGAGCACTTCTGCGCCGGTCATCACGAGCCTCTCTTCGCCGGGGCGCGTCCTGCGCCCCCTCGTCCGGAGGCTCCCGCGTCCCGGTTAACAAACGTTTATGAACGGTGAACGGGACTAGGCGCGGGCAACGTTTCGTGATGGTTTAGCGACATAGATGATTTTTCAGCGCGCGCCGCCCTTCCCGGGACGCGCTGCGCTTTCGCTTGGGGAGACATTCATGCGAATTCAGCTTCTGTTCGGCGCGGCGTCGCTCGCGCTTCTGGCCGCCTGCGGCGAAACCGAGAATGCGGCGCCGACGGCGGCCGACACGTCGGCCAGCGCGAACACGCAAACCGCTCAGCAGACCGAACAGACCGAATCCGAGCGGCTCTACGCCTGGCTCGACGAAGTCTTCCAGACCGAGCTGGCGCATTCGCCCGAGTTCAAGACCCAGCTCGGCGTCATCGACGACTCCTACGGCCAATGGGATCCGCGCGGCGACGAAGCCGCCCGCGAGAACTTCGAGCGCCGGCAGGGCTATCTCGACCACATGCGCGAGACGTTCGACTACGACGCGCTCGACGAGAACGCGCAGCTCACCTACGGCTTCATGGAGCACCAGGGCGAAATGGCCGCGCGGCTCTACGAGGTCCGCGAGAGCGGCTACGTCTTCTCCCCGATGCTCGACAGCATTTCGGGGCTGACGAGCTTCCTCATCAACAATCACCGCGTCAGCGAACCCGCCCACGCCGAAGCGTATATCAGCCGCCTGGAAGGCGTCGGCGCGGTGATCGACACGCTGGTCGCCGAGGCCGAGGAGCGCGCCGAAAACGGCGTGCGTCTGCCGCTGTTCGCCTATCCGCGCCTGATCTCGGCGGCGAACAATCAGCTGTCCGGCGCCCCGTTCGACGAGTCGGACGAGGACAGCGCCCTGCTCGACGACTTCCGGGGCAAGGTTGAGGCGCTGGAGATTTCCGACGAGGACAAGGCCGGGCTGATCGACCGGGCGCGCGCCGCGCTCGTCGACGTCTATCAGCCCGCGATGGAGCGCTACATCGCCTCGCTCGAGGCGATGGAGGAAGACGCCGATACGCGCGCCGGCATCTGGAAGAACCCGAACGGCGAAGCCTACTACGCCGCCCAGATCGCCAACTACACCACGCGCGACGACCTGACCGCCGAGGAGATCCACGAGATCGGCCTGTCCGAGGTCGAGCGCATCCAGAACGAGATGCGCGCGATCATGGCCGAGGTCGGGTTCGAGGGCGATCTCGCCGACTTCTTCGAATACATGCGCACCAGCGAGGACTTCCGCTATCCGGACACCGAGGAAGGTCGGCAGGCCTATCTCGAGGAGTCGACGCGCCTCATCGACCAGGTGATGGAGCGCGCGCCGGAATATTTCGACACGCTGCCCGAGGCCGATCTCGAGGTCCGCGCCGTCGAGGCCTGGCGCGAGGACACCGCCACCGGCGCGTTCTACAACCAGCCCGCGCTCGATGGCTCGCGGCCGGGCTACTACTACGTCAATCTCTCCAACATGGACGACAACCCGAGCTACCTGATGGAGAGCCTCGCCTACCACGAGGGCGCGCCGGGCCATCACTTCCAGATCGCGCTCGCCCAGGAGCTCGAGGACCTGCCGATGCTCCAGAAGCTCGGCTTCAATTCGGCCTATGTCGAGGGCTGGGCGCTCTACGCCGAGCATCTCGGCAAGGACATGGGCTTCTTCACCGATCCCTATCGCGACTTCGGCCGGCTCTCCTACGAAATCTTCCGCGCGGTGCGCCTGGTGGTCGACACCGGCATCCACGACCAGCGCTGGACCCGCGAGGAAGCCATCGACTACATGCTCGCCAACACGCCGATGACCGAGGGCGACATCACCCCGGAGATCGAGCGCTACATCGTCTGGCCGGGCCAGGCGCTGTCCTACAAGATCGGCATGATGACCATCCTCGACCTGCGCGAGCGCGCGATGGACGAGCTCGGCGAGGACTTCACCTATGGCGGGTTCCACGACGCCGTGCTGACGGCGGGGTCGCTCCCGCTGCCGCTGCTCGAGGAGCGCGTCGACGCCTGGATCGCCGAAGTCGGCGCCCAGGACTGATCGCACCGCCGCAGACAAGACCGGGGGAGAGACCCATGACACGACTGACCACCCTGCTCGCCGGGGCGAGCCTCGCCGCACTGCTCGCCGCCTGCGGGGAGACCGTCGACGAGGCGGCCACCAACGCGGCCGCGCCCGCCGCGGCTTCGGAAACGCAATCCGGTGACGGCGCGGAGACGGAGACGGCGACCAGCGAAAGCGAGCGGCTGAACGCCTGGTTCGAGGAGCAGTTCGAGGCGCGCCTGGCGCGCTCGCCGATGTTCCAGACCTATCTCGGCCGCAAGACCAATTACGGCCAGTGGGACGACGCCTCGCCGGAGTTCCGCGAAGAGACCTACGAGATGGAGCAGGCCGCCATCGAGGAGATGCGCGAGCGCTTCGACTACGACGCCCTCGACGAGGACGCGCAGCTGTCCTGGCGGCTGGCCGAGTACAACGCCGAGAACGATCGCGAGGGCTGGCCCTATCGCGATCACCGCTACGTCTTCACGCAGCGCTCCGGCCCGCATTCGGGCGTTCCGGCCTTCCTGATCAACCAGCACCGCGTCGACACGGTCGACGACGCCGAGGCGTATATCGAGCGCATCGTCAATGCGGAGAGCTATCTCGACCAGAACGCGGCCAACGCCGAGGCGCGGTTCGAGGACGGGGTGCACCCCCCGCTGTGGACGTACGCGCAGATGATCCAGACCTCGCGCAACGTCATCTCCGGCGCGCCGTTCGACGAGTCCGGCGAGGACAGCCCGCTGCTGGCCGACTTCCGCGGCAAGGTCGAGGCCCTCGACATCTCCGACGAGGACAAGGCCGACCTGATCGCGCGCGCCGAGACCGCGCTGACCAACTCGCTGCAGCCCGCCTACGAGCGCCTGATCGCGATGTTCCAGCGCCAGTCCGAGACCGCCTCGAGCGATGACGGCGTGTGGAAGCTGCCCGACGGCGCGGCGTACTACGACTGGCTGCTGAGCAACTACACCACCACCGACATGACGGCCGAGGAGATCCACCAGCTCGGCCTGTCGGAGGTCGAGCGCATCCACGGCGAGATGCGCGCGATCATGGAGCAGGTGCAGTTCGACGGCTCGCTGCAGGACTTCTTCGAATTCATGCGCACCGACGAGCAGTTCTACTATTCGAACACGCCGGAGGGCCGCGAAGCCTATCTCGCCGAGGCGACCGCGCTCATCGACACGATGCGCGAAGCGCTGCCGGACTGGTTCGACACGCTGCCCGAGGCCGACATCGTCGTGCGCCGCGTCGAGCCGTTCCGCGAGGCCAGCGCGGGCAAGGCGTTCTACCAGCGCCCGGCGCCGAACGGGTCGCGCCCGGGCGTCTACTACGCCAACCTGCGCGACATGGCCGAGATGCCGACCTACCAGATGGAGGCGCTCGCCTATCACGAGGGCATCCCCGGCCATCACATGCAGCTGGCGATCATGCAGGAACTCGAGGACGTGCCGTCCTTCCGGCGCTTCGGCGGCTTCACCGCCTACACCGAGGGCTGGGGGCTCTACTCCGAGTATCTGCCGAAGGAGATGGGCTTCTACGAGGATCCCTATTCGGACTTCGGCCGGCTGGCGATGGAGCTGTGGCGCGCCGCCCGCCTCGTCGTCGACACCGGGCTCCATCACCATCGCTGGACCCGCGAGGAGGCGATCGACTACCTGCTCGAGAACACGCCCAATCCCGAGGGCGACGCGATCAACGCCATCGAGCGCTACATCGTCTTCCCGGGCCAGGCGACGGCCTACAAGATCGGCATGAACGAGATCCTGAGTCTCCGCGAGGAGGCCCGCGCCGAGCTGGGCGAGGACTTCGACATCGGCGAGTTCCACGACGTCGTGCTGAGCGACGGCGCGGTGCCGCTCGAAGTGCTCGGCGAGCTGGTCGAGGACTGGATCGTCGAGGTTCAGGCCCAGGACGCCATGGAAGCGGCCGAATAGCCGGTCCGGCTCACCGGGAACCAGAAAGCCCCGCGGTTCCGGCCGCGGGGCTTTTCATTGCCGCTGCGCACGCAGCGCAGCCGTCAGATCGGCATCTTGAGGATGTCCTGGTAGGCGCGGATGACCTGGTCGCGCACGGCGATGACGGTCTCCAGCTGCGTCTCGGCCGCCGACACGGCGGTGACGACGTCGACGAGCTCGGCCTGACCGACGGCGGCCTGGGCGGTCAGCGTCTCGGCCGCCTGCAGGCTGGACTCGGTGTTCTGGACGGCGTCGTTGACGAGCGCGCCGAAATCCGCGCCCGACGGCGCGGCGGCGTCCTGGCCGCCGGAAGCGGCCGAGGCGGCGGCCTGCTGGGCGGCGGCGTAGGCGCGAAGGGCTGCCGGATCCATCGCCTAGCCTCCTAGCGCCTGATGAGATCGAGCGTGCGTTCCATCATGCGCCGCGATCCCTCGATCATGTTCATGTTGGCTTCGTAGGAGCGCTGCGCCTCGCGCATGTCCATCAGCTCGACCATGAACGTCACGTTCGGATAGCGGACATAGCCGTCGCCGTTGGCGGCGGGATGGCCGGGCTCGTAGACCAGCTTGAAATCGCTCCGGTCGGGCTGCACGTCGGTCATGCGCACCAGCTCGCCGCCGGTGGCGCGATCGAGCTCGGCGTCGAAGACCGGGATCTGGCGACGGTAGGGATCCTCCTCCGGCGTGCGTCCGGTCGACGACGCGTTGGCGAGGTTCTCCGCGATGATGCGCATCCGCGACGACTGGGCGCGCAGCCCGGCCGCGGCGATCTGCATGGTCTCGGACGCCTTGTCCATGGCTCAGGACTCCTTCTGGTCCATCCCGTTCAGCGGCCCGGCGGGCTCGACGCCATCCGCATCAGCGCCAGGCTCTTCTGGTACAGCCCCAGCACGGTCTCGAAGCGCATGCGATTCTCGTTCGCGCGCACCATCTGTTCCTCGAGCACGACCGAATTGCCGTTGATCGTCGTCTCGGTGTCCGGCGCCCGCCGCGCCGTGTATTCGCGCCGCGCGCCCTCGCGGCCGGAGATGTGCCCGGGCTCGGACACCGTCAGGCTCACCGGCTCGACGCGCTGGGCGCCCTCGAGCGCGCGTTCAAACTCGGTGCGCGGGATGTCGCGCGGCGTGAAGCCCGGCGTGTTCGCGTTGGCGACGTTCTCCGCGATCACGCGCTGGCGGTCGTTGTGATAGGCGAGCGCCTGGCGCAGAACCGCGAGAACGGGAACGTCATCCGGCTGCATCTCGGGCGGGCTCCCTTCCTCTGGGTCGACTGAGACTCTTCCCGCGCGCCGGTTAAGACAGACTTAAAACTCGTTACCGCTGCGCCGCCGCGGAAGCGCCGGCTTAACCTTTTCGCCGACTCCCGGTACCGCTCGACAATGAGCATCCGCGTCGTGATTCACGCGGGCGCGCGAGGGAGACCGCCGACTTGGACCTGCTCGACTATTTCCGCTACATCGCCGCGCTCGTGCTGGTGCTCGGCCTGCTGGCGGGCTTCGCCTACATCCTCAGGCGCGGCTGGGCGCAGGGCTTTCTGCCCGGGCTTCCCGGCGCGCACGCCGAGCGGCGCATGCGCATCGTCGAGAGCCTGGTGATCGATCCCCGCCGGCGCGTCGCGATCGTCGAGGTCGACGATGTCGAGCACGTCCTGCTCCTCGGCGCCGCCAACGAGACCCTGCTCGACGCCCGGCCCGCGCCGAAGTTCGAGCCGGTCGCGCCGGACGACGCCGAGACCGGCGAGAGGGACGAACGCCCGGAGGCCGCCGAATGAGCCGCCGCGCCTGGCTGCATGCGATCGGCGTGCTCGTTGCGGCCGCGGCCGCGACGGTGTTCTTCGCCGCGCCGGGTCTGGCCCAGGAGCTGAGCATCGATCTCGGCTCGGAGGGCTCGCTCACCGAGCGCGTGCTCCAGCTCGTCGCCCTGCTCACGGTGCTGAGCCTGGCGCCGTCCATCCTCATCATGACGACGAGCTTCGTGCGCATCGTCGTCGTGCTGTCGCTCCTGAGGACCGCGATCGGGCTTCAGCAGAGCCCGCCCAACACCGTGCTGGTCTCGCTGGCGCTGTTCCTGACCGCCTTCATCATGGCCCCGGTCTTCACCCAGTCCTACCAGGAAGGGATCCGCCCCCTGCTCAACGGCGAGATCGAGACCAGCGAGGCGTTCCAGCGCAGCGCCCAGCCGGTGAAGATGTTCATGCTCGACCACACCCGCGAGGACGATCTCTCGCTGTTCTTCGACATCGCGAACATCGAGCCCGAGACGCCGGAGGCCACGCCGGTTCACGTCGTCGCGCCCGCCTTCATGATCTCCGAGCTCAGGCGCGCCTTCGAGATCGGCTTCCTGCTGTTCATCCCGTTCCTGATCATCGACCTGGTGGTGGCCTCGATCCTGATGTCGATGGGCATGATGATGCTGCCGCCGATCATCATCTCGCTGCCGTTCAAGCTGATCTTCTTCGTGCTGATCGACGGCTGGCGGCTGGTCGCCGGCTCGCTGGTGCAGAGCTT
This sequence comes from Marinicauda salina, assembly GCF_003122085.1. GTDB lineage: Bacteria > Pseudomonadota > Alphaproteobacteria > Caulobacterales > Maricaulaceae > Maricicauda_A > Maricicauda_A salina. Next base: position 449,362 of record NZ_QEXV01000003.1, read on the forward strand.
CCAGGCCGGCGGCGGGGGGTGAAACTCTTGTTCCAAGTGCGCCTGATGCCTAAAAGTTAGAAAACCTTACAACTAAGCGGAGACGCGGCATTGGTTGCCAGGAAATACGAGCGCGGCGTGTACCAGCTCCTTCTTCGAGCAACCACCCACCCCCGAGGTCGGGATGTGCCGAGCGTCGAAATGGCCGAAATTTGCGCCATTCTGTCCGAAATGCATGAGAAGCATTTCGCTTGGGCACACATCGACAAAGACGACAACATCCTGGAGCCGGAAGAAGAGATCACAGACGACAGAAATGTCGTATACATTCGCGATCAACGCCTAGATGAGGATCGTGGGCTTCATACGTTTCTATTTCACCGCGCCGATCCCAATGAGGCGGACCCAGCGTTAATCAACGTCGGTGAGCGCAAGTCAGAGACCGTCCCGGTCGGACGGAAACAGGCTCCAGGCCGCTCAGCTCATCTCATCTTGTCATTATCCCCGACTCCAACCGGGCAGTACCGTGCCGTTCTTGAACAAGCAACAGGCATAAATCGCGGCCTCATTGCCAGATTTATTAATCACATCATGAGGGAAGAGGCCTCCGACAATCCCAAATATACCTATCAGATGAAGGTTAAGCGGGGGAGGTACGAAACGCGTGCTTATCAACCACGCTTCCGCGTCGATGCTCAACTATCTGCAGACCTAATTCAGGATATTAAAGAGGGGACTGTGTCGAGCGTTGACCTCATTGAGCGCGCCACGTCCTATAATGGACCCGATCTACCCAAGGAGTTCGCAGCCAAGAGCAAGAGGCTGACATTAGACGTGAAGGAAAATGCCACTAAAGACCAGATTGTAAAAGCCCTTCGAAAAGTAGCGGGCGTCGACGCATATGACGATATTCAAGTTCATCTCCGCGACCTCCCGGGGGACACTACAAGCTCACCGCGCATCGCACGTGAAAAATTTGAGGCAAATGAAATACTGTATACGAGAAAAGTAATTATCGATGGTTTCGCAAAACCACTGAGCACCTCATGCTTTGATTCAATTCATGACGAAATCGAACAAAAGATGCAGAACATCATCAAAAATGGACGATGGTGATGCGCTTCATCCGACAAATTACGCGCCCTGCACGCTATCTTCTAATAATTGAAGATGACGCGCCACTTCTATCATCTAAGCTATTCGTTGAGTGGGTTTACCCTGCTACGTTAGGCGCTGTGACTGCAATAATCTATTTATTGCTGCCGGATAAACCGCGCCTAATCGGACCGTCGGGAATCTTCTCGGCTATATCGGATCTATTTCAATTGTTTGCTGCCTTTTTTCTTGCGGCTCTCGCCGCTGTAGCGTCATTTGATAATCCGAAGCTAAATGAGCAGCCAATTGGCTCGAAAATTTTTCTTTACGAATGGGATAATAAAGCGGACGAATCTAAAAGAAAATACCTAAATAGGAGATCATATATATCATACATGTTTGGATATCTGGCGTGGATGACAATATTGTTTTTTATAATTATTTCCCTATTTGAAGCAATGAAAGGCGTTTGTGTCCTAGCTATCCCAACCCCAACCTTATATTACATAAATAGTTTTCTCCTGTTTATGGGGATGTCAATATTTTTCAATGTTATATTTATTACAATTTCAGGCATTTCGTACCTTACTGAACGCTTGAACGATTGATATCAGCTCTCCGGGTCGCGCGGGCCGTCGAAGCGCTGGGCGAAGCCGGCCATGAAGGCGTCCACGCCCTCGATGTCGGCCAGCGTCGAGACCATGTCGGCCAGCCGGGCGTCGCCGGCGCGGACGGCTTGCTCCGCGACAAGCGAGAACGCCGAGGCGTGGCGGGTCTCCGCCATCGCCGCGCCGTAGCGCCCGCGGACGCGGTCCATCGCCTCGCGATCGTCGGCCAGCGCGTAGGCGATCATCGCGCGCAGCACATCCTGGGCCTCGTAAGGCTCGAGCGGCGCGTCCTCGCGCCAGCGATCGGCGAGCAGGGCCTCGATGCGGCGGCCGGCGTCGTCCCAGCGCCTCGCCCGCCAGGCGACGTCGGCGCGCAGCCGACGCGCGGGCTCGGACCGGTCAGTCTGGATGAGTTCGAGCGCGTGCTCGCCGCGGCCGAGTTCGGCCAGCGCACGGGCCTCCAGCAGGCGCCGCTCGGCGACCAGCTCCTCACCGAGGCCGGCGACGCGCGTGCTGCGGATCGCGCGCAGCGCGTCCTCGGGCCGGTCGGCCATCAGGTAGATCACCGAGAGATCGGCCGCGACCGAGGCGCGCGCCTGCGGGGTGATCGTCACTCTCGGCTCGAACACCTGGTGGGCCAGGAGCTCGGCGGCCGGGTCGAGCAGGTCGACGGCGACGAGGCGGTCGGCGATGCGCCGGACCATGCGCCGGCCCTCAGAGCCCTGAGGCGTGAGATACTGGTAGTCGTACCAGAGCGCGAGCGCCTCCAGCGGGGGCAGGCGGTCGGCCTCGTCCTCGAGGTAGAGCCGGCGGAACAGCGCGTCCATATCGCGCCCGATGCGCCGGGTTTCGCGCCGCCCCTCGAACCGGTTCCGCGCCGTCTCCATCAGCGCGAGCGCGTCCTCGTAGCGGCCCGCCTCGGCGTGAAGATTGGCCAGCAGGCGGGTCGCCTCGAGCTCGGTCTCGTCGCCTCGCCAGCGGTAACGCAGCCCCTCCAGGGCGTCGACGCCTTCCTCCGTCGTGATCCGGCCGGTCTCGATCTCGAGGCGCGTCTTCTCGAGGATCGCCGGCGCCTGGATCGGCGCCCAGTCGGAGTCCGCGAGATCCGCGAAGATCTCGAGCGCCTGGTCGGTCCGGCCCAGCGCGGCGGCGAGCTTCCCTTCCGTGAATCGCGCCTCGGCGCGCGTGCGCGCGTCCGGCTCCTGGGTTTCCAGCAGGCGAAGCAATTGCTCGGCGGCGCCCAGCGCGTTGGTCTCGACGGCGGCGCGCGCGCTGGCGCCGATGATCCGCGCCCGCCAGACCGGGTCGAAGTGGGCCAGCGTCTCCTCGCCGGCGGCGAAGCGGCGGCGCGCCTCCGCCCAGTCGCCGCGTTCGGCGGCGGCGAGCCCGCGCCAGGACTGGGCGGCGGCGTCCTGGCGCAGCCTCGGATCGGCGAAGAAGGTCTCCGCCTCGTCGTAGCGCTCCATCATCACGCTGGCCGCGCCGCGCATCGCCCGGGTACGCGGCTCGTCGGCAAGCTGCGGTCGATCCTCGACGGCCAGGTCGATCGCGCCGAGCGCCTCGGGCGCGAGCCCCCAGCCGAGATAGAACCGGGCCAGCGCCATGAGCGGGGCGGCGCGCTGCGATTCGGCGCGGCGGACCATCGCGCGCTCGCGCTCGGGGAACGGGCCGCCGCCGCGCCAGGCCTCCAGGTCGAGAAAGCCCGGCGAGGCCGGCTCCGCCGCCGCGGCGGTCAGCGTCGGGGCCGCGGACCGGGACAGGAGCAGCCCGCCCGGCCGCGTCAGCCGCGCGCCATCCTCCTCGACGGAGAGCTGCAGATCGTCGGCGGCGGGCTTCAGCGCCACGCCGTGCGCCGACGGCAGGAACAGGGCCTCGAGGAAGCGCCGCTCGGCGATCACCCCGCGCGTCTCGCCGTCGGCGGTCAGCACCAGCAGCCGATCGCCGACCACGGGATCGTCGAGCGAGACCACGCTGCGCGCGCCGGGCAGCCCGATCTCGATCGCGGCGGGTTCGTTGAAACGCGTGATGCGGCTCACCTGCGCCGGGCGCGGCGGCTCGTCCAACGCATCGGTGAGGGTGACGATCCACGCCGCCCCGGCGCCGCGCACATCGGCCTGGGTCGAGTCCGGGGCCTCGATGCGCAGCGCCGCATGCCCCTCCCCGGACACGGCGTCGAAGCCGCGGATGTGACGCCGGCCGGCCTCGTTCAGCTCGGAAACGTCCAGCTCGGCGGCCGCGTCGAACACGATCCAGAGCGCCTGACCGCGGCGGAAGACAGCCGCGCCGGGTCGGGCGGCCCAGTCGAATGTGAGCGCGACGTCGCGGCCGTCGACGCGGGTCTCGACGACCACGACGCCGTTTTCGGGCGTCGGATCCGGGCGCTCGGATTCGGCGGGCGCCTCGTCGATCGCGGCTTCGGCTTCGGCGCCGCCCTCGCCCTCCGCGTCGGGCTCGCTCGCCTCGGCGGTTTCCGCCTCCGGCGGGCTTGCGTCCGCGGCCGGCTCGGACCGCGCCTGAACGGTCTCGGCGTAGGCGGCGAGCGCCTGAAGCGCCTCCGCGGTCCCGGTCGCGTCGGGATCGGCGACGTCGAACACGACCCGCCGGTCGCCGTCGGCCCAGGCGCGCGCCTCGGCGCCGGAGGCGAGGTCGAACTCGAGCGTGAAGCGCTCGCGGGCTTCGTCGATCTCCACGCCCTCGACCAGGCGGGGCGGGTCGACGCGCAGGACGGCGAGGTCGGCCTCGCCGCGCCGGGAGAACTCCAGCCGCGCCGTGTCGCCGTCGCGCGACAGGGCGTAGCTGACGGCCTCCGGCCAGACGAATTCGATGCGCGTGTATTCCGACGCCTCGCCCGTATTGACCTCGACAGGCAACACCGGGCCGAGTTCGGCGAGACGGGCGGCTTCGGCGGCGCGGCGGGCTTCCTCCGCGCGGCGCTCGCGGGCGCGCTCCTGCGCCTCTTCATAGGGAGACACGATGTCGGGCAGCGGCTCGGCGCCGGGCGGCGCCAGATCGATGGCGACGATGTTGTGCGAGACCGACACGCGCGGTTCGAGCGCGGCGTTGAGCGCGAGCCGCAGAGTCTCTCCGTCCGGATCGAGCCGCGCCATGGCGAGCGTCTCCGGCGCCGCCTCCACGAGGCGGCGGACCTCGCCGTCGAGCGGTTCGGAGAATTCCGCGATCAGAACCGAGCCGGCCGCGATGCGCGCGTCTGCGGACAGGTCGCCGCCGGCGTCCTCGGGGTAGATGACCTGCAGGCGCAGCGTCTCGCCGCGCTGGTCGACCTCGAAGCGCGCCGGCGCCTGGGCCTGCGCGCTGGCCGCGACCAGCCCCAGCAGCGCGGCGGTCAGACCCGCCAGGAGCCGCTCATTCGCCCGCGGCTTCAAGACGGGCCTCCATGTCGGCCACCGTCTCCGGCGGCGCCGCGCGGGCGTGCAGCATTGACGTCAGCCGCGCGGCGAAATCCGGACGCATCTCCCCCATGACGGCCGCGAAGCCGCGGGCGCTTGTGCGCTGCAGCTGCTCGGCGACGAGCAGCAACGTCTCGCGGTCGTTCTCGTACATCTGCTCCATGATGGCCGCGGCCGCGTCCGGCTCGAGCGCGCTGTAGACATTGACGATGGCGTCGATCTGCTCGGCGCGGTCGGCCTCGAGCTCGTTCATGATCGCGCGGACGTCCGCCTCCAGGGCCTGCAGCTCGGCGATGCGCTCCTCGACGCGCTGCTCGGCGACGGTGATCAGCCCCTCGCGGGTGTCGAGCTCGGCCTCGCGGGCGTCCAGGGCCCGGCGGCGCTCGGCGAGACGCTCGAGCAGGTCCAGCTCGGTCGAGGTCCGCGGCTCGTTGCGCGGGGGCAGCGAATTGCCCGACTGCGGCGCAGCGGCGGCGTCGGGTTCGGCCGCCGGGTCGTCGCCGGCGGCCTCGGCGGAGGCTTCATTCTCCTGTTCGGCCTGCCCGGTCTCGTCCTCCTCCTCGGCGGCGAAGGCGGTCGCGCCGAACAGCTGCGTCGCGCCGTCGAGGATGGCGAGGGCCTTCAGCACGAACAGCCCGGCGAGGACGACGGCGATGAGGGCGAGCGGGCGAACGGCGGTCATGACGGGACGTCCCTCATCGCAGCGTCTTCAGCGTGTCGGTCAGCCCGCGTTCGCCGTCTTCGGCGGCGACCTCGGACCGCCGCTCGGCGGCCGGCGCGGAACGCGATCGCCGCGGCGCGCGCGACAGGCGCTCGGCGCGGGCTTCGGCGCCGTCATTGAGGAAGCGGAGCTCCTGGCTGAGCTGGCGCGCCTCCTCGACCCGCGTCTCGAGTTCGCCGCCATGCTCCTTCGCGGCGCGGTCCAGCGCGGCGAGACTGGCGCGGGCGCGATCCACGGCGTCATTGAGCTGGGCGATCGTGTCGCGCAGCCCGTCCTGGCCGGAGCGCAGCGCGCGCAAACGTCGATCGACCCGCCAGCACATCACCAGCGCGCCGAGCAGGAGAAGGGCGACGAGCCCCTCGAAGGCGAGGACGGCCATACTCATGTGAACCTCGTGAGCGCCTTGCGCGCCGCCGCGGTCAGCGGCGCGTCGAGACGGACGCCGACATGGTGGCCGATGCGCCCCATCCGCCCGCGGGTGAGCACCACCGAGCCGCAGCGAAGCTCGACCGGTCCGTCGGCCCCGGTGTCGAGCATCAGCGTGTCGCCGACCTTGAGGTTCATCACCTCGCCGAGCGGCTTCTGCATGTCGTCCATGACGGCGGAGACCTCCATCTTGGTCGACCACAGCTCGGTCGCCAGGTGGCTCTCCCAGATGTTGTCGCGGCCGAACTTCTCGCCCATGAACTGCTGGAGCAGCATCTTCCGGATCGGCTCCAGCGTCGCGTAGGGCAGCATCAGCTCGATCCGGCCGCCGCGATCCTCCATGTCGATCCGTAGCTTGACGAGAATGGCGGCGTTCGCCGGCCGGGCGATCGCGGCGAAGCGCGGGTTCGTCTCGACCCGGTCCAGCGTGAAGTCGACCTCGGTGAGCGGCTCGAAGGCCTGCTTGGCGTCGGCGAGCACGACCTCGATCATCCGCTGGACCAGCGTGCGCTCGATCGTGGTGTAGGGCCGGCCCTCGATGCGCATGGCCGAGGTGCCGCGCCGCCCGCCCAGCAGCACGTCGACGATCGAGTAGATCAGGTTCGAATCGACGGTGAGCAGGCCGTAATTGTCGAGCTGTTCGGCGCGGAACACCGCCAGGATCGCCGGAAGCGGGATCGAGTTGAGATAGTCGCCGAAGCGGATCGAGGAGATGTTGTCCAGGCTCACCTCGACATTGTCGGAGGTGAAATTGCGCAGGCTCGTCGTCATCAGCCGGACCAGCCGGTCGAAGACGATCTCGAGCATCGGCAGGCGCTCGTAGGAGACCAGCGCGGAGTTGATGATCGCGCGTATGCCCGAGCGCTCGCCGCCGTCATCGTCGGACACCGAGAAGCCCAGGAGCGAGTCGATCTCGTCCTGGTTGAGAATGCGCTCGGCGCCCTGCGAGCCGCCCTGCGGCAGGAAGGTTTCGCCCTCGCCGCCGACCATCGCCTCCCATTCCGAGGCGAGCTCGTCGCCGCCGTCGCCGGCGTCGATGGAATCGAAGTCGGGCTGGTCTTCGGCGGCGGCGGCCTCCCATTCCGCCGCCAGCGCATCCTGATCGATTTCGTCGCTCATCGCAGGGACATCCGCTATTGCTGGACCGCGAGGTTGGTGATCAGCACGTCGTCCACCTCTTCGGGTGCAATGGCGAGATTCGTGCGTCGAAGCAGCTCCAGCTTGAGCCGGTGCCAGCCCGCCGAGCCCTCGAGATCCTCTGGACGCAGCTCGCGCAGGAACCCCGTGTACTGATCAAGAACCGCCTCCATGTGCGCGTCGAGGGTGTCGTAGAGCGACTCGTCCTCGACCACGATGGCGACCTCCATGCTCAGCATGGCGGTCCGGCCGTCCCCGGTGACGATGTTCGTCAGGAGCGGGCCGTCGAACGTGTAGGGCGGGATGTCGGATTGCGCGCCGGCGGCCTCCTCCTCGTCGCCCGCGTGCCCGTCGCCGGCCGAGGCGACCTCCGTCTCCTCGCCGCCGCCGAGCAGGAACAGCGCGCCCGCCGTCCCGGCGAGCGCGAGGATGACCACGGGCAGACCGACGAAGAGGATGAGCTTCTTCAGCCCGCCCTTCTTCTTCTCGCCGGACTCCTCGCCGTCCTCTTCGCCCTCTTCGCGGTCTTCCGCCTCGAGTTCGTCTTCAGCGTCTTCGGCCATGAAGCCAACCGTGTTCGCAACTGCTTACCCGTTCGCGATTAACGCGTCCGGCGGTTAACGATCCGTTTGGAAACCCCGGTTTGCAGGCAATTTTTTCCCACCTGCGATGCAGGCTTTCCCGGGCCGGCGGATCCTGCCGAGAACCACCTCTCTGCAAGTTACTGAAAACAATCAATATTAACCTTGGCACGCCCATTGCGACGACGGCCGGCGAAGCCGCTCGAACGGCGGCGCGAAGACTGGAACGTCAGAAAGGACGCCCGCGATGGATAACGCCCTGATGGTCGGCCTCTCCCGCCAGATCACGCTGCGGCGGGCCGTCGACGTCACCGCCAACAATGTCGCCAACGCCTCGACCGCCGGTTTCAAGGCCGAGCGCGTGCTGCTCGAAGCCAACGGCACGAACCGCGCCCGGCACGCCGACGGCCCGTCGCAGCTTCACTTCGCCGACGAGTGGGGGCTGGGCCGGGATTTCGCCCAGGGCGCGCTCGACCATACCGGACGGCCGCTCGACCTCGCCATCCAGGGCGACGGCTTCTTCACGCTCGAGACCGACGCCGGCGAGCGCTACACCCGCGACGGGCGCTTCACGATTAGCCCCGAGGGCGAACTCGTCGCCGCCGACGGCGCGCGCGTGCTCGACGAAGCCGGCCAGCCGATACTCATCGACCCCGCCGCCGGACCGGTGACGATCTCCGAGGAAGGCGCGATCACCCAGGACGGCGTGGCGCTTGGACGCGTCGGCGTCGTCGAATTCGACAATCGCGGCGCGCTGGAGAAGCGCGGTCAGAACCGCTTCTCGGCGCCGGAGAACGCCGAGCCCGCCCCGGCGGCGGCCGCGGTGGTCCGACAGGGTTACACCGAGAGTTCCAATGTCAGCGCGATCTCCGAGATCACCCGGATGATCGAGGTTTCCGGCGCCTACCAGTCGGTGACGAAAATGATCCAGCAAACCGAAGAGCTCAGCCGCCAGGCGATCGAACGCCTGGGCCGGCCGTAGGCCTCTCAGAAAGGGTAAGCCATGCGCGCCTTGTCCACCGCCGCCACCGGGATGGAAGCCCAGCAGCTCAATGTCGAGGTGATCTCCCACAACCTCGCCAACATGAACACGACCGCCTTCCAGCGGCAGCGCGCCGAGTTCGAGGACCTGCTCTACCAGAACATCCAGCAGGTCGGCGCCAACTCCTCCGACGCCGGCACGATCGTGCCGACCGGCGTGCAGGTGGGCCTCGGCGTCGAGGCCGGCTCGGTCTACCGCATCACCGAGCAGGGCAACCTCACCCAGACGGGCAACGATTTCGACGTCGCCGTGTCCGGCAACGGCTATTTCCGGATCCAGCTGCCCGACGGCTCCGACGCCTATACCCGCGCCGGCAATTTCTCGAAGGGGCCCGACGGCCAGCTCGTCACCGCCAGCGGCTACCTGGTGATGCCGGGCGTCGCCATCCCGGACGAGGCGCGCGAGGTGGAGATCAACGAGCAGGGCCAGGTCGAGGTGCTGCTCGACGGCGATCCCGACCCGCAGGTCGTCGGCCAGCTGGAGCTGGTCACCTTCCCCAACCAGGCCGGTCTCGAGGCCCGGGGCGGCAATCTCTACATCGAGACCGCCGGCTCGGGCGCGCCCAATGTCGGCACGCCGGGACAGCCGGGCTTCGGCGTCGTCCGCCAGGGTTTCGTCGAAAACTCCAACGTCGACGCCGTCGCCGAGATCACCGCGCTCATCCAGGCCCAGCGCGCCTACGAGATGAACGCCCGCGTGATCACCGCCGCCGACGAGATGCTCGCCACCTCCTCCAATCTCCGCTGAGGCGCTGATCCATGGCCCGCTTGCTCGCCTGTCTCATCGTTCTCGCCGCAACGGCGGCGGCGCCGGCGCTCGCCGACGACGCGGCGCCGCGCACGGTCGTGCTCAAGGAGCGCCTCGTCAGCGACGATCACGTCATCACGCTGTCGGACATCTTCGAGAACGCCGGCGAGGCGGGCGCGACGATGATCGCCCGCGCCCCGGCGCCGGGCGAACGCCTCTCGCTCGATCCCGACTATGTCCGCCGAGAGGCCGCCGGCGCCGGGCTCGACTGGGCCAACGGCGCAGGCGTCCAGCGCGTCACCGTCGAGCGCGCCGGCCGGGCCGTCGGGGCCGCGGAGATCCGCGAGCTGATCGCGACCGCGCTCTACGCCGAGACCGGCCGGGCCCACGAGGTGGAGCTGTCCAACCGCAATCTCGCACTGTACGCGCCGGTGGATTCGGCCGGTGCGCCGGAGCTGGTCAGCCTCGACACGGATTCCCGGGCCGGCCTGTTCCGCGCCGAGATCGCGCCCTGGCCCGACGCCGAACCCGTCACCGTCTCCGGTCGCGCCGAGACCGTCGTCGACGTGCCCGTGCTCGCCCGACCCTACGCGCGCGGCGAGGTGATCGCCGAGGCCGACATCGAGTGGATCCGCCTGCCCGCCGACCGGATCCGGTCGGACGCCGTGCTGGAGGCCGACGCGATGGCCGGCATGGAGGCGCGCCGTTCGCTGCGCGCCGGCGAGGCCCTGCGCGGCTACGACCTCTCGCAGCCGGCCGCCATCGCCCGCGGCGAGACCGTCGCGCTGGTCTACCAGGTCGCCAATCTCACGCTGACCGCGCGGGCGCGCGCGCTCGAGGACGCCCCCCTCGGCGAACCCGCCCGCTTCATGAACCTGCAGTCCAACCGCACGATCGAGGCCGTCGTCGAGGCGCCCGGTCGGGCGCGCGTGGGCGCCAACGCCGCATTCTGAACGGACAGGAGCTTTCCATGATCGTCCGCCCTTCCCGGTTCGCCGCCTGCCTGCTGGCCTCGGCCGCGCTGAGCGCCTGCGCGGCGACGGATCGCCTGTCCTATGTCGGCCAGCCGCCGCCGCTTTCGCCGATCGACAACGAGACCGCGCTCGGAAACAACGACCGACGCCATGCGCCGCTTCGCCCGTCGCAGGACCGGCTCGCCCAGCTCGAAACTCTGGCGATGGAGCGCGAGCGCCCCGCCAACCCGAACTCGCTCTGGCGCGACAACGCCCGCAGCTTCTTCGGCGATCCGCGCGCCTCGGCCATCGGCGACATCCTGACGGTGCGCATCGATATCGAGGACCGCGCCCAGGTCTCCAACCAGACCGCGCGTTCGCGGAGCACGGCCGAGGATTCGAACCTCACCAATTTCCTCGGCGGCGAGGCCGCGCTCGACAACTTCTTCAACGACGCGGTGAACCCGGCCTCGCTGACGAATTTCGGATCGAACTCGTCGACCCAGGGCGCGGGCTCCGTGAACCGTTCGGAGACCATCGAGCTGTCGGCGGCGGCGATCGTCGTCGACGTGCTGTGGAACGGGAACATGCTGATCCACGGCCGCCAGGAAGTGCGCATCAACAACGAGGTGCGCGAACTGCTCATCTCCGGGATCGTCCGGCCGGAGGACATCGACTCCGACAACACGATCAGCCATCAGCAGATCGCCGAGGCGCGCATTTCCTACGGCGGCCGCGGGCATATTTCCGAGATGCAGCGCCCGCCGATCGGCCAGGAGGTCTACAACATCCTCTGGCCCTTCTAGCGGCGCCGGCAGTCAGGTTGCGCCCATGTCCGAACTGGAAATCGAGCGATCGGAGCTTCCCGACGCGAACGTGTTTTGCGTCCGCCTGATCGGCTCCAACGTCTACGTCGAAAGCGAAGCCAACGCTCGCACGCTGGTCGAGCGGCTCGTGCGCGAGGAGCGCGACGGGCTGATCATGGACTATCGCGAGTGCGTGCTGGGCCACACGCTGGAGGAGTTCGCCGCCGTCGCGCACATCTTCGTCGGCGGCCTGGCCGGACGGCGCATCCGCGTCGCCTATGTCTACGGCCAGGGCAACATGATGCACGCGCTCTACATGACGAAGCTCATGCAGGAAGGCGGGCTCGACGCGCGCGCGTTCGAACGCTGGGAGGACGCCGAGGAATTCGCGAAGGCCGCCTGAGCGGCCCGGTCAGTCGTCGCGGTGGACGCGCTCGGAACGCTCGTGGCGTTCCTGGGCTTCGAGGCTGAGCGTCGCGACCGGGCGGGCCTCGAGACGCGCCAGCGAGATCGGCTCGCCGGTCTCCTCGCAATAGCCGTACTCGCCCGCCTCGATCCGGCGCAGGGCGGCCTCGATCTTGGCGATCAGCTTGCGCTGGCGATCGCGGGCGCGCAGCTCGAGCGAGCGATCGGTCTCGGTGGACGCGCGGTCGGCGAGATCGGGCAGCGTCCCGAGATCTTCCTGGAGGTTGGAGATCGTGCTGCGGCTCTCGCGAAGGATCTCGTCCTTCCAGGCCATGAGCTTGCGCCGGAAATATTCCTTCTGGCGCGCGTTCATGAATTCCTCGTCCTCGCTCGGACGATAGCCGTCCGGCAGTTCGATCTCGGAATCCGTGACGCTCATGAGCCCGTCTCCTGACCTCACCCCCCGGTAAGAGCGGGGCGGAGAATATCCAGCAAACCGATCGAGTCAATCGAGCGGCGCCGTCTGTCCCCAGCTCGCCGTGGATTGTGAAACTTCCGTGATTTCCACGATCTAGGCATGAGAGTCAGGCGTCGTACTTCGCCAGCTCGACCGCGGCGCGCAGCTCGACCTCGTCGAGCGCGGCCTCCAGGTCGGGATCGTCGGTGGCGTCGCGGCGGGTTCTGAGCGTGTCCATGAGGCGGGCCAGCTTGTCCCGGGGAATGCCGCCCTCAAGCAGGGCGATCTTGAGATCATCGAGCACGTCGAGCAGATCGAGCGCCCGCTCGGTGGCGCGCTTCTTGGCCTCGCGGAAATCGCCCGTCGACTGCAACGCCAGGACGGCGTCGACGGAATTCACCGCGGACGCGCCGGACAGCGGCGCGCTCGCCCCGGTCGAGGCGGAGCCCGAAGACGCGCCCGGCGAGAACGTCGACTCCGACGCGCCCCCCGACGCCTTCTTGCGGGCGCCGGACGTGCCGGGAACATTGCGCGGTCCGGTGACCTTCATGGGCTGATCCTGCAGCGTGAAATTCCAGATTCGAGCGTCGCTTAAGCTCTGTTAACAGCGGCTTAAGTCAGACGCCAGGCCCGGCAGATTTTTCCCGGCAAATGCATCGCCCGGCGAGACCTTCACCGGCTAGGCCTTTCTTATATTGTTGATAAAGCAGGCTTTTCCGGCTGTTAACCTTGGCACGGATCTCGCATAGGCAAGCGCGAAGCTTCAACCTGCGCAAAAGAGCGTGTTCATGATCCGCACCCTTCTCGCCCTCCTCGCCGCCGCGCTCGTCACGACCGGCGCCCTGGCGAACCCGCGCATCAAGGACATCGCCGACGTCGAGGGCGTGCGCGAGAACCAGCTCGTCGGCTACGGCCTCGTCGTCGGCCTCGACGGCACGGGCGACACGCTGCGCAACACCGCCTTCACCCGCCAGGCGCTCGACTCCATGCTCGAGCGGTTCAACGTCAATATCCGCGACTCCGACCTGCGCACCGGCAATGTCGCCGCGGTGATCGTGACCGCTCAGCTGCCGCCCTTCGCCATGCAGGGCACGCGCATCGACGTCACCGTCTCCGCGCTGGGCGACGCCGAAAGCCTGCAGGGCGGCGTGCTGGTCGCCACCCCGCTGGTCGACGCCAACGGCGACGTCTACGCCGTCGGCCAGGGCTCGGTCGCCGTCGGCGGCTTCGAGGCCCAGGGCGACGCGGCGAGCATCACCCGCGGCGTTCCCACCACCGGGCGCATCGCCAACGGCGCGCTGATCGAGCGCGAACTTGACTGGGACATCGCCCGGCAGAGCGATATCCGGCTGTCGCTGCGCAATCCCGACTTCACCACCGCCCGGCGCATGGCCGAGACCATCAACGCCTTCATCGGCCCGGGCGCGGCGAGCGCGAACAATCCCTCGACCGTCGCCCTGTCCCTGCCCCAGAGCTATTCCGGCGACATGGTCTCGCTGATCGCGGAGATCGAACAGCTGCGCGTCGAGGCCGACATGCGCGCCCGCGTCGTCATCGACGAATCGACCGGCACGATCGTGATGGGCGAGGACGTGCGCGTCTCGACCGTCGCCATCGCCCAGGGCGGGCTGACGATCACGGTTTCCGAAAGCCCGCAGGTGAGCCAGCCCACGCCCTTCTCCGAGACCGGCGAGACCGTCGTCGTGCCGCGCACCGACATCACCGCCGAGGAGGATCTCGCCCAGCTCGGCGTGCTCGAAGGAACCGTGTCGCTGCGCGAACTCGTCGACGGGCTCAACGCGCTGGGCGTCAGCCCGCGCGACATGATCACCATCCTGCAGACCATCAAGGCCGCCGGCGCGCTGCAGGCCGAGATCGAGGTGCTCTGACCATGGACGGGCTGATGAACGCCCAGATGCAGGCCGCGCTGAGCCAGGCCAACGGTTCGTCGACCGGCGCGCCGCAGGTCGGCCGCGTCGAGAACATGGCGCAGGCCCGCGAGGTCGCCCAGGACTTCGAGGCGATGTTCCTGGCCCAGCTCCTCGAGCACATGATGGGCGAATCCACGCAGAGCGAGGCCTTCGGCGGCGGCCCGGGCGAAAGCGCCTTCAAGGGCATGCTCAATGAGGAGTACGCAAAGGTGATGGCCCAGGCCGGCGGCATCGGGCTGGCCGACGAGCTCGCCCGCGAGATCATGACCCTGCAGGAAGCGGAAGACGACGCATGACCGAACTCGCCGCCGAGACCCCCGCCGAGCGCGCCGAGGAGCTGATCCGGCTCACCGAGCGCCTGACAGCGCTGATCGAGCAGGAGACCGCGCTGTTCGCCGCGCGCCGTCCGCACGAGGCGAGCGATCTCCAGGTCGAGAAGACGCGCCTGGCCGCAATCTATCGCACCGAAACCCGGCTCGCCGCGCAGGACGCCTCGCGGCTCGCCGGCCTCGACGCGGCGACGAAGGCGCGGCTGACCGAGACCACCCGGACCTTCGAGGCCGCGGTCGCCGAGAACGGCGCGGCCGTCGAGGCGATGAAGGTGGTGACCGAAGGCGTGGTGAAGGCCATCGCCGACGAGGCCGCCCGCCAGCAGCAGTCCGACGCCGGCTACGGCGCGTCGGGTCGCCAGTCCGGCCGCGTCGGCGCCATCGCCTGCAACCAGACCGTCTGACTTCTAGAACAGCGCCAGCGTGCCGCCGCCGCCGCCGCCCGACTGCAGGCGCGCGAGACCGGCTTCGTAATTGGCGATCTGCGAGCTGAGATAGGCCGGGACCGGCCCGCCGCGCTTGCCCGCCTGCGGGCCCTCCAGCAATTCCCTGAGCTCGGGATCCTGGGTGAGATAGCGATAGGCGCGCTGGATCTTGCCCATGGCCGCGACCAGCGCCTCGTTGGCGGCCGCCGCGGAGTCGCGGTCGGCGACCGACAGCGCCTCGGGCAGTTCGAGCGCGAAGACCTTCGGCGCGGCCGAGGTCGAATCGCCGTCGTCCTTCGTGACCTTCCCGCTCACCGCCCCGGGGCTCAGGCCGAGCCCCTTGAGCGCGTCCTCGCCGTCGGTCCCGGGCAGGAGCTCGATGGTGACGCCTTCCTTCGGCTTGATCGTGAGCTGGTCGCCCTCGAGCGCGCGGCGCACGTCGGCGGTCCCGTCGAACAGCAGCACGGCGTTCAGCTTGAAGGTGAGCGAGCGGATCGTGTCGTCGTCGTCGATGGTGATCTTCTGCTTCCGGCCGCCGTCGACGGAAACGTAGAAGTGATCGCCCGGGCGCACGCTCGACCGATCGGTGACGACGCGGCTGTCGGAATAGGACAGCGCGCCGGCGGGCAGGCCGAGCTTGTTCAGCGCCGAATCGCCCGTCGGGTCGACGACGATTCCCGCGCCGGACGACAGCCCGCCGCGGCCGGACACCTGCTGGACGAATGTGCGCGCGCCGGTCGCCGCGTCGAAGCCGGCGGCGAAGGCGTTGCGGTCGCCGTTCTGTTCGCCGCCGGGCAGCGCGGCGGATGTCTTGCCGGTGAGATAGACGGTCCCGTTCTCGACCGCGACGCCGGCGGCGGAGTTGTCCTCCGGCGTGCCCAGGAAGGTCGCGTAGTCGACGCTCGCGCTGGCGCCGTCGGAGACCTTGACCAGGACCGCGTCGCGGCCGCCGGCGTTGGCGTCGACGACGGTTCCGGGCGCGAACCCGGCCCCGGCCGCGCCGGCGAGATAGATGTCGCCGGCGGCGTCGACGGCGATCCCGCCGATGCGCCCGCCGTCGAGATCGCCGAGATCGAGGCTCCAGACCGGCGCGCCGGTTCCGTCGTCGCCGGCGGCGTACTTGGTCAGCACCGCGCGGCCGTCCTCCTCGGTCGCCACGATCAGCCCGCCGTCGGCGGCGATGGCGGTGGCCTTGGCGCTCTCGGTTCCCGTTCCGGCGCCGGCGGCGCGCGTGTAGAGCGTGTTCCCGTCAGCGTCGAGCGCGCGCAGATAGCCGTCGCGCCCGCCCTGGTTGGCGACCCCGCCGATGCTCGAATTCGCCTCGCCGGCGACGTAGATGGTTCCGTCGGAACCGACCGAGACGTGGTTGGCGCGGTCGTCGGCGAGCCCGCCGAAGCGCCGCGTCCACTGCTCGACGCCGTCGGCATTGTATTTCACGACGACCGAATCGTCGCCGCCGACCTTGTTCGTCCCGCCGAGCTCGCCCTCGACCGAGCCGGCGACGATGACGTTGCCGTCGGCGTCAACGGCGACGGACGCGCCCTCGGCCTCGCCGGCCGCGCCCAGCGTGCGGGTGAAGACCTCCTTGCCGTTGGAGTCGTAACGCACGACCACGAGGTCGCTCTCGCCCTTGATGGCCTGGCCGTCGACGGCCGCCGAGGTCTTGCCCACGACATAGATCCCGCCGTCGGCGCCGCGGGCGGTGGCCATCACCTCCAGCGGATTGGACGTCTCGCTCGTGATCGTCTCGCCGTCCTCGCTCGTGGTTTCGGTCACGGTCGGGGCGGCCTCGATGCGCCGGGAGAAGACCGTCGTTCCCCCGCCGGCGAGATCGACGATCCTGGAGAGCTGGCCGGCGGCCTCCTCGCCCGCGCCCGACACGCCGGCCATGAACAGCGCCGGCGCGCCGGTTCCCGTCGCCGGGGCGAAGCTCACGCGCTCGGTGATGATGCCGTTGACCTGGAAACCGAAATTGTCGCCCTGGATGATCCCGTTCTCGTCGGGCTCGCCGATCTTCACGCGCTCGAAGCGGGTGAGGAAGCCGTTCGCCTCGAGCTGCGCATTGATGTGGTCGGCGACATTGTCGAGCGTGCGCGGCGTCGTTCCCATGTCGGCGAGATCGATCGCGACGGCATTGTCGACGCCGTTCTTGCGCACGGTGATGTCGAAGCGGACATCGCCCTGGAAGGCGTCGACCTCGGCGTCATAGGCGCCGGAATGGACGATCCCGCCGGTATAGCTCGAGCCGCCGCGCGAAACCTTGAGCCCGCTCTGGAATTCGGTGAGCTGCTCGCCCTGCACCACCGAGACGCCCTCGAGCGAGAGATCGTCGAAGAAGCCGCCGAGCTGGGCGACGCCCTCCTGGAAGCGCCGGTCGTAATAGGCGCGGTCGAAATCGCTCGCGCCCTTGTCCATGGCCGCCGCCGCGATCGACTGCAGCCGGCGAACGCCGCGATACATCGCGAACAGGGATTTCTCGTCGTCGCTCGCCTCGATGTCGGAGAAGTCGCCGAAGCGGCCGTCGAAGAACTCGCCGTTCGCGAGCACGGAGCGGCGCAGCCCCTCGAGCTCGGCGATCTCGCCGCGCGGGTCCCAGGGCGGCAGGACGCCGCTCGCTTCGGTCTTGGCCCCCGCGCCCGAAAGTCCCGCGGTCTCCGCCGCCGCGGCCGTCGCCGTGAGCCCGCCCCCGCCGCCGGCGGACGCGCCGCTGCGCGCGGTGAACCACGCCGAAAGCAGGGAGCTCGACAACCCGGTGACCATGACCTGTCCGACCGCCTCATGACTGACGATTCGACGAAGCCCCATGATCGCCGCAAAGGCGGTAACAAAGGGTTAGGAAACGGGGGGGAGTCGGGGTGTGTTCGGGCTCTGGATTCCCGCATCCGCGGGAATGACGATTAGGGGCGAGCCGCCGCGGTCGTCATCCCGGCCGGAGCGCGCAGCGCGGAGAGCCGGGATCGACCGGGCTCGCGAACCGATGTCGGGAAGCGTTTTCGGTCGATCCCGGACAGCCCTGCGGGCTTCCGGGATGACACTTTGCTCTCCGCCCGCCGCGGCGGGATCGAAGACCGCCCGCGTGCGCGCCCCTGTGAGGTCGTACTCGTAGGTCCACGTCCCCTCCGGCGCGACCATCTGCGTCTGCCGGTTCAGGGCGTCGTAGGAGAACGTGTGCGTGAAGACGAGCTGGCCCGCGTCGCCCGCAGGCGCGCAGCGCCGAGGACGCGCAAGCTTAAAGACTGAGCCAAGGTTAAGCCGGCGGAGACGCGCCGCCGCTCGACGACATTGCCGTTGGCGTCGAGCTCCGTCCAGTCGCGCCCGCCATGGGGATAGGTCGTGACGTGATCGCGCCCGTATGCGTCGGTGCTGATCCGCGTGCGCCAGTAATTCGCCGCGTCGGGCTCGTCGGACTCGTTGACCGCGCAGTCGGCGTCATGGTCCTCGCGACTACCAGTAGAACACCGGCCGGCCCAGCACCTAGCGCTCGTTCAGCCTAGCCCTTTCAAAGGATGAGTTTATCGATCGAAAAAATCAAAATTTAAAGTTAAATTAACACCTCATATAAATTTATACTTTGCGAATAAAAAATATGTCGCCACTTCATAGATGCTATTTAAACTCAACGCTACACCCCTTTTTTTCTAATTCGTTCGATTATTAGCAAAGAAATAATATCATATACCAAACCTGCGATACCCAACGCTATCGATGATGCGATCCAAAACTTTACCCAAAATACAAGTGTGTTAGACGGGCTTAGTAGAAATGGTGCAAATATTATTGCGCCAAGCACACCCCACCCAATTAATGAAGCAACTGCACCGACGAAGTAACCCAGCAAAACCATCATTAACGTCGATCCTCAATACGATCGCGCTCGTCCAAGGCATCATTAGTAACTCCGGCCCCTACATCGGTGGCAGTTTGAGTCACAATAGCCTCTCCAACCTGTTCGGCGCCCCTAGCAAGATTGACCGTAGCAGCCGTCGAACCTCCTTGAATTGCGCCTTCTGCTGCCTCTCCAACTGTACGTCCAGCCTGTAGCCCTCTTCCGAGAATTGGGCCTGCTGCTCCCGCTGCAGCTCCCACCGCGATCTCTCTCCCGACATTGCGGTCCGAGATATCGTCACCAAAGGCCCCGTCGAGGGCCACCTCTGCTCCGGCTTGAGCCGCACCATACGAAGCTCCAGTAGCAACGGCCGCTACCAAGCCTGCACCGCTTCCTATTACGGCACCAGTCACTGCGCCGGTACCTGCGCCAACCGCTCCGTTCAGGGCGATTTCGCCAACATTCAAGTCTCTAAAATTACCTCCATTGGCCGCCAATTGCTCACCAGTTTCTCGGACTGCAGCACTCACACCACCGATAAGTCCACCAACCGCTGCTCCAAAGCCGGCACCCACGGCACCAACCTCACCACTCGGATCCGTCGCATTGAGCGGGTTGTTGCCGACGTAGGCGTACAGGTTCATCTGGTCTTCGTAGCCGATGGGGTCGACCTCGAGGAAGCGGCCCAGCGCCGGGGAGTAGTAGCGCGCCCGGTAGTAGAGGAACGCCGTCTCGGGATCGTAGCGCCGGCCGGTATAGCGGAACGGGTTGCCGGTGGCGTCGGCGAGCGGCTCCACCCCGAAGGGCGAGTAGACGTATTGGGCGGCCACCGCGCCGGTCTCGTCGGATAGCGCGATCACGTTGCCCAGCCGGTCGGCGTGATAGAAGAAGCGGTCGATCGCCGCGCCGGTCGCTGTGTCCACCGTGATCATGGCCGCGCGCTCGTCGATCGAGGGGCCGGGCACGAAGCGCGTGATGACGTTTCCGCCGCCGTCGAGCTCGGCGATCTCCATGGCCAGTTCGCCGCCCGCGGGGCCGGCGGCATGGACGAAGCCGGTGACGGTCCCGTCGACGGTCTTGGCGATGCGCCGGCCGGCGGCGTTCCCGGATCAAGTCCGGGACAGGCTCCGTCGTACTCGATCGTGGTTCCCGACCCCGCGTCGCCCGCAGGCGCGAAGCGCCGAGGACGCGCATGATGCGAGACTCGCCCCGGTGAGCCGGTTCTGGGTGTCGTGGTTGAAGAAGCGCGTGCCGTCGCCGATGAGGTTGTCGGCCTCGTCCCAGGTCAGCGTCCAGACATCGTCGGCCTCGCCGTCCGGGCTGAAGGTCACGCCCGCATACTGGTTCTGCGCGTTCACGTCCGCGTAGCTCAGATCGTAGTCCTGGTCCGACGCGTTCCACAGCCAGCCCGCCACATCGGCGGCGGCGTCGGTGAGCCGGCCCGAGCCGTCATACTCATAGCTGAACGTCACCGTCTGGCCGGAGAAGGTGTGGACGAGGCGGGCGAGATCTCCGTCGTCCTGCCAGCCCGCCTCGACGCCGGAGACCGCCGCCGACCCCGGCCCGGGCGACGGGCTGTTCGGGTCGTAGCCGCCGGCGTGATGCTCGATGCGCCGGCCGAAGCGGTCATAGACATACTCGGCGAGCGTGGCCTCGCTCGTCCCGTCGCCGTTCGCGTCCTCCTCGACGCGCACGAGCTGGCGCCGCGCGTCATAGGCGTAGCGCGCCGCCCAGCCGTCCGGCCAGGTGATGGAAAGCAGATCCCCGCCGCGCGAGTACTCATAGCCGACGGTGACGCCGTCATCGCGGCGCTCCTCGGTGAGGTCGGTTGAAGTGACCTAAATGTCCGAGTTCTGATTTCTTGAGGACCGTTTTCCCAACGCCATGCGTCCAGTTAACAAAAAGCAGAAAGACAGGCTCACCGCCGCGACAAGCCAAATATCAGCATCCGTTGCCGAATAGACTCGCGCAGACACAAGCGCACTAGCCAAACAAGCTATCGCCACCAATCCGCTAAAGACCCTCATATCTAACACCCATCCGGATCAACACACGTCCGCGTATGTTCGCGGCCTTCTGACCGTACCACGCTCACCCCGACGCCAAAGCCCGGACCACCCTCAAGACCTGAGAAATTACCA
Organism: Marinicauda salina; assembly: GCF_003122085.1. GTDB lineage: Bacteria > Pseudomonadota > Alphaproteobacteria > Caulobacterales > Maricaulaceae > Maricicauda_A > Maricicauda_A salina. The sequence continues at coordinate 470,378 of NZ_QEXV01000003.1, forward strand.
GTCTCTGCATCGAGCTTAACTCCGACACTCACACCGGCATAATCGAACGAAATATTAATTGTAGGAGAGGTGAGCGCCTCAGATGAGGTGGCATAACCGAAGTTCATATTGCCTCCTGCTGTCGAGCCAAGCTGACTCGGACTGTCATCCAAATCAATCATATTTGTGGAATTACTAGTAAAAGTAACAACTTCATTTGTCGCTCCGTCAAATGCCACTCCGCCTTCAACCTCGGCGCCAACAGGACCACCGATCAGGGTTCCTTCGCCTCCAACGTAAACGGCACCGTCTCCCACCGCCGCATCCACTCCCTGCGCGACAAGCTCACCCATCTCGACGCTCGCTTCATGATACTGCTGCTCCCGCTCGAATGCCTGCGAGTCAGGGTCCCAAGCTTCCGGCGGCATCTCCCCACTCGGATCCGTCGCATTGAGCGGGTTGTTGCCGACGTAGGCGTACAGGTTCATCTGGTCTTCGTAGCCGATGGGGTCGACCTCGAGGAAGCGCCCGAGCGCCGGGGAATAGTAGCGCGCCCGGTAGTAGAGGAACTCCGTCTCGGGATCGTATCTGCGCCCGGTATAACGGAACGGGTTGCCGGTGGCGTCGGCGACCGGCTCCACCCCGAAGGGCGAGTAGACGTACTGGGCGGCCACCGCGCCGATCTCATCGCTTAAGGCGATCACATTGCCCAGCCGGTCGGCGTGATAGAAGAAGCGATCGATCGCCGCGCCCGTGGCGGTGTCCACCGTGATCATCGCGGCGCGCTCGTCGATCGAGGGGCCGGGCACGAACCGCGTGGTGACGTTTCCGCCGCCGTCGAGCTCGGCGATCTCCATGGCGAGTTCGCCGCCCGCGGGGCCGGCTGCGTGGACGAAGCCGGTGACCGTCCCGTTGACGGATTTGCTCATCCGCCGGCCGGCGGCGTTCCCGGATCAAGTCCGGGACAGGCTCCGTCGTACTCGATCGTGGTTCCCGACCCCGCGTCGCCCGCAGGCGCGAAGCGCCGAGGACGCGCATGATGCGAGACTCGCCCCGGTGAGCCGGTTCTGGGTGTCGTGGTTGAAGAAGCGCGTGCCGTCGCCGATCAGGTTGTCGGCCTCGTCGTATGTCAGCGTCCAGGCATCGTCGGCCTCGCCGTCCGGGCTGAAGGTCACGCCGGCATACTGGTTCTGCGCGTTCACGGCCGCGTAGCTGAGATCGTAGTCCTGGTCCGACGCGTTCCAGAGCCAGCCCGCCACATCGGCGGCCGCGTCCGTGAGCCGGCCCGAGCCGTCATACTCATAGCTGAACGTGACCGTCTGGCCGGAGAAGGTGTGGACGAGCCGGGCCAGATCGCCGTCGTCCTGCCAGCCCGCCTCGACGCCGGAGACCGCCGCCGACCCCCCCTACCCCGCCCAGGGCCGCGTCACGTCGGCCTCGGCCGCGGACTCCAGGCGCGCTTCGTCGGTCCAGTCGGCGTTGATGGCGGGCAGGTCGGGGACGGCCTGGCACAGCGCGGCGAGCTCTTCCGTCGTCGCCGTGGCCGCACTCTCGCCCAGGGCGTCGAAGACGGCGCGGAAGAAGGCGAGATCCTCGGGCCGGTCGAGCGTCCAGCGCAGGCGCTCCAGCCCGCCGCCGGGGCCGACGAGGGCGGCCTTCTTCACGTCGGAACGGGCGCGCAGCCAGGGCGTGACGTGCTCGCGTTCATAGGGCTCGGCGGCTTCGGCTTCCGCCTCGAACAGACGGGCGGCGGGAAAGGCCTCGCAGTCGAGCCCGTGGGGAAAGCGCGGCGGCATGTTGTTGCAGGCGTAGTCGGCGCCGGTCTCGGCCAGGAGATCGATCACGGCGCCGCACACCGCGGGGTCGATGAGCGGACAGTCGCTGGTCACGCGCATCACGGTTTCGGCGGCCACGGCGCGGGCCGCGTCGGCGTAGCGGGCGAGCACGTCGGTCTCCGAACCGCGCACCACGGCGTAGCCCGCCCGGCCCGCCTCGGCGGCGACGGCGTCGTTCTCGGCGGTGTCGGGAACCGCGCACACGACGAGGTCGGCGCCCGGGATCGCCGCGCAGCGATCGAGGCAGCGCGCGAGCGCGGTCTTCGCCCCCAGCGCCTCGAGCACCTTGCCGGGCAGGCGCGACGAGCCGATGCGGGCCTGGACGATGACGGCGACTGTCACGGGCGGCGCCTCCGCTGCGTAAGAGCCGACGCTCCGGCGACGCGCCTAACGCGGCGTTAACCCACGGCGAAGAACCGTTAACGCGAGGCTGCGAATCGAAAAGCGAGACGAGGGCCATGGGCCAGACCGCTCCCCGCGACGCCGCGCGCGACCAAGGAACCGACGCCGATCTCGACCGGCTCTTCGTGTCGCGCGATTTCCGCGCGCCGCGGCTCGATCTGAACGGCAAGACGGTGCTGGTCACCGGCGGGACGGGCTCGTTCGGCCACCAGTTCGTGCGCACCGTGATCGAGGAGTTCCGGCCGAAGAAGCTGATCATCTTCTCGCGCGACGAGCTCAAGCAGTACGAGATGGCCCAGCGCTTCTCGCCGGCCGAGCATTCCTTCATGCGCTATTTCATCGGCGACGTGCGCGACGAGACCCGGCTCGACATGGCGATGCGCGACGTCGACGTCGTCGTCCACGCCGCAGCCCTGAAGCACGTGCCGATCGCCGAGTACAATCCCTTCGAGTGCATCAAGACCAACGTGATGGGCGCGGAGAACGTCGTGCGCGCGGCGATCAAGCGCGGGGTGAGTCATGTCTGCGCGCTGTCCACGGACAAGGCGGCCAACCCGATCAATCTCTACGGCGCCTCGAAGCTGGCCTCCGACAAGATCTTCACCGCCGCCCAGGCGATGGGCGGCGAGGACGGGCCGACCTTCTCCGTCGTGCGCTACGGCAATGTCGTGGGCTCGCGCGGCTCGGTCGTGCCCTTCTTCAGGAAGCTCGTCGCCGACGGCGCCGACCACCTGCCGATCACCGACGAGCGCATGACGCGCTTCTGGATCACGCTCACCCAGGGCGTGAACTTCGTGCTCTCCTCGATGGCGCTGGCCAAGGGCGGCGAGATCTTCGTGCCGAAGATCCCGTCCATGAGCACGATCGATCTCGCCCGCACGATCGCGCCCGACCTGCCCCACAAGGTCATCGGCATCCGCCCCGGCGAGAAGCTCCACGAGGTGATGGTCACCTCCGACGACGCCCGCGACACCGTCGAGCTCGACGACCGCTACGTCATCCTGCCCTCCTACGCCGCCGAGGTGCGCGCGGCCTGGGCCGAGGCCGGCGCGGCGCCCGCGCCGGAAGGCTTCGCCTACTCCTCCGACGCCAATCCGGAGCGCCTCGACGCGCGCGCCCTGCAAGGCCTGCTGCGCGAGACGTTCGAGTCGTGACCGCGCGCGGCCGCGCGCCCCGCGTCCTGTTCCGCTGCGATGCGCGTCCCGATCTCGGCGGCGGCCATGTCATGCGCTGCCTGGCGCTGGCCGACGCGCTCGAACGGAAGGGCGCGAGGATCGGATTTTCGGTCAATGAAGGCGCGACGCGGGTCGCCCCCGCGCTCAGGCGCGCGGGCCACGCGATCGCCGTCGCGCCTGAGACCCGCCTGGCGCCCGCGCCCTGGGACGGACCGTCCGACCTGATCGTGGTCGACTGCTACGACATCGACGCGGGGATCGAGCAGGACTTCCGGCGCATGACGCGGCGCATCGCCGTGATCGACGACCTCGCCGACCGCGCCCATGACTGCGACCTGCTGCTGGACCAGAATTACGGCAAGGACGCCGCGCGCTACGCCGGGCTCGTCCCGGATCACGCCGCGCTGCTGCTCGGCCCGGACTACGCGCTGCTGCGGCCCGAATTCGCCGCGCGACGCGACGAGAGCCTCGCCCGTCGCAGGCGGCCGTCGCTGGAGCGCGTGCTGGTGAGCCTCGGGCTGACCGATGTCGGCGGCGTCACCGCCCGCATCGTCGACGCCCTGCTCGGAGCGGACCCGGAGATCGCGGTCGACGCCGTCATCGCGGCGGGCGCGGCGAGCCGCGAGACGCTGGAAGAACGATCCAGGGCGGAGCCGCGCCTGAGCCTCCACCTCGACGCCGCCGACATGGCCGAGTTGATGACGCGCGCCGACCTCGCCGTCGGCGCCGGCGGCGGCACGGCGCTGGAGCGCTGCGCGCTCGGCCTGCCGAGTCTCGTCACGGTGCTCGCCGACAACCAGGCCGATCTCGCCGCCAGCCTCGACGCGGCCGGCGCGGCGATCGGCGTCGGCCGCGACGACGGCGACCTCGGCGAGCGCATCGCGAAATGCCTCGTCGACCTGCGCGAGACCCCGACGATGCTGCGCGTGATGAGCGACGCCGCGGCGCGGATCTGCGACGGGCGCGGCGCGGAACGCGTGGCCGGCCGGATGCTGGGATTGTTCGAGCCCGCCGGAGCCGACGGATGAGGCGGCCATGAGCGTGCTGGTGCTGTCGCCCTACCCCGAACGCCTCGCCTTACCGGACGCGACGATCGCGGACGAGGACGACGACGTGCTCGCGCGCGCCGAGGCCTGCGGCGCGGACTGGATCGTCTCCTACGGTTGGCGGCGGATTCTCAAGGGCGCGCTGCTCGAGCGCTACGCCGGGCGGATCGTCAATCTCCATATCTCCTACCTGCCCCACAATCGCGGCGCCGATCCGAACTTCTGGTCCTGGTGGGAGGACACGCCCAAGGGGGTGAGCGTCCATCTCATCGACGAGGGCGTGGACACCGGCGCGATCCTGGCCCGCGAGGAGGCGCGCTTCTCGCCGGGTCCGAGAACGCTGGCGACCACTTATGAGGACTTGCGCGCCCAGGTCGAAGCGCTGTTCAAACGCGTATGGCCCGACATCGCGGCGGGCCGCGTCCGGCCCCAGCCCCAGCCGCCCGGCGGTCCACGCCCGCGCCGGGCCGCCGAGAAGACGGCCTTCTTCGAGGCGCTGCCCGCAGGCTGGGACACCCCCGTCGAGACCGTCGAGGCGATGGGGCGGACCTGGCGCGCCGACGAACAGGAAAGGACGATGCGATGAACGCCGCGCCGGAGATCGCCGGCCGCCCGATCGGCCCCGACCATCCGCCCTATATCGTCGCCGAGATGAGCGCGAACCATCTCGGCGATCTCGATCGCGCGCTCAGGATCATCGAGGCCGCGGCGGCCTGCGGCGCCGACGCGGTGAAGATCCAGACCTACACGCCCGACACCATCACGCTCGATTGCGACGGGCCCGACTTCACCCTGCCCGACGGGCTGTGGGCGGGCCGGACGCTCTACGATCTCTATTCCGAGGCGCAGACGCCCTTCGAATGGCACGAAGCCCTGTTCGCCAAGGCCCGCGAGGTCGGGATCACGCTATTCTCCGCGCCCTTCGACTTCACCGCCGTCGACCTGCTCGAACGCCTCGACGCGCCGGCCTACAAGATCGCCTCGCTTGAGGTCGTCGACCTGCCGCTGATCCGGCGCGCGGCCGAAGCCGGCAAGCCGATGATCATTTCCTCGGGGACGGCGAGCCTCGGCGAGATCGCCGACGCGGTTCAGGCCGCGCGCGAAGCCGGCTGCCGCGAGCTCATCCTGCTGCACTGCGTTTCGAGCTATCCCGCCAGGTTCGAGGAGGCCGACCTGCGCACCATCCCTCACCTCGCCGAGGCCTTCGACGTGGTGAGCGGGCTGTCCGACCACACGCCGGGCACGGCCGCGGCGGTAGCCGCCACGGCGCTGGGCGCGGCGCTGATCGAGAAGCACTTCACGCTGGCGCGCGCCGACGGCGGGCCGGATTCGGCGTTCTCGCTCGAGCCCGACGAGCTCACGCGCCTCGTCGAGGACACGCGCAACGCCCACGCCGCGCTGGGGCGCGTGCGCTACGATCTCGTCGGCGCGGAGACCACCTATGTGAAGTTCCGGCGCAGCCTCTATGTCGCCGAGGACGTCGCCGCAGGCGAGGAGCTGACGTCACGCAATGTCCGCTCCGTCCGGCCGGGCCACGGGCTCGCCCCGCGCCACCTGCCCGACGTGCTGGGCCGGCGCGCGGCGCGCGATCTGAAGAAGGGCGAGGCGCTGTCCTGGGCGGCGATCAGCGGAGAGAGTTCATGACCCAGCCCATCGATGTCTGGCGCGGCGAGTTCGGCGACGAATACACCGAGCGCAACGCCGCCGACGAAACGGCGCTGCATCGGCGCACGCGGATGTGGGCGCGCTGGCTCGATTGTTTCGGCACGCGCGAGCCGGCGAGCATTCTTGAGGTGGGCTGCAATCTCGGCCTCAATCTGCGGGCGCTCCGGCGGCTCACCGACGCCAGGCTGATGGCCGTCGAACCCAACGCCGGCGCCATCCGGCGCGTCATCGAGGACGGGGTCGCGGACGAAGACTCCGTGCGCGAAGGCGTGGGCGAAGCGATCCCCTTCCCCGACGGCGCCGCCGAGCTGGTCTTCACCGCCGGCGTGCTCATTCACGTGCCGCCCGACAACCTGCCCGCGGTCGCCGACGAGATGCACCGCGTCTCCTCGCGCTTCATCCTGGTCTCGGAGTATTTCGCCAGCGAGCCCGAGGAGAAGCGCTATCGCGGCCAGGACGGACTGCTCTTCAAGCGCGATTTCGCCGGCTTCTTCCTCGACCGCTTCGATGACCTGGAGGTCGTCGCCGACGGCTTCCTGTGGAAGCGCACGACCGGCATCGACGACACGACCTGGGCGCTGATGGAGAAGCGCGGCTAAACCCCGAGCGCCTCTTTCAACGACGCGGCCACCCGGGCGGGGTCCTCGTCCGACATCGCCGGAAACAGCGGCAGCGACAGCATGCGCGCATAATAGCGCTCGGCGCCGGGCAGCTCCGGGGTCTCGACCCGCGCCGCCCACCAGGGCTGGCGATGCACCGGGATGTAGTGGACCTGACTGCCGACGCCGCGCGCGCGCAGCCGCGTCATGACGTCCGCGCGGGACACGCCCGCCGCGTCGAAATCGATCCGCACATTCATGAGATGCCGGCAGGGGTCGCAGCCCGCGACGGTCGCCGGCGGCCGCACGACGGGCGCGAGCGGGGCGAGCGCATCGGCGTAGAGCCCGGCCAAGCGCCGGCGCCGCTGTGCGAAGCGATCGAGCTTGGCGAGCTGGGAGCGGCCGAGCGCGGCGGCGATGTCGCTCATGCGGTGGTTCCAGCCCAGCGCTTGCATCTCGTGCCACCAGGGTTCGTCGCGGCCTTCGGCGCGTTGGAAGCGGGCGGGATCGCGTTCGATCCCGTGGCTGCGCAGGAGCCGCATGCGCTCGGCGAGCGCCGGGTCGCGCGTCGTCACCATCCCGCCCTCGCCGCTCGCGATCGTCTTGACCGGGTGGAAGGAGAAGGTCGCCGCCTCGGCGAAGGCTCCGTCCCCGACCACGCCGCCGTCGGCGGCGACCGAGCCCAGCGCGTGGCAGCTGTCCTCGACGACGAAGGCGCCGGCGCGTTCGGCTTTCGAGCGGATGCCCGGACGATCGCAGACCACGCCGCCGAGATGGACCGGCAGCACGGCCTTCACGCGGCCCTCGGCGCGATCGAGCGCTTCCGACAGCGTGTGCGGGGTGAGCAGGCCGGTTTCGGAGTCGACGTCGGCGAATACGACGTCGGCGCCGCAATAGGCCGCGGCGTTCGCCGTCGCCATGAAGGTGATCGCGGGAACGATGCAGACATCGCCCTCCCCGACTCCCAATGCGGCCAGGGCCAGGTGCAGGGCCGCGGTGCCCGAATTGCACGCGACCGCATGCGGCGCTCCGACCGCGCCGGCCAAGTCCGCCTCGAACGCCGGGACCGCGGGACCGGTCGTGAGAAAGTCGCCGCGGAGCACGTCGACGACGGCGGCGACATCGTCCTCGTCGATCTGCTGGCGTCCGTAGGGCAGGAAGGGCTCGGACATGGCGGGCTCGTCGTCTGGTCGCGACCTCTATGCCCCGACTCGGCGGAGCGCGGAAAAGAAACGGCCCGGCGCAGGGTCGCGCCGGGCCGGCCGTGGCGGGGCGAAGTCGGGCGCGGCCTAGCGGCCGAACAGGGAAAGCAGGATCTGCGGCTCGGAGTTGGCGATCGAGAGCGCCTGCACGCCGAGCTGCTGTTTCACCTGCAAGGCCTGCAATCGGGCGCTCTCCTTGCCGAGATCGGCGTCGACGAGATTGCCGATGCCGGCGGTGAGCGAGTCCATGAGCTTGTCGACGAAGGTGCGGTGGGCCTCGATCTTCTTCAGGTCCGAGCCGAGATTGGCCAGCGCCTGGTTGACGTTGTCGAGGCTGCGCGTGATGTCCGAGACGACGGCGGCGGCCTGGCTCGTCGTGCCGAGGCTGGCCGTGCTCGACAGCGTGATGATCGATCCCGAGACCGACATGTCCTGGGTGCGCAGCGTGATCGTGCGCGTCGCGTCGGCGTTGGCCAGGAATTCGATGCCGCCCGTCACCGAGCCGTCGAGCAGGTTCGCGCCGTCGAACTCGCCGTTGGCGAGAACGACCTGGATCTGCTCGAGCAGCGACTTGAAGTCAGCGTCGTAGGCCTGCCGGGAGAAGGTGTCGATCGAGGGATCCATCGCCGCGGTGGCCTTCTCGCGCATCTGGATCAGCAGGTCGGAAATCGATTCCCCGGCGGCGAGCGACACGTCGCCGATCGAGGCCGCGCGGTCGAGCGAGGTCTGGACGGCGGTGAGCGCGCCGATATCCGAGCGCATGCCCTGGGCCACCGCGAACACAGCGGAGTTTTCCTTCGCGCCCGAGACCTTGAGCCCCGTGTTGATCCGCTGCTGAACCTCGCCGATGTCGGAGTTGGTCTTGTTCAGGTTCTGGAGGGCGACCATCGCCGAGGTGTTTGTGTGGACGCTCAGCGTCATCGTTCTGCTCCCGTTTCGCCTCGCACTGCCGCTTCGGCGGCGCTCGGCTCACGCAGGAGCAATGGTCGGGCCAATACGGTTAATCCGCCCCGATCCATAAACTTTTCAAAAACTTATGATAAAGAAAGAAAGTCGCCCGTTATGCGGACGATGCGAGGAAAGCGGCGAATTTTGCCCAAGGACCGGCGACTATTGCCCGGTCGTCAGACCTGCTCGTTCAACAATCCGCCCTGCAGCGAACGCAGGTAGTTCATCAGCTCGAGATAGTCTTCCGGCGGCCACTGGCGCACGATCTCGCCGGTTTCCTGGTCGAGGAAGCGGTAGACGAAGCGACCGCTCTCGTCCTCGCGTTCGATCTGCAGGCGCGACTGGGGCAGCGCCTCGAACTCCATGCGGAGCTCCTCGATCGCCTCGATCTGTTCGCGAACCCGGCCCGGATCGGCGGGCGGCGTTCCGCCCTCTTCGGTCTCGCGGCGTTGATTGGCGGTCGCCCGGTGGACCGGTTCGACCTCGCCGACCGGCTTCGGCCGTTCGACGTAAGTTTGTCTCGCCCCCAACTGCTCGATAGCCATTGGTCTCTCCTGGAACCGCGTTCGCGCCTCGCCTCCCTCGTCGTTTCGGCGGTTCCCTCTCTGCGATCGGACGCGGCGGGGCCGGGGTCAGACCGACCCCGCCGCTCCGGTCAGCTCATCCTACCGGAAGAAGCCCAGGATGGACTGCGGCGCGGAATTCGCGATCGAAAGCGCCTGAATGCCAAGCTGCTGCTTGACCTGCAGGGCCTGCAGTCGCGAGCTCTCCTTCGCCAGGTCCGCGTCGACCAGGTTGCCGATGCCCTCGGTGAGGGAGTCGGACAGCTTGCCGACGAAGGTGTTCTGGATCTCCAGGGACTTCGACGCCGTGCCCAGACGCGCGAGCGCGTTGTTCACGTTGTCCAGCGACGTGCCGATCTGGCTGGCGATGTTGCCGGCCTCGGTGGCCGTCGAGAACGACGCCGTGGCGCCGATCGTGATCGTCGAGCCGGTGAGGCTCAGATCCTCGGCCTGAACCGTGATGACGTTCGAACCGTCCGCGTTGGCGAGCGCGGTGATGTCCGACGCGCCGTTGTTGATCAGGTTCGTGCCATTGAATTCGGCGTTGTCGACCACATTCGAGATCTGGTCGCGAAGCGCCTTGAAGTCCTCGTTGAGCGCGGTGCGCGACGCGGTGTCGAGCGACGCGTCGGACGCGGCCAGGGCCTTGTCCTTCATCTCGATGAGGAGATCGGAGACCGCCTCGCCGGCCGAAAGCGCCACATCGGTGACCGACTGGCCCCGATTGAGCGAAGACGTGACCGCGTCGAGTCCGGAAACCTGCGAGCGCATGCGCTGGGCGATGGCGAACACGCCGCCGTCGTCCTTGGCGCTGGAGACCTTGAGGCCCGTGTTGATGCGCTGCTGAACCTGCTCAAGCTGCGAGTTGGTCTTGTTCAGGTTCTGAAGGGCGACCATCGCGCCCGGATTGGTATTGATCGTAGCCACTTCTTGGCTCCTTTCATCGCTTTTGCGTTTGGTGACGCACGTTTTGCGCGCCCGGCCTTCTGGCCTGCGCCGATGGGAGCAAGATCGGGGCCGCCCGTTCGCGCCGCCCCGGGTTTCGCAATTTCAATGACTTACGCGAACTGAAGCCGCCCGATGCGGCAAGGGTTGCCGGGTTCTTCCGTCGTCAGGGGTGCAGATCTTGCCGGGGCGGCAAATCGTGCCCGCCGGCGAATCGGCGCCGCGCGAGGGCGGCGCTCCGCGTCAAGGCGATGCATGAAGGCCGACGCCGGGAAACGGCGCCGGGACGGACATTGACTCGGGGAAGCGGCCGAAAGGACCGGCGCGGGTCAGGCGGACTCGGCGGGCTCCGCGGCGGCCTGCGGGGCGAGGCCTTGCATGATCGTGCGGTTGATCTCGATCAGGCTCTCGAAATCGGACTCGCCGCGCATCACGGCGCGCGATTCCTTGTCGACGAAGATCGACAGCGAGATGATCGCCGCCCGGAGGGATTCCGGCAGACCGTTGGCCTCGTCGCCGCAATCGCCGGCGAAAACGGCCCACATGCGGCGGTTCCGGTCGAGCGCCTCGGCGCGCTGGCCGATCGCCAGAGACCCGGCGTCGCGGGCTTCGATCAGCTCCCGCGTGACCTGGCCGAACAGACGATACTCGGTGAGCCGCGGATCTTCCGTCCGCACCGCTGCGGATTGATACGCCTGGTAGGACATCGGCTCAGCCCTCTCCTTCCGCCTCGGCGGAGGGATCGGCGCCCAGGCGCTCGGCCTCGTAGGCCATCAGCTTCCGGCAGCGCATCAACGCCTTGTAATAGTCGCCGGCCATCACGTCGCCGCTGACATTGACGCACTCGGCCAGCACCTCGGGACTGGAGACCGCGCCCATGAAATCGGTCATCCGCGCGACGAATTCGTCGTAGACGGCGTCGTCGGCCTTGGAGGACAGGTACATCATCATCACGGGGAAATAGATCCGCTTGGCCGGGCTGTCGGCCTCGTGCTCCTGCATGATGTCCTTCTCGCGAAGCACCGAGGCCTTGTTCTGGAGGATCAGCGTGGCGCGCCGGTCCCCGTTCTCGACGACGGCGCCGTTCAGGACGAACCGTTCGCCGGGCTTCAGCGAGAGTTTGAGCGGCATGGTCGTCGTCTCCCCCGACGCTGGCGCGGCCCGAGTCTTCAGGGCCGGGTCAGACTGTGAAAGGCCACGGTGAACAAAGCGTTGCCTCCGATTGTGAAGTTCGCCCCATTCGTTAGCGGATTCTTAAACGAAGCGACCGAGCAAGGATCCGGTCCGTCGCATGAACAGGGAGCGTGACCGGATGGCCGCTGAGCTCGACCTCGACGCCGAACTCGCCAAGGGCCGCGAGGCCGCGCCCCGGCTTGCGGCTGACGCGGTGGCCCCGAAGCGCGAGCTCGCTGCGCCCGATCCGAAGGATACGACGCGCCCCGAGTGGCGCAAGCAGATCGGCAAGATCCGCCGCGCCGCGCGCATGATGGACAGCGGCCAGGAGCATGAGGCCGCGCGGCTGGCGCTGAAGATCCTCGACGCCGCGCCCGACATGCCGCTGGCCAACCAGACGATGGCGATGGCGCTCGAGCGCCTCGGCCGGCTCTCCAAGGCGCTCGATTTCTACGAGCGCGCCTGGAAGCTCGATCCGGACAACCCGGACCTCTATCGCAATATCAGCATCATCGCCTGGAAGCTCGACATGCTGCCGGTGGCGGAAAAATTCGTCCGGCTGGCCGCCCAGCTCGCGCCCGACGATCCCGCGAACAACTCCAACCTCGCCTGCATCCTGCGCGACCAGGGCCGGTTCGACGACGCCATCGAGCTCATCCGCCAGGCGATCTATCGCGACCAGGAAAACGCCACGCTGTGGAACACGCTCGGCACGATCCTGATGGAGGCCGGCGATCCCGAACAGGCGATCCAGTTCTACGAGGAATCCATCCGCCTCGACCCGGATATGGCGCGCACCAAGCACAATCTCGCCTACGCGCTGGAGCTCGCCGGCGACGCGGACCGCGCCGTCGAGCTGTTCACGCAGGCCCGCGACGCCGCAACCGACAAGATCGAGGAGGTGACGATCCGGCACGGCCGGTCGCTGTCGCTGCTCGCCGCCGGGCGGCTGGCGGAGGGCTGGGACGAATACGACGTGCGCCTTCTGCCCGAATATTCGAGCGCGACCCTGTTCGCCGTCGAGGCGCCGATGTGGGACGGCGCCGACCCGGCGGAGATCCGCGGCAAGACGCTGCTGGTCATGGGCGAGCAGGGCCTCGGCGACGAGGTGATGTTCATGAACGCGCTCGCCGACGTGATCGATACGGTCGGTCCCGAGGGCGAGGTGCGCGTCGCCTGCGCAGGACGCCTGCTGGAGCTGGTCCGGCGCTCTTTCCCCGGGGTCGTCGCCGACGCCCACCAGACGCTCAATCGCGAGGGCCGGAACATTCGCGCCGCCTCGACGCTCACCGCCGACGGCGCGGTCGAGATGTGGACGCCGATGGCGCAGCCCTGCCGGGCCTTCCGCCGCTCGGTCGCCGATTTCCCCGACGCGCCCTTCATGACGGCCGACGCCGACAAGGTCGCCGCCTGGCGCGAACAGCTGGCCGGTTTCGGCCCCGGACTGAAGGTCGGTTTGCTGTGGAAGTCGCTGAAGATGGACGCCAAGCGGACCAAGTTCTTCACCGCCTTCGAGACATGGAAGCCCGTCCTCGAAACGCCGGGCGTCGAATTCGTCAATCTCCAGTACGGCGAGGTCGACGAGGAGATCGCGCTGGCCGAGAAGGAGTTCGGCGTCACCATCCATCAACCGCAGGGGATCGACCTGAAGGACGATCTCGACGACGTCGCCGCGCTGGGCAAGGCCTGCGACCTCGTCATCGGCCCGATGAACGCGACCACGAACCTGGCCGCCTCGGTGGGCGGCGAGGTCTGGCTGATCTTCTCCCAGCGCCGCTACTGGGCGATGCTCGGCGCGGAGAACCCGCCCTGGTACGCGACCGCGCGGGCTTTCGGCGGGCTCGGCGGCTACGGCGACTGGCGCAGCGGCATGCGCGAGATCGCCGAGGCCCTGGCCGAGCGCGTGGAGTCGATGGCGGCCGCATAGCCGGCCGCGTCGCGCATCGCAGACGCGCTCTCGTTTTCGAGAAATTTTCGCCCTAGGCTGCCGCCGAGCTGATCACAACCGCGCGGCGAGGGGATCGATGCGCTTTACTGGTACGGACACCTATGTCTCCACCGACGAGCTGTCGGCGGCGGTCAACGCCGCCGTCGTGCTCGAACGCCCGCTCCTGGTGAAGGGCGAGCCGGGCACGGGCAAGACCGAGCTGGCCCGCGAGGTGGCCGGCGCGCTCGGCGCGCCGCTTCTGGAGTGGCACATCAAGTCGACGACCAAGGCCCGCCAGGGCCTCTACGAGTACGACGCCGTCGCGCGCCTGCGCGACAGCCAGCTCGGCGACGACCGCGTTCACGACGTGAGGAATTACATCCGCAAGGGCCGGCTCTGGGAGGCGTTCACCGCCGAGGAGCGCCCGGTCCTTTTGATCGACGAGATCGACAAGGCCGACATCGAGTTCCCGAACGATCTCCTCCAGGAGCTCGACCGGATGGAGTTCCACGTCTACGAGACGGGCGAGACGATCAAGGCGGCCCAGCGCCCGATCGTCATCATCACCTCTAATAACGAGAAGGAACTGCCCGACGCATTCCTGCGCCGCTGCTTCTTCCACTTCATCGCCTTTCCCGACGAGGAGACGATGGAGCGCATCGTCCAGGTCCATTTCCCGGACCTGAAAAGCCGGCTCCTGTCCGAGGCGCTGCGCGTCTTCTTCGAGATCCGCCAGGTGCCGGGGCTGAAGAAGAAGCCCTCGACCTCGGAGCTGCTGGACTGGCTGAAACTGCTGCTGGTCGAGGACGTCGATCCGGCGGTGCTGCGCGAACGGGACTCGCGCAAGCTGATCCCGCCGCTGCACGGCGCGCTGCTGAAGAACGAGCAGGACGTCCAGCTGTTCGAGAAGATCGCCTTCATGGCGAGGCGGGACGGGGGATAGTCGGTGGGCGGTTTTGTGGCATGGGCGCAGACTGTCGACTGGCAAGCTTGGGCCCTGTTTGCACAGGCCGTAGCTATTGGAATCGCCGCTGCCGTAGCTGCAGTCGAAATCGGCCGATCGAGAAAAGCAATCGCTCGGGAAAAAATTCTCGGCATCGCGCACGAGATAGAAACTGAGTTTGAACGCCTTACGAAGTGGGTGCCGCCGACAGAGTATTCATTAGAAGGTAATGCTGAAGCCCGCTGTCATTTCATTCTTCAAGAGGGTTTCGATCCGACCAAGCTCGTACTCGAAAACCGTCAGATAACGTTCGGGATATCCCAGATCTACTTCGGGAAAGATGCTAGCCAGGCCTTCGACGATTTTGCTTCGCTAGCACACAAGGTTCGAGCTTCTGCGGAAGAGATATTGGAGATCAAATCGCAAGGTTATGATCGTATGCCACCCGAGATAGTACAACGGCTGGCTGAGCTAGACGAGAACATTAAGAGCGAAAATGTTTTGCGCGAAGTCAGTACCATCGTAAGCAGGCTATACAGAATTGTTGGGGTGAAGCGATAACTGAATCCTGATGTTCCATCGTTTCTTCACAGAGCTGCGCGCGGCGAAGATCCCCGTCTCGACGCGGGAGTATCTCACACTGCTCGAAGCGCTCGACCGCGGCGCGATCGGGCCGGACATCGACGCGTTCTACGCCGTCAGCCGCGCCGCGCTGGTCAAGGACGAGCGCCATTTCGACAAGTTCGACAAGGTCTTCGCCCACATGTTCGAGGGCGTGGAGCGGCTGGGAGATCTCTTCAAGGAACACGAGATCCCCGCGGATTGGCTCCGCGCCGAGATGGAGCGTCTCCTCACGCCCGAGGAAATGGCCGAGCTCGAAACGATGGAGCTCGACGAGCTCATGGAGACGCTCAAGCAGCGCCTCGAGGAGCAGACCGAGCGCCACGAGGGCGGGAACAAGTGGATCGGCACGGGCGGGACGAGCCCCTACGGCCATTCGGGCTGGAACCCGGCCGGCGTGCGCATCGGCGGAAAGTCGAAGAACAAGCGCGCGGTGAAGGTCTGGGAGAACCGCCGCTTCAAGGATCTCGATTCCGAGCGCGAGCTGGGCACGCGCAATCTCAAGGTCGCGCTCCGGCGGCTGAGAAAGTTCGCCCGCGAGGGCGCCGAGGAGGAGCTCGACCTCGACGACACGATCGCCTCGACCGCGCGCGAGGGCTATCTCGACGTCAAGATGCGGCCCGAGCGCCGCAACGCGGTCAAGGTGCTCGTCTTCTTCGACGTCGGCGGATCGATGGACCCCTATGTCGACGTCACCGAGCGGCTGTTCTCCGCGGCGAGCTCGGTGTTCAAGAACCTGGAGTATTTTTACTTCCACAACTGCCCCTACGAGGCGGTGTGGAAATCGAACCTGCGCCGGCGCTCCGAGACCACGCCGCTGTGGGACGTGCTCCACAAATATCCCTCCGACTGGCGCGTGGTGATCGTCGGCGACGCCTCGATGGCGCCTTACGAGATCACCCATCCCGGCGGCTCCGTCGAGCACTGGAACGAGGAGGCCGGCGGGGTCTGGCTGAGGCGCATCGCCGAGACCTATCCGCATATCGCCTGGCTCAACCCGCAGCCCGAGGCGTGGTGGCCGCACACCTACTCGATCCAGCTCGTCCGCGAGATCGTCGGTCCCGAGCGCATGTTCCCGCTCACGCTCGACGGCGTCGACAAGGCGATGAAGGAGCTGGCGAAGCGGTAGGGGCTTTCCGCTCCACGCTCGGCAGCCCCGCCAATCAGGCGAAGCGCTTTGTCATCCGGGCCGAGCCCAACCGTCTCGGTCCTTGGGCTCAACCCAAGGACCCAGCACGCCGCCCGCCTCGCGCTCCATGCTGGGCCCTTGGATCAAGTCCAAGGGCCGAGAGGAGTGGTGAGCACGCACATGCCCCGTCGCTGTGTCCCTCCCCTCCAGGGAAGGGTAAGGGTGGGGTGAGCCTTTCGGCCGCGCCGCAGCCCCCACCCCGGCCCTCCCCCGCAAGCGGGGGAGGGAGAGAAGCCTCCCCATTCTGGGTGGGCGCTGCCAGAGGGGGCCCAGCTCCAGCATTTCCGGCGTCCATCATCCAGCGCGGCGCGAGCGCCCCTGTTCCCGGGCAAGGGGAGCGGCCGGATGAGCGGGTGATCGGCGATGGTCCGCCCTGTCGCTGAAGGCCGCCCCCTCCCCTCATCTCACTTCTCCCCTCAAGGAGGGGAGAAGTGACGTCAGGGTCCAGCGCTTTCCGGAATGGTCGCGCCAGGCTCCGATCCCCCTCCCCCTTGAAGGGGGAGAGGCAAGCTGAGGGGGTCCGTCGATGACGTGCGTCGCGCAGCCCCCCCTCACCCCGACCGTTCGCCGCTTCGACCGATCCCCCGGATCGGTCTCGGGCGGCTCACCCCTCGCACCTGGCCCCTACGCGCAGCCATTCGCCGATCGCCCAGGCGGCTGCGGAATGGCGCATCAGGGTGATCGCGTCGAGCGGATCGAGCCAGGCCAGTTGATGATCGTCCTCGATCTTGCCGCCGGGCTCGCCGGCTTCGGCGACGGCGTAATAGGCCGCCCGGTTCAGCAGGCGCGTCCCGTCCGGCTTGATCCAGTAGTGATCGGCGCGCGCGATCAGCGGGCCGGCGTCGACGCCGAGCCCCGTCTCCTCGCGGAACTCGCGCGCGAGCGCGTCCTCCAGCGTCTCGCCGGCCTCGACCGCGCCGCCGGGCAGATCGTGCTCGACGCGGATATCCCCAGTGATGCGCACGACCGCGATCGTTCCGTCCTCGCGCGGCAGAATCCCGTAGGCGGCCTCGCGCGCGGCATAGGGCCCGGCCCCGTCGGGCGCGCCGAAGACGGGCCGATCGGCGGCGAGCGGCCCGCTCACGCCAGCGCCGCCTCGGCGTGCTCGATCCCGAGCGCGGTCTCGACCCGGCGCACCCACTGGTGGACGGCGGGGAACTCGGACAGGTCGAACCCGCCCTCATGGGCGACGCGCGTGTAGGCGACCAGCGAGATGTCGGCGAGACTCAGCTGCTCGTGGACGAAGAAGTCGCGCGCGATCAGCCGCATCTCCATGACGCCGAGCGCGCGGCGCCCCTTGGCCAGCAGCGCCGGATCGATGTCGGACTCCGTCGCGCCGGGCTGGCGCAGAAGCGCGCGGCGCACCGCGATGTTGGGCTCGTGGGAATACTGCTCCCAGAACAGCCACTCCATCATCTTGGCCCGGTCGAAGGAATCCTCGGGGACGAGGTCCGTGCCCTCGCCGAGATAGCAGAGGATGGCGTTCGACTGCGCCAGCGTGCGCCCGTCGGGCCGCTCGAGCACGGGCACCTGGCCGGCCGGGTTGATCGCCATGAACTCCTCGGTGCGGGTCTCGCCGGCGTAGATGTCGATCTCCACCCAGTCATAGGCGTAGCCGAGCCGGTCGGCGGCCCACTTCACCTTGAGGCAGTTGCCGCTGTTCGAATTGCCGTAGAGGCGGAAGCGGTTCATGGGCGGCTCCTTTCGCGAGTCGGTGCTCCTGATGGAACCTAGCGGGCGGACCCGGTCGTGAAAAAGCGGCGAAGAGTCGCCTGCGTCCGGTTTTGGCGGCGGGAGCCGACGCGGCTATAACCCGCGCGACGCCGACCCGAACCGGAAAGAGACCTCCATGGCCTTCGACGAGCTGAACCAGCGCACCGCCCCGGACGCCTGCGAATCCATGGCCGAGGTCCGCGACGGGGTCGACCGCATCGACCGCGCGCTGGTCGCGCTGATCGCCGAACGGACCCGCTACATGGAAGCGGCCGCGCGCATCAAGCCCGATCGCGGCGCGGTGCGCGACGAGGCCCGCATCGCCGACGTGCTGTCGAAAGTGCTGGCCGCGGCGGCCGACGCCGGGCTGCCGCGCCAGATCGCCGAGCCGGTCTGGCGCGAGCTGGTCGAGCGCTCGATCGCTTACGAGTTCGCGGTCTGGGACGAGACGCGCGGCTAGCGAGGATCGGGGCGCGGCGGTCGCGCGACGCGTTCCCCCTCCCCCTTGGGGGAGGGATGCCGCGAAGCGGCGGGGTGGGGGCGCCGCCGAAGGCGGCATCGACGAAAGACAGAACCTGGCCACCCCACCCCGGCCCTCCCCTCAAGGGGAGGGAGACAGCGCGGCGCCGGCATCGCGCGCAGCCGCCGCGAGGACCGTCCCCATCCTGAAACCCCGGCCGACCGCAGGGAGAGCCGGGGCCTCCCGGCGGTTAAACGCCTCGAGGTCCCGGATCGCGCCTTCGGCGCGTCCGGGAGTTCAGCTCACTTTCTCACCGTTTCCGGTCGAGCACCCTGAGCGTGAAGGCCGCGTCGTCGCCCTCGCCGGGCTCGACGCGCTCGGCGCTGGTCTCGGTCCACCCGGACTCGTCGATGTCCGGGAAGACCGCGTCGCCTTCGGGCGCGAGATCGACCTCGGTGAGATAGAGCCGATCGGCCTTTTCCAGCAGGAGATCGTAGAGCTGCGCGCCGCCGATGACGCAGACCTCGCCCGCGCCGGCCTGAACGGCGGCGGCGCGCGCGGCCTCCAGCGCATGCCGGACATCGTCGAAGACTTCCGCGCCCTCGGCCTCGCGCAGCGAACGCGAAACCACGATGTTGGCCCGGCCCGGCAGCGGCTTTCTCGGCAGGCTCTCCCAGGTCTTGCGGCCCATCACGATCGGCTTGCCCATCGTGATCTCTTTGAAGCGCTTCAAGTCCGAGCGCAGCCGCCAGGGCAGATCGCCGCCGGCGCCGATGACGCCGTTCGATCCGCGCGCGACCACGAAGGCGAGTTTCACAGCGTCCGCCACGCCAGATACCTGTCGATGCCGAAAATGATCCAGATGATGGTGACGGCGGCGGGGATGCCGTAGACGAACAGCGCGGGCCCGGCGCTGCGCAAACGCTTCCCTTTCATCTCCTCGCGAAAACGCTGATAGCCAACCAGGCTGGAAGCAAGACGCGCCGCGGTGCGCATCTCGTTGTGCTGGCGCATGTTCACCAGCAGCCAGAACAGCGACATCACGGCGCCGATCGCGATGCAGCCCGAGACCGTCCAGAAGCCAACCCGGTCGATGGCCTCGACGCTGAACACCAGCAGCATGGCGTGGGCGATCAGGAAATAACCCGATCGCTCGTTGAGCACCTGCTCCTCGTGCAGAGCGAGCCCCCAGAGCCGGTCGAGTTCGACCGCGCTGAGCGGCTCGGGTTCGGCGTCTTCGCTCATCGCATCGCCTTCACACCGCCACCGGCGCGGGAATCCGCGGATGGGGATCGTAGCCCTCGATCGAAATATCCTCGTAGTCGAAGGCGAAGAGATCGGTGATGTCCGGGTTGAGCCTGAGCGTCGGCAGGGCGCGCGGCTCCCGCGAGAGCTGCTCGTTCACCTGCTCGAGATGGTTCTCGTAGATGTGGGCGTCGCCGAAGGTGTGGACGAACTCGCCGGGTTCGTAGCCGGTGGCCTGCGCGGCCATCGCGAGCAAAAGCGCATAGCTCGCGATGTTGAACGGCACGCCGAGGAACATGTCGGCCGAGCGCTGGTAGAGCTGCAGGCTGAGCCGGCCGCGGCTGACATTGAACTGGAACAGGGTGTGGCAGGGCGGCAGCGCCATCGAGGGCGTGTCGGCCGGGTTCCAGGCCGAGACGATGTGGCGGCGCGAATTGGGGTGTTTCCGGATCTGCTCGATCACGTCGGCGAGCTGGTCGATCGGCTCGCCGTCCGGGCCGGTCCAGGCGCGCCACTGCTTGCCGTAGACCGGGCCGAGCTCGCCGGTCTCGTCGGCCCACTCGTCCCAGATCGTGACTCCGCGCTCGTTGAGCCATTTGACGTTGGTGAGCCCCTTCACGAACCAGAGCAGCTCCACGGCGACCGACTTGAAATGGACTTTCTTGGTGGTGAGCAGCGGGAAGCCGTCGGCGAGATCGCAGCGAATCTGCCGGCCGAACACCGAGCGCGTGCCCACGCCGGTGCGGTCGTCGGTCTTCTCGCCGGTCTTCAGGATGTCGCGCAGCAGATCGAGATAGGCCCGCTCGATGGGCGAGCCGGTCTCGGCGTGATGTTCGGCGAGCGCCATGGCGGACCTCCTGCGGCGATTGCGCGGATGCTCGCCCGATTCGTCCCCATCGGCGCCGGCCCGGCAAGCCCCGGCCTCAGCCCGCCCGTGGAAAATCCCGGATTCGCGCTTGCGCCCTTGCGGCTGCGGGCGCAGAGTGCGCGCCTCGGAACAAAAGGGGAATGATGATGATCGGATACGTCACGCTCGGCACCAATGATCGCGAACGCTCGGCGAAATTCTACGACGCGCTGTTCAAGGAGTTCGGCGTCGGCCGGATGATGGAGGAGGAGCAGTTCATCGCCTGGGGCGAGATGGGCGGCGCCCCGGGGATCGCCGCGACCCGGCCCCATGACGGAAAGCCGGCAACGGTCGGCAACGGCGTGATGGTCGCGCTGGCGGCGAAGGACCGCGCCCAGGTCGACAAGGTCTACGAGACGGCGCTGGCGAATGGCGGGACCGACGAAGGCGCGCCCGGCGAGCGCTTCGATGGCTTCTACGCGGGCTATTTCCGCGATCCCGACGGCAACAAGCTCAACGTCTTCGTCATGGGCTGACGGCGTCGGCCTCGAACGCCGCGCAGTCTCCCGCGGCGCGCGCCGACAGCCGCCGCATCAGGCTGCGCGGCAGGAGGTGGGTTCCCGGCGCGCCCGCCGGCGCGCCGGCCTCGCTGAGACGCGCCGCCGTCCAGACATTGCAGGTATGGAAGAGGTGGTAGCGCGGCGCGGCGTGGACGAAGCCGCTGTCCGGCCCGTACCAGCCCGCCCCCGCCGGCCGCGGCGCGCCGGCTTCGTCCAGCGCGAAGGCGGCGTCGATCTCCGCGGCGAGGCGGGCGAGCCCGGCTTCTGACACCGCGACGTCGACGAATTCGCGGTTCAGCGCTTCGTCGGGCGGGCGGTCGAAGGCCGCGACATGCAGCACGGACGGCGTCGGCCAGGCCAGCGCGGTGACCGCCGAGACCGGCGTGATCCCGCGGCGGAAGGCCTCCGCGTCGCCCCAGCCGACGGCGTACCAGGCGGCGTCGGGATAGAGCCGGCGGAGCGGCGAGGCCGGCGCGACGGCCCGGGCGGGCAGATGGATCTCGGTGTGCCAGCCCCCGGCGCTCACCGCAATCATCGCGCAATCGCCGGGCCCAGGCGGCGGCGGACGATCGGCCGAGCCCGCGCAGGCGGCGAGGATCATCACCCCGACGAGCGCGAGCAGGCCGGGACGGCGCGCGATCGCGCTGACCCGCATGGGCGCGAAACCTTTCATCAAGGCGGAACGGTGCTTATATTGGGGTCGTCGCGCAAGCGACTATGGCGATAAAGGCGCGTGTAATAACCAGACCGGACCCGGGTGCGAATCCCGGCGGCTCCACCAACTTCTTCCGGCTCGTTGGGCCGCGTTCATGGGGCCGAATTAGGATCGACGGCTGGCTAAAGACGTAGCTTTCGCCCGCATGGGCTCCGTTATCAGCCCATTGTTAAAGTTGCCAACGACAACTTTGCTGAAGAGGCCGTTCTCGCTGCGTAATGCAGCGCGAGCGTCTCGCTCTTAAGTCCTGACCTCTAGCATGGTCAGGCGGGGTTCGGAGGGCGCCTGGCAACAGAAGCCCTCCACTTTATTTTCCGAAAATTCGGACTCCCTCACCCGCCCTGCAGGCGATCGAGATCGCGCATCTGCGTGATCACGCGCCGGCGCGCGCGCCGGGCGTCGCGGAACTCGTCGGGCGACAGCGACAGCGCCTGCTCGTAACGCTGCAGCGCCAGCTCGAGCCGGCCGAACACCTCCGCGCAGACGCCCAGATTGTAGAGCAGGCCGGCGGTGCGCACGCCCGAAGTCTCGAGCTCCTCCCAGATCGTGCAGGCCTCGCCCAGCCGGTCGTCGCCGGCCAGCTCGTAGCCCGCCTGGAAGCGCGCCGCGACAGGTTCGGGCAGGTTGTCGCCCGGGCGCTGGAAGGGCGCGCGCACGCGCTCCTCGTGGGGCAGGAACAACTCGCGCAGCGGCCGGGCGGCGTCGCGCCGGGCCTGGTCGCGCAGCTGCGGGATCGTGTAGGGCAGATGCTCGTCCTCGCAGTAATACATCCCGCTCTCGCCGCGCACGATGTCGTTGAAGAGCGTGCGCCCGGTGGCGGTCTCGACGAGCAAGACGCGCGCCTCGATGCGCGCGTCGACGTCCCAGCACGGAATCTCGACAACGCGCACCTCGGTGCAGTCGCCGTCCTCGTCGCGCGCGACGCAGTCGTCCTCCTCGCGCGTGTACTCGCGATCGTCGACGATCTCGTCGAGCACGCTGCCGCCGATCACCCCGTCGACATCGATCCGCCGGCCGATCTCGACGAGCCCCGCCGCGCCGCGCCGCGCCGGACGGTAGCGGCCGCGCGCATAGCGCGGACCGGCGCTCGACGGGTCGACGACGCTCACCGCAGGCTGGCCGCGAAAGCGCGCCGCGACCATCTCGGATTCGATCTCCTCGGCGAGCACGGTTCCGCCCGGTCCGGCGAAATCCATCACGGCGAGCGAATAGATGCGCTCCGCGCCGAGCACGCGCGGGGCGCGCTCGACATTGACGGTGGCCGAGTTGGCGCAGGCCGCGGCGAGAAAGCCCAGCGCCGCGACGACGAGCGATCTTGCGGTCGAAACTCTCATGACGTCCCCCCTCGCCCGGAAGCGTGGCGCACCGATCGCGCCCGCGCAACCGTGCGGGCGCTCAGCGGCGGAAAACCTTGAGCGGCATGCCGCCCTCGGGCCGCATGGTCACCTGCATGACCGGCCGCACCTCGCCGTGGGCGGGTTCGAAAGCCAGATTCGCGGCGAAGCTCGCCAGCATGATCACCGCCTCCATCATCGCGAACTGGGCGCCGAGGCAGGCCCGCGGCCCGCCGCCGAACGGCATGAAGAGATAGCGGTCGCGCGGCCGGCGTTCGGGACCGAAGCGATCGGGATCGAAGTCGTCCGGGGCGTCCCAGAGGCTGCGGTTTCGATGCAGGGCGTAGAAAGCGAGCAGCGCGACGTCGCCCTTCTTCACCGGGCGGCCGCCGACCTCGGTGTCGCGCATGGCCCGCCGTCCGACGATCGGGGCGGGCGGAAACAGCCGCATCGATTCCTCGATCACCTGGCGGGTGAAGACCAGCTTCGCGACGTCTTCGGCCGCCGGCGCGCGCCCGCCGAGCACGGCGTCGGCCTCTTCCTGCAGGCGCGCCTGCGTCGCGGGATCGTTGGCGACGAGATAGAGCGTCCAGGTGAGCGTGATCGCCGTGGTCTCGTGGCCCGCCGCGATGAAGGTCATCAGCGTATCGCGGATGTCGACGTCGCTGAGCGCCGCGCCCGTCTCCTCGTCGCGCACGGTGAGCAGCAGGCCGAGCAGGTCCTCGCCGGGCTCGTCCGTGGCCCGGCGACGCTCGATCTGGGCGCGCGCGGCCCGGCGAAACACCGACCGGGCGCGCAGGGCGCGCGGCCCCATCAGACGGGGAACCCACTCGGGAAACGGGACGAGATCGGACATGCGCATCGTGCCGATCTCCTCGAGGAGGGCGTCGATCGCCGCGCGCACCTCGCCGCGGTCGAACGCCTCGACGTCGGAGAACAGGGCGCGCTCGATCACCGCGAAGGTCGCGTCGGTCATCACGGCCTGGACTTCGACGGGACCGTCGGCTTCGGCCAGTCGCGCGACAGCGTCGTTCGCGGCGTCGGCCATGACCGGCGCGAAGCGGTCGATGCGGCGCTTGAGGAAAGCCGGCTGCAGCGTCATGCGCTGGCGCCGCCAGCTCTCGCCATGCGCGGTCAGGATCGCGTCGCCGAGCACGGGCCGCAGCATGCGCACGATCAGCGGCGACTTGCGCCAGGAGTCGAAATCGTCCTGCAGGACGGTCTTCATCTCCTCCGGCCCGGAGAGCTCGTGAACCGTCCGGCCGAGATAGGGCCCGCTGACGATGGTCTGCTCGAACAGCAGGGAGGGGAGAATGGAGAGCGGATTGTCGCGCATCATCCGGCCGGTCTTCACCAGGCCGACCGGCTGATCGAGCGGGACGGCCGCGGCGGGCCTGAACAGGCTCGCGGCCGGGCCGGACGATCCGCGGCGCGACGCGTCGGTCATGGCCTCTCCTCTCGCCTCAAGCGATTACCACGCCAGCCAAACTAGCTGCGTACGCCGCCGCGCCAACCGTTCCTTCCAATTGACGCGCCTCCCGCATTGGATAGGCTCGCCAGTCATCCGGTCTGGGAGGGATGCGCGTGGCCGACGACCTCATGCAATACGACAAGCTGGCGCAGCAGGCGCTGCGCCAGGTTGTGCGTGAGGCGCTGATGCGGGCGGCGAACAAGGGTCTGCCCGGCGCGCACCACTTCTTCATCAGCTTCAAGACGCGCGATCCCGACTGCGATCTCGACGAGAGCCTGCTGAAGGCCTACCCGGACGAGATGACGATCGTGCTCGAGCACCAGTTCTGGGATCTCGGCGCCGACGACGACGGATTCGAGGTGACGCTGAAGTTCGACGGCGTGCCGAAATATCTCCGCGTGCCGTGGCGGGCCATAACCCGCTTCCATGACCCCGCGGTGAATTTCCATCTCCCGTTCGACTACGAGGAGCCGGAAAAGCCCGCCGTGGGCAAAGACCGCCGTAAGACCGCCGCATCGGACGACGCCGCGGTCGGAGATGACGACGAGCACACCGTGGTCAGCCTGGACGCCTTCCGGAAGAAAGAGTGAGCCGGACGCCCCTCGACAAGGAGACGGTGCGCAGGCTGCTCACCGATCCCGAGAACATTCCCGAAGCCACGCGGCTGTTCGGGTTCGAGCTGATCGACATCGATCCCGAGGCGGGCTGGGCCGAGGCGGCCTTCCACGCCCGGCGCGAATTCCTAAACCCGAACGGCTCCGTCCAGGGCGGCATCGTGACCGGCTTCCTGGATGAGGCGATGTCGGTCGCCGCCTTCGTGATGGCGAACATGGAGGCCCGCGTGCCGACGCTGGAGATGAAGACGAGCTTCCTGCGCCCGCTCGGCGAGGGCCGGTGCACCGCGCGCGGCGAGGTGGTGCGGCTGGGCCGGTCGGTCGCCTTCACGCAGGGCCGGCTGTTCGACGCCGAAGGCGCGCTGTGCGCGACGGCGACGGCCACCGCGGCGGTGCGCCGCCGGTGAGCCGGCCGGCCGGCAAGCCGCTCAGCCTCGCCGCCATCGCGCTCGCCCAGGTTCTGGCGCTGTCGGTCTGGTTCGCCGGCGCGGCCGCCCTGCCCGCGCTCAGGACGGCGACCGAGCTTTCGCCCTTCGCCGCGGCCGCCCTGTCGAGCGGGGTGCAGCTCGGCTTCGTCGCCGGCGCGCTGGCCAGCGCGATCCTCGGCCTGCCCGACCGGATCGAGATCCGCCGCCTGTTCGCCGCCGGCGCCGTGACAGCTGCGCTTGCGACCGGCCTCGCCGCGGCCGTTCCGCCCGGCGGCGCGGCGATGATCATCCTGCGCGTGATCACCGGCGCGGCGCTGGCGCTAGTCTATCCCGTCGGCATGAAGATGGCGGCGAGCTGGGCGAAGGGCGACGCCGGGCTGCTGGTGGGCCTGCTCGTCGGCGCGCTGACGCTGGGCTCGGCGACGCCGCACCTGTTTCCCCTCGTCGGCGCAGAGCTCGGCTGGCGCGCCCCCTTCGCCCTGTCGGCGATCGCCGGGGCGGCGGGCGGCGCGGTCATCCTGCTGGCCGGCGTCGGTCCGGCGTTCGCGCGGGCCAAGGCGTTCGATCCCTCCGCCGCCCTGCTCGCCTTCCGCGATCCCGCGCTCAGGCTCGCCAATCTCGGCTATCTCGGCCACATGTGGGAGCTCTACGCCTTCTGGGCGTGGACCGGCGTCTTCCTCGCCGCCTGGTTCGACGCCCGCGGGTTCGACGCCGGCGCCGGCCCGGCGGCGATCACCTTCGCCGTCGTGGCGATCGGCGCGGCCGGCGCGCTCGGCGCGGGCTGGCTCGCCGACCGGCTCGGACGGACGATCGTGACCAGCGCGGCGATGGCCGCAAGCGGCGCCTGCGCGCTTCTCGCCGGCCTCGCTTGGGGCCTGCCCCCGGCGGTGATGGTCGCGATCCTGCTCGTCTACGGCGTGACCGTGATCGCCGATTCCGCCCAGTTCTCCGCGGCGGTCGCCGAACTCGCCCCGCCCGACCGCGCCGGCTCGCTGCTGACCATCCAGACGGCGGCCGGCTTCGCGCTCACCGTCCTGACCGTTCAAGCGCTCCCGCTATGGGTCGAAATCACCGGCTGGCGCTGGGCCTTCGCGCCGCTGGCGCTCGGCCCGGCCGTCGGCGTCTGGGCGATGCTGCGGCTGAGGGCGCGGCCCGAGGCCGCCCGGATCGCCGGCGGGCGGGGCTAGCCCGACAGCTGCACGTCCATCAGATCGACGCCCGCGGGCGCGGGAATGTCGTCGGGCACGAAGAAGTCCGGAAGCAGCGGCTGGCCGGGCTCGACGGCGAACTGGTCGAGATCGGTCACGCCCTCGGCGGCGAGGAAGGTGTCGTCGATGAGGAAATTGCCGGTGAACTCGGCGGCCGGCTTGGTGAGCACGCGATACGCGGTCTCGGCGAGGATCTCGGGCTTGCGGCAGTTGGCGAAGGCCTCTTCTCCGGCGAGCACGTTGGCGATCGCCGCCGTGGCGATGGCGGTGCGCGGCCAGATCGCGTTGGCCGCGATCCTGCCGCGGAACTCGCCCGCCCAGCCCAGGATGCACAGGCTCATGCCGAATTTCGCGCTGGTGTAGGCGACGTGCGGGGCGAACCATTTCTCCTTCATGTCGAGTGGCGGCGACAGGGCGAGGATGTGGGGGTTCTCCGCCTTCTCGAGATGCGGCAGGCATTTCTGGGTCACAAGGAAGGTGCCGCGCGCGTTGACCTGGTGCATCAGGTCCCAGCGCTTCATCGGCGTGTCCTTCGTGCCGACCGGAAAGATCGCCGAGGCGTTGTTGACCACGATGTCGATCCCGCCGAACGCCTTGGCCGTCTTCTCGACGGCGTGTTCGACGCTGTCCTCGTCGCGAATGTCGCAGACCACCGGCAGCGCCTTGCCGCCGGCGGCCTCGACGGCCTCGGCGGCGGTGTGGATCGTGCCCTCGAGCTTGGGATGCGGCTTGTCGGTCTTGGCCGCGATGGCGACATTGGCGCCGTCGGCGGCGCAGCGCTCGGCGATCGCCAGGCCGATGCCGCGGCTCGCGCCGGTGATGAAGAGGGTCTTTCCTTCGAGGGACATGCGCGCGGCCTCCTCCTCGCAACTGGGATTGCGGGGGAGACTAGAGCGCGGCTAGAGCGGACGCCAGACCCGCCAGGGCGGACAGTGGAGCCCCGGCTCGCGCCGGCAGGACGCGAAGGTGAACAGCACGGTCTCGGCGCGGCCCACCACTTCGTCCATATGGACGTAGCCCAGCCCGGTCGCCACGCGGCTGTCCGCCGAGGCGTCGCGATTGTCGCCCATCAGGAAGAGATGGTTCTGCGGCACGGTGAACGGGCCGACATCGTCGAGCGGCATCGAATCCGAGCGCTCGTAGATGGCGTGCTCGACTCCGTTGGGCAGCGTCTCCTCGTAGACAACCGCCTGCACGATCTGGCCCGAACGGTCGCGATAGCGCACCGTGTCGACCGGCTCGCGCGGAACCGCCCCGTCGTTGATGTAGAGCCGGCCGGCGCGCACCTCGATGCGGTCGCCGGGCAGGCCGACGACGCGCTTGATGAGATTGATGCCCTGGTCGGGATCGCGGACCACGATCACGTCGCCCCGCCTGGGCGTCGAGCCCAGGATCCGGCCCGACCAGCTGTCCGGCAGCAGGTAGCCCAGGCCGAGCGGCAGGGAATGGCGCGAATAGCCGTAGGCCCATTTCGACACCAGAACCCGGTCGCCGACCTGCAGGACGGGCTGCATGCTTTCCGAAGGGATGTGGAACGCGGCGAAGACGAAGGTGACCAGGACGAACCACACCGCCGCCACGCCCGCGAAGAAGCGAACCGTCTCGCCCAGCTCGTCGGCCGCTCTGCGGGCCAGACGGGTCACCGTCTCGTTCATTTGAGTTTCACCGCCGTTCCGTACGCGAGGATCTCCGCGGAGCCCTCCATAACCGTCGACGTCGAAAAGCGGAAGGTCACGACCGCATCGGCGCCCAACTGTTCCGCATGCGCAACAAGGCGGCCCAGCGCCTGTTCGCGCGCTTCGGCGAGCAGGCGCGTGTATTCGACGACTTCGCCTCCGACGAGATTCCTCAGACCGGCGATGAAGTCCCGGCCGAAGAAGCGGGCGCGCACAACGCTGCCGCGCGCGATCCCGAGCACCTCGACGATCTCGCGCTCGGGAACGGTGTCGGCCATCGTTACGAGCACCGAAGAGCGGCCGGCGGGATGGGAGGGCGCGTCAGTCATCGGTCATCGCCTCCCCGCGCCCGATCCTGCGCGCATAGATCCACGCGAGTCCCGCAGCGGTCCCGGCGGCGAACACCGCCCAGACCAGGCTCGCCGGGAACGGAAGCAACCAGCCGAACGTGGTCGCCGCCGCGGTGAGCGCGATGAAGACCACGCCCGATACCGCGAACAACATCCATTCAGGACGCAGCACGCCGTCCAACATCACTGACCACTCCCCTCGTTTCAATCATGGGCTGTTCCGGCTCGCGAGCCAAGGTCGCGGCGCAGCGCCCCGCGGGCATCATGCTGCGACGGGGTTAAGCAGGTATTTTCGGGCGCTCGGGGGTGGTCCCCGCGTCGGCGATCTGTGATACGCAATAGGGGCGCGCGGCCGCGCATCAGGCGATGACTGGCGCGAACGCGGCCGCGCTCGCGGCGGAGCGGGAGACGGAACATGACCGACGGCGACACCCCGGCAGCCCGGCAGGACACGAGCGGCGACCGCACGCTCGCGGTGATCAACTACATCCTGATTTTGCTCGGCGTGCCGTCGAGCGGGATCCTGCTGCTGATCGCGCTCATTCTCGCCTATATCCGGCTCGACCAGTCGCAGGGCTGGCTCCGGACGCATTTCATCTACCAGATCCGCACGATCTGGGGCGGCCTGCTGTTCGTGGTCGTCGGCTGGGCGACGATCTGGATACTCGGCCTCGGCCTGCTGGTCTGGCTGTTCGGCGCGGTCTGGGTGCTGGTGCGCGGCGCCGTCGGCCTCGTGCGCCTCGTCGACGGGCGGGAGCACCCCGACCCGCGCGCCTTCCTGTTCTGAACCGACCCGCGCCTCAGGCGCTCTCCAGCATCTCCACGCCGGGCTCGAACAGCGAGTCCGCGCCCAGCTTCACGTCGCCGAGCAGGCCCGGCGCGCTTGTGAGCACGGTGTCGGCGTAGACGCGCGCGAGCGCGATGCGGCCGCGATCGTACTCGGCGTCCTCGCCCTCCTTGAGCTTGCGCTGCGCGGCGACCGCGCCGACGGCGAGCAGCCAGCCGCCGGTGACGTCGCCGGCCAGTTTCAGGAACGCCGTCGCGCCGGACAGCCGGTCGGCGGGCTTCGCCTTCAGGAGCCAGTTCGCCGCCTCTTCGAATGCGTCGCAGGCCGGCGACAGGCGCGCGGCGATCTGCGGCAATTCCGGGTTGGACGAGGTCTCGCAGTCCTCGATCGTCTGGCGGATATCCTCGATCAGCTCGCGAACCGGCTTGCCGCCCTCCATCGCGAGCTTGCGGCCGACGAGATCGATCGCCTGGATGCCGTTCGTGCCCTCGTAGATCGGCGCGATGCGCGCGTCGCGATAGTGCTGGGCCGCGCCGGTCTCCTCG
Source organism: Marinicauda salina (assembly GCF_003122085.1). Classification (GTDB taxonomy): domain Bacteria; phylum Pseudomonadota; class Alphaproteobacteria; order Caulobacterales; family Maricaulaceae; genus Maricicauda_A; species Maricicauda_A salina. Next base: position 500,543 of record NZ_QEXV01000003.1, read on the forward strand.
ATATAGCCCATGCCGCCATGGACCTGGACGCCGAGCGAAGACACCTCGACGCCGACATCGGTCGACCAGGCCTTGGCGATCGGGATGAGGATCTCCTCGCGGCGGCGCGACCAGGCCCGCTCCTCGGCGTCGGACTGGTACCGGCCATTGTCGGCCTCGACGGCGGCGTGCAGGCAGATCGCCCGCGCCGCCTCGGTCTTGGCCTTCATCAGCGAGAGCATGCGGCGCACGTCGGGATGTTCGATGATCGCGTGCGGCGGCGCGGCGTCGCTCGTCGCCGACCGGCCCTGCCGGCGTTCCTTGGCGAACGCGAGCGCCTGCTGGTAGGCGCGCTCGGCGATGCCCACGCCCTGGACGCCGACATTGAGACGGGCGGAGTTCATCATCGTGAACATGCACGCCATGCCCTTGCGCTCCTCGCCGATGAGCCAGCCGTTCGCGCCGTCATACTCCATGGTGCAGGTCGGCGAGCCGTGAATGCCCATCTTGTGCTCGAGCCCGATCGCCTTGACGCCGTTGCGCTCGCCCGGCGCGCCGCCAGCGTCGGGCAGGAATTTCGGGACGAGGAAGAGCGAGAGCCCCTTCGTGCCCTCGGGGCTGTCCGGCGTGCGCGCGAGCACGAGGTGGACGATGTTCTCCGCGCAGTCGTGCTCGCCCCAGGTGATGTAGATCTTCTGGCCCGAGACCGCCCATGAGCCGTCGCCGTTGGGCTCGGCCTTGGTCTTGAGCGCGCCGACGTCGGAGCCGGCCTGGGGCTCGGTCAGGTTCATCGTCGCCGACCACTGGCCGTTGATCAGCTTCGGCAGGTAAAGCTCCTGCTGTTCCTCGGTTCCGTGCGCGATCAGCGCCTCGATGGCGCCGAAGGACAGCATCGGGCCGAGCCCGAACGCCATGTTCGCCGACTGCAGCAGCTCCATGAGCGCGCATCCCAGCGCCACCGGCAGCCCCATCCCGCCGTGATCGGTGGAGAACTGGAGCCCCTGCCAGCCGCCCTCGACGAACTGGGCGTAGGCGTCCTTGAAGCCCTCGGGCGTGCGCACCACCCCGTTGTCGAGCGTGCAGCCCTGCTGGTCGCCGACGCGGTTCAGCGGCGCGAGCACGTCGTTGGCCAGCTTCGCCGCCTCGTCGAGGATCGCCCCGGTGAGATCGGAGGAGAACTCGGGAAACGCGCCGGTGGCCTTGAGACCGTCCATGGCGGCGATCTCCTCGAGGCAGAAGCGGATGTCGCGGACGGGGGCGCGGTAGGTCATGAGGGGGCTCCCGGGACGGAAGGACGAACAGGTCGATCGAAGATAGCTTTTTGTGCCGGCGACGCGAGCCCCTGCGCCAATTCGCCTCCGGGGCGGGCGGGGCGGTCGCCAAGCGGCGGCGATAAAGCTAGCCTGATCCGTTCCCCGGGAGCGCGCAGCATGCTCATCCGTCGCCTCGTTCTGTTCGCCGCCCTGCTGGTCTCGGCGTGCGTCTCCGCGCCGACGACCGATCCCGCCGAGCTGCCCGCCGGCGACTGGACGCTCGACCAGGCCCACACCCAGGTCATCTGGCGCGCCCGCCACATGGGGCTGTCCTGGTATGTCGGCCGCTTCGACGACGCCGAGGCGAGCCTGTCCTTCGACCCGGCCGATCCCGAAGCCGCGCAGATCACGGCGATCGTGCGCGCGGCCTCGATCTCGACAGGCGACCCGGATTTCGACGCGCGCCTGCTAGGCTGGCTCGGCGCCGAGCGCCATCCCGAGATCGTCTTCCGCTCCACGCGGATCGAAATCACGGGCGAGCGCGCGGGCCGGGTGCACGGCGAGCTCTCGCTCAACGGGATCACGCGGCCGGCGGTGATGGAAACGGAGTTTTACGGCGGCGTCCAAAATCCGCTCGAAGGGCGTCAGGCCGTGGGATTTGGAGGAGACCTCGTGATCGATCGCACCGAATTCGACGTCGCCGGTCTCGGCTCCAATTTCGTCGGGACCGAAGTTCGCCTAAGTATAGAAGCGGAATTCCTCGAGACGGAGGACTGAAAGATGAATCGCCCATCGACCGAAACGCGCCGCTACACCACGATCGCCATCGCCTTTCACTGGACGATCGCCATCCTGCTGGTGGGGATGGTCTTCTACGGCTGGTGGATGGAGGAGGTGCGCGACGCCGCGTTCGACGGCGAGGTGTCCGTCGAAAGGGCGTCGGCGGTCTACAACTGGCACAAGACGATCGGGCTGACGATCCTTGTGTTGTCGCTCGGCCGCCTGGCCTGGCGGCTCGGCCACAAGCCGCCCGCCCTGCCCGCGGCGATGCCCGGCTGGGAACGCCTCGCCGCACGTTTCACGCATGTCGCCTTCTACGCGATCATGATCGGCGCGCCGATCGCCGGCTATGTCGCGGCGTCCTCCTATGGCGAGGGCTTCCCGATTCTCGCCTTCAACGCCGTCGAGCTGCCCAAGCTGCCGGTTCCGCGCACCGAGGATTTCCATGAAGCCGCCGGCTCCATCCACGGGGCGGTCGGATGGGTGATCCTCGTCCTGCTCGCGGTGCACGCCGGCGCGGCGTTCAAGCATCACTTCGTCGATCGGGACGGCGTGCTGACGCGTATGATCCCTGGACTGAACCGTCCCGCACAGAAATCGGCGCAGCAGTGAGACCCGCCATGCTCCGCCTGCTTGCGACCGCCTGCCTCGCCGCCGTTCTCGCCGCGCCGATGGCGCTCGCGCAGGACTGGCTGGTCGACCCGGAAGCTTCCTCGGTGACGTTCGAGGCGACGGCGTTCAATTCGCCGGTGACCGGCGAATTCGCCGATTTCGGCGCCGAGATCCGGCTCGATCCCGACGACCTGTCCGACGCGCGCATCGACGCCGTGGTGCGGACCGGCTCGGCCCGGATGTCGAACGACAATTACCAGGCCGCGGTGACGGGAGCCGGCGGCCTCAATCCGGGTGATCATCCCGCCGCCCGGTTCCTATCGACCGACGTGACGCGATCGGGCGACGGCTACGAGGCCCGCGGCGACCTGACGATCAATGGCCGCACGCGCGAAGTCGCGCTTCCTTTCACCCTCGACATCACCGGTTCGCGCGCCGTCGCCGAGGGCGCGTTCGCGATCGATCGCGGCGATTTCGGCGTCGGCGGGCCCGACTGGAGCGATGTCGACCAGCAAGTGACGATCCGGCTTCACATCGAGGCCGAAGCCGCCGATTGAACGCGCGCAGCCCCGGTCTCGCCGGCGCTTCCAGGATGCCCCCCAATGACCGTCCCCGTCAGACCCGCCGACGATCCCGCGGCGCTCGACGCCGCCGCGGAGATTCTCGCCGGCGGCGGGCTCGTCGCCGTGCCGACGGAGACCGTCTACGGCCTCGCCGCCGACGCGACCAACGGGCGGGCGGTCGCCCGGATCTTCGAGGCCAAGGGCCGCCCGCGCTTCAACCCGCTGATCGCCCATGTCGATTCGATCGCGCGCGCCGAGCGGCTCGTCGATCTGGGCCGCCTCGGGCATGCGCTGGCCGACGCCTTCTGGCCCGGCCCGCTCACCGTCGTGGCGAAACGCAGGGCCGGCTCCGACATCTCCGATCTCTCCGCCGCCGGTCTGGACACCCTCGCGGTGCGTTGGCCCGACGCGCCGGCCATGACGGCGCTGATCGGCCGTCTCGATCGCCCGATCGCCGCGCCGAGCGCGAACCCGTCCGGCGCAGTCAGCCCGACGACGGCGGCCCACGTCGCCGCGGGGCTGGGCGATCGCGTCGACCTGATCCTCGACGGCGGCCCCTGCCGGGTGGGGCTGGAGAGCACCATCGTGGCGATCGACGAGGAGAAGGCGACGCTGCTGCGCGCGGGCGGCGTCGAACGCGGCCGCGTCGAGGCGATCGCCGGTCCGCTCGCCACGCCCGAAGCGGCGTCCGCGCCGACGGCGCCGGGCATGCTGTCGAGCCACTACGCCCCGCCGGTGCCGCTTCGCCTCAACGCACAACTTCCCCATACAGGCGAATCCTGGCTCGCGTTTGGGTCGCAGCAACCAATTGAAAACATTCAAATGTTTAATTTGTCCCCGACAGGAAACCTGGCCGAGGCTGCGGCGAATCTGTTCGCGGGGCTCACGGAGCTCGGCGGCCTCGGAAAACCGATCGCCGTATCGCCGATTCCCGAATCCGGGCTCGGCGAGGCGATCAATGACCGGCTTCGCCGCGCGGCGGCGGCTAAGGGATGACTGGAAAGCGGAGGTAACTCCGCGTAAATCTGGACGGAAACGGACGGTTCCGCATGAAGAACGGGCTCTACATCGTCAACTTCCGCACGCCGCTTGATGAAGCGTCGGGGGTGGTCGTCGTGCAGGACGAGACCGTCTACGGCGGCGATTCGGGGATGTACTACGTCGGCTCGGTATCGGGCGACGAGACCGCCCTGCAGGTGCGCCTCTATGTACGCCAGCACAATCCCGTCACCCAGTCCGTTTTCGGCGACTACACCGACTTCGAACTCAAGCTGAAAGGCAGCCGGAAGGGCGACGGCTACCTCTTCGAGGGCCGCGCCGACGCCGCGCCGTCGCTGCGTTTCGAGGCGCGGCTGAACCCCGCCGAGGTCTAGGCCTTACATCGCCGCGGCGAGCGTGTATGTCTGCCGGGCATGACGCACGCCGAAATACTCGATCGCCTGAAATCCGATCTCGACGCGAAGGCCTGGTCGGACGACCCGGCCGAACTCGAGGGCCATGTCAGCGACTGGCGCGACCGCCATCACGGCGCGACCCCGCTGCTGCTCAAGCCCGGCTCGACCGACGAGGTCGCCCGCATCCTCCAGGTCTGCAACGAGGCCGGGATCGCCGTGCTGCCGCAGGGCGGCAATACCGGCCTCGTGGGCGGTTCGACGCCCGAGGGCGAGGTCGTCCTGTCGCTCAAGCGCATGAACGGCGTGCGGGCGATCGATGCGGCCAACGAATCCGTCACCGTCGAGGCCGGGGCGATCCTCGAGGCCGTCCAGAACGCCGCGGAAGACGCCGGCAAGCTCTTCCCGCTCAGCCTGGGCGCGCAGGGCTCGGCCATGATCGGCGGGCTGATCTCGACCAATGCGGGCGGGGTCCATGTGCTGCGCTACGGCATGATGCGCGATCTCGTGCTCGGCCTCGAGGCGGTGCTGCCGGACGGACGCGTGGTCTCGGACCTCTCCGGCCTCAGGAAGAACAACACCGGCTACGATCTCAAGCAGCTCTTCATCGGCGCGGAGGGCACGCTCGGCGTGGTCACGGCGGCGACGCTGAAGCTGTTCCCGCGCCCCGCCTCGGCGTCGGTCGCGCTGGCCGCGGTCGAGAGCCCCTCGAAGGCGGTCGAGCTGCTCGGCGTGATGAAGGATCTCACCGGCGACGCGGTGGCCGCCTTCGAACTCATGCCGAAGGTCGGGATCGATCTCGTCCAGGACCATTTGCCGGGCGCGCGCGCCCGGCTGGAAAGCAATCCCGACTGGACCGTGCTCATCGAGATCGCGTCGGCCGAGGCCGACCGCGCCGAGACGCTGATGGAGACCGCGCTGGAGACCGCCTTCGAGCGCGGCCTCGTCACCGACGGCGCGGTGGCGCAATCGGAAGCCCAGATGGCCGAGTTCTGGGCGCTGCGCGAGGGCATCCCCGAAGCCGAGAAGCAGCACGGCAAGGCGGCCAAGCACGACGTCTCGGTGCCGGTCTCGCAGATGGGCGCCTTCATGGAGACGGCGATCCCGAAGGCCGAAGCCGCCGTCGAGGACGGCATGGTGATCGCCTTCGGCCATGTCGGCGACGGCAATGTCCACTTCAACCTCGCCCGGCGAAGGCCCGGCGCCGGAGACGATTTCCTCGCCGCGGCGAAGCCGGCGACCAAGCTGATCTACGACCTCGTCGACGAATTCGGCGGTTCGATCTCCGCCGAGCACGGGATCGGCACGCTGAAGCAGGCCGAGCTGGCCGCGCGCAAGCCCGTCGAGCTCTCGGTCATGCGCGCGATCAAGCAGGCGCTCGACCCGAACGGGATCATGAATCCGCGCGTGCTCATCCCCCGCGACTGAACCGCTCGTCCTGCGGGGTTGGAACCCGGCCGCCGCGACCGTATCTCCTCCCCGGACAAAGGAGACGATGTGATGCTGATCCTGCTCTCGCCCGCCAAGCAGCTCGACTTCGAACCCGCTCCCGTCGATCTCGACCCGACGACGCCGGCGCTGATCGATCGCACGCGCGAACTCGCCGAGACGACGGCCCGGCTCACCCCCGGCGATCTCAAGTCGCTGATGGGGATTTCCGACGACCTGGCGCAGCTCAACCGCGAGCGCTTCAAGGCGTTCGACCCGGACGCCGAGACCGGCAAGCCGGCCGCGCTGGCCTTCGCCGGCGACGTCTATCGCGGGCTCGAGGCGGCGAGCCTGTCCAATGACGATCTGGTCTGGGCGCAGGATCATCTCCGGATCCTGTCGGGGCTGTACGGCGCGCTGCGGCCGCTCGACGCCATCCAGCCCTATCGCCTGGAGATGGGCACGCGGCTGCGCACGGAGCGCGGCGGCAATCTCTACGATTTCTGGGGCGACGACATCGCCGGGGAGATCAAGCGCGTCGCGAGCGGCCACGCCGATCGAACCATCGTGAACCTCGCCTCCAACGAGTATTCCAAGGCCGCGCGGCTGAAATCGACCGGGCTTCCGGTGGTCTCGGTCGACTTCAAGGAGGAGAAGGACGGCCGACTGCGCACGCTGATGGTCTACGCCAAGAAGGCCCGCGGCCTGATGGCGCGCTGGATCATCGAGAACCGCATCGAGACGCCCGACCGCCTGAAGGACTTCGATCTCGAGGGCTATCGCTTCGAACCGGAGGGTTCGACGGACGACACGCTGCTGTTCACGCGGCCGCAGCCCCCGAAAAAGAACTGAAGTCTCTCCCCTTGACGCGAAACGGCCGCAGGCCTCTTTTGCACCGCAGCAATATTCGGCATCGGGAGCAGCTCCATGGGCGCCGTGAGTGTTGATCTGAAGGGCCAGGTCGCCGTCGTCACGGGTTCGACGAGCGGGATCGGCGCGGCGCTGGCCGAGAGCCTGGCCGAGAACGGCGCGAACGTGGTTCTGAACGGGCTCGGCGACGCCGACGAGATCGAGGCGCTGCGCGCCTCCATCGCCGACAAGCACGGCGTCGAGGTCCGCTATCACGGCGCCGACATGCGCAAACCCGACGAGATCGCCGATCTGATCGCCTTCGCCGAGCGCGAGTTCGGCCGGCTCGACATCCTGGTCAACAACGCCGGGATCCAGCACGTCGCCCCGGTCGAGGAGTTCCCGACGGAGAAGTGGGACGCGATCCTCGCGATCAATCTGAGTTCGGCCTTCCACACGACCAAGGCCGCCGTGCCGGTGATGAAGCGCCAGGGTCGCGGCCGCATCGTCAACATCGCCTCGGCGCACGGCCTCATCGCCTCGCCGTTCAAGGCGGCCTATGTCGCGGCCAAGCACGGCGTCGTCGGTCTCACCAGGACCGCCGCGCTCGAGGTCGCCGAGGCGGGCGTCACCGTGAACGCGATCTGCCCGGGCTATGTGAAGACGCCGCTGGTGGAGAACCAGATCGCCGATACGGCGAAGGCGCGCGGGATCAGCGAAGACGAGGTCGTCCGCGACGTCATGCTGGCCGCCCAGCCGACCAAGAAGTTCGTCACCTATGACGAGCTCGCCGGCCTGCTGCTCTATCTCGTCTCCGACGCCGGCGCCTCGGCCAACGGCGCCGCCTATCCCGTCGAGGGCGGCTGGCTGGCGCAGTAGCGTCGGCTTCCCATCCGGTTGAAAGCTCTAATCAGCAACTCCGGATACCGCTATCAAGGTGGGTAGACGTCGATATGTGGTATTGATAGCATTATTCACACCTAGGGGATGCGGTGGGCGTGAAAAATGAGTCGGGCTTTTTTGCTTGCTCTAGCAGTTCTCCTCGGACCAAGCGCGTCAGCGCAAAGTTGGGGGACATATGACCGCGCGCACTCTGTAGGGCGGTTTCAAGATTTTTATGTCATTCAAGACAATGGAGCCTGCTACATAAAGCAGGGCTATCACAATAATCCATCGCGAATGGAATTACTCTATAGTCAAGAACGTGGCTTATCCCTCATTGCGTCATTCCGGTCGAAGCCCGATGCAGTTGCCTATGAAGTTGACCCAGCGGACGGTGTTCCGACCAATCGCGTACCAGCCAATATGATTGAGGCGTCAAACCTAATACATTTGCCGCGCGATGGTCTTATTGAGGAAATGAGCCGAGGCCGCATTCTCTCAGTTCAAGTACAGCTGAATGGTCAGTGGTCATATATGCAAGAATTTTCATTGATGGGATTCAGCGCAGCAATGAATCAGCTGTCTGAACCTCCGTGCAGATAAAGAGCTGCCCGATTACATAGGAGCCTAATTCACCTCGGCCTCGATCAGCTCCGGCCCGTCATTGCGCACCGAATTGACCCGCGTCGAGATGCGCCGGGCGGCGAGCGCGCCGTCCGCCGCGGGATGCAGGAAGGGCTGTGGATCGATATCGGGGTCGAGCCAGTCCGACCACGCCCCGGACTCCAGGATCACCGGCGCGCGGTGATGGATCGCCTTGATGTCGGCGCTGGCGTCGGTGGTCAGGATCGCGAAGGAGTCGACGCGCTCGCTCCCCTCGCCCCAGCGCTCCCAGAGCCCGGCGAAGACCATCGGCTCGCCGTCGGCGCGGGTGATGTACCAGGGCTGCTTGCGATCGCCCTCCTTCGACCATTCGTAGAAGCCGTCGGCGGGCACGAGCGCGCGCCGGCGCGCCATGGCGGCGCGGAACATCGGCTTGTCGGCGGCCGTCTCCGCGCGCGCGTTGATCAGCGGCTTGGCGCCCTCCGGGCCGGTCTTCGACCAGTGCGGCACGAGCCCCCAGCGGATCTGCGACAGGCGGGCCTCGCCTTCCTTGCCGCGGCGGATGACGGGCAGGTCCTGCGTCGGCGCGGCGTTCCAGGTCGGCTGGAGATTGGGCCGGTCGGTCACGCCGAACATGGCGCGCATCTGGTCAAGCGATACGGTGATCACATAGCGTCCGCACATGGACGCAACGTTTCCCGCCCCGTCATGACCCGTCAAGGCGCGCCCCGATGAGCGCGGACCGACCCATCCCGTCGGCCGGCGTGGTGTGCTGGCGCGATGAGGACGTGCTCCTCATCCGCAGGTCGAAACCGCCCTTCGCCGGGCGCTGGTCGATCCCGGGCGGGCGCATCCGCGCCGGCGAACGCGCGCCGGACGCCGCCCTGCGCGAGCTGCGCGAAGAGACCGGGGTCGAAGCCGAGATCCTCGGCCTGATCGACGTCGTCGACGCGATCGGGACCAGCGGCCATTTCATCCTGATCGACTACGCCGCGCGCTGGACCGGCGGCGAACCGCGGCCCGGCGACGATGCGGCCGAGGCCGTCTTCGTCTCGCGGGCCGAAGCCGCGGCCCGGCTCGACTGGGACGAGACGCGCCGCGTGCTCGAGGCCGGCCGGGCGATCTACGACCGGGCGCGCGGAAAGCGGCCTTGATTCCGCCGGCTTCGGCGATAAGGGTCCCGCCCATGACGAGACGGGCGACATCCCTCCTGGCGGCGCTGCTGGCGGCCGCGGCGCTGGCTGTTCCCAGCGCTGCGCAGGATCTCAAGCCGTACGATCCCGAGGACGAGGCCGAGGATGGCACGGCCTCCTCGCTCTATCCCGTCGAGCAGCTGTCCGGGATCATGGGCGAGCTCCACTACATCGCCTACGCCTGCGAGGGCGCGGAGGCGCAGCGCTGGCGCAACGCCATGCAGGAGATGCTCGACCTGGAAGCGCCCACCCGCGGCCCGTTCCGCCAGCGCCTCGTCGACAGCTTCAACCAGGGCTTCCGCTATCACCAGCAGCGCCGCACCCGCTGCGACGCCGAGGCCGAGGTGGAGCGCCGCCGGCTGGCGATCCAGGGCCGGGCGCTGAGCGAGACCCTGCGGCGGGAATATATCGACTAGCGCGTCGGCGTCCGGACGCCGCGGACGACCAGCCAGAGCCCCAGCGACAGCTCGGCGACGAGGGCGATCGCATAAAGCGGCGCGACGGCCTCGATCAGCGACGGAGCGAGGAAACGCGTCAGGCTGCCGGCGAGATAGACCAGCCCGGCGGCGATCACGAGACCGCCGATGATGCGCGGAAGAATCCACGATTTCACAATCAGATAGCCGACGATCAGGCAGCTGAACCCGAAGAAGATCAGGCCCAGATCGTAGCCGTGGGCGTGCACCTCCATCGCCGACAGCGCTAGCGACTCGCGCGCCGCCGGGCCGAGGCCGGCCGCCGGCCCGGCGGCGTCGAGCAGGATGAGCGCCGCGACCGGGTTCAGGAGATTGGCGGCCAGGACCGCGGCCTGGATTCCCCGGAAACCGGCCGCGAGCAGGGCGAGCGTCGCGCCCGCCGGGCGCAGCAGCGCGTAGAACAGGACGGCCACAACGATGTCGCTCGCGATCATGGCGGCGTCGCTCAGCAGCCCGAGCCGGAACAGCCCTTCGGCGTCGGCGATCCGCGCCGCCGTGGCCGCCGCGTCGCCGGGAACCAGGAGCGCGCCGCGCACGCCGAGTTCGGCGAACAGCCCGCACGCGATGATGACGAGATAGAAGACGCCGGCGGTCCGGGCGAGCGCCTGGCGGGCCCTCAGGGAGCCGTCGTTGTTCATGGCGTTCGGCCGCCGGCGGCGCGTCAGCGCGCCCCCAGCGTCTCCACGAAGCGCGTCGGCCGGCCGGTCGAGGGCGCGACCAGCTCGTCCTCGCGCATGACGGCGCGGCCGCGCACGATGGTCGCGACCGGCCAGCCTTTCACCGTCATGCCGGTGAAGGGCGACCAACCGCATTTCGAGGCGAGCCAGCTTTCCTCGATCGTGCGCTCGGCGTTCATGTCGACCAGCGTGAGATCGGCGTCGTAGCCGCGCGCGATCCGGCCCTTCGCGGCGAGACCGAAGATGCGCTGCGGGCCGGCGCTGGTGAGGTCGACGAAGCGCTCCAGCGTCAGCCGGCCGGCGTTGACGTGGTCGAGCATCAGCGGGACCAGCGTCTGCACGCCGGGCATGCCCGACGGGCTTTGCGGATAGGGCTTCGACTTCTCCTCGACCGTGTGCGGCGCGTGATCCGAGCCGAGGACGTCGACGACGCCCTGGTCGAGGCCGCGCCAGATCCCCATGCGGGCTTCGTGGTCGCGGATCGGCGGGTTCATCTGGGCGTAGGCGCCCAGCCGCTCGTAGCAGTCCGGGCTCTCCAGGGTGAGATGCTGGGGCGTCGCCTCGACGCTGGCGACGTCCTTGTGCCCGCTCAGGAACTCCATCTCCTCGGCGGTCGAGATATGCAGCACGTGGATGCGCTTGCCGGCCTCGTGGGCCAGCCGCACGAGCCGTTCGGTCGACTGCATCGCCGCGCGCTTGTCGCGGACCTCCTCGTGGCTCGACCAGTCGCCGTCGCGGGCGAGCCCGCGGCGCTCTTCCAGCCGGAATTCGTCCTCGGAGTGGAAGGCCGCCCGGCGCTCGATGACGGCGAGCACCGCGGCGACGCCGGCGTCGTCGTCGACGAGCAGATCGCCCGTCGAGGCGCCCATGAACACCTTCACGCCGCAGCATCCGGCCATGCGCTCCATCTCGCGCAGCACCGGCGGGTTTTCCTTCGTCGCGCCCGCGTAGAAGGCGAAGTCGGTGTGCATGCGATGGGTGGCGCGCTCGACCTTGTCGGCGAGCAGGTCGGGCGTGATCGTCGAGGGGCTGGTGTTGGGCATCTCGAAAACGCAGGTCACCCCGCCCATCGCCGCGGCGCGGCTGCCGGATTCGAGATCCTCCTTCCATTCCATGCCCGGCTCGCGGAAATGAACCTGGGAGTCGATCACGCCCGGCAGGACATGCAGGCCGGCCGCGTCGATGGTTTCGCCGGCCCGGTCGGCGGACAGGTCGCCGATCGCGGCGAACTTGCCGTCGACGATCCCGACATCCGCCTCATGCCGGCCGTCGGGCGTGACGACCGTTCCGCCCTTCACGATCAGATCGAATGTCCGGGTCATGCGGCCTTCCTTTCGCTGAGCAGCTGTTCGGCGGCGGACACGACGGGATCGACCTCCAGCGCGCCCATCAGGCTTTCCTCGGCGAAGCGCAGCCTGCCGCGTTCGCGCTCGTCGGCGGGCCCGCCCGCGCGGACGGGACGGGCGAAATCGCCCCACGGCCCGTAGACGCGTTCGTCGGTCGGACCGAAAAGGCCCAGCGTCGGCGTTCCCGCCGCGGCGGCGATGTGCATCAGGCCGGAGTCGTTGCCAACGAACAGCGTCGCGCGCCTCAGGCAGGCGCCGGCCTCGAGCAGTCCCAGCTTTCCGACGAGATCGATCACGCGATCCTCGCGCAGCCCCTTGCACGCCGCGGCCGCCGTCGCCTCGTCGCCGGGGCCGCCGAGCAGGACGACATAACCGCCCTCCAGCGCGCCGCCGGGACCGGTCAGGCGTCCGGCCAGCTCGGAAAAGCGCTCCGGCGCCCATTCCTTGAAGGGCGCGGCCGCCGCCGGCGCCAGCGCCAGCACCGGCGCGTCGTCCGGGATCAGGCGCGCGGCCTCGGCCTCGGCGGCGGCGTCGAGCCAGAGCGCGGGCGCGAAGATCGCGTTCGGATCGAGCACCCGCGAGGCCTCGACTACCTTGTGCACCGGCGATCCGTTGACGGCCGCGCCGTTGAGCCCGCGCCGCTTCACGACGCGCCGGCCGGCGCGCAGGAACCAGCTCGTCGCCGAGCCGCGCAGATCCACGACCAGGTCCCAGTGCCGCGATACGGTGCGCCGCCACAGATCGAGCCAGTGTCCGCCGCCGGGGCGCTTCTCCATTACGATGACGTCCTCGACGCACGGCGCGGCGCGGAAGAGCGGCGCGGCGAGCGGGCCGCAGGCCACCGTGATCCGCGCGTCCAGCTCAGTGCGCGCGAGATGGTCCACGAGGCCCGAGGCGAGCACGGCGTCGCCGATCCGCGTGGCGGTTATGAACAGGATGCGCGACATGCCGGCGGCGGGATAGCCCTTTCGCGGCCCGAGCGCCAGTGCAAGCAGAGAGACTCGGTGCGGGATGATTGAATTCCCGGACGCGCCGCGGGCGCGATCCGGGACCTCTGCGAGATTATTCGCGGAGAGGCCCCGGCTCTCCCTCCGGTCGGCCGGGGTTTCAGGAGGCTGCGTCCGGTCCCGAGCGCGATTGACGCGGAACGCCGCATCGCCCAATTCAGCGTCATGACCGACGCGCCCGACTTCCTCACCGCCCTGCCCGACCGCGCCGTGATCCGCATAACCGGCGCGGATGCGCGCAGCTTCCTGCAGCGCGTGATCACGCGCGGCCCGGAGGATCTGCCCGACGGCGGCGCGATTTTCTCCGCCCTGCTCACGCCGCAGGGCAAGATCCTCGCCGACTTCGTCATTTTCGACGACGGCGAGGGCGGGCTCTATCTCGACACGCCGGCGAGCGAGGCCGAGGCGCTGGCCAAGCGCCTGGCGATGTATCGCCTGCGGGCGAAGGCCGAGATCGCCATCGACGCCGAACTCGCCGTGGCGGCCGCGCGCGGCGAGGGCGAAGCCGAACTGAAGACGGTCGCGCACGCGATCGCGCCCGCCCCCCGCAGCGCAGCGCTCGGCGTCCGCGCGATCGTGACCGCCGGCGGCCCCGAGGACGTCGACGCCTACGACGCCGCGCGCATCGCCGCCGGCGTCCCCGAGTTCGGCCGCGACTACGGCGCGGGCGAAGTCTTCTCCACCGACGTCAATCACGACCGGCTGGGCGGCATCGACTACCGGAAAGGCTGCTTCGTCGGCCAGGAGGTCGCCAGCCGCATGCACAGGAAGGGCGGCGTTCGGAAGCGCACGCTGCGCTTCGCCCTCGAGGGCGGATCGCCCGAGGCGGGTGCGGCCGTGACCGCCGGAGAAAAGAAGGTCGGCGAGGTGACGTCCGCCGCCGACGGTCTGGCGCTGGCGCTCGTGCGGGTGGACCGGCTCGCGAAGGCGGTCGAGGACGGCGGCGCGATCACGCTCGGCGAAGCGGCCGCCCGCCTGCTCGACGACCTCGACGCGATGACGGCGGCCTGACCCCCACCCCCGCCCTCCCCCTGAGAGGAGGGAGTCCCGCCCATCGCGACGGAGACGGATTCGCTGATCGAACACGCGTCTCCCTCCCCTTGAGGGGAGGGTCGGGGTGGGGTGAAACGGAGAGATGAATGAGATGACAAGCCGCTGCGCCTGGCCGGGCGAAGACCCGCTCTATGTCGCCTATCACGACACCGAGTGGGGCGTGCCCGAATACGACGACCGCGCGCTCTACGAGAAGCTCGTCCTCGACGGCTTCCAGGCCGGGCTGGCCTGGATCACCATCCTGAGGAAGCGCGAGAATTTCCGCGCCGCCTTCGACGGTTTCGACCCGGAGACCATCGCCGGATACGGCGAAGCGGACATCGCGCGCCTGCTCGGCGATGCGGGCATCGTGCGCTCGCGCGCCAAGATCGAGGCGGCCATCGCCGGCGCCCGGGCCTGGTGCGACATCCAGGCGAGCGACCGGTCCTTCTCCGAGCGCCTGTGGGGCTTCGTCGACGGCGCGCCCAGGCAGAATCGATTCGTATCGATGGCCGACGTGCCGACCGAGACCGACGAGAGCCGGGCCATGTCGAAGGAGCTCAAGCGGTTCGGCTTCAAGTTCTGCGGCCCGGTCATCGTCTACGCCTTCATGCAGGCCGTCGGCATGGTCAACGACCACGTGACGGGCTGCTTCAGGCACGCCGAGCTGTGCGGGCCGGGGTGAGACCATCTCTCCCAAGGAAAGAACGCGCGCCGACCCTCATCCTGAGGCGCCCGCCGCCAGGCGGGCCTCGAAGGATGCGAGGTCGTCCGTCATCCCATCCTTCGAGGCTCAGCTGCGCTGAGCACCTCAGGATAAGGGCGTTATCGATGACGCCCGGAGAGCGCCATCGCTTGCCCGATCGCCGCCCTGTCTGGTCGACAGGCCGCGCGGGGCGGGTCTAAGTTGCCTCTCAATCGCATGAACGCTTGCCGGAGCGCCGCATGACAGCCGCCGTGATCCGTTCCACCGGGCTCTGGACGCCCGAGGAATCCATCTCCAACGCCGAGCTCGTCGAGAGCTTCAACGCCTATGTCGAGAAATACAACGCCGCGCACGCCGCCGAGATCGAGCGCGGCGAAGTCGAGGCGCTGCAGCCTTCCTCGATCGAGTTCGTCGAGAAGGCCTCGGGCATCAAGTCGCGCTATGTCGTGAACAAGTCGGGCATTCTCGACACCGACCGGATGGTTCCCGACATCCCGGAGCGGGCCGACGAGGAGCTGTCCGTCCTCGCCGAGATCGGCGTCAACGCCTGCCGCGACGCGCTCGAGCGCGCCGGCAAGACCGCCGACGACGTCGACGGCGTCATCGTGGCCGCCTCCAACATGCAGCGCGCCTATCCCGCCATGGCCGTGGAGATCCAGGACGCGCTGGGCATCGAGGACGGGTTCGGCTTCGACATGAACGTGGCGTGCTCGTCTGCGACCTTCGGCATCCAGGCCGCCGCCGACATGATCGCCGCGGGCAACGCGCGCGCCATCCTGGTGGTCAATCCCGAGATCTGCTCGGGTCATCTCAACTGGCGCGACCGCGACAGCCATTTCATCTTCGGCGACGTGGCCACCGCGATCCTGCTCGAGCGCGACGATCTCGGCGACGGCGGGTGGAGCATCATCGGGACGCGGCTGAAGACCAAGTTCTCCAACAATATCCGGAACAATTTCGGCTTCCTGAACCGCGCCGAGCGGCGCACCGGCGACAACAAGCCGATCCAGAACGGCGCGCCCAAGGACGACAAGCTGTTCGTCCAGGAAGGCCGGAAAGTGTTCAAGGAGGTCGTGCCGATGGTCTCGGAGATGATCCGCGATCACATGACCGAACTCGGCCTGGAGCCCGACGACATGAAGCGCGTCTGGCTGCACCAGGCCAACATCAACATGAACCTGATGATCGCCAAGAAGGTGTTCGGCCGCGACGCCGGCGGCGAGGACGCCCCGACGATTCTCGACGAGTACGCCAACACCTCCTCGGCGGGCTCGATCATCGCCTTCCACAGGCATTCCGACGACCTCGCGCCGGGCGACAAGGGCGTCATCTGCTCGTTCGGCGCCGGCTACTCCGCCGGCACCGTCTTCGTGGAGAAGCTGGGCTAGGAAGCGGTCAGCCGACCGCGCGCGCCTCGGTGACCTTGTAGACGAGGTCGTCGCCGTCGGCCTCGTGGATCGTCACGTAATCGCCCAGCCGCATGGTGTGGTCGCCGAGCTTGTAGACCGGCTCGTCGGGCCCCTCGTGTTCCTCGTCATAGTGGAAGAACCAGTTCGAGCCGCGATGGCTGAGCCAGCCGTCGGCGTACTCCTCCTCCTCGGGCGAGAAGCGGACCACGGTGCAGCCCTTGCGGTGCTTGCGCCACAGCTCGGCGTCGAGCTTGCCGTCGGAATCGAGCGGCGCGGTGATGACGTAGCCGTGGCGGTCGTCGCCTTCGGGAAATCCGGCATCCGGGTTGCGGCCGAGGCGCAGGACGACGCGGGTGAGAGGCATCGAGTAATTCTCCGGGTCAGGAAATTGCGGATCCGACGGGGCGGCTAGTGAGCCATCAGGACGGAGGGTCCGTCCATAGCCCCCAATAGAGTGCGGGTCACCCCGCCGAAGATGAACTGGCTCACGCGGGAGTGGCCGTAGGCGCCGGCGACGAGCAGGTCGCACTCGCCGGCGGCCTCCAGCATCGCCTCGCCGAGCGAGCCCGAGGTGTCGACCTCGCGCGTCTCGCATTCCACGCCGTGGGCCGACAGCCAGTTCTTCAGCCGGTTGGGCGCCGAGGCGGCGCGGTCGTGATAATCCAGATTGCGGTCGCTGTGCAGGATCACGACCTTGTCGGCCTGATCGAAGAGCGGCTCGGCGGCGAAAGCCGCGCGCGCGGCTTCCTTCGACCCGTCCCAGGCCACGCAGATCGTCTTCGGCGGCGTCGCGCCCTTGCGGGGCACGTAGAGCGGCGCGGCCTCCTCGACGAGACAGGCGGCGACGAAATCGGCGAGCGGACCGCGGCCGGCGGCGGCTTCCGGACAGGCGACGAGCAGCCGCACCAGGCGCGCCTGCTGGGCGGCCTCGGCGGGGCTGTCCGTGATGCGCCTGAAGGACGCGCCGTCCTTGTCGCAGGGCCCGCCCTCGATTGTCTTGCTGAAGCGCGTCGCGGCGTCGCGGCAGGCCTTGTCGGCCTCCTCGCGCACGGCGTCGATGGCGGTCGACACGACCGAGGCGCCGGCCGCGCCGGGCCCGGTCCAGAGCATGTAATGGGCGGGATCGGGCTCGACGAAGACGCCGCGCAGATCGGCCTCGAAGACCGGCGCCAGCGCGCAGGCGGCCTCGAGCGGGGCGTCGTCGGGCTCGCCCCCCTGCAGGGCCACGAGAATGCGTTCCTTCGCCATATGCCTCTCCCGTTGATCGGCGCGCGCCCCGACACCTTTGCTTGAACTTGCGCCGTTTGGCGATAGGACGGGGCCGAGAGCTTCGCAAGGGACATAATGGCGCGGTCGACCAAGCCCGAACAGAGCAAACCGCGAGCCTGGCAACGCATGCTGTCGGGTCGGCGGCTCGATCTGCTCGATCCCTCGCCCTTCGACGTCGAGATCGACGACATCGCGCAGGGTCTCGCCCGGGTCGCGCGCTGGAACGGCCAGACGCGCGGCGATCACGCCTTCTCGGTGGCCGAGCACTGCGTCGTCGTCGAGGGCCTGTGCGGCAAGCTCGCGCCCCGGTGGGATGCGCGCTGGCGCCTGGCCGCGCTGCTCCATGACGCCGCGGAATACGTGATCGGCGACATGATCTCGCCGTTCAAGGCCGCGCTCGGCTATGACTACAAGGCCTTCGAGGCGCGGCTCGAAGGCGCGATCCACGTCCGCTTCGGCCTGCCCGCCGCGCTGCCCGCCGAGGTGAAGAAGACGATCAAGCGCGCCGACCGCGTCTGCGCCTTCTTCGAGGCCACCCAGATCGCCGGCTTCTCCGTGGAGGAGGCCCGGCGCTTCTTCGGCCGTCCGCCCAGGGGCCTGTCGGTCGAGATATCCCCGCTGCCGGCGGCCGAGGCCCAGGACGTCTATCTCGAGCGCTTCCACCGTCTGCTCGCCGCAGCGGAGGGCCGGTCATGAGACCCGAAGCCCTCGATGCCGCCAGCGGCGACCAGCTCGTCGTCGGCCTGAACGCGGTGATCTTCACCACCGAGGACGGCGAGCCTAAAGTGCTCGTCGCCGACGGGCCGAATGACGGCGAGATCGCCCTGCCCTTCGGTCCGTTCGATCCGAAGGCGCACCGCACCTTCGAGATCGGCCTGCGCGAATGGGTGCGCGAGCAGACCGGCTTCGAGCTGGGCTATGTCGAGCAGCTCTACACGTTCGGCGATCGCGGCCGCGAGGCGCCGCTGGCCGCGCTGTCGGGCGGCGGGTCCGACGCCCGGGTCATCTCGGTCGGCTATCTCGGCCTCACCTTCGAAGCGAAACCGCTCAAGGCCGCCGGCGCGCGCTGGGCGAGCTGGTGGAGTTTCTTTCCCTGGGAGGACCACCGCGGCGGACGCCCGCCCGTCCTCACCGATCTCATCGAGCCGGAGCTGCGCGCCTGGGCCGACGAGGCCGCCGCGCAGGGTGTCCGGGCGACCCGCTATGATCGCGTGCGCGCGACCTTCGGTCTCGACGGCGCGCCGTGGAACGAGGAGCGCGCGCTCGACCGCTACCAGCTGCTCTACGAGGCCGGCCTCGTCGCCGAGGCCGCGCGCGATCGCGGCGAGACGCCCGAACAGCCCGACGCGCTCGGCCTGCCGATGGCGTCGGACCATCGCCGCATCCTCGCCACGGCGATCTCGCGCCTGCGCGGCAAGATCAAGTATCGCCCCGTCGTCTTCGAGCTGATGCCGGAGACCTTCACGCTGTCCCACCTCCAGCGCGTGGTCGAGGGCATCGTCGGCTTCCCCATGCACAAGCAGAATTTCCGCCGCGCGCTCGACCGCGCCGGCTTCGTCGAGGGCACCGGCAAGATGGAGGCGCGCACCGGCGGCCGCCCGGCCGAACTCTACCGCTACCGGCGCGAAACCGAGCGCGCCGGCGGCGCGTTGGGCCTGACGACTCCGCGACTGAAGGACGCGTGATCGAGACTCGGCTTGCACCTGGTCTTGTTCCGCGTATATTCGCCCCCACCTTAGGCTCACGCGGAGCATAAGCGGCGCGCTGATCGACACGCGCCGCATTTTCAGCCCCTAGAAATGCTCATTTGGAGCAAAAGGAGGCCGTGATGGATGGCATGAACTGGACGCCCGCCCCGGCGAACGACACGGAGCCGAGCCCGGGCCGCGCGGCGCCGGCGCGCTGGCCGGAGGCCTCCGAGCTGGTCTACGACGACGCCGTCAAGGCGCGCGTCGACCATCTCTACGAGCGCGTGAAGGACGTCATCACCCCGATGGAGTGGCCGGCCTACGCGCCGCTCATCGACGCCATCAACCGGCTCAAGAAGGAGCGCGGCGCGACGATCCTGGCGCACAACTACATGACGCCGGAAATCTTCAACTGCGTCGGCGACATCACCGGCGACTCGCTCAGGCTCGCCCAGGTCGCCGCCGAGGCCGAAGAGGACGTGATCGTCCAGGCCGGCGTGCACTTCATGGCCGAGACCGCCAAGATCCTGTCGCCGCACAAGACGGTGCTGATCCCCGACCTGCGCGCGGGCTGCTCGCTGGCGAGCTCGATCACCGGCGAGGACGTCCGCCGGATCAAGGCCGCCTATCCCGACTATCCGATCGTGACCTATGTGAACACGTCGGCCGAGGTGAAGGCCTATTCCGACATCTGCTGCACGTCGTCGAACGCCGTCCAGGTCGTCGAGGCGATCGCCAGGGAATGGGACGTCGACACGGTGATCATGATCCCCGACGAGTATCTCGCCAAGAACGTCGCCGCCCAGACCGATGTCCGGATCCTGACCTGGAAAGGCGCCTGCGAGGTCCACGAGCAGTTCACCGCCGAGGACATCAAGCAGCTGCGCGAAGCCCACCCCGACGCGGTCATCCTCACCCACCCCGAGTGTCCGCCCGACGTCATGGCCGAGGCCGACTTCGCCGGTTCGACCGGCGCGATGGCCGCCTACGTCAAGGAGAAGCACCCGGCCAAGGCGATCCTCATCACCGAGTGCTCGATGAGCGACAACGTCTCCGTCGAGAACCCGCAGACCGCCTTCGTCAAGCCGTGCAATCTCTGCCCGCACATGAAGCGGATCACGCTTCAGGGCATCTACGAAGCGCTGCGCGACATGAAGCACGAGGTCGATGTCGACCCCGAGATCGCGGAGAAGGCTCGCGCCTCGCTGCAGGCCATGCTCGACCTGCCCAAGCCGGACAAGCCGGCGCATTTCGACACCCATCGCGACATCATCGACGTGCCTTACGTGGCGGTGTGATGGCGGCCGGACACGGTCCCTCCCTCCCCCTCGCGGGGAGGGTGGCTGCGCTTCGCAGAAGCGCAGTCGGGTGGGGGGCTGCGTCCTTCCGGCCGAACGCCGCGAGCTGCGATCTCCACCCCCCCCTCGCTTCGCTCGGGACCCTCCCCATCAAGGGGAGGGAGGGATCATGAAGCGCCCCCTCCTCATCGTCGGCGCCGGCGTCGCCGGGCTTTGGACGGCGCTGCACGCCGCGCCGACGCCGACCGTGCTGCTCACAGGCGGCAAGCTGGGAACCGGCGCCTCGACGGGCTGGGCGCAGGGCGGCGTCGCCGCCGCGCTCGGCCCCGACGACAGCCCCGAGCTGCATGCGCGCGACACGATCGCCGCCGGCGCCGGGCTGGTCGACGAGGCCGCCGCCCATCTGCTCGCCGAAGCCGGTCCGCGCGAGGTCGCGGCGCTCGCCGCGCTCGGCGTGCCCTTCGAACACGAGGCCGACGGACGCTGGGCGCTGTCGCGCGAGGCCGCCCACTCGCGCGCCCGCGTCGCGCGCGTGAAGGGCGACCAGGCCGGGGCGAGCATCTTCGCCGCGCTGATCCGGGCCGTCCGCGCCGCCGACCATGTCGAGATCCGCGAGGGCTGGCGCGCCGAAGCCCTGATGCCCGATGAGAACGGCGGCTGCGCGGGCGTGCTGGCGCGCGCCCCGAACGGCGGCGTCCAGCCGCTCGCCGCCGAGCAGACCGTGCTCGCCATGGGCAGTTCGTGCGGGCTGTACGCCGTGGCGACGACGCCGCAATCGAGCCAGGGCCGGTCGCTGGCGATGGCCGCGCGCCTCGGCGCGACCATCCGCGATCCCGAATTCGTCCAGTTCCATCCCACCGCGATCGATATCGGCCGCGACCCGGCGCCGCTGGCCACAGAAGCGCTGCGCGGCGAGGGCGCGACCATGCTCGACGCCGAGGGTCGGCGCTTCATGGCCGGCGTCCACCCGGACGCCGAACTCGCCCCGCGCGACGTCGTCGCCCGCGCCGTGCACCGCCAGCTGAAGGCCGGCCGCGGCGCGTTCCTCGACGCCCGCTCCGCCGTCGGCGCGGCCTTCCCCGATCGCTTCCCCGCCGTGTTCGCCGCCTGCATGAGTGCGGGCGTCGACCCGCGCACGCAACCGATCCCGATCGCGACGGCCGCCCACTACAACATGGGCGGGATCGCGACCGATCTCGACACGCGCACGGACGTCGAGGGCCTGTTCGCCGTGGGCGAATGCGCCTGCACCGGCGTCGACGGCGCCAACCGGCTCGCCTCGAACTCGCTGCTCGAATGCCTCGTCTTCGGCCGGCGCGCGGCGCAGGCGATCGCCGGCGCCGGGCCTCGACGGATCAAGGCCGGCGCGGCCATGGCGGCGCCCGACCTGCCGCCGGAGATGCTGGGAGAGCTGCGCAGGCTGATGAGCGCGCATGCCGGCGTCGAACGCGACGCGAAGGGGCTTTCCGCGCTGATCGCCGCAATCGATGCGATGGAGGATCGTTGCGGCCCGGCCGACGGCCTCGTCGCGGCGCGCTTCGTCGCCGCCGCCGCGCTGGCGCGCCAGGAGAGCCGGGGCGGCCATTTCCGCACCGACCATCCCGAGACGCTTCCACAGGCCGCGCACACCGAACTCACGCTCGAGCAGGCGCGCGGAATCGCCGCCGACCAATCTTCAGAAAGCGAGCACGCCGAATGACCCCGCCCCTGCCGACCGGCCTCGTCGCCGACATGGTCGCCCGCGCGCTGGCCGAGGACCTCGGCGGCCGCGGCGACGTCACCTCGATCGCCACGATCCCCGCCGACGCGCGCGGATCGTTCGTGATCGCATCGCGCGAGGAAGGCGTGCTGGCCGGCGTTCAGGCGGCGGCCGAAGCCTTCCGCCAGGTCGATCCCGACATCGCCGTCGAGTGGAAACTGGGAGACGGACAGGAGCTGCACGCAGGCGTCACGGTCGCGACGATCGAGGGTCCGGCGCGCGGGATTCTCACCGCCGAGCGCACGGCGCTCAATTTTCTCGGCCGGATGAGCGGGATCGCGACGCTGACGCGCGCCTACGCCGCCGCGATCGCGGGCACGGGCGCTGTCATCGCGCACACGCGAAAGACCACGCCGGGTCTGCGCGCGCTCGAGCTCCAGGCCGTGCGCGCCGGCGGCGGCGCGGCCCACCGCTTCGGCCTCGACGACGCCGTGCTCATCAAGGACAACCATGTCGCCGTGTGCGGCGGCGTCGCCCAAGCCGTGGAACGCGCCCGGCGCCATGTCGGCCACATGACGAAAATCGCCGTGGAGATCGACCGGCTCGACCAGCTCGAAGCCGCTCTATCGGCCGGCGCCGAGAGCGTGCTGCTGGACAATTTCCCCCTGGACGACCTGCGCGAGGCGGTGCGGGCCGCCCGCGGGCGCACCGTGCTCGAGGTCTCCGGCGGCGTCGGGCTCGACACCGTGCGCGCGATCGCCGAGACGGGGGTCGACGTGATTTCGGTCGGCGCGATCACGCATTCCGCGCCGAATTTCGACCTCGGCCTGGACGCCGTCTAGGACGCGTCCTCGCGCGCGGATTCCAGCTTTTCCTGCAGGCTCAGCATGTCGCGCCAGGCCTTCGCCTTCTCCTGCGGCCGCCTCAGCAGGAAGGCCGGGTGGAAGATCGGCAGCGCGGGGATGCTCTTCACCTCGTTCCCTTCGGCGTCCTTGACCCGGTACTCCGTCCAGCGCCCGCGCAAGCTCATGATGCCGGTCTTGGCGCGCAGCAGGGCCTGGGCGGAGATCCCGCCGGCGAGCACCAGCACCTTGGGGTCGACCAGCGCGATGTGGCGCTCGACGAAGGGCCGGCACGCCTCGATCTCGGCGTCGGTCGGCTTGCGGTTCCCGGGCGGGCGCCAGTTGACGATGTTGGTGATGTAGGCGTTCGACTCGTCGAGGCCGATCGCGGCGAGCATGCGGTCTAGCAGCTTGCCGGAACGCCCGACGAAGGGCTTGCCCTGCTCGTCCTCCTCGCGGCCGGGCGCCTCGCCCACGATCATCACGTCGGCGGCGGGATTTCCGCGGCTGAAGACGAGGTTCGACGCCGTCGCCCGGAGCGCGCAGCCCTCGAAACCGTCGAGCGCGTCGCGGAGTTCTTCCAGCGTGCCCGCCTTCGCGGCGAGCGCGCGCCCGTCCTCGCCGGCGTCGGATGCGGCGAATCCCGCCGCGCGGGCCGCCGAGGCGCTGGCGGTCGGCGCTTGCGGCGCCGAAGCGGGCGGCGGCGAAGCCGGCGCGGCGGGCCGCGCGGCGCGCTCGACGGGCGGCGCCTCGACGCCGAGATCGCCCCACCAGGACAGGAGGCTCTTCAGCGCGCGGGCGTCTTCTTGAGAGAGCGGGACGGACATGGGGCTCCGCGGACGGCGCCGGGGCTGGCGGCGGACCCGCCGCGCCCTAGCTGAAACGATGTCAGTAAGCTAAGACGGGCGGAACCGGCGCGCAAAGGCGGAGACGGTCCGCCGGCGCAGCAGACTCAGGGAGACGTCATGGCCGACGAGGCGGTGGAACGCGAGTCGATGGAATACGACGTTGTGATCGCAGGCGCCGGCCCGGCGGGCCTGGCCGCGGCGATACGTTTGAAGCAACTGGCCGAGGAGGCCGGGCGCGAGGTCTCCATCGCCGTCCTCGAGAAGGGCTCCGAGGTCGGCGCGCACATCCTGTCCGGCCTGGTGTTCGACCCGCGCGCCCTCGACGAACTGATTCCCGACTGGCGCGACGACGAGACCCAGCCGCTCGACACCCAGGTCACGAAGGACAAGTTCGTCGTGCTCGGCGAGACGGGCGCGCTGAGCCTTCCGGGCTTCGCCATGCCGCCCTTCATGAACAATCACGGCTGCTATGTCGGCTCGCTCGGCCAGCTCTGCCGCTGGATGGCCGACAAGGCCGAGGCGATGGGCGTCGAGATCTATCCCGGCTTCCCCGCCGCCGAGTTCATCGAGGAGGACGGCGTCGTCAAGGGCGTGCTGACCGGCGAGATGGGCGTGGCCAAGGACGGCTCGAAGAAGGACTCCCACCAGCCCGCGATGGAGCTTCGCGGCAAGTACACCCTGATCGCCGAGGGCGCGCGCGGCAGCCTGTCGAAGCAGCTGATCAAGCGCTTCGATCTCGACGAGGGCCGCGAGCCCCAGAAGTTCGGCCTCGGCATGAAGGAGATCTGGCGGGTCAAGCCGGAGAACCACCAGAAAGGCCTCGTCCAGCACACGATGGGCTGGCCGCTCGACGACAAGACCGGCGGCGGCTCCTTCCTCTACCATTTCGGCGAGGACCTCGTGGCCGTCGGTTTCGTGGTGCATCTGAACTACAAGAACCCGCACCTGTTCCCGTTCGGCGAGTTCCAGCGCTTCAAGACGCATCCCGAGATGGCGCCGCTGTTCGAGGGCGCCGAGCGCCTGTCCTACGGCGCCCGGGCGATCACCGAGGGCGGGCTTCAGTCCGTGCCGAAGCTGGCCTTTCCGGGCGGCGCGCTCATCGGCTGTTCGGCGGGCTTCGTCAACGTGCCCCGCATCAAGGGCAGCCATAACGCGATGAAGACCGGCATGCTCGCCGCCGAAGCCGCGTTCGAGGCGCTCGGCGCGGAGCGTGCGAACGACGAGCTCGCCGCCTACCAGGAGGCGTTCGATCGCTCCTGGGTGCGCGACGAACTCAAGAAGGTCCGCAACGTCAAACCGCTCTGGACGAAGTTCGGCACCCGGCTCGGCGTGATGCTCGGCGGCGCCGACATGTGGACCAACCAGCTCTTCGGCTTCTCGCTGTTCGGCACGATGAGCCACGGCGGCGCCGACCACGAAGCCACCGAGCCCGCCGAGAAGCACAAGCCGATCGAGTATCCCAAGCCCGACGGCGTCATCACGTTCGACCGGCTGTCCTCGGTGTTCGTCTCCAACACCAACCACGCCGAGGACCAGCCGGTGCATCTCAAGGTCGCCGATCTCGATCTGCAGCGCGACAGCGAACTCAAGGTGTTCGGCGGCCCGTCGGCGCGCTATTGCCCGGCCGCGGTCTATGAATGGACCGAGCCCGACGAGGGCG
Source organism: Marinicauda salina (assembly GCF_003122085.1). Classification (GTDB taxonomy): domain Bacteria; phylum Pseudomonadota; class Alphaproteobacteria; order Caulobacterales; family Maricaulaceae; genus Maricicauda_A; species Maricicauda_A salina. Next base: position 526,033 of record NZ_QEXV01000003.1, read on the forward strand.
GAGCAAAGCAGTTCGTCATCAACGCGCAGAATTGCGTTCACTGCAAAACCTGCGACATCAAGGATCCGAACCAGAATATCAACTGGGTTCCGCCCGAGGGGGGCGGGGGACCGAACTACCCGAACATGTGAGGCGCGGGCCCGGCCCCGCGGACGAAATGCGCGGAGCGCTTCTATCCATCATCTCCCTCGTCGCGGCGGCGTCCTGCGCGATGAGCCCGGCCTTCTTGGCGGCGGACGAGCAGGAGGCGAGCGTCTACGGCGCGTTCCTCGCCGGACGCTACGCCGGCTCGGCGCGCGACACGGACGCGTCGGCGCGCTTCTATGGCGACGCGCTCGCGCTCGATCCGGAGTCCGATTTCCTCTCTGAACGGGCGTTCTACGCCGCCTTGCTCGCAGGCGATTTCGACCTCGCCGACGCCTCCGCCGCGACCGCGGCCGAGGCGCCGGACTCGCCCCAGCTCGCGCAAATATACGCCGTCGCCGCCGATCTCGCCGACGGTCGGGTGAACGCGCTTCTCGCCGAGACGCCCGAGGAATTCGGCGCGTTCGGCTCGCTGCTGGACGAAATTCTCGACCAGTGGGGGCTCATCGCGCGCGGCCGCCGGGCGGAGGCCGAGGCGGCCGCCAGCGAACTCGACACGCCGCTTGCGGCGAGCGGCCACGTCCTGGTCCATCGCGCCCTGATCTTCGAGGCGGCCGGCCGCATGGATCGCGCCGAGGACGCCTATCGCGCCGCGGCGGGCAGCCTCGACATGGAGGCCTTCACCACGCTGCTGCTCGGCGAGTTTCTCGAACGCCGCGGGCGGCGCGCGGAAGCGGCGGCCCTCTACGAGCAGGAGCTGGAGCGCGCCGACCACGAGGACGCCGCGCTGCTCGACGCGCTCGAGCGGGTGCGCGCGCGCCGGCGCGCCCCGCGCATGCCCGACGCCCCGGAAGCCGCCGCGCGCGCGCTGCTCGCCCCCAGCGCGATGCTCGCCGGATCAGCCCCGGTCGAGTACACCGCGCTCTATCTCCGCCTGATCCAGCGGCTCGACCCGGAGTTCGACCGCAACACGCTGCACCTCGCCGGCGTGCTCGAGGAGCTGGAGATGACCGACGCCGCGCTCGCCGCCTATGGGCGCCTCGCCGACGGCCCGTTCGCGCAGCGCGCCGCCGTCGACGCGGCCTGGCTCGAGTTCCGGCTCGGAAACCGCGAGGTGGCGATGGCCCGCGCGGCGACGCTGACCGAGACCACCGACGCGCGCGCGCCGCGCCTGCTGCTCGCCGACCTGCATCGCCTGTCGGGCCAGTGCGAAACGGCGGCCGACATCTACGCCGACGTCATCGACGCCCGGCGCGAAGCCGGCGAGCCGGTCGACTGGCGCTACTATTTTTACGAAGGCGTCTGCCGGCAGACCGCCGGCGACTGGGACGCCGCCGAGGCGCTCTTCCTGCAGGCCCTCGACGTCGCCCCGGACGAACCCCGCATCCTCAACCATCTCGGCTATAACTGGATCGTGCTCGAGGAGAACGCCGAGCGCGGCTTCGAGATGGTGGCGCGCGCCGCCGAGCTGGCGCCGGACAATGGCGCCATCCTCGACAGCCTGGGCTGGGGCCATTTCAAGGAGGGCCGTCACGACGAGGCCGTCCGCTGGCTCGAGGACGCCGTCGAACGCTCGCCCGCCGATCCGACGATCAACTGGCATCTCGGCGACGCCTATGCCGCCGTCGGCCGCTCGCTGGAGGCGCGCTTCCAGTGGCGCAGGGCGCTCGAGCTGGATCCGGATTCGCGGGAACGCGCGCTCATCGAGCGCCGTCTCGAGCAGGGCCTCGCCGCCGGGCCGCGGGACATCAGATGAGCGCGGCGGGACCGCGGGAGCCGGCGCCCGCCAAGGTCAATCTCACGCTCCGCGTCGGCCGGGCGCGCCCCGACGGCTACCATCCGCTCGACAGCCTGGTCGTGTTCGCGGACTGGGGCGACGAGGTGCAAACCGAGGAAGCCGATTCGCTAACGCTCACGATCGAAGGCGACGGCGCCGAGGCGCTCGCCGACGAGACGCACAATCTCGTTCTCAAGGCCGCCTGGGCCCTTCGCGCCGCGGTCGAGCGCCCGGAGCTCGCCGCGCAAATCACCCTCGAAAAGCGCCTGCCCGTCGCCGCCGGGCTGGGCGGCGGGTCGGCCGACGCCGCCGCGGCGCTCCGCGCGCTCAACCGGCTGTGGGACCTCGACCTGACCCGCGCCCAGCTCGCCGAGATCGCCAGCGTTGTCGGCGCCGACGCGCCGGCCTGCGTCTATTCCCGCCCGCTGCGCATGACCGGGATCGGCGATCGCATCGCGCCGCTGGCCGCCTGGCCCACGCTCGACGCGGTGCTGCTGCACCCCGGCGAAGCGGTCTCGACGGCGCGCGTCTTCGCTGCGTTCGACGAGGACGCGCCCGAACCGCTGGCCGGCGAGGCGCGCACGCCCGCCGCGGGGGATTTCGAAACCGCGCTGGCCGTCATCGAGCAGTCGGCGAACGATCTCGAGCCAGCGGCGAAACGACTCGCCCCCGTGATCGGCGACGCGCTCGACGCGCTCTCGACGCAGACCGGCGCGCGGCTCGCGCGCATGTCAGGCTCGGGCGCGACGTGCTTCGCCCTGTTCGCCGACGCCGACGCCGCGCGCGCCGCGGCATCCGCCCTCGACGGCGCGCAGGCGGGCTGGCGGGCGCGGGCGGTTCGGCTAGGAGGCGCGGCATGAGCGAGGTGATGGTCCTCCCCGCCGTGGCGGCGTTGTTGATCAGCCTCGCCGCCACCGCGCTCGCGATGGCGGGCGGCGTGCTCGATTTCCCGAACGAACGCTCCAGCCACGACCGGCCGACGCCGCGCGCCGGCGGTCTCGGCGTGGTCGCCGGGCTGGGCGCCGGCGCGCTGATCGCCGCGTTTCAGGGCTTTCCCGCCAGCGGAGTCGCGCCGCTGCTGGCCGCCGCGCTCGCATTTGCGGGACTCGGTTTGGCCGACGACCTGCTCGGTCTGGGATCGCTCGCCAAATTCGCCATGATCGCCGTACTCTCTGTGCTCGTCGCCCAGGCCGTCGGGCCGGTCGACCGGATCGCGCTCACGCTCGAGACCGGCGTCGCCCTGCCCGCGGCGCTCGCGCTCGCCGGCTCGGCGCTGTTCGTCTTCGTCGTCGTCAACGCCACGAACTTCATGGACGGTTCGAACGGCATGCTGGCGGCGGTGATGATCCCCGCCGGCGCGGCGCTCGGCGTCGCCGGGCTTGTCGCCGGCGCCGGCGCGGCGACGCTCGCCGGCCTCGTGCTCGCCGCGGCGATGGCGGGATTCATCCCCTTCAATGCGCCCCGCGCGCAGGTCTTCGCCGGCGACGCCGGATCGCTCGCCGCCGGCGCGGTCTACGCCGCCGGCGCGCTGGCGATGGCCGGACAGGGTTTCTCAGGCTCGCTCTGGCTGGCGCCGCTCTTCGTGCTCGCCTTCATCGGCGACGTCCTGCTCACCCTGCTCAAGCGCGCCGCCGGGGGCCGCTTCAGCCTCTCGGCGCATCGCGAACACGCTTACCAGATGCTGCTGCGCGCGGGCTGGAGCCATCCACAGGTCGCCGTGCTCTACGGCGTCGCCACCATCGGATTCGCCGCAGGCGGACTGGTCGCCGCGCAGGGGCCCGACGGCGCGGTCCCCGCGGCCTTCGGCGTCAGCGTACTCGTCTGGATCGGGATCTACGCGTGGATCCACCAGGTCGCCCGGCGGCGCGGGGTGGATCAGTAGGCGCGCTCGACCACGAACTCGGCCAGCGCATCGAGCGCTTCCGACCACGGATTGCGCGGGAAGACAGCCAGCGCCCGGCGGGCCGCGTCGGCATGGCCGCGCGCCGCGGCCAGCGTCGCCTCGAGTGCGCCGTGCCCGTTGATCAGCGAGACGGCGTGGTCGAAATCCCCGTCGCCCTGGTCCTTGTCACGCATGACGCGGCTCCAGAAGGCGCGCTCGGTCTCGTCGGCCTTCGCCACGGCGAGCACGACCGGCAGCGTCGGCTTGCCCTCGCGGAAATCGTCGCCGGTGTTCTTGCCCAGATGCGCAGAAAGTCCGCCGTAGTCGAGCGCGTCGTCGATCAGCTGAAAGGCCAGCCCGAGCTCGCGCCCGTAAGCCTCAAGCGCCTCCTCCTCGGCTTTCGGCCGGCCGGCGAGAATCGGCGAGACTTGGGCGGCGGCGGCGAACAGCGCAGCGGTCTTGGCGCCGATGATCTCCATGTAGGCGTCGCGGGAGGTGGAGATGTCGCCGGCGGCGGCGAGCTGGCGCACCTCGCCTTCGGCGATCACCGCGGCCGCCCGCGACAGCACGTGGAGCGCGGGCATCGACCCGGCGTCGACCATCAGCGTGAAGGCGCGCGCGAACAGGAAATCCCCGACCAGCACGGAGTGCGAATTGCCCCAGACCTGGTTGGCCGGCGCCTTGCCGCGCCTGAGCTCGCTCTCGTCGACGACGTCGTCGTGGAGCAGCGTGGCGGTGTGGATGAACTCGACGGCCGCGGCCAGGCTGACATGGCCCTCGCCGCGATAGCCGAGCATGCGCGCGGTGGCGACCGTGATCAGAGGCCGGATGCGCTTGCCCCCGGCGTCCACGAGATAGCGGGCGAGCTTGGGAATCACCGGCACGGCGCTGCTCACGCGCTCGGCGAGCAGCGCGTCGACGGCGGCCATGTCCTCACCGCCCAGCTCGACCAGTCGCGACATGGGGTTGGACGCCCCGGCCTCGATTTCGGGTTGCGGAAGTCCGTTCACCCCACGCCCTCTTGCAGTCCTGCAGTAAGCGCCTGCACAATAGGTAGCGGCTTCGGACCCGGCAAGCAGCCGCCGCTGCGGCGAACAGGCCGGATCGGACAATTTTCGCGGAGCGTCACGTGATCGAAGTCTTGCGCACAAACGATCCGGTGAAGCTCAATTTCGCGGAAACTATCCTGCGCGACGCCGGCATCAAGGCGGTCACGCTCGACGCCGAGACCGCGGGCGTTTTCGGCGGATCGCTGCCCTGGATCAAGCGCCGGCTGCTGGTGAGCGAAGGCGACAGCGACCAGGCCAAGCGGCTCTTGCGCGAACTCCTCCCGGAGAACGAGCAGCGGTGAGCCGCGCCGGGACCGCCGCCATCGAGACCACAGAAGACCGGCTGCTCGGCGGCCGCGTCACCCTCCTCCAGCCGAAAACCGGCTATCGCGCCGGGATCGATCCGGTCCTGCTCGCCGCCGCGCTCGACGCGCCGGCGGGCGCGGAGGCCTGCGAGTTCGGATGCGGCCCGGGCGCGGCGCTGCTGGCCGCGGCGCAACGCCTTCCCGGCGTTCGCTTCACCGGAATCGAGTCGGACGCCGACGCCGCCGCCCTGGCGCGTCGCAATGTCGCGCTCAACGCCCTGGAGGACCGCGTCGCCATCGTCGAGGCCGACGCGCTGGAGGCCGGCGGCCGCGAGCGCTTCGATCGGGTCTTCTTCAATCCGCCCTTCTTCGACGATCCCGCGAGCCTGCGCGCGCCCGCAGAAGAGAAGACCGCCGCCTGGATGGCCGACCGGCCGCTGGCCGACTGGATCGCCGCCGGGCTCGCCGCGCTGAAGCCGAAGGGCGCGCTTGTGTTCATCCATCGCGCCGATCGGCTGGGCGAGGCGCTCGCCGCGCTGGAAGGCCGGGCCGGGGCGATCACGGTGCTGCCCGTCCAGCCGCGCGCCGACCGGCCCGCCAAGCGGATCCTGGTGCGCGCGGTGAAGGCCGCGAAGGCGCCGCTGCGCGTGCTCCCCTCCCTGATCCTCCACGATGACGCCGGCGGCAAGTACGCCGCCTCCGCCGAGGCCGTGCTGCGCGGCGAGGCCGCGCTTGCCATGACGCCCTGAGCGGTCCACTCAGGGGATCGCCCGTCCGCCACGGAGGTCGCCGCCTTGTCCATCCTCGCCCGTCTCTCCGACTTCATCCACGGCCTGCAGGCGCGCCTGCCCAACCGGCCCAAGATCATCCCGGTCGTCCGGCTGGAGGGCATGATCGCGCCGGGCGGCCGCGCCCAGACCGGCAATGCGGTGACGCTGGCCAAGATCGAGCCGCTTCTCGAACGCGCCTTCGCGTTCAAGCCGGCGCCGGCGGTCGTCATTCTGGTGAATTCGCCCGGCGGCAGCCCGGTGCAGTCGAAGCTCATCCATGACCGCATCCGCCATCTCGCCGAGGAGAAGAACAAGCCCGTCCTCGTCTTCTGCGAGGACGTCGCCGCCTCGGGCGGCTACATGATCGCCTGCGCGGGCGATGAAATCTTCTGCGACGCCTCGACCCTGCTCGGCTCGATCGGCGTGGTGTCGGCGAATTTCGGCTTCACCGAGGCGATGGAGCGCCTCGGCGTCGAGCGCCGGATGCGGACCGCGGGAAAGAAGAAGGCGCTGGGCGACCCCTTCAGCCCCGAGACGAAGGACCAGCAGGCCCAGATCGACCGCATCACGCGCTCGCTTCACGAGGGCTTCATCGGTCTGGTGAAGACGCGCCGCGGCGACAAGCTCGCCAAGGATCCCGACCTGTTCTCCGGGGCGGTCTTCACCGGGCTGGAGAGCGTCGAGAACGGCCTCGTCGACGGCATGGCCGACATGCGCGCCGAGCTGAAGACGCGCTACGGCGCGACCGCGCGCGTGCGCATGCTCGCGCCCGCCAAGGCCGGTCCCTTCGGACGCATGTTCGGCGGCGCCGCGGCCCATTTCGCCGCCGAGCTCGACGCCCGCGCGGCGTGGAGCCGCTACGACCTCTGAAGGCGCTGAATGGGCTGGCTGACCCTCATCCTCGTCGCCGCGGCGATCGCGGCCGTCGTCTTCCTGAGGAAGCCGACGGAGCGCCGGCGATCCAGAGCCGAGGACGCCGCGCGCCGCGCCGTCGAGGCGCGCATGGACCGCGATGACGCGGACGACGACCGGTCCGGCCCGCCAGCTTGATCAAACCCGGCGGCGGGCCTAGGTTCGCGCCGCTTTTCGGGCCGCCGCGGGCGGCCTTCACACCTTCCGGTTCGCGCCCATGGCCGTTTCCCACGCCCCGTCCTTCCAGGAGCTGATTTTCCGACTCCAGCGCTACTGGGCCGAGCAGGGCTGCGTCATCCTGCAGCCCTACGACACCGAGGTCGGCGCGGGCACGCTGCATCCGGCGACGACGCTCCGCTCGCTCGGTTCGAAGCCGTGGCGCGCGGCCTATGTCCAGCCCTCGCGCCGTCCCTCGGACGGGCGCTACGGCGAGAACCCCAACCGGCTGCAGCACTATTACCAGTTCCAGGTGCTGCTCAAACCCAGCCCGAACGACCTGCAGGACCTCTATCTCGGCTCGCTCGACGCCATCGGCGTCGACCGCAAGCTCCACGACGTTCGCTTCGTCGAGGACGACTGGGAGAACCCGACCGTCGGCGCCTGGGGGCTCGGCTGGGAGGTGTGGTGCGACGGCATGGAGGTCTCCCAGTTCACCTATTTCCAGCAGGTCGGCGGGCTCGACGTCGAGCGCGTCTCCGGCGAGCTCACCTACGGGCTCGAGCGCCTGGCGATGTACGTCCAGGGCGTGGAGAACGTCTACGATCTCGATTTCAACGGCGCAGGCGTCACTTACGGCGACGTCTTCAAGGAGAACGAGCGCGAGCAGTCGGCCTTCAATTTCGAGCACGCCGACGTGGAGATGCTCACCGGCTGGTTCGAGGACGCCGAGCGCCAGTGCATGGCGCTGCTCGAACTCGACGCGCCGCTGCCGCTTCCCGCCTATGACTGGTGTCTCAAGGCCTCGCACCTGTTCAACCTGGTCGACGCGCGCGGGGCGATCTCGGTCGCCGAGCGGGCGAGCTGGATCGCGCGCGTGCGCGAACTCGCCAAGGGCTGCGCGAAGGCCTGGGTGGAGATCGAGAAGCGGGAGGCGGCGTGATGGCGATGCCTCCCCCCTCCGGCTTCGGCTTCGCCTCAGCCACCTCCCCCGTAAACGGGGGAGGAAAAGCTCTCGACGCCTACTCCGGGTTTCCTCCCCCGCTTGCGGGGGAGGGGGACCACGAAGTGGTGGAGGGGGCGTCGCGCCCGATCCCGGAAAGGACTGACCCATGACCGAGCTTACTCTCTGGCATTCCACGCGCACGCGCTCGACGGGCGCGCTCTGGCTCATCGAGGAGCTCGGCGCCGACTACGAGATCAAGCTGCTGTCCACGCAGGCCGGCGACACGCGCAAGCCCGAATTCCTCAAGGTCAATCCCGCCGGCAAGGTCCCGGCGATCACGCACAAGGGCCGCCATCTCGCCGAGCTGGCGGCGATCTCGCTCTATCTGTGCGACGTCTATCCCGACGCCGGGCTGGCGCCGGCCTTCGGCGATCCCATGCGCGCCGAGCACTATTTCTGGCACGTCTTCCGGCCGGGCGTGCTCGAGCCGGCGATGATCGCCAAGACGCAGGGCTGGATCGCCGAGCGCGGCATGGTCGGCTGGGGCGATTTCGAAAACGCGATCGAGCGCGTCGAGCTGGTGCTGCGCGACCGGCCCTACCTGCTGGGCGACGATTTCTCCGCCAGCGACATCCTGGTCGGCGGCGCGCTCGGCTGGCTCAAGCATTTCGGCGTGCTGGACGACAGCGACGTGCTGGATCCGTACATCGCGCGCATCCACGACCGCCCGGCGGCGAAGAAGGCCATGGAGATCGACGCGAAGCTGGAGGAGTCCGCCTCATGACCGATCCCGTCCGCGCCGGCGACGCGCCCATCGCCTTCGAGGTCAAGGAAGGCAAGACCTATTTCTGGTGCGCCTGCGGGCGCTCGAAGAAGCAGCCCTTCTGCGACGGCAGCCACGAGGTCACCGATCTCAGCCCCGTGGCCTGGACCGCGCCGAAATCGAAGACGGTGTTCTTCTGCGCCTGCAAGCAGACCGCGGGTCAGCCGCTCTGCGACGGCAGCCACAACAAGACATAAGGCTCGACGCCCGCCCCATGGCCGAACTCCTCATCGAATTCTTCTCGGAGGAAATTCCCGCGCGCATGCAGGCGCGCGCGGAGAGCGATCTCGCGCGCCTGGTCTCCGACCAGCTCAAGGAGGCCGGGCTCGGCTTCGGGAACCTGCGGACCTTTTCCGGCCCGCGCCGCATCGGCCTCGTCGCCGACAAAATCCCCGAAAAGACCGAGGACGTGCGCGAGGAGCGCAAGGGCCCGCGCGTCGGCGCGCCCGACAAGGCCGTCGAGGGCTTCCTGCGCGGCGCCGGGCTTTCGAGCCTCGACCAGTGCGAGACGCGCTCCGACAAGAAGGGCGAGTTCTACGTCGCCGTCATCGAGAAGCCCGGCCGGCCCGCCGCCGAGGTGATCGCCGAGGCGGTCGAGTACGCGGCGAAGAATTTCCCGTGGCCGAAATCGATGAAGTTCGGCGAAGGCGACGCCGCCCAGCGCTGGGTGCGCCCGCTGCACCGGGTCGTCTGCCTGCTCGGCGGCGAGATCGTCCCGGCGACGGTCTTCGGGATCGAGGCGTCGAACCTCACCGAGGGCCATCGCATCCACTCGAAGGCCGATCGGGTCTTCGCGGTGAAAGACTACGCCGACTACCAGGCCAAGCTGCGCGAGAACGGCGTCACGCCTACGCGCGACGAGCGCGAGGCCGCCATCATCGAGGGCGCGCGGAAGGTCTGCGCCGACGCGGGGCTCGAGCTGGTCGAGGACGCGGGCCTGCTCGCCGAGGTGACGGGGCTGGTGGAGCATCCCGTCCCGGTGCTCGGCGACATGGACCCGGAGTTTCTCGACCTGCCCCCGGAAGTCGTCACGCTGACGATGAAGGTCCACCAGAAATATTTCGCCGTGCGCGACCCGAAGACGGGCGAGCTCGCGCCGAAATTCGTCGTCGTCGCCAACCAGGACGCCCCCGACGGCGGGACGGCGATCGCGGCGGGCAATGCGCGCGTGCTGTCGGCCCGGTTGTCGGACGCGCGGCATTTCTGGGATCTCGACGTCGCCAAGGGCCTCGACGCCATGGCCGGCGAGCTCGGCGCCGTCACCTTCCACGACAAGCTCGGCTCGATGGCCGACAAGGTCGAGCGCGTCGCCGCGCTCGCCCGCGAACTGGCCCCGGCCGTCGGCGCCGATCCCAATCTCGCCGAGACCGCCGCCCGGCTCGCCAAGGCCGATCTCGTCAGCCGGATGGTCTACGAGTTCCCCGAGCTGCAGGGCGTGATGGGGCGATATTATGCGCTCGCCCCCCTCGGCCCTTCGGGCCACTCCCCCCGCAAGCGGGGGGAGACATCAACCGACGGTGGGGTGTCCTCCCCCGCTCGTGGGGGAGGTGTCAGCGAAGCTGACGGAGGGGGCCTGCTCGCCGATCTCTCCGACGACGAACGCGCACAGGTCGCCGACGCGATCCGCGACCACTACAGGCCGCAGGGCCCGTCCGACGACGTCCCGACCGCGCCGGTGAGCGCCGCCGTCGCGCTCGCCGACAAGCTCGACACGCTCGTCGGCTTCTGGGCGATCGACGAAAAGCCGACGGGCTCGAAGGACCCCTATGCGCTCAGGCGCGCGGCGCTGGGGGTGAGCCGCATTCTGCTGGCCGGAGACATCCGGATCTCGATCCGCCAGACGGCGCATCACTGGTTCACGGCCCACACGAAGGCGCAGCACCAGCTGAGCAAGGGCGACAAAGGCAGCCGCCAGACCGTGTTCTGCCTGCTCAAGGCCAACGACAAGGTGCTGCTCGAAATCGACGCGAGCGACTATGACTGGCGCGTCGTCCACGAACAGTACGTCGATATCGTCCGCCGCTATCACGGCGGATCATCGAACGACCTCCTCGCCTTCTTCGCCGACCGGCTGAAGGTCCATCTCCGCGACGAGGGCGTGCGCCACGACGTCATCGACGCGGTGTTCGCGCCCAGAGTCGATGGAACCGTCGACGACGACCTCGTGCGCGTGACCAACAAGGCGCGCGCGCTGCAGGCCTTCCTCGAGACCGAGGACGGCGCGGCGCTGCTGACGGGCTATCGCCGCGCGGCGAACATCCTCAAGGCCGAGGAGAAGAAGGGCTTCGATCTCGCCGCGGCGCGGGCCGAGGCGCTTCATGGCGTTGAAACCCCGGCCGACCCCGGACTTGATCCGGGGGAGAGCCGGGGCCTCCCGGCGTCCGGTCGCGACGAGGTCCCGGATCGCGCCTCCGGCGCGTCCGGGATTTCAGGGGGAATCCACGGCCCCGAAATCGCCGCCGAACAAGACGCCGCCCTGCTCGTCGCCGTCGCCCAGACCGCCGAGGCCGACGAGGAGACCGCGCTGATCGCCGCCATCGAGGGCGCCGAGGACGTCGCGGCGAAGGCGCTCGCCGACGAGGATTTCGAAGGCGCGATGACGGCGCTGGCGAGCCTGCGCGCGCCTGTGGACGCATTCTTCGAGGCCGTTGTGGTCAACGCCGAGAACGATATGCTGCGACGCAACAGACTCCTGCTCCTGTCGCGGATCCGCGCCGCCGTGCGCGCCGTGGCGGACTTCGATCGACTGGAGGGCTGAGGCGCCGTTTCGCGCGCCCCCTCCCCGTCAAACGCACGAGAGGACACGCGCTGACATGGCGAAATGGGTCTATGCATTCGGCGGCGGAACCGCCGACGGCGACCGCGAGGATCGCGACCTTCTGGGCGGCAAGGGCGCCAATCTCGCCGAGATGGCCACGCTGGGCCTGCCCGTGCCGCCGGGCTTCACGCTGACGACCGCGGTCTGCACGGCCTTCTACGACAATGACCGCCAGTATCCCGACGGGCTGACCGACGAGGTCGAGGCCGCGCTGGCCGATCTCGAGACAAAGGTCGGCAAGGCCTTCGGCGATCCCGCCAACCCGCTCCTGGTTTCGGTGCGCTCGGGCGCGCGGGCCTCGATGCCGGGCATGATGGACACCGTGCTCAATCTCGGCCTCAACGACGAGACCGCCGAAGGGCTGGCCAAGCTGTCGGGCGACCGGCGTTTCGCGCTCGATTCCTATCGCCGCTTCATCACCATGTATTCCGACGTCGTGCTCGGCGTGCCGCACTCGACCTTCGAGGAGCTGCTGGAGCGCTTCAAGGAGGACCGCGACTACCAGCTCGACACCGAGGTCACCGCCGAGGACTGGGCGGCGCTCATCCCCGAGTACAAGCAGGCCGTCGAGTCCGAGCTGGGCCAGCCCTTCCCGACCGATCCCCGCGACCAGCTCTGGGGCGCGATCGGGGCGGTGTTCGGCTCGTGGATGAACGACCGGGCGATCACCTATCGGCGCATGTACGACATCCCGGCGAGCTGGGGCACGGCGGTCAATGTCCAGGCCATGGTGTTCGGCAATATGGGCGAGACCTCGGCCACCGGCGTGGCGTTCACGCGCGATCCCTCGACAGGCGAGACCGGCCGCTACGGCGAGTTCCTGATCAACGCCCAGGGCGAGGACGTGGTCGCGGGCATCCGCACGCCGCAATGCCTGACCAAGGCGATGCGCGAGAAGATGCACGACCGGCAGCCCTCCATGGAGGAGGCGATGCCGGAGGTCTACGCCGAGCTCGAGCGCGTGTTCGAAAAGCTCGAGCACCATTATCGCGACATGCAGGACATCGAGTTCACGGTCGAGCAGGGCCGGCTGTGGATGCTGCAGACGCGCAACGGCAAGCGCACCGCGCGCGCGGCGCTCAAGATCGCCGTCGACATGGCCGACGAGGGGCTGATCTCCGAGGAGGAGGCGGTGATGCGCGTCGATCCCGGCGCGCTCGACCAGCTGCTCCACCCCACGATCGACGAGTCCTACGAGCGCGACGTCATCGCCAGGGGCCTGCCCGCCTCGCCGGGCGCGGCGACGGGCGCGGCGGTGTTCGACGCCGACGAGGCCGAGCGCCGCGCCAAGCTGGGCGACCGGGTGATCCTGGTGCGCGTCGAGACCAGCCCCGAGGACATTCACGGCATGCACGCCGCCCAGGCGATCGTCACCGCGCGCGGGGGAATGACCAGCCACGCCGCCGTCGTCGCGCGCGGCATGGGCCGGCCGTGCGTCTCCGGCGCCGGCGACATCAAGATCGACGCGGCGAACAAGCGCTTCTCCGCCAAGGGGCGGACGGTGTCGGAAGGCGAGATGATCACCGTCGACGGCGCCACCGGCGAAGTGCTCGCCGGCGAGGCCACCATGATCAAGCCGGAGCTCAGCGGCGATTTCGCCAAGCTGATGACCTGGGCCGACCGGACCCGGCGAATGAAGGTGCGCACCAACGCCGAAACGCCCGCCGACGTGCAGACCGCGGTCGACTTCGGCGCCGAGGGCATCGGGCTGTGCCGGACCGAGCACATGTTCTTCGACGCCGACCGCATCGCGGCGGTGCGCGAGATGATCCTGTCGGACAGCCAGGACGGCCGGGTGAAGGCGCTCGCCAAAATCCTGCCGATGCAGCGCGAGGATTTCGCGTCCATCTTCCGCATCATGGGCGAGCGACCGTGCACGATCCGCCTGCTCGATCCGCCGCTGCACGAATTCCTCCCCCACGAGGAAGACGACGTCGCCGCCGTCGCCGAGGCGACCGGGCTGTCGGCGACCGCGCTGATGGAGCGCGCCCAGTCCCTCAACGAGACGAATCCCATGCTGGGCCATCGCGGCTGCCGGCTGGGCATCACCTATCCCGAGATCTACGAGATGCAGGCCCGCGCCATTTTCGAGGCCCAGGCGCAGGTGGAGAAGGAGACCGGGATCAAGCCGGTCGCCGAGGTGATGATCCCGCTCGTCGCCGTGGCCAGGGAGCTCGAGATCCTCAAGGCCCGCATCGAGGCCGTCGCCCGCGACGTCGAGTCCGAGACCGGCAAGGCGCCGGAATACCTCATCGGCACGATGATCGAGCTGCCGCGCGCCGCCCTGCGCGCCGGAGACATCGCCGCCCACGCTGAATTCTTCTCCTTCGGCACGAACGATCTCACCCAGACCACGTTCGGCCTGTCGCGCGACGATGCGGGCAAGTTCCTGGCCGCCTATCTGGAAGCCCAGATCTTCGACAAGGATCCTTTCGTCAGCCTCGACCAGGAGGGCGTCGGCGATCTCATCCGGATCGGCGTCGAGCGCGGCCGCGCGTCGCGGTCGGAACTCAAGCTCGGCATCTGCGGCGAGCACGGCGGCGATCCCGCCTCGATCGGCTTCTGCGAGGGAGTCGGGCTCGACTACGTCTCGTGCTCGCCCTACCGCGTGCCGGTGGCGCGGCTGGCCGCCGCGCAAGCCGCGCTGCGCGCAAAGTCTTGATGGTTAACGCATCCTGTCGACTTGACGGGGACTGAATTCGAAACCAAATGGCGCCCTAATTGCGTTGGAATGAAGGCGCGTTGACCGCGCGGTCCGCCGCGTGTATCCACGCTCACCTTTTGCCGGTCCCGGGTTAGACTGTGATCAGTCGAATCGCCGGGACGACACGGGGCGGCGGGCCGAGGTCCGCGTCTCGATTCGCAGGAAGGACGGACACGATGCCCGTCAAGGTGCGGAAAGAGCAGGTCATCGGCGCGCTGCAGGGCCTCGGAGCCCTTGCGGCCGCAGCCGTCGTGGCGATCGCCCTGCCGATGGCGGGCGAGCGCGCGCGCTCCCAGGACGAGGCCGAGGTCTGGCGCGATCTGGCGTCCCGCTATCTCGAGCGCGGCGACGCCGTGTCCTGGAACGACGCGCCCGACGCGCTCCAGCTCGCCTTCGCCGAATCCTCCCCGGAGGACGGATCGGACGTGACAATTCTGACACGGTCGATCGACGATCTGCGCACCTTCGACGCCGAACACCTGATGACCGCGCGCGCCTCGGCGCGCGAGCGGCGCTGCCTGTCCGAAGCCATCTATTACGAGGCGCGCAGCGAAAACTTCTCCGGACAGCTGGCCGTCGCCGAGGTCGTGCTCAACCGGGTCCGCCACCGCGCCTATCCCGACACGGTGTGCGGCGTCGTCTACCAGGGCTCGGAGCGCGAGACCGGCTGCCAGTTCACCTTCACCTGCGACGGCTCGACGGCGATCGCGCCGTTCGGCGGCAAGTGGCGCGAGGCCCAGCTCGTGGCCGAGCACGCGCTGATGGGCTTCGCCGCGCCGGTGACGCGTTCGGCGACGCACTACCACACCACGTCGGTCAATCCGCACTGGTCGTCGTCGCTCGTGCGCACGCGCCGCATCGGGGCGCACATCTTCTATCGCTTCCCGAACCGCGCCGAGCGCGGCCTGCTGGCCGAGCGGGAAGCGTAGGCTTCAGCGATTTCTTTTGAGGTCGTCCGCCTCGTCGATATCGGCGAGCGTGCGCAGATGCGTCCAGCTCATCCCGAAACGGGCCAGATTGCGTTCGACGTCCCCGCGCGTCCCGGAATGGGACCAGCGCACCCCGTCGAACAGACCCGCCGGCGCAGGCGCTTTCAGTCCCAGCAGCCAGTAGCCGCCGTCCTCGGCCGGGCCGATCACCGCGTCATGGCGCCTGAGCGCGGCGAAGGCCGCGGCGATGTCGGCGCGCGTCACGCCGGGCGCGTCCGAGCCGATGACGACGGTCGGGCGCCGGCATCCCCGCCGTCCACCCCACCCCGTCCCTCCCCTCGAGGGGAGGGAGTCCGATAGTCGCCCACGTTTCTCCCTCCCCCCACTTGGGAGGGTCGGGGTGGGCGGACGCCAAGAGAAGATTCGACGCTGGCGCGCGCCGAGATCGCCGCCGCCCTGGGCCACGCGCTTCAAGGCCTCCGGCCAGACGCCGGGATAGCGACGGCTGACCGCCGCGTCGGGGGCGACGGCGAGGACCGTCTCCCAGCGCGGATCCCGCAACCGCCGCAGCAGCCGGGCCGTCATGGCGCGATGCAGCCGCCAGGCCTCGACGCGTCCGACGCCTGCGGCGAGCCGCGTCTTGGCCCCGCCGATCACCGGCGCCTTGGCGAACATGACCAGGCGCGGCCGGGTCACTTCGAATAGGCCCGCGCCAGCCGCGCCGGGTCGGCGCCGAGATAGTAGCGCGACAGCAGGACCAGATTCTTCGCCGAGCGCTTCAGATAGCCCTCGCGGCGAAAACGCTCGGCGCTGGTGATCGCTTTCGAGCGCAGCGGCTTCAGCCGGCGCCGGCCGATGCGCCGGACGAGATCGACGTCCTCGAACAGCGGCCAGGGCTTGAACCCGCCGAGCCGGCGATAGAAGGCCAGCGGCAGGACCAGCCCCTGATCGCCATAGGGCAGCGCGAAGGCCCGGCAGCGCCAGTCGACGAAGCGCTCCAAGCGCTTGGCCGCCCCGGACGGATCGTCCAGCGCGAAGCGGAAATGGAAGGCGTAGTCGCGGCCGGCGTTCATCTCCATCACGCGGGCCAGTTCGCTCGACCAGCCCGGCGAGAGGCGCGTATCCGCGTGGAGGAAGAGGAGCCAGTCTTCGGGATCCGCCAGTCGCGCGGCCGCCTCCGCGCCGGCGACGAGCTGCGCGCCGCGCCCCGTCGCGCCCGAGGCGATCGTGAACCCCGCCCGTTGGGCGATCTCGCGCGTGGCGTCGCGCGAGCCGCCGTCGGCGAGCACCCACGGACCAATGAGACGCGAGCGCACGCCCTCGTCCAGCGCCGCGATCGTCGCGGGCAGGCGAGCCGCGGCGTCGAGCGCGGGAATGACGGGAACAAGGCGGGCCATCGCCGTCTGTTTCATCGCGCCGGGATGTGGAAGTCAATTCCGAAATGTTCTTGTTATGTTCTGTTTCGTGGATATCATGGAGCCCATGACCGCCCGCTTCACGCCCGCGCGCCCCTCGACCGCCCTGCCCGAGCCGCTGCGCCCGCGCGGCCGCGGGGCGAAGTCGAACGCGGCGGGCCGCTACGAACCGACGACGCGCGAGCCCTTCGACGACGGCTGGAACGCGGACGATCCGAGCCCCGAACAGCTGAAGACCACGCTGATCCGCGATTCCTCGCGGTCAATCATCGCGACCAATGACAGCCCGGACATCAGCTTCGAGCGCTCGATCAATCCCTATCGCGGCTGCGAACACGGCTGCGTCTACTGCTACGCCCGGCCGAGCCATTCCTACTGGGGGTACTCAGCCGGCCTCGATTTCGAGAGCGTGCTCTTCTACAAGCCCGACGCCGCGGCGCTGCTGGAGAAGACGTTTCGCAAGCCGTCATACAGGGTCGAACCGATCGTTCTGGGCGCCAACACCGACGTCTATCAGCCGGTCGAGCGGCGCCTGCGCATAACGCGGAGCCTGCTCGAGACCTGTCTCAAGTTCCGCCACCCGGTGAGCCTGATCACCAAGTCGGCGAGCATCACGCGCGATCTCGACCTGCTCTCGGAACTCGCCGCGCTGAACCTGGTCAAGACCGCCGTCTCGCTCACCACGCTCGACCGCAAGCTCGCCCGGGCGATGGAGCCGCGCGCGGCGACGCCCGCGCGCCGGCTCGAGGCGATGCGCGCGCTCTCCGACGCCGGAGTCCCCGTCACGGCGATGACCGCGCCGATCGTCCCCGGCCTCACCGATCACGAGATCGAGGCGCTGCTCGAGGCCGCCGCGGAGGCGGGCGCGGAGCGCGCAGGCTATGTCCTGCTGCGCCTGCCGCTGGAGATCGCCGACCTGTTCAAGGAGTGGCTCGCCGCCGAGCGCCCCGACGCGGCGAAGAAGATCATGAGCCTCGTCCGCCAGACCCGCGGCGGAAAGGACTACGACTCGCGCTGGGGCAAGCGCGGCCGCGGCGAAGGCCCGGTCGCGGCGCTGATCGCGAAACGCTTCCGCGCCGCGGTGAGACGATACGGCCTCGACGGCGAGCGCCGCGAACTGCGCCGCGACCTGTTCCGCCGGCCGTTGGAGGATGCGCAGCAGTTGAGTTTGTTCTAGCGATAGGGGAACCTTCCTTCGAGGCTGACACATCGAACAGATCAGCCGAGGGGGGAGTTTATGATTATCGCGGTTCGTATTCTCGCAGTCGCGCTCGGACTTTTGCTCAGCGCATGCAACCAGACTGATACGATCGAGCAAACGGTCCGATCGATGGCGTCGGACCCGGAAGAATCGATCGCCGATGAGACCGTTCTGGCGATTTACGAAGGCGACGAGGAGACGCTCAGGAGCCACCTGCATCCGGCGCTATTGCAGGAGCAGTTTAGGGGTGAGCTTGAAGCGCTTGTGAAGCAATCTCCCGGTCAACCGCCGGACGAATACGCGCTGGTCAACTACCAATGGGACCGCGTCATGACGGCGGGAAACAATGAGCAGGAAACGAACGCAACGGATTTCAGCTTTACCTATCGCGCGGCCTACGGCGACCGGGAACAGATCATCTTCATTCGGATGCGCGCGGAGGGCGACGGCCCGCCCCTCGTACAGAACATACAGATCTCTCCTGCCCCGGGCGCCAACTACGCCTCGCCAGACGAATGGCCGCAGGCGTACCGCATCGCGCTCGGGTTGGCGGTCGCCACAGCCGTGTTCGTGGTGATCACCTTCCTTGCGTCACTGCGCGTGCGACGCCTGAAGCGGCGCATTCTCTGGTCCCTTCTCATACTGTTCGTCGGGTATCCGGTGTTCGTCTACAGCACCGCAGAAGGATGGCTGCTTTCCGCGCCTTCCATCACTCAGAACGAGACGGGCGTGAACATCCAGCTCTTCGATTTCAACCTGCTAGGAGCCGGATACCTCAAGAACACCATTACAGGGGTCGAGACGTTTGATATCGCCGTCCCGCTCGGCGCGCTGCTCTTCTGGCTGCAATATTTCCGCGGCAAGCTTGTGAGGAAGCCGGAACCCGGCGAGAAAGGCGAGGCGCCCGCGCCGACCGGAGAGGGACCCGCCGATCCGGCGCAGGCTGACGCCTGAAGCAATCACGCAGCGCGAGGCGGCCCGCCCCCATGCTCACCTCGTCCGCCCCGAATCGCTTCGCGAAGACGAACCGGCTGGTCGCCGGCGTCGACGAGGCCGGGCGCGGGCCGCTGGCCGGTCCGGTGGTCGCCGCCGCGGTGGTGCTGCCGAAGCGCTTCGCCGCGCTCGACGCGCTCAAGGACTCCAAGGCGCTCACGGCCGAGGACCGCGACCGGCTGGCCAGGACGATCCGCGCCCGCGCGCTCGTGGGCGTGGCGATCGCCGAGCCCGCCGAGATCGACCGGCTCAACATCCTGCACGCCTCGATGGCGGCGATGAGCCGCGCCGTCGCCGCGCTCAACTGCGATCTCGAGCGCGCCTATATCGACGGAAACCGGACGCCCGACCTGGCCTGCCGGGCGACCGCGCTCGTGGGCGGCGACGGCTACGAACCGACCATCATGGCCGCCTCGATCATCGCCAAGACGGTGCGCGACCGGATCATGACCACGGCGTGCGCGCGCTTTCCCGGCTACGAACTCCGCCACAACAAGGGCTATTCCGCCCCGGCCCATGTCGAGGGGCTGCGCCGGCTCGGCCCCTCGCCCATCCACCGGCGCAGCTTCGCGCCGGTGCGCGCAGCGCTGCAGGGCGACTTCCTGGACGCGCTGGACTCGGTCGCCGACGCGAGCGCAGCCGGGTGATTCGCGCTTAACCGGTCGTTAGCCGTATCATCCCAAGCCTCGGGCTTTCGGAGCTTCAGAGAACAGAGGGTGTGCGGCGTGTCGAGGGGACTTCCGGTCGATCAGATTCTCGAGGGCGACTGCGTCGAGGCGATGAAGGCGCTGCCGGACGGCAGCGTCGATCTCGTCTTCGCCGATCCGCCCTACAACCTGCAGCTTGGCGGCGAGCTGCACCGGCCCGACAATTCGCGGGTCGCCGCCGTCGACAATGACTGGGACCAGATCGGCGATTTCGACGCCTACGACCTGTTCAGCTGCGCCTGGCTCGAGGAAGCCCGCCGCGTGCTCAAGGACGACGGCGCGCTTTGGACCATCGGCAGCTATCACAACATCTTCCGCGTCGGCGCCTTTCTCCAGGACATGGGCTTCTGGATCCTCAACGACGTCATCTGGCGCAAGTCCAACCCGATGCCGAACTTCAAGGGCACGCGCTTCACCAACGCCCACGAGACGCTGATCTGGGCGGCCAAGACCCGGGACGCGAAGGTCACCTTCAATTACGCGGCGATGAAGGCGCTCAATGACGGCGTGCAGATGCGCTCCGACTGGACGCTGCCGATCTGCGCGGGCTCGGAGCGTCTCAAGCTCGCCGACGGCAAGAAGGCCCATCCCACGCAGAAGCCGGAAAGCCTGCTTCACCGCGTGCTGCTGGCCAGCACCGATCCCGGCCAGGTCGTGCTCGATCCCTTCTTCGGCACCGGCACGACCGGCGCGGTGGCCAAGAAGCTCGGCCGGCATTTCATCGGCGTCGAGGCCGATCCCGACTACGCCGAACTCGCCAGGAAGCGCATCGCCGCCATCGAGCCGGGCTCGGCCGACGCGCTCCAGGTCACGCAATCCAAGCGCGCCCTGCCCCGCATCCCCTTCGGCGCGCTGATCGAGGCGGGCCTCATCAAGCCGGGCGACACGCTCTACTGCGCCCAGGGCCGGCGCACCGCCCAGGTCCGCGCCGACGGCTCGGTCGTCGGCGCCGGCGAGCAGGGCTCGATCCACCAGGTCGGCGCGCGGGTCCAGTCTGCGCCGTCGTGCAACGGCTGGACGTTCTGGCATATCCGCCGGAAGGGCGGCCTCGTGCCGATCGACGTGCTGCGTTCGCAGGTCCGCGCCGGGCTGGAGGCGTGACGGCGGCGTTTCACGCGAACCCGGAAGCCGGGCGCCCGGCCCGCCTCAGCGAACGCGCGCTCGCGCGCTTCGGCCCAGACGCGGGCGCCGATCCGCTGCGTCTCCTGGCGGCCTGTCCGCTTCACGCGCCGACGCCGATGCTGCGCCTCGACGGCCTGGCCGCCGATCTGGGCGTCAGGCGCGTCTGGTGGAAGGACGAGCGCGAACGGCTCGGGCTCACCAGCTTCAAGGCGCTCGGCGGCGCCTACGCCGTGGCGAAGATCCTGGAACGCGCCTTCGAGGACCGGCATGGCCGCGCGCCGGCGCCCGAGGAATTGCGCTCCGACGCCGCCCGCGCGGTCGCGCAGGCGCTGACGGTGACGGCCGCCACCGACGGCAATCACGGCCTGTCGGTCGCCGCCGGCGCGATGGTGTTCGGGCTCAACTGCGTCATCTTCGTCCACAAGCGCGTCACGGCCGAGCGGCGCGCGCGCATCGAGGCGAAAGGCGCCGAGGTGCGCATCGTCGACGGCGTGTTCGACGACGCCGTCGCCGAGGCCGCCCGGGCCGCCGAGGCCGGCGGCTGGACGCTCGTCGCCGATACCTCCGCCGACGCCGAGGATCTAGTGTGCGGCGACGTCCAGCAGGGCTACGGCGTGCTGTGCGACGAGATCGACCGCCAGCTCGACGCCGCCGGCGCGGCGCCGAGCCATGTCTTCATCCAGGCCGGCGTCGGCGGGCTCGCCGCCGCCGTGATCGCCGGCCTGGCCGCCCGCCGCGGCGCCGATCGGCCGACCGGCGTGTGCGTCGAGCCCGAAGCCGCCCCCGCCCTGTTCGGCTCCATGCGCGCGGGCCGGGCCGTGCGCGCCGACGACGCCGGCGGCACGGCGATGGAGATGCTCGACTGCTACGAGCCCGCTGCGCTCGCCTTCGAGGCGCTCGGCGCGAGCGCGGACGTCTTCATGACCGTCGACGATGAAACCGCGCGCGACGCGACCGCATTGCTGACCGGCGTCGATCCCGCGATCGGGGCGACGGAGACGGCCGCGGCCGGTCTCGCCGGCCTGATCGCCGCGCTCGACGACCCGGAAGCGCGAGAATTATGCGGCCTCGGCGCCGACAGCGAGATCGTGCTGATCGGCAGCGAGGGTCCGGTCGCCTAGACGAGGGTCAGCCCAGACTGCGCCGCCTTCATCATCACGCTGGGAAGGCCGGCCTCCTTGAGCCGGTCGAGGCCAGCCCACTCGCCCTCGGGCGGGCGCCAGCCCGCCGGCGCGGCCGCGCACTCGACGTCGAGCTCGAGCGCGAAATGGGTGAAGACGTGGCGCACCCGGCCGGCGCGGCGCCAGTCGGCGTCGAAGGGCCGGGCCGCGGCGATATCGGCGGGCGCCGGACCCGCCTCGGTCCAGCCCGTCCCGGGCAGCTCCATCATGGCGCCGAGCAGGCCGTCGTCCGGCCGGCGCCGCACCCACAAGGCGCCGTCGCGCACGACATGAAAGCAGACGCCGCGGCGGACGGGTTTCGCCTTCTTCTTCGCCTTGACCGGATAGCGCTCGGGCTCGCCGTCGGCCCGCGCCGCGCAGGCGTCGCGCCAGGGACAGCCCGCGCAGTGCGGCGAAGCCGGCGCGCACGCCGTGGCGCCGAGGTCCATGATCGCCTGGGCGTAATCGCCCGGCCGCTCCGGATCGGCGAGTTCGGCGGCGATCGCCTTTATCTCGCGCTTGGCCTTCGGAAGCGGCGTCTCGATGGCGAACATGCGCGCGAGCACGCGCTCGACATTGCCGTCGACGACGCTGGCGGGCTTGTCAAAGGCGGCGGCGCGGACGGCGTTGGCGGTGTATTCGCCGATCCCGGGCAGCGCGCGCAGGGCGTCGAGATCGCTCGGAAACCGACCGCCGTGCTCGGACGCGACGACCTGGGCGCAGGCGTGGAGATTGCGGGCGCGGGCGTAGTAGCCGAGCCCGGCCCAGGCCGCCATCACCGCCTCGCGCGGGGCGGCGGCGAGCGCCTCGACCGTCGGCCAGCGCTCGAGGAATTTCTCCCAATACGGCGCGGCGTGAGCCACGGTCGTCTGCTGCAGCATGATCTCCGACAGCCACACCGCATAGGGATCGGCGATGCGGCCGGCGGCGCGGTCCTCGGGCCGCACCCGCCACGGCAGCGTCCGGCCCTGGCGGTCGTACCAGTCGAGCAGGGCGGCGCGCAGCCGGCGCGCCTCGTCGTCCGTTACGCCTGCTTTCGACACCGCTTCGCGCCCCGAACACCTTGCCAGCGCCGCCTTGCGACGCGATCCTTGCAAACCATGGATTTCCGTCCGCCCAGGTCAACGCCTCCCCGCAGGCCGATCGCGCGCAGCCCCGCTGGCGCCGACGCGGCGCGCGAGGCGATGAGCTGGGCCGAGCGCCATCGCGGCCGCGCCCCGGCGCCCGCCGCGCCGAGCGCGGGCAAGGCGGCGGCGCGGGTCGTCCGACCGCTGGCGAAGGCTTTCGGCCCCGGGATCGCCGAGCTCGACGCCCACTGGGCGGCGATCGTCGGCGATCAGCTCGCCCGCTGGACCCGGCCGGAGCGTTTCCAGGGCGGCGCGGCCGGCTCGACTCTGGTCATTCGCGCCCGCGGTCCGGCCGGCGCGCTCGCCGAAGCCCAGTCGGCGCGAATTCTCGAGCGCGTCGCGCACTATTCGGGCCGCTCGCCGACACGGCTGAAAGTGATCCAGGGCGCGCTGAGCGACGCGCGGCCGTCCGCCGAAGCCCCGCGGGTGCGACGCGTGCGGGCGGCGCCGGAGCATGAAGCGCTGGCCAGCGACCCGTCTGCGCGGCTAGAAGCGGTGCTGGAGGCGTGGGCCGCGGCCGTCGCCGAGCGCGAAGGCGTCGACGTCGGACCAAGCAAGCAACGCAAGTGAACCCGAAGGGGAGCGTAGGGATGATCTTCACCCGGCGAATTTTCAGCATCGCGGCGATGGCCGGCGGCCTCGCACTGGCGGCCTGCGGCGACGGCGGCGCGTCCGACGGGCGCACCGAGTTCGAGCGCGAGGGCGATTTCGCGAAGGGCTCGTCCGACGCCCCGATCACGATCGTGGAGTACGCCTCCACCGCCTGTCCCCATTGCGCCTCCTTCCACGAGCAGGCGATGCCGAGGGTCGAGGACTATGTCGAGAGCGGCGATGTGCGCCTGGTCTTCCGCGAGATGATCACCGGCCAGCCGCAGCTGGCCGTGGCCGGCTTCATGCTGGCGCGCTGCGCGCCCGAGGATCGCTATTTCGACGTCATCGACCTCTTGTTCGAGCAGCAGGAAGCGCTGTTCACGGCGATGCAGCAGGGCGAGGCCCAGGCCCAGTTCCGCAACATCGCGCGCTCGGCGGGCTTCTCCGACGAGGAGTTCCAGAGCTGCCTGTCCAACGAGGAGGTCCTGCAGGCGGTGCAGGACGCCCATGCGCGCGCGCAGGAGGACGGGGTGACCGGCACGCCGGCCTTCTTCTTCAACGGCGTCAAGCTCGACACCGAGCGCGCGGGCGACGGCTCGGGCCTCGTCTTCGCGATGAACGGCCAGCCGCTCGAGGACGAGGAAGGCGTCATCCCGGCCGCCTTCGACGGCGACACGTTCGAGCGAATCATCCTTCATTTGAGCGATCGCGCCGAGAGCGCGAACGGTGGATGATCGCGCCTGACAGACCGGCCCAGCCGGCGACCGGCGCGACCG
Organism: Marinicauda salina; assembly: GCF_003122085.1. Taxonomy (GTDB): domain Bacteria; phylum Pseudomonadota; class Alphaproteobacteria; order Caulobacterales; family Maricaulaceae; genus Maricicauda_A; species Maricicauda_A salina. The sequence goes on from NZ_QEXV01000003.1 coordinate 550,280, forward strand.
GAGGAGCTCGTTGAAGTTCACGCAGCTGCGCCTCGCCGGGTTCAAGTCCTTCGTCGACCCGGCCGAACTCAGGATCGATCCCGGCCTTACGGGCGTGATCGGCCCGAACGGCTGCGGCAAGTCGAACCTGCTCGAGGCGTTGCGCTGGGTGATGGGCGCGACGTCGGCCAAGTCGCTGCGCGGCTCGGGCATGGAGGACGTGATCTTCGCCGGCACGGAGAACCGGCCGGCGCGCGACCGCGCCGAGGTCACGCTCAGGATCGACAATACCGACCGCACGGCGCCGGCGCGCTTCAACGACGCCGACGAGCTCGAGGTCGTCCGCCGCATCGCCCGCGGCAAGGGCTCGGACTACCGCGTCAACGGCGAGGAGGTCCGCGCCAAGGACGTCCAGCTCCTGTTCGCCGACGCCGGCACGGGCGCGAACTCCCCCGCCCTTGTCCGCCAGGGCCAGATCAGCGAGCTGATCAACGCCAAGCCGGAGAACCGGCGCCGCATTCTCGAGGAGGCCGCCGGCGTCGCCGGTCTGCGCGCCCGGCGTCATGAGGCCCGGCTCCGTCTGAACGCCGCCGAAGCCAATCTCGACCGGCTCCAGGAGGTCGTCGAGGATCTCGAGAACCGCCACGGCGCGCTGCAGCGCCAGGCCCGCCAGGCGTCGCGCTACCGCAAGCTGTCGGCGACGATCCGCGAGCTCGAGGCCCTGCTCTGGCTGCGCCGCTGGCGCGAGGCCGGCGAGGCCGTCGACGCCGCCGAGCGCGAACTCGCCGAAACCGAATCCGTCGCCGACGACGCCGCGAGACGCGCCGCCTCGGCCACCAGCGAAGCCGAAAAGCACGCCGCCGCCGTCGCCCCGCTGCGCGAGGCCGAGGCCGAGGCCGCCGCCGCGCTGCGCCGGCTCGAGCGCGAACGCGACGGGCTGGAGCGCGACCAGGCCGACGCCGAGGCCGAGATCGAACGCCTGTCGGCGCGGATCGAGGAGCTCAAGGCGGCCGAGGAGCGCGAAACCCAGCTCTCCGCCGAAGCGCGCGAAGCGCTGGAGCGGGTTTCGAGCCAGCTTGTGCGGTTGCGCGAGGAGGCCGCCGGCGACGCCGACGCGACCGCAGACGCCGAAGCCGCGCTGGAGACCGCCGAGGCAGCGCGCGGCGAGGCCGAGCGCGAACTCGACGCCTGCGCATCGGCGGCCGCCGACGCCCGCGCCCGTCGCGATTCGGCCCGGCGCGCCGCCGAGGACGCACGCAGCCGCGCCGAACGGCTTGAAAGGCAGTTGAGCGAAGCCGAGGCCGCGCTCGCCGCGCACCGGGAATCCGACGGTCCGGACATGGACGCGCTGGAGGCCGCCGTCGCCGAGACCGCGCAGGCGCTTGAAGCCGCGCGCCGGCGCGCCGAAACCGCAGAGACCGGGCTCGCCGAGGCGCGCGAACGCGCCGATGCGGCCCGCGAGGCGGCGCGAACCGCGGAGTCGGAGAAGACCGCGCTCGCCCGCGAGATCGAGAGTCTCGAACGCCTGCTCGCCAGTGATGACGGCGACGCCCGCGCGCTCGACGCCGTGCGCGCCGAGGCCGGCTACGAACAGGCGCTCGCCGCCGCGCTGGGCGAGGACCTCGAAGCCTCGCTCGACGCCGGCGCGGCGCGGCGCTGGACGCGCAAGGGAACCCGGGCAGCCGAACTGCCGGACGGCGCGACGCCGCTCACCACAGTGGTCAGCGCCCCAGACGCGCTGGCCGCGCGGCTGGCCGCGATCGGCGTCGTCGACGCCGACGATATCGAGCGCCTCGCCCCGGCCCTGAAGCCCGGTCAGCGGCTCGTCACGCGCGACGGGGCGCTGCGCCGCTGGGACGGCTATGTCGCCGAGGCCGGCGCGCCGTCGGCCGCCGCGGCGCGACTCGAGCACCGCAACCGGCTCTCCGAGGCGCGCCGCGAGCTGGCCGACGCCAAAAGCCGCGCCGAGACGCTGGGAGCGCAGGCGCAGCGCGAGGCGGACGCGCTGCGCGCCGCCGAGGCCGCGCTCCGCGACTCCCGGGACGAGGTGCGCCAGGGCGAGCGCGCCCTGCGCCAAGCCGAATCCGAACTCGCCGACGGTCGCGAACGCGAAGCCCGGGACAGCGCGAAGCGCGCCTCGCTGACCGAGACGGTCGAACGTCTCCGCGCCGAGGGCGAGACCGCGCGCAACGAGGCCGAAGCCGCCGAGCGCGCGCTCGCGGAGATCGAGGAAGGCGACGACGGCGGCGAAGCCCTCGAAGCCGCCCGGTCGCGCGCAGAAACCGCGCGCCGCGCGGCCGCCGACGCCCGCGCCGAGCTCGATTCGGTCAAGCGCGACAGCCAGGCCCGCCGTCACCGCATCGCCGCGCTCGAACGCGAGGAGGCCGACTGGTCGCGGCGCGCCGAGTCGGCGGGGGCGCGACTCGAGGATCTGGCTAGCCAGCGCTCGCAGGCGAGCGATGCGCTCGAGGCCGCCAGGGCGCGGCCCGGCGAAATCGAGGCGCGTCGCGTCGCCCTGATGGACCGCCTCGGCGAGGCCGAATCCGCCGAGCGCCTGGCGCGCGACCGCGTCGCCCAGGCCGAGACCGCCCAGCGCGAGGCCGACGCCGCCCAGCGCGCCGCCGAGCGCGACGCCAGCGCCGCCCGGGAAGCGCGCGCCGCCGCCGGCGCGACTCTCGCCGCGGCGAAAGAACGGCTGAGCGAGACGGTCGAGCGCGTCCACGACGCGACCGGCGATGCGCCCGAGGCTCTGGCTTCGAAGGCTGACGACAGCGAGTACGCCGGGCTTTCGGCCGGAGAGATCGAGCGCCGGCTCGACGAAGCGCGGCTGTCGCGGGAGCGTCTCGGGGCGGTCAATCTGCGCGCCGACGAGGAGGCCGAGACGCTGCAGGCCGAGCGCGACGAGATCACACGCGAGCGCGACGATCTCGTCGAGGCCGTCGCGCGCCTGCGCAAGGCCGTCGAGACGCTGTCGCGCGAAGGCCGCGCCCGGCTGCTGGAGGCGTTCGACGTCGTCAACGGCCATTTCCAGACCCTGTTCGCGACGCTGTTCGACGGCGGCCGCGCCGAGCTGCACCTCACCGAGAGCGACGACCCGCTCGAGGCCGGCCTCGAGGTCTACGCCTGCCCGCCGGGCAAGAAGCTCGAGACGATGTCGCTGATGTCGGGCGGCGAGCAGGCGCTGACCGCGACCGCGCTCATCTTCGCGGTCTTCCTGTCCAACCCGGCGCCGGTGTGCGTGCTCGACGAGGTCGACGCCCCGCTCGACGACGCCAATGTCGACCGCTTCTGCCGCATGCTCGACGAGATGTGCGCGATGACCGAGACGCGCTTCCTGATCATCACCCACAACCCGGTGACCATGGCGCGCGTCGACCGCCTGTTCGGGGTCACGATGGGCGAGCGCGGCGTCTCCCAGCTCGTCTCGGTGAACCTGAAGTCCGCGGAGGCGATGCTGGCCGCCGAGTAGGGAATATGCCCTTTCTTTTCAATAACTTGGGGTCGCACCCAGCTTGCTTGACTTGGTATGGGGGCGCTTATAGGGTGCGCGCGCTCGCCGGGGGAGCCCCGCCGAGCGATTGAGTGCGATGTCCCGCCGAGTCGAACCGACCCGAAACGCTCCTCCAGAGCCCGATGATTTCGAGCGCCGCCTCGAGGCGAAGCTTGAAGCAAGGCGGGCAGAGGAGAGAGCCCGGGCCCCGACGTCCGGATGGTCGGTCGGACTCCGATACGGCTCGGAGTTTTTCGGCGGGGTGCTCGCAGGCGTCGGAGTCGGCTTGCTGGTCGACTGGATCGCCGGCTGGTCGCCCTGGGGGCTTCTGGTCGGACTGGTACTGGGGTTCGCGGCGGGGACGGTGAACATCGTCCGCGCCGCGCGTGAGATAAACGCGGCGGGCGACGACGGCTGACCGGCGTCGATCCCGACCAGAACTGAGGCGGCGCGGAGCGCCGGAAAGGGACCGGGCGTGGCGGACACCAACCCGATCAAGCAGTTCGAGATCCATCCCGTCGCGCCGTTCCAGGTCGGCGGCTACGATCTCTCCTTCACCAATTCGAGCTATTTCATGGTGGTGGCCGTCGCGCTCAGCGTCGGCCTGCTCGCGCTGGCGATGTCGAAGCGCGCGCTCGTGCCGGGCCGCGCGCAATCCGTCGCCGAACTGCTCTACGAGTTCGTCGCGAACATGATCCGCTCCACGGCGGGCACCGACGGGCTGAAATTCTTCCCCTTCGTGTTCACGCTCTTCACCTTCGTCCTGATGGGCAACATGCTGGGAATGTTCCATTATTTCCCGGCGCCCGGAGCCCACGGCTTCACATTCACGAGCCATCTCATCATCACGGTCGCTCTGGCGCTGCTGGTGATGGCGATCGTCATCGGCTACGGCGTGTTCAAGAACGGGCTCGGCTTTCTGAAGGTTTTCAAGCCCTCAGGCGTGCCGATCGCGATCCTGCCCTTCGTGGTCCTGATCGAGGTGATCTCCTTCATCTCGCGGCCGATTTCGCTGTCGGTGCGTCTGTTCGCCAACATGCTCGCCGGGCATATCCTGCTGAAGGTGTTCGCCGGCTTCATCGTCATGCTCGGCGCGGCCGGGGCGGCCTGGCCCATCGTCGGCGTCCTGCCCTTCGCGATGGTGGTGGGGCTGACGGCGCTGGAGTTCCTGGTCGCCTTCCTCCAGGCCTACGTGTTCGCCATCCTCACCTGCATCTATCTGAGCGACGCGCTCCACCCGGGGCACTGAGCTCTCCGCACTTCGTCTTCAACCGCAATCCAGTCATCCAAGGAGCAACCTCATGGAAGCGGAAGCCGCCAAGTTCATCGGGGCCGGCCTGGCCTGCGTCGGCATGCTCGGGGCCGCGATCGGCGTCGGCAACATCTTCGGATCGTTCCTGCAGGGCGCGATGCGCAACCCGTCCGCCGCCCAGCAGCAGTTCGGCAACCTCATCTTCGGCTTCGCCGTGACCGAGGCGCTGGGCATCTTCTCGCTGCTGATCGCGCTTCTGCTGCTTTTCGTCGTCTGATCCGGCGACGCCGGGACGCGCTGCGCCGGACGCCCACTGACGGCCGTCCGGCGCAAGGCGTCTTTTCCGAGATCAGCCTGACAGGGAGGTCGCCGACATGGCGCCGCAATCCCACGGTGAAGCCGCGGAACAAGCCGCCGAGCACGCCTCGGGCGCGTTCCCGCCCTTCGACCCGACCTATTTCGCCTCGCAGCTCTTCTGGCTCGCGATCAGCTTCGCGGTGCTCTACCTGCTGCTGTCGCGGTGGATCCTGCCGCGCATCGGCGGGGCGATCGAGGAGCGCCGAGACCGCATCGCCGACGATCTCGACGCCGCGGCGAACATGAAGGCCCAGGCCGACGAGGCGGTGCGCGAATACGAGAAGTCGCTCGCCGACGCGCGGGCCAAGGCCCACTCGGTCGCCGCCGAGGCGAAAGCCGAGTCCGACCGGAAGATCGCCGAGGAGCTCGCCGAGGTCGACGCCGATCTCGACGCGAAACAGGCCGAAGCCGAGGGCCGCATCCGCGAATCGCGCGACGCCGCGCTCTCCGAGGTTCGCGGCATCGCCGCGACCGCCGCGGCGGCAGCCGTCGAGCGACTGTCAGGCGTCGAGATCGCCGAGACGGACGCGCAGAAGGCCGTCGACGAGGCGAGGAGCTGACGATGGGTTACCTGTTCTCCGATCCGACTTTCTGGGCCTTCATCGGCCTGATCGTCTTCTTCGTCGTGATCGCGCTGGTCGGCGCGCCGAAGATGCTCACGAAGATGCTCGACGACCGCGCCGAGAATATCCGAAAGGAGCTCGACGAGGCGCGGCGTCTGCGCGAGGAGGCCCAGGAGCGCCTGGCAACCTATGAGCGCCGCCAGCGCGAGGCGGCCGCCGAGGCCGAGCAGATCGTCAAGCAGGCCAAGCACGAGGCCGACCTGCTCCGCGAGGACGCGAAGAAGCAGATCGCCGAACGCATCGAGCGTCGCACGGCCATGGCCGAGCAGCGCATCGCCCAGGCCGAAGCCCAGGCGGCCAAGGAAGTCCGCGCGATGGCGGCCGACCTCGCCGTCGAGGCCGCCTCCGCCCTGCTGCAGAACAAGCTCACCAAGACGCAGAAGAACGCGCTGGTGAAGGACGATATCGCGGGGCTGAAGTCGCGGCTGAACTGACCGACCGGATCAGCCGGCGGAATCAAGAACGCCCGGGCCTGCGGCCCGGGCGTTTTCTTGTTCGGCCGCCTGAAGCGCCGAGGCTATTCGTGTTCGCCGAAGGCCCGCTTGACCCGGTTCCAGAGACCCGGGTGGCGGCGCAGATAGTTGGTGATGATCCGGTGCGCCGTCTTCGACGTCGCCGCGACCAGCAGCAGCCCCATGATGAAGACCGGCAGGCCGACGGGGATGATCGGCGTCACCAGCGCGAGCGGCAGCGCGATGGCCATCATGAACAGGCCAAGCGCAACGCCGACCGCGCGCACCAGCATCCGGACGATCCCCACGACGGGATTCCTGGACCAACCGTTTGCTGAGTCATTCATCGCCAATGGGGGCATCTCCGCGCGTCAGCGATCATTCGCCGCGTCTTATCTCGGTGTTCGAGGCTGATCATACAAGGCGAGGCATAATCTTTCGTGAGCTTGTAGCAGCGCCGGATGGCGATTTCGGGGCGGTGTGGCGCCGCCTCCTCGGTCCGTTCCGCCGCGGCGTCACTCCGCGTCGGCGAGCCGGGACCGGCAGGCGCGCATGGTGGCGTCGGGCGGTTCGATCACGACGCGCAGGCGCTCGATCATGATGTCGCGCCCCTCCCCGGCCGCATCCGGCCAGACGCCGATCCACTCCTCGTCGTTCAGCTCCGTGTTCTCGGGCACCGAGAAACAGAATCCCCCGGTGGAGAACTGCTCGGACAGCGGGATCTCCCGCCAGCCGGAATCGTGCTGCACGGTGAAATAGCCGAGATGGAACGACGCGGGCTCGCCGGCCTCGATGGCACGGGCGCGCGCCTCGACGCGGACGATCCGGCCGATGACGCGTTGCTCGAATTCCAGGGGAATCGCCGCGCCGACGCCCGCCGACAGCCGGCCGGCGGCCTCGATCGAGGCGACGGCGCCGGCCCGCGCCAGCCCCTGCGCCCCGGCGCTGCTGATGTAGGTCACGCGCGTGCCGGGCCCCGGAATGAGCTGCGACAGGGCGGCGCCCTCGACGAGGAACTCCGTCTCCGTGACGCGGGGCTCGTCGCCCAGCGGACGCCAGGACAGCGCCTGCCAGATCAGCAGCGCGGCGAGGCCGATCGCGGCCGGGTAGAAGATCCAGTCCGGCAGGGACAGGCGCCCCAGCCGGCGGCCGGCCGCGGTCACGCGCGCGCCCGGCCCCGCGTTCATTCAGCCGCCGCCGGGTGCTCCGCCGGCGGAGTCCAGCGCAGGACCGGCGAACGCGCCGCCCGGGTCTCGTCGAGCCGCTTGGTCGGCGCATGTATCGGGGCGGCCCGGAACCGTTCGGTCTCGCCGGCCTTCGCCGCCAGGGCGAGCGCCTCGAGCGTCTCGCAGAAACGGTCGAGCCCGGCCCGGGACTCGGTTTCGGTCGGCTCGATCAGCATGGCGCCGTGCACGACGAGCGGGAAATACATGGTCATCGGGTGATACCCCTCGTCGATCATCGCCTTTGCGAAGTCGAGCGTCGAGACCCCGGTGTCCTTGAGGAAGCGGTCGTCGAACAGCGCCTCGTGCATGCAGGTCCCCTCGAACGCCGGCGTCATCACGTGCTTCAGGCGCGCGAGCACGTAATTGGCGTTCAGCACGGCGTCCTCGGCGGCCTGGCGGAGACCGTCGGAGCCGTGGCTCATCATGTAGGATAGGGCGCGGGTGAACATGCCCATCTGGCCGTGGAAGGCGACCATCCGGCCGAACGGCTCGCCCTCGGCCTCGTCGGCGTTCTCGACCATGCGCCAGCTGTCGCCGTCCTTCTCCACGTACGGCACCGGCGCGTAGGGCGCGAGCGCCTCGGAGAACACCGTCGGTCCGGCGCCCGGCCCGCCGCCGCCATGCGGCGTGGAGAAGGTCTTGTGCAGGTTGATGTGCATGGCGTCGACGCCGAGATCGCCCGGGCGCACGCGGCCCATGATGGCGTTCAAGTTGGCGCCGTCGCAGTAGAAATACCCGCCCGCCTCGTGGATCGCGTCGGCGATCGCGATGATGTCGCGCTCGAACAGGCCGCACGTGTTCGGGTTGGTCAGCATGATGCCGGCGACGTCGTCGCCGAGCTTGGCGCGGAACGCCTCCATGTCGACCCGGCCCGTCTTGTCGGCGGGGATCTCGTCGGTCGTGAAGCCGCACTGAACCGCGGTCGCCGGATTGGTGCCGTGCGCGCTCTCGGGCACGAGGACCCGGCGGCGCTTGGTCTCGCCGCGCGCGTCGAGCGCGGCGCGGATCGCCATCATCCCGCACAGCTCGCCGTGCGCGCCGGCCTTCGGGCTCATCGCCACGGCGTGGGCGCCGGTGAGCGTGACGAGCCAGTGCGCCAGCTCGCCGATCAGCTCGTAGGCGCCCTGCACCGTCGATTGCGGCTGCAGCGGGTGGAGATCGGCGAAGCCGGGAAGCCGCGCCACCTTCTCGTTGAGCCGCGGATTGTGCTTCATCGTGCACGAGCCGAGCGGGTAGAGCCCGAGATCGATCGCGTAATTCTTGCGGCTGAGGCGGACATAGTGGCGCATCGTCTCCGGCTCGGAGAGCCCGGGCAGGCCGATGGCGTCCTCGCGCTCGAGCCCGGAGAGACGGCTCGTTCGCCCCTTCGGCTCGGGCAGGTCCACGCCGGTCTTGTCGTAATCGCCGCGCTCGAAGATCAGCGGCTCGGCCTGCTCCAGCCCCTTGGAGCCGGAGAAGGTCTCGAGATAGGCGCCCGGGTCGTTGACCGAGGCGGGCTGCACGGCGCTTTTCTGCATGTTCACGCCCATGGTCAGAGCACCTCTTTCAGCGCGCGTTCGAATGCATCGATATCGGCGTCGGTGTTGGTTTCGGTCGCCGCCACGATCAGCCGGTCGTCCAGGCCCGCCTTCGGGAAGAGCCGGCCGGCGGGAACGCCGGCGAGCACGTCTTTGTCCGCCAGCGCCTCGACGACCTCGGCGGCGTTCTTCTCGAGCTTCAGCGTGAACTCGTTGAAGAAGGCGTCGGTCTCCAGCGTCACGCCGTCGAGGGCCGACAGCCGGTCGGCGAGCTCGCAGGCGCGCTCGTGGTTGAGACGGGCGAGCCGTCTCAGTCCCGTCTCTCCGAGCAGCGTCATGTGAATGGTGAAGGCCAGCGCCATCAGGCCGGAATTGGTGCAGATGTTCGACGTCGCCTTGTCGCGGCGGATGTGCTGCTCGCGCGTCGACAGGGTGAGCACGTAGCCGCGCCGGCCGTCGGCGTCGACGGTCTCGCCGGCGAGGCGGCCGGGCATGTTGCGTATGTAGTTGCGGTCGCCGCGGCACGCGAACAGCCCGACATAGGGCCCGCCGAACTGCAGGCCGACGCCGAGCGACTGGCCCTCGCCGACCACGATATCGGCGCCCATCTCGCCCGGCGACTTCATCAGCCCGAGCGCGACGGCTTCGGTGACCACCGCGACCAGCAGCGCGCCCTTCTCGTGGGCGGCCTCGGCGATCTCGGAAAGGTCCTGCGCGCGGCCGAACACGTCGGGGTTCTGCACCACCACGCAGGCCGTTTCGTCGTCGATCGAGGCGGCGATGTCGCCGGCGCGGTCGGGCGTCGGCGCCTCGTAGGCGACCTCGATGTCCATGTACCTGGCGAGCGTCCGGGTCGCCTCGGCGTAGTGGGGGTGGAGATTGCCGGCGAGCACGGCCTTGCCGCGCTTGGTGACGCGCGCGGCCATCAGCACGGCTTCGGCGCAGGCCGTCGAGCCGTCGTACATCGAGGCGTTCGCCGTCTCCATGCCGGTCAGGAGCGCGACCTGGGTCTGGAACTCGAACAGGGTCTGCAGCGTGCCCTGGCTGATCTCCGGCTGGTACGGCGTGTAGGCCGTCAGGAACTCCGAGCGCTGGATCAGGTGATCGACCGTCGCCGGGACGTGGTGGCGATAGGCGCCCGCCCCGACGAAGAAAGCCGCGTCGGTCGCGGCGAGATTCTTCGACGCCATGGTCCGGAACGCCCGCTCGACGTCGAGCTCGGGCGCGCAACGGGGCAGGTCGACGGGCCCGTCGAGACGCGCGGCCTCGGGCACGTCGGCGAACAGGTCGTCGATGGAGGCGACGCCGACGGTCTCGAGCATCGCCTCGCGATCTTCAGGGCTCAGAGGGAGGTAGCGCATGCGGTGCCGTTCACTCCTCGATGTGCTTCTTGTAGGCGTCGGCGTCCATCAGGGACTCGACTTCCGAGGCGTCCGTCAGCTTCAGCTTCACGAACCAGGCCTCGTCCTCGGGGGACTCGTCGACCTTGCCGGGTTCGCCCTCGAGCACGTCGTTGACGGCGATCACCTCGCCGGACGCCGGGGCGTAGACTTCGGAGGCCGCCTTGGCGGACTCGACGACCGCGAGCTCGTCGCCCTTGGCCACGGTCTTGCCGACCTCGGGCAGCTCGACGAACACGACGCCGTTGAGCTCCGCGGCGGCGTGCTTCGAGATGCCGACGACGGCCTCGTCGCCGTCGACGCGGATCCATTCGTGCTGTTCGGTGTAGCGCGTTTCAGCCATTTGGCGTTCTCCTCCCGGGAAATAACTAGCCCGCGTCAGCCGCGGAAAAACCTGTGTTCGGTGAACGGGGTCTTCACGACCTCGGCCGCCCGCGGCTTGCCGCGGACGAGAATGTCCAGCGCCTGGCCCGGCTCGGCGAGGTCGGCGCGGACATAGCCCATCGCGACCGGTCCGCCCAGCGTCGGCCCGAATCCGCCCGAGGTGACGACTCCGACGGTCTCGCCCTCATGGACGATCTCCGAGCCCTCGCGCGCGGGCGCGCGATCATTGAGCGCCAGGCCGACGCGCTTGCGCTCCGGCCCGTCCGCGATCTGCTTGAGGATGCGCCGCGCGCCGGGAAAGTCGGCGCGCTCGCGGCGGGACTTCGCGATCGCCCAGGCGAGCGCGGCCTCGACCGGCGTCGTGGTCTCGTCCATGTCGTGGCCGTAGAGGCAGAGCCCGGCCTCCAGGCGCAGCGTGTCGCGCGCGCCCAGGCCGATCGGCGCGACCCGCTCGTCGGACAGGAGAAGACGCGCGATCTCCTCGGCCTTGTCGGCGGGCGTCGAGATCTCGAAGCCGTCCTCGCCGGTATAGCCCGAGCGCGAGATCATCACGTCGGCGCCGGCGAGTTCGAACCAGCCCGCCTGCATGAACTTGAGCTCCGTCGCGCCCGCGCACAGCGGCTCGAGCGCCGCAGCGGCCTCGGGGCCCTGCAGCGCCAGCAGCGCCCGGTCGGGCAACTCGACGAGTTCGGCGCGCCGGCCGAACCGGTCGCGCATGTAGGCGAAATCCGATCCCTTCACGGCGGCGTTGACGACGATGAACAGGCCCTCGTCGTCGGGACGGGAGACCATGAAGTCGTCCTTGATCCCGCCTTCCTCGTTCAGCAGCAGCGTGTATTTCTGGCGGCCCGGCTGCAGCTTCTCCAGGTCGGCGGTGATCAGCGCCTCCAGGGCCCCGACATCACCGGTCACGCGCGCCTGGCCCATGTGGGAGACGTCGAACAGCCCGGCGCGTTCGCGCACCTGCTTGTGCTCGGCCAGCACGCCCTCGAACTGGACGGGCATCTCGTAACCGGCGAACGGAACCATGCGCGCGCCCAGCTCGACATGGAGCGCGTAGAGCGGCGTGCGGCTCAGCGGAGTGTCCTGGGTGTCGGCCATCGATCGTCCCTGGCGAGCGCTTGTCTTCGACGGTCTCCGCCTGGAGAACCGCCATCGCGCCCCCGCTGTCTCGACGACCTGAGAGATTGGGCGGCCGGGGACGTCGCCGCCCGCGCCGCTTGCTCCTTCGGTGGAATGGCGATCGAAATCGCCATCCGCTTTCCAGCGTCGGCCTGTTCCCGCGGTCCCTTAGCCTGAGCGTTTCCGGGGCGGTTGCGCCTTCGGCGCCGGCGTCTTCGGCCGGTCTCTCCCGCGGGGGCCTCTATGTACCGACTCGCTCGCCGCATGGCGCGCGCTTCGGTGGCGCCACACTACTTTCGAGGCGGCGTCTGTCAATCGCGCCGACGCACCGGCGCGAGGCGTCAGCCGCCCTGCCCGGCGTCCACGCGGAAGCGCAGACCGGAGCGGTTGAACTCCAGCTGCTCGTCGGTCAGCTCGAAACCGACGATGATCTCGAAATTGGCGCCCGACGTGTCGGCCTCGGCCCGCGGTATCCGGATCGAGTCGAACTCCTCGGTGACCAGCACGCGATCCTCGTCGCGGTCGAAACGCACGGTGATCGGGAAGACCTGCTTGTCGATGACCGCGGTGTCGCGGCGCGTCACGGTGACGAAGTAGTTGTAGGTGTGCTCGCGGCCCTCCGCGGCGGGGCCGCGGCCGAAGGCGAAGCGGATCGCCATCGACACGTCGATCGGCGACGCCTGGCGGTCGGTGTAGCGGCAGCGGCTCGCGACATCGAGAATCTCGCCGGTGAAGCCGACATTCTCGAACACGGGGTCGTCGCCCTCGATCTCGACGAGCCTGTGGGCGTCATACAGGGACAGCGCATTCGGGCACGGGCCGGGGTTGGGCTCGGGCGAACCCAGCGTGTCCCGGACGGTCTGGCATCCGGTCAGCGCGAGCGCGGCGGCGAGACAGGCGGCGAGACGCATGAAGAATCCCCTCGAAGGCGCAGCTGCGAGCCGGCGGCCCCGCGCCCTTGCGGGCCGGGCCGGCTCTGTTACATCGTCTCTACGACGCGTGTAGATAAAGGGCAATGACGCGCCGCCGGCGACGTCGAGGAATCCATGACCGCCTCACCCGAGCTGACCGTGCTGCTGGCCGCCCCGCGCGGCTTCTGCGCCGGCGTGGATCGCGCCATCCAGATCGTCGAGCGCGCGCTCGAACGCTACGGGGCGCCGGTCTATGTCCGCCACGAGATCGTCCACAACCGGCACGTCGTGAACCGCCTCGAGGCGATGGGCGCGGTGTTCGTCAAGGAGCTCGACGAGTGCCCGCAGGACCGGCCGGTGGTGTTCTCCGCCCACGGCGTGCCCCAGCGCGTGCCCGACGAGGCCGAGCGCCGGGGCATGCTCTATGTGGATGCGACCTGTCCGCTGGTCTCGAAGGTCCATGTCGAAGCCCAGCGCCAGCACCGCGCCGGCAAGGAGATCGTGCTGATCGGCCACGCCGGCCATCCCGAGGTGATCGGCACGATGGGCCAGTTGCCCGAAGGCGCGATCCATCTCGTCGAGACCGTCACCGACGCCGAGGCGTTCGAGCCGCGGGATCCGGAAAACATCGCCTTCGTCACGCAGACGACGCTGTCGGTCGACGACACGGCGGCCATCGTCGACGTCCTGCAGCGGCGCTTCCCCGCGATCGCGGCGCCGCACAAGGAGGACATCTGCTACGCGACGACCAATCGCCAGGCGGCGGTGAAGGCGATGGCGCCGCGCGCCGACCTGGTGCTCGTCGTCGGGGCGAAGAACTCGTCGAACTCGGTGCGTCTCGTCGAAGTCGCGAGGCACGCCGGCGCCGGCGCGGCGCATCTCGTCGGCAAGGCCGACGACGTCGACTGGTCCTGGTTCGAGGGCGTGGAGACGATCGGCGTCACGGCGGGCGCCTCCGCGCCGGAGGAACTCGTCGAGGACCTGCTCGCCGCGATCGCGCAGCGCCGCGGCGTGCGCGTCGAAGAGGTCCGCGTCGCCGACGAGGACGTGGTGTTCAAGCTGCCGCGGGAAGTGGCGTGAACCGCGCGCCGAAAAGCGCGGCGCCGGAACGGGTCGAGGCGTTCAACGCTCGCACTCTCGTCTCGTGACCGATCTCGTCACCATCCACACCGACGGGGCCTGCTCGGGCAATCCCGGCCCGGGCGGCTGGGGCGCCGTGCTCGAGTGGAAGGGCCATGAGCGCGAGATCTCCGGCGCCGAGCCGGAGACCACCAACAACCGGATGGAGCTGATGGCCGCGATCCGCGCGCTGGAGACGCTCAAGCGGCCCTCGAAGGTGCGCATCGTCACCGACAGCGTCTATGTGCGCGACGGCGTGACCCGCTGGATCCACGGCTGGAAGAAGAATGGCTGGCGCACCAGCGCGAAGAAGCCGGTCAAGAACGAGGATCTCTGGCGCCGGCTCGACGAGGCCGCCGCGCGCCACGACGTCAGCTGGGAATGGATCAAGGGCCACGCCGGCCACCCGGAGAACGAGCGCGCCGATGCGCTGGCCCGCGAGGCGATCCGGACGCTGCGCGAGGGCGAGGCCTGAACGCCTAGAGCTCCGCGAGCACGTGCTCGGCCGACGAGACCTGGAAGTCGCCCGGCTCCTCGACCCAGAGCTTCTCGACCTTGCCGTCCTTCACGAGCATGGCGTAGCGCTGCGAGCGAAGCCCCATGCCGAATTTCGACCCGTCCATGTCGAGACCGACCGCGCGGGCGAAATCGCCGTTGCCGTCGGCGAGCATCATCACCTGGTCGCCCGCGCCCTGGTCGCGGCCCCAGGCGTCCATGACGAAGACGTCGTTGACCGACGTGCAGGCGATGCGGTCGACGCCCTTCGCCTTCAGCTCGGCGGCCTGCTTGACGAAGCCGGGCAGGTGCTGGGCCGAACACGTCGGGGTGAACGCGCCGGGGACGGCGAACAGCGCGACGGTGCGCCCGGCGAACACGTCGTCGGTCGACACCGGCGACGGGCCGTCCGGCGTCATGGTCATGAAGGTCGCTTCGGGGAGCGCGTCGCCTTGCTTGATGGTCATCGTCGGGGCCTCCGTATCGAGGGGCGAATGGATGATGGACCTCAGTTAGTCCCGCGGACCGGGCGCGGCAAGCCGCCGCTCACGGCGCCGGGCGCTGGACACGGGCGCGGGTTTTCCATGAAGCTCGCGCCATGACCGACGCACCCGCGGCTTCCGACGACGGTTATCTCCAGGGCCGGCTGCTGATCGCGAGCCCCGTGATCGGCGATCCGCGCTTCGACCGGAGCGTGGTCTTCATGTGCGCCCACGGCGAGGACCACGCCATGGGCATCATCGTCAACCGCCCGATGGGCCGGCTGCGCCTGCCCGAGCTGTTCGAGCAGCTCGAGGTGAAGTGCGAGATCCAGGTTCCCGATCGCGCCGTGCTCGATGGCGGCCCCGTCGACCGGGACCGGGGTTTCGTCCTGCACTCCGACGATTTCCGCAGCGACGAGGGCACCCTGCCGGTCGGCGAGGGCATCGGGCTGACCGCGACGAAGGAGATCCTCGAGGCGATGGCGTCGTCGCGGGCGCCGCAGCGCTCGACGCTGGCGCTGGGCTACGCCGGCTGGGAAGCGGGACAGCTGGAAGAAGAGATCCAGGCCAACGCCTGGCTGGTCGCCGAAGCCGACGACGAGCTCGTGTTCGGCGAGGATTACGACGCCAAGTGGACGAAGGCGCTGCGCAAGCTCGGCGTCACCCCGGAATTCCTGACCGGCGCGTCGGGACGCGCCTGACCCGTCACGCCGGCGGACCGAAGCGCCCGGCCAGCCCGTCGCGAACTGTCTCGGCGGCCGCTTCGGGCGGCAGCGCGCCGGCGTAGTGGAAACCCTGCGCGGCGTCGCAGCCGGCCTCGGCGACCAGATCGGCCATCTCCGCGGTCTCCACGCCCTCGGCGATCGTAGCCATGCCCAGGTTGCGCGCGAGCTTCACCACCGAGGCGACGATCTTCATCGCGGATGGATCGGCGATCATCGCGCGCACGAAATACTGGTCGACCTTCACCACGTCGAAGGGGAAGCGGTCGAGGCGGGCCAGCGAGGAATAGCCCGTGCCGAAATCGTCGAGCGCCAGCCCGACGCCGGCCGCGCGCAGGGCGTGCAGAACCTCGGCGCAGGCGTCGGGATCGCGCATGACCTCGGTCTCGTTGATCTCGAGGCGGAACGCCCCGCGCGCCAGCTCCGCACCGCGAACCGCGCCGATGAGCGCGTCGGCGAATCCGGGCGCGGTGAGTTCGCCCGCCGTGGCGTTCGCCGAGACGGTGAGCGCCCGCCCCGCTTCATACGCCGCCCGCCACGCCGAAAGGTCGTGGATCGCGGCGCGGCGCACCTGCTCGCCGATACCGCCCACGAGGTCGAGATCGATGGCGAGGTCGAAGAAGTCGTCCGGTCCGAGCACGCCCTCGCCCGGCCGGCGCCAGCGCGCCAGCGCCTCGAAACCGATGAGGCGCTCGCTCGCCAGCGCGACGATCGGCTGATGATAGGCGAGCACATCGCCTGCATCGACGGCCGCGGCGAGCGCGGCCTCGCGCTCGAGACGGCCCCGGCCGCCATCCGGGTCGGCGCCGGCGGGCGTGACCAGGCCGCGCCAGACCGCGTCGCTCGCCCCGCCGATCAGGCGCGCATAGCGGACGCGATGGTCGTCGCCGACGATCCGGATCCGCGCGTCGCACCGGCGTCCGTCCGCCATCGCGTCGAGCACGTCGCGATCGGCCGGGGCGACCGCCGCGCGCAGCGCCTCGAGCGACGGGCCTTGCGCGCATCGCGCCAGGCCGAGCGTTCCCGCCTCGCCACTGAGCGCGAGCCGGGCTGAGCGGAGATCCAGCGAAACGGCCACCGCGCCGGCGGCGCGGACGGCGGCGGCGAACGGCGCGTCGTCGGGATCGCTCACCGGATCGGGTCGTCCTTGAGAATCGCGAATTTCAGGTGATCGCGCCATTCCCCGTCGATCTTGAGATAGCGGCGCGCGAAGCCTTCCGGCGTGAATCCGACCGACAGAAGCAGCCGGCGCGAGGGCTCGTTCTCGGGCCGGGTCGCAGCCTCGACCCGGTTCAGGTGCAGCGGGCCGAAGGCGAAGGACAGCACGCGGCGCACGGCCGCGCGCGCATGGCCGCGCCGGACATAAGGCTGGCCGATCCAGTAGCCGAGATCAGCCGACTGCAGCACGCCGCGGCGGACATTGTTGAGATTGCACGCCCCGAGCATGACGTCGTCGGCGGCGCGGAAGACGAAGAAGGGATATCCCTGCCCGGACTCGATATCGGCGTGGTAGCGGCGCAGGCGGCGCTTGAACGCGGCGCGCGTCAGCTCGTCGTCGGCCCAGGCCGGCTCCCACTTCTCGGTATGCGCCCGGCTCGCCGAGCGCAGCTTGGCCCAGGCCTCGTAATCGTCGAGCGAAGGATGGCGCAGGCGGACGCCCTCGCCCATCAATACGGTTTCAAGCGCCTCGTCCCGCCACAGCGCCACGCCGGTCACCTTTCCCTCTTGGTGTGCGCAATACGAGTAGACGCCCGTCGACCCGTCGCATCAAGGGATAGCATGCTCACTCTTTCCGGCGCGTGAATACCAGCCGGCCCCGCGACATGTGCAGCGCCAAATAGACCGCGACCAGCGCACCGGCGAGGCCGAACCAGGTGATCGCGTAACCGAAATGGCGCGCCGGCGGCGTCTGCGCCAGGCGCGGGGGCAGCGCGCCGTGATCGGTCACCAACCAGCCCTCCTCCCACAGCGTCCCCGGTTCGAGCTGCAGGACCGCCTCCATGGCTGCGGCGTCGAAGCCGTAGAAGCGGAGGGTTTCGGGATCGCGCTCGGGCGTGAACGCACCCGGTTCGGTCGGGCGCTCCAGGACCATGGGGCCCTCGTGAAACTCCGTCATGCGAGTCTCGCCGTGCGGCAGGAAGCCGGCTTCGGTCAGAACACGGAGATCGCCGGCGCAATCGCCCACGCGGGCGTTCTGGAAGACCCGCCAGCCGGGCGCGCCGTCCGGATTGCGGCCATAGACCATCACGATCGACCCCGAAGCGGGATCCGGACGTTCAACGCGGCGGCTGAATGGATCGGGGCGTCCGCAATAGGCCTGGTCCAGCGAGACGGGCGCCTCGCCCTGCCGAGCCCGCCAGCGCTCGATCTCGGCCTGCTTCCAGTCCATCCGGTCGAGCTGCCAGACGCCGAGCGCGACGAGCAGGGCCAGCGCGGGCGCCGCGAGCACCGTCAGGAGCGGGAGCGGGCGAAATCTCATGACCGGGATTCGATCCGGACGCGCTAGCGGTCCGGGTCCTCGTCGAGGCGCGCCTCTTCGGCGTCATGCTTGTACTGCAGCGCGAACAGCGTCGCCTTGAACGGGCGCAGAAAGAGCAGGCACAGCGCGGTGGCCAGCGGCAGCCAGAGCAGGAGGTGAACCCAGATCGGCGGCGCGACGGCGAGCTCCAGTGCAAGCGCCAGCGGCACCACGATGAAGCCCACCAGGAACATGATGAAGACGGCCGGACCGTCGCCGGCGTCCTCCCTGGAAAAGTCCAGCCCGCAGGCCTCGCACTCGTCGGCGATCTCCAGAAAGCCGTCGAAGAGCGGCCCTTCCCCGCAGCGCGGACAGCGTCCGCGCAAACCGGCGAAGAAGGGGTTCACATCGGTCATCGGCTAGTGGCCGGGCCCCGCGAAAGCGACGTAGACGAAGGCGAACAGGAACAGCCACACGACGTCGACGAAGTGCCAGTACCAGGCCGCCGCCTCGAAGCCGAAATGCTTCTGCGGCGTGAATCCGCCGGCGAGCAGACGCAGCAGACATACGGTCAGGAAGATCGTCCCGATGATCACGTGCGCGCCGTGGAAGCCGGTCGCCATGAAGAAGGACGCGCCGTAAAGATTGCCGCCGAAGCTGAAGTGGGCGTGGGCGTACTCGTAGGCCTGCACGCAGCTGAAGGTGACGCCGAGCAGGATCGTGATCAGCAGGCCCAGCTTGGCGCCCTTGCGGTCGCCGTGCTGCAGCGCGTGGTGCGCCCACGTCACCGTCGTGCCCGACAGCAGCAGGATCATCGTATTGATGAGCGGCAGGTGGAAGGGATCGAACGTCTCGATGCCCGGCGGCGGCCAGGTCTCCCAGCCGGAGAAGTCCACCCCGATCGCCTCGCCGGTCCAGCTCGCGCCGGCGCGGGCTTCGTGGAACAGCGCGGCTTCGAAGAACACCCAGAACCAGGCGACGAAGAACATCACCTCGGACAGAATGAACAGGATCATCCCGTAGCGCAGGCCGATATCGACCACCGGGGTATGATCGCCCTGGTTGGCTTCCTTGATGACGTCGCCCCACCAGCCGATCATCGTGTAGGCGACGATCAGCCCGCCGAGGATCAGCACGTAAGGCGACCCCTGGCCGAGGATCGCGCCCAGCGCGCCGTCGCCGCCGGACAGGCCCTTCATGAAGACGACCAAGCCGAAAGCGAGAACGAACGCTCCGACCGAGCCGACGAACGGCCACGGACTCGGGTCGACGAGGTGGTAATCGTGTTTGACGGCTCCGCCAGCCATGCTCTTCTCCTGAAAAGTCCCTTCCCCGGGCGGGTCAGCCTGCAGCTATAGCTCCCGCCTCACGGCGTCGCAACGGTCGACGCTGCGCCGCGAGAGCGCAGCCCGGTCCGCCTACGAACGATCCTCCGTCGCCTGCGCCTGCGCAGTGCGCGACGCGCCGTCCTCGGCCTCCCAGAAGGTGTAGGACAGCGTGATCGTGCGCACGTCGTCGAGCCGGTCCTCCGCATCCATCTCGGGATCGACGAAGAACATCACCGGCATGTCCATTGATTCGCCCGGACCGAGCGTCTGGGCGGTGAAGCAGAAGCACTCGATCTTCGAGAAGTACGGCGCGGCCTTGAACGGCGACACGTTGTAGGTGGCCGTGCCAGTGATCGTGCGGTCGGTCGGGTTGGTCGCGCGGTAATAGGCCAGCCCGGTCTCGCCGACGCGAAGCTCCATCTCGCGCTGGACCGGCTCGAACTCCCACGGAAAATCGCGACTGTTCGAGGCGTCGAACCGCACGGTCACGGTGCGATCGAGCACGTCGCGCGATTCGGCTGCGGCGACCTGGGTCGTTCCGCCATAGCCGGTGACCCGGCAGAACAGGTCGTAGAGCGGCACCGCGGCGTAGGCGGCCGCGACCATCGATCCCACGACCGTCACGCAGATCGCGAGAATCCGGACATTGGGGTCTTTGGGAAGGAAACGCTTCACCTCAGCCTCCGCTGGCGATGTTGGCGCTCAGCCGCACCACCGTGACGACAAAGACGAGCACGATGAAGCCGACGAGCGACCAGGCGATCACCTGGTTGCGCCGCCCCCGCGCGCGCTTCTCGGCCTCGGTGAGCTTGACCGTCTCGGTCTCGGCGGCGGGCTCCGGCTCGCGCTCCGTCATCCGATCAGGCCTCCGCCGACGCCGGCGCCGTGCTCGACGAGCAGCGCCGCGAACAGGAGCGCGAGATGCGCGATCGAGTAGGCGAACAGGTCGCGCGCCGCCCGGTCGCCGGCGCGCACGGCGTAGAGTTCGTCCTCGGCCGCAGCCTCGTCGCCGGCGCGCGACAGGAAGACCCGCGTCGCCAGCAGCAGGAAGAGCGCGCCTCCGCCGATCGCGGCGACGGCGTAGATCGCGCCGCCGAGCCCGGTGAGGAGCGGGCCCGCCGTCGCGGCGAGATAGAGCAGCGTGTAGAGGAGGATCTGGATGCGGGTGGACTTCGCCCCCTTCGCCACGGGCATCATCGGCACGCCGGCCGCGGCGTAGTCGCCCGACTTGTAGAGCGCGAGCGCCCAGGAGTGCGGCGGCGTCCACAGGAAGATGATCGCGAACAGCAGGACGGCGTCGATCGAGATCGATCCCGTCGCCGCGGCCCAGCCGATCATCGGCGGGAAGGCGCCGGCCGCGCCGCCGATGACGATGTTCTGCGGCGTGCGGCGCTTGAGCCAGACCGTGTAGACCACGGCGTAGAACACGATCGAGAAGGCCAGCAGCCCGGCCGCGACATAGTTGGTCGCCAGCGCCAGCAGCAGCGTCGACATCAGCGACAGCACGACGCCCAGCGCATAAGCCTCGCTGGCGGGGACCGCCCCGCGCGGCACCGGGCGGCGCCGGGTCCGGCGCATGCGCGCGTCGATATCGGCGTCGTAGGCCATGTTGAGCGCGCCGGCCGCACCCGCGCCCGCAGCGATGCACAGCAGCGCGATCGCCGCCGAGATCGGGTGGATGGATCCCGGAGCGGCGACCAGCCCCGCCAGCGCGGTAAAGACGACGAGCGTCATCACCCGCGGCTTGAGCAGGTCGAAATAATCGCGAGGCGACGCCGCGTTCGCGGCGCCGCCCGGGGCGATATCGATGGACGATCCGGTCACCTCGGATCCTCTGTCGCGTTCGACGACCCGCCTACTTGATCTTCGGCAGCTCGTTGAACTGGTGGAAGGGCGGCGGCGAGGACAGCGTCCACTCCAGCGTCGTGGCGCCCTCGCCCCACGGATTGGCTTCCGCCGGACGACGCCGGACGGCCGCCTCGATGAGCAGGGCGAAGAAGATCAGCATGCCCACGGCCATGATCACGTAGCCCCAGGAGGAGACCTGGTTCCAGAAGGCGAAGCCGTCGGCGTAGTCGACATAGCGCCGCGGCATGCCCGCCAGGCCCAGGAAGTGCTGCGGGAAGAAGATCACGTTCGCGCCCACGAAGAAGAAGAAGAACTGCGTGCGCGCGAGGACGGAGTTGTACTTCACCCCGAAGATCTTCTCGAACCAGTAGTAGAAGCCCGCGAAGATCGAGAACACCGCGCCGAGGCTCAGCACGTAGTGGAAGTGCGCCACCACGTAGTAGGTGTCGTGCAGCGACTGGTCGACGCCGGCGTTGGCCAGCACGACGCCGGTCACGCCGCCGATCGTGAACAGGAAGATGAACCCGATCGCCCACATCATCGGCGTGCGGAACGAGATCGAGCCGCCCCACATGGTCGCGATCCAGGAGAAGATCTTGATGCCCGTGGGTACCGCGATGATCATCGTCGCGGCCACGAAATAGGCCTTCAGGTTCACGTTCAGCCCGACCGTGTACATGTGGTGGGCCCACACGATGAAGCCGATGAAGCCGATCGCGACCATCGCGTAGGCCATGCCGAGATAGCCGAAGATGGGCTTCCTGGAGAAGGTCGACACGATGTGGCTGATCATGCCGAAGCCCGGCAGGATCAGGATGTAGACCTCGGGGTGGCCGAAGAACCAGAACAGGTGCTGGTACATCACCGGGTCGCCGCCGCCGGCCGGGTCGAAGAAGGTCGTGCCGAAATTCCGGTCGGTGAGCAGCATGGTCAGCGCGCCCGCCAGCACCGGCAGCGCCAGCAGCAGCAGGAAGGTGGTCACCAGGATCGACCACACGAACAGCGGCATCTTGTGGATCGTCATGCCCGGCGCGCGCATGTTGAAGATCGTGGTGATGAAGTTGATCGCGCCGAGGATCGAGCTGACGCCGGCGATGTGCAGCGACAGGATCAGGAGGTCGAACGCCGGCCCGTTATGGCCGCTCGTCGACAGCGGCGGATAGAGCACCCAGCCCCCGCCGAAGCCGTTCTCCGCGCCCGTGCCCGGCACGAACATGGAGATCAGCGCCAGCGTGAACGACGCCGGCAGCAGCCAGAACGAGATGTTGTTCATGCGCGGGAACGCCATGTCCGGCGCGCCGATCATCAGCGGCACGAACCAGTTGCCGAAGCCGCCGATCATCGCGGGCATGACCATGAAGAAGATCATGATCAGGCCGTGCATGGTGGTGATGACGTTGTAGTCGTGCTCGTTGCCGAGCAGCATGCCGAACAGCTGGGTCTCGTTGTTGAAGACCTGCAGGCCCGGCTCGGCCAGCTCCCAGCGGATCAGGCCGGACATCGCGCCGCCGATGATCCCCGCGATGATCGCGAAGATCAGGTACATCGTGCCGATGTCCTTGTGGTTGGTCGAATAGACCCACCGCTTCCAGTTCCAGACGCTGGGCGCGTGATCGTGGTTCGCAGCGGCTTCAGCCATGATGCAATCTCTCCCTTACCGGGCCGACGCGAGCGCCGCGGCGCCGCGCTGTTCGTCGTAATAGGCGGCCAGCACTTGCGGCGCCTCGTACGGATCCTCGTTGGCGGCCTCGACCCATTCGTCGAAGACCGGTTGCGGGACGACGTGAACCTCGATGGGCATGAAGGCGTGCCGCAGGCCGCACAGCTCCGAGCACTGGCCGTAATAGACGCCGACATCCTCGTCGCCGACCTCGAACCAGGTCTCGTTCAGCCGGCCCGGGATCGCGTCCATCTTGATGCCGAAGGCCGGCATCGCCCAGTTGTGGATGACGTCCGACGCGGTCACCTCGACGCGCACCGTCGAATCGGCGGGCACGACCACCGGCAGATCGGTCGACAGGTTGCGGAGCTGACCCTCGCCGATGTCCTCGTCGGCGACCATGTTGGCGATGTACTGGAAGCCGCCGTGGTCGGGATACTCGTAGGTCCAGTTCCACTGGTTGCCCGTGACCTTGATGGTGAAATCCGATTCGGGGATCACGTCCTGATAGTAGAGAAGCCGGAAGGACGGCACGGCGATCACCACCAGGATCAGCACCGGAACCGCCGTCCAGACCACCTCGATCAGCGTGTTGTGGCTGAACTTCTTCGGCTCAGGATTGGCCTTCTCGTTGTAGCGGATCATCACCCACAGCAGCAGGGCGAGCACGAACAGCGAGATCGCGCCGATGATCCACAGAAGCAGGGTGTGGAATTCGGTGATGTTCTCCATCACCGGCGTGGCGGCGTCCTGCAGGCCCATCTGGCCGTCGACCGGCGCCCCGGTCACCGATGCGGACGCGGCGCCGGCGCCGAGAAGGAATAGCGAAACGAGTGCTCCTAGAGCGGCGTGAACACGCATGGCTCCCCCGAGAGTCTGGCTTGTACAACGCAGGGCGGACCCTGCCGAGCGCGGCGGAATATAGAACCCGGCCGACGCGGTGTCAGGGCGGTTAAAGCGCCTTTTTGTCGCAAGCGCCAAGGATTTTTCAGATAACGCCGCGCGAGGGTTGTGGCGGCGGCGTTAGGACTTTGTTAGCGTTTTGGCTCAGGGGGAAATGGATGAGGGGGCGTCTATGCAGAATGTAGAGCGCAGGAATGCGACCGTGAGCGCGATCGCGCAGGCCGCTATGGGCGGGGCGATCGGGTTGATAATGGCCACGCTGCTCGCCAGCGCTTGCGCTTTGTTTCTTTCGGGCGACGCCAACGCCCAGGCCGCAAGCGGCCCAGCCTTCAACGATGCGCTGGAGGAGTGCGAACAGGGCGCGAGCGCCGGCGCCGAAACCGGCCGCGCCCTGGGCGCCTGTGATTTTCTGCTGCGCAGCAGCGACATGGACCAGGCGATGCGCGCCCGCGTGCTCGTCGACCGCGCCGTCATCGCGCTCAACCGCGGTGATTCGCGCAATGCGCGATTCGATCTCGAGGACGCGGTCCGCCTCGCTCCCGAACTCGGCGAGGCCCACCTCAATCTCTCCGCGGCGCTGATCGCGACGGGCAGCCGCCAGGCCGCCGTCGAGGCGGCGCGCCAGGCGCTCGCGCTCGATGTCGAGGCCGCCCACTGGGCGTGGTTCAATCTCGGCGTCGCCCACGAACATCTCGATCGCTACGACGCGGCCTACGAGGCCTATGTCCAGGCCGCCGAACTCGCGCCGGACAACGAGCTGATCCAGGCCCAGCCGGCGCGCTTCCTGAGACATCAGCCCGACGGCGGCGCCGCGTAGCCGCGCTCCGAGCGCTGCGCCCCCTGATCGCCGGGCCTCGCATCGGCGGGGACGAGTGGCTATGTCTTGGCGGATGGACGCCGCCGACGGAGCCCCTGCATGACCGCCGATCCCTTCGCCGCCTTCGAGTTCGACGCCGACGATGCTGTGCGCGTGCTCGGCGATTCGCTGCTCGGCGCCGATGACGGCGAGCTGTTCCTGGAGACGGCGACCTCGGAATCGCTGGCCTTCGACGACGGCCGGCTGAAGGTCGCCAACTTCGACTCCGAGCGCGGCTTCGGCCTGCGCGGCGTGTTCGGCGAGACGTCCGGCTTCGCCCATTCGAGCGATCCCAGCCTGGCCGCGCTCAAGCGCGCCGGCGAAACCGCCGCGGCCGCCCGCAAGGGCCGCGACGCGGTGATGGCGCCGCCCCCGGAGGGCACCAACGTCAAGCTCTATGACGACATCGAGGTGGTCGAGAGCCCCGGCTTCGAGGCCAAGGCGAAGCTGCTCGGCGAGATCGACGCCTATCTGCGGTCCAGGGACCCTGAGGTCGTCCAGGTCGGCTGCTCGATCGCGGGCTCCCGGCGGGTCATCGGCATCGTCCGGGCCGACGGCGAGATCCGCGCCGATGTGCGCCCGCTGGTCCGGCTGAACGTCTCGGTGACCTGCGAGCGCGACGGCCGCCGCGAGAGCGGCTCGGCCGGCGCGGGCGGACGCGCCGCCTTCGAGCGCTGGCTCGCCGCCGACAGCTGGAAGGACCTCGCCGACGAGGCGCTCCGGGTGGCCAAGGTCAATCTCGAGGCCGTCGACGCGCCCGCGGGCGAATGGGAGGTCGTGCTCGGCGCCGGCTGGCCCGCCGTGTTGCTGCACGAGGCCGTCGGTCACGGGCTGGAAGGCGACTTCAACCGCAAGGGCACGAGCGCCTTCGCCGGCCGCGTCGGCGAACAGGTCGCGTCGAAGGGCGTCACCGTCGTCGACGACGGGACGATGAGCGAGCGCCGCGGCTCGCTCACCATCGACGACGAGGGCACGCCCACGCGCCGGACCACGCTGATCGAGGACGGCGTGCTCGTGGGCTACATGCAGGATCGGCAGAACGCGCGCCTGATGGGCGCCGAGCCGACCGGCAACGGTCGGCGCGAAAGCTACGCCCATCCGCCGATGCCGCGCATGACCAACACGATCATGACCGCCGGCGAGTCCGATCCCGGCGAGATCCTCGAAAGCCTGGAGGACGGGATCTACGCGAAGAATTTCGGCGGCGGCCAGGTCGACATCACCTCGGGCAAGTTCGTGTTCCGCTGCACCGAGGCCTATCGCGTGCGCGGCGGGAAGGTGCAGGAGCCGATAAAGGGCGCGACCCTGATCGGCGACGGCCCGACGGCGCTCACGAGGATCTCGATGGTCGGAAACGACTTCGCGATGGATCCCGGCGTGGGCACGTGCGGCAAGGGCGGCCAGGGCGTGCCGGTCGGCGTCGGCCAGCCGACGCTGAAGATCAACGGCCTCACCGTCGGCGGCGCGGGCTAGGACCGCGCTCGCCCCGCCTCACCAAGTCGTAATGTGACGCCGCCGGCGCCGTGTGGAAAACTCTCCACGGGGACGACAGTGGAGGAGACGGGATGCGCCTCGCCGGCATCGGCGCAGCAGCGATCGCCGCCGGTCTGATGACCGGAGGCGATGCTCACGCCGACCGCCTGACCCTCGAGGAGACCGAGAGCGGCCATCTCGCCGTCGAGGCCCGGATCAACGGATCCGTGCCGCTGCGCTTCCTGCCCGACACCGCCGCCAGCCACACCGCGATCGCCGAACCGCTCGCGATGAAGCTCGGATACGATCCCGGGCTGGAGCGGCGCGACGATGTCGACGCCCTCACCCAGCAGATCGAGGCGGATCGCCATCCCGTCGAGATCGCCGTGGCCGACTTGACCCGCGCCGTCGACGCCGTGGTGATCGATGTGGCGCCGGACACGACGCTGAGCGCGTTCGGCCTGCTCGGCACGGATTTCTTCGACGGGCTGACGGTCGAGTACGACCTGGAGGAGCTGACGCTCGATCTCGACGCCGGCCCGCCCGAGCGCATCGACGGGCGCATTCCGCCCGAGCGGCGGGTGCTGGTGGCCGAGACGCGGATGCCCGGCGTGCGCGACCCGGTCCAGGTGCTCATCGACACCGGCTCGCCCACCACGCTCGTCAATCCGACGCTGGCCGAGCGGGCCTACGGCGTCGACCGTCCGATCACGGTCACCATAAACGGGGTCCAGGGGCGGACGGACGATTCGCGCCGCGCCGTCCCGCTCACCGATATCGAGGTCGGCGGCTGGTGCGCCCGGCGGGCCTGGGCGCTCGAATCCGATCTCTACATCTTCAACGCCATGGGCTGGTCGGGACGGCCGGCGCTCATCCTCGGCCTCGACCAGCTCGCGGGATCGCGCATCGTCGTCGATTACGAGGAAGGCGTGTTCCAGATCGACGGGCCCGAGGACCAGTCCTGCGGACGCCGCCACGGCTGAAGGCGGGCTCTGAATCAGAACGGCCGCGCCCGATAAGGACGCGGCCGTTTCCTTTTGAGGCCAAGCGCCGCCTAGGGCGCGTCGGAGTCCTTGTCCATCGACGGGCCGCCGGCCTCGGTCTCGCGCGGATGCGGGACCATCTCCCTGGCCGCCGAGCCCATCATCTTCTTGATGAGCGGGGCGAGGATCAGCATGCCCAGCGCGACGCCCATCGCGACCATGCCCACGTTCGAATAGACCTCGGCGTAGGTCGCCTTGGCCGCCTCGGGGTCGGTGAGCTGGCCGCCGATCGTGTCGGCGCCCGTCGCCGCGCCGATGACGCCGGCGAGGAAGTTCGACAGGCCCGAATAGAGGAACCACGCCCCCATCGACATGCCCACCACGCGCGCCGGGGCGAGCTTGGTCACCGCCGACAGCCCGACCGGGGAGAGCATCAGCTCGCCCAGCGTGTGGATGAGATAGATGAGGAAGATGAAGTAGACCGGCACCAGCGCCGCGCCGGACAGCTGGATGCCGCCCACGAGCGCCCAGAAGCCCAGCCCGGCCATGAACACGCCCAGCGCGAACTTCACCGGCGTCGACGGATTGGCCTTGCGCTTGGCCAGCGCCACCCACATCCACGCGAAGATCGGCGCCAGCGTGATGATGAAGAACGGGTTGGCCGCCTGGAACACCGGCGCGGGCACCTGCATGCCGAACACGGAGCGGTCGACCAGCCGGTCGGTGAACAGGTTGAGCGAGCCGCCGGCCTGCTCGAACAGCGCCCAGAACGGAATCTGGGCGACGATGAAATAGGTCGCCGCGACCATCTGGCCGCGCTCCTCGCCCTTGCAGAAGAACACCGCGTAGCCCAGCAGCACGATCAGCATGATCGCGCCGAGCGGGCCGAGAATGCCGCCGACATATTGCGGCAGCGCGACGGCGGTCATGGCCACGCCGATGATGACCAGACCGGCGAGATAGCAGGCGACCTCGACATTGATCGGGCCGAACACCTTCTTCTTCAGCTTCTCCGGGTCGGGCGGATCGGCCTTGCCCTCGAGCCAGCCCTGGAAAACCCAGAAGGTGATCAGGCCGAGCACCATGCCGATGCCCGCCAGCCCGAAGCCGTACTTCCAGCCGTAGACGATACCGATCCAGGCGATGGTGAGATAGCTCAGCAGCGAGCCCAGATTGATCCCCATGTAGAAGATCGTGAACCCGGAATCGCGTTTGGGATCCCCCAATGCGTAGAGTTCTCCGACGATGGTGGAGATATTCGCCTTGAGGAAGCCCACCCCGGCGATGATCAGCGCCAGCGCCAGGTAGAGAATGTTGACGTAGAGGTCCTGCTGCTCGATGCGCCGCTCGGTGTCGGCCAGGTTCACCTCGGCGGGCAGGCCCACCGCGGCGGGATCGGCGACGACGAGCGTCTGCCCGCCGTCGACATAGCTGATCTCGGACTGCGCCTCGCCGGCCACGATCAGGGGCTGGGCGTCGCCGCCGCGCCCGTCGCGCGTGAGTTCGTACTCGGCGCCCTCATAGGTCATGATCTCGCGGGAGCCCGCGCCCTCGAAGGCCATCATGCCGTGGCCGAGCACGAGCAATATCGCCCCGAAGGTGACCGCCTTTCTCTGGCCGAGATAGCGGTCGGCCAGCGTGCCGCCGACGATCGTCATGACGTAGACGAGCGCGATATACGCCCCGTACATCAGGTTCGAGCGCTCGTCGGAGAACAGGAAGTGCTCGGTGAGATACAGGATGAGCAGGCCGCGCATCCCGTAATAGGAAAAGCGCTCCCACATCTCGGTCAGGAACAGGATGGCCAGCCCCTTGGGATGGCCGAAGAAACTGGTGTCCTGAAGCCCCTGCGGCCGGCCCTCGGCCGGCGTCGCCGTGGTGTCGGTCAAGACCTCTCCCCCTCTTGATCGTCGCGGCGGCCCCGCGTGTCGTTTTCGTGTCGGCGCGCACTAGAGCATGCGGGGGGCGGCGAGCCAAGCGGGGGCGAGGTCGCGCTCTTGATCATCCTTCGTCATCCCCGAGGCCGCAGGCCGTCGGGGAGCCAGAGAACGAGAGTCGCCAAGGTCGGCATCCTGTCATTTCTGGGTTCCCGCCTTCGCGGGAATGACGAGGGGACGGCGAAATTCCAAAAGCCGATGGCGATCAGAGACGCGGACGCCGGGCGCTCCGGAACACCCCCACCCCGACCCTCCCCCGCAGGCGGGGGAGGGAGGCGCTGCGATCAGCCAGGAAGCTCATCATGCGCCGCCGGGCGCGACCCGGCTCCCTCCCCTTGAGGGGAGGGATGGGGTGGGGTGCAGCCGCCTCGTCAGATCGAGAGGCGGACCCGTAACCCCTAATACGCCTCCTCCTCGAACACCGGCTCGACGCTTTCGCCCCAGACGGTGCGATAGCGCTCGAGCAGGCGCTCGGCGGGGCTGACGCCGGAGGCGGCGATTTCGTCGAGATCGTCGAGGAAGACCGCCTCGTGCTCGCCGTGGGCGTTGAGCCGGCCGCGCGCCTTGAGCCCGTCGCGGGCGATGGCGAGGACGTCCCTGGCGACGTCCTGGACCGTGCGGCCGCGGAACCTCGTCTTCATCGCGGTGCGCGCGACGCCGCGGCGCAGCGCCTCGACTTCCTCCAGCGTCCAGTCCTTCACATACGCTTCGGCGGCGGCCAGCGCGGCGTCGTCGTACAAGAGGCCCGTCCACAGCGCGGGCAAGGCGCACAGCCGGCCCCAGGGGCCGCCGTCGGCGCCGCGCTGTTCGAGGAAGGTCTTGAGCCGCACCTCGGGGAAGAGCGTGGAGAGATGATCCTCCCAGTCCGACACCGTCGGCAACTCGCCCGGCAGCGCGGGCAGCGCGCCCTTCAGGAAATCGCGGAAGGACTGGCCGGAGGCGTCGAGGAAGCGGCCCTCGCGCTTGACGAAATACATCGGCGCGTCGAGCGCCCAGTCGACATAGCGCTCGTAGCCGAAGCCGTCGTCGAAGACGAAGCCGAGATTGCCCGTCCGGTCGGGGTCGGTGTCGGTCCAGACATGGGCGCGGTAGGACAAAAAGCCGTTGGGCTTTCCGTCGGCGAAGGGCGAGTTGGCGAACAGCGCCGTGGCGATCGGCTGCAGCGCCTGGGAGACGCGGAATTTCCGCGCCATGTCGGCCTCGCTGGCGAAGTCGAGATTCACCTGGACCGTGCACGAGCGGAACATCATCTGGTGGCCGAGCGCGCCCACCTTCGGCATGTAGGCGCGCATGATGTCGTAACGCGCCTTGGGCATGAGCGGGGTCTCTTCGAGCGACCATTTCGGCGAGAAGCCGAGCCCGAGAAAGCCCGCCCCGATCTCCTCGGCGACCTCGCGCACCTCGCGCAGATGGCGGTTCACCTCGTTGCAGGTCTCGTGAAGGCTTTCCAGGGGCGCGCCCGAGAGCTCGAACTGGCCGCCGGGCTCGAGCGTGATCGAGCCGCCGTCGCGTTTGAGCGCGACCGGCTTGCCGGCCTCCTCGATCGTCGTCCAGCCGAATCGGGTGAGGCCCTCGAGCATCTTGCGCACGGACGGGCCCTCGCCCTCGTAGGGCAGCGGGCGATGACCGTCGAGCGTGAAGCCGAACTTCTCGTGCTCGGTGCCGATGCGCCAGGCCTCGCGCGGTTTCTCGCCCGAGGCGAGATGGTCGATCAGCTGGGACCGGGATTCGATGCGGGCGCCTTCGCCGCCGGCGTTGTACGTGCCGCTCATGGGATCGCGTGAGGCCTCCGCCCGCGTGCCGAGGCCGCACACTTATGAACTCGCGGCGCGAGCGGCAAGCTTGCCGATATTCCCGTCACGTCCCCGTGACGTCAGCTCCAGTCGCCGAGCGCGGCCTGCCACAGCGTCAATGCGGCGACCGCGGCGGTGTCGGCGCGCAGGATGCGGGGCCCGAGCGTGACCGGGACGACGGAGCCGCATTCGCGCAACCGCGCGCGCTCTTCGGGATCGAACCCGCCCTCCGGGCCGATCAGGACGGCCCATTTTCCGGGGTCATACCCCCCACTCGTTCGGCCGGTCGCCCGATCCCCCGGATCGGGCTTTGCGGCCTCACCCCCCGAGGGGGAGGAAGGCGCGTCTGCGCTCTGCGATTCCACGAATTCGCCCGTCATGGCCGCGCCCTGACTCCCTCCCCTTGAGGGGAGGGTCGGGGTGGGGTGGCCTTCCAGCACCCCGCGAATTGTCTCGAAGACCCCTTCCGGATTCTCCAGCACTTCATTATTCCAGATCCGCAGCACGCGATAGCCGTTCGCCTCGAACCACGCGTCGCGCTCGGCGTCCCGGGCGCCGCCGTGTCCGCCGCCGTCGGCCTCCACGATCAGCTTCTCCGAGAGGCAGGCGAAGTCCGCGACGTACGGGCCGATCGCGGCCTGCCGGCGGAAATGTCGCCCCGGCTGCTTCAGCGATTTCAGGATCGTCCAGAGCTTCTGTTCGGCCTCGGTCGGCTCTCCGCGCATGCGGCGCGCCGCGGCAAGCGCCTTCGTCGAAGGCTCCGGCCGCCCCCCACCCCTGCCCTCCCCCAAGGGGGAGGGAGTCGGCGTATGGCGCTCCTCGATCAAACCGTCCTGCGTGACCGCGAAGCGATCGGGATCAGATCGCGTCTCGCCGCCTGGAGCGTTTTCTCCTGCTCCCGCCGAAGCTGCAACCTGACTCCCTCCCCCCTCAGTCGGCTTCGCCGACAGCTCCCCCGCAAGCGGGGGAGCAAACCCTTCGCGGTGGTCGAGCAACGCCTCCAGCATCGGCCGGGCGCGGCCCGTCTCGCCGCCCCAGGGCGCGTCTTCGTCGTCTCCCGCCTCGTCGCAGAAGACGAGCCGCCGGTCCGCATCCCAGCCGTCGAGCAGGCGGTCGAGGCTCACCGGTTCGCGCACCTCGGGCAGGTCGAGGCGTTCGGTCTGCTCGGCGGCCTCGCGGGCGATCGCGGCCAGGCGGTCGGTGCGCACGCGCTCGGCGATCGTCCGCCTTGTCATCACCGGGGTGATCGCGCGCACGCCCAGCTCGGTGGCCTTCTCCACGATGAAATCGGTGCGCGCGCGCTTCACCGGCGCGAAGACAAGCTCGAGATCGGGCGGCGGGGCTTGTTCGCGCAGCCGCTCGCCGACCGCCAGCGTCGCGGCGCGTTTCGAGGCCTCCGCGACTTCGGCGCGCCATTCGCCGTCGCGGCCGTTGAACACGCGCACGCCGTCGCCGGGCGCGCGGCGCATGACGTTGACGAGATAGTGCGCGGCCTCGCGCGGCAGCGCGATCTCGGCGCCGGACTCGAGCGGCGCGTCGACATAGAGTCTCGGCTCGACGGTCATCGCGCCTGCTTTAGCCGCTCGCGCGCGCCGGGGAAACAAGGCCGGGGCGGGCGCGTTACCGTCCGGCCGCCGCGCCAGGAGATCCGCCCATGACGATCCGCTCGATCAATCCCGCCACCGGCGAGGAGCTCGAAACCTTCGAAGCCCACGACGAGGCCGAGATCGATTCGGCGCTCGCCCGCGCCGAACGCGCCATACGGCGGCTCGGCGAGTACGGCCTGGACGGCCGCGCCGAGCGGCTGATCAGGGCCGCCGACATCCTGGAATCCGAGGCCGAGGCCTTCGGCCGGATGATGACCGCGGAGATGGGCAAGCCGCTCGCCCAGGCGAAGGCCGAAGCCGAGAAATGCGCCTGGGCCTGCCGGCATTACGCCGAAACGGGCGCGGACATGCTCGCCGACGAGCCGATCGAGGCCGGCGACAAGGGCCGCGCCTTCGTCCGGCGCCTGCCGCTCGGGCCGATCTTCGCGATCATGCCGTGGAACTTTCCCTTCTGGCAGGTCTTCCGCTTCGCCGCGCCGAACCTGATGGCGGGCAATCCCGGCGTTCTGAAACATGCCTCCAACGTGCCGCGCTGCGCGCTCGCCATCGAGCAGGTGCTCCACCGCGCGGGCTTCGAGGCGGGCTGCTTCCAGTCGCTGCTGATCGGCTCGGACCTCGCCGGCGACGTCATCGCCGACGACCGCATCCGCGGCGTCACGCTCACCGGCTCGGAAAAGGCCGGCGCGGCGGTGGCCCGCCAGGCCGGGGCGGCGATAAAGCCGACCGTGCTGGAGCTGGGCGGCTCGGACGCCTTCATCGTCATGCCGAGCGCCGATCTCGACGAGGCCGTCGAGACGGGCGTCGCCGCGCGCATCCAGAACAACGGCCAGTCCTGCATCGCCGCCAAGCGCTTCATCGTCCACGAGGACGTCTACACGGAGTTCCGCGACCGCTTCGTCGCCGCGCTCGAGGCGAAGATCGTCGGCGATCCCATGCACGCCGACACCGATATCGGTCCCCTAGTCGACGAGACCGCCGCCGAGACGCTGATGGGTCAGGTCGACGACACCGTGAAGGCCGGCGGCAAGGCCGTTCTCGCGCCCGAGAAGGGCCGCCTGAGCTTCGTCACGCCCGGCGTGCTGGAGCAGATCCCCCCGGCGAGCCCGGGCTATCGCGAGGAGCTGTTCGGCCCCGTCGCGCTGATGTTCAAGGCGGCCGATCTCGACGCCGCGATCCGGCTCGCCAACGACCACGCCTACGGGCTGGGCTCGTCGTTATGGTCGAGCGACGAGGCCGAGATCGAAGCGGCCGCCAGCCGGCTCGAGGCCGGCTCGACCTATGTCAACCAGATGGTCGCCTCCGACCCGCGCCTGCCCTTCGGCGGGGTGAAGAAGTCCGGCTATGGCCGCGAACTCGCCCGCGAGGGCCTCTTCGCCTTCACCAACGCAAAGACGATCGCGATTCGCTGATCCGCATCGCCGGTCAGCGTTGGGCGATTGAGCTGACATGAACTCCCGGACGCGCCGAAGGCGCGATCCGGGACCGCTGTGCGAGAAATCGCCGGGAGGCCCCGGCTCGCTACGCGGCCGGGGATTCAGTAACCGGCGTCACTCCTTCCCCCGCGGCGGGGTGAGGCCGCGAAGCCCGATCCGGAGGATCGGGCGACCGGTCGAACGGGCGGAGCCGGATGGAGTCCAACGCGAAAACCGCCGCTCGCGCTTTTCCCGCGGCGGCGCCCCCGCTATCAGTGGCCCCATGAGCCGGGCCGAGGATCGCCGAGTCGCCGACTCCCTGCCGACCAGCTGGGTCGACCGGGCGCCGGCGCATATCCGGCCCTATCTGCGTCTGGCCCGCTACGACCGGCCGATCGGCTACTGGCTGCTCGGGCTGCCGGCCTGGCAGGGTCTGGCGCTGTCGCGCGTCGAGACCGGTTTCGCGCCGATCCATCTCTGGTACGCGGTGCTGTTCGCGATCGGCGCGGTCGCCATGCGCGGGGCGGGCTGCACCTATAACGACATCGTCGACCGCGATCTCGACGCCAAGGTCGCGCGCACCGCCGACCGGCCGATCCCGGCCGGAACGGTCTCGCTGAAGGCCGCCTGGGGCTTTCTCGTCGCCCAGTGCCTCGTCGGCCTTCTCGTGCTCGTCCAGCTGCCGCCGCTGGCGATCGGCGTCGGGCTGGCCTCGCTGGGGCTCGTGGCCGCCTACCCGTTCATGAAGCGCATCACCTGGTGGCCGCAGGCCTGGCTGGGGCTCACCTTCAACTGGGGCGTGCTGGTGGCCTACGCCGCCGGCGCCGGCGAGATCGGCCTCCCCGCGCTGCTGCTCTACGCCTCGGGCCTGTTCTGGACGCTCGGCTACGACACCATCTACGCCTGCCAGGACAAGGAGGACGACGCGCTGATCGGCGTGAAATCCGCCGCGCTCGCCCTCGGCGACCGCCTCCGGCCGGCGCTGTGGGGCTTCTATCTCGTCGCCGCCTTCCTCGTAGCCGCCAGCGCGATCGCGGCCGGCGCCGGGCTCGTCTTCGCAGTGGGATTCGCGGCCTATGTCGCCCACCTGTTCGGCCAGCTTCTGCGCGTCGATCTCGCCGACGGGCCGTCCTGCCTCAAGACCTTCAAGGCCAACCGAGACACCGGGCTTATTCTCGCCGCTTCGTTCGCCTCGGCGGCCCTGCTCGCGTGACTCACACGGCAAGTTGAGTGGCGCTCGCGCGGTTTGCGCTTACATCTGGGATGGTCCCGATCGCAATGTCCGGGAGGCCCCGAATGATCGACCGCCGTCTCTTCACCGTCTCCGCCCTGGCCCTGTTCGCCTGCGGCCGTCCGCCCGGCGCGCAATCGCAGGAGAACGCCGCCGGCGAGGCCGACGCCCGCATCGTCGACTGGGGCGAGAGCGATACGGACTGGACCAGCCTGACCGAGAACGACTGGCGCGCCCGGCTGACCGACGAGGAATTCCGCGTCCTGCGCCAGGAAGGCACCGAGCGGGCGGGCAGCTCGCCGCTCAATGACGAGCACCGCGCGGGAACCTATGTCTGCGCGGGCTGCGCGCTGCCGCTCTTCCGCTCGGAGACCAAGTTCGAATCCGGCACCGGCTGGCCGAGCTTCTACGAGCCCATCGAAGGCGCGCTCGATACCAAGCGCGACTACCGGCTGTGGACGCCGCGCACCGAGTATCACTGCGCCCGATGCAGCGGCCACCAGGGCCACGTCTTCGACGACGGCCCGCCCCCGACGGGTCAGCGCTGGTGCAATAACGGCGTCGCGCTCGACTTCGTCCCCGACGCGGCCGCCTGAGCCGCGCTTCGCGCTTGGCCCGCCGGCCGGGACGTGAGATGGCGCGCGCATGGCGCTCGATCCCGCCCGCTTCATCGATGACAACACGCGCGTCCGGTCAGCGCCGCTGACGCCCGAACTGCGCTTTCATCTCGCCGACGAGGCCCTGCCGGTCTGGGAGATGACCGAGGAGGCGCTCGGCCGCATCGGCCTGCCGCCGCCCTTCTGGGCGTTCGCGTGGGCGGGCGGACAGGCGCTGGCGCGCTACCTCCTCGACAACCCGGAGGTCGTCGGAGGAAAGCGCGCGCTCGATTTCGCCTGCGGCTGCGCCATCGCCGGGATCGCCGCGGCGAGGGCCGGCGCGGCGCGCGTCGAAGCCAGCGAGATCGACCCCTTCGCCGTCGCGGCGGCCCGGGCCAACGCCGCGCTCAACAATGTGACGATCGCCGCCGAGGAGACCGACCTCGTCGGCGCGGACCGCGGCTGGGACGTCGTCCTCGCCGGCGACGTGTTCTACGAGGCGCCCGCGGGCGGACGCATCGCCGACTGGCTGGCCGGACTACACGCCCGCGGCGCGACCGTTCTGATCGGCGATCCCGGCCGCGCCTTCCTGCCGAAGGATCGCCTCGAGCCGCTGGCGCGCTACGACGCGCCGGCCGGGCGCGATCTCGAGGACCGCGACGTGCGCCTGGCGCGGGTGTGGCGGTTCAGGGGGTGAGCGCCCTGTCGGCGGCCGGGCGCGCCGCTCCCGATCCCTTCATCCCCGGATCACGTCCGGGGCAGGCTCTGAGGAGGCCTGTTCCCTCGTGCTTCGAGACGCTCCCCCGGACCAAGTCCGGGGTCGCCCTCAGCATGAGGGAACAGGGCGTCTCGAAGGACGGGGATCGGGAGCACGACCGAAGCATCAAGACGCCCCTTCTTTCACACCCGAAGGAATCGGCGCAGTCTTGCCCCCATGGCACGCGTCCGCGCCGTCGACCGGCGCCTCTACCTGCTGATCGAGATCGCCGCGCGCCGGCTGCAGCGCGAGGCCGACCGGCGTCTGCGCGCCGAGGCGGGCGTCTCGGCGTCGCAGGCCGCCGTGCTGTTCCTGCTGCTGCGCCGCGGCAAGCGCCGCATGGGCGCGATCGGCGAGACGCTCGCCCTCGGGGCCCCGGCGGTGACCGGGCTGGTCGACCGCATGGCGAAGGCCGGCCTGGTGACCAAGCGCCGCGATCCGGGCGACCGGCGCGGCGCCGTCGTCGAGCTGACCGAGGCCGGCCGCCAGGCCGGCGAACGCGCCGACGCCACGCTGCGCACGCTCAACCAGGAGCTGTCCGACGAGCTCGGCGACGAGGACGCCGACATCCTCCACGCCGCCCTGACACGCCTCGCCACGCGCGAAGACTAGAGCGAAACGCCTTTCGCGCGTATGGTTAACGCGGGGCGCGGCCGCTGGCCGCAAGGAGGCTGGACATGCGCGAATTCTTCGTCGTGCTCGTGGTGATCATCCTCATCGGACTGGGACGCATGGCCGCCGTCGTGCTGCCGGCGTCCGGCGAATTCGTCGAGCTCGAGCCCACCGGCCTCGAGGGCTGCGAACCGTTCGAGATCGCGCCGGGAACCGAGGACGTCACGATCGATCCCGAGACCGGGCTGGCCTATGTGTCCGCAGCCGAGCGCCGCGGCGGCTCGCCCGAGGCCAACGGCGTCTACGCCTTCGATCCCGACGATCCCGCCGGCACGCTGCGCCGCGTCTCGACCGACGCGCCGTCGGACTTTCAGCCCCACGGAATCAGCCTGTGGCGCGGCCCGGAAGGCGAGGCGCGCCTGTTCGTCGTCAATCATCCCGACGCCGGCCATACCGTCGAGATCTTCGAGGTCGGGTCCGACGGCTCCCTCTCCCATCTCGAAACCATCGCCTACCCCGCGCTGGAATCGCCTAACGACGTGCTCGCCGTCGGTCCGCGCGCCTTCTACGCCACCAATGATCGCGGCTTCACCGAGGGCGTGATGAGCATGGCCGAGGCCTATCTCGGCCTGCCGCTGGCCAGCGTGACCTATTTCAACGGCGCCCAGGGCCGCCTGCTCGCAAACGGTCTGGTCTACGCCAACGGCGTGGCGCTGGGCTCGAACGGCGAGCGCCTCTACGTGGCCGAGTTCCTCGGCCGGCGGATCACCGTCTATCAGCGCGATCCCGACAGCGGCGCGATCACGCGCATCGACCGGATCTCGGTGGAGACCGGGCCGGACAATATCGAAACCGGTCCCGAGGGCGATCTCTGGATCGGCGGCCATCCGCGCGTGTTCGACTTCCTCGATCACGCCGACGACGCCGCCTCCATCGCGCCGTCCCAGGTGATCCGGCTCAACCCCGACACCGGCGAGACCGAAACCGTGTTGGCCGCGCTCGACGGCGAGATCAACGCCTCCAGCGTCGGCGCGGTCGACGCCGATACGCTCATCGTCGGCGCCGTGTTCGACAGCCACGTGCTGGTCTGTCCGCGCTGATCTCGCCCGGAGCGTCTGGACAATCCGGCCGCGGTGCGCATCGTGTCGGCGGAACGCCATCTGGAGCCGCCTCGCCCATGACCGAGCATGTCGCCGTCGCCGACGCCGATCGCGTCCGCACGATCCGTTTCAACCGGCCGGAAAAGAAGAACGCGCTCACCCGCGCGATGTACGACGCCGCCGCCGAAGCGCTCGAGACGGCGCGCGGCGCCGGCGTGCGCGTGTGCGTCTTCGCGGGCGGCGAGGGCGTGTTCACCGCCGGCAACGATCTCGGCGACTTCATGGAGGCGCCGCCGCATATCGGCGGCGACGAGACTCCGCCCGTCGAGCGTTTCATGCGCGCCCTGCTCGAAACGCCGATGCCGGTGATCGCCGCCGTCGACGGGCTGGCGATCGGCATCGGCACGACGATGCTGCTGCATTGCGATCTCGCCTACGCGTCCGACCGGGCGATCTTCCGCACGCCCTTCGTCGATCTCGGCCTCGCCCCCGAGTTCGGCGCGAGCATGGTGATGCCCTCCGTGCTCGGTCGGGTCGTGGCCGGCGATCTCCTGATCAACAGCGCGATGTGGGACGCCGAGAAGGCCCTGGCGCGCGGCCTCGTCACCGACGTCTTCCCCGCCGACTCGCTCGAAAAGGAAGTGATGGCGCGGGCGGGTTCGATCGCGGCCAAGGCGCCGTCGGCCGTCCGCGCCGCCAAGCAGCTCATGACGCGCCCCGAGGAGCCGCTGATCGAGCGCATCATCGCCGAGGGATCGGTGTTCGCGGAGCTTCTGGCCTCCGACGAGTTCAAGGAGGCCGCCGCCGCCTTCATGGAGAAGCGCAAGCCCGACTTCTCGCGGTTCGACTGAGCATGGCCAAGGGCAGCCACGAATATCTCGACGATCCGCGCAACGCGGACGTGAAGATCTGGATCAACGGCGAACTGTTCGCCCGCGACGAGGCGAAGGTCTCCGTCTTCGATTCCGGCTTCATCCTCGGCGACGGCGTGTGGGAGGGGCTGCGCGTCCACAAGGGCCGCATCGCCTTCCTCGACCGTCATCTCGACCGTCTCTACGAGGGCGCCAAGGCGATCGATCTCGATATCGGCATGACGCGCGAGGCGCTGACCGACGCGCTGCACGCCACGCTCGACGCCAACGGCATGGAGGACGGCGTCCATATCCGCCTGATGGTCACCCGCGGGATCAAGGCGACGCCCTACCAGGGTCCGCGCGTGACGATCAGCCCGGCCACGATCGTGATCACGCCCGAGTGGAAGACGCCGAAGCCGGAGACCGCGACGCGGGGGCTCAACCTGTTCACCGTCCATGTCCGGCGCGGCTATCCCGACGTCCAGGACCCGAAGCTCAACTCGCACTCCAAGCTCAATTGCATCACCGCCTGCATCCAGGCGACCAAGGCCGGCGCCGACGAGGCGCTGATGCTCGACCCGCACGGCTTCGTGGCGACCTGCAACTCGACCCATTTCTTCATCGTCCGGAAGGGCGAGGTGTGGACCTCGACGGGCGATTACTGCCTCGGCGGAATCACGCGCGGCGCCGTGATCGAGCTGTGCCGCGAGGCGGGCATTCCCGTGTTCGAGAAGAATTTCTCGCTGACCGAAGCCTATAGCGCCGAGGAGGCCTTCGTGACGGGCACGTTCGCCGGCCTCGCCCCGGTCGCCAGCATCGACGGGCGCATGATCTCCGAGGGCCGCGGCCCGATGGTCGAGCGCCTGCAGCGGCTCTATCTCGAGCGCATCGAGCGCGAGTGCGGATGATGGCCGACGCGACGGTGCGCCTCTGCCTGTGGTCCGGGCCGCGCAACATCTCGACGGCGACGATGCGGTCCTTCGAGGCGCGCGGCGGCTGCGCGGTCTGGGACGAGCCCTATTACGGCTGGTTTCTCGCGCGCACCGGCGCCGACCATCCCGGCCGCGCCGAGACGCTGGCGGCCTGGCCGACCGACGCCGATGCGATCGCCGCGGCCTGCGCCGGACCGGCGCCGGGCGGAGAGCCCGAGTTCTTCCAGAAGCATATGTGCCAGCACATGCTGCCGGAACTCGATCTGTCGTGGACGGCGGCCTGCCGGCATCTCTTCCTGATCCGCGATCCCGCCGAGGTGGCCGCGAGCTATTACGCCACCCGCGAGACCGCGAGCCCCGACGATCTCGGCGCGGAGCGCCAACTCACGCTTTATGACGAGATCGCCGCGATCACCGGGCGCGACTGGCCCGTCGTCGAGGGCCGCGACGTGCTCGCCGACCCCGCGGCCATGCTCGAACGGGTCTGCGGCGCGCTCGACATCCCGTGGCGCGAGTCGATGCTGTCCTGGCCGGCGGGCCGGCGCGCGACCGACGGCCCCTGGGCGCCATACTGGTACAGGCGCGTGGAGGCGTCGACCGGGTTCGCCGCGCCGCAGCCGAGCCCGCACGCCCTGCCCGCCGAGCTGGAGCCGGTGGTCGCAGCTTGCCGCCCCGCCTATCTGGAGATGCGGGAACGCAAGCTGACCCCGGCGGAGGCGGACTAGCCATGCCTTTCGACCAGACCGGATCGGGCGGCGGCGGCGACCGCAACGTGCTCGACGGACCGCTCGCCGAATGCGGATCCGAGCCGAGGGCGGGTTTTTATCGCGACGGGTGCTGTCGCAGCGGGCCGGAGGATCGCGGCGTCCACACCGTCTGCGCGGTGATGACCGCCGACTTCCTCGAATTCACCGCCAGCCGCGGCAACGACCTCGCCACGCCGCAGCCGGCCTTCGGGTTTCCCGGGCTCACGCCGGGCGACGCCTGGTGCCTGTGCGCGGCGCGCTGGCTGGAAGCGTTCGAGGCGGGCGTCGCCCCGCCGGTGAAGCTGGCCGCGACACATGCGCGAACCCTCGATATCGTAAAGCTCGAGGCCCTGACCGCCCACGCCATCGACGCCAATTGAAGGAGCGCCCCGATGAAGCCCCTGGAACTCGAGGTGAAGGAAATCCGCGAAGACG
Source organism: Marinicauda salina (assembly GCF_003122085.1). Classification (GTDB taxonomy): domain Bacteria; phylum Pseudomonadota; class Alphaproteobacteria; order Caulobacterales; family Maricaulaceae; genus Maricicauda_A; species Maricicauda_A salina. The sequence goes on from NZ_QEXV01000003.1 coordinate 591,332, forward strand.
ACGGGGGCCGCTACGTGGCCGCCTATCCCGACGAGCCGGAATCCGAACTCACCTATCGGCTGAACGGCGACCGCATGGTGATCGAGCGCACCTACACGCCCGAGGAGCTGCGCGGCCAGGGCATCGCCCGCCGCCTCGTCGAGCAGGCCGTCGAGGACGCCCGCGAGCGCGGCTGGAAGATCATCCCGGTCTGCTCCTACGCCAAGATCGCCATCGAGCGTTCGCCCGATCTGCGCGACGTGCTCGACCCGGAGGCCGCCCGGCGCATGGAGTGACGCGCCTCAGCGCCGCGCCCGCGGCGGATCGAGGCTCTCGATGGCGTCCCTGAGGCGGTTGATCTGCCGCATGAACTGGTCGCAGTCGAACGCGCCCCTGAGCTGGTGGGCGAAGATCGGCATGAGCTCGGCGAGCGTCCGATGAACGCCGAGCCAGTCGTCCTCCTCGATCAGGCGCCGGCGCTCCACCCGGTCGGCGAGATCCTCGAGAAACGCGGCCAGCGTGCGGCACGCCGCGGCGGTCTCCGGCGCCAGGCCGGAATTGCGGGCGGCGTCGAAACCCGCATCGGCGACTTCCCGGACCCTCGACGCGGTCGGCGACCTGGACCAGGCCTCCGCTTCGTCGAGCGTCTCCAGGAAATCCGCGATCATCCGTCCGTCTTGAACTCGCTGGCCCGGAACACGGCGTGCAGCGTGACGCCGGCCTTCTCAAGATTGTCCGCCGCGCCCTCCTCGCGATCAACGACGGTGACCACGTGATCGACGGTCACGCCGTTGCCGCGGGCCTCCTCGATCGCCTGCAGAACCGAGCCGCCGGTCGTGGTGACGTCCTCGACCATCACAGCGGTCTTGCCCTCGAGATCGGCGAGGTCGAGGCCCTCGAGGCGCGACTGCGAACCGTGCGCCTTGGCCTTCTTGCGGATCCAGAAGGTGGGGATGTCGCAACCGCGCCGATGGCTCTCCAGCGCGACGCCGTTGAGAATCGGGATCGCGCCCATCTCGAGCCCGCCGATATAGTCGGGCGACAGCGGCCGGATCTCGTCGAGCATCAGGTCGGCGATGAGCGCCAGCCCCTGCGGCTGCGACATGGTCCGCTTCATGTCGAAGTAGAAACTGCTCGTCTTGCCGGAGGCGAGCGTCTTGGCTTCGCCCTCGGAAAAGGACAGCCGCCGGATCAGCGCCTTCAGCGCAGCGCGCGCCTCGGCGGGGTTCGGCGTCGAGGGCGAAGCGTCGGCGGGCTGGGCGGACATGGGAAACCTCTCGAAGTTTCGCCGGCGAGGATCGATGACCGGCGCTCGCGGCGGAGGTGATTATCACACCGCGGCGATTCTGCGCACCCGGTCAAAGCCGCCGGCTGCGCGCTTGCCCTCTCCCCACGCGCGAGCGAAAGTCGATCCGACAGGGAGGGGCCTCATGAAACGCTTCATTCTCATCGTCGTGCTCGCCGCGCTCGTGGCCGGCGCCTGGACGTTCTCCCGGACGGGTCTCCATCGCATCTACCTGCCCACGGCGACGGGGATCACCGCCAAGCAGGTCTGCTCGCTTCACTTCGTCTCCGGCCTCGCGCCGGAGCGCGCCCGCGCGCTCTACATCGATCCCCTGCTCGGCGACGCCGGCCGGTTCGTGTCGATGAGCGTCGGCGACGGCGAGGTGCGTTCGAGCATCTTCGGGCTCTACGGCCAGCGCGCCGCGTTCCGCGAGGGGCTCGGCTGCACGCTGGTCCACGACGCCGACGCCTTCGATCCCGACCTCGCCCTGCCGCGCGAAAGCGAATTCGCCCCCATGCCGCTGGACGCGGCCCATCGCGACGCGGCGTTCGACGTCGCCGCGCTCGACGCCGCCATAGACGCGGCCTTCGCCGAGCCCGAGGGCGGCGGGCGCAACACGCTCGCCGTCGTCGTGCTGCATGACGGCCGCCTGGTCGCCGAGCGCTACGCCGACGGGATCACGTCCGCGACGCCGCTGCACGGCTGGTCGATGACCAAGTCGCTCGCCGCCACGCTCGCCGGCGCGATGGTCCAGCGCGGGGAAATCGCGCTCGACGCGCCCGCCATCACCGACGAGGCCGCCCTGGAGGAAACCCCGGAGAAGGCCGACATCACGCTCGAGCACCTGCTGCGCATGACCGCAGGCCTCGACATCACCGAGGACAATGACGGCACGGATCCCAATTCCGACATGCTGTTCACGGAAGGCGACATGGCGACGTGGGCGGCGCGGCGCGAACGCCTGTTCGCGCCCGGCGAGCACTGGGAGTACATGAGCGGCCAGACAGTGCTCGCCACAGCGCGCATGCAGGAGGAGATCGAGGGCGGGCTCATCGACGATCTCGCCGGCGTGCGCGACCGCGTCTTCGAGCCGCTCGACATGGGCTCGGCGATCTTCGAGACCGACCAGGCCGGCAACCTCCAGGGCAGCTCCTACATGTACGCCGCCGCGCAGGACTGGGCGCGCATGGGCCAGCTCTATCTCGACGACGGGCTCGCGCCCGACGGGACGCGCATCCTGCCGGCGGACTGGGACGAGATCGTCGCGACGCCGACGGACGGGTCGAACGCCGCCTACGGGCTGGGCTTCTGGCTCGGCCATCCGCGCGACGAGGCGCTGGACACGGGCTATTACATGAGCGGGTTCCAGGGCCAGTTCGGCTATGTCCTGCCCGAGCAGAACCTCGTCGTCGTGCGCATGGGCGCGACCAACTTCACCTCCGACGGCGGCTACGATCTCGCTTCGGCCGTCGCCGCGGCGCTGCGCCCCGCCCCGGCGCCCGAGCCCGAGACCCCGCCCGTCGAGGAAGCTCCCGGCCCGGAGGTCCCGGAGGACGGATCGCCACAGTGATGGGCGGCGCGTCGCGCGCGTGCTAAGTCCCGCCCCGACCGAATGAAGCGGGATCCTCCTCATGGCCTACAAATCCCTGCGCGACTTCATCGAGCGCCTCGAGGCGGAGGGCGATCTGAAACGCGTCTCGCGGCCGGTCTCGACCCATCTCGAGATGACCGAAATCCAGACCCGGCTTCTGGCGAAGAAGGGTCCGGCGGTCATCTTCGAGAATCCGGTTCACGAGGACGGCCGCGAAAGCGAGATGCCCGCGCTGGTCAATCTATTCGGCACGGTCGAACGCGTCGCCCGGGCCGTCACGCTCGGCGGCGAGCCGCGCACCGACGCCGCCCAGCTCAGGGAGGTCGGCGAGCTGCTGGCCTTCCTGCGCCAGCCCGAGCCGCCGCGCGGGGTCCGCGACGCGCTCGACATGCTGCCGCTGGCCAAGACCGTGATGAGCATGCGTCCCTCCACCGTGCGCCGCGCGCCCTGCCAGGAGGTCGTGCTCAAGGGCGACGACATCGATCTCGACCGCCTGCCGATCCAGGGCTGCTGGCCGGGCGAGCCCGCCCCGCTCATCACCTGGCCGCTCGTGGTCACCAAGGGCCCGTCGGAGGACAAGCAGGACGACTTCAATCTCGGCATCTATCGCATGCAGAAGCTGGGCAGGGACAAGACGCTGATGCGCTGGCTCAAGCATCGCGGCGGCGCCCAGCACTACGCGCGCTGGAAGAAGGAAAAGCCCGAGCCGCTGCCCGCCGCCGCGGTCATCGGCGCCGATCCGGGCACCATCCTCGCCGCGGTGACGCCGGTGCCCGACACGCTTTCGGAATACCAGTTCGCCGGCCTGCTGCGCGGCGCCAAGGCCGAGCTCGTCGACTGCAAGACGGTGCCCTTGAAGGTCCCCGCCCAGGCCGAGATCGTCATCGAGGGCCACGTCATGCTCGACGAGGACGGCGAGGAAGGCCCCTACGGCGACCACACCGGCTACTACAATTCCGTCGAGCGCTTCCCCGTGTTCAAGGTCTCCGCGATCACCATGCGCGAGGACCCGATCTACCTCACCACCTTCACCGGCCGGCCGCCCGACGAGCCCTCGGTGCTGGGCGAGGCCCTCAACGAGGTCTTCATCCCGCTCCTGCGCCAGCAATTCCCCGAGATCGTGGATTTCTGGCTGCCGCCGGAAGGGTGCAGCTACCGCATCGCGGTGGTGTCGATGAAGAAGGCCTACGCCGGCCACGCCAAGCGCGTGATGATGGGCGCGTGGAGCTATCTCCGCCAGTTCATGTACACCAAATGGGTCATCGTCGTGGACGACGACATCGACGCGCGCGACTGGAAAGACGTGATGTGGGCGATCTCCACCCGCATGGATCCCGCCCGCGACTGCACCGTCATCGACAACACCCCGATCGACTATCTCGACTTCGCCTCCCCGGTCTCCGGGCTGGGCTCCAAGATCGGCCTCGACGCGACCAACAAGTGGCCCGGCGAAACCGACCGGGAATGGGGCGACAAGCTCGAGATGGACGCCGAGACGAAGGCGCGGGTGGACGCGATGTGGGGCGAGCTGGGGCTGGATTGAGGTCCTCTGCCTGTCATCACCGGGCTTGTCCCGGTGATCCAGCAGCGCGGACATCATGGATCGCCGGAACAAGTCCGGCGATGACGACCTGAGTGTGGGGCGCCTGGTTCCAGCAGAGCCAGCCCCCCTTAACCCCGCGTTCACCTCCGCGATCGGTTCCGCGTGCAATCGCGGACGCATATCCGCATTCTCAAGCTGTCATGAACGCAGCCGTCGCATCCGGCCTGCAAGGCTACCAAGCCGCCGCCGCCCAGTTCGCAAAGGCGGCGGACCGGATCGCGAATGCTCGGGCATCGACCATCCCCGACGCGTCGAAACCCGGCGCGGAAACACCTGGCGCGTCCGCCGGCGGCCCCATCGCCCCCCACCCATCCTCCGGCGGACGCGTCTCTTCCTCCTCCCCGCGCGACGTCGCCATCGACGCCATCGAGGCGGCCGTCGTGATGATGCGCGCCAATCGCGCCGCCGCGGCCGCGGCGACCTCGATCCGCGCGGCCGACGATCTCGTCGGCCAGCTGCTGGACGCCAAGGCCTGAGGATCCACAAAGCCGCCGGTCTCGTTTAAACCCTCGCTCGACCCGCCCGAGCGAGGACCCGATGGCCGAACCCACCGTCAAGCGCATCCATTACCGCTCGCTCGCCGAGCGCGCCGACGCCTGGATGCGATCGCGCCTGTGGGCGCAGGTCCTGACGGGACTTTTGCTCGGCGTCGTGATCGGCTTCCTGCTCGGCCCCGATGTCGGGCTGGTTTCGCGCAGCTTCGCGGGCACGCTGGGCGAATGGCTCGCCCTGCCCGGCCATATCTTCCTGTCGCTCATCAAGATGGTGCTGATGCCGCTGGTGGCGTCGTCGATCATCCTCGGCCTCGCCGCCGGCGCGTCCGATCCGGCCAAGCTGAGACGCCTCGGCGGCGGACTGGCGATCTTCGTCGGCGCGACGACGGTCGGCGCGGCGACGCTGGGCGCGTTTCTCGCCATGACGTTCAGGCCCGGCGCGCTGGTCCAGGCGAGCCCCGTGCCCGTGCCGCGCCTCAAGCCGCCGGTTCCCGGCGCGGCGGACGCGCCCGGCGCCGCAGAGGCCGCCGACCCGTTCGCGGAGATGGCCGCCCAGGCGCCCTCGCTCATCGTCGGGCTGGTGCCCGACAACCCGCTCGCCTCGGCGGTTCAGAACGAGATGCTGGCCGTGGTCATCTTCTCGATCTTCCTCGGCGTGGCCTATGTGGCGTCGAACAACAAGGCCAAGCTCGACCCGCTCATCAAGGTGCTCGAGGCGATGCTCGAGGTCTCGATGACGGTGGTGAAGTGGGCGATGTATCTCACCCCCTACGCGGTGTTCGGCCTGACCGCCCAGCTGATGGCGCGGCTCGGCGTCAATTCGCTGGTCGCGCTCGGCGCCTATGTCGCCACCGTGCTGGCCGGGCTCGCGGCGCTGCTCGTCGCCTATTTCGTCATCGCCGCGGTGTTCGGCCGCATCGCGCCGGCCCGGCTGCAGCGCGCGATCGGCGACGCCCAGCTGCTGGCCTTCTCGACCTCGTCCTCGGCGGCGGTCATGCCGCTGTCGATCGAGACCGCCGTGGAGAAGCTGCGCGTGCCGTCCTCGGTGGCGAGCTTCATCATCCCGCTCGGCGCCACGGTGAACATGGCCGGCACCGCGCTCTACCAGGCCGTCGCGGTGATCTTCGTCGCCCAGGTCGCCGGCGTGACCCTCGGGCCGAGCGAGACCGCGATCATCGTCATCACGCTGGTGGCCGCCTCGATCGGCGCGCCGGGCGCGCCGGGCGTGTCGATCGCGATCATGTCCGGGCTGATCGCCAATTTCGGCATCCCCGCCTACGGACTCGTGTTCGTCCTCGGCGTCGACCGCTTCCTCGACATGGCGCGCACGGCGGTGAACGTGACCGGCGATCTCACGGCGGCGCGCGTGCTCACCCGCGACGGGCCGGAGCTCAGCGCCGAGGAGGCGCGCCACAGCTGATCGGGCCTTCCGCGAGGCGGGGCGCACGACTAGCATCCGGATCATGGCGAAGGTCACCGTCGACATCGTCTCCGACGTCGTCTGCCCGTGGTGCTGGCTCGGCCATCGCTACTGGGCCGCCGCGCGCGATCTCGCCCCGGAGATCGAGACCGAAACCTTCCTCAGACCCTTCCAGCTCGACCCGACCGTGCCGCGCGAAGGCGTCGGCTATCGCGACTACATGAAAGCGAAATTCGGCGGCGGCGCGTCGGAACACTGGAAAGCGATGCGGGACCATCTCGAGGCCGCCGCGCCGGAGGCCGGCATCCGTTTCCGCTTCGACGATATCCCGGTCCGGCCGAACACGCTCGACGCCCACCGCGTCATCCGCTGGGCGCAGGGCCAGGGTCTGGGCGAGGCCGCCGCCGACCGCCTGTTCCGGGCCTTCTTCGACGAGCTTCGCGATGTCGGCGACCGCGCCGGGCTCGCCGACCTCGCCGACGAGATCGGCCTGCACCGGGACGTCGTCGCCGGCCTGCTCGCCGAGGACCGCGACCTCGAGGAGGTCCAGCGCCAGGAACAGCTCTACCGCTCGCTGGGCGTGACCGGCGTGCCCTGCTTCATCTTCAACGGCCGGTTCGCGATCGCCGGCGCCCAGGCGCCCGAAACGCTGGCCGACGCGTTGCGCAAGGCCGCCGCGGGGGCGGAAACGGAGGACGCGCGATGAGCGCTCTCGAAGCGGCGGGCTTCTACACCGCCATCAATCTGATCATCCTGATGGTGCTCGCGCTGCAGGTCTCGCTGCAGAGGCGGGAGGCGAAGGTGAGCCTCGGCGACGGCGGCGACGAGCCGCTGCGCCGGCGCATCCGCGTCCACGCCAACGCCGCCGAGTGGATGCCCGGCGCGCTCGTCGGGCTGGTGATCCTGGCCCTGCTCGACGCGCCGACCCTGCTTATCCACGGCCTCGGCGCGACGCTCGTGGTCGGCCGCGGCCTGCACGCCTACGGGCTCGGAGGTTCTTCGGAATCGAGCTTCGGGCGCTTCACCGGGACGGTGCTGACGATGCTGGTCTATCTCGGCCTGGCGCTCGCGCTGTTCTGGGAAGCGATCAGCTGAGCCGTCCACGCGCGTTGCGCGTCCGGCGCAAGGAGCGCTATAGCCGCGGCCATGACCGATCCCGCACTCGCCAAGTCCGGCGGCGCGCCGACCGACGCGCCGCCCGACCCCGAAAGCCTCGCCGAGCTCGCCGAGGACCTCGTCGCCCGCGCGAAGCGCGCCGGCGCGGAACAGGCCGAGGCCCATGTCAGCGAATCCCGCTCGCTCGAGGTCGGCGTCCGCGAGGGCGCGCTCGAGGAGGTCGAACGCTCCGAATCGCGCGACGCCGGCGTGCGCGTGCTGATCGGCAAGCGCCAGGCGGGCGTCGCCTTCTCCGATCTCTCCGAGGCCGGCTGCGCGCTGGCCATCGAACGCGCCGTGGCGATGGCCAAGGCCGCCCCGGAGGACCCCTGGTGCGGCCTCGTCGAACCCGATCAGCTCGCCCGCGACCTGCCCGACATCCCGCTCTACGAGGCGATGGATTTCGACCCCGACGCGCTGGAGCGCGCCGCGCTGGCCATGGAGGCCGCCGCGCTGGCCGTCGAGGGCGTCGAGACGACGGCTTCCGCCGGCGCCAGCCTGGGCGTGGGCGCGTCGGCGTTGGCTGCGTCGACGGGCTTCCGGCACGCCCGCCGGTCATCGAGCTGCGCGATGGGCATCGCCCCGATCGCCAAGCGCGACGGCGTCATGGAGCGCGATTTCGAGTCGCATTCGTCGCGCCGCCGCGGCGAGTTGAAAACGCCCGAGGAGATCGGCCGCATCGCCGGCGAGCGCGCCGCCGCCCGTCTCGGCGCCGAACGCCTGCCCACCGGCAAGCAGCCCGTCGTGTTCGATCGCCGCGTCGCGACGGCCTTCATCTCCGCCCTGCTCGGCGCGATCTCCGGCCCGGCGATCGCGCGGGGCACGTCTTTCCTCAGGGACAAGATGGGCGAAGCGGTGTTCGCGCCCGGCATCGACATCCTCGAAGACCCGCTTCGCGCCTGGGGCTTCGGCTCTCGCGCCTGCGACGCCGAGGGCGTGGCGACGAAGCCGCGCGCCCTGATCGAGGACGGGGTGCTCACGACCTGGCTGCTCAACGCGGCGTCGGCGCGCCAACTCGACCTGCCGCTCACGGGCCACGCGTCGCGCCATCTCGGCGCGCCGCCGGGCGCGGGCGTGTCCAACGTCCATCTCGCCGCCGGCGAGCTCGACCGCGACGGCCTGATCGCCGAGGCCGGCGACGGGCTGCTGGTCACCGAGATGTTCGGGCCCTCGCTCAACGCCAATACTGGCGACTGGTCGGTCGGCGTGGCGGGCTTCCGCATCGCCGGCGGACGCATCGCCGGGCCGGTGAGCGAGATCACCGTGGCGGGCAATCTCCTCGACATCTTCAAGCAGCTCGTCCCCGGCTCGGACCTCGAGTTCGATCACGCCGTGAACGCGCCGAGCGTGCTGGTCGAAGCGCTGTCCGTTGGCGGAAGCTGACGCCGATCTCGCGCTGATCGGTGACGCCGCGCGCGAGGCCGGCGAGCGGATCATGGGCTTCTACGGCCGCAAGCCGCGGATCTGGGACAAGGGCGGAAACGATCCGGTCAGCGAGGCCGATCTCGCCGCCGAGGCGCTGCTTGAGGACCGCCTGCGCACCGCCCGGCCCGACTATGGCTGGCTGTCGGAGGAGGCCGAAGACGACGGTTCGCGGCTGACCGCCGCGCGCAGCTTCATCGTCGACCCGCTCGACGGCACGCGCGCCTTCGTCAAGCAGCGCGACGGCGAGTTCGTCGTTTCCGTCGGGCTGGTGGAGAACGGCCGGCCGATCGCCGGCGCCGTCTACGAGCCGGCCGGCGAGGTCCTGTACGCAGCCCGCCGCGGCGGGGGCGCGTTCCGCAACGGCGAGCCGATCCGGGTCTCCGACGCCGATTCGATCGCCGGGGCGCGCATCCTCGGCGATCCCGGCCGCCTCTCCGCGCTCAGGGATCTCGGCGCGAGCGCCCATACGGTCAATTCCATCGCGCTGCGCCTGGCGCTGGTCGCCGAGGGACGCTACGACGCCGTCGTCGCCGTCCGGGGCAAATGGGACTGGGATCTCGCCGCGGGCCATGTCCTGATCGAGGAGGCCGGCGGGCTGATCACCTCCGACCGCGGCGAGCCGCTCGCCTACGACGCCGAAACGCCGCGCCGGCCGCCGCCGCTGGCGGCTGGTCGCGCCTTGCACGCGCTGTTATTACAGCGCCTTTCCAGGGAGACATGACCGCATGAGCGAACAGGACGCCCCCCAGCTGCTTCATCTCGTCATCGGCGGCGAGCTGAAGGAGGTCGGCCCGCGCGCCCACGAGTTCAAGGATCTCGACAAGGTCGAGTTCGTCGGCGCGTTTCCCGACTACCAGTCGGCCAAGGAAGCGTGGAAGGCGGCCGCCCAGCGCACCGTCGACAACGCCCACATGCGCTATTTCGTCATTCACGCCCATCGGCTGCTCGACCCGGCCGAGGGCGATCCGCAGGGCTGAGTCCTGGGGCCGCCCGCCATCCCTGACGATGCGGCGCCCGACGCCGCGAGCTCGCGCCGCATCGCGGGGCGGCTGTGGCGGGACTGGATCGCGCCGCACTGGCGCCTGCTTCTGCTCGCGCTCGGCCTGTCGGCGCTCACAGCCGCGGCGGCCTCGGCCTATCCCGCGCTCGTCGAGCACGTCTCCAACCTGATCGACGCGCGCGACCGCAGCGTGATCTATCTCGCCCCGGCGCTTATCCTGGCGCTGACGGGTTTCCGGGCGCTGACGCTCTACCTGCAGACGCTGACGACGAACCGGCTGGCGCTGGCGATTATGCGCGACCTGCAGATCGCGATGTACGCCCGGCTGATCGCGGCGGATTTCGCGCGCCTGCAGGGCGAGGCCGTCGGCGCGCTCATCTCGCGCTTCACCAACGACATCACCATGCTGCGCGAGAGCCTGATCCGCTCGGCGAACAATCTGCTGCGCGACAGCCTGACCATCGTCGGCGTGCTGGGCGTGATGGTCTATCTCGACTGGGTGCTGACCCTGGTCGTCGTCGTGCTGATGCCGCTGGCGGGCCAGCCCGTCCTGCGCATCGGCAAGGCGATCCGAAAGCGCTCCACCGATGTGCAGAGCCAGATGGGCGACGTCACCAGCTTCCTCGAGGAGAGCTTCGCCGGGGCGCGCACGATCAAGAGCTTCTCGCTCGAATCCTACGCGCAGGAACGCTCCGAGACCCGCTTCCGCGAGCGTTTCCGGCTGATGCTGTCGATGGTCGCCCAGCGCGCCCGCATCGAACCCGTCATGGAAGTCGCCGGCGGGCTGGCGATCGCGGTGGTGTTCGCCGTCGCCGGCTGGCGGGCGGCCAACGGCGCGACCGATCTCGCCGACCTCGTGGCCTTCATTTTCGCCCTTCTCGTGCTCAGCCCGTCGGCCCGCGCGCTGGGCTCGCTGTTCGGCGTGATCCAGGAAGGCCTCGCCGTGCTCCAGCGCGTCTTCGCCGTGCTCGACGAGGAGCCGGCGCTGCTCGAGGCGGCCGACGCCGCACCGCTGAAAATCGACGGCGGCGCGATCGAGTTCGACGATGTCGAGTTCGGCTACGCCGGCGACCAGAGCGCGCTCGATCACGTCTCGCTCACCGTGCCCGCCGGCGAGACCGTCGCGCTGGTCGGCCCGTCGGGATCGGGCAAGACGACGCTGCTCAACCTGATCCTCCGGCTCTACGATCCCCGCTCCGGCCGGGTGCAGATCGACGGCCAGGACATCCGCGGCGCGACCTTCGCCTCGCTCCGCGGCGCGATCTCGCTGGTGAGCCAGGAAAGCACGCTGTTCGACGACACGGTCCGGGCCAATATCGCGCTGGGCAAGCTCGACGCGAGCGACGCCGAGATCGAGGCCGCCGCCAAGGCCGCCGACGCCGACGACTTCATCAGCCAGCTCCCGCAGGGCTACGACACGCCGGTGGGCCCGCGCGGCTCGAACCTGTCGGGCGGGCAGCGCCAGCGCATCGCCATCGCACGCGCCGTCCTGAAGGACGCCCCCATCCTGCTGCTCGACGAGGCCACCTCGGCGCTCGACGCCCGGTCGGAAGCCCGCGTGCAGGACGCGCTGGATCGCCTGAGGAAGGGCCGCACGACGCTGGTCATCGCCCACCGGCTGTCGACCGTGCGCGCCGCCGACCGGATCTGCGTGCTCGAGAACGGGCGCGTCGTCGAAACGGGAAGTCACGACGCGCTCGTCGAGAAGGGTGGCCTCTACGCCGACCTCGCGAAGCTGCAGTTCCGCGACGGCGAGTGAGCCGGCTACTCCCGCCGCAAGATCTTCTCGGTGAAGAGCGAGCCCCACCAGCTCGCCATGAAGCCCTCATGGCAGGCTTCGCGATCGTACTCGGTGCGCACCCACTCCATGAAGTCGATCGGCTCGCGCGCGTTGCGTTCCCGGTAGAGCTCGAAGAAATGGTCGAGCATGCCGGTCTTGCCTTGCTTCATGTGGCCGTACTTGAGCGAGAGCTGGTCGAGGGCGTCCTCGAGCGGGGCCTTTTCGTAGAGCAGCTTGTAGAGCGCGGCGACGATGCCGGCGCGGTCGGCCCCCGACTTGCAGTGCATGAAGGCGGGATAGTCTATCGTGCGGAACACCTCGTCGAGCTGTTCGATGCGCTCCACATACGGCGCCTCCCGGGAGCCCCAGGGCAGGTCGACGATCGCGAGGCCGTGCTTCTTCGCCGCCCAGTGCTCGAGTTCGTAGTAATGCCGACCCGTCTGGAAGCCGCGCAGATTGAGGATCGTCCGGAAGCCGTGCCGGGCGAGTTCGCCGATGCGCGCCGGGCTCGGCTGGTTGCCGCGCCACATCTCGCCGCCGACATGGCGGAAATTCTTGAACGCCAGCCGCAGGACGCCGTGATCGCCCCACATCAGGCCGCGCATCGCGCGCCGGTAATCGACCGGATCGTCGAGATCGTAACTCATGACCGAGGCCTCATAGGCGCCCGGACGGCGTCAGGCAACCGCGGCGCGCGCTTGACGCGGCGGCCGGGGGCGGCGAGCAAGTGGCCGTCATGTTGAAGGCGCTGCTCAATTCCGGCCCCGTGCAGACCGCGATCGCGGCGCTGCTGGCGGGCTATATGAGCCTGGTCAAGCACACCACGCGCTGGGAGGTCCGCGGGCGGGAGAACATCGAGCCGATCTGGAGGAGCGGCGAAGGCGTCATCGGCTGCGTCTGGCACGGCCGCATCCTGATGACCATCGCCGCCTGGCCGAAGACCGTTCAGCCGCCGGCGATCCTGATCTCGCGTTCGCGCGAGGGCGACGTGGTCACCCGCGTCGCCGAGTTTCACGATATCGGCGTGGTCCGCGGCTCGTCGCGCAACCGGAAGAAGACCAAGCAGAAGGGCGGGCTGACGGCGTTCCGGGAGATGGACCGCCATGTCCGCTCGGGCGGCTGCATGGCGATGACGCCGGACGGGCCGCGCGGCCCGCGCATGCATGCGGGCATGGGCGCAGTGAAGCTCGCCCGCGCCTCCGGCGCGCCGTTGGCGCCGCTCGGATGGACGACGCGCTGGCGCATCGTCTTCAACTCCTGGGACCGTTTCGTCCTGCCCCTGCCCTTTTCCCGCGGCGTCATCGTCTGGGGCGAACCCGTCCGCGTGGCCCGCGACGCCGACGCCGCCGCCATCGAGCACGCGCGCGCCCAGCTCGAGGCGCGCCTCGTCGCCGCCAACCAGGAGGCCGAGCGCGCCTGCGGCGTCGATGTCATCGATCCCGCGCCGATGGAGCCGAACGAGGCGAGCCCCGCCGCGGAGCCGGCCTCGTGAGCCTGCCGTTCGGCCTGCGCCTCTACTGCGCCGGCACGGCGCTGGCCGCCCCGCTGGCCCCGCTGGCGCTGGCCCGCCGGGCCGACCGCGGCAAGGAGGACCCCGCCCGCATCGACGAACGCAAGGGGGTGGCGAGCGCGCCGCGGCCCGAGGGCCGGCTCGCCTGGATCCACGCCGCCAGCGTCGGCGAGAGCCTCGTCGGCCTCACCCTCGCCCGCGCGCTGACCGACGCCGAGCCGAACCTCGAAGTGCTGCTCACCTCGGGCACGCGGACCTCGGCCGAGCTCGTCGCCGACCGGCTGCCGGATCGCACGCGCCACCAATACGCGCCGGTCGACGCCCCGGGCGCGGCGCGGCGCTTTATCGATCATTGGCGCCCCGACCTCGCCGTGTTCGTCGAGAGCGAACTCTGGCCCAACCTGCTGATCGAAACGGCGAAGTCCGGCGCGGCGACGGCGCTGGTCAATGCGCGCATGAACGCCGCCTCGCTGAAACGCTGGGGACGCTGGGAGGCGAGCGCGCGCCGCCTGCTCGGGGCCTTCGACTGGATCGGGGCGGCCGACCGGCGCACCGCCGAGGGGCTCTCCACGCTGGCGGGCCGCGAGGTGGGCGAGGTCGGCAATCTCAAGCTCGAGGCCGATCCGCCTCCACCCGACCCCGACGCGCTCGCCGCGGCCCGGGCGGCGATCGGCGACCGGCCGGTCTTCGTCGCCGCCAGCACGCACGAGGACGAGGAAGTCGAGCTCGCCGCCGCGCATCTGCGCCTGCGGCGCGACCATCCCGACGCGCTGATGATCCTCGCTCCGCGCCATCCCGAACGCGCCGAGGCCGTCGCCGAGATCCTCCAGCTCGCCGGACTGACCTTCGCGCGCCGCTCCGCCGGCGAGACGCCGGCGCCCGACACGGCGGTCTGGCTCGCCGACACGCTGGGCGAGATGGGGCTGTGGTTCGCGCTCACCCCGGCGGCCTTCATCGCCGGCAGTCTCGTCGAGGCCATCGGGGGCCATAATCCGGTCGAGGCCACGCGCGCCGGCGCGGCGGTGATCACCGGCCCGCATGTCGATAGCTTCGCCGACGTCTATGCGACCTACCGCGCGACCGGCGCGGTCGCCGTCGCCTCCGACGCCGCGGCCATCGCCGCGGCGGTCGAGCAGATCTGGGCGGGCGGGGACCCGACGCCGGAAGCCGGCCTGGCCGCGTTGGAGCGCCTGTCCGGCGACGCGCTCGAGACCACCGTGGAAGCGCTGCGCGGCCTGCTGAACCGGGAGCGCGAATCATGAGGCCGCCGGCCTTCTGGGACGCCGACGCGCCGCGCGGCTCGGCGCGCCTGACCCGCGCCCTGCTGGCGCCGGCCTCGGCGGTCTACGCCTGGGCGACGGCGCGCCGCATCGCGCGCACGAGGCCGGCGCGCGCGCCGGTTCCGGTAATCTGCGTCGGCAATCTCACGCTCGGCGGGACGGGCAAGACACCCGTGGCGCGGGCGCTCCTGGAGATCGCCCGCGATCAGGGCCGGTCGCCGGCCGCGCTCAGCCGCGGCTGGCGGGGGCGATTGAAGGGCCCGGTCATGGTCGATCCGGCGCTCCACACGGCCGCCGATGTCGGCGACGAGCCGCTGCTGCTCGCCGCGACCGCGCCGACCGTGGTCTCGCGCGACCGGCCCGCGGGCGCGCGCTTGGCGGCGGAACATGGCGCCGACCTGGTCGTGATGGACGACGGCCACCAGAACCCGACGCTCGCCAAGGATCTCTCGATCGTCGTCGTCGACGGCGAGACGGGATGGGGCGCGGGCCGGGTCTTCCCCGCCGGCCCGCTGCGCGAGCCGGTCGCGGCGGGCCTCGCCCGCGCCGACGCCGTCGTCGTCATGGTCAGGAACAAGGACGACAGGCCCGACTATGCCGGCCTCGGGCTCGCCGAGCTCGACATCCCCGTCCTGACCGCCTGGCTCGAACCGGCCGCGCCGCCTCCGGACGGCCCGCTCGTCGCCTTCGCCGGCATCGGCCGGCCGCAGAAATTCTACGACGCGCTCGCCGCGCAAGGCGGCGAGCTGGCCGAGGTGGCGAGCTTTCCCGACCATCACGCCTTCACGCGACGCGAGATCGATGCGCTGACCGATCTCGCCGAGGCTCATGACGCCCGCCTGATCACCACGGAGAAGGACTGGGTCCGCCTCCCCGCCGACGCGCGCGAACGGGTCGCCGCCTGGCCGGTGCGCGCCGTTTTCGCCGAGCCGGCGCGGATCGCCGATCTCGTCGCCGACGCCCGCCCCCGCGTGGACGCGGCGCGCGAGCAAGGCTAGACCGAGGCTCATGACGTCGTTGCTGCAGAATCTGGGCTGGCGCGCCGAGGCGCTGGGCTGGGACGCCTACCAGGGGCTGTTCCGCTCGATGGGGCTCGAACGCGCCAGCGACGCCGGCGCGCGCCTGCTCAGAATGCTGGGGCCGAGAACGAAGCCCCACCACATCGCGCGCGTGAACATGCAGATCGCGTTTCCCGACGCGCATCCGCGCGAGCTCGACCAGCTGCTCGACCGGATGTGGGACAATTTCGGCCGGCTCGCCGGCGAATTTCCCAACCTGCATCGCTTCGACCTCTCGCCCGACAGCGAGCATGTCGAGTTCCACGGCCGCGAGGTGCTCGAGGAGATGCAGCGCACCGGCCAGCCGGCGGTGCTGATCTCGGGGCATCTGGCGAACTGGGAGCTGATGCCGGCCATGATCATGCGGCATCTGCCGACCTGCCGGATCACCTATCGCCACGCCAACAACCCGTTCATCGACCGGCGCATCGTCGACCAGCGCGAGGCCTACGGCGTGAAGATATTCGCGCCCAAGGGCGGGCTCGGCGCCAAGGAGATCATGAAGGCGCTGGGCGAGGGCCACTCGGTGGCGCTGCTCAACGATCAGAAGATGAATGACGGGATCGCCGCGCCCTTCTTCGGCCGCGAGGCGATGACCGCCTCGGGCCCGGCGCGCATGGCGCTGCGCTTCCGCGTGCCCCTGCTGCCGATGTCGGTTCGCCGCATCGAGGGCGTGCGCTTCCGCATGCAGGTCCACGAGCCGATCGAGCTGCCGGAAGGGCAGGGCCCCGAGGCCGTCCGCGAGACCGTGACGCGGATCAACCGCTTCATGGAGGATCGCATCAACGAGGCGCCGGCGCAGTGGTTCTGGGTCCACCGCCGCTTCGACAAGGCGATCTATCGCGGCGCTGAGAGCTGAAGGTCCAGCGTCGTCGCCGGGTCGATATAGCGGCCGCGCCACTTGATCCGCCAGTCGACATGAGCCCCGGTCGAGCGCCCGCCCGAACCGATCTCGCCGATCTTCTGACCCTGCTCGACGACGTCGCCGACCGCGACGTCGACCGCGCCGAGATGCAGGAAGGCGCTGGTGAAGCCTTGGCCGTGGTCGATGAAGATGAGCCCGCCCTCGAAATACATGTCGTCGTCGGCGAGCGTGACGATCCCGCTCGCAGGCGCATGGACCGGCGTCCCGTCGGCGGCGGCGACGTCGAGGCCGTAATGGGGCCGGCGCGGCTCGCCGTTATAGACGCGCTGCGAGCCGTAGACGCCGGTGATCGGACCGTCGGCGGGCATGGCGAAACCGTCGAGAAAACCGCGGCCGGACCATTGCGAGGTATAGGCCTCCGACTTCACCGCGCCCTCGCGGCGGATGCGCTCGAGCGTCTCCGGCGGCGGGGTGACGTATTCCGGCGGCACGCCGTCGATGCGCTGGATGTCGTACTCGCGCTGGGCGACGGAGACTGTCTCCTCGTAGACAACCTCGTCCCCGCTCGCCACGCGCAAAGTCGTCTCGGCTTCGGCGTCGCGGTCATGGCCGAGGACCACCCAGCCGTTCTCGTCTGCGGTCACGGCGACGTCGCCCAGGCTCACCTCGGCGCCCGGCGCCGTCCGGCAGATCAGCGCCGCGCCCTGCCTGTGTTCGCCCGCGCACGCGATCGGCGCTTCGGGCGCGGCCGGCGCTTCGGCGGCGACCGCCGCGCCCTGGAGCAGAAGTCCCGCGAGAATCTCGATCATGACGCCCTTTTCGATCCCGGTCCGCCGTGAACCTCCAGCCAGCGCTTCGTCGCCGCGTCGGCGTCGCGATAGGCTTCCTGGAGCTCCGCGCTCCAATAGCGCAGCGCGTTTAAGGGAATCCTTTCGCCAGTGACCGCGCACGTGACGTACGCGCCGGGCTTGAGGATGAGATAGTCCGCGTCACCGTATTCGAGGTGCGCCTCGCCGGTGAACTCGCGATCGAATTCGTTCATGGAATGGCTCGTCCCTGACATGAGCGGAAAGCTAGCACGGGCCGGCCGCGCCTAGAACAGGTCGCCCTGCTCCGGCGGCGGCGTTTTCGCGCGTCGCGCCGGCGTTCGCGGCGCCGGCCGGGCGGGTCCGCCGCCCTCGCCGATCACCGCGGGCCGCTCGCCGTCGGCGAATTGCAGCGACACCGCCTGGCCGTCGTTGAGCGCCTTCGCCTCGCGCACCAGCCGGCCGTCGGCGTCCTTGACCATTGCGAAGCCGCGCTTGAGCACGTTCCTGTGCGACAGCGACTCCAGCCGGGCGCCCAGCGCGGCGAGATCGCGGCGGCGCGCGTCGAGCCGGCGTTCGAAGGCCGGCCGGGCGCGTGCGGCGGCCTGCTCGAGACGCCGGGCCTGCTGGTCGAGATCGCGCCTGAGCGCGGCGGGGCGCAGACCGGCGGAGGCGCGGTCGAGCCGACCCTGCTGACGCTCCAGCCGCGCCCGGACGGCGAGACCCAGCCGCTCGCCGGCGTAATCGAGCCGCTGGCTCTTTTCGGCGATCATCTGGTCGGGGCGCGGCAGGGCGCGGGCCGCCGATTTCAGCTCGGAGGCCTTGCGCTCGATCCCGCGCATGAGCGCGGCGGCGAGCCGGCCGCCCACCCCCTCGACGCGCTCGACGAGCTCGCGCCGGACCGGCACGGCGATCTCGGCCGCGCCGGTGGGCGTGGGCGCGCGACGATCGCTGGCGTAGTCGATCAGCGTGGTGTCGGTCTCGTGGCCGACCGCGGAGATGAGCGGGATGTCGGACGCCGCCGCGGCGCGCACGACGATCTCCTCGTTGAACGCCCAGAGATCCTCGATCGAGCCGCCGCCTCGGGCGACGATCAGCGTGTCGGGGCGCGGAACCGGCCCGCCCTCCGGCAGCGCGTTGAAGCCTTCGATCGCCGCGGCGATCTGCTCGGCGGCCTTCTCGCCCTGGACCAGCACGGGCCAGAGCAGGACGTGGACGCCGAAGCGGTCCTCGAGCCGGTGGAGGATGTCGCGGATGACCGCGCCGGTCGGCGAGGTCACCACCCCGATCACCTCCGGCAGGAAGGGGATCGGGCGCTTGCGCGCCTCGGCGAACAGCCCCTCGGCGGCGAGCGCCTTCTTGCGCGCCTCCAGCAGCGCCATCAGCGCGCCCTCGCCGGCGGGCTCGAGGCGCTCGATGATGATCTGGTATTTCGACCGGCCCGGGAAGGTCGACAGCCGGCCCTCGGCGATCACCTCGAGGCCTTCCTCGGGGCGGAAGCCCAGCCCCGCCGCGACGCCCTTCCACACCACGCCGTCGATCACCGCGCGCTCGTCCTTGAGATCGAGATAGACATGGCCGGACTTGGCGACCGTCACGCGGCCGAGCTCGCCGCGCACGCGGACATGGCCGTAGGCGTCCTCGACCGTCCGCTTGAGCGCGCGGGACAGCTCGGAGACGGAGTATTCGGGAACGTTGGTCGCGGCGGCGTCTGACGGCGTCATGGCGCGGATGCTAAACCGGATTCGCCGCGAGGCCAGCCGCCGGGAACCGCCGCGGCTTGACGCCCGGCGCCCGCGCGGCGATCACGGCGTTTCGAAATCGACGGAGACCCCTCTTGAACATCCTCGTCATCGGATCCGGCGGGCGAGAGCACGCCCTGGCCTGGAAGATCGCGCAAAGCCCGCTCGCGGACACGGTCTGGTCGGCGCCCGGCAGCGCGGCGATGGACCGGATCGGGCCGTGCTTCGACGTCAAGGCCGACGATGTCGACGGGCTGGAGAAGCTGTGCCTGCAGATCGAGCCCGACCTGGTCGTCGTCGGTCCCGAGGCGCCGCTGGTCGCCGGGCTGGCCGACCGGCTGCGCGCGCGCGGCTTCGACGTGTTCGGCTGCTCGGGCGCGGCCGCGCAGCTCGAGGCCTCGAAGTCCTTCGCCAAGGAGATGATGGCGAAGTTCGACGTCCCCACCGCGCGTTACGGCCGCTTCACCGACGCGGCCGAGGCGAAGGCCTTCCTCGACGAGTTCGACGCGCCCTGGGTCCTCAAGGCCGACGGGCTGGCGGCGGGCAAGGGCGTCGTCATCGCCGAGGATCGCGCCGAGGCCGAGCGCGAGATCGACGCCATGCTCTCGGGCAAGTTCGGCGAGGCCTCGGCCTCGCTCGTCATCGAGGAATTCATGGAGGGCGAGGAGGCCAGCGTGTTCGTCCTCACCGACGGAAAGAACATGATCACGCTGCCGCCCGCCCAGGATCACAAGCGCGTCGGCGAGGGCGACACCGGGCCCAACACCGGCGGCATGGGCGCCTACGCCCCGGCGCCGGTGATGACCGACGCGCTGATGCGCCGGGTCGAGACCGAGATCGCCCGGCCGATGATCGACGGCATGGCCGACGAGGACTCGCCCTATCGCGGCGTCCTCTATATCGGCCTGATGATCACCGCCGAGGGGCCGAAGGTGGTCGAATTCAACTGCCGCTTCGGCGATCCCGAATGCCAGGTCCTGATGGCCCAGATGGAAGCCGACATCGTCCCGGCCCTGCTGGCGAGCGCGACCGGCGGCATGACGGAGCGCGAATACGCCAGCCTGCTGCCCGCCGAGGCCGATCCGGCGCCGACGGTCACCGTCGTGATGGCCGCCGAGGGCTATCCCGACGCCTATGCGAAGGGCTCGGTGATCCGCGGGCTGGAGGCCGCCGAGGCCTATGAAGGCGTGACCATCTTCCACGCCGGCACCGACCTGAACGACGCCGGCGAGACCATCGCCGCCGGCGGCCGGGTGCTCAACGTCACCGCTACCGGCGCGAGCCTGCGCGAGGCCGTTGACCGCGCCTACGCCGCCATCGATCTGATCAACTGGCCGGAAGGCTACTGCCGCCGCGACATCGCCTGGCGCGCGCTCGACTGACGGCGCCGGGGGTTTGACACCGCGCCGCCGAGCGGCCGAGATAGCGGTGAACAACGATCACTTTTCGGGGAGACCGGACATGAAACGCGTTCTGACCGCCTGCGCGGCCGCCATCGGGCTTTGCGCCGCCGCCTACGCCCAGGACGAGGCGCCGCTGCGCGTCATCCACGCCGGTCATCTCATCGCCGTGCCCGGCGAGGAGGCGCGCGAGGACGTCTCGATCCTCGTCCGCGGCGAGCGCATCGAGGCGATCGAGGACGGCTTCGTCACGCCCGAAGGCGCGGAGATCGTCGATCTGTCCGACGACTGGGTGATGCCCGGCTTCATCGACAGCCACGTCCACATCCTCTCCGAACTCGGCCCGGGTCGGCGCTTCCAGGCCTTCACCGACGACTCAGCCGATCTCGCGCTCGACGGCGCGCGCAACGCGCGCACGACGCTGATGGCAGGCTTCACGACGGTCCAGGACGTCGGCGGCGACTTCTCCGCCGTCACCGGCCTGCGCGACGCCATCGCGGCGGGCGACGTGATCGGCCCGCGCATGCGCGTCTCCGGCCCGGCGGTGACGCCCACCGGCGGCCATGCCGACATCAACGGGTTCAATCTCGAGGTGCTGCACTACTTCTCCAGCACCAGCGCCTGCGACGGCGCGGACGACTGCCGGCGCGCGGTGCGCGAGCTGGTGCGCGGCGGCGCGGACGTCATCAAGATCACGGCGACCGGCGGCGTGCTCTCCGACACGGCGGCCGGCGTCGAGCGGCAATTCTTCGACGACGAGCTCGAATCCATCGTCCAGGCCGCGCACATGATGGGCCGGCGGGTGACCGCCCACGCCCACGGCGAGACCGGCATCGACGCCTTCCTGCGCGCCGGCGGCGATTCGATCGAGCACGGCACCTATCTCGACGACGAGTCGATCCGTCTGTTCCGGCGCAACGACGCCTATCTCGTGCCCACCGCCATGGCCGGCGAGTACGTCTCGCAGATGGCCGAGACCGCCGAGTGGATGACCGACAACCAGCGCGCCAAGTCGCGCCAGGTCGGCCCGCAGATGCTCGACATGGTCCGCCAGGCCCACGAGGGCGGCGTGATGATCGCCTTCGGCACCGACTCCGGCGTCTCGCCGCACGGCGACAACGCCCGCGAGTTCGAGCTCTATGTCGAGGCGGGCATGACGCCCGCCGAGGCGATCCGGACCGCGACGGTGAACGCCTCGCGCCACGTCCAGATGGCCGACGCGATCGGGACGATCGAGACGGGCAAGTACGCCGACATCGTCGCCGTCGACGGCGATCCGCTCGCCGACATCTCGGAGCTGCGCGACGTCGACTTCGTGATGATCGGGGGAACGGTGGCGAAGAACGAGGAGTAGGTCGTTCTTCGAATCCCCGACCGACTCCGACCCTGATCGGCGCGGCCGGAACGTCGTCCCCCCACCCCGGCCCTCCCCCGAGGGGGAGGGAGAACAGGTGTTCGCGGGCCAATGCATCGCGGGGACGGGTGCGAGGGCCGCAACCCGACTCCCTCCCCTTGAGGGGAGGGTCGGGGTGGGGTGATATGACCGACCACGCACCAGCCTCCCGGCGAGTCAGAGACGCCGCCTGCAGCCCGCAAAGTAGACGATCATGTCCGAACTCGACGCCCAGTTCTCCGGCACCAAGGACGTCGCCGACGCCCTGAAATTCGATCAGGCCGGCCTCGAGCGCTGGATGGCGGCGAACGTCGACGGCTATGAGGGACCCCTCACCGTCTCCCAGTTCCGCGGCGGCCAGTCGAACCCGACCTACAAGCTCACCACGCCGGGCCGCGAATACGTGCTCAGGCGCAAGCCGCCGGGCAAGCTGCTGCCGTCGGCCCACGCCGTCGACCGTGAGTTCAAGGTGATGGACGCGCTGGGAGGGGTCGATTTCCCGGTCCCGACCATGCACGGGCTGTGCGAGGACGAGAGCGTCGTCGGCACGGCCTTCTACGTCATGGACTTCGTCGAGGGCCGGATCTTCTGGGATCCCTACCTGCCCGATCTCGACAAGGCCGAGCGCCGGGCGATCTACGACGCCTCCAACAAGACGCTCGCGGATCTCCACTCGGTCGACTACGAGGCCATCGGGCTCGGCGATTACGGCAAGCCGGGCAACTATTTCCAGCGCCAGATCGGCCGCTGGACGAAGCAGTACAAGGCCGCCGAGACCGAGACCATCGAGGCCATGGACCGGCTCATCGAGTGGCTGCCCGAGAACGCCCCGGAGCAGGACCGCACGTCGATCGTCCACGGCGACTATCGCCTCGACAACCTGATCTTCCACCCGACCGAGCCCCGGGTCGTCGCGGTGCTCGACTGGGAGCTGTCCACGCTGGGCGATCCGCTGGCCGACTTCACCTACCAGCTGATGCAGTGGCGCACGCCCAAGGACATCCGCTCGGGCTTCCTCGGCGTCGATCTCGAGGCGCTGGGCATCCCGACCGAAGACGAGTACGTCGCCGCCTATTGCGAGCGCACCGGCCGCGACGGCCTCGACCAGCTCGATTTCTATTTCGCCTACAACATCTTCCGGCTCGCCGGCATCGCCCAGGGCGTCTATGCCCGCGCCATGCAGGGCAACGCCTCGAACGAGCGCGCGAAGGAGCTCGGCGCGCTGGTCCGGCCGATGGCGGACTATGCGTGGGGAATGGTGAAGGCGTAGGCGCGCGGCCTCCCATCCTTCGAGGCCCGGCTGATGCCAGGCGCCTCAGGATGAGGGTGAGTCTTGTACAACAGTTCGGCCGGACGATTCCCTCATCCTGAGGTGCGAGCCGCAGGCGAGCCTCGAAGGATGCGACGCGAGACGCCCCTACCCGCCCAGATGGCCGAGGAAGGGCGCGAGCAGCGCCAACCCCATCGCCGCCTCGAAGCCGACGCTGAAGACGTTGTAGCCGGTGCGTGTGTCCCGGCCGGCGTCCAGCGCGAGCGAAACGATGCGCCCGACCGCCATGCCGAACCAGTAGAGCGACGCGGCGAAGCTCGCCCCGATCACCGAACCGGCGCCGGCCTGGAAGCTCATCGCCAGCGTGAGCAGAACGGCGGCGTGGACGAAAAGGAACCCGCCGCCATAGGAGGCGCGGAACTCCGCCCAGCCGCCCTTCCAGCGCGGATCGGGCGCGAGTCGGACGACTCCCTGGCCCCAGCGCGGCACGGCGAGGCTTGCCGCGCCCATGACGGCGCCGATGAGCGCCGCGCCGGCGGCGATGTACCAGCTTGTCGGCCAATCCAGCATGACGGCGACTCCCGCGTTGGATTCTGAATCATCTTACGCGGGCGGCGACGGCGCGGATCAGGGGGACGGCCGTCGGTGCGTTCGAGAGGCCTGCGGCGAACTGATGACCGCCGCCTTCCTCCCCCACCCCGTCCCTCCCCCGCAAGCGGGGGAGGGAGATCAGGCCGAGCCCGTCATGGGCCGCAGAAGACTCCCTCCCCTTGAGGGGAGGGTCGGGGTGGGGTGAGTGAAATCCCGGACGCGCCGAAGGCGCGATCCGGGACCTCTCGGAGATAGCCCTCTCGAAGGCCCCGGCTCTCCCTCCGGTCGGCCGGGGTTTCACGAGGCCCTCATCCTGAGGGCCCCGATCCCCGTCCTTCGAGACGCTCGCTTTGCTCGCTCCTCAGGATGAGGGGATCGGGGCGTCTCGAAGGACGAGGGCCGTGCGGGCAGAATATCGCCGCCTAACCCTCGTTCAGCCAGCGCTTGGCCTCGAGGCGGGCGATGGTGCGCTCGTGGACCTCGTCGGGCCCGTCGGCGAGCCTGAGCGTGCGGATGCCGGCATAGGACGAAGCCAGCGGGAAGTCGTCGGAGACCCCGCCGCCGCCATGGGCCTGGATGGCGTCGTCGATGACCTGGAGCGCCATGCGCGGGGCGGCGACCTTGATCATGGCGATCTCGCCGCGCGCGGCCTTGTTGCCGACCGTGTCCATCATCCAGGCGGCCTTCAGCGTCAAAAGCCGGCTCTGCTCGATCTCGATGCGCGCCTTCGCGATGCGGTGCTCCCAGATCGAGTGCTTGATGATCGGCTTGCCGAAGGCCTCGCGGCTCATCGCCCGCTTGACCAGGAGCTCGAGCGCGCGCTCGGCTGCGCCGATGGTGCGCATGCAGTGATGAATCCGGCCCGGGCCGAGCCGGCCCTGGGCGATCTCGAAGCCGCGCCCCTCGCCGAGGATCATGTTCGCCGCCGGCACGCGGACATTATCGAGCAAGACCTCCATGTGGCCGTGGGGCGCGTCGTCATAGCCGAAGACCGGCAGGTGGCGCTCGATCTTCACGCCCTTCGCATCCGCCGGCACCAGGATCATCGACTGCTGGCGATAGGTCTCCGCGTCCGGGTCGGTCTTGCCCATCAGGATATAGACCTTGCAGCGGGGGTCGCCCGCGCCGGAGCTCCACCACTTGCGCCCGTTGATGACGTACTCGTCGCCGTCGCGGGTGATCGAGCACTCGATATTCGTCGCGTCCGACGAGGCCACGGCCGGCTCGGTCATCAGGAAGGCCGAGCGGATCTCGCCGGCGAGGAGAGGTTCGAGCCACTGCGCCTGCTGCTCGGGCGAGCCGTAGCGGGCGATCACCTCCATGTTGCCGGTGTCGGGCGCGGCGCAGTTGAACACCTCCGAGGCCCAGGGCACGCGGCCCATCTCCTCGGCGAGCGGGGCGTAGTCGGCGTTGGACAGCCCGGCGCCGCGGTCGTCGTCGGGCAGGAAGAGGTTCCACAGCCCCTCGGCTTTCGCCTTGGCCTTGAGGTCCTCGATGATCTGCGGGACCCGCCAGCGATCCGCGCCGAAGGCGCGCATCTGCTCGTGATAGGTCTTCTCGTTGGGATAGACGTGCGCGTCCATGAAGGCGCGCACGCGCCTGAGATAGTCCTTGCACACGTCGGAATATTCGAAGTTCACGGAAGAGCCTCCCCGGCCGAACGCGGTTCGTCGTTTCGGTTATCTTGGACGATCCCGCCGCTGATTCCACCCGCGACATGACGTCATTTCTCATTCTGCTGAGCGTGCTCGGCACCGCGTTCCTCTCGGCCGTGTTCGGCATGGCCGGCGGGCTCATTCTCATGGGCGTGCTCGCCGCCCTGCTGCCGGTCTCCACGGCGATGGTCACGCACGGCGCGGTGCAGAGCGTGTCCAACGGCTGGCGCGCCATCCTGCTCAGGCGCTTCATCCTGTGGCGCGCGCTGGGGATCTACGCGATCGGCGCGGCGATCGCGGCGGCGGGGCTGGCGAGCGTGTCGGTCATCCTGCCGCGCGCCTGGCTGTTCATCGTGCTGGGGCTGGTTCCCGCCCTCGTCTGGCTGCCAAAGGAGCGGCTGCATCTCGACGCCCGACGGCCCGCGCATGCGGTCGCCTGCGGCTTCCTCGTGACCGGGCTCAACGTCGTCGCCGGCGTGTCGGGGCCGTTGCTCGACGTCTTCTTCCAGAACGCCGAGGCCGACCGGCGCGCGATCGTGGCGACCAAGGCGGCCACCCAGGTCGCCGCTCACGGCGTGAAGATCGCCTACTATGTCGGCCCGGCGCTGGCCGCCGGCGTCGGTCCGCCGGTGTGGTTGCTCGCGGCCGCCGCGCCGCTGGCGATCCTCGGCACGACGCTCGGATCGCGCGTCCTGCACCGGCTGAGCGACGCGGATTTCCGGAACTGGACGAAACGCATCGTGACGGCGATCGGCGCGATCTACATCATGCGGGGCCTGATCCTGCTCGCCGGCTAGGAGTTCGACGTGCCCATGTACATCATCGAGTCCAGGCGTCAGGGCGGCTGCTTCGAGGGCTGCGCGGGCGTGTTCGCCTTCGCCGGCTGGCTCACCGCCGTCATCCGCGACGTCATGGCCGCGAAATGGCTGTGGCTGATCTTCGACGTGGCGCTGGCGCCGCTGGGCGCGATCCGGGGCTGGCTGATGTGGTTCGGGCTGGCCTGAGCAACGTCCCGGCTTGACCGACTCGGGCCCGCCCGCGACGCTTCGGCCATGAGCGCCATCCGTCGCCTGTCGCCCGAAACCGTCAACCGCATCGCCGCCGGCGAGGTCGTCGAACGCCCCGCCTCGGCGGTGAAGGAGCTCGTCGAGAACGCGCTCGACGCCGGCGCCAGCCGGCTCGACATCCGCGCCGAGGGCGGCGGGCTCGCCCGGCTCGTCGTCGAGGACGACGGCCGCGGCATGAACCGAAATGAGCTCGGCCTCGCCGTCGAGCGCCACGCCACGTCGAAACTGGCCACCGACGAGACCGGCGCAGACGATCTGCTCAACATCGCGACGATGGGCTTTCGCGGCGAGGCGCTGCCCTCGATCGGCTCGGTCGCGCGGCTGGCGATCACCACCCAGGGCGAAGAGCTGGGCGATTGCTGGTCGATCGAGGTCGAAGGCGGCGAGACCTCCGAGGTCCGGCCCGCGCCCGCGCTCGGCCGGCGGGGGACGCGCGTCGAGGTGCGCGACCTGTTCTACGCCACGCCGGCGCGGCTGAAATTCCTCAAATCCGAGCGCGCCGAGGCGACCGCGCTCGCCGACGTGGTCAAGCGCCTCGCGCTGTCGCGGCCCGATGTCGGCTTCTTCCTGACCGTCGACGGCCGGGCGCGGTTGTCGCTCGCCGCCGAGACGGCGCCGGACGAGGCCGAGGCGCGGCGGGCGCGGCTGTCGGCCCTGCTCGGCCGCGAGTTCGGCGAGAACGCGCTCGCCATCGAGACCGAGCGCGAAGGCGTGCGCGTGACCGGCTGGGCGAGCCTGCCGACATACAATCGCGGCTCGAACCAGCACCAGTTCCTGTTCGTCAACGGCCGGCCGGTGAAGGACAGGCTGCTGGTCGGCGCGGTGCGCGGCGCCTACCAGGATTTCCTCGCCCGCGACCGGCACCCTGTCGTCGCGCTCTATGTCGACCTCCCCGGCGGGCTGGTCGACGTCAA
This sequence comes from Marinicauda salina, assembly GCF_003122085.1. Lineage (GTDB taxonomy): Bacteria > Pseudomonadota > Alphaproteobacteria > Caulobacterales > Maricaulaceae > Maricicauda_A > Maricicauda_A salina. The sequence goes on from NZ_QEXV01000003.1 coordinate 618,615, forward strand.
CGTCCATCCGGCCAAGGCCGAGGTGCGCTTCCGCGATTCCGGGCTGGTGCGCGGGCTGATCGTCGGCGCGCTGCGTCATGCGCTGGCCGGCGCCGGCCACCGCGCCTCGACGACGGTCGCCGGCTTCGCGCTCGGCCGGGCCCGCGCCGAGGGCGCGCCGTCCGCGCCCTGGCGCGGCGGATCGGCCCCCTCGCCCGTCTACGAGCAGAGCCTGCGCCCGGAGCCGGGCGAACTGGCGCTCGCCGAGACCGCCTCGGCGCGCTACGAGGCCGGTCCGGCGCCGGCCATGGAGAGCGCGGCCGAGACGGAGGCCGCGCCCGCGCCGGACCTGCCGCTCGGCGTGGCGCGCGCCCAGCTTCACGAGACCTATATCGTCGCCCAGACCGGAGACGGCGTGGTCATCGTCGACCAGCACGCCGCCCACGAGCGCCTCGTCTACGAGCGCATGAAGGCCCAGCTCGCCGAGGCCGGCGTCGGCCGCCAGGCCCTGCTCGTGCCCGAGATCATCGAACTCGACGAGGCCGAGGCGCGCCGGGTGCTCGACCGGGCCGCCGAGTTCGCCGAGCTCGGCCTCGTCATCGAGGCCTTCGGCCCCGGCGCGGTGGCGGTGCGCGAGACGCCGGCGCTGCTGAAGCGCCTCGACGTGCAGGGGCTGATCCGCGACCTCGCCGATGAGCTCGCCGAGTTCGACGAGGCGCTGTCGCTGAAGGAAAAGCTCGAGGAAGTCGTCTCCACCATGGCCTGCCACGGCTCGGTGCGCTCGGGCCGGCGCATGAACGCCGACGAGATGAACGCGCTCCTGCGCGAGATGGAGGCGACGCCCCATTCCGGCCAGTGCAATCACGGCCGGCCCACCTACGTCGAACTCAAGCTCGCCGATATCGAGCGCCTGTTCGGACGGCGGTGAACGCCCAGCTGTCATTCGGTTGAACGGGTTCACCTGCTCTTAAGCATGCGCCCCTTCTTGTCAGCTCTCGGACACGGAGCCAGGAGCGCGGCCACGCAATGGAATCGACGAGCAACCCAAACGCCCGGGCGCGGCTGCGCAACGGCGTGATCGCGGCCGCGGCGATCCTCGCGGTGAGCCTCGCCGTGTGGACGTTCGGCGCGGTGAACGCCGAGCGCGATCGGGCGCGCCGGCTTGAAGAGGCGATCGAGCTGTCGGCGGTCGCCAGCGTCCTGCTGCACGATCTCGATCGCGAGCGCAGCGAGGCGGTCTATGTCACGGCCGATCCGGCGGCCGCGAAGGCCGATTTCAACGCCCGCGCCCGAAATACGGACGACGCCATCGCGACCGTCGTCGACGGGCTCGCGCCCGCCGGCGGCGCGAAGCGCCTGCTCGGGCCGCAGGATCCCGTCGCCGAGCACGCCCTGTCCGCGCTGGAGCGGCTCGACGGCCTGCGGGCGGCGGTCAACGCCCGGTCGCTGGCGCCCGACGAAACCGCGGCGCGCTACACCCGCGTCATCGACGCGCTCATCGCCGACCAGGGCGCGATGCTCGCCCGGCTCTCGCCGGAGCGCCCCGACATCGCCCACGCGCTCATCGCGCTCGCCAGGCTCGCCGACCGGGTCGGCCTGGAGCGCGGCCTTGGCTGTCTCGGATTCGCCGTCCACGGCATGCCGCCCATGCTGGAGACGCTGCTGACCTCGGCGCACGCCGAGCAGGCGCTCAACCGCTCCCGGTTCGTCGAGCATGCGCCGCCCGAGCGCGCCGCAATGCTGCGCGCCACGATCGCCCGGACCGAAACCCCCGAGCAGGCGCGCGCCCGCACGCTGCTCGCGGCCTCGGCGCGCGGCGCCGAGCTCGACGCAAGCCTGCACGGCGCCTGGTCGGGATCGATGCGCGAGCTGAGCGCGGATCTCTCCGTGCTCAAGAACGTCTATCTGCGCGAGTCGCTCGAAGGGCTCGTCATCCGCCATCGCGCCCGCGCCCGGGCGCGGCTCATTCTCGGCGGCGGCGCGACCGGCGGCGCCGTCCTTCTGCTTCTGGTGGCGATGGCCGTGTTCAGGAAGCCGAAGCCGGGCGCTGGCGGCGCATCCGCCGCATCGGAAGGCGCAGCCTAGCCCCGCTTCAGATAGACCACCCGCGCCGCGCCGTGGACGGCGTCGTCGAGGCGGTCCCAGCCGGGCGTCTCCGGCGCCTCGTCGGCGCCGACCTCGAACACGGCGACCGCGTCTTCGGCGACCCAGCCGCCCTCGATCAGGCGGGCGAGCGCCTTTTCCCCCAGGCCCTTGCCGTAGGGCGGATCGAGGAAGACGAGATCGAAGGCCGGGCCGACATTGGCCGGCTTGTCGCCGAGCTGCGTCGCGTCCCGGCGATGGATGCGCGTATTCCCCCAGAGCCCGAGCGTCTCGACATTGGCGCGGATGGCGCCGCGCGCGGCCGCGTCGGTCTCGACGAACAGGCAGAATTCCGCCGCCCGGCTCATCGCCTCGAAGCCGAGCGCGCCGGAGCCGGCGAACAGGTCGATCACGCGGCGGCCCGCGACGCCCGCGCTCCAGGGCGCGTGGGCGAGCTTGTTGAAAACCGCCTCGCGCGTGCGGTCGGCCGTCGGGCGCGTCGCCCGGCCCTTCGGCGCGGCGAGCGGCCGACCCTTGAACTCACCGCCGACGATTCGCACCGCCCCGTCCCTTCCTACCGTCCGCCGGCGCGGCGCCGGCGGGATAGCCCTCGGCGTCGAGCCGATAGAGCTTGCCGAGCTGGTCGCGCAGGACGGCGGTCTTGACCTCCTCGACCGCGCCGGGCTTGAGCGAGCCGAGCTGGAACGGGCCGTAGGCGGTGCGCAGGAGCCGGTTCACCGCGAGCCCGATGTGGGAGAGCACCTTGCGCACCTCGCGGTTCTTGCCTTCCTTGAGCCGCACGGTGAGCCAGACATTGGAGCCCGTCCGGCGGTCGACCTCCGCCTCGATCGGCCCGTACTTCACGCCCTCGACCGTGACGCCGTCCTTCAGCGACTCGAGCTGCTTGTCGGTGACCTCGCCCCAGGCGCGCACGCGATAGCGCCGCGTCCAGCCGGTGGCGGGCAGCTCGAGCACGCGGGCGAGCTCGCCGTCATTGGTGAGCAGCAGAAGCCCTTCCGAGTTGAGATCGAGCCGGCCCACCGAGATCACCCGGCCCATGTCGTCGGGCAGGCGATCGAACACCGTCTCGCGGCCTTGCGGGTCGGCGTGCGTCGTCACCAGCCCGGCGGGCTTGTGAAAACGCCAGACCCGCGTCGGCGGCCGCGCCCCGACCGGTTCGCCGTCGAAGCGGATATCGTCGCCGGGCCTCACCTTGAACGCCGGCGTCGTCAGCGTCTCGCCGTTCACCGAGATCCGGCCCGCCTCGATCAGGCGCTCGGCCTCGCGGCGCGAGGCGACGCCGGCGTGGGCGAGCACCTTGGCGATGCGCTCGCCCCCGGGCTTCTCGTTCGACTCGCTCACGCTTGCAGGCTCCCCGGATGCGGGCTAGGCGAAGCCGTCATGACCTCGCGCGACGAAGCCCTTATGAAGCGCGCGCTCGCCGAAGCGCAAGCCGCCGCGGCCGCCGGCGAGGCGCCGATCGGCGCGCTCGTCGTCGATCCGCAGACCGACGCGGTCGTCGCCGCCGCTCGCAACGCCCCCATCGCGGAGCACGATCCCACCGCCCACGCCGAGATCCTGGCCCTGCGCGAAGCGGCGCGGAAGCGCGGCAATTACCGGCTCACGGGCCTCGAACTCTTCGTCACGCTCGAGCCCTGCGCGATGTGCGCCGGCGCGATCAGCCACGCCCGCATCTCCCGGCTGGTCTACGGCGCAAGCGACGAGAAGGGCGGCGCGGTCGAACACGGCCCGCGCTTCTTCGAACAGCCCACCTGCCACTGGCGCCCCGACGTGGTCTCCGGGGTGATGGCCGAAGAAAGCGCGGATCTCCTGCGGGGCTTCTTCCGGGAACGGCGGGGGAAAGGGTGAAGCGCCGCGGGGCGCCGGGTAATTCCCGGACGCGCCGCAGGCGCGATCCGGGACCGCCCGGCGACAGCCCTCCCCTCATCTCACTTCTCCCCTCCATGAGGGGAGAAGGGACGTCAGCGTCGGCGCGCTGTCTCGAAACGTCGCGCCAGGCTCCGATTCCTCTCCCCCTGACAGGGGGAAAGGTCAGGTGAGGGGGCGGGGTGATTGAATTCCCGGGCGCGCCGCAGGCGCGATCCGGGATCTCTCTGCGAATAGTCACCCGGAGGCCCCGGCTCTCCCTCCGGTCGGCCGGTGTTTCAAGTTTCAGCCGCATACACCCTCCCTCCCCTTGATGGGGAGGGTCGCGAGCGCAGCGAGCGGGGTGGGGTGACGGCCGAAGGGCGCTCTATGCTCGCCCCCCCACCCGGCCGGACCTGCGGTCCGTCCACCCTCCCCACGAGGGGGAGGGAGGGAGGGTCACTTCGCGGCCTCCTCAGGATGAGGGGATCGGGGCGTCTCGAAGGATGAGGGCCATCCTTCCCTACCCGGCGATCAGGTCGAGCCATTCCTGCTCGGAGAGCACCTCCACCCCCAGCTCTTCGGCCTTCTTGAGCTTGGAGCCGGCGCCGGGACCGGCGACGACGTAATCGGTCTTTCCCGACACCGAGGACGACACCTTCGCGCCGAGGGATTGCGCGCGCGCCTTGGCTTCTTCGCGTGTGAACTTTTCTAGCGAACCGGTGAAGACGACCGTCTTGCCGGAGACGGGGCTCTCGGCGGCGGGCGCCTCGGCGTCGCGTATGGAGACCTGTTCGAGAAGGCGGTCGAGCGCCTCGGCGTTGTGGGCCTCGTCGAAGAAGCGGCCGATGGAATCCGCGGCGACCTGGCCCACCCCGTCGATATCGATCAGCGTCTGGCGCTTCGACGAGTCCGCGTCGTCGGCCTTCTTCGCGGTCTCGAAGAAGGCGTCCCAGGAGCCATAGACGGTCGCCAGCAGGCGCGCCGTCGTCTCGCCGACATGCCGGATCCCCAGCGCATTGAGGAAACGCCAGAGATCGATCTCGCGGCGCGCCGCGATCGCGTCGAACAGGTTGGAGACGGACTTCTCGCCCCAGCCCTCGCGTTCACGCAGCGGCGGTTCGATCTCGCCGGCCTCGTCGCGCGCCTTCAGCGTGAAGATGTCGGCGGGCTCGGCGATCACCCCGTCGTCGTAGAACTCCTCGACCTGCTTGCCGCCGAGCCCCTCGATGTCGAAGGCCGAGCGCGAGACGAAGTGTTTCAGATGCTCGCGGCGCTGGTAGGGACAGGCGAACTCGCCGGTGCAGCGGCGCACCGCGCCCTTTTCGCCGGTGCGCTCGTTGACCTCGCGCACCGCCGGAGTCTTCAGGGGACACGGACAGACCGTCGGGAATTCGTACGGCTTCGCGTCGTTCGGCCGGCGCTTCTTCACCGCCTCGACGATCTGGGGAATGACGTCGCCGGCGCGCTGGACGACGACGAAATCGCCCTCGCGCACGTCCTTGCGCGCGATCTCGTCCTCGTTGTGGAGCGTCGCGTTGGAGACCACCACGCCGCCTACGGTGACCGGCTCGAGCTTGGCCACCGGAGTCATGGCGCCGGTGCGGCCGACCTGGATCTCGATGCGCTCGAGCCGCGTCGTCGCTTTCTCCGGCGAGAACTTGTAGGCGATCGCCCAGCGCGGCGAGCGGGAGACATAGCCCAGCCGGTCCTGCCAGGCGAGGCGGTCGACCTTGTAGACGACGCCGTCGATGTCGTAGCCGAGCCGCGAGCGCTGCGCCTCGATCTCTTCATAGACCTTGAGCGCGGCCTCCAGGCTTTCGACGCGCTCCATCAGGGGATTGGTGGTGAAGCCGAAGGCGTCGAGCCGCTCGACGGCCTCGAGCTGGGTCTCGCCCAGCGGCTCGGAGACGTCGCCCCAGGCGTAGGCGAAGAATTTCAGCGGCCGGCGCGCGGTCACCGCCGGGTCGAGCTGCCTGAGCGAGCCCGCCGCGGCGTTGCGGGGATTCTTGTACTCGGCCTTTCCCTGCTTGCGCTGGCGTTCGTTGAGCGCGGCGAAATCATCGTGGCTCATATAGACCTCGCCGCGCACCTCGACGCGCTTGGGCCAGCCCGAGCCTTTCAGCGTCTTGGGTATGTCGGCGAGCGTGCGGAGGTTCTCCGTGACGTTCTCGCCGGTCCGCCCGTCGCCGCGCGTGGCGCCCACGACGAGCTCGCCGTTCTCGTAGCGCAGATTGGCGCTCAGCCCGTCGATCTTCGGTTCGGCGGTGAGCGCGAGCGTCTCGTCCTCGTCCAGCCCCAGGAAGCGCCGCACGCGCTTGATGAAGTCCTCGACGTCGCCGGCGTCGAAGGCGTTGCCCAGCGAGTACATCGGAACGAGGTGCTCGACCTCGGTGAACTCCTCGGCCGGCGCCGCGCCGACGCGCTCCGACGGGCTGTCGTCGCGCTTGAGATCGGGGAAGCGCGACTCGATCGCGGCGTTGCGATGCCGCAGCGCGTCATAGGCCGCGTCGGAGATGACCGGCTCGTCCTTCTGGTAATAGGCGCGATCATGCTTCGCGATCTCCTTCGCGAGCCGGGCCAGCTCGGCGCGGGCCTCGTCCTCGGTGAGATCGGAAACATCCTTGTGGGCGGGCTTCATGGCGACGCGTCCCCTTTCCTCCCCCGTTCACGGGGGAGGTGTCAGCGAAGCTGACGGAGGGGGGACGGGCCGCAGAACTCCCCCCTCCACCACTTCGTGGTCCGTTCACCGCTTCGACCGATCCCCCGGATCGGCCTCCTGCGGCTCTCCCCCCGCAAGCGGGGGAGGAAACAAAGCTCGGCGCGCAACCACATCATGACGCCATCAGCTGGTCGGCGGCGGCGCGGGCCGCCTCGGTGATCTCCGCGCCCGAGAGCATGCGCGCGATCTCTTCCCGACGGGCCGGGCCGTCGAGGGCGACGACGGTCGTGCGCACGCCGCCTTCGACCTCGCGCTTCTCGATGCGCCAGTGGTGATCGGCGCGCGCGGCGACCTGCGGGCTGTGCGTGACGACCAGCGCCTGGCCGTCCGCGGCGAGCCGGGCCAGCCGCGCGCCGACGGCGTCGGCGACCGCGCCGCCGACGCCCTGGTCGACCTCGTCGAAGACCATGACGAGCCCGTCCGAGCGCCCGGCCAGGCAGACCTTGAGCGCCAGCGCGAAGCGCGACAGCTCGCCGCCCGAGGCGATCTTGTCGAGCGGACCGAAGGGCGCGCCGGGATTGGTGGCGACCTCGAAGGCGACGACGTCGCGGCCCTGCGGTCCGGCGCGGGTTTCGTCGGGCGTTACGCTGACGCGGAAGCGGGCCTTGTCGAGCTTGAGCGGGCCCAGCTCGGCCTCGACCGCCGCGGCGAGGGCCTCGGCGGCCTTCGCGCGCACGGCCGACAGCGCCCCGGCGGCGCGATCGTAATCGGTCGCGGCGGCCTCCAGCGCGGCGCGGGCCTCCTTGAGCCGGTCGTCGGCGTGCTCGACCGCCTCGAGGCGCTCGGCCATGCGGCCGCGATGGGCGGCGAGATCGTCGACGGCGACGTCGTGCTTGCGCGCCGCGGCGCGCAGGGCGAACAGGCGCTCCTCGACCTTGTCGAGCCGGCCGGGCTCGACGGCGAAGGCCGCCCCGGCGTCGGAAAGCGATTCCTCGGCCTCGTTGAATTCGATCAGCGCGCGATCGAGCGCGCCGGCGGCCCGTTCAAGCGCGGCGCGCGCCGTCGCCGCCGCGCCGTCGCCCTCCTCGGCGTCCGCCGCGCCGATGGCGTCGCGCACGCGCTCGAGCCCGCGCAGCGCCGCGTTGAGACGGCCGCTCAATCCTTCCCCGCCGGCGAGCAGCTCGCTGGCGGCCTGGATCTCGGCGAGCGCGGTCTCGGCCTGCTGGAGGAATTTGCGCTCGTCGGCCAGCGTCGTCTCCTCGCCGGCCTGCGGATCGAGCTCGTCGAGCTCCTCGACAGCGTGACGCAGGAAGCTCTCCTCGGAGGCGGCCCGGTCGCGCGCGGCCTCGAGTTCGTTGACGCGGTCGCGCGCCTCGGCGAGCGCGGTCCAGGCCGTCCGCGTCGCCTCGAGCTCGGCGGGGCATCCGGCGTAGTCGTCCAGAAGCCCGCGATGGGTCTTGGGGTCGAGCAGGCCCCGCCCGTCATGCTGGCCATGGATCTCGACGAAGAGATCGCCGAGCGCGCGCAGCAGCGAGACGCTGGCGGGCTGATCGTTGACATAGGCGCGCGACCGGCCGTCGGCGCCGAGCGTGCGGCGCAGGATGAGCGGCTCGCCCGGCTCGGCCGTGACGCCCGCCTCGTCGAGCAGCGCCCACGCGGCGTGATCCGGGGCGATCTCGAACACCGCTGTCGCCGCGGCCTGCTCGGCGCCGGAGCGCACGAGCGCCCGGTCGGCGCGATCGCCGCAGGCCAGGCCGAGCGCGCCGAGCAGGATCGACTTGCCCGCCCCGGTCTCGCCGGTGAGCGTGCTCAGTCCGGGCGCGAACTCGAGATCGAGGCGCTCGATGAGGACGATGTCGCGGATCGAGAGAGACGCCAGCATGACCGGGCGCGCCGCCCTCCTCGCCGGTCTAACCGAAGATGCGGTCCATCGCGCGGCGCAGGAGGCCGGGATCCTCCTCCTCCACGGCGTCGCCCGGCACGTCGATGCCGCGCGAGGTGAGGAGGTCGTAGCTGTCGGAATACCACGCCGAGCCCGGGAAGTTGTGTCCAAGCACCGCGGCGACCTGGCGGGCCTCCTCGTCGACGCCGAGCGAGACATAGGATTCGACGAGCCGGTGCAGCGCCTCGGGGACGTGGCTCGTGGTCTGATAGTCCTGAATGACGGTCTGGAAACGGTTGATCGCGGCGAGGTGGTAGCCGTTGCGCAGATACCACCGCCCGACGCTCATCTCCTTACCGGCCAGGTGATCGCGCGTCATGTCGATCTTGAGCCGCGCGTCCTGGGCGTACGGGGTGCCCGGATAGCGGCGCACGACCTGCTGGAGCGCGTCCATCGCCTGGCGGGTCGTCGACTGGTCGCGGCCGACATCGTAGATGCGCTCGTAATGGCTGACGGCGATCAGGTAATAGGCGTAGGGCGCGCTCGAACTGCCCGGATGCAGGGCCACGAAGCGCTCGGCGTCGGAAATCGCCTCTTCGTAGTTGTTGCCGCGATAGTTCGCATACGCCGCCATCAGCATCGAGCGGCGCGCCCACTCCGAGAACGGATGCTGGCGCTCGACCTCGTCGAAGAACTGCGCGGCCTCCTGGTAGCGCCGCCGCTCGAGATGGGAGAAGCCTTCATTGTAGAGCTGCTCGACGGGCTGCTCGACATAGGCCAGCTCGGTCTGGTTCCGCCCGCCGCACGCCGCCAGCGTCGAGGCGAGCGCGATCAGGACACAGGCGCGAAGGGCGAACTTCATCGAGACACCGTCCTCAACAGCGAGAGCGTTTCCGGGCGCGCCCGCGCGGGAGCGCCCCCGCATCCGCGGAGCCACCGGGTTTTAGCCCATCCGCCGCTTCGGAAAAAGCGTCCCGTGAACCTCGGACCGGACGCGTCAGCTGCGCGCCGCCCGGCCCGGCTCCACCTCGATCTCCGCCAGCGAGACCATGCGCCACGCCTCGGCGTCGGCCATGAGGGCGCGCACCGCGGCGTTGTTGAGCCCGTGTCCCGGGCGCTCGGCCCGGTAGAGCGCGAGCAGCGGACCGCCGGCGAGATAGAGGTCGCCGAGCGCGTCGAGCGCCTTGTGCCGGACGAACTCGTCGGCGAATCGCAGGCCCTCGGGATTGGCCACGCCGCCGTCGTCCTCGACGACCACGGCGTTGTCCATCGAACCGCCGCGGGCGAGGCCGGCCTTCATCATGGCGTCGACATCGCGCCGGAAGCCGAAGGTGCGCGCCGGCGCGACGGCGTCGACGAAGGCCTCGCGGCTGACCTCGAAGGCGTAGCTCTGACGGCCGATCGCGGAATCGGCGAAATCGATCTCGACGTCGATGGCCGGCTTCAGCGACGGCAGGAAGGCCGCGCGGCGGCCGTCGAGCTCGATGGTGACGGGCTTGAGCACCTGGATCGCCCGCCGCGCGGCGGGATGCGTCTTCAGGCCCGCGCGCAGGATCAGGTCGACGAAGGGCCGCGACGAGCCGTCCATCGCCGGGATCTCCGGTCCGTCGAGCTCGACGACGAGATCGTCGACGCCCAGCCCGGCCAGCGCCGCCATGAGATGCTCGACCGTCGAGACCGAGGCGCCGGCCGCGTTCGTCACGGTCGTGCCCAGCTCGGTCGACGTCACGAGATCGTGCCGCGCGGGAATCCGCGCCGAGTCGATATCGACATCGTTCCTGAAGAATACGATCCCCGAACCGGACGGCGCCGGCTTCAGCGCCATCCGGACGCGCGCGCCCGTGTGCAAACCGATCCCGGCACACACGGCCGCGGACGCAAGCGTCGTTCTCTCACCCATCGATCCAGCCCACGCTGTACTGACCCAGGTCCGCCGCACGCGCCTCGGCGCAGGGGCGCACCTCCCCTCATTCCCCTTCACCCTAGGGTTCCGCGCCGGCGGCACAATTAAAGCATTGTTGCAGCGTGTTACGTTGCGCCCGAACGCGACGGAGGCGGCCGAACCGGCCGCCTCCGCGCATCGCATCATGGCGTGATCTGGAGTCTCAGTTCGCCTGCCGGCGCAGGAAGGCGGGGATCTCCAGCTCGGACTCGTCGATCTCCTCGTTGAACAGATCGCCGCTATTGCGCTGCTCGGGGTCCGGCTGCGGGTTCGCGCGCGGCGCCGGCTGGGCCGGCGCGGCCTGCTCGGACGGCCTGGAGCGGCGGCCGAACAACGAGATGCCGCGTTTCGGCGGCTCCGGGGCGCGACGCCGGTCCGGCTCCTCCTCGGTGCGCGCGCCGACCTGGCGGGCGAGCCGTTCCTGGGCCTGGACGACGGCGGGCTTGCTCGCCTCGGCGTCGGTGTAGCCGTCGGGCGCGCTCAGTTCGCGATCGACGCCGGAGACCGGCTCGGCCGGCTCGGCGGGGGCGGACCGGGCCGCCGGCGCCTGACCCGCCTGCGCGGCCGGGCGCCCCTGTTCGGCGACCTGGGGCGTTTCGTTCACCGCCTCGTCGGCGACCCGGCGGACGAAGGGTTCGGCCTGGCGCGGCTGGCGCGCCTCGCGGCCTTTCCAGGCGTTGACGACCTGCGCGGGCTGGGCGGCGTCGGGACGACGGCGCGGATCGGCCGATTCCATCACCTCGGAATCGATGCCCGTCGCCACGACCGAGACCCGGATGCAGCCCTCGAGGCTCTCGTCGAAGGTCGAGCCGACGATGATGTTGGCGTCCGGATCGACCTCGTTGCGGATCTCGTTGGCCGCCTCGTCGACCTCGTAGAGCGTCATGTCCATGCCGCCGGTGATGTTGATCAGCACGCCGCGCGCGCCCTTCATCGAGACGTCGTCGAGCAGCGGGTTGGCGATGGCGGCGTGGGCGGCCTCGACGGCGCGCTTGTCGCCGGAGGCCTCGCCGGTGCCCATCATCGCCTTGCCCATCTCGTTCATCACCGTGCGCACGTCGGCGAAGTCGAGATTGATGAGGCCGGGCATGACCATGAGGTCGGTGATGCCGCGCACGCCCGAATGCAGCACCTGGTCGGCCATGCCGAACGCCTCGGCGAAGGTCGTCTTCTCCGTGGCGATGCGGAACAGGTTCTGGTTCGGGATGATGATCAGCGTGTCGACATGCTGCTGAAGCTGCTCGATGCCGGACTCGGCGATCTTCATCCGCCGCGAGCCCTCGAAATGGAACGGCTTGGTCACCACGCCGACGGTGAGCACGCCCTGCTCGCGGGCGGCGCGCGCGATCACCGGCGCCGCGCCGGTGCCGGTGCCCCCGCCCATGCCCGCGGTGATGAACACCATGTGGGCGGCGTGGAGATGCTCCATGATCTCGCCGAGCGAGTCCTCGGCGGCCTGCTCGCCGACTTCGGGCCGGGCGCCCGCGCCGAGCCCCTCGGTGATCTGGTGGCCCATCTGGATGCGCCGGTCCGTGCCCGAGCGCTGCAGCGCCTGGGCGTCGGTGTTCGCCACCACGAAATCGACGCCCTCGAGATTGGCGTCGATCATGTTGTTGACCGCGTTGCCGCCGGCGCCGCCGACGCCGAACACGAGGATGCGCGGCTTCAGTTCGGTCGTTTCGGGGGCGGAGAGATTCAGCGACATGGGGGAGCGGCTCCGTACACCAGAGGGCAAGGATTGTTATTCAGAGGTGAACACTCTCGACCCGGTTGTTTAATCGACAGTTAAACCAAGCCCCTCCAAGCGCCCCGAATTCATCGGAACACTTCGCGAACAAATAACCGATTCCGGGAACGCGGAGCCGCCGTTCAGAAGCTCTCGGCGAGCCAGCGCAGGAAGGCGCGGGGACCGCCCTCGCCCGAGACGCGCGTCGAACGCCGCTCGGACGCCGCGGCGAAACGCGGCGGGCCGGCGATCGCTTCAGCCGGCCCGCGGCTGTGGCGAATGATCACGCCGGCGCACGCCGAGAAGGCCGGGCCCGAGACGGCGTCGCCCAGGCCGGCGACGCCTTCGGGCCGGCCGACGCGCACCTGCTTGTTGAGCACGCGGCCGGCGAGTTCGGCGGTTCCGGGCAATTGCGCCGCGCCGCCGGTGAGCACGAGGCGCCGACCCGCGGCCTTGGCCGCCCCGGCGGTCTCGGCGCGGTCGCGGAGCAGCTCGAACACCTCCTCGAGCCGCGGCCGGATGACGGCGTTGAGCAGGGAGCGCGGCTGCTGGGCCATGGTCGCGCCCGCGTCCCCGCCGACGGGCGGCGTCTCGATCATCACCTGGTCGTCGTCCGGGCTGTCGAGCGCCGAGCCGTAGAGCACCTTGATCCGGTCGGCGGCCGAAAGCGGCGTCGACAGGCCGCGGGCGATGTCGCTGGTGACGTGCGCCCCGCCCACCGGCAGGCAGTCGACATGAACCAGCGAGCCCTCGGCGAACACGCCCAGCGTGGTCGTGTGCGCGCCCATGTCGACGATCATCGCGCCGAGCGACATCTCGTCCTCCGCGAGCGCGGCGAGCCCGGCCGCGTAGGGCGTGGCGACGACGCCGGCGACGTCGAGCCGGCAGCGCTCGACGCAGGAGATCAGGTTGAGCAGCGGATCGGACGCCGCGGTGATGATGTGGAGATCGACCCCCAGCACGCGGCCGAACATGCCGCGCGGATCCTTGACGCCGCGATGGCCGTCGACGCGCCAGCCGAGCGGAATGGCGTGGAGCGTGACGCGGCCGGGCTGGAAGAATTCCTGCAGTCCGGCGGTGAGCGCCCGGCGCAGATCTCGATCGGTGATCTCGCCGCGCGAGAGCGGCGCCTCGACCGCGAGCCGCGTCGAGGCCGGCAGGCCCGCTGAAGCGACCAGCGTCACTTCCGAGACGGCGTGGCCGGCCATGCGCTCGGCCTTCTCGACGGCCTCGCGGATGGCGTCGGCGGCCGCATCCATGTCGACGACGGCGCCGCCGCGCACGCCGCGGCTGGACTGATGGCCCACCCCGATGACGCGCGGCCGCGCGCCGGCCAGCGTCTGCTCGGTCTTGACGATGAAGCACACGATCTTCGACGCGCCGATGTCGAGCGCGGCGAACAGGCCGGGCTTGCGCGGCGCGGCGGCCTCGTCCTGCGGTCGGAGAAAACTCATCAGTCCCATGATCGTCAGGCTCCCCGCCCCGGCGCCTCGGAAGCGCGATCCGGCCAGGCGCGGATCACCAGATCTCCCTCGTTGCGCAGATCGAACGTCCTCGCGTCCAGATGAAGCACGCCGCGATCGGCGTGGAGCGCGGCGATCATCGCCAGCGCCGAGGCCGGGTCCTCCTCCGGCAGCATCACGTCGCCGCCTCCGGCGAGACGCAGGTTCCAGCGCCGCTCGCCGACGCGGACGGCGTGCGTGACCAGCTCGGAGACGGTCGGCTGGCGCGCCAGAAGCGTCAGGATCTCGACCGCGGCGGTGTTGGCGCCGGCGCCGACGACGCGCGGCAGGTCGGCGTAATCGCCGGGATCGGCCGCCTCGATGACGACGCCCGAACGGTCGACGACGCGATAGCGTCCCTCGTTCTGCCACAGCGCGTAGGGGCGGCGCTCGGCGAGGCGCACCGCGATGCGGTCGGGCCAGAGCCGGGCGACGGTCGCGTGTTCGACCCAGCTCAGCGCCTCGACGGCCTCGCGGGCGGCGGCGGGATCGAGCGAAAGCATGCTGGCGCCGGGCTCGACGCCGATGACGCGGGCGATCTCCTCGGCCGAGACGCGGCGCGAGCCGGCGACCTCGACGACGGCGGGGGTGAAGCCGGCGGCGGCCATGCGCTGGGCCACGCCGTCATGAATGCGCGCGCCCATGTCGTCGAGCCGGCCAGCCGCCCAGGCCAGCCCCATCGCCACGGCGAGCACGCCCATCGCGGCGAAGCCCGCCAGCCTGAGCGCATGCACGCCGCGATAGCGCGCCGCGCGCAGCCGGGCGCTCGCCCAGTTGGCGACCTTGCGCCGGCGCTCCGGCGCGGTCTTTCGCGCGTTCCGCCGGGACCTTGCGTGCTGTTTCTTGCCAGAGCCGCGAGCGTCGCCGGCGCGTCTCACCTTGGGCACGACGCGTCCTCCGCCATCCACTCGACGAGATCGGGAAAATCGATCCCGCAGTGCGCCGCCTGTTCCGGCGCGAGCGATGTCGGAGTCATGCCGGGTTGGGTGTTAATTTCGAGTAACCAAACCCGGCCGTCGCCGGGTTCGTCCCAGCGGAAATCGGTGCGCGTCAGCCCCCGGCAGCCGATCTCGCGATGCGCCGTGAGCGCGGCCTGCATCGCCTGTGCGGCGACGGCGGCGGGAACGTCCGCCGGCAGGATGTGGTCCGAGCCGCCGGCGGCGTACTTCGCCTCGTAATCGTAGAAGGCCGTCTTCGGCACGATCTCGGTGACCGCCAGCGGCCGGTCGTCCATGACCGCCACGGTGAGCTCGCGGCCGGAGATGAACTTCTCGATCAGCACCTCGTCGCCATAGGGCCAGCTGTCGGCGGCGAGCTCGGCCGGCGGGCGGTTCGCGCCCTCGGGCACGATCAGCACGCCCACCGACGAGCCGCGATCGTTCGGCTTGGCGACATAGGGCGGTTCGATCAGATGCGTCCGCGCCGCCTCGAAGCGGTCGGCGACGACGCCCTCGGGGCAGTCGAGACCGAAGGGGCGCAGGGCGGCCTTGGTGCGCTCCTTGTCCATGGCCAGCGCCGAGGCGGCGACGCCGGAATGGGTGTAGGGCCGGCCGAAATACTCCAGCAGGCCCTGGATGCGCCCGTCCTCGCCGTACTCGCCGTGGAGCGCGTTGAAGACGATGTCGGGATCGGCGTCCTTCAGGCGGTCCCAGACATCGCGATCGACGTCGATCTCCACGACCTCGTGGCCCTTGACCCGCAACGCCTCGGCGCACTTGACGCCGGAGACCAGCGAGACCTCGCGCTCGGCGCTCATGCCGCCGAGCAGGACGGCGATGCGGCTAGTCTTCATCCTTCACCCCGATCCGCCGAACCTCCCACTCCATGTCGACGCCGGTCTCGCGCTTGATGTCGGCGCGCACGCCCTCGACCAGCGCCTCCAGGTCGGCGGCCGTCGCCGTGCCGTCATTGATCAGGAAATTCGCGTGCAGCTCGGAGAAGCGCGCCCCGCCGACGCGCCGGCCGCGGCCGCCGACCTTGTCGACGAGCTGCCAGGCCGACAGTCCGCCGCTCTGGTCCTTGTCCGGGTTCTTGAACGTCGAGCCCGAGGTCTTCTCGCGGATCGGCTGGGTCTCCTCGCGCCGGGCCGTGATCTCGTCCATGCGCTTGAGGATCGCCTCGGGTTCGTCGGGCCGGCCCTGATAGACCGCCTCGGTGAAGATCCAGTCGTCGGGCGCGTCGCTGTGGCGGTAGGCGTAGCCCATGTCCTCGACCGGAACGACGATGCGCCGGCCGCGGCGATCGAGCGCGATCGCCTCGACAAGCACGTCCTTGGTCTCGGTCCCGTAGCAGCCCGCATTCATCCTGAGCGCACCGCCGATCGCGCCCGGAACGCCGACATAGAATTCCAGCCCGGCGATCCCGGCCTTCGCCGCGGCCTTGGCGGCGGCCTTGTCGAGCGCGGCGGCGCCGACGCGCAGGCGCGCGCCCTCGAGCGCCTCGGATTTCGCGAAGCCGGGTCCCAGCTTGATGACCACGCCGGGCACGCCGGCGTCGCGGGCGAGCGTGTTCGAGCCCGCGCCGAGCACGCTGACGGGAATGTCGCGCGGCGTCTCGCCGAGGAAACGGGCGAGATCGGCCTCGTCGGCGGGCATGAACAGGACCTGCGCCGGTCCGCCGACCCTGAGCCAGGTGATGTCCTTGAGCGGCGCGTTCTCGATCAGCCGGCCGCGGACCTCGGGCAGCCGGTCGAGGATGGAGGGGAAGGTCATGGGCGCGCCCCCGCTGTCCTGACGACTGAATTCCCGGGCGTAGCGTAGCGAAGACCCGGGACCTCCGGGCGATCGACGTGCCCGAGGCCCCGGCTCTCCCTCCGGTCGGCCGGGGATTCAATGGTCCTGATCGACCGCCTCACCCCGCCGCCTCCAGGCGTTCGGGCAGCTCGGCGGCCCAGGCGGTGATGTCGCCGGCGCCGAGGCACACGACGAGATCGCCGGGCCGGATGCGCGTCTTGAGATCGTCGGGCAGGGATTCGCGCGTCGTCGCGGCAACGTCGCGATGGCCGTAGGCGACGAGGCCCTGGACGAGACCCTCCTGGTCGGCGCCTTCGATGGGGGTCTCGCCGGCGGCGTAGACCGGCGCGACGAGAACGGAATCGGCGTCGTTAAAGCAGCTGCAGAAATCGTCGAACAGGTCGTGCAGGCGCGTGTAGCGGTGCGGCTGGACGACGGCGATGACGCGGCCCTCGCCGGCGCGCTGGCGCGCCGCGCGCAGCACCGCCTCGATCTCGACGGGGTGGTGGCCGTAATCGTCGACGACGGTGACGCCGTTCGCCTCGCCGGTGACCGTAAAGCGCCGCTTGACGCCGGCGAACTTCGACAGGGCGCGGCGCGCGGCGTCGGCCTCGCCGCCGAGCGCCTGGAACACGGCGAGCGCGGCGGCGGCGTTAAGCACGTTGTGCTCGCCGGCCATCGGCAGGCGGATGTCGCTCCAGCGCGTCTCGCCGTCGCCGGGCGGGCGGAAGACGAGATCGAAGCGCGCGCCGTCGGGCCCCATCTCGACGTCGACCGCGCGGACCTGGGCCTGCGGGTTGAGGCCGTAGGTGATGACGCGGCGGTCCTCGATGCGCGCAGCCAGCGCCTGCACTTCGGGATGATCGGTGCACATCACCGCGAAGCCGTAGAAGGGCAGGTTCTCGACGAACAGGGCGAAGGCGTCGCGCAGCGCGTCGAACCCGCCGTAATGCTCCATGTGTTCGGGATCGATATTGGTGATGATCGCCACCGAGCCGCGCAGCTTCAGAAACGAGCCGTCGCTCTCGTCGGCCTCGACGACCATCCACTCGCCCTCGCCCATCTTGGCGTTGGAGCCGTAGGCCGAAATGATCCCGCCATTGATCACGGTGGGGTCGAAGCCGGCCTCGTCCATCAGCGCGGCGACGAGCGAGGTCGTGGTGGTCTTGCCGTGCGTGCCGCCGACGGCGACGGCGTATTTCAGCCGCATCAGCTCGGCGAGCATCTCCGCGCGGCGCACGACGGGAATGCGGCGACGGCGGGCGGCGCGCAGCTCGGGATTGTCGCCCTTGACCGCAGACGAGACGACCAGCGCGCCGGCCTCGTCGATATTGGATTCGTGATGGCCGATATGGATCACCGCGCCCTTCTCGCGCAGGCGCGCCACGTTCGGGCTGGCCTTGATGTCGGAGCCGCTCACCGGATAGCCGAGATTGAGCATCACCTCGGCGATGCCGCTCATTCCGATCCCGCCGATTCCGACGAAATGGATCGGACCGACGGACATGGGCAGATCGACGGGCGGCATTCAGCCTCCTTCGGCGACGGATTCGATCAGGTCGGCGAGCCGCTCGTGCGCATCCGGACGGCCCGCGGCGCGCGCGGCCTCGGCGCGCCGGGCGAGAGCTTCCCCGTCCGACAGCAGCGATTCAAGCCGCGCCGACAGCGCCGGCGCGTCGAGATCGGCCTCGCGCACGATTTCCGCGCCGCCGCCGGCGACGAGGCCCTCGGCGTTGGCGGTCTGGTGGTCGTCCATGGCGATGGCCAGCGGAACCAGCAGGGCGGGCCGGCCGACGGCGGCGAGCTCGGAGACGCTCGAGGCGCCGGCGCGCGAGACGACCAGATGCGCCGCGGCGTAGCGTTCGCCCATGTCGTGGAAGAAGGCCTCGCATTCGGCGTCGACGCCGGCGTCGGCATAGATTTCACGCGCCGCGGCGATGGCTTCGGGCCGGGTCTGCTGGACGACTTTCAACCGCGCGCGCAACGCTTCCGGCAGGCGGGCGATCGCCAGCGGCGCGGTCTCCGACAGCACGCGCGCGCCGAGACTGCCGCCGATGACGAGCAGGCGTATCTCGCCGTCGGGGGCGGGCGGCTCGTAGTCCGCGTCGCCAGCGGCGAGCACGGCGGCGCGCACCGGGTTGCCGGTGACGACATGGCGGGCCTTCGAACTCGCCCGGTCGAGCCGGTCGAAGCCCGACGCGACCGCGGTCGCCGATCCCGAGAAGAGCCGGTTCACCCGGCCGAGTACGGCGTTCTGCTCGTGGATCACGAACGGCGTTCCCGAGACCCGCGCGGCGAGCAGGACGGGAAAGGCGGGATAGCCGCCGAAGCCGGCGACTACGTCGGGTTCGAAGTCGCGCATGATCGCCCGCGTCCGGCCGTAGCCGCGCGCGAGCTTTCCGAGCGCGCCGACGAGGCGGACCGGGTTCTTCACGAACGGGCTGGCCGCGTCGATCACGTCGACGCCGTCGCCGGGAAAGTCCTCGGCGTGCCGGGCGCCGCGCGCGTCCGTGATCAGGCGCACCCGCCAGCCGCGCGCGATCAGCGCCTCGGCGGCGGCGCGCGCCGGGAAGATGTGCCCGCCGGTGCCCCCGGCGGCGAACAGGACGCGCCCGCCGGTCACGTCGTCAGGCCGCGCCGTTGATAGGCGCCGGGCCGGCGGCGCGTCAGCGCCAGCAGCAGGCCGGCGGCGAAGGCCAGCCCGAGCATCGAGGAGCCGCCATAGGACACGAAAGGCAGCGTCATGCCCTTCGGCGGCACCAGGTTCAGATTGACCGCGATATTGATGAGCGCCTGCGCGGCGAACAGCATCGCCAGCCCGGCCGTGGCGAGCTGGGCGAAGTGATCCGTCAGCCGACGCGCATTGGTCCACGCGCGCAGGAACAGGATGGCGAAGAAGGCGATGATCGCGAGCGAGGCGAGCAGGCCGAACTCCTCGGCGGCGACGGAGAAGACGAAGTCGGTGTGCGCCTCGGGCAGGAGCCGCTTGACCTCGCCCTCGCCCGGTCCGGTGCCGAACAGCCCGCCGCGTCCGATCGCCTCGAGCGCGGTCTCGGTCTGCATGCGTTCGCCGCCCGGGCTCAGGAAGTCGGCGATGCGGTCGCGCACGTGGGGCAGCATGAAGTAGGCGAGCCCGGCGCCCGCCGCCCCGAGGCCGCCCAGCACGGCGGTGTAGACATAGGACAGCCCGCTCACCCAAAGCATCCCGCCGAAGATGAGCGAGAGCAGCACGGTCTGGCCGAAATCGGGCTGGCCGAGCAGGAGCAGCACGGCGAGCGCGTAGATGCCCGCCGCGATCAGGCGGCCCGGGACGGGCGCGCCGCGGCTCTCCTCGGCGAACAGCCAGGCGGCGATGACGATGAAGGCCGGCTTGAACAGCTCCGAGGGCTGCAGCGAGAACCCTCCGAGCCGCAGCCAGCGCGTCGCGCCGTTGACGTCGGCGCCGACGAACGGGATCGCGATCATGGCCAGCAGCGACCCGACGAGCACCAGCCCTGCGGCGCGGCGCGCGCCGACCGGCGACAGCGCCGCGGTTCCCGCAAGAATGAGCGCCGCCAGCGCCGCGAAGGCGCCGTGACGATAGAGAAAATAGAACGGATCGGTCAGCGCCAGGCGTTCGGCCGCCGCCGGGCTCGCCGCCAGCGACAGCGTCAGGCCGATGAAGATCAGCGCCAGAACGGTGAACATCAGTGTGCGGTCCAGCCCGCTCCAGAGCAGCGGGGCGCGGCGGGCGGCTCCGACGATCATGCGGCGTCTCCTTCCTTCGCCTTCCTCAGAAGCTTGTTCACAAGCTCGCGGAAGACGTCGCCGCGATGTTCGAAATCGCGGAACTGGTCGAACGAGGCGCAGGCCGGCGACAGCAGCACCACCGGCGCGGACAGGCCGCTGTCTGCGGCGTCGCGCGCCGCGCGCGCCGTGGCTGTCTCGAGGTCGCCGCACATGACGACCTCGACGTCGCGCTTGAGCTGGCGCTTCAGAAGATCGGCGTCCTCGCCGATCAGGTAGGCCTTGCGGATGCGCGGCAGGAAGGGCTTGAGCGGCTTGACCCCGCCCTCCTTGGCCTGGCCGCCGGCGATCCAGAACACGTCCTCGTAGCAGCCCAGCGCCTGGGCGGCGGCCTCGGCGTTGGTGGCTTTGGAGTCGTTGACGAAGCTCACCGGCCCGGCGGTCCCGACGCGTTCCTGGCGATGGGCGAGGCCGGGAAAGCTCGCGAGCCCGCGCGCGGCGTCGTGGGCGTCCACCCCCATGCGCCGGACCGCGGCGTAGGCGGCCGCGGCGTTCTGGGCGTTGTGGCGGCCGGGCAGCGCGGGAACGGCGTTCAGGTCGGCGACCTCGGTCGCGCGCCCGTCGAGCGCGTCGTAAAGCGTTCCGCCGACCGCGTAGGCGCCCTCGCCGAGGACCTGCGCGGCCGAGATCGGAATGACCGTGCGGTCCCGCCCCGCGCGCAGCTCGGTGCAGATGCGCCGGGTGATCGAGTCGTCGACTCCCACGATCGCCGCATCCTCGGCGGTCTGATTGGCGAAGATGCGCTTCTTGGCGGCGACATAGCCGGCGAGATCGCCGTGCCGGTCGAGATGGTCCGGCGTCAGGTTGAGGAAGAGCGCGGCGTTGCAGCGCAGGCTCTCGACGAGGTCGAGCTGATAGGAGGACAGCTCCAGCACGTAGATCGCGCCGGGCCGCGGCGGATCGAGATCGAGCGCGGCCTCGCCGATATTGCCCCCGACGCGCACGTCCAGCCCGGCCTCCTTGAGCATGTGGCCGATCAGCGCCGTCGTGGTCGACTTGCCGTTGGTGCCGGTCACGCCGATCACGCGGACGCCGTCCACCGGCGCGACGGCCTGGGCGAACAGCTCCACATCGCCGATGATCGGCGCGCCGACGGCGCGGGCCAGCTCGACCATGCGATGCGGCTTCGGATGAGTGAGCGGCACGCCCGGCGACAGGACCAGCGCGGCGAGATCGCCCCAGTCGCGGCGGTTGAGATCGTCAAGCGTCACGCCGCGGGCCTCGGCGGCGGCCCGCGCTTCCTCGCGATCGTCCCAGGCCGACACCTCCGCCCCGCCGGCGGCGAGCGCGAGCGCGGCCGAGATCCCGGTGCGGCCGAGGCCGAACACCGCGACGCGGCGACCCTCGTATGCGCGGACGGGGATCATGCGGAGCCTACCTCAGCTTCAGCGTCGACAGGCCGATCAGCGCGAGCACGACGGCGATGATCCAGAAGCGGATCACGATGGTGGGCTCGGCCCAGCCCATCTTTTCGAAGTGGTGGTGGATCGGCGCCATCTTGAAGACCCGGCGGCCGGTGAGCCGGTAGCTCGCGATCTGGACCATCACCGAGACGGCCTCGAGGACGAACAGGCCGCCGATGATGGCCAGCACGATCTCGTGCTTGACCGCGACCGCGATCGTGCCGATCGCGCCGCCCAGCGACAGCGAACCGGTGTCGCCCATGAACACCATCGCCGGCGGCGCATTGTACCAGAGGAAGCCGAGCCCCGCGCCCATGATCGCCCCGCAGATGACCGCGAGCTCGGCGGTGCCGGGCGTGAAATTCAGGAACAGGTAGTCGGCGTAGACCGCCGAGCCGACGAAATAGGCGATGAAGCCGAACGAGCCCGCCGCGATCATCACCGGCACGATCGCCAGCCCGTCGAGCCCGTCGGTGAGATTGACCGCGTTCGAGGCGCCGACGATGACGACCAGGCCGAACAGGTAGAAGGCGAAGCTCAGCGGGATGAGCACGTCCTTGAGGAAGGGCACCGCCACGGAGGTCGCGAAATTCTCCGGCGTGTCGGGCGCGCCGGCGAGCAGGTTCGTCATCCAGATCACGGCGACCAGCGCGATCGCCGACTGCAGGACGAGCTTGCCGCGCCCCGACAGGCCCTTGTGGCTCTTCTGGGTGACCTTTCGCCAGTCGTCGATGAAGCCGATGCCGCCGAAGCCGGCGGTCACGAAGATCACGACCCAGAGATAGGGATTGCTGAGATCGCCCCACAGGATCGTGCCGATCAGCAGGCCGAGCAGGATGATGAAGCCGCCCATGGTGGGCGTGCCCGCCTTCGAGACGATATGGGCCTCCGGCCCGTCGTCGCGGATCGGCTGGGAGCCCTTGGTGCGCAGCCAGCCGATGAAGGGATTGCCGACGATCAGCGCGACGACGAACGCCGTCATCATCGCCGCGCCCGTCCGGAAGGTCAGGTAGTTGAGGATGTTGAAGATCAGGAACTCGTCGCTCAGCGGCGACAGGAACAGATAAAACATTGAACTATCAGACCTCGGACGAAGCGACGGCCGCACCCTCGCGCAGGCTTGCGACGATATTGTGGACCCCGGACGCGTTGGAGCCCTTGATCAGCACGACGTCGCCGTCGCGGAGCTCGGAAGTCAGCATGTCGAGGGCGGCTTGCGGAGCGTCGGCATAGCGCGCCGTCGCGCCGGCCGGCAAGGCGTCGACCAGCGCGCGCATCCCCGCGCCCACGCCGATCACGAGCTGTGCGCTCGCGGCCTCCAGCGGCCCGGCGAGTTCGGCGTGCATCTCAGCGGATTTCGGCCCGAGCTCGAGCATCTCGCCGAGAACGGCGATCCGGCGGCCCGCGCCGCGGACGCGCTCGGCGCCCAGCCGCGCGATGGCCGCGCCCATCGAAACGGGATTGGCGTTGTAGCTGTCGTCGACGACCCGGACCGCGCCGCCGTCGGCGAGCCTGAGATCGAAGCTCGCGCCGCGGCCGGCTTCGGGCTCGAGCCCTGACAGCACCTCGGCGACGAGATCGGGATCGACGCCGGCGGCCGCGCAGGCGGCGAACACGGCGGCGGCGTTGACGGCCTGGTGCGCGCCGGGCAGCGCCAGCCGCACCGAAACCCGCCGGCCGAGCACGTCGAACGCGCACGTCCCGCCGTCCTCGCCGTTCTCCATGGAGAGAACGCGCACGGCGGCCTCTGGCGAGACCCCGAAATCGAACAGGAAGGCCGGCTTCGCGCGGCGGGCGTGGGCGGCCAGGCGCGGCGCGAAATCGTCGTCGGCGGGAATGATCGCGACGCCGTCGCCGTTCAGCCCCTCGAAGATCTCCGACTTGGCGTCGGCGATCGCCTCGAGCGAGCCCAGCTGCTCGAGATGGGCGGGCCCGATCTTGGTGATGAGCGCGACCTGGGGCTGGACGAGGCCGGTGAGCTCGCGGATCTCGCCGGCGTGGTTCATGCCCATCTCGAAGACGGCGCGCTCGGTGTCGCGCGGCATGCGCGCCAGCGTCAGCGGCACGCCCCAGTGATTGTTGTAGGACTTCACGCTCCAGTGGGCGCGGCCGGCGGCGCGGAACACCGCGGCGATCGCTTCTTTCACGCTCGTCTTGCCGACGGAGCCGGTCACGCCGACGCGGACCGCGGCGCAGCGATCGCGCGCCGCCGCGCCGAGCTTGCGCAGGCCCTCCAGCACGTCGTCGACGACCAGCTTCGGCCCGTCGCAGGCCTCCGGTTTCGAGACCATCGCCGCCGCCGCGCCCGCGTCCAGCGCGGCCTGCGCGAACTCGTGACCGTCGCGCTTGTCCTTCAGCGCCACGAAGAGATCGCCCGGCTCGATGGTGCGGGTGTCGATCGAGACCCCGCCGGCGGCCCAGTCGCCGCCCTCGAGCCGGCCGCCCGTCGCTTCGGCGGCCTCCTGCGCGGTCCACAGCGTGCGCGTCATGCCCGCGCCTCCATTTCCTCGAGCGCGCCGCGCACGATCGCCGGCTCGTCGAACGGGATCACGCGGTCGGCGAGGATCTGTCCGGTCTCGTGGCCCTTGCCGGCGACGAGCAGCGTGTCGCCCGGTTCGAGCCGGCCGATCGCGGTGCGGATCGCCGTCTCGCGATCGCCGATCTCCTCGGCGTCCGGGCAGCCGCGCAGGATGGCGGCGCGGATCGCGGCGGGGTCCTCGCTGCGCGGATTGTCGTCGGTGACGATGACATGATCGGCGAGCCGGGCCGCCACCGCGCCCATCTTCTCGCGCTTGGAGGGATCGCGATCGCCGCCCGCGCCGAAGACCAGCACGATCCGGCCCTGCGTGTGCGGCCGCGCCGCGCGCAGGAGCTTGTCGAGCCCGTCCGGCGAATGGGCGAAATCGAGCAGGACCGGCGCGCCCGCCGGCGTCGTCCCGACCGGCTGCAACCGCCCGGCGACGCCTTCGAGGGTCTCCAGCGCGCCGAGCGCGTCCTCGGCGTCGACGCCGCTGGCGCCGGCCATCGCCGCCGCGCCGACGGCGTTGAGCGTCTGGAACTCGCCGATCAGCGGCAGCCTGACGACGCGCTCCTCGCCGCGATGAACGAGGCGGATGTCCTGGCTGGCGGGATGGGGCGTGATCTCGGCGATGCGGAAATCCTTCCCGCGCCAGCCGACCTCGATCACCTCGAGGCCCCGGCGACGGCAGATGTCGGCGACCTTCGCGCCCCAGTCGGAATCCATGTTGATGACCGCCGGCGCGCCGTCGGCGGCGAGCACCTCGAACAGCCGCATCTTGGAGGCGAAGTAGTCGTCGAAGTCCGGGTGATAATCGAGATGGTCCTGGGTGAGATTGGTGAAGGCGGCGACGTCGACGCGTACCCCGTCCATACGGCGCTGCTTCAGCCCGTGGCTCGAGGCCTCCATGGCGAGATGGGTCACCCCGTCGGCGGCCAGCGCATCCAGCGCCTCATGCAGCGCGATGGCGTCAGGCGTGGTGTAGCCGACCTCGGACCGGCCCGAGGCGCGAGTCACGCCGAGCGTGCCCAGCGCGGCGGCCTCGAAACCGACTCTCGCCCAGATCTGGCGCAGGAACTCGACCGTCGAGCTCTTGCCGTTGGTGCCGGTGACCGCCGCGATCGTCTCGGGCCGGCCGGGATGAAAGCGCGCCGCGATCGCGGCGAGCGCGGCAGCCGGGTCGTCGGCGGCGATCAGCGGCAGATTGGTCTGCGTCCCCGGCGGGGCCAGCACGGCGACCGCGCCGGCGGCCTCGGCGTCGGGGATGAATTCCCGCCCGTCCGTGCGCAGGCCGGGCAGCGCGGCGAACAGGCAGCCCGGCGTCACCTTGCGGCTGTCCAGCGCCAGCCCGGTCACCGCGAGCGTCGCCGCCTCCGCGGGAAGCGCGACTCCCTCGGGCAGCAGATCGGCGAGGACACGGCTTCGGGTCACGGCTGGGCGGTCTCCTCGGCTGAAGCGGCGGGATGCGCCGCGGCGAGATCCACCGGCTCTTCGGGGCCCGCGCGCGTGCGAGCGCGCGGGGCGAACATCGCGGCGACCACCGAGGCGCGCGCCTCCGGGTCGAGCTCGCGGCGCTCGATGTCGAGAATGCCGCCGAGCCGCTCGATGATCTCCCCGGCGGTCGGCGCGGCGTTCCAGCCGGCGGTGGCGAAGCCGTGAGTCTCCTGCGTCGGTTGCGGCCGGTCCAGCGTGACCAGCAGCACGTACTGCGGATCGTCGAACGGGAACACCGAGACGAACGAGGTGATCAGGCTGTCGGGATCGTAGCGCCCGTCGACGACCTGCTCGGCGGTGCCGGTCTTGCCGGCGATGGCGAAGCCCTCGACATCGGCCTGCCCCCCGGAGCCCTCGGTGACCACCTGGCGCATCACGCCGAGCACCTGGGCGGCGGTCGACGCGCTCATCACCGGATCGCCCGCGACGGTCTCGCCCGGCGCGACGGGGCGCAGCGTCGGCGGCGTGTAGACGCCGCCGTTGGCGAGCGCGGCGTAGGCCGAAGTCAGCGCCAGCGGGCTGACATTGAAGCCGTGGCCGAAGGAGGCGGTCATCAGCTGGATGCGGCCCCAACGGTCGGGCGTCAGCGGCTCGCCGCTCTCGGCGAGTTCGACAGGCGCGCGCTCCCACAGCCGGAGCCGGCCGTAGAAGTCGACCAGCCCGTCGCGGCCGATCTGGTCGGCTATGCGCGCCGTGGCGATGTTCGAGGAATGCACGATCGCCTCGCGCGCGGTCAGCGGCCGGCGCTCGGGGTGGAAGTCGTGGATGCGGTGGCCGCCAACGCGCAGCGGCTCGGTCGCGTCGAACACGTCGTCGAGGTCGACCGACCCGGTCTCGAGTCCGGCGGCCAGCGTGAGCGGCTTGAACACCGAGCCCAGCTCGTAGACGCCCTCGGTGGCGCGATTGAACAGCGCGGCGGGATCGGCTTCGCCGACGCGGTTCGGGTCATAGTCGGGCAGGCTGGCGAGCGCCAGGATCTCGCCGGTGCCCACGCGCATCAGGATGGCGCTCGCGCCTTGCGCGCGATAGCGCGCCATGCGCGCGCGCAACACGCTCTCGACGGCGTGCTGGGCGGTGAGGTCGATCGACAGCGCGACCGGCCGGCCGCCGTCCTCGGCGAGTTCGGAATCGAAGGCGCGCTCGGCGCCCGCCAGTCCGCTGAGATCGCGGTCGGCGTAGCCGACGACGTGGGCGGCGGCGCGCTGCTTGGGATAAATGCGGCCCGGTTCGACGCGGAAGCCGAGCCCGGGCAGGCCGAGCAGGTGGATCGCCTGGCGCTGGCGCGGCGACAGCCCGCGGCGGATCCACACGAAGCGCCGGTTCGAGGCGAGATCGCGCGCGGTCCGCTCGACGTCGAGATCGGTGAGCACCGTCGAGAGCTGTTCGGCGGTCTCGACGGGATCCCACACCATCTCGGGGTCGGCGTAGAGCGAGTGGAAGTCGAGATTGGTCGCGAGGATCTCGCCGTCGCGGTCGAGGATCGGCCCGCGGCTGACCTCCCCGGCGGCGACGCGGGCGGGTCCGTCGCCGACATGCGGCTCGGCGGTGAGCGCCAGCCCGGCCGCGCGCAGCGCGACGAGAGCGAACCCCATCCCGATGACGAGGCCCAGCACGGACAGGCGGGTGCGCGAGGTGGCCACCGCCGCGCCGGCCTCGTCCTCGAGGCGCAGCAGGCGCGTGACGTCGGCGGGCGCGGCCTCCTGGAAGGGGGCGGGCGGCTCGGTGGCGCTGACGCGCGGCCGCGAGAGGAATCGGAGAAAGCCCAGCTTCACCGGCCCGCGCCTCCTCCCGGACGGACGACGCGCGCCCGCGCCACGCCGGAGTCGTCGGCGCGCGCGTCGGCCTCGTCGTCCTCCTCGACATCCTCGGGATCGACGCGCGGCAGATCCGACAGCAGGATCTCCTGCGAGGGCCGCGCCGGCTCGAAGCCGAGATGGGCGCGCGCCAGCTCGCGCAGATGCTCGGGGTCCTCGAGATGGGCGATGTTGGCGGTGAGCGTGTTGATGCGCCCGCGCTCCTCGGCGAGCTCGGCCTGAAGCCGCGCCAGCCGGTCCTGCGCCGACGAGGCGTCGGTCTTGGCGATGTAGAGCGCGGCCAGGAGGGCCGCCGTGACCACGACTCCGACGACATTGATCCAGGCGCTCATGACGCAAGCTCCAGAAGTCGGCTGTAGGGCGGCGCGCCGGCGACGGCGGCGTCGCCGCGCGGCCAGGCCGGCGCGTCGGTGCGCGCGGCGGCGCGCAGCTTCGCCGAGCGGGCGCGGGGGTTGTCGGCTTCCTCCGCCGGGCTCGGCTCGACGGCCTTGCGCGTGAGCAGGGAGAAGCTCGGCTCCGGACCCGGCTCCGGCTCGGGGGCGTGGCGCGAGCCGCCGCCGGTCATGCCGGCGCGCTCGCGCAGGAAGGTCTTCACGATGCGGTCCTCCAGCGAGTGGAAGGCCACCACGACGAGCCGGCCGGCGGGCTTCAGCACGCGCTCGGCCGCGGCCAGGCCGCGCATCAGCTCGCCGAGCTCGTCATTGACGAAGATCCTGAGCGCCTGGAACACGCGGGTCGCGGGATGGATGCGGCCCGGCTTGCCGCCGACGGCGCGCGCGACGATTTCCGCGAGCCGATCCGTCGTCTCGATCGGCGCGTCTTCCCGCGCGCGGACGATGAACTGGGCGGCGCGGCGCGCCTTCTTCTCCTCGCCATAGACCTTGAAGATGGCGGCGAGCTCGTCGCGCTCCAGGCCGTTGACCGCATCGGCCGCGCTCGGCCCGGAGCGCGCCATGCGCATGTCGAGCGGGCCTTCCTTCTGGAAGGAGAAACCGCGCTCGGCCTCGTCGAGCTGCATCGAGGAGACGCCGAGATCGAACATGACGCCGTCGGCGCCGGCGCTTCCGGCCTGCGCGATGACGTCCTCCATCAGCGAGAACGGTCCCTCGGCCAGCGCGAAGCGGCCCTCATGGGCCGCCTTCAGCGGCTCGGCGGCCTCGCGCGCGGACGGATCGCGATCGATCCCCAACACGCGGGCTCCCTCGACGCCGAGCACGGCGCGCGAATAGCCGCCCGCCCCGAAGGTGGCGTCGATATAGAGACCGCCCGCGCGCGGCGCGAGCCAGTGCATCACCTCGTCGAGCATGACGGGAAGATGAGCCATCACGCGCCCTCCCCGTCTCGCCGCGGCGGCCGGCGCAGCGCGTGCTTGTTCTCGCGGGCGAAGTCGAGCGCGGCGGCGTGCTGCTCGGCGTGGGCGTCGGGATTCCAGATCTCGAAGCGCCGGCCCATGCCGACGAAGGTCGCCTTGTCGGCGAGCCCGGCGTGCTCGGCGAAATCCTTGGGCAGCGTCACCCGGCCGTTGGCGTCGAAGGTCAGCGGACGCGCGCCGCCGAAGATGACGCGCTCGAAGGAGGTGCGGCTGTCGTCATAGGGGTCCATCGCGTCGATCGCCGCCGACAGCTCGGCCATCAGCGCCTCGCCGCCGCCTTCCAGGAACGGTCCGTTGAAGGAGCGCCAGACGAAGACGCCGTTGAGCGCGTCGGAGGCCACGGCCGCGCGGAAATCGGCCGGGACGGAGACCCGTCCCTTGGCGTCGATCCCGTTGGTGGCGGTGGAGAAGAACATCCCCGGCATGGTCCCCGTTAACCCCTCACGCGCGTTCGCGTGGTCATTTATGGGATACCATGGGAATTTGTGGGAAACAACGCCGAAAGCCGCCTTTCATTACGCCGACAGGGTTAGCCGCAAGTAAAAATCGGGACGCGAAGACGCGCCCCGAAGAGAACGGACAAAGAACAGATTCGTTAACACGGCCGGGCGCGTTAACCTTTCGGCGAGGAAGGAAAGGGTCGGACGGCCTGTAAGCCGGGTTCTGTGCCGTTCTTTCCACGCGGGAAAGAACGCGACGACCATTCATCTGGGACGCCGCTTGCGCGGCGCCTCGTGCGACCTACCCGGACGGAACGCGGAGGCGCGCCTGCCGCGGCCGAAGCCGCGGCGTCCGTCCCTATTCGGTCTTGCTCCGGGCGGGGCTTGCCGTGCCCCCTTCCTTGCGGTCGGGGCGGTGCGCTCTTACCGCACCGTTTCATCCTTGCCGGGGAGCCGAAGCCCGGGTCCCGGCGGTCTGTTTTCTGCGGCGCTGTCCCTGAACCGGCGAACCGGCCCGCCGGGATTTCCCCGGCGCCCTGCCTCCATGGAGCCCGGACTTTCCTCTCCCGCCGGTCTTTCGACCCCTGGCGGGAGCGGCCGTCCGGCCGTCCGACCGCCTTCTAAGTCGGCATGAGAGGCCGCGACGTCAAGCACAAAGCGCGCGCACGCGCGCGATCAGCCCCGCCGTCTCCGCGTCGAGAACGCCGTCGACGCGCCCGGGGCGGTAGCGGCGCTGGAACGCCGCGACGAGGTCCTCCGGCGCGATGTCCTCGACGCCGTAGCCGATCCGCTCCAGCGCCTCGAGGTTCGCGGCGAGTTCCGAGACGGCCGCCTCGTCGGCGCCGGCGGTGTCCGGCCACAGCCCCACGCCCGCCGCGGCCAGGCGCGCCCAGGGGAAGCGCTCGCCCGGGTCGAGCTTGCGCTCGGGCGCGACGTCGGAATGGCCGACCACGTCGCGCGCAGCGATTTCGTGACGTCCCAGAATCTCGCGCGACAGCGCGATCACCGCCTCGATCTGCGCGTCGGGGAAATCCGGCAGGCCGAAATCGTGCCCGCCGTTGACGATCTCGATCCCGATCGAGGCGGAATTGACGTCCTCGATCCCGCGCCAGCGCGCCACGCCGGCGTGCCAGGCGCGCTTGTCCTCGGCCACGAGCCGCAGGACGGAGCCGTCCTCCTCGACCACGTAGTGGGCGCTGACCTTCGCGGCGGGATCGCACAGGCGCTCGATCGCGGCGTCGCCCGTCTCCATCCCGGTGTAGTGCAGCACCAGCATCGAGACCGGCCCGGCGCGGTCGTTGAAGTTCGGCGAGGCGCGGTCGGTCATGGTCATCGCGGGCGTTGTATCACGGTCTCGGTCGCGCGCGCCTTCGAGCGGCGCGCCGCCACCACGCCCACGCCCGACAGCGCCAGCACGCCGCCGAGCACGAGCTGCCAGGTCACCGGATCGCCGAGCAGGACGACGCCGGCGATCACCCCGATCAGCGGCCCCATCAGCGTCATCGGCGCGATCATCGAGGCGTCGTAGCGACGCAGCAGCCAGTAGAAGCTGCCGTGGCCGAAGACGTTGACCAGCACCACGGTGAACAGGAGCGCCAGCACGAACCACCACCCGCCCGCGGCGATGGAGGACAGCTGATCGCGTTCGAACACGAGGCTGGCGATCAGCAGCGGCGGCCAGGAGATGAGCCCGATCCAGGCCTGCAGCGGGATCGGCATGATCTCCACGCGCTTGACGAAGATCGAGCCCGCCGCCGCGGCGAAGGCCGCGCCGACCCCGGCGAGCAGCCCGATGGTGAAGCTGATCTCGGCGGGCTTGGCCACGACCAGGCCGGCCCCGGCGAAGGCCATGAGCATGCCCGTCCAGCGCACCCACCTGACCTGCTCCTTCAGGAAGACGATGGACAGGATCGTGGTGAAGGGCACGGCCAGCTGGACGACGATGGCGATGGCCGACGGCGTGGCGTAGCGCAGGCCGAGGAAGAGCAGCGCGAACTGGATCGCGCCCATCGCCAGCGCCGCGCCGACGACCGGGCCGGGTTTCTTCGGAACCGGCAGCAGCCAGGGCGCGAGCACGGCGTAGAGCAGCGCGAAACGCAGGAAGGCGAAGAAGAGCGGCGGCGCGCCGTCGAAGCCGGGCACGATCGCCGGCGTGCCCGACACCGACCATTTCGCGACGACGAAATTGACGCCCCAGACGAAGCAGACGGCGAACAGGAGAAGGAAATGGCGCGGCGACATGCGCCGCCTCTAGCCGCGGCGGCGCGCCGCTTCAAGCCGCGCCGCTGACGAAGGCGCGACGGAGACGAGCCGCGGAGACGGCGAAGCACGCCGTCCCCGCGGCTCCAGACGCGGCGGCGGTCCGGGAGGCTGGGGGGCTGGGGACGTTCCCGACCGCGCCGCCGCGCCGATCCGGACGTCAGCCGCCATTGACCTCCTGGGCCAGGGCGTTGATCTCCTGGGCCAGGCTGGGGTTCTGGCGGGCGGCGGCCTGAACGGCGTTGTAGGTCTGGACCGTGATGCCGGCCTCCTCGACCTCCGCCGCCATTTCAGCGCGGGCCTCCTCCTGGATGCTCCGGGCGTCGGCCTGGTTTTCCGCCGACGACAGCAGGGGCTGATACTCCTCGGCCACCTCCTGGATCCGCACCGACGCGGTCACGTAGGCGCGCAGGGTGTCCTCGGAGAAATCGGCCTGGGCCTGCGATGCGGGCGGACCGGACTGCTGCCCCGCCTGGGCGAAGCCCGCGCCGGCGGCGGGCAGCGTGAGGCAGGCGGCGGCGGCGAAAACGGTGAGCGGCTTCTTGAACATGGATTTCCTGACTTCCGTGTTGCGTCGGACCCTGTGCGCCCGACGCCCCAACAACACGGGGCAGGAATCGATAGGTCCCGAAAAAATTCACGCGCCGCCGCCGCGGCGGCGGCCGGGACCTTTGGCGGCGGCCGCGACGTTGTTACGACACCGAGATCACGCGGAGGCGTATTTGATGAAGGACCGGTTCGCAGAGCGCCTGACGGGCGAGACGCCGCATCTGAGGCGGTTCGCCAGGAGCCTCGAGACCGACCCCGACGCAGCGGACGACCTGGTCCAGGCCTGCCTGGAGCGGGCGTGGCGCAAGCGTCGATTGTGGAATCCCCGGGGGTCGCTGCGCTCCTGGCTGTTCCGGATCCTTCACCGCGAGTTCCTCAACGCCCGCCGCGGCAAGGGGCGGACCGCGGAGACGCCTCCGCTTGACGAGGACGACATGCGGCTTGCGACCGGGGCCGACCAGCACGACCACATGAACTGCGCCGACGCGCTCGACGCGGTGGCCGCCCTGCCTCCCGACCAGCGCGCGGCCGTCAGCCTCGTCGCCTTCGAGGACGTCTCCTACATGGAGGCGGCCCGGATCCTCGAGATTCCGGAAGGAACGCTGCGCTCCCGCCTGGCGCGCGGACGCCGCGCCTTGCGCGATTCGCTGGTCGCGGAAGAGGCCCCGAGGCAGCCGCAGCTGAGGCGAGTGAAATGACCGAGATCGAACACCGCGCAAGCGAAACGGACCTGCAGGCCTATCTCGACGGCGAACTCGACGAGGCCGAACGGGCGCGGGTCGAATCCGCGCTGGCCGCCGATCCCCGACTCCGCGAACGGCTGGAGCGGGACCGGCGCGCGCTCGATCGCCTTCGCGAGGCGGGCGCCGCGGTCGCCGAGGAGCCGATTCCCGAACGCCTGCTGGCGACCATCAATCGATCGGCCCGGACCGTCGCCAGGCGACGGTTCGAGGGCGCGAAGGCGGCCGCGGTCGTCGTCTGCGCCTTCGCCGCGGGCTGGCTGGGAGCCGAGTGGCGCGACATCGACCATCCCGCCCCGAATTCGTCGACCTGGGAAGGCCTGGCGCTGTTCCCCGCCGCCAGCGTCGACGCCGGGGGCGGCATGCTCAGCGACGCCGCCGTCGCCGACCTGGAGGAGCAGACGAGCGGGCTGCTTCGTCTGTCCGAGTCGAATCTGCGGCTGACCCACGCTACGAGCCGAATCGCCGGCGGGCGGGTGATCCGGGAGCTGCAATATCGCGCCGACGGCGGAGAACGACTGACCGTGCTCGCCAGCGCACCCGAATCGTCCGGGCCGGGCAACGCCGCCCCTCGCGTCGCGTCGCTCGACGGCGAGCCGCTGGTCTACTGGACGCAGGGTCGAACCGCGATCGGCGTCACCGGGGATTTCGACGTCGGAACCCTGTCGCGCCTCGCCGACGAAGTGCGCGAGCGCCTGGATCGCCCGGCGTCCGAACCGGCGCCGAGCCGGGCGCAAACAGTGGCGGGAGATGCGGAGCCGGCGCGTTCGGATCCGGCCGCCGGCGTGCTGCAGCCGGCGCTGGGCGCGGAAAGCCGCCCCACGCGAGTGGATGCGCGCGGGGATCTCCTTACCGATCAGTCGGAAGTTCCCGGCTGACGCCGGAGCAAGAAATCCGCCGGGCCTACGCCTCGTTCGGGCGGTTATCGCCCTCGACGGTCCAGCCGTGCGGGCCGCGGCGGGCGACCAGGATGCGGGGCTCGCGGTCCCTGTCGGACCGGCCGCCGCGGATCTTGCGATAAAGCCAGAAGGCCCCCGCGCCGAGCGCGGCGACGCCGGCGATAATGAAGGCCGACGCGGTGACGACCGCGGCCATCAGGACGACCAGCGCGATGAAGGCCGCCGCGACGAGACCCGCGAGCACGGCGCGCAGCACGCGGACCGCGTTGGCTCCGTAAACTGCCTGCTTGCGCGAACTCATCCTGCGTCCTCTCTCATCCGAGCGGCCGCCCCCTCGCCGCCTGATAGATTTGGGCGCCCGCCGCTCCGGGTCAATGGCGCGGCGCCGATTCAGACGTTCGGCCGCAGGCCGCGCTCGTCGAGAATGGCGGCGTAGGCCGCATTGATCGCCATCATCTTCTCGTCGGCGACGCGCTGCATCTCCGGCGGCGCGCCGCGCGCGATCAGCCGGTCGGGGTGATTCTGGGAGGCGATGCGGCGATAGGCGCGCTTGAGATCGGCGTCGGAGATGTCGCGATCGATGCCGAGCACGATGTAGGGATCGTCGGGCGGCGCGCCGAGATGGCCCACGCGGATGCGCTCGAACTCCCGGTTGGAGAAGCCGAAGATGTCGGCGACGTCGCGCAGATAATTCTCCTCGTCGGGAGTCACGCGCCCGTCGGCCTTGGCGATGTGGAACAACCCGTCGAGCACGTCCTCGAGCACGGCGGGATTGGCGCGGAAGCGCCGCGCCAGCCGGCGGGCGTAGCCGTCGAAGCCCAGCGTCGTCTGCTTGGCGAGATCGAAGGCGCGCCGCAGCGGCTCCTGCGACCCCGGCGGGGCGCGGAAGACCTGGGCGAAGGCCTCCAGCTCGCTCGGCGTCACCCGGCCGTCGGCCTTGGCCATCTTGGCGCCGAGCCCGATCAGCGCCATGGCGAACTCGGCGTCGTCGACGCGCCGGCCCGGCTCGCAATCGCCGGTCTCGCAGTCGAACGGGTCGCTCGGCCCGGCGATCAGCTCGGTCAGTTTGCGCCACAGCCCCATCGGCGGTTATCTGCTCGCTGCTTCCTGCCTGCTCGGGTCCGCGCGCCGGACCGTGGAGACCCGCATGCGCGACCGCTGGGAATTCTGGATCGACCGGGGCGGCACCTTCACCGACGTGATCGGCCGCGCGCCCGACGGACGAATCGAGGCGCTGAAACTACTCTCTCAAAGCGACGAATATGAAGACGCCGCCACACAGGGCGTGCGCCGCATATTGTCGCTTCCCGCCGACGCGCCCATGCCGGGCGACCGCCTCGCCGCCGTCAAGATGGGCACGACGGTGGCGACGAACGCGCTTCTGGAGCTCGACGGCGCGCCCACGCTCATGATCGTAAACCGGGGCTTCGCCGACCTTCTGGCGATCGGCGATCAGACCCGGCCGGACATCTTCGCGCTCAGGATCGACACGCCCGACCCCCTGCCCGCGCGCATCGTCGAGATCGACGGCCGGCTGGGCGCGGACGGCGCAGAGGTCGAACCGCTCGACGAGGATGCGGTGAGAGCCGCGCTGGCCGACGCGCGCGCCGACGGGATCGAGTCCGTCGCGGTCGCGCTGTTTCATTCGTATGCGAATGATACACATGAACACCGCGTCGCCGAGCTGGCGCGAGACGCCGGATTCGCCCATGTCACGCGCTCAAGCGAGGCGAGCCCGCTGATCAAGATCGTCCCGCGCGCCTCGACCGCGGCGATCGACGCCTATCTCGAGCCCGTGCTGCGCCGCTATGTCGATCGCGTGGCCGACGGGCTCGGCGGCGCGCCGCTCTATTTCATGCAGTCCTCAGGCGGGCTCGCCGAAGCCGGCGGCTTCGCCGCGCGCAACGCCGTGCTGTCCGGACCGGCGGGCGGCGTGGTCGGCATGGCGATGACCGCGCGCCAGGCCGACCATGACAAGGTGATCGGCTTCGACATGGGCGGCACGTCGACCGACGTCTCGCGCTTCGACGGCGACGCCTACGCGCGGTCCGGCGAGACGAAGATCGGCGGACGCCTGCTGCGCGCGCCGATGCTGGCGATCCATACCGTCGCGGCCGGGGGCGGCTCGGTGCTGGCCTTCGACGGCGAGCGCGCCCGCGTGGGTCCGAAAAGCGCCGGCGCCGATCCCGGCCCGGCGGGCTATGGCCGCGGCGGGCCCGCCGCGGTGACCGACGCCAATGTCGTGCTCGGCCGCATCCAGCCGGACTGGTTTCCGCGCGTGTTCGGGCCGGACGGCGACGCCCCGCTCGACGCCGCGGCCAGCCGCGCCGCGCTCGCCGGGCTGGCCGACGCGATGGGCGTCGACGGACCCGAAGCCGCCGCGGAGGGCTTCCTCGCCGTCGCCGTCGAGGCGATGGCCGAGGCGATCAAGCAGATCTCCATCGCCCAGGGCGTCGACCCGCGCGCCTACGCGCTCAACGCCTTCGGCGGGGCGGGCGGCCAGCACGCCTGCAAGGTCGCCGAAGCGCTCGGCATGCGCACCGTGCTCATCCACCCCCATGCGGGTCTTCTCTCGGCCTGGGGGATGGGGCTGGCCAGGCTGCGCGAGACCCGCGAGGCCGGGCTCGAGCAGAGCTTCGACGCCTCCGGGCTCGCGGCCGCCCGGGCCGAACTCGACCGGCTCGAGGCCGAGGCCCGCGACGCGCTCGCCGAACAGGGCGGAGCCGACGCCCGCGCCGACCGCGAGATCCGCCTGCGCGTGGCCGGCTCCGACACCGCGATCCCCGTCGCCTTCGGAGACGAGGCCGCGATCCGCGAGCGCTTCGGCGCGGCGCACGCCCGCCTGTTCGGCTTCATGGAGGAGGGCGCCGCGCTGGTGATCGATTCCGTCGCGGTCGAAGCCGGGGCCGCGCCCGCCGGCGGCGAACTCGCCTCGAAGCCGCTCGACGCGCAGGCCGGCGCGCCTGAGCCCGCGGCGACCACACGCGTCTATGACGCCGGCGAATGGCGCGACACGCCGGTCTTCTCGCTGCCCGATCTCGGCGGCGGCGCCGAGATCGCGGGCCCCGCCCTGATCATGGACGCCAACCAGACCATCGTCGTCGACCGGGGCTGGACCGCGCATCGGCGGTCGGACGGCATGCTGGAGATGAAGGCCGACGGCGCCCCGGCGCGGAGCGGCGCCTCGACCGAACTCGATCCGGTCACGCTCGAGCTGTTCAACCGGCGCTTCATGTCGATCGCCGAGCAGATGGGCGTCGTGCTCGAGCGCACGGCCCATTCGGTAAACATCAAGGAGCGGCTCGACTTCTCCTGCGCGGTGTTCGACGCCGAGGGCGGGCTGGTCGCCAACGCGCCGCACATGCCCGTTCATCTCGGCTCGATGTCGGCGAGCGTGCGCGCCGCGCTCGAGGCCCATCCCGACCTGGGCGCGGGCGACGCCGTCGCGCTCAACGCGCCCTATAACGGGGGCACCCACCTGCCCGACGTCACGGTGATCCAGCCGGTCTGCGGCGAGGACGGCGAGCGGCTCTTTTTCGTCGCCTCGCGCGGCCACCACGCCGATATCGGCGGGATCGCGCCGGGCTCGATGCCGCCCTTCTCGACGCGCATCGAGGAGGAAGGCGCGGTGTTCGACGCGGTGAAGATCCGCGCGAACGGCCGGTTCGACGACGCCGCGGCGCGGGCGCCGCTGACGGCGGGCGATCATCCAGCGCGCAATCCCGACCAGAACATCGCCGATCTCAAGGCCCAGCTGGCGGCCTGCGCCAAGGGCGAAGAAGAGCTCCATCGCCTGATCGACGGCCAGGGCCTCGACGTCGTGCGCGCATACATGGGCCACGTCCAGGACAACGCCGAGCGCGCCGTGCGCCGGGTCATCGGCGCGCTCGAGGACGGCGCCGCCGAGATGCGCCTCGAGGACGGCGCGGTGGTGAAGGTCGCGATCCGCGTCGATCGCGAGGCCGGGACGGCCGTCGTCGACTTCACCGGGACGAGCCCGCAGCAGGCGACCAATTTCAACGCGCCGGCCGCGGTGGCGCGCGCCGCCGTGCTCTACGTCCTGCGCTGCCTCGTCGACGACGAGATCCCGCTCAACGAGGGCTGCCTCAAGCCGATCGAGCTGATCATTCCCGAAGGCTCGCTGCTCGATCCCAAGCCGCCCGCCGCGGTGGTGGCGGGCAATGTCGAGACCAGCCAGATCGTCGTCGACGCCCTGTTCGCCGCGACCGGGCGGATGGCCGCCGCGCAGGGCACGATGAACAACTTCACTTTCGGCAACGCCCGCCACCAGTATTACGAGACGATCTGCGGCGGCGCCGGGGCGGGCGTCATGGCCGACGGGACCGGCTTCGACGGGGCGAGCGCCGTCCACACCCACATGACCAATTCGCGGCTCACCGATCCGGAGGTTCTGGAGCTGCGCTATCCCGTGCGCATCCTCTCCCATGCGATCCGGACCGGCTCGGGCGGCGGCGGCGCGCATCGCGGCGGGGACGGCTCGCTCCGCCGGATCGAATTTCTCGAACCGATGGAGGCCTCGCTGCTGTCCGGCCGGCGCAAGGAGGCCCCGCCCGGACTGGCCGACGGCGACGACGGGCGGCCCGGCGCGCAGCGCGTGATCCGGTCGGACGGTTCGGTCGAGACGCTCGACGCCCTGTTCCGGGTCGATCTCGAGGCCGGCGACGTCATCGAGATCGAAACCCCCGGCGGCGGCGGGTTCGGCGACGCCGACTGAGACGGGCTCGCCCGCCTTCACGAAATTTTCCCGGCGCGGCTGATCCAGGCGCGCCCCGGCTCCGTAAGACCGAACGAGCTGCGCAATGCAGCCGCCCGCCCGGGCCGAGCCCGCGCGGACCGAACCCGAGAGAGACTGCTCAAGAGGAGCCCTCCCCAATGCGTTTCAACACCCTGCTTTCCACCGCCGCGATCGCCGCGGCCGCGTTCGCCGCGCCGGCCGCCGCCGACCATCACGCGATGGAGGCCGATATCGTCGACACCGCGGTCCAGGCCGACGACTTCAACACGCTCGTCGCCGCGCTGCAGGCCGCCGATCTCGTCGACGCGCTCAAGGCCGAAGGGCCGTTCACGGTGTTCGGCCCGACCGACGCCGCCTTCGCCGCGCTGCCCGAAGGCGCGCTCGACAGCCTGCTCCAGCCGGAGAACAAGGATCAGCTGACCGCGATCCTCACCTATCACGTGGTGCCGGGCGAATACCTCGCCGCCGAGACCGAAGCCGGCGAGTACGAGCTCGAGACGCTCCAGGGCGAGACGGTCAACGTCGTCGTCGGCGAGGACGGCTCGGTGACGGTCGACGGCGCCAATGTCGTCGCCGCCGACGTCGACGCCTCGAACGGTGTGATTCACGTGATCGACGGCGTCATCACCCCGTAACGGCGATCCCCGTTCCGGGCGGGCGACGGGTCATCTCCCCCACCGAAACGTCGCCCGAAGGGCCCGCGGCGCCGCCCTCGCGCCGCGGGCCTGTCTTTTTGCGGGAACGCGTCAGCCAGCCTTCTTCGCGGCGGCGCCTCGCCGGGCGCGCGGACGGGTGACCGTGCGCACGTGGTTCTCCACGTGCTCGATCATCAGCCCGGCGACGTCCTTGCCGCTCGAGCGCTCGATGCCCTCGATGCCCGGCGAGGAATTCACCTCGATCACCTTGGGGCCGCTCTCGGAGCGCAGCAGATCGACGCCGGCGACGCCCAGCCCCATCACCTTCGCCGCCTTCACGGCGGCCGCGCGCTCCTCCTTCGTGATCCGCACCTTCACAGCCTCGCCGCCGCGATGAAGGTTGGAGCGGAACTCGTCGGCGGCGGCCTGGCGCATCATCGAGGCGACGACCTTGCCGCCGACGAGGAAGCACCGGATGTCCGCGCCGCCGGCCTCCTTGACGAATTCCTGGACGATGAAGTTGGCGTCGAGTCCGCGGAAGGCGTCGATCACCGACTCGGCGGCCTTGCGCGTCTCGGCCAGCACGACGCCGCGGCCCTGCGTGCTCTCGAGCAGCTTGACCACCAGCGGCGCGCCGCCGACATGCTCGATCAGGTTCTTGGTGTCCTTCGGCGAATGGGCGAACGCCGTCGTCGGCATGCCGATGCCCGCCCGGGCGAGCACCTGGTGGGCGTAGAGCTTGTCGCGGCTCACCCCGATCGATTCCGCGGAATTGAGGATATAG
Organism: Marinicauda salina; assembly: GCF_003122085.1. Classification (GTDB taxonomy): domain Bacteria; phylum Pseudomonadota; class Alphaproteobacteria; order Caulobacterales; family Maricaulaceae; genus Maricicauda_A; species Maricicauda_A salina. The sequence continues at coordinate 658,437 of NZ_QEXV01000003.1, forward strand.
GCGCCGGTCATGGCGAACTGGCGCAGCACCGCCATGCCGTAATTCGTCATCGACGCGCCGATGCGCGGGATGACGGCGTCATAGCGCGGCAGCTTGCGGCCGTCGTAATAGACCGCCGGCGAGAGCGCGTTGATCGCCATGGTGCAGCGCGCGGTGTTGATCATCTCGGCGACGTGTCCGCGCGCCTCGGCGGCCTCGCGCAGGCGCTGCGAGGAATAGTTATTCGGCTCGCGCGTGAGGATCGCGATCCTGAGCGGACGCTTCACCTGGGCCTTGCGCGGGAAATCCTTGTAGAGGTCCCAGGACAGTTCGCCCTGCGCGCACGACGTGGTCGGACTGACCACCATGTCGTCGAGGATCGCGGTCCGCCCGAGCAGCATGCGGTACTGCATGGTCTCGCGATTGGTGAGCGTGACCTCGATCGGCCATTCGCGCTCGCCGATCTTCACCCGCGCCTCGATCACCCAGCGAAGCTCGGTCTCGCCGTTGGACGAGGTGACCTCGCGGCGGTCGACGGCGGGGGCGGCGCACACCACCTCGACCTCAGGCTGGTCGGGAATGGGATGCATGACGAAGCGCACCTGGGGGGCGTCCTCGCGCCCGAACGGCTCGATGGAGACCGCATGCAGCGCCGAGGTGCGCGCGCCGGTGTCGACCTTGGCCTTTATCGCCGGCAGGCCGAGCCCGGGAAAGGCGGCCCATTCCTCCCAGCCGAGAACGAAGGGGTCTGACATGTCGGTCTCCGCGCTCCCGCGACGCCGCGTGTGATCACGCCGTTGGTCGTGCGCCTTAGCGGCTCCCGGCCGCCGCGTCCACGGGGCGGCGCCGGGCGGGTTTCCCTCACGGAAAAAGACCGTCTCCGCGGATGCGGTCGATTCCCGCCCCGCGGCGCCCCATTTCAGGGACCGGCATCGAATGGAGGCTGCGATGACGGAAGCCGTCCGTCCCATCGTCAAGACGACAAGCGGCGTGAAGGCGTCCGACGGCGCGGGCGTGAAGCTCACCCGCCTGCTGGGTTCGCCGGACCTCAGGGCGCTCGACCCGTTCCTGATGCTCGATCATTTCCACTCCGACGATCCCGGCGACTACATCGCCGGCTTCCCGCCGCATCCCCATCGCGGCTTCGAGACCGTGACCTACATGGTCGCCGGCCGCATGCGCCATCGCGACAACAAGGGCCATGAGGGCGTGATCGAGCCCGGCGGGGTGCAGTGGATGACCGCCGCGGGCGGCATCGTCCACTCCGAAATGCCCGAGCAGGAAGAAGGCCTGATGTCGGGCTTCCAGCTGTGGGTGAACCTGCCCGCCGCGGAGAAGATGAAGCCCGCCGCCTACCAGGAGTACGACGAGGCCCGCGTGCCCGCCGACGAACGCGACGGCGTCGTCGCCAAGATCGTCGCCGGCCGCACTTCGACCGGCGTCGAGGGCCCGGTGACCGGGGTGACCGTCGAGCCGTTCTACGCCGAGCTGCGCATGGCGTCCGGCGCGGTGTTCGAGGAAGCGATATCCGACGAAAAGACGGCCTTCGCCGCGGTGCACTCCGGCGCGATCGAGGCCGGCGGCGCGGCGCTGTCGGCGGGCGAGCTGGGCGTGTTCGGCGCGGGCAAGACCATCCGCATCACGGCCGGCGCCGACGGCGCGCGCGTCATTCTCGCCGCCGGCAAGCCGATCGGCGAGCCGATCGTCCAGGCCGGCCCGTTCGTCATGACGACCGAGGCCGACGTCCGCCAGGCCATGCTCGACTACCGGCAGGGGCGGTTCTGAGATTTCGAGCGCACACCTTCTCCCTCCCTCCCCTTGAGGGGAGGGCCGGGGTGGGGTGCTTGAACTCCCGGACGCGCCGAAGGCGCGATCCGGGAATTCAATCACCCCCCTCCGGCCCGTCGGGCCGTCTCCCCCTGGAGGGGGGGGGGGGAGAGACAACCACCCCAGGGGACCCTCCATGGGCCTGCTCATCGACGGCGTCTGGCATGACCAGTGGTACGACACGAAATCGACCGGCGGACGCTTCAAGCGATCCGACAGCGCCTTCCGCAACTGGGTGACGCCCGACGGCGCGCCGGGTCCGACCGGCGAAGGCGGGTTCAAGGCCGAGCCCGGGCGCTATCACCTCTATGTCTCGCTCGCCTGTCCCTGGGCGCACCGCACGCTGGTCTTCCGGCGCCTGAAGGGGCTGGAGGAGATGATCCCGGTCTCGGTCGTCCACTGGCGGATGAAGGAGAACGGCTGGGAGTTCCGCGACGGGCCGGGCGTCGTCCCCGATCCGATCCACGGCGCGGAGTTCATGCACCAGATCTACACCGCGGCGAAGCCCGACTATACCGGCCGCGTAACCGTGCCGGTGCTGTGGGACAAGCAGCGCGGGACGATCGTGTCCAACGAGAGCGCCGATATCATCCGCATGTTCAATTCCGCGTTCGACGGCGTCGGCGCGGCGCCGGGCGACTACTATCCCGAGGCGCTCCGCGACGAGATCGACGCCGTCAACAAGCGTGTTTATTCGAATGTGAATAATGGCGTCTACAAGGCCGGATTCGCCACGACGCAGGCCGCCTACGAGGACGCCGTCGGGACGCTGTTCGACGCGCTCGACTGGCTGGAGGACCGGCTCTCCGACGGCCGCTCATACCTCCTCGGCGAGACGCTGACCGAGGCCGACTGGCGGCTCTACACGACGCTCGTGCGCTTCGACCCGGTCTATGTCGGCCATTTCAAGTGCAACCGGAAGCGGCTGATCGATTACCCGCATCTCGCCGCCTATGGCCGGCGCCTGCACGAAAACCACGGCGTCGGCGACCTGTTCGATCTCGAGCACGCCAAGCGCCACTATTACGAGAGCCACGAAACCATCAATCCGACCGGCGTGGTCCCCGTCGGACCCGACGAACACATCGCCGACGGGCGGGGCGTCGAGTCGAGACGGCCGCAGGCGGCGGCGCGCGTTCGCACAGCGAACGCACGGTAGCCTACGGATCGCCGCGGGCGCGCCCGTCCCCGTCACGCCGTTCAACCCTCATCCTGAGGCGCCCGATCCCCGCCCTTCGAGGCTCGCCTGCGGCGAGCACCTCAGGGTGAGGGGATCGGGCGCCTCAGGATGAGGCCCAAGGCCCTGCAAAATAGAGCGTCTCGGCCCTTGGACTTGATCCAAGGGCCCATACTGACGCGCAGCGCGCCCGACGCTCTGGGTCCTTGGGTAGCCTGTCCCCGCGACGGCGGGGAAGCCCAAGGACCGAGAGAAACGGGAAGTCGCCCCCTACTCCGCGGCTTCGGCGACGTTGGCCTTCAGGCTGTCGGGCTCGTAGCCGAGGATCGGGCTGAGCGCCTTCTCGGCCTGCTCGATCGACCAGCCCTTGCGCTTGGCGTAGTCCTCGACCTGGTCCTTCGCGATCCGGCCGACGGCGAAATAGGCGCTGTCGGGATGGGCGAAGTAGAGGCCAGAGACCGACGAGGCCGGCGTCATCGACCAGCCCTCGGTGAGCTTCACGCCGGCGCGCTCGGGCGCCTCGAGGATGCGGAACAGGGCCTCCTTCTCGGTGTGGTCCGGCTGGGCGGGATAGCCCGGCGCGGGACGGATGCCCTGATATTTCTCCTCGATAAGCTCTTCGCATGTGAAGCTCTCATCGGGCGCGTAGCCCCAGTAGTCCTTGCGGACGCGCTCGTGGAGATACTCGGTGAAGGCCTCGGCGAAGCGGTCGGCGAGCACCTTGAACATGATCTCGGAGTAGTCGTCCTTGTCGCGCTTGAAGCGCTTGACGACGTCGTCCTCGGCCTCGCCGGCGGTCACCGCGAAGCCGCCGATATAATCCGGCCGCGTCTCCGAGATGAAGTCGCAGATCGTATAGTGCGGCTTGTCGCCGTCCTTCTGCTGCTGCTGGCGCAGGCCGTGGAAGGTCGCGATGACGTCTTCGCGATCCTCGTCGGCGTAGACATTGACGTCGTCGCCCTCGCGCTGGGCCGGCCAGAAACCGACGACGGCCTTCGGCTTGAGCCACTCGTTCTCGACCATGTCGTCGAGCATCTTCTGGGCGTCCTCGAACAGCGTCTTCGCCGCCTCGCCGCGATTGGGATCGTTGAAGATGGCGGGATAGCTGCCCTTCATGTCCCAGGCGAAGAAGAAGGGCGTCCAGTCGATATACGGGCGCAGATCCTTCAGCGTGACGTCCTCGACCGTGGTCAGGCCGAGACGCTTCGGCTTGACCGGCGTGTAGCCGTCCGTGTCGGGGTTGAAGGCGTTCTTGCGCGCGTCCTCCAGCGGAACGCGGGTCTTCTTGCCCTGCGTGCGCGCCCGCGTCTCGCGGATCTGGGCGTAGCGCTCCCGCGTCTCCTCCCAGAAATTGTCGCGCTCGTCGGAGAGCAGCTTGGAGACCACGCCGACCGCGCGCGAGGCGTCGAGGACATGGATCACCGGCGCATTGGCGTAGGCCGGCTCGATCTTCACCGCGGTGTGGGCCGGGCTCGTCGTCGCCCCGCCGATCAGCAGCGGGATGTCGAAGCCCTGCTTCTGCATCTCGGAGGCGACGATGACCATCTCGTCGAGCGACGGCGTGATCAGGCCGGACAGCCCGATGGCGTCGGCCTTGTGCTCGCGGGCGGCCTCGAGAATCTTCTCCGGCGGCACCATCACGCCGAGATCGATCACCTCGTAGCCGTTGCACTGCAGAACAACGCCGACGATGTTCTTGCCGATATCGTGGACGTCGCCCTTCACGGTGGCCATGACGACCTTGCCCGCCGGCTCGTCGGCGAGGCCCATCTCCTCGCGCTCCTTCTCCATGTAGGGGAAGAGATGGCCGACGGCCTTCTTCATCACGCGGGCCGATTTCACCACCTGCGGCAGGAACATCTTGCCCTCGCCGAACAGGTCGCCGACGACGTTCATGCCGTCCATCAGCGGGCCCTCGATGACGTGGAGCGGCCGCTCGACGTTCTGGCGGGCCTCCTCGGTGTCGTCGATGATGTGCTCGGTGATGCCCTTGATGAGGGCGTGCTTGAGCCGCTCCTCGACGGGCTTCGAGCGCCACTCGGCGTCTTCCTTCTTTTCCGCCCCGCCGGAGTCGCGATAGCGCTCGGCGGCCTCGAGCAGGCGCTCGGTCGCGTCGTCGCGCCGGTTGAGGATGACGTCCTCGACCAGCTCGCGCAGCTCGTCCTCGATATCGTCATAGATGTCGAGCTGGCCGGCGTTGACGATCCCCATGTCCATGCCCGCCTTGATGGCGTGGTACAGGAAGACCGAGTGCATCGCCCGGCGCACCGGCTCGTTGCCGCGGAACGAGAACGAGATGTTCGACACGCCGCCCGAGACGTGACAGCCGGGCAGGTTCTCGCGGATGCGCTTCGTCGCCTCGATGAAGTCGACGGCGTAGTTGTTGTGCTCCTCGATGCCGGTCGCGACCGCGAAGATGTTCGGGTCGAAGATGATGTCCTCGGCCGCGAAGCCGACCTTCTCGGTGAGCAGCTTGTAGGCGCGCTCGCAGATCTCGTACTTGCGGTCGGCGGTGTCGGCCTGGCCTTCCTCGTCGAACGCCATCACCACGACGGCCGCGCCGTAGGACAGGCAGGTCCGCGCCTGCTCGAGGAATTGCTCCTCGCCCTCCTTGAGCGAGATCGAGTTGACGATCGACTTGCCCTGGACCCATTTCAGGCCGGCCTCGATCACCTCGAACTTCGAGGAGTCGATCATCACCGGAACGCGCGCGATGTCCGGCTCGCACGCGATCAGCTTCAGGAAGGTCTCCATGGCCTCCTTCGAGTCCAGGAGTCCCTCGTCCATGTTGACGTCGATCACCTGGGCGCCGTTCTCGACCTGCTGACGGGCGACATCAAGCGCGGTGGCGTAGTCGCCGTTCTTGATCAGCTTGCGGAACTTCGCCGAACCGGTGACGTTCGTGCGCTCGCCGACATTGACGAAGACGGCGCGGGATTTCTGTTGGTCTTCGGACATTGCTCACTCAAGCCAGTTCGAACGGTTCAAGTCCGGACAGGCGCATGGCCTGCGGACGCTCGGGGATGTCTCTCACGCGGCCCTTCTTGGCCGCCTCGGCGATGGCGCGGATATGCGCGGGCGTGGTGCCGCAGCAGCCGCCGACGATGTTGACCAGGCCGTCCTTGGCCCAGTCCTCGATATGGGCGGCGGTCTCGTCGGGCGTCTCGTCGTACTCGCCGAAGGCGTTGGGCAGGCCGGCGTTGGGATAGGCCAGCACGCGCGTGTCCGCGATTCGGCTCATCTCCTTGACGTAGGCGCGCAGATCCTTGGCGCCGAGCGCGCAGTTGAGGCCGACGGCCCACGGCTGGGCGTGGCGCACGGAGTGCCAGAACGCCTCGGTGGTTTGACCCGACAGGGTCCGGCCCGACGCGTCGGTGATCGTGCCCGAGATCATCACGGGAATGTCCTCGATCGCGCCGGCTTCGCGCAGGTCCAGGATCGCCTTGATCGCGGCCTTGGCGTTCAGCGTGTCGAAGATCGTCTCGATCAGGAAGAAGTCGACATGCGGCGCCATCGCCTCGATCTGCTCGGCGTAGGCCTCGCGGATGTCGTCGAAGCTGACGTCGCGAAAGCCGGGATCCTCGACATCGGGCGAGATCGACAGCGTCTTGTTGGTCGGCCCGATCGCGCCGGCCACGCCGCGCGGCGAGCCGGTCTCTTCAGCGACTTCGTCGGCGGCCTCGCGGGCCAGGCGCGCGCCCTCGGCGGCGATCTCCGAGGCGAGGTCCTGCATCTCGTAATCGGCCTGGGCGATCGTCGTCGCCGAGAAGGTGTTGCTCTCGACGATGTCGGCGCCGGCCTCGAAATAGGCCTTGTGAATCTTCTTCAAGGCGTCCTGCTGGGTGAGATTGAGCAGGTCGTTATTGCCCTTCACCGAACAGGACCAGTCGGCGAAGCGCTCGCCGCGATAGTCGTCTTCCTCCAGACCCAGATCCTGGATCTGGGTGCCCATCGCGCCGTCGAGCACGAGGACGCGCTCGGAGGCCAGCGCCTCGAGCGCCTTCAGGCGGTCTTGTCTCGTCATTCCTCAGCCTTTCAGGCGGCTTCCATTTCGGCCGGCGTCGCGCCCAGCAGGCGCGTCGTGCAGAGCGCGAGCTCGGCCCGGTTCAGCGTGTACAGGTGGAACTGGTCGACGCCGCCCTCGGCGAGCTTCGTGCACAGCTCGGCGGCGACGTTGGCGGTGACCATCTTGCGGGTCTCGACGTCGTCGTCGAGGCCCTCGTAGAGATCGTCCATCCAGGACGGGATGGCCGAGCCGCACATGCCGGCCATCCGCTTCAGCCCCTTGAAGTTGGACTGGAGCATGATCCCCGGCACGATCGGGATGTCGATGCCGGCGGCCCGGACCCGCTCGAGATAGCGGAAATAGACGTCCGGCTCGAAGAAGAACTGCGTGATGGCCCGCGTCGCGCCGTTGTCGATCTTCTGCTTCAAGAGATCGATGTCGTAGTCGTAGCTCGGGCTCTCGGGGTGCTTCTCGGGATAGCAGCCCACCGAGATCTCGAAATCGCCGATCTTCTTGATGCCGCCGGCCAGCTCGGCGGCGTTGGCGTAGCCGCCTTCATGCGGGACGTACTTCTCGCCGATGCCCTCGGGGGGATCGCCGCGCAGCGCCACGATATGGCGCACGCCGGCGGCCCAGTAATCGCGGATGACGTCGTCGATCTCCTCGCGCGTGGCGTCGACGCAGGTCAGGTGCGCGGCCGGCTTCAGGTCCGTCTCCTGGACGATGCGCTTGACCGTGCGGTGCGTCCGGTCGCGCGTCGAACCGCCCGCGCCGTAGGTGACCGACACGAAGCTTGGATTCAGCGGTTCGAGCCGCGAGATCGAATCCCACAGGCGTTCCTCGGCCTCGTCGGTCTTGGGCGGGAAGAATTCGAACGAGAATTTCGGGACGCTGTCGGCGTCCCGCGCGTGAATCGCGGTCAACGTCATTGAGCGGGCTCCTGAATGGACTGATCGGAATTCTCTTCGGCCGGGACGGTCGGCTTGACGCCGGTCCACACGAGCACGGTCAGGCGCTCGTCGTCGGCCGCATCGGGCGCGAGCGCGAGCGGCTCGCCGGCCTCGAGGCCGGCGGCGTCGAGCGCGTCGCGGATCTCCTCGGCGGGAAAGCCGAGGCGGCGATGGTGATGGCGCTCGCGCAGCCAATCCAGGCCGTGCGGCGCGAAGTCGGCGATGACCACGCGGCCGCCCGGCGCGACCACGCGCACGCACTCCTCGACCACGCGCTCGGGATCCTCCACGACGTGGAGGACCTGGTGGACGGTGACGAGATCGGCCGCGCGCGAATCGATCGGCAGCGCGCCGGCGTCGGCCTGGCGCACGAAGCGGTCGGACAGGCCGGCCTTGGCGATGTTGGAACGGGCGAGATTGAGCATCTCGTGGCTGAGATCGATGCCCACGCCGTCCTTTGCGCGGTCGACGAAGACCTCGAGCATGCGTCCCGTGCCGGTGCCGATATCGAGGTGCAGGTCGAACGGCCCCGGTCCCGCTGCGGCGCGCATGGCCGCCTCGACCTCGGCCTCGGGGAACTGCACCGCGCGGATATGCTCCCAGTCGCTGGCGACGCGTTCGAAATAGGCCGACGCGGCGTCGGCGCGCTCCTGCTTGACCGCGTTCAGCCGCTCCAGGTCGCGGGCCAGGTCGGGATCGCCGGAGTCGGCGATCTCCTCGATCAGGGCGGCGAGCTTGCGGCCGACATCGGATTTCGCCAGGCGATAGAAGACCCACGAGCCCTCGGGCAGGCGTTCGGCCAGCCCGGCGTCGACCAGCATCTTGAGATGCCGGCTCACCCGCGGCTGGCTCTGGCCGAGGATGCGCACCAGCTCGCTGACCGTCAGCTCGCCCCGCCACAACAGGGTGACGATGCGCAGCCGTGTCGGCTCGCCAAGCGCGCGCAGCTTTCTGAGCAGGTCTTCCAAGACGCCCCTCGAACAGCGAAAAATCACATAAAGATATCTTTATGCGATTATCTGCCGAGGATCAACGCCCCTCCCCGCCGCCGCGTGTTGCCCCGAAGCCGCGGCGGGGGCCTTCCCTCGCGTCTCCCGGGAACGGGACTCTTTAGGTTAACGCTTGTCTGGCTCTATCCTGCCGCCCGCTGGAGGAGCCCGCCCTTGATGCGATCCCTGCAAAATCGGCTGCGCGGCGTCGCGCGCGCCATGCTCGCCTGCGTTTCCCTCGGGGTCGCCGCGTGCGCGACCAGCCCGGAAGCGATCGAGGCGAACGATCCGCTCGAACCGCTCAACAGGCGAATCTATGCGGTGAACGAGGGATTCGATTCCGTTCTGCTCGAACCCGCCTCGGACGCCTACGCAGCCGTCGCCCCCGACCCGGTCGAGAGCGGCGTGCGCAATTTCATGACCAATCTCAACCAGCCCGTCGTGTTCGCCAACACCGTGCTGCAGGGGCGGTTCCGCGACGCCGGCCAGACCGCGGCGCGGTTCGGGCTGAACACCGTGTTCGGCCTCGGCGGCTTCGTCGACGTCGCCGACCGGGAAGGCGTCCCCGAGCACCACGAGGACTTCGGCCAGACGCTGGCCGTCTGGGGCGTGGGAGAAGGCCCCTATCTGATGCTCCCCGTGTTCGGACCGTCGAACATCCGCGACGGCGTCGGCCGGGTGGTGGACCGCTATCCCCACGTTCTCAACTGGGACGCGGAGTTCTCCGATTCGACGGCCGCCTGGACCACGCGCGGCGTCAACGGCTTGAGCTGGCGCTCGCAGCAGGACGAGTTGTTCGAAAGCATGGACCGCACCGCGATCGATCCCTATGTGCAGCTCAGATCGGCCTGGCGGCAGAGCCGCGCTGCCGCCATTCGCGACGAGGGAGACGACGGGTTCGACGATCTCCCCGATTTCGAATAGCGCCCGAAACTCGCCGCAAAGTCGCGAGAGAAATCCGCCCATGATGACGCTCGCCAGGATCCTCCCAGCCGCGTGCCTCGCGTTGATCGCGTTCGCGACGCCGGCTTCGGCCGCCGACGCCGCCGAGGCCGAGGCGTTCGTCGAGGAGAACGCCCAGGCGGTGATCGACGTCCTCGAGGAGTTTCACCAGGGCGACCGGTCGCTCGCCGCCGTCAAGCAGGACTTCCGCGGGCGCGTCGACGAGCTGGCCGATGTCGACCGCATCTCCAATTTCGTGCTGGGCCGCTGGCGCCGCATGGCCGACGAGGCCGACCTCCGGGAGTTCCGAGAGACGTTCCGGGAGTTCGCGATCGGCGTCTACGAGACCGAGCTGACGAACTACGCCGGCCAGACGCTCGAAGTCACCGGCTCGGTGACGCGCGGGCCCGGCGACTACATCGTGCGCAGCGAGGTCTCGGGCGGTCCGGCCGGCGAGACCTACGACGTCAACTGGCGCGTGCTCGAGAACACCGACGGCGAGCTTCGCGTCGTCGACGTCCAGGTCCAGGACATCTGGCTGGCCCAGACCCAGCGCGAGCAGATCACCTCGATCATCGGAAACAATCGCGGCGACGTGTCGGCGGCCACCGAGCAGCTGCGCCGGCGGATCGCCGAACGCGACGGCTCGGAGTCGGCGTACGCGTCCGCCGAGTAGGCGCGGCCTTCGGGCGCGTCGGGCGCCGAACATCGGAACACCCCCGTTCCCTAGAGCCCCGGCGGCGTCAGCCAGTCCGGCGCGCGACCGGCTGCTGCAACCGCGCCCAGCATGACTCCGGCGAGATTGTTCACTGCATGCGCCGCGACAGCCGGCCACAGCGAGCCGGAGGCCCGGAAGATCCAGATCAACGCCAGCGACAGCACGGCTGCGTTGATCGCCTGAGGCGGCACGATGTGCATCGCGCCGAACATGATCGAACTCAGCACGGCCGCCAGCCAGACGGGGTGATGACCCGTCATCCAGCGAAACAGAAAACCGCGGAAGAACACTTCCTCAGCGAACGGCGTCACCGCCAGCGTCATCGCGAGGAATCCCGCCTGCACAGCGAATGAAGATGCATCTCCGAACGCGAATGGCGGTCCGCTGAACGCGGCCCATGCCGGCAACGCGGCCATCATCATCTTGACCAGCGCCAGCCCGGTCGCGACGAAGACCAGGCCCAGACCAGCGCCGATCGCGAGCCAGCCGGGGCGTACGGACCGCAACCCCAGCCCGGCCCAGCCGATCTCGCGGCGCCGCGCCAGGATCAACCAGATCGCGAACAGGAGAGCCCCCGCCTTGCTCGCCTGGCTGATCACGAGGAGCGAGGCCGGCAGACGCTCACCGTCTCCGAGATAGGCCTCCATCCCGATCGTTCCGGCCACTATGCGCATGTGAGCGAAGCTCGCCAGCGCATACAGCCCGAATGCGGTGAGGATCACTCCGGCCCCGGTCGCAAAGCGCCAGCCGGGCCTGAACGTCATGCACGGGGTCGGCGCGGCGGAGGGTTCATGCATCTGTCTTCTCCTCGAATGGAACGGGAGAAGCCTCGCCGCGCCGCGCCGGCGCGCCTACCTGCAGATGTCGGGAAGATGTCGATCGACAGGCGTCAGCCGGGCCGGCGGGCGCAGGCGGCGGCCTGGGTGCGATTGGCGACGCCGAGCTTGGCGTAGAGCGTCGAGTTGTAGCTGCGCACGGTCGCCGGCGAGAGATTGAGCTCGCGCGCGATCTCCTTGTCCGACAACCCGCGGCCGATCAGGCCCAGAAGCCGCTGTTCGCGCGCGGTCAGCGCCTCAAGCCCCGCCGCCGGCGGATCAGCCAAATCCGCTTCGCCGGGCGCAGGTTCGGGTGCGAGGCCGAGCAGCGCACCCGAAAGCGGCGCGTATCGCACGTCTATCCGCGTGCCGGGAGCGAGCTTCCCCGCTGCGGTTTCGTCGAGATCGAACCATCTCTCGCCGAGGCGCAGCCGCGTGCGCTCGGGGCCGACCAGGCCCGGCGCCCGCGCGCGGCGCAGCTCCGCCGGCCCGGTCGCGGACTCGACCCGGCCCGCCTTCAGGTCCCGCCAGGCGGCGACGAGACGGCCGGGCGCATCGCGGAACAGGACGATCCAGAGTCCCAGCAGGGCCGGAGCGAGCAGCCACGGTCCGGCCAGCGGCCGGCCGGGAACCGTCGCGATCCAGACCAGACTGGCGGCGAGGCCGAAGACGGCGCCGAGGAAGACGGCGGCGCGCGCGGCTTGGACGGTCAGGAACCGCCGCAGCCGCGCGCGCTCCGCCCCGGTCATCCTACCGCTCGAACTTCTGGAACTTGATGCGGTGCGGGATCTCGGCGTCGTCGCCGAGCCGGCGCTTCTTGTCCTCGAGATAGTCCGAGAACGCGCCCTCGAACCACTCGACATGGCTGTCGCCCTCGAAGGCGAGGATGTGGGTCGCGATCCGGTCGAGGAAGAAACGGTCGTGCGAGATGATCACCGCGCAGCCGGGGAAGTCCTCGAGCGCGGCCTCCAGCGCCGACAGCGTCTCGACGTCGAGATCGTTGGTCGGCTCGTCGAGCAGCAGCAGATTGCCGCCCTCCTTGAGCATCTTGGCGAGATGGACGCGGTTGCGCTCGCCGCCCGAGAGCACGCCGACCTTCTTCTGCTGGTCGCCGCCCTTGAAGTTGAAGGCGCCGACATAGGCCCGGCTGTTCACTTCGTGGCCGCCGAGATCGATCATGTCGTGGCCGCCGGAGATCTCCTCCCAGACGGTGTGCTTGGCGTCGAGCGCCTCGCGCGACTGGTCGACATAGCCGACCTGGACGGTCTCGCCGATGGCGATGTCGCCGGCGTCGGGTTTCTCCTCGCCGACGATCATGCGGAACAGGGTGGTCTTGCCCGCGCCGTTGGGACCGATGACGCCGACGATGCCGCCCGGCGGCAGCTTGAAGGACAGGTCCTTGATCAGCAGCCTGTCCTCGAAGCCCTTGGAAACATTGTCGAACTCGACCACGTTGCCGCCCAGCCGCGGCCCCGGCGGGATGCGGATGACCGCGGTGGAGATCTTCTCCTTGTCGGCCTTGTCGCGCATCTCCTCGTAGGACTTGATGCGCGCCTTCGACTTGGCCTGGCGGGCCTTGGGCGAAGAGCGGATCCACTCCAGCTCGCGGCTGAGCGCGCGCTGCTTGGCGGTCTCCTCGCGGGCCTCCTGCTCGAGACGCTTCTGCTTCTGCTCCAGCCAGGACGAGTAGCCGCCCTTGTAGGGAACGCCCTGGCCGCGATCGAGCTCGAGCGTCCAGGTCGTGATGGCGTCGAGGAAGTAGCGGTCGTGGGTGACGATCAGCACCGCGCCCGGATACTGCTCGAGATGGTGCTGCAGCCAGGCGACGCTCTCGGCGTCGAGATGGTTGGTCGGCTCGTCGAGCAGCAGCATGTGCGGCTTCGACAAGAGCAGCCGGCAGATCGCCACGCGGCGGACCTCGCCGCCCGACAGCGTGGTGACGTCGGCGTCGCCCGGCGGGCAGCGCAGCGCGTCCATCGCCATCTCGATCTTGGAATCGATGTCCCAGGCGTCGCGCTGGTCGACCTTCTCCTGAAGGTCGGTCATCTCCGTCATCAGCTCGTCGGAATATTCCTCGGCGAGCTTCATGGCGAGCGCGTTGTACTGGTCGTAGAGCTGCTTGTCCTCGGAGCCCTCGATGACGTTCTCCCAGACCGTCTTGTCGGCGTCGAGCTGCGGCTCCTGCGGCAGATAGCCCACGCGCACGCCCTTCTCGGCCCAGGCCTCGCCGGTGAAGTCCGGATCCTGGCCGGCCATGATCCTCAGAAGGGTCGACTTGCCCGAACCGTTCACCCCGACGACGCCGATCTTGGCGTCGGGCAGGAAATGCAGCGAGATGCCCGAAAAGACCGACTTCCCGCCGGGATAGGTCTTTGCGAGATTATCCATGTGATAGACGTACTGGTAACTGCTCACTCGAAACCCCCTTCAGGGCTTGAAAATCAGGGCTTTCCGCGCCTATCTAGTGTCACACACCTATGTCACACAATGGACGCGAAGGATGCCTAAGACGAAGACCAAACGCCCTCACCGAGACCGCGGCCTGCTGGATCGAAACGGTATCTATCAGGCTCAGTTTCGGACGCCTAGAGAAGTCCTCCGAAGGCACCCGGATGAGCCCGAGGTCCACCGCCGCTCCCTCGGAACCTCATCGCTTCACGAAGCCCGCAAACTCCGCGACGCCTTTGAGGCGAGCCTCAGGAAACGCTGGAAGCGGCTGCTAGAGGAACACCCGCTGGAACGGCAGGCCAGAGAGGAGAGGGAATACATCCGCGAACACGGAGTAGAGCCTCCCGGCCCGTCCGCAATGATGACCGCTCAGGAACGCCTTGAGATGCTCGCGGATCGCTTGGGCGTTCGGGAGGAGTTCGAACAGGCGAATACGCTCCATCAGCTCCCCGAACAGCTTTTGGCGCACCGCGAAGGCAGAGAGCTGGTCAAGACTGCGGCCAGCCTGCGGGGAGGGCTTAACTGGAAGCTGGCGGGGGAAGAATTCCTCTCCCAAGGCACGATCAAGCCCAGCACCGGCAAGACCTATCAGAGCCAATGGAAGCTGGCCGATGAGCATGGAGTCCCCGGCCCGAACGCCATTACCCGCGAGGAGGCCCGGAATTACCTCCGAAAGCGGCGAGACCAAGGGGCGACGCTCTCAACGCTCAACACGATCATCACGGCAATGACCGGAGTGATGGGTTACCTGTTCCCCGATGACGAGGAACGCAAACGCGTTTGGAAAGGCCATGACGTAAAGCCTCGCGTGGACAAGAAGGCGTCCAAACGCCGAGCGATCACCCCCGAAGAAATCGAGACGCTGCTAGCCGTCGATCGGCACTGGTCTCTGGCCGCTGCGATGAAGCTGGCGGTTCACTCCGGCCTCAGGCTCCAAGAGCTATACAACGCCGACTGGGATACCGAGGCGAAACTGATCCACGTCCGGGAAGGTAAGACCGATAGCTCCGCGAGAACCATCCCCATGCACCCCGATATCGTCGAGACGGCGAAGCGGTGGACCACCGATAAGACCCGGTACGGCTACAACACCGCCAAGGACACCTTCTCAAAGCTCAAGCGGGGCGTGGGCCTCCCGAAAGAGGTCTCATTCCACTCGACGCGCCACGCGTTCGCCTCGGAACTGGCGAAGGCCGGAGTGGAATATGAGCGCCGAGAGCTGCTCTGCGGACATAAGCCCGGAGGAGTCCAAAGCCGATACACGCACCTAGGCCCGGAGGACCTGAGAGAGGACCTCAAAAAGCTGGATTGGTCGCACGTCGATTGGCGCGGCGTGTAGGGCCGATTTCGGCGGGGTCTAATGCGCCTCTTCGAGGTTCCGGTAGTTTCGCCCTGCGGATGCCCTTGGAAGCCATTAGCCCCACCGTAGCTCTCACTAACAGGAAGCGCGCCCAAGACTACAGGGTGACCTCAGTCACCTTCTCTACAACATCGCCGCCTTCATGCTCCCATCGGAGCCCCACCTCGTGTTTTCGAGGCGTGCCAAGCGAAACGGCTACAGCCAGGTCTACAGAGCTATGCTGCTCAAGCCGAGCCATGGGAAACTTACCGGTCAGATCGTTCTTGGCCACGGGGAGGCCCTCGGAAATCGAGTAGACCTCGACATTGCGGGCTGCGGCTTTGCCTTGGTTCCAAACCCGAAGCCGGGTCATTGAGCCGCCCCCTATAAGCCGCGCCCGCACATCAGCCGAAACCTCTTCACGGGCAGCTTTCTCTTCCCGAGCAAGAAGACGCTTGTTGAGCTTCGTCTGGATGCTCTGCCTTCTCTCAGCCATCACGGTGTTGAACAGAGAAAGAAGGAAGGCGAAGCCCGCGACAACAAGCGCCGCAGCCTCAAGAGTGATAGTGTCCATCACCGCCCCTTAAACAAATTCTTGAAGCGGTCGGTCACGTCCTTCTTGATGTCAGCCAACATCGCAGCCTTCTCTGCTTCTATGGCCTCGGAGTTCTCCGCGATTAAGGCATCTCGCGTGATCTCTCGCTCGCACCCGGCACAGGTCGCGATCTCTCCCGCTTCGTCATAAGCGAACTGGTCACCGCCGCAGGTCGGGCAGATCATGTTCACTCTGCGGCTATATTTTTCGTCATTCATGGAACGCTCCTTTCTGAGGCGGAATGGATTATAATACAGTTGGAACGCACCGCGAACACGGTAATGCAGCTCATAAACAGTCTGCACGATTTTTAGCAAGGGTGCCAATGAAGGAGCTTATGCCTTCTCAGAGAAACTCGCGTCACGTCGCGTCACGCTCTGTGGCTCCTGCGGATCGGTCTCGAAGCCCGTTTCTCTAAGCCCGCTTTGGCTATTCGGATAACGCCTCAGCCAGCACGATTGGAATAGAGTTCCAAGGCCGATTGTTCGCTAGCAAAAGACGGCCCGAATGTCAAGGAAACATTATATGTTTCAGTGTCTTGCCCGCTTCATGGCTCTTGCTATCTTCAGTCTGCCACAGCCCCCATGAACGGAACAGGAAAGGAACCGATGACGCTGAACGCCGCTTCGCTGAGCCTAACCGCCTTCGACGGCCAGACCATCTTCTTCTTCGTACGCAAAGGAAAAGGCTTCCACCTCGCATGGGACCCGGCTCCCAAGGGGACGCCAGCGTTCATCTTCGAGCGAGACCATACCGGAATGACGCTCCGGGCAGGGCCGTTCCTTTTGGACATCGACGCGCCGAAACTCCGCCGTCCGGGCGCCTAAGGGGAGGCGCGCATCATGGACCTACGCAACCGCCATGACCTTCCCGCAATCCGGGAGTGTCGCCCGTTGTCCGGTCGCGAGCCCCCTGTATGCGGCGCAAATCACCCAGACCGAACTAGTTCTATCCGCAGGAATAGCTGTGGGAGCGCCGACCCGAGACCGGGCCACGGGCCTCGGCCTAGAATGCCCCGCCAGCATCTCAACGGCGGGCTAATGGCGGTCTTACCCCGCCCGGTGGTCTGCCCTATGGACACCCCGGAATGGCCATTAGCCCGGCCTTGAGAGGCCTTTACCGGCTGGTGAGAACGTCCCGCAGGGCTAATGACCGAGGACACGCCTCGGCCTCGCTCGTGAGAGCTGCGGAGATATGCGGCAACCGCAAGCCCGCCGATCCTGAGCCCGCTCCCGAGCCTGAGTTTTGCGGGCGTGGGCTGGCCCTCAGGCCCGGTTAAACGAGAAACTTAACCACCTGATTTAACGCATACTTTCAAAACCCAGCATTACTTGGAGGGGATGGGGATGCCAATCCCCATTCCCCCTATAGATACTCCTTAAGCTATCCCTATGGGATACCTATAGGATGCTGCTGGAAATCCGGTGGTGTCCTATAGGCTATCCTGAGATGCGCCCTGAAGTGCGCCTAGAGATGCGCTGAGGAGCGCCTATCCTCAGCCTCGGTTAGGCGAGAAACCTAACCACCTGATTTAACATGTATTTTCAAAACCCCGCGTTACATGGAGGGGATGGGGATGCCAATCCCCATTCCCTCTATAGATACTCCTAAAGCTATCCCTAAAGGATAACCTATTGGATGCTGCTAGTAATCCAGCGGCACCCAATAGGTTGTCGTTAATATGCTGCTAGGAATGCAGCTAGCCCGGCCCTGAGGGGCCTTCTCTTCTTTAGGAGCTATCTCAAACTGCCCTTTTCCCTAAACCCCGAATACGGAGACGATCGAACTATGAATGCCGAAGAGCCCATAGCAGAGGAGGCCCTAGACCGCGTTCTCCTCGCTGGGGGCGGATATCAGAACCTGAAGAAGCTTGTTCAATTCGGACGAGAACATCTCGACCAAGCGTCCAAGGAAGCTTTCGATGAAGCGTTGAACCAAGCTTTAGACGGCGGAGACATCACCGCGTTCGAAACCTACGTATCAGACCTCCGCGAGTTCTATGCAAAGGCCGGTTATGAGGACAAGCCTCCCGAGCCCGAGAGAGCTTCCTCGCTCGTGAGAGCTGAGGAGGACATGCCTCAGCCCGAGAGCGGGCTTACTCAGGCCGCCGAGCCATTCTCTGACCAAACCGAAATGATCCGTGCGATCCAAGACCCCCGCTACCGAAAAGACCCGGTATTTCAGGCTAAGACCGAAGCCCGGATCGCCGCCACCGAACATTTCAACCCGCAGGGCTGAAGCTGGCCCAGAGAGGACTAAAGCCAGTGAGAGCGTCCTCGCTCGTGAGAGCTGCGGGTCCTCAGCACGTAGGTATGACCGAGCTTCGTCCCACGGGGTTAGGAGGACGGAGAGGGCGCGTATCCGTAGCGCTCATAGCCGTTTGTGAGAACGTACTCGTTCGAACGAACTGCGGACGGATGCGAACCGAGCGCCGGGTTCTGGGGAGGACATGCCTCGGCCCGCAGGGCTCATGACCGAGGACACGCCTCGGCCCGCAAGTGAGAGCTGAGGAGGACATGCCTCGGCCCGGCGCTCGTCTTTTCGTCTCACCCCTCGCTGAGGAGGACATGCCTCGGCCACGGACGGGCTACCAACAGAAACAGAAAAATTTTTGAAACATGAACAACGCTAAGAATCTCTCCGCCGAAACCTTTAAGGACCCGATCACCCGCCTTCAGAACGGCGGCATGTCCTACCTCCTGGCCTCGGTCGAGATCGGAGGCCGAGAGTTCGCCATTCGTATCGAGCCTCAGGCGTTCCGCATCCTGACCCTAGAACAGGGAGCCCTCCGCTGCCCTAAAGGCACCGCACATGATCGCGGAACGCTCATCGGCCACGCTGAGGCTTTAGGTCTTCTCTCTGTCCGAGAGCTGGAGCTTCTTGTTCGCACTGTCTCCGCGAGCGCCGCTTCCGCCTACTCGACCGTTCAAAGGATCGCTTCGGGCGAGGCCCTGACCGCAGAGCCTCCCGTATGGGTCCATCCCGCCATTGTCGAAGCCCGGCGCGCCGCTGACTCCCAAAGCTCTAATGCGAGCGCTCATCCGGCGCAGGCTCCACTCTCGCTGGACGGGATGGCGAGCATCGAAGGCCAAGTTAGCGAGGATGCGACCAAGCCCATTGGCAGGGACGGCGGAGGCCATCCCTCCATCTTCATCGCCAAGCTTTCCCCGGACGTTGTTCTCCGCATCGAGCGGGGCGGCTATGCGGTCTGGCTCAAGAGCCGCAATGGCGATCACTGGTTCAGCTCCGATGGCTACGGCGTCCAGATGAGCGGCCATCAGGTGCCGGTCCAAGCCCTCGCCGCCCTTCGCGAGGCACTGAACGAGCTTAAGCGAGACCTCCGGGCGTCCGAATGGAAGGCCGCCGAGGCCCTCGCCTCCAAACTCCCGAACGAGTCCACCATCGCCTTCAAGACGTTGAGCGAACTTCTGACCTCTCCGGCCCGTCCCGCTCACGTCCCGGACTGGGTTCCGGTCTCCATCATCAACCGAGCGAACCGCTAGGAGGAAGCGCGATGAAGAAGAGAGACCGGTTCCTGTTAGACCTGAACGAGGACCTCGCGCTTCGCTGCGATGACCTTCAGCTAATCATCTCCAAGCGTAAGAAGCCGAGAGCCGACGGAAGCCCCCGCTTCGAAAATCTCAAATTCAGCACCGAGGGCTGGAACGGCGAAGGTCTTACTGAAAAGGCTTGGCGGGGCGTCCTGCGCTGCCTTCGTCAGCTCGCCTATCGAGAGGACCTGAAGCTCAAGACTGAGATCAGTCCCGCAGTTGTGGATTTCCTCGCTCGACGAAGGGCGGGCCTCTGCGATCGAGCGGAGGAGGTCTATGGCTGACCGCAAGGGGCGGAAGGTCTGCAAGAAGTGCGGGGAGGAGAAACCCCTCGCCGAGTTCCATAAGGCGCGAGGCAACAAGGACGGCCACAAGAACGCGTGCAGGACGTGCGAGAATGCCCGGCTGCGCGCCTACAGACTGGCGAAGGGGATCACAGGCCGCTCTTACGGGGCTTCCCGCAGGGCTCATGACCGAGGACACGCCTCGGCCAGTTCTCGGCCATCCCGACGACGAGCTACTTGGCCTAAAGACCCCGAGCGAGAAGCCCGCTATCTGAGCAAGCTCGCGGAAGGGGCTGAAAGGCTCCCGGAGATGCGACGAGCATACCTTGAACACGTCGAGCGGTGGTATCAGCGCCACGGGAGCTATCATGCCTTCCCGCCGCGCTTCCTCGCTGGCCGTCCTACAGGCCCCTGCGGACCATTAATCAACCCGCAGTGAGAGCATCCTCGCTCGAACGGGCTGCGGTGAGAGCTTCCTTGCGCCGGGCCAATGGCCTTCAGCAACCCTCCGGCGGTCTACCCTTCGGACCCCTTAGGATCGCCATTAGCCCGCCGCTGAGGAGGCCGCACGGCCGATGCCCGCGCAGGTGGCCCGTCCTCGCTCGGACGAGCTGCGGAGGACGCTCTCACGGGTCAGAGCCTTGCGAACCTCAGTCTGGCAGGGGTGAAGATTTTGGGTCAGATATGTGAGACCCCCAAATCACCTATGATGCCCAGCCGTTTCCCCCCATAGCCCCCCTTCGGAGATTTCCTAAGGCAGGGGCGCGGGGGTTATTTTTGGTAATGAGTTACCGCATACCGCGCCGATGTGTGACGCAGCGTCATACAATAATTGGCGTGTTTTGCGAGAAATCTTTGTTTTTTCTCCTTTTTCTACAAGCTACAGCAGCCGGTCGCGGGGTGACCCGCAGCTATTTTTAGCGCTCGCTGCGTCTCGCCAAAGCTACCCGGCGAGGACGCCCTGACTGTCCGCGGGCTATGAGCCCGCAGCTCGTTCGAGCGAGGATGCTCTCACTTGCGGGCGGTCGTCGATCGGATCAGAACGCGCGGGAGTGATCGGCTGTTTTTGCGTATTACCTAAAGGCGAGCCTTCACACCGGCTCACTCAACGATAATGATTAAGCTCAGACGACCATAAGTGTGAGGTGTGTCCATGCTGGGCTGGCTAGGCACGAAAATCATGAACAGCCGTGTGACGGCTTGCGTTAAGGAAGTCTCTTGGGAGGTGCGAGACGCGGACGGACCAACACGAGCAAAACTACACCTTTACGCGATGATGTGGGGAGAGCAGCTCGCCAACGAAGGCTTTCCCATTGAGGCGATCCAAGACCCAATTGCGCTAGGCAAAGGTCAGGCCGACCAAGGCTACAAAGCCCTAGAGCATCTTCGAAACGTCGGGATGATCCAGACCAAAAATGCCAAGGCCAACATGCGGCGCATGGGCTATGAAACAGAAGGTATGGACGATGAGCCGCAAATGATGCGCCGCGGGCTTGAGCTGCTCATGTTGTGCTTCGCGGTAGGGAAGCTACCCGAGAAGGTCTATGAGGTTTCTGCGATTTGGCGCAGACTCGTGCAGCGCTCTAGAGAAGATGAGGAAGCCGCGATTGCGCTAACTTTGGAAGAAGGACGGCTTGCTCAGCGCATGGGCGTCAACAATTGGTTTGCATCACAATCAGAAGACGACCTTCGAGAAATGCTCCAGTTCATGCCGGATTTCGTCCAAAGAACTACGACGTAAAATGCCTGTCGAGCGTCACACAATCCGCCTCACGGCGTCACACACTCACCCGATGCAAGCCCATAAGTTGCTGATTATGCAATGTTTTAATGACTATCCTGACGCGCGCTTGGGCTAGACGTACTGGTATGAGGACATGAGGGGTCCCGCGCTCCTGGAGGCGTGAGGGGAGGAATTCGCTGGCGCCGCTATAGCGGAGAGCGCGGCGGGGTGGCAATCGGGAGGACATGGCGGCTGATGACCGCGGGAGCGGTTTGATCCGCGCGCGATTGACGATCCCGAGGATTTAGGCCTACATTGTGCCCACGAATGGAGGTGGCTTTCATGTCCGCCGGAACAGGACGCGCAACCGACCCCCGGGCCGAAAAGCTCGACGAAACGCTCAAGCTGCGCCTGGCCGCGCGCGACAAGGAGCTGATCGCGCGAGCGGCGCGCCTGGCGGGCGAAAAACCGTCGGCGTTCATCCGGGCCTCCGTCATGCGGGAAGCCGAGCAGATCGTTCAGGCGCACGAGCATACGATCCTGCCGGCGGCCGACCACGACGCCTTCCGCGCCGCGCTCGCCTCGCCGCCCGAGCCGACCGAGGCCGCCGTGGCGGCCGCGCGCCGGTCCCGCCGCCGCATGAAGCATGCCGGCTGACGCCGACGACCGCCTCAGGATCGAACCGCTGGATCCAGCCCGGCACGACCGGGCCGGTTTCACGTGCGGCGTCGCCAAGCTCGACAATTTCATCCGGCGGACGGCGCGAAAGCAGGCGGACGCCGACATCACCAATGTCTTCGTGCTGACCGATGACGGGCGGCGCATCCTCGGCTACTTCACGCTGAACGCCCATTCGATCCATCGCGAAGACATGGGTTCGGCGGCGCCGCGCGCCGGCTCCGACGACCGGCCGATCCCCGCCGCCTTCCTGGGATTTCTGGCGATCGCGTCCGGACATCAGGGCCAGGGCCTGGGGGAAGCGCTCCTGTTCGCGGCGCTGGAGCGCGCCCTGGCGGCGTCCGAGCGGATCGCGCTGCACTCAGTGGTGCTCGACGTGCTGGACGACGGCGATTCCGCAGCCCGCGATCGCCGGAAGCGCTTCTACGAAACCCACGGATTCAGGGCGTTCGAAAGCGATCCCTGGCGGATGTATCTGCCCATGGCGACCGTGCGCGAAATCTTCCGCCGGGCGGAATAGGCGCCTCGGACCGGCGCGACCCAGAACACCGGCCGGAGAGAGCCGCTGAACCAGCGAGCGATGCTTGGGCCCTTCGACTTGGCGCTTGGGTGTGCAGCGCTTAGGCTTTTCCCCTCATAGGGGAGGAGGCTGATCATGAAACAGTGGATGCTGGCCGGGCTGGCGGCGTTTGCGGTCACTGCGCCGGCGCTCGCCCAGGGCGAGGATCTTCGCGCAATCACCATCGAAGCCGAAGCGTCGGGATCGGCGAGCGTGCCGGCTGCGACAGGGCGGATGATACTCTGGGCGCGGGTCGATCAGGAACTGGACTGGCTCTCCGAAGTTGAAGCAGCAACTGACGAGACCGGGGCTACGCTGGTTCATCACCAGGAAGACATAGGCGGCGGGAGGAGATTCTCTCCTCCTTTTCCGGAAGGCGGCGCTGAAAGCGACGCGAGCGAGTCCACCGTCGACCTACGTACGGCGTCGGTGATTCTCAGCGGCGATGCGGCGAGCCTGCGGGAGGCGTTTCATATGCTCCGCGAGAGCGCTGCCGAGGTTAGTTCCTTGAATACCCATTGGCGCGCGGCCAGCTCGACGGCAGGCCTCGAGGCGGCGATCTCCGACGCGACCGCCAACGCTTTGACGCTCTCCGAGAGCGCAGCGGAATCCCAAGGATGCGAACTGGGTGAGCTTGCTGGAATTCGGCTCCGTGGGTCACCCTACTCCGAGTTCCGGGAGTGGTCGGACGAGGGGATTGTTATGCAGATTCACGGTGCGTCTCAGGGACCCCAAGAAGAGATCGTCTTTCCGGAAGAGCCGTTGGCCGGTCGGTCCGTCACCGTTCAGGCAACCTTCGAAGCCGCGTGCCCAATCGACTGAAGACGCGGCTATGAGACTTCTCCCCTTCACATTCGATTGAGACGGCCGCCTCGTCGCTGGACGGCTCCGCCCGACGCGCTAGCGTGCGGCGTCGGGGGCGCGACAGGGACGGATTTCATGATCAGGACGCTTCTTTCCGCCATCGCCGGCGCGCCCGACGGCGGTCATGCGAACCGCGTCTACATGGCCGTGGGAAGCTTCGAGGAGCAGCCCCAGAACACCGGCCTGCGCGCCCTGTTCCAGTAACCGACCGTTGCGCCGGCGCCGCGCCTCGCGCCCGAGCCCGCCGCGTCCGGATTGTCGCCTTAACAGTCCCGGCGCCGCGCGCTAACGTTTCGTCAACGATCGCGTCCGCGGCGGGAGGGGCCGCCGCACCGGGCGCGCGAGGGTTCCGAGGGGTGGAGAGGCGATGACCTCCGAAGTCATGATCATGAACCGCCAGGCGGTGGCGCTCGCCGCCGACAGCGCGGTGACCTACGGCGGCGGCCAGGACGGGGTGGTCACGCTCGAGGCGGAGAAGATCCTGCCGCTGACCGACAACATGGCGATGATGGTCTATGCGCGCGGCGACGTGCTGGGTCGGTCCTGGGCGCATATCGCCCACGCCTTCCAGCGCGAGCACGGCGGCAGCGAATTCGAGAGCGTCGGCCAGTGCGCGCAGGCCTTCTTCAGCTTCATCGACAACAATCGCCAGCTCTTCCCCGAGAAGGAGGAGCGCGAGGAGTTCGAGGAGCTGATGCGCGCGGCCTTCCTGACCGTGCTCGATCACGCCCGCGCGCTGCGCGGCTATCCCGGCCTCAATCTCGAGGACGACGAGGCCGCCTTCGAAGCCGCGCTCGATCTCTATCGCGGCCATCTCGCCACCGACGAGGCCGGAGCCGAGCGCGAGCCGCTGCCGATCTTCTCGGAGATGACGCGCGAGCGCTTCTTCCAGCTCTACGGCGAGATGCTCGACTCGCTGATCGCCGAGGCGCTCGGCGCGTTCGGAACCCAGGACGAGATGCGCGCGAAGCTGTTCGACTTCGCCTACATGCTGGTGACCAAGCCGGCCTTCCTGGAGCCGTTCGCCGGGCTGGTCTTCGCCGGCTTCGGAACCGCCGACGTGTTCCCGGTCTACAGCCACCACTACGCCTCGATCCTCGTCGACGGCGTGATGAAGCGCGCCCATGACGAGACGACGCCGGTGGGCGTCGACGACGGGCCGAACGCCTTCGTGCGCACCTTCGCCCAGGCCGACATGACCCACGCCTTCCTGCGCGGCGTGCATCCGCTCATGTTCGACCTGATGATCTCGATGAACCTGATCACGAACGAGTCCGCCGCCGAGGCCGCCCTGCGCCAGGCCGGCGTCGACGACGCCAAGATCGCCGAGGTGATGGACGCGCTCCACGCCGACGCCCTGCCCGGCCTGACGATGGAGTTCATCAAGACGGTTCAGATGGTCTCGCAGGAAGAATTCATAAATCCATTCATCCAGGTCGTCGCCGCCTCCGGCAAGAAGCAGATCGCGGAGACATCCAAGGCCCTGGTGGAGCTCAATATTCTCAAGACGGACCTGCACCAGACGCAGACCGGGGTGGGCGGCGACGTCGATGTGTTAATGATATCGCGCACAAGCGGGGTGGAGTGGTATGCTCGAAAGACCTGAGGGAGGGTCGGCGAGTTGTGGAGGTGTGAGATGAGCACTGAAAACACCCGCCTGAACATCGAACGGGCCCGCCAGGCCCTTTCGAAGGCGCGCCTGGACGGCTCCAACGCGGTGCGCTCGCCGCGGCCGGCCGATCTCAGCCGCCTGCGCGAGCTGGAGATCCGCCGCGAGCATCTCGACAGCCGCGCGGCGACGTTCCGCACGGAAGTCCGCTCGCGGCTCGGGCTCGGCGACTACGCCCGTCCCGACGGGTCCGCCGCGCCGATCGCCTCGGTCGCGATGGACGGCGCGCTATGCGATGCGGAGATGTGCGCGCCGGGCGCGCCGCAGCTGCAGCCGCGCCATGTGCCCGCCCCCGACGCGGCCACGCGCAACGCCGCGGAGGCGGCCAAGTCGAAGCGCGGCCGCAAGAAGAAGCCCGCCAAGCGCGACGCCGAGGCCAAGCCGAAGAAGAAGCGCAAGCTGTTCGGCCTGTTCTAGGCCGCAAGCTTTTGCGTCAGGCCGTCAGCAGGCTCCGGCAGATCGCCTCGAGACCGTAGCGATCGGTCTCGTCGAACGCGTTCGGCTGCTCGCTGTCGATGTCCAGCACGGCGGCCAGCCGGCCGGCGGCGTCGAAAACCGGCACGACGATTTCCGAATTGGTCCGGCTGTCGCACGCGATATGGCCCGGGAAGGCGTGGACGTCGGCGACGAGCTGGGTCTCGCCGGACGCCGCCGCCGCGCCGCACACGCCCCGGCCGAACGGGATGCGCAGGCAGCCCAGCGTGCCCTGGTAGGGCCCGACGACCAGCTCCTCGGGCTTGTCGGGATCGACCACGTAGAACCCCGTCCAGAAGAAGCGCGGCGCGAAGGCGTGGGCGAGCAGGCACGCCGCGCTCGCATAGCGCGCCGTGGCGCTGGTCTCGCCGGCGACGACGCTCGCGATCTCCTTGTTCAGCCGCGCATAGGCCTCCGCCTTCGTTTCCCCGGCGGGGGCCTGGCTCATCGCTTCGGCCATGATCGGTCTCCGGACTGCTCGTCCCGCGCAAGGTAAGCCTCGCCGCGCGCGATGGAAGCCCCGCTCACGACGCCGTGCGGATCACAGCACCAGCGTCATGCCGTCATGGGCGAAGCGGGCCTCGCCCACGCCGCGTTCCCGCGCCAGCCGGCGCAGCTCCGCCCGCAGCGTGCGCTCGTCGCCCTCGACGATCTGGGAGCCGCAATGGGTGAAGATCGTCCGGTCGACGCCGGCCTCGGCGCACCAGCCCAGCTGGGCGCGGATCGTGGTGTGGCCGAACAGCTGCTCGCCCCGCCGACGCACGAGCGGCCGCGTCAGGCTGGAGCCGTCGCCGACATAGACGTCGAGACCCGCAAGCGCCGCGTCGCGGTCGACGATGTCGACGACGTCGGGGACGTAGAAGATCGCCGCGCGTCCCGCCTCGATCCGGTAGCCGACGGCGGGCGCGCGGATCGAGTGGACGACCTCGAACGCCTCGAAGGTGATCCCGGCGAGCGTCTCCGGCGCGCGGGGCCGAACCGTGCGCAGGTCCGCGATCGCGAAATCCTCCAGCGCCGCCCGGCTCGCCGGCGTCGCGTAGACCGGGCACGGCGCGCCGTCCTCCAGGCCGAAGGCGTGATCGGGATGGGCGTGCGTGACCGCGATCGCGTGCGGACGCACCTGGCCGACGCGGCCCAGCCAGTCGGCGCCGCAATCGATCATCAGCCGCGCCTCCGCGTACTCCACCAGCAGCGCGCTGTGCCGGCGATGGCGATCGTTCCTCGCGGCGATATTCGCCCGGGTGCCGAGAAATGTGAGCTTCATGGATCGCCCGCTTCGGCGCCTGTCGGGAACGTGCGGAATGCGCTAGACCGCGCGACGTTCCCGCGAGCGCCCGCTCCGCACCCCGCCACCAGGAAGGATCCCGACATGCGCGTCTCCAGCGTCTTCGACTCCGGCAACATCGTCGTCAAATCCGCCAAGACGCCGGGCGATATCCGTCTCGAGATCCGCAAGGACAACGGCTCCGACTTCTATCAGTGGTTCCATTTCCGCCTCACCGGCGCGCGCGGGCAAGACTGCGTCATGACGATCGAGAATGCAGCCGGGGCGGCCTATCCCGACGGCTGGCGAGACTATCGCGCCGTCGCCTCGACCGACCGCGAGACCTGGGTGCGCGTGCCGACCGACTATGTCGACGGCAAGCTCGTCATCCGCCACACGCCCGACGCCGACGCCGTCTGGTACGCCTATTTCGCGCCCTACTCGATGGAGCGCCACGCCGATCTCCTCGCCCGCTGCCAGGCGTCGCCGCGCGCGCGCCTCGACGTCATCGGCGAGACCCTCGACGGGCGGACGCTCGACCGGCTCGTGATCGGCGAACCCGGCGAGGGCAAGGCGGTGATCTGGGTGACCGCCCGCCAGCATCCCGGCGAGACCATGGCCGAATGGGCCGCCGAGGGCCTGCTCGAGCGACTGCTCGACCCGGCCGACGGCGTGGCGCGCGCCCTGCTCGACCGGGCGGTGTTCCACGTCGTTCCCAACATGAACCCGGACGGCTCGGCGCGCGGGCATCTGCGCACGAACGCCAAGGGCGTGAACCTCAATCGCGAATGGAACAAGGCGAGCCCCGAGAACAGCCCGGAGGTCCACGCCGTGCTCGAGCGCATGGCCGAGACCGGCGTCGATCTCTTCCTCGACATGCACGGCGACGAGGCCCTGCCCCACAACTTCATCGCCGGCGGCGAGGGCGCCCCGAGCTTCACCGACGAGCAGGGCGCGCTGCTTGAAGCCTACAAGGACGCCCTCGCGGCGATCACGCCGGACTTCCAGACCGCGAAGGGCTATCCCGTCGACGCCCCCGGCGCGGCCGATCTGTCGATCGCGACGAATTACATGGCCGAGACCTTCGGCGGCCTGGCGATGACGCTGGAGATGTCGTTCAAGGACTGCGTCGAGGCCCCCGACCCGGTCCACGGCTGGTCGCCCGCTCACGCCCGCAAGCTCGGCGCGGCCAATCTCGACGCCATGCGCGCGGTGATGGATCGGCTTCGTTGACGCGGACGTGAAGCCCCGGCGCGGTTTCTCACGGCGTCTTGATCCGCATAACGGCGCTGCGGTGCTAGCTTGCGGATGAGAGCGTCGCGAGGGAAAGCGTCAAGTCCATGAAGTCCGACACGAACGCGCCGTCAGGCGGCGAGACCGCCGCATCGCTGTCGAACATCTACCGCAGCCTGATGAAGAGTCCGGCGGCGCAGGCCGCCGTGCGCGAGGCGCAGTCGCGGCTCGAAACCGACGGCGAGCTGTCGGCCGCCGACCGCGAGCTGATCGCGCTGTGCGTGGCGTCCGTCAACGCCTGCCCCTACTGCTCGACGGCGCACGAACGCCTGGCCGAAGCCGCCGGCGTCGCGCGCGAGGACGTCGCCGCGACCCTGTCCGGCGGCCGGCCCTCGGAGCCGCGCGCGCGGCTGGTGGTGGACGCCGCCCGCCGGATCCTGGAGCGCGCGGGCGGGCTGGGCCCGGCCGACAAGGCCGATCTCGCCGCCGCCGGGCTCGGCGAGGGCGCGCTGGTCGAGATCATCGGCCTGATCGGGCTCTATACGACAGCCACATATGCGGCGAACCTCGACCGGACGCCGCTGGATCCGGAATTCCGCAAGCCGGGCTAGCGCGGCAGGCGCAGCTCGAAGCATGCGCCTTCGGGACCGTTCTCGACCAGCCGCAGCTCGCCGCCATGGGCGAGCGCGATCTCCCGGGCGATGGACAGCCCCAGACCGCTCGCGTCGGATCGCCAGCTCTTCTCCTCGAACAATGTCGCCTCGGCGTCCGCCGGCAGTCCGGGGCCGTCATCGCACACCGTGATCGCGATCATGTCCGCGGTCGAGCGGTCCTGGTCCGGCTGGATGACGACCGACGACGCGCCGGCTGCGAATGCGTTGCGGGCGAGGTTGAGAAACAGCCGGTAAAGCTGGTCGTAGTCGGCGTCCAGCGCCACGGTCTCGGCGGCCTCGCCGCGAACGCCCGGGGCGTCCGGCGAGGACGGTTTCACGGTCGCCTCGAGCTCCTCGACGAGATCGACGAGCAGGAAGCGCATCCGGTCGAGCGTCCGCTCGCCCGAGCGTCCGGTCATCACCGCATCCGTGCACATCGCGACGGCGCGCCCGATCGAGCGTGCGAGCACGTCGGCGCTTCGCCGCACGCGCGCGTCGTCGGCTTCGGCGAGTCGCTCGGTGAGCAGCTGCGCGGTGGCGAGCGTGTTGCGAAGATCGTGGGCCACCGCCCTCACCGAAGCGCCAAGCCGGGCGAGCTGCTCGGTGCGGAGATCGCGAATGACGAGGAAGACGAAATCGCGATCGTCGAACCGGATCCGGGTGGCCCGGACATCGGCCGGAATCCGCTGGCCGCTGCGCGCCCGGCAGGACAGCGCGTCGGAGGTCCAGTTGCCGGACGCCATCACCGCGTCGAGAAACGCCTCGACCCGGGGGATTTCGTGCGGGTGAATGTCGGCGGGCGACATCTGCGCCAGCTCGTCGACCGGATAGCCGAGCAGCGCCTCGGCGGCCGCGTTGCCGTACACGATCGTGCGCGACGCCACGTCGACGAGCAGGCTGGCGTCGTACATCTCGTCGACCAGCCGCCGGAATTCGATCTGTATGTCCCGCATCAGCGTCCCGCCCGCCTTTCATGAAGGACCTAGCCGCTCGGCCGTCCGGTCTCAAGGCGACGCATCGCCGCCCGCCCGGCGATGCCGAGCGAAAAGAAGACGTTAACCTAAATTTCAGCCGGATCATGCGCGTAATACCCGGTTAACACCCCGGGCGCAGAGTTTTTCCTGACACAGCAGGAAGAGGCGGTTCCCGCCAGCGAGGCGGCGCAACCGATAGGCGCGTGGACATTCTTCTTCAGGGCATCGATTTCTCCGCGGCGTTTGCCGCGTTCGCCAACGGCGCCGCCGCCGCGCTCAGCCTTGGAGCGGCCGCCGCAATCGGGTGGCTCGCGCTGCGCGGCGTGCTCGGACGCGTTCGCCACGCCCCGACGCTGGACGCGTTTTCCCGCATCGACGGCGCGATCGCGCTCGCCGCCCGCGCGCCCCTCGGCCTCACCCTGCGCAAGCCCCTTCCGCGTCGCGCGGCGTTCGCCGCGGCCTGGATCGCCTTGCTGGCCGTCGCCCTCCTCGCCCCCGTCCCGGCCGCGCTGGCCGCATCAGGCTCGGCGCTGTTTCTCAGCGTCGGCCTGATGCGGGTCCGGGGCCGGATGCGGGCCGACGCCGACGAGGCGGCCGATCGCGGCGCGACGCTCATCGACCGCGTCGACCTTCGCGTCGAAACGCTCGCCGGCGTGTTCCTGGGCGTCTGGGTCGCGTTCGTCGGCGCGAGCCGGCTGGCGCTGGGAGACGGCGGCGCCGGGCTGCTCGGCCCCGTCATGTTCCTGTGGACTGAAACCGCGCGCGCGCTGCCGATGGGCGACGCCGCGGCGTCGCTGGGTTGGGCGGATGCAGCGGCGACCGCCGGATGGACGGCCGTGCTCGCGCGCGGCTTCGTCGAGGCGCTGCTGCTCGTCGGCCTCGTGCACGCCGCCATGCGCTTGCGGGCGGCGGCGACCGGGCGCGACCAGTCCGATGTCGACGCCCTGCTGGCGACCGGCGAGGAGGCCGCCGTCGAAAAGGCCTTCGATCTGCTCGAGGCGCGCGCGCTGAAGAACCGCCGCTCGGCGCAGATGCGGCTGGCGCGGATCGCCGCCGGAGCGCGCTCCGACGGACGCTTCCGATCCGCCCACGCCCGCCTGCGCGCGTCCGACGCGCTGCTCCGGGTCGCCGAGAGGTTCGACGACGCCGGCGCGGCGTACGCCGCCGCCGAGGGCTATCGCGGCGCCGTCGACGCCATGGCGCGCAAGACCGGCTCGGTGAGCTGGGCCCACGCCCATGTCGGGCTGGGCGATGCGATCATGGCGGCCGCGCGCGTCACCGGCCGCAACGCCCGGGCCGAGGACGCGATCGAGGCCTATGTCACCGCCGAGCGCGTGCTCAGCTACGACGACGCGCCCGAGGAGTGGGCCGGTCTCCAGGACAAGAAGGGCGCGGCGCTGATGCTGCTGGCCGCCGACGACCCCACGGCGCGCGGCCTGCGCGAGGCCGTCGCCGCCTTCCGCGAGGGCCTGCAGCTGCGCAAGCGCGGCGGGCTGGCCTCAGACCGCGCCCGCACCCAGGAACAGCTCGCCAAGGCGCTGCTGCAGCTCGGCGAGCGCTCCCGCGACCAGTCGCCGGTGCGCGAGGCGATCGCGATCTGCCGCGACGCCGAGGAGGTCCATTCCCGCGCCGGCCAGGTCGCCGACCACGCCCGCATGCGCGCCCTGACCGCCGAGGCGCTGCATCTGCTCTCGCGCCTGACGGGAGACGCCTCGCGCCTGCGCGACGCCGACGCCGCGGTTTGCGAGGCGCTCGATCTGACGTCGCGCAAGCGCGATCCCGTCGAATGGGCGCGCCTGCAGGACGTCCGCGGCCGCATCCTCAAGACGCTGGCCGCCCGGACCGGCGACAGCGTCCATCTCGAGGCCTCCATCGCGGCGTTCAACCACGCGCTCGAGGTCCGCACGCCGGCGACCATGTCGGCCGAGTGGACCGAGACCCGCCGCCAGATGGGCGACGCGCTGCGCGTGCTCGGCGGCGGCCGCCGCGACGCCGCCCTGCTTGAGCGCGCCGTGGAATGCTACACGGACGCCCTCGGCGGCCGCGACGAGACCGAGCCGGAGAGCCGCGCGGCGATGCTGCATAATCTCGGCGTCACGCTGAGCATGCTGGGCCGGATTCGCGAAAAGTCCGAGCTGATGGACAGCGCCGCCGAAACCCTGCAGGCCGCGCTGGACCTGCTCGACCCTGACGTCGTCCCGACGCGCTGGGCGAACACCCAGCATGCGCTGGGCGTGGCGCTCCAGGAGGCCGGCCACATGCTGCGCGACCGCGAGCGCCTGAAGTCCGCCCTGGCGGCCTTCGCCGAGGCGCTGAGCCTGCGCGGCCGCGAGACGGAGCCCGGTCCGCACGCCGCGACCCGGCGCAAGATCGGCGAGACCTATGTGCGCCTGTTCCCGATGACCCAGAACCCGGAAGCGCTCGATCACGCGCTGGAGAATTTCGAGGCCGCGCGCGACGCCTTCGCCGCCGTCGGCGACAAGGCCCGCGCCGGCGAAATGACCGAGCATATCCGCCGGGTTCGCGCGGTGCACCGCGGACCGCCGCGCGAGGTCGCGACGCCGACATTCGGGCGCGCCGCAGCGGGCTGACCCCTCTGACGATCGCAGTCTATGCTCCCGGCTCCGCAGCGGGCCGGGAGCATTCCATTGAGCGTCATCGCCGTCGTTCAGGACGCACCGAAGCTTTTCGACGCCGACGAGACGATCGCGCGCTTTGCGCGCCGGCTCGCCGAGGCGGCCGAGGCGAACGCCGATCTCGTCGTCTTTCCGGAGGCGTTTCTCGGCGGCTACCCCAAGGGCGTGGATTTCGGGATCCGGGTCGGCATGCGTCTGCCCGAGAGCCGCGAGCTCTACAGGCGCTATTTCGAAAGCGCGTTTCCGCGCGGCTCGACCCGCCTCGACAAGATCGCGCGGCTCGTCCGCGAGGCCGGCGTCAACTGCGTCGCCGGACTGATCGAAAGCGTACACCGCACGCTCTACTGCTCGACGGCGACGTTCGACCGCTCGGGCGCGATCGCGGGCTGGCATCGCAAGCTCATGCCCACGGCGATGGAGCGCGTGATCTGGGGCTCGGGCGACGCCTCGACGATCGAGCCCGCCGCGCTCGATATCGGCGTCGCCGCGACGGCGATCTGCTGGGAGAACTACATGCCGCGCTACCGCGCGCATCTTTACGAGCGCGGAACGCGCTACTGGTGCGCGCCGACCGTCGACGACCGCGAGGTCTGGCTGCCCTCCATGCGCATGATCGCGCTGGAAGGCCGCTGTCTCGTCGCCAGCGCCTGCCAGATGATGACGCGCGCCGACGGGCCCGATGATGGCTTCCATCCGATCCAGGGCGACGATCCCGACGCCGTGCTGATCCGCGGCGGAAGCTGCATCGTCTCGCCGATGGGCGAGGTGCTGCACGCGCCGGTCTTCGACCAGCGCGGCGTCTTCACCGTCGCGTTCGACGAAAGCGAGCTGATCGGCTCGGCGCTCGATCTCGACCCGGCCGGCCACTACACGCGGCCGGACGTGTTTCCGCCCGAATCCGACCTGCCATAATCGGCGGGCGTTCCGCCGCCGGAGGCGCGACATCACCGTGACCGACACCGCCGCCCTCGCCGGCCTCGCGCCGATCCTCACGACTTTCGGCGTGCTGCTGCTGGCCGGACTGGCGCTGGACGCGCTGGGCCGGCGCACGCGGCTGCCGCGCATCACGCTGCTGGTCGTGTTCGGCGCAATCATCGGGCCGGCGGGGTTCGGGCTGTTGCCGATCGATGCGGAGAACTGGCGCGAGATCACCGCCGATCTCGCCCTGACCATGGTCGCCTTCCTGCTGGGCGGCGAGCTTTCGCTGGCCTCGCTCAGACGCCACGGCCGGGCGATCGTCTGGGTCTCGCTGCTGGTCAGCCTGGTCACGTTCGCCGTCATGACGGCGGGTCTGGCCGCACTGGGCGCGCCAATCGCGCTGGCGCTGGCCCTGGCCGGCGTCGGCGTCGCCACCGATCCCGCCGCGATCCGGGACGTCGTCTCGGAGACCCGCGCCGACGGCCCGGTCACCAGGACCATCCTCGGCATCGTGGCGATCGACGACGCCTGGGCGATCATCACCTTCAGCGTCCTGCTCGGCGTGCTCGCCGCAGCCGGCGACGGAATCGCCGGCGGGTTCGGCGCGGGCGCGGCCGAGATCGGGAAGTCGCTCGCGATCGGCGCGGCCGTCGGGCTGCCCGCGTCGTTCGCCTCCGGCCGCATCCGGCCCGGCGAACCGACGCTCGCCGAGGCGCTCGGCCTCGTCCTGCTTTGCGCCGGCGTGGCGGAATGGCTCGGCGCCTCGCTTCTGCTGACCGGCATGACGGCGGGCGCGGTGATCGTGAACCTCGCCCGGCATCACGACTACTCGTTCCACGAGATCGAGCACATCAGCTGGCCGTTCCTGATCGTCTTCTTCGTGCTCGCCGGGGCGGGCTTCGACCCCGCCGGACTGACGGGCGCGCTCGCGCTGACCGGCGGCTATCTCGTCTTCCGCACCGCCGGCCGGTTTCTCGGCGGCTGGATCGGCGGGCGCGCCGGCGGGCTCGACGATGCGCAGTCGCGCCGGATCGGGCTGATGCTGACGCCGCAGGCCGGCGTCGCCCTCGGCATGGCGCTCGTCGCGCGGGACGCGCTGCCGTCGATCGGAGACACCCTGCTCAACGTCGCCGTGACGACGACGATCCTGTTCGAGATCGCCGGCCCGATCGCCACGCGCATCCTGCTCAAGCGCGCCGGCGAGACGGACGCAAGGGACTAGGACTCCTCGGCGCGCCCGGCGAAGAGCCGGTTAGCGAGGCTGCGTTCGCCGAACCACCAGCGCCAGTCTAGCAGGCCGTAGCGCTCGAACGGCGGCGGCGCGTCGACGTTCAGTCCCAGCTCCTGGAGCAACGCCTCCGGCGTGCGCTGGACATCGAGCGAGGCGAGTTCGCTGCGCACCGACTCGACGGAGGCCTCGACGCGCCGCTCCGGCAGGTCGAGCAGCCGGGGCGGTCCGTCGTCGGCCACGATCACCAGCCGCCCGGCGTCCGGCGAGAAGCTCGCCTGGAAGACCTCGCCGGCGGTCTCGGCCAGCCGCGATCGCTCGAACCCGGTCCGCACGTCCCACAACCGCACCGCGCCGTCGGCCGAGGCGGTGACCACCTCGGCGCGCGCCGGCGAGAACTCCGCCCAGTTGACCCGTTCGCCGTGCCGGAAAATCTGCAGGCGCCGGCCGGTCGCGAGCTCCCAGACGACGGCCGTCGTGTCGTCGGACGCCGATACGAGCCGGCTCCCGTCGCCGCTGAACGCCACCCGGCGAATCCAGCCGGCGTGCCCGCGCAAGGCCGAGACGACCTCGCCGGTCTCCACGCTCCAGAGCCGCGCGACGCCGTCCTCGGAGCCGGTCGCGATCTGCGTTCCGTCGGGGCTGATCGCGACAGAACGCACGCCGCCGCCATGATCGCGGAGCACGCGCGTCGGCGCGTCGGAACCGACGTCCCAGAGCCGCACCGTGCGATCGGCCGAGGCGGTGGCGAGCCACGCGCCGTCGGGCGCCCAGGCGAGATCGAGGACCGGGCCTTCATGGCCCTCGAACATCGCTTCGAGCTTGCCGGTCTCGCGGTTCCAGACGATCGCCGTGCCGTCGTCGGAGGCCGTCGCGAGCCACGCGCCGTCCGGGCTGACGGCCACGTCGCGCACCGGCGCGGCGTGACCCGAATACACCGAGAGCCGCTCGCCGGAGGCGTCCCAGATCGCGGCGTCCTTGTCGTCGGAGCCGGTCGCTAGCGTCTCGCCGAGCGGATCGAAGACGGCGCGGCGCACGCGGTCGCCATGACCGTCCAGGGCGACGCTGGCGCGCGCGCCGGCGCTGAGCGCGTCGAGCGACCAGACCGCGGCGCGATGGTCGCCCGCCAGCGTCACGAGCCGCGAGCCGTCGGCGCTGAGCGCGATCTGTCCGGCCGGCGGCTCGGCGGCGTCGCCGGAATGCGTGTTGGCGCGCGCGTCAGACAGCGCGGCCAGGCGCAGCACGCCGCGGGTCTCCTCGGTCTCCGGGTCCCAGACGCGGATCGTGTCGTCGCGCGCCGCCGTGATGATGACCGACTCGTCGGCGCTGTAGACGGCGTCCCAGACCGCGGCGGAATGGCCGCGCAGCGTGGCGCCGAGCTTGATGTCGACGCCCGGCCGGGCGTCCCAGATGCGGATCGCGTTGTCGCTCGACGTCGTGATCAGCTGATCGCTCAACGGGCTGAACGCCGCGCTCATCGCCGCGCTCTCCAGCCCGGCGTCGGCCTCCGCCCTCACCTCGTCGAGCAGCGCGCCGCCATTGGTGCGCCAGACGCGCGCCGGCCCGTCGCCCGACGCCGTGACGAGGCGCCAGCCGCGCGGGCTGAAGCGGGCCGTGCGGATCGGAGAGTCATGACGCATCGTCGCCGTCAGCCGGCCGTTGACCGGATCCCAGAGCCGGGCCGCGCCGTCGGCGGCGATCGTCACGATCTGCCGGCCGTCGGAACGGAAGGCGAGCGAGACCACGGCGGCGTCATCGTGATCGAGCGCGACGACCTGCTCGCCGTCGGAGAGCCGCCAGACCCGCGCCGTCCCGTCCTCGCCGGCGGTCGCGACCCGCGCGCCGGCGGAATCGAAGACGGCTGCGCGCAAGGGCGCCTCCTGGCTGAAGACGGCGATCTGCTCGCCCGTTTCGGCGTCGGACACCCGCGCCGTCCCGTCGGCCGAGGCGGTGAGCACGCGCGCCCCGTCCCGGCTGAACACGACCGACGCGACCTCGCCCTCATGCTCGA
Organism: Marinicauda salina; assembly: GCF_003122085.1. Classification (GTDB taxonomy): domain Bacteria; phylum Pseudomonadota; class Alphaproteobacteria; order Caulobacterales; family Maricaulaceae; genus Maricicauda_A; species Maricicauda_A salina. Next base: position 694,941 of record NZ_QEXV01000003.1, read on the forward strand.
TCAGGGCAAGCCGCTCGCCGGTCTCGGCGTCCCAGACGCGCGCCGCACCATCGGCCGAGGCCGTGGCGATCCGCGTCCCGTCCGGACTCAGCGCCGACATGCGCACCGGGCCTTCATGGGAATTCAGCGTGCGCGTCAGCACGCGCGAATCCAGCAGGTCGGCGGCGAGCTCGATCGCCTCGGGCGTCTCAGGCCGCGACAGCAGCGCGCCCGACGTCGTCGGCAGCACTTCGGCGAGCAGGGCGGCGGCGACGACCTCCTCGCCGCGGCCGAAGGATTTCTGGACATAGCGCGCGACGAGTTCGGATTCGCGGGCCAGCGCGGACTGGCGCTGCTGGTAGGCGCCGACGCCGATTCCCCCGGCGATGACCATCAGCACCAGGGCGGCGAGGGAGGCGTAGGTCGCGATCTTGGCGCGGCGGACCGCCTCGGCCTTTTCCTGCTCGAGCTTGACGTTGTGCTTTTCGCGCAGCTCGCCGACATCGACGCCGAGCAGGCCGGCGACCAGCTTGACGAAGGCTTCGTCGCGGCCCTCGCCTTCCTTGCGGGCGTCTGCGGCGATCGGCGCGGTCTCGGTCTTGGTGAGCTCTCCCGTGGACGGGTCGATCTCGCGCTTGAGCGCCTCGACGAAGCACTCGTTCTTCTTGTCGAAGGGTTCGCCGCCCACGATGATCGGGAAGATCCGGTGGCCCTTGCCCGAGCGCTTGAAGTGGGCGACCTCCTCGTTGACGTAATCCGACTTCGCCGAGTTCGGGCTGCACACCACGATCAGCGAAGCCGAGGCGTCGAGCGTCTCGCGCAGCCCGTCGTCGAGATGCGAGCCGGCGGCGAGGCTGGTGCGATCGCGGAACACGGGCGACACGCCTGAAGGCACCGGTCCGGGCGGCGCCCAGGCGCCGATCAGGTCGATCGGCACGCGGAAGGCCTCGAGCTCGGTCTCCAGCCATTCAGCCCAGCCCACGTCCTTGTGGTTGTAGCTGATGAAGGCCTTGTAGGCGTACTGGCCCCACGGGTCGCGCGCCATTGAGATCCCCCTTCCGAACCGCGGGATATTAACCTTTCCACCCCGACGGGTCAGCCATTTCTTATGCCGGAGCCGTGTCGCCGCCGGTCCGGCCGGTCTTCCCCGAGACGGCGGAGCGCTTTAGACAGATCGGGAGGGAATGGCGCGGCGCCGGCCGCGCCGGCGGCGGGCGCGAGGTATCCGGATGGCGAGACAGCTGATCGCGGCGACGCCGATCGCGCTCGCGGTCCTCACCCTGGTCGCGGGCGTGTGGGGCTGGAGCGTCGCGCTGTCCGGCGAGTTCACCGGTTTCGCGCTGATCGAGAACGCCTTCTTCCGCACGATCAAGGCGTTCACATTCAGCGACGTCTACAACGAGCTCGGCGCATACGGCGAGCCGGCGAGCCTCCGCCTTGCGCGGTGGTCGGGCTTTCTCGCCACGACGGGCACGCTCATCCAGATCGGCTACGCCCTGCTGCGGACGCAGGTGAAGAATTTCCAGGCGTCGTGGCGGCGCGGCCACGCCGTGGTGCTCGGCGACCACCCCTTCGCGCGGCGCTTCGCCGAGGCGCTGGCCGTGCGCGGCCGGACCGTCACCCATCACGCCGACGCCGAAGAGGACGACTGGGACGGCGTGCTCACCCTGCGCCGGGCGGTGAGCCTCCAGCAGGACGTGATGCAGCGCAGCCTCAGGAGCGCGGCGCGCATCATCGTCGCCGAAACCACCGACGCGGCGACGGCCCAGACCGCGCTCACGCTGTCGCGCAGCTATCCCGAGACCGCGATCTTCGCCTTCATCAAGCAGCCCTGGCTGGCCGAGCGGCTCAACCACGTCTCCGACATCGCCGTCGACGCCGAGCATCGCGGCGACCGGCTGACTGTCGTCTCCGAGGCCGCCGCCGCGGCCCGCGCCGTGATCGCCCGCCATCCGCCCTTCCTGGCGCCGGACGGCTCGGCGCGCGCGCCGGTCCATGTCCTGATCGCCGGGTTCGGCGCGCTGGGCGAGGCGATCGCCACCGAGCTTCTGAACTCCGGCGCGCACAGCCCCGGCGCGCCGCCCATGGTCACCGTCGTCGACCCCGAGGCCCGCCGGCGCGCCGACGGCTTCGCAGCCCGTCACGGCGATCTCTCCGATATCCTCGATCTCGCCTTCATCGAGGCGCGCGCCGACGCGATCGACCGGCAGGGCCTCGAGATCCTGCGCGACCGCTGCGCGCGCACGCCGCTGCACGCCATCTACGCCGCGCCGGGCGAAGCCTTCTCGCCGCTGGTCTCGGCGCTCGCCCTGCGCGAACTCGGCGAGCGCGAGCACCTGTTCGATTGCCCGATCTTCGTGCGCGCCCGCAACGGCGCGGGCCTGCCCGAGTGCGGACCGAGTCTCGATTACGACCCGCGCCAGCTGATCGCCTTCGCGCGCTGGGAGGAGGTGATCGCCGCGACCGGCCTGCTCGAGGAGGACCCGGACGCGCGGGCGAAGTCCTACCACGACGCCTATCGCGACGCGGGTTCGGGCCGCGACGCCGACCAGCCGTGGGAATTCCTCAGCGAGAAGTACCGCGTCTCCAACCGCCGCGCCGTCTCGCACATCCCCGCCAAGCTGCTCGCCGCCGGCTTCGACATCCGCGACTGGGTCGCGACGCGTTCGCTCTCGCCCAACGCCGCGCCGGCGCTCGCACCGGGCGAGCCGCTCTACCGCAACGCCGCCGAGCTCGTGCGCCTGGCGGAGCTCGAGCATGTGCGCTGGGTCATCGACCGGCGCCTCGAAGGCTGGCGGCCCGGCGAGAAGACCGACCGGGCGCGGCGCATTCACGGCGACCTGAAACCGTTCGATGCGCTCACGCCGGAGACGCAGAGCTACGACGTGCGCTTCGTGCTGGCGCTGGAGGACTGGCTGGAGACGAGCGAAACGGGCTTGGCGCGGCTCGAGACCGCAACGGCGCCGGAGGAGACCGCGGCCGATCGCGACCTCGTCCGCCATGTCCGCGATCTGATCGACGGCGACGCCGAAGCTGCGTGATGGCTGCGCGGATCATCGGCGTGACGGGCCATCGGCCGAACCGGCTCAGCAGCTGGGCGATCTTCCGCCTGCCGGGCCGCGCGCGCCGGGTGCTGGCGCGGCTCGAACGCGCCGCCGGGGCGACGGGCGCGGAGATGCGGCTGGTCTCCGGGCTCGCCGAAGGCGCCGACACGATCGTCGCGCGCGAGGCGCTCAAGCGCGGATGGACGTTGACGGCGCTGCTGCCGAAGCCAGCCTCGGCGTACGAGCGGGACTTCGCGAGCCGCCGGGCGCGCGCCGCGTTCCGCCGTCTGCATCGGCGCGCCGACGAGACGGTCGTCGTCGCCCGCGCCGCGGAGGCGCCGGCCTCCCCGAGCGGGCGCTACCGCGCCGCGGGGATCGCGATGGTCGAACGCATCGATGCGCTGATCGCCGTCCACGACCGCGGCGAACCGGCGGGGCCCGGCGGCACGCACGACGTGATGGAGATCGCCCGCCGGCGCGGCGCGCCGATCGTCGAGATCGTGGTGTGAGGCCGCCGCCGCGTCAGGCGCTCTCGTCGCGGTTCTCCAGCCGGAAGCGCTGAAGCTTGCCGGTCTGGGTCTTGGGCAGATCGTCGACGAAGGCGACCGCACGGGGATACTTGTAGGGCGCGATCGTCGCCTTGACGAAATCCTGCAGCTCGCGGGCGAGCGCGTCGCCGGCCCGGGCGGGATCCTTGAGCACGACATGGGCGCTCACGATCGCGCCGCGCTCGGCGCAGGGCCGCCCGGCGACCGCGCACTCTGCGACGGCGTCGTGCTTCAGCAGCGCCTGCTCCACCTCGATGGCGGCGATGTTGTAGCCCGACGACACGATCATGTCGTCCGACCGCGAGACGTACCAGAAATAGCCGTCTTCATCGGTGCGGAAGACGTCGCCGGTGACGTTCCAGCCGTCCTGCACGTACGACTTCTGCCGCTCGTCGGCGAGGTAGAGGCAGCCCGTCGGACCGCGCACGGCCAGCCGGCCGGTCTCCCCAACCGCCAGCGGCGCGCCGGCGTCGTCGATGAGGCGCGCCTCGTAGCCCGGAACCGGCTTGCCGGTCGCGCCGGGGCGGATCTCGCCGGCCGGCGCGGAAATGAAGATGTGGATCATCTCGGTCGCGCCGATGCCGTCGATGAGTTCGACGCCGGTGGTCTCATTCCAGGCCCGCCAGGTCGCCTCGGGCAGGTGCTCTCCGGCCGAGACCCCGCCCTTGAGCGAGCACAGGTCGAACCGCTCGGCCAGGCCGATCATGGCGCGATAGCCCGTCGGCGCGGTGAATGTGTGGGTGACCCCGAAGCGCTCGATGGTCTCGCACAGCGCCTCGAAGCCCGGCCGGTCGGGCAGCGCGACGGCCGCCCCGAACCGCGCGGGAAACACCACGAAGGCGCCGAGCCCGAAGGTGAAGGCGAAGGGCGGCGTGCCGGCGTAGACGTCGCCGGGCTGCGGATCGAGACAATGCCGCGCGAAGGTGTCGGCCATCGCCAGGATGCTGCGATGGAAGTGCGCGCAGGCCTTGGGCTCGCCCGTCGTGCCCGAGGTGAAGGCCAGCAGCGCGACGTCGTCGGCCGCAGCATCGCAGGCCTCGAACGTCGCCGGCTTGCCGGCGGCCATCTCTTCGAGCGTGGAATGCGGACCGAACTCGGCGACGCGCTCGAGCCCGCTCCCGGCGGCCTGCGATTCCTGGGCGGGTTCGGCGAAGCGCGGATCGACGAGCGCGAGGCGCACCTCGGCCTTCCTCACGATCTTGGTGAGCTCGGTTTCGCGCAGCATCGGCATGGTCGCGACCGCGATCCCGCCGGCCTTGAGCACGGCGTGCCAGGCGATCATGAGATCGGCCGAATTGCCGCCGTGAAGCAGGACGCGGTTTCCGGACACGAGGCCGAGATCGTCGACGAGGACGTGCGCGAGCCGGTTCGCCGCGGCGTTGAGCTCGGCGTAGGTGAGCGTCTTCTCGCTGGAGTACACGGCGACCCGGTCGCCATGGCCGGCGGCGACGGTCTTGTCGAGCAGCTCGACGGCGGCGTTGAGGCGGGGCGGGTATTGCAGCCCGGGACGGTTGAATATCAGGTCCGGCCAGTCATCCTCGTCGGGCAGATTGTCCCGCGCGAAACTGTCGGCGTATCCCGTAGGCTCCATCGGCATGCGGCCGTCCCCGAACTCCTGCGAGCGCATTGAATCGGCGCGCATTGTTGCATGAGGAACAGCGTATGAAGGAAGCCTTTCTTTATGACGGCGTGCGCACGCCGATCGGGCGCTATGGCGGCGCGCTGTCGTCGGTGCGCGCCGACGATCTCGCCGCCCATCCCTTGCGCGCGCTGGTCGAGCGCCACGGCCCGGAGCTGGCCGAACGCGTCGAGGAGATCGTGCTGGGCTGCGCCAACCAGGCCGGCGAGGACAATCGCAATGTCGCGCGCATGGCCGCGCTTCTGAGCGGTCTCGGCGAGACGGTCCCCGGCGTCACCGTGAACCGGCTGTGCGCCAGCGGGCTCGAGGCCGTCGCCCACGCCGCGCGCGCGATCCGGACGGGCGATATCGGCCTGGCGCTCGCGGGCGGGGTGGAGAGCATGTCCCGCGCGCCCTTCGTCATGGCGAAGGCCGAGACGGCGTTCTCGCGCGCGGCGAAGATGGAGGACACCACCATCGGCTGGCGCTTCGTCCACCCGGAGATCGAGGCGCGCTACGGCGTGGAATCGATGGGCGAGACGGCCGAGAACCTGGCCGAGGAGCGCGGAATCGACCGCGCCGATCAGGACCGCTTCGCCGCGCGGTCCCAGCGCCTGGCCGCCGAGGCGACCGACAGGCTCGCCGCCCAGATCGCGCCGGTCGAGATCCCGCAGCGCAAGGCCGATCCCGTGATCGTCGACGCCGACGAGCATCCCCGCCCGGGCGTCGACGAGGACAAGCTCGCCGGGCTCAAACCCGCCTTCAGAAAGGACGGGAGCGTCACCGCCGGCAACGCCTCTGGGGTGAATGACGGGGCGGCGGCGCTGATCGTCGGCGACGAGGCCTCGGGCCGGGCGCTCGGACTGACCCCCCTCGCCCGCGTGGTCGGCTACGCCGCAGCGGGCGTCCCGCCGCGCACGATGGGGATCGGCCCTGTCCCGGCGACGGCCAAGGCGCTCGCCCACGCGGGCCTCGCGCTGGACGATGTCGACGTCATCGAACTCAACGAAGCCTTCGCCGCCCAGGTGCTGTCCTGCACGCGCGAATGGGGCATTGAAGACGACGACAAGCGCCTCAACGCCTGGGGCGGGGCGATCGCGCTCGGCCATCCCCTCGGCATGAGCGGGGCGCGGCTGGCGCTCACCGCCGCCCAGCGCCTCCACGCCGAGAACGGCCGCTACGCGCTGGTCACGCTGTGCGTCGGCGTCGGCCAGGGCGCGGCGATGGTGCTGGAGCGGACCTAGTCCTCGACGACGGCCGTCGTCTCGATCTCGATCTGCGCGGCCGGCTCGATCAGACCCGCGACGACGACGAAGGCCATGGCGGGATAATGCCGGCCCATCAGGGCCTTCCAGATCGGGCCGAGCCTCGGCGCGGCGTCGAGATAGGCGTCGCGGTCGGTGATGTAGCCGGTCATGCGCGCCACGTGCTCGGGTCCGGCGCCGGCCTCGGCGAGGACGGCGAGCGTGTTCTTCAGCACCTGCTCGAACTGGTCGGCGAAGTCGTCGGAGACGATGGTTCCGGTCGCGTCCCAGCCGATCTGGCCGGCGACGAAGACCTGGCGGCCGCGCGCTTCGATCCCGTTGGAATAGCCCTTCGGCCGGGGCCAGCCCGGCGGCTGCAGCACCTTCATCGCTCGACCTCCTCGAGAAAATCGGTCATCCGCGCGCGCAGCCCGTCGGGAATGGGCGTCGGCTTGTGGGCGTCGATGTCGAGATAGACGATGGTCAGCCGCGCCTCGAAACGGACTTCCTCGCCGCACAGCGCCCGGATGCGCAGCGCCGCCGACGCCCCGCCGATGCGCTCCACCGTCAGCCGGAAAACGAGCTCGTCGTCGAGTCCGCCTGGCGTCTTGAAATCGACCTCGATGCGCGCCAGCGGCACGCCGAAGCGCTCTTTCAGGATCATCTCGTCGAAGCCGTGGTCCAGCGCCTCGCGGAACCAGGCCTCGACGGTCTCGTTGATCATCTCGAAATAGCGCGGATAGAAGACGATCCCCGCCGGATCCATGTCGGCGAAGCGGATCGCGCGGCGGTGCTCGAAGACGCTCATGCGCCCTCCGCGAGCGCGTGGCGCGCGATGATCAGCTTCTGCACTTCCGAGGCGCCCTCATAGATGCGCAATGCGCGGATCTCGCGGTAGAGCGCCTCGGGAACCGAGCCCTTCGTCACGCCCAGCCCGCCGAAGATCTGGACGGCCTTGTCGATGGTCGCCTGCGCGGTCTCGGTGGCGTGGAGCTTGGCCATCGCGGCTTCGCGCGAGACCCGCGGCGCGCCGGAATCCTTCATCCAGGCGGCGCGATAGATGAGCAGCGCGGCCGCATCGATATCGAGCGCCATCTCGGCGATCTGCGACTGCACGACCGGCAGGTCGGCGAGCGTCCCGCCGAAAAGCTCGCGCGAACCCGCCCGCGACCGCGCCTCGTCCAGCGCCCGCCGGGCGAAGCCGAGGGCGGCGGCGGCCACGGTGGAGCGGAACACGTCGAGCGTCGCCATGGCGTACTTGAACCCGGCGTTCTCCTCGCCGATCAGGTTCGACGCCGGCACGCGGCAGCCTTCGAAGCCGAGACGCGCCAGCGGATGGGGCGCGATCACCTCGATGCGCTCGCGGATCTCGAGGCCGGCCGCGTCGGCGGGCACGATGAAGGCGCTGATCCCGCGCGATCCCGCCTCGCCGGTGCGCGCGAAGACCACATAGAAGTCCGCGATCCCGCCGTTGGAGATGTAGGTCTTCTCGCCGTCGAGCACGTAATCGTCGCCGTCGCGCTTCGCCTCCAGCGACAGCGCGGCGACGTCGGAGCCCGCCTCGGGCTCGGTGAGCGCGAAGGCGGCGATCGCCTCGCCCGAGGCGACGCCCGGCAGCCAGGCGGATTTCTGCGCGGCGTCGCCGAACAGCGAGATCGTGCCCGAGCCCAGCCCCTGCATGGCGAAGCTGAAATCGGCGAGCCCCGAGTAATAGCCCAGAGTCTCGCGCATCAGGCACAGCGAGCGGACGTCGAGCGGGTCGTCGCCGCCCGGCGCGCTCAGCTTCAGCCAGCCCGCCGCGCCGAGCGATTTCACGAGATCGCGGCATTCGGCGTCGACATCGCCGTGCTCGGCGAAGCCGTCGGCGCCGAACGTCTTTTCCGCCCAGTCGCGCGCCCGGCGGGCGAGGTCGCGATGGCGATCGGTGAGGAAGGGCCAGTCGAGATAGCTTTGATCGGCCACGCTCAATTCCCCTCGAAGACGGGCTTTTCCTTCGCCACGAAGGCGCGGTAGGCGCGGCGGAAATCCTCGGTCTGCATGCAGATCGCCTGGGCCTGGGCCTCGGCCTCGATGGCCTGGTCGAGCCCCATGTCCCACTCGGCGTTCAGCTGCGCCTTGGTCATGGCGTTGGCGAAATTGGGCCCCGCCGCGATGCGGGCCGCCCACGCCTTCGCCGCGTCGAGCACCGGGCCGTCTTCGACCAGCTGGTTCCAGAAGCCCCAGCGCTCGCCTTCTTCCGCGCTCATCGAGCGGCCGAAAAACAGCAGCTCGCTCGCCCGGCCCTGGCCGATGATGCGCGGCAGGATCGCGCACGCGCCCATGTCGCAGCCGGCGAGCCCAACGCGGTTGAACAGGAAGGCGGTCTTCGCGTCCGGCGTCGCCAGCCTGAGATCGGCGCTCATCGCGAGGATCGCCCCGGCGCCGGCGCACACGCCCTCGACAGCGGCGATCACCGGGGGCGGGCAGTGCCGGATCGCCTTCACGAGATCGCCGGTCATGCGCGTGAATTCGAGCAGGCCGGGCATGTCCTTCTCGGTGAGCGGGCCGATGATCTCGTGAACGTCGCCGCCCGAGCAGAAATTCCCCCCGGCGCCGGTGAGGACCACCGCCTTCACCTCCGGCGCCTGGTCGAGGGCGCGGAAGAAATCGCGCAGCTCGGCGTAGGACTCGAAGGTGAGCGGGTTCTTCTTCTCCGGCCGGTCGAGCGTGACGACGCCCACCCCGTCGGCGAAGTCCCAGCGGAAATGGGCCGGCTTGAAGCTGTTCGGATCCATCAATTCCCCCTAGCCCGTCGCGCCGCCGTCGACGGCGATCGCCTGTCCGTTGACCGATCGGGATTCCGGCGCGCACAGCCAGGCCGCCGCCTCGGCGACCTCCTCGGGCTCGATCAGCCGGCCCTGCGGATTGGTCTTGGCGAGCTCGGCGATCGCCGCGTCCCGGTCGCGGCCGGTCTTCTCCATGATCGTCGTGATCGCCGTCTCGGCCATCTCGGTGCGGACATAGCCGGGACAGATCGCGTTGACCGTCACGCCCCGGCGCGCCCATTCGGCCGCCAGCGCGCGCGTCATGCCGATGAGGCCGTGCTTCGACGCGCAGTAATGGGCGATATACGCCCCGCCGCGCAGGCCGGCCGTGCTCGCGATATTGATGACGCGCGCATACTCGGCGGCCATCAGGTCCTCGGCGACGGCGCGCGTGCAACGGAACACGCCGGCGACATTGACGTCCTGGACGCGCATCCACTCGTCCTCGTCCATCTTGTGGAACGGGCTCGACGAGGCGATGCCGGCGTTGTTGACCAGGATAGTCACCGGCCCCTCGGACCGCGCCGCGGCGAAGGCGGTCTCCACCGAGTCCGGATCGGTCACGTCGCAACGCACCGCCCGGGCGTTCGGGATGTCCGCGGCGGCGGCTTCCAGCCGCTCGAGATCCCGGCCCATCAGGACGGGCTTCGCGCCCATCGCGGCGAGCCGGCGCGCGATCGCGAGCCCGATGCCCGTTCCGCCGCCGGTGATGACCGCGGTCGCGTCCTGGGGTCCTGTCATGCCTTGAACTCCTGCATTTCGGCGGCGCGTTTCAGATTGCGCGCCAGCTGCTCGTAGCCGGCGCGATACTGGATGGGCCCGGCGGCGGCGTCATGTTCGAGCGTCGCCGCGGCGCGCATCGTCCAGTGCGGATCGGCGAGATGGGGCCGCGCCAGCGCGACGAGATCGGCGCGGCCGGCGGCCAGGATCGAGTTGACGTGGTCGATCTCGTAGATGTTGCCCACCGCCATCGTCGCGCAGCCCAGCGTATTGCGCACCTGGTCGGAGAACGGAGTCTGGAACATGCGCCCGTAGACCGGCCGCGCCTCGGGCGTCGTCTGACCCGCCGAGACGTCGATCAGGTCCGCGCCGGCGGCGACGAAGGCCTCGGCGATGCGCACCGTCTCGTCGGGCGTCACGCCCGCATCGCCGACCCAGTCGGTCGCCGACAGGCGCACCGACATCGGCTTGTCCTCGGGCCAAGCCGCGCGCATGGCGCGGAACACCTCGAGCGGGAAGCGCAGCCGGTTCTCCAGCGAGCCGCCGTATTCGTCGGTGCGATGGTTGGAGACCGCCGTGATGAAGCTCGACAGGAGATAGCCGTGGGCGCAGTGCAGCTCGACCATGTCGAAGCCGCACCGAAGCGCGCGCTCGGTCGCGGCGACGTGGTCGTCACGGACGGCGTCCATGTCGGCGCGCGTCATTTCGCGGGGGACGGGATTGGCCGGCGACCAGGGAATGGCCGACGGGCCCATGATCTCCCAGCCGCCCTCCTCCAGCGGCGCCTCGTGGCCTTCCCATGACAGCTTGGTCGAGGCCTTCCGCCCGGCGTGGCCGAGCTGGATCGCCATCTTCGCGCCCGACCATGCGTGAACGTAATCGACGATCCGCGTCCAGGCCGCGACATGCTCGTCGTTGTAGAGCCCGGTGCAGCCCGGCGAGATGCGGCCCTCCGCGCTGACGTCCGTCATCTCGGTATAGACGAGCCCCGCCCCGCCCATGGCGCGCGCGCCGTAATGGACGAAGTGAAAGTCGTTGGGCGTGCCGTCCGTCGCCGAGTACATGCACATCGGCGAGACCACGACGCGGTTCTCGAGCCTCATCCCGCGCAGTTCGAACGGCGCGAACATGGGCGGGCGCGCATCGTTCGCCCCGGCCGTGCGCGCGAACCAGCCTTCGAGCCGGCCGAGCCAGTCGGCGTCGCGCTCGCGCAGATTCTCGTGGCTGATGCGCTGCGAACGGGTGAGCAGCGAATACGCGAACTGGATCGGCTCGAAGCGCGTGTAGCGGTCGAGATTTTCGAACCATTCGGTGGAGTTGCGCGCCGCGCTCTGCAGCCGGAGCACCTCCAGCTTGCGCTCCTCCTGGTAGTCGTGGAGCCCCTCGCGGACAGGCTTGTCGGTGGCGGTGAGCACGTCGGCGAGCCGGATCGCGTCCTCGAAGGCGAGCTTGGTGCCCGAGCCGATCGAGAAATGCGCGGTGTGGGCGGCGTCGCCGAGAAGGATGACGTTGTCGTGGATCCAGGTCTCGCACAGCACGCGGCGGAAATTGAGCCAGGCCGAGCCGCGCAGGTGCCGCGCATTGCTCATCAACGCGTTTCCGTCGAGCCACTGGCCGAACAGCGCTTCGCACGCCCGGCAGGTCTCGTCCTGGTCCATCGCCTCAAAGCCGAGCCCGCGCCAGGTCTCCTCCGAGCACTCCACGATGAAGGTCGAGAGATCGTCGTCGAACCGGTAGGCGTGGGCCCAGACCCAGCCGTGCTCGGTCTCGACGAAGATGAAGGTGAAGGCGTCGAAGACCTTCTTCGTGCCCAGCCAGACGAACTTGTTGGCCCTGAGGTCGATGTCGGGCTTGAAGGTCTCGGCGTAGCGCTCGCGGATCTTCGAGTTGATGCCGTCGGCGGCGATGACCACGTCGGCGTCGGCGAACTGCGCCGGATCGGGCTCGGCCTCGTACTCGAAATGCAGCCCGACGCCGACTTCGCGCGCTCGATCCTGCAGGATGTTCAGAAGCCGCTTGCGCCCGATGCCGCAGAATCCGTGCCCGCTCGAGCGCTCGGCGGTTCCGCGGAAATGGACCTCGATATCGTCCCAGTGGGCGAGGCTGTCGGAAATCGACCGCGCGCTCTCGGGATCGTTGGCGGCGAGGTTCTCCATCGTCTGGTCGGAGAACACCACGCCCCAGCCGAACGTATCGCCGGCGCGGTTGCGCTCGTAGACGTCGACCTCGCAGGCGGGATCGCGCAGCTTCATCGAGATCGCGAAATAAAGCCCGGCCGGGCCGCCGCCGATGCAGGCGATCTTCATGAGCCGGACCTCCAGTCGGTCAGCCGTCCGCCGGACGCGGCGAGTTCCTCGATCAGCGGGGCGGGCGTCCACCACTTTCCGAACGGGCCGGCGGCGTGGGCGCAGACGCGTTCGAGCACGTGGCCGAGCCCCAGCTCGTCGCCGTAGAGCATCGGCCCGCCGCGCCAGCGCGGAAAGCCGTAGCCATTGGCCCAGACCACGTCGATGTCGGAGGCGCGCTGGGCGATCCCCTCGGCGAGCACGTTCGCGCCCTCGTTGACGAGCGCGAGGATGCAGCGCTCGACGATCTCCTCGGCGGAGACGTCGCGGCGCTCGATCCCGTTCTCGCGGGCCACGTTCTCCGCCAGCGCGGTCGTTTCCGGATCCCGGACCGGCGTGCGCGAGCCGTCCTCGTAGCGGTAGAAGCCCGCCCCGGTCTTCTGCCCCTTGCGGCCGGACTCGACGAGGCGATCGTGGACGGCGGTCGCCAGCGGCTCGTAATCGACGCCCGGCGTGAGCGGCTTGCGGTTGGCGTAGCCGATGTCGAGACCGGCCATGTCGCCCATGGCGAACGGACCCATCGGCATGCCGAACTCGTAGAGCGCCGCGTCGACGGCCTCCGGCGCGGCGCCCTCGATCATGCACAGGCCGGCCTCGCGGGCGTAGCCCTTGAGCATGCGGTTGCCGATGAAACCGGGACACACGCCGGCGACGACGCCGATCTTGCGAATGCGCTTCGAGACGTCGAGCGCGGTCGCCAGCGCGTCGTCGGCGGTCTTCGCCCCGCGCACGATCTCGAGAAGCCGCATGATGTTGGCCGGCGAGAAGAAGTGCATGCCGAGAACGCGGGCCGGGTCGCGCGTCGAGGCGGCGATCGCGTCGACGTCGAGATAGGAGGTGTTGGTCGCCAGCACGGCGTCGGCCCGGCAGGCGCGATCGAGTTCGGCGAAGACGGTCTTCTTCACCTCCATGGATTCGAACACGGCCTCGATCACGAGATCGCAGTCGGCGAAGCCGTCATAGCCTTCGGCGGGCTGGATGCGGTCGGTGCGGTCGAGCGCTTCGGCTTCGGAGATCCGGCCCTTCTTCGCGGCCGCCTGGTACTGGGACTCGATGCGGGAAAGCCCGGCCTTCAGCGCGTCAGCGTCGGCGTCGAGGATGCGCACGGGAAAGCCCGCATCGGCGAAGGCCATGGCGATGCCCCCGCCCATCGTGCCCGCGCCGACGACGCCGACGAGCCCGATCGTGCGCGGCTTGGCCTCCAGCCCGTCGACTTTCGCGGCCTGGCGCTCGGCGAAGAAGAGATGGCGCATGGCGCGCGCCTGCGGTCCGGCGACGAGTTCGGCGAACAGGTCGCGCTCGCGTTCGAGCCCGGCGTCGAGAGCGAGGTCGGTCGACGCCTCGACCGCCTCGATCGCCTTGTCCGGCGCGATCTGGCCGCGGCGCTTCTTGGCGGCCTGCTTGCGGTGACGCTCGACGGCCTCGGGATCGGGCTTCGGCGCGGGCAGGTCGCGGATGCGGCGCTTGTCGGGACGGGCCTTGGCGAACGCGATCGCGGCCTCGAGCAGATCGCCGGACGCGACGTCGTCGATCAGACCCAGCTCCTTCGCCTTCGGCGCGGCGACCGGCTTGCCGTTGAGGATCATGCCGAGCGCGGCGTCGACGCCGATCAGGCGCGGAGCGCGTTGCGTGCCGCCGGCGCCGGGAAAGATGCCGAGCTCGATCTCGGGAAAGCCGACCCGGGCCTTGCTCGCCGCGACGCGGTAGTCGCAGCCCAGCGCCGTCTCCAGCCCGCCGCCGAGCGCGCCGCCGTGGATCGCCGCGACGACCGGGACCGGGCAGGCCTCCAGCGCGGCGATCACCTCGGGCAGGCTGGGCGCCTGGGGCGGCTTGCCGAACTCGCGGATATCGGCGCCGGCGAAGAAGGTCCGCCCCGCGCAGGCGAGCACCACGGCGTCCGCGTCGCCGACCTCCTCCAGGGCCGCGGCCAGCCCCGCCCTCACGGCGTGGGACAGCGCATTGACGGGCGGATTGTCGGCGGTGACGACGAGCACGCCGTCGCGGCGTTCGGTCGAAACGACATCGGTCATGGGAAACGGTCTTTCATCGGCCGGGCGGTCGGGTCTCGCGCCGCCCGCGGCCGCCGCCTCCGCTGAAGGGCCGGCGAGTCGCGCGACGGTCGCCGCGCACTATAGACCGATCGACCGGGCGGGACGGAAGAGGCGACGGCGACGCGCGCGCCTGTGTCTCACGGATGCGGTTCGGCGAAGCCGTAGCGCGCGGTCAGCGCGCGCAGCAGCGCGTCGATGTCGTCGATGAAGACGCGGCCGCCGGCCTCGCCGGTCGCATGCTCCGAGCGCCGGCCGGGCGCCAGCACCAGAACCGGCAGCGACTGGCGGGCCTCGCCGATGAGCTCGACGACCTCGCGGCGTGGCCGCGGCCAGGCGATGCGCCGCACGTCGAGCCGCGCCGCCGCCTCGGGGCGCGAGGCGAGCACGCCTTCCACCAGCGCGCAGTGCCAGCAATAGAAGGTCTTGCCGGGATAGGCCGGATCGGCGAATCCGGGCCGGAGGAGGAACAGCGTGTCCATGAAGGCTCCGTCGGGAGGCGGGCGGTCGGGGCGACTTCGGCCCTCCTAGCGCCTTCCGGCGAGTCGCGCATCCTCGCGACGCGGCCGCGTCCGCCGTCACTCCTCCGTCGACGCCAGCAATTCCGCCAGGCGGCCAGTCGCGTCCGCCTCGGGATAGTCGCGCTCGAGCGCGGCGAGGATCGCCGCGGCGCGGTGGGTTTCGCCGGTCCGCGCGAAATGCCGGCCCAGCCGCGAGGCGGCTTCCTCCGGGCGCTCGACGCCTTCGCGCGCGCCCCAGGCGGCGAGATCGCCGAGCGCAGGTTCGCCGCGATCGAGGGCGGCGAACAGCGCCTCGCTCGGGATCGGCCCCGGCAGGGACGCGCCGGGCAGGTCGAGGATCCAGGCGGCGACGTCGCGGAAGATGATGAGCGGCGCGTTGGACTGGTTGGCGAGCAGGATCAGGACATAGTCATGGCCGTCCTGGTTGAAGCGGACATATTCGCCGCCCGAGCCCAGGAGCGTTCCGCCCTTCGTGACATAGGTCACGCCCCGGTCCTCCCAGATCTCCCAGACAAGGCCGACGCGCGCCGGCAGGCCGTTGAAGGCGGGCCCGGGCCGCATGCTCTCCGCGCGCAGCGCCGGCCCGTACCAGAGGCCGGACTCCACGCCGCGGTGATAGGCCAGGAGATCATGGACCGTTGCGAAGGCCCCGCCGTCCGGCCCGGGGCGCGGGTCGTCGGCGACGACATCCATCCCGCCGGCGGCGTTCCGGTGAAAGGCCGCGGGGCGGTCGGGATGATCCTCGTCGGGCTGGAAGAGCCGCACGCCGTCCATGCCGGCCCGGGCGAAGACATCCTGCTCGATCTGCGCACGCCAGCCGCGCCCCTCGGGATCGGTGATCTCTAGCAGCCGGCCGAGCACCCAGAAGGCCGTGTTCGAATAGTAGAAATCCTCGCCGGGCGCGAACAGGCGCTCCTCGGTGCGCGCCAGCGCGATGAAGTCGTCCATGCTGCGCTGTTCAAGCGAGTAGTCGGGATGGGCGAAATAGTTCCCGAGGCCCGAGGCGTGCTGGAGCAGCTGGCGGATGGTGATCGCCTCGGCGTGCTCGAGCCCGCTGCCGGGCCAGATGTCGGCGATCGTATCGTCGAGCGACCAGACGCCGGACTCGACGCGCGCGAGCGCCAGCGCCTGCGTGAACATCTTGCCGATCGAGCCGATATTGAACGGCGTGTCGACGGCGTTGGGCCGCGAACAATCGGCGTCGAAGCAGCCCCAGGCGCCCTCGGCGACGATCTCGCCGTCGCGCGCCAGCAGCGCCGCGCCGGAGAAGCGCCCGGTCTCGGCGTGGGCCTGCATCGTCTCCTCGAAGCGTTCGGCGAGCGCGTCGGCGTCGGCGGCCGCCGCGCCCGGAGCCCAGGCGACGAGGCAGATCAGGGAGACGAAGGCGCGTATCGGCATGGCGTTTCCTTTCACGGCGTCGCGGGCGCGGCCGGAGCGCCCTCCCCGAGCGCGTCGAGCGCGGCGTCGCGCAAGCGGGCGTGGATGGCCTCGTAGCCGAGCTCGATCTCGTTGATCATCACCGCCACCGTGAGATCGCGCGACGCGACATGCTCGACCTTGGCGATATAGCCGAGCATGTAGCCGCCGTGAAAGCGCAGGCGGCCGAGCGCGGGATCGTCGCGGACCTGCAGGCCGGGACCATATCCGTAGCCGGCATCCTCGGGGACGTGCGCGCTCAGCGCGGTCTCGAACAGCGCCTCATAGGGCTCGCCGAGCGCCGACCCGCCGAACCAGGCGTCGCCCCAGCGCGCCAGCGAGGCGGCGTCGAACGCCCAGCCGCCGCCGCCCCATTCGAGCTGCGGATCGTAGGCCAGCCGGCCGAGTTCGCCGGCCGTCTCCGGCACGCCGGGGAACATCGCGCGGAAGCGCGGCTCGCGAAGATGCGGAACCGCCAGCCCCTCGAGCTCGCGGCGCTGCGGCGCGATGCGGTCCAGCCCCAGCGGTTCGAGCAGGCGCGTCCGCACGATCGCCTCGATCGGCTCGCCGGTCACGGCCTCGGCGGCGAGCGCGATGAGCGCGTAGTTCGCGTCGCTGTAGCGCCAGCCCTCGCCGGCGGGAAAGGCCGGCTCCAGCCCGCCGAGCGGGCGGAGCAGGTCGACATGGCCGACGCCCTGCTCGGAAAGATCCGGGCCGTCGACACTGCGCCGGATCGCCTCGCGGATCGGCTCGGTCTCGAAATAGTCCATCGGGATGCCGGTCTCGTGGACCAGCGCATGGCGCAGCGTGATCGCATCGGCGTTGGGCAGGGCGTCGTACCAGTCCGCCCCGCCGAGCACGTCGGCCAGGGGCGCGTCGAGCGCAAGCAGACCGTCATGGACGAGATCGATCGCCGCGGCGGCCACCAGCGTCTTGCCGATCGAGCCGCCTAGGAGGCGGTGGTCCGGGCGCATGGCGACCCCGTTGGCGGGATCGGCTTCGCCGACGGCGACCGAGACGACATCCCCTCCGGGCAGGACGACGGCGGCCGTCGCGCCGGGGAAGTCGAACTCCGCGCGGGCTTCGGCCAGGGTATCGCGGAGCGCGTCCTCCAGCGCGGCGAGATCCGCCTGCTGCGCCGACGCGACGCCGCCGAAGACGAGCGCGGCGAGGCCTGCCGCGAAGAGATGGAGGAGGCCGGTCATGCCAGGAAGATCCGCGTGAAGCTGTAGGTGTCGATCAGGCCGTGCGCGAGGATGAGCGTCCAGAGATTGCGCCCCGTCGCCAGGTAGACCAGGCCGATCACGAGCCCGAAGGAACCCGAGAACAGGACGCCGGCGAGGCCCTGATAGGCGTGACCCAGGGCGAAGGCGACGGCGATCGCGACGACCGCGGCGATCCATCCGAACACGCCGCGGCCGAACAGCTCGGCGACCTCGTTGAGCAGGAAGCCGCGGAAGATGAGCTCCTCGCCGAACGCCGCCGTGATCCAGACCACGACGAGCATCACGAGATAGCGGGGCAGATCGCCGCGCAGCCCGAGCAGATGCGAAACGTCGGGCGGGTTCGGCGCGTACTGCATCACCAGCGGCGCCAGCACGTAGCTCATCAAGGCCAGCATGCCCGCGGCGATCGCCACGCCGAGGCCGACGGCGCGCCAGATCGGCGTCGCCTTCAGGCCGTAATCGCTCCAGCGCCGCCCCATGAGCCGCATCGAGACGTGCGCGATCGCCAGCGGAACGGCGATCACCACGACGGCGAGCCAGGTCTCCGGCCGGGTGAAATCGGTCATGTCGTCGACGGTTCGGTGGACGTAGTAGCCCAGCCCGGTGACGCCGCCGAACACCAGGGCGATCGAGATCAGGCGCGTCGCGGTCCAGGGGTTCTCCGGGGCCGCGGGCGCGGTTTCGTTCGTTTCGCTGGTCATGCTTCCTCCTTCGCGGCGCGCGGGCGCGCCGCATCATCATAGCCCGGCGCGAAGCGGGGCCAGGGCGCGATCTGCTCGAAGATGCGCGCGAGCCGCAGCACGATCTCGTCGCGATGGCGCGGCCCGGTGATCATCAGCCCGACCGGCATGCCGTCCGGGGTCAGACCGGCCGGCACGGAGATCGACGGGTGCCAGCTGAAATTGGCCAGCGGCGTCAGCGGCGCGTCCATCGTCCGGCCGGCGTCGCGGCCGTCGACGACGGTCGGCGCCGGCCCCTCCGCGGCGAAGGCGGTGGTGGCCGTGCACGGCGAGAGCAGGACGTCGACCTCGTCGAAGAATCGTCCCGCGATCGCGACGGCCTCGGCGATCCGCTTCTCGGCGAAATAGAACTCGATTTCGCCGCCCGGCCGGAACGCCTCGAAATTGCGCCGCACCTCGGCGGACAGCGCGTCGGCGCGCTCCGGCAGGAAGCCTTCGGCGCGGAGCATGCGCTCCAGCTTGACCGTGTAGACCGAGCCCACGGCGTCGAAGACGTTGGGAATCTCCAGCGCCGCCTCGACGAAGGCGAGCTTCGCCGCGGCGATGAGCTTGTCCGCGGCGGCCCGGGCGACGCGCTCGACATCGGGGTCGACCGGCGCGAAGCCGTAGCCCGTCGTCCAGGCCGCGCTCATCCCCGCCACGTCGAGGCGTTCGATCTCTTCTTCGTAGACCACGTCCGGCGCCGGCAGGCTCATCCGGTCGCGATGGTGCGGCCCGGCCATGACGTCGAGGCAGCGCGCCGTGTCGGCGACCGTCGTCGTCAGGACGCCGTAGAAGGTGTTGACCGGCTGGCCGTCGGCGGTCGGCGTGCGGCCGTGACTGCCCTTGAGCCCGACGACGCCGGTGAAGGCGGCCGGGGCGCGGATCGAGCCGCCGCCGTCGGAGCCGGTGACCAGCGGGATCATGCCCGCCGCCAGCGCCGCCGCCGAACCGCCGCTGCTGCCGCCCGGCGTCGTCTCGAGATTCCAGGGATTGCGCGTGGTTCCGAAGACCCGGTTGTCGCAATTGCCGGCGAAGCCGAATTCGGCGGTGTTGAGCTTGCCGACCGGAACGGCGCCGGCGGCCTTGAGGCGCGCGACATGGGGATGATCGCGCGTCGCCGGCGCGGCGTCCTTGAAGAACAGGCTGCCCATGGTCGTGGGCCAGCCCGCGCAGTCCTCGATATCCTTGACCGCGACGGGCGCGCCCGCCAGCGGGCCCGGATCGCCCCCGGCCGCCAGCTCGGCGTCGATCTCGCGAGCGCGGCGCCGGGCGCGCGGCTCGTCGACCAGGCAGAAGGCGTTCACCGCCCCGTCGCGCGCCGCAATGCGGGCCAGCACCAGGTCGAGCGCCTCCTCGGCGCTCATCTCCCGGCGCCGGATCGCCTCGGCGAAGCCGATCGCGCTGAGCATCGCGTCCGTCACGCCCACACCTCCGCGCAGACGCGGCGGAAATTCTCGCCGAGGAAGCCCCGGACGTCGTCGTCGCGCCAGCCGGCCTTCAGCAGCCGCTCGACGATCTCGGGCAGCTGACCGGGCCGGACGTAATGGAAGCCGCGCCAGCCCGGCTCGCGGACCATCGGCCATTCGTCGGGCCGGCTCTCGGCGTATTCGTTCACCGCCTGCGCGTCGAAGACGACGTCGAAGCCGATCCCGACATGGGCCGGGCTCCCCGCGACCTGGCAGATATGGTCGATGTGGCGAAAGATCGTCTCGGTCGAGCACTCGGGATCGCCCAGATAGACGCTCGAGCCCGATATGCCGATCACGCCGCCGGTCTCCACGCAGGCGCGGATATGGGCGTCAGTGACGTTGCGGAAGCTGTCGGCGACGGCCGCGGCGTTGGAATGCGAGAAGATCGCCGGCCGGGTCGCCATCTCCAGCGCCTCCAGCGCGCTCGCCCCGCCGGTGTGGCTGAGATCGACGAGCATGCCGACGCGCTCCATCTCGGCGACGACGCGGCGGCCGAACGCGGTCAGCCCCCGGTCGCGATCGCCCTCCGTGCAGCCGCCGGCGACGGAGTTGCCGACATTGAAGGCGAGCAGGTTGTGGCGCACGCCGAGGGCGTAGAAGGCCTCGACGAGGTCGAGGTCGCGCTCGAGACAGCGCGTCCCCTCGAAGTGCAGCGCGACGGCGAGTTCGCCGGCCGCGCGGGCGGCGTCGATATCGGCGACGCGTTCGACGAGGCGGCACCCTTCCCGCTCCCGCACTGCGCGGCGCGCCGCGGCGACGCGGCGGACCGCCTCGCCGGAGTCGTGATTGTCGCCGGCCACGGTGAGCGAGATGAATGAGTAGCCCGCCTCCCGGCAGACGGCGAGCTTGTCGAGATCGTTGCCGACGGAAGGCTCGTAGGGAAACACCATGTCCCAGACGAGGCTGTCGCGGACGAGCGCGGCGGCGGCGTCCGACCGGCTGGTCGTTTCCTGCAAGGTCATGCGGATGCTCCCTCGATGCGCCGCGAACGCACGGCCTCCGGCGTCCGTCCGACGATGTCGCGATAGCTGTCGGGGTCCTGGGCGGCCTCGGTGACGTAGACGAGGACCCGGCTGTCGGCTCCGAGCTCGAGCGCAGCGCGCGCGCCATCGTCGGCGAGCGCCTCCGTCAGCCCGGCGAGCCCCGCCGCGCCCGCCTCGCCGGCGACGATCGCGGGATCGCCCGGCTCGGGTTCGGCGAGCCGGCGCATGGCGTCGCGGGCGGCGGCGTCGGAAACCGTGATCGCGCCATGCGCGCCGGCGCGGAGGATCTCCCAGGCCGTGATCGACAGCTCGTCGGCGGCCAGCCCCAGCATGATCGAAGCCGCGCCCTTGCCGCTGGCGCCGCGTTCGCCCGCGGCGAGGCTCAGGCGGAGGCTGTCGGCCTGGTCGGATTCGACGGCCACGGTCGTCGGGCGCGTCGTCCCGTAGCGGATCCAGTGCTGGGCGCAGGCGGCCGCGGCGAAGCCGCCGACCCCGCACTGCAGGAAGACGTGGCTCGGCGGCGTCTCGCCGAACTGGCGCTCGGCCTCGGCGGCGACGGCCATGTAGCCGTGCATGACGTCCGACGGGATGTCGACATAGCCGGGACAGGCGGTGTCGGAGATGACGGTCCAGCCTTCGGCCGCCGCGACCTCCCCGGCGTGGCGGACGGTCGCGTCATAGCCGAACGCGGTCTGGACGACCCGGGCGCCGAGCGCCTCGATGCGCGCTATGCGCGCCTGCGTGACGCCGGCGTGGACGAAGACGACGCAGCCGCAGCCGAGCCGCCGCGCGCCGAAAGCGACGCCCAGACCGTGATTGCCGGCGCTGGCGCAGCACACCGCGGGCGCGTCGCGCGCCGCAGGGTCGCCGCCCTCATCGAGCCGACGGCGCGCGGCGTCCTCGCCGAGCGTGCGCGCGAGATGGCGATAGACCGCATAGGCCCCGCCGACGGCCTTGAAGGCGCCGAGGCCGAAGCGGGCGCCCTCGTCCTTCACCGCCAGCCGGGCGATCCCGAGCCGGGCGGCGAGACCCGGCAGCTCGACGAGCGGCGTCTCGGCGTGATCGGCGAAGCCGCCTAGGACGGCCTCCGCCTCCTCCCGCCCCGCTGCGGACAGGATGGACGCGAGGCCGGACGGATAGTCCGCACCCCGCGCCGCATGCCTGTTGAGCTGAAACGCCATGCCCGCACGGACCTCAGAAGCTGACCTTGAGATCGACGCCCCAGGTGCGCGGCGCGTTGAAGCCGTAGAGCGTGGCTCCGGCGAACAGCGGATTGACGAGGGTCTGCGCGTTGAAATCGACGATCAGCTCCTCGTCGGTGAGGTTGCGGCCCCAGAGCCCCAGCTCGAAGCGCTCGTCGGGATCGGTGTAGGCGAGGCGGGCGTGCAGCAGGCTCGCGGCGTCCTGCTCGCCCTCCGGCGCGTTCTCCGGACCGGCGAAATAGGACGTCTGGTGGACCCACTCGCCCTGGACGGCGATGCGCCCGGCCGGGCCGGAATAGAGCTCGTAGCGGCCGCGCAGCGACGCGTTGAAGTCCGGCGCGAAGGGCAGCGCGTTGCCCGAATAGTCGGCGGTCGCCGACGGGTCGAAATCGGTGAATTCGGCGTGCAGCAGGCCGAGCGCGGCGTTCAATTCGAGCCGGTCGGCGGGCCGCCAGGCCGCCTCGAGCTCCACGCCGTAGCTTTCGGCTTCGGCGGCGTTGGCGGTCTGGTTCAGGAGCTGGCCGCCCGAGGTGATGATCTGGGTGTCGACCTGCAGGTCGGTGTAATCGAGATAGAAGCCGGTGACGTTCAGGCTGCCCCGGCCGCCGGCGAGCGTCGCGCGCAGCCCGACCTCGTAATTGGTCACCGACTCCGGATCGAAAAAGGCGTCCAGCGCGTCGGGCGCCTGCGGGAAGGAGCGATTGAATCCGCCGCTCTTGTAGCCCTCCGAGACCGTCGCATAGACCATCACGTCGTCATTGACGTCATACTCGAGGCCGAGCTTGCCGGTGAAGACGGTGTCTTCGAACGTGTCCAGATCGGTGAAGGGACCGAAGGGGATGTCGAGCAGGATGGCGTCGTCGCCGTCGAGGAACTGCGCGCCGGTCGAGAACGCGAACTCCTTGGTTTCGTCGGTGACGCGCCAGCCCGCGATCAGCGTGAGCGCGTCCGAGAGATAGACATTGGCCTCGCCGAAGAAGGCGACGGACTCCGTCGACGCGGCGACGCGGTCGCGTTCGCGCAGGGCGCGGGCGCCGAACGGCAGGGCGAGGCCGAACGTGTCGACCACGTACTCGCCCACGCGGATATAGCTCTCGGCGTCCTGATCCTCGCGGAAATAGTAGAGCCCCGCGGTGACGTCGACGCGATCCATGAGCAGCGGCGTCGTCACGCGCAGCTCCTGGCTGAAACGCTCGATATTGTCCGGATCGCCCTCGCTGCCGAAATGGAACTCGGCGAGGTCGAAGGCCGAGCCCTCGTCGTCGGTGACGCCGTAGCTGTCGGTCGACTGCCAGCCGGTCACCGAGGCGAACTCGAACCCGCCGACGCTCCAGTCGACGAGCGCGGTAGCCGAGTAGAGCTCCGCGTTTTCTCGCGGCGTGACGTTGGTTTGCGCGGTCCGCGATCCGTAGACGTTTCCGATCGACAGCTCCGGCGCGGCGGTCTGGCCCGGAAGCGCGTACCAGGTCGGGGCCTTGTCGATGCTGTCGGACGACAGGTACTGGCCGATCAGGCGCACCGAGACGTCCGGCCCGGGCCGCCATTCGAGCTGGCCGCGCACGGCCTGCTGGTCCTCGGTCCCCAGCGTCCCGCCGGCGAGATTGTCCGTGTAGCCGTCGCGCTCGTAGTGCACGCCCGCGAGCCGGAACAAGAGCGCGTCCTCGACGATCGGCCCGGAAACGGCGCCGCGCAGGGCGCGCAGATTGTAGTTTCCGACTTCGGCGCGGGCGTAGCCCTCGAAGTGCTCGGTCGGCGCCCGCGAGGTGTAGATGACCGCGCCGGCCGCGGTGTTGCGCCCCCACAGCGTGCCCTGCGGACCGCGCAGGACCTCGATGCGTTCGAGATCGAAGACGGTGTAGTCGAGAAACCCGCGCGGGCCGACATAGACGCCGTCGAGATAGGCGCCGGCGGCGGGTTCGGCGGTCGCGAGCTGACGCGACTGGCTGGTCACGCCGCGGATCGTGATCGCGCTGCCCGCGCCGTTGAGCCCGTCAGGGGCGGACACGTTCGGAACCGAGTCGGCGAAGCCGGAGAACTCCTGGATGTTGTTCTGCTCGAGATAGGCCTCGCCGAACACCGAGACAGAGACGGGCGCGTCCTGCAGCGTGGTCTCCCGCTTGGTCGCGGTCACCACGATCACCTCGCCGGCCGACGCGGCGGCCTCGTCCTGGGCGCCCGCCGGCGCGCCGGACGTCGCGGCCGCTGCGATGGCGAGCGGTAGGCTGCGAAGCATGAATTTCCTGGCCGACATCGTGTTCCTCCCCGATCGAGCCGCTTCGGCGGCCTTCTGACCTATCCCGGACGCTAAAGAGGGTTATTCATCTTTTCAAGCGCTTTTTGAATTCATAATTCTCATGCGGGACGTCGCCCGCGGAAAATCGCTTGCTCGCGCCCCCCGATGCGCGCGATAAGGAATCCTCATGCTTGGCCATGCAAAAGCACATGAATGACATAGGCGCCCAGCGATCGAAGAAGCGCCCCCGCCGCGAATCCAATCGGGCGGGCGCCTCCACGCGCGAGCGATTGCTTAAAACGGCGGTTGAAATGTTCGCGCGGCACGGCTTCGCCGAGACCTCGCTGCGCGAGATCACCGAGAGCGCCGACGCCAACATCGCAGCGATCAACTACCACTTCGGATCGAAGGAAGGCCTCTACGAGGCCGTGCTCGACCGCATTTTCCGGCCGGTCCTGGAAGAACGCCTGGCCCGGCTCGAACGCCTCGAGACCGAGGCGATGGAGAATGGCGGGGAATGGGACGTCGACGCACTGCTCCGGTCCTGGATCGAGCCGATGCTGGACCGCTACTTCGCCGGCGGCGCGGAGGGCGCCCAGATCCTCGACCTGGAGGCGCAGATCTCCGGGGCCCTTCAGGAGGGCCGCATGACCGAGTGGCCCCGGCCCTATATCGAGTACACGCGGCGCTTCCGGCTCACCATGACGCGCGCGGTGCGTCATCTCCGCGCCGAGGACGTGGCCTGGCGGGTGGAGGTGCTGTGCGCCTCGGCGCTGCCGCTGCTCACGGGCGGCGCGGCGCTGGAGGATAATACGGGCGGGCTGTGCAGCGCGGCCGACCGGGAGCGTTTTCTCTCCGGGTGGATGTCGGTCGCCCGGGCGCTGCTGCTGCCGCCGTCCTAGGCGGGCGCGCCCGGCCCGGTCAGGTATTCGAAGAACAGCCGCACGCCGTAGCCGGTCGCGCCCTTCGGGCAGGTCGGCCGGTCGGCGATCGCGGAGTCGAGCCGGCACATCTCGATATGGGCGTAGGGCGCGCCATCGACATAGCGCCGGAGCAAGCGATGGACATAGGCGCTGTCGGCGCCGTGGACGAAGAAGTCGGGGCACTGGGTGAAATCGGCGATCGCGCTGTCCTCGAGCGTGTCGTCCATTTCCTCGTAGGACGGCAGCGGCCACAGCGGCTCGCCGGCGGCCGCGCCGGCCGCGACGAGCCGCGCCTCGAGATCGCCGTCCTCGCTGTAGACCGGCGCGTGCCTGAGCCCCAGTCCGAACAGGCCCGATCCGCCCAGCGTGCCGATGGAGAATATCTCCTTCGGGTCGAGCTCGCCACGCACCCACCACAGCGCGTCGAGCAGCGCCAGGCGGCCCTCGGCGTCGGTGTTGGTGATCTCGATCGTCGGTCCGGCGGCGGTGCGGATGACGTCGCCGGGCCGGTAGGCCGCGCCGCCAAGCGCGTTGTCGGCGATGGCGGCGACGCCGACGAGATCGGTCTCGAGGCCTGCGCCGGCCGCCGCCGCCATCAGCCCGCACACCGCCGCCGCGCCGGCCATGTCGGTCTTCATCGTCTTCATCTGCTCGACCGGCTTCAGGCACAGCCCGCCGGTGTCGTAGGTGATCCCCTTGCCCACCACCGCGAGATCGGGACGCGCCTGGGTCCGGCCCCGCCAGCGCATGACCAGCAGGCGCGGCCTGTGCGGACTGGCGCGCCCGACGGCGAGGATGGCGTCGAGACCGCGATCGGCGAGCGCGTCGGCGTCGATCGTCGTCATCTCGACTCCCAGCGCGTCGAGCAGGCCGAGATGATCGGCGAAGGTGTCGGGATTGAGCGCGTTGGCCGGTTCGTTGGTGAGATCGCGGGCGAGCGCGGTCGCCTCGCAGAGCGCCTCCAGGCGCGGGAAAGCCGCGGCCGCCTCCCCGGCGGCTTCGGTGAGAACGTTGACCGTCTCGACGCGCGCCGGCCCGCCCGGCTTGGCGCCCGTCCGCCACCTGTCGAAGCGATAGCTCCGCAGCCGCGCGCCCAGCCCGACATGAGCCGCCCAGCCGGCCTCGGGCGGCTCGGCGCCGTCCGGTCGCGGCGCATGGACGTCGACGGCGGATTCGCCCGCCGCTGCGGCGGCCGCCGCGCACAGCCCGCCGGTCATCTCCGCGCGCAGCACGGGCGCTTCCGTCTCCAGGCCGCGCACGCCCGCCGCGATCACGCGCCGCCAGGGGCCGCCCTCGGGCAGCACGACGGAGACATGCTCGCCCTTGCGCGCGTCGAAGCGGCCGCACTCGGCCTCCACGGCGAGCGCCCGCGCCAGCGGCCCGCGCACGGCGTCCGGCAGATGCTCCGGCGCGTCGGGCGCCTCGAGGGCGACGACGAGCGCGCGGCCGGCCGGCTCGGAGAAACGGGAGAAGGACGCCGTCATGAGGAACCTCAAACGCTGGATTCGATGCGGGCGCTGCGCGCGAGCCAGCGCCGCAGGAGATCGTGGCGCGCCCGGGTGAGCGGAAAGCGCCAGAGCGGAATGATCGCGATCATCAGCAGCGCCGCCGGCAGCACGGCGGCGACCATCTGCAGGCCGGCGGCCGCGCTCGCGCCGTTGTCGCCGGCGGGGTCGAACCCGCTGAGATCGAGCAGCGGCAGCGCCAGCCCGACGCCGAGCGCCAAGGCGAGCTTCTGGGCGAGGTTGAAGCCGGCCATGTAGAGGCCCGACGACTCGTCGCCGCTGCGGAACACGCCGTAATCGATCGTGTCGGCGACGATCGCGGTCGGCAGCAGCCACAGCGGCGCGTTGAGCACGCCGAGAACCGGCCAGACGAGCAGGATCGGCCACAGCTCGCCGCGCGGCATGAAAAACGCCGCGTAGAGAAGGAAGACCGCGCCGCCGGCGAGCGCGCCGGCCAGGACGACGTGCTTGCCGAACCGGTTGGCCAGCCGCACCACGAGCGGCGCGGCCGCGATCGAGGAGACGTACTGGACGACGATGAGGATGAGGAAGCTTAGCGGAAAGCCGAGGAAGTCGCCGACGAAGAACACGAAGGCGGCGTCGAACATCGACCACGCCGTCCGGTAGACCAGCACCGAGCCCAGCACGCGCATCAGCGGCGTGTTGGAGCCCGCCGCGCGCACCAGCCGCACCCAGCCGCGCGGCGGCGCGCCTTCCAGCGAGGCCGACGGCGCGACCGCGAGCGCGACGATGACCGTGACGGGAATGAGCGCGACCAGGGCGAGGGCGAGCACGCGCAAAACGGCGCCGAGATCGTCCGTCCCGGCGCCGAGAAAGGCGAGCGGCAATGTGGAGGCGGCGAGGATGCCGATGATGCTGCCCACCTCGCGGAACCCGGTGATGCGCGTGCGGGCCGCGTAGTCCCGCGACAGCTCCGCGCCCCAGGACAGGTACGGGATCTGGACCATCGTCCAGGCGAGATAGGTCAGCAGGATCCAGACGAAGAGATAGCCCAGACCCACCTCGCCGGGGGGAACGCAGAGGAAGTAGAGCGAGACCATCAGCAGCGGCGCGCCGGCGGCGATCCACGGCTTGCGCCGCCCCCAGCGATGCCGCGTCCGGTCGGAGAGCGCGCCCAGCACCGGGTCGGAGATCGCGTCCCAGGTCCGCGCGACGAGGAAGACGACGCCGATCCCGCTCAGGCCGAGCCCGACCTCGCGGGCGTAGAAGGGCGGCAGGTAGGCCATCAGCGGCAGCAGCACCATGGCGAGCGGAACGGCCGGGCCGCTATAGGCCAGCAGCGTCGGCAGGCCGGGTGATCTCTCGGCGGATGTCACGAGCGCGGCGGTCCTTCCGTCGTCCAATCTTTTCAAACGCTATTTGATTTTTGCGGGCGGAGCAAGCAGCCGCGCGCGGCCGAGGCCGCGGCGCGCTTTGGAGTCGTCACCGCCGCGCCAAGAATTTCTTGGCGCCCTCGCGCCCTTGCGACGTAGCGAACAGCTACGCGGACTTCTCCGGCGCCCGTCAGCCTGACGTCAGCGCGCGGAGGCAATATGCTGCGCGCGGCGCGGGCTTGAACGCTGACAGGGACCCCGATGCGAATCCTGTTGATCGAGGACAATCGACGGATGGCCGAGCTGATCGCCGAAGGGCTCGAGCGGCGCGGCTTCGGCGTGGACGGCGCAGCCGGTCTGGCGGCAGCCGACGACCATGTCGCCGTGACCGACTACGACGCCGTCGTGCTCGATCTCGGCCTGCCCGACGGCGACGGCCTGGAGTGGCTGCGCGCGCTGCCCGCCGACCGCGCGCCCGTGCTCATCCTGACCGCGCGTCACACGCTGTCCGAGCGGGTCGACGGCCTCGACGCGGGCGCGGACGATTATCTCGTCAAGCCGGCCGCTATCGACGAGATCGCCGCGCGCCTGCGCGCAATGCTGCGCCGACCCGGGCGGCGCGGCCCGACCGTGCTCACCACTGGCCCGGTCAGTCTCGATCCGGCGACGCGCGAGGTGCGCCTGTCGGGCGCGCCGATGCGGCTCGGGCGTCGCGAGACGGACTTGCTCGAGCTTCTGATGCGACGCGCGGGCGCGGTGACGCCGCGCGAGACGATCGAGGGCGCGCTCTACGGCGCCGAGGAAGCGGTCACGCCGAACGCGGTCGAGGCCGTGGCCTCGCGTCTCCGCCGACGGCTGACGGAGGCCGGCGCCGGCGACATGCTCCATGCCGTGCGCGGCGTCGGCTATTATCTCGGCGAGCCGCGGCCGTGACCCGGTCGATCCGCGGCTGGCTCCTGATCGGGCTCGCGATCGCCGGCGCGGCGGGCGGCGCGGTCCTTACGGTGATCGTCGCCCTCCAGTACGGATTCTTCGGAAGCACGCGCCCGCCGCTGGGCGCGACCCTGCGCGAGATCGGCTATCACGTCGTGATCCCTCTGGCCGTCTTCGCCGCGTTCTTCGGCGCCGGCGCGGCCATCGTCGTCGGCTCGACGGCGCGACGGCTTCGCGAGGCGGCGCGGGAAGCGCGCGCCGCCGCAGAGCGCGGCGAAAGCCACCAGGTCCGCTCCGACGACCTGCCCGCCGAGATCCGCCCGTTCGCGGAGGCTCTGAACGCCCTGAACGCCCGCCTCGCCGACCATGCCCGCCGGCAGGAAACCTTCGCCGCCGACGCCGCTCACGAGCTGAAGACACCGCTGGCGATCCTGGCGCTCGAGCTGGACAAGCTGCCCGCCGCGGACGCTGCGCGCCTGCGCGGCGAGGTCGATGCGCTGTCAGAGATGGTCGACCAGCTCCTCCTTCTGGCGCGCAGCAACGCGCCGAACGCGAGCGACCCGCGTCAAACGGTCGATCTTGTCGCGCTGGCGAAGCGATTGGCGGCCGAACTGGCGCCCGCCGCGATCCGCGACAACCGCTCGATCGCGTTCGAGGACCGCGGCGCGGTTCCCGTCTGCGGCCTCGAGGAGGCGCTCGCCTCGGCGGCGCGGACCCTCGCGGTCAACGCGCTGCGCGCAACGCCGGAGGGCGGCGAGGTCGTCCTGATCGCCGGCCCGGGACCCCGCCTCTGTGTGCTGGACCAGGGCGAGGGCCTCGACCCGGAGGCGCTCAAGCATTTCAAGGCGCGCGGCGTCAGGGCCGACCGGGCCGCGGGCGGCGAAGCGGGGCTGGGCCTGTCCATCGCCGACCGCATCGCCGAGGCCCATGGCGGAGAACTCCAGACCTGCATGCCGGAGCGGGCGGGTCTGAGGCTGGAGCTGCCGCCGGCGCGATCCTGATCGTCAGCGTCGCGTCAGCAAGCCCGGCCATTGTCCCTGCGGCGCCGAGCCGAGGCGTCGACGAGACTGATCGACGGACATGCCATCCTTTCCGCCGCCACACGCGATCCTGCTGCTGCTCTGGCTGCTCTCCGCCGCCGGCGCGGCGGCGCAATCGACCATCCCGGTCTCGCCCGCGGCGCGCGCCGCGCTCGGCGTCGAGATCGAGACGACCGAGGCCGGCGAGCGCTTCGCAGGCGCCGAGGCCTCGGCGACGGTGATCGCCCCGCCGGGCCGGTTACAGAGCGCGGCGAGCCCCTTCGCCGGCGTGCTGGTCGAGCCGCTGGTCATGCCCGGCGCGCCCGTCGAGGCCGGCGATCCGCTCGCCGTCATCTACAGCCCTGATTTCGCCGACGCGCGCGCCGAGCTGGAGACGCGCCGCCTGACCGCAGAACACGCCGGTCACCTGGCCGAACGGGCCGCGCGTCTGCGCGCCGAGGGCCTCATGGCGGACCAGGACGTTCAAGAAGCCCGCCACGACGCCCGCGCGGCCGAACTCGCACTTGGGGCCATGCAGGCGCGCCTCGACACGGTGCGCCCGGATGACGGGCCGGGGCGATACCGCATCGTCGCGCCGGCCGCGGGCGTCGTCGCCCATGTCCACGTCCAGTCCGGCGGCGCGGTCGACGCCGCCGGGCCGGTCGCCTCGATCTTCACCGGCGAGCGTTTCTGGGCGCGCGCCCAGGCCCCTGCGCGGGCCGCCGATATTCTCCTCCCCGGCGCGTCCGCGCGCATCGGCGGATGGGCCGAGCCCGGCGAGATCGTCTCGATCGATCCCGAGATCGACGCCATGTCGCGCTCGCTGGAAGTCATGGTCCGATTGCCCGAGGGCGGCCCGTGGCGCCTGGGGCTTCTGATCGACCTGGTCTTCGACGCCGAGGCGCCGGAAGGCTCGGTCGCCGCGCCGGCCGCGGCGGTGATCCGGATCGGGGATAACGACACGGTCTTCGTCGAGCGCGGGGACGGCTTCGCGCCCACGCCGGTGACGGTCATGGCGCGCTCGCGCGACACGGTTCTTCTCGACGGCGCGCTTTCGCCGGGCGACCGCGTCGCCGTTTCCGGCCTGGCGGCGCTGAAGAACATGGTCGAGACGGGCTGATCCGATGCTGGACCGTCTCGTCGCCTTCTCGCTGACCCAGCGCCTGTTCGTGCTCGGTCTCGCCCTGGCGCTCGCCGCGGCGGGCATCGTCTCGGGCCTGCGCCTGCCGATCGACGCCTTTCCCGAGATCGCGCCGACCCAAGTGAAGATCGTCATGAAAGCGCCCGGCATGACGCCGGAGGAGGTCGAGGCGCGCGTCGTCAGGCCGCTGGAAATGGAGCTGCTCGGGATACCACGCCAGACAGTCATGCGCGCGACGGCGAAATACGCCATCGCCGACATCACGCTCGATTTCGAGGAGGGAACGGACGTCTACTGGGCCCGCCAGCAGGTTTCCGAGCGCCTCTCGGCGGTCGCCGCCGAACTGCCGGAGACCGTGGAGGGCGGACTGGCGCCCATCTCCACGGCGCTGTCAGAGCTGTTCATGTTCACCATCGAGGGCGGCGATCTCACGCTGGAGGAACGCCGCTCCCTGCTCGACTGGGTGATCCGGCCGGCTCTGCGCACCCTGCCCGGCGTCGCCGACGTCAACGCGCTCGGCGGGCGGGTCCGGACCTTCGAGGTGACGCCCGACGAGGCGGCGATGGCCGCGGCCGGCGTGAACGTGTCCGCGCTGCGTGAGACGCTCGAACGCAACAACCGCAATGACGGCGCCGGCCGCGTCTCGGTCGGCGAGGAGGCGCTGGTCGTACGCAGTCTCGGCGCGGCGGAGACCGCCGACGATCTCGCCGACCTGGTGATACGCGCCGAGGGCGAAGCGATCGTGCGCGTCGGCGACGTCGCCCGCGTCTCGCTTGGCGCGCTCACCCGCTACGGCTCGGTCACCAAGGACGGCGAGGGCGAAGCCGTCGAGGGCCTCGTGGTGGCGCTGCGCGGCGCGGATGCGCGCATGGTGGTCTCCGGAGTGCGGGACCGTCTCGAGGACCTCTCTCAGGGCTTTCCCGACGGCGTGGAGATCGAGGTCTTCTACGACCGCTCCGACCTCATCGAGGAGGCGGTGGGCACGGTGACCCAGGCGCTGCTCTTCGCCGCGGTGCTGGTGATCGCGTTGCTGGTGCTGTTCCTCGGCAATTTCCGCGCCGCGATGGTGGTGACGCTGATCCTGCCGTTCGCGGCGCTCGCCACCTTCCTGCTGATGAACGTCGTCGGGTTGTCGGCCAATCTCATGAGCCTCGGCGGGCTGGCGATCGCGATCGGCATGATCGTCGACGGCGCGATCGTGGTCACCGAGAACACCGTGGAGCGCCTCAACGAGGGCGGACGGGCGAACCGGCTCCACGTCGTCTACCGCGCCGCCGCCGAAGTCGCCGCGCCCACCGCGGCGGGCACCATCATCATCTGCCTGGTCTTCCTGCCGCTGCTCACCCTGCAGGGGCTCGAGGGCAAGCTGTTCTCGCCGGTGGCGCTGACCATCGTTTTCGCCCTCGGCTCGGCGCTGGCGCTCGCGCTGACCCTGATCCCGGTGCTCGCCTCGGTCGCGCTGAAGCGCACGAGCGGGCGCGAGGCGCCGATCATGCGCGTGCTCGGTCCGGGCTATGAACGGCTGCTCGCCGGCGCGCTGCGCTTTCCCGTCGCCGTCTACGCGATCGCGGGCGTCGGCGTCGCGGCGGCCGCGCTGAGCTACGCCACGGCGGGCAAGACCTTCATGCCGACGATGAACGAAGGCTCGGTGGTGATGCAGCTCGCCGCCCTGCCCTCCATCAACCTGTCCCAGAGCGAGAGCGACGATCTGCGCGTCGAGCAGGCGCTTATCGAGCAGGTGCCGGAAGTCCGCCACGTGATCTCCCGGGTCGGCTCCGACGAGCTCGGCCTCGACCCGATGAGCCTCAACGAGAGCGACATGTTCCTCGAGCTGGCGCCGCGCTCGGAATGGCGCGGACCGGACACCGACTGGCTGATCGGCGAGATGCGCGCGGTCATGGAGGACTTTCCCGGCATCGAGTCCTCCTTCACCCAGCCGATCGAGATGCGGGTCTCCGAGATGTTGACGGGCTCGCGCGGCGATCTCGCCATCAAGATCTTCGGTCCCGACGCCGACCAGCTGGCCGACTTGGCGGGCCGCATCGAGGCGGTGGTCGCCGACGTCCCCGGCGCGGCGGACGTCTTCACCCAGTCGAACGACATCTCCGAATACCTCCAGGTCGATATCGATCCCGAACGCGCCGGCCGCTTCGGGTTCGACGTGATCGCCGTCCAGGACGAGCTGAGGGCCCGGCTCGAAGGCGTGCGCGCCGGCGAGATCGTCGAGCCCGGACGGCGCACGCCGATCCTCATCCGGGCGGACCGCCGCCACCGCCAGAGCCCGTACGGTTTCGAGGACATCCGGGTCGCCGCGCCCGACGGCCGCCAGGCCCGCCTGTCCGACATCGCCGACGTGCGCCGCGCCGAAGGACTGGCCGTCGTCGATCGCGAGAACGGCTCGCGCTATGCGGTGGTCCAGGCCTTCGTCTCCGGCCGCGATCTCGTCAGCTTCGTGGAGGACGCCCAGGCCGCCGTCGACGCGATGGGGCCGCTTCCCGCGGGATACCGCGTGAGCTGGGGCGGCGAGTTCGAGAACCAGCGCCGCGCCGCGGCCCAACTGTCGCTGATGGTGCCGATCTCGCTGGCGCTGATCTTCGTGGTCCTGTTCGTCACCCTGCGCTCGCTGCGCCAGTCCTTGCTGATCCTCGCGAACATTCCCTTCGCGCTGGTCGGCGGGATCGTCGCGCTGCGGCTGTCCGGCGAGTTCCTGTCGGTGCCCGCCTCGGTCGGCTTCATCGCGCTGCTGGGAATCGCCGTGCTCAACGGGCTGGTCCTGGTCACGCATTTCAACGATCTGCGCGCGCTCGGCGCCTCGATGGACGAGGCCGTGCGCCGCGGCGCGCGCCGACGGCTGCGCCCGGTGCTGATGACCGCGACCACGGCCGCCTTCGGGCTGGCGCCGCTGCTCTTCGCCAGCGGGCCGGGATCGGAGATCCAGCGCCCCCTCGCGGTCGTCGTCATCGGCGGCCTGGCCTCGTCGACCATCCTCACCCTGTTCCTGCTGCCCTTGCTCTATCGCCGCTTCGGCGCGGAAACCGGCGCGCGCGAACCCGCCACGGAGACGCCGACATGGTCGCGCCCCTACGCAAGCTGACGCTGATCTGCCCCCGCGAGATCAAGCAGACGATCGCGGACGCGCTCGACGCGGTCGAGCCGGCGCTGCCCGGCTTCACCGTCATCGACGCCGAGGGCCGCGGCCCCGAAGCCGAGCTGGCGAGCGCGTCGGAACGGGTGAGAGGCGCGATGCGCGCGGCGATGTTCCAGATCGTGCTGCCCGCCGATCAGGTCGCCGGCGTGCTCGACGCCCTCGCGAAGGAATGCCGGCGACCGCAGCTCGCCTACTGGACAGAACCTGTCGAAGACTTCGGACGACTGACATGACGGTGCGCCTTCTCTTCGCCCTTGCCGCGGCGTTCAGCTTCGCCGCAGGCGCGGCGGCCTCGCCCCCCGCGTCCCTCCCCCCGCTGGAGGGTGTCGAGGCCGTCATCGCCGACGCGCCGGCGCCGGCCGAGGCGCGCGCCGGCGTCGATCGCGCCCGCGCCGCCGCGGCGCGTCTCCGCGCGGGACCGTACGAGTTCGAGGTCTCCGCCGGCGCGTCCCGGCGCAGCATCGACGGCGAGGGCGAATTCACGGAGTGGACGAGCGGGCTGAACCGGGGCGTGCGCTGGCCCGGCAAGCGCCGGATCGACGCCGAGCTGGCGACGCTCGAGGTCGCGATCGCCGAACAGGCCTACCGGCTCGCCTGGCGCGACACGGCGCTGGAGTTCGCCCGATTGCTGGGAGAATGGCGCACCGCCGCCGGGATCGCGGAGATGCAGGCGCGGTCGGCTGAGGACGCCGAAGCCGCCGCCGAGGCGCAGGCGCGCCGGCTGGCGAACGGCGCGGCCCGCGAGGTCGATGTCGAACAGCTGCGCGCAGACGCCGGCCTGGCCGGCCTCGCCGCAGAGCAGGCGCGTCTGACCGCAGACAACGCGGCCGACGCGCTGCGCGCGGCCTTCCCCGGGCTCGAGCTCTCAGCCCTTCGCGACCAAGCGGCGGGGCGGGCGCCGCCGCTCCCTGCGGCCGGGGACGCCGTCGCCGTCGAGACGATGCCCGAAGTCCGCCTGGCGCTGCTCGCGCGCGATCGCGCAGCGCTCGAGGCGCGGCGCGCCCGCGCCGAACAGCGGCCCGATCCCCAGCTGGGCGTCCAGCTTTTCAGCGAGCGTGACGGCGCGGAGACGGGTCTGGGCGTCACGGTCGCCGTGCCGATCTCCGGCCGGGCGCGATCGGCCGCCGCGGCCGAGGCGGAGAGTCGGGTCACGACCCTCTCCGTGCGCCTGCGCAGCGCCGAGCGCCAGGCGCGCCGACGCTACAGCGAAGCGATCCGCGAGGCGCAGTCGGCGGCGCGGTCTCTGGCGATGGCCGAGGCGTCGGCGTCGGCAGCGCGCAGCGCGCTGGCGCGGATGCGCCGGGGCCGCGACATGGGCGCGGTCACCGTCTCGGAGCTGATCCGCGCGCGCGAAGCCGCCCGCACAGCCGAACGCGCCCTGATCGAGCAGCAGGCGCGCGCCGCGGCGGCCCGTCTGCGCCTCGCGATCATCGAGGGTCGCGCGCTGCAACCGACGGGGCCGGAGTGAGTCCCTCCCGGCGGCGGATGAATCAAACCCCGTGTCGCTGCACAAATCAGGCTCTTGGCGGGCCCGGAGGGGTATTTTACCCGCGTCAATTCGTTGACTTAGGCAAGGCCGCACCAACGCAGCGCCAACAGGCAGATCGCCGCGGAGCGGGAATTCGAACGCGTGACGATACGAATATGAGCGCCGACGTATCCGCCGCCAACGCGCTTCGGCTCCGGCTACGAACGATGAGGGAGAGCTGCCCCCCCTACGCCCGTTTCAGCGCCGCTTCGGCGGCCTTGCGCCAGTCATCCGGAATGGCCGCCGCCTTGCGTTCCGACATATCGAAGCAGACGGCCGTGCTCGTCAGGACGGCGGCGACGGTCGCCTTCGACAAATTCCGCATCTCGAAGCGCACCGTGAGCGATTTCGTGCCGACGCGCTCGACAGCGGCGTCGACGGCGAGCAGGTCGCCCGCCGCCACCTCGGCCTTGTAGTCGATCTCATGATGGACGTCGGCCCAGCCGAGACCGCCGGCGGCCGCCTCGCGACCGGTCCAGCCGAACACCTCGTAGAGAAAATGGTACGAGGCGTCGTCGAACATCGCCACGTAGTGACGGGTCGTCATGTGCCCCATCACGTCGCATAGCCACGGATGGGCGACGCCGCGGAAGACGCCGTTCATGCGATGCGCCTCACCTTGGCCGCCTCCTCCTGCTTGGTGAGACCGAGCGTCTGGCGCGCTTCGGCCGGCGTCTGCACCCGGCATCCCATGAGTTCGAGAATATTGCGGGCCCGCTCGACCAGCTGCGCGTTGGTCGCATGCACCCCTTTCTCGAGATAGAGATTGTCCTCGAGCCCGACCCGGACATGACCGCCGAGAAGCGCCGCCTGCGCGGCCATCGGCATTTCATTGGCCCCCAGGCCGAAGCCGGCCCAGTTGGCGTTCTCCGGCAGGTTGTCCACCATCGTCTGGAAATTCCTGGGGGTTCCTTCCGCGCCCCAGCGCACGCCGAGACAGACCTGGAACAGCGGGGGCTCGTCGAGCAGGCCCTCGGCCAGCAGCTTCTTGGCGAACCAGATATGGCCGAGATCGAACACCTCCAGTTCCGGCTTCACCCCGATCTTCTGGAGGCGCTCCGCGCCCAGTCGGAGCATGCCCGTCGTCGACACGTAGACGTAGTTTCCCATGTCGTAGTTGAACGAGCCGCAATCGAGCGAGCAGATCTCGGGCAGCAAAGCCTCGACATGCTCCATGCGCTCGATCTGCCCCACGCAATCGGTTTCGTCGGAGAATGAGAGCGGATCGTCATCGGGCCCGAGAAAGAGATCTCCGCCCATGCCCGTCGTGAGGTTCAACACCACGTCGGTCTCGCTGTCGCGGACGCGGTCGACGACTTCCTTGAACAGCGCCGGGTCGCGGCTCGGCGCCCCGGTCTCGGGATCCCGCACGTGAATATGCGCGACAGCGGCGCCGGCCTTGGCCGCCTCGATGGCGGCGTCGGCGATCTCCTTCGGCGACACCGGCAGGTGCGGCGTCTTGTCGACAGTTTCGCCCGAGCCGGTGACGGCGCAGGTGATGATGACGTTCCGGTTCAGCGATTGACCCATTGCGTAAAAGTTGGACCTCTGTTGCGTCACGACCAACGCAGAAATACATGACCGCTTGAACGAACGTTTGTCGCCAAACGGTGATGCGGCGGGGTGTGACAGATCGCAAAGACCATAACGCCTCGACGAGGGCATTCAACCCCGCAAAAATCTTGATTGTAATTTGTTTTTTCTTCGAAAGTGCTAATTTTAATTTATTTTATATTATAGCGCCTTATTCATATTACTTATCAAGCTGCCGGGTCGCTTCCAGCGCCGGAAACCAGGCCGACCATGACCCGCGGTGCGAATCAGCCGTGAGGAATGCGCCCGGCCCGTTTCGGGTGATCCTCGGCCAGCTGCTTCAGCAGCGAGCGGATCATGACGACGCCGATGGCGAGGACCGGCACCGAGGCGATCAGCGTCGCCGTCTGAACGACGCGCAGTCCGCCGACGAAAAGCAGGGTGATCGGCAGCGCGCCGAGCATCGCGGCCCAGAACAGGCGCTGCCACAGCGCCGGATCCTCGCCGGCGGGAAGGGCCCGCGTCGCGCTGGAGGCGAGGATGTAGGACGCGCTGTCATAGGTCGTCGCCGAGAACACGATGGCGGTGAGGCAAAACACGGTCATCGCGACGGTCGCGAAGGGCAGCTCTGCGAGCATTGCGACGATCGCATCCGCCCCGCCTTCGCTCGTGATAAGCCCCGTGATGTCGGCCGCGCCCGTCAGCTCGAGGTCGAGGCCGAAATTCCCGAGAATGACGAAGAACATGCCGGCCCCGATCGTCCCGTAGCCGAGCATTCCGTAGATCACCTGGCGGATCGTGCGTCCGCGCGAGATGCGCGCCACGAAAAGTCCGACCACCGGGCCGTAGGCGACCCACCACGCCCAGTAGAAGATGGTCCAGTCGATGACGAAGCTGCCGTCGCCGAAGGGTTCGGCCCACGTGTTGAGCCGGATGAAATTCTGCAGGACGAGCCCGTAGCCGGTTACGCCGGCTTCCAGCAGGCGCACCGTCGGGCCGACCAGCAGAACGAAGCCGAGGAACAGGAAGATCAGCGCCACGTTCAGATCGCTGAGTCGGCGAATGCCGCGCTTCAGCCCGAGAGCCGCGCTGACGCCGAAGAGAATGATGGTGACGACGAGAACGACCACCTCAAGGTGGAACCCGTTCTCCAGACCGAGGATCCGCGCCATCAGGGCGGCGATCATCGGGGTGGAGAAGCCGAGCGACGAACCCGCCCCGCCGAGCAGGCTGACCATGAAGATCGTGTCCACGATCCGCCCCAGCGGACGATGCGGCTTGAAGGCGGCGAACCCGCTGCAGCCCGTGCTCAGACGCAGAAAGGGAACGTCACGATTGTAGTAGGGATAGGCGATGGCCAGCGTCGGAAGGCAGTAGAACGCCCAGGCCGACGGTCCCCAGTGGAACAGGCCATAGGCCGAGGCCCATTCGAGCGCCGCCATCGATCCCGGTTCGAGGTCGAAGGGCGGGGTCTCGAGATAATACGCCCATTCGATCGCGGCCCAGTACATCAGACCGGCTCCGATGCCGGCGCAGAAGAGCATCGCCGCCCAACTCAGGACAGCGAACTCGGGCTTCTCCTCGGCGCCGCCGAGCCGCACGCCGCCATATTCGCTCAGGGCCAGCCACAGAAGGAAGATGATGAGGAAGGAGCCGACGAGGAGGAAGCCAGGTCCCAGATTGCCCGCGATCCGGTCATAGATCGCCGGGAGCAGCTCCGCCCCGGCCTCCGGGTCGACAAGCAGTCCGATGCAGACCGCGAGCACGATCGCCGCGCTGATCGAGAAGGCGAGCCAGTCTGTGCTCGGCTTTGAAGGCATCACCTCGACCCGTCTGCGCCTGCGTCCGAAGCGTTCCGGAGCGCGCGGCATATCTCTTGGTCGAACGGCGCAATGACGTCGATCTCATCGCCCAGCTCGAGAACCCGCCCCGTACGCCCGAACTCCGGCCATGTCGGCGCGGACCCCGCATCGGCTTCACCGGACGCCGCGAACGAAACCCACAGGGCCCGCATCGCATCGCCCAGCACGACATCCCGCTCCC
Organism: Marinicauda salina; assembly: GCF_003122085.1. Taxonomy (GTDB): domain Bacteria; phylum Pseudomonadota; class Alphaproteobacteria; order Caulobacterales; family Maricaulaceae; genus Maricicauda_A; species Maricicauda_A salina. The sequence continues at coordinate 734,170 of NZ_QEXV01000003.1, forward strand.
CGGTCGGAAGCCAGGCGTCATGCGTCCCGAAGACATAGGGGATCTCCGCGCCGTGATAGGCGCCGAACGCCGCAGCCTCGTCGCCCGGCCTTACGCGGGTGAACAGATAGACATAGCTGCTTTCGCCGAGCTCCGTGATGCGTCGCGCCAGCCGATATCCCGGACAGCGCATCTGCCGCGCCGTCTCGAGCCTGTCCACCGCGCCCCGCATGCCGTCGGCGGCGACGAGCGCGTCGATATCGATCTCGCCGCCGATGCGGCGGCGATAATCGGCCAGCGTCGCCTCGGCGGAGTCCTCGTCGATATACATGAACCACTCGTCGCGGTTGGTTCCGATCATGAGCGGCACGGTCGCGAGCGCGCCGGTCGCCACCGCCTCGGCCTGGTGTCTCGGCAACGACGTCCCGTCGACCACCGGGCCGAAATCGTGGTCGCCGAGGACGTCTTCGCTCGCTTCGAGGATCGCATCCGCCGAAACGGCGCGCGGATCCGCATCCGGCAACGCCTGCGCCAGGGCCGCGAACGCCGCATCGGCCGTATCCGCGTCATGAGGCTCGACAAATTCGAATCCGCCGCTCTGGCTGATCGCCCGGTGGAAGAGCCCTTCCGCCGCCGGCGTCGTCATCAGCGTGCCCACCGACGAAGCCCCCGCGGATTCGCCGAACACCGTCACCCTGTCGGGGTCGCCGCCGAATGCCGCGACATTCGCTTGGACCCATTCCAGCGCGGCGATCTGGTCGAGCAGGCCGAAGTTCCGGCCTTCGGGATAACTGTCCCCGGGCGGCGCGAGATAGCCGAACGCGCCGAGGCGGTAGGCGATCGAGACGACGACCACGCCCTCGGCGGCGAGCGCGCTTCCGCGATAATTGGGCTCGTAGGACCAGCCGCCGCGATAGCTGCCGCCATGGATCCAGACCATCACCGGCGCGGGCGCGTCCGGCTCGAGGTCCGGCGTCCAGACATTGAGATAGAGGCAGTCCTCGCTCACACCGTTGGGATAGTCCACGAGGCCGGGATCCGCCCCGAAAGCCCCGGCGACGCCGCGATACCAGTCGACGATGTGCGAGCCCTGCATGCACGCCGGCGCGAACTCGGCAGCCGGACGCACGCCGGTCCACGACGTCGCCGGCTGCGGCGCCCGCCAACGGTTGTCGCCGGTCGGCGGCGCGGCGAACGGCACGCCGCGAAAGACCGCGCCGCGCGACAGGTCATCGATCGCAACGCCCTCAAGATCGCCAGCCTCGATCTCGACGACCGGCCCGCGGTCGGCGGCCTCGTCGGCGGCCGAGCAGCCGACCGCCCCCAGAAAACCGCTTATGATCGCGAAAAGGGCGGCGCGTCCGTTCAATCTTCCGCTCCACCAATATCGACGATCACGCAGCCGCGCCGGTTTCCCGCCTCGATGGCGGCGTGCGCGTCGGCGCATCGCTCCAACGGATAGGCTTCCGCGAACCGGTGCGAGAGCCGCCCGGCCGCCTCGGCGGCCGCAATGTCGGCGATCGCCTGCTTCTTCGCCGCTTCCGGCATGTCGTAGACGATGACCATGCGCACGGTGAGGTCCATGAACATCATCCGGTAGAACGGCAGGGTCGGCTGCATGTCGCGCGAAGACGAGTAGGTCGCGATGACGCCGCCGGTTCGAATGCACTCCAGAACCTGGGACAGGTTCGCCCCGAACTCGACGTCGACAACCCGGTCGACGCGCTCTCCCCCGGTCGCTTCGAGCACCCGGGAGCCCCAGTCGTCGTCGCGGTGATTGACGACATGAGCCGCGCCGGCGGCCCGGCACGTTTCCGCGTCCTCGGCGTTGCTCGCCGTCGCGATCACCTCCGCTCCGGCGTTGGCCGCCCACTGGATCGCGTAATACCCGACGCGCCCCGCGCCGCCCGTCACCAGGACCTTCAGCCCGCCCGGGTCACCATCGGCGAAGACGCAACGATGCGCGGTCATGACTGGAATGCCGTAGCAAGCGCCCGTCCTGAAATCGGCGTTCTCGGGGAGGGCGGGCGCGCGAGCCTCGTCGATCGCGACATATTCGGCCGCGCTGCCGAAGCGCCGGCCGTGTTGCGCCTGGTAGACCCAGACCCGCTCGCCGACCCGGTCGGACGACACGCCCTCTCCAACGGCCTCCACCACGCCGGCCCCGTCGCTGTGCGGAATGACGTAGCCGTTATCGAGAAGGTTCGGGAACGAGCCGCGCCGCTTCTTCGTGTCCGACGGATTGACGCCGCTTGCGGCGAGACGGACGAGCACCTCGCCCTTCCCCGGCGTCGGAGCGGGTCGTTCGCCGAACTCCAGCACGTCCGGCTCGCCGAACCGTTCGAACCATACCGCTTTCATGGCTTCCTCATCTTATCGGGTAGGACAGCGTCTCCGTGTGCCCGTCGATGGCGATCGACTGGCCGGAGATCCGCGCGCCGGCATCCGAGCTCAAGAAGACGCACATCTCCGCGACATCTTCCGCCCGGATGAATTTCTGCATCGAGATCTGACCTTCGTAGGTTCGGCGCACTTCTTCGATCGACACGCCGCGCGCCGCGGCTTCGCGCTGCATGACCGCCTCGATGCGAGGCCCCTCGACAGAGCCCGGGCAAAGCGCATTGACCCGCACTCCGTACGGGCCGAGCTCCATGGCCAGGGTCTTCGTCAGACCGATGATGGCCCATTTGGATGACGCATAGGCGGCGCGAAGCGGGAACCCGAACAGCGCGGCCGTCGAGGCGATGTTGATGATCGCGCCCCGCCGGGCTGTCTTCATGATCGGGGCCGCCATGCGGGCGAAATAGAACGCGCCATTGAGATTGACGTCGACGGTCCGCCGCCAGCTCTCCACGTCGATCTCCTCGATCGGCGCGGCGGGGCCGGCGATCCCGGCGTTGTTCACCAGCACATCGAGGCGACCGTAACGATCGATCACCTCCTCGATGACGCCCGAGGCGGCGTCCGGATCAGACACGTCGGCGACCGTCGCCGACGCGCCTTGAGCGTCTCCGCCGAACGCGGCGACTGCGGATTCGTCGATGTCGCAGACATGCACGGACCAGCCCGCCTTCCGGTAGGCTTCCGCAGCCGCGCGGCCGACCCCGGACGCCCCGGCCGTGACGAGCGCGACGTTGGTTTCCACCGGCGCGCGCCCATCCGCCGCCGCGTCGCCGCGGGGGAGTGTCTCGCTGTCACCCATTGCTAGCTCGCTGTCAGCTCGCGCCTAGAAGCGCTGCGAGAAGGAAACGCCGATCGTACGAGGCTGGTTGGTGGTGATGCGACTGTCAAAGTCCGTCGCGTTCCGGAACAACTCGGCGCGCTCGTCGGTCGCATTTCGGAGATAGCCCGTCAGCGTCCAGTCGTCCTGGCCGAGCCCGACGGAAAGATTGAGAAGCCCGTACGAAGCCTGCTCATCCCTCGCGGCCGGGAAGAGATCGTTATAGGAGGCGCCGACGACGGTATAGTTGACGTTCCAGAATGTCTCGAAGTCCCGCCACATGAACTCGTAGCGCGAGTTGATATAGCCCTTGTACTCGGGAATGAACGGCAGCTGGGTCCCTTCCGGCGCGTCCGGCGTGGTCGCTCCGACGCTCTGGAAGAAGTCCTCCGACAGCTCCGCCTCGAGGATGGTGAACGCCCCGGAAAGCGTCCAGTTGTCGGTCACTCGCCAGATCGCGTCCGCCTCGACGCCGAGGACCTCGGCTGCGCCGGCGTTCTGCGTCAGCCCGAGGAAGGACTCGGCCGGGTCGAAGCGGGTGAACTGGACGTCCTCCCAGTCCATGAAGAAAGCGGCGCCGTTGAAACGCAGCGCGCCGCCGGCGAGCAACGTCTTCCAGCCCACTTCGTAGTTGGTGATGAGATCCGAGCTGTACTCCAGCGGAATGTTCGAGGTCGCCTCGCGATTGACGCCGCCGGGACGGAATCCCTCCGACACCGTCGCATAGAACAGCTGGTTCTCCGTCGGGGCGTAGCTCACGTTCAGCTTGAACAAGCTTCCGGATTCCGACGTCTCCACATCGACGTTCGGACTGCCGCTGAACACGGTTCCAACGAACCCGTCGATCGAACTCTCGGTTTCGAAGAAGCGAGCGCCGCCCGTGACGGTGATCGTGTCGGTGAGGTCGTAGGACAGTTCGCCGAACACCGCGCGCTCGGTGTCCTCGCGCACCTGGTCCGTGATGAAGTAAACGTCGGGATCCCTGACCGCCATTCCCGGCTTGATGGTCGGGATATGCCAGCGAAGATCATAGGCATGCTCGGTGCGCTGGTAGAACAGCCCCGAGATCAGCCGCAGGCGGCGGTCCTGCGGCGTCGCCAGACGAAACTCGTGGGTTTCGCGCTCGTACTCGCTGTCTTCGCGGTACTGGATGCGCGGATCCTCGCACGCATAGAACGAGTACGCGCTGATCGAGTAATCATAGGCGTAGTAGCACGTGTAATAGTCGATGTAGGACGAATATTCGGCGTACTCCGAATAGTCGTTCTCGTACGCGACGTCACGGTCCAGCAACGTTCCCGCATAGGTCATTTCGACGCCGCCGATCTCCCCGGCGATCTCCACCCCGCCCTGGGTGAATTCGTCTTCCGTAGAGTCATTGAAGAAGCGCGCGACCTCGAGATCGCCGACATCGTCGGGATCGTGATCCCAGACGCCCTCGGTCTCCTGGCGCTGATGGAGCACCCGCGCCGTCGCCGTCCAGGAATCATTGAGATCGATGCGCAGAGCGGCGCGCGCGCCGGAGGTCGTCTCCTCGTTGAAGTCTTCCTCGACGAGCTCGTCGTTGGACACCGTGATGCCGCTGCGCGAAAACGTTTTCGTCGCAGGAACATTGTCGATATAGCCGGCTGTCTGGTCATGCCAGCCGACGATGCGCAGCGCCGCGCGATCGCCGAGCGGCATATTGACGAAGCCTTCCGCCGTATAGCCGAAATCCCCTTCCTCGACCGCCTCGGCCGTCAGGTCATACCCGGCTTCGAAACCCGCGGAATCGGGCTGGTTGGTGATGATCCGCAGCGTGCCCGCCTGGGAGTTGGCGCCGTACAGCGTCCCCTGGGGACCGCCGAGCACCTCGATCCGCGAAATGTCGTAGATGTGGACGTCAAGATTGCGGCCGATGGCGGTGACCGGCTGTTCGTCGAGATAGAGACCGACGCTCGACTGCGAGCCGGAGAAGTTGCCGTCGCCTCCGTCCGACACGCCTCGGATATAGATCTGGGCCGAACCCGGTCCGACGCTGTTGAAGGAGACGCTCGGCAGGAAATTCGCGTACTCCTCGAAGTCCGTGATCTGCTGTTGATCGAGCAGCTGCGTATCGAGCACCTGAACGCTGAGGGAAACGTCCTGCAGGCTTTCCTCGCGTTTCTGCGCGGTGACGGTGATCACCTCGACCTGACGGGCCTGGGCGCCGGCGACGTCCGCCTGGGCGAACGCCACAGCCGGGCTCGCCAAGCCTGCGAGGCACGTCGTGGTCAGCAGTCTCGCGAGCCCCCCGCGCGGACGACGCGCCGCCTCGAAATCGATCCCTTGTTCGCGCATTCGATTTTCCTCCCCGTTCGTCGCGCTCGTGCAGACCTGGCGCGGATTCAGCATCCAGCCTAAGCGCGTCGGGGCCTCGTCATCGAACGGAAAAGATTCGGCAATAGATGAATGAAATTCATTCATCCCAGCGCAAGTCGCCCTCGAGCACGGGGCGTAGCGCGGTCGCAAGCGGGCTCAGGTGAGGCTCGAAATTGCGCCATTGCTCAAGGCCCGTTGCATATATGGGCTGACGAACCTGCTCGGAACTGGCGGTTCGCACGGCGCGATCCGTTGAATAAAATTCGACGCACTGCGGCTCGAACGCGAGGCCTGCATGCGCCAGCGTGCGGCGGACCTGGGTTTCGATATCCGCGACGACGTCCTCGTAGATGACGCGCAGCACCCCGCCCGGCAGCACCTCGTCCCAGAACGCCATCAGCCGCACGTAATTCACGTAGTAGCGCCCGATCTCCTCCAGGCTGTAAGTGAAGTTCTGCCCTCGCGCGAACAGCTGCTTGAAGTTCGAGAAGCCGCAAGCCATCGGATGGCGCCGGGCGTCGATGATCGTGGCGTTGGGCAGGATCAGCTTGATCAGCCCGATATGCATGAAATTGTTCGGCATCTTGTCGATGAAGAACGGCGCGCCTCCGCGATGGATGCGCGTGCGCTCGAGATATTCCGCGCCCAGCGCGGCTGCCTCCTCGCGCGTGAGCGAACCGAGAATCTCGGGATAGGCGGAGCGGTCGCCTGGCCGGCGCTTGCCCGACAGCCGGCGCGCCATCGAGATGATGTCCGGCAACTCGAAGGTCCCGTCGACCTGCGAATGGCTGGCGAGGATCTGCTCCTGGAGAGTCGAACCCGACCGGGGCATTCCCACGATGAAGATCGGATCCGGCCGGGGATCGCCCCACCCTTCGCGCTCGGCGAAGAACTCCCGCGAAAAGAACGCCATGAGCGCGTCGGTCTCGGCCTCGATCCGATCGGGATCGTACTGGACGGTCTCCCGCCGCAGAGCATTGCCGGCCGCGTAGGCTTCGAACGCGTCGTCATATCGACGCGCATCCTCCAGCGCCTTGCCGAGCGCGAACTGGAGATGAAACCGGTCGTGGGCGGAGATCGACTCGTCCTCGAGCGCCGTCTGCATCGCCTCGATGTCCGCGCCGTCGAAGCGCACCGTCTTGAGATTCGCCAGGCTCCAGTAGGCTTCGCCCAGGGTCGGCTGCGCCGAGACCGCGGCTCGGTAGGCCGCCACGGCGTCCTCGCGCCGCCCGACGGTCTTCAGCGCGTGGCCATAGCTCAGTTGAACCTTCGCCTGCCTCGGGTGGCGCGCAAGGATGTCGGCGTAGAGCTCGCAGGCCTCCTCCAGCCGCCCCGTCCGCACGTGCAGCAGAGCCTGCAACACGCGATGGGAAGGGTTTTCGGGTTCATCGGCGATCAGCCGCTCGAGCTCGCGCCCGGCGGCTTCGTACTGCTGCTGCTTGAGAAGAACGTTGGCGTAGTCGTGCCGGGCGAGATTGAAATCCGGCGCCAGCTCCAGGCACCGTTCGAGCAGGTGGCGCGCATCCTCGAGAACCCCGAGACGCAGGGCGACGTCGGCGAGCAGACGGATGCCGGAAACATCCGTCGGATGATCCTTCACGTACTGGCGCAGGGCGTGTTCCGCGTGCCCGAGGCGACCGCGGCGCAGTAGTTCGGCGGCGCGCGCGAGTTCAGGCGATCCGATCGTCGCTTCGGCGTGGCGGCGGGCCGCCTCGGCGGCCCCCTCCTCCTCGCCGGCGCGCTGGCGGAGATCGGCCAGCGCCTTCCAGCCGGGCGCGAAATCCTCGCGACGCTTCAACAGCGCTTCGAGCCGCTTGCGCGCTCGCGCTTCATCTCCCAGGGCCACATGGCAACGCGCGCGCTCCAGCTCCAGCGGCGCGTGATCGGCGTGCAGCGCCAGAGCCGCCTCCACCAATCGCAGCGCGGCGCCGGCGTCGCCCAGCCGGCGCGTGGCCTCCGCGCGGACGAGCGCCGCCAGGGGATCATCCGGACGCTCTGCGAGACGACGGACGGCGGCGTCGCGGGCCTCTCCGGGCGACTCGGCCACCCAGGCCTTGAGCGCCGAGCCGCTGCGGCCGGCCAGTTCGGGAGAGGCCATGTTCCTGCTTTCCGCCATCAGCGTGCTCGTGACGTGTCGGTTTGACGAGGCCGACATCAAGGCCGACCATTGCCGCTCTTTTCAAGCTTTCGGGTGCGCGCGAATGAAACGAAACCTGCCTCCCTTCGCCGCTCTGCGCGCGTTCGAGGCGGTCGTTCGCCTGCAAAGCTTCAAGGATGCCGCGCACGAACTCAACGTGACGCCCTCGGCGATCAGCCACCAGCTCCGACGCCTCGAAGACGAGGTGGGATGCCGGCTCATGCGCCGGGACCGAAACGGCGTCGAGCTGACGCCGCAGGGTCAGCGATACGCCTCGATCGTCACACGCGCGATGGAGCGGATCGCCGAGGCGACCTCGGAACTGCGGTGGGAAGTCGGGGCTTGCCTGACGCTCCAGGCTTACTCGACCTTCACGATCCGCTGGCTGCTCGGCCGGCTGCCGGACTACGAGTCCGCGACCGGCCAGCCGCCGGTCCGCCTGGTCACGTCCCAGCTCGACGTCGACCTGGCGTCCGAACCCGTCGACGCCTGCATCTTCATCGGCCATCCGACGCGGTCGGACGTCGATTACACATACCTGTTCTCCTCGCGCGTGTTTCCGGTCTGCAGCCCGGACTATCTCGCCGCGGCGCCCCCGCTTCGCGAACCGTCGGATCTGCGCGCCCACACGGTGCTGCAGGTCTATCCCTCCGCGGAGGACTGGTCCGTCTGGCTCGCGTCGGCCGGCGTGACGGGGGTCAACATCTCCGGGGACAGCCGCTTCGACAGCTATGATCACGCGCTGAACGCGGCCAGCCGGGGCCTCGGGGTGGCGCTGGCCATCGAGCCGTTCGCCGAGGACGACATCGCATCGGGCCGGCTCGTCGAGCCGTTTCCGGACGCGCGCGCCTCGCTGCCCCGCCACTGGTACTTCGCGAGCCTGTCGTCGCGTCGGGACCTCGAGAAGGTGAGTCTGTTCCGCGACTGGCTCGTCGACGCGATCGCCGCCGATCCGCTGCTGGAGACCTGCCGCCGCCCCGCCGCCGCCGTCGTCCCCTCCTGAAGGCCGTCGATGACCCGCGTCGAGCTGTCCGAGCGTGATCGTCGAGCGTTGGCGGGCGACTTCGGCGCGGCCGAAGCCTGGGCCATGGACCTGGTGACCGCCGCCGCCGATGCCCTCGAAGCGGAGACCCTCACCGATATCGAGGGCGCCCATCTCGTCGGCGCCTATCATTCCGGCCCGGCGAATCTCGGCCTGCTCGAGCGGCTGGCGGCGGCGGGAGGCCGCGTCCGCGTCCCGACCACGCTCAGCGCGTCGTCGGCCGACCTGCATGCGGACGGGCCGGCCTGTTACCGCGGCGCCGAGCGCGAGAACGCCCGCGCCGTCGTCGAGCCTCTTCTGCGCCTCGGATGCCGCCCTGTCCTCACCTGCGCGCCGTACTTTCTCGACGCGCGGCCGCGCTTCGGCCAGCGGCTCGCCTGGGCGGAGTCCAACGCCGTCCTGTTCGCCAACTCGGCGATCGGCGCGCGAACGCTCAAGACGCCGCAATATCTCGACCTGGCGTGCGCCCTCACCGGGCGCGCGCCGCTCGCCTCGGTGCTGACCGATGCGGGCCGCCGACCCGACGCGGTCGTCGACGCCGCGGGCCTCTCCGGTCGCTGGTTCGACGACGATGTCGGCTACGAACTCGTCGGCTTTCGCCTCGGGACGCTCTGCGGCGCGCGCATCCCGCTTCTTCGCGGCCTGCCGCAACGGCCCGACGAACTCGCGCTGCGCTCGATCTGCGCGGCGGCGGGCGTCACCGGCCAGATGCCGCTGATCCATGTCGAGGGCGCGACGCCCGAGGCGCGCGCGTTCGCCTCAGGCGGCGAATTTCGCCAGCTTGATGACGCCTCCCTGCGCCTCGACGACGCCGCGCTGAAGCGGGCCGCCGCCGAGCTCCGGCCGGGCGATCCCGGGGCGGCTGTCGGCGCGATCTGCCTGGGCGCGCCGCATCTCGGAGAGGCGGATTTGAGACGTCTCGAGGCGGCGCTGCCGCAGCGCCCGCTCGCCGCACCCATCTACGCCTCGACGCCGCGCGACCTCTACGCGCGGCTTCATGCCGAGGGGCTTGTGCGCGAACTGGAGGCGCGCGGGGTGCGCTTCGTCCGGGACGCCTGCACCTATTACGGGCCGCTGGCGTCCGCGACCTCGGGCCTCGTCCTGAGCAATTCCGCCAAGTGGGCGGCCTACGCCCCGGGCAATATCGGCGTCCGGAGCGGGCTGGCCACGCTCGAGGAATGCGTCGCCGCCGCCGTGACGGGGCGATACGAGCCCGACCGGAGCTACTGGAATGGGTGAGCGGGTTTCGATCCGCCTGTTGGCCGGCCAGCCGCACGGGCCGGCGCACCCTGCGCCCGTCGTCCGCCTCGCCGCGCCGCTGAGCTTCTGGGGCGGGGTCGATATCGACAGCGGCGAGGTGATAGACGCCTCCCACCCGGACCGGGGCGCCGCGCTGGCGGGCGTCATCCTCGTCCTTCCCGGACTGAAGGGAAGCACGGCCGGACCCGGCGCGCTGCTGGAGCTGATCGTCGCCGGCCGCGCGCCCGCGGCCGTGATCACCATGCAAGCCGAGCTTCCGCTGCTGGTCGCCAGTCGCACGGCGGGTTTCCTCACCGGTCGGACCATGCCCGTCGGCGCGGCGGCGGGAGACCGCGAATTCGCTCGCCTGCGCGCGGCCGCCGGCCGCCTCGCCGTGATCGAGCGCGACGCCGTCCTGATCGTCGATGACTGAAGCGCCCCGGGGCGGGTCGATATCGGGACGCCCACGGGATCCATGCGGACGATGGTGGGCCCGGAGGGACTCGAACCCCCAACCAAGCGGTTATGAGCCGCCGGCTCTAACCAGTTGAGCTACAGGCCCGGAAGAGCCCTCCCCATATAGCCGCAGCCGCGGGCGGGCGAAAGCGCGGGGCGAGGCGGCGCGCTGACGCCGCTCACTGCCCTGCCGGACGGGCGCCGGAATTGGCGACCTGGACCGGGGGGACGGACGCCCCCGGCGCCCCGCCCCTCCCCGCCTTGGCCGCGAAGCGGAACCCTGCGATCCTGCGCGCCGTTCGGACCTGAGCCACGCCGAGCGAGCATCCGGGGGACGGCGCGCCCATGCAGACCCAGACATCCGGCCAGCCAGCCGAGACGCCCGCCGAGGACGCGCCGCCGCGCGACGCCGATATCGGCGACACCGTCGACACGGTCTGGGATCGCGCGGCCGCGTCCTGGAGCGCGGCGAGCGACTGGGTGCTCGCCAACCGGGCCGAGGCGCTGATCGCGCTGGCGACCGCGGCGGGGCTGTTCGTCATCCTGCTGGCGGCGCGCTTCGTGGCGGTGCGCGCGATCCGGCGCTTCGCCAAGGGCGACTCCAACACCCTGCCCGCCATCATCGCCCGGGCCATCGCCAAGATCGGCTCGGCCTTCCTGCTGCTGGTGGCGGTGTTCGCGACCGCATTGATCTTCCCGGTGCCCGACGCGATCCGCGGCGTGCTGTCCGGGCTGATGCTCGTCTTCGGGGTGATCCAGACCGCCGCGGTGGTCCAGGAGATCGCCGTCTCGCTGCTGAGACGCAAGGCCGCCCGGGCCGCCCGCGACGGCTCCTCGCTCGACAGCGCCGTGGCGGTGCTGAGATGGCTCATCTCGGCGGCGATCTGGCTGGTCGCCCTGCTGGTCATTCTCGATACGGCGGGCATCCAGGTCACCGCGCTGATCGCCGGCCTCGGCGTGGGCGGCATCGCCATCGGGCTCGCCGCCCAGGGCATCTTCTCCGACCTGTTCGCCTCGCTGTCGATCCTGTTCGACAAGCCCTTCAAGAAGGGCGACTTCGTCGTGTTCGGGACGATCTCGGGCACGATCGAGGAGATCGGGCTGAGGACCACGCGCATCCGCTCGCTGTCGGGCGAGCAGGTCAGCCTGTCCAACACCAAGCTGATCGGCGAGACGATCCACAATTATCAGCGGCTTTCGGAGCGCCGTCATCTGATGACGGTGGGCGTGCTCTACCAGACGCCGGCCGACAAGCTCGAGGCCATTCCCGACTGGATCCGCGAGGATCTGGATCCGATCGAGGATGTGCGCGTCGACCGCGTTCATTTCGCAGGCTTCGGGGAATCCTCGCTGAATTTCGAGATCGTCTTCTGGGTCACCGCGGCCGACTACCCGACCTTCATGGACAAGCGCCAGGCGGCGAACCTCGCCATCGTCAAGCGCTTCGAGGCCGAAGGCGTCGGCTTCGCCTATCCCAGCCGCACGCTGTTCTTCGCCGAGCCCTCGGGCGAGGCCGTCGATCCGCGCGGGATCGGCGGCGGCGCGCCGGCCTGAGACGATTCCACGCCGTCCCCGCAATCGCGCCATGTTTCCGCCGCAGCGCGAACGCGTCATGATCGCGAGGACTGACGGCTTCGGAGTCGCAAAGGAGACCCCCATGATCCGCGCCGCGCTACTGGCGACCGCCCTCGCCCTGCCGCTGCCCCTCGCCGCCACCGCCTGCGCCCAGGAGACCGCCTCGTCGAACGGGGAGGTCCGGCCCGCCACGCTGTCGCTGTCGGCCACCGGCGAGGTGCGCGCCGCCCCCGACATGGCCACGGTTTCCGCCGGCGCCGTCAGCCGGGGCGCGTCCGCGCAGGAGGCTCTGTCCGCCAACGCTCGACTGATGCAGGGCGTCTTCGACGCGCTCGACGAGACCGGGATCGCCGAGCGCGACGTGCAAACCTCCCAGCTCTCGGTCAATCCCGTCTACTCGCGCCCCGACGAGGAGACCCGCGAGCGCCGCATCGTGGCCTACGAGGCGCGCAACACCGTGAACGTGATCGTGCGCGATCTCGACGGGCTGGGCGAAACCATCGACGCGCTGGTCAACGCCGGCGCCAACGAGCTGCAGGGCGTCAATTTCGGCCTCGAGGAACGCACCGAGGCCGAGGACGCCGCGCGGCTTCAGGCGATCGAGGAGCTGCACCGGCTCCGTGATCTCTACGCCGAGGCCGGCGATTTCGAGGTCGAGCGCGTGCTGTCGATCTCCGAGAGCTCGGGCGGCGGGCCTCAGCCGATGTACGCGCGCATGGAGGTGATGGCGATGGCCGCCGCCCCGACGCCGACCGCGGTGGGCGAACTGACCGTCTCGGTGACGATCAACGCCAGCTGGGAGATCTCCGAATAGAACTCACCAGACCAGCGTGTCTGCGGCCCAGCGCGCGCTGACGCCGCGCTCGGCGAGCGCGCGCTCCACAGCGGCCGCGTCGAAGCCGCCGCCGAGCTCGGCGCCGAGAATGCCGTGGGCGATGAACATGGCGTCGATCCCCTCGCGATTCGCCCCGGCGATGTCGGTGCCGGGCCCGTCGCCGATGGCGAGCAGGCGCACATCGTCAACCGGGCCGCCGGCGATCCCGGCGAGGCGGTCGCGCGCGGCGGCGTAGATCGGCGCATGCGGCTTGCCCGCATAGATCGTCGTCCCGCCGAGTTGCTCGTAGCGCGCGGCCAGCGCGCCGCCGCACGGCAGCAGCCGCTCGCCCACCTGGACGACGAGATCGGGATTGGCGCACACCATCTCCAGGCCGCGCTCGACCCCCTCGGCGAGCAGGGCCTGGTAGTCGTCGACGGTCTCGGTCTCGTAATCGAGCAGCCCGGTGCAGGAGATGAAGGCGGACTCGCCGAGCGGCGCGAAGTCGAGTCCCGTCCCCTCGTATATCGGATCGTCCCAGTCGGGTCCGAGCTTGAAGGCCGGTCCCGGCGCTTTCGATGCGAGCACGTCGTGGGTGGCGTCGCCCGAGGTCACCGCGCCGTCACAGGCGTCATCGGGCGCGCTCATCTGATCGAGCAGATTGAGAAGCGAGGCGGACCGCCGCGGCGAGTTCGAGACCAGCACGACATGACCGCCGCCGGCGCGATAGCGCTGCAGCGCCTCGATCGCGGCGGGGATGAGCGCGTGACCGTCGCGAATCACGCCCCACACGTCGCACAGGATCGCGTCATAGCGCGGGGCGAGGTCCGACAGGCGGGCGGGATCGGTCATGCAGCGGGGTTCTAGACCCCGCGCGGGCGGGGTCAATGGGGCGGCCGGTCAACCTGCCGGACGAGCCCGGCGAGCAAGGCGCCGAATAAGGCTCGAGGTCTCCTCTCCCCTCTCGGAGGGGGGGGTATAGCTAATTCTCATGAAAATTAGTCACGCGCGGAACACATTAAATGTCAGTGTAGCGTCACCCACAGGTCACCAAGCGCTTGCGATAAGAATTTCTCCACCCTTATAGGTAGAGCGATTGTCGCCTCCCATCATGGCTTGATGTGGAACATAAATACTGAGAAACCCATGTTTTTTCATGTCGATAAAGATCACATTCAAAAACTCGACGATACTGCGGCCCGAGAGCTATTGGCCCGCTTATGCGAGGCTTCCGCGTTTAAGTCCGATCATACTGCCAAGGGTGTAACATACGGAGGTCACCAGAAAGCTCCCGACGGCGGCATCGATGTCCGCGTCGAATTGAGCGGCGCTGCATCGGACGGGGAATTCGTTCCTCGATCTTCTACCGGCTTTCAAGTTAAAGCAGAACGGATCTCCGCTTCCGCCATAGTTAACGAGATGCGCCCCTCAGGATCGCTCCGCGCGTCCATTGTGGAGATAGGCGAAAGGTCTGGAGCCTACATAATCGCGAGCACGCGTGAGGATGTTGCTGACGCGCCGTTGACTGAGCGGAAGAATGCGATGGCGAGGGCAATCGCGGACAGCCCCGAGTGTACAAGACTCCACGTCGATTTCTACGACAGCCAACGACTTGCCACCTGGGTAAATGAGCACCCCGGTGTTACAAGCTGGGTGCTTAGCAAAGTCGGCATTCACACTTCCGGCTGGAGACCTTTCGGCGATTGGTCTAGTGCTCCTACAAACGAATCCTCTCAGTATATCCTCGACAATCACTTGCGCGTACACGGCGTCCGCTTGAAACGCGAGGAGGACACGCTGAGTGGTCTCAATGAGATGCGCGAGGCCCTATTGGAGCCGCGCGGAGCGGTTCGCCTCGTAGGCTTGTCAGGCGTCGGAAAGACACGATTTGTACAAGCGCTTTTTGACGAACGTATTGGTGACCATGCCCTTAACCCTCAAGAAGCAGTTTATTGTGACCGGGCAGACAACCCAAAACCCTCCCCGCTCGAACTAGCCGAGCAAATTATAAACAGCGGCAATCGCTGCGTTTTGATTGTAGATAATTGCGGTATCGGGCTGCACAAAAAGCTCGCTAGTCGTCTGCAGAATTCGAAAACGCCTGCAGCACTTATTACGGTCGAATACGATATCAGTGATGATGAGCCAGAGGGCACGCAAGTCTATCGCCTTGAACCCGCGTCTGCAGAGGCGCTGGAGCGCGTTTTGGAGGTTCGATTCAAAAATCTATCGGGCCCGGAAATCAGGTCTGTAGCCAAGTTCTCAGAAGGCAATTTCCGGGTCGCTTTCGCTATCGCCTCGACTGCTAACGGCACCGATTCGCTCACCGACTTGAATGACACGGAGCTGTTTGAGCGCCTATTTCATCAGCAAAAGGCTCTAGATACGTCTCTTCTTGAAACCGCAAAGGCTTGTTCGCTGACGTATTCGTTTGATGTCGAAACTCCGGACGGCGACGATGCCGAACTTGGCGTGATGCTTGAGCTGTCCGGCCAGTCAAAGCGTGATTTCCTCAAAAATCTTGCCGAGCTGGAGAGGCGAAACCTGGTTCAGCGGCGTTCGAAGTATCGCGCGCTGCTACCCCATGCCCTAGCGCACAAATTAGCGCGCGAAGCGCTGCAGGAATGGGACCTTAGAGACCTTGCGGACCATATCGAAGCCATAACATCGGAAAGGCTCTTAAAATCCATCAGCAGAAGGCTCGGATATCTCCACACGAGCGAGGCCGCCTGCCAGCTTTTTGAGAAATGGATAGACTCGGGTGGATTCCTTTCAAAAATTGAAGCGCTCACGCCAACTGGGATGACTGTATTACATAACCTTTCTCCACTTGCGCCAGAAAAGGCGATGAGCGTGATTACGAATGCAGTAGATCGCGACTCGCAACTCCTTAGACGACATCACACTCACAGATATTATCTTGTTAGCTTGATTAAGTCTCTAGCATATGATCCGCAACTGTTTGATGAAGCAGCAGGGCTACTAGTTCGTTTTGCTTTAGAAGCAGAAATCTCAGATCACAACAATATGAGTGATGCTACACGACATTTCGAAAGTTTATTCCACCTATATCTATCTGGTACACATGCGAGTATTGAACAAAGAATTAATTTGCTTAAGGAACTCGCCTTCAGCGATGACAAAGAGCGACAAGAACTTGGACTCATCGGGCTAAAGTCAATGTTTAAACTAAGCGGATTTTCATCTTGTGAAGCTTTTGAATTTGGTGCAAGAAAAAGAGATTATGGATTTCACCCTAAGTCAATAAAAGAATTGTATGAATGGTATACTAAATTATTTGCCTTAAGCAAAGATATTATTATCAATAAAATTCGGATTTCACAAAAGCTGAAATCTCATATCTCGAATAATTTGCAGTGGATTGCTGAATATAAGGGGTTGTTTGAGCCCCTCAGAGATTTTGTAACCTCGATTACCGAGCAAGAAGGGTGGCCTGAGGCTTGGACGAATATACGTAGCGTAATCCATCGAGCGAAGAAAGAAGGGCGGACTGAAGCCGAAGCGAAATTCACCGGCCTTGCCGACACCCTCGCGCCGAGAACTCTGAGCGACCGAATCGCGGTCTACGCGCTTCCGGAAGCTTGGAGCGCATTGGACGTCGCGGAAATAGAATACGATGCCCCCCAAAAGTACAAGAAGGCAGCCGCCCAGGTCGATGAACACTGTCGTGCAATAGGGCGGGAGCTAGCTACTGCTGATTTAGAAACCTTTCGCCGTGAGGCCGAAAAGCTTGCGCGTTCGAACTCCCAGCGCGTCATCGTGGTCGGTGAGGAATTAGCAAGATCTACGACGAATCCGATGCCTGTCTGGGAAGAAATACAGTCGGCTCATCAGTCTGCAGCTGATTGCACCACGCTAGCGCTGGCGTGCGGCTTCGTTCACGGTTTGGCGGAAACCGATATGAGCGCCTGCGAAAAACTCCTCGATTCCGTCTTCGAAGATCGTGAACTTCGCGATTCGGCAGTTGTTCTTCAATCCAATGCACCAATCTCGCCGCGCGGCATTTCCCGGATACTAGAGGCAATTTGTTGCCCCGAATTCAAAAGCTCGGCATTCACCGCGCTTGCTCACATAGGACGGCGCAACGAAGCGCTTCTACCTGATGAAGCGGTATTGAAGATTATCGAAAAGCTCCTAGAGCGAGAAGATGGCTTCACAACCGCGACCTATTTACTTCACCATCGGTATTGCGTCTGGAACGATGACGAGGACGCAACTCCAACTGAGCTTCAAAGAAGGATCGCTATCCGCTTGCTCTCTAATTTTCGAGCGGCATCGCGACGAACCGCAGGTTTCCACGAAGCTTATCCGCTAAGCACAATAGCCGCGAAATTCCTCAGTCCTGGAACAGACAACTGGGTCGCCGAAAAAATTGCATCCGTGCTGGCGGATGCAATCGATGCGGTAGAAATCGACCCCTTCGACTACGCCGATTTGGTAAGATACCTCGCCGCGAATTTCCCACGTGAGATGCTGGATCAGCTCATCGACCAACCTGGCGAGCGGATGCTGAGGCGGATGGCGTTTGAATCGATTAGGGAGCGAAGGGCCTGCCCGATTCATTCGGTGCCTGGGAATGTACTGCGAGATTGGATGCTCGAAGCTCCGGCCAGCCGCCCGCTCCTCGTCGCGCAGGTCACACGTCCGTGGAAGGCAGCGGAATCAGGCGATGAGGAGTTCCGGTGGCACAGCTCCGCATTGACAACGATCGAAGTAGCGGCTGACACGAAAGAGGTCCTTGAAGTGTTCTATGACGCTCTTGAGCCGAGGTCTTGGAGCGGTTCTCGGGCGGCCATCATGGAAAAGCGCGCGACCTTACTTTACCAGCTCACTCAACACGCTAGGGCTGATGTTGCTGCGTGGGCGACAGAGGCGAGCGAGAAATTCCAAGCCGATGTCACGCGCGCCCGCGAATGGGAGGATCAAAAGGAGCGGGAGACTAGTGAACGCTTCGAATGGTAACGTTCAAGTAATTCGCTGTCTGGCTCTGATTAAAGCTGAGATATTGTAGGCGGGTTTACACGTGATACCTTATTTGCGGCGGCTGGAGAGGTTTCAGCGATGGTTATCGCGATACCCAAAGACCGCTTCCATCAACTCAGTCGGATCAACCCGCTCTCCAAACTCCCCCACGCCATTCGCCTCTTTCCCGATCAGGCTGAGCTTGCGGGCATGCACATGCCGCCTGAACGTCTCGCCGCTATCCCACGCCCCGCCGTTTTCGAACTTCGCTTCCGGGCTGAGATGGTAGGTGCCGAGAACTTCAGCATACGTCTTCAAGGTTGATTCCGCCACGGGCTCGCCGGTCTCCCGATCGAACGCCTGGCGGGCTGCTTCGGCCGGGTCGCGTTCGAAGGGCGCGATCGGCTTCGGCGTCTTCGTCTTCTTCGGGCGGCCGCGCTTGTGCGGATCGGCGTCCACGGGCGGCGGCGGGTCGGCGTAGAGGCCTTCGCGCGCGGTGAAACTTACCATGAAGCCGAAGGGCTTCACCTGGTCGGCGTAGGCGCGATCCTCGTTATACGGGTCCATCCATTTCAGGAGGTCCGGGCTGGTCGCGCCGTAGCGCCGCGCGGCTGGCTTGGCGAGTGCGGGATGGTAGTCCATCGGAACCTGGTGCGGCCGATCGCCGAGCGCGGCGGTGAGGATCATGTACCAGAGATCATACTGCCAGCGCGTCACGCCGAGCTTGTGAAGCGGCGCGACAGGCTCAGGGACGCCCGGTGCAGGGTCGTCTTCGCCGTAGGGCGCGATCAGGTGGCCGAGGCCGTGCGCGGAGGCCTTGCGGATCACGGGGCGGCCCTCGGCGTCGAGATTGAACAGGGCGTAGCGTTTCGCCGAGACCGCGAAGGCGTAGAGGGGGCGAAGGTCGTCGCCGCCCTCGGGGGCGTGGTTGACGTCCTCGACCTGGAGGATCGATCCGGATTTGCGGTACGGGTTGAGCGGATCGAACCAGGCCAGGACGCGGCGCGCGCGCGCGTGAAAGGTCTCGCGGCTCATCGCCTTCGGTCGCGCGATCGCGAGGCTGTCCGTGTCGCAAAACGCCCAGGCGAGGCCTTCATCCAGCGTGACGCGTTCGGCGATGGCGAGCATCAACCGCGCCGCGCCGGTGATCAGCACGCCCAGGAGCGGATGGAAGTACTTCCCCGGCTCTTCAAGCGCGGTGCTTTCGATTTCATCGTAAAAGCCATTAGGCCCGTAAACGGCTGAAGGCTCTTTCTTTGGCGCGTTATCGCGCTGGATTTCGATAAAGATGCCGTAGGAGGCGGCGTTGGCGATGATCTTTATCGCCTTTTCGTTTTGATCGCCTTTGGCTTTCGCGTCATCGCGCAGGTCGATTAAGCGCGTAAAGGCGTCCTCCTTTAGCGGATCAATGCGGTAACCGGCTTTGCCGAATAGGTTCTTTGGCTTTAGCCCGCTTTGCGGCTTTCCCGGCTCAAAGCGTATCGCCTCGATTATCTCGGGGGCTTTGCCGCTTAAGAGCTTGGCCGCGACGACATCGGCGAGCGTGTACCAAAGCTCGCCGTCAAAGGTCAGGTAATTAAGCCCGATCGTATAGGTCGCATTGGTTTTAAGCGTGTCGTATTTGGCGCGCGTCGGCACAAGGTCGTCGTCCGGGCGGATGCGCACGAGCGTCGTCAGTTCGCGCCAGGTCTCGCGGTCCTGGAAATCGTCGCGTTCGACGGTTTCGAGGAAGCGCCGCGTTTCATCGGTCGCCTCGCGCCAGGTGAAGCCCTCGGCGATCACAAAGGCCCATAGGCCCATGAGCGCGTTGACGGTCGGGTACATCGACTTGAAGTCGGTAGAGATGATCTCGCGCACCTCGCGGCGAATGCGCACCTCGGCGCGGCCGCCGTAATAGGCGCACATGATCCGGCCGAAGAGATCGCGCGGCACGTCCTGGCAAGCGAGCAACGGCTTGATACCGAACTCGCCGAGATAGGCCTTACCGATGCTCGCTTCGCTGAGGATGCGGTGCGCGCCGGTTGCGAGATCATGTTCGGCGTATCGCGCCGAGAGCGCGGCAAAGCATTCCCAGGTCGATTGCACATCGGCGCGCGCGTAGTCGAGATAATCGGCCGTCAGCGGCCCGCCGTGATCCTCGCTCACGCGCTTGCGGGTCGGCGCGTCGAGGAAGTCGCACAAGGATTCGAGGCTGAACGATCGCGAGGTCAGCGCGGCGGCGAGCGTCTTCACGTCGATGAAGTAGCCGCGATGCTTTGGACGGGTCATGCCGCGCTTGCGCGCGCTCCTGGCGAGTTCCTGCGCGCCCGGCAGGGCGAAATCGATCAGGCTCGCACGCCGCGAAAGGTGCTTGACCCTGACGCGCGGCCGGGTGCGATCGCGGCTCATCTCGAACGAAAACCCGCTGCGCATGCTGCCCCGGGCCGAGCCGTGCGAGATCGCGATGCGCGAGATATCGAAGGGCAGGTTGAAGCCCACGATCGCCCCGCCGAGGTCGTAGCCGATCTTGAGAAACACGGTCTCGCGAAACTCGGCGACCGTGCGCAGCGTCAGGCCCCGCTCTTCGCAATACGCCGCAAGTCTCGCCTGGTCGGCGGCGTCCAGCGTGTCGGGATCGTAGAACGCGCCTTCCTCCGCGGGATCCTTGCCGTTGCGCACCTGGTAGAAGCCGACGCGAAGCGATTGGGCGGGATCGGTCGTCGTCTCGGTGTCGAATACGAGCGTCCAGGGGGACGGTTCATCCAAACCGCTTCCCGCCGGGCGCGCGCCGATCGGCGTCTTGCCCGGCTTCTCTGCGAAGTCTCGAACGGCGATTTCATCGGGCGCGGGCAGGGTCATGATCCGCGCTCCGGAGTGTTGGCGTCGTCGAGGCTCAGGAGCTTGCGCCCCCACGCGCCCAGGCTGTCGCCGATCATGGCGAAGAGGTCCGAAAGGCCGCACAGGAGACGGCCAAGCTGCTCGCGTTCCGGATCGTCGCATTCGACGTGTGCGCGATCCTTCTGCGGGTCCGTAACCTTGCGATGGCAGTTGCGGCAGACGATGGCGAGTTCGTCGTTATGCTTCTGCTCGCCGATATGATGAAGCTCGAGACAGAACGGATCGGATTCGCCGCAAACCACGCAGGCGGGATTGCGCGTGCCGAGACGCCGGTATTGTCGTTCCAAGCGTTCATCGCGCGGGGTGGGTGGGCTCGCCATAGTTTCCTCCTTGGCTAGCTGACGATCTGATAGATTTCGTAGAAGGCTTCCTCGCTCGCGGCGGCGAGCGCGTGGAGCACGTTCGGATCGGTTTTGAAGGGGTGGAAGTGGCCGCGAATATCGGTCAGGCCCTCGCCGCGAAGCTCGGCGAGCAGGTCGATATCGTTCGACCGAACGAAACGGCCTTGCCGGTCCCAGGCGCGACCGGCTTTCGAGGCGGGCTGATAGCCCTCGACGATCACCGTCTTCTGCTGACCTTCGGAGAACATCGCCACGCGGCGCGGCCGCGGATCATGGATCGTCCAGGTCCGGCCCTTCCGGGTCGCGAGATTGCGCAGCTTGATGAAGCGCCGCACCCGACGCTCGGACACGCCTGACGCGCGGGCCGCCGCGCGCAGGCTTTCGCCCTCGCGCATGGCGCGGATCGCGTCCTCGATCTCCGGCGCGCTCGGCGGGAGCTTGCTGAGATTGGAGGCGAGCGGTTCGCCCTGGCGGGGATGGCCGCGCGCCTGGGCCTTGCTCAGACCGCGCGCTCGACCGCGCTCAAGGCGGCGGCGGTATTCGGCGGCGAAGTCGCGTTGTCTACGTGCCACGGGCGGCTCCAGCGAATGAATTCACCAGAACCATGATCTATTTATCTATTTGAATAAATTGTACTTTTAATGCTTTTAGCGTTTATGCAGTTTGCGCAGTTTACGCATCTCGGATTATCTCATTGGCGACCTCGCCAACCCAACGCCGTGCACTGTCGATATTGCACCCGGCCATATCGTCCAGGTTTCGAGCGCCTTCGCCGTACAGACGCGCCTTTATCTCGCGCGCCTGGTCAGTCCGATTGCCGCGTAGGAGGAACTCAGGATCGTCGCGCACGGCCTCCCTTACCTTCGCTTTGAACGCATCCTGCGTGTTCGGTCGGTGAGCCGGCCTACGCTGCTCATCCATCTCCGACGCATCGCTAGGCGACACCTCAGCCGCATCGCCATTGCTGGCCGCGAGTGCTTCCTTCGAGGTGTCGGCCGGGATCACGCGAATATCAATGATGGTTTTGCCCAGGAGGTTTAAGCGCGACGCGTCGAAATCAACTTCGAAACCCGCCGCATCCTGATTGAAGAAGCTGTTCGGGATTTTGACGATTGGGCTGCTGATCGCTTGGCTTATATCGCGCCCATAGGCGTCAAATTCGCCGCCTTCGATCCGGGTGAGGAATTCCTTTTTGAGATTAGCTTCGAGGCTGGCCAACATCTGCTCGCGTCTGACGATGTCATCTATCGTCTCTTTCGCCTTCGGTCGCTCATAGAGGCGAAGCGATCCGCGCCGGTCGAATCCCTCCAGCCCATAGTCCGCAAATTCACGCCAAGCTGTCGCGAGCGGTTCGGCCTTCCCCCAAACTTCTTCTTCTCTCGCACTCATAGGATGCTAAGATTTCCTCACGCGTACGGGGAAGGCGATGGCGGAAGCGCAAACTTTTGACTGCGATCCGGATGCAGCGATCAACGGCGACGATTGGGCGTCGCGCTGCCGATATTGGCTTCACGTCCAGGAGGAACCCATTCCCTGCCGAAAGCGGCGCGAACGTCAAGCGCACCCGCTCATCCTGACCGGCCAGGGCTATCCATTCGCGTCCATCGTAGCGCGCTCACGGTCGTACTACTGGCACCCAGAAAACAGGGGAGTAGATTCATGAATGACTCAGAGAAGTTAACGCGTATTATGGCATCGATAGCAGTTATCATAGTATTGGTTTCTATTATAGCTATACCTATATATAGACATTTTAAGATAAAGCAGAACTGTGAAGAGTTTCAAGAAATTGTGTCAGAATATTCATCTGAGCTTGATGCCGATGCGTATGCAAATTTATCACGAAGCTGCAATTAAATAAGGATAATGAAGCGAATGGCTTGTATTAATAAATAGAGGCGAGGTTGACTATTAATATATGCATATAATGTATAACAAGACACTTGAGGTAGTGCATTTCTGATGCGGCGTGAGTTATGGGTACATGAGTCAACATTCAGTGGGGTCTAAATGATTGCTCAAACCTATGACGCACAGGACGCCACGTCCGATGATTGGGCGTCGCGTTGCCGATATTGGCTTCGCGTCCATGAGGAATCCATTCCCCGCCGAAAGCGGCGCGAACGTCAAGCGCACCCGCTCATCCTGACCGGCCAGGGGCTTTCCATCCGCGTGCAGCGCGGCGCGCTCACGATCCGCGACGGCAATACGCACTACCCCGCCGAAATCCGCGAGCATCGCTTCTTCAAGGGCGCGCTCGACCGGCCTCCGCGCATCGTCGTCGTGGACGGCTCCGGTGAGATCACCCTCGACGCGATCGATTGGCTCGCCGAACAGGACATACCGCTCATTCGTCTGCGCTGGGATGGCCGCGCGATCTCGGTCGTCGGCGAGCCCGCTTACGCCGCCGATCCCGACAAGGCAGCTTGGCAGACCGCCGCGCGCACCAATGAAGCCGAACGCGTCGCCTTCGGCATGCCCCTTATCCGCGACAAGATCGAAGCCACGCTCGAAAACCTCGCCGATCACATGCCGCCGAGCGAGGCGAGAAACCGCGCCGCGCGCACAGCTGAAGCCGCGCTCAAAGCCCTTGACGATGCCCCGCCGCGCACCGTGTTCGATCTCATCGGGATAGAGGGCAAGGCCGCGAAGGCGTATTTCCGCGCTTGGGCGGAAACGCCGATCCGCTGGAAAGGCCTCAAACAGCATCCCGTGCCGGAGGATTGGCTGACCTACGCCTCGCGCTCCGCGCTGCGCGCCAAGAAAGTCCCGAGCAATCGCCGCGCGACGCACCCGGTCAACGCCATGCTCAATTACGCATACGGCATCCTCGAAGCGCGCACGCGCCTCCAGGTGATCGCCGAGGGCTATGATCCGACGCGTGGGATCGTTCATGGCGACAAGACCGATCCCGATCGGGAAACCCTCGTGTTCGATCTCATGGAGCCCGGCCGTCCGCTCGCGGAGCGGCGCGTACTCACGCTCCTGCGCGAGCACATCTTCCATCCGGCGGATTTCGTGGTGACGGAAAAGGGGACGTGTAGGGTGGCGGCCGAAATAACACGAAATATATTACTTGAATAGTATTGCATAGATAGAAAAATGGCGGATAAAAGAACACCAAAAGACAAAAGCGATTTAGCATTAAGGTCCGCCTCAGTCGGTAGTATATTCTGGGTATTAAAAATTATTACTTTTGTCGTGAGCTCACTATCGATCGTGATGCTGATACGACTTGGTTTTGAAGTTGGGCATATTTCTGCGCCACTTTTAATTATCCTGCAGTACTATGAGCGTTTTGTTGACCAGCTTTTTGGGTGGGCTGACCCAATTTTACAAAACATAATAAGTATTATAGGCGCATTTATTAAAGTTGATATAACGCTATATGAGCATTGGAAGCATGTGTTGGTTGTTTTATTGCTTTATATGGCAGCAGTATTTCGTGTTAAGTTAATTCAGTCCGAAAACATACTGGTTATTGAAATTACAAGCTATGCAATTGGTGCGGTCATAGCGTTGGTCGCTAGCGTAATTGTAAGCTTAAGGCCATTGGATAATAATAGTGTACTTTTCAATATATTATTTGCGATAGTGCCAATTTCGGCTTATTGGGTAAATCGCCCTGCTAGGCTGCTTTTTCGCGGCGATGTTTTGAATGCGTTTAAGCGATTTAATCTGGCGGCTAAACGGATTCTAATTTCATTAGTGATCACTACAGCATTTGTAATCATTGTTAATCGTTATGATTGGCTACGGGAAGTCGCTCATCTGGGCATGTTAGCGTTAGCGCTATTCATCATATTCGAAGCATTTCGGCTAGTTTTCACGGGATGGTTAAGCGCAAAATTTGCAGGAAAAGGGTTTATAGATCAGCACACTACACAAATTGGACTTGCTATGATGGGTGCTTTTTTCGGGGCTGCCATATTCTTTGTATGTAATGCGGGATTGCGGCTTATTGGCCTTTAACAGTTGTTCGCAGAGGGTCGTGGGCACACACATAATTTTCGGCGGAGTTATCTATACCCCCTCCCCTCTCGGAGGGGAGGGGGGTCGGCGAGCGCGGAGCCTTCGCATGATCGCGTCCGCCTTACCCCGCCTTGCGCTCGGGCGCGCCGGCCTCGGCGATGACCTCCTCGCGCACCGGGCGCGGCGCGCCGAACAGATAGCCCTGGGCGTAGGCGACATCGAGATCGAGCACCTCGACGACGGTCGGCTCGGTCTCGATCTTTTCCGCCACCAGGTCGACGCCGTGGCGGGCGAACAGCCCGGCGATGTCCTCGGCCCGGATCGCGCCGGGCTCGCGGCCGGCGATCCCCTCCGCGCCGTGGGCGGCCTGGATGAGCCGGCCGGCCTCGATCTTGGCGAAGCGCACGCCGGCGCGCTGCATCTCGGCGAGATCGACGTTGAGATCCTCGACCTGGTCGATGGAGAAGCGGAAGCCGTAATCGGCCAGCCGGGCCATGTTGCGCGCCGCCGTCGCGGAACGCTCCAGGAAGGCGGCCTGCGGGATCTCGAAGATCAGCGAGCCGGCGAGATCGCTGTTGGAGCGCATGAACTCGAGAAAGTCGGGGAAGAAGCGCTCGTCGGCGAAGGATCTTAGCGAGATGTTGCAGAACACGCCCGTGCGCCGGTCGGACTTGGTCAGGCGGCGCACGATCTGCACGCAGCGGAACAGCAGGAGATTGTCGACCTCGCCGATGAGGCCCGCCTCCTCGGCCGCCGACAGGAAGGCCGCCGGCGTGATGACCTCGCCGTCGGCGTCGCGCAGCCGCGAGAAGCCCTCGTAGAAATAGGTGCGGCGCTGGGGCAGGCCGACGACCGGCTGGAGATAGAGATCGACCCGGTTGGCGTCGAGCGCCTCGCGGATCAGCGCGGCGCTGACCGCCTCGGTCTCGGCGGGACGCTGCGCCGGCGCGGCGCCGGCCGACTCCAGGCGCGCCAGCAGCTCCGAGATCAGGCGGTCCTCCGGCCGGGCGGCGTTCGCCGAAGGCGGCGCGGCGGCGGCGGGCGTGACCGGCGCGCCGGACGGGGCGGCGGCGGCGGACTGCTCGGACAGCGCGTCGATGCGCTCCTGGGCGGCCTCGAGCTCCTCGAGCATGGACAGGTTGGAGCTCTTGAGCTGGTCGATCTCGTCGCGGAACAGCCGGCGCTCCTCGGCGCGCGCGGCCGCGGCGTGGGCCTGGCCGGCGATCAGGAACACGACCGCGCCCATCAGCCAGGCCAGCTCCGAACCCATCAGCCCGAAGCGCTCGAAGGCCAGCGCGGCGACCACGGCCACCAGCGCGTAGGTGATCACGACCATGACGTCGGCGGCGCGAGGCATTGCGCGTGTCTCCCCCGGATGCGGTGCGGCCGCGGCGAATCGCGGCGCGTCTCGGCCGATCCTAGGGTGCGTTAATACGTGTTGTCAGAGCGTTAACGCGCCGGACCGCGCGCGACGCGAAGGAATCGCGTCGCACCCGGAGCGCATCCGCCGCCCGGAAGGGCGGCCGGCGGCTATTCGGCCGCCGTGTCGGACGAGGCGCCGCTGCGCTCCCGCGCCCCGCCGGAGGACCCGCCGCCGAACGGAAATTTCACGAACGGGATGAGCATCGGCACGCGCTGCTGGTAATCGCGGTAGCGCCCGCCCAGATAGCCGATCAGGTCGCGCTCCTCGAACTGAAGCGCGACGAGGATGTAGGCGGTGGTCACGACGGCGAAGAGCAGGTGACCCACGCTCATCACGGGCGTCGCCCAGAAGGCGATGATGAAGCCCAGCATCAGCGGATGGCGCACCAGCTTGTAGAGAAGATTTTCCTTGAATCCCGGCGGCTCGAACGACCGGCCGCGGAAGAAGTCGAACACCTGGCGCAGCCCGAACAGCTCGAAATGATCGATCGCATAGCTGTTGATGAGCACGACGCCCCAGCCGAGGAAGAACAGGGCCGTCAGCGCCATCGCGGCGACGCCCTCGACCTGCCAGACCACGCCGGGCATCGGCCGCCACAGCCAGAACAGCAGGGCGAGCACGAGACTCGACAGCAACACGTAGGTGCTGCGCTCCATCGAGGGCGGCACGATGCGCGTCCACCAGCGCTTGAAGCCGGGCCGGGCCATGACGCTGTGCTGGATGGCGAACAGGCTCATCAGCGCAAGATTGACGACGAGCGAGATCGTGAAGGGCGCCGTCGCGCCGCTGTCGATCGATTTCGGCACGACATAGTTTCCGACGAAACCGATCGCATAGAGGAATGTGACGAAGAAGAGCGCGTAGGCGATGACGCCGTAGATCAGGACGGCCAGACGCGTCATGACAGGAACCTCCCGGCGAGTCGCCGATGGTGAGTCGATCATGCGCATGTATATATTATTTGCCGCTTCCCCGCGAGCCCGCTGAAAAAGAAAGGGCGCGCTCCGCAATGGAGCGCGCCCTTCCCGACCGGATTGCGCCGTCGCCCTAGGAACCGGTGTGCGGCGCGATCGTGATCTCGACCCGGCGATTGGCCGCCCGGCCCTCGTCGGTCTCGTTGCTCGCGATCGGGGCGCGCTCGCCCATGCCGGCGACATAGAGCCGGTCGCGCAGCACGCCGCGCGCGATCAGCTCGGCGGCCACCGAGGACGCCCGCCGCTCGGAGAGCTGCTGGTTGTATTCGGCCGGACCGCGGCTGTCGGCGTGGCCGACGACGTCGACATAGGTCGCGGGATAGGTCTGGAGCACGTCGGCGACGTCGGTGAGCACCGGGCCGAAGCGCGGCGCGAGCTGCGCGGAATCGGTGGCGAAGGTGACGTCGCCCGGCATGAGCAGAACGAGCTCGTCGCCGACCCGGCGCACGGTCACGCCGGAGCCGCGCAGGCGCTGGCGGAACTCCGCTTCCTGGCGATCCATGTAATTGCCGACCGCGCCGCCCGCGAGCGCGCCGACGCCGGCGCCGATCAGCGCGTTGCGACGGTCGTCGCCGCCGGCGAGCGTGCCCAGCAGGGCGCCCGCCGCCGCGCCGGCGAGGACGCCCGTGCCGGTGCGGTTCTGCGTGACGTTGCCGTACTGGTCCGTCGTGGTGCAGGCCGTCGTCAGGCCGAGCGCCATGCCGGCGGCGATGATCGAACGAATTCTCATTGGGGCGAACCTCCGTGGCCGCGATGATCTGGTTGAGAGCGCAAGCTTACCCGCTCCCCGCGCCCTACGCCATCCATGTACGCGACAGCCCGGTGAATAGCTCCTGAACGGATCGATCTTTTTCACGCCGCAATTTTTCGCGCTGGCGCAGGCGCGCGCCTCTTGACGGGGTCGGCCCCGCCTCCTACCTCCGCGCTGTTAGCAGCCGGGGCGTTGGAGTGCTAACGCCCGCGGCGGCGAAAATCGACAACCCGAACCGAGCCTCGAGCTCAATTGATGGAGTCAGATGCGATGAGCTTTCGTCCTCTGCATGACCGCGTCCTCGTCCGGCGCGTCGAGGAAGAAGAAACGACCAAGGGCGGGATCATCATTCCCGACACGGCCAAGGAGAAGCCCCAGGAAGGCGAGATCGTCGCCGTGGGCGGCGGCGCCATCAAGGAAGACGGGGGCGTGCGCCCGCTCGACCTGAAGCCCGGCGAGCGCGTCCTGTTCGGCAAGTGGTCGGGCACCGAGGTCACGATCGACGGCGAGGAGCTCCTGATCATGAAGGAGTCCGACATCCTCGGCGTGATCGAGGGCTCGAAGGCCGCCAAGGCCGCGTAACGCACCACTGAACGTTCAGTGCAACAAGTTTGAGAGACGAAGGAAGAAGACATGTCCGCTAAAGACGTCAAATTCTCCTCCTCCGCGCGCGAGAAGATGCTCAAGGGCGTCGACACCCTCGCCGACGCGGTGAAGGTCACGCTCGGCCCGAAAGGCCGCAACGTCGTCATCGAGAAATCCTTCGGCGCCCCGCGCACGACCAAGGACGGCGTGTCGGTCGCCAAGGAGATCGAACTCGAAGACAAGTTCGAGAACATGGGCGCCCAGATGGTGCGCGAAGTCGCCCAGCGCACCAATGACGAGGCCGGCGACGGCACGACGACCGCGACCGTGCTCGCCCAGTCGATCATCCGCGAAGGCATGAAGTCGGTCGCGGCCGGCATGAACCCGATGGACCTGCGCCGCGGCATCAATCTCGCCGTCAACAAGGTCGTCGAGGACATCAAGGCCAACTCCACCCCGATCAAGGGCTCCTCGGAGATCGAGCAGATCGGCACGATCTCGGCCAATGGCGAAAAGGAGATCGGCGCGATGATCTCCTCGGCCATGGAAAAGGTCGGCAATGAGGGCGTGATCACGGTCGAGGAAGCCAAGTCGCTCGAGACCGAACTCGACGTCGTCGAGGGCATGCAGTTCGACCGCGGCTATCTCTCGCCCTACTTCGTCACCGACACCGAGAAGATGCAGGTCGAGCTCGAGGATCCCTACATCCTCCTGTTCGAGAAGAAGCTCTCCTCGCTGCAGCCGATGCTGCCGGTGCTGGAGTCGGTGGTTCAGTCGAACCGTCCGCTGCTCATCATCGCCGAGGACGTCGAAGGCGAGGCGCTGGCCACGCTGGTGGTCAACAAGCTGCGCGGCGGCCTGAAGATCGCCGCGGTGAAGGCGCCGGGCTTCGGTGATCGCCGCAAGGCCATGCTCGAGGACATCGCCGTTCTGACCGGCGGCCAGGTCGTCTCCGAGGACATCGGCATCAAGCTCGAGAACGTCACCCTCGACATGCTCGGCTCGGCCAAGACGGTCACGGTGACCAAGGACGACACCACGATCGTCGACGGCGCCGGCGAGAAGTCCGCGATCGAGGGCCGGGTCAACCAGATCCGCAAGCAGATCGAGGACACCTCGTCGGACTACGACAAGGAGAAGCTGCAGGAGCGGCTGGCGAAGCTCGCCGGCGGCGTCGCGGTGATCAAGGTCGGCGGCGCCTCCGAGATCGAGGTCAAGGAGAAGAAGGACCGCGTCGACGACGCGCTCAACGCCACTCGCGCCGCGGTCGAGGAAGGCATCGTGGTCGGCGGCGGCGTCGCGCTGCTGCGCGCCGCGAAGGCTCTCGAAGGCCTGAAGGGCGAGAATGACGATCAGGACCAGGGCATCGCCATCGTGGCGCGCGCGCTGGAGGCCCCGATCCGTCAAATCGCCGAGAACGCCGGCGTCGAGGGCTCGATCGTGGTCGGCAAGCTGCGCGACAACGACACCGTCGGCTTCGGCTGGAACGCCCAGACCGAGGAATACGGCGACATGTTCAAGTTCGGCGTGATCGACCCGGCCAAGGTCGTGCGTCATGCGCTGCAGGACGCCTCCTCGGTGGCCGGTCTGTTCATCACGACCGAAGCCGCGGTGGCCGAAAAGCCGAAGAAGGACCAGCCGGCCCAGCCGGCGGCGCCGGACATGGGCGGCATGGGCTTCTAAGTCCAGCCTCCATCGACGGAGACCATCGGAAGGGCGGCCCTCGGGCCGCCCTTCTTCTTTCGGGGACATGACGAAGATTTAACGCCGGGGTCGGCGCGTCGTAATGCGCGCTGCGGCTTCATGGCGGCGAGATCCTGGAGGACGCCCCATGAAGACTGTTTTCGCCGCGGCCGCGATCGCGCCGCTCCTTCTCGCCGCCGGCGGCGCGGCCGCCCTGACCGACGCGCCGCGCGAATCGCGCACGGTCGTGTTCGTCGGCGACGACGGCCGCGAACTGAGCCAGGCCGAAGTCGACGCCGTGATGAACGAGGCGATGGCGGCCGTCGAGGCGGCCGGCGTTCATGACGTCGATTTCGACTTCGATTTCGACTTCGACGAGGCGTTCGAGGGCGTCGCCTGGACCGACGCCGAGGAGGAAGCGCTCGAACGCGCCATGGAGGCGCTCGCCGAGGCGATGGTCGAACTGGAGACGCGACACGAAGAACGCGCCGCGGCTGACCACGCCCGCATCGAGGCGCACCGCGAGCGCCTGCGCGATCACATGGCCGACGTCGAGGTGCGGGTCGAACACGCCGTCCGGCGGGCCGAACAGGCGCGCGTCCACGGCCTGCGCGCCGGCGCGCGCGGCATGGAGGCCGGCCTGCGCGGGATCGATCGCGCGATCGAGCGCGGCTGGGTCGAGGAGAACGGCGAGCGCCGCGAACTCACCGAAGACGAGATCGCTGAGCTGCGCGAGGCCCGCGCCGAGCTCGCCGAAGAGCTGGCCGAGTTCCGCGCCGAGCACGCCGAACTGCTCGCAGAGGCGGGCGACGGCGAAGTGCGCGCCGTCCGGGTCATGCGCTTCGACGGCGACGATCTCGGCGCCGAAGGCGATCGCCGACGCATCCGCGTCGAAGACTCCGACGGCCGCCGGCGCGTCTGGATCAACGGCGAGGAGCTCACCGGCGACGCGCTCACCGAATGGCTGAACTCGCGCGAGGCGGACAGGCTGGCCGGCCCGCCGCCCGCGCCCGAAGCTCCGGATCGTCCCTGAGGGAGCGGTCCGGTCCGTCCGGCGCGGGGTCTCTATGTGGCCCCCGGGGGCCTCGCGCCGGGCGACCATCTCCGGAGAAAAAAAGACCCGGCGTCCGAGGACGCCGGGTCGAATTGTCGGTTGGTCGAAAAGAGACGTCTCCTCCCCAGAGACCTCTCGAGAGACAAGACGGTCAGGCCCTGTCTGTTAAGGAGCTTGGCCCGATCGGACTGCGCCCGTCAACCCCTTGGACACGGCGCATTTTCAGGCGCACGGACCGTCAGTCTCCCGACAGCCGGCGGCGGATGGCGGACGCCAGCTCGCCGCGCAGCGCGGTGAATTGCTGGCGCTGTTCGCGCCAGGCGTCGTGATCGCTGACCTCGGCGGCGATCTCCGCGCCGAGTTCGAGATCCTTGATCGCCACCTCGCCGCGTTCGCGCTCGTCGCTTCCCTCGATGACGGCGAATCGGGCGCCGCGCCGGTCGGCGTATTTCAGCTGCTTGCCCATATTGCCCCCGCCGACGAAGGCCTCGGCGCGCAGGCCCGCCGCGCGCAGCTCGGCGGCCATGGCGAAATAGTCCGCCATGCGGTCCTTGTCCGCGGCGATGACGACGACCAGCGGATCGGGCTCGGCCGCGCCAAGACGGTCGAGCGCGGCGAGCGCGGCGGCGAAGCGGCTCACGCCGAAGGAGAAGCCCGTCGCCGGCACGGCCTGGCCGGTGAAGCGCGCGACCAGGTCGTCATAGCGCCCGCCCGAAGCCACCGAGCCGAACTGCATCGGCGAGCCGTCCGGATAGGTCGGGACCGCCAGGAGCTCGGTCTCGAATACCGGGCCCGTATAGTACCCGAGCCCGCGCACAACGGAGGGGTCGAAGATCGCCGCGTTCTCCGAGACCCCCAAGGCGGACAGAATCGCATCGATCTCCTCAAGCGCCGCGATGCCCGCTTCACCGCGCCCTTCGCCGACGGCCGAACGCAGGCGCGCAACGACATCGCCGCGGCTGCCCTCTGCGCTGGCGGCGTCGAGAAAACCCATCACCGTCCGGATGCCGTCCCCATCCAGCCCCGCGCCTTCGGTGAAGTCGCCGCTCTCGTCCTCGCGGCCCGCGCCGAGCAGCTGCTCGACGCCCTCGCGCCCCAAGCGGTCGAGCTTGTCGATGGCGCGCAGGACGCGCAGCCGGCTGGTCTCGTCGGCCGCGCCGAGGCTTTCCAGCACGCCGTCGAGCAGGCGCCGGTCATTGACGCGCACGACATACTCTCCCTCGGTCAGCCCCGCCGCGCCCATCACCTCGCAGGCCAGCGCGATCATCTCCGCGTCCGCGGCCGGGCCAGGCGCGCCGACGGAATCGGCGTCGCACTGGACGAACTGGCGGAAGCGGCCGGGCCCGGGCTTCTCGTTGCGCCAGACTTCGCCGAACTGGTAGCGGCGAAACGGCTTGGCGAGATCCTGAAAATTCTCCGCGACGAAGCGCGCCAGCGGCGCGGTCAGGTCGTAGCGCAGCGCCATCCACTGCTCGTCGTCGTCCTGCAGCGCGAACACGCCCTCATTGGGACGCTCGGCGTCGGGCAGGAACTTGCCCAGCGCGTCGGCGTACTCGAAAGCCGGCGTCTCGAGCGGCTCGAAACCCCAGCGCTCGTAGACCGCGCTGGCGGCGTGCACGAGCGCGCGCTCGGCCCTGAGCGCGTCGGAGGCGCGATCCTCGAAGCCGCGCGGGCGGCGCGCCTTGGGCTTGAATGTCTTGGGCTTCGCC
Organism: Marinicauda salina; assembly: GCF_003122085.1. Taxonomy (GTDB): domain Bacteria; phylum Pseudomonadota; class Alphaproteobacteria; order Caulobacterales; family Maricaulaceae; genus Maricicauda_A; species Maricicauda_A salina. The sequence goes on from NZ_QEXV01000003.1 coordinate 767,324, forward strand.
ATGGCGTGGGGATCCGTGATCGGCGGGCGGTACGCGGAGTTAGCCCCGCGCGCGCCCGCGATCAAGCCGCGACCGCCGCCCGCCTAGTCTTGCGCGGCCAGCGCCTCGCCGTCCGGACCGATCGCGCGGTCGATCGCATCGAGCACGATGCGCTCGGTCAGGAGCGGCGGCAGAACCTCGGCCGCCCCGCCGCCTTCCGGGTAGACGAGGTAGAGCGGCACGCCGGCCTGGCCGTGGCGTTCGAGCGCGGCGGCGATCTCGGGATCGCGATTGGTGAAGTCCGCGCGCAGCAGCACAAAATCGTGGCGCGCGAAGGCCTCGCGGACGTCGGCGTCGGCGAGTGCGCCCAGCTTGTTGGCCTGGCAGCTCACGCACCACGCCGCGGTGAAATCGACGAAGACCGGCCGGCCCTCTTCGCGCAGCGCCGCGACCCGCTCCGGGCTCCAGTCCTCGTACGCGCCGCCCGCCCCTGAGGTCTCGACCAGCTCCAATCGACCGGTCACGACCAGCGCGCCCGCCGCCAGCGCGACGCCGACCAGGCTCGCGGCGCGGCCCGCGCCGCCGCCGACGCGGCCGGCCCAGATCGCGAAGCCGGCGGCGAGGAACGCCAGCAACAGCCAGGCGACTCCGCCTGCGCCGGTCTGGACGCCGAGCACCCAGGCCAGCCAGATCGCCGTGGCGAACATCGGAAACGCCAGCAACTGCTTGAAGCGCTCCATCCACGCGCCCGGCCGCGGCAGGAAGCCCAGCAGAGCCGGAAAGAAGCTCACGACGACAAAGGGCAACGCCAGCCCGACGCCGAGGAAGGCGAAGATCGTCAGCGACGCCGCGGGCGGCTGACTGAAGGCGAAGGCGAGCGCGACCGTCATGAAGGGCGCCAGACACGGCGCGGCGACGAACACCGCCAGCACGCCGGTCAGGAAGGCGCCCGAGCGACCCCGCGTCGGCGCGGCGCCGCCGACGCCCTGAAGCGAGGTCCCGATCTGGAACGCGCCCAGGAAGTTCAGCCCGACGAGGAACATCAGGAGCGCCAGCCCGGCGACGACGACCGGGGCCTGGAGCTGGAACCCCCAGGCGCCGGGCATGCCGAAGGATCTCAACGCCAGCAGCAGCGCGCCCAGCGCCACGAAGGTGATGAGCACGCCGGCGCCGAAGACGAGGCCGAGCTCGCGGGCGTGAGCGCGCTCCGAGCCCCGCTTGTTGACGATGTTGAGCGCCTTCATCGACAGCACCGGGAAGACGCACGGCATCAGGTTGAGGATCAGTCCGCCGAGCAGGGCGAACGCCGCGGCCTGGAGGAAGGACACGGTCGCCGTCTCCGATGCTCCGGGAGCGGCGTCGCCCGCGGGGCCCGAGGCGATCTCGGCGACCGCCGCGCCCGGCTCGGGCCGGACGGTGACGGCGCGCTCGCGCCAGCGCCCGCCCTCTCGGCGCTCGAAGACGACGACGCCGGCGCGCACCGCGTCGACCGCGCCCTCGATGCGCCACCCCGGAACGAGGTCGATGCGCGCTCCGCCGTCGGCGAGGCGGACGCGCTGCTCGGCGGCGTGTTCGATCACCCCGCCGTCATGGGGGAAGAATTGCAGATTGCGGACGCTTGCGTCCCCGCCGGCGAGCGGGTCGCCGCGCAGGGTGAGCGCCAGGGCGCCGTCCGCCGCGACGAGACCGGCCTCGATCGGTCCGGCCGCCTCGGGGGCGGCGTCGAACGCCGCTTCGATCAACCGCGCGCCGGCCGGGTCCGGCCGCGTCTCGCCCGTCGAGAGCGTGATCTGGAAATCACCCTCTTCGGGAATGCAGATCTCCTCGCACACCAGCCAGCGGGCGTGCGCGGCGATCGTCGTCTCGCCGGGCGGAAGATCGGCCGGCGCGGTGACCGGAACCGGCAGCGTGACCGCGTCGGCATAGCCGTAATTCGCCAGCGGGCCGATCGGGTACACCGCCGGCGTCGGCCACACGATCTCGCCGGCCGTCCAGCCCTCGGGCAGGTCGAACGCGATCTCCGTGGGTTCGCCGGAATCGCCGGGATTGCGCCAGTAGGTGTGCCAGCCCGGCTCGATCTCCTGGCGCAGCGCGATGTGGAAGGTCTCGCCGGCGCCGACGGACGTCCGGTCCGACACCAGGCGCGCGTCCACCATCGGCTCGGCCGAGCCGAACTGCGCATCCGCCGCGCCGCCGCCAAGCAGCGTCGCCAGGAGAACTAGGATTTGGAGAAGCCGGGCGGGCCAGCCTGTCATGAGCGTCGCACTCCGCAGATCACGTGATGCGGGATCATATAGGCGGCCTGCCCGACCGCGCGAGCCCGGTTACGACCCTGTGAGCGCAGAGTGATTGCGGGCGGGGTGCGTCCCCGCCCGCGCACGGATTCAGGCTTCCGGAGACGGCGGCGGCGGCGGCGCGCTGACGTCCGCGGCGCCGCCCGCTCCGGCTTCGCGGGCGATGGCGCGCTGGATCAGGTATTCCCACTGCCCCATCGAGATCATGTGGGCGTAGATCGCGCCGAGGATCGCGCTGTCGCGGAATTCGGAGAACGTGTCCGCCGGGAGATCCTTGAGCTTGTCGGCGGAGACACCCCAGTACTGCGCGATCGTCTGCGGCTCGCCCTGCGGCTGACCGGCGGCGTCGCGAGGCTGGTAGGTCGTCGTCTGCTCCTCGAACAGGTCCAGCTCCTGGAGGCGCTCGATGAACCGCTCAGTCGCCTTGACGTCGGCCTCGTAGCGCTGGACGAAATCGATCGCGCGCTGGGTCAGGTTCGACGGCTGGTCGTCATCGTTGAAGAAGGGCTCGTCGGGCTTGTCCGAGATCATCTCGGAGTCGGCGTCGATGCATACCGTGTAGCGCTCGCCGCCATCCATCACGGCCGAGACGAACGGATAGCGTCGCGCATAGGCCGGGATGTAGCTGAACTTCTCGAAGTCGCCGGTTTCCGGATCGACGAAGAGATTGGAGCCGGCGTTCAGTCCCATCGCGGCGACCGGCGTGCGGGTCTGGCCGAGGAAGATGATGGGAAAGCGCGACGCGGCGGCGGTGAACTCGCCCACCGTGATCGGCACGAAATGGCTCTCCTGAAGAAAGCCGAACTTGCGCTCGGGATACTTCAGACCCTTGCCCTTGTGCTGGGCGACGTTCAACGGCTCCGGGCGCTTGTAGAGCGGCAGCGTGCCCTTGATCTGTCCTTGGCTGGCGGCGGCGTCGGCCATTACGGCTCCCCCTTCGTGACATTCGCAGCTGGTGTTAGCGAAGACCGTCCCGATAGGCAACAAAGCCCGTCAGAACAGGCGTGAGCGAACGCCGAATGCAAGAGGCGCGCCCGCCGGGGGACGGGCGCGCCTCGTCGCATGGCCGGCGCCGCGGGGCTAGTAGCGCCAGCCGACGCCCACGCCGACGATCACCGGGTCGATGTCGACATCGGCCTCGACGATGCCGAGCCCGCCGGCGTCGATGGTCACGTCGGTGTTGATCCACACCTTCTTGACGTCGACGTTGAAGAACCAGCGTTCGTTGATCTTGTAGTCGAAGCCCGCTTGCAGCGCCGCGCCGACGCTGTCGTCATAGTCGATCGACGCCAGCGGCGAACCGCCGGGCAGGTCCTCGTTGAAGAAGGTCGTGTAGTTGATCCCGGCGCCGACATAGGGCTGGAACTGCGCGTCCGGCGCGAAGTGGTACTGAAGCGTCAGCGTCGGCGGCAGCAGCGTCGTCTCGCCGAGATCGACATCGCCCAGCGACGTGCCGACGGCGGTCACGTCGTGCGGCGTGACGCCGAGGATAAGCTCGGCGGCGATGTTGTCGGTCAGGAAGTAGCTGATGTCGAATTCCGGCACGACCGAGGCGTCGATGTCGACATCGCCGCCGATCGGCGTGATGTCCGCGCTTTCGTCGGGCTGGACGGTGATCGCGCGGACGCGGAAGCGCCATTCGCCCTGGTCGGCGAAGGCCGGGGCGCCGAGGCCGGCGAGCACGAGGGCCGAAGCGGCCGCCGAGAAGAAGACTTTCATTGTGGGTCCCCTATTTCCCTATTGAAGATAGGGCCTTCATGCGCCGGGTCGCCGCGCGCGGGTAGAGGGCAAGACGCCGCGCGGCGCCCGGTCGCGCGGCGCCGCGCCGCAGGCGCGCGCCGGGGTCGCGCCCGGCGGCGGATCGGATTACATGAGGGGTCATGAGCGAGACCATCGATACGCGTCAGGCCCTAACGGCCGCGGAACGGCAGTGCGCCCGGCGCGGCCTGTCGCTCACGCCGGTACGCCGGCGCGTGCTCGAGCTCCTGCTCGACGCCGGCGGGCCGGTGAAGGCCTACGACCTGCTCGCCGCGCTGAAGCCCGGCGGCGCGGCGCAACCGCCCACGGTCTATCGCGCGCTCGATTTCCTGACCTCGGCCGGGTTGGCCCACAAGGTCGAGGCGCTGAACGCCTATCTCGCCTGCGTCCATGGCGAGGACCGCGGCGACGCCGAGCTGTTCATCTGCGAGGCGTGCGGCAATGTCGAGGAGCGCCATGTCGACGCCGAACCCGCCGACTCGCCCGACGGGTTCCGGGTCGAGCGCTCCGTCGTCGAGCATTACGGCCGCTGCGCGAACTGCGCCGACGCCTGAGTCGCCCGAAGCGAAACGGTCTTAAAGATTTCCGCGAACCTGCTTAGCCTCGCCCCGGCGCGAGGGAGGCGGCGATGGAAACGCTCTGGCGGGGCAATGCGAACGCCTGGGAGTGCGACGAGCTCGGGCATCTCAATGTGCGCGCCTACGCGGCGAAGGCCTGGGAGGCCATCGGGACGCTGTCCGACCGCATCGGCATGCGCGGCGCCTTCGCGGCGAACGCGACGGCGACGCTGATCCCGCGCGAGCTGCATGTGCGCTTCCTCGCCGAGGCGCGTCCCGGGGCGCCGCTGGAGATCGCCGGCGGCGTCGCCGACTGGGACGACCGCACGCTCGAGGCGGTGCTGGTGATGCGCCAGCCGGACCGCGACCGGCCGACGGCGACCTTCCGCTTCCAGCTCGCCCACGCCGATCCGGTCTACCGCTCCGTGTTCGCCTGGCCCGATCGGGCCCGGACGGCGCTCGAGGCGCTGCGGATCCAGCCCCCGCCGGAAGCCGCGCCCCGCGGGCTGAAGCCCGCCGCGCCCGCCGAAGACGTTTCCCGCGCCCGCGCCGACGCGCTCGGCCTGGCCGAGGTCGGGATCGGACGCTTCGGTCCCGCCGACGTCGACATCTTCGGCCGCATGCGGCCCGACACGCCGATCGGCAAGGTCTCCGACGGCGTGGTCCATTTCGCCACCGGCTTCCCGGAGGAATGGACCGCCCATTCGAGCGACGAAGGGCTGCGCGTCGCCGGGGCGCTGCTCGAGGCCCGCGTCCTCTATCGCCGTTTCGCGACGGCGGGCGAGGGCTTCGTCATGCGCTCGGGCCTGACGGCGGCGAGCGAGAAGGTGCGCTCGCTGGTCCACTGGGTGCTCGATCCCGCGACCGGCGAGCCCTGGTGGACCATGGAGGGCGTCGCCTGCCTGATGGATCTCGACGAACGCAGGCTGCGCCCGGCCGATCCCGACACCCTGAAAGCGCTGAAGGCCGCCTGCATCGAGGGACTCGCCGTCTAGCGGCTCTCCGACACGCGCTCCAGGCCGGCGCGCGCCTCCAGCGCCTGGGCGTCGGTCCGCGCCACGTTCGCCGCGGCCTCGTAGAGCGCCGCGGCGCTCTCGAGATCGCCGGAGGCCTCGCGGATGCGGGCGAGCTCCATGGCCGGCGCGAACCGGCCCGGCTCGAAGGCGAGCACGCGTTCGTAGATCGCCGCCGCCTCGCCGCGCCGTCCGGCGTCGAGCAGGCAGCCGGCGTGGGCGGTCAACGCGTCGAGATCCCAGGCGTCGGCCGCGACGGCCGCGCCGGTCTCCGCGCAGGGGCCGGCGTCTTCGGAGGACGCGATCTCGGTCGACGCCGATCCCGCGGTCGCGCCAGCGTCGTCGACCTCCCCGGCCGCGGTCTCCGGGGCGCTCGCAGAAGGGCTCTCGGACCCGGCCGGCGCCGACTCCGCCGTCGCGCCGCCGGACTCCGCCCCATCGAAATCGAGCGGCGCGCCGGGTCCGCGCAGGCGCACGAGCACGCCGCCCTGGCGCATCTCGGCGGCCGCATAGGTCCAGCTGCCGGGAAAGCTCACCGCCAGCCCCGCGCCGCGCGGCTCGGTGCGGATCACCCCGACCGGGCCCGGCCGGGCGGACTCGATCCGCCGGGCGCGGCCCTCGACTCCCGACACGACCACGGTCACGCCGTCGGGCGCCATGCGCGCATCGACCCCGGCGGGCTGGACGTCGAAGGCGAGCCACAGCCGGTGCTCCTCGTCGCCCGGCAGCATGCGGACATCGACGAGCTCGGCGGAGGCGGGCGCGCCGGCGAGGGCCAGCCACGCCGCGGCGAGGAGGAGGCGCGACATGGAACCGATCCTATGGCGTGAATCGCGTGGACGCACGAGGCTTCTCCCGAGGGGCCGCAGCAGGCTAGCTTGAACGCATGGTCGGTGATTCCGCGCGCCTCTTCTACGAGTTCTTCGCCGGCGGCGGGATGGCCCGGCTCGGCCTCGGCGAGGGCTGGCGCTGCGGCTTCGCCAACGACATCGACCCCGCCAAGGCCGCCGCCTACCGGGCCAATTTCGGCGATGATCATTTCCACGAAGGCGATGTCCGCGCGATCCGCCCCGACGCCCTGCCCGGCCGGGCCGATCTCGCCTGGGCGAGCTTTCCCTGCCAGGACCTGTCGCTGGCCGGCCGGCGGGGCGGCATGCATGCGGAGCGCTCGTCGAGCTTCTTCGCCTTCTGGTTCCTGATGGAGGCGCTGCGGCGGGAGGGCCGCGCGCCGCGCCTGATCGTGCTCGAAAACGTCCCCGGCCTTCTGACCTCGGCCGGCGGGGCGGACTTCTCCGCGCTGTGCGAGACGCTGGCCGGGGGCGGATACCGCTTCGGCGCGCTCGAGATCGACGCGGCGCACTTCCTGCCGCAGTCGCGGCCGCGCCTGTTCCTCGTCGCCGCCGCCGACGAAGTCGACCCCGGCCCGCTTGGCGCGCCCGCGCCCGAAGACGGCCCGTTCCACAGCCCCGGCGTGCGCGCGGCTCACGCTCGCCTGCCCGCCAGCCTGGCGGCGCGCTGGGTGTGGTGGCGCCTGCCCGCGCCGCCGAAGCGCAACACGGCGCTGGTCGACCTGCTCGAGCCCAAAGCCGACGCGCCCTGGCGGCCGCGCGCCGAGACGACGCGGCTACTCTCGCTGATGGGCCCGGCCAACCGCGCCAAGGTGACCGCCGCGCGGACCGCCGGCGGCCCCGTGATCGGCGCGGCCTTCCGGCGCACGCGCATCGAGAACGGCGAGCGCGTCCAGCGCGCCGAAATCCGCTTCGACGGGCTGGCGGGCTGTTTGCGCACGCCCGGCGGCGGCTCCTCGCGCCAGTTCGTCGTCGAGGTCGCCGGACGCGCGACGCGATCGCGCCCGCTCACCCCGCGCGAGACCGCCCGGCTGATGGGCCTGCCCGACGAATACCGCCTGCCCGAGCGGGCCACCGCCGCGCTCCACGTCACCGGCGACGGCGTCGCCGCGCCCGCCGTGGCCTGGCTGCGCGAACACGTCCTCGACCCGCTCCTCGCCCGCGCCGACGCCGCCCTCGGCGCCGCGGCGGAATGAGCCCGAAGCCCGCCACCGACGTCTTCACGCCCGCCGAGCGCTCGCGCGTCATGGCGCGGGTGCGGGGCAAGGACACCAAGCCGGAGATGAAAGTCCGCCGGCTCGCCCACGCGCTCGGCTATCGCTTCCGCCTGCACAGGAAGGACCTGCCCGGCGCGCCCGATCTCGTCTTTGCCGGCCGCAAGAAGGCGATCTTCGTTCATGGCTGCTTCTGGCACGGCCACGACTGCAGGCGCGGGGCGCGGACGCCGAAGCAGAACGCCGACTACTGGACGGCCAAGATCGCGCGCAATGTCGAACGCGACCGCAAGAACATCGCCGCATTGACCGATCTCGGCTGGGACGTCCTCGTGCTGTGGGAGTGCGAGATTAAGGACCCCGACGCGCTGGCGGACCGGTTGCGGGCGTTTCTGGACGACGCCGCCTGAAGCCCCGGCCGACCGAAGGGAGCGCCGGGGCCTCCGCGCGATTGTCCGCCGGGAGGTCCCGGATCGCGCCTGCGGCGCGTCCGGGATTTCACCCGGCCCTCTCTCTTCCCTCGATGGCTCGACGGTTCCGAAGGGTTCCTTCGTCATCCCCGAGGCCGAAGGCCGTCGGGGACCCAGAGAGGCCGAGAGCCCTTCGATCTCTGGGTTCCCGCTTGCGCGGGAATGACGATCGAGGAGGTTTGGGGGCTCGTCCAGCAGCCTTCCCGCCTCCCCCGCAAGCGGGGGAGGGAGAGAGATTGCGCGCGTCGTCGCATCCGTACAAACGCCCCTCCCTCCCCTTGATGGGGGTGAGCCACCCGAGAAAGCGCCAGTGGCGCTTTCGAAGCGGCGAACGCGAGCGCAGCGAGCGGGGTGGGGTGACGGCCGGAAGGCGCTCTACGTTCGCCCCCCCACCCGGCCCGGCCTGCGGCCGGGCCACCCTCCCCACGGAGGGGGAGGGAGGGGGCTCGCCGCCCACGCGCCGACCCCGGCGCCGGAGCTCGCTCCGCGCTCGCATGCAAGAAGGTGGAGGGTCGCGCGGGCGGTCCGGCGGGCCTCTCGG
>NZ_QEXV01000004.1 GCF_003122085.1 Marinicauda salina
CCCCCGTGAACGGGGGAGGACACCCGCCCCGCCCGTCGCACACACCAACCGCTCTTTCCCGGACTTGATCCGGGACCCAGGAGAGGCCGGGCGCCGGCGGCGCTCTACGCTCTCTGGGCCCCGACTTTCGTCGGGGAAGAGAAGACGAGGGGAGGGCCTCCAGGAATCCTCACACGCCGCCCGGCGCCGACCACCCCCTCACCTTCGCCTCTCCCCCTGGGAGGGGGAGAGGAATCGCGCCGCGCCCGTCGCGGGCGCAATACGCCCCGTTAACGCCCGGCCCTTCCCCTGCTGGGCGAGGCGGCGCATCTATCCTAGACTGCATCCATGCTCGACGACCTCGCCCCGTTCCGGGACAATCCCGAGCTTCCGGTCCTCATCTTCCTCGGCGGGGTGCTGATCGGCATGCTCGCCGAGCAGGCCCAGCAGCGCGTGCGCCGCTGGCGCTGGCGCGCGCGCAAGGGCGGCTGGAAGGCCCGCCGCCGCCCGCGCCGGGATCTCCGCGTCGTCGGCGCCAAGGCCGGCCCGCCCGACGCCGCCGACCAGCTGCGCACGGTGATGGCCTCGCGCTTCACCGCGCGCCGCGTCCTCAACCGCGCCGAGGAGCGCGTCTTCAAGGCGCTCGACGAAGCCGTCATCGCGGCCAACCCGTCCTGGCAGGTGATGGCGCAGGTCTCGCTGGGCGAGATCGTGCGCGCCGACGACCGCGAGGCCTATGCCTGCGTCAATTCCAAGCGCGTGGATTTCCTGCTGATGGACGCGCGCTGCCGGCCGCGGCACGCCATCGAGTACCAGGGCGGGGGGCATCACAAGGGAACGGCCGCGGCCCGCGACGCGGTGAAGAAGGAGGCGCTGCGCCGCGCCGGCGTCGGCTATCACGAGGTCGTCGCCGGCCACACCAGCCCGTCCGAGCTGCGCCGGCTCGTCGCCCGGCTCGTCGACCCGCCCGCCGATGCGCCGCGAAGCTCGAGCGCCCCCGAGGCCGGGGAGGCGGGGTGAGTGCGGCCAATCGCCGGTGTCGGCGATTAGTACCGCACCCTTGACCGCATCCGAGTACCGGCAAGCGAGGACGATCGTGTGATTACTAAGCGCTGCCAGCAGGACGATGAGGGGTAACTCCGCCACCCTGCCGTCAGCCCTTCATATTGCGAACAGAAAGGAATCGAGGTCGAAATATCGTTTAGCAAGAGAGTTTAGTAATGATCTCAGGTAACAAAACCATCAACGCAAAGTTCGAGAGGCTTTGCGATTTGGGCTGGGTGTTCCAATCATTGAACTACGCCAGCGCCGTGATCAGCGACGAATTTGAACGCGAATTTGACCTATTGCTCGATTCATTGCTTTCGGCGCGCTTCACAATCGAAGATGCAATCATCAAGCGGGGCGGCGGCAGATCGGATCAAACAACCGCACTTGGGCGACAGTTTGTAGCCAACGGCTGGAAGGCCAACAACATTACAATCAAAAATCGAGTAGAGTTTTCGTCAGCATTTTCGCCTATAGATACCCAATCAACAACACACGAAATAGACCATTTAATTAGTAATGAAAACAATAAACTTGCTGCAATTGAAATTGAGTGGAACAATAAAGATGAATTCTTTGATAGAGATGTCCAAGCAATTCGTCGGCTTTATGAAATGAACGTTGTTGACCTTGGGGGTATTGTGACGCGATCTCCAAAGTTAGAAGAAAAAATACCAGAATTTGTTTTAGAGTATTTCATAAATTGGCCAATAAAATGTGCGAATGATTTTGCGAATGTTGCTTCGTATTTCGAGCAAAAGTACGGTAGGAATAAGTTTTCATTTCCAACTGATGTGCAGGCAGCCGAAATCGATCGAAAGGTGAAGGCGGGGACTCCTTATGTCGATGCGGCGAGCCGCGTTTTTGTCGCTAGCAAATATGCGGGGACGACCACCAACTGGCGTCAATTGCAAAGCCGCGTACAACGGAAGGATTTGGGTCGGGCGCCTACGATATTGATTGGCATACCTCCCTCCGCATTCTCCTGAGGGTGCGCGCATTTTGACTACTGGCAAACCTCCACAAATCGGAGTATGGAACGAAGGTGGAACGTAGGGAGCGCAAAATGGCGATATCCGAAACAGGTTTGGAGGCGGTTCAGGATCTCGCGCGGTTCGCGAAGGGCCGCCGGTTCCGGACCATCCTCGCCGACCCTCCGTGGCAGTTCCAGAATCGGACCGGGAAGGTTGCGCCCGAACACCGCAGGCTCAATCGTTATGCGACGATGACCCTCGACGACATTTGCGCACTGCCCGTCGAAGGTCTCGCCGACGAGCCAGCCCACCTCTACCTCTGGGTTCCCAATGCGCTGCTTCCGGAAGGTCTGCGCGTCATGGAAGCGTGGGGGTTCCGGTACAAGGCCAACTTGATCTGGCGAAAAATCCGCAAGGACGGCGGCTCCGACGGCCGCGGCGTCGGCTTCTATTTTCGCAATGTCACCGAGATCGTCCTGTTCGGAACGCGCGGTAAGAACGCGCGCACTTTGCCGCCTGGACGACGGCAGGTGAATTACATGGAAAGCCGGAAGCGCGAGCACTCACGGAAGCCTGACGAGCAGTACGAGATCATCGAAGCGTGCTCGCCCGGCCCAAGGCTGGAAATGTTCTCGCGAGGGGCGCGGTCTGGCTGGGAAGTGTGGGGCAATCAGGCGGACGACGGCTATAAGCCGGATTGGAAGACCTATCCGTATAATTCAGGCGCGATGGCTGCGGAGTAAATACTTTAGAGCTGTGTCCGTGCATATATTCAGTGACGGAATCTATAGATCTTCGTAGGGTTCACCATTCCATGTCGCCCTGTTTGCACCTATTACGAGTGTTGGGCAGGTTCCCATCACGCCCCGTCTTATTCTCAGTTCTGCTTTATCGAAAGCGGTAACTGTGGTCGTACTCAGATCAATGGGCAATTTGGCGCTTTGTTCGCTTTTTGGGAGCGTGCTTTGGAAGTCTTCCCAAAGTTCACGAGCAAGCTCTAAAAGTGATCTTCTTTCTTTGGTAATAATTACAGCTGCGGAAATTAAACCAGATTCATGCCAACTGCGATACGCGGCTAGGTCGCGATCTAAATTTCCATCTTTTGCATTCCACTCAACATCAAGAGCAACTCGATTTTTAAAATTATCCACAAGATACCCTTCTTGCGTAATTGGGTCTTTTGTAGTTATTAAGCGTCCATCTTTGTCAAATAGTTTAGCAACGGTTTCTAAATCAAGACGTGCCTCGACCCATCCTCTGTCATGAAAAAATTTATCGATCTGGGAGGCAATGTCTCCTCTGTTGCCTCCGGCTTTAAGCCAGTATTTAGGATCCAGTCTGTAGTTGGATAAAAAATCTACAATATCTGTCCATTCATCCGGGCATGTTGCCTTCATCACCGAGCAGGCAGTGCTCGTTTCCATGAAACTCCATGCTTCGCGCGCCTTTTTTGGTAGCGTTTTTTCGTCTTCAAACGAGTATGTCTGGTACACAGGTTAAGCCTTGGCGTGGGTTGCCTTCCTAAAATGAATACCCTTTCAATCGGGTGTTACGGGATTCCTAACAAGATTGTTAAATTCGCTTAAGTGCTTCCTTGTCCTTTCTTTCACCCTTGTTTTGCTTCCAGTCTGAAAATGGTGGTTATCCATTCAATCGCCGTGGGGTTCATTCACGCTAGGCTCGAACTGCCCGCGCGCCCCTACTCCCCCTCCAACTCCTTGATCTCGTCCCTGAGTCTCGCCGCTTCCTCGAACTCCAGGTTCGCCGCGGCTTCGCGCATCCGTTTCTCCAGGTCGGCGATGACGGCTTTGAGATTGTTCGGCTCGAATGTCGCCTGATCCTCGGCCGCGCCGCGATCGCGTTTGCGCCCGCGCGCGCGCCCCGACCGGCCCTTGGCGGTCTCGCTCATCACGCCTTCGAGGATGTCGGAGACGCCGCGCGTGATCGTCGTCGGCGTGACGCCGTGGGCCTCGTTGTGGGCGATCTGCTTGGCGCGCCGGCGTTCGGTCTCGTCCATGGCGCGCTGCATGGAGCCGGTCACCCGGTCGGCGTAGAGGATGACCTTGCTCTCGGCGTTGCGCGCCGCCCGGCCGATGGTCTGGACGAGGCTGGTCTCGCTTCTCAGGAACCCCTCCTTGTCGGCGTCGAGGATGCCCACCAGCCCGCACTCGGGGATGTCGAGCCCCTCGCGCAAGAGGTTGATGCCCACCAGCACGTCGAACTCGCCCAGGCGCAGATCGCGGATCAGCTCGATGCGCTCGACCGTGTCGACGTCGGAATGCATGTAGCGGACCTTCAGGCCCTGCTCGTGCATGTACTCGGTGAGGTCCTCGGCCATGCGCTTGGTGAGCGTGGTGACCAGCGTCCTGAGGCCCTTCTCCGCGGTGGCGCGGGCCTCGGCGATAATGTCGTCGACCTGGGTCATCGCCGGCGCCCTTCGGCCGCGAGCTCCCGGATCGCCGCCTTCGGCGTCGTCCGGGACTAAAGCTCCCTGCACGGGGCGGACCTCGACGGGCGGATCGACCAGGCCGGTCGGGCGGATGACCTGCTCGGTGAAGACGCCGCCGGTCTGGTTCAATTCCCACGGGCCCGGCGTGGCCGAGACGTGGACGGTCTGCGGGCGCATGGCCTCCCACTCCTCGAACTTGAGCGGGCGGTTGTCCATGCAGGAGGGGAGGCGGAAGCCGTGCTCGGCCAGGGTGCGCTTGCGGTTGAAGTCGCCGCGGAACATGCCGCCGAGCTGGGGGATGGTGACATGGCTCTCGTCGACGAAGACCAGCGCGTCCTCGGGCAGGTATTCGAACAGGGTGGGCGGCGGCTCGCCCGGCTTGCGGCCGGTGAGATAGCGCGAATAGTTCTCGATGCCCGCGCAGGAGCCCGTGGCCTCCATCATCTCGAGATCGAACTCGGTGCGCTGGGACAGCCGCTGGGCCTCGAGCAGCTTGCCCTCGGCCTCCATCCAGGCCAGGCGCGCCTTCAGTTCGGCCTTGATGCCCGCGATCGCCTGGTTGAGCGTCGGGCGCGGGGTGACGTAGTGCGAGTTGGCGTAGACGCGCACGGTCTCGAGCTCGGTCTCGGTCCGGCCGGTGAGGGCGTCGAACTCGGCGATGGACTCGATCTCGTCGCCGAAGAAGGAGACCCGCCAGGCGCGCTGGTCGTAGTGGGCGGGGAAGATCTCGACGACGTCGCCGCGGACCCGGAACGTGCCGCGCTCGAAGGCGGCGTCGTTGCGCTTGTACTGCAGCGCGACGAGCTTTTGCATGACCGTGCGCGGGTCGTGCTCGTCGCCGACCGACAGGTCGAACGTCATCGCGGTGTAGGTCTCCACCGAGCCGATGCCGTAGATGCACGAGACCGAGGCGACGATGATGACGTCGTCGCGTTCCAGGATCGCCCGCGTGGCGGCGTGGCGCATGCGGTCGATGGCCTCGTTGATGTCGGATTCCTTTTCTATGTAGGTGTCGGTGCGCGGGACATAGGCCTCGGGCTGGTAGTAGTCGTAGTAGGAGACGAAATACTCCACGGCGTTGCGGGGAAAAAAGCTCTTGAATTCGCCGTATAACTGGGCCGCCAGCGTCTTGTTGGGGGCGAGCACCAGGGCCGGGCGCTGAACCTTTTCAATGACCTTCGCCATGGTGAAGGTCTTGCCCGATCCGGTGACCCCGAGGAGAACCTGGTCCCTGTCCTGTCGGGACAGGCCTTCCACCAGCTCGGCGATGGCGGCGGGCTGGTCCCCGGTGGGTTCGTACTCGCTGGCGAGCTCGAATTTCCTGCCGCCCTCGGACTTTTCCGGCCGGTCGGGGCGGTGCGGGGTCCAGTTGGCGGGCAGGGTCAGGGCGTCGCGGATCGCCCCGGGCGCGGCCTTCGCGTCGGCGTCGAGGATGAACTCGGCCTGGCCCATGTCGGCCAGCCCCGGAACGCCTTCGGCCTCGGTCTGAGGGGTCGCCGGGACGAGCGCGGAATCGTCTTTGGTCTGTTTCGCCATGGCCGCGAATATGGGCGAGGCGGGCGCGGAATCACAGGGGCGGAACCGCGGCCGCCGCGTCGGCGTTACAGTGCCGAGGCATACTGGGAGGGCAGACCGTGGACGAAGACGCCTACCAGCTGCAGACCCGCAATTCCAAGGGCGCCCGCTTCATGCTCGCCGTCATCGTGGCGCTGTGCGCCGTCGGGCTCGTCTGGTCGTTCTGGCCGGAGGACACTGGGCGCGGCGACCGGATCGCGGCTCCCGAGGAGTCGGGCGCGATCGGCGACCGGTCCTTCCAGGAAGCTCTCGGCGCCGCCGAGGAGAGCGCGGAGGAAGGCGCCGAGGCGCCGGCCGGCGAGGAAGGCGAAGGCGCGGACGAAGAGGAAGCCTCCGACGTTCCCGAACCGCCGGCATAGCGGCGCCGCGCGGGGCGAAAGTTTTGGTTAACGCCCGCCCGGCATGATCGCCCCGACCGCCGCAGAACCCGCGGCGGGCCGCGATCCGGGGCGTCATGTCGAGCAGTTTCGAACGCATCCGCGTCCTCATCGTCGAGGACAACGCGCACATGTCGACGATCCTGCGCAAGGTGCTGCAGGGCTTCGGCGTGCGCCAGGTGTTCGAGACCCGCGATGCGGCCGACGCCTTCGAGGCGATGCGCACCAACAATCCCGATCTGGCGCTCGTCGACTACATGCTCGGCGATGTCGACGGGCTCGAGTTCACGCGCCTGGTGCGGACGGCCTCTGACAGCCCCAACCGCTACCTGCCCATCATCATGGTCTCGGGCCACACCGACCGCTCGCGGATCATGGAGGCGATCAACGCCGGGGTGAACGAGTATCTCGCCAAGCCGGTCCGTCCCGTCGACGTCTATAACCGGCTGGTCGCCCTGATCGAGCGGCCGCGCCGCTTCGTCAACGCGCCGGGCTATTTCGGCCCGGACCGGCGCCGGCGCCAGGACCCGCGCTATCCCGGCCCGTTCCGGCGCTCGACCGACAAGGACGAGATGGACGCCGATCTCGATTCGGCGGCGACCGGCGGCGACGCCAAGGCGGGCTGAGGAACGCCGCCGCGCCGGTCAGTTGAACCAGTTCTTCTTTGGCGGACGCGCAAAAGAGTAGAACCACCACGGCTTCTCCTCGATCTTGCGGCGTTCGTACTCCATCGCGACCTCGAGCGCCTTGTGATAGTCGGTCTGGCTGGTCGTCGCGAGCGTGCTGAGAATCAGCGTCCGCGTGACCAGAATCTTGCCGGGCAGATAGCGGCGGCTGAGGTCAAAGCCGATGAACAGGATGAGCAACGCTATGCACGCGATCGCGAGCGACGCGCCGAGGAGTGTCCAGCTGTGCGTGTTGCGGTCCTGGTAAAGGAACTGCAGCACACCCGCAATTCCCAGCCAGCCGAAGGCGACGCCGTAGGCCATCGTGAAGAAGGCGCGCCGCTTCGTGCGGGCGTACAGTCGGAACAGCTCCATATACCCCGCCGCGCTCTTCTCCGGCTGTCGGGCGTCGGCGTGGGCGGCGTTCTTGGCCCAGTCGTGCAGCCGCTCCCGGCGGTACCACCATAACCATATTAGATAAGCGAAAAGTCCGACGATCGCCGCGCCTGCGCTCAGCGTGGCGATAAGCGGCGACATCGGCAGTTCGAATCCGAACAGGGGTCCGAGCACCTGCGGCTCGTCCGCGGTCACGCTGTAGAGCAGGCGCCATGCCGGCCAAGCGCTCGCGGCTAGCGCGACGAGGATGATGGTGCTGAAGATTTGGCCGCTGGCGCGCCGGTAATGTTGCGCAACAGCCTGGCGACGGTGGCGTTCTTCCTCGGGGTCTTTGATCTCTGAGGCGTCGCTGAAGACGAGCTCCGCCTTGTCGCGAGTCTCGTCCGTCTCGGATTCATTCTGAAATCGCCCGCGCGATCCCTCGGCGCGCGGAACAATATTGCCAACCATGATCGCGCCCCTCTCGCGCGCAGCCGATGTCACAACCTAGACTGGCCACAATGCTCTTAAATATTAACAATGGTTAACGCGCAAGCATAAAGTCACGCGCCGCCCGTTCGAGCGCCCGATCGAATGTCCGAACGCGCAGACGGGCTGACTGTCTAGCCCCGCGCGGCCTTCAGCAGGTCCTTGATCTCGGCCTCGCGCGTGCACCAGCTCGCCACGAAGCGCGCCGAGCCGTCCGGCCAGGCGTAGAAGCCCGCGCCGGCGTCGCGCATCCGGTCGGCGACGGTCTCGGGCAGGCGGGCGAACACCTCGTTGCCGTCGGTCGGGTGGGCGATCTCCACGCCCTCGATCGCGGCCAGCCCGTCGGACAGCGCCGTTCCCGCCGCATTGGCGTCGCGGGCGAGCTCCAGCCACAGCCCATCATCGAGCCAGGCGTCGAACTGGGCGGCGACATAGCGCATCTTGGCGAGCATGTGCCCGGCGCGTTTCTGGGCGGCCTGCAGCGCGGGAAAGCGATCGGCCGCGCTCGGAAACAGGATCACGGCCTCGGCGGCGAGCGCGCCGTTCTTGGTCGCGCCCAGCGACAGCGCGTCGATCCCGGCCTTCCAGGTGAGCTCGGCGGGCGAGCAGTCCAGATGCGCCAGCGCGTTGGCGAAGCGCGCCCCGTCCATGTGGACGAACAGGCCGTGATCCTTCGCCGCCTTGGCGCGTTCGCGCACCGCGTCGAGCGAGTAGGCCGAGCCCGCCTCGGCCAGCTGGGACAGGCTCAGCACTTTCGGCGGCGTGGCGTGGACGAAATCGGCCGGCCACTCGGCGAGCGCGCCGTCGAGCTCGGCCATGTCGATCTTCGCGTGCTCGCCGTGCAGCGGCAGCAGCTTGGCGCCGCCGGTGAAAAACTCCGGCGCGCCGCGCTCGTCGCGATGGATGTGCGCCTCGTCGTGGCACAGGATCATGCCGTCGCGCGGCGCCAGCACCGACAGCGCCAGCGCGTTCGAGGCCGTGCCCGCGGTGGTGAACAGCACCTCGAGATCGGTCTCGAAGAGGTCGACCAGGCGCTCGCGCACCTGGGCCGACAGCGGATCGGCGCCGTAGCTCGGCGCAAAGCCCTCATTGGCCCGCGAGATCGCCTCGATCAGGCGGGGATGGGCCGGCGCGGTTGTGTCGGACAGGAAGTTCATGGGCCGCGAAGCAAGCCGAAGCCGGGCGAGGCGTCAATGGGGCGGGGGTATTGCGGCCAAGCGCCGGCGTCGGCGAGTAGCGTTCTCCTCCCCCGCTTGCGGGGGGTGAGGCCGCCCAGATCGATCCGGTGGATCGATCGACCGGCCGAACGACAGCACAGCTGACGGAGGGGGGATGACGCCGACGCCGCCCCCCTCCCCCGTGAACGGGGGAGGACACCCGCCGCCGCGCCTGCTGCATCCTCAACCGCGCTTTTTCTCGGTCCTTGGGCTTGCCTGTCATCGCGGAAGCGGGGAACCCAAGGACCCAGTACGGCAGCGGCGCCGCGTTCTCCAGCCTGGGCCCTTGGATCAAGTCCAAGGGCCGAGCCGGATTGGGTTGCGATACGGATAGCGACATCTCGCCGGGCGCGTTGAACGATCTCGTCGTCCTCCCAGCGCAAGCTGGGATCCAGCGGAGGGCACGCGCCGGCGTTCGCGTTCCACGCTCTCTGGGTCCTGACTGGAGTTCACCCCTGACCCCGATCCGGGGTCAGGAGAACGAGGAGAGGGGGCGTCGCCTCCTGAACCTCCGGCCGACCGGAGGGAGAGCCGGGGCCTCCGGGCGACTATTCGCCGAGAGGTCCCGGATCGCGCCTGCGGCGCGTCCGGGAATTCACCCGTTTGATGGAAGGGCGGCGTTTCCTCCCTCCCCTTGATGGGGAGGGAAGGCCGCGCAGCGGCCAGGGTGGGGTGAATGCCCAACGGCGCTGCGTGTTCGCCCCCCACCCGACCCGGCCTGCGGCCGGGCGTTCGAGCCTCGAAACCCTCCCCTGGAGTGTTTCGCGCGCGGCGCGCGCCGGCTCTCACCCCCACGAGGGGGAGGGAGGGGCGCGTAGCGCCATAGCGCCTTCGCACGCTCGGGGGCCATGCCATGCTCGGCCTCATCCTGAGGCGCCCGATCCCCTTGACCCTTCGAGGCCCGGCTTCGCCGGGCGCCTCAGGATAAGGGGATCGGGCCTCGAAGGATGGGCGCCCCTCACCCGCCGCCCTCGCTCGGGCCGCGGGCGCTGTCGGGGGTGACGGATTCGCCGAGACCGAGATTGTCGAGGCCGCCGCTGCGCTCGGCGCGCTCCATGCGGCGCAGGAGTTCGGGGGCGTCGATCGCCTCGCGGCGGTCGTTCCTGAGCCCGGCCAGGATGCGCTGGATGGCGGAGGGGTCGGCGCCGAGCTCCTCGAGCTCGAAAGCCAGCCGGCTCATGTCGACGAGGAATTCCGGTGCCTCCTCGCCGGGCTGGCTGAGGCCGAACTGGGCCAGCCGCGCCGACATCGGGTTGGGTTCGTCGCCGCACTCGCCGGCCTCGAGATTGGCTTCAGACGAGGACAGGCAGAAGCCCTCGTTGACGCTCTCCTCGGCGCCTTCGGTTCCCCGGGCGACGGCGAACTCCTCGAGCCGGCGCGCCGCCGCGCGCGCGGCGATGTCGGCCAGGCTGGGCGGGGCCTCCGTCGCGGGGGCTGCTGCGGCGCGGGCCGGGGTCGTCTCGATGGCTTCGTCGGGATCCCGCGGCGCGGCGGGGACGTCGGGCAGGCGCGCTTCGGCGGGGGCGGGTTCGCCGGTCCCGCCCGGCGCGGTGAGGATGCGCGCGTCGGCGCGGGCGGGCTCAGGCTGGGTGTCCGGTTCGGGTTCTGGCGCGGGTTCGGGGGCGGGTTCCGGCTCGGGCGCCGCATCGCCGTCCGTCTCCGCCGCGTCGTCGGTCTCGCCGCGCCCGGGCTCATTGAGCGGGGCGTCGGTGACGGCGTCCTCGCCGGCGACCGTGTAGAGGCGGACATCGACCGCGGCGGGGCCGGACGCGACGTCGGGGGCGTCATGGACGGGAATCGCCAGGAGCGCGTAGAGCGCGGCGACATGGACGGCGAACGCCCCGGCGGCCGCGATCAGCGGGTAGCGGACATCCGGGTCTCTCCAGGCCAGTCGGGCGAGCCGGAGAACCGCCTTGGGGCGTTGAAGAAATCGCGTCACGGGCCAAGAGATGGCCGAGCGCGCGCGCGGCTTCAAATGAAAACCGCCGCCGCCGGGCGGCGCGGCGTGCGTTCGGCCTAGCGGGCGTCCGCCGAGGCGACGGCGAAGTCGGCGTGCACGCCGGAGCCGGCGCTGGCTTCGGTGAACAGCAGCAGGGTGAAGACGAGCGCAGCGGCCGCGAGAATGAGGCCGAGGCTTCCGCCGGAGGCGTTGTTGCGCGTCTTGGTCATGCGTCCCTCCATGCGCGGCGTATCGGGACTGTCCCGATAGGGGGCGCCGCGTCCCTGTCGCTGCAAACGCTGGGCCGGATTCCTGACCGGGCTTGGCCGGGATTGCGGCGGAAGCGTGAATTATTGCGGCGAAACGGGGGCGCCGGGCGCTTGTGGAGGCCGCGGGAGCGGCGATAGGGTCGGGCGTCCCCGGCGCGGATTCCCGCGCCGATTCCCGAATCGAGCCGTCTCATGTCGCTGCCTTTTCCCCTGTCCGACGCCCTGTCGCGCGTCCAGCCCTCGGCCACGCTCGTCGTCACGCAGAAGGCGCGCGAGCTGAAGGCCCGGGGCGTCGACGTCATCTCGCTGGGCGCCGGCGAGCCCGATTTCGACACGCCCGATCACATCAAGAACGCCGCGATCGACGCGATCCGGCGCGGCGAGACGAAATACACCGCCGTCGACGGGATCCCCGAGCTCAAGGCCGCGATCGCGGCGAAGTTCAAGCGCGACAACGGGCTCGACTACGCGCCGGCGCAGATCAATGTCTCGCCGGGCGGCAAGCCGGTCCTGTTCAACGCCTTCGCCGCGACGCTGAACGCCGGCGACGAGGTGGTGATCCCCGCGCCCTACTGGGTGAGCTATCCCGAGATGGTGCGCCTGGTCGGCGGAACGCCGGTGTTCGCCGAGGCGACGCTCGCCGACGGGTTCAAGCTGACGCCGGCCGCGCTGGAGGCGGCGATCACCGAGAAGACGCGCTGGGTCGTGCTCAACTCGCCCTCCAACCCCACGGGCGCGGCCTACTCCGCCGACGATCTCGCCGCGCTCGCCGAGGTGATCCGCGCCCATCCGAAGCTGATGGTGCTCACCGACGACATGTACGAGCACCTCGTCTATGACGGCTTCGAATTCGCCACGATCGCCCAGGTCGCGCCCGATCTCTACGAGCGCACGCTCACCATGAACGGCGTGTCGAAGGCCTACGCCATGACCGGCTGGCGCATCGGCTACGCCGGCGGGCCCGAAGAGCTGATCTCGGCGATGGCCAAGATCATGGGCCAGACGACGTCGAACCCGTGCTCGATCAGCCAGTGGGCCGCCGTCGCCGCGCTCGAGGGCGATCACGGCTTCCTGGTCGAACGCAACGCCGCCTTCAAGCGCCGCCGCGACCGGGTGCTGGCCGACGTCAACGCCGCGCCGGGGCTGGCCGCGCCGACGCCGGACGGCGCCTTCTACGTCTTCGCCGACTGTTCGGGGCTGATCGGCAAGACCTCGCCGGGCGGGCGCCGGCTCGCGACCGACGTCGAGGTCTGCGACGCGCTCCTGTCCGAGGAGGCTGTCGCCGTCGTGCCGGGCACGGCGTTCGGCGCGGCGCCGGGCTTCCGGATTTCCTACGCCACGTCCGACGATCTGCTCGTCGAGGCGGGCGAGCGCATCCGCCGCTTCTGCGAGGCCGCGCGCTGAGGTCTATCGGCGCAGTCTATGGCTGAGAACGCAATTACTTGTTGGATTTATATGGAAACCGGCGCCATGCTGCAGGCGTAGTTTTCCGGCGGCGCGAGCCGCCCGCAGCGATCACCAGGAGACAGCCCGATGGATATCAATATGGGTCTGAGCGCAAACCAGCGCGAGGTCATGGCCGGCGCGGTCACCCGCCTGCTGGCGGACACCTACGCGCTCTATTTCAAGACGCACGCCTATCACTGGAACGTCACCGGGCCGCGCTTCCACGCGCTGCACAACATGTTCGAGGAGCAGTATCGCGAGATGTGGGAGGCGGTCGACGAGATCGCCGAACGCGTCCGCGCGCTGGGCGTCAACGCGCCGATCTCCTATGACGAGATGATGGAGAGCGCGTCGATCAAGGCCGACAAGAAGACGCCCGACGCCGACGGGATGGTGGCCAATCTCGTCGCCGGCCACGAGCAGGTCGTGCGCACCGCCCGCGAAGTGCTCGCGCTCGCCGACGAGCACGATGACGAGGCGACGGCCGACCTCGTCGCCCCGCGGGTGTCCGCCCACGAGAAGACCGCCTGGATGCTGCGCGCGACGCTGGGCTAGGCGCGCTCCGCCTTTCCGTCACCAACCGACCGACTGGACCCCGCCTGGAGACCGGCGGGGTTTTCCATCTCGACGCGGCGCGCCGGGAGGACGGGCGCTGTCGATGCTTGATGCGTGGACCGCGCCGGCTAACCTTTCTCCCGAGGGAATCGGGGAGAAATCATGTCCAGCCTGTCCAGAAGCCTGAAAGCGTCGTGGCTCGGCGGCGCGGCCGCCTGTCTCGTCTTCACCGCGGCCGCCGCCGCCCAGGACGCGCCGATCGTCCAGCCCGGCGCGCCCGGCGAGACGGCGCGGCAACTCAGCTCCGACGAGGCCGTCCGCATCGCCGGCAACTCCTATTCGGCCGACGATGTCCGCTTCATGCAGGACATGATCCTGCACCACCACCAGGCCGTCGAGATGTCGGTCCTGGTCGATGAGCGCACCAATTCGCCGGCCCTGCGCGCCGTCGCCGGCCGGATCCAGGCCTCCCAGGCCGACGAGATCGCCTTCATGCAGACCTGGCTGCGCCGGCGCGGCGAGGACGCGCCGGACCCGGCCGACGATCCGCACGCCGGACATGGCGGCCACGGCACGATGGCGGGCATGGCGACGCCCGATCAGATGGCCCGGCTGGCGGACGCCAGCGGGACGGCGTTCGAGACGCTGTTCCTGGAGCTGATGATCGCCCATCACGAGGGCGCGGTGGAGATGGTCGACCACCTGCTCGACCAGCCGGGCTCGGCCTACGATCCGGTCCTCTACGAGTTCGTCGGCGACGTGAAGAACGAGCAGCAGGCCGAGATCCGGCGGATGGCCGCGCTGCTGCGCGAGTTGTCCGGCGATCCGCGCTCGAGCCTGGCCGGCGGGTTCCGCGACGCCGAGCAGGCGATCAGCAATCTGAGTCTCGTGGCGAGCCTGCCCAAGCCGACGGGCTTCTTCGATCCCGACAATCCCGCCGGCCTGCCACCGGCGGTTCCCGAGGAGGCCGCGGAGGAGGAGAGCGACGAAGACGAGGCGCGCTACGGCGAACGCTCGCCCTTCCTCGAATTCTCCAACACCGACATGGCCTTCTCCGGCGATCTGATGGCGGCGGGGAATTATCACGGCTTCAACCTGTACCGCCTCGACCGCGACGAACCGCGCCTGATCAGCTCAGTCGTGTGCCCGGGCGGGCAGGGCGACCTCTCCATCGTCGGCGACCTGCTGTTCATGTCCGTCCAGGAGACCCGCGCGCGCGTCGATTGCGGCCTCGAGGGCGTGAGCGGGGATGCGAGCCCCGAGCGCTTCCGCGGCCTGCGCATCTTCGACATCTCCGAGCCGACCGCGCCGCGCCAGGTCGGCCAGGTGCAGACCTGCCGGGGCTCGCACACCCATTCGGTGGTCTCCGGG
Organism: Marinicauda salina; assembly: GCF_003122085.1. GTDB lineage: Bacteria > Pseudomonadota > Alphaproteobacteria > Caulobacterales > Maricaulaceae > Maricicauda_A > Maricicauda_A salina. Next base: position 14,728 of record NZ_QEXV01000004.1, read on the forward strand.
CCGGATCCCGACGGCGTCATCATCGTCTACAACTCGGGCACCAGCTCGGTCCGGCCGGAGGAAGAGCTCGCCGGCTGCGTCGGCGAGGTTCCCGGCGACGACCGCACCGCGCTGTTCCGCATCGACGTCATCGCCGTGCCCGTCGACGACCCGTCGCAGGCGGCCATCATCGACAGCCCGACCGTGTTCGCCGACGACGAGACGGGCCGCATCGCCGGGCTCTGGCAGGGCGGCGATCACGGCGAGGGCACGCAGACGACGAGCCGCACCGACGAGTGCCACGACATCACCGTCTTCCCCTCGGCCGATCTCGCCGCCGGGGCGTGCTCGGGCAACGGCGTCATCTTCGACATCTCCGACCCGCGCGCGCCGCGCCGGATCGACGCGGTGACCGATCCCGGCTTCGCCTACTGGCACTCGGCGACCTTCACCAATGACGGGACCCGCGTGGTCTTCACCGACGAGTGGGGCGGGGGCGGCCGGCCGCGCTGCCGCGCCCAGGACCCGCGCGACTGGGGCGCCGACGCGATCTACGACATCGTCGACGGCCGGCTCGAGTTCCGCAGCTATTACAAGCTGCCCGCCGCGCAGTCCGAGATGGAGAACTGCGTCGCCCACAACGGCTCGATCGTTCCGGTGCCCGGCCGGGACATCTTCGTCCAGGCCTGGTACCAGGGCGGGGTGTCGGTGATCGACTTCACCGATCCCGCCGAGCCGGTCGAGATCGCCTATTTCGACCGCGGCCCGGTCAGCGAGGAGCACCTGGTCACCGGCGGCTACTGGTCGACCTACTGGTATGACGGGCGCATCTACGCCACGGCGATCGTGCGCGGGCTCGACGTGTTCGAACTCGCGCCGAGCGAGCATCTGAGCGAGAACGAGATCGCCGCCGCCGCGCTCGCCGACCAGGGCGGGACGTTCAATCCGCAGCAGCAATTCCCGGTCAGCTGGCCCGACCATCCCGTCGTCGGGCTGGCCTATCTCGACCAGCTGCAGCGCGACGAGGCGCTCACCGGCGAGACGGCCGCGGACATCTCCGCGACGCTGAGGCGGGCCGCCGACCGCTTCGAGGACGAGGCGGGCGACGCCGCGCTCGCCGATCGGCTCGAGGCGCTGGCCGGCGAGCTTTCGGGCGACGGCCGGGCGGGCGCCCTGCGCGCGACGATGCAGGGCGTCGCCGCGGCGCTGCGCTAGTCGGGGTCCATCCGCAAAAAAAGAGCCGGGCCCGCTCGTCGCGGCGCCCGGCCCAGTCTTGCATACGTCGTCGGGGAGGAGACGGTATGCGATGCGGGGGACGACGGGGCCGGAGGGGGAGGAGGGGAACGCGGCCCCGCCGTCGATGACCGGCTATATGCTTCAGGAATTGTTGCGATAGAAGCCACGCGCGCGGGCAGCGGCTATGCAATTCTGCTGCGCCGCAACAATCCGGCCGTCCCGCCGCCGCATTGTCGTCACGATCGGGGGGCGGGGTGATCTGACGGTTTCGGCGGCGGCTGCGCGAACGCAACGGCTCGCGCCGCGCCTGCTCCCCTCATCTCACTTCTCCCCTCCGGGAGGGGAGACGGGACGTCGGCGTCGGCGCGTGTTTCGCGGAACACCGCGCCGGGGCGTGGCGCGAGAGATGAGCGCCCTTCCTCCCACCCTCCCCCTCCGTGGGGAGGGTGGGCCGGCCCTCGTCCTTCGAGACGCCCCGATCCCTTCACCGCTTCCAGCGGCGGGCCTCCTCGACCAGGAATTCGCGGAAGGCGGTCACCCGGCGCGAGCCCTTCAGCTCCTCGGGATAGATGAAATAGGTCTCGAAGGGCGGGCCCTCGATCTCGGGCAGGACGCGCGCCAGGCGCTCGTTCTCGCGGGCGACGTAGTCGGGCAGGCTGGCCACGCCCATGCCCGCTTCGGCGGCCTTCATGATGCCGTTGATCGTGTTGACCTCGACGGCGGGCTCGCGCGGCGGCGCGCCGTCGGGCCGGCCGATCGTCAGGTGCCAGTTGAGATTGGGGATCGGCGCGAGATGGCGCGGGCCGTAGGCGACCATGTCGTGGGCGTCGAGCCCGGCGGCGTCGGCCGGCGCGCCGCGCGCCTCGAGATAGCCGTGGCTGGCGTAGAGATGCTGGCTCACGTCCATCAGCTTGCGCTGGATGAGCTCGTTCTGGGTCGCCGGCCAGGGCCGGATGGCCGCGTCGGCCTCGAGATTGGCGATGTCGAGCTCGTTGTCGGCGAGGATGAGCCGGACCCGGATCTGGGGATAGGCCTCGCGGAAGCGCGCCAGCCGCGGCGCCAGCCAGATCGCGCCCATCGCCGTGGGCGCGGTGACGCGCAGCAGGCCCGTCGGCTCGTCGCGCGTGTCGTGGACCAGCGATTCCGCGGCGGCGACCTTGGCGGCCATCTCGTGGGCGGCGGCGAACAGCAGGCGGCCCGGCTCGGTGAGCAGCAATCCGCGCGGATGGCGATGGAACAGCTTCACGCCGAGATCGTCCTCGAGCGCGGAGATCTGCCGGCTGACCGCCGATTGCGACAGGTTGAGAAGCTCGGCCGCGCCGGTGAGCGAGCCCGCCTCGGCGGCGGCGTGGAAGGTCTTGAGCTTGTCCCAGTCCATGATCGTCTCCCACCCCCGATCGGGTGGATATAGGCGGAGTCGGGAGGCGGCGCGAGCGGGGGAGCAAGAAAGGGATGAGGGCGAACGCAGCGTTGGCGGTTCGCCGGGACATGCTCCAACTCGCCACCCAGAATTTAATGCAACACTCGTCCTCATCCTGAGGTGCTCGATCCCGTTTTCGGGATCGAGCCTCGAAGGATCGGGAGCCGCGCGCCGATGATCGCCTGGGTCTGCATTCTGCGCTGCGCGGATGGTTCCTATTACACGGGTTCGCATCGCGGCGGCCGGCCGCGCTCGTGAGATCCCGATCCCCTCGTCCTTCGAGGCCCGGCTTCGCCTGGCGCCTCAGGATGAGGGGATCTCGAGCAAGGCGGGGGGATGAAACGGGGAGACACGCCATTTCCCTCGGCGCGCACCACGCTCGATATGGCCCCCCTCACACCCTTATCGTCATGCCGTCGGCGAGCGAGTTGCGATAGGCCCGCCAGGCCGGGAAGACGCCCAATAGCGCGGCGGCGGCGGTCACCCCGGCGACGACGGCGACGTCGTACGCCCCGGGCGCCAGCGCGGGCAGGATGATGCCGTAGCGCGTCTCCAGGATCGGCGCGGCGAGGCTGAGCGCGCCGTAGGTGATCCCCGTCCCGGCCGCCGCGCCGAGGAAGGCCAGCATCGCCGCCTCGCTCACCAGCAGCGCGAAGATGTGGCGCGGCCGGGCGCCGAGCGCGCGCAGGATCGCCATCTCGCGGCGGCGTTCGTTGAGGCTGGTGAGGATGGCGCTGAGGATGGAGACGAGCCCGGCCAGCACGACGAAGGCCGCGACGACGGCGAGCGTGCGTTCGGCCGCGCCCACGACGCTCCACAGCTGGGTGAGCGCGACGCCGGGGATGATCGCCTGCAGGGGCTCGCCCGGATAGGTGTTGATCTGGCGCTGCAGCCTGAGCGCGACGGTCGGCGTCTCCAGCCCGACGAAGAAGGCGGTGATCTGGTCGACGGCGAGATCGTCTTCGTGAAGCTCGTCCTCGTGAAGATGCGTGCCCGCCCCGGTCGGACCCTCGAGATGGATCGCCTCGATGGCTTCCAGCGAGACGAAGACCGAGCGGTCTATGGGCGTGCCGGTGGGTTCGAGCACGCCGGCGATCGTGAAGGGATTGGCCTCGTGCTGGACGAAGCTCACCTCCCCGCCGCCATGGGCGACGACGATCTCCTCGCCGGCGGAATATTCGAGCTCACGCGCCACGCTGGCGCCGACGACGGCCTCGAACAGCCCGTCCATCTCGCCGCCCTGGGCGAAGCCGATCTCGCGCCCGCCAGCGTAGCGATAGCGTTCGAAGAAGCGGTTGTCGGTTCCCACGACGCGGAAGCCGCGATGGGAGTCGCCCAGCGAGATCGGGACGGTCCACTCCACGCCCGGCGCGTTCGCCACGGCCTGGTAGCTCTCCCAGGAAATGGCGTTGGTCGCGTCGCCGATGTGGAAGACCGCGTAGAGCAGCAGGTTCACCGGGCTCGAGCGCGCCCCGACGATGAGGTCGGTTCCGGAGATGGTGTTCTCGAAGCTCGTGCGCGCGCCGTGGCGGACCTTCTCCACGCCGAGGAAGAGCGTCACCGAGATGGCCACGGTAAGCGCGGTCAGAAGCGCGGTGGCGCGCCGGTTGGCGATCGAGCGCCAGGCGAGGCGAAAGAGCGGAAATCCGGTCATGCCGGCTCCGCGGCGTTGATCGCGCCGAGATCCTCGGCGCGGTCGAAATGGCGCGCCAGCGCGGCGTCGTGGCTGACGAAGAGCAGCGCGGCCCCGGCGGCCTCGCACTCCTCGATCAGGAGCGTGATGAAGGCGTCGCGCGTATCCGCGTCGAGCGCCGAGGTCGGCTCGTCGGCGAGCACCAGCCCCGGCCGGCCGATCAGCGCGCGGGCGGCGGCGACGCGCTGCTGCTGGCCGACGCTCAGCTTCGACGGCGATGTCCGCCAGTAGGCGGCCGGATCGAGGCCGAGCCGCTCCATCAGCCGGCGCGCCTCGTTCGTCAGCCCGCCGGCGGCCTCGGCGGCGGCGCGGCGTTCGCTGGAGAAGCGGCACGGAGAGACGATGTTCTCGCCGGCGCTGAGATAGGGCAGCAGGTTGAACATCTGGAAGATGACGCCGATGCGCGCCGCGCGCAGGGCGTCGCGCTGCGCGCCGGGCAGGGCGGACATGGCTTCGCCGAGCACGGTGACCGTCCCGCTGTCGGGGGTGAGAATGCCCGCGATCAGGCCGAGCAGGGTCGACTTGCCCGAACCGCTGCGGCCTCTCAGGAAGACGGTCTCGCCCGCGGCGACCTCGAACGAGTCGATCGCCAGCACGTCCGGATCGCGCCGGTCATAGGAGAACCGCACGTCGTCGAGCGCGATCGCGGGCGGCGCGGGATCGGTCATGGGTGAGGCGATCGCCGGGTCAGGCCGCGTCGGATTCTTTCGAATCCCCGGCTTCCTTGGCCGCCAGCCAGCGCTCGGCCTCGAGCGCGGCCATGCAGCCCATGCCCGCCGCGGTCACCGCCTGGCGGTACTTGTCGTCGGTGACGTCGCCGGCGGCGAACACGCCCGGGATCGAGGTCTCGGTGGAGTCCGGCTTGGTCACGAGATAGCCGCCGTCCTTCGTCTCCATCTGGTCGACGAAGAGGTCGGTGGCGGGCTTGTGGCCGATGGCGATGAAGACGCCGTCGGCGTCGTGCTCGGAGACCTCGCCGGTCTTGACGTTCTTGAGCTTCACACCGGTCACCGACGGCATCGGCTTCTCCTCGCCGGTGACCTCTTCGAGGACGGTGTCCCACATCACCTCGACCTTGGGATGGTTGAACAGCCGGTCCTGCATGATTTTCTCGGCGCGCAGCTCGTCGCGGCGATGCACCAGCACGACCTTCTCGGCGAAATTCGTCAGGAACAGCGCCTCCTCGACGGCGGTGTTGCCGCCGCCGACGACGAAGACCTTCTTGCCCTTGTAGAAGAAGCCGTCGCAGGTCGCGCACGCCGACACGCCGAAGCCCTGGAATTTCTGCTCGCTCTCCAGCCCCAGCCACTTGGCGCTGGCGCCGGTGGCGATGACCAGGCTGTCGGCGGTGTAGGTCGTCCCGCTGTCGCCCTTGAGTTCGAACGGGCGCCTGGAGAGATCGGCCTCGACGATGACGTCGTTGACCATCTCGGTCCCGACGTTTTCGGCCTGGGCCTTCATCTGCTCCATCAGCCAGGGGCCCTGGATGACGTCGGCGAAGCCGGGATAGTTCTCCACGTCGGTGGTGATCGTCATCTGCCCGCCGGGCTGCAGGCCCGAGATCAGCAGCGGCTTGACCATCGCGCGCGCCGCATAGATCGCGGCGGTGTAGCCGGCCGCGCCGGAGCCGATGATGATGAGTTTCGAATGGCGTGCGTCGGTCATGGCCGGCGTCCTTTCCCGTGTCCGTCTCGCCTGCGGCGCGCGGCGAATCCCCTCGCGGCCGGGCCTCGATTTCAGCGTAACACCTCGGCGTCTCAGTCGAGAATTTCAAGCACCCGGCGCGCCGCGTTCCCGGTCTCGTGAAGCGGGTCGTAGTCCCAGGCGTCGAGCCGGCCGAGGAAGGGCCTTGCCGCGCCGGCGGCCTCGAGCTCCTCGTAGAGCGTCTTGAACTTGCCCGCCCGGCCCGCCAGCGGCAGGCGGTAGACCGGCGTTCCCGTCGCGGCGGCCTCGGTGAGCATGTTGGTGGAGTCCTCGGTGACCAGAATCCAGTCGGCGGCCTCGAGGAAGGCGAAATACGGGTTCGGCCCCTCGCCGTCGTGCAGCCAGACGCGCTCGTCCCCGGCGAAGCGTTCGCGCACGCGGGCGGTGAAGTCCGGCGGCGTGCGCCGCGAGGTCGTGACCATCAGGCTGACATCGGCTTCGCGCAGGTCCTCCAGCCGCTCCATCAGGTAGTCGCCGACCTCGCGGGTGAAGCGATGGCGCTTGGAGTCGCCGCCGATCAGCACCGCGGCGCGCGGCTCGGGCAGGGCGGCGGTCCTGTCGCGAAACGCGCCCGCGCCCTCGCGCAGGCGTTCGGGCGTGATGCGGTTGGGCGAGCCGATGATGGAGACGACATTGTCGCCCTTCAGCCGATCATGGCGCGGCGCCACGATCAGGTCGAAGCGCTCGTGCGCGCTTCGCGGGTCCTGGACATAGATGAAGGCCGCGCGCGGATAGGCCTTGCGATGGGCGGCGCTGGCGCGCACCGCCGCCCGGCCGCAGCCGATCCACACGTCCGGCGCGATCCCGGCGGCCTCGGGCAGCGGCCCGGTGCGCGGGACGTGGACGGGCATGATCCTGAGCGGGGTCAGCCGGCCCAGCGCCTCGGCGAGACCCAGCGCCTGGTTCTCGATGCCGCGCCGTCCGTCGGAGACGACGAAGCAGACGCGTTCATCGGAGGCGGCGGGCGAGGTCATGCGTCCGGGATACAGGCCGCGGCCCCGCCCCGCAATCGTCCGCAATAGGGCGCGTCGGACGCGGTTGATAGCGTGGCCTCGACAACCAGCCTCGGAGGAGACGATTCATGGCTCAGGCGCACCGCAACCGGCTTCTGCCCTGGTGGATCGGCGGGATCATCGTGCTCATCGCCGACGCCTTCGTGGCCTGGCAGCTCTTCTTCTGCGGCTGTCCGGGCCTGCCGCTCGCCAAGGCGCTGGTCGTGATCGTCGTGCCGGCCGTCTACTTGGTGCTGATGTACCTGACGCTGACGAGCCAGGAATAGGCGCCGCCTACTTCCACTCGACCTTCAGGATCTCGTAGGACTTCACGCCGCCGGGCGCGTTGACCTCGACGACGTCGCCGACCTCCTTGTTGATGAGCGCGCGCGAGATCGGGGAGCTGAGCGAGATCTTGCCGCCCTTCACGTCGGCCTCGTCCTCGCCGACGATCTTGTAGGCGTGCTCCTCCTCGGTGTCCTCGTCGATGACCGTCACCGTGGCGCCGAACTTCACCGTGTCGCCCGAGAGTTTCGTGACGTCGATGACCTGGGCGCGGGCGAGCTTGTCCTCGAGATCGGCGACCCGGCCCTCGATCCAGCCCTGGCGGTCCTTGGCGGCGTGATACTCCGCGTTCTCGGACAGGTCGCCGTGCTCGCGCGCCTCCGAGATCGCCTGGATCACGGCGGGCCGCTCCACGGTCTTCAAATGCTTCAGCTCCTCGTCGAGCGCCTTGTGGCCCTCGGCGGTCATCGGGATTTTCTGCATGGATGTCAGTTCTCGCGTCGGACGAGCGTGAGATTAGGCCTGCGGAGATCGCGCCTTCAAGCGGAACCGTCACGATAGGATTGCAGCGAGCGGGGTTCAAGCTCGCCTGCGTCGATCGCCGCGATCGACTGGACGGCGGCCCGGCTCGCCGAGGCGGTGGTGTAGCAGGGCACCTTGAGCTCGAGCGCGGTGCGCCGGATCGAGTAGCTGTCGATCAGCGACTGGCGGCCCTCGGTGGTGTTGAACACGAGCTGGACCTCGCCGTTCTTGATCGCGTCGACGATGTGCGGGCGGCCCTCATACACCTTGTTGATGCGGCGCACCGCGACGCCGGCCTCGGCGAGCGTCTTGGCCGTGCCGCCGGTGGCGATCAGCTCGAAGCCGAGCTCGACCAGCTGGCGGCAGGGCTCGATCATGCCCGCCTTGTCGTTCTCCTTGAGCGAGACGAAGATCGTCCCCGTCCGGGGGAGCTGGACGCCGGCGCCGAGCTCGGCCTTGGCGAAAGCGCCCTCGAAGCGCGCGTCGATGCCCATCACCTCGCCGGTCGAGCGCATCTCCGGGCCGAGCACCGGGTCGACGCCGGGGAAGCGGGCGAACGGCATCACCGCCTCCTTGACCGCGACATGGCCGGGATCGGCGGGCTTGGTGTCGAAGTCGGTCAGCGGCGCGCCGGCCATCACCTTGGCGGCGATCTTGGCCACCGGCGCGCCGATCGCCTTGGCCACGAAGGGCACGGTGCGGCTGGCGCGCGGGTTGACCTCGATGACGTAGATCTCGCCGTCCTTGACCGCGTACTGGACGTTCATCAGCCCCTTCACGCCGATCGCCAGAGCCAGCGCCTCGGTCTCGCGCTTGAGCTCGGCGATGATGTCGTCCGACAGCGAATAGGGCGGGATCGCGCACGCCGAGTCGCCCGAGTGCACGCCGGCCTCCTCGATATGCTCCATGACGCCGGCGACCCAGACCCGTTCGCCGTCGCACACCGCGTCGACATCGACCTCGGAGGCGTCGGTGAGATAGCGGTCGATTAGCAGCGGCGCCTTGCCGGAGACGTGGACGGCCTCGCGGATATAGCGCTCGAAGCTCTCCTCGTCGCGGATGATCTCCATGGCCCGGCCGCCGAGCACGAAGGACGGGCGCAGCACCAGCGGGAAGCCGAGACGCTTGGCCGCCTCGGCGGCCTCGGCCTCGGACCGGGCGATGGCGTTGGGCGGCTGGCGCAGGCCGGTCTTGTCGAGCAGCGCCTTGAAGCGCTCGCGGTCCTCGGCCATGTCGATCGCGTCGGGCGCGGTGCCCAGGATCGGCACGCCGGCGGCCTCGAGATCGGCGGCCAGCTTGAGCGGCGTCTGGCCGCCGTACTGGACGACCACGCCCAGAAGCTCGCCGTTGGCCTTCTCCGTCTCGATCAGCTCGAGCACGTCCTCGGCGGTCAGCGGCTCGAAATAGAGCCGGTCGGCGGTGTCGTAATCCGTCGAGACCGTCTCGGGATTGCAGTTCACCATGATGGACTCCACGCCCATCTCCTCGAAGGCGAACGCGGCGTGGCAGCAGCAATAGTCGAACTCGATGCCCTGGCCGATGCGGTTCGGCCCGCCGCCCAGGATGATCGCCTTCTTGCGGTCGGTCGGCTCGCTCTCGCATGCGCCGGTCTCGTAGCTCGAATACATGTAGGGCGTGACGGATTCGAACTCGGCCGCGCAGGTGTCGACGCGCTTGAAGACGGGCCGCACGCCGAGCGCGCGGCGGGCGGCGCGGACATCGTCCTCGGTCTTCTTCGTCAGGTGCGCCAGGCGCGCATCCGAGAACCCCATCGCCTTGAGGTCGCGGAAGCCATCGGCGTCGCCGGGCAGGCCGAGCGTGGCGACCTCCTCCTCGGCGATCACGATCTCCTCGATCTGGCGCAGGAACCAGGGCTCGTAATCGCTCACCGCGTGGAGATCCTCGAGCGCGACGCCCTCGCGGAAGGCCTGGGCGATGACGCGCAGCCGGTCCGGCGTGGGCCGCGCCAGCGCGGCGAGCACGGCCTCGCGGCGCGCCTCCGGCGTGTCGGCGGCGTCGAGGCCGGTGATCTCGATCTCGTCGAACCCCGACAGCCCGGTCTCGAGGCTTCTGAGCGCCTTCTGGACGCTCTCGGCGAAGGTGCGCCCGATCGCCATCGCCTCGCCGACCGACTTCATCGAGGTGGTCAGCAGGTTCTGCGCGCCCGGATACTTCTCGAAGGCGAAGCGCGGCATCTTGGTGACGACGTAGTCGATCGTCGGCTCGAAGCTCGCCGGGGTCTTGCCGCCGGTGATCTCGTTGTCGATCTCGTCGAGCGTGTAGCCGACGGCGAGCTTGGCGGCGACCTTGGCGATGGGAAAGCCGGTCGCCTTGGAGGCCAGCGCCGACGACCGCGACACGCGCGGGTTCATCTCGATGACGACCATGCGCCCGTCGTCGGGATTGACCGCGAACTGGACGTTGGAGCCGCCGGTCTCCACCCCGATCTCGCGCAGCACCTGCAGCGAGGCGGTGCGCATGCGCTGATATTCCTTGTCGGTGAGGGTGAGGGCGGGAGCGACGGTCACCGAGTCGCCGGTGTGCACGCCCATCGGGTCGATGTTCTCGATCGAGCAGATGATGATGCAGTTGTCCGCCTTGTCGCGGACGACCTCCATCTCGTACTCCTTCCAGCCGAGCACGCTCTCCTCGATGAGCACCTCCTCGACCGGCGAGGCGGCCAGGCCGTGCTCGACGATCTCGCGGAACTCCTCGACATTGTAGGCGATGCCCCCGCCGGTGCCGCCCAGCGTGAAGGAGGGCCGGATCACCGCGGGCAGCCCCAGCTCCTCCATCACCGTCTCGGCCTCGACGAGCGAGTTGACCGTGCGCGAGCGCGGGCTCTCCAGCCCGATCTTGTCCATCGCCGAGCGGAAGCGCTCGCGGTTTTCGGCCTTGTCGATGACGTCGGCGCGCGCGCCGATCATCTCCACGCCGAACAGCTCGAGCACGCCGCGGCGGTCGAGTTCGAGCGCGCAGTTGAGCGCGGTCTGTCCGCCCATCGTGGGCAGGAGCGCGTCGGGGCGCTCCTTCTCGATCACCTTGGCGACCATCTCGGGCGTGATCGGCTCGACATAGGTGGCGTCGGCCAGCCCCGGATCGGTCATGATCGTCGCCGGGTTGGAGTTCACCAGGATGATCCGGTAGCCCTCCTCCTTCAGCGCCTTGACCGCCTGGACGCCCGAATAGTCGAACTCGCAGGCCTGGCCGATGATGATGGGCCCGGCGCCGATGATCAGGATGGACTGGATGTCGGTCCGCTTGGGCATGGGCTCACCACCGTGACGTTGTCGCGCGCGCAGGCCCGGCCGTCCCTCCGCAGGACGCGGACGGCGGGGCGCGGCTCGATTGAATGCTGAGCCGGGGTGTTAGCGCGGATTCGCGGGCTTGGCGAGGGGGGAGGTGATCAGAGTCTCTCCAGTTCCCGCCGGAGGTTTTCGCGCGCCTGATCGCCGAGCCTGTTCTCGTAGGTATCCGTCAGGAAAATCCGTTCGCGGGCGAGGGCGCGCTCGATGAAGCCCTTCCGGGCCGGTCGGAAAAGCCAGGGCGGCGCCCACCAGTACTCGAGCCGCACCTGGCGCACGTATCTGTCGTAGCGCTCCGGCGGCGCCCCGAGGATGGAGAAATCCATGTCCAGAAAGAGATCGTCGTCTGCATCCGCGCCGCCGCCCGCATGATCGGCGGTCGCCCGGATCAGGGCGTTGACGCGATCTGCGAAGCCGTCGGAGGCTCCCATGCTCCGCAACGCGCTTGCGGCCCATCGCGCGCTGCGCGCCTCGTTGTCCTTGCGCCAGGTCACGTAGACCGCGTCATGAAACCAGGCGGCGAAGCGCAAGCGGGCGATGTCCGAGATCAGGTTCGCATTCCGGTCGATCTCGCCGAGCAGATAAGCGATGTGGCCGCGATCGTGATAGCGCCGTCCCAAACCGCCATAGGCGCCGATCACGGCGCGGCCGATGCGTTCGCGGGGATCGGTCAATCCGGCGTCGGCGACATGATCGCGCCACTGCGCCTGCAGCGCAGCCGGGCTTGAGCGCGACCCGCTCACGCGCCGCCTCCGCTTCGCTCGAACGCCTTCTTCAGCCAGGCCTGGCCGAAATCCTTGGCGTGGCGGATCTCCGGGTAGCGCGCGACGAGCCGCTCGCTCAGATCGAGGAAGGCCGTTTCGCTCGGAAACGAGATCCAGGTGCCCGCCACCGGCGTCGTCGCCACCACCACGCGTTCGCCGCCGATCTCGGCGAAGGCCAGCGCGACCTCCATGACGATCTCGCGCGGCGCCCGGGGCTTTTGGCCGAAGGTGTCCGCCAGCCAGTCGGCGAACCCGTCGAGATCGACCGAAGCCTCCGCCCGGCCGCGCAGCGCCTCGCGCAGATACTGCCAGGCGGCGGCGTAGAGCAGGTCGCGGATCGAGGGCGTGCGATTCATGGGCTCAGTGTGCCGCGGCGGAGCGGCCTCACGCCAGCGCCAGGTCGCGCCACAGCATCGGCTGGACGCCCGGCTCGAGGCCGGCGACCCGGTCGGAGACCATCCAGAAGGCGCGCTCGTGGATGAGCGGGATATAGGCCTGCTCGGCGAGCAGGATGGCCTCGGCCTCGCGGTAGAGTTCGGCGCGCGCCGCGCCGTCGATCTCGGCGCGGGCGGCGTCCATCAGGCCGCCGAAGCGTTCGAATTCCGGTCCCGCCCAGCCGCCGTCATGGGCGAAGCCGTCGGGGGCGAAGGGCTGCATCATGAAGTTGGGGTCGGATTTCAGCCCGCGGTCGAAGCGCGACAGCGCGAGGTCGAAATCCCCGCCGTCGACGGCCTGGTAGAGATCGACCGGGTAGGTCGCGAGAATGTCGGCGGCGACGCCGGCCCGCTGCAGGTCGTCGACGATCGCGACCGCCAGCCGGGAGCGTTCGCCCGAGGTCGCGCGCAACGTGACCTCCAGCGGGTTGTCGGCCCCGAAACCGGCCTGTTCCAGCAGGGCGCGGGCCGCATCGGGATCGGCGGGCGGGGCGGGCGCCTCGGCGGGGATCACCGTCGCGGCCGGATCGCAGGCGCCGTTGAAGAACTCGGCGTTGAGGAAGGCCCGGTCGATCGCCAGCGACAGCGCGCGGCGCACGCGCGGATCGTCGAGCCCCGGCCGGCGGTGATTGATCTTGAGATAGGTCAGGATCGGCGCGCGGAAGGCCATCAGCTGCTCGCCGATGCGCTCGCGCAGGAAGCCGATCTGGTCGGGCGGCGGCCGGTCGGCGAGGTCGAGATCGCCGGCGCGGAACATGCGCGCCCGCGTCGCGGCGTCCTCGACCACCTCGACGCGAATGCGCTCGATGGAGACGCTGGCGCCGGCGTGAAAGCGCGGGTTGCGGACGAGATCGTAGGACAGCGGCCCGGTCGCGGCGAGCGCGTAGGGCCCGGCCGAGACCCAGTTCTCCGCGCGGGTCCAGCGTTCCGGGTTGGCCTCAACGACATGACGCGGCAGGGGATAGAATTCGCGCATCAGCACCGGGAACAGGCCGACCGGCTGGTCGAGGCGGAACACCACGGTGCGCGCGTCCGGCGCCTCGACGCCGATGGACTCGGGGGCGGCGTCGCCGGCCAGCGCGGCGCGGGCGTTCTCGACGGCGAAGAAGTCGCCGAGATCGGCGAAGCCCGTCGTCGGATCGACGGCGCGCCGGGCGGTCCACACCACGTCCTCGGCGGTGAGCGGCGTTCCGTCGGACCAGTGAAGATCGCGCGCCAGCCGGAAGGTCCAGGTTCGGCCGTCCTCGGAGCGCCACGAGGTGGCCAGTCCCGGCGCCAGCCCGCCGCTCGGCGCGTACTCCGTGAGCGGGGCGTGGAGCTGCTTGTACATCAGCGCCGCGGAGGCGAACTGGCCCTTGAGGGGATCGAGGCTGTCGGGCTGGGAATCGAGCGCGACGCGCAACAGCCCGTCGGGGGCGGGCGCGGAGCGCGAACACGCCGCGAGCGCGCCGGCCGCGGTCAGGCCGAGCGCGCCGCGGCGGGTGAGGCCCGGTCGTCGTCTCACATCCAGCCGAGCAGGCGGAAGGCCAGCGCGAGCTGGCAGACCCAGCCGGCCAGGAAGGCCAGCGTGCGCACCACCGGCAGGCCGAGGACGTGGAACAGGTAGTGGGCCAGCCGCGCGAAGAAGTAGACGGCGGCCGCGCCCGCCGTCAGTCCGTCCCCGACGCCCAGCGCATGGACGGTGATCGCCAGCGGGGCGAACACCACCAGGTTCTCCACGGCGTTGTAGTGGGCGCGCTTGGCGCGCTGGGCCCATTTCGCCTCATGGGGATGCAGGCCCTCGGCGTCCATCAGCGCGCCGACGGGCCCCATCTGGGCCATGAGCTGCAGGATGTAGGGGACCCACAGAAGCGCGGTGAGCAGGGTGACGAGAACGAGCCAGAAGAGTTCGGGCGAGTCCTGAACAGGCATGATCGTACTCCTTCCCGACGGTCAGGATCGCCGGATTCGCGCCCGGCGGGAAGGAGGATGCGATCACCAGCGCGTCTTGAAGCCCGCCCAGACGAGCGCCTCGTCGTCGGCGCCGGCGATGTGGCCCGGGTCGCGGGTGAAGCGCGCAGCGAGCGAGGCGCTCACCCGGTCGCCGATGTCGAAGCGATAGGCGGTCTCGAGCGAGATCTCGCGGCCCGACGGCGACAGCGACGCCTCCCGGCGCTGGAACACGGTCCGTCCGCGCTCGTTGACGACGACGGGAACGTCCAGCGCCACCGCGCCGGTCTCCACGCGCAGCGGCTGGGCCAGCGTGAAGCCGAGCCGGCCCGGTCCCAGCGCGCGGTCGGCGCCCAGGCTCCAGGCGCTCGCGATCACGTCCTCGTCGAGGCTGACGCCGGCGGGGACGGCCAGCTCGGCGCGGACCTGCTCCAGACGCGCCGCGCCGGTCCAGCCCAGCGGCAGCGCGCCGGACCACAGCGCGGCCACGAAATCGCTCTCGGCGTCGTCGCGCCCGCCGAAGCGCGCGGCGAACGGACCGCCGAGCGCCCGGCCGGCCTCCTCGCTGCGGCCGAACTCGACCCCCAGCGTCTGCCCGCCGGCCGTCCACGTCGCGGCCGCGGCGGAGAACGCGCCGGCCTCGCCGTCGGAGGCGCGCACGGCGAAGGCGAACCGCTCGCCGTCATAGCGGGCCGCGGCCCACTCGCGGCCGGCGGCGAGCCCGGCCGCGGCGCCGGCGAACATGGTCTCCGAGAGCACAGATGCGCCCGCCCCCGGCGCCGGAGGCGGCGCGGAGAAGCCGCGTCCGGCCTGGGCGGTGAAGTCGCCCGCGGAGAAGCGGAAAGCGAGATCGGCCTCCTCGCGATAGGTCTCCTCGGGCAGGTTCGCGAGCGCGTAATGGGGCGTCGGGGCGGCGCGCAGCGTGACCTCGGCGGGTCCGGCGCGGGTGATCGCGGTGCGCCTGAGCGCGGACTCCGCGGCGGTCTCCATCGCGGACAGCGCGCTCGCGCCGGCAATGTCGGGCGTGTCGGGGTCGATCTGGAACGGCCGGTCGTACCCGTCGCGCAGCACCGCGCCGTCGAGCAGGCCGGACGCCCAGATCCAGTCGCCGGCCGCGCCCGACGGCGCGGCGAGCACGCTTTCGACGAGCACTTCCTCGCCGGCGACGGACACGGTGGAGGTTCCCGTCGGCTGGAACGCCGCGGCGAGATCGATCAGGCCCGAGCCGTAGGTCGCGTCGGGGCCGGTCGGGCCGAGATCGACCGCGGTGTCGATGAGGATCTGCAGCGCCTCGGCGCCGGTGAGATCGGGGAAAGCCTGGATCAGCAGCGCCAGCGCGCCGGCGACGTGGGGCGCGGCGATCGAGGTGCCCGAGATCAGCACGTATTCCTCGAGATCCGTCGTGTCGGGATCGTCGCGATAGGTCGTCAGGATCCGCTCGCCCGGCGCGACGAGATAGAAGTCCTCCGCGCCCTGGGCGCGGTTGGAGAAGGTCGAGATCGTGTTCGACGAATCCACCGATCCGACCGCCACGGCGTAACCGTCGGCGCCGAGATCGTTGACGAAGTTCGCCGGGAAGCCGGGGGAGGGGTCGCCCTGGGATTCGCCCTCGTCGGCGTTGCCCGCCGCGATGACCAGGAAGACGCCGGCGTCGGCGGCCCGGCGCATCGCCGCGAAGGTCAGCGAGGTGTCGTCATTGATCTCGCCGTCGCGGCCGAGCGAGAGATTGATCACCTGCGCGCCGTTCGCCACGGCGTAGTCGATCGCGTTGGCGGTCGCCGCATCGGAGAAGCTGCAGCCGTCGCCGCCGTCGGATTCGCAGCTGTCGACCCCATCGGTGCGGAGCGCCAGAAGGGTGCTTTCAAACGCGACGCCGTGCATCTGCACGTCGTCCTTCGCCGCGCCGATGACGCCGGCCACGGCCGTGCCGTGGCCGTCCGAGTCGTCCGCGCCGCGGTTGGACACGATGTCCCGGCTCGCCGCGGCGATGCGCGAGTCGAATTCCGGATGGTCGAGATCGATGCCGGTGTCGACGACGGCGACGGTGACGCTCGCGCCGGTGCCGCCTTCGGCGTAGGCCGACGAGGCGTTGATCTGGGCCAGCCCCGTGTCGCCGCCGACGCCGAAATACTCCGCCGTCTCGAAGTCGGAGGGATCGCCCGACGGCGGCGGGGGAGGCGGAGGCGGCGGAGGTGGTGGAGGCGGCGGCGGGGGCGTCACGACGGCCCCGCCGCCGCCGCCGCTGCCGCCGCTGCAGCCCGCAGCGGCCAGCGCGGCGCCCGTGAACACCGCGGTGAGCAGCGCCCTTCGCAGCTTCATCGTCGCTTACCCCTCGTCGCGCCCGAAAACCCCGGCATTGAAGGGTAGAGCAAACTTCGACGGGGTAAACAGGCCCGCGCGGTCAGTTGGCCGCGGCCCGCCGCTTCGCCAGATCGGCGACGAATCTGTCGAACACGCCGAAGCTGTCCTGGGGTCCCGGGCTGGCCTCGGGGTGATGCTGGACGGAGAACACCGGCCGGTCGGTCAGGCGGAAGCCGCAATTGCTGCCGTCGAACAGCGAGACATGCGTCTCGACGGCGTCGGCGGGCAGGGTGTCGCGATCGACCGCGAAGCCGTGATTCATCGACACGATCTCGACCTGGCCGGTCTCGCGATTCTTCACCGGGTGGTTCGCCCCGTGATGGCCCTGGGCCATCTTCACGGTCTTCGCGCCCAGCGCCAGCGCGATCATCTGATGGCCGAGGCAGATGCCCAGCGTCGGGACGCCGGCCTCGATCACGCCGCGGATCGTCTCCAGCGCGTATTCGCCGGTGGCGGCGGGATCGCCGGGACCGTTGGAGACGACGACGCCGTCGGGCTTCATCGCCAGCACGTCGGCCGCGCTCGTCGAGCCCGGCGCGACCCGCACGCGCGCCCCGGCGGCGACCAGCCGGCGCAGGATGTTCGCCTTCACGCCGTAGTCGAGCACCACGACGAGGGGGCCGTCGGCCCGACCCTCGGCGTAACCCTCGGGCCAGTTCCAGCCGTCGACCGCCCAGTCGCCGGCCTCGGCGCGGCTGACGGCGCGGGCGAGCTCCGCGCCTTCCATCGCCGGCGCCGCGCCCGCCAGCTCGGCGAGCCGGTCGGCGTCGAGCCCGCCGTCGCGGGAATGCGCGATCGCCACGATCGGCATGCCTTTCTCGCGGATGCGCCGGGTGAGCGCGCGGGTGTCGACGCCGGTCACCGCGATGATCCCGCGCGCGGCGAGCCATTCGGCGAAGCTCTGCTCGGCGCGCCAGTTCGCCGGCGGGGTGATCGTCGCGCGCGAGACCATGCCGACCGCGGCGCGCCGGGCGGGCTCGCTGGAGGCTTCCTCGTCCTCGGCGTTGGCCCCGACATTGCCGATATGGGGGAAGGTGAAGCACACGACCTGGCCGGCGTAGGAGGGATCGGTGAGGATTTCCTGGTGGCCGGTCATCGCCGTGTTGAAGCACAGCTCGCCGGTGGCGACGCCCGTGGCCCCGGCGCCGTCGCCGTAGACGACCGTGCCGTCGGCGAACACGATCGCCCCGGTGGCGTGCGCCGCGCGCGCGGCGCCGTCCCCCTCATGCGACTGCGACCGCACGCGGGGTTGATTCTCTGCAGCTTCCGGCATACCTGCTCGCTCCCTGACGCTGCGCGCACGCACGCGACGGCGCTTCAGCGCATGGCCCGACTCTTGCGGGCGACCGCGCGGAACCTAGGCAAGCCGCGATGCGCGGTCAAGCAAGGCTCGGTGATAATAACGTCAGGCGAAACAAGGACTTGCGCGCAGCTCGCTGCGGCGGTCCGGGATTGGATCGGGATGTCTCTCCGCGACAGCATTCAGGACGACCTCAATGAGGCGATGAAGGCCCGCGACCAGGTGCGCGTCTCGACGCTCCGCCTGATCCAGGCCGCCATCAAGGATCGCGACATCTCCGCGCGTTCCGAGGACCGCTGCGAGGGCTGCGCCGACCAGGAGATCATGGCGCTGCTGCAGAAGCTCGTGAAGCAGCGCGAGGAGAGCGCCGAGACCTATGAAAAGGCCGGCCGGCTCGATCTCGCCGAGCGCGAGCGCGCCGAGGCCGAGATCGTGCGCGAATACCTGCCCCGCCCGATGGCCGATCGCGAGATCGCCGACGCCGCCCGCGAGGTCGTCGACGAGCTCGACGCCTCCGGCCTGAAGGACATGGGCAAGTGCATGGGCGCGCTCAAGGAGCGCTACGCCGGCCGGATGGACTTCTCCAAGGCCGGCCAGGAAGTCAAAACCCTGCTCCAGGGCCAGACCTGATCCGCATTGATCCGCCTCCGGCGGCTTGAGGGCGTAGCGGAGCCGCCGCGTGCGGCGTATCGTGCGCGCTGCTCAACCGCGTTCGCAGGGTCCCCACCGCCCGAGATGGCTCTTCCCGACGGCTTCATCGACGAGATCAAGGCGCGCGTCCGCCCGTCCGACCTGATCGGGCGGACGGTGGCGCTCAAGCGCCAGGGCCGCGAGTTCGTCGGGCTGTCGCCGTTCAAGAAGGAGCGCACGCCCTCGTTTTTCGTCAATGACGAGAAGGGCTTCTATCACTGCTTCGCCTCGCAGAAGCACGGCGACGTCTTCACCTGGCTGCAGGAGACCCAGGGGCTGAGCTTCATGGAGGCCGTCGAGACGCTCGCCCGCGAGGCCGGTCTCGACATGCCCAAGCCCGACCCCGAGGCGGCCCGCCGCGAGGAGGTCCGCAAGGGGCTGGTCGAGTGGATGGAGGCCGCCCACGGCTTCTTCCGCCGCCAGCTCGCCGGCTCGGCCGGCGCCGAGGCGCGCGCCTATCTCGAGCGCCGCGGGCTCGGACGCGCCGAGCAGGAGCGCTTCGGACTGGGCTATGCGCCCGAAAGCCGCCGCGCGCTCAGGGACTTCCTGCAGGCCGAGGGCGCGAAGCCCGACGAGCTGGTCGAGGCCGGGCTCGTCATCAAGCCCGACGACGGCGGCGAGAGCTATGACCGCTTCCGCGACCGGGTGATGTTCCCCATCCACGACGCGCGCGGCCGGCTGGTCGCCTTCGGCGGCCGGGCGCTGTCGAAGGAGGCCCGGGCGAAATATCTCAACTCGCCGGAGACGCCGCTCTTTCACAAGGGCGCGACCCTCTACCGCTATCCCGAGGCGCGCCGCGCCGCCGCCGATCCCAAGCTGAAGGCGCGCGGGCTGATCGTGGCCGAGGGCTACATGGACGTCATCGCCTTCGCGCGCGCCGGCCTCGACCACGCCGTCGCGCCGCTGGGCACCGCGCTCACCGAGGACCAGCTGCGCCTGCTGTGGCGGGCCGGCGGCGAGCCGGTCGTCTGCCTCGACGGCGACGAGGCTGGCCGCCGCGCCGCGGCGCTGGCCGCCGAACGCGCCCTGCCGCTGCTCGAGGCCGGCCGCACGCTGCGCTTCGTCTTCCTGCCCGACGGCCAGGACCCCGACGACCTCCTGCGCGACGCCGGAGCCCAGGCGCTGCACGAGGCGGTCGCCGGGGCGCGGCCGCTGATCGACGTGCTGTGGGAGCGCGAGCACGCCGTCGAGCCGCTCGACGATCCCGACCGGCGCGCGGGCTTCCGCCGCCGGCTGCGCGCGCTGGTCGCCAAGGTCGGCGATCCGGACGTGCGCGAGGAATACCGCGCCGAGATCGACCGGCGCCTGGCCGCCGAGTTCGGGTCCGGCTTGCGAGGACGCGGCGCGGGGCCTCGCGGCCGCGGCCGCTTCGGCCCGCCGCCGGGACCGTCGAGCGAACTCAAGCGCTCGCGCACCGCG
This sequence comes from Marinicauda salina, assembly GCF_003122085.1. GTDB lineage: Bacteria > Pseudomonadota > Alphaproteobacteria > Caulobacterales > Maricaulaceae > Maricicauda_A > Maricicauda_A salina. The sequence goes on from NZ_QEXV01000004.1 coordinate 34,761, forward strand.
CCGCGGGCGCCGGCGAGCGCGCGCCAGCTGCTTTTCGCCGCCGTGGAATGGCCCGAGATCGCCGAATCCGAGGCCGAGACTCTGGCCGAGCTGGCCTGCGGGCCGCTTGACAGTTTTCGTGACGCTGTTCTAGACGCCGTGTCTTCTGGGGAGTCTGTGACCGGCGGCGGACTGGCGTCGGCGCTCTCGAGGGAAGGATTCACGTCCGTGTTGCGCGCTCTGGAGGTCGAACGGCCGATGGCGCGCGCTGCGCTGGGCGGGGAGGAGGCTGCGCTCGAGCAGCGCCTGGAGGCTTGGCGCGCGCTCGCCAGTTCTTATATGGAGCAGACCGAAGAGGGATCCCGCCAGGCCGAGGAACGCGCGCGTCAGGAACACGTTCTCGAAGGCGGCGATTCCGACGCGTTGAAGGAATTCCTGGCGGCGGTGCGCCGGGGTCGCAAAAGATAGACGCGTCCCGCGCCGCGGATGCACGAGAGCTCGAGGAACCGGAACCAGGCATGACGAAAACCGCGACGGAGACGGCCGAAGCGACGCCGGAATCCCAGGACGGACCGCTGCTCGACCTGACCGACCAGTCGGTCAAGGCGATGATCAAGACCGCCAAGAAGCGCGGTTTCGTCACTCATGACGAACTCAACAAGGTCCTGCCTTCCGAGGAGTTCAGCTCCGAGCAGATCGAGGACATCCTCGCCCAGCTCTCCGAGATGGGCATCACCGTCGTCGACAACGAGGAGGACGTCGAGGAGGCCAACCAGGACTCCGCGGCCGTCGACGAGGAGGAATCCGACTCCAAGGCCGTCGCGACCAAGAAGTCCAGCGAGGTCGCCGCGGGTCAGAACACCGGCTCGGCGCAGGACCGCACCGACGATCCCGTGCGCATGTATCTGCGCGAGATGGGTTCGGTGGAGCTGCTGTCGCGCGAGGGCGAGATCGCCATCGCCAAGCGCATCGAGGCCGGCCGCAACGCCATGATCCGCGGGCTGTGCGAGAGCCCGCTGACCTTCGAGGCGATCATGGTCTGGCGCGACGAGCTGCAGTCGGGCCAGGTGCTGCTGCGCGACATCATCGATCTCGACGCGACCTTCGGCGGCGTCCGCGAGGACCATTCCGCGACCGGTGCGCCGGACTCCCAGCACCGCCAGGCGAAAGCCGCCGAGCCCGAAAAGACCGACGGCGCGCCCAAGCCCGACGGCGAGGACAAGGCCGACGGCGAGGACAAGGCCGAGACCGCCCAGGGCTCCGAGGAGACCGAGGCCGAGGGCGAGGAATCCTCCGACGACGAGGATGACGACGACGACGGTGGGAACATGTCGCTGGCGGCCATGGAGGCCGAGCTGCGCGACGGCGTCATGGAGACGCTCGACGCGATCGCCGAGGATTTCGACTCCTTCCGCAAGCTCCAGGACAAGCTCGTCAACCAGCGCCTCGCCGGCAAGGACCTGACGAAGAAGGAGCGCGAGACCTACGACGCCGCCGTCGAGCGCATCGTCGCCCACCTCAACTCGCTGCATCTCAACAACGCCCGCATCGAGGCGCTGGTCGAGCAGCTCGACGCGATCAACAAGCGCCTGGTCGGTCTCGAGGGCAAGCTGCTCAGGATGGCCGACGCCCACGGCGTGCCGCGCATCCAGTTCCTTGAGGCCTATCACGGCCGCGAGCTCGACCCGAACTGGCTCGACTCGGTCAAGGACAAGTCCAAGGCCTGGAAGAAGTTCGCCGACCGCGAGGCCGAGGAGGCCGAAGCGATCCGCGAGCAGATCGCCTCGCTGGCCACCGAATCCGGCGTGCCGATCGACGATTTCCGCCGCATCGTCTCCACCGTCCAGAAGGGCGCGCGCGAGGCCCGCGTGGCCAAGAAGGAGATGGTCGAGGCCAATCTGCGCCTGGTGATCTCGATCGCGAAGAAATACACCAATCGCGGGCTGCAGTTCCTGGACCTTATCCAGGAAGGCAATATCGGCCTGATGAAGGCGGTCGACAAGTTCGAGTACCGCCGCGGCTACAAGTTCTCGACCTACGCGACCTGGTGGATTCGCCAGGCCATTACGCGCTCGATCGCCGACCAGGCCCGCACCATCCGCATCCCGGTCCACATGATCGAGACGATCAACAAGATCGTGCGGACCAGCCGCCAGATGCTCCACGAGATCGGCCGCGAGCCGACCCCGGAGGAGCTCGCCGAGAAGCTCTCCATGCCGCTGGAGAAGGTCCGCAAGGTGATGAAGATCGCCAAGGAGCCGATCAGCCTGGAGACGCCGATCGGCGACGAGGAGGACTCCCATCTCGGCGACTTCATCGAGGACAAGAACGCCGTGCTGCCGATCGACGCGGCGATCCACTCCAACCTGCGCGAGACGACGACGCTGGTGCTCGCCAGCCTGACCCCGCGCGAGGAGCGCGTGCTGCGCATGCGCTTCGGCATCGGCATGAACACCGACCACACGCTGGAGGAGGTCGGCCAGCAGTTCTCGGTGACCCGCGAACGCATCCGCCAGATCGAGGCCAAGGCGCTCCGCAAGCTCAAGCACCCGAGCCGGAGCCGGAAGCTCAGGAGCTTCCTGGACAGCTAGGCTGTCGCAGACGCCCGGCGCCCCGAGGGCGCCCGGTCAGCCGGATTTGTTACGAGTTACGGAGAACCCCGGCCCCCGCGCCGGGGTTTTTCGTTGGGGGGGGCAGGCCCGATCGCGCGGGCGTCTCGCCAATCTTGTCATCCCGGCCGGCCCTCAGGCCGAGCCGGGACCTGCCGGACTCGCGAACCGACGTCATTGCGCGCCGCGTCTCTCCACGGCTCTTTCCCGGCGCAAGCCGGGACCCAGGAGAGGGGCGGGCGCGGTGTAGCGACTCCCGGGCCCCGACTTTCGTCGGGGAAGAGCCACATATCTTTCTTGAGCGCCTCCGCCTTCGTCATTTCCGACCGCGCTTCGCGCGTCGGGGATGACGAGGGAGAGGCGGAGCGAGACGCCTCCCGCCTTCCTTCGCCCGTTCCGCCGACGCATACTCCGCGCAAACACTGGAGAGCCCCCATGTCAGACACCGACATCAATGTCCGCGCCGCCCGGCCGAAGGACGCCGCGGCGATCGCGCGGCTTTCGAAGGAACTCAACGAGGTCGTGGGCGACTCCACCGAGCACTGCACGCCGGAGAACATCAAATCGACGCTGTTCGGCCAGGACGCGAGTTTCCACGTCCTCGTCGCCGAGCGCGTCGAGGACGGCGAGCCGATCGGCTACGCGGTCTGGCACGCCTATTACGACAGCGGCCATGGCGGCGCCGGGGCCTGGCTCGCCGAGGTCTGCGTGGGCAAGGCCGGCCGCGGCGAGGGCGCCGGTCGGGCCCTGTTCGAGGCCGTCGTCGAGGACGTCCGCGAGAGCCCGGCGACCTTCCTGATGTGGACGAGCTCCGAGCACGAAGCCGCGATCGGCCTCTACGAGAGCACGGGAGGACACTCCAAGTCGGTGCGCCGCTGGGAGATCAACGGGCTTTGACGGCGCAGGCCCGCATCCGGGTGCAGACATCCGGCCCCGGCCTCTACGAGTTCACCGCCGAGGCGGCCGATTTCGTGCGCGCGGCGGCCGCCGGCGAGGCGCTCCTGGTCTGCTTCGCGCGCCACACCTCGTGCTCGCTCGTGATCCAGGAGAACGCCGATCCGGACGTGAAGCGCGATCTCGACGAGTTCTTCGCCCGGCTCGTCCCCGACGCCGACGATACGTCAATGGGCTGGCTGAGGCACGTCACCGAGGGCCCCGACGACATGCCCGCCCACATCAAGGCCGCGCTGACGGCGAGCTCGCTGTCGGTCCCGGTCGCAGACGGCCGCATGCTGCTGGGGACCTGGCAGGGGCTCTACCTGTTCGAGCACCGTACGGGCGCGCAGTCCCGCGAGATCGTGCTGCACCTGGCGCAATAGGAAAGACGCGCGGACGGTCTCCCGTCCGCGCGTCTTCGGCGTCCCCGGCGGGCGCGCCGGAACGCGCCCGAGCCTGCCCGGAACGCCTAGTCCGGCCGCGTCGCGCGGCGGACGGGCCGGGCCCGCGCCGGGGGATCGGTCCGCGCCGGGGGCTCGGCGTCGGACCCGCGGGTCGAGACGACCTCGCGGGCGCGGTCGGGGACGGGGGTGGTCACCGCGCCGGGCGTGCCCACGATGGTGGGCACGTCGGCGATGTCGGCGTCGCCCTGGTAGAAGACCCGGATCGGCATGTCGAACTGGCGCAGGCCGGCGTACTCGCCGTGGATGCTGTTGCTGTCATAGCGGCACCAGCCCGCGGCGCTGAGCGTGACGGTCGTCTCGAAGACGGCGTCCTCGCGCAGGAAATCGGCCTCCGTCCCGGAATTGTTCTCGACGAACGTCTCCAGATGGTTCTCGACCAGCGCGACCGGGTTGAAGAACAGCGTGACGGCCTGGTCCGGATCCCAGTCGTGCGGGAGGTCGAGCACGAACTCGAGATCGAAGTTCTCGAGCGCGTCCTCGCCCTCGAAGTACTGCATCTCCGAGTTGTCCCAGATCCCCAGCGGGAACGGATCGGCGCCGCCCTCGCTGACAGCGACCGTGGTTTCGCCGACCAGCAGCTGGGCGCGCTGGGCCCAGTTCGAAGCGTAGTCGTAGCTGTTGCACCAGACCTGGCCCGTCATCGCGATCATTGGATCATCGGACACCATCCGGAGATCGCGGTCGGCGGGATCGGTGCTGGCCGCGACATTGCGCACCGTCACCTGGACCTGGGGGACCGGCGAGGTGACGATGATGTCGTGGACGCGGCTCGACAGGTCGGTCGTTCCCTCCGCGAGCGCGGCGGGCGCGAGCGCCGCAGCGGCGGCGCAGGAGAAAAGCAGGCGTTTCATGGCGTGGCTCCCTTGAGCACGGGGGCGAGGCCCGCCCGTCGCCGGGCGGGCCCCGTCCTGGTCAGGCGTTAGCGGCGTGAGGAGTCCGGACGGCTCGCAGCCCCGCGGACCTTCTGCACGGCCGGCAGGATGAGGCCGGCTTCCCCGTCGGTCGCGCGAGCGTCGATCTCGTCGGGCTCGATGCCCGCGAGCGGCTCGGGACGGCCGTCGAAGCGGCTGTCGATCTCGTCGGGCTCCAGGCCCGCGCGCGGCCGGGGACGGTCGTCGAAACGGCTGTCGATCTCGTCGGGCTCGACGCCCGCGTTCGGCACGCCGTCATTGTTGGTGTCGCCGACCGCGACGCGGACCTGCTTGGCCGCGTCCTTCGACTTGCCGCCGTCCGAGCGGTCGTCGCTCATGCGCGCGTCGATCTCGTCGGGCTCGATGCCGGCAAGCGGTTCGGAACGGCCGTCGAAGCGAGCGTCGATCTCGTCGGGCTCGAGGCCGGCGGTCCCGGCGCCGTGGGCGTCGAACACGCGCACATGAGCGCCGCCGCTGGCCGCGGCGCCGACGCCGTCGCCGGGAATGTCGTCGATGCGGCAGAAGGACTTGCCGCACTGGCCGGCGAGCGCCTCGTCGTCGCCCGACTGCGCGGTCTCGATGGTCGAGGCCGTCGCGCGCTGCATCTTCGGTCCGGCGCTGGAAGTGTTTTTCCGCGGGGCGGCCGCCTCCGGCGCGTTGAGGTTGATCCAGTCACAATGCGCGTTGGACGGGCAGGCGTTCGCGGCGGCCGCCGGCGCGTCGATCTCGTCGGGCTCGACGCCGGCGTCGGCGTTGGACTGCCTGCGCGGGGCGACGGCCTGGACGGCGGGCAGCAGCAGCGCGGCGGCCTCGGCCTCTTCCTCGTCCGCGCCGAGGGCGCGGGCGGCGAAGCGGGCGAGCGCGCTGCCGCGGGGTTCTTCCCGCTCGACCCGGCGGTCGTCGCGGTTCTGCTGGGCCTCGACGGGCGCCAGCGCGGTCAGGGCGAGCGCGCTGGCGAGCCCGATGGTGGTGGGGAGGGTCTTCATCTCTGTTTCTCCGTTGCTGTTCCGGCCGACTTCATGCCGGCGCTCTCAACGGAGCGGCTTTTGATCGAAACCGGCGCGTGCGGCGAGATGCATCGGCGACCGCCGGCGCGCGCACCGGGTTGCACGACGGTTGAACAAAAGTTGCAGATCGATGCACGCAGGCGCATACTGCATGCATGAAGATCGACCGCCTGTCCGACAAGCTGGCGCTGGTGCTCAAGGCGCTCGTGATGAGCCGCACGGGGCTGGCCGCCGCGCTCAATGTCGACAAGTCGCTGGTCGGGCGCTGGGTGTCGGGGGCGGTCCATCCCTCCGAGCACAACCTGGCGCTTCTCACCCGCTTCATCGCCGAGCGGATCGAGGGTTTCACCCTGGTCGACTGGGAGCGCGACCCGGCGAGCTTCGCCGAGCTGCTGGGCGTGGAGCCGCCGGCGGAGGCGAAGGCCTCCGGCGTGCCCGGCGACTGGCTGCCCGAGAGCATCTACGAGGAATCGGTCCTCAACACGCGCCAGCGCGGTTCGGCCTATGAAGGCTTCTGGAAGTCGACGCGCGCCTCGCACGACCTGCCCGGCCGCTTCGTCCACGACATCTCGATGATCGAGTGCCGCGGTCGATCGCGGCTGCATTTCCGCGCCGGGGTCGAGGGCGTGCGCTACGAGGGGCGCTGCCTTTTGCTCGGCCACCAGATCTTCGCCAGCGCCGCCGACGCCGATCACGGCTCGATGTTCTTCGCCCTGTTCAACGGCGTGGCGCGCCAGCGCGCCGAGGTGCTCGACGGCATGTCGATGACGACGCTGCGCGACGCCGGCGCCTCGCCGGCCTGCTCGGTGGTGGTGATGGAGCGCATCGGCGATCTCACCGACGACGCCGAGGCCGACCGCGCCCGCTTCGAGGCCGAGGTCGCCGCGCTCGCCCCGCTCGCGCCCGAAGGCGCGGTGCCCGACGAGCTTGCGGCCCACCTCACCGAAGCGCCCTTTGACGGCGCGCCCGGCGTCATGCGCCTGCTCTACGGCCGCTCGATGGCGCGCGGGGCGAGCGTGGAGGCGCTCGTCGGCCGGGCCTACTGACGGCGCGATCCCGGCGACAAGCCGCCGTCCGCGAGTCTAACGTCGGCGTCGACGCTTGCTGATTCTCTCCGAGGAGACCGCCATGGCCGACGCCCCCCTGGGCTCGAAGCTCAACCCCTCGCAATTCGACTGCCTGCCCGACCTCGCCGAGGACGAGCCCTATTTCGTGATCCGGGCTCACGACCCGCTCTCCAACGCGCTGGTCGAACTGCACGCCTATATCGGCGCGGGCCAGTCCGGCGCGGCGCACAACAAGCTCGCCGAGATCATGGAGCTCACGCGCGAAAAGCCGCCGCGGCCCTCGGGCAGCCCGAAATATCGCGAGACGTTCGCGATCTCCGCGGCGATGGAGCGCTGGCGCGAGGACGAATAGGCGCGCGGCGTGGTCGGAACGCCGCGCGCGACGGATCGCCGGAGGCGCGGAGCGCGGCGCGAGGTCGGGGGGATGGCGCGATCGCGCCCGCGCGCTCCGGCCGCTGAGCGCCGGCCCTAGTGCTGCGCCGGCTGCTCGCGGATATGGGCGAGCGCTTCGCCGGCCGTCGCGGCGTGGCCCGCCGACAGGTCGGCCAGGGTGACGACGCCCTTCAGCCGCTTGGCCTTGTCGACGACCGGCATGCGCCGCACGCCGGTCTCCTCCATGTTGGCGATGACCTCCGCGCTCTCGGCGTCCTCGTAGGCGTAGAGCACCGTGTCGGTCATCACATCGCCGACGGTCGCCTCGCCGGTCTTGCCCTCGGCGACGCCGCGCACGGCGATGTCGCGGTCGGTGATCATCCCGATCAGCTTATCGCCGTCATTGACGGGCAGCGCGCCCGCGTCGACGCGGCGCATCAGGCGCGCGGCGTCCTGCAGGGTCGTGTCCCGCCTCACCATGCTCACCTCGTCGGCGGGCGTCATGTGGTCTTTCACGGCCATGGGGACCTCCCTTGCTGCGTTGCGGCTTCACCCGACCAACGCAGAGGGCCCCGGTCGCCGTTTCAAGGCGGAGCGCCGAGCCTCAGCCGTCTTCGAGCAGGCGCTGGTAGCTGTCGACCAGCGAGGCGTAGGGCGGCACGGGCGTGAACACGGCCTCTCCGTCGACCATCACCGACTGGCGGATCTCGAAGTGCAGGTGGTAGGTCGTCGGGGTGCCGCCGAAATAGTTCGACACGATCCCGATGCGATCGCCCTGTTCGACCCGGTCGCCCGGCGCGACCCAGAGCGTCCACGGATCGAGGTGCAGGTAGTAGTACTGCGTCCCGTCGTCGGCGAGCAGCTTGACGATATGGCCCGACACCGAGGTGATGTCGCCGTCTTCGACCGCCACGGCGAAGAAGTCGTCCTCGTCGTCGGGCGTCGTCGGCGGGCAGGCCGGCGGGCGGACGTCCTGGCCCTGGTGGCCGGTTCCGCTGGGGCACATCGGCGTCTCGTAGCCGCGCGTCTCGCAATAGTTGTCGCGCCAGGGATATTCGTAGTTCTCGGCGTCGCACTGCCAGCCGCCGCCGCCCTGGCTGCCGCCGGGCATGTAGACCTGCGAGTTGGCGTAGGCCGCGGGCAGCTCGATCGGGAAGCGGATGTTCTCGGCGTAGATGGTGTCGTCGGCGCGGCCGGTCCCCGATCCGGGGATCAGGTCGCCAGCGGGCAGATAGCTGAATTCGTCGCCCCAGTGATCGGTCGGGGTTTCGGGTTCAGGTTCCGGCTCGGGTTCCGGCTCGGGGTCGGGTTCCGGCTCGGGCTCCGGTTCGGGTTCGGGCTCCGGCTCAGGCTCCGGTTCAGGTTCAGGTTCAGGCTCCGGCTCGGGCTCAGGCTCGGGCTCCGGTTCCGGCGCGGGTTCGCTTTCCTCCGGCGGCGCGGAGGCGCAGCCGGACGGGCCGAGGCCGAGCACGGCGAGCGCCCCGGCCCCGAGCAGGGCCGCGAGCAGCAGGTTGCGCGCCGAACTCATTGCGGCGTCCCCTGCGGTCCGGGCGCGCCGCCGCCGATCGCCAGGCGGCGGTAGATCGACCGCGCCGTCTCGGGATCGCGGCAGGCCGCGTTGTTCTCCGGATCCTCGCACATGACCTGGATCGAGTAGGCCGCCCCGTAACGGGTGAAGCTCAGCTCGACGCCGAAGCGGGTGCGCGTGACCGTCACGCCGTCTGCGTCGCGCGCCGAGAGGATTCGCCGCACCAGGCGGGCGTCGCCCTCGGGCACGTTGATGATGCGCGAACCGGTCGTCTCGATGGCGAGATCGCCGACATGCATGCTGGCGGCGTAGACATGGTCGCGCGGGAAGACGAGCATGCCCGAGACGCCGCCTTGATCCACGCTCGCGGTGCGCGCATCCGCCACCCGCGGAACCAGCATCGGCAGCCGCGGGCGCTGCAGCTCCTCGGGATCGATATTGACCATTTCCGGCGTCGGCGGGCGCTGTATGGCGGCCGCTGTCGTGAGTTCGGCGCTGTCGCGCTCCATCTGGGCGGACAGATCGTACCGGGCCTGGTCCCAGTTGATGGGCGCCAGCAGCCGGCCGTCGGCGTCGCGCTCGGGCGCGGCGGGCTGCTCGTCCTCGGTCTCCATTTCCTGCAGACGCTCCAGGATCGCCTGGTCCAGAACCATCCGGTCGCGGATCTGTCCCTCGATCGCATCGACCGCCTGGAAATCCACGCGATCGAGCTGCATCTGGAACGCCGCGTCCTCGACCGGCTGATCGGCGGTCGTCGCGTCCTGCGCCGCCGCGCCGGCCGCCGCCAGCGCCAGCAGGGCCGGAGCGGCGGCCGCGGCCCGGGCCCAGCTCTTCAAGCGATGCGCCATGAGCTCGTCTCCCTTGTTGCGTCCGGCGGTGCGGCCGCCTTCGTCTAGCTGTCCGATTCCTCGCGCAGCAGGCGTTCGTAGCTGTCGACCAGAGAAGCGTAGGGCGGGACCGGCGTGAAGGTCAGCTCGCCGTCGACCATCACCGACTGCCGGATCTCGAAATGCAGGTGATAGGTCGTCGGGGTGGAGCCGAAATAGTTCGACACGATCCCGATGCGATCGCCCTGTTCGACCCGGTCGCCCGGCGCGACCCACAGGCTCGTCGGCTCGAGATGCAGGTAGTAGTACTGCGCGCCGTCGTCGGCGAGCAGCTTGACGATGTGACCCGACACCGAGGTGATGTCGCCGTCGGCGACGGCCACGGCGAAGAAGTCGTCCTCGTCGTCGGGCGTCGTCGGCGGACAGGCCGGCGGGCGGATGTCCTGGCCCTGGTGGCCGGTTCCCGCCGGACACATCGGCGTCTCGTAGCCGCGGGTCTCGCAATAGTTGTCGCGCCAGGGATACTCGTAATTCTCCGCGTCGCACTGCCAGCCGCCGCCGCCCTGGCTGCCGCCGGGCATGTAGACCTGCGAGTTGGCGTAGGCCGCGGGCAGCTCGATCGGGAAGCGGATCCCCTCGGCGTAGATGGTGTCGTCTTCCCGACCGGTTCCCGACCCCTCGATCAGGTCGCCGGCGGGCAGATAGCTGAATTCGTCGCCCCAGTAGTCGGTCAGCGTCTCGGGCTCGGTCGGCTCGGGCTCTTCGGGTTCCCGCTCGTCGGGTTCCGGATCCTCCGGCTCGGGCTCTTCGGGCTCGGGCGTCTCCTCGCCCGGCTCGTCCGGCGGCGCGCCGCCGTCGTCCGGCGCCGGCCAGAAGATCAGCGCTGCGAGGCCGATCACGGCGACGATCAGGGCCAGGATGTAATCGCGTCCGCGTTCCATCACCGGTTCTCCATTCCTTGGGGCGAGCCGCCGGACAGCGCCAGGCGGCGATAGACCGCGCGCGCGGTCTCGGGATCGCGGCAGGCCGGGGTGTTCTCCGGATCCTCGCACATGATCTGGATCGAGTAGGTCGCGCCGAAACGATTGAACACGAGTTCGACGCCGGCCCGGTTCTGCGTGATGCGCACGCCGTCGTCCTGGCGCGCCGCCGCCAGGCGGCGGCGCATCGGCTCGTCGGCGGTCATTTCGCGCATCGCGACGCGGGAGCCGGTGACCTCGATGGCGAGTTCATCGACATGCATGCTCGCCGAGTAGACGTGGTCACGGGGAAACATCAGCATCCCGTCGCCCGCCTGGGCGTGACGCACGCCGGCGGTTCGCGCGTGCGCCACGCGCGGCGTCAGCACCGGCAGGCGCGGGCGCTGCAGCTCCTCGGGCTCGATATTGACCGTGCGGACGGGGGGCGGCGTGCGCATGCCCTGCGGCGCCATCGCCGCGACGCCCGGATTGCCGGGGTTGGAGGGCTGCGCATCCTCGTTCCAGCTCTCCTGGTCGCGCTCGAGCTGGTCCCGCCAGGCTGAATGAGCGGCGTCCCAGTCGACCGGGGCCAGCCGGCGGCCGTGCGCGTCGCGCTCGGCCGCGGCGCGGCGCGCCTGCGCCGCTTCCTGCTCGCGCTCGGCGCGCCAGGCCTCGATGCGCTCGACGATGCGTTCGTCGTAGGCCAGGCGCTCCCGGGTCCGGGCCTCGTACTCGGTCATCGGGGCGACATCGACGCGCTGAATGGGACGCTCGACGACTTGCTCGGGCTCCGGCTCGGCGGCGATCTCCTGGGCGACGGCGAAGCCGCCCGCCATCATCCCCGCAGCGGCCAGCACGCTCAATCCCGCGGCGGCGGCACGTGCAGACGATCCCATCGCGCTCCCCCTCAGAGCCGTTCGTTAAGGGGAGATTAACACACGTGTCGCCGGCGGCGTAGGGCTTCGACGCGACTCAGCCCGGCGATCCGCCCGCGACGCGTAGCGAATTGATCACGCCGCGGATAAAGCCGGCGTCGGTGCATTCGCGCCGGGCGCGCGGGTCCGAGCAGGCCACGGTGACGGTGTAGCCGGCGCCGTAGCGGGAGAAGTTCGCCTCCATGCCGGTCGCGTTGCGCGTCACGTCGGGCGCCGAACCCGGAACGGCGAAACGGCCGCGGCTCATGCCCGCGATCTCGATCGAGATCCCCGACATCTCGCAGCTCGCCACATAGCTGTCGCCGCGAGCGAAGAAGAGCACGCCGGGATCGCCGCGGCCCGGAACGGTGGCGCCGGCGCTGGCGGCGGGCAGCAGGACGGGCAGGCGCACGGAATCCAGGGCCGCCCGGTCGCGATTGACCGGCCAGGCCACGGCCGTGGTCTGGTCGCGGCGCGCGGCCGTCCAGTCGATCTCGGCCTGCGCGGACGCCGGCGCGGCGAACAGCAGCGCGGCGAGAAAGGCGATGACCCCCAGCTTCATGTCGAGCCCCCGACTTGTCGGCGCGTCAGCAGCAGCCTGTCCCGGCTCCGGCGCGCCCGGTTTGCGTGTCGAACGGGACGGGCGTCCCGCATCCTTCGAATATGCCGTAATGACGGTCAAACGTCCCGATAAAGTCGAAATGCGGCGAGAAGCGGGACTCCGCGAGCATCCGCCACGTATTGCCGCAGACCGGGAAGACGCGGCCGACCTCGATATCGTGATGCTTGTCCAGCACGAACCGGTCCTCGGCGTCCTCGATCCCGCCGCGATAGACCACGGCCTGACCGTAATCCTCGCAGGCCGGCTCGAGGTCGTCGATGTTGAACAGCCGGTAGGTCGCGGAGAAGAAGGCCGTTTCGCCCAGCTTCTCCCGCGCGGCGGGGTCGCTCACCGTGATCGGCCGGTCCTCGACGAGGCGCGGATCGGCGAAGCCCGCGGCCTTCGCCATCGCGAGGAAATCGTTCCAGTAGAGCGCGCCGGCGAGGCACTCGCCGTAAAGCACCGGATCGTCGGCGAGCGCGGGATCCTGGCGGCGGTCGGCGTAGACGTCGGCGAAGTAGAACTCGCCGCCGGGCTTCAGCAGCCGCCTCGCCGCGGCGATGACGCCCGCCTTGTCGCGGCACAGATTGATCACGCAGTTCGACACGATGACGTCGAAGCTCGCCGGGGCGAGCCCCAGCCGGTCGAGATCCTCGAGTTCGCCCTCGACGAAGGCGACATTGTCGTATCCGAAGCGCTCGGCGTGCCAGCCCTGGTGCGCGCGGGCGACGTCCAGCTGTTCGGGCGTCATGTCGACGCCGACGACGGCGCCGTCAGGGCCGACGAGCCGCGACAGCGCGTAGACGTCGCGTCCCGCGCCGCAGCCCAGATCGAGCACGCGCGCGCCGTCGAGCTTCAGCGGCACGGCCAGCCCGCAGCCGTAATAGCGCCGGCGCACCTCCTCGTGGGTCTCGGCGATGGCCGCGCGGATGCGCGGCGGGACGTCGGACGCGTCGCAGCAAGCGTCGGTGATGAGATCGGCGGAGGATTGCAGCGTCCGGCCGTAATAGGCCTTCACGGCGTCGGCGGTCATGGCGGGCTCCCGGCTAGATGCGCCCGCAGGATGGGCGCGGCCGGGCCGAGGTCAACTCACGGCTTCGCTCACGAATCCGCGCGCTTCGGCGGTTTTGCGCCGGGCGGCGCGACCGTACTCGGCGAGCAGGATCTCGGGATCGTCGCCGGCGCGGGCGAGCACGGACCCGTCGGGCCCGCAGATCAGCGAGCGGCCGGCGTAGGCGCGCTCGTCCTCGCTCCCGCAGCGATTGGCGAGCAGGGCGTAGACGTGGTTGTGATAGGCCAGCGTGCGCATCTCGGCCTCGAACAGGTCGAGCGGCTCGGCGGCCTCGACGCAGGTCGGCGTGGCGATGATCTCCGCGCCCAGTTTCGCGCAGGCCCGGTAGCTCTCGGGGAAGTGGCGGTCGTAGCAGATCACCACGCCGAGCCGGCCGGCGGCGGTGTCGTAGACGTCGAAGCCATCGGCGGGGGCGTAATAGTCCTGCTCCCAGAAGCCGTCGAACTGCGCGATCCGGTTCATCCGCGACACGCCCAGAAGCGTCCCGTCGGCGTCGAACACCGGCGAGGCGTCGTGGCGCCGTCCGTCGACGTCTTCGAGATAGACATTGCTCACCACCACGACGCCGGCGGCCTTCGCCGCGTCCGACAGGGCCGCGAGCGCGGGGTGGTCGGCCGTCATCGCCCAGGCGCTTGCATCGCCGCCCTTCGTCTTCGGGAAGAAGGGCGAGAGGTGGATCTCGGGAAACACGACCAGCGCGGCGCCCTGGTCGCCGGCCTCGGCGATCATCCGTTCGGCCGTCTTCACGTTGGCGTCGATATCGGGCGCGCAGGCGTGCTGGGCGATGGCGAGTCGGGGCATCGGACCGTCCTGTCGGGGCTGACCTGCGGATGGCGCGACACTATATCCCCCTGTAAGGGCCGGGCCCACCGGAACGGGGTCTGTATTCGCAGCCGCGAATACGCTATATGCGCCGCAACATGCCCGACGCGCCGGACAATCAGGAGGTCGACGCGCCATGCAGCTGACGATGATGAAGGCCAAGCTTCACCGCGCGGCGGTGACCGAGGCCGACATGCATTACGAGGGCTCGATCTCGATCGACGCCGAACTTCTCGAGGCCGCCGGCATCCTGCCGCACGAGCAGGTCGACGTGCTCAACATCAACACCGGCGGGCGGTTCACCACCTACGCCATCACCGCGCCGCGCGGTTCGAAGACGTTCGGGATCAACGGCGCGGCGGCGCGCCTGGCCCAACCCGGCGACCGCATCATCGTGGTGTCCTACGCCGCGATGGACGAGGCCGAGGCGCGCGGCCACGAGCCCACCGTCATAGTGCTCGACGAGGCCAACGCAGTCGTCAGCGCGCCCAAGGCGGCGTAGGTGGGCGGGGTCCGCAGCTCCACCCTGCATTCACACGCTCAGATTTCACGCCATACTCGGCCTCATCCTGAGGCGCCCGATCCCCTTGACCCTTCGAGGCTCGCTGCGCTCGCACCTCAGGGTGAGGGGATCGGGCCTCGAAGGATGGGAGGCGAGACGCCGATGATCGCCTGGGTCTATATCCTGCGCTGCGCCGACGGGTCGTATTACGTCGGCTCGCATCGCGGCGACGATCTCGGCCGGCGCATCGGCGAACACCAGGCCGGCATGGGCGGCGATTACACGCGCCGGCGCCTGCCCGTCGAGCTGGTCTATTCGGAATGGTTCGAATGCATCGAGGACGCGGTGGCCGCCGAGCGCAGGCTCAAGGGATGGTCGCGCGCCAAGAAGGAGGCGCTGATCTGCGGCGACTTCGATCTCGTGCGCACCAAAGCGAAGCGGCGCGGCGGCCGGCCGCGGGCGTAGGTCTGACGGGCCGATCCCCTTGATCCTTCGAGGCCCGGCCTCGCCGGGCGCCTCAGGATGAGGGGATCGGGGCGACGGAACCGGGTTCTGGCCCTCGCCTCACCCTGAGGTGCGAGGCGGGCTCGGCCCGCCGAGCCTCGAAGGGTCCCGGGCGTTTTCCCCGCTCCTTCGAAGCCCGGCTTCGCCGGGCGCCTCAGGATAAGGGGATCGTTGGTCCGGCGATGGGAACGGCGCCGCCCCTCAATCGAACAACGCGTCGATGTCGTCCTGGCCGAGATCCTTGTCGATGATCTCGTCGACCTTTTCCTGGCCGGTCTCCGGGCCGCCGACGGCGGGACCGTTGAGATGGAGCTGCCTGCGGCGCTCGGCCTCGGCGACCTCGTCCTCGTCGGCCTCGGCGTCGCTCACGCCCATGGTCTGGGCGAAGCGGCTGACGCGCTTTTCGACGTGGCGCAGCGAGGCCACGACCTTCGAGACGCGCTGGCCGGCGAGGTCCTGAAACGAGCAGCTCTCGATGATGCGCATCATCGCGGCGTCGACCTCGGCCTTGTAGCTGTCGAGATCGTCCGGCTCGGCGCCGAGCAGACCCTCGGCCTCCTGCATGATCGCCTCGGTGGCCTTCTCGGTGTCGGTGACGACGGCCTCGAGCTCGGTCCCGGCGCTCGGGATCTGCTGCTCCTTGATGTCGTTCGGGCGCAGCTTGGAGATCTCGTCGCGGGTCCGCGAGATATAGTCGGCGATGTACTGGAATTCCTCGTTGATCGACCGGTCGAGCGATCCGAAGAAGACCTGCATCGTGTCCGTCAGCTGGTGGGCCAGCTTCAGGACTTCCATCACCTGGGCGTCCTTGAAGTCGCTCGACTTCAGGGCGGACAGGGACTCGCGCACGCGCGCGGCGACTTCAGGGGCGGGCATGGCGACCCTCCTGCACAGTTTGAGACGCGGGACGAATGATCAGGCGCGCGGCGATCAGAAGTCGCCCAGCACCGCCGCCATCTTCGCCTTCAGCGTTCCGGCGTTGAACGGCTTGACGATGTAGTTGTTGACGCCCGCCTTCTTCGCGGCGACCACGTTCTCGGTCTTGGATTCCGCGGTCACCATGATGAAGGGCGTGGTCTTCGTCGTCTCATCCGAGCGCACCTTCTGCAGGAGCTCGTAGCCGGTCATCGGCTCCATGTTCCAGTCGGAGATGACCAGACCGTATTTCTGCTTCTTCATCTTCTCGAACGCTTCGGTGCCGTCGGCGGCCTCGTCCACGTTCTCGAATCCGATCTGCTTGAGCAGGTTCCGGATGATCCGGACCATGGTCTTGTAATCATCCACTACCAGGATCGGCATCGACATCTCGACGGCCATACCCCAACCTCCATCCGTTCTTTTCCACCCAGGCGGGTCGGTCCGTCGTCCCATCACCCGCTGATGGAGACGAAACCTAGACAAGCGCGGTCAAAATTCGGTTAAACACGCCGACTTAGCGCGAAGGCGGAGATCGATGAGCAATCCCCAGGGCTTTGGAATCAGCGAATTGTCGGTGGGTCAGACCGCCTCGATCGAGCGCCGGGTCGACGAGGAGATCGTGCGCAAGTTCGCCGAGGTCTCCGGCGACTTCAATCCGATCCACATGGACGCGGACTACGCGGCGAAGACGCCGTTCCGCGAGCGCATCGCGCACGGCGCGCTGGTCGCGTCGTTCATCTCGTGCGTGCTCGGCAACCACCTGCCGGGCCCCGGCGCCGTGTTCCAGGGCATGACGATGCGCTTTCTCCGGCCGGTGCATATGGGCGACACCGTGACCGCGCGCGCCACCGTCACCGACGTCGACGTGCGCGCCCGCCAGGTGAAGCTCAAGTGCGCCTGCGAGGTCGACGGCGAGGTCTGCATGGAGGCCGACGCCGAGGTGATGGTGCGCAAGCGCCGGGTCTCCGCCTGAGACCGCTGCCGGGAGGCGACGCCTTGAGCGAGATCATCGAGGGTTACGCCGACCTGCCCGCCGCCGCCCGCGGCGGCGTCGCCGCGCTGGGCAATTTCGACGGCGTCCATCGCGGTCACCGCGCCGTGCTCGACGCCGCCGCCGCGCTCGCCGCCGAGCGCGGGACGGTCGCCGTCGCCGCCGTGTTCAAGCCGCATCCGCGCCGCTATTTCAGGCCCGACATCGCGCCGTTCCGGCTGATGAGCGACGCCCAGCGCGCCCGCGCGCTGGCCGCCGCCGGCGCGGCGCGCATCCACGTCATCCCGTTCGGTCCGGAGCTCGCGGCGATGAGCCCGGAGGCGTTCGCCCGCGACGTGCTGGCCGGCGGGCTCGGCCTCGACGGCGTCGTGACCGGCGGGGATTTCCGCTTCGGCAAGGACCGCGCCGGCGACGCGGCCATGCTGGCCACGCTCGGCGAACGCCACGGCTTCACCGCGCGCGCCGCCCCCGAGGTCGACGACGCCGACGGGACCAAGATCTCCTCGACGGCGATCCGCGAGGCGCTCGGCCGCGGCGAGCCGGAGACCGCCGCGCGCCTGCTCGGCGGGGCCTGGCGCATCGAGGGCGTGGTGGCGCGCGGCGACGAGCGCGGCCGCACGCTGGGCTTTCCCACGGCCAATATCGGCCTGGGCGACTATGTCCGGCCGCGCTTCGGCGTCTACGCCGTGCGCGCGACCGTTCCCGGCCGGGACGCGCCGGTCCCCGGCGTGGCCAATATCGGGCGGCGCCCGACGGTCGACGGCGAGGACGAGCGCCTGGAGGTTCACCTGTTCGATTTCGAGGGCGATCTCTACGGGTCCACGCTCGAGGTCGCGATCGAGCATTTCATCCGCCCCGAGACGAAATTCGATGGGCTCGACGCGCTGAAGCGCCAGATCGCCGCCGACAGCGAGCAGGCGCGCGCGCGGCTCGGCCGGTGACTGGACCGTCCGCGCGAGCCCTGATAGATGACGAACATGACCTCGCGTCGGATCATCATTGCGCGCCGAATTACCGGCCCGGCCCGCGGCTGAGCACAGCTCCGTGGCGCCGGGAGAGTGCATTCGCGACGCCTTGACCAATCCCTGATCAGACGGACACGCCGCCATGACTGATGCGAGCGACACCCGCGCCGAAACCGCCGGGCGCGACTACAAGGACACGCTCTTCCTTCCGAAGACCGATTTTCCCATGCGGGCGGGCCTGCCCAAGCGCGAGCCGGAATGGCTCGAGCGCTGGGAGCGGCTGGATCTCTACGCGAAGATGCGCGAGGCCGCGGCCGGCCGCGAGCGCTTCGTGCTCCATGACGGGCCGCCCTACGCCAACGGACACATCCATCTCGGCACCGGCATGAACAAGATCCTCAAGGATCTCGTCGTGCGCAGCCGGCGCGTGATGGGCCATGACGCGCCCTACCGGCCGGGCTGGGACTGCCACGGCCTGCCGATCGAGTGGAAGGTCGAGCAGGCCTACCGCGCCAAGGGACGGCGCAAGGACGACGTGCCCAAGGCCGAGTTCCGCAAGGCCTGCCGCGACTACGCCGCCGAGTGGATCGACGTCCAGCGGACCGAGTTCAAGCGGCTCGGCGTGGCCGGCGAGTGGGACGATCCCTACACGACCATGGCGTTCGACGCCGAGGCCGCGATCGTCCGGGAGTTCCTGAAATTCGTCGATCTCGGCCTGGTCTATCGCGGCTCCTCGCCGGTGATGTGGTCGCCGGTGGAGAAGACTGCGCTCGCCGAGGCCGAGGTCGAGTATCACGACAAGGTCTCGACCACGATCTGGGCGCGCTTCCCCGTGCGCGGGGTGAAGCAGGACGGCTCGGGCGTCAGCGCCGATCTCGCCGGCGCCGACGTGGTGATCTGGACGACCACGCCCTGGACGATCCCGGGCAACAAGGCGATCGCCTATTCCGAGGCCATCACCTATGGCGTCTACGAGGTGAAGGCCGTCGATTCGCCGGAGGAATTCACGCCCTGGGCGCGACCGGGCGACAAGCTCGTCGTGGCGGACTCGCTGTGGGACGACGTCGCGCAGGCGGCGTTCATCGCCAACGCCGAGCGGCTGGGCGACGTCGATCCCGACGGGCTGGTGTGCTCGCATCCGCTGGCCAAGGCCGACGCCTACTGGGACTATCGCGTCCCGCTGCTCGAGGGCGACCACGTCACCGACGAGCAGGGCACGGGCTTCGTCCACACCGCGCCGAGCCACGGCGCGGAGGACTACCAGGTCTGGATGGCCAACAAGGACAGGCACGGCGAGGGCGAGGCGATCCCGCACACCGTCGGGCCGGACGGCGCCTTCCTCGAACACATTCCCTTCTTCGCCGGGCTCGAGATCATCCGCACCGAGGGCAAGAAGGCCGGCAAGGACGGCCCGGCCAACAAGGCCGTCGTCGACAAGCTGATCGAGGAGGGCAAGCTGCTCGCGCGCGGCCGGCTCGAGCACTCCTATCCGCATTCCTGGCGGTCGAAGGCGCCGGTCATCTTCCGCAACACCGACCAGTGGTTCATCGCGCTCGATCGCGAGATGGATGACGGAACGACGCTGCGCGGGCGCGCGCTCAAGGCGATCGAAGACACCACGTGGACGCCGAAATCCGCCGAGAACCGCATCCGCTCTATGGTCGAGGGACGGCCGGACTGGCTGATCTCGCGCCAGCGCGCCTGGGGCGTCCCGCTGACCATGTTCGTCCACGCCGACACCGGCGAGATCCTCAAGGATCCGGCGGTCAATGCGCGCATCGTCGAGGCCGTCGAGGCCCGCGGCGCCGACGCCTGGTTCGACAGCGACCCGGCCGAGTTCCTCGGTCCCGATCACGATCCCGCCGTCTGGGAGCCGGTCACCGACATCCTCGACGTCTGGTTCGATTCCGGCTCCACCCACGCCTTCGCGCTGAGGGAGGGCGAGTGGCCGGCGAGCCTCTATCTCGAGGGCTCTGACCAGCATCGCGGCTGGTTCCAGTCCTCGCTGCTGGAGTCCTGCGGCACGCGCGGGCGCGCGCCCTACGAGGGCGTGCTCACGCACGGCTTCATCGTCGACGAGAAGGGCATGAAGATGTCCAAGTCGCTCGGCAACGTGCTCGCGCCCGAGGAGGTCGCCAACAAGTACGGCGCCGACATCCTGCGCCTGTGGGCGGCGAGCGCCGACTACACCGGCGATCTGAGGATCGGCGAGGCGATCCTGCAGACCGCCGTCGACGCCTATCGCAAGCTGCGCAACACGATGCGTTACCTGCTCGGCGCGCTCGAAGGCTTCACCGACGAGGAGCGCCTGCCCGTCGCCGAGATGCCCGCGCTCGAGCGCTGGGTCCTGCACCGGCTGGCCGAACTCGACGCGACGGTGCGCGAGGCCTACGCGGCCTACGACTTCAAGCGGGCCTGGTCGGCGCTGTTCAATTTCTGCGTCAACGATCTCTCGGCCTTCTATCTCGATGTGCGCAAGGACAGCCTCTACTGCGACACGCCCGTCGAGCCGCGCCGGCGCGCCGCCCGCACGGTCATGTCCGAGGTGTTCGACCGGCTGACCGTGTGGCTGTCGCCGATCCTGGTGTTCACCATGGAGGAGGCGTGGCTGGAGCGCTTCCCGAGCGAGGACGGCTCCGTGCATCTCAGGACGTTCCCGGAGACGCCGGAGGGCTGGCTCGATCACGACCGCGCCGCGCGCTGGGCGACGATCCGCCGCCTGCGCCGGGCGGTCACCGGGGCGCTGGAGGAGAAGCGCCGCGCCAAGGAGATCGGTTCGAGCCTCGAGGCCGCGCCGAAGGTCTACGCCGCCGACCCGGCCTATCGCGAGGCGCTCGAGGCCGAAGCGCCGGGCGCGGTCGACGACTTCCTCGCCGAGATCTCGATCACCAGCCAGGCCGCGCTGATCGACGAGGCCGCGCCGGCGGACGCCTTCCGGCTGGAGGACGTCGAGGACGTGGGCGTCGTGTTCGCCCGCGCCGAAGGGCGCAAGTGCGCGCGGTCCTGGAAGATCAGCCCGGAGGTCGGCGCCGATCCGCGCCATCCCGATCTCAGCCCGCGTGACGCCGCGGCCGTGGCGTGGTTCGATGCCCGCCAGGGGCGGCAAGCGGGGTGAGCATGTCCGGGGAGCGGTCGAGCGCGGTCTTCGCGGTCACGGGGTTCGTGCTGGCGGCGACGGTGTTCGTCCTCGACCAGGTCTCCAAGTTCTGGATCCTGCGCGTGCTCGATCTCGACGGCATGCGGGGCGGCCGCGTCTACGTCCTCGACCCGTGGTTCAACCTGACCATGGTCTGGAATCGCGGGGTGAGCTTCGGCCTGTTCGCCGCCGACAGCGATTGGCAGCGGGTGATCCTCGTGGCCCTCTCGCTGACGATCGCCGGCCTGCTCGCGGCCTGGCTCCTGCGCGCCGAGCGCTGGCTGCAGACGCTCGCCTTCGGTCTCATCATCGGCGGCGCGCTGGGCAATGTCGTGGACCGGGTGATTCACGGCGCCGTGGCGGACTTCCTGGATTTCTCCGGGCTCTATTTCCCGTATGTGTTCAATGTCGCCGACGCCGCGATCACGACGGGCGTGGCGGCGCTGCTGCTCGATCTGCTGATCGGCGGCGAGGACGCGCGGACGTGACCGCGGCGCTGGTCAATCCGGCGCGATCTCTGCTAAACACCGAGCAACCATGATCCTGCAGGAGCGAGCCTCGCCGATGCGCAGCCGCACTCTCATTCTCACCGCCGCGATCGCGCTGTTCGGCGCGAGCGCGTGCAGCTCGGGCGTCCGCGAGGCGCTGGGCGCGGACAAGACCACCCCGGACGAGTTCCGCGTCGTGACGATCGCGCCGCTGACCGTTCCGCCGGAATACAATCTGCGCCCGCCGCAGCCCGGCGAGCTGCGGCCCGAGGACGTCTATCCCGACCAGCAGGCGCGCCGCGCCCTGTTCGGCGATCTCGAGGCGTCGAGCGCCACCGACGCCGAGGTGCTGTTCGCCGCGCGCGCCGGCGCCGCGGACGCCAATCCGAATGTCCGCGCGCTGATCGACGGCGAGACCGCCGCCGTCGTGCGCAAGAACCAGGGCTTCGCCGACCGGATCCTGTTCTGGCGCGACGACACCTACACGCCCGACGCCGCCGAGCCGGACGGGCTGTCCGCCGAGGAGGCGCTCGAGCGCGTGCGGCAAGTGACCGGGGGCGGCGAGGTGGAGATCATCCGCCGGCGCAGCGTGCGCAGCAAGCTGCCGGGACTTTGAGCCTCGCGCTCGCGATCGCGACGCGATCAGGCCCCGCCGGACCGGCGGGGCCTTTTCATTCCGGGACCCGTCGATAGATGCCGTCGATGCGCACGTCGCCGTCGAGATGGGCGAGATAGGCGCGCATCGCGGCCTCGAGCGCGTCGAGATCGTCGACCCGGCAATAGCCTTCCCGGTCGAG
The DNA here is from genome assembly GCF_003122085.1 of Marinicauda salina. Taxonomy (GTDB): domain Bacteria; phylum Pseudomonadota; class Alphaproteobacteria; order Caulobacterales; family Maricaulaceae; genus Maricicauda_A; species Maricicauda_A salina. The sequence continues at coordinate 57,130 of NZ_QEXV01000004.1, forward strand.
CGTCACCCCGGCGTCCGCCCGCGCGGCCTCGGACAGCGCCGCGCAATCGGGCTGGTGATAGGTCGCCATGCCGGGATAGGTGAAGACAACGCCGTAGACGACGCCGTCCTCGCGCGGGCTCTGGGCGATGTAGAGCCCGTCGCCGAGTTCTTTCAGCCTCGTGTCCTGATGGGGGAAGTTCGCCGTTTCGGAGACATAGCGCCGGCCGTCATAGGTGATGGGGCCCTCCCAGGTGGGCCGGCTCCACTCCTCGCCCTCGGTGTCGTAGGGCGTGTGGGTGTAGACGCCGGGCTCGATCCCGCGATCGGCGCCCCAGAATCCGATCAGCTCGTCTTCCGAGTAGAAGCACGCCGAGAGCGCGCCCGCCGCCAGGCAGGCGAGCCCCGTGCGCAAGGCGCGTGCGCTCAAAGCGCCTCCTCGAGCGCCAGATAGCCCGGCGTGACGAAGCCGCCGCGCTCCTCGCGCATGGCGGCCTCGAAGGCCTCGGCTGCGGCGACCAGCGTCTCGTAATCCTCGATGACGCAGAGATCGTCGTCGTTCAGCGCGACGCCGATCCGCTCGCGCTCGGCGGCGGGGATCTCCTCGCAGATCGGGATGTCGTAGCCGAAATGCCCGTCGGGCAGGGCGTAGAGCAGCGAATACATCCAGCCGGCGTCCTGGTCGCCGGGCTCCGGGGGATGCTGGGCGATGAACACGCCCTCGCGCATCTCGGCGAAGCGCGCGCCCTCGTAGGAGAAGTCGTCCTCCCCGGACGTGTAGACCCCGTCGACGACGCGCACCGGTCCGCGCCATTCCAGCTCGGCGACCCCGTCCTCGGTCTCGTAGCGCGCCCAGACGCCCTCCTCGAGCGGGAACACGGCCCGATCCGGCCCGATCAGCGGCTTCTCCGAAACCAGGCAGCCGGCGAGCGCGAGCATCGCCAGTCCGGCGACCGCCGCAGCGGCGTATCGAACGAGGGTCGTCATGGTCAGCCTTTCTTGAGCGGGGCGCAGGCGGCGTCGAGCCAGTCGGCGGCCTCGCCGTCGACGCGCGGTCCGACGCGTTCGCGCACCATCTCGTGATAGGCGTCGACCCAGGCGACTTCATGGTCGGTCAGGAGCGACGGATCGACGAGCGCGCGGTGGAGCGGCGCCATGGTGAGCGTCTCGAAGCCCAGCATGTCGCGATCGCCGTCCTCGATCGCGGCGGGCGGGGTGACGACCTGCAGGTTCTCGATGCGGATGCCGTAGGCGCCGACGCGGTAATAGCCGGGCTCGTTGGACACGATCATGCCGGGCTGCAGCGCGGTGGCGTTGGGCGTCTTGGCGATGCGCTGCGGGCCCTCGTGGACGCCGAGATAGCTGCCCACGCCGTGGCCGGTGCCGTGGTCGTAGTCGAGCCCGGCGTTCCACAGCGGCTGGCGCGCGATGGCGTCGAGCTGGGCGCCGGTGACGCCTTCGGGAAAGCGGATCACGGCGAGTGCGATATGGCCCTTGAGCACGAGCGTGAAATGCCGGCGCATCTCCGCCGTCGGCTCGCCGATCGGCACGGTCCGCGTGACGTCGGTCGTGCCGTCGGGGTACTGGCCGCCGGAATCCACGAGATAGAGCGAGCCGCGCGCGAGCTTGCGCACGGTGTCGGTGTTGACCCGGTAGTGCGGAAACGCGCCGTCGGGTCCGGCCGCCGAGATCGTCTCGAAGGAGATGTCCCTCAGCTCGGGCGCGGCGCGGCGGAGCTGCTCGAGCTTCAGCGCGGCCTCGATCTCGTCGACATTTCCCGACTGGGCCTCCGTGTCGAGCCAGTGCAGGAAACGCACGAGGGCGGCGCCGTCGCGGACATGGGCCTGACGCGCGCCCTCGATCTCGGTTTCGTTCTTGCACGCCTTCGGAACGGCGACGGGATCGGGCTTGCGCCGGATCGTCGCGCCGCCCTCCGAAAGCCGGTCGAACACCCATTGCGAAGCGGTCGATCCGTCGACGCGCACGGTCTTGCCCGACCAGGACTTGAGCCCGTCGGCGAACTCGGTCTCGGGGCGGATCGCGATCTCGTTGCCGAGATGGGCGCGCGCCTCGTCGGTGAGCTTGGCTTCGTTGATGAACAGCGTGGCCCGGCCGTCGGGCTCGAGGATCGCCGAGGACAGGGGCAGCGGCGTGCAGGACACGTCGCCGCCGCGCAGGTTGAACAGCCAGGCGATGGAGGCGGGATCGGTGATCACCGCGGCGTCGGCGCCGTCCTCCTTCACCGATTCGCCGATGCGCGCCCGCTTGGCGGCGTGATCCTCGCCGGCCAGCTCGATCGGATGCGGGGCGACGGGCGCGGCCGGCGCGGGCGGCCGGTCGGTCCAGGCGACGTCGACGAGATTGCGTCCGACAGGGACGAGCACGGCGCCGGCGGCGTCGGCGGCGTTCTCGAGCCGTTCGACGGCGTCGGGCGAATGCACCCGCGGATCGTAACCGATGCGCTCGCCCTCGCGGGCGTTGGCGCGGATCCAGCCCGCCACGCCCTCGCCGACGAGATCGGCGATCTCGAACAGCTCGGGGTCGACCTGGGCCTTGACCTGCTCGGTGTAGCGGCCGTCGACGAAGACCGCGGCGCGGTCTTTCATCACGATCGCCGCGCCGGCCGAGCCGGTGAAGCCCGTCGCCCAGGCCAGCCGCTCGGCGTTCGGGGGCAGGTATTCGTTGTTGTACTCGTCCTCGTGGGGGATGAGGAAACCGTCGAGGCCGGCGTCGGCCAGCGCCTCGCGGAGCGCGGGAAGGTGGGCCCGACCTTCGGCCGGGCCGCCCTTCACGTCGAAATTCTGAATGGGCTGCGTCATGGCGCGACGCTAGTCCCGCCCGCGCGGGCTTTCAATCGCGCACGTGCGCTCGTCTCACGCCGGCTCCGGCCAGAGCTCGCGGATCTCGGTGTTGAGCATCATGCGCACGTCCTCGATCTCGCCGGGGCTGACATGCGCGTTCAGCGCGGCGAACACCGCCTTCGTCGCCTGCTCGGGCGAGAAGCCGAGATTGCCCGCGCCGCCGAACCCCTCGCCGACATGGGCGAGGAACGCCTTCTTCTCGTAGATCGGGAAGGGCATCTTCGCGGGCCGATAGCCGTCGTAGAACACGCCGCGCACGAACATGGGCAGCTGGGCGGACAGGTGCGCGGCCTCGTCGACCGTCAGGCGATCGCGCAACGCATGAAGCACGCTTCTCAGCGCGACGAAGGCGGCCTGGCGCGTCTGCGCGCCGAGCGTCTTCTCGATCTCGTCGAGCCAAGCGTTGGTCTTGTGGATGGACTCGTCGAGGACGCTGACATTGGTGTCGGGCATGTACTCGCCTCCCGTGCGAACCGGCGCGGGAGGCCGGGGCCTCCCGACCGTTGGGTCGTCCCGGCCGTCCCGGGCCGGATGGGGAAGAGTACCGCCGCGCCGGAGTCCGCGGAACGCGGCGTCGCGTCCCAGGGGCGGGCCATGCGCTCAGCGCATGACCGGCTTGCGTCGACGGGCGTTCCGCGACGTCGCCGCTGCGGCCATCTCCAGACTGTTCAACGAGCCGGGAGGCGAAGATGTTTCACGCCGACGATCATATCCGCCTGATGGGCCTCGACGCGGCGCGGCCGATGCGGCGTCGCCGCGACGCCGGCGTGCGGGACCAGGCCCGCAACACCGACATCGACAGCTTCCTGGAACGGATCGGCCTGGCCGGCCGGGTGCGCCGGCGCTAACCCGCCTGCTGCGGGACGCAGCAGGCCTCGTTTTCGGCCAGCCGGGCCGCATCGAGCGTTCCGTCGCCGTACTCGGTCGCGTCGCCGTGAGTGTGGAAGGTCTCCCACGCCACGCCGTCGGGATCATGCACCCACGTCTTGGTCGAGCGCGCGTAGCAGCAGGTCGTGTTCTCCTGGTCGAGTTTCGGCGCGTCGGCCTCGGCCAGCCGTTCGCGCAGGCCGGCGAACTCGGCCTCGTCCTCGGCCTGCAGGCCGACATGGTCGACGCCGCGCCTGGAGCCGCGCGTCGAGATCGAGAGATTGATCCGCGGATCGTCGATCATCCACTTGGCGTAGTCGGACTCCACGCGCGTCGGCTCGGCGCCGAGCAGGCGGTTGTAGAAGGCGATCGAGCGATCGAGATCGTCGACCGTCAGGGCGAGGTGGAAACGGGACATGAGTCTTCTCCTTCACAGGGCTGGATGGCGGACAGCAGCGGGTCGACGCGTTCGGGCGCGCCGGCGCAGCAATCCTTCATGAGAAAGCCGACCAGGCCGCGCATGGCGTCGAAGTCGGCTGCGTAGATCACGCTTCGGCCCTCGCGCCGCGAGGCCACCAGGCCGGCGCGGGCGAGAATGGCCAGATTGGTCGAGGTCGTGTTCTGCCGCGCGTCGAGCCGCTCGGCGACTTCGCCGGCGGGCAGGCCGTCATGGCCGGCGCGCACCAGCAGGCGGAAGATGTCGAGCCGGGCTTCGTGGGCCAGCGCGGACAGGGCGGAGAGGGCGTCTTCGTTTTCCATATATCCAGATATCCCGATATACGGGAGAGAGTCAAGGCGTAGATCACAGCCCTCTCGGTCCTTGGGCCCCGACCCAAGGACCCAGAAAACGTTCGCCGCGCGCTCGATGCTGGGCCCTTGGATCAAGTCCAAGGGCCGAGACCAGAGGGAGAGCTGAGGAATCAGGTCCTTGGGTCGGGGCCCAAGGACCGAGAGGCTTGAAGCGCCCTCCCTCCCTCTCGAACGGACGGCCCTCGTCCTTCGAGACGCCCCGATCCCCTCATCCTGAGGAGGCCGCGAAGCGGCCGTCTCGAAGGACGGGGATCGGGGCCCTCAGAGCCTGCCCCGGACTAGATCCGGGGATGAGGGCCTTGATGGCATGAGAAGTTGTGATTTTGCGGCGCGCCGCGTTTTCTCCCTCGCGCGCGTGCAAGGAGGGCGTACGCCGTTGAAACCCCGGCCGACCGGAGGGAGAGCCGGGGCCTCCGCGCGCCTCTTTGCAGAGAGGTCCCGGATCGCGCCGGAGGCGCGTCCGGGAATTCAGTTCACTCCGCGCCGTACGCTACGCTCGCGTTCACCGCCTCCAGGGGAGGAGAGAGGGTCGGGGTGAGGGGAAAGGGCCCGCCGCTCACCCCTCTGCCAGCACCAGCGTCGTCCAGCCGTCGAAGCTCTCGCGGCCGGCGACCTTCAGGCCCGCCTTCGCGTAGGCGGTCGCGACGCGCTCGGCCTGTTCGTCGAGCAGGCCCGACAGGATCGCGCGCCCGCCGGGCTTGAGGCGCTCGGCGAGCTGCCTGGCCAGCCGCTCCAGCGGTCCGGCGAGGATGTTGGCCAGGATGAGGTCGAAGCGGGCGTGTTCCAGCTTCGGGCTCTCGAAGCCGTCGGCCTCGAACACGTCGAGATGACCCGCCACGCCGTTCTTCTCGGCGTTGGAGCGCGTCTCCAGCACCGCTTCGCTGTCGATGTCGGAGGCCGCGATCACCGCTTCGGGCCACAGCTTCGCCGCGGCGATGGCGAGCGCGCCGGTGCCGCAGCCGAGATCGAGCACGCTGTGCGGGGCGAAGTCCTTGGCCGCGAGCCGGTCCACGGCGATCAGGCAGCCCTTGGTGGTGCCGTGATGGCCGGTGCCGAAGGCCGGGCCGGCCTCGATCAGGATGCCGGTCTTCTCGGCGGGAACCTTGTCTGCGTCATGCGCGCCGTGGACGACGAAGCGGCCGGCCTCGACCGGCGCCAGGCCCTGAAGCGAGAGCCGCACCCAGTCCTCCTCGGGCAGCGGGCCGAAGCTGACATCGACCGCGTCGCGGTCGAGCCCGATGTCGGCGAGGAAGGCGTCGATCTTCGGCTGGGCGGCGAACAGCACGTCGAGCCGGCCGCGCGCGGGCTCGCCCTGCTCGAACAGCGACCAGGCCAGCGCCGGCGGTTCGTCCATCGCGTCGAGCCGGTCGTTCGCGGCCTTGAGCGCGTCCATCGGGCCGAGCGCCTCGAGGCGCCAGAGCGCGGTCATCGCCATGGGGAACTCCTGTGTGCGGGCGCGCCGTCATAGCCCGCCCGCGCGCCGAACGCATCCCGCTTCGCGTCGGTGGGCGGAGGTGCGGATTGTGGGCGGGTTTCCATCGTTTCGGCCCTTGGACTTGATCCAAGGGCCCAGATCACGGCTGCAAGCTGGGTCCTTGGGTCAGGGCCCAAGGACCGAGAGGCGGGGGCTCCCTACGGACATTCCCCCACGAAACTCTCGACCACCTTCTTGGTCCCGGCCTTGTCGAAGGCGACGGTGAGCTTGGCGCCGTCGGCGGCCCTGACCGTGCCGTAGCCGAATTTCTGGTGGAAGACGCGGTCGCCGGGCTTCCATTTGCCGGTCTCGGACTCGGCGGCGACGATGGTGGCCTGGCCCTCGATGACGCCGGGATCGCGCCGGCGCCCGGCGGCCTTCGACGCCTGGAAGCGCTTCCAGCCCGGGCTGTCATATGTCGAGCGGAAGGGGTCGGCGGCTTCGCTCACGCCCTCGAAGCCCGGCCCGGCGTCGTAATAGCCGGTCTCGGACTGCGCCTCGACATGTTCCGCGGGCAGCTCGTCGATGAAGCGCGAGGGGATGACCGACTGCCAGCGCCCGAAGATCATGCGGTTGGCGGTGAAGGAGATCACCGCGCGCTCGCGCGCCCGGGTGATGCCGACATAGGCCAGCCGGCGCTCCTCCTCGAGGCTCGCCGTCCCGCCCTCGTCGAGCGAACGCTGCGAGGGAAACACCGTCTCCTCCCAGCCGGGCAGGAAGACGAGGGGGAACTCCAGCCCCTTGGCGGCGTGGAGCGTCATCAGCGAGACCTCGTCGCCGTCGCCGGCGCGGTCGAGATCGGTGACCAGCGCGACATGCTCGAGATAGCTCTCCAGCGTGTCGAACTCGCCCATCGAGCGGACGAGCTCCTTCAGGTTGTCGAGCTTGCCGGCGGCCTGCGGGCTCTTGTCCTCGCGCCACATCGCGGTGTAGCCGCTCTCGTCGAGGATGATCTCGGCGAGCTCGTCATGGCGCATGGTCGCGGCCTGCTCGCGCCAGCGGTCGAGATCGCGCAGGAAGGCCTGGAGCCCGGTGCGCGCCTTGCCGCGGATCTCGTCGGTCTGAACCATCAGCTGCGCGGCTTCGCTCATGGTGACGCCCGCAGCGCGCGCCGCCGCGGCGATTTTCTGCACGCTCGTATCCCCGATCCCGCGCTTGGGCGTGTTGACGATGCGCTCGAAGGCGAGGTCGTCGTCGGGGCTGCGCACGAGTCTGAGATAGGCGTGGGCGTCGCGGATCTCGGCGCGCTCGAAGAAGCGCGGGCCCCCGATCACCTTGTAGGGCAGGCCCAGCATGATGAAGCGGTCCTCGAAGGCGCGCATCTGCCAGGAGGCGCGCACCAGCACCGCGATGTCGGAATGCGCGCCGCCCTTGCGGACATGGGCCTCGATCTCGTCGGCGACGAAGCGGGCCTCGGCCTCGCCGTCCCACAGCCCGGAGACGCGGACCTTGTCGCCGCCGTCCTCGTCCTCGGTCCACAGCGTCTTGCCGAGCCGGGCGCGATTGGCCGCGATCAGCCCCGAGGCCGCGCCGAGAATGTTGCTCGTCGAGCGGTAATTGCGCTCGAGCCGGATCACCGTCGCGCCGGGAAAATCGGTCTCGAAGCGCAGGATGTTGTCGACTTCCGCGCCGCGCCAGCCATAGATCGACTGGTCGTCGTCGCCCACGCAGCACAGATTGCCCGAGCCCTGGGCCAGGAGCCGCAGCCAGAGATACTGGGCGACATTGGTGTCCTGGTACTCGTCGACGAGGAGATAGCGGAACTTGCGGTGATACTCCGCGAGGATGTCCGGGTTGTTCTGGAAGATCGTCAGGTTGTGCAGCAGCAGGTCGCCGAAATCGCAGGCGTTCAGCACCTGCAGGCGCTGCTGGTAGAGCTTGTAGAGATCGCCGGCCTTGCCGTCGGCGAACTTCCACTTGTCCTCCTCGGGAATGCGGTCGGGCGTCAGCCCCCGGTTCTTCCAGCCGTCGAGCAGGGAGGCGAAATAGCGCGGCGTCCAGCGCTTGTCGTCGATGTTTTCCGCCTGGAGGATCTGCTTGATCAGGCGCTGCTGGTCGTCGGTGTCGAGGATGGTGAAGCTCGACTTGAGATCCGCGAGTTCGGCGTGGCGGCGCAGGATCTGGGCGGCGATCGAGTGGAAGGTGCCCAGCCAGGGCAGGCCCTCGACGGCCTCGCCGATGATCGAGCCCACGCGTTCCTTCATCTCGCGGGCGGCCTTGTTGGTGAAGGTGACCGCCAGGATCTCCCACGGCCGCGCCTTGCCGGTCGCCAGGATGTGGGCCAGCCGCGTCGTCAGCACGCGCGTCTTGCCCGTGCCCGCCCCGGCGAGCACCAGCACCGGGCCCTCCGTGGCCTCGACGGCCTTGCGCTGCTCGGGATTGAGGCCGTCGAGATAGGACGGCGCCGCCTGCGGCGGCCGCGCGCGCGCCTGTTCAGAGATGGAAGGCGTGGTCATGGGTCGAGGGGGCTCGCGGCGGCTCGATTCGAAGAGGAACGAAACTAGCACGCGCTCCCGCGAAGGGCAGGGGCGAAGGGCGCCTCGGCGCCATGTGACCCGCGCCGCCCCCGGTGCTAGGTCTGCGTGATCGCCAGACCGAGCGAGGGGACGCCAGCCCGACGTGAGTTCAGCAGGACCCGAACAGCCGGAGACGGCCCGGCGCGCGGTCGCGCGCGGCGGGCTGATCCTGATCGCCAGCGCGATCGTGATCGGCGTGCTCGGCCGCTCGGTCGAGCTGCTGCTGCCGGTCATTCTCGACTCGGCGGGCCGCGCGCTCGACCTCTCCAACGCCGCGCTCGGCGGCTTCGCCGCCGCCGAGCTGGCCGGCATCACGCTGGCGTCAGTCGCCGGATACCGCCTGGCGCCGCGGCTGGCCCCGGCGCCGACGGCGATCGCCGGCGCGCTTCTCCTCGCGCTCGCCAACGCGCTGACGCCGTTCGTCGCCACGACCGGCCAGCTCATCGCGTTGCGCTTCGCCGCCGGCGCGCTGGGGGAGGGGCCGCTGCTGATCGCGGCGATCTCGGTGCTCGGCGCGACGGCGCGGGCGAGCCGGGTCTATGCGATCTTCATGGCCGCCCAGATGGCGTTCGGCGCCGCGGCGCTCGCCGGGTTCGGCTTCGTCGAGGCGCGCGCGGGCTTCGTCGGCGTGATGGGCGGGCTGGCGGCCCTGAGCGCGTTCGGCGTGCTGGCCGCATTCGGCCAGCCCTTCAGGGGCCCGCTCGCCGCACCGCCCGCCGCGCCGCGAAACGGCGGGGCGGGGCTGCGCGGCTGGGCCGCGCTCACGGGCATGGGGCTTTTCCATATCGGCGTGTCGGCGCTGTGGGCCTTTCTCCAGCAAAAGGCCGGCGCGCTCGGCTTGTCGCCGGCGACGGGCGGGCTCTTGCTGTCGATCATGATGGGAAGCGGGCTCGCCGGCACGGCCTGGGTGATGGGGCCCGGCGCGGCGCGGCGCTCGCTCGGCCTGACCTGCCTGGCGCTGGGGCTGGCCGGACCGGCGGCCGTGCTGGCGGGGGGACCGGCGCTCTATCTCGCCGCGGGCGTCGTGCTGATGATCGCTTGGAACATCTCCGTGCCCCACCAGATCGCCCAGCTCGGCCAGGATCTCGACGCGCGCGGCCTGCTCCCGCTCGTGCCGGGCTTCCAGGGCGTGGGGCTGGCGGCGGGTCCCGCGATCGCCGGGCTCGTGAGCGCGCCGGGCGAGTATCGCGCGGTCGCCGGCATCGTGGCGCTGGCCGCCGCGGCGAGCGCGGCGTGTTTCCTGTACGCCGGGGGGCGGCTAAGGTCCTGATCGCGCCGAGGGGAGGGCGGGCGATGTTCTACCAGAAATACTGCGCGAAGATCATTTCCGACATGACCCAGGTCGTGGTCGCGATCGGGCTGATCACGGTGCTGTCGAACTATGTCCGCAGCGGGCTGATGGACGCCGGGCTGTGGGCGGAGCCGGACTTTTGGCAGCGCTGGGCGCTGCTGGTCGTGACCATCCTGTTCGCGTCCTATCACCTGATCGCCTACACCGCCGATCTCGCCTGCGAGCCCGCCGACACGGCCTGGGCGGCCGGCGATCGCAGCCCGAGCAAGATCATCGTCCTGTTTCTCGTCGATCTCGCCGGCCTCGGCGCGCTGGGTGCGATGTTCGCCGTGCTCGCCGTCGGCGGGGCGGCGGGAATCGAACGCTTCGCGGTGGAGTGGCCGGCGCTGTCATGGCTGGCCGGCTTCGCCGCGACCTGGCACGGGCTCAACGTCGTCTGGCACGTGCTGGCGGGATCGCGCTGGAGCGCCTGGGGATCGCATTTCGGGTTCGGCGCGCTGTTCGCGGGCCTGGCGGCCTGGGCGCACCTGTCGGCGCATGACCGGCTCGCCCTGCCGGCCGCGCAGGTCGAGGACCTCTGGATCCTCGCCTTCGCCGGCGTCGTGCTCATGCTCTATTTCACGCGCGGGCGACGGCTGATCCGCACCGCGCTGAGCCAGCACTGAGCCAGGCGTCAGGCTGCGACGACCTTCACCTCCGCCTCGATTTCGGCCCAGCGCCCCCGGCGCAGCGCCGCGATGTCATGGGTCTGCTGCAGGTTCAGCCAGAACTGCGCCGAGGTTCCGAACGCCTTGCCGAGCCGGACTGCGAGTTCGGTGGAGACGGACTGCTTGCCCGCGATGAAGCGCGACAGGTTGGACGGGCTGATTCCGAGCGCGTCGGCGACCGCCCGGTTGGACAGGCCGAGCGGTGCGATGAACTCGTCGCGAAGATAGGCGCCGGGATGGACGACGATGCCGACGACGCCGTCCTCGGCGGGGATGCGGGTCATGGCGGGCCTCCCTAGTGATAGTCCGTTATCTCGACGCGCTCCGGGCCGGCGTCCGTCCATTCGAAGCAGACCCGCCACTGCGCGTTGATCCGGATCGCGTGCTGGCCCGCGCGATCGCCCTTCAGCGCCTCGAGCCGGTTTCCCGGCGGCGAGCGAAGATCGTCGAGCCGGGTCGCTGAAGGCGCGCGACGAGGCCGGCTTGCGCGCCGCGACGTCTTGCGTCCCGGCCCATCCGCATCCCTTGGGCGTCCGGCCGGTCTCGTAGAACGCCTTCGTGAGCTTGCACGCCCAGCTCCGGATCATGCACCAAGATTATTGCGCGTTGCGCAACGCGTCAAGTCATCGATGCTCCTCGGCGTGGGCGCGCGCCAGCGCGTCGGCGTAGGCCGCATGCGCGTCGGCCTTGGAGATATAGCCCGTGATCGGCTGGTCGCCGGAGCGCGCGCGGACCGGCGCGCCGTCGAGCTTCTCCGCGGAGAGGAAGCCCATCACCCGGCCGAGATAGTCGTCCTCGTAGAGCGCGGGCTCGTCCATCTCGCCGGTGATGTCGGAGGCGTCGAGCGGGCTCATGATGTCGCGGGCGCGGATCGTCTGCAGGATGACGCGCGCATTGCCTTCGGTGAGATCGTAGCCGTGGCGCTCGACCTGCTTGTGGAAGAAGGAGCCCTTGGTGACGCTGGTGGTGATGACCGTCGCGAGCGAGACGGCGACCAGCAGCGCGATCGAGGCCTCGTAGCTCGCCGTCAGCTCGAACACGATCAGCGTCGTCGACAGCGGCGCGCCGAGCACCGCGCCGGAGACCGCGCCCATGCCGACGACGGCGAAGAAGGCGCTCGAGGAGGCCTGCTCGCCTAGCGTCTGGGCGACGATCGCGCCGAACAGCCCGCCGACCATGGCGCCGAGATAGAGCGAGGGCGAGAACACCCCGCCGCCGAAGCGGAAGCCGAGCGTGATCACCGTGGCGACCAGCTTCACCGCGATCAGCGCGACCAGCAGGCCGATCCCGTAGGCGCCGGCGAGCGCATTGGCGGTGGCCTCGTAGCCGACGCCGAGGACCTCCGGCACGAAGGCGCCGATCAGCCCGACGATGACCCCGCCCACCGGGGGCAGCGCCCAGAGAGGCCAGTGGATCTTCTTCGCCTGCTCGGCGACCAGGCGCGGCGCGGCGTTGGCCGCCAGGATGAAGGGAATGGCCACGCCGGCCGCGGCCAGGCCCAGCGGCACCACGGCGAGGAAGTCGGCGATCGAGGCCGGCTCGATCGTCGGCACGGGGAAGGCGGGCGTGGCGCCGAAATGGATGCGCGCAAGCACTGCGCCGGTGACGCTCGCCGCGGCGACCGGGGCGATGGACCTGAGCGCGTAATGGCCCAGTATGACCTCGAAGGCGAACAGGGCGCCGGCGACGGGGGCGTTGAAGCTCGCCGAGACCGCCGCCGCCGCGCCGCAGGCGAGCATGATGCGCGCCGCCCGCGCCGGCAGGCCCAGCAGCTTCGTGAACACCGCCGCCAGGGTCGCGCCCAGATGCACCGCCGGACCCTCGCGTCCCGCCGACAGCCCGCCGCCGAGCGAGACCGCTGCGATCGCAGCCGAGAGCAGGCCGGGGGCGGTGTTCATCTTGCCGGCCCGGACCGCCCGGGCCTCGATGACGTCGGCGACGACGAGGGGGTGGGTCTCGGGCAGCCATTTCATCCGCTCGCCGAGAAAGAGCAGGGCCGACACGGCGACTCCGGCCAGAAAGGTCGCCGCGATGATGTGAAGCGCGTCCAGCTCGGCGGCGCGGCTGGCGAGGTTCTCCGAGAACGCGCCGAAGGCGCCGAGCTGGACGGTCTGGATGGCGAGCCTCAGTCCGAGCGCGCCGTAGCCGGCGATCACGCCGACGACCAGCGCCATCAGCCACAGCGCCGGCGAGCGGCCTTCGCTGAAGCCGCGGCGAACCCACGCCTGCAGACGGATCAATTGCGCGCCGAGGCCCTTCGGCGCCTGCTCCCCCGACTCGCCCGTCGTTTCGCTCATGGACCCGTTCAACGGCCTCCGCCGCCGAGGGTCAAGGCCGCGCGGCCTGAACGCGCCTCAGCGCCCAGACCCGCGCCGCGCTCGACAGCGGCTGATCGGGGTCGGTCTCGACGCGCGCCTCGTCGATCATGCGCACGAGGCTCGCCAGCGACCGGCCGTCCTCGCGGGCGGCCGCGTCGAGCACCGCCCAGAACTCCGGCTCCAGCGCCAGCGAGGTGGCGTGGCCGGAGATCGTCAGCGAGCGCTTTTCGAGCATGGGCGGGTCCGAATCTGCATCGGCGGCGGCTGGCTCCCCTCCCTCCCCTTGATGGGGAGGGACGACCGCGAAGCGGTCGGGGTGGGGTGAGAGTCGAGAGACGCCTTACGTTCGCCCCCCACCCGGCCCGGCCTGACGGCCGGTCCACCCTCGCCACGAGGGGGAGGGAGGAAGCGCGGCGGGCGTCACGCCGACGGCCCGATCATCTTCTCCGGACGCACCACCTCGTCGAACTCGGCCTCGGTGACGAAGCCGAGCTTCACCGCCTCCTCGCGCAGCGTCGTGCCGTTGGCGTGGGCGGTCTTGGCCACGGTGGTGGCGTTGTCGTAGCCGATCTTCGGCGCCAGCGCGGTCACCAGCATGAGCGAGCGCTCGAGGAGCTCCGAGATCCGGGCCTCGTCGGCCTCGATCCCCTCGACGCAGTTCTGCGCGAAGCTCACCGAGGCGTCGGCGATCAGCCTGATCGACATCAGCACGTTGTGGATGATCACCGGCTTGAAGACGTTGAGCTCGAACTGGCCCTGGGACCCGGCGAAGCTCACCGCCGTGTTGTTGCCCATCACCTGCGTGCAGGCCATCGTCAGCGCCTCGTTCTGGGTCGGATTGACCTTGCCCGGCATGATCGAGCTGCCGGGCTCGTTGGCGGGCAGGGCAAGTTCGCCGATGCCGCAGCGCGGGCCCGAACCCATCAGCCGGATGTCGTTGGCGATCTTGTACAGCGACACCGCCGCCGAATTGAGCGCGGCGTGGGCCTCCACGAGGGCGTCCTTGGTCGCCAGCGCCTCGAACTTGTTGTGCGCGGTCTCGAAAGGCAGGTGCGTGAACTCGGCGACCTCCTCGGCGAAACGCTTGTCGAAGCCGACCTTCGTGTTGAGCCCGGTGCCCACCGCCGTGCCGCCCTGGGCGAGCTGATGCAGCGCGGGCCGGCTCGCCTCGACGCGCCGGATGGCGTTGTCGAGCATCGCCACATAGCCGGAGAACTCCTGGCCCAGCGTGAGCGGCGTGGCATCCATGAGATGGGTGCGGCCGATCTTGATGATGTCGCGGAACGCCCTGGCCTTCTCGTCGAGGGCGTGGCGCAGCGTCTGCAGGCCGGGGATCAGCCGGTTGGCGATCTCCTCGGCCGCGGCGATGTGCATCGCGGTCGGGAAGGTGTCGTTCGACGACTGCGCGCGATTGACGTGGTCGTTCGGGTGGACGGGGTCCTTCGAACCGACCTCGCCGCCGAGCGTCTGGATGGCCCGGTTCGCGATCACCTCGTTGGCGTTCATGTTCGACTGCGTGCCCGAGCCGGTCTGCCAGACCACCAGCGGGAAGTGATCGTCGAGCTTGTTCTCGGCGACCTCGAGGGCGGCCGCGGCGATCGCCTCGCCCAGCCTCGGCTCGATATTGTCCAGCGCCATGTTCGCCTTGGCCGCGCAGTGCTTGACGATCCCGAGCGCGCGGATCATCGGCGGGGGCATGCTCTCGCCGCTGATCCGGAAATTCTTGAGCGAACGCGCGGTCTGCGCGCCCCAGAGCTTGTCCATCGGGACCTCCAGCGGGCCGAAGGAATCGGTCTCGGTGCGCATCTCGGTCATCGCGAGTTCTCCACGGCCGTTTGGGCCCGCGCGCTTGCCGGAACGGGGACGCGGGCGGAGAATGAATGGATCGAATCGGCTGTGTAGCACCGGGCCGCGATGGATCAAGCCGATGATCGCAACGAGGGCCTGGACTGGGTCGGGAGAGGGCGCGTGCAGGCAGCCAACGTCAATGGATCGCTCCATCTGCGCGTCGATGCGCTGACCTCGCAGACGCGCCGCTTCAAGGTGCTCATCGGCGAGTTCTTCCGCACCGAGTTCAAGCGCGTCCGGCCGAAATGGGGCCCCTACGAGGTGACGATCCACATCGAGCGGACCGAGCACTCGCCCGTCCACGATGTCGACAATGTCGCCAAGGCCGTGCTCGACGCGCTCACCGGCGTCGTCTTCCACGACGACAGCCAGGTCGAACGGCTTCATGTCGAGAAGATCCGCGGCGAACGCCCCCGCGTGCGCGTGCGCGCCCGGCCGCTGGTGGATGAGGAGGCGTAGGCTTCCGCTCAAAAGAGAAGGACGCCATGGCCGCACCGCTCCTCGATCCCGTCTCGGTCTTCCGGCTCGACGGGCGCGGCGCGGCCGAGACGCTCGAGGCCGACCATCTCTTCCTGCCCGAGCACCGCGAGCCCAAGCCGGCCGCCGAGGGGCCGGGCGATGCCTTCATGTGGGCGCATCTGAACCGCGACGAACGCACGGCGCTGAACTGGCTCAAGGAGCACAGCGGGCTCGACGGCTATGTCCAGCAGGCGTTGCTCGCTGATGACACGCGGCCGCGCTGCACCGTGCACGGCGACGGGGCCGTGGTGATCCTGCGCGGCGTCAATCTCCACGAGGGCGCCGAGCCCGAGGACATGATCTCGGTGCGCTTCTGGATCGAGGCCGACCGGGTGATCGGCGTCTGGCTGCGGCCGCTTTACGCGATCGCGGACATCATCGACGCCATCGAGCGCGGCGTCGCGCCCGTCACCCCCGGCGACCTCATCGCCAAGCTGGCCCTGCGCCTCATCGACAGGATGGAGCCCACCGTCGCCGAACTCCACGAGGAGATCGATCACCTCGAGGAGCAATTGCTCGACGAACGCGACGGGGCGGCCTTTCACGGCGAACTCGCCGACATCCGGCGACGCGCGATCCTGCTCCGCCGCTTCATCGGCCCGCAGCGCGACGCGCTCACCACGCTGGCCATCGAGGACCTGTCCTGGCTGTCGGAGCGCGATCGCAGCCGCCTCCGCGAGGCGGGCGACCGGACGACGCGCCTGCTCGAGGAGCTGGAGGCCGCCCGCGAGCGCGCCGCCGTCGTCCATGACCAGCTTCTGGAGAAGCGCGCCGAGCAGATGAACCGCTACACGCTGGTGCTGTCGGTCGTCGCGGCGATCTTCCTGCCGCTCAGCCTTCTCACCGGGCTGCTCGGCATCAATGTCGCGGGCATTCCCGGCGCGGAGACGCCCTGGGCGTTCGCCGCGGTGACCGCGCTGATCGTGTTCCTCGGCGCGGTGGAGGTCTGGCTGTTCCGGCGTCTGAAGCTGATCTGACGGGGCTGTCCCGACCGCGCCTTGAGCGCTATGAGACGTCTCATGAAGACGCTCGTGCTTACCTCCGAAACCGGGTTCGCCCACGATCCGCCGCCCGACAATCCCGAACGGGTCGACCGGCTGCGCGCGGTGATGGCGGCGATCGAGCCGATCGATGGAATCGACCGCGCCGAGGCGCGCCCGGTCGAGCGCGAGGCGCTGCTGCGCGTCCACACCCCCGCCCACATCGAGCACATGGAGCGCTCAAGTCCCGCCGCGGGCCATGCGCAGCTCGCCTGGGACACGCATATGAGTCCGGGCTCGCTGGAGGCCGCGCGGGCGGCCGCCGGCGCGGCGGTCCAGGCCGTGGACGCCGTGATCGACGGGACCGCCGAGGCCGCGTTCTGCGCCTGCCGTCCGCCCGGCCACCACGCCGAGCCGGACCAGGCGATGGGCTTCTGCCTGTTCAACAGCGTCGCCGTGGCGGCCAAGCACGCCGTCGACGCGCGCGGGCTGAAGCGCGTCGCGATCGTCGATTTCGACGTCCATCACGGCAACGGCACGCAGACCGTCGCCGCGTCCGATCCGCGCCTCTTCTTCGCCTCGATCCACCAGGGCTGGATCTATCCCGGCACCGGCGCGGCGCACGAGACCGGCGCGCACGACAATATCGTCAACGTCCCCGTGCCCGGCGGGACGGCGGGGCCGGCCTGGCGCGAAGCGATCGAGACGGCGATCCTGCCGCGGGTCGCCGCCTTCGCGCCGGACATCCTGCTTGTCTCGGCGGGCTTCGACGCCCACGCCGCCGATCCGCTCGCCGGGCTCGCGCTGACCGAGGAAGACTTCGCGTGGGTCGGCCGGCGCCTGGCCGAAACCGCGCGCGCGCGCGCCGGCTCGCGCCTTGTCTGCGTGCTTGAGGGCGGATACGACTGCCCGGCGCTGGAAGCCTCGGTCCGGGGATTCGTGCGCGCGCTGCAGGCGGCCTGACCGGGCCGGCCGCCGACGGCGCTCCCCTCATCTCCGCCCGCGAGCCGCCATGACGGATATGCGCCGCCAAGACACGCCGGGCTTCATCACCATCGTCCGCCATGGCGAGCCCGATGCCGACCGGCGCCAGCGCGTCGACTGGCGCGGCTACGAGCGCTGGTGGGCCGATTACGAGGAGCGCGGCCTGCGCGACGGCCAGGCGCCGCCGCCCGCGCTACTGGCCCAGGCCGAGCAGGCGGTCCATCTCTTCTCCTCGCCCGCGCCGCGCGCGCTCGAGACCGCCCAGGCCTGCGCCGGCGGCAAGCCGATCGAGGTCGATTCCGTCTTCGTCGAGGCCGCGCTGCCCCCGCCGCCCTTCCCCGGCAGGATGTCGGCGCGCACCTGGGGCGTGCCGGCGCGCTGCGCCTGGTGGCTCGGCTTCGCCCGCGGCAAGGAGAGTCGCGGCCAGGCCGAGCGCCGCGCCGCGCAGGCCGCCGACCGGCTCGTCGAGGCCGCCCGCACCGGCCCGGTCATGCTGTTCGCCCACGGCTGGTTCAACCGGATGCTGCGCCCCGCGTTGAAGCGCCGCGGCTACGCCTGCGTGCGCGACGGCGGCGACGTCTACTGGTCGTGGCGGCGCTACGAGCCGAAGGCCGCCGCGCGCGGCGGTTGATCGCGCCGGGTTTCGGCGCTTGTCTGTTCGCCCTGCAACCACCGACCGGAGCGCCCCATGGCCGAGGACGCCAACGCCGATATCGCCAAGATGAGCTTCGAGGCCGCGCTCGAGGAGCTCGAGCGCATCGTCGAGCAGCTGGAGCGCGGCGAGGTCGAGCTCGAGAAGTCGATCGCCATCTACGAGCGCGGCGCGGCGCTGAAGGCCCATTGCGAGAAGCGGCTCAAGGACGCCCAGCTCAAGGTCGACAAGATCGTGCTCGGTCCCGACGGCGAGGCGAAGACCGAGCCCGCCGACCTGGAGCGGTGAGGCGATGACGCCGGACGACCCGCCCGCCGAGGAGATCGATCCAGAGATCTTCTTTCGCGCTGATATCCGTTTGGGAACCATTATCGACGCGCAGCCCTTCCCGGAGGCGCGCAAGCCGGCCTACAAGCTCCAGGTGGATTTCGGGCCCGGCGTCGGCGTGAAGAAGAGCTCCGCGCAGATCACCGACCGCTACGGCCTCGAGGACCTGCCGGGCCGGCGCGTGCTCGCAGTGGTCAATTTCCCGCCGCGCCAGATCGGGCCGGCCCGTTCCGAGGTGCTGGTGCTCGGCGTCCACGACGCCGACGGCGCGGTCCTGCTGCTGGGCGCGGACGGCGATGCGCCCGACGGCGCGCGCGTGTCCTGAACCGCGGAAGGAGCCGGAAACCGGCCGATGCCCGACCTGATGACCACGATCGAGGAGACCGCCGACCGCGTGACGGTCGCGCTGGACGCGCTGCTGCCGTCGCGCGAGGGGCCGGAAGAGCGGCTGATCTCGGCGATGCGCTACGCCGCGCTCGGTCCGGGCAAGCGCATCCGGCCGTTTCTCGTCACCCAGTGCGGCTCGCTGCTCGGCGCGTCCCAGCGCGGACTGTTGCGGACCGCCTGCGCGGTCGAGTGCATCCACGCCTACTCGCTCATCCACGACGACCTGCCGTGCATGGACGACGACAACATGCGCCGCGGCCGACCCACCGTGCACCGGGCCTATGACGAGGCCACCGCCGTGCTCGCCGGCGACGCGCTGCAGGCGAGCGCCTACGAGATCCTGGCCGGCGTGGACACGCACCCCTCCGGCGTGGTGCGGTCGCTGCTCATCCAGCGGCTGGCCGAGGCCGCCGGCGCGCGCGGCATGGTCGGCGGGCAGATGATCGACATGGCCGCGGCGGGTCACGACGAGGACATCGGGCTGATCACCCGGCTGCAGCGCATGAAGACCGGCGCGCTGATCTCGTTCTCCGCCGAGGCGCCGGTCATTCTCGCCGAGGCCGGCGAGGAGGCGCGGATCGCGCTGGACGGCTACGCCCACGATCTCGGCCTGATCTACCAGATCGTCGACGATCTGCTGGACGCCGAGGGCGCCGAGGACGAGACCGGCAAGGCCGTCGGCAAGGACGCCGGTCAAGGAAAGGCCACCTTCGTGTCCATTCTCGGCGCGGACGGCGCGCGGGATCGCGCGCAGCGCCTGGCCGAACAGGCCAAGGCGCACCTCGCCGGGTTCGGCGAGGAGGCCGATCTGCTGCGCGGCGTCGTCGACTATGTATTGGATCGCCGGTCGTGATGGCTAAATTCAGTTAGGACGACCCATTTCCGGAGCCCGAATGCCCGAGACGCCCCACCTCGACCAGATCCACATCCCCGCGGATCTGAAGAATCGCGATCTCGACTTCCTCAAGTCGGTCGCCGACGAGCTGCGCGCCGAGACGATCGACGCCGTCTCGGTCACCGGCGGCCATCTCGGCGCCGGGCTCGGCGTCGTCGAGCTCACCGTGGCGCTGCACCACGTCTTCGACACGCCCGACGACGTGCTGGTCTGGGATGTCGGCCACCAGTGCTATCCCCACAAGATCCTCACCGGCCGGCGCGACCGCATCCGCACGCTGCGCCAGGGCGGCGGGCTGTCGGGCTTCACCAAGCGCTCGGAAAGCGAATACGACCCGTTCGGCGCGGCCCACGCCTCGACCTCGATCTCGGCTGCGCTCGGCTTCGCCGTGGCGCGCGACCTCAAGGGCGAGGACGAGCGCAAGGTCATCGCCGTCATCGGCGACGGCGCGATGAGCGCTGGCATGGCCTACGAGGCGATGAACAACGCCGGGGCGATGAAGAAGAATCTCATCGTCATCCTCAACGACAACGACATGTCGATCGCCCCGCCGGTCGGCGCGATGAGCCACTATTTCGCCCGCCAGGTCTCGTCGAAGAGCTACCAGGACATCCGCAAGCTGGGCAAAGGCGTCGCCCGCGCGCTGGGCGTCGAGGACGCCGCGCGCAAGGCCGAGGAGTATCTGCGCGGCATGGCGATGGGCGGCACGCTCTTCGAGGAGATGGGCTTCCGCTATATCGGCCCGATCGACGGCCACAAGCTCGACCAGCTGGTGCCGGTTCTCAGGAATGTGCGCGATTACGACGAGGGCCCGGTCCTCATCCATTGCGTCACGCAGAAGGGCAAGGGCTACGAGCCCGCCGAGGCCGCCGCCGACAAGTATCACGGCGTCGCCAAGTTCGACGTCGTCACCGGCGAGCAGCAGAAGAAGAAGCCCGGCGCGCCGAGCTACACGTCGGTCTTCGCCAAATCGCTCATCGCCGAGGCGGAGACCGACGAGTCCATCGTCGCCATCACCGCGGCGATGCCCGGCGGCACCGGCGTCGACAAGTTCGCCGAGCGCTTTCCCGACCGCGCCTTCGACGTCGGCATCGCCGAGCAGCACGCGGTGACCTTCGCCGCCGGGCTGGCCGCCGAGGGCATGAAGCCGTACGCGGCGATCTACTCGACCTTCCTGCAGCGCGGCTATGACCAGGTCGTCCACGACGTGGCGATCCAGAAGCTGCCCGTGCGCTTCGCCATCGACCGCGCCGGGCTGGTCGGCGCCGACGGCCAGACCCACGCCGGCAGTTTCGACGTCGGCTATCTCGGCATGCTGCCGGGCATGGTGGTGATGGCGGCGTCCGACGAGGCCGAGCTCGCCCGCATGGTGAAGACCTTGACGCTGATCGACGACGGTCCCTCGGCCTTCCGCTATCCGCGCGGCGAGGGGACGGGCGTGGAGATCCCCGACAACCCCGAACCGCTCGAGATCGGCAAGGGCCGCATCGTGCGCGAGGGAACCGCCGTGGCGATCCTGTCGCTGGGCGGACGGCTGCAGGAGAGCCTCAAGGCCGCTGACGATCTCGGCGCGCGGGGGCTGTCGACGACGGTCGCCGACGCCCGCTTCGCCAAGCCGCTCGACGAGGACATGATCCTGCGTCTGGCCCGCGAGCACGAGGTGCTGATCACGATCGAGGAGGGCGCGCGCGGCGGCTTCGGCGCCTTCGTCCTGCACATGCTCGCCGAGAAGGGCGCGCTCGATGCGGGGCTGAAGATCCGCACCATGACGCTGCCCGACGTCTTCCAGGACCAGGACAGCCCCTACGCCATGTACGAGGCCGCCGGCCTCAACGCCAAGCATGTCGTCGCCACGGCGCTCGAGGCGCTCGGCCGCGACGCGGAGGCGGCCAAGGCGCTGGCGTGAGCGGCGTTCCGGGGCGGGTCCGCCGCCCGAATCCGCCGGCGCGCTGAATCAACAGGCGCGCGCCGGGCGACAGGGTGCTAGTAAAGCCCCCTCGCCAGTTGTGACCTTTCCGCCGTGACCCAACCGACCCGATCCGCGGACGGCGCCCGGGGCGATTCCGGGCGCACCCCACGCTTTACGCCGAAGCTCTTCACCGTTCTGGGGGAGGGCTACGGTCTCGATGCGTTGCGCGCCGACGCCTTCGCCGGGCTGACCGTCGCCATCGTCGCCCTGCCGCTGTCCATGGCGATCGCCGTGGCCTCCGGGGCGACGCCCGCCCAGGGGCTGTGGACGGCGATCGTCGGCGGTCTGGTCGTCTCCGCGCTCGGCGGCAGCCGGTTTCAGATCGGCGGGCCGGCGGGCGCCTTCATCGTGCTGGTCGCCGCCTCGATGCTCGAGCACGGCCCGGCCGGCACGGCCCTGGCAGTGGGCCTGTCGGGCGTCATCCTCGCCGCGGCCGGGCTGCTGAGGCTGGGCGACTACGTCAAATACATCCCGTACCCGGTGACGGTGGGCTTCACCACCGGCATCGCGCTCATCATCGCGGCGAGCCAGGCGAGCGCCTTTCTCGGCCTGCAGCTCGAGTCCGAACCCGCGGCGCTGCCGCAGAAGCTGGCCGCGCTCGCCGGCGCGCTGGACGGCGTGTCGCCGGCCGCGGCGGCGTTGGGCCTTGCGACCGCGGCGACCATCCTCGCCTTCAAGCGCTGGCGGCCGCTCTGGCCGGGCATGCTGATCGGCGTCGCCGGGGCCTCGCTCGCCGCGGCGCTGGCGGGCCTGCCGGTCGAGACTCTCGGCACGCGCTTCGGCGGCGTGCCCGCCGGCCTGCCCCACCCGCCGCGCCTGGACCTCTCGCCGCAGGCGGTCCTCGCCGTCCTGCCGACGGCCGCCGCCTTCGCCATGCTCGGCGCGATCGAGTCGCTGCTCTCGGCCGTCGTCGCCGACGGCATGACCGGGCGGCGCCATCGCTCGAACGCAGAGCTGACCGCGCAGGGCGCGGCCAACATCGCCTCCGGCCTGATCGGCGGGATTCCGGTGACGGGCACGATCGCGCGCACCGCGACGAATGTCCGCGCCGGCGCGCATGGTCCCGTCGCCGGAATGTTGCACGCTGTCTTTCTCCTGGCCTTCGTGCTGCTGGCCGCGCCGCTGGCGGCCTATATCCCGCTCGCCGCGCTCGCCGGCGTGCTGCTCGTCGTGGCCTGGAACATGATCGAGCGTCACGCCATCGCCGCGATCGCGCAGGGCTCCGCCGAGGACACCGCCGTCTTCCTGACGACGCTGCTGCTGACGCTGTTCCGGGATCTCGGCGAGGCGATCGTCGTCGGCACGGCGCTCGGCGCGGTGCTGTTCGTCCGCCGCATGTCGCGGGCGTCGGGCGTGCGCGCGGTGACGCCGGGCGGCCGCGGCGAAGACGCGTCTCATCCGGAGATGGACGCGTCATCCGACATCGCGGTGTTCCGGCTGAGCGGGGCCTTCTTCTTCGGCTCTGCGGCCACCATCGCCTCGATCCTCGAACGCGTCGGGGCGGACCGGACCCACCTCGTGCTGGACCTTTCCGGGGCGATGTTCGTCGACGCGACGGGCGCGCGCGCCGTGCTGGCGCTGGTCGAGAAGGCGCGGCGGCGCGGCGCGGCGGTCACGATCGCGGGCGCCGGGCCCGAGGCTCGCCGGGTGCTGCGCGCTCACGGCGTCGCCGAGGCCTGCGTCGCCTACGCCGACGACGTCGACGCCGCGCTGGACGCGCTTCGAACGTCGGAACCGCCCGCCGCGTGAGGGCGGCGGGCGCCTAGTACGGCGGCAGGCCGGCGATGGCGAGGAAGGCGAGGCCGCGTACCACGACGGTCACGCCGATCGTCACGGCGATCCCCTTCTCGGGGACCCAGCCGGCCAGCGACCCCACGAGCGCGCACGCCGTCGAGATGACGAAAAAGCCGGTCAGGTCGAAAACGCCGAAGAGATACCAGAACGAGGCCGACATCCCGAACGAGACCAGGGCGGCGATGACGAAGTGCTGATAGAAGTTCATCGGCGTCCCCCGGACGGTTGGTCCGCTCTGATCGCCCCGCATAAACCCATCGAACAGTTGACGCCGAGTCTGGTTAACAACAAGAAAAACCCCCGGACCGTGAGGTCCGGGGGCTTCCGCGCCGCTTGGAGCGGCGGCGAACTCAGAACGCTTACGCGGACTGGAGGTTCGAGGCGGCGAACTTGCCGCTCTTGGAGTCGCGCTCTTCTTCGAACGAGATGCGCTGACCCTCGGTCAGAGGCGGCATGCCGGCGGCCTCGACGGCGGTCGCGTGGACGAACACGTCCTTCGAGCCGTCGTCAGGCTGGATGAAGCCGTAGCCTTTGGTGGCGTTGAACCACTTAACAGTTCCCGTAGCCATGGGAGATAGTCCTTGTAGACAGAGTGATGTACGCCCCCGACGGGGGCGGATGAACATCGAAATGAGGGGATCGTTTCGGCGGTGCGCGTTGCGCGCAAGACGAGCAAATCGTCCAAAATTCGACAAACGGTAGATAGGGGGTTCTGGGTGAAAGCGCAAGGAGAATGCGCACGCGGCCGGTTCGGCGGGCCGGAGCCGACGTTCTGATGCGCGCCGACCGCTATCTCGTCGCCCACGGCTTCTTCGACACGCGCGCCCGCGCCCAGGCCGCGATCAAGGCGGGCCGGGTGACGGCGAACGGCGCGCCGGTGACCAAGCCTTCGCAGACGATTCCCGACGGTGCGGCGATCGACGCCGCGCCCGCGCACCCTTGGGTCTCCCGCGCCGCGCTCAAGCTCGTCGCCGCGCTCGACGCGTTCGGCGTCGATCCCGCCGGCCGGACCTGTCTGGACATCGGCGCGAGCACGGGCGGCTTCGTCGAGGTCCTGCTCGAACGCGGCGCGGCGCGCGTCGTCGCCGTCGATGTCGGGCGCGATCAGCTCCACGCCTCGCTGCGCGGCGATCCGCGCGTGGTGTCGCTCGAGCAGACCGACGCGCGGGAGCTCACTGCGGACATGATCGGCGAGCCGCCGTCGCTGGTCACCTGCGACGCGAGCTTCATCGCGCTGGAGAAGGTGCTCGCGCGCCCGCTCTCGCTTGCCGCGCCGGGGGCCGAGCTCGTCGCGCTGTTCAAGCCGCAATTCCAGGTCGGCCGGGCCCATGTCGGCAAGGGCGGGATCGTGTCCGATCCGGCCGCGGTGGAAGCCGCGAAGGCGGGGCTGCGCGACTGGCTCGCTGCCGAGGGGTGGACGATCGAAGGCTGGACGGAGAGCCCGATCCGCGGCGGTGACGGCAATCTCGAGCACCTGGTGCTGGCGCGCCGGGTGGAACCGTGATCGCATCGGCCGCGGAATTCAGGAGACGACCATGAAACAGCTCATCGCCGGCCTGACCGCCGTCGCCGCGCTCGCCGCCCCCGCCGCGTCGCAAGAGTCTGCATGCGAGGTGGAGGTCCATGTCCTCGGGATCGGCCAGGACGGCGGCGCGCCGCAGCTGGGCGCCTTCGACGATCCCGCCTGGGACGATCCCGAGGCGCGGCTCTACGCGACCTCGCTCGGCCTGGTCGACCATCGCACGGGCGAGCGCTGGCTGTTCGAGGCGACCCCGGACATGCGTCCGCAGGTCCATGCGCTCACCGTGGCGGCCGGAGCGCGGGACGACGCGCCGCTCCTCGACGGGATCTTCCTCACCCACGCCCATATCGGCCATTACGCCGGGCTGGTCTTCCTCGGCCACGAGTCGCTCGGCGCATCCGGGATCGTCGTCCACGCCATGCCGCGCATGGCCGGATTTCTCCGGGACAACGGGCCGTGGAGCCAGCTCGTCGCCTACGGCAATATCGCGCTGTCGGAGCTCGCCCCGGGGGCGGCGGTCGATCTCGGCGATGAGGTATCGGTCACGCCCTTCCTCGTTCCCCACCGCCAGGAATTCTCCGAAGTGGTCGGCTATCGCATCGAGGGTCCGGAGGCCTCGGCGCTCTTCCTGCCCGATATCGACAGCTGGGAGGACTGGGACGCCATGGGCGTGCGCATCGAGGACGCGATCGCCGAGGTCGACATCGCCTTCCTCGACGCGACCTTCTTCGCCGACGGCGAGATCCCGGGCCGCGACATGAGCGGGTTTCCCCATCCCTTCATCCGCCATTCGATGGACCGCTTCGCCGACCTGGCCGCGGCCGAGCGCGCGAAGGTGCGCTTCATCCATCTCAACCACACCAATCCCGCGCGCGATCCCGACGGCGACGCGGCGCAGGAGATTCGCGCGCGCGGCTTCGGCCTGGCCCGCCGCGGCGAAACGATCTGCCTTTTGGAAGCAGTCGACTGACGCGAAACGGCCCGCGCCGGGAAGCGCGGGCCGTTCGGGGGAGGCGACGCCGGGCCGGATCGCGTCCGGCGGGGAGGGCGGAAACAGGCTCCGGCCCGGCGTCGGTCGTCAGCGGTAGGTGTCGGCGGGGCGCCAGACGCCGTCCGCGCCCTCGCACATATAGGTCTGGCGTCCGGCGCCGGCGCTCATGTAGCGGCAATAGCCCGAGGTCGAGACCTGGGCCGATCCGGACGAGGAGGCGCGATAGGCGCGGCCGTCGTCATAGGCCCGGCCGGCCCGGTTGCGGTCGTCGTAGCCCGGCCCGCCGACCAGCTCCTCGCCGCTGGAATAGCGCCGGGAGTCATATCCGTCGTCATAGCCGTAATCATCGTAGCCGCCCCGGGCGTAGCGATCGTCGTAGCGGCCGGATTCGCGATAGTAGGGGTCGGCGTAGGGATCGTTGTAGCCATAGCCGCTGTCGCGATAGCGGTAATCGTCGCGGTAGCGCGATCCGCCGCCGCAGTCGTCGCCTCCGCCGGCGAGAGCCGCCCCGGCGACCGCGCCGAGCCCGGCGCCGGCGACCACCGCGCCCTCGTTTCCGGACTCGCGGCGGCCGCGATGATGATCGCGCCGGCCGCGATAATGGCGGTCGTAGCGATGATGACGGCGCCCGTCGCGATAGCGCCGGTCGCGGCGATCGTCCTGGGCCTCGTCGTGCAGCTCCGCGCCGATGACCGCGCCGAGCACGCCGCCGATCAGCGCGCCGGCGACCTGGCGGCCCTGCCGGTCCTGTCGGCATTCCTCGTAACCCGAACGGCCGTCATAGGAGCGCGCGGCGTAGCCCTGGGCCTCCGCGCCGCTGGTCAGCGCGGGGCTGATGGCGGCGGCGCCGGCGAACAGGGCGGATAGCGCAAGCGTCTTCATGACTCGATCTCCCGTGGCGTCCGCCGGCGCGGGGCCGGCGGTCTTTCCGATTTAAGCAAAGCTTAAGCCGCGCGCGATGAGCGCAGGATGAACGGGCGGCCGCGCCGACGGTCGCGCAAGAAGAAGGGGCCCGCGCCTGTCCCCGTCGCGGACCCCTTCATGCGGCGTCGGGATGAGGGTTATTGACGCCGCGCCACCTCCCAGTAGCCGTAGCGGTTGCGGCACATCCGCACGCGGTCGTAGGTGACCTCGCCATTGGGCAGGAAGATCTCCGCATCGCCCCAGCGGCAGTGGCGGTTGCGCCAGCGATGGAAATCGCGGGCGTAGACCACGCCGCGCACGCCGGAGTGCGGGTTGCGCCAGTAATACGGCCGGCCGTTGCTGATCGAGTAGTGCAGGGCGTAGCGGTACTGGCCGCGGTCGCATTCGTTGAGTGCCGCGCCGATGCCCGCCCCGATCAGGCCGCCGGCGAGCGCCGCGCCGGCGTCTTCGCCGGCCGCGCCGCCGAAGATCGCGCCGATCAGCGCGCCGGCGATCACCGCATCGCCGCTGCTCCGGCAGAAGCGGTCGTTATAGTGGAAGTCGGCCCGCGAATACCGGTCGTAATAACGCCGGTGATAGCGATAGCGCGTGTGATGGCGCGGCCGGTAGGTGCGCGTGGAGTAACGGTTCCGGCGATCATAGTAGCGATGGCGGTCATAGCGGGCGTGACGCGCATAGCGGCGCTGGTCGCGATGGCGGGCGTAGCGCCGGTCGCGGCGATGGTCGCGCGCATCGCGGCGGTCGCGATGCCGGTCGAAACGCTGTCCGCCGCGATGACGGCGATCGGCGTCCCTGTCGCGGCGCGCGTGGCGCGCGCGCTGGTCACGATCCCGGTCGCGATGACGCACGCCGCGCTGGTCCCGGTCGCGATGACGCACGGCGCGCTGATCCCGATCCCGGTTGCGATGGCGCGCGCGCTGGTCGCGGTCGCGGCCGCGATGAACCGCGCGCTGGTCGCGATTGCGGCCGCGGTGGCCGGCGCGCTGACCCCGATTGTGCTGGTTCGTTGCGCGCTGGCGGGTTTGCTGGGCCCGCGCCGCTCGCTGGCGGCGCTGCTGGGCCCGCGCGGCGCGACCGGAATCCTGGTCGGAACGCGCCGAGCGCGCCCGTCGTCCGTCGAGGCGGCCCCCCGTTCCGCGCCGGGTCATGTCGCGGTCCTCGGCCTGGACGCGCGCGCGTGCGCCGCGGCGCCCGTCCCTGTCGCGATCCTGCGCGGCGACGGCGGCCTCGGCGCTCGGCGCAGAGATCATCGTCGGCGCGCCGAGCAGCGCGACGGCGAATGCTAGGAACAGGGTATGCTTCAGGATCATGACGCAATGTCTCCCGGTTCGCGCCGGACAGGCTCCGACGGGTTAACAAAGCCTAACGGGTCCGACCTGAGCCGAAGATGAACAGACCGGTCATGTCCGTTCAGGCGCTTGACTACTCGGTCCTGCGCGCCCCATCAGCGCCGTATGACCCGACGCCGCCGCAAGAAGACGCCGCCCGCCGAGACCCGCGAACTGACCGCCGAGGCGGTCGGCGCGCGCGGCGACGCCATCGCCCCGGGGCCGGTCTATGTCCCCGGCCTGCTGCCCGGCGAGACGGCGCGCGTCGAGGTGCGTGGCGATCGCGGCCGCGTCGTCGAGCGGTTGTCGGACAGCCCCGACCGGGTCGAGCCCTTCTGCCCCATCCACGGCCGGTGCGGCGGCTGCGCGCTGCAATACTGGCGCGCGGAGGTCTATCGCGACTGGAAGCGCGACCGCGTCGTCGCCGCGCTGGCGCGCGCCGGACTCGCCGCCGAGGTCGGTCCGCTGCTCGACGCCCGCGGCGCGGGGCGCCGGCGGCTCACGCTGCACGCCGAGCGCCGCGGCGGGGCGTTCGTCTTCGGCTACGCCGAGCGCGCCTCCGACCGGCTCGTCGACGCCGCCGACTGTCCCGTGGCGGCCGAGCCGATCCGCAATGCGTTCCCCGATCTGCGCCGCCTCGCCGACGCGCTGGCGCCGGCGAAGAAGGGCCGCATCGACATCGCGGTCGCCGCGACCGAGGGCGGGCTCGACGTGGCGGTGAAGGGGGTGCGCGAGATCACGCTAGATCATCGCCTCGTCGCCGCCGAGCTCGCCCAGTCCGGCGGCTGGGCGCGCATCACCATTTCCGGCGAGCCCGTGGCCGAGCGCGCGAAACCCTTCGTGCGATGCGGGCCGGCCGAGATCGTTCCCCCGCCCGGCGGCTTCCTGCAGGCCACGGCGGCGGGCGAGGCGGCGCTGGCCGATGTCGCGCTCGCCGCAGTCGACGGCGCGAAACGCGTGATCGATCTCTATGCGGGCTCCGGCGCGTTCGCGCTCAGGCTCGCCGAACACGCCCCGGTGCTGGCCGTCGAGGGCGACGCCGAAGCGCTCGCCGCGCTGCGCGCCGCCGCCGACCACACCCAGGGCATCAAGCCCGTCGAGACAATGAAGCGCGATCTCGCCCTCGAGCCGCTGGCCTCGACCGAACTCGAGGGCGCCGATCTCGTCGTCCTCGATCCGCCGCGCTCGGGCGCCAGGGAGCAGGCCGAGCGGCTGGCGGATTCGGCGGTTCCGCGGATCGTTTCGGTGTCGTGCAATCCCGCGACCTTCGCCCGCGATGCGGCGATCCTCGTCGAGGGCGGCTATTCCATGGGCGAGGTCACCCCCGTCGACCAGTTCGCCTGGACCGGCCATGTCGAGTGCGCGGCGGTGTTCGAGAGGGCGGGGTAGGCGCGGGCTGCGTAGCCCTCCCTCCCCCTCCGCGGGGAGGGTGGACGGACCGAAGGTCCGGCCGGGTGGGGGGCTTTGCAGCCGTCTCGGCCCTTGGACTTGATCCAAGGGGTCGAGCTTGGCGCGCGCTATCCAGAGGCCCTCATCCTGAGGGCCCCGATCCCCGTCCTTCGAGACGGCCGCTTCGCGGCCTCCTCAGGATGAGGGGATCGGGGCGTCTCGAAGGACGAGGGCCGCCTCCGCTACCCGACCTGCCCCCTGTGCAGAAGCATGTGGTCGGCGAGCACCAGCGCGGCCATGGCCTCGCCGACGGGGACCGCGCGGATGCCCACGCAGGGATCGTGGCGGCCCTGCGTGCTGACCGTCGTCTCCTCGAGATCTCTGGTCAGCGTACGCCGCTCGGTGCGGATCGAGGAGGTCGGCTTGACCGAGAAGCGCGCCACCAGGTCCTGGCCGGTCGAGATCCCGCCGAGCACGCCGCCATTGTTGTTGGACAGGAAGGCCGGCGCGCCGTCCGCGCCCAGCCGCATCTCGTCGGCGGCCTCCTCGCCGGTCATCGCCGCCGCGCCGAGGCCCGCGCCGATCTCGACGCCCTTGGCGGCGTTGATCGACATCATCGCCGCGGCGAGATCGGCGTCGAGCTTGGCGTAGACCGGCGCGCCCCAGCCGGCGGGAACCCCGGAGACGACGACCTCCACGAGCGCGCCGAGCGAGGAGCCGGCCTTGCGGGCCGCATCGATGTCGGCCTCCCAGAGCTTCGCCGTTTCGGGGTCCGGGCAGAAGAAATCGTTGCGGTCGATCTCGGCGTCGTCCCAGCGACCGTAATCGATCGCCCGCGGCCCGACCTGGACGAGCGCGCCGCGGATCGCGACGCCGTCGCCGAGCACCTTCCTCGCGATCGCCCCGGCGGCGACCCGGGCGGCGGTCTCGCGCGCGCTGGAGCGTCCGCCGCCGCGATAGTCGCGCACGCCGTACTTCATGTCGTAGGCGAAGTCGGCGTGGCCCGGCCGCCATGTGTCCCGGATATCCGAATAGTCCTTCGAGCGCGCGTCTTCGTTGTCGATCACCAGGCTGATCGGCGCGCCGGTCGTGACCGGCCCGCCGGTCCGATCGTCCTCGAACACGCCCGACAGGATGCGCACGCGATCGGGCTCGCGGCGCTGGGTGACGTGGCGCGACTGTCCCGGGCGGCGCCGATCGAGCCAGGGCTGGATGTCGGCCTCGCTCAGCGGGATGCGCGGCGGGCAGCCGTCGAGTACGACGCCGATGGCGGGCCCGTGGCTCTCGCCCCAGGTCGTTATGCGGAAGAGATGACCGAAACTGTTATGGGACATGAAAAAAAGACGCCGCCTCCGAGACGACCGCTGATCCTAGGGGGACAGGACGGGGACGTCATCAGGAATGAGGCGGCGTCAGGGGCCCGCGCGGCGTCCGGTCGGTCGAAGGGCGCCGCCGGCGCGGGGAACGAAACGGGCGGACGTCAGCCGGGATAGGGCAGGGAGGAGTGGTGGAGATTGATCCGCAGATCGCCCTCGGCGTCGCGGACATAGCCGAAGGTGTACTCGACCTTCACCTCTCCGCCCGACGGGTCGGTGAAGTAGTAATTGCCCATCGCCACGGCGCTGTCGGCGTCGGTGATCACGCCCTCGTTCTCGAAGCGGACCGCCGTCCAGGGATTGATGGCGAACCCGCCGTCCTCGGCGACGATCCCGCCGACGAAGTAGGAGTGGGCCTCGTCGAAGGATCCGCGGAATTGGTCGTCGGCGGCCTTGGTCGGTTTGAACAGCACGTCGCCGAGATCGTAGGCGTAGAGGGTCTCCAGATGCTCGGCGGCGGCGGTTTCGTAATCGCCGTCGGCGGCGTGAACCTCGCCGATGCGCACGATGCCCGCGCCCCAGGCGGCCTGGGCGGATTCGACCTCAGCGACGGTGATCGGCTGGGCGAGCGCCGGGGCGCTGACCGCCAGGGCCGCGACGGCGGGGAGAAGAGCGGGGAGGAGCTTCATCTCGGTATCTTCCTTGTCAGGCTTTCGAGCCGGCGGGTCCGGCCCTCGTCGCGGAGACAAGTAAGCGGCCTGACAATCGCTACAACCTGGTTGAATCGATATTGATGATCGGTTTATCCTATCGCCGATGCGGGCAAACGGGCCGACCCTTCGACAACTGCGCTATCTCCTCGCGCTCGAGGCGGAGGGGACGTTCCGGCGCGCCGCCGAGGCCTGCGGCGTCAGCCAGCCCTCTCTCAGTGAACAGATCGGCGCCCTCGAAGCCGAGCTCGGGCTGCGACTGGCGGAGCGATCCCGACCGAAGCTGACGCTCACGCCGGCGGGCCGCGAGATCGCCGACCGCGCCCGGCGGGTCCTGCAGCAGGTCGACGAGCTCACGGCGTTCGCCGCGCAGGCCGCCGGCGGTTTTTCGGGCACGCTGAAGCTGGGCGCGACCTTCACCGCCGGGCCCTACCTGCTGCCGCGCGTCGTCGCCCGGCTTCACAGCGACTATCCCGATCTGCGGCTCTACGTGCGGGAGTCGACCCCGGCGCGGCTCGTCGACGAGCTGCTGCGCGGCGAGCATGATCTCATCCTGACGCAACTGCCGGTCCAGGCGGCCGGCGTCGAGGTGCGGCGGGTGCTGCGCGAGCCGTTGCGCCTGGCCGTCGCGGCCGATCACCGCTTCGCTGGCCGCGAGGCGGTCGACGTGTCGGAGCTGACCGGCGAGCCGGTGATCACGCTCAGCCCCGAATACCTGCTGCATCACCAGATCCGCCGGCTGTGCGAGGATGTCGGCGCGCGGCTTCTGGCCGACTACCAGGGCACGAGCCTGGACGCCGTGCGCCAGATGGTCGGGATGGGCATGGGGGCGAGCCTGCTGCCGGCGCTCTATGTCGCGTCCGAGGGGCGTCGCCGCGAGGAGGTCGCGATCCTGAAGCTGACCGGGCGCGAGGTCAGCCGGGCGATCGGGCTGGTCTGGCGCCAGGGCGCGGCGGCCGGGGAGCACTACGAGCGGCTGGCCGAGCTGATGCGCGACGTGGTGCGCGCCGAGTTCGACGAAATCCAGGTGCAGCGCTGAGGATCACGCCACCGACTTGCGCACCCAGTTGGCGAAGCGCGCCGCCGGCGAGGCCTTGACGAACTTCTCGTAGAAGGCGCCGAGCGTCCCGCCCTCGACATCGGCCTGGGCGCGGGCGGCGGCCTCCTCGAGCTCGCGCTGCTTGCGCTCGCGGGCTTCGCGCTCCTTCGGGCCCTCCTCCTCGCCGCCGTCGACCATCTCGTCGCGGACATTGAGGATGATGCGCCACT
This sequence comes from Marinicauda salina, assembly GCF_003122085.1. Taxonomy (GTDB): domain Bacteria; phylum Pseudomonadota; class Alphaproteobacteria; order Caulobacterales; family Maricaulaceae; genus Maricicauda_A; species Maricicauda_A salina. Next base: position 89,756 of record NZ_QEXV01000004.1, read on the forward strand.
TGGGATCGCCCATCGGCACGATGATCGCGCCCGTCTTGGAGAACGGCAGCATGCGGATCATCACCGTGCGCTCGCCGACATCGACCGTGCGCAGCCCGCCCTTGCGGGCCTCTTCGGGCGTCACGCCGAGCTCGAAATAGCGCGGCGCGTGGTGGCGCAGGAGCTCGTAGGCCTTGAGCATGCGCTGGAGCGCCTTGAGCGTCTCGGCGGTCGCCGGCTCCTCGGACGTGTCCGGGTGCACGCTCTTGACGCGCTTGCGGAACGCGGACTTCACGGTTTCGAAGTCCTCGTCGCCCCGCAATCCGAGAGCCTTGTAGGCTTCGCGTATGACGCTCTCGTGCACTTTCATGACCCGTCACTCATAAGCGATGTCCGTTGGCGAAAGGTTGACGCGGCGGGCGGGACGGTTAGCTCTCTGCAAGCCTTCATCCAGCCCGGAGCTCCCGCCATGGCCGGCAAGGACGCCATCCCGCCCAGCCCGAGCGAGGCCGATTACGCGCGCGACGCAAACGAGGCCGGCGAGGACATCTTCGCCCGCGAGGATCCCTTCGCCCTGTTCGGCGACTGGCTGGCGGCCGCCCGCGAGAAGGAGCCCAACGATCCCAACGCGATGGCGCTGGCGACCGCCGACGCCGAGGGGCTGCCGGACGTGCGCATGGTGCTCCTGAAGGGTTTCGATGCGCGCGGCTTCGTCTTCTACACCAACACCGAGAGCGCGAAGGGAAGCCAGCTTGGCGAGAATGCGCGCGCGGCGCTGTGCTTCCACTGGAAGAGCCTGCGCCGGCAGGTGCGCGTGCGCGGGATCGTCTCGCAGGTCTCCGACGCCGAGGCCGACGCCTATTTCGAGAGCCGCGCCCGCGACAGCCGCATCGGCGCCTGGGCGTCGAAGCAGTCGCGCCCGCTGGAGAGCCGCTTCGCGCTCGAGAAGCAGGTGGCGAAATACGCGGCGAAGTTCGCGCTCGGACGCATTCCGCGGCCGGAGTTCTGGACCGGCTATCGCGTCGCGCCCCTGAGCATCGAGTTCTGGCGCGACCGCGCCTTCCGCCTGCACGACCGCATGGCGTTCCGCCGCGAGGCCGCGGGCGAGGAATTCGGTCCGTGGCGGGTGGTGCGGCTGTATCCGTAACGCCGGTTCGGCTATATTAACCCTGTCGCAATCGCGTCGGCTGTCGGGGCTCGGGATGAACAATCTTCTAGGATACGCGCGCCGCGCGGCGCTGGCGCTCGCATGGCTCGCGGCGATCGGGACGCCGATCTGGTTTCTCGTCGCGGCGTTCGGCACGAAGATGGCGCTTCTGGACTGGCGCGTCGGCTTCGGGCTGATGACCTATCGCTGGGGGTCCAACATCCTCATCGCCGCGCTGGCGATCGGCCTCGTCGCGCTCGGGCTGGTGATCTACGAGCGCGTGCGCGGCGGCCGGTCTTCGGGCGGCATCCTCGCGCCGGTCCTGGCGATCCTCGTCGGCGCGGCGGGCATCGGCTACGGCATGTATGTCCGGGCGGCGGCCTCCGACATCCCGCCGATCCACGACATCACCACCGACACCCAGGACCCGCCGGGCTTCACCGAGGCGCTGATCCGCCGCCGCGGACCGGACGCCAACCCGGTCGATTACGACGCCAAGACCGATCCGCGCACCGGCGAGCCCCTGCCGGCGGTGCAGGCGGAAGCCTATCCCGACATCGCCCCGATCCGGCTGTCGGTCTCGCCGGAGACCGCCTACGAGACCGCGATCGAGGTCGGCCGCAACATGGGCTGGCGGCTGACGACGGCCTCCGACGACGAACTCATGTTCGAGGCGACCGCGGAGACCTTCTGGTACGGCTTCGAGGACGACATCTCGGTGCGCGTGCGTCCGGACGGATCGGGCGGATCGGTCGTCGACGCCCGCTCGGTCTCCCGCGTCGGCCAGTCCGATCTCGGCGCCAACGCCGACCGCCTGCGTCGCTTCTCGGAACGGCTGCGCGACCGCGTCGGCGCGGCGGACTAGAGCTGGCTCACGCCGAATTCCGGTAGACGCTGTCGAGCCCGGGCGCCCCGTCGCAGGCGACGCGGCCCCGTTCGACCAGGTGGATCAGGTGGGCGAGCACCGAATGCGCCGCCGCCGGGTGCAGCCGCTTGTCGACGTCGGCGTACATCGCCTCGACCATGTCGCGGATGCGCGTCCGCCCTGCGGCGATCTCGGCGAGGATCTGCGCCTCGCGGCCCCGCCGGTGATCGATATACGCGTCGAGGAACGGCGCGGGATCGTCGACGGGCGGCCCGTGCGTCGGCCAGAGCCGGTCGAAGCCGGCCGCGCGAATGCGCTCGAGCTGGGCGATGTAGTCGCCCATGTGGCCGTCGGGCGGGCTGACCACGGAGGTCGACCAGCCCATGACGTGGTCGCCGCAGAACAGCGCGTTCTCTTCGGCCAGCGCGAAGCAGACATGGTTGGAGGTGTGGCCGGGCGTGTGCATCGCCTCGAGCGTCCAGCCCGGGCCCTCGAAGCGGGCCCCGTCGGCGATCAGCACGTCGGGGCTGAAGCCGTGATCGTCGCCGGCCTCGATGCGCACCTCGCCGCCCGAGGGTTCGGTCGGCGCCGGCGTCATGCCGTGAACGCGGCAGCCATGCTTGTCCGCCAGCGGCGCGGCGAGCGGCGAGTGGTCCAGGTGGTGGTGGGTGACCAGCACGCAGGCGACGCGCTCGCCTTCCAGCGCGGCGTCCAGCGCGGCGATATGGTCCTCGATGACCGGCCCGGGGTCGATGACGGCGACCTCGCCGCGGCCGACGATGTACACGCCCGTGCCGGTATAGGTGAACGGGCCGGGATTGGGCGCGACGACGCGGCGGACGCGCGGCGTGAGCTGATCGCAGCGGCCGTATTCGAAATCGAAGTCTCGCTTGAACGGGATGCTGGCCATCAGGCGGAGTCTCCGGCGGCGAGGCGGTCGGCGTAGCCGCGCAGGGCGCGGGCGAGGCGTCGCGTGGCGGTCATCTTGTCCCTCAGCGGCAAGGCGATGGGCGGTCCCATGTCGGTCTTGTTGACGTCGACGATCCAGAGCGCGCCGTCGCGGCGGTCGCGCAGCACGTCGACGCCGCCCCAGTCGAGGCGCATCGCGGCGAGAAATCGCTTCAGGAAGGCGATCTCGTCGGGGCTGAACACCGCTTGCGTCTCGAGCAGGCGGACCTCCGTGTTGGCGTTCTCGAAACGGCGCTCGGCCGGCCGGCGCTTCATGAAGACCAGCGGAATCTCGCCGCCGATCGTGGGGCAGCGCAAATCCTCGACGCAGCCGTCGTCGGCGACGGCGTCGACCAGGCGCTGATAGACGCGCTCCGGCCGCGGCGCGAGGGGAGCCGTCACGATGCGGCCGTCATGGGCGCCGTTGATCTCCGACTTCTCCACCACCGGCCCGCGGGCGCGGCCGGGATCGAGCGCGAGGCGCCGCCCCGAGACCGATTCGAACACCGCGGCGACGTGCGATTTCGAAACATCGCCGCAGCCGCCGTTGAGGACGCGCAGGCCGGCCGGCTCGGGCGGCGCGCCGGTCGTGGCGTCCTCGAAGAAAAAGGCGAGATCGGCGTCGGCGGGGCTGTCCGCCAGGCGCAGGCCGGCGAGCTGGACGACCGGCCAGACGAGATACCAGGGCCGCGGCCGGTCGGGGGCGAACCAGACGCGCGGGCCGTCGGCGCGGACGTCCCGGCGGGCGGCCTCGATGCGCAGGTGATAGATCAGCCAGTTGAGGAATTCGGCCGCCAGGCCGGGGCCGAGCGGCAGCGTCACGCCGGTCTTGCGGACCCGCATCGCGCCGTCGCGCACCTCGAAATCGCGCCACCAGGCGGTCGCCGTCATGAGTCGCGTGTCTCCCTCCGCACGCCGAATCTAGAGCGGCCGCGCGCAGGCGCAATTCACGCCGCATCACGAGCGGCGCGAAGCTTGCGTGATCGATCGCGCCCGACCGAGTCGCGAAGGGAGGCCGAGCTGGACCGGGAAACGCCGATCCGCCGCATCGCGGGATTCCTGATGGCGCGCGTGCGCCTGATCCTCGCGGCGAGCCTGGCCGCGGCGCTGATCAAGCTCGCCGCGGCCGCGCCGGGCGTCGCCCCGGAGCCGGCGGCCTCGCCCGGCGGCGCCAGCGCGGTGATCGCCCATTGCCGGTTCGATTGCTGAAACGTGGCGTTGCGATGACGCCGACCTGCCCGCGCGGTTATCCGGAAAGTCTTGTCTTTTATATGAAAATCATCCCCACTGCGAAGCTCTGTTGATCGCGGCGGGCCGAGCGCCGACAAAACGGACTTCCTCAGAGGGGCGTCTCCACAAGCACATGTACGGCTACGTCGCACGTCGCATACTGGTCGCGATCCCGACCGTTCTCGTCATCATCACGGTGGCGTTCTTCATGATGCGCGTCGCCCCGGGCGGCCCGTTCGACCTCGAACGCCCGATGCCCGAGGAGATCCGCCAGAACATCCTGGCCGCCTACGGCATGGATCAGCCGGTCTGGAAACAGTATCTCGACTATCTCGGCGGGCTGGCGCAGTTCGATCTCGGCCCGTCGCTGAAATTCCGCGACAAGACGGTCTCCGACATCATCTCGGAAGGCTTCCCGGTCTCGGCGACCATCGGGCTTCTCTCGATCACGCTGGCGCTGGCCGTGGGCTCGATCCTGGGCTCGCTCGCCGCGCTGAGGCAGAACCGCCCGACCGATTACGGCGTGATCGGCTTCGCCACCGTGGGCATCGTCATCCCGCCCTTCGTTTCGGGCCCGATCCTGGCGCTGGTGTTCGGCCTCTATCTCGGCTGGCTGCCGTCGGGCGGACTCGACCCGCGCTTCGGCATGACGCCCGAACGCCTGGTCCTGCCCGTCGTCACGCTGGCGCTGCCCCAGATCGCGATCATCACGCGGCTGATGCGCGCCTCGATGATCGAGGTGATCCGCTCGAACTATATCCGCACCGCGCGCGCCAAGGGGCTGTCGGGGCCGGCGGTGATCTTCAAGCACGCGCTCAGGAGCGCCATCCTGCCGCTGATCAGCTATCTCGGCCCGGCGTCGGCGGCGCTCCTGACGGGGTCGATCGTGATCGAGCAGGTCTTCCAGCTGCCCGGCATCGGCCGGCAGTTCGTCCAGGCCGCGCTGCAGCGCGACTACACCGTCGTGATGGGCGTGGTGATCCTCTACGCCACGCTGATCATCGTGCTCAACCTGATCGCGGACCTGCTCTACGCGGTCCTGAACCCGAAAGTGAAGTACGACTGATGGTGCTCACCTCAACCCCGACGGAGAAGGCCGCGCTGATGGAGCAGAGCGCGGTGAAGGGCCGCTCGCTCTGGGACGACGCGCGCGCGCGCCTGCTGCGCAACAAGGCCGCCGTCGCCGGCATCGTCGTGCTGGCCGTGCTGATCGTTCTGGCTTTTCTGGGCCCGCTGCTGTGGATCCACGACTCGGCCTTCATCTATCGCGACCGCGTCCAGCTGGGTCCGACCTTCGAGCACGGCCACATCTTCGGAACCGACGCGCAGGGCCGCGACCTGTTCGCGCGCACGCTGGTGGGGCTGCGCATGTCGCTGATGGTGGGCGTCGTCGCGACGATGGTGTCGCTGGCGATCGGCGTGCTCTGGGGCGCGACGGCCGGCTTCATCGGCGGGCGCGTCGACCAGCTCATGATGCGCATCGTCGACGTGCTCTACTCGCTGCCCTTCATCTTCTTCGTGATCATCCTGATGGTGGTGTTCGGCCGGAACATCATCCTGATCTTCGTCGCCATCGGCGCGGTCGAGTGGCTGACCATGGCGCGGATCGTGCGCGGCCAGACCATCTCCCTGAAGAGCATGGAGTTCGTCGAGGCCGCCCAGGCCGCCGGGGTGAGCCAGATCGCGATCATCCGCCGCCACATCGTGCCCAACGTGCTCGGGCCGGTCGTCGTCTACGTGACGCTGACCATCCCCGTGGTGATCCTGGCGGAGAGCTTCCTGAGCTTCCTGGGCCTCGGCGTGCAGGAGCCGCTCACCTCGCTGGGCAACCTGATTTCGAACGGCGCGCGCGACATGGAGGTCGCGCCCTGGACGCTGATCGTGCCGGCGCTGACGATGATGCTGACGCTGTTCTGCTTCAACTTCATCGGCGACGGCTTGCGCGACGCGATCGATCCGAAGGACCGTTAGATCGCCTCAGTCGTCGCGGCGCGCCCGGAAGGCGCGCGGGTTGTGGCTCAGCGTCATCATGAAGCTGCCCAGCGAGGCGCGGCGGATCTCGGCGGTGAGGCCGTCGAGCCGGCTGCCGCGCGGCACCGGGATGCGCGTCGAGTCGAGCTGGCGCCAGACCTGGCCGTTCTCCAGGGTCACGACGAGATCGCCGCGCCGGGTCCGGCGCACCGAGTCCACAGGCAGGTGGCGCAGCTCGTCGATCTCGCCGCTGCGGTCGCGCACCAGCTCGACGCCGTCGTCCTGCACCTCGACCGTTTCCGATTCGCCGTCGCCGCGCGCGAAGATGCCGCTCAACCCGGGCAGGCTCGGCAGCGAGATGCCGAACGAATCGCGCTCGACGGCGGTGACGCGCTCGCGTTCGACGATGACGAGCCGGCCGCTGTCCACGGCGTCGGCGAAGGCGGCCACCTGCGTATCGAGGCAGGCGGCCCGCTCGGCGTCGTCGGCGATGTCGCGGCACGCCAGGAGCGCCTCGACGGTGGGCGATTCCTCCAGGTCCTGGGCCGCCGCGGCGGCGCTTGCGGCAAGTCCGGCGAGGACGGCGGCGGCGGGCGTGGCGAGGCGGGTCATCGGCTGCTCCGATCCGGGTCGTTGAACGCTTTGTGATACTATCAACCAGCCGGCGTCGGCGTGTCGATGAATCGTGTTCACTCTTGCGTCACCTTATTGAAGCAATACTCTCGCTCGCAAAGCTGACAAGGTTCGGCGCGCCGGCTGGGGAGCTGTGGCGCGATCGAGCGCGTGCGAAATGGGGAGAGCATTCATGAATCAGGTTCCGAGACTGACGCGCTGGCTGGCGCTCGGCGCGTCGACGCTGGCCCTCGCCGCATGCGGCGGCGGAGACGAGCGTCCGGATCCCGACGCCCTGGTTCTCCACCGCGGCAACGCCGCCGAGCCGCTGTCGCTGGACCCCCACAAGGCGAACGGCACGTGGGAGAACAACATCATCGGCGACATGTTCATCGGCTTGTTCACCGAGGACCCGGCGGGCGAGCCGATTCCCGGCATGGCCGACAGCTGGGAAGTCTCCGACGACGGCCTGGTCTGGACGTTCGAGCTGCGCGACGCGCAGTGGAGCGACGGCGAACCGGTGACGGCCTACGATTTCGAGTACGCCTTCCAGCGCATTCTCGACCCGGCGACGCTGGCCCAGTACGCCTCGCTGCTCTACCCCATCAAGAACGCGCGCGCGGTCAACACCGGCGCGATGACGCCCGACATGGTGGGCGTCGCCGCGATCGACGCCGACACGCTCCAGATCGAGCTCGAATTCCCCGCGCCCTACCTGCCCGGACTGCTCACCCACTACACGACCTATCCCGTGCCGCGGCACGTCGTCGAGGAGCACGGCGACGCGTGGGTGCAGCCGGCGAACATCGAGACCAACGGCCCCTACAAGCTCGTCGAGTGGCGCGCCAACAACTACGTCCATGTCGAGCGCAACGAGTATTTCTGGGGCGACCAGAACGTCTGCATCGACGAGGTGTACTACTATCCCACCGTCGACATGCAGGCCGCCGAACGGCGCGTGCGCAACGGCGAGCTGGATCTCAACACGGACTTCGCCGGGCAGAATCTCGACTTCCTGCGCGAGCAGGCGCCGGACTATGTCCGCGTCCACCCCTATCTCGGCACGGTGTATTTCTCGGCCAACACGCTGGTCGAGCCGCTCGACGATCCCGACGTGCGCAACGCGCTGGCCATGGCGATCGACCGCCAGTTCATCGCCGACGAGATTCTGCGCGCGGGCCAGATCCCGGCCTATTCCTTCGTGCCGCCGGGCGTGAACGACTATCCGGACACCGCTCAGGTCGCCTGGGCCGACACGCCCGTCGAGGAGCGCCGCGAGACCGCGCGCGAGATCCTCGAGGCGGAGGGGTTCGGCCCGGACAACCCGCTGCGCTTCGAGTTCACCTTCCGCGCCACCGGCGACAATCCGCGCATCGCGCCGGTCGTGCAGCAGGACTGGGAGTTGATCGCCGACTGGGTGGATGTCGAGATCGCCCAGATCGAGACCCAGATCCACTACTCGAACCTGCGCTCGGGCGACTACGAACTCGGCGACGGCGGCTGGATCGGCGACTACAACGACGCCTACAACTTCCTCTTCCTCGCCGAGAGCGGGTCCATCCCGATGAACTATTCGCGGTGGAGCAACGAGGAATTCGATACGCTCGTCGACCGGGCCAACCGGACCCTGGACGCCGAGGAGCGCGGCCGCCTGCTCGCCCAGGCCGAGCAGCTCATGCTCGATTCGATGCCCTACCTGCCGATCGTGTTCTACGTGAACAAGGCGCTGGTGAACCCGCGGGTCACCGGGTGGGAGGACAATGTCGTCCACATCCACCGCACGCGGTATCTCTGCTTCGAGGGCGTCGAAACCGCCGGGGAGGGCGCGCCGGGCGGCCAGGACGCCGCCGGCTAGCGATCACGGATGGAAGAAGACGTCGATGACGCCGCCGGGACCGCCGCAGAGCACGCCGCGGCGGCGGCCATCGCGTCGGGCGGCGGCGTGCGGGCGCGCCAGTCCCGCCCCTCGGCGTTCGAGTCGGGGCGGCCGCCGGGCTATTGCTCGAACTGCGGCGCGCGGCTGCGCGGGTCGGTCTGCCATGTCTGCGGCCAGGTGGCCGACGCCTATCACCGCCCCTTCTTCTCCCTGGTCGGCGACGTGTTCGACGGGCTGTTCTCGCTGGACGGCCGGGTCGCGCGCACGCTGCCCGCGCTGATCGCGCGGCCCGGACGCGTCAGCCGGCTCTATCTCGAGGGCGCGCGGGCGCGCTTCGTGCCGCCCTTCCGCCTCTACATCATCGCCTCGCTGGTCTTCTTCCTGCTCCTGCCGTTCGCGATGGGCGGGCTGTCGTTCGACGCCGACGGCGTCCGGCTGGGCGGCGATCCCGTCGCCGAGCTGGAGGCCGCGCGCGAGGCGGGAGAGATAAGCGAGGCCGAGCACCAGGAGGCGCTCGAAGCCCTCGAGCGCGCCGAGGCCGTGCTCGCCCGGCCGGGCGCGGCCCCGGACGAGACCGCCGGACGGGACGAACCGGCGTCGCCCTCGCCCGATGGCGAACCGGCGACGGCCGGCGAAGCCGATTTCTCCTTCGACGATCCCGAGTCGATCCGCCGGTCTTTCGCGCCGGAGGATTACGGCCTGCCGCCGCCCGAGACGACGACGCTGTCGCTGCCCGTGCGGCGCTTCATCGGCGAGCGCGCCGCCCGGCTCGCCGCCGATCCCGCCCGCTGGGGCGAGGAGATCATGGCCTGGGCGCCCCGGCTGATGTTCCTGCTGGTGCCCGTCTATGCGGGGCTGCTGGCGCTGAGCTACGCGTGGCGGCGGGGCTTCTTCTTCTACGACCACCTGATCGTGTCGCTGCACTTCCACGCCGCGCTGTTCCTGGTGATGACCGCGCTGATCCTGGCGGGACCGCTGATCGGCGGCGGGCTCGGCTTCGCCGTGCTGGCGATCTACTCCAACGTCTATCTCTACCGGATCCACCGGGTCGTCTATCGACGCGGGCGCATCACCTCGGTCCTGCGGACGATCGCGCTCGACATCGTCTACTTCTTCGTCCTGCTGATCGGACTGCTGGTTCTCATGGCGCTCGGCTTCGCCTCGCTGTGAGCGCAGACGAAAACGCCCGCCGGCGGACCGGCGGGCGTTTCCGCGCCGGGTCGGCGAGGATCTAGCGGGGCTGTTCCTCGCCGGCGTAGAGCGAGACGCCGGGCCGGGCGGCCTGCTCGCGCATGCGGATGGCCTCGCGCACGCCCGGGGTCTGCATCAGCGCGTTAAGCCGCGCCGCCGCCTCGGCGCTCTCGGCGGTCACGCCGAACAGCTCGCGGAAGGCCTCGAGCGGCGTGGGCCGGCTGGGGAAGGCGCGCACGCGGATCGCCTCGTCGGGATCGATGCCGGCGATTTCGCGCGCGGCCTCGACGGCCTCGTAGAGCCCGCCGATGCGGTCGACGAGGCCCAGCTCGTGCGCCTGCGCGCCGGTCCAGACCCGGCCGCGGGCGATCTCCTGAACCCGCTCCAGCGGCAGGTCGCGGCCGTCGGCGACGCGCTCGGTGAAGTCCTCGTAGACGTCCTCGGCGAGGGTGTAGAAGGCCTCGCGCTGGGCTTCCGTCCATTCCTGCTGCGCCGACCAGGCCAGCGTGTAGTCGCCGCCGACATGCAGCGGCTCGATGTTCATGCCGACATTGTCGAGCGTGCCGTCGATGACGATCTTGCCCGCCAGCATGCCGATCGAGCCGGTGATCGTCGTCGCGTTGGCGACGATGAGATCGGCCGGCGCCGAGATGTAGTAGCCGCCCGACGCGGCCACCGAGGCCATCGAGACGATCACCGGCTTGCCGGCCTCGCGGGCGCGGATGACGGCGTCCCAGACCTGGTCGGAGGCGATGGCCGAGCCGCCGGGGCTGTCGACGCGCAGGATGATGGCGCGCACCGAATCGTCGTCGACGGCGTTCTGGATCGCCTGCGCCATGCGGTCGCCGCCGATCATCTCGCCGCCGCCGAATCCGCCGTCGCCGTCGCCGGTCACGATCGGGCCCTGGCCGCCGACCAGCGCGACCACGGGGCCCGAGCCGCGGCCGCCGCGCGGCGCGGCGCGGGCGTAGCGCTCGATCTCGACGAAGGACGCCGACTCGTCGCCGGCGCGTTCGCGCGCCGCCTCGCGGGCCGCGACGACATGGCCGAGCCGGTCGATGAGGCCGGCCTCGAGCGCCTGTTCGGCCGAACGCGGACCGGTCTCGATCAGCGTCGTCAGGGTCTCGGCGTCCATGCCGCGGTCGTCGGCGAGTCCGGCGACGGCCGAATCGAGGATCGAGCCGAGATAGGACAGCGTCGCTTCGCGGTGCGCCTCGGTGTAGTCGCTCTCGGTGTAGGTGTTCGCCGCGTTCTTGTATTCGTGGAACTGGAGGAATTGCGGCACCGCGTCGAACTGCTCGAACAGGCCGCCCAGGAAGGGCGTCTCCACGGCCAGCCCGGTGGCGGCGAAATTGGCGGTGTCCTGCAGCCACAGCTCGTCGACGCCGCCGACGGCGAAATAGTTGGTCACCGTTGTAGCCTCGAATCCCTGGGCGTGGGCGAGCACGAACTTTCCGGACTCGGAGAAGCGGGCGAAGGCCGCGCGCAGCTCCTCGGCCTGGCCGGGGCTCATGCCGAACTCGTTGGCGCGCACGAAGACGCCCGCCACCCGGTCGTCGTCGGCGGCGCGTTGGAGCGTCATGACGATCTCGGTGATCGCCAGCGGCTCGGCGTAGGCGAAGGGCGAGCGCGACGGCTGGTCGATCCGGGGTTCGCGCAGGTCCAGCTCCAGAATCATCGGCTCGTCGGGCAGGCCGGGCGCCTCGGCCTCGACATTCTGCATCGCGGATCCGATGAGCGCGCCGATCATGAAGATCAGCAAAATGACGGCGAGGACCGATCCGACGATGACGCCGACGACCGATCCGAAGAATGTAATCCAGAACTGTTTCATGATCCCCTCGCGCCGTCCCGTGCGGCGTCTCTTGTCCTAGCAGACAAGTTAGGGCTTCGCCCGACCCGGGTCGAGTGCGCGAGCGCGATCGATCGTGTAGGAGCCGCGTCGGGATCGCGGCGCTGGATGGTCGGAGCAGCAGGATTTGAACCTGCGACCCCCGCCTCCCGAAGACGGTGCTCTACCAGGCTGAGCTATGCTCCGATCAGGGCGCGGCTTATATCGGAGGCTTCCCGCCGACGCAATCTGCGTCGCGCCGATTTGTGCAGGCGAATCCGGACGCGGCGCGATCGGTGCAGGCGCGGCGTTGCATCGGGGCGCCGACCGGGCTATCTAGCCCGCCCGGACGAACACCGGTGGGGCGTAGCCAAGTGGTAAGGCAGCTGGTTTTGGTCCAGCCATTCCCAGGTTCGAATCCTGGCGCCCCAGCCATTTCCTCCCGGCCCCGGCCCCTCACGAGTCAGTGATTGCATTTCAGAGTCCCGCGCGCGCACGCGGGCCGGAGAAGGGCAGGGAAAAGCCGAAGCGTATCAAGTCGGCACAGCGTCGAGATGCGCGGCGCGCCCGATTTTCATTTATCGTTAACCGACTCGTCGCGGACGGCGCGTTTCAGCGGAAAGCTGTCGCAAAATCGCCACCCTTTACGCGGAGAATGAAAATTGCAGCTGTGCATCGGCCGGCGAGGCGCAGCATCCGCGGTTGATTGCTGAGCGAAGCCGGTGCTAGCGTCCGATCTGACGTCGACAGACGATCTGATCTGGACAACAAGACGGCGGATCAACGCCGCAATGACAGGGGATGAAACGAAAATTTCATTCCCGGTGTGTTTGACGGCGGCTTTCGGGCCGCGCCGGCGCGTGATCGCGCCGGTTCGTGTGTAGGGGGCCGAAGCCGTCGCGGAGACGTCGGCGCAGGTGAGATAATTCGAGGGTAACCGAAAGCGCGCGGGCGACGGCTCGCGCCGGCTACTGTGAGGCGAGACATGTCAAAAACTCTGTACTGGATTCGCAGTTCGCTGGCGGCTGGAGCCGCTGCGGCCGCGATCGCGGGCGCGTCCGGCGCGCAGCAGCTCGACCAGGCGCTGCAGGTCGCGCAGCAATCGACTGAAGAGGGGGCTCAGGCGCAGGAGCAGATCGATGCGGTCGCCGACCGCGCCGACAACCTCGAGCGCGAGTATCTGGCGCTGCGCGAGCAGATCGAGTCCCAGCGGGTCTATCTCGAGCAGCAGCGCGTGTTCCTGCAGTCGCAGGAGAACGAGCTCACCGAGCTCGAGCGCCAGCTCGAGCGCGTCCAGACGATCGAGCGCGACCTGACGCCGATGCTGCTCGAGATGTATGTCCGTCTCGAGGAGTTCGTCGATCAGGACCTGCCTTTCCAGATGGAGCAGCGGCGCAACCGCCTGGCCGACATCGAAGAGGTGCTCGGCGAGGCGAACGTCTCGCCGGCCGAGAAGTACCGCCTCATCCTCAACGCCTTCGAGATCGAATCCTCCTACGGCCGCTCGCTGCGGGCCTACGGCGAGGAAGTCGAGATCGACGGCGTGCCGCGCGAGGCCGACATTCTTCAGATCGGCCGCGTCGCCCTGATCCGCCGGATCGGCGGCGACTACCAGATCCTCACCAAAGACAATCCGGAGTGGCGGGACGTGCCGGGCGGCGCGACCGCCGGCCTTCAGCGGGCGTATCGCATCGCTGAAGAGGTCACCACGCCGGAAGTGTTCGTGGCGCCGCTCCCCGGGCCCCAGCAGGCTCAATAAGCGGCCGAGACGGAGATTCTAGCGATGAAAAAACTCAGCACCCTTGTCGCGGCCGTCTCGATCGGCGTGTCGCTGACCGCCGGAGCGGCTTTCGGCCAGGTCGACCGCGAACCGGTCACCTCGATTTCCGAGCTTCTGGACCGCGTCCGCGCCGACCGGCGTGACCGCGCGGCGGAGAACCAGGAGCGCCTCGAGGAGTTCCGCGCCGAAGCGGGCCGCCAGCAGGCGCTGCTCAACCAGGCCCGGGCGACGCTCAGCTCGCTCGAGCAGCAGGCCGCCGACGCCGAGGCCCAGTTCGAGGAGAACTCGGCGCGGATCGCCGAGCTCGACCAGCAGCTCCGCGAAGAGCAGGGCGCCTTTGGCGAACTGTTCGGCGCGGCGCGCCAGTCGGCGGGCGAATTCGCCTCGATCATCGAATCCTCGATCGTGTCCGCCCAGTATCCGGGCCGTCACCGCGTCCTGCGCGACGTGGCCGAGAGCCGCACGCTCCCCGAGCGCCGCGAGCTCGACCTGATCTACGAGCGCATGATCGACGAGATGAACGCGCAGGCGGAGGTCGTGACCTTCCCCGCGCAGGTCCTCGGCATGAATGAAGGCCAGGACGTTCCGGTGACGCGCGTCGGCCCGTTCGTCGCGTTCGCCATGGACGGCGGCCCGGCCTACGTGCAGTGGACCACCGACGAGGAGAACCGCGCGGCCGGCTACCGGCTCGCCGAGCTCAAGCGCCAGCCTCCGGGCCGCCTGCTCGACGCGGCGCGCACGCTCGCCAACGCCGATCCCGGCGAACTCGTCGCCGGTCCGGTCGACCCGTCGCGCGGCGCGCTGCTGGGCATCTACAAGGACGTGCCCAACCTGCAGGAGCGTTTTAATCAGGGCGGCATCGTGGCGAAGATCATCGCCGGCCTGTTCATCTTCTCGGTCGTGTTCGGTGCGTGGCGCCTGCTGGTGCTGCTCGGCGCCAACAGCGCGATCAACGCGCAGAAGCGCAAGTCCAACGCCTCCAAGGGCAATGCGCTCGGCCGCATCATGCTCGCCTATGAAGAGGTCAAGGACCGTCCGGTGGAGACCATCGAGCTCAAGCTCGACGAGGCCATCCTGCGCGAGACGCCGAAGTTCGAGTTCGGGCTCAACTTCCTGAAGCTCGCCGCGGCCGTCGCGCCGCTGCTCGGCCTGCTCGGCACCGTGACCGGCATGATCCGGACCTTCACCCAGATCACGCTGTTCGGCACCGGCGACCCCCGCATCATGGCGGGCGGCATCTCCGAGGCCCTGGTTACGACCGTGTCCGGCCTGATCGCGGCGATCCCGCTCCTGTTCATCCACTCGTTCGCCGCCAGCTTCGCGCGCGGCGCTCAGCAGACGCTGGAAGAGCAGGCCGCGGGCATCGTGGCGCGTCACGCCGAAGAGCGGTCCGGCGGCTAGAGGAGCCATACGATGGATTTCCAAGGCGCTTTCTCAAGCCTGCAGGAATTCCTCGAGCGCGGCGGACCGGTCCTTCTGTGGATCATGGCGCTGACCTTCGTGATGTGGGCGTTCATTCTCGAGCGGCTGGCCTATTTCGGCTTCGCTCACAAGCAGGTGGCGGACAACGCGCTCCGGGAGTGGGGGTCGCGCAGCGATCATCACTCCTGGTACGCCCACGCCATCCGCGATCAGCTCATCTCGGAGGTGCGGCTCAAGGCCGACCAGAACGTGGAGCTGATCAAGACGCTCGTCGCGGCGGCTCCGCTGTTCGGTCTGCTGGGTACGGTCACGGGCATGGTCGCGGTGTTCGACGTGATGTCGATCTCCGGATCCTCGGACGCGCGGGCGATGTCCGCCGGCGTGGCCCGGGCGACCATTCCTACCATGGCCGGCATGGTCTCCGCGCTCTCGGGACTCCTGTTCTCCAACCAGATCGAACGGATGGCGAAACAGCGCGTCCACGAGCTGGCTGACGATCTCGAAGTGGAGTAAGCCATGCGCAGGAGCAGGCGGAAGGGGGATGATCAGGCCGACGTCAACATGACCCCCATGTTGGACATCGTCTTCATCCTTCTCATCTTTTTCATCGTGACCGCGACCTTCCTGCAGGAGCAGGGGATCGACATGCAGCCGCCGCCTCCGAGCGAAGATCAGCCGGAGGAGTCGAACCCGGTGATCCTGGTTCAGATCAACGACCGCAATCAGGTCTACGTGAACCAGGACCCGACGAGTTCGCTGCGCGTGCTCGCGGCCGTGTCGCGCGTCCGTGCGGAACAGCCGAACTCGGCGGTGCTGATCCAGCCCACCGACGAGGCCCATCACGGCATCGTGGTCCAGATCTGGGACGATATGCGCGCGAACAACATTCCGGTGTCGATTCAGCGCGCGAACGAGGCCGAGAGCTAGGCCTCGAAGGGAGACGAAAGCATGGCGCGACGCCAGAGCCGCGTATTGCAGGATGACGAGGACGTCGAACTGAACATGACGCCGATGCTGGACGTCGTGTTCATCCTCCTCATCTTCTTCATCGTGACCTCGGTCTTCGTGAAGGAGCCCGGAGTCGAAGTCGAACGGCCCGCCGCGGTCACCCAGGAGCGGGAGCGCCCGACGATTCTCGTCGCGGTGACCGGCGCCGACGAGATCTGGATCAATCGTGACGTCTACGAGATGAACCAGATCCGGACGGTGCTCGAGCAGCTCCTTTCGGAGAATCCCCGCGCCGAGGCGATGATCCAGGGCGACCAGGAAGCCCCCGTGGGCACGGTGCTCGACGTTCAGGAAATGCTGCTCGAGATGGAGGTGCCCGTCACCATCTCCACGCAGGAACCGTAGGGAGGACGACGTCATGGCCAGTCTGATCCGTCTGATCATCGGCGTGCCGATCGCTGCGGTCGTCACCTTCCTGCTGTTCATGCTGATGCAGCGCCTGATCTTCACCGAAGAGGTGAGGCCTGAGGAGGCCGGCGAAGAGCTGCGCATCTCGATCCGCGAGGACGTCGAGGAGGTCGATGTGCGCCAGCGCGAGCTGACGCCGGACGACGTCGAGGACGTCGAGCCGCCGCCTCCGCCGCCGCAGATCGAGCGCCAGGCCGCCGAGCAGCCGAGCGAGGACCTCTCGACGATCGTCGGCGAGATCCCGGAATTCGAGAACCCGCAGCTGACCGGCGCGGACGTGAGCTTCAACGTCTCCGACCGCGACGCCCAGCCGCTGGTGCGGATCCCGCCGCAATACCCGCCGCGGGCCGCCGAGCGGAACATCGAGGGCACCTGCCAGTTCACGTTCGACGTGACGCCCGACGGCACGCCGACGAACATCCAGATCATGCAGTGTGACAGCTCGCTGTTCGAGCGGGCCTCGATCCGCGCGGTCGAACGCTGGCGCTACGAGCCCAAGATCGTCGACGGCAACGCGGTATGGCGCCGCGGCGTGGTGAGTTCGTTCGACTTCCAACTTGAAGATGGATAAGGCGGCGCGGCCGGCGAGGGGCCGGCCCGCGACGCTCCGAGGAGCTTCATGATGACACGATCGAAAGCCGTCGATCCGACGTGGGTCTTCCGCGTTCTGAGCGCCCTGCTTCTCGGAAGCGCGCTCGTGCTGGCCGGCGCCGCCGCCGTTCACGCGCAGAGCGACGACGACGAGGAGGAGCAGGAGCAGGATCGCACCTTCTCCAGCCGCCTTGGCGAGCTCATGCTCGAGGTCCAGGAATACCTGGAGAACGAGGAGCAGCAGCAGGCGCTCGAAACGCTCAACCGCATGCTGACGATGGAGCCGTCGCCCTACGAGCGCGCGGTCATCCTGCAGCAGCGCGGCGCGATCTACTTCCAGCGCGATGACCTGCCCCGCACCATCCAGGACTTCCAGGGCGCCATCGCGACCGGCGCGCTGAGCCTCGACGAGGTGACCAACCTGCGGGTCAATCTCGGCCAGCTGCTGATCGCCGAGGAGGACATCCAGGGCGGCATCCGCCAGCTCGAGCTGGCGCTGGAGAACGGCGCCGAGCTCAACGCGCGGCTGGCGCGCCTGCTCGCCCAGGCCTACGCCCAGGCGGAGGACTATCGCGAGGGTCTCCAGTACGCCGAGTTCTGGTACGAGAACGATCCCGACAAGTCGGTCAGCGAATACTCGCTGATGCAGTTCTACTACCAGCAGCTCAACCGGCCGGCCGACGAGCTGCGCGTCGTGCGCGAGCAGGTCAACGCCTATCCCGGCAACCGCCAGGCCTGGCAGAACCTCGTCGCGCTCTATGCGCGCACCGAGCAGAACCAGCTCGCCTTCGAGGCCAACAAGCTGATGTATCTCAACGGCCTGTTCGAGGAGTGCAACGAGCTCTACCGGCTGGCCCAGTACTACAGCTTCTACGAGAACCCGTTCCGCGGGGCGACGATCCTCGAGCGCGAGATCAACGCCGGCCGCTGCGAGGGCACGACCGAGCAGCTCGAGACGCTGGCAAACATGTGGCGCCAGGCCGCCGAGTTCGATCGCGCCATCCCGGTGCTCGAGCAGATCTCGCAGCAGACGGGCGAGGGCGACACCGCGCTCAAGCTCGCCGAGGCGCACTACCAGCTGAACAATTTTGAGGCCGCCGAAAGCGCCTTCGAGACCGCGCTCAATCGCGGCGGGCTGGATCAGCCCGGCGAGGCCTGGGTGCTGCTGGGCACGGTGCGCTACGAGCTCGGCGACAGCCAGGGCGCGCTGGCCGCGTTCCGTGAGGGCGCCCGTTTCCGCGCCGCCCGAAGCCAGGCCAATGGCTGGATCAGCTTCGTCACCTCGCAGATCGAGGGCGAGCAGCGCCGCGCCCTGCAGCGCGAGCAGGTGCTCATCGACGAGTGCCGGCTTACGCTGGAGGCCGAGCGTCGCCAGCTGGTGCTGGTCGGCGAGGTCGACGCCGAGGGCCGCGTGAGCTTCCCGGAGGATTCGATCCCCGAGCGCTGCCGGGCCTATTTCAACCAGTTCGGCGAGCAGTACCGCGAGGCGGGCATGACCGACGAGCAGGCCGAAGCCGCCCGCCGTCAGCTCGAGCGCGCCGCGCAGCAGTCTTCCGAGGAAGCCGGCTGATCGGCCGATCTTCGAAACGGACCGGAAAGGCCCCGGCGGATCCCGCCGGGGCTTTTTCATGCGCGGCGGGGAATTCGCCTCCGGCGCGATCTCGCCGCAATTCGGCCCCATCCTGATCACGCTCCGGGCGCCAGACCCGGACTGAAAGGGAGGCCGACCATGACCGCCAGTCTGAGACGCATCGCCGTGTGGGGCCCCGCCGCCGCGGCGGTGACCCTGCTTCTGTTCATGCTCATGCAGGTGCTGATCGCCACCGAGGTGATCCCGCCGCCGGCCGCGCCGGAGCGGCTGCGCGTCGCGATCAGCGACGTGGTGAAGCCCTACCAGCCGGAACCGATCGGGATCGACGATATCGAGCGAAGCGATCCGCCGCCGCCGCGGCCCGATATCCGCGAGGTCGACCGCGGCGACGCGCCGGGCGATTTCGGGTCGGGCTACATCGCCCCGGCGGGGCCGGGTCCCGAAACCGGCCAGGTCGAGCCGGTCGCGATGGTCGGGGGCTCGACGCCGCTGGTGCGCGTTCCGCCGGCCTATCCCGCCGCGGAGGCCTCGCGCGGGATCGAGGGCCGCTGCGCGGTGCGTTTCGACGTGCTCGCCTCGGGCCGGGTGACGAACATCCAGGTGACGGCGTGCGACAGCCGCGGCTTCGCCCGGGCGACGGAGAGCGCGGTGGCGCAATGGCGCTATCGCGCCGATCCGACGCGCAACCCGGACACCGTCGCGCTCCGCGGCGTCAGGACCGAGCTGGTGTTCGAGCTGCGCGACTAGCGCAAGAAAATGCGGCGGCGTCGCGCGACGCCGCCGCTTGCTCTCACCGCGCCGGGACGGCCGCTACTCGGCGGCTTCCTCGGACTCGCCCTCGGGCCGTTCGGCGGCCGCATCGGCCAGCCCCACGGTCATGAGCGCGAAGGTGTAGTCCTCGGCCCGCTCGCGCAGGGCGTCGAAGCGCCCCGACGCGCCGCCGTGGCCCGCGCCCATGTTCGTGCGCAGCAGGGTCAGCCCGTCGTCGGTGCGCCGCTCGCGCAGGCGCGCGATCCACTTGGCCGGCTCCCAGTAGGTCACGCGCGGGTCGGTCAGCCCCGCCGTGGCCAGCACGTGGGGATAGTCCTGGGCGCTCACCTGGTCGTAGGGCGAGTAGGACTCGATGTAGTCGTAGGCCGCCTCGTCGTTGAGCGGATTGCCCCATTCGGGCCATTCCGGCGGCGTCAGCGGCAGCTCGGCGTCGCTCATCGTGTTGAGCACGTCGACGAAGGGCACCGCGCCGATGGCGCCGGCGAACAGCTCCGGCGCCTGGTTGATCGCCGCGCCGACGAGCAGGCCGCCCGCCGATCCGCCGTAGGCGACCATGCGGCCCTCGCTGGTATAGCCCTCCTCGACCAGGGCGCGGCCCGCGTCGACATAGTCGTTGAAGGTGTTGCGCTTCTGGTCGAGCTTGCCGTCGAGATACCACTGGTATCCGCGCGCCATGCCGCCGCGGATATGGGCGATGGCGAAGATCATGCCGCGATCGACCAGCGACAGCCGCGTCGTCGAAAAGCCGGCCGGGATGGTGATGCCGTAGGAGCCGTAGCCGTAGAGCAGCAGCGGCGCCGAGCCGTCGATCGGCGCGCCCTCGCGATAGAGGATGGTGACCGGGATGCTCGCCCCGTCGCGGGCGGTCGCCTCGATGCGGCGGACGACATAGTCCTCCGGATCGTGGCCGGACGGGATCTCCTGCGTCTTCAGGAGCGTGCGCTCGCGGCTCGCCATGTCGTAGTCGAAGATCGATTCCTGCGTCGACGGGCTCTCGTAGGAGAAGCGCAGCGTGTCGACGGCGTACTCGTAGCCGGCGTCGATCCCCAGCGAATAGGCGTCCTCGTCGAACGCGATCTCGTGCTCCTCGTCGGTTTCGAGATTGCGGATCACGATGCGCGGCAGCGCGTCGGCGCGCTCCGAACGGACCAGCCAGTTCTCGTAGCCGACCATGCCGTTGACCAGCACGCCGGGCCGGTGGGCGATGGTCTCGGTCCAGTTCTCCGGACGCGGATCGTCGAGCGGAGCGGTCATCACCTTGAAGTCGACCGCGCCGTCGCGATTGGTGCGCACCCAGAACCGGCCGCCGGCCTCGGTGAGATCGTACTCCACGCCGGATTCGCGCTCGGCGACCAGCATCGCCTCGGCGGTCGGGTCGTCGGCGTCGATCAGGCGGACCTCCGACGTCGTGTGGTCGCTCGCCGAGATCTCGATATAGCTGTCGCCGTCGGTCTTGCCGACACCGAGGAAATAGCCGTCGTCGGCCTCCTCGTAGACGAGCTCGGGTTCGGCGGCGTCGAAGGCCTGGCGATAGACCCGCTTGGGCCGGTTGTTGTCGTCGCGCCAGACCCAGAAGATCGTCCGGGAATCATTGGCCCATTCGAGCGAGCCGTAGCCCTCGTCGGTGAGCGTGGCGACGTCCTCGCCGCTCTCCAGGTCGCGGATCTTGATTTCGTAGAACTCGGAGCCGGCCGTATCCACCGCGTAGGCGAGCCAGCGATGGTTCGGCGAGTGCTCGACCGCGCCGAGATCGAAATACTCGAAGCCCTCCGCGGCGGCGTCGCCGTCGAGGATGATCTGCTCCTCGCCGGAGATCTCGCCGTTCTCGTCGGCGGGGCGGCGCGCGAAGACCGGATACTGCCCGCCCTCGCGGAAGCGGGTGTAGTAGAACCACGGCCCGTCGCGCTCGGGCACGGAGGAATCGTCCTCCTTTATCCGTCCGCGCATCTCCTGGAAGATCGTCTCCTGGAGCGCTTCGGTCGGCGCCATGACCTCGTTGTAGTAGGCGTTCTCGGCCTCGAGATGGGCGCGGATGTCCTCGCGCAGCACGCTCGGATCGCGCATCACCTCCTGCCAGTCATCATCGCGCAGCCAGGCGTACTCGTCGGTGCGGGTGCGGCCGAGTTGCTCGATCTCGACCGGGCGCCGCTCCGCCGTCGGCGCCTCGAGCGTGCGGGCGCGCGCGATCAGGTCGACGCTGTCTGGGGCGGCTTGATCGGACATGGCGGTCTGGTCTGCTCCATCGTCTCGGGTGTCGGCGGGCTGGCCGCAGGCGGCGGCGAACGCCGCGGCGGCGAGGGTCGCGGCGCGCGCGAACCCGGTCCGAAGTCGGTTCATCTATCTGTCCCGCGCCGGCGAGCCCGCGCGGCCCCTCCTGGTGATCGCAATGGGCGCTAGTCTTCGCCGCTCTCGGGGCGGAAGTCCAGAACCGCGCCGTTGGCGCACCAGCGCTCGCCCGTTGGCGGCGGCCCGTCCTTGAAGACGTGACCCAGATGGGCGCCGCAATTGGCGCAGTGGAACTCGGTGCGCGGCAACAGCAGGCGGAAGTCGCGCTTGGTCTCGGTGGCGGAGTCGTCCAGCGGCGCGAAGAAGCTCGGCCAGCCCGAGCCGGACTCGTACTTGGCTTCCGAGGAGAACAGCGCTTCGCCGCACACCGCGCAGTGGAAGCGCCCCGGTCGTTTCTCGTCGTTGAGCGGGCTGGAGCCGGGCGGCTCGGTCGCCTCCTCGAAGGCGATGGCGCGCTGCCCGGCATCGAGCCCGGCCTTGAGCTCTTCGATGCGGGTCCTGTCGAGGCGGGGCATTGTCGGCCTCCCTGCTCGGCGTCGTCCCCATTCTATATGGGCGCGCCCCGCGAGTCCGCCCAGCGCCGCGGTTCGGAAAGCCACGCTTCGTTAACGCCGCGTTGGGAGACTGTCGGTCTCGTATCCGGGACGAGACGATATGGCTGACTATCTCACACAGGCTGCTCCAAGGCCGATGCGCGCCGACGACGTCGCGCACGGCGGCGCGCGCCAGCTGCTCACGCGCCGGCTCGCCGACATCGTGTGCCTGCCGTCGAGCCGCGTGACTCCCCAGGAGCGCTGGATGGTCGCCGACGTGCTCGAGGAGCTCCTGCGCAACGCCGAGCCCGATCTCCGCGCCAAGGTGGCGCGCCGCCTCGCCGAGCAGGCCGAGGCGCCGCTGGGCCTGCTGCGCCGGCTCGCGCTCGACGCCTACGAGATCGCCGCGCCGATCCTGCAGCGTTCCCAGGCGCTCAGCGATTTCGACATGGTCGACATCGCCGAACGCGGCGATCACGAGCATCGCATCGCCCTGGCGCGCCGCGAGACCGTGACCGAGACGGTGTGCGGCGCGCTCGCCTCGACGGGCGACGAGGTCGTCATCGCCGCGCTGCTCAGGAACGAGGGCGCCGCGCTCGCGCCCCAGACGATCGACCAGCTCGCGACCATCGCGTCGCACAACACCGATATCTGCCGGCTCCTGATCCGGCGCCGCGAGACGCGGCCGCACCAGGCCTTCTCGCTGTTCTGGGAGTGCGACCACGATCTGCGCCGCATGATCCTGGAGCGCTTCTCGGCGGGGCGCTCGATCCTGCAGGAAGCCGCCGCCGACGTGTTCCCGCTCGCGGCGAAGGAGGCCGTCCCCGACGCCGCCGTGGCCGCGGCGCTGACCTATATCGACCGGCGCCAGCGCGATCGCGGCGCCAACGACGAATCGCCTCTGGGCGGGCTGGAGGGGGTCGTCGAGATCGCCGGCCGCAAGGGCTTCGACGACGCGCTGCGCAGGGAAGCCGCCCGCGTCACCAATATCGAGCCCGACCTGCTCGACCGCATCATCGACGATTTCAGCGGCGAGCCGGCCGCCGTGCTGGCCAAGGCGACAGGGTTGTCGCGCAAGCATTTCGAACTGCTGCTGGACGGCTGCCCGCACATCGAGACCGATGCCGCCCGCGAGAACGTCACCCTGGTCTTCGACACGCTGTCGGTCGACAAGGCCCAGACCGTGCTGCGCTACTGGAACTGGGGGCATGCGCGCGTCGACAACGCGTAGGCCCGCCCGGTTTTCCTTGCGCTGACAAGGCGGGCGCCCTACCCATCACCGAAAATCCTGTGCGGCCAATAAGTCCGTAATCGATAAGGGGTTTTTGGTGACAGATATTTTCGCGCTCGCCGCCGCCAACCTGACATCGCCCGCCGTGCTGTTCTTCGCGCTCGGCGTGTTCGCCGGCGTGGCGCGGTCGGATCTCAACGTGCCCGAGGCCGTGGCGCGAGGGCTCGCCCTCTATCTGATGCTCGCGATCGGCTTCAAGGGCGGGGTGGCCGTCTCCCAGCAGGGGCTGACCGTCGAGCTGCTGCTCGCCGCGCTGGCGGGCGTCGTGCTGAGCTTCGCCATGCCGGTGATCGCGTTCGCGCTGCTGCGCGCCTTCACCCGGCTCGACCGGGCGACCGCAGCGGCCTCGGCGGCGCATTACGGCTCGATCTCGGTGGTGACCTTCGTGGCCGGATCGGAATTCCTGCAGATGTCGGGCATGGTCGCGTCGGGCCACATGGTCGCCGTGCTGGCGCTGATGGAGACGCCCGCGATCCTCACCGGGCTCATGCTCGCCGGCCGCGCCGCGGACGGCCCGGATGCGCGCACGCGCTCGGAGCTGCTCCGCGAGGTGCTGCTCAACGGTTCGGTGGTGCTGCTGATGGGCAGTTTCGCCATCGGCTGGATCTCCGGCGAGCCGGGCATGGCGCGCCTCGATCCGTTCGTGAACGGGCTGTTCCAGGGCGTGCTCGCGCTGTTCCTGCTCGACATGGGCCTGGTCGCCGCGCGCCGGCTCTCGGGCGCGCGCAAGCTCGGCTTCGCCGGCGGCGTGTTCGGGATCGTGATGCCGCTCATCGGGGCGGGCCTCGCCCTGGCGACGGCCGCGCTGATCGCGATGAGCCCGGCCGACGCCGCCGCGCTGATGATCCTGGCCGCCTCGGCGAGTTATATCGCCGTGCCCGCGGCGATGCGCATCGCGCTGCCGCAGGCCGATCCCAGCGTGTATCTGACGCTTTCGCTGGCGATCACCTTCCCGTTCAATCTCGCCGTGGGCATCCCGCTGTATGCGGCGGCGGCCCGGCTGGCGCTCGGAGGCTGAGGCGATGGCGCGACCGACCCGGAAAAAGCTGGTGGCGATCGTCGAGTCGCCGCATCTCGCCCGGTTGCTGGCCCTGCTCGAGGAGGCCGGCGCGACCGGCTTCACGGTCCTCGACGGCCGCGAGGGCCGGGGTCTCGAGGGCGAGTGGCGCCGCAACGACGTGGTCGGCGCGGTCGAGAAGAAGGTCGTCATCGCGATCACCAACGCCGAGACCGCCGAGGCCGTGCTGACCGCCGCCGAGGGCTTCTTCGCCCGCTATCCCGGCATCATCTACGCCCACGATGTCGAGGTGGTCCGCGGCGAGCGGTTCTGAGGCGGCCGGGTGCACATTCTCTGCACGGCGCGCCCGGTTTCACTGGAAATCCCGCGCCGGGTCTCCTAGAAACCCGCGCAATCAGAAGACCGATCGAGTCTCCCGGGGAGGAAGGCCGTGGGCCGCAACGTGCTATACGGGCTGCTGCTGACGCTGGCGCTTGTGCTGACGTGGCTGCTGCTCTCGGGCTACTGGCAGAAGCCCCTGCTGCTCGGCTTCGGCGCCTTCGCCGTCATCGCCGCGCTCGGGCTGACCATCCGCCTGGGCCTGCTGTCGCGCGATTCCGTGCCGTTCATGCATCCGGTGCGCTTCGTGCGCTACTGGGCGTGGCTCGGCGGCGAGATCGTCAAGGCGAACGTCTATGTCGTGAAGCAGAGCATGAAGCCCGATCTCGACATCCAGCCGACGATGACGCGCGTTCGGGTGACGTCGCCGAACGATCTGGCGCGAGCGACCTTCGCCAACTCGATCACGCTGACCCCGGGCACGGTGACCGTCGAAGTCGAGGAGACGGGCTTTCTCGTCCACGCGCTCACCGGCGAGCTGGCCGACCCGGAAGCCTTCCGCGACATGGAGCGCCACGTGCTCAAGGCCGCGATCGGAGGCCGGGCGGCATGATCGATCACGTGTTCGATTTCATCATCGCGATGGCGCTGGCCGGCTCGATGGCGCTGATGCTCGCGCGTCTCTTCCTCGGGCCCACGCTCTATGACCGCGTGCTGGCGCTGAACTCCTTCGGCACCAAGACGGTGCTTTTCCTGGCCGTGTTCTCGCTGATGGTCGGGCGCGGCGACGGCGTCGATATCGCCTTGCTCTACGCGCTCATCAACTTCATCGCGACGATCGCGATCCTGAAATTCTTCCGCTACCGCTCGCTGGAGATCGCGCTGTCGCAGATGGCGCTGAGGCGCGCGCTCGACCAGGACGACGAGTCATGACCGGCGCGGAGATGATCGAGATCGCCCAGACGCTGGTTTCGGCGGCGCTGCTGATCACCGGCACGGTGTTCGTTCTGGCCGGCGCGATCGGCGTCAATCGCCTGCCCGAGTTCTACTCGCGCATGCACGCCGCCGGCGTCACCGACACGCTCGGCGCGGAGCTCATCGTGCTCGGCCTGGTGGTGCAGGCGGGCTTCACGCTGCTCTCGGCCAAGCTCCTGCTGCTCGGCCTGTTCGTCTTCCTGACCAGCCCGACGGCGACGCATGCGGTGGCCAACGCCGCGTTCAAAGCCGGGCTGAAGCCGATGACGACGCGCTTCCGGCCCGGCGGCGACAAGGAGGGCGAGGGATGAGCGAGATCGATCTCACCCAGTTCTTCGACTACGTCTTCATGGCGATGCTGCTCGCCGTCGGCGTTGCGGTGGTGAGGCTGCGCAGCCTGTTCGCCGTGGCGATGCTGACCGGCGTCTACTCGCTGATCTCGGCGGCCTGGTTCCTGTCGCTCGACGCCGTCGACGTCGCCTTCACAGAGGCCGCCGTCGGGGCGGGCATCTCCACCGTGCTGCTGCTCGGCGCGATGCTGCTGACCGCGCGGGAATGCGACCCCGTTCCGATCACGCGCCACTGGGCGGCGTTCGCCGTCGTCGCCGCGACCGGGGCGGCGCTGTTCTACGCGCTCGGCGACATGCCGGTCTATGGCGACCCGAACTCGCCGGCCAACACCTATGTCGGCGCGGAGTACATGGCGCGCACGCCCGAGGACATCGCCATACCGAACGTGGTCACCGCCGTGCTGGCCAGCTATCGCGGCTTCGACACGATGGGCGAGGTGTTCGTGGTGTTCGCCGCCGGCGTCGGCGTGGCCCTGCTGCTCGGCTTTGACAGCAAGAAGCGCAAGGGGGACCGGTCGTGAATCCGCATCTCGTCCTGCGCGTCGTCGCGCAGCTGCTGATCCCGTTCATCGTCGTCTACGGCTTCTACGTCCATTTCCACGGCGAGTACTCGCCGGGCGGCGGATTCCAGGCCGGCGTCATCCTCGCCGCGGCGGTGATCCTGTACGCGCTCATCTACGGCATGGACGCGGCCAAGCGCGCCATTCCGCCCGCCGTGGCGCGGGTGGGCATGGCGCTGGGCGCGATGATCTACGCCGGGGTCGGATTCGCCACGCTGCTGATGGGCGGGGAGTTTCTCGACTACGACGTGCTCCACCCCGACCACGCCCATCACACCGGCCAGCACATGGGCATCATCCTGGTCGAGGTCGGCGTGCTGGTGACCGTGACGAGCGTGATGCTGGCGATCTTCTACGCCTTCGCCGGGCGCACGCCCGACATCCCCGAGGAGGAGTGGTGACGATGCTCGAGATCCTCGCGGAACGCTTCAACTACGCCGTCATCATCGTGCTGATGATGGTCGGACTGTACGCCGTCATGGCCTCGGCCAACCTGGTCAAGCGCATGGTGGGCCTGAGCGTGTTCCAGACCTCCGTCTTCCTGCTCTACGTCTCGATCGGCAAGGTGTTCGGCGGCGAGCCGCCGATCTTTCCCGGCGACGCCTATTACGGCGACAAGGTCGATGCCTCGGTGGTCTACGCGAACCCGCTGCCGCACGTGCTGATCCTCACCGCCATCGTGGTGGGCGTGGCGACGCTCGCCGTCGGGCTCGCCCTGGTCGTCAGGATCCGCGAAGCCTACGGCACGATCGAGGACGCCGCGCTGTCGGAAGCCGACTATTCGCTCGAAGTCGAGAAGGGCTTCTAGGCGATGATGTCAGGCACTCTTCCCGAGGCGCTCGCCGCGCACGCGCCGGTCCTTCCCGCGGCCGTGCCGCTGCTCGCCGCCACGATCGTCGCGGCGATCCCCAACGGCCGTTTCGCCTGGGGCGTCGCGCTCGCCGCGGTCGCCTTCGCGTTCGCGTGCGCGCTGGAGCTCATCCTCGCCACCCAGGGCGCGGGTGTGATCAGCTACGAGCTCGGCGGCTGGGCGCCGCCGCTGGGCATCGAGTTCCGCGTCGACTCGCTCAACGCCGCCATCGCGCTGCTGATCGGGGTGATGGGCGTGCTCGCGCTCGTCTACGCGCTGCCCAGCGTCGCCGACGAGATCAGCGCCGACAAGCGCGGCCTGTTCTACGCCGCCTTCCTGATCTGCTTTTCGGGGCTGTCGGGCGTGGCGCTCACCGGCGACGCCTTCAACCTGTTCGTCTTCCTCGAGATCTCCTCGATCGCGACCTATTCGCTGGTCGCCATGGGCCACCAGAACGACCGGCGCGCGCTGACGGCGTCGTTCAACTATCTCGTCATGGGCACGATCGGGGCGACCTTCTACGTCATCGGGGTGGGCTTCCTGTACATGGCGACCGGCACGCTCAACATGGCCGACATCGCCGTGCGCGTGGCCGAGCTGAGCGATCATCGCGTCGTCGAGATCGCCTTCGCCTTCATCCTGGTCGGCATCGGGCTCAAGGCCGCGCTGTTCCCGCTGCATCTCTGGCTGCCGAACGCCTACGCCTTCGCGCCCAACGTGGTGACGATCTTCCTGGCCTCGACGGCCACCAAGGTCGCCTTCTACGTCATCATCCGCTTCGCCTTCGACGTCTTCGACCCGACCTCGAGCTTCGTGCTGGCGAGCCTGGCCTGGGTGGTCACGCCGCTGGCGATCGTGGGCATGATCGCGGCCTCGACGCAGGCGATCTTCCAGGTCGATGCGCGGCGATTGCTCGCCTACTCCTCGGTCGCCCAGGTCGGCTACATGATGCTCGGCCTCGGCGTCGGCACGACGGCCGGGGTCTCGGCGGGCGTGCTGCACCTGATGAACCACGCATTGATGAAGGGCGCGCTGTTCATGGCGCTGGGTGGCTTCGCGCTGACCTACGGCGCGCGCCGGATCAATGATTTCCGCGG
The DNA here is from genome assembly GCF_003122085.1 of Marinicauda salina. GTDB lineage: Bacteria > Pseudomonadota > Alphaproteobacteria > Caulobacterales > Maricaulaceae > Maricicauda_A > Maricicauda_A salina. The sequence continues at coordinate 118,255 of NZ_QEXV01000004.1, forward strand.
GCTCGGCCACACCATGCCGCTGACGGCCTCGGCCTTCACCATCGGCGGGCTGTCGCTGATCGGCGTGCCGTTCACCGTCGGCTTCATCTCGAAATTCTATCTCGTCCAGGCCGCCCTCGACCGCGGCTGGTGGTGGGCGGTCGCCGCCGTGCTGGTCTCCTCGGTGCTGGCGGTGTTCTACGTCTACCGCCTGCTCTCGGTGATGTGGGTGCGTCCCGCGCCCGACACGCACGGCGCGACGATCCGGCGTCTGCCGGTGATCATGGCCGCGCCCTTGTGGATCCTCGCGCTGGCCAATCTCTACTTCGGCGTCAACGCCGACCTGCTGGTCGGCTTCGCCGAGCGCGCGGCGACCGCGGCGATCACGGGAGGAGCGGGCTCGTGACCTGGACTCCGGAACTCGCCCTCGGCCTGGCTCTCGCCCTGCCGCTGCTCGGCGGCGTGGGCGTGCTGGCGTTCGGCGGCCAGCCCAACCTGCGCGAGGCCGCCACGCTCGTCTCGGCGATCGCGCTGGCCGTCGTCGTGGCCTATCTCGTCGAGATCGCGCCGACCCACCCGACGATCACGCTGGCCGAGTTCGCGCCCGGCCTGACGCTGACCTTCACGCTGGAGCCGCTCGGCGCGGTGTTCGCGATGGTGGCGAGCGGGTTGTGGATCGTGAACTCGCTGTTCTCGATCGGCTACATGCGCGGCAATAACGAGAAGGACCAGACGCGCTTCTACCTGTGCTTCACCATCGCCATCGCCTCGGCGATGGGCATCGCGCTGGCGGGCAATCTGCTCACCCTGTTCTTCTTCTACGAGGCGCTCACCCTGTCGACCTATCCCCTGGTCGCGCACAAGGGCGACGAGAAAGCGCGCAAGGGCGCGAGCATCTATCTGGGCATCCTGCTGGCGACCTCGATCGGCCTGCTTCTGCCGGCGGTCTTCGCGGTCTGGCACTTCGCGGGCACGACCGACTTCACCGCCGGCGGCGTGCTCGGCGACGCGGTCTCGATCACGACCGGCGGCGTGCTGCTCTTCCTGTTCGCCTTCGGCATCGGCAAGGCCGCGCTCATGCCGATCCATCCCTGGCTGCCCAACGCCATGGTCGCGCCCACCCCGGTCTCGGCGCTGCTGCATGCGGTCGCCGTCGTGAAGGCGGGCGTGTTCACCATGCTCAAGGTGACGACCTACATCTTCGGCGCGGAGTTCATGCGCGCCCTGCCGGCGGCCGACTGGATCGCCTGGATCGCCGGCGCCTCGATCCTGCTGGCCTCGCTGATCGCGATGACCAAGGACAATCTCAAGGCCCGGCTCGCCTATTCGACGGTGAGCCAGCTGTCCTACATCACGTTGGGCGCGATGCTCGCCAGCCCCGCGGCGATGCTCGGCGGCGCGCTGCAGATCGTCATGCACGCCTTCGGCAAGATCACGCTCTTCATGGGCGCCGGCGCCATCTACACCGGCGCCAAGAAATCCGAGATCAGCCAGCTCGACGGGCTCGGCCGCTACATGCCGGTGACCTTCGTCGCCTTCGGCATCGGGGCGCTGTCGATCATCGGCGTGCCGCCCTTCGGCGGGGTGTGGCCCAAGATCTTCCTGATGGAGGGTGCGGCGGCGTCCGGCCAGCCCTGGCTGATCGCGGTGCTGATCGGCTCGACCCTGCTCAATATCGGCTATCTCCTGCCGATCGTGCTGCGCGGCCTGCTGCGGCCCGCGCCCGAGCCGTGCCCGGTCAAGCCCGGCGGCCCGCCCGCGCTGGTCTATATCGCCCCGGCGATCACGGCGGCGGGGACGATCGTCCTGTTCTTCCTCGTCGGGCCGATCATCGACTATCTCAGCCCGGTCTTCACAACGGAGATGCAGCCATGAGCGGCGCGCCCGACCCGAAGCGCGACGACGTGCACCCGTTCGCGCGGCCCTTCCTCTGGCTCGACAAGCCCTGGGCCCGGCGCGCGCCGCTATACATCTTCGGCGCGCTCGCCGCGATCGGCCTGGTGATGGAGTACCTCGTCCCGCGCCACGCCGTCGGCAAGTGGGAGCAGGTCTTCGGCTTCTACGAGATCGAGGGCTTCTTCGGCTTCTGCCTGGCCGTTCTGGCCGGCTGGCCGCTGCGCTGGCTGCTGGCGCGTCCCGCGGACTACTGGGAGCGGGGAGGCGACGACGATGCTTGACGCCTTCTCCGCCCTGCCGCTGATCTCGCCGGCCTGGCCGATCCTCATCGCCGGGCTGATCGCGCTGCTCTCGCCTTCGCACCACGTGCGCAAGGGGCTGATGCTCGCCGGCCCGCTGGCGGCGATGGCGTTCTGGTTCGCGCCGGTCGAGCCGGGCGTCTACGGCGTCATCGAGGTCGCCGGCCAGCGGCTCGAGACCTTCCGCTACGACGCGCTCTCGCGGGTCTGGGCGCTGATCTTCATCGTGGTCGCGTTCCTCAACGGGATCTACGCGCTCCACGAGCGCAATCGCGTCTCCGACGCCAGCGCGCTGCTCTACGCCGGCGCCGGCGTGGGCGCGGTGTTCGCCGGGGATTTCCTGACGCTGTTCTTCTTCTGGGAGCTCACCGCGATCGCGTCGGCCCCGCTCATCTTCGCCTCGGGCACGCCCGCGGCGTATCGCGCGGGCCTGCGCTATCTCGCCATCCAGGTGCTGTCGGGCGTGCTGCTGCTCGGCGGCGCGGCGATGTTCGCCCAGGCGAGCGGGAGCTGGGGCTTCAACGATATCGGGCTCGATAGCCCGGCCGGCGTCGTCATCTTCTTCGCCTTCGGCATCAAGGCGGCCTTCCCGCTGCTGCACAACTGGCTGCAGGACGCCTATCCCAAGGCGACGGCGACGGGCGCGGTCGTGCTGTCAGCGTTCACGACGAAGCTCGCCATCTACGCGCTGGCGCGGGGCTACGCCGGGACCGAGATCCTGGTCTGGATCGGCGCGATCATGACGGCCTTCCCGGTCTTCTACGCCGTCATCGAGAACGATCTCCGGCGCGTGCTGGCCTACTCGCTCAACAACCAGCTGGGCTTCATGGTGGCGGGCATCGGCGTGGGCACCGAGCTCGCGCTCAACGGCGCGGCCGCCCACGCCTTCGTGCACATCATCTACAAGGCGCTCTTGTTCATGAGCATGGGCGCGGTGCTGCACCGCGTCGGCACCGTGAAGGCCAACGAGCTCGGCGGGCTCTACAAGTCGATGCCGATCACCGCGGTGTTCTGCCTGATCGGGGCGGCCTCGATCTCGGCCTTCCCGCTGTTCTCGGGCTTCGTCGCCAAGGCGCTCACCATCTCGGCGGTGCTGAAGGAAGGCTACGGCATCCCCTTCATCATCCTGGTCTTCGCCTCGGCGGGCGTGCTCGAGCACTCGGGCATCAAGATCCCGTACTTCACCTTCTTCGCCCATGACAGCGGCAAGCGGGTGAAGGAGGCGCCGACGAACATGCTCGTCGCCATGGGGATCGCGGCCTTCCTGTGCATCTATCTCGGGGTCAATTACGGCGCGCTCTATGCGCTTCTGCCGTTCCCGGTCGACTACGCGCCCTACACCTACGACCACGTCGTCGGGCAGATGCAGCTCCTGCTGGCGGCGCTGTTCGCCTTCGCGCTGCTGGTGCGGCTGCGGCTCTACCCGGTGGAGAAGGACCTGACGATCCTCGACACCGACTGGGTCTATCGCCGCTTCGGCGACGGCGTCGTGCGCTGGGGCGCGGCGATGCTCGAGCGCCTGGTCGCGGCGACCCAGCGCCTGATCGGCGGGATCGGCAAGCATTTCGGCGGACGCCTGTTCAACCTGTTCAGCCCCGCCGGCGCGCTGTCGAAGGATTTCCCGTCGGGCCTGATGGCGCTGTGGACGGCGATCATGCTCGCCGCGGTGCTGCTGGTCGCCTACTTCTCCTCGGCCTGATCCCCGCCTGCATCGCGGTCCGGCCCCGCGCAGCTTGACCATTCGAGCCCACAACAGGAATATAATCCCAATTATATACTTGACTGAACGCTCGGCGTTTGGGAGGATGGGCGCGTAGGGAGATTCGCTATGGCCTTCAACCTCACTGATCCGATCTTTCACGACGAAGACGCCGCGCGCGCTCACCTTGAAGCGCTGCGCTGGCCGAACGGTCCCGTCTGCCCTTATTGCGGCGAGACGGAAAAGGTGAAAGCCCTCGGCGGCAAGTCCATGGGGCCGGGCTGGCATCACTGCGGCGCGTGCCGCAAGAAGTTCACCGTGCGCGTCGGCACCGTCTACGAGCGTTCCAAGGTTCCGCTTCACAAGTGGCTGCTGGCGACGCAGATGATGGCGTCGTCCAAGAAAGGCGTCTCCGCTCACCAGCTTCACCGCACACTCGGCGTCACCTATAAGACCGCCTGGTTCATGGCGCATCGCATCCGCGAAGCCATGCGCGAAGACTTGCCCGAAGGCGGCATGGGCGGGTCCGGTCCGGTCGAGGCGGACGAAACCTATTTCGGCTCGGTCGAGAACAAGCGCACGACCCGCACGTCAGGCCAGAAGTTCATCCACTCCAAGCAAGGCCGCGGCCCGGCGAACAAGCGCTGCGTCATCGCACTGGTCGAGCGCGGCGGCACGGCCCGCACTTTCCACGTTCCGCAGGCGACCAAGGAAATCGTCGGCGCGATCCTGTTTCAGAACGTCCGCCGCGAGGCGAAACTCTATACCGACGAGTCCAAGCTCTATCACCTACCCGGCAAGCAGTACGCCGAGCATTCCATGGTGAAGCACTCAGTCGGCGAGTACGCGCGCGGCCCGGTGCATACGAACACGGTCGAAGGCTACTTCTCGATCTTCAAGCGAGGCATGAAGGGCATCTATCAGCATTGCGCGGAGAAGCACCTGCACCGCTACCTCGCCGAATACGACTTCCGCTATAACCACCGCACCGCGCTCGGCGTGAACGATGAAGAACGCCGCGACGCCATCGTGCGCGGAGGTGAGGGCAAGCGCCTCACCTATCGGCGGACTGCTACTTTCCACCGTCCCGCCGGTGAGGGGCTTGGAATTTGTTAAGTTCCGTAAGCGCTAGACTCGCCCATGCGTTGCGATAAACTCCCGCTCGCCTAAAGCGAGATGGGAGGGCCAAATGGCCTACCGAAAGCGCAACGACAGCGACACGTGGCACTGGTGCCGGAATTGCTCCAACTGGCCGACTTCCGGGTATACGGAGAAGCCGTCCAAACCCAGCTCCGGCGAGCTGTGCAATGAGTGTCAGGGCAAGGACAAGAACGGCGACTGCCGCCGCTAGTCCGCAGCCCACTCAGGGCGGAAGCAAAACGCCGCCCGATCCCCTGCGAAATACAGCGCGGTGAGAGAGGCGGCGTACAGCACGCCCCTCTCTCGCGCAAACTCATCGAAGCAGTGAAGGCACACGACACGGCTTTGCAGTGTGAGCGGGACAATGCGCGCCCATAGCTCATCGGGTATCGTGTAGTCGAACTTATCGGGCCTGCCGCACGCCTTGCATGTCTGACGCTGCGAGACGGGGACCATTAGTCGCCGTCCTCTTTCTTGGGCGGCTTTTTCTTGCCATCGTGCGGCTTCGGCGGCGTTTCCAGCATCCGCTTTAGAGCGCGGTCGCGGATGCGCTGGGCTTCCTTCTCTGATCGCTTGTCATCGGGTTTCATGATGGATGACCACACAGACCAACTAGCCGACGCCTTACACATTGAGCTGGGCCGGTGCATAACTCAATGGGCCAAGGTTGAGCATCACCTCTGCATTCTATTCGTCGTTTTAATGCGTAGTGAAGATGATAACCGATCATTTTGGACCTTTTGGGCCGTCTCCTCCTTCAAGGGAAAACTCGATATGACCGCCGCCGCAGCCCACAGGGCATTCGCCAATAATCCCGAACTCATGAGTGAATGGAACGCCTGTAAGAATAAGCTCGGCAAGATAAGTTTGAAACGGAATGAGCTTGCACACGCCTCTATTAGTTGTGGAAAGAGAGGGATTGGCGAAGAGCGGGAAACGTTCGCCGAGCTAATTCCATATGGAGGCAAGAACACGCTGCCTGTTATGGCCGGCGACGTTCATGCGCTCACCATCAAAGACCTAAAACAGCGCCTAATCGGCTTCAAAATCGCTGCGGATCGAGTCTTCTGTATGCTGGCGCGCGCCAACCAGTACCTTAACCAGTAGCTCCCTCACGCAAAACCGAAGCTGATCGAATCCGATTGAGCGGTCATACTCGTCTATGTACCCCGAATCAGAAAGTCTGCGCGCGAAACGATCCACCAGCTCATCGGTGAGCGGCGTCTCCGGGATAACAAGCGCTGGCCTGTCTTGCGTATGGTGCGAATTGGTCATCGTTCAGTCAAGTATATAATTGGGAATATAATCCTCGCAATCTGCGATCCTTCCTATCATCGCCTTCGACACGAACGGCGAACGGGGAAAAACGATGACGCGCGAGGATGCCAGAGACGCCATGGACCGGGCGCGGGCGAGGCTGGCCCGGGAGGCCGCGGCCTACGCCTTCGGGGTGGACGCCGCCGAGATCGCCGCGCCGACGCGGCGCTCGGCGCGGACCGCGCTCGCCCGCCAGGTGGCGATGTATCTCACCCACGTGGCCTTCGAGCTGAGCCTGTCGCGGACCGCGCTCGCCTTCGGGCGCGACCGGACGACGGCGGCCTATGCCTGCCACCGCATCGAGGACCGCCGCGACGACGCCGCGTTCGACGCGCTGCTGGACGATCTCGAGGCGTGCCTGAGAAGCGCGCCGACGCCGGATCGGGCCGCGGCGTGAGCGCGGGCTGGCTGAAGCGCCTCGCCAGGCCCGGCCGGGTGCTGGCGCCGTTGCCGGGCGGGCGGACAGGGTTCGGCGTCTACGCTGGCGCCGATCGCCGCCGCCGGCCCTTCGCGACGGTCTCGCGGACCCGCGTCGAACAGGCGGTCTCCGACGGGCTGATCGAGCCGGCGGGGCAGGGCGCCTACGTCCTCGCCGAGGCCGGCCTGGCCCGGCTCAGGCGCGCCGAGGCCCCGGCCGGCGAAGGCTTCGCCGCGCAACACCGCCGCATGGGCCGGCGCGAGGTGATCGACGAGGCCGGAAGGCTGAACGCCGTGCGCGCCGATCTCGACAGCGTCTCGCCGGTCGCCCGCTATGCGCGGGCCCAGGGCGATGTCCCTCCGTTGCTGGATCCCGTCCACGTCACGGCCGCCGAGACGCTGGCGCGCGATTACGAGCGCTCGGCGCTGAGGAGCCGGGTGACCAGCGACTGGACCGCGCCGCCGCAGGCGAAGACCCGCGGCGCGCCGCGCGATCCCGCCGATCTGCCGGCCTCGCGGCTCGACGCGCGGGCGCGGGTGATGGACGCGCTGGCCGCCGCCGGGCCCGGGCTCGACCGGCTGCTCGTCGACGTCGTTCTGAGGGAGACGGGGATGAGCGCCGCCGAGCGCGATCTCGGCTGGCCCGCCCGCGCCGGGGCGCCGGCGCTGCGCCTGGCGCTGGAGCGCGTGGCCGTCCACTACCGGCTCAAGGCGCCGGCGAAGACGGCCGATCCGTTTTCTTGATCAGGCCGCCGCGCGGGCCTCGGCCTCGGCGCGGATGCGCGCGACCATCGAGGCCAGGCCGTTGGAGCGCTGCGGCGAGAGATGCTCGGCCAGGCCGATGCGCGAAAGCACGTCCTTCGGATCGATCGACAGCGCTTCTTCGGGCGAGCGGTCGGTGTAGAGCCGGGCTAGCAGGGCGACCAGGCCCTTCACGATATGGGCGTCGGAATCGCCGCGCACGCGGAGCCGGCCGCCGTCGGCGTCGTCGAGCACGAGCCAGACCTGGCTCACGCAGCCCTTCACCTTGTTGGCGTCGGAGTGCTCGCCTTCGCGCAGCGGCTCGAGATCGCCACCGAGATCGATGAGATAGCGGTAGCGCTGCTCCCAGTCGTCCAGGAGATCGAACTCGTCGACGAGGGCGTCGATATCGGATTGGACGTCGCTCATGCCCGTCAGGTAGAGGCGCGAGCGCGCAGCGGCAAGGGTTCAGGCGCCGGCGTCCCGGGTCCGTGTCTCCAGAAGGCGCTGGGCGCGCTCGGCGGCGACCCCGCCCACGGTTTCGGCCAGCAGCCCCGCCTCGGCGGCCGCCGCGCAGACTTCGGCGTGCTCGGCGCAGAAGCCGGCGTCAGGCTCGCGCGACGTCTCGGTCATGCGGTCGGGAATGGAGACCGAGGCGACGCGACGAGCCTGTTCGGCGAAGGCGCCGTCGGGGGCGGCGTGGAAGCCCGCCGGGGTGAAGGCGGCGACGACCGCGATCCAGAAAATCGCCCGGAAAATGAAGACCATGCCCGCCTCGTGTCCGCGCCGCTTGCGACGACGGACTGGAGGCTAGGCGAGCCGCCGGTCTCGCTCCAGCGAAAGCCCGGCGGCTGGTGAATGCGGATTTAACGCTGGGCGCGACTGGAGCCGGATGGCTTCGCGGGGAAGCGGTCCGGCTCCGGTTTCAGCTTGAGCGGTCGCGTAATCGAACCGGTGAACCGGTCCCCGCCTCACCGGATCACGCGCCTAGTTCGACATCGCCTGGGTTTCGGGCCCGGCGATCGCGCGCGTCGCGGTCAGGCAGTTGGCGACGTCGGCGAGCGCGTGCTCGGCGATGCAGAACGAGTCCTCGTACTTGAAATGGCCCGCGGCGACGCACTGGGCGAGGTCGAGCCGCGCCCAGGCGATGCAGCGCTCCACGCCGGGATCCGACAGCAGGGCGTCCATCGCCGACATGTCGCCGGCCTCGATGGATTCCAGCGCGGCCACGGCGAGGATGCGGCCGACTCGGCGCTCGTCGGGCTGGAGCTGCTGCTCGCCGACATTGAGCTGGAGCTGGGGCAGCACGACCGGGCCGTCGGGACCGGCGTCGGCGCGGCCCTCGAACAGGGCGGCGGCCGAGCCGAGCGGACGATCGGGCGCGGCTTCGGCCTCCGACAGGCGGAAGCGGACCTCGAGCCGGTCCGAGGCGCTCTCGATGGCGCTCAGACGCTCCTGGCGGTCGCGCGCGCGGCGCTGCGCCCAGGCCTCGGTCTGGAGATTGTAGGCCGCCTGGCGGTAGCGCTGGGCGACGTCGTTGATCTCGGCGACGTCCTCGCCGAGCGCGTCGACGACGGAGTCCGTCGCCATGTCGGCGCCGCGGAAGCCGGTGACGTAGGCCGGATCGTTGAGCAGGCCCGACGCGGCGGCGTCGTAGCCGTAATAGTCGACGACCGAGCGCACGGAATCGATGAATTCGGGATGCTGGGCGGCGACCAGCGCGGCGTAGGCGATCTGGGCGTCGGCGAGCCGGTCGTCGCCGTAATAGGCCGCGAGCGCGTCCATCGTCGCGTCCAGGTCGTCGCCGGAGAGAAGCTCGCGGCGGCCGGCCTCGTCGACATCGGCGTGATAGGAGGCGTAGGTCTCGGCGTTCTCGATCAGGGGCGCGTGCTCGCCGTCTGCGCCGAGCGCCAGCATCGGGCCGGCGGGCGGCTCGTCGGTCGAGGCGGGCTCTTCATCCGGCTCGGATCGCGCGCTGCGGCCCTCGCCGCCGGGCGCCTCGCCTTCGGGGGCGCCGGACGATCCGGCCTGGCTTCCGCCGGGCTCGGGGCTCTCGCTCTCGGGAACGTCGGAGGTCTCGGCCGCGCTCTCGTCGGCTTCCGGGGTTTCGCCTTGCGAGCGCTCGATGGAGGGGGCGGGGGTCATGCCGTCCTCCTGCTGGGCGTCGCCTCCCGACTGGAGGGCGATGGCGAGCGCCGCCGCGGAGATCCATGCTTCGATCATGCCGACCTGTCCTCGTTTGCTGAGAGCTCGAGTTTGCCCGCCCGCACTATGCCCGGGAACCACGATCCGGTCCAAAGGTCACTACAGCGTTTAACGGGGATTCAATAATTGTTAACGGCGTGCGCCGACGGTGCGATCGACCTTCAACGTGCTGAGTCGGGGACGCCGTCATGGCCCATTTCGCGCCGGGGTTCCGCAGGCTGGTCGATCGCAGCGCCGGCCGGCTTGTTCACCTTCTATGGCTGGCCGGAACGCTCAGCGCAGCGATCGGCGCGGGCGCGCTCCAGGAACAGTCGCTCGCGGCCGTCGCCGGCTGGTCGGCGGTGATCCTGCCGGGCGCTGTCGGGATCGCGCTTGCGGGGCGGACCCTGATGCGCCGCGATGCGGCGCGATTCGCGCTCACGCTCGCCTGGACGGCGCCGGCGATCGCCGCCTCGGCCGTGTTCGGCGGCGCGTTGTCGCCGGCCGCGCCGCTCTTCCTGGCCGGGCCCGCGGCGATGGCCGCCAGCGCCGGCGTCGCCGAGGTGCGAGTCTCCGCTGTCATCAGCGCGACCTGCTTCCTGCTGCTCGCCGCGGCGTCCTGGTTCGGTCCCGCCGGGGTCGGCGCCGGATCGGCGCTGATCGCTGGCGCCGGTCCGATCGTGCTCTATAGCGGTTTCCTGGCCGCCTGCGCGCTGGTCGCGGGCTGGCGCGGAACGGGGCGGTTGAACGCGGCGCGGACGACGGTTCGCCGCCTCACGCCGGCCGCCGAGGCGCTCGAGCACGCCCCGGCGCCGCTGATCGCATGCACCCGCGACGGCGAGATCGCCGCGGCGTCGCGTTCGCTGCGCCGGCTCATCCCCGGCGCGCCGCGCAATCTCGCCGGCCTGCCGCTGTCGGCGTTCGCGATCGACGAGACCGAGGCCGGTCTCGTCCGGGCCGGACTGGACTCCGCCGGCGGCGGGGGCTCGGTCGACGGCGGCGCCTTCAGCTTCCGCGTGCGCGGGGCCGACGGCGAACCGGTGGCGCTCGACGCCCGCGCCGCGACGGCCGGCGCCGGGCTGGTCGTCCATATCGACCGCGACGGCGCGGCTCGCGCCCGTCTCGAGGCCGAGCGCGACGAGGCGCTCGCCTCCAGCCGGGCCAAGTCCGAATTCCTCGCCTCGGTGAGCCACGAGCTGCGCACCCCGCTCAATGCGATCATCGGGTTCTCGGAGGTGATGAGCCAGCGCCTGTTCGGGCCGCTGCCGGCGCGCTACGCCGAGTACGCCGACCTCATCCACGAGAGCGGCCGCCATCTGCTCGACCTGATCGGCGACGTCCTCGACATGTCGAAGATCGAGGCCGACAAGTACGAGATCGCCCCCGAGCGCTTCGACGCCCGCGACGTTGTCGAGACCTGCGCCCAGATGGTGCGGCTGCGCGCCGAGGACCGCTGTCTCGTGCTGACCACCGACATCGGCGACGCCGCCCTCGAGGTCGAGGCCGATCGCAAGGCGGTGCGCCAGATCCTGCTCAACCTCCTGTCCAATGCGATCAAGTTCACGCCCGAGGGCGGCGCCGTGGCGGTGATGGCCCGCGTGCAGGGCGCCGATCTCGTGCTCGCCGTCGGCGACAGCGGTGTGGGCATCGAGCCCGAGGCGCTCGCGCGCATCGGCGATCCCTACGCGCAGGCGCGCTCGGCGCGCGAGAGCGCCGAGCGCGGCACCGGCCTCGGCCTGTCCCTGGTGCGGTCGCTGGCCGGGATGCACGGCGGCGAGATGAGCGTTCAGAGCGCGCCGGGCGAAGGCACGACCGTCACGGTGCGCCTGCCCGTCGTCGCCGAAGCCGAGATTGCGCCGATCCGACCGCTCGAGGTGCACGAGCGCATCCGCATGGCCCAGGAGGCCGGCCGGGACATCGCCTCCGGCGACGACGCCCAGCTCGCGTCCTGAAGTCTCAGCGTTCGGCGATGACGAAATCGAGCGCGGCGCGCAGCGCGCCGACCTCGAGCCAGGCGGTGCGATAGGTCCGCCCGTTCCCGTCCTTCAGCTCGATGCGCACGCCTTCGCGCGGCGCCAGCCGGGCGATGCGCGCGAGCGTGTCCGGGGGGAAGGCCAGCGCGAAGTCCGCCGTTTCGCCGTCGGCGCCGGCGGCGGGCTTGACGCGGCCGGCCGACCAGATGCGGGTCTCGGCGTCGCCCGGCGGGCCCCAGTGCGAAAGCGGATCGCCGACGGTTTCGATGAGGCCCCCGGCGGTGGCGTCGACGGGCGCGGCGGCGCGACCGGGGTCGCGCATGACCAGCACGGCGGCGGCCGGCGCGGCGTCGCCCGAGCCCTCCAGCACGACGGCGGGCTGGCCGTCCTCGGATCGCCAGCCGAAGCGCAGCGCCCCGAATTCCTGGCGCACCGGCCAGCCGTCGCCGTGGGCGGCCAGGCGGGCCGCGTTCCAGCTGCGGCGCCGGCCGCGGAACTCGAGCGCGTAGAGATGATCGTAAGCCCCGAGGCGGGCCTCGACGCCCTCGGCGAGCCGATGCACCAGCTCGGACTCGCAATCGAGCAGGGCCCGGTCGGCGCGGGCCCGCGCGATCGCCGCGTCAATGCGGCCGGGGTCCATGCCGGCGCCTTCGAGATCGTCGCGGATCTGGCGCAGGCCGGCCTCGAGCGCGCTCCGGCGCGCCGGCGAGAACAGGGCGCACGCCTCGTCGGCGGCCAGCGCCCGGGCGTGATCGGCCAGCGCGTCGCCGACGAGGCCGCGCGACGTCTCCGGCGCGGCGTTCGACAGGGTGAGAAAGGCGGCGAGGAGCGCAGGCGTCATGCCCGCCAGTATCAGGGCGTGCGCCTTGACGCCTGGTTTACGACGCCGCCGGTGAGCAGGAGCAGGACCGACAGCGAGAACGCGCCGAGCGCCAGCCAGCGATCATGGGCGCGCATGAACTCGACGACGCGCTCGCGGCTGAACATCGGCTGGGCGCCCGGGCCGAACGGCGTCACCATGGCGGTGTCCCAGAGCGCGGCGCTTCCGCGCAGGTCGCTCCACAAGGCCGACCGGGCGAGGCGGCGGGCGGCGCGGGCGAAGTCGGCGCCGCGCGGCGAGGTGATCAGCACGATCGTCCGTCCCGATCCGTCCTCGTACATGCCGGCCACGCCGGTGACCGGCGCCAGCCCGTTCGTCTCCTCGGCGGCGAACGCGGTCGATCCGCGGAAGCGGCGCTCGCGCGGGGCGCGGGAGGCGGCGGCGTCGGCGGCGGCGCGCAACTCGGCGGGCGCGCGGGAGAAGAGCCGCGAGTCCATGTGCTCCTCGGGGCCCAGCACCATGATGTCGTGTCCGTCGGGGGCGGCGCGGGCGTCGTCGCCGAACCAGCCGTAGATCCAGGCCGACCCGGACGCGAGCGCGGCGCGCGCGACGACGGTCAGCGCGGCGGCGCGCTCCTCGGGCGTCTCCGTGGCGAACACGACGGCGGCCCGGCCGCCCTGGTCGGCGCCGAACGGCGCGCCGCCTGCGGCCAGCGCCGACAGGCCGGAGTCGCCGCTCGCGCCCGCGCCCTCGCGCGTCAGGCGCGGCGCGTTGAGCGCGTGGGAGGCGTTGAACGCCTGGTCCTGGCCGATGAAGGAGCGGGCGGCGAACAGGCGCGCGGCGGCGACCAGCGCGGTGCGGTCGCCGGCGGCGAGCCGGATATGGGTCGGATCGGCGAGCGTGACCGACGCCGGCACCGGCGCGATCTCGGCGCTGACCACGAGCTCGGCGATCTCGGGTTCGCTCACGAGGATCGGCGCCTCGCCCATGCGCAGGGCGAGCGCCTGGGCGGCGAGCGCGGCGACGGTCGGCTGCTCGGGGCCCGCGGCGTCGGTCGCGAGATGGATGCGGCGCGGCGCGGCGAAATCGGCGCCGAGCGCGCGCTCGGCGGCGTCCAGGCTTTCATAGCCGTCGGCCGGCGCGGCGGCGACGCGCAGGCGGCTCGCCTCGGCGTCGATCGTCCAGCCGTCGACGCCTTCGCCCTCGAAGCGGAGGGTGAGGGTGTTATCGCCGGCCTGGAGCGCGTCCGAATAGAGCGAGAAGCGCGCCTCGAAAGCCTCCGGACGCGGGCTCAGAATGACCGGCTGGGAGCGGTTGACCGTGACCGCGATGCGCCCGCCGGAGCGGTCGCTCCGGGGCCGCGCGGCGAGCACCAGCTCGATCGCCTCGGCCTCGGCGCCGGGCGCCAGCGAGAACGTGATGCGTGCGTCGTCGCGCGCGGCGTCCAGCGGAAACTCGTTGCCGACATCGACGAACCGGGACAGAACGTGCTCTTCAGAGCGGGCGGGACGATGGTCGGCCGAAGCCGCCCCCGCCGGAAGGAGGGCCCAGATAGCTGCTCCGACAAGGCTCAGCAGGCCAATTCGTATCGACATGAAACGCTCCCCTCGCTTAACACTCTATTAAGCAATCCTCCTGCCATCAAGCCGCATGCCCGAGGTCAAAACGCGAATCTGGGTGGACGCCCTGCGCTGGCGCGCCGAATCGGCGGGCGCGGCGGTCTATGTCGTCCGCCGCGGCGATCCGGACGCCGGCGCGGTGATCGTGAAAGTCTCGATGCAGGACGGGTTCGCGCGCCTGCTGGCGCCGGCGCGCGATTTCGAGGGCGAGCGGATCTGGACCTGGCCGCTCGGCGCGGAGCCGCTGCAGTCCGAGCGCGCCGACGGTTATATCGCGCGGCGCGCCCAGGACGATCCCGATCTCTGGGCGCTCGAGATCGAGGACCGTCAGGGTCGACACTTCCTTACCGAGCCGGTTGAGAACTCTTAACCGGCATACGGCATGCTCTCGCCGGATTGTGGGGCTAGAGGTATCCGGCGGCTGTCATGCTGTTTCTTTTCAATGACGTCGTGTTCGATGTGGGCGATCCGCGCGAGACCGCGATGCGTTGCGGCGCGCCGTTCAGCGCGGGCCAGCTCATGTCGGTCAATGTCGCCCAGGCGGCCAAGATGGTCCGCGAGGCCGTTTTCGCCGATCCGGCAATCGCCCAGTCGCATGACGAGAAGCCGCGCTTTCTGGCCGCGCTGATCGCCTGGAAGACCAAGCAGGCCAACGCCATGCTCGCCGTGCGGCCGACGGCGTCCAAGTCGGCGCTCGACGTGAATATCCGGCTCGCCGCGGCGTCGACGCCGGTGATGCAGCGGCTTCTCGCCTTGCAGGAAAACGGGCGCCTGACGCTCCGGGCGGCCGAGGATGCGATCTGGGCGGTGGCGCCGGCGCGCTTGCGCGCCTGAGCGGGCTTCGCTACGTCGCGTCTCACGACGCTGACCGGACGCCTCCATGACCGACGCCAACACCGACGCGCCCTGGGCGCGCCGGCGCACCTTCGCCATCATCTCCCATCCCGACGCGGGCAAGACCACGCTGACGGAGAACATCCTGCACACCGCCGGCGCTATCCGGCTGGCCGGCCAGGTGCGCGCGCGCGGCGAGAACCGGCGCACGCAGTCGGACTGGATGAAGATCGAGCGCGAGCGCGGCATCTCGGTGTCGGCGTCGGTGATGACGTTCGAGTACGGCGGACTCCTGTTCAACCTGCTCGACACGCCCGGCCACGAGGACTTTTCCGAGGACACCTATCGCACGCTGACGGCGGCCGACTCCGCGGTGATGGTGCTCGATGCCGCGCGCGGCGTGGAGCCGCGCACGCTCAAGCTGGTCGAGGTCTGCCGCCTCCGCGACATCCCGATCATCACCTTCATCAACAAGATGGACCGGGAGGCGATGGATCCTTCCGAGCTGATCGACGACATCCAGGACAAGCTCGCCCTCGACGCCGCGCCGATGCAGTGGCCGTGCGCGTCGGGCGACCGCTTCCGGGGCGTGGCCGATCTCGCCTCGAACGCCTTCATTCTCTACAAGCGCCCCGCCGCTGGCGAGGAGATCGCCGAGCAGTCCGAGCGCTTCGACCTGGACGGCGACGAGATCGAGGCCGCGCTGTCGGCCGAGGAACTCGACGAGGTGCGCGAGGGCGCCGAGCTCGCCCGCGAGGTCTGCGTTCCGTTCAAGGAGCAGAGCTATCGCGAGGGCCATCTCACGCCGGTCTATTTCGGCACGGCGCTGAGACGCTTCGGCGTGCGCGAGCTGCTCGACGCGCTCGTGGAGATGGCCCCGGGGCCGGAGCCGCAGCCCGCGACCGGCGGTCCGTCGGACACGCTTGATCCTGACGGCAAGGAAGTCGCCGGCTTCGTGTTCAAGATCCAGGCGAACATGGATCCCAACCATCGCGACCGGGTGGCGTTCATGCGGCTGTGCTCGGGCCGCTTCAAGCGCGGCATGAAGCTCAAGACCGACGCCGGCAAGACGGTGTCGGTGCACAATCCGATCCTGTTCTTCGCCTCCGACCGGGAGCTCGCCGAGGAGGCCTTCGCCGGCGACGTCATCGGCGTGCCCAATCACGGCGTGCTGCGCGTTGGCGACACGCTGTCGGAAAGCGGCAAGTGGCGGGTGGCCGGCATCCCGAACTTCGCCCCCGAGATCCTGCGCCGCGCGCGGCTGCAGGACCCGCTCAAGGCCAAGCATCTGAAAAAGGCGCTCGAAAGCCTCGCCGAGGAGGGCGTCACCCAGCTCTTCCGCATGCAGACGGGCGGCGACTTCATCATCGGCGCGGTCGGCGCCCTGCAGATCGACGTGATGGCCCAGCGCGTCGCGGCCGAATACGGTCTCGACGTCGCCTTCGAGCCCAGCCCGTACGACACCGCGCGCTGGATCGGCGGCGAGCGCGACAAGATCGAGGCCTTCGCCGACCGCCACAAGACGGCGATCGCCGAGGACATCGACGGCGATCCCGTCTTCATGGCCAAATCGGCCTGGGAGGTGGGCTACACCCAGGAGAAGTGGCCTGACATCGACTTCCTGAAGGCCAAGGAGCGGGCGGCATGAGCGCGGCGAACGGCGAGGCGGGGATCTTCAGCGTCCAGTCGATCGAGGACCTCTGGGCGCTCGTCGTGGAGGCGTGGGACACCAGCTTTCTCGGCATGAATGTCGGCGACGGCCTCATGGCCGTCGGCGTCCTGCTGGTCGCCTTCCTGTTCCGCGGCCTGTTTTCGCGGCTCCTGAAGGTCGTGCTCAAGCGCCAGGTCGAGCGCACCGAGACGCTGCTCGACGACAAGGTGCTCCACGCCGTCAGCCCCCCGCTCAAGCTCGTGCCGGTCATCGCGGGCGTCTATATCGCCGTGCTCGTTCTGGGCCTGGACGGGCCGGACGGGGCGGGCGCGGGCGTCAAGCTCGTCCAGTCGCTCATCGTGATCGCGCTGTTCTGGGCGCTCTACAACGCGGTGATGCCGGTCTCGCACCTGCTGCACGGCCTGCGCGAGCTGCTCACGCCGGTGCTCGTCGACTGGCTGGCCAAGGCGCTGCGCATCCTGTTCCTGATTGTCGGCGCCGGCGCGGTGCTGCAGGTCTGGGGCATCCCCGTCGCGCCGATCGTCGCCGGCCTCGGCCTGTTCGGCGTCGCCGTCGGCCTCGGCGCCCAGGACCTGTTCAAGAACCTGATCGCCGGCCTGCTCATCCTCACCGAGAAGCGCTTCGTGCCCGGCGAATGGATCCTCGTCGACGGCGTCGTCGAGGGCCATGTCGAGAAGATCAATTTCCGCTCGACGCTGGTGCGCCGCTTCGACAAGAGCCCCGTCTACGTGCCCAACAGCTTCCTCGCCGACAATGCGGTGACGAACTTCACCCGCATGACCCATCGCCGGATCAAGTGGTATATCGGCGTCGAGTACAAGACGACGGTCGACCAGCTCAAATACATCCGCGACCACGTCATGGCCTATATCGAGGCCAACGAGGAGTTCGCCCAGGCGCCCGAGGTCTCGACCTTCATGCGCGTGGACTCCTTCGGCGCCTCGTCGATCGATTTCCTGCTCTACGCCTTCACCCGCTCGACGAGCTGGCTGGAATGGCTGCGGATCAAGGAAGAGCTCGCCTTCGAGATCAAGCGCATCGTCGAAGAGGGCGCGGGCACGGCCTTCGCCTTCCCGTCGACGACGATCTACATGGACGACGGCTCGGAAGTCTTCGTGCCGCCGCAGGTGCGCGAGCATTCCGCGGCGAAGACGGCCGCGATCGAGGATCAGCGCGCCGGCGGCGAGAGCGACGCGGGCGAGGACGGCGGCCGCTGAGGCGCGGGCGGCGCCCCCTGTCATGGCGCGCGCAAAGCTCTATCCTTGCGGCCGAACCGCAGGGGAGACTTGTCATGCGTCACGCCATCATCGCGTCCGCCGCCGCCGCCCTCGCCGCCGGCGCGGCCTCGGCCCAGGACTTCGCCAGCGAGCCGGGCGAGGGCGAAATCCTCATCGAGGAATGGACCGTTCCCTGGGAGAACACGCGCCCGCGCGATCCCTACACGATCGACGGCGAGACGGTCTGGTTCGTCGGCCAGCGCGCCGATTATCTCGGCCGTTTCGACGTCGGGTCGCAAAGCTTCGCGCGCATCGACATGCGCGAGGGCGCCGGGCCGCACAACGTCATCGTCGATGACGCCGGCGATCCCTGGTATGCGGGCAATCGCGACGCCCACATCGCGCGCTACGACGTCGAGACGGGCGAATTCGACTTCATCGAGATGCCCGACGGTCATCCGCGCGACCCCCACACCCAGGTGTTCGATTCCAACGGCGACATCTGGTTCACCGGCCAGGGCGCCAACACGATCTCGAAGCTCACCCTCTCCGATCGTTCGGTCGAGACGATCGCCGTCCCCACCGAGGGCGCGCGGCCCTACGGCATCAAGATCGCGCCCGACGGGACGATCTGGGTGGCGCTGCTGGGAACCAACAAGCTCGCCTCGGTCGATCTCGAGACGATGGCGCTCACCGAACACGTCCTGCCGCGCGAGGCCGCCCGGCCGCGCCGGCTGGCGATCACCTCGGACGGCCGCGTCTGGTACGTCGACTACATGGAAGGCTGGCTAGGCGCGTTCGATCCCGAAGACGGCTCGATCGAGGAATGGCGCGCGCCGGGTGAAGCCGAGTCGCGGCCCTACGCCGCGGCGCGGGACTCGCAGGACCGCATCTGGTTCGTCGAGACCGGCCCCGAGCCGAACAATTTCGTCGGCTTCGATCCCGAGTCCGAGGTGTTCTTCTCCCAGACGCCGGTTCCCTCTGGCGGCGGCACGGTGCGCCACATGCAGTACTTCGCCCCCGACGGCGTGATCTGGTTCGGCGCCGACACCAACATGATCGGCCGCGCCGTCGTGGAGCCGGCCGCCGAATGAGGCGTCTGGTCTGCGCCATGGTCTGGGCCCTCGCCGGCCTCGCGCCGGCGCTAGCCTATCCAGACGGCGCGCCCTGGGGCCACACGGGCGCGTCCGGCGAAGGGACGTGCCAGTCCTGCCACGGCGCGCAGGATGCGGTGCGCAGCTCCACCCGCATCATTCTCGAGGGACTGCCCGAAGCGATCGAACCCGGCGCGCGCTACGCGCTGACCATCCGGCTGGACGCTCCGGCGGAGATCAGGGGCTTCCAGATCGCGGCGACGGATGCGGGCGGCGCCGACGCCGGCGGGTTCGCCGCCGTCGACGAGACGGTCGAGGCCGACGGCGCGCGGGCGCGATCGGTTTCGCCGGCTTCCGAGTGGATGCTCGCGTGGACGGCGCCCGAAGTCGCGCCGTCGTCGCTGGTCTTCTCTGTGGCGATGGTGGCGGGCAATGACGACGCCTCGCCCTTCGGCGACGTCGTTCACCTGCGCCGGTTCACGATCGGCGAGTGAGCCGCCTCAGGCCGCGGCCATGTCGCGGCGCATGCGCCAGAACCGCATGGCGCGCTCGGCGACGGCCGGTTCGATGGCGTCGTAGTGGCGGCCATAGTCCTCGGCGGCGGCGAAGGCGTCCCGCCGGTCGCCCTCGCGCAGCATGGCCAGGGTGACGAAGAGCGGACGCTCGAAATTCGCCGCCTTGCAGATCAGCGCCAGCGGATCGAGCGACTCGTGGTCGAGCGCGCGCTTGGCGGCGCTGAAATCGACGCCGGCCAGCTCGGCGAAGGCGACGCAGAAATGGACATGCTTGCGCTCGCGCAAGAGCGAGGCGAGCAGCGAGCCGTTCAGCTCCTTGCGCATGCTCTTGGTGGCGACGAATTTCTCGGCCTCGGCGATGTCCTTGTCCTCGGCCAGCCGAGCGCGCAGCCGGGCGTCGGAGGCGGCGAGGGCGTCCTCGAGCGCCTTGGGCTCCAGGCCGTCGAAGCGCTGGAGGATGGTCTCGCGCAGCGTCGATTTGACGACGACGAGGAGATCGTTGAGCAGGTCGGGCGGGGTGTCCTGGCGGCCGACGAGCGGCGCCTGGAGCGTTTCGCTCTCCTGGGCGCGGCGGGTCACCTCCTCGTAGACGCGCCGCGAGAGGCTGGCGTTGTCGTTGCTGACCAGGGTGGCGACGGTCTCGTCGTCGCCGTGTTCGACGATGGCCTCGGAGACCTTCTCGGAAACGTCCTCGCGCTGCGAGATCGCCCGCATGTGCTGCTGGCTGGCCTCCTCGACGATGGCGACAAGGTCCTCCTCGCTCAGCGCCGACGAGCCCTGAAGGACGGGCGCGGCGACTTCAATCGCGTCGCGGGCGAGCTGGAGGATCAGATCGCGCGGCGCGGCCTCGGCGTCGGCGAAGCGGCGCGACAGCTCGACGCGCGCGTCCTGGGCGGCCTGGCTGGCGAGCACTGAGAGGATCTCGCCGAACTGCGACTGGACGCTGGAGCCGGCCTCGGCCTCGGTGTCGAAGAAGAGATCGGTCACCTCGCGCAGAAGCTCGCGCCGGCGGTCCGAGGACTTCTCCTTCGCGAGCGCGGTCAGTGCGTCCAGTTTCGACAAGCCGCTCATTCAGGCCTCCTGCGGGAAGACAGCTCCTGCATCCTCAGATCGGCCGGTAAAGAAACCGTGCGTCGATATGGTGAATCTCATTGCGGCGCCGCGCCGGCGAGCTCGCCGCCGAGTTCGGTCGCGATCGCCAGATCGCCCGAGGCGGGATGGCCGTCGAGAACGATGAGCGCGCGCTGCTCGATCCGGTTCGGCGGGCGCTCGCCGGCGGCCTCGATGCGCGCGGCGACGTCTTCGGACAGGCCGGTCACGGCGACGGGATGCGGCGCGGGCGTGCGCGCGGAGGAGAGCAGCTCGCACCGTCCGCCGCGGTCGGGCCGCGCCGGCCGCCAGGTCCATGCCCGGCAGCGGGCCTCCAGCGCGCAGGTCGCCGAGCACGCCGCCCAGCTCTCTGCGGGCGCGCCGTGGAGACGCTCGATCACCGCGCCGCGGCGTTCATGGCCTTCGAGCACGGCGCCGTCGGGCAGGCCGCCCGCGCCGGCGAGCAGTAGGAGAGGAAGCATCCAGGTCATGCCGCGATGGTAGTGCGGCCGTCTTGATAAAGCCTTGCCGCGCGAAGGCCGTTGCGCGCCGCGACGGTCGCGTCTAACGAACGGGCGAGGCTGTCCGGCTGGAGACGGGATCTGATGACGAGCGAGGTCGAAAGCGCCGGGAAGGACCGCAGCCGGCTCTCCCGATTGGTCGAGAGCGCGGCCTTCCGGCACTTCATCACCGGGCTGATCCTGATCAACGCGCTCATTCTCGGCGCGACCACCTATCCGCTGCCGGACGATGTTGTCGCCGCGCTGCATCTGGCCGACAGCGTCATCATCGGCATGTTCGTCGTCGAGCTGACGCTGAAGATGGTCGCCTGGCGGGGCCGCTTCTTCACCTCCGGCTGGAACTGGTTCGACCTGTTCGTCGTGGGCATATCGCTCGTGCCGAGCGCGGGCGCGTTCACCGTGCTGCGGGCCTTGCGCGTGCTGCGCCTGTTCCGGCTGTTCTCGGTGCTGCCCCAGATGCGCGCCGTCGTGGAGGCGCTCGCCCGCGCCATCCCCGGCATGGGCGCGATCCTTCTGGTGCTCGGGTTGATCTTCTACGTCGCCGCGGTGATGGGCGCGAAGCTGTTCGCGGGCACGCATCCGCAATTCTTCGGCGATCTCGGCGCCTCGGCCTTCACCCTGTTCCAGGTGATGACGCTGGAGAGCTGGTCGATGGCGGTCGCCCGGCCGGTCGGCGAGGCGCATCCCTTCGCCTGGGTGTTCTTCGTCGTCTTCATCATCCTGACGAGCTTCGCGGTCTTGAACCTGTTCATCGCGGTGATCGTGGACTCGCTCCAGTCGAAGCATTTCGACGAGGAGACGGAGCGCCAGGAGACCGCCCATGACGAGCGCACGGAGCTGCTCGCCGAAATTCGATCGATGCGATCGGAGATCGCCGAATTGCGCGCCGCTCTGGGCGGGCCTCAGCCTTCCACGGGAGCGGGATCCAGCTCCTCCTCGAACGACGAGGATTCGAGCGCTTCGTCCGACGCCTCGAGCACGTCGCCGAAGGACGCCGACAGCGCCGAGTAGAAGGCCGCGAGGCTCTCCTCGCGCTCGGTGCGCCGCCGCGGCGCCGGCGCCGAGAGCGGCTCCGGTTCGACGCCTTCGTGGGCGGCGGTCATGAACGTCCGCCAGATCTGGGCGGGCAGCTCGCCGCCGGTGACGTCGTCCATTGGCGCGTCGTCGTCGTTTCCGACCCACACGCCGGCGGCGAGCTGGGCGGTGTAGCCGACGAACCAGGCGTCGCGGCTGTTCTGGCTGGTGCCGGTCTTGCCCGCGGCCTGCCGGCCGGGTAGGCGGGCGCGCCGGCCCGTGCCTTCCTCGATCACGGCCTGCAGCAGCGTCGACATCGCCCGGGCGTCCTCTCGCGGGATCACCTGCGCGCCGCGTTCGGACTCGTGGCGATACAGCACCTCGCCGCGCGAATTGCGGATCTCCGAGATGATCCAGGGCGGCCGGCGCCGGCCGTCATTGGCGAACACGGTGTAGGCGCCGGTGAGGTCGATCAGCTTCACCTCCTCGGCGCCCAGCGTAATCGCGGCGTGCGGGCTCATTTCAGTGGTGATCCCGAGCCGCTCGGCCATCTCGGCGACCAGCTCCGGGCCGGCGGCGAGGCCGGCCTGGGCGGCGACGGTGTTGATCGAGCGCTTGAGCGCGTCGGCGATGGTGATGCGGCCGCGATAGCCGCCGCCGTAATTCTCCGGGCTCCAGCCCTCGATCTCGATCGGGGCGTCCTCGAAGGCGGTGTAGGGCTCCATGCCCGCCTCGAAGGCCGCGGCGAAGACGATCGGCTTGAACGCCGAGCCGGGCTGGCGCAGCGCCTGCGTGGCCCGGTTGAACTGGCTCTCGGCGTAGTCGCGTCCGCCGACCATGGCGCGCACCGCGCCGTCGAGTTCGAGCGCGACCAGCGCGCCTTCGCCGGCGTCGACGGCCTCGCCCTCCTCGGCGAGCACGGTCTCGACGGCGTCGTCGGCGGCGCGCTGAAGATCGCGGTCGATGGTCGTCTCGATCACCAGGTCGGGCGCGGCCTCCTCCTCGCCCAGCAGGCGCTCGGCCTCGGCGGCGACGAAATCGAAGATGTGGCCGTAGCGGTTGGGGTCGATCGTCTCGAGCGCGTCGGCGGTCGGCGCGGCCTGCGTGTTCACCGCGGTGAGATAGGTCATGCCGTCGACATAGCCCGCCTCCATCATGTCGCGCAGGACCTGGGAGGCGCGGGCCTGGGCGGCCTCGAGATTGACCGTCGGGGCGAGCCGGCTCGGTGCCTTGGGCAGGGCGGCGAGGATGGCGGCCTCCTGAAGCGTCAGCTCGCGGGCGGACTTGTCGAAATAGCGCTGGGCGGCGGCCTCGATGCCGTAGGCCTGCTCGCCGAGATAGATGCGGTTGATGTAGAGCTCGAGGATCTCGTCCTTGGTCAGCCGGTTCTCCAGCTGCATCGCCAGGCGCATCTCCTGGAGCTTGCGCCGGATCGTCCGCTCCGGCGACAGGATCAGGTTCTTCACCAGCTGCATGGTGATGGTCGAACCGCCCTGGAGCGTGTCGCGCGCGCGCACATTGACCACCAGCGCGCGCAGCATGGAGCGCCAGTCGACGCCGTCATGGCTGTAGAAGCGCTGGTCCTCGATCGCCATGAAGGCCTGGGGCACGTAGGAGGGCAGCTCCTCCAGCCGCACGATCTCGCCGTAGCGCGGGCCGCGCACGCTCAGCACCTCGCCGTCGCGGTCGAGCACGGTCAGCGCCGGCTCGCGGCGGGTCTCCCACAGAATCTCGGCGCTTTCGGGCGGGGCGGGCAGGTCGCTGAACGCCCAGTGCCAGAACACCGCCGCGCCGGTCAGCGCGGCGACCAGGCCGAGCAGGACCACCCCGCCGATGATGGCGGGCAGGCGCCGCGCCAAGCGCCTGGCGAACGGCTCGCGTATGTCGGCGCGGAAGGTGATCGACTCGTCCCCGGCTGAATGCGGCCCCTCTCATCAACGCCCGAAGACGGCTAAATTCGGGCGATGACCGATGAACGTCCCTTCTACGAGCGCAAGACGCTCGAGGAAATGACTTCCTCCGAATGGGAGTCGCTGTGCGACGGCTGCGGCAAGTGCTGCGTCTTGCTGCTGGTCGACGCCGATGATCCCGAGGAACGCGTGCGCCGCACCGACGTGGGCTGCCGCCTGCTCGATCTGAAGACCGTGCGCTGCGGCGACTACGCGAACCGGCATCAGCGCGTGCCGGGCTGCGTGCGGCTGACGCCGGAGAATATCGGGCAGCTGCACTGGATGCCGGACACCTGCGCCTATCGTCTGATCAACGAGGGCCGGCCGCTGCCCGACTGGCATCCGCTGAAGACCGGCGATCCGGACTCGACGCGCAAGGCCGGCGTCGGCGTGCACGGAACGCTGGTCAGCGAACGCGACGTCGACGACGCCGATCTCGAGGATCATATCCTGGAGTGAGGGGGCGGCTTCACTCGCTCTCTCCCGGCGCAAGCCGGGACCCAGAGATCGTTGAACGCTCCGCTTGTCCTCTCCTGGGCCCCGACTTCCGTCGGGGAAGAGAGGATTGGTGATGACGCGCTTGGGCGAAGCGGGGACAAGCGCCCCGCCAATCCCCGCTGCTCGAACTTCTTTCCCCAACAAAACCAGTGCACTGCGCGAAAAACCGCAGAAACGATCCGACCGAGGCGGCGATCGCGTAGTCTTCGGGCATGGTCGACAAAACCGGCGAGACGCCGCGGCGCGGGGCCGACTGGACCGCCAATTTCGGCCACCAGCCCGCCGACGGCGACCGGCTCTTCCATCTCGACCCGCTGTGGAGCGATCCCGAGATCGATTTCGTCGGGATCGACTGGTACGTCCCGCTCGCCGACTGGCGCGAGGGCGACGCCCATCTCGACGCGCTCGCCGGAGCGGGCTCGATCCACGACCGGGCCTATCTCGCCTCCAATGTCGAGGGCGGGGAGGGCTATGACTGGTTCTACGCCAGCCCCGCCGACCGCGACGCGCAGATCCGCACCCCGATCACCGACGGCGCCTACGACGAGGACTGGGTCTTCCGCTTCAAGGACCTCAGGCGCTGGTGGTCGAACGCCCATCACGACCGCATCGGCGGCGTGCGCCAGCCGGAGCCGACGGGCTGGACGCCGATGTCGAAGCCCGTCCGTTTCGTCGAATACGGCTGTCCCGCCGTCGACAAGGGCGCCAACCAGCCCAACGTCTTCATCGATCCCAAGAGCGCGGAAAGCGCCGCGCCCTATTTCTCCACGGGCGCGCGCGACGACCTGATCCAGCGGCGCTGGATCGAGGCGCTGCTCGACTGGTGGGACGACGAACACGGCCGCAACCCGGTCTCGCCGGTCTATGGCGGGCCGATGATCGATCTCGATCACTGCCTCGCCTGGACATGGGACGCGCGGCCCTTTCCCGCATTCCCCGGCCTCTCGAAGGTCTGGAGCGACGCCCCCAACTGGACCACCGGCCACTGGCTCACCGGCCGCGCCGGACAGTCCGCGCTCGGCCGCATCGTTGCGGATATCTGCGCACGCGCCGGGATCGCGACGGTCGACGTGTCCGCGCTGGACGGCGTGCTGGCGGGTTTCCTGATCGATCGCACGACGAGCGCGCGCGCCGTCCTGGAGGCGCTGGGCGCGGTCTTCGGCTTCTCGCTCGTCGACCGCGCCGACGGCCCCGCGGCGGTTTCCGCGTCGGCGGACGCGACGACGGAGCTTTCATCCGACGCGCTGGCGCGCCCCGACGACGCTCCGCCGCTCGCTTTCACCCGTCTCGGCGGGCCGGAGCGCCCGGTCGAGGCGCGCCTGGCCCATATCGCCGACGACGGAAGCTATCGACCCGCGAGCGCCTATGGCCGCGGCGTCGACGCCGAGCGCGAACGCCTGATCGACCTGTCCCTGCCCGTGCTCGCCGATCCCGATCTCGCCGCGTCCTGGGCGCGGGCCGCGCTCGCGCGGGCGGTCGCCGCGGCCGAAGGCGCGGACGCCGTGCTGCCGCCGTCCCTTGCGCGCCTGGAGCCGGGCGACGCGGTCACGCTCGACGCCGGTCCGCAGGGCCGCGCCTGGTCGATCGCCGCGCTGGACGGGCTGGCGCTGAGAAGCGCGGCGTTCGCCGGCGCCGCCCCGGCCGCGACAAGCCTCGCCGGTCCGGTGCCCGGACCCGGCGCGCCGGCGCCGGTCTATCCGCGCCCAGTGATCCATCTGCTCGACCTGCCGCTGGCGCCAGGCGAGGGCGAGGCGCGCGGCGGGCTGTGGGCGGCGGCGAGCGCGGACCCCTGGCCCGGCGAGATCGTCGTCCACGCCGGCGCCGACGCGGCGTCGACGACCGAACGCGCCCGCATCACCCGTCGCGCGGTGGCGGGGGTTCTCGCCGAGCCGCTCGGCCCGGGCGTCGAAGGCCGCTGGGACCGCGCGAATGCGCTGATCGTCCGCCTGGATTCCGGCGCGCTTTCTTCGGCCGAGCGGCTCTCCGTGCTCGCCGGCGCCAACCGGATCGCGGTCGCCGGCCCGTCGGGCTGGGAGGTCGTGCAGTTCAGGACGGCCGAGCTCACGGCGTCGGACACGTGGCGGCTGACCGGGCTCCTGCGCGGGCTGGGCGGGAGCCCAGCCGACGGCGCGCCGCCGGGCGCGGCGGCCGTCCTGCTCGACGGGGCCGGCGCGATCGTTCCGGTCGCCGATCATGAACGCGGCGTTGCGCTCAGCATCATTGCGGTTCCCGCCGGCCGCAGCGTCGACGACATCGCCGCGCGCATCACATCGGCGACCTACGGCGCTGTCGATCTTCGCCCGCTTTCGCCGGTGCATCTGCGCGTCGAGACCTTCGCCGACGGCCTCTCGCTGAGCTGGATCCGGCGCACCCGCATCGGCGGCGACGCGTGGACGGCGGGCCGCGTCCCGCTCGGCGAGGCGCGCGAGGCGTATCGCGTGGAGCTGCTGGACTCGGGCGGGGCGGTCGTCTCCGAGCGCGAAACGGCGGCGTCTGCGCTCGATCTATCCGACGCGGAGCTTTCCGCGCTCTATCCCGGCGGGCTTTCCGGCGCGCGCTGGCGGGTCGCCCAGATCTCCGACGCGATCGGTCCCGGCGCGGCCGCGGAGATGTCGCTGGCCGCGAGCTAGGCGCTTGCGGTGGCGCAAATCGTGCGTACATGAAGGAAAATCACGTGTAACCGCGTTCTGATCGCTTCGTCCGCACGGGACTGCTATGACCACGACCGCAATGAAGGACCCCTACGCGATTCTCGGCGTATCGAAATCGGCCACCGCCGAGGAGATCCGCAAGGCCTACCGCAAGCTCGCCAAGGAGCTGCACCCGGACACGCGTCCGGACGACAAGGCCGCCGAGGAGCGTTTCAAGGAGGTCGGACAGGCCTTCAAGCTTTTGTCCGATCCGGAGACCCGCGCCAAGTACGACCGCGGCGAGATCGACGCCGAGGGCAATGAGCGCGCGCCGTTCCACTACCGCTCGCGGCCGGGCGCCGGCGCCAGCCAGCGCGGTCCCTCGGGCCGGTTCGAGGATCTCGGCGACATCTTCTCCGACCTGTTCGGCGAGTTCGGCCAGGGCGGCCCCGGCGGCGGCCGGCGCCGCGGCCCGCCGCCCATGCGCGGCGCCGATGTGCGCGGCAAGGTCGAAATCAGCTTCGAGGAAGCCATCAAGGGCGGAAAGCGCCGGGTGAGCGCGCCGGGCGGCCGGGCGCTCGACGTCGCCATTCCCGCCGGCGTCGAGGACGGCCAGGTGCTGCGCCTCAAGGGCCAGGGCGGGCAGGGCCAGGCCGGCGGACCGGCCGGCGATGCGCTGGTCGAGGTCAGGATCCGGTCCCATCCCTGGTTCCGGCGCGACGGCGACGCGGTCCGCGTCGACTTGCCCATCTCGATCAAGGAAGCCGTGCTGGGCGCCAAGGTCCGCGCGCCGACCGTCGACGGCCCCGTCGAAGTGCGGGTGCCGGCGGGATCGAGTTCGGGCGCGCTGCTGCGCCTGCGCGGCAAGGGCGCCCCGAAGGCGTCCGGCGGGCGCGGCGATCAGATCATCCGCCTGCTCGTCGACGTGCCGACCGACGACGCCGAGCTCGAACGCTTCGCGGAGACATGGACGCCGCCGGCGGGTTACGATCCGCGCAAGCGCTTCAGGCGCTGAGGCGCATGAACGGCGGCCGCTGGTCCCGTTCAGCACGGGTTCAGACCGCCCGGGCGATAAGGAGGGCATGATCCGCACGCTCGCATCCGCGCTGGTTCTCGCCGCCGCCGTCCTGTCCACGGACGTCGCCGCGGCCCAGAACTTCGACCCGCGTTCGCGCTATTCCGCCGACGAGGCCCGGGATGCGCGCGACGAGGGCCGGGTGCTGCCCGCCCGGCAGGTGATCGACAGCGTGCGGCGCCGCTATCCCGGCGCCCAGGTGCTCGACGCCGAGCTCGTGGGCTCGCGCAACCCCTTCTACATCATCAAGATCCTGACGTCGGACGGCCGGCGCCGGGATGTGCGGGTGGATGCGCGGACCGGGCGGATCCTGTCCTGAGGCCGAGAGGGAGGTCGCCATGCGCGTCCTGATCGTGGAAGACGAGCCCGACCTGAGCCGCCAGCTGGCCGAGACGCTCGATCACGCCGGCTACGCCGTGGACACGGCGCCGGACGGCGAGGAGGGTTGGTTCCTCGGCGACACCGAACCCTATGACGTCGTCGTGCTCGATCTCGGTCTGCCCAAGCTCGACGGCGTGACGGTTCTGGAGCGCTGGCGCGAGGCCGGCCGCGATTTCCCGGTGCTGATCCTGACCGCCCGCGACCGCTGGAGCGAGAAGGTGGCCGGGTTCGACGCCGGCGCCGACGACTATCTCACCAAGCCCTTCCACCCCGAGGAGCTGCTCGCGCGGCTGCGCGCGCTGACGCGCCGGGCGGCCGGTCACGCCTCGTCGACGCTGGAAAGCGGCGATCTCACGATCGACACGCGGGGCGCCCGGGTCTTTCTCGGCGACCGGCTGGTCAAGCTCACCTCGCACGAGTTCCGGCTGCTCAGCTACCTGATGCATCACCAGGATCGCGTGATCTCGCGCACCGAGCTGGTCGAGCACATCTACGACCAGGATTTCGACCGCGATTCCAACACGATCGAGGTGTTCGTCGGCCGCCTGCGCAAGAAGATCGGCTCCGACCGGATCGAGACCGTGCGCGGGCTCGGCTACCGGCTCGTCGATCCCGCCGCCGACAAAGCCGACGTGAAGGCCGGGTGACGGCGGAGGGCGACACCGGACTCGCCCGCCGCGGCTCGCTCGTACGGCGGCTCGTCGTCACCGCCGCGGCCTGGGCCGCGGCGGTCCTGATGCTGGGCGCATTCGCGCTGACCCTGCTGTTCCGCGAAACCGTTCTGTCCGATCTCGACGACCGGCTCGCCGGCGTCGCCGAGTCGCTCATCGCCTCGGTCGAAGTGAGCGAGGACGGCGCCCTGGCCACGCCGCGCCAGCCGCTCGATCCCCGCTACGGGCAGGTCTTCTCCGGACGCTACTGGCAGATCACGCCCCTCGGCGACGCGTCGCCGGGCGACGGCGAACTGCGATCGCGCTCGCTATGGGACGATCGCCTCGTCCCGTCCGCCGAGCTGGTCGACGCCGCGCTGGCCGAACCGGGGCGCGCGGCGACCGGGGCGGCGACCGGCCCCGACGGCGAGCCGCTGAGGATCGTGGTGCGCGCCGTCAGCCTGCCGGGGCTCGAGACGCCCGCCCTGTTCATCGCCGCCGAGGATCGCCGGCCGGCGGACCGCCGCGTGGCGCGCTTCGCGCTGACCGCGGCGGGACTGTTCGCCGCCTTCGCCGCGGCGCTCGTCATCGGCGTGTTCGTCCAGGTCCGCGTGGGCCTCGCCCCGGTGCTGCGCATGGGGCGCGAGGTGGCCCAGGTCCGCGACGGGGCGGCCGAGCGCATCAGCGGCGCCTATCCCGCCGAACTCATCCCGCTGGGCGGCGAACTCAACGCCCTGCTGGACCATTCGCGCGAAGTCGTCGGCCGCGCGCGCACCCATGTCGGCAATCTCGCCCACGCGCTGAAGACGCCGATCACCGTGCTGTCCAACGAGGCGCGCGGCGAGGAGGGCCCGCTCGCCGATCTCGTGCGCCGGCAGACCGCCGTCATGTCCGATCAGGTCGAGCACCATCTGCGCCGCGCCCGCGCCGCGGCGAACGCTACGGCCATCGGCGCGCGCACGCCGGTCGGGCCCGTCATCGACGATCTCGGCCGGACCCTGCGGCGCATCCACGACCGGCGCGGGATCGCGATCGACTGGTCGTCGCCGGGCGAACTGGCGTTCCGCGGCGAGCGCCAGGACCTCGAGGACCTCGTCGGCAATCTCGTCGACAACGCCTGCAAGTGGGCCGCCGTCCAGGTGCGCGTCGAGGCGCGGCCGATCGAGGGATCGCGGTTCGAGATCCGCGTCGAGGACGATGGTCCCGGCCTGTCGGAGGCCGAACGCGAACAGGCGCTCGCGCGCGGGGTGCGCCTCGACGAGCAGACGCCGGGCGCGGGGCTCGGCCTGGCCATCGTCGATGATCTCGCGCGGGCCTATGGCGGCGCGCTCAATCTCGAGCGCTCCGAGCTCGGCGGCCTCCTGGCGCGGCTGGAGCTGCCGCGCGCGCGGGCGACGACAGAGGAAACGCCGGGTTAACCGTATTTTTCTATGCCTGATGTCTGGGTTTCCGGACGTTCGGGCGCATGACCACGCTGACCGCGACCAAGATCGATCGTCTGCGCGCGCTGCTCGGCGCGTTGCCGGACGACTTGGGCGCGCAGCTCGCCGACGCGGCCGCGGCGAGCGATCCCGCGCTGGCGCGGTTGGTCCGCTATTGCTCCCATGATCCCGAGGCCGCCGCGCGCGAGCGCTTCTTCGCGCCGATCGCCCCGCTGGCGGGCGATCCCGAGACGACCCCGCCCTCGCGGGCCTGCGCGCCGCCGGACCTGCTGGAGGCGCTGTGGCGCTGGATCGCCGACGATCTCGATCCCGAAGCGGCCGACGCCGCGCGGGCCGCCGCCGCCGCCGTCTTCGAACCCGAAGGCGAGGGGCGCCTGGACGAGGCCCGCGCCCGAGCCGCTGCGGCGATGCTCGAGGCGTTGGACGAGGCGAAGGCCGACGAGACGGCGGAGCGGAACTTGCGCCGCCGGCTGGGCGTCGCCGATCTCTCACCCCTGCGCGGCGTCGCGGTCGTGCTGCGCGGCGCGCCGGCCCTGCGCGCGGCGCTCTCCGATCTGCCCGATTCCCTCGACGACATTTCCGACGAGATGCGCGGCGAGATCCGCGACCGCTACGAGCGCGTCGGCGCGGCCGATCCCGACGCCGCCGCCTGGTTCCTCCATTTCGTGATGGCGCGGCTGACGCGGCCCTGGCGGATCCTTCGCGTGTTCGAACTGATCGCCAAGCGCGAGGACGATCTGCTGGTCTCGCAGACGGACATGTGCGGGGTCGGCGATGCGCTGCTCGCCGACGCGGGACATCATCTCGAGGGGTTCGCCCGCCCGCCGGAGACGCGCGCCGACGCCGACGCCGCCGTCGCCGCGCTCGCCGGGTTCGCCGCGATCACGGTGGGCATGACCCGCGAGATCGGCATCCGCAAGGAGGGCGCCTGGGGTCAGGCCCTGGTCAAGCTGCGCGGCCGCGCCGCCGAGCAGATGGAGCGCATCCACCGGCGCGCGCTCGAAGCCCTCGATCCGATCGCGCCCGATCCGCGCCGGCGCCGATCGAGCCGGTTCCGGGCCGACGCCGCGCTCGGCGAGGCCGAAATGGAGCGCGCCCGCGCGCTGGTCGCCTTCATGCGCGGCGCCCGCGACGACGCCTCGCGGGCGGCCGTCGGCGGCGCTCATCAGCACGTCCTCGACCAGATCAACGAACGCCTCGAGGCCGCGGGCAACCAGGCGCTGGCCGCGCTGCGCGACGCTGAACCCGACGCCGTCGAAGCCGCCGCGGCGCGGCTCGAGGCCGTCGCCGCCCTGATCGGCGAGGCCGGCGAAACCGAATCCGCCGAGATCCTGGTGCGCCGCGGGGTCGCAGCCCGCGCCGCCTAAATTCCTTCAAACGGCGCCGCCGAGCGACTATTTACGTCGCCGATGACCGGTTCCTCCCGCACCCCCATCGCGTTCGAGGATCGCGACGCGTCCGGCGCGCGGCTTTCCTCGCCGAGCGCCGAGCGCAACAGCGGTCCGATCGCCGAGGCGCTCGCCGCGGTGCTGCCGCGCGAAGCGCGCGTGCTCGAGATCGCCAGCGGCACGGGCCAGCACGCGCTGGCCTGCGTGACCGCGCGGCCTGACTTGAGCTGGACTCCCAGCGAGCTGGACGCGGCCTCGCGCGCGAGCATCGACGATTGGGCGCGCGACGCCGACGGCCGCATCGCCGCGGCGCTCAAGCTCGACGTCTGCAAACCGGGCTGGGCCGACGGGCTGGGCCCCTTTGACGCGGTGTTCTGCGCCAACATGATCCATATCGCGCCGTGGGAGGCCGCCGAGGGCCTGTTCGCCGGGGCGGCCTCGCTGCTCGGCGAGGCCGGCGGGCTCCATCTCTACGGCCCGTTTCTCGAGGGCGCGGAGAGCGCGCCGTCCAACCGCGATTTCGACCGCAGCCTGCGCGAACGCGATCCGCGCTGGGGCGTGCGCGCGCTCGATGCCGTCGACGCGCTGGCCGGGCGCAACGGTTTCGCACGGAGCGGTCGACGCGAGATGCCCGCCAACAACCTGCTCGTGAGCTACGCGCGGGGGACGTCTTGATCGTCCTGGCGCTGATCATCGGACTCGTCGGAGTCGGCGCGGCCATCCATATCGCCGCGCCGCTGGCCGGCGTCGGCCGCGCCTGGGCGCTCGCCGCGACCGCGGTCGTCGCGCTCGGCGCGCTGGGCGCCTACGCCGTCGGCGCCGCGCCGGGCCAGCCCGGCGACTCCTACGCCGACCGCGCCGCGCGGCTGCAGAACGCCGATCCCGCGAGCCTCAGCGTGACCGAGCAGGAGGAGCGCCTGCGCGTGATCCTGCGCCAGGACCCCGAGGCGGTGCAGGCGATGGCGCTGCTGGGCCGGCTGCTGGCGCGCACCGATCGCTCGCTCGAGGCGATCGCGGTGTTCGAGCGCGCGCTCAGGATCGAGGAGGATCCGCGCATCCTGTCCGATCTCGGCCAGGCTTTCGTCAATCTCAACGAGGGCCGCGTGAGCGAGCAGGCGCGCGAGGCCTTCGCCGCCGCCCACGCCGCTGATCCCGCGCTTCCCGAGGCGGCCTTCTTCCTCGGCGCGGCGGCCTACCAGGAAGGCGATCGGGAGACCGCCGCCCAGCGCTGGGGCGAGATCGTCGCCCGGCTGCCCGAGGGCGACCCCTTCCGCACCGCGATCGCCGCGCGCGCCGCCGACCTGCTGTCGCGCCCCGCCGGCGGGCCGGGCGAGGGCGGCGAGGCGCCGTTCGCCGCGATGGCCGAAGACGGCGCCGATCCCGATGCGATGATCGCGGCGATGGTCGCGCGCCTGGCCGGCCGGCTCGAGGAGGATCCCGAGGATTTCGCCGGCTGGCTGACGCTGGCGCGCGCCCGCGCCATGCTGGGCGAAGCGGACGCCGCCGCTGCCGCGCTCGCCGCGGCGCGGACCCGCTTCGGCGGCGAGCCCGGACGGGCGGCCATGATCGCCGCGCTGTCGGGCGCGCTCGAGATCGAGGAGAGCGACGCGTGAGGAAGGCTCGCCGCCGTCTGTGGATCATCGCCGCCGCGGGCGTCGTGCTCGTCGCCGCCGGCGCGCTCGCCGCGACCGCGCTGCGCGACGCGGTGGTGTTCTTCTACGCGCCCGCCGAGGTCGCCGAGAACCCGCCCGAGCCCGGCCGGCGCGTGCGCGTCGGCGGGCTGGTCGTCGACGGCTCCGTCGAGCGCCCGCCCGAGGGCGGCGCCGACTTCACCGTCACCGACGGCGCCGGCGAGATCCGCATCAGCTATGACGGCTCGCTGCCGGACCTGTTCCGCGAGGGGCAGGGAATCGTCGCCGAGGGCGCATTCGAGACCGGCGGGGTCTTCATCGCCGACCGCGTGCTCGCCAAGCACGACGAAACCTACATGCCGCCCGAGGTCGCCGACGCGCTGCGTGAATCCGGCATGTGGCACGAGAACGGGCCGGGTCCGTCGCCGGAGAGCGCCTACGGCTATCGCCCCGAAACGTCGGCAGACGAGGGCGGGACCGAATGATCGCCGAGCTCGGCCGCTTCCTGATCGCGCTCGCTTTCGTCGCGAGCCTCGCCCAGATGGCGCTCGCCTGGCGCGGCGCCGATCGCGGCGGCGCCGGGCCGGCCGCGCGGGCGGGAAGCGCCGCCGTCGACGTCGCGCTGGCGGCGGCGACGGCCGCCTTCATCCTGCTGATCGCGAGCTTCCTGCGCTCGGATTTCTCGATCGCCTATGTCGCGGCGAATTCTCATGTCGACAAGCCGCTGGGCTACAAGATCGCCGCGGCCTGGGGCGGCCATGAAGGCTCGATGCTGCTCTGGTGCGCCATGCTCGCCCTGTTCGGCTTCGGCATCGCCCGGATCGGGCCGAAGGATCCCGCGCTGCGCGCCCGCTCGGTGAGCTTCCAGGGCCTCTTGCAGAGCCTGTTCTTCGCCTTCCTCGCCTTCGCGTCGAACCCTTTCGACCGGGCCAATCCCGTGCCCGTGCAGGGCGCCGATCTCAATCCGCTGCTGCAGGACCCTGCGCTGGCGGCTCATCCGCCCATGCTCTACGCGGGCTATGTCGGCCTGTCCTCGGCCTTCGCGATCGCCGCGGCGGGGCTGGTCCAGAAATCCGGCGGCCGAGCGCTCGCCGCCGCGCTGAGGCCCTGGGCGCTGGGCGCCTGGACGGCGCTCACCGGCGGCATCGCGCTCGGCGCCTGGTGGGCCTATTACGAGCTCGGCTGGGGCGGCTGGTGGTTCTGGGACCCCGTCGAGAATGCGAGCTTCATGCCCTGGCTGCTCGGCGCGGCGCTCGTCCATTCGGCCATCGCCACGGAGAAGCGCGGCGCCTTTCCCGGCTGGACCGTCTTCCTCGCCCTGCTCGCCTTCATCCTGTCGATCCTCGGCGCCTTCCTGGTGCGCTCGGGCGTGCTGACGTCCGTGCACGCCTTCGCGCTCGATCCCGAGCGCGGGATCTGGATCCTCGGCATGCTCGGCGCCGCCGCGCTCGGCGGCTTCACCCTGTTCGCGCTGCGCGCGGCCTCGCTCGGCGAAGGCGAGGGCTTCGAGCCGACGAGCCGCGAGGCCTTCATCGGCGCCAACAATCTCCTGCTCGCCGCCGCCGCCGGCGTCGTGCTGGTGGGCACGCTGTATCCATTGGTCCTGGAGATGCTCGGCGGGGCGACGATCTCGGTCGGACCGCCCTATTTCAACGCCGCGGCGACGCCGCTGATGATGGCGGCGCTGGTGCTGATGCCGCTCGCGCCCTTCCTGCCCTGGGCCAATGGCGGGGCGCAGCCGGGGCTAATGCAGATGCGCGCCGCCTTGATGCTCCTTCCCGTCGCCGCCGGGGCGGGCGTGTTCATCTGGTTCGGCGCGCCGGTCATGGCCGTCATCGGCGCTGCGGTCGGGCTGTGGGCGATCGCGGGGGCGGCGATGGACGCCGCCAACGCGCTGCCCGCGGCGAAGGCGCGCTTCCAGAAGACGGCCGCGGCGGGCCGGGCGCTCGCCCACGCCGGGGTCGGCTTCATCGCGCTCGGCGCGGCGGCCGACGCCTCGCGCCCGCCCGACATCAATCAGGCGCTGGCGCCGGGCGAAAGCCTCGAGGTCGCCGGACGCACGCTGACGCTCGAAAACGTGGTGCGCGCCGACGGGCCCAACTATCTCGCCGATCGCGCGCGCCTGCGCCTCGACGGGACGGGCCTGCTCACGCCCGAGCGGCGCTACTATCCCGCCGCCGATCAGAACACGCGCGAGGTCGCCATCCGGCCCCGTCCGACGGGCGATCTCTATGTCTCGATCGGCGCGCCGGCGCCGCGGGAGAGCGGCGTCATCGGCTACGAGATCCGCGCCGCCTTCCATCCGCTGATCTGGGCGCTCGGCCTCGGCGCGAGCCTCATCGTCGCCGGCGGACTGGCCGCGCTGCACGCGCGCGCGACCGGTCCCGCGCTTGAACGCCGACGTGCGCGCGGCGCCGCGCCGGCGCGGGAGCGTCCGGCATGAAGGCGCTCGCGATCGCTTTGGCGCTCGTCGTCCAGGCCGGCCCCGAACTGCCGCCCGAGGAGGAGGCGCGCGCCCAGGACCTGATGCGCGAGGTGCGCTGCATGGTGTGCGCGGGCGAGTCGATCCTCGATTCCAACGCCACCATGGCGTCCGACATGCGCCGCTTCGTGCGTGAGCGCGTCGGCGAGGGCATGGATGACGCTGAAGTGCGCGGCGCGCTGGTGGCGCGCTTCGGCCATGAGGTGCTCATGCGCCCGCCCGTCGATGCGCGCACCGCGCCGCTCTGGCTGGCGCCGCTCATCCTGCTCGGGCTCGGCGGCGCGCTGCTGATTGCGGCCATGCGCAAGCGTTCGTGATCGATCGCGGCTTGCACGTGAGCGGGCGCCGGCCGATCTCCCGACCGGATCGCAGAATGGAGGCGGGCTGATGGCGCGTTCGCAGAAGGTGGAGTTCACGGGATCGCACGGCGAGACGCTCGCCGCGCGGCTGGAGCGTCCGAACGGACCGGCGAAGGCGTACGCGCTGTTTGCCCACTGCTTCTCGTGCTCGAAGGATTTCCACGCCGCCCAGCGGATCGCGCGGCGCCTGGCCGAGGCGGGCTACGCGGTGCTGCGCTTCGACTTCACCGGGCTCGGACAGTCGGAGGGCGACTTCGCCAACACGAATTTCACCTCCAACGTGCAGGACCTGGTCAAAGCGGCTGATTTCCTGAGAGAAAATCACGAAGCGCCGAAGCTGCTGATCGGGCATTCCCTGGGCGGCGCGGCGGTGATCGCCGCCGAGCGCGAGATCCCCGAGGTGAAGGCTGTCGCCACGCTCGCCGCGCCCGCCGACGCCGATCACGTGCGCAAGCACTTCCTCCACAAGGTCGACGAGATCGAGGCCGAGGGCGAAGCCGAGGTCGAGCTCGGCGGCCGGCCCTTCCGGATCCGCAAGCAGTTCCTCGACGATATCGAGGGTCATGCGCTCGACGACATCGTCGCCGGCATGGACGCCGCGCTGCTGGTCGCCCATTCGCCGGTGGACGAGACCGTCGGGATCGAGAACGCGACCCGGCTCTTCGTCGCGGCCAAGCATCCCAAGAGCTTTCTCAGTCTCGACCACGCCGATCACCTGATCTCCGAGGAGGCCTGCTCACGGCACGCCGCCGACGTGATCGCCGCCTGGGCCGAACGCTATGTCGGCCGGCCGGACTGGATGGACGCGGCGGTGGAGACGGACGGCGAGCGCTGCGCGACCGTCCAGGAGACCGGCGCGGGCAAGTTCCATTCATGGGCGGTCACCGGCGAGCACCGCTTCGTCGTCGACGAGCCCGAAAAGGTCGGCGGCCTCGACGGCGGCCCGCATCCCTACCAGCTGCTGTGCTCGGCTCTGGCGGCGTGCACGACGATGACGCTGCGCATGTACGCCGACCGCAAGGGGCTCGAGGTCGGGCGCATCGGCACGCGCGTCACGCACGAACGCGACAGCGACGGGCCGGCCGGGGCGAAGACCGACATCTTCCATCGCGAGATCTACACCGAGGCGGACGTCGACGCCGAGGTGGGCGACAAGCTCGTCGAGATCGCGAACAAGTGCCCGGTCCACCGCACGCTCGAGCGCAGCTCGACGATCGAGACCAGCCGGCGCGCCTGAATCTGACTGCAATATTACCGATCCGTAATGTTTCGGTAATATATTGTAGACCCGCGGACGTCCATTACGTCCTCAGAGGACTGACACCACAGACCCGAACCCACGCGACAGGATCGACCCTACATGACACGATTGAAACTGATCTCCGCCGCCGCGGTCAGCGTTATGGCCGGCGCGCTCGTCGTGACGCCGATCGCGTCCGGCGTCGCCGTGCAGGAGACCCAGACGCCCTACGCCGCGCCGGGCGGGGCGCCGATGTCCTTCGCCGATCTCATCGAGGACGTCAGCCCCGCCGTCGTCTCGATCGTCGCCGAGGGCGAGATCGACCAGGGCGATCTGCCCGATCTCTCGCAAATCCCGCCGCAATTCCGCGAGTTCTTCGAGCGTTTCGGGGGCATGCCCGACCAGCCGCGCGAGCGCCGCACCGGCGGTTCGGGCTTCTTCATTTCCGCCGACGGGCTGATCGTGACCAATAATCACGTCGTCGAGGACGCCGACGAGATCACCATCACCCTCGCCGACGGCGACGAGATTTCCGCCGAGCTGGTCGGCGCCGACCCGGCGACCGACCTCGCGCTGCTGCGCGCCGAGGATCGCGACGAGGCCTATCCCTTCGTCACGCTCGATCCCGATCCGGAGCTGCGCGTCGGCGACTGGGTCGTCGCGGTGGGCAGCCCGTTCGGCCTGGAGAGCACCGCGACGGCGGG
Organism: Marinicauda salina; assembly: GCF_003122085.1. GTDB lineage: Bacteria > Pseudomonadota > Alphaproteobacteria > Caulobacterales > Maricaulaceae > Maricicauda_A > Maricicauda_A salina. The sequence continues at coordinate 156,724 of NZ_QEXV01000004.1, forward strand.
CATCATCTCCGCGATGGGCCGCTCGGCCGGTCCGGCGCAGGCCTACACCGACTTCCTGCAGATCGACGCGCCGATCAATCGCGGCAATTCCGGCGGTCCGGCTTTCGATCTCAACGGCAATGTCGTGGGCGTGAACAGCGCCATCATCTCGCCGTCGGGCGGCAATGTCGGCATCGGCTTCGCGATCCCCTCCAACCTCGCCGCCGAGATCGTCGAGCAGTTGATCGAGCGCGGCTCGGTCGTGCGCGGCTATCTCGGCGTCGCCCCGCAGCCGCTGACGGCGGATCTCCGCGACAGCCTGGGCCTGCCGCGCGACCAGCAGGGCGTGCTGCTGCGCGAGGTCATCACCGATACGCCGGCCGCCGAGGCCGGGCTGCAGCGCGGCGACGTCGTGCTCGAGGTCGACGGCGAACCGGTGACCGACGACCGCGATCTCACCCAGCGCATCGGCGCCTTTGCGCCGGGCGAGCGGGTTCGCCTGCGCATCCTGCGCGACGGCGAGGAGCAGACCGTGCGCGTGCGTCTCGCCGAGCGACCCTCGCAGGAGGAACTCGCCAACGGTCCCGACGCCGCCGAGGGCGACGCGGCCCTGTTCGGCATGTCGCTGCGTTCGGCCGACGAGTCCGAGCGCGAGCAGTTCGACGTCGAAGGCGATCGCGGCCTGATCGTCACCGGCGTGGGCAATGATTCCCAGGCCGCCGAGAAGGGCATCCGTCCGGGAGACCTTCTCCTCGAGGCCGGCGGCCGCGACGTCAGCACCGTCGAGGAGTTCCGCGCCGCCGCCGACGAGGCCCGCGAACGCGGACGCAATGCGCTCCTGGTGCTCGTCGCGAGCCAGGGCGGGGTGCGCTACGTCGCGCTCCAGTTCGAGGAAGAGAGCGGGGACGACTGAGCCCCGCCCGCAGTCCGGGAGGACAGGACCCATGCGGCTTCTGGTGATCGAGGACGACAAGGACGTCGCCCGGAACATCTCCAAGATGATGCGCGAGGCCGGCCATGTCGCCGACTGCGCCCACGACGGCGAGGACGGACTCGCGCTCGCCCGCGAGGGCGGCTACGACGTCCTCGTCGTCGACCGCATGCTCCCCGAGCGCGACGGGCTGTCGGTCATCGAGGAGCTGCGCGGCGCCGGCGACAAGACGCCGGCGCTGATCCTCTCGGCGCTGGGCGAGGTCGACGACCGCGTCGCCGGCCTGCGCTCCGGCGGCGACGACTACCTCGTCAAGCCGTACGCGCCGTCGGAACTGATGGCCCGCGTCGAAGTGCTGGCGCGCCGGCGCGACCCGGACACGGTGCGCACGCGGCTGTCGGTCGGCGAACTCGAGATGGACCTGCTCGCCCGCACCGTCACCCGCGGGGGAACCGACATCCCGCTGCAGCCAAGGGAGTTCCGCCTGCTGGAGTTCCTGATGCGCCACTCCGGCCAGGTGGTGACCCGCACCATGCTGCTGGAGAAGGTCTGGGACTATCACTTCGACCCGCAGACCAATGTGATCGACGTCCACATCTCGCGGCTGCGCTCGAAGATCGACAAGCCCTTCGAGACCTCGATGCTCCACACCGTGCGCGGGGCGGGCTACCGTCTGCAGGCGTCTTAAGCTGCGCCCGCTCCGGACGGGTTTTCACGTGACGGCTCGTTTCTGGCGGATCCCCGCCTTCGCGCGGACGACGGCCTTCCGGCTGACCCTGCTGTCGGCCGGCCTGTTCGCGCTGTCGAGCTTCGTCATCCTGGCGCTCGTCTACGCCGCCACCGCCGGCGCGGCGGTGCGTCGGGCCGACGCGGCGATCGCCGAGGAGATCGCCGCCGTCGAGAAGCGCGTCACAGAGGACGGGATCGGCGCGGCCAACCGCTATATCGTGCGCCGCTCGGTCGCCGGCGGCGAGTTCCTCTATCTCCTGATCGGCCCGGACGACCGGCGCATCTCGGGCAATATCTCCGACCTGCCCGCCGCGCCGGCCGACGCCGAAGGCCGGGTGCGCTTCGAGTACGACCGCGCCCCCGTCGACGACGCCGAGACGCCGGAAGCCGGGCGCGACGCGCGGGGACGCATCGCGCCGCTGGGCGAGGGCTACCGCATCTTCGTCGGCCTCGACGTCGAGGAGGAGTCGCGCTTCATCGCCAACATCCTCAACGCGGTGCTGATCGCCTCCGGCGTCGCGCTGGCGCTGGGGATCGTGTCGGGCGCGGTGGTCAGCCGGCGCTTCGCCCGGCGTCTCGAGATGATCAACGCCGCGGCCCGCAAGGTCCGCGCCGGCCAGCTGCAGACGCGCGCGCCGCGCACGCATTCCGGCGACGAGCTCGACCATCTGGCGGCGAACTTCAACGAGATGATGGACCGGGTGGAGCACCTGATGCACCGCATGCGCAATGCGGGCGACTCCATCGCCCACGATCTGCGCCTGCCGCTGACGCGCATGCGCGGCCGGCTCGAGGCCGCGCTCGCCGAGGCCGGCGATCTCGCCGAGCGCGAGGCCGCGCTGGGCCAGGCGATCTCCGACATCGACGAGCTGATGAAGACCTTCAACGCGGTGCTGTCGCTGTCGCGGCTGCAGACCGGCGAACGCCGCCGCGCCTTCGAGACGCTCGATCCCGCCGCCGTGCTGGCCGACATCGCCGAGCTCTACGAGCCGGTGTGCGAGGACGCCGGGCTCGATTTCAGCTTCGAGGCCGAGGCGGGGCTGTCGCTCCTCGGCGACCGCGAGCTGATCGCCCAGGCCGTCTCCAACCTCGTCGACAATGCGGTGAAGTACACGCCCGAGGACGGCGCGGTGGCTCTGCGCGCGCGGCGCTGCGCGTCGGGCGAGGTCGAGATCTCGGTCACCGACACCGGGCCCGGCGTGCCGGCCGGCGAGCGCGAGCGCGTGCTCGAGCGCTTCGTCCGGCTTGAGAAGAGCCGCTCCCAGCCCGGCGTCGGGCTCGGCCTGTCGCTCGTCCACGCCATCGCCGAGGTCCACGGCGCGCGGCTCTCGCTCGACGACGGACCCGGCGAAGTCGACGGGAGCGGCCCGGGCCTGCGCGTCGCGCTGGTGTTTCCGGAGGCGAGGTAGGCGTCCGCCGCCGACCACCCCCTCACCTTCGCCTCTCCCCCTTGAAGGGGGAGAGGAATCGACGCGCGGCGCGGAGATCGAGGAATCTGCATGGCTTGGTGCTTGGCGCCCACGTTGAAGAACAAGTCGCGACCTCAACGTCCCTTCTCCCCTCCTTGAGGGGAGAAGTGAGATGAGGGGAGGGGGCGGCCCCATTCAGCGATGGGGCGGATCATCGCCGACCACCCCCTCACCTGGCCTCTCCCCCTTGAAGGGGGAGAGGAATCGGCGCGCGGCGCGGCGGTCGGGCAATCTGTATGGCCTGGCGCTTGGCGTCGACGTTGAAGAAGAAGCGCCGCATCAACGTCCCTTCTCCCCTCTTTGAGGGGAGAAGTGAGATGAGGGGAGGGGGCGCCCCCATTCAGCGATGGGGCGGCAGCTCGGCGAGGAGCGTCTCCATCACGCCGTCCATGTTCTCCAGCACGTCATTGTTCCAGAAGCGGACGACGCACCAGCCGGCGGCGTTGAGGCGCGCGGTGCGTCGGGCGTCGCGTTCCGGCGCCAGCTGGTGCTGGCCGCCGTCGAGTTCGACGATCAGCCGCTCGGCGACGCAGGCGAAGTCGGCGAAATAGCCGCAGACGGGATGCTGGCGGCGAAACTTGAAGCCCTTCGGCCGCGCGCGCAGCTGAAGCCAGAGCCGTGTCTCGGCCTCGGTCATTCGGCGGCGGAGGCGCCGGGCCTGCGCGATCGGTCGCCGCGACATGGGCCAAGGTTAGCGCAGCGCAATCAGAGCGCGAAATCAGGTCCTGTCTCCGATCGCAACCGACCCCCTCACCTTCGCCTCTCCCCCTGGAAGGGGGAGAGGAATCGGCGCGCGGCGCGGAGGTCGAACAATCGGCCGGACGTGGCGCCCGGCGTCGACGTTGAAGAATAGGACGCGACCTCAACGTCCCTTCTCCCCTCCTTGAGGGGAGAAGTGAGATGAGGGGAGGGGGCGGCGGGGGCGGCGACGCGCCAGATCATCAGGTCAGTTTGGCGGATCGGACTTTTCCGCCGGAGCGTCCTCAATTTTCGAGATTCCGGCCTCGCGCAGCGCCTTGAGCAGGGGCTTGAGCCGGATCGCGCCGAACAGCAGGAGGAAGCCGATCACGACCCGGACATACTTATCGCCCTCGCCGAGAACGATAGTGCGGGTCGGGTCGTCGCCGGGCTGCTGGCTCATATATATCCAGGTGGCGATGTCCGCGAGCACGCTCGGCAGACCGAGGAGGAGGAAATACAGACCGAGCGCCGCAAACGCGATCATCGCGACCTGGTCGCCTGATACGCTTATCGCGCTGTCGGATTGTTCGGCGTCGCCAACGACCCGCGCTGACAATGGCTTGGCGTATCGCCATACCAGCAGGCTCATCACGAGCAGCGGCACGCTATAGGCTAGATATGAGAACCAGGCGGGTGGAGCGCCCGCCCACGCCGGCGCGGGGCTGGGGCCGACAGACTCTGCGATGGCGATCAACACGCCATTGAACGTGTGCACGGCCGCGTTCAGCCCCTGAACCAGCGCCACGACTCTGAGGATTGCGTAGGCCAGTCCCTGAAACGCGCCCATCGCGCGGCCCCTCTTATCGCCCTGGGCGATCCTGCCGCGCTTTGAGCGTGCGCGCCACCACCCCCTCACCTTCGCCTCTCCCCCTGACAGGGGAGAGGAATCGGAGCCTGGCGCGACCATTCAGAAAAGCGCTCGACCCTGACGTGCCTTCTCCCCTCCTTGAGGGGAGAAGTGAGATGAGGGAAGGGGGCTAATTGCTTAGGCGGTTCGGTCGGAATCGGAAGGTTCGTCGAGTTTCGACAGGCCGTAGCGACGCAACGATTTCATCAGGCGATCAATTCTGGTGAGCGCGAATAGAAGGGCGATTCCGAAGACAAGCCGGACGACAGCTTCCGTCGTTCGGTAGTCGTAACTAATGGAAGTAATGTGGCTTTCTCTGGAATGTATGATCCACGCGCCCGCGAGGATGTGAATAGACCCGGCGAGGCCTTGGCTAATGAAGTAGATTCCGAGCAGGGCTACGCCCACACGAAATAGGTCGTCGCCGGATACTGAAATTTTGGCGTCGGCGGCCTTGGCGGGTGCAGAGACCCTCGCGGATATCGGGCCCGCGAGCACCCAGAAGATCGCGCACACGCTGATCATCAACAGGCCCTGGACCAGTAGGGAAAGGAAAAAGGGCGATGCTTCACCGCGGAGGAGCAGACCCAGCACGCGCTCAATGGCCATTGCGAGCCAGCCGATACCGAAGAAAAGCGCCGTTGTTCGCAAAAGAACAAACGCCAAGCCTTGGGTGGCGCCCATTGTTCGAACCTCCCCATAATCGTTGAACGCGATCCTGCCGCGCTTTGAGCGTGCGCGCCACCACCCCCTCACCTTCGCCTCTCCCCCTTGAAGGGGGAGAGGAATCGGCGCGCGGCGCGGAGATCGAGCGATCGGCCGGACGCGGCGCCCGGCGCCGACGTTGAAGAAGAAGCACCGCATCAACGTCCCTTCTCCCCTCCTTGAGGGGAGAAGTGAGATGAGGGGAGGGGGCGGAGCTTCGGCGATCCAGGCGCGCGAGTTGAAAGCGCCCGGCCCGCCTTGCTCCTTCCCGCGCCCCGGTCCAGCTTGCGGCCATGACCGCCGCCATCCCCGCGCGCATCACGACCGAACCGCCCGTTTGCGATCCCGCGCGGCTGGAGCGCGCGCGCGAACGCGTCGGCGAAGACGCGCTGAAACCGTGGGCGGAGGCGTCGGGCTTCATCGACGCGGTCCTCGCCGCCTCGCCCTATCTCGGCCGGCTCGCGGCGCGGCGGGCGGAGACCTTCGCCCGGCTGGCGAGCGACAGCCCGGAAGCGATCGCCGCCGAGGCCTGCGCGGCGGCGCGGGCGGCGGGCGAAATCAACGACGAGGCCGAGGCGATGGCCGCGCTCCGGCGCGCCAAGGCCGATCTTCACCTGACGGTCGCGCTCGCCGATCTCGCCGGCGCCTGGGACCTCGCCCAGACGACGCGCGCGCTCAGCGACTTCGCCGACGCCGCCGTCGAGGGCGCGCTGGCCGCCGCGGCGCGCCAGGCCGGTTTCGACGTCGCCGACGCCGACGACCCGGTCCCCGGCTTCTTCGTGCTGGCGCTGGGCAAGATGGGCGCGCGCACGCTCAATTTCTCCAGCGACATCGATCTCGTCATGGTCTGGGAGCCCGAGACCGCGGCCGCGCCCGAGGGCAAGGAGCCCCGCAAGGCGTTTTCGCGCCTGGCCCAGCGCGTCGCGCGGCTGATCGAGGAGCCGACCGCCGAGGGCTATGTCTTCCGCGTCGATCTCAGGCTGCGGCCCGATCCGGCCTCCACTCCGCCTGCGGTCTCGGCCAACGCCGCGCGGCGTTATTTCGAGGCGCTCGGCCAGAACTGGGAGCGGGCGGCCTACGCCAAGGCGCGGCCCTGCGCGGGGGATCGCCGGGCGGCGGCGGGATTCCTCAAGGAGCTCGAGCCCTTCATCTGGCGCCGCGCGCTCGACTACGAGGCCGTCGCCGACATCCACGCGCTCGCCCGCCAGATCCAGGCCGTGGGCCGGCGCGCGCGAATCCGCGCGGCCGGCCACGATCTCAAGCTCGGCCGCGGCGGCATCCGCGAGATCGAGTTCTACGCCCAGGTCATGCAGCTCGTCTTCGCCGGGCGCAGGCCCGAGCTGCGCGTGCGCGACACGGTCGGCGCGCTCACCGTGCTCAAGGCCGCCGGGATCGCGCCGGCCGAGGAGGTCGACGCGCTGATACCGGCCTATCGCGAGCTGCGCGCCGTGGAGCACCGCATCCAGATGCTCCAGGACGAGCAGACCCAGACCCTGCCGCTCGACGACGCGCCGCGCGCCGCCGTCGCCGCGCTTTGCGGGGAGGCCGATCTCGCGCGTTTCGACGCGCGCATGGCGGATCTCTTCACGCGCGTGCACGCCGTCTTCTCCGAGCAGTTCGAAGCCGACGAGAGCCTGGCGACGTCGGTGGGCAGCCTCGTGCTGACCGGCGTCGAACCGACGCCGGACACGCTGGAGACCTTGTCGGCGCTGGGCTTTTCCGAGCCCGAGCGGGTCTGGGAGCGCCTGTCGGGCTGGGCGGCCGGACGCGTCCGCGCGTTCAGGGCCGAACGCGCGCGCGCCCTGTTCTCGCGGCTCGCGCCGCGTCTGGTCGAGCAGATCGGCGCGACCGGCGACGCGGATGCGACCTTCGCGCGCTTCGCCGCCTTCATCGAGGGCCTGCCCTTCGGCGTCCAGCCGCTGGCGCTTCTGGCCGCCGAGCCGGAACTCGCCGACGAGCTGATCGCGCTGCTGGCCCTGGCGCCGCGGCTCGCCGAGGTGCTGTCGCAGCGTCCCGCCCTGCTCGACATCATGCTCGAGCCCGACTTCGCCCGGCCGGTGCGCGAGGACGTTCCCGGCTTCGCCGAGGCCGCCTTCGAGCGCGAGGAGACGCGCCGGCCCGACTTCGAGGCCCGGCTCAACGCTGCGCGCCGGGTCGCCCGCGAGCACAAGCTGCGCATCGGCGCCCAGCTCGTTCGCGGCCGCGCGACCGCCACCGAGGCGGGCCGCGCCCACGCCGAGCTCGCCGACGCGGCGGTGCGCGCCATGGCGCGCGCCGCCGAGGCCGAGACCGCCCGCCGGCACGGCGCGCCGCCCGGCCGCTGGGCCGTCATCGGGCTGGGCAAGTTCGGCGGGCGAGAGCTGGCGGCCGACGCCGATCTCGACCTGATGGTCGTCTACGAGCCGACGGCGGAGGCCTCCGGCGGCGACAAGCCCGTCGGTGCGGAGACCTGGTTCACCAAGTTCACCCAGCGCCTGGTCTCGGCCCTGTCGGCGCCGACGGAGGAGGGCGAACTCTATCCCGTCGACATGGCGCTGAGGCCGTCGGGCTCGTCGGGGCCCATCGCGGTCCGGCTCGCGCGCTTCCGCGACTACTACGCCGAGGAGGCCTGGACCTGGGAGCGCATGGCGATGACGCGCGCGCGCATCGTCGCCCACGAGGACCTCTCCGAGCGGCTCGCCGCCGAGATCGAGGCCGCCATCGCCGGGGCGGCCGACGCCGACAGACTCCGCGCCGACGCGACCGACATGCGCGCGCGCCTGTTGAAGCAAAAACCCGCCGGCGGCGCCTGGGACCTCAAGCTGCGCGAAGGCGGGATGACCGACATCGAGTTCATCGCCCAGACCGCCCAGCTCGTCGCCCGCAGGCGCTTCTCGCCCGAGACCGACGTCGCGCTCGTGCGCCTGGCCGACGCCGGCGCGCTCGAGGCCGCCGATGTCGAGGCCCTGCGCGCCGCGCTCGAGGACTACGCCGCGGTGACCCAGCTCGTCCGCGTCGCCCACGGCTCCGGCTTCGATCCCGACACCGCCTCGGACCCGTTCGCGCAACGCCTCTCCGCCGCCGCGGAATGCGAATCCCTCGAAGCGCTCGCAGCCAAGCTCGACGATCACGCTGCGCGGGTGAGGGCGCTGTTCGTGAAAAATGTCGGCGATCCGGGCTTCGGGAGCGACGGGTGACCGGCGTGCGTTGCGTATGAGGAGTGGAGGGCCGACACCCACCATCCCCAGGAGGACGACATGAAAACCATTCTCGCACTGACGGCGGCGACCGTCGCGCTCGCGACGGCCGCGCCCGGCGTTTCGGCCGCGGCCGCATCCGAGCCCGGCGCCAAGCAGATGCCTCACGGCGGCATGATGACGGGCGGTCGTCATCACGGCGGGCGTCACGGAGGCTCCGGCATGCATGGCATGCACGGCCTGATGATGCTCCAGGCCGCCGACGCGGACGACGACAACACCGTCACCCGCGCCGAGCTTGCGGATCTCCATACGCAGGAATTCGACTATCGCGACCGCAATGGCGACGGCTATCTCACGATCGAGGACGCCTCGCCGATGATGCGCCGCATGCATGCGATCGCCTCGGAGGGCGACGGCGTGTTCGCCGGGCGAGGCATGATGGGCGGCCACATGAGGGGCGGCCACATGATGACGGGCGCGGACGACGACGACGACGGCGGTCCGGGCTGGCACATGTTCGGCATGGACGATGACGAGGACGGCCGCCTGTCGCGCGACGAGTTCCTCGCCCGCCATATGGGGATGTTCGACGAGCTCGACGCCGATGGCGACGATGCGGTCACGCCGGCGGAACTCGATGCGGCCGTCGAGGCCCATCAAGAGCGCCGCGGCAGCCGCCTGTTCTGGTGGCGCGACTGATCCTCGAACCGCGGAGAGCGCACGATCCGTCCCGCCTTGAGGCTGATCCGGGGCGCAAAGCCCGAGGCCCCCGGCGGGACGGACCCGCTCGCCGACGAGTCGGCGCTTGCTCGCGCGATCGCGCGCGGCGAGCCGGAGGCGGTGCGCCGGATCGTCGACGAGACCCTGCCGATGGTGCTCGGCCTCTCGCGCCGCGTGCTCGGCGACTCCGCCGAGGCCGAGGACGCCGCCCAGGAGACGTTCGAACGGGTCTGGCGCAACGCTCACAGGTTCGATGGATCCCGGGGCCGCCTGCGCAGCTGGATCGGGCGCATCGCGATCAATCACTGCCGCGACCGTCTGCGCCGGCGTCGGGAGATCGCCACGGACTCCGTTCCCGATCGCGCCGACGGGGCGGCGCCGGCGGATGCCCGGCTGGCGGCGATGGACGGCGCGGCGCGCGTGCGCGCGGCGATCGCCGCCTTGCCCGAGCGTCAGCGCCTGGCCCTCGAGCTGTGTCATTTCCAGGAGCGGTCGAACATCGAGGCCGCCGAGATCATGGAGGTCAGCGTGGACGCCCTTGAATCGCTGCTCGCCCGCGCCCGTCGCGGGCTGAAGGCCGCGCTCGCCGGCGAGGCCGGCGGGCTCATCGCCGATCTCGAAGCCGGCCGGGGAGACGCAGAATGATGACCGAGGACCGCTTTGCCGGGATCGTCGCCGCCTACGGCGCCGATCCGCGCCGCTGGCCCGCCGACGAGCGCGCCGCGGCGGAGGCGTTCGCCGCCGCCGAGCCGGACGTCGCCGGGCCCGTGCTCGACGCGGCCGCGGCGCTCGACGTCGCGCTGGACGCGGCCGCGGATGCGCCGGACGCCGGCGCGCATCGCCGCGTGGGCGAGCGCATCATCGCCGCCTCCGCCGCGCCGCCTCCGCGCCGCATCGCCGCCGCAGCGGCCGCTGCGCTGATCCTCGGTCTTTCCGGGGGCTGGCTGGCGTCGGCGACGACAGGGCCGGACGCCGAGCCCGCGGCGGCCTACGCCGTCGCCTTCGGCGCGCTCGAGGAGGACGACGGCTGGATCGAAGAGGAGGACGCGCTGTGACCCGGACCAATATCCTGATCGCGGCGCTCGTCGCCTCGGCGCTCGTCAACGGCGTTCTCGGCGGGGTGCTCGTTCAGCGCGCTCTGGCGCCGCCGCCCGTCGCCGCGGACTTCGCCGGGCGGGCCGGGCCTGCGCGATTCAACATGCACGCCTTCATGACGGCGTTGCCCGAAGACGCCCGGCCGGAGGCCCGCCGCGCGATGCATCGCGGTTTCGACGAGATGCGCCCGCTGATCCGCGAGGCGGTCGAGGCGCGCATGGCGGCCCGCCGGGCGATGACGGCCGAGCCTTTCGATCCCGATGCCGCCACCGCCGCGCTGGAAGCGGCGCGCGAGGCGCGCGGCCGCGTCGAGCGCCACGGCGAGAGCGTCGTCCTGGAGGTTGTCGCCGGGCTTGCGCCCGACATGCGCGCTCGGGTGCTGTCGGAAGCCTATGGCGGCCGGCCGCCCTTCCACCATCATGGCCATCACGGGTCGCCGGACAGGTTCTAGGCGGCGTCGTCGCCGCCGCCCGCGCTGCGGCGGCCGGATCGCGTCTTCCCCGACGCCTCGCGGGTCTCGGGCCGCCAGCTCTCGGCCTCGTCGCCGTCGCCGAACGTCGCGCCGGCGTTCGCTTCGCCGAACAGCGCGGCCTCGATGCGGTCGAGCGTCACGCGGTCGTCGGCGTCCGCGCCGCTCTCAGGCTCCGACGCGGTCGGCGCCGGTCCGGCCTCGGAGGTGTCCTCCGCGTCGTCCTCCGCCGGGCCGCCCTCCGCCTCCGGCGCCGGATCGGCCTCGAGATCCTCCGGGTCAGCGACCTCCAGCCGGGAATCGGCGGCCGCCTCCGGCGCGCCCTCGTTCTCGAGATCCTCGAGCGCCTGCTCGAGATCCGGCGCGGGCTCGGCGGGCTCGTCCGCGCTCTCGTCGGCGCGCGGGCGCGAGATGTCGCGCGGCGGCTTTACGGGAAGGGTGAAGGAGATCGTCGTGCCCTTGCCGAGCACGGAGTCGATGCGCAGCGTGCCGCCGTGCATCTCCACCAGCGATTTCGACAGCGCCAGGCCGAGGCCCGAGCCCTGGTGGCTCTTCGAGTGCTGGCTCTCGATCTGCTCGAACGGCCGGCCCAGCCGCGGCAGGTCCTCTTCGGCGATGCCGATGCCGGTGTCGGCGACCTGCATCACCACGCCGTCGACGGCGTCGTAGCCGCGCACGATGACGCGCCCGCCCTCGGGGGTGAACTTCACGGCGTTGGACATGAGGTTGAGGATGATCTGCTTGATGGCGCGCGGATCGGCCTCGATCTCGGGCAGGTCCTCGCCCTCGACCTGAAGCGTGATGTCCTTCTCCTCGGCGCGCGCGCGCATGATCCGCGCGCACTGGTCCATCAGATCGCCGGGGCTGATCGCCTCGGGCTGGAGAACCATCTTGCCCGCCTCGATCTTCGACATGTCGAGAATGTCGTTGATCAGCGAGAGCAGGTGCTGGCCGGAGCTGAGGATGTCGTTGACGTAGTCGACATAGCGCTCGTGGCCGAGCGGGCCGAACATCTCCTTGGCCATGATCTCGGAGAAGCCGTTGATCGCGTTGAGCGGCGTGCGGAGCTCGTGGCTCATATTGGCCAGGAATTCCGACTTCGAGCGGTTGGCCTCCTCGGCGCGGATCTTTTCCTGCTCGTAGGACTTGGCCAGCTCCTCGATGCGCTCCTGGGAGCGTTTCAGGGACTCGACCGTCTGGCGCATAGCCCGGTCGTTCTCCTTGAGCGCCTTCTCCTGGCGCTTGAGCGCGGTGATGTCGGCGCCGACGCTGACCAGGCCGCCGTCATTGGTCGTGCGTTCCGAATAGTGCAGCCAGCGGCCGTCGGCGAGTTCCAGCTCGTAGGCGTCCTCGCCCTCGGCGCGGTCGTGGACCTGCTTGATCGCCTCGCTCGCGGCCAGCTCGACCTGCTGATAGGGCAGGCCCGAGCGCAACGCGTCCTCGCCGAGCTTGAAGAACTCGCGGAACTTGCGATTCCACAGCACGAGGCGCCGCCGCGAGTCCCAGAGCACAAAGCTCTCCGACATCGATTCCAGCGCGGCGCGCAGACGGGATTCCGCTGCAGCTACCCGGGCTTGCGCGCCCTTGTTCTCGGTGACGTCGATGGCCACGCCGATGAGCCGGCCGCCGGCCGCGCTCTCGCCGCGGGCCAGCGGACGCCCGCGCATATGCAGCCAGACCGGCAGGCTGGCGCCGCGGACCTCGAGATCGATCTCCTCGCCGCGCGCCGCCGCGCGCAGCGCCGCGCGCAGGCGGGGCCGGTCGTCCTGGCGCAGCAGCGCGAGGAACTCGGGCCCCTTCAGCAGCTCGTCATGCGGGCGGCCGAGCATGCGCGCGAACGACTCGGTGACATAGACGTCGTCCTCCTCGACGTCCCAGTCCCAGACGCCGCAGCGGGCGCCTTCGGTGGCCAGCCGGAAGCGGCGGTCGGACTCGCGCAGCCGCGCCTGCGTCGTATTGAGCTCTGTGATCTGGTTTCTCAGCATCCAGAACAGGGCGACCGCGGTGAAGAAGGGCGCCAGGAAGAGCAGGCCGTGGAAGGCCAGGGTGCGCCGCCAGCGCGCCTGGTCGATCGCGGCCGGGCCGAGGCTGTAGGTCTGAAGTCCCGTCTGCGGCAACGCCGCCGCGCCGAGGATGCGCGGCTCTCCGCCGAAGCGCGCGCCGGACAAGGCGCCGCCGCGCTCGGCCATTTCGGCGACGCGTTCGGCGTCGAGGCCGAAGCGCTCGGCGGCCAGCGGCGCGCCGCGCACCGGGGCGGGCGGTTGCAGCGCCAGCGTCCGGCCGGCCTGGTCGGCCAGCACGACGACATGATCCTCGCCCCAGCGCGGCAGCAGCGCCTGGGGATCGATGATCGCGATCAGCGCGCCGACCCGGTCGTCGGCCAGCCGCACGGGCGCGGCGAGCACGATCCGGCTCGGGTCGCCGGCGAGCGCCGCCGCGCCGCCGGGCGCCGAAAGCGCCGCGTCGGCGGCCTCGCGCGGATCGACGGCGAGCGAGCCGGCGCTGAGGATGGCGTCGTCGGGCGGCAGCAGCGCGGCGCCCTCGATCACGCCGCTCAGGCGCAAGGCGTCGAGGCGGACCGACGCCGCCGCGGCCATGTCTTCGGACGCGGCGCGTTCGATCTGGGCGACGGCCACGCCGAGCGCGCCGCGCACCTCCGAGAGCCGTCCGGAAACGCGCTCGGCGACGAAGGCCGCGGTGCGGGCCTGCGAGGCCTCGGCGTCCTGGACGGTCTCGGTCCATTCCTGGTGGAGCTTGAAGATGAGGACGCAGCCGTAAATCACGGAAAACGCGACGACGACCATGAGCACCCGCCGCGCCGTCACGCCGCGTCGGCGGGGAGCCTCCTCCCGAGCCGGCGATTCCGGCTCGTCGGTGTCCCGGGAGCCGGACGCATGGCGGCTGCGAATCATGGGCGTCAAAGTAGTGTGCGCCGCGGCGCCGCGTCTACTCCGCAGCGGCGTTCGCCGCGTCGTCCTCGTCGCTGCGACGCTCCTCGCCGTCATATTCCGCAGGGTCGCGGCGACGGCGGTCGGGGCCGAAATAGCGCTTCGTCCGCACGAAGGGGCGGGGGTGATTGATGACCGCGGCCAGCTTCAGCCAGAGCTGCTCGGCGTTGACCGGCTTGGCGCAGAACTCGGTGACGCCGGCGTCGCGCGCGGCGAAGATCCGGGAGCGCTCGGTATAGGCCGAGAGCATGACGATCGGCACGTAGGGATTGCGGCTGTCGCGGCCGGTGCGCACCAGGCGCGTGAACTCGACGCCGTCGATCATGTCCATCTGGTAGTCGATGATGATCACGTCGACCGGCTCGAGCCGGGCGATCTCGAGCGCTTCGGCCGGATCGCGGCACTCCGTGGTCTGCGTGATCCCGAACCCGCGCAGCATCGTGCGCACGAGGTGCATCATGTGCGGATTGTCGTCGACGAGAAGCACGCTCAGCCGACCGAGATCACCCGACATCGGGGCGCCCCTGCCTGTTGCAACCGGGCGCCAGACTAGCGCCGGGCTGTTAGCGCGGCGTTAACCGCTCGCGGGCGGCGGGGGCGCGTCGAAGGTCTCCTCGCGCGGCTCCGGATCGGGAGCGGCTTCGGCGCGCTCCCCGGATCGCGCGTTATCGGGGGCCTCGGGGCGGGTCCGCACGGCGCGCGACACCTTGTCGAACTCGCGGGCGATCTCGATCATGTCCGGCGCGGCGTCGGGGTTCTCCGCGACCAGCTTGGCGACGCGTTCGCCGAGGCCGAGCAGGCGCGGCGCGTTGGTCACCAGCCGGGCCTGGGCCTCGATCCGCGCCGGGTCGCGATCGTATTCCGCCGCCGGCACCCGCCAGCCGCCCCAGTCGTGATCGTCGGTGACGACGACCGGGAAGGTGCCGGGATAGGGGTGGTGGCCGCATTCCTCGGGCGTCTGCCACTTGTTCTTCGCGCGCATAAGCCGCCAGCGGCCGGCGTCGCCGTCCTCGACATGCTCGGCGGCGAGCTCGTCGGCGGCGAAGTCGCGCCCGAGCCCGCAATCGTAGAAGATTTTCACCGGCTCCTCGACGCCGCGGACCCATTGCGGCTTGACGTGTTCGATCGCCGCCCACGTGCCGACGGGATGGACGTAGACGCGCTGGTGCTTGTGAAACTGGGCTTTGGCCATGACGCGCGATACTCCCGGCTTCGGGACGGGCATCCTCGCGCGGCCGGCTTAGGGGCGCGTAAAGAAGCGTGGTTAAGACATCGATTTCACCGACCGGATCCTTTTTCGCATCCAGCGGTCCGGTCGCCCGCATCCTTCCTTGAAACGATTGATCAGCAAGCCAATGGAGCTCTGTAGATGAAGACCTGGATTCTCGCCGCGGCCGCATCGCTGGCCAGCGCCCCCGGGTGGGCGCAGGCGGAGGCGCCGGCCGACGACTGGACGGCCCGGGCCGAGGCCTATGTCGAGTCCGCCTGGCCGGCCGACGGTCCGGGCGCGGCCGTCATCGTCGCGCGCGACGGGGAGACCGTGTTCGCCGAGGGGCGGGGGCTCGCCGACCTGGAGACGGGCGAACCGATCACGCCTGACACGGTCTTCCGCCTCGGCTCGATCACCAAGCAGTTCTCCGCCGCGGTGATCCTGCAGCTGGTCGAGGAGGGCCGGCTGTCGCTGGACGACCGCGTCTCGGACTTCCTGCCGGACTATCCCGAGCCGGGCGCGAGCGCGACGGTGCGCCAGCTGCTCAACCACACCTCCGGGGTTCAGTCCTACACGGCCATTCCCGGCTGGATGGTCGAGGAGAACACCGACCAGGCCTACACCACCGAGGAGCTGATCGCGGTGTTCGCCGATCTTCCCGCGCCCTCCGAGCCGGGCGAGGCCTGGGCCTACAACAATTCGGGCTACGTGCTCGTCGGCGCTGTGATCGAGGCGGTCACCGGCCAGCCCTGGCACGCCGCCGTGCGCGAGCGCATCGGCGAGCCGCTCGGGCTGGAGACGATCCGTTACGGCGTCGGCGAGGACGAGGTCGCCGCGATGGCCGAGGGGTACACGCAGGGCGAGGACGGCCCGGCGCCGGCCGCCCGGATCCACATGAGCACGCCGCACGCCGCCGGCGCGCTGATCGGAACGGTCGGCGATCTCGCCGACTGGGCGCATGCGCTTCACAATGGCGAGGTCGTCTCCGACGCGCTCTACGCCGAGATGATCGCGCCCACCGAGCTGCCGGACGGCTCGACCGTGCCCTACGGCTTCGGCGTCGCGCCGTCCGATCTTCGCGGCCGCGAGGCGATCGGTCATGCGGGCGGCATCTTCGGCTTCAACTCGGACAGCGTCTATCTGCCCGAGGAAGATCTGTTCGTCGCCGTGCTCGCGAATTCCGACGCCCCGGCCACGCCTTCCGGCGTCGCCATGCGCCGGCTGGCCGCGATGGCGCTGGGCGATCCCTATCCCGACTTCGTCGAGGCCGATATCGACCTCGCCGGGATCGAGCCGCTGTTCGGCGTCTACGCGATCGAGGGCGGCGACGCGACGCGCCGCTTCTACGCCCGCGACGGCCAGCTCTACACGCTGCGCTCGGGCGCCTCGGAGAGCGCGGTCTTCGCCGCCGGCGACGACCGCTTCTTCTACGGACCCGACAGCCTCACCTGGTTCGAGATGGAGCGCGCCGACGACGGCGCCCACGTCATGAAGATGCACCAGAACGGCGCCGAGGCGGTCGAGCGCGCGGTGTACACGGGTCCGCTTCCCGACGAGCCCGCGGTCATCGAGCTGCCCGAGGCCACGCTCGCGCGCTATGTCGGCGAGTATGCGCTGGGCCAGGCGGTCGCGACCGTCTCGCTCGGCGAGGACGGCGGGCTCACCACGCAGCTCACCGGCCAGCCCGAGGTCGGGATGGAGGCCGTCGGCGAGACCGAGTTCCGGCTGCAGGGCGTCGATGCGCGCATCGTCTTCGTCGTCGAGGCGGGCGAGGTCCCGGCTTTCGTCCTTCACCAGTCCGGCCGCGAGATGCGCGCCGAGCGGATCGACGGCGAATAGCCTGTCCCGTCGAGGCCGTCGCGGAGCCGGCGCGTTTGCGCCCAGCTTCGCGACGGCCTACATCCTCGCCCCATGACCGAGGCCCGCGACACGCTCGACCGCTGCTTCTCGGTGGCGCCGATGATGGACTGGACGGACCGGCACTGCCGGGCCTTCCATCGCGTGCTCACGCGCCGCGCGCTGCTCTACACCGAGATGGCCGTCGACCAGGCGGTCATCCACGGCGACGTCGACCGGCTCATCGGCTTCGACCCGGCCGAGCAGCCCGTCGCCATCCAGCTCGGCGGGGCGGACCCGGTGACGTTGGCCGAGGCGTCGAAGATCGCCGAGGGGTTCGGCTACGCCGAGATCAATCTCAATGTTGGCTGCCCGTCCGACCGCGTGCAGTCGGGCCGTTTCGGCGCCTGCCTGATGCGCGAGCCCGCGCTGGTGCGCGATTGCCTGGCGGCGATGCGCGAGGCGGTCTCGGTTCCCGTGACGGTCAAATCCCGCATCGGGGTGGACGACCAGGACCCGGAAACCGCGCTGTTCGAGTTCGTCGAGACGGTGTCTTCGAGCGGCGTGCGAACCTTCGTCGTCCATGCGCGAAAAGCCTGGCTCAAGGGTCTGAGCCCGAAGGAGAATCGCGACGTCCCGCCGCTCGATTACGATCTCGTCCGCCGGCTGAAGGCCGCGCGGCCCGATCTGGAGATCATCCTCAATGGCGGCCTGTCGAGCCTCGACCAGGCGCTGGCCGAGGCCGGCGGGCTCGACGGGGTGATGCTCGGCCGGGCGGCCTACCAGACGCCGTGGGCGCTTTCGCAGGTCGACAGCCGCGTCTTCGGCGAGGCCGATCCGGTCGCCGATCCGGTCGCCGTGGTCGAGGCGTATCGCCCCTATGTCGAGGCGCGCCTCGCCGAAGGCGTGAAGCTGCACGCGATCACCCGCCACATGCTCGGCCTGTTCGCGGGGCGCCCCGGCGCGCGCAAATGGCGCCAGGTTCTCTCCGCCGAGGCCAACCGGCCCGGCGCCGGCTGGGAGGTCGTCGAGGCCGCGCTCTCCGCCGTCGCGCCCGACCGCGCCGCCGCGGCCTGATGGAGAGCTATCTCCCGTTTCTCGCCGGGCTCATCGCCGTCGGCGCGTTCGCCGGGCTGATCGCCGGCCTGTTCGGGATCGGCGGCGGCGTGGTGATGGTGCCCGCGCTCTACTACACGTTCAACGCGCTGGGCTATGACGGTCACGCCATGCACGCCGCGGTGGGCACGTCGCTGGCGGTGATCGTGGCGACGTCGCTGCGCTCCGTGGCCGCGCACGCGAAACGCGGCGCGGTCGATTTTCATGTGCTCAGGACCTGGACGCCCTGGATCGTCGTCGGCGCGCTCGCCGGCTCGGCGATCGCCGATCTCGCGCCGGGCCGGGCGCTCACCGGCCTGTTCGGCGCGGTGGCGCTGCTGCTGTCGGCGCAGTTCTTCTTCGGCCGGCCGGACTGGAAGCTCGCCGATGATCTGCCGGGCCTGCCACTGCGCGGCGTTCTCGGCGCCTTCATCGGGATCCTGTCGAGCCTGATGGGCATCGGCGGGGGCGTGTTCGGCGTCACGCTGATGACGGTGTGCGGGCGCTCCATCCACACCGCCGTGGCCACGGCGGCCGGCTTCGGGGTGGCCATCGGGCTGCCCGGCGCGATCGGCTTCATGGTCGCAGGCATGGGCGAACCCATGCGCGCGCCGTTCTCGGTGGGCTATGTCAACGCGGCGGGATTCGTCGTGCTCGCCGCCGCGGCGGTCGGCCTGGCGCCCGTGGGCGCCCATCTCGCCCATTCCCTCAACCCGGCCCGGCTACGCCAGGCATTCGCGATCGGCCTGGTCGTCGTGGCGCTCAATATGCTGCGCGAGGCCGTCTTCGGCGGATGATCGACCGCGGCGAAACGCCCGGTTTCACTTGAACCAAGCGCCTGATCCGTCCAAATACGGACACCGCGACGCGACCGCGTCGCGCGGACGTCAGGATTTGGAGAGCCCATGCCCTGGAACGACAACTCTGGCGGCGGAGGCCCGTGGGGCTCCGGCGGCGGCGGGCGCAAGAACGGCGACAACCCGTGGGGCCGCGGCCCCAATCGCGGCGGGGGCGGCGGCGAGCCGCCCGATCTCGACGAGCTGGTCGCCCAGCTGCAGAACCGGCTGCGTCGCCTGTTCGGCGGCGGCCGCGGCGGCAAGGGCGGAAAGGGCGGCGGCATCGGCCTCGGCGTGATCCTCGCCGGGGCGGTCTTCGTCTGGCTCGCCTGGCCGGGGTCGGCCTGGTACGTCGTCGGGCCGAGCCAGGCCGGCGTCGTGCTGCGCTTCGGCGAATATGCGCGGACCACGCCCTCGGGCCTGCAGTTCAAGCTGCCCTATCCCGTCGAGACGGTTCTGCTGCCGGAGGTGACGACCACCAACGAGGTCGAGGTCGGCGCCACCGAAGGCGAAAGCCTGATGATTACGCGCGACGAGAACATCATCGACATCGACTTCACGGTGCAGTGGCGCGTCGATCTGCGCTATCCCGACGGCGTGCGCGACTACCTGTTCAACGTGCGCGACCAGAAGGGCACGGTGAAGGCCGTCGCCGAGAGCGCGATGCGCGAGGTGGTCGGCACGACCGAGCTGCAGCCGCTGATCACGACCGGGCGGACCGAAGCGGCCCGGCGCGCCGCAGAGATCATCCAGTCGACGCTGGACGACTATGACGCCGGGATCCAGATCCTGCAGGTGCAGCTGCGCGAATCCTCGGCGCCGTCCGCCGTCATCGAGGCGTTCCGCGACGTCGACGCGGCGCGCCAGGACGCCGAGCGCAACGTGCTCCAGGCGACCGCCTTCGCCAACCGGGTCGTCCCCGAGGCACGCGGCGAGGCGGCCCAGATCCTCGAGCAGGCGCGGGGTTATCGCGACCGCGTGATCGCCGACGCCGAAGGCCAGGCCGACCGCTTCAATTCCATCTATGAGGAGTACGCCCAGGCGCCCGACGTGACGCGCCGGCGCATGTTCCTCGAAACCATGGAGCGCGTAATCGGCCGGTCCGACCTCATCATTCTGGATCAGGACGCCGGCGCGGTGCCCTATCTGCCGCTCGATCAGCTCCGGCGCGGCCAGTCCGCAAGCAGTCAGCAGGGAGGGGGCCAGCCATGATGCGCGCTCTCACCGTAGTTTTTGCGATCGTCGTCATCGGCGGCGTGATCGCCGCGCTTTCGGCGACCTACACCGTCAACGAGCGTCAGCAGGCGCTGGTGCTCCGGTTCGGCGAACCCGTGGCGGTGGTCAATGAAGTCGGCGACGACGATCCCGGCCTGCACTTCAAGTACCCGTTCGTCGACGAGGTGACGCTGTTCGACAAGCGCAATCTCGAATTCGACATGCAGCCCGCCGAGATCCTCGCGGCCGACCAGGAGCGCCTCGTCGTCGACGCCTTCCTGCGCTACCGCATCGTCGATCCGCTCCGCGTCTACCAGACCGCGCGGGACGAACGCGGCCTGCGTCAGCGCCTGCGGGCGATCATGGACGACGCGCTGCGCGGCGTGATCGCCTCGATCCCGTCCAACGACGTCATCTCGGGCCAGCGCTCCGAGCTGATGGACCGCATCGAGACCGCGGTCGAGAGCCAGGTGGCGAGCCAGGACCTGGGCGCCGAAGTTGTCGACGTGCGCATCCTGCGCGCCGACCTGCCCCAGCAGATCGCCGACCGGGTGTTCGAGCGCATGCGGTCCGAACGCCAGCAGGAGGCCTCGCTCATCCGCGCCGAAGGCGAGGAGCGGGCTCGCGAGATCCGCGCCCAGGCCGAGCGCGAGGCGACCGTCCTCCTCGCCAACGCGCGGGCGGAATCCGAGCGCATCCGAGGCGAGGGCGACGCGCAGCGGAACGCCATCTATGCGGCGGCCTACGGTCAGGATGCGGAGTTCTTCGCCTTCTACCGTTCGATGATCGCTTATGAAGAGGCGCTCCAGGAGGGCGTGCCGATCGTGATCCCGCCGGACTCGGAATTCTTCCGCTATTTCCGGTCCGAACGCGGCGGCGACGAGCCTCAATAGGCGATGGCCCAGACTCTGCTGCTTGGTCTGGGCGTCGCCCTGGCGATCGAGGGGGCGGCCTACGCCGCCGCGCCCGGCCTGATGAAGCGGCTCGCCGCGCGCGTCGGCCTGTCCGAACCCGGCGATCTGCGCATCGCCGGGCTCGTCGCGCTGTCGCTGGGCGTGGCGCTCGTCGCGATTGTCCGGTGACGCCCCAATCCGGTCACCTGTGCGTGTCTTGCTTGCGCGCCTGAGCGCGGATACACCGCGGTTAACGCTGTCCGCGCCTAGCACGGAGCCGCTCATGCGCGCGCTATTCGCCGTCCTCCTTTTCGTCGCCGCCGCGAGCGGCGCGCATGCGCAACCGCGCGAGGGCTTCGCCGATCTCGCCGAAGAGCTGTCGCCGGCGGTGGTCAACATCTCCGCGGCGCAGCGCATGAGCGAGCGCGAGGGCCTGCCGACCTTCCCGCCGGGCTCGCCGCTGGAGCGCTTCAACGACCTGCTCGGCGAGGAGCCGCGGATCGAGAACTCGCTCGGCTCGGGCTTCGTCATCGATTCCGAGGGCGTGGTGATCACCAACAACCACGTCATCGAGAACGCCGACGAGATCGAGGTGATCCTGCATGACGGCCGGATCCTGCCCGCCGAGATCGTCGGCCGCGATCCCGCGACCGACCTGGCCGTGCTGCGCGTCGAGCCCGAGGCGCCGCTGCCGGCCGTGCCCTTCGGCGACAGCGATGCGGCCCGCGTCGGCGACTGGGTCGTCGCCATCGGCAACCCGTTCGGGTTCGGCGGGTCGCTGACCGCGGGCGTGATCTCGGCGCGCGGCCGCGAGATCGGCGGGCGCTACGACGACTACCTGCAGACCGATGTCGCCATCAATCGCGGCAATTCCGGCGGCCCGCTGTTCAACATGGACGGCGAGGTCATCGGGGTGAACACGGCGATCTTCTCGCCCACGGGGACAAGCGTCGGCATCAGCTTCTCCATTCCCTCGGCCGTGGCCGTGCCGGTGATCGACCAGCTGCTCGAATACGGCGAGACGCGTCGCGGCTGGATCGGGGTGAACGTCCAGCCCGTCACCCCCGACATGGCCGCCGCGCTCGGCCTGTCGAGCCCGCGCGGCGCGGTGGTGAGCCGCGTCGACCCGGAAGGGCCGGCCGGCGAGGCGGGCCTCGAGCCGGGCGATCTCATCCTCGCCTTTGGAGGCCAGCCGGTGCCCGACGACCGGCGCCTGCCGCGCATCGTCGCCGAGACTGAGCCGGGCGCGCGCGCCGATGTCGACATCCTGCGCCGCGGCGAGGCGATCACGCTGGAGGTGGAGGTCGCGCGCCTCGACGAGGAGGGCGCCGGACCGCCGACGCCGCGGGCCGCGGAAGACCCCGCCGACGAGCCGACGGCCGCGCAGTCGTCCTTGTTCGGCCTGACGCTGAGCCCGCTCACCGACGCGCTGCGCCGGGAATGGCGCGTCCATCCCGACGCCGAGGGGCTGCTGGTTGTCGAGGTCGATCCCGACTCCGACGCGGCGGGCAAGGTGCGCGCCGGCGACGTCGTCGAGGAGATCGCCTGGACGCGGATCGAGACGATCGACGAGGCCCGCGAGGTGGCCGAGGACGCCGCCGGCGCCGGCGGCGAACCCGTCCTGTTCACGCTCAATCGCGACGGGCAGTTCGTGCTGCAGACCGTCCGGCCCTGAGCCGGCGATGGGCGCGGGCCCCGACATCCTCCTCCTCGGCGGGCCGACCGCTTCGGGCAAGACCGCGCTCGGGCTCCACGCCGCACGCCGCCTCGGCGCCGAGATCGTCAACGCCGATTCCATGCAGGTCTATTCGGGCCTGCGCATCCTCACCGCGCGTCCGACGGACGCGGAGATGGAGGGTGTTCCCCATCACCTCTTCGGCGTCATCGATCCGGCCGAACGCTGCTCGGTCGGGCGCTGGAGCCGGATGGCGCTGGCCGCGCTCGTCGACATTCGCGCGCGCGGGAAACGCGCCGTGTTCGTCGGCGGAACCGGTCTTTATTTCAAGGCCTTGACCGAAGGTCTTGTGCCGACGCCCGAGATTCCTGACGCCGTGCGGGCCGCCGTGCGCGAGCTCGCCGAGACCGGCGACGCGGAGGCGTTGCGCGCCGAGGCCCAGCGCCTCGATCCGACGGGCGCGGCGTCGGTCGAGGCCGGCGATCGCCAGCGGCTCATTCGCCTTATCGAGGTCGCGCGGGCCGCCGGCCGGCCGCTCAGCGCGCTGCAGGCCGAGACCGCGCCGCCCATCCCGCCCGACGCCTGGCGCGGCGTCGTCCTGCAGCCGCCCCGCGACGCGCTCTACGAACGCATCGAGGCGCGCTTCGACGCGATGATGGACGAGGGCGCGCTCGACGAGGCCCGGGCGATCGCCGGTCGAGACCTGGATCCCGATCTGCCGGCGATGAAGGCCGTCGGGCTGCCGCCGCTGCTGGCGCATCTGCGCGGCGAGACCGATCTCGACGAGGCCGTTCGCCTCGCCCGGCGCGACACGCGCCGCTACGCCAAGCGCCAGTTCACCTGGTTCTCCAATCAGCATCCGGGCTGGGCGCGGATCGCCGAGCTTGACCCCGACGCGGCGCGCGCCGAGCTTGATCGCATTCTCGACGAGGAGTTCGCGCCATGCTGAGCGCCGCACGCGCCGTCCGACGCGCGAGGCGTCCGGGTCCCGGCCGCGCAGCAACGGAGCCCGGACAGTGACCGACGCCCTCTACGAGGCCGAAATCGATCTCGCGCCGGTCCGATCGCGCACGATCGCCATCGTGGGCTACGGCAATCATGGCCGCGCCCATGCGCTGAACCTGCGCGACCAGGGCGCGGAGCAGATCCTGATCGGGCTGCGCGAGGGGTCCGCGTCGAAGGCCAAGGCCGAGGCCGACGGGTTCGAGACGGTCTCGATCGCCGACGCCGCCCGGCGGGCCGATGCGATCGCGCTGCTCGCCGCCGACGAGGCCCATGGCGAGATCTGGCGCGAGCATGTCGCCGAGCATCGCAAGCCCGGCCAGGCGTTGATCGTCTGCCATGGCTTCTCCATCGAGTACGGGCTGATCGAGCCGCCCGCCGACTGCGACGTGCTGCTGTGCGCGGCGAAGGGGCCTGGCGGGGCGGTGAGGACGAGCTTCGAGAAGGGCGGTGGGCTGATCGGCTTCTGGGCCGTGGCGCAGGATGCGTCGGGCGAGGCCGAGGCGCTGGCCAAGGCCTATCTCGCCGGCATCGGCTGCGGGCGCGCGGGCATCTTTCCCACCAGCTTCGGCGAGGAGGCGCTGTCGGACATCCTCGGCGAGCAGGCCGTGCTCGTGGGCGGCATGTGCGCGCTGGCGCGGACAGGCTACGAGGCGCTGGTCGAGGCCGGCATCAGCCCGCGCATGGCCTATATCGACACCGTCCACGAGCTCAAATACATCGCCGATCTCATCCACGAGCGCGGGATCGCGGGCATGTACGCGGCGATCTCCGACACCGCCGAGTTCGGTTCGCACGAAGTGGAGGGGCCGATCGCCGAGGCCGTGCGGCCCGTGTTCGACCGCATCGTCGACGACGTCACGGCGGGCGATTTCGCGGCGCGCTGGGTCGCCGACTACGAGGCCGGCCGGGCCTGGCTGAAGCAGGCGCGCGCACGCGCCGCGGCCCACTCCCTGGAGGATGTCGGCCGCGAACTGCGCGGCCTGCTCGGCGGCCGCGGCGAGGATTGAGACGACGGGGTCTGCGCGAGGATTTTGACAAAACGCGGCGCTTGCCGTGTTAGTGCGGCACGTCGCGTGCACGGGGCGCGACAGGGCGTGCATGATGTGGATTCGGCCATGAACCGGCTCTTGCAGTTCTTCATGCGGATGGACCGACGCGCGGGCCGCGCGGTCGCGGTCTCCATCGCGCTGTTCGCCTGCGTCGCGGCGGTGTTCATCGTCGGCCGCTTCGTGCTCGGCGTCGAACCGGGCGCGGTCCGAAGCTGGTTCGAGACCGCCTCAAGCGAATGGTACGCGCTGCCGGTCACCATCGTCGTCTTCACCGCGCTCGCCTTCGTCGGCGCGCCGCAGTTCGCGCTGATCGCCGCGGCGGTGTTCGCCTTCGGGCCCGTCGCAGGCTTCATCTATTCCTGGATCGCCACGATGGTCTCGGCGACGGTCAATTTCTGGTTCGGCCGCTTCTTCGGCGCCGATCTCATCCGCCGATACGGCGGGCTGACGGTCAACCGCATCTCGGCCTTCGTCGGGCGCAACGGCTTCTTCGCCAGCTTCATCGTGCGCATCGTGCCCTCGGCGCCCTTCATCGTCGTGAACATGGCCGCGGGCATGTCCCACATGTCCTACTTCGCCTTCATCGCCGGGGCGGGGCTCGGCGTGATCCCGAAGACCGCGCTCGTGGCGTTCGCCGGCGGAGGCATCATCGCGCTCATCTCGGGCGGCAGCATCTGGGCGGCGATCGCGCTGGGCGCGGCGGCGCTGGCCTGGCTCGGCCTCATGCTTGTCGGGCGGCGCTGGCTGCGCGGCGCGCTCGACGATCCCGAGCCGGCTGCATCCGCAGGTGCGTCGGAGGAGGCGGACCCGCTTGCAATAAAGGACGCTGCGTCGCACAAGGACTCACGCTAGACCTTGACGGCTTCCGGCGAACGCCGGAGCCTTCGCGCGCCCCTCAACCCCTCGACTCACGGGATTCGCAATGCTCTCAAGCGTGTTCGGCCTTCTGTCCGCGGACATCGCCATAGATCTCGGCACTGCGAACACGCTGGTATACGTCAAGGGACGCGGCGTCGTGCTCGACGAGCCCTCCGTCGTCGCCTTCAAGGTCGAGAAGGGCCGCAAGCAGGTCCAGGCGGTCGGCGCCGAGGCCAAGCTGATGCTGGGCAAGACGCCCGGAAACGTCGAGGCGATCCGGCCGATGCGCGACGGCGTGATCGCCGATTTCGACGTCGCCGAGGCGATGATCAAGCACTTCATCGAGAAGGTGCACAACCGGCGCACCTTCGTCAGCCCGCAGGTGGTCATATGCGTGCCCTCGGGCGCGACGGCCGTCGAGCGGCGCGCGATCCACGAAAGCGCCCACAGCGCCGGCGCGCGCAAGGTCTATCTCATCGACGAGCCGATGGCCGCCGCCGTCGGCGCCGGGCTGCCCATCGACGAGCCGACGGGCTCGATGATCGTCGATATCGGCGGCGGCACGACCGAGGTCGCGGTGATGTCGCTGTCGGGCATCGTCTACTCGCGCTCGGTGCGCGTGGGCGGCGACAAGATGGACGAGGCCATCATCAATTACATACGCCGCTCGGCGAACCTCTTGATCGGCGAGACCTCCGCGGAGAGGATCAAGAAGGAGATCGGCTCGGCGACACCGCCGCCCAAGGGCGAGGGGCTCAGCCTGGAGATCAAGGGCCGCGACCTGATGAACGGCGTGCCGCGCGAGATCGCGGTGACCGAGGCGATGATCGCCGACGCCCTGTCCGAGCCGGTCGAGCAGATCGTCGAGGCCGTCAAGCAGGCCCTCGAGGCGACGCCGCCCGAGCTCGCCGCCGACATCGTCGACAAGGGCATCGTGCTCACCGGCGGCGGCGCGCTCCTGCGCAATCTCGACACCGAGCTGCGCGATCGCACCGGCCTGCCGGTCAGCCTCGCCGACGAACCGCTGTCCTGCGTCGTGCTCGGCTGCGGCAAGGCGGTTGAGAATCTTAAGGTCTGGCGTCCTATCCTGTCCGAGGCCGTCTGACCTCAGAAGGGAGGCGCCTCTCAGTGGCGCAGCGGCGATCGGCGCGGCGAGACATGGATGACGGGGTCCGGTTCTCCCGGCCCTTCTACATCTCCCTGCTCGTCATCTGCGTGGTTCTCATCATCTTCGACCGGCCCGCCCAGCGCTCCGAGCTGCTCTCGACGGCGCGCGCCCGGTTCAATGACGTCGCCGCCCCGGTGCTGGAGCTGACCGCCCAGCCCATGCGCGGGATCGGCAATATCGGGCCGTGGTGGCGCCGGCAGATCGAGCTCGCCCGGGAGAACCAGCAGCTGCGCGAGGACCTGTCCGAACTGCGCGCCTGGCGCGATGTCGCGCTGTCGCTCCGCGACCGGACCCAGGCCTACGAGGAGGCGCTGAACGTCCAGGCGCCGTCGAGCCGCCGGCGCATCACCGCGTGGACGGTCGCCGAACGCTCGGGGCCCTTCGTGCGCGCGCGCCTGATCGGCGTCGGCGCCGAGGACGGCGTGCGCGAGGGCTATCCCGCGCTCAACATCTACGGGCTGATCGGGCGCACCGTCGATGTCGGCCGGCAATCGGCGCGCATTCTCCTGCTCACCGACCTCAACAGCCGCGTCGCGGTGATGGCCGATCGCTCCAACGCCCGCGCGCTGCTTGTCGGCGACAACTCGGACTTCCCGCGGCTGGAATATCTCGGCCGCGAGCCCGACCTCGTGGAGGGCGACCGGATCGTGACGTCGGGCGACGACAACGTCATGCCGCGCGGCCTGCCGGTCGGCGAAGCCGTGCGCGATCGCGACGGCCGCTGGCGCGTGGCGCTGTACAGCCGCGCCGCGCCCACGGACCTGGTCTGGATCTGGCCGTTCCAGCCGATCGAACCGCCCGAGGCCGATCCCGTCGAGGACGCCGACGCCGCCGCGCCGCCCGCCGAAGAACCGCCCGCGGTGGCCGCCGCCGACGATTCCCCGACCGCGCCGTCGGCGGACGACGACGACACGGGAGGCGGCTGATGCGCGCTCCGCTCGATCGCCGGTCGTCCGGCCCCGTCTATTTCTGGATCACGGCCACTCTGGCGGGGAGCCTGCTGCTGCAGGCCGCGCCGCTGCGGTTTCCGGGCGAGTGGGCCGACTTCGTGCCGCTCGTCCCGCTAATGACGCTGTTCCTCTGGTCGGCGCGCCGGCCGGAATTCACCCCGCCCTGGCTCATCTTCGTCATCGGCGTGTTCCAGGACCTGCTCACCGGCGGCCCGCTCGGCATCTGGCCGCTCGCCTACCTGATCGCTTTCGGGATCGCGCGGCCGCGCGACGAAGAGGGCGCCGGCGAGATCCTTCCGCTGTCGATCCGCTTCGCGATCCTGTGCGCGATCGCGCTGCTGGCCGCCTGGCTCGGCGGCGCGATGGCCTACGGCGAACCCGTCGGCGGGCCCGCGTTGCTTAAGGAGGGCGCGCCCACCATACTTCTGTTCCCCCTGTTCGCCTGGATTTTCGGTCGGCGGCGGGAACGGACGTCCTTCTTCTAGCCGGATCGGAAGACGCGCGCGATGAGACGCGACAAGCAGGAGTCCCAGGCCCAGTTCAACCGCCGCGCGTTCCTCGCCGGCGGGCTGGGCGCGGCCGGCTTCGCGGGCCTTGCGGGGCGCCTCTACACGCTGCAGATCCTCAACGAGGACCGCTACCGGCTTCTGTCGGAGAACAACCAGTTCAATTTCCGACTCCAGCCGCCGCGTCGCGGGCGGATCCTCGACCGGTTCGGCGAGCCGCTCGCGGAGAACCGGGACAGCTACCGCATCTTCCTGATCCCCGAGCAGGCCGGCGACCCGAGCGCGGCGCTGACCAAGCTGAGCCGGTTCGTGCCGCTGAGCGACGGGCGCATCGAGCGCGTGCTCCGCGACGTCGCCCGCTCGCCGGGATTCCGGCCGGTCACCGTCGTCGAGGACCTCGACTGGGAGACCTTCGCGCTGGTCAATCTCAACCTGCCCGAGCTCTCCGGCGTGATGCCGGACGTGGGCGAGGTGAGGACCTATCCCTATCCGCAGGCCTTCGCCCACGTGACGGGCTATGTCCAGGCCGCGCCCGAAGAGGTCGCCGGCGACGACCCGCTGCTGCTGCATCCCGGTTTCCGCATCGGCCGGGCCGGCGTCGAGGCGTCGATGGAGGACACGCTGCGCGGCTCGGCCGGTCAGCTCAAGGTCGAGGTCAACGCCCACGGCCGCGTGATCCGCGAGCTCCCCGAGCAGTCCGTGCCCGCCGTTCCGGGCGAGGATGTGAGCCTGTCGATCGACGCCGAGGCGCAGCGCTACGGCGTCGAGCGCCTGGGCCAGGAGAGCGCCGCGGCGGTCACGCTGGATCTGCAGACCGGCGAGATCCTTTCGCTCGTTTCGACCCCGAGCTTCGATCCCAACCAGTTCGTCCTGGGCATCTCGCAGGAGAATTTCCGCGAGCTCAACGAGCACGAATACCGGCCGCTCTTCAACAAGGCGACGACCGGGCTCTATTCGCCGGCCTCGACGGTGAAGGGCATGGTCGCCCTCGCCGCGCTCGAGGCCGGCGTCATCGACCCCCACGAGCAGGTCGTCTGCCGCGGGCGGACCCGGCTGGGCGACCGGATGTTCCACTGCTGGCGTCGCGAGGGGCACGGCGCCGTCGACATGCATGACGGCATCAAGACGTCCTGCGACATCTATTTCTACGAGGTCGCCGAACGCCTCGGCATCGAGCGGATGCGCGAGATGGCCGTGCGGATGGGATTCGGCCAGCTCTTCGATATCGGCATGGCGATCCCGTCGCGCGCCGAGGGGCTCTATCCGAGCCCGCAATGGAAGCGCGCCCGCCGCGGCCAGCCCTGGACGACGGGCGACACCTACAACACCGGCATCGGGCAGGGCTTCGTCCTGTCCTCGCCGCTGCAGCTGGCCGTGATGACGGGCCGGCTGGCGACAGGGCGGGCGATCGTGCCGACCCTGTCGCGCCGTCCCGAAGCGCCGGCCTTCCCGGAACTGGGCATCGCGCCCGATCATCATTCGATCGTCCACGACGCCCTGCGCGCCGTCGTCCACGAGCCGGGCGGCACGTCCTACTGGACGCTGCGCGGCGGGCTCGGGATCGAGGGCGTGGAGATGTGCGGCAAGACCGGCACCTCGCAGGTCTACTCGATCACGCCCGAGGAACGCGCCCGGGGCGTGCGCGACCAGGAGGACCTGCCCTGGCGGCTCCGGAATCACGGCCTGTTCATCGGCTATGCGCCCGCGGCCGATCCCCAGTACGCCGTCGCCCTGGTCGTCGAGCACGGCGGGGGCGGTTCGAGCGCGGCGGCGCGCCCGGCGCGCGACATCCTCAAGGACATCGTCGAACGCGATCCCGCCGGACGGATGGGCCCGATCGCGGCGCGCGCCGACGGCGCGGGGAGGGGCTAGACCGATGGCCGTCTTCGCCCAGACCGTCCCGCGCGATCTCCGCAGCAAGCTCTACGAGATCAACTGGGCCTTCGTGCTGCTGGTGCTGCTCGCCGGCGCCATCGGCGTGGGCATGCTCTACTCGGTGGCCGGCGGCGACTGGAGCCCGTGGGCGATCCGCCATGCCGGCCGCTTCGCCGGCGGCGTTCTGCTGATGATGGTCGCGGCGATGTTCCCGCCGCGATTCTGGATCGGGCTGGCCTATCCCGCCTATCTCGGCGCGCTGATCCTGCTCGTCGGCGTCGAGCTGTTCGGCGTCACCGCGATGGGCGCGCAGCGCTGGCTCGAGTTCGGCCCGATCCGCATGCAGCCCTCGGAGATCATGAAGGTCGCGCTCGTGCTGGCGCTGGCGCGCTACTACCACGACATCGAGCCGGAGCGCGTCTCCAGCCTCGGCGGGCTGCTCGTGCCGGCGGTGATGATCGGCGCGCCGGTGGCGCTGATCATGAAACAGCCCGATCTCGGCACGGCGATGCTGGTGGGCGCGACCGGCGCGGCGATCGTGTTCATGGCGGGGCTGAGCTGGAAGGTGATCATCGGCGCGGGCGGACTGGCCTCCGTCGGCGCGCCGCTCTTTCTTCAGTACGGCCTGCAGGACTATCAGCGCGACCGCGTTCTGACCTTCCTCAACCCGGAGGCCGATCCGCTGGGGGCGGGCTACCAGATCCTGCAGTCGAAGATCGCCCTGGGCTCCGGCGGCCTGACCGGAAAGGGCTTCATGCAGGGCACGCAGGCCCATCTCAACTACCTGCCCGAGAAGCAGACCGACTTCATCTTCACCATGCTCGGCGAGGAGTTCGGCTTCGTCGGCGGGATCGGCGTGCTGGCGATCTATGCGCTGATCCTGGGCAACTGCATCCTCATCGCGACCTCGTGCAAGTCGATCTTCCTGAGGCTGGTCACGATGGGCATCGCCACGACGATGGCGCTCTACGTCTTCATCAACACCGCCATGGTGATGGGGTTGGCGCCGGTGGTCGGCGTGCCGCTGCCGATGATCTCCTATGGCGGCACGGTCATGATCACCGTCCTGTTCGGGCTCGGCCTGGTGCTGGGCGCGCACGTCCACCGCGGCGCCGAACCCCCGCAAGGCGCGGGGCTTTTCGGCTGAGCGCGGCTTGACCCGCGTCGCCAGTTGACAGAATCTCCGCGGCCATCCGCCGCACGCGCGGCGAGGGGGAAAATGCGCCGGCGCGCCGGCAGCGGGGAGGTAAGCAATGGCTTCGATGGGCGGACCGTCTGCGCACGGCACCTGGGGCACGCGATTCGGCTTTCTGATGGCGGCGATCGGCTCCTCGGTCGGCCTCGGGAACTTCTGGCGCTTCCCCTACACGGCCGGCGAGAACGGCGGCGCGGCTTTCGTCTTCATCTACCTGCTCTGCGTCGCATTCATCGGGCTTCCGATCCTGATCGCCGAGCTGAGCGTCGGCCGCCACGCCAAGCGTTCGGCCGTCGGCTCGGTGCGCAAGATGGCGTTCGACGCCGGCGCGCCGCAGGGATGGGCGATCGCCGGCTGGGTCGCGATGGCCGGCGCCACCATGATCCTGTGCTTCTACTCGGTGGTGGCCGGCTGGGTGTCGGCCTACGTGTTCAAGATGTTCACCGGCGCGTTCGTCGGCGTGGAGGGCGCCGAGGTCGCCTCCCGGTTCAACGATCACGTGTCCAACACCGGCGCGGTCATCGGCTGGCACTCGGTGTTCATGCTCGTCACGCTCGCAGTCGTGAGCTTCGGCGTCACCAAGGGCATCGAGCGCGTCGTCTCGGTGCTGATGCCGATCTTCTTCCTGATGCTGCTCGGCCTCGTCATCTACGCCGGCGTGGCCGGGGACATGGCGGCCGCTGCGACCTATCTGTTCGCGATCGACCTGAGCGAGGTGACCGCGGACACCGTGCTCGCCGCGCTGGGTCAGGCCTTCTTCTCGATCGGCGTCGGCGGCGCGATCATGATCACCTACGGGTCCTACCTGCCGCAGTCTGACAACCTGCCCCAGTCGGCGGGCATCATCGTCGGCGCCGACACCATGATCGCGATCGTCGCCGGCCTGGCGATCTTCCCGTTCGTGTTCGCCTTCACCGCGCTGGAGCCCGACGCCGGACCGGCGCTGTTCTTCCAGGCGCTGCCCGCCGCCTTCGCGCAGATGCCGGGCGGTCAGACCGTCGGCACGGCCTTCTTCGCGCTGGCCTTCATCGCGGCGCTGACCTCGTCGATCTCGCTGCTGCAGGTGATCGTCGCCTTCGGCGAGGAGCACACCGATTTCGGCCGCGTCGGATCGGCGGTCTTCTTCACCGCGATCGTCTGGCTCGTCGGGGTCGGGGCGGCCTATTCAGGCGACTTCTTCAACTTCCTGGACCTGATCTCGGGGCGGATCCTGCTGCCGCTGGGCGGCCTGACCATCGCCCTGTTCACCGGCTGGGTCGTCTCCAAGGCGCTCATGCAGAAGGAGCTGCCGCATGCGAGCCCGGCGGTGTTCGCCTACTGGCGCTTCGCCATCCGCTACCCGGTGCCGATCGCCGTGGCGCTGATCATCGTGACGGGTCTGGCGGCGACCTTCGGCGTCGAGCTGCCGCTGGTCGGGGGCTGAGCGCTCAGTCCAGCCGCCGGGCGAAGGCGTCGGTGGCGCGCACGAGCGCGTCGATGACGCCCGGCTCGCCGGCGGCGTGGCCGGCGTCGGGCACGATCTCCAGGCGCGCGCCGGGCCAGGCCTTCGACAGCGCCCAAGCGGTCCGCGGCGGCGTCACCATGTCGTAGCGCCCCTGGACGATCACGCCGGGAATGTCCTGGAGATGACGGGTGTCCTCGAGCAGGACGCCGTCGCGCTCGAGGAAGCCGCGATTGAGAAAGTAGTGCGTCTCGATGCGCGCCAGCGCGTCCGAGCGGCGCGGGTCCGGGGCGTCCTGCGAGCGGGACGGATCGAGACTGATCAGCGCGCTTTCCCAGCGCGCCCACTCCATGGTGTCGGCCCGGCGCGCGCGGATGTCGTCGATCATCACCCGGTCATGGTAGGCGCGGACTATGTCGTCGCGCTCGGTCGCGGACAGCCGGTCGGTCAGCCGCTCCCAGGCGTCGGGGAACAGCATGTTGGCGCCGTGACGGTAGAACCAGTCGAGTTCGAGCCGCGAGCAGGTGAACACGCCGCGCAGGATGAGGCCGAGCACGTGCTCGGGACAGCGCCGCGCATAGGCCAGCCCCAGCGTGGCGCCCCAGGATCCGCCGAAGACGAGCCAGCGATCGACGCCCAGCGCCGCGCGCAATCGCTCGAGATCGCCGACCAGCCGCTCGGTGTCGTTGGCGCGGGTCTCGGCGAAGGGGCGCGAGCGCCCGCATCCGCGCTGATCGAAGACGATGACGCGGTAGCGATCGGGATCGAAGAAGCGGCGCATCGCCGCAGCCGCGCCGCCGCCGGGGCCGCCGTGCAGCGCCACGGCGGGCACGCCGTCGGGACGTCCGCACTCCTCGTAATAGAGCGTATGGCCTTCTCCGACATCGAGCATTCCGGTCCGGAAAGGCTCGATCGCGGGATGCAATCCGATCCGTCGGGCGTGGCGATGGGCGTCCATGCGGCTGAATTTTTCCCGACGATTGCGTTTTCGCTCTTTGTATACGGGAAGATTATGCGTTTTTATTATGGGAGCAAGCGACGCAAGGGGGGCGTCGCGAATGGCGAGACTGAGGGAGTGACCACAATCGTGCGATCCGTTGCGCCGTCACTACGCGCGTGCTGCATCATCGCGTGCGCCGCGGCGCTTACCGCCTGCGCCAGCGCGCCGCTCGACCTCGCCTTCCAGCGCGAGCGCGCGGCCGCGCCCGTCGAGACCGAGCTGCGCGACGCCGCCCGCGAGATGACCGATCAGGTTGAGGCCGCCGGCTGGAGTCTTTCCGAGGACGGCGGCGTCTCCATGGGCGGTTTCCTCGATCGCCTGGTGCGCGGCGGACGGCAGGGCGCGCCGGACCAGTCGCCCGTTGAACGCTATCTGGCCGAGGCCGGCGATGCTCCGGGCCCCCGTCTCGAGGCCGACATCGCCGCGGCGTCGGCGATGAGTTCCGAGGTCGCACGCAACGCGCTCGCCGTCGCCTCGACGGGCGCGTCGCTCGACTCCGATGCGTTGGCGCGGGATATCGCGGCTGCGGAGTCCGCGCTCGGCGCGGCGCGGCGTGCACGCGCCTTCTTCGTCGAGGTGCGCGCCAGCGCGCCGGAGGGAGCGGACGCGCCGGGCCTGGAGTCCGCGCTCGTCGATCTGGACGCCTCCATCGCCGCGCTGGCGACGGCCGCCGATGCGCTCGCGGAGCGCCGCTGGGCCGGCGAAGACGCGCTGGTCGGCTAGTGGACGCCGCCGCGCCGGAATTCGATCCTCAAACGGTCAGTGGGTTCCTGGAGCCCGACGAGGGCGAGGCGCTGTTTCGCCAGGCGTCCGCCGTCGCCGCGCCGGGCGCATTCGTCGAGATCGGATCGTGGTGCGGGCGCTCGACGGTTTATCTGGGCCGCGCCGCGCGCCGGGCCGGACGCCTGGTCTTCGCCGTCGATCACCATCGCGGCTCCGAGGAGCACCAGCCCGGCGAGGGCTATCACGATCCCGAGCTGTTCGACGCCGAGCTCGGCCGCGTCGACACCCTGCCGGCGTTCCGCCGCACCATCGCGCACGCGGGCCTCGAGGACGCCGTCATCGCCATGGTGGGCGATTCCGCGGCGATCGGGCGGGCGTGGAGCGGCCCGGTGAGCTTTCTCTTCATCGACGGCGGGCACGCCATGGAGACCGCGCTGGCGGACTATCGGGCATGGGCCGGTCATGTCGCGCCGGGCGGGGTTCTGGCCATCCACGACGTGTTTCCCGACCCGGCCGACGGCGGGAGGCCGCCCTACGAGATCTGGAAGCGCGCCACGGAGTCGGACCTGTTCGAGCCGGTCGAGCGCGTCAGGTCGCTCGAATTTCTGCGGCGTCTGTGAGCCAGGCGTCGGATCGCGCGTGGCGGATCAGAAGATCCGATCCCGCGCTGAGGCCGTCGAGCGCGTCGGCGGCGAGCACCATCGCCGCCGAGGTCCAGCTCGGCCGCTCCTTCGGCCAGATCATGCCGAGATCGAACTGCCAGCCCATCCAGTAGCCCTCGGCGTCGCCCGAGAGCGGGGCGAGATCGCTGACCAGCGTCCGGGCATCGTCGACCCGGCCCACCGAGAGACAGGCCAGCGCCAGCTCCGCGGTCTCGGCGGCCGTCACCCAGGGCTCCTCGCCGACGCAGCGGCAGCCGAGATCGGCGACCACGAAGCGGTCCCAGCCGCGCGACAGGTGGGCCCGCGCCTCGAGCCCCGTCACCACGCCGGTCAGCACCGGATAGTACCAGTCCATGGCGTAGTTCGAGCGATCGACGTCGAAGCGGTCGAAGCGATCGGGCCGGTGAGCGAACGCCTCGCCGATCGCCCGGCGCGCCCGGGCCCAGTCTGTGCGCGTGCGTCCCAGCGCGTCGGCGATGCGCAGCCCGCACTCGAAACTCTTGAACAGCGAGGCGTTGCCTGCGCGCAGCGAGTCGATCGCGTGCAGCGGCTGATCGGGGTCGGGATCACGCCAGACGATGTCGCCGTGGGCGGTTTGCCGAGCGGCGGCGAAATCGAGCGCGCGCGAGACCATCGCCTCGTGACGCGCGATCAGGCGGGGCTCGTCGAGGGCGAGCGCGCAGCGCAGCACGGTCACGGCGGCGTAGCCCGCGAAATTGGTGTCCCGCGCGGTGACCGGAACTTCCGGCGGGGCGATGCGCTCGCCGGCGGCGTCCATCGGCACGCCCGCGCCGAGCTCGCCGGTCCAGCCGCCGTCGGGCTCCTGGCGGTCGGCGAGGGCGTCGAGCGCGGCGTGGACCGCTTCGGCGCGATCCGCCACGGCGAGCGCCATCGCGCACTCGCCGTGGTTCCAGGGGTCCCAGACCCCGGCCTCGATCCAGGGGATCGAGCCGTCGGCGCGTTGCAGCGCGGCGATGCGGTCGGCGCAGGCGCGCACGTCGACGCCGGCGTGGGGACGGGCCGTCATGACGCCTCCTTGGTGAAGTAGAGCGCCACGGACTTGCCCATGACGGGGTTGAGGGCGGCCTCGAGCCCGCGGGTCAGGCGCGGCGCCGACAGCAGGTCCCACTCGAGGAATTTCCGGTAGGCCGAGACCATCCGGCTCTCGTCCTGGCGGTCCCAGCGCGCGCAGCGCAGCCACCAGTAGGGGCTGTGCAGCGCATGCGCCCAGTGGCGGCGGCGGAAGGCGAAGCCGCGCTGCTCGACCGCGCGGCGCAGGCCCCGGCCCTTGAAGATGCGCACATGCCCGCCCGGCGTATTGCGATAGCCTTCCGACAGCGCCCAGCAGATCGCCTCGGGCCAGTAGCGCGGCACGGACAGCGCGAAGCGCCCGCCGGGCTTCAGCACGCGCTCGATTTCGTCGAGCGCGGCGGCGTAGTCAGGCAGGTGCTCGAGCACTTCGGAACAGATCACGGCGTCGAAGCTGGCGTCGGGGAAGGGCAGGGCCAGCGCGTCGCCGGTGGCGAACACGGCGCTGCGGGGCGGATTGTCGGGCGGGGGCGGGAGCTCGAAGAAGCCGTCGAGCGCGGCGGTCAGATCGTCGAAATCCAGATCGACGCCGACGATGTCGAGCGCGGCCTCATGCCAATAGAGCGCGTGAAGATGCCGGCCCCGGCCGCAGCCGAGGTCGAGCACCCGCTGGCCGTCGGTCAGCTCGAGGTCGTCCAGATTCAGCGTGATCATGCGTGCGCCGTCTCCTCGAGGGCGGCGTCGTAGAGCGCCATCGCGGCGGCGGCGTGGTCGCGCCAGCGGAACGCGTCGCGCGCGCGGCGGGCGCCGGCCTCGCTCATCCGCGCCTGCAGGGCGGGGTCGTCGAGGACTCGAGTCATCGCGTCGGCCAGGGCGGGCGCGTCGCCGACCGGCGTCACCAGGCCCGCGTCGCCCGCGACTTCGGGCAGCGCGCCGCCGTCGGAGACGATGACGGGCGCGCCGCACGCCATCGCCTCGGCGGCGGGGAAGCCGAAACCCTCGAACCGCGAGGCCGACACGAACACGGTCGCGCGGCGATAGAGATCGGCCACCGCCTCGCGGCTCAGACCGGAGACGAAGGCGACGCGATCGACGAGGCCGGTGCGCTCGAGCATGCGCTTCGTCGGCCCCTCGCGCAGCGCGCCGATCACGGTCAGGCGCAGATCGGGCCGGTCGGGCGCGACCAGCGCCAGCGCCGAGACGATCACGTCCAACCCCTTGATCGGGACGTCGGCGCTGGCCAGCGCGACGAGATGGTCGGCCTCGCGCGGCGTCGCCGGATCCGGCCGGAAGCTGTCATGGTCGATGCCGTTGTGGGCGACGGCGATCTTCGCGGGATCGACGCCGCAGCGCTCGGCGTAGCCGCGCCGGGCGGCTTCGGAGACGGAGAGGAAGCGCGGCAGGCGCCGCGCGGTCGCGGCCTGGGTGTCGACGAAGTCGTGCCAGCGCTGCGTCAGAAGGCGTTTCCACCAGCGATCGGCGCCGGCGACGGCGAAGTCCCGGTCGATCGCGATCGGGTGATGCAGGGTGGTGATCACCGGCATGCGGCGACTGATTTCGACCATGCCCGGCGCCAGGGTCTGGTTGTCGTGAACGACGTCGAAGCGATCGCCCTCGCGGCGCAGGAATTCGTCGAGGCGCCGGGCGAAGGCGGTCATCTCGCCGAACGCGCCGGTGTTGTGGGCGAGCCATTCGCCGCGATCGGCGCGCGATCTCAGATGCCGCCAGCGCAGCGCGAGGAAGGCGTTGTCCTCCGCGAAGAGATCGAGCGAAGGCAGCTTGATCAGCTCGACGCCGGGGACGAGGTCGGGCCAGGGCGGCCCGGAGGCGACGCTGACCTCGCAGCCGGCCTCGGCCAGCGCGCGCGACAGCTCGCGCACATAGACGCCCTGGCCGCCCACGTGCGGGGCGGACCGGTAACTCGAGACCAGCACCCGCCGCGGCGGAGTCCGCTCGGCGAGAGAGGCCGCGTCGGGGGCTGCGTCGAGGGCGTCCTTCATCGGTCGGGCAAGCTAGACCGGGCGCCTGCCCGGGCCAAGCGGAAACGGCCGCGCCGACAGGGCTAGGCGCGGCGCCCGGCCCGCGTTACACGCCGGTCATGCCGGACCGCGGTCTCCTGTTCTCGCCCGCCTTTCGCTTCGCGCTGTTCTACGGCGCGTTCTATCTCGGCTTCGGCGCCTATCTGCCTTACATGCCCGTCTGGTTCGAAAGCCGCGGGCTGAGCCCGGAAATGATCGGCGCGGCCGCGGCCGCGGGCATGGCCGGGCGTGTGCTCGCCGCGCCGCTGGGCGCGCTCTGGTCGGACCGGGCGCCGCGCCGGCGGGATTCCGTGATCGCGTTCGCCGCCGCCGCGCTCCTGCTGCTGCTGGCCTTCGAGCCCGCCCGGTCGCCCTGGCTGATTGTGGCGCTCGCCGGCCTGGCCGGCGCGGCGGTGACCGGCGTCATTCCGCTCATCGACGCCTTCGCCATGGGCGAGGCGCGCCGCGTCGGATTCGCCTTCGGGCCGGCGCGCGCGATCGGTTCGGCGACGTTCATCGTCGGCAATATCGGCTGCGGCGCGCTGATCTCGCGCCTTGGCGGCGAGGCGGCGCTCGCCTGGGCGGCCGCCGGCGCGGGAGCGGCGCTGCTCGCGGCGATCGCCCTGCCCGCGGGCCGGCGGGAGGCGGGGGCGCCGCGCCCGTCGGCGTTTTCCGGCGCAAGCGCCTTGCTGGGCGGCGGGCTGCCGCTCGCCTTCGCCGCCTCGGCGCTGATCCAGGGCGCGCACGGCTTCTATTACGGCTTCTCCGCGGTGGCCTGGCGGGCGCAGGGCGTTTCCGGCGAGGCGGTGGGCGCGCTGTGGGCGACGGGCGTCGCCGCGGAGATCGTCTTCTTCGCGCTGTCGACGCGCGTTTTCCGGCGTTGGAGCCCGGCCGGGCTGATGGCGCTCGGCGGCGCGGCGTCTCTCGCGCGATGGGGACTGCTCGCGCTGTCGCCGCCGCTCGTCCTGCTCTTCCCGCTTCAGTGCCTGCACGCCTTCACGTTCGCGGCGACCTATCTGGGTTTCCTGCGCCATGCGAGCGCGCATGCGCCCGAGCGCT
The DNA here is from genome assembly GCF_003122085.1 of Marinicauda salina. Lineage (GTDB taxonomy): Bacteria > Pseudomonadota > Alphaproteobacteria > Caulobacterales > Maricaulaceae > Maricicauda_A > Maricicauda_A salina. The sequence goes on from NZ_QEXV01000004.1 coordinate 195,834, forward strand.
TCGCCGCGACCGCCCAGGCCATCAATTCGGCGCTGTCGGGCGGGCTCGTCCTGGCCGGCGCCACGCTGGCCTCGGGAATCGCGTATGGTGCGTTCGGAGCAGGGGGATTCGCGCTGATGGCGGCGCCGGCCGGGGTCGGACTCGGGCTGGCGCTGGTCCTGGCGAGGCGTGGCGCCAAGGCGTCATAATTGCGCCCTTGGCAGGGTTAACCGTTCCAAATGCTTGGGCGGACGCGCGAAACAGGGGATAACGCCGTCACCCTGCGAGGGAGAATGCATGGGCGCGCGGCGTCTAAACAGCGACCGGAACGCCGGGTTCTCGACCCGCCGCGAGGACGGCCGGACGATCCTCGATCCGCGCGGCGACTGGACCGTGGAAACGATCGGCGCGTTCGACGGGGCGGTTCACGAGGTCGAGGAGACCGTCGATCCCGGGGACATCGTGATCGATCTGACGGGGCTGGAGCGGATCGACACCGCCGGCGCCTATCTGCTCGGCCGCGCGCTCAGACGCTGCGACGATCCCGATTCCGATCGCCATTTCCTCGGCGAGCATCGCACCGCCCGGCGGCTCGTCCGCGAGGTGCGAGAGCGCACGAAGCCCACGCCGCCGCCGGAGTCGGGCCGGGCCGGGGTCATCGACGTGCTCGCCCGCATCGGCGAGGGCATGGAGAATTTCTGGGACGAGGTCGTCGACACGTTCGCCTTTTTCGGGCGGATGGTCACCACAGCCGCGGCGTCGGCGATCCGCCCCCTCCGGCTGCGCTGGACGGCGACGGTCTATCTCATGGAGACGGTCGGGGTGAACGCCCTGCCGATCATCGCCGTGCTCGCCTTCTTCATCGGCGCGGTGGTCGCCTATATCGGCGCCAACCTGCTCGAGACATTCGGCGCGTCGGTCTTCACCGTCGAGCTGGTCGGGATCGCGGTGCTGCGCGAGTTCGGCGTGGTCATCACCGCGATCATGCTCGCGGGCCGATCGGATTCGGCGTTCACCGCCGCCATCGGCTCGATGAAGATGCAGCAGGAGATCGACGCGATGAAGGTGATCGGTCTCGATCCCTACGAGGTGCTGGTCCTGCCCCGCGTCATCGCCTGCATCGTGATGGCGCCGCTGCTCACCTTTGCGGCGATGCTGTCGGGCATATTCGGCGGCATGATGGTGAGCTGGAGCGCGCTCGACATCTCGCCGAGCTTCTTCATCCTCCGCATGCAGGACACGCTCGACTGGACGCATTTCATGGTCGGCCTGTCCAAAGCGCCCGTGTTCGGGCTGGTGGTCGCGATCATCGGCTGCCGGCAGGGCATGAAGGTCGGCGGTGATGTGGAGAGTCTCGGATCGCGCGTGACGGCGTCGGTGGTGCAGTCGATCTTCGCCGTCATCGTGATCGATGCGCTGTTCGCGATGATGTACCTGGAGCTCGACATATGAGCGACGACCTGCTCATCGAGGTCCGGGGGCTGCGCTCCCAGTTCGGCTCGCACGTCGTTCATGACGGGCTCGACCTGGAGGTCCGCCGCGGCGAGGTGCTCGGCATCGTCGGCGGTTCGGGTTCGGGCAAGTCCGTGCTCGTGAACACCATTCTCGGGCTCAAGGAGCCCGACGGCGGCGAGATCTATTTCGACGGCAAGCCCATGTCGCGCATGAAGGCGGCCGATCGCCGCCAGCTCGAGCGGCGCTGGGGCGTGCTGTTCCAGGGCGGCGCGCTGTTCTCCTCGTTGACGGTGAAGGAGAACGTGATGACGCCGCTGCGCGAGCACATCTCGATGCCGCTCTCGCTGATGGGCGAGATCGCCGACCTTAAGATCGGCCTCGCGGGGCTCGGCCCCGAGGCGGCGGGCAAGTACCCGTCCGAGCTGTCGGGCGGGATGAGAAAGCGCGCCGGCATCGCGCGGGCGCTGGCGCTCGATCCTGATACGCTGTTCCTTGACGAGCCGACCTCGGGCCTCGACCCGATCTCGGCGGCCCAGTTCGACGATCTGCTGAAGGAGCTGGCGGCGACCCTGGAGCTGACGGTGGTGATGATCACGCACGATCTCGACACCCTGCACGCCGTCTGCGACCGCGTCGCGGTCATCGCCGACAAGCGGATCGTGGCGACGGCGCCGCTGGACCAGCTGGTCGAGTACGATCATCCCTGGATCCAGCAGTATTTCGGCGGTCCGCGCGGTCGCGCGGTGCTGAGAACCTGAAGCCGAGGAGAGGAGGGGAGCGATGGAGACGAAAGCGCATCACGCCCTGGTCGGGTTTTTCGTGGTCTTCCTCGCGACGGCGGGGTTGTTCTTCTTCCTGTGGCTGGCGCAGGTCTCGTTCGATCGGGAGTTCAAGGAATACGACGTCGTCTTCGAGGGGCCGGTGCGCGGTCTGCGCACCGCCTCCGAGGTTCGGTTCAACGGCATCCAGGTCGGCGAGGTGACCGATCTCGGCCTCAATCCGGAGAACCCAGGCGAGGTCATCGCGCGGATCCGCGTCGACGAGACGACCCCGGTCAAGGCCGACTCCTTCGCCCAGCTCGAGCCGCAAGGCCTCACGGGGCTGTCCTATATCCAGGTCTCCAGCGGATCGCCCGGCGCCGAGCTGCTGGAGGGCCGGCCGGGCGACCGGCCGCCGCGGATCTATGCGCGCCAGGCTCAGCTCGAGGGGCTGGTGGAAGGCGGCGAGACGCTGCTGGAGAACGCCCAGATCGTGGCGACTCGGGTGACGCGTCTTCTCAGCGACCAGAATCTCGAGAGCTTCACCAACACGATGAACAATCTGGAGACCCTGTCGGCCCAGCTCGCCGAGAACGACGAGATGATCACCGAAATGCGCAGCGCGATCCGTCGCTTCGACCAGGCCGCCGTCGACATCCAGGCCGCCGCCGCGGAGATCGAGCAATTCGGCGTCACCACCGAGGCCTTCCTCATCGACGAGGTCGGGCCGATGGTCGAGGAGACCGAGGCCGCCTCGATCGCGGTGAACCAGGCCTCGACCGAGACCTATGAAAGCGTGCTCCGGCTGCGTCCGCACGTGGAGGCGTTCGCCGAGGAAGGGCTGGGCGATCTGACCGCGGCGGCCGGCGATCTCCGGCGGCTGGTCTCGGTGCTCGAGCGTATCGCCGTGGAGCTCGAGGAAGACCCGGCCGGCTTTGTCGGCCGGTCGCGCGGAGAGGAAGTGGAGGTGCCGCAATGATCCGGATTTCGACTCGCGTCGCGGCGGCGTGCCTGTCGCTGGCCGCCGCCGCTGCGCTCCCGGGATGCATTTCGCTCCTCCCGGAAAGCGAGCCGCGGATGATCTACCGCCTCGCCGCGCCCGAGGAGGCGCGTGAGGTCGCGACGCGTCTGGAGGGCGCTTCGACGGTCGCGGTGCGGGAGCCGATCGCGCCGCGGGCGCTGGCGGGGAATCGGATCGCGCTGATGCGCGAGGGTCGCATCGCATACCTGAGCGGAGCCGACTGGATCTCGCCGGTTCCGCGGATGGTTCACGCGATGATCCTTGACGCGTTCAACGCCGACCAGGCGGATGTGGCTGCGGTTCGCCCCGAGGAGGGCGTGCTGGCGGGCTACGACCTCAATCTCGAACTGCGCCGGTTCGAGGCGGTCTATGACGGCGGCTCCGGCGACGCGCCGCTCGTGATGATCAGGCTCCGGGCCCGCATCGTGGATTCCGGCGACCGGACGCTCGTCGCAGGCCGCTTGTTCGAGCAATCCCGGCGGGCCTCGGCGAACCGGCAGGGCGCCATTGTCGACGCCTTCAGCGAGGCGGCGTGGCTGATGTCGGAGGAGCTGGCCGCGTGGACCGCCGACGAGGTCGTCGCGGCCGGCCAAACGCCGCCGACCGACCCGGACGAGCCCGAAAGCGTGATCAGGTGAAGCGGGAGCCGGTTCACCGGTTCGATCGCGCGGTCACGGGAAATGCTGAAGCGGCGTCGAGCCCGCGCGAAGCGATCCGGCGCTAGCGTCCGCGCTTCCGGCGGCGTGATCCGGGATCGTCCTCGGCGCGGTCGTCCTTCGCGGAGGCCTCGGCTGCGGCTTCGCTGACCTCGTCGTCTTCGGGCGCCATGTTCGCCAGCAGGTCGCGCCAGCGCCAGCCGCGGTCTCCCTCGGAGTCCTGGCTGTCGGAGGCGGCCGGCCGCTCGTCGGGTTCGGCCTTCGGCGCCGGCTTGCCGGTGCGCGGCGTCTCGTCGGCTTTCGCCGCCGCCGGCGATTCCGGCTCCGCGGGCGTATCGCGTTCCCGCCCGCGTTCCTCGCGCTCCGGCCGGGGCCGGCGCGCGCTGAGCGGGTCGGGCAGCTCGTTCGAGGCGATGTCGAGGGGCCGGCGCCCGCTCGCCACGGAGCCCATCCGCAGCATGAAGTCGGACAGCAGCTCGTAGTTCTGCCGGATCCGCGCCTGGAACATCGAGTCGACTTCGCGGGCGTTCTCGGCGGCTTCCTCGGCGGAGGCGTTGAGCTTCGTCAGGCCTTCGCTGAGCGCGCGCTCGATCTCTTCGGCGGCCTTGCGGGCGGAGTCCGGCGCGGTGTCGAGCCGGCTGCGCAGGCCGGACAGGAGCTCCTCGACGCGCTCGCTCTCCGCGCGGGCCGCCTCGAGCGTCTTTTCCAGGCGCTGGCGGACGGTCTCGCTGGCGGAGTCGGCGGCTTCGCCGGCCTTCGCCGTCAGCGTCTCGGCCTCCTTCAGGCGGGCCTGGAAGGACTCGTCGGCGCGGCGGGCGGCTTCGAAGCCGGCCTCGCTGACGCGCTCGAGCGAGGCCTTGGCGGAGTCGGCCTGGTCGTTGAAGCGTTTGGCGGAGTCGTCGGCGGCGTCGCGGGCGGCGTCGGCGGCGGCCTTCAGCCGCGCCAGCGCGTCCTCGTGGGCGCGCGCGGCGGCGTCGCTCTCCTCGCCGATGGTCTCGGAAAGATCCTTCGCCCGGGCGATCGCCTTCTCGACGGCGTCGATGAAGACCTTCCCGCTCTGCTCGGCGGCCGACTTGAGCGTGTCGGCGCCCTCGTGGGCCGTGGTCGTCATCGTCTCCAGCTCGGCGCGGTGGAAATCCAGCGCCGCGGCGATCTTCTCCTGCTCCTTGCGCAGCACCTCGCTGGCCTCGGTGAGGCGGTCGCGGTGCTTCAGGTAGGCGGCCTCGAGGCCTTCGGAGCGCATCTTCAGCGTATCGGAGAAGTCGCGCAGCTCGCTGGTGCGCGCATCCAGCGCGAGGGCGACCTTGTCGCCGGACTCCTCGATATCGGCGCCGGCCGCGGCGAGGCGGTCGGCGCCGGAACGGATTCGGCGTTCGCTTTCGTCGGCCTTGGACTCGGCGAGCTCGGCGGCGGCGGCGACCATCTTCGACTGGTCCTGGATCGCCGCGGCGATCAGGGCGGCCTTGTCGTCGAGCGTCTCGGCGATGTCGGAGAGGCGCTCGCGTTCCTTGCGCAGCGCGCTCACCAGCGTCTCCGTGCGATCGCGGGCGCTGCCGGCGGTCTCCTCCAGCGTGTCGGCGTGATGGGCGATGACCTCCTCCATCGCCGCCAGCCGCGCGAGCGCGCTCTCCATCCCTGAATTGACCCGGTCGATCTCGACGCTGACCGCGTCGGCGAGGCTGCGCATTTCGCTCTCGGCCAGGTCGGCCGGCGCGGCCAGCCGCGTCAGCGCGCGGTCGACGCGGGCGGCGCGGCCCGCGGCGCGCGCGACCTCGCGGCCGAGAAATCCGGCGAGCAGGAAGAGCAGGGCCGGCGCCCCGGCGAACACGCCGAGCCCGGCGAGCTGGGTCGCCGACAGGCTGCCGATGTCGTCGATCACCCAGCCGGCGAGATAGGCCGCCGCGCCGCCCATCCAGAGCAGGGCGAAGGCGACGCCGGTGAAGGCCAGCCATCCGCCGCCGGAGGGCTTCTCCTCGGCCGCCGGCTGATCGGCCACGGTTCGGCGTATCCGGTCGATCGCGCCGCCCTCGGCTTTCGCGAAGGGCGCCGGGGCGGATCCGCCGGCCTCGGTCTGATCGGAATCCGAGCGGGTTGAGAGATCGTCTGCGGCCATGAAGCCTCGCCTTGCGAAATCGCCGCGCGACAGGCCCGCGCGCGCACCGGTCATCGAGGATCCGGAGCAGCGCCGCGCATCCACGGCGTAGCCCTTCTTTTTAGGCGGACAGGCGGAGGATTTAAAGCCGCTAGATCGAGCTCGACCGCGCCGCGGCGGAACGGTCGCCGCCGCCGCCGCAATCCGAAAGCGTCCGGAGGCTCGCGCGCGGCGCGCTTTCCGCGCCGCCATCCCGGATGAAGAATTCGGCCGTCGCCTCGCCGTCCTCGGTCCAGGTCAGCTGATGGATCTCGTACTGACGCACCGGCTGGACGGCTGCAGCCGAGCAGTCGTCGCCCGCGTAGTCCAGGCCGAGCAGCGAGAACGCGCCGGCGGCGATCGCATGCAGGACGTCGATGAGGAGGCGCAGCATCGCCCACACTCCCGTAAGGGTTTCCTCCGCTTATGCGCGCCTCGCCGCGCGCTTGCAAGGTTTCGCTCGCCCGAGGCCCATGAAATCTTCGTAAGGCGGAGACCGTTGCGCGCTTGCCAGCATGCGCGACGCGTCGGTAGTTTCGTCCCATCGGTCTGGGGAAGGCGGACATCTTATGAGCACGACCATCGCCCCGGTGAGCGCCGCGGCGCGGTTCGAGAGCCTCGACGCGCTGCGCGGGGTCGCGGTGCTCGGCATTCTCATGATGAACGTCCAGGCGTTCCTCATGCATCCGAACGCCTACCAGTATCCGCCGGCCCACATGGATCTGTCCGGCGCGAACGAGACGGTCTGGTTCCTCTCCCACGTCTTCTTCGAGATGAAGTTCATCACGATCTTCTCCGCGCTGTTCGGCGCCGGGATCGTGCTCATGGTCGGCGAGGCCTCCGACGCGCCGCTCGGGCTTCATTACCGGCGCATGATCTGGCTGCTCGGCTTCGGTCTCGTCCACGCCTACGCGTTCTGGTACGGCGACATCCTCGTATCCTACGCCGCCGTCGGCATGGTCGCGGTTCTGTTCCGCGCCATGCCGGCCTCCAAGCTGATCCTGTGGGGCGCGTTCTGGATCGCCGTGACCGGCCTGTTGATGCTGGTCTTCTTCGGGGCCTTCGCGCTTTCTCCCGAGACGCTGGACCCGGTGGAGACCGGCATGGCGCCGTCGGCCGAGGACCTTGCCCACTGGGTGGCGGCCTACCAGGCCGGATTCTGGGCGCGCCTGCCGGGCAACGCCGTCTTCGCCCTGTTCGGCGAGCTGTTCAGCCTGACACTGCTGGCCGGCCGCCTCGTCGGCGTGATGTTCGTCGGCATGGCGCTGTTCAAGACCGGCTTCCTGACGCTGCAGTGGCGCGCGCGCGCCTACGCCGCCGGCGCGGCGATCGGGCTCGGAATCGGCCTCCCGCTCGTCTGGTTCGGGGGGCGTCACGCGGTCGCGTCGCAGTTCGCGCTCGACGAAATGTGGGTGCACATGGCGACCAACTATTTCGGCAGTCTCGCCGTCGCGTTCGGCTACGCCGCCTTGATCATGCTCGTCTGCAAGCCCGGCTGGCTGCGACTTGCGCGTCTGCCGTTCGCCGCGGCCGGCCGGATGGCGTTCACCAACTATCTCACCCAGACCCTGATCATGACCTTCATCGCCGTCGGCGGGATCGGCCTGGGCTATTACGGCCGGGTCGAGCGGATCGACCAGGTCAAGATCGTGCTCGCCGTGTGGATCGTGCAGCTCGTCGTCTCGACCCTCTGGCTGCGCTTCTTCCGCTTCGGCCCGTTCGAATGGGCCTGGCGGTCGCTGAGCTATGGCCGGGTTCAGCCCTTCCTGAGGGATGACGCCGAGCGCAGCGGCTGATCACGCCTCGGCGGGCGCGTCGGGCTGGTTCGACGGATGGGCCTTCTCGAACTCGGGCAGGGCCGAGGCGGCGGCGTCGGCGGCGACCAGGCGGGGATAGGCGTCGAGATCCACGCCGAACCGGCGCGCATTGTACATCTGCGGCAGCAGGTAGATCTCCGCCATCGTCGGGCCGTCGCCGAACAGGAAGCCGCGCTTCCCATCGCCGGCCGCGGCGAGGCGCTCGAGCGCGGCGAAGCCGGTCTCGATCCAGTGCCGAGCCCAGGCCAGCGCGCCGTCCTGGTCGACGCCGTAATCGGCGCGCACCTTCTTCAGCACGCGCAGGTTCTGCAGCGGATGGATGTCGCAGCCGATGGCGGCGGCGAAGGCGCGCACGCGGCTGCGTTCGATCGGGTCGGCGGGCAGGAGCGGGCGATCGGGCCAGGTCTCCTCGATCCATTCGAGGATGGCCGGGCTCTGGGTCAGAACGGCGCCGCCGTATTCGAGCGCCGGCACGAGGCCCTGCGGATTGCGCGCCTTGTAGGCGTCGCCGGACTGCTCGCCCTCGACCAGATTGACCGGGACATAGTCGTAGGCGACGCCCTTCCAGTTGAGCGCCAGGCGGACGCGATAGGTCGTCCCCGAGCGGAAATAGCCGTGCAGCACAGGTTTCATGAGGAATGGCCTCCGCATCCGCCCGACGGGAACGCCGGGCCCGTGAAACTAGTTACAAATGATACTAATTAGTGTATCGACGATGCGAAACGCCGACGGGGCGATCAAGCCCCGCCCGAACGCCGCGAGAGGAGCACGCCATGGCCGATCTGTTCGAAAACCCGCTCGGCACCGACGGGTTCGAGTTCGTCGAGTACACTCATCCCGAGCCGGAGAAGCTCGATGCGCTGTTCCGCAAGCTCGGCTTCACGCCCGTTGCGACGCACCCGACGAAGGACATCGTTCGCTACAAGCAGGGCGACATCAGCTTCCTGGTCAATCGCGAGACGTCGGGCCAGGCCGCCGAGTTCCGCAAGGCGCACGGCCCGTCGGCCAACGCCATGGCGTTCCGCGTCAAGGACGCCAAAGAGGCCTACAAGAAGGCGCTCGAGCGCGGGGCCGAGCCGTTCGGCGAAGGAATCTGGACCGACGGCGAGACCGTGCCGGCGATCAAGGGCATCGGCGGATCGGTGCTCTATCTCGTCGACACGTACGGCGACGAAACGATCTATGACGACTGGAAGCCCACCGGCGAGACCGACGCGGGGGGCGTCGGCCTCGAGGTGCTCGACCATCTCACGCATAACGTCCATTTCGGCAACATGGACAAGTGGGCGAGCTTCTACGAGAACGTCTTCAACTTCCGCGAAATCCGCTATTTTGACATCAAGGGCCAGCACACCGGGCTCAAGTCGCGGGCCATGACCGGTCCGTGCGGCAAGCTGAAAATCCCGCTCAACGAGTCCTCCGACGACCAGTCGCAGATCGCGGAATACCTGCGCGATTACAACGGCGAGGGCATCCAGCACATCGCTCTGACGACGCCGCGGATCTATTCCACCGTCGAGGAGATGCGCGACAAGGGCGTCGACTTCCAGGACACCCCGGAGACCTATTACGAGCTGGTCGACGAGCGGGTGCCCGGCCATGGCGAGGACCTGGAGCGCCTGGAGAAGAACCGCATCCTCATCGACGGCGACGTGGAGAGCGAGCAGGGCCTGCTGCTGCAGATCTTCACCACCAACGCCATCGGCCCGATCTTCTTCGAGATCATCCAGCGCAAGGGCAATGAGGGCTTCGGCGAGGGCAACTTCAAGGCGCTGTTCGAGTCGATCGAGCTCGACCAGATCCGCCGCGGCGTGATCAAGCCGAAGACGGAAGACACGCCGGCCGAGTGATGGCGAAAGACGCCCCGGACGCTGCCGCAGGCGCAGGCGCGGACGAGCCCGCCCTGCGCCTGCCGGACTATCTGCCCTACCGGCTGTCGGTGGCGTCTAACCAGGTCTCGCGGCTGATCGCGCGCGCCTACCAGGACCGCTTCGGGCTCTCGATCTGGGAGTGGCGCGTCATCGCCGTGCTCGGCGCCGGCGAGGCGCTCACCGCCCAGGCGATCTGCGAGGCGACCGCGATGGACAAGGTGTCGGTCAGCCGGGCGATCCGCTCGCTCGACGACCGGGGCCTCGTCGCGCGCACGCCGCAGGAAGCCGACCGGCGCGCCTCGGACGTCTCGCTCACGGACGCCGGACGGGCGGTCTACGCCGAGATCGCGCCGCTTGCGCTGGTCTATGAACAGGCGCTGCTGGAGGGCTTCTCCGAAACCGAGCGCGAAATGCTCGACGGCCTGCTGACGCGGCTCGAGGAGCGCGCCGCCTCGCTCGCGTCCGAGGGCGGTCCGTCGGACGACCCGAGCGGCCTCAGCCGGCGACCACCAGGCTCAGCCACTGCGCGATGAGGGCGGGGCTCTCGGAGTCCTCGATTTCGACGACGCAGTCCTGCTGGATCTGAACCTGGCCGGCCCGGCGCTCCTCGGCGCGGGCGAGCGTGAACTTGCCGCGGATGCGCGCGCCGACAGGCACGGGGGTGAGAAAGCGCACCTTCTCGAAACCGTAATTGACGCCGATCGCGCCGTCGGGAAACGGCGGCAGCGCCTGGGCGGCGAAGTGCGACATCAGCGACAGCGTCAGGAAGCCGTGGGCGATGGGGCCGCCCCACGGCGTCTCCCTGGCCGCCCGCTCCGGGTCGACGTGGATGAACTGGTGATCGAGCGTGGCGTCGGCGAAGGCGTTCACCCGCTCCTGGTCGACGCGGAGCCAGTCGGAAACATTGGTCTGACCGATCCGGTCGGCGTAGGCGGCGACGAGACTCATGGTTGCAATCGGAGAGGCGTTCCCCGTCCGCGTCAAGCCGCCTTGTGCGCCGGCCTCAACCGCGTCGGCGCAGGCGCCGCGCCAGCAGCGCGCATCCCGCGGCGCCGGCGAGCAGGCCGAGCGGCGTCAGGTCTGTGGCGTGAAATTCCGCGCCGCGAATATCCGCGAGCATCACCGACAGCGCGCCCGCGGCGGCGAGCTGAATCCAGACGACCGCGGACAGTACAAGCGAAATCAGGCTTTCCATCGAATTTTCCCCCTCACACCCCGCCGCATTCGTTAACCGATGACGAATTACTTGTAAACAATTCGCTTCTGTCGCGATTTGGTCAGGATTTCGTTAACCGCGCTTCGCCTTGGCGCTCAACGACCGCCCGATTCGTCCAACCCCGCGTTAACGGTCGGCGTGATCCGATGGGGCCTTCCAGGAGGATCCCGATGTCCGCACCCGTCCTCGATCGCGAGCATCTCGCGCGCTACACCGACGGCGACGCCGCCCTCGAGGCGGAGCTGTTCTCACTGCTTCGTGGCCAGATCGAGGCGTGCTCGGCCCGGTTGACGGCCGCTGGCGACGACGCGGACGCGTGGCGGGACGCGGCCCACACGCTCAAGGGCGCGGCGCGCGGGGTCGGCGCGATGGCGCTCGCCGACGCGTGCGAAGCCGCCGAGGACAAGCCGCAGGACGAAGCCGCGTGCGCCGCGGTGCGGGCCGCCGCCGATGCGGCGGTCGCGGCGATGGACGCGGCGTCGTCCGCGCCGGGTAGGAACAAGGCGGCCGGATGACGGCGCCTACTGCGTCTGACCGCCGGCCTGTCTGCGCCGGGTCTCGTAGGCGGCGCGGCGTTCCTCCAGCCGCGGCCTGACGGCCTCGCGTTCGGCGTCGGTCATCTTCGTCCAGCACCCCAGCTCGTCGAGCGTGCGGAAACAGCCGACGCAGGTGCGCGTCGCCGGATCGACGAAGCACACCTGTATGCAGGGCGACCAGATCGGTTTCGACATGATGCGAAGATGAGGCGGCGGCGCGGCCGCTGCAAGCGCTGGCGGATCAGTCGCTCCGCCGCGGGAACAGCTTGGTGCGCAGCCAGCCGAGCGTGGAGTTGCCGGCGAGCTCCTCGCGATAGGCGGCGTCCATGAAGCGGTCGAGCCCGGTCGGATCGCCGAGCATGTCGAAGCGCGTGCGGAACGGGCCGTCGGGATCGAGTTCGCCGACCTTGCGCGCCGGGACCCCGGCGACGACCGTGTTGGCGGGCACGTCCTTCACCACGACGGCGCGGGCGCCGACGACGCTGTTCTCGCCGATGGTCACGCCCTTGCCGACGAAGGCGCCGTCGCCGATCCAGACATTGTTCTCCAGCGTCACCGGCTTCCAGTCCGGCGCCGGGTCGACGCGGTCATAGAGGCCGTGCCAGTCGCTGTCGGTGACCGTGGCGTTGCGCGCGAACAGGCAGGAATCGCCGATCTCGATGGAGCCAGCCGCGAGCAGGCGGACCCCGCCGGCGAAGAAGCAGGCGTCGCCGATGGCGATGCGGCCGGGCGCGTCCTTCGGCGACCAGACGGTGAAGCTCACCGCCTGGTCGTGGCGGGAGACGATATGGATCGACCGCCCCGCGGTGACGTTCGGGCCGAACACCTCGACATTCCAGGGCCGCACGACCTTGGCGTGCTCGCCCAGCGCGTCGAAATGGGGCGCGAGGAAGCGCCGCGCCCACCAGTTCTCGTAGGCTTCCCAGAGGGAATGCATCCAGTAAGGGCGGTGGTCTCGGCGCATGGGAAAGGCTAGATCGAAGGCGTTATGAGCGAAGATCCCATCCAAGCCGCGATTCTGCGCCTCGTCGAGCAGCGCGGGCCCGAAAAGTCGATCGATCCGGCGGAAGCCGCGCGCGAGGCCTTTCCCGAGGACTGGCGCGACCGCGTGCGCGCGGTGCGCGCCGCGGCGATCGGGCTGGCCCGGCGCGGCGAGGTGGTGATCCTCCGCAAGGGCAAGCCGGTCGACCCCGACTCCTTCAAGGGCGTCTACCGCATCGCCGCGCCGCCGGAGGCCTCCAAAGACGGCGATGGCTGAGGACTTCGCCGCGCTCAAGACCGAGATCCGCGCCTGCACGGTCTGCGAGCCCGACCTGCCGCGCGGCGCCCGGCCGATCATCCGCGGCGCGGCGACGTCGCGCATCCTCGTCGTCGGCCAGGCCCCGGGCGTGCTCGCCCACGAAAGCGCGACGCCGTTCAACGATCCGTCGGGGCGGCGCCTGCGCGCCTGGATGGGGGTGAGCGACGCCGAGTTCTACGACGAGGCGCGCGTGGCGATCGCGCCGATGGGCTTCTGCTATCCCGGCCAGGACGCGCGCGGCGGGGATCGGCCGCCGCGGCCGGAATGCGCGCCGCTCTGGCAGGCCCGCGTGCGCGCTGCGCTGCCCGCCCTCGAGCTCACCGTGCTCGTCGGCGCCCACGCCCAGCGCTTTCATCTCGGCCGGCGGGCGAGGCGGACCCTCACCGAGACGGTGCTGCACTGGCGAGAGTGCTGGCCCGAATTTATTGCGCTGCCGCATCCCAGCTGGCGGAACAACGCCTGGCTGAAGCGAAACCCTTGGTTTGAGGCGGATGTTCTTCCCGCCCTCCATTCTCGCGTTCGCAGCATTCTCGAACGGGCCGAATGAGACGCGCGCACAGGTGACCGCGGCGCGCTTGCGCCGGGCAGTCTGAGCGGGTATCCCCTCCGCCGTCCGCAGGACGGACCCCGGAGAAACACGCCGCCGCAAGAGCGGAAGCTCCGGAGAAGCCTCGCGAAAAGCCGCTTGAAGGACTCCCCGCTCATGAGCGTGTTTGAAAATCCCGCCTTCGACAATCACGAGAAAATTCTCTACGCGACCGACGAGGCCACCGGCCTCAAGGCCATCCTCGCCGTTCACTCGACGGCGCGCGGCCCGGCGGTCGGCGGTTGCCGGATGTGGAAGTACGACACCTCCGACGACGCCGTCACCGACGTGCTCCGTCTGTCCCAGGGCATGAGCTACAAGAACGTCATGGCCGACCTGCCGATCGGGGGCGGCAAGAGCGTCATCATCCGTCCCGAAGGCGATTTCGACCGCGTCGCGCTGTTCGAGGCCTTCGGCCGCGCCATCGAGGCGCTCAACGGCAACTACATCTCCGCCGAGGACGTCGGCGTCGGTCCGGACGACATGGTCGCCGCGCGTCGCTCGACCCGCCATGTCGTCGGCCTGCCCGAGGGCACGGGCGATCCTTCGCCGACGACGGCCAAGGGCGTCTATCTGGGCGTCCGGATCTGCGTCGATCGCGGTCTCGGCAAGCAGGACCTCAAGGGCGTGAAGGTCGCCGTGCAGGGCGCGACCGGCCATGTCGGCCACTACCTCGTCGACCATCTCGCCGAGGCGGGCGCGGAACTCTTCCTGTCGGACATCAACGAGCAGCCCCTCAGGGAGCTGGCCGAGCGCCACGGCGCGACGGTGGTGGGGACCGACGAGATCTACGACGTCGACGCCGACGTGTTCGCCCCGTGCGCGCTGGGCGCGGTGATCAACGAAAAGACGATCGACCGGCTCAAGGTGAAGGTCGTCGCCGGCGCGGCGAACAACCAGCTGTCCACGCCCGAGATGGGCGCCGAGCTGCAGAAGCGCGGCATCCTCTACGCGCCGGACTACGTCATCAACGCCGGCGGCATCATCAACGTGATGGGCGAGATCGATCCCAAGCTCGACGCGCGCTGGGTCGAGGGGAAGCTCGACGGTCTGCAGCGCACGCTCGCCGAAGTGCTCGACAAGGCCGAGCGCGAAGGCCGGCCGGCCAATGTGGTCGCCGACGACATTGCGCGCCAGCGCATCGAGGAAGCCCGCGCCGCCAAGCAGGAAGCCGCCTGATCAGTCCTTCGTGACGCTGGCGAAACGCGCGTCCAGGCGAAGCCGGACGGCGTCGCCGGCGCGCGCGGTTTCGGTGACCGGCGCGAGCGCGCGCACCACGCGTCCGTTCTCCAGCCGGCAGACCAGCCAGACCGACCCGCCCGCGGGCCGGCGCTCCACGATGTCGGCCAGCACGCCGGCGTCGGCGGCGCGGCCGACGATCACGCCCTCCGGCCGGACGAGCACCTTGACGGAGTCGCCGTCGGAGAACCCCTTCGCCTCGACCGGGCCCAGCGGGGTTTCGGCGCGGCCGTCGGCGACGCGGGTCTCGAACACCTCGAGATCGCCGAGCAGATGGCCCGCCGTCTCGCTCACCGGCGCCAGATAGAGCGCCTCGGCCGGACCGGACTGGATGATGCGGCCCGCGCTCATCAGCGCGATCTCGTCGGCGACCGCCATCGCCTCCTCGGCGTCGTGGGTGACGATCAGTGAGGCCGTCTCGGCCTGCCTGAGCGCGTTGAGCGTCGTGTCGCGCAGCGTTCGCCGCAGGCGCCGGTCGAGGCCGGAGAACGGCTCGTCCAGCAGCACCACGTCGGGGTCGGGCGCCAGCGCGCGGGCCAGCGCGACGCGCTGCTGCTCGCCGCCGGACAGCTCGTGGGGATAGCTCCCCGCGCGGTCGCCGAGCTCGACGGACTCCAGCCGCGCCCGGGCCCGATTCCGGCGGGCCTCGCGGGACAGTCCGCGCAGGCCGAAGGCGACATTGTCCAGCGCGGTGAGATGGGGAAACAGCGCATAGTCCTGGAACACGACGCCGCAGCGCCGCGCCTCCGGCGGCAGATGCGCGCCGGGGCCGCTCCACGGCTGGCCGCCGAACCGGATCTCGCCGGATTCGAGTGTCTCCAGCCCCGCGATCGCGCGCAGGAGCGTCGACTTGCCCGAGCCCGAGGGGCCCAGCAGGGCGGTCACGCGCCCGCAGGTCAGGCGCAGGTCGGCGGCGTCGACGGCGGGCCGGTCCGGCGCGAAGCTGACCGTCGCCGCGGCGACTTCGAGACGGGCGCCTTCGATCATCCCGGATCCCCCAGGCCGGCGGCGTCGGGCGCGCGCAGGCGCTCCTCGCGCGTGATGCGCCGGGCGATCCAGATCATCGGCCCGAGCGCGAGCAGCGCCAGCAGCACGGCCGGCGCGGCGGCCTCGCCGAGGCGTTCGTCGGAGGCGTAGTTATGCGCGGTGACGGCGAGCGTCGAGAAGTCGAAAGGCCGCAGGATCATCGTCGCCGGCAATTCCTTGAGCGTCTCGACGAAGACGAGCAGGCCGGCGAGCAGGATCCCCGGCGTGATCAGCGGACGGTGCACCCGCCAGGCGATCTCGCGCGGTCCCGCGCCCAGCGTGCGCGCCGCGCCGTCGAGCGTCGGCGTGACGCGGGACAGCGCGGTCTCCGCCGGGCCGATCGCGGCGGCGGCGAAGCGGGACTGGTAGGCGAAGACCAGCGCGACGACCCCGCCGCCCAGAAGCAGCGGGAACTGGGCGCCGAGGAGCGCCCCGGCGACGGCGTCGAGCCCGGTCTGCAGCCAGCCCAGCAGCGCCAGCACGCCGACCGCGGCGACCGCGCCCGGCACGGCGTAGCCGAGGCCCGCCAGGCGGGCCGCGGCGACGGCGCGACGCCGGCCGCTGCGCAGGGCGTACGCCGCGGCCAGGCCCAGCCCGGCCGCGATGGTTCCCGAGATCGCCGCGAGCATGAGCGAGTTCGACGCCGATGCGGCGAGGTCCGTGGCGATCGGGGCGTTCAGGGCGCGCCAAGCGAGCCGGCCGAGCGGGATCAGCAGCCCCAGAAGGAGCGGGACGGCGCACATGCCGGCGACGGCCCAGCCGCGCCCGCCGGCGAGACGGACCCGCCGGGCGGGGCGGCGGCGTCCCGAGGCGGCCGATCGGCGCGCGCGGCGGCGCTGCGACCGTTCCAGATAGAAAAGCAGAAAGGCGAAGGCCACGAGGATCATCGCGATGCGCGCGGCGTCGGCGGTCGAACCTTCGCCGGCCCAGGCCCGGATGAGCCCGACCGAGAGCGTCGGCGCGCCCAGATGCACGACCGCGCCGTAATCGGCCAGCGTCTCCATGATGACCAGCGCGAGCCCGGCGGCGACGGCCGGGCGCGCCATCGGCAGGGCGGCGCGCAGGAAGGCGTCGCGCGGTCCCGAGCCCAGCGTGCGGGCGGCCTCGTAGGCCTCCGACGACTGGCCGGCGAAGGCCTCGCGGGCCAGCAGGTAGACATAGGGGTAGAGGGTGAAGCCGAAGATCAGCCCCGCCCCGAGCGGGCCGCGCACGGTGGGAAACCAGGCCGGCAGCGGTCCGGCGACCTGGGTGAGGTCGTACCAGCCATAGGCCGCCGCATAGGCGGGCATCGCCAGCGGCAGGGCGAGCAGCCACTCGAACGCGCGGCGGCCGGGGAAGGCGTAGCGCGCCACGAACCACGCCGTGCTCGCGCCCCCGGCGCCGGCGGTGGCGGCGGCCACCAGCGTCACCGCCGCGGTGTTGGCGAGATAGTCGGGAAGCCGCGTGCGCGCGATGTGGAGGATGTAGTCGGTCCAGGGCCCGGCGACCGCGATCACGGCGACGGCGATCAGCGGGGCCGCGCAGATCAGCGCGGCGGCCGCCGCCGGCCAGACCGGGTCGAAACCCGATCGCCGATCGCGCGTCGCCGCGCCCGCCGCGGCGTCGTTCACGGCCATCCGACGCGGTCGAAGATGCGCTGCGCCTCGGCGGCGTTCTCGCCCAGCGCGACCACGTTGACCGTGTCGGCGGCGAAGGGCGCGTAGGCCGAAAGGACCGGGTTGTCGTAGGCCGCATCCTCGACGGCGGGGAACTCGCTGGTGCCCTCGGCGAAGATGCGCTGGGCCTCGTCGCTGAGGAGATAGGCGAGGAATTCGCGCGCGGCCTCGGGGTGCGGCGCGCCCGCGGCCATCCCCGCTCCGGAGACGTTCACATGGGTTCCGCGCCCGGCGAGGCTGGGGAAGGACAACGCGACCGCGTCAGCGACGTCCTGATCGGCCGGATCTTCGGAGCGGGCCAGTCGCGCGTAGTAATAATGGTTCACGATCGCGACATCGCACTGGCCCGCCGCGACGGCGCGGATCTGGTCGGTGTCGCCGCCCTGCGGCGGACGCGCGAAATTGTGAACGACGCCGTCGGCCCAGGCCTCGGCGGCTTCGACGCCCTCGGCGGCGATCATCGCGGCGAGCAGGGACTGGTTGTAGACATTGTTCGACGAGCGCACGCAGACTCGGCCGCGGAAGCGCGGATCGGCGAGCGCCTCGTAGGTCGCGACATCGGACGCGTCGACGCGGTCCGGCGCATACGCGATGACGCGGGCGCGGACAGAGAAACCGAACCAGTCGCCGTCGGGATGGCGGAGATTCGACGGCGCGCGCGCGAGCGCGCCGCCCAGGTCGCCGGCGGGCTGGAACAGGCCGGCCTGCTCGGCGCGGTGAAGCCGGCCTGCATCGACGGTGACGATGATGTCGGCGGGCGAGCGGTCGCCGGCGGTGCGCACGCGTTCGATCAGGAGATCGCCGGGCGCCTCGATGACGTTGACCTCGATGCCGGTGGAGTCGGTGAAGGCGGCGTAGACCGTTTCGTCGGCCGGGTAATGCCGGGCCGAGAACACGTTGACTTCACGCGCCTCTTCGGAGTCCGGCGCGCCGCAGGCGGCGGCGAAACCGGCCGCGGCGGCGAGACCGAGTCGGCGAACGATACGGAGCATGGCGGCGATCCTTCCTCGCGCTCGGCGCCGCTCGGCGCGGCGCTGGGACGCGCCCTCGTGCCACTTTTGAGAATGTTTCGCAAGTCTGCGGCGGAGCGCCGCACCGGTCGAAAAATCGTCCCGCGGGACTGGCGCCTCACGCTGCGATGCACCATATCCATCGCCGAGCGTCGTGGGATGATTGACCGGCGGCGCGTCACGCCGAGCAAATGGTGGGCGGTACTAGGATCGAACTAGTGACCCCTTCGGTGTGAACGAAGTGCTCTACCGCTGAGCTAACCGCCCGGAAACGGGAGGCTGCTATACGGCGGAGCAACGGGCCGGTCAAGGTCCGGAGGACGTTGACGGAAGCGTCAGGGCTACAGGCGAGACCGCAGGCGACGCCGGGCCATACTTTCGTCAAGAACGGACTTCATATAGGAGACAAAGCGACTCTCGTCCGCCATTGCGGTTCGAGTTTTGTTCTCCCCCACGATGGGATGCAGCATCGCGGCGCGCCGCCGTCCATCGCGCGCGCCTGAAGGAGGTTTGTGATGGCCAGCAATGATCTGTGCACCCCCGAGGGCGCGCGTCGTCTGAAGGAACGCATCGAGGCGTACTGGAAGGAACGCGGCTACGACGTGAAGGTCGACCTCGTCGAGGCGGGTTTCATGCCCGCCATGCGCTCGGCGCGCACCGACGTGCGCTCGAATCTCGTCAACGGTCTGCCTTCGCCGGCCAATGACCGCGTCGCCGAAGAGCGCGTCGTCAAGCGCCGCTCCGCCTGATCCGTCGACGGATCAGGACGTGCGCGAGAGCGCGTGGGCGAGGGCTTCGTCCAGCGCATCGAAATGAGCAAAGAGCCGGTCGGCGCCGAGATCGCCGGCCGGCTTTTCGCTGTATCCCCCCTCGAACACGACGATCGGTGCGCCGGCCGCCCGCGCGGCGAGCACGTCCGGTTCCGAATCGCCGACCATGACTCGGCCCGAACCCGTCTCGCCGAAAGCCGCGGCGAGATGGCGCGGATCGGGCTTCTTCGCGGGAACGTGCTCGGGCGAGACGATTCGCTCGAAATGCCCGGCCAGGCCGAGCGTTGCGAGCAACGGCTCCGTCAGGGCGGCGGGCTTGTTCGTGCACACCGACAGCCGCGCGCCCGCCGAGCGGAGCCGTTCGAGCGCCGCCTCGACGCCCGCGAAGGGGCGGCTCTGGCCGGCGATGTCGGCGCGATAGACGTCCAGGAACAAGTCGAGCCGCGCCTCCAGCGTCGGATCGTCGATTTCGCGGCCGGCGCGCTCGTAGGCGCGCCGGATCAGCGCGCGCGCGCCGCGGCCGACCATGGCGCGCACGTCCTCGATGGGCACGGGCTCCAGCGCGTCCGGCGCGATCGCGGCGTTGAGCGACCGCACGAGATCCGGCGCGGTGTCGACCAGCGTGCCGTCGAGATCGAAGGCGATGCGCGCGTCCCTGAAGACCGCCGTCATGTCCGCTCCGCTGACTTGCCGCGCGACGGTCGCGCCGCGCGTCCGGATCGGCTATAGCCCAACGCGAAGGCGATGTCCCCGGAGCCGCTGCATGCCGTCACCCCGCGCCGCCGTCATTCTCGCCGCCGGGCAGGGAACCCGGATGAAGTCGGCGCTCGCCAAGCCGCTGCACGCCGTCGGCGGCGCCACCATGCTCGACTGGAGCCTCGATCTCGCCGCCGAATGCGGCGCGGATCGGCGCGTGGTCGTGTGGGGCGCGCATTCGCCCGCGGTGCGCGACGCCGCCGAGGCCGCAGGCGCGAAGGCTGCGCTGCAGCATCCGCCCGAGGGCACCGGCCACGCCGTGCTGTGCGCGAAGGAGGCGCTGGCGGATTTCGACGGCGACGTCGTGGTGCTCTACGCCGACACGCCGCTCATTCGCCCCGAGACGATCGACCGCGTCTTCGCCGCCCTCGACGACGGCGCGGCCGTCGCCGTGCTCGGATTCGAGCCTGAAGACCCCGACGGCTACGGCCGGCTGATCGAGGATGCGCATGGCGGGCTCGAGGCGATCGTCGAGGCGAAGGACGCTTCGCCAGAGGAGCTGGCCGTCCGCCTGTGCAATTCGGGCGTTCTGGCGTGCTCGGCCTCGCTGCTCTTCGATCTCCTCTCCGAGGTCGGCAACGACAACGCCAAGGGCGAGTACTATCTCACCGACATCGTCGCGCTGGCGCGCGGCCGCGGCCTGTCCTGCGTCGCGGTGCGCGGCGCGGAATCCGAGATGCTGGGGGTGAATTCGCGCGCCGATCTCGCCGCCGCCGAGGCCGCCTTCCAGGCGCGCCGCCGCGCCGAGATGATGGAGGCCGGCGTGACGCTCGTCGCCCCGGAGACGGTCTTCTTCAGTCGCGACACGCAGATCGCGGCCGATGTCGTCGTCGAGCCGAACGTCGTCTTCGGTCCCGGCGTGACCGTTGCGGGCGGCGCGCGCATCCGCGCCTTCTCCCATCTCGAGGGCTGCACGGTGGGCGAAGGCTGCGAGGTCGGCCCCTACGCCCGCCTGCGGCCCGGCGCCGCGCTGGAGCCGGACGCGAAGATCGGCAATTTCGTCGAGGTGAAGAAAGCCCGGATCGGAAAGGGCGCGAAGGCCAATCACCTTTCCTATATCGGGGATGCGGACGTCGGCGCGGGCGCCAATATCGGAGCCGGGACGATCACGTGCAATTATGACGGCTACTTCAAGCACCGCACGATCATCGGCGAGAACGCCTTTATCGGCTCCAACACCGCGCTGGTCGCGCCGGTGACGGTCGGGACGGGCGCCTTCACCGGATCGGGCGGCGTGATCACCGACGACGTGCCCGACGACGCGCTGGCGCTGGCGCGCGCGCGCCAGGAGATCAAGCCCGGCTGGGCGAAGCGATTCCGCGAGGCGATGCAGGCCCGCAAGGACAAGGCGAAGAAGGACGGATCGACATGACCGCAGTGGAAGCCACGACCCCGACGCTCAAGGACCGGCTGAACGATCCCGAGCTGCTGAAGACCGGCGCGTTCGTCGGCGGAAAGTGGATCGACGCCGACACGCGCGCCGAGGTCACCAATCCGGCCGACAACTCCGTGATCGCCACGGTGGCCGATGTCGGCGAGACCGGCGCGCGCCAGGCCGTGGCCGCCGCCGCCGAGGCCTTCGAGACCTGGAAGAAGACCTCCGTGTTCGAGCGCGCGCGGCTGGTGCAGCGCTGGCACGACCTGATCATGGAGCACGTCGCCGATCTCGGGACCATCATCACCGCCGAGATGGGCAAGCCGCTGAAGGAGGCGCGCGGCGAGGTCGCCTACGGCGCCGGCTTCCTGTCGGTCTCCGCCGAGGAGGCCAAGCGCATCCACGGCGAGACGCTGCCGGTGCCGTTCCCCGGCGCGCGCGGCTGGACCATCCGCCAGCCCGTCGGCGTGGTCGGATGCATCACGCCCTGGAACTTCCCCTCGGCGATGATCACGCGCAAATGCGGCCCGGCGCTCGCGGCGGGCTGCACGATGGTGCTCAAGCCGGCGCCGGAAACGCCGCTCTCGGCGCTCGCCCTGGCCGAGCTGGCGCGCCGGGCGGGCTTCCCCGACGGCGTTTTCAACGTCGTGTGCGGCGACGCCGAGAAGATCGGCCCGGTGCTCACCGGCTCCGACGAGATCGCGATGATCGGCTTCACCGGATCGACCGAGGTCGGCAAGCTCCTGATGCGCCAGGCCGCCGACGGGGTGAAGCGCGTCGCGCTGGAACTCGGCGGCAACGCGCCCTTCATCGTCATGGACGACGCCGACGTGGAAGCCGCCGCCGACGGCGTCATCTCCTCGAAGTTCCGCGCCGCCGGCCAGACCTGCGTATCGGCCAACCGCATCATCGCCCAGGACGCCGTCGCCGATAAGCTCACCGAGGCGCTCAAGGCGCGCGTCGAGAAGATCAAGGTCGGCTCGGGCTTCGACGAGGACACCCAGGTCGGCCCGCTGATCCACCAGGAGGCGGTGAACCGCGTCGACCAGCTCGTCCGCGACGCCGAGTCGAAGGGCGCGAAAATCCTCGCCGGGGGAAGGCCGCTCGACGACGAGCTGGGCGGATCGTTCTACGCGCCAACGCTCATCGAGGGCGGCGACTTCAAGCTCGATCTCGCCTGCTTCGAGATCTTCGGCCCCGTCGCCTCGGTCTACCGGGCCAGGGACGAAGCCGAGATCCTGCGCCTGGCCAACGACACGCCCTACGGGCTCGCGGCCTATGTCTACACGCAGGATATCGGCCGCGTGCACCGCATCTCCGAAGGCCTCGACTACGGCATGATCGGGATCAACGCGCCCCAGGTCGGCTCGCCGACGACGCCCTTCGGCGGCGTCAAGCAGTCGGGCATCGGCCGCGAAGGCGGCAAGTGGGGCGTCGAGGAGTTCACCGAGCTCAAATTCGTCCTGCTCGGAGGCGTCGAGTAATGAGCACCGTCGAGCAGAAGACGAACGCCGCCGCGGCCGCGCTGGAGTATGTCGAGGACGGCATGACGCTCGGCCTCGGCTCGGGTTCGACGGCGGAGATCTTCGTCCGCCTGCTCGGCGCGCGCATCGAGGAGGAGGGGCTCAAGGTCCAGGGCCTGCCGACCTCGAAAGAGACCGAGGCGCTCGCCCGCGAGGTCGGCGTGCCGCTCATGCCCGTTGAGCACGCCGTGACGATCGACGTCACCGTCGACGGCGCCGACGAGGTCGACGGCCGCTTCCACCTGATCAAGGGCGGGGGCGGGTGCCTCTTGCGCGAGAAGATCATCGCCGCGGCGTCGGACCGGATGGTCGTCATCTGCGACGAGACCAAGCTCGTCGAGACGCTCGGCCGCTTTCCGCTGCCCGTCGAGGTCGACCCGTTCGCCTTCACCATCACGGCCAAGAAGGTGTTCGACGCGCTCCGCCGCGCCGGGGTGAAGCGTCCCGACGTCAATCTCCGGCGGCGCGGCGACGGGCTCGAGCCCTTCGTCACCGACGGCGGCCACTACATCCTCGACTGCGCCTGCGGCGAGATCCCCGAGCCCGAGCTCGCCGACGCGGAACTCATCGACCTGCCCGGCGTCATCGAGCACGGCCTGTTCCTCGACCTCGCCCGCGTGGTGATCGTCGGCGAGGACGAGGCGGCGCGGGTGATGGAGTTGTAGGGGGCTTATACGTTAGGCGATCGTCGACAAAAGGGGGATAGACGCGCTTTCATCGCCATTCGCGCGTGAAACCTTGTTCTCTCAATCTCGACGCTGCGAGCATTCTGTATCGATTATTCGGTCAATTGCGTCCAGTGCCTGTTTCCTCTCCTCAGAAAACGGTAGCTTTGATGCGGCGCGCCACGCATAAGCTGCGTTTTTAAGAAGGCGAGGGTGGCTAGTCCGCTGGGTGCGGGGATTGATGTGCTTGCTGAGCCACTTGGCGAGCTTGAGAACCGGTCCGAGATATCTCGGCAAATCCAACGGATCCGTCATTTGCGCCGCTCCATACGCAACAATCTCGACGCGGGTTTGCCCGTGCGCCGGAACTCTCTCAACGCACCGTGGGTAAGCCGGTGCTACGTCCGAGTCTCGAACAGGTGACGACGGGGGTGGCGATAGATTTCCACAATATTTTATTGCGATGAATCAGTGGCATAGAGGTTCAAGCGCTTCTTTTCTGCCGCTTCGACAGGATTGTGAGTTCCCTGCCCGAATCGGGACTCGTGGCTGAATTGGACGGTGCGTTGCCCCCGAAACGACTCGTGACCGCGGTCCAGCAGTTGTTTTTTGGCTGTGAACTCGCTTACAGCCGGACGACGCAGCACTTGCTCCTCGTTGTTGTGACCCACTCCACCTCCCTCCCCTTGATGGGGAGGGTCGCGAGCGCAGCGAGCGGGGTGGGGTGAGGATCGAAGGGCGCTCTACGTTCGCCCCCCACCCGGCCGGACCTGCGGTCCGTCCACCCTCCCCACGGAGGGGGAGGGAGGCGCGCGGCTCCCGCTCACCCCCTCGTGACCTGCGCGCGACCGCCCGCCGCCTTGCCCTGCGCCGCCGCCCGCGCCACCTTCCGCGCAAATCCGGCGCGCTGACCCGCGCCAGCGACACCGCGGAGAGCCTCGATGGCGGAATACGACTACGACCTGTTCACGATCGGCGCGGGCTCGGGCGGGGTGCGCGCCTCGCGCCTGTCGGCGCTCAAGGGCGCGAAGACCGCCGTCGCCGAGGCGCACCGGCCCGGCGGCACCTGCGTCATCCGCGGCTGCGTGCCCAAGAAATACATGGTCTACGCCTCGAACTTCGCGAAGTCCTTCAAGACCGCGAAGGACTATGGCTGGTCCTTCTCCGAGCCGGAATTCGACTGGCCGGCCTTCCGCGACGCGATGAACGCCGAGGTCGACCGGCTGTCGGGCATCTACGCGAAGAACCTCGCCAACGCCGGCGTCGAGCTGATCGAGGACCGCGCCGTGCTGGAGGACGCCCACACCATCCGGCTCGGGGGCGAGGACCGCACGGTGACGGCCAGGCACATCCTGATCGCCACGGGCGGGACTCCGAACACGCCGCCGGGCGTCAAGGGGACCGAGCTGGCGGTGAGCTCCAACGAGCTGTTCCATCTCGACAAGCTGCCCGAGCACATCGTCATCGCCGGCGGCGGCTATATCGCCTGCGAGTTCGCCCAGATCTTCGCCGGGCTGGGCGTGAAGACCTGCCTGGTCTATCGCCGCGACACCGTGCTCCGGGGCTTCGACGACGACGTCCGCGCGGTCGTCCACGAAGGGCTCAAGGACGCCGGCGTGCGCGTGATCACCCACGCGGTTTTCACCGAGATCGAGGCCGGCGAGAAAGAAGGCTGGAAGAAGGTCCGTCTCGACAACGGCACGGTGCTCGACGCCGACGTCGTGGTGCTGGCGACCGGCCGCGACCCGGCGACGAAAGGCCTGGGCCTGGAGACCGCCGGCGTCGAGACCGACGCGGCCGGGGCGGTCAAGGTCGACGCCTATTCGAAGACGAATGTCGATCACATCTACGCCGTCGGCGACGTCACCAACCGGGTCAATCTCACGCCGGTGGCGATCCGCGAGGGCGCCTGCTTCGCCGAGACCGTGTTCGGCGGAAAGCCCGAGGCTTACGACCATTCCGATATCGCCAGCGCGGTCTTCACCCAGCCGCCGGTCGGGACCGTCGGGCTCACCGAGGCCGAGGCGCGCAAGTCCCACGGCGAGATCGACATCTACAAGTCGCGCTTCCGTCCGATGAAGGGCCTGCTCGGCGACGATCCCGACTGGATGCTGATGAAGCTCGTCGTCCGCGCCTCCGACCAGCGCGTGCTCGGCGTGCACATCGTCGGCGAGGACGCGCCCGAGATCATCCAGGCCGTAGGGATCGCGGTGAAGGCCGGCCTCACGAAGGATCAGTTCGACGCCACCTGCGCGGTTCATCCCACGGCGGCCGAAGAGCTCGTCACCATGCGCGAGAAATGGGTCCCCCCGGAGATGCGCGCCGCGGAGTGAGCCGGCTGCGTAGCATGCACGCGTCTTGCAAGCCGGGGCTTATAATCCGGCCCGTCGGCGCATACCTTTGAGGGGAAGGGTCGGGCGCCGACCCGACGAGGCGAGGGATCGATGACCGCGTGGAGCCCTGACAGCTGGCGGACCAAGACCGCGCTGCAGCTTCCGGACTATCCGGACGCCGCCGCGCTGGCCGACGTCGAGGCCGAGCTGTCGCGCCGGCCGCCGCTGGTCTTCGCCGGCGAGGCGCGCCGCCTGCGCCGCCAGCTCGCCAACGTGGCCTCCGGTCAGGCCTTCCTGCTGCAGGGCGGCGATTGCGCGGAAAGCTTCAAGGAATTCTCCGCGGCCAATGTGCGCGACACCTTCCGGGTGCTGCTGCAGATGGCCGTCGTGATGACCTTCGCCGCGGCGAAACCCGTGGTGAAGGTCGGCCGCATCGCCGGCCAGTTCGCCAAGCCGCGCTCGTCGCCCACCGAGACCCAGGACGGCGTCGAGCTGCCGAGCTATCGCGGCGACTCCGTCAATGAAATGGCCTTCACGCCCGAGGCGCGCGTTCCCGATCCGCAGCGCCTTGTGCGCGCCTACGAGCAGTCGGCCTCGACGCTCAACCTGCTGCGCGCGCTGGCCTCGGGCGGCTACGCCGACCTGCACAACGTCCATCAGTGGACGCTCGACTTCCTCGCCGGCAGCCCGGCGGGCGAGCGCTACCAGGAATACGCCGACCGCATCACCGAGGCGCTCGCCTTCATGCGCGCCTGCGGGGTGACGCCCGACGCCGCGCCGTCGCTCGAGGGCGTCGACTTCTTCACCAGCCACGAGGCGCTGCACCTTCCGTTCGAGGAGGCGCTCACGCGGATGGATTCGACGACGGGGCGCTGGTACGCGACCTCGGCGCACCTGCTGTGGATCGGCGACCGCACGCGCCAGCCGGACGGCGCCCATGTCGAGTTCGCCCGCGGCGTGGAGAACCCGATCGGGCTCAAGTGCGGGCCGAGCATCGAGGTCGACGACCTGCTGCGCCTGATCGATGCGCTCAATCCCGCCAACGAGGCCGGCCGCATCGTGCTCTATGCGCGCATGGGCGCCGACAAGGTCGGCGAACATCTGCCGGAGCTTGTGCGCAGGGTCGAGGCCGAGGGGCGCAGGGTCGTCTGGTCGTGCGACCCGATGCACGGCAACACGATGAAGACGGGCTCGGGCTACAAGACGCGGGATTTCGACCGGATCCTCGCCGAGCTGCGCGGCTTTTTCGAGATCGTCCGCGCCGAGGGCGCGGAGCCCGGCGGGGTCCATTTCGAGATGACCGGCGGCGCCGTCACCGAATGCGTCGGCGGGGCGGGGCATCTCTCGGAAGCCGATCTGTCCAGCCGCTACCACACCCATTGCGATCCGCGGCTCAACGCCGACCAGGCCCTTGAGATGGCCTTCCAGATCGCCGATGCGCTGAAGCCGGCGGCGGGCGTGCGACGCGCGGCGGAGTGAGGTCCGATCCTCTCGGCCCTTGGACTTGATCCAAGGGCCCAGGGGTGAGGGTTCGGCCGGGCCGACTGGGTCCTTGGGTCAAGCCCAAGGACCGAGCCATCGAGGGACACGCCCCCCCAAACAAAAACGCCGCCCGGTTTCCCGGGCGGCGCTTTCGTCAAAGCGTGTGGAACCGCCTAGATGTCCTTGAGCGCCGACGCCGGCCGGAAGGCCAGCGAGGTCTTCGCCTTGGACATCATCTTCTCGCCGGTGCGCGGGTTGCGCACTTCGCGCGCATCGCGGTGCTTGGCGTGGAACGTGCCGAAGCCGGCGAGCTGGACGCTGTCGCCCTTCTTGGCCGATTTCACGACGGAATCGATCACCGCATCGACCGCGTCGCCCGCCTGGGCGCGGGTGATGCCGGCGGCGTCGGAAACGGCTTTGGCGAGTTCGGACTTATTCATGAGAGGGTTCCCCCCTTTCTGACTTTCAGCGGGTGTCGCGGGGATGCGACGGGGACCGCAGGTTCTTTGGACCCCGGCATCAAGCGCGATTCTGACGCGGGATTGCAAGCGAATACAGGGGAATCCGAGGGTTTTCCTCAGAAAGTCGGCCCGGAGTTGCGCGTCATGGTAAACAAAGCGTCGCAAACCGGCCCGCTGTTTGCGTTTGGGAAACCATGACCCGCCCGACCGCACCATTGCTGGACAGAATCGCCGCCGCCGGCCTGGCCGTGTCGACGGCGGTGCTCAGCTATGCGGGCTTCCTGCACCTGTTCGGACAGGCCGGCCTGGCCGCGCTGGTCGGCGCGGTCGTCGGCGGTTTCGTGCTGGGCCGGATGCACCGGGCCGCGCGCGCCTGAGGCGCCGGGCGCCTACACCTTCACCAGCATCTTTCCGAGATTGGCCCCGGTGAACAGGCCCATGAACGCCTCTGGCGCCTTCTCGACGCCGTCATAGACCGTCTCGCGCGTCTTCACCTTGCCCGCCATCATCCACTCCGAGAGATCGGAGATGAACTGGCTCTGCATGTCCATGTGCTCGGTGACGATGAAGCCGCGCATGGTCAGCGACTTGGTCACGATATTGGTGAGATTGGACGGGCCGGGGACGGGCCGGTCGTCGTTGTAGCGCGCGATCATCCCGCACGCGGCGATGCGGCCGAAGCGCTTGAGCACGTCGAGCGCGGCGGCGAGGTGATCCCCGCCCACATTCTCGAAATAGGCGTCGATCCCGTCGACGCCGATCTCTTTCGCCGCGTCCTTCACCGCCCGGCCGAGATTGTCGGCGGCCTTGTAGTCGACGGCGGCGTCGGCGCCGATCTCCTTGCAGAAGGCGACCTTTTCGGCTCCGCCGGCGGTGGCGATCACGTTGGCGCCCATGGCCTTGGCGAACTGGATGCCCGCCGAGCCGACCGCCCCGGCGCCGGCGCTCATCCACAGCGTCTCGCCTTGCTTCAGCTCGATGATGCGCTTGAGGCCCACATAGGCGGTCAGCCCCGTCAGGCCGGCGATGCCGAGATACGCCTCGGGGGGGAGGATCTCGGCGTCGACCTTCATCAGCGCCTCGGCGGGCGCGTTGAAGCCCTCGCGCCAGCCCAGCATCGAGAAGACGTAGTCGCCCTCGGCGAGCTTGTCGGAGTTGGACTTCACGACCTTGCCGACGGCGCCGCCCTCCATGGGCTTTCCGACCTCGAACGGGTCGATATAGGTCTTCAGCCCGGCCATGCGCGGGCGCATGTAGGGATCGACCGACAGCCATTCATTGGCGACCTGGACCTCGCCGGCGCCGGGCTCGGGCAGCTCGACCTCGGCGATCTCGAAATATTCGGGCTTCACCGGGCCGGTGAAGTGCTGGGTCAGGCGGACTTCGCGCGATTTCATGAGGTTTCTCCCGGTGCGCTCGACGCTTCCGGGACGGATGGTAGAGCGCGCGTGCTGCGGCGCAACAGGCGCGTCGGCAAGAATCCGCAATGAATTGTCAGCCCGCCCGCGGCGCGGCCGATTTGCCTTCCTCGCCGGGCCGTGCTTGGTCCGCGCCCATGAACGAGCAAGCGACCAAGCTGCGCGCCGGCGTCGTCGGCGCGGGCGTCTTCGGGGGCTATCACGCCTCGAAATACGCCGCCGATCCGCGCGCCGACTTCGTCGGCGTTTTCGATCCCGTGCACGACCACGCCGAGGCGCTGTGCGCGAAGCATGGCGGGCGAGCCTTCGAGTCGCTGCACGACCTCGTCGAGGCCGTCGACGTCGTCACCGTCGCCAGCCCGGCGGTGTTCCATCACGACGCGGTGCGCCGCGCGCTCCTGGCCGGCCGGCCCGTACTGGTGGAGAAGCCGGTCGCGGCCACCGTCGAGGAGGCCCGGGAGCTTGTCGATCTCGCGCGCGAGACGGGCCTGGTGCTTTCCGTCGGCCACCAGGAACGCTTCGTCTTCGACGCGATGGGCCTGTTCGGCGACCTGCCGAAGCTGACCGGCCTGTCTGCGCGGCGCATGGGCACGCCGAGCGCGCGCAATCTCGACGTCTCGGTCACGCTCGACCTGATGATCCACGACATCGATCTCGTCCTGGCGCTGGCCGGCGGCGCGCCCGAGCGCGTCGAGGCGGAGATGTTCGAGGCGCGCGCGGGACTTCCCGATCATGTCCGCACGCGGCTGACCTTTCCCGGCGGGATGGTCGCCGAGCTCGAGGCGAGCCGGGTGGCGGAGGCGCGCGACCGGATCATGGACCTCGACTACGAGACCGGCGCGCGCGTCGAGGTCGATTTCCTCGCGCGCACCTTCGAGATCACCGACGGGCTGAAGCTCGACCCGGACTTCGCCGACCGCCCCGCGGCGAAGGATTCGCTGGGCGCCAATGTCGCCGCCTTCCTCGACGCCGTGCTCGACCCGAAGGCCGAAACGGTCGCCGCGACGGGCGCCGACGGGCTCATGGCGCTTGAGACCGCGCTGGCCATCGACGCGGCCGCGGGCGGGGCGAGCCGCATCTGATCCCGCGCATCCCGGTTTGATTCCCGCGCGCGGGCGTGGCAAAGCCGCGCGGCCCGTCGTATGAGACGGCGATCGTCCCGCCTGACCGGAACCCGACCGCATGACCGTCAAAGTCCGCTTCGCGCCGAGCCCGACCGGCCGCATCCATGTCGGCAATGTGCGCACCGCGCTGATGAACTTCCTGTTCGCCAAGTCGCAGGGCGGACAGTTCGTTCTGCGCATCGACGACACCGATCTCGAGCGCTCGACGAAGGCCTACGAGGACGGCATCAAGGCCGATCTCGAGTGGCTCGGCCTGAACTGGGACGAGACGTTCAACCAGTCGAGCCGGTTCGACCAGTACGAGGCGGCCAAGCAGCGCCTGATCGAGGCGGGGCTGCTCTATCCCTGCTACGAGACCGGCGACGAGCTCGAGCGCAAGCGCAAGCTCCAGCGCGCCCAGGGCAAGCCGCCGGTCTATGACCGCGGCGCGCTCAATCTCACCGACGCCGACCGGGCGAAGCTCGAGGCCGAGGGGCGCAAGCCGCACTGGCGCTTCAAGCTGTCGGGCGGGCGCATTGCGTGGGACGATCTCGTCCGCGGGCCGAGCCGCATCGAGACGAGCTCGGTGTCCGACCCGATCCTGGTGCGCGAGGACGGCAGCTATCTCTACACCCTGCCGAGCGTGGTCGACGATATCGACGCGGGGATCACCGACATCATCCGCGGCGAGGACCACGTCACCAACTCGGCCGCCCAGATCGAGATTTTCGAGGCGCTCGGCGGCAGGAACGCCGCGCCGCGCATGGGCCATCACCCGCTGCTGGTCGGACCCGACGGCGGCAAGCTGTCCAAGCGGCTCGGCGCGCTGTCGATCGAGGGCCTGCGCGAGGAGGAGGGGATCGAGCCGATGGCGATCCTGTCGCTGCTGGCCAAGATCGGCACGTCGGATTCCGTCGAGGCGCGCGACTCGCTCGAGACCCTGATCGCGGAGTTCGATCTCGCCAAGCTGTCGCGCAATCCGGCGCGCTTCGATCCCGCCGAACTGACCCGCCTCAACGCGCGCCTGCTGCAGGCGACGCCCTTCGAGGCGGTCGCCGATCGGCTGAAGGCGATGGGCGTCGACGGCGACGCGGCGTTCTGGGAGGCGGTGCGCCCCAATCTGGAACGCCTGTCCAACGCGCGCGAATGGTGGCGTCTCGTCGAGGGACCGGTCGAGCCGGACGTCGAGGATGCGGACTATCTCGCCAAGGCGGCCGAACTCCTGCCCGGCGGGACGCTCACGGCGGACAGCTGGCGGGAATGGACCGGCGCCATCAAGGCCGAGACCGGACGCAAGGGCCGCGAGCTCTTCCAGCCGCTGCGCATGGCGCTCACCGGCCAGCGCCACGGTCCCGAGATGGACGTGCTGCTGTCGCTGATGGACCGGAACAAGGTCGAGGCGCGCCTGAAGGGCGAGCGCGCCTAGGTCGGCCGGATCCGCACGGCGTTGGCGGTCCGCCAGTCACGGAATCCTGTCATTTAGTCAGGTTCTCTTGACGTCGCGCGGGTGTCAGGTTTACATGACACATAGTCATGCAAACCTGATGGAGCGAACCATGAAGAAGCTGCGCGGCGCATCCTTCGGAGTCATCACGGCGCTGGTGATCGCGATTGCGGCGGCATTGGCCTCGGCGGGCGTGTTCGACGCCGACGCCGCACCGGCGCAAGTTGAGGCGACGCCGTGAGCCCGGCGGCGAAACGCTATTCCTTCCGGATCGCCGGGGCGGCCGGCGCTTACGCCGGCGCGGTGGTCGGCGTCAATGCGCTCGACGCCGGGTTCGCGCTCGACGCGCCGGTGCGCGTCGGGCTCGCCCTGCTGCCGGTGCTTCCCGCGCTCTACGGCCTGTGGGCGGCGCTGCAGTTCGTGCGCGCCATGGACGAGGTGCAGGCGCGCATCATCTCGGAGGCGATGCTCGTTTCCGCGCTGATCGTCGGCTTCGCCAGTTTCACGTACGGTTTCCTCGAAGGCGCGCTCGCGCTTCCGGACATCTCGATGATCTGGGTGCTTCCGGCGCTGCTCGGCGTCATGGGCGTGGCGCAGGTCTTCGTGCGGATGCGCTACCAATGAAGAATCGCATTCGCGTGCTCCGGGCGGAGAGGCGGTGGAGCCAGGCCGAGCTGGGCGAGCGGGTCGGGGTGTCGCGCCAGGCGATCAACGCAGTCGAGTCCGGCAAACACGTCCCCTCGCTGGCGCTCGCCTTCGGCATCGCCCAGGCCTTCGGCCTGAGCATCGAGGAGGTGTTCGAGCCGCCGGATTCCGTTTCCTAGTCGGCTCCCAGCAGCCGGTCGAGAGCGTCTTCCAGATCCGCCTCGAAGCTGAGCCCCTCGAACGCGTCGCCAATCACGAACCCCTCTTCGGCCACCTTGTCGAGCAGGGCCTTGAGCGGCGCCCAGAACTCGGCGTCGGCGAACACGACGGGCTTGGCGCGATGGCCTTCGCGCCGTCGCGAGATGAGATCGAAGATCGACTCGAGCGTGCCCGTGCCGCCGGGCAGGATTAGGAAGGCGTCGGCCTCCTCGATCAGGATGGCCTTGCGCGCGCCCATCGTGGCGACCTTCCTGAGCTCGATCTCCTCCTGGGCGCCCTCGGCGGGGATCATGAACTCCGGGATTACGCCCAGCACCTCGCCGCCGGCGGCCTGCGCGGCGCGCGCGGCGACGCCCATCAGGCCGATCTCGCCGCCGCCGTAAACGAGCCGCACCCCGGACTCGGCGATGTGTCGGCCGGCGGCGTCAGCCATCGCCTCGTAGCGGGGATCGTCGCCGGGTTCGGACCCGCAGAAGATGCAGATGCTCCGCAATTTCGCCATGGCTGGTGTCCATCCTGTCGGCTAACGGGTTGAGTCGGCGCGCGGCGCGGCTCACTTTAGGCGGGAGGCGCGGCCGGTGCGAGTTTTGCAGCCCGATCCCCGGGGGCTGGAATCCGGCCGAGCACCAGGGAGACACGCCATGACCGCGACGCGGTCTTTCCTTATCGCCACAGCGCTTCTGATCGCGGCGCTGGTCGCTGCGGTCGTCTATGTCGTGACTCGCGAGACGGCCGAACCCGACATCACGCCGGGCGAGCCCGTCGTGGAGGACACGATCGCACCCGACGCCTCCGACGAGGTCGTCGCGGGCATGTCGCCGCCGAGCTTCGACGTGGTGCGCGTGGATCCGCGCGGCACGGCCGTGGTGGCCGGTCGCGGCGCGCCGGGCTCGCGCGTCGTGCTGGTCGCCGGCGAGCGCGACATCGCCGAGGTCGAGGTCGACGAGGCCGGCGAATGGGTGATCATCGTCGACGAGCCGCTGCCGGCGGGCTCCGTCGAGCTGAGCCTGGTCATGCGCACCGAGGCCGGCCAGGAGATCCGCTCCGACCAGGTCGTCGTCGTCGCCGTGCCGGAGTCGCGCGACGAGACTCCGCTTGTCGTGCTGGGGCGGCCGGGCGAGGCGAGCCGGGTGCTCCAGGGGCCGTTCCAGGGCGTCGAGATGGGGCCGCTCGCTTTGGAGGCGGTCGATTACGACGAATCCGGCACCGTCATCTTTTCCGGCCGCGCCACGCCGGGTTCGCAGGTGCGCGTGCTCGCCGACGGCGAGGTGGTCGGCGAGACCCGCGCCGATGAGGACGGGCGCTGGTCCGTCCAGGCCGGCGACAGCTTCGCGCCGGGCGTCTACGACCTCCAGGTCGACCAGCTCGACGAGGAAGGCCGGGTGACCGCCGTGATCGCCGTGCCGTTCGAGCGCGCCAGCGCCGAAGCGCTCGCCGACCGCGCCCCGGGAAGCGTGGTGGTCCAGCCGGGCAATTCGCTCTGGCGCATCGCGCGCCGGCTCTACGGACGGGGCATCCAGTACACGGTCATCTACGAGGCCAACCAGGACCAGATCCGCGATCCCGACCTGATCTATCCCGGCCAGGTGTTCGAGACGCCCGAAACCGAAGGCGGCGAAGACGGGGAGTAGTCCGCTTTCGGTGGACGCTCTTTGGCGCGGGGCGGGAGCTGTTGTATCCGTGCGGTGGTCGATCCGCGCCATTTGGCGGAGGGATCGGCCTGTGTGCGGAGCCTGAATGACCCTTCTCGTCTTCTACGTCGCGCTCGCGATCGGGTTCTCCTTTCTGTGTTCGATTCTCGAAGCCGTACTGTTGTCGGTGACGCCGTCCCATGTCGCGGCGCTCGAAGAGCATGACTCGGCGACGGCCCGGCTGATCCGGAAGCTGAAGAGCGATGTGGATCGGCCGCTCGCGGCGATTCTGAGCCTGAACACCGTGGCCCACACCGTCGGCGCGACTGCGGCGGGCGCCCAGGCCGCGCGCCTGTTCGGGGATGCGGGCGTCGGCGTGTTCTCCGCCGTCCTGACGCTGATGATCCTGGTGGCCTCCGAGATCATTCCGAAGACTCTCGGTGCGACCTACTGGAAGCTGCTGACGCCTTTCACCGCCCGGGTCCTGCCCCCGCTGATCTGGTCGATGTGGCCGCTGGTCTGGCTGGCGCGCGGGCTGACCCGGCTCATCTCGTCCGGTCGGCGCGACGGCGTCAGCCGCGAGGAGATCGCGGCCATGGCGCGGATCGGCCACCAGCAGGGCGTGATCGAGAAGAACCAGTCGACCGTCGTGGCCAACCTTCTGCGCTTCGATTCCCTCAGCGCCCACGACATCATGACGCCGCGAACAGTGGTCGAGGCGTACGACGAGGCCGTCAGCGTGCGCCAGGCCGCCGCCCAGATCGCGCAGGTGCCGTTCTCCCGCCTGCTCGTCTATCAGGATGATATCGACACGGTGACGGGCTTCGTCCTGAAGACGGACATTCTGGCCGCCGCGCTCGAGGACCGGCTCGACGTGCCGCTCAAGCAATTGCGGCGCGACATCGCCCATGTCGACGAGCAGACGACGCTCCAGTCGCTGTTCGAGACCCTGCTGCGGGGCAACAGGCACATCGCGGTCGTGGCCGACGAGTTCGGGGGCACCGCAGGCGTCGTCACGATCGAGGATCTGGTCGAGACTCTGCTGGGTCTCGAGATCACCGACGAGGTCGACAGCATCGAGGATCTGCAGGCGCTGGCCCGCGATCAGTGGCGCAAGCGCGCCGCCCGGATGGCCGCCCCGAGCGGCGCCTCCGGCGAGGGGCGCGGCGAGGCGGAATAATCTCGCGGACTGGCGTCGCGGACGCCGCCGCCCTAAGTAGCGCGCCATGCATGGCGACTCCCAGACCGACGCGACCGAAGGCGCGGCGCCGGAAGGCCGGCTGGGCGATGCGATCGGCCGGCTGCTCATCCTGCTCGCCTCGCCGGAGATGGCCCGCTGGCGCGTGCGGATGGTGGTCGCCTTCGCGCTGACTGTCGTCGCCAAGCTGTTCGCCGTCGCCTCGCCGGTCCTGTTCGGCGAGGGCGTGAACGCGGTGACGCGCGCGGTGCAGTCCGACGCCCCGCAGACGGCGATCCTCTGGCCGTTCGCCGCGTTCTTCCTCATCTACGGGCTGAGCCGCTTCGCCTCGAGCGCCGCCCCGCAGGCGCGCGACGCGCTGTTCGCGCCGGTCTCGAACGACGCCCAGCGCCTGACCGCCGTGCAGGGCTTCGCCCACGTCCAGGGGCTTTCGCTCGGCTATCACCAGAACAAGCGCACCGGGGCGGTGAACCGGATCATCGATCGCGGCGCCAACGCGGTCGATTTCCTGCTGCGCTTCCTCGTCTTCAACATCCTGCCCGCGCTGATCGAGCTGGCGCTGGCCGCCGTCGTCGCCGCGGTGATGTATGGCTGGATCTTCTCGGTGATCGTCGTGGTCGCGGTGCTCGCCTACGCCTTCGCCACCTGGTCGATGACGCAGTGGCGGGTGAAGCTGCGCCGGCGCATGAACGAGGCCGACACCGAGGTGAACGCGCGCGCCGTCGACACGCTGGCCAATTTCGAGACGGTCAAGGCCTTCGCCGCCGAGGACCGCGAGGTCGCCCGCTTCGATTCGGCCAAGACCCGCTACGCCGATGCGGCCTCGGCCTCCCAGCAGAGCCTCGCCGCGCTCAACGCCACCCAGGCCGCGATCATGAACGGCGGCCTGCTGGCCGTGGCGCTGCTGGCCGGCTATCGCGTGCTGCAGGGCCAGCTCGAGCCCGGCGACATCGCCGCGCTCACGCTGATGCTGATGAACGTCTATCAGCCGCTCAACATTCTCGGCTTCGCCTATCGCGAAATCCGCCAGGCCACGGTCGATCTCGAGCGGCTGTTCCAGCTGCTCGGAATCGAGCCGGAGGTCGCCGACGCGCCCGGGGCGCGGCCGCTGGACGTGACCGGCGGCGCGGTGCGGTTCGAGCATGTCAGCTTCGCCCACCCGGGCCGCGCGCGGTCGGTCGAGGACGTCGATCTCGAGATTCCCGCCGGCGCGTTCGTCGGCCTCGCCGGTCCGTCGGGCGCGGGCAAGTCGACCCTGCTGAGGCTGCTCTTCCGCTTCTACGACCCCGACAGCGGACGCGTCCTGATCGACGGGCAGGACATCGCCGGCGTCACGCAGCAATCCCTCAGAGCCAGTCTGGGTCTCGTGCCCCAGGAGGTCGTGCTGTTCAACGACACGCTCAGGGAGAACATTCTCTACGGCCGGCCCGACGCCGACGAGGCCGCATTGATGGACGCCGTCGAGCGCGCCCGCCTGGGCGACTTCGTTCGCGATTTGCCGACCGGGCTGGATACGCGGGTGGGCGAGCGCGGCCTCAAGCTGTCGGGCGGCGAGAAGCAGCGCGTCGGCGTGGCGCGCGCGATCCTGAAGAACCCGCCGATCCTGATCCTGGACGAGGCGACCTCGGCGCTGGATTCCGAGACCGAGGGCGAGGTCCAGGCCGCGATCGCCGAGGCCGCGCGCGGGCGCACCACGATCGCCGTGGCGCACCGGTTGTCGACGATCGCGCGCGCCGACCGGATCTTCGTCATGGAGAACGGGCGCCTCAGCGAAGCCGGCGCCCACGCCGAGCTGCTCGCCGCCGACGGGCGCTATGCGGCGATGTGGCGCCGGCAGGCCGAGACCGCCTCGGCGTGAGCCGCCGCGGTCCCGGGCTGTCCATCAGCGCTGTCCGAGCGAGGGGGCGTCGGGTCGGTCAGCAGCCCTTGCCGGCGTGGAGACCGTTCAGCGAGGTTCGCCGCAGCTCGGCCGTCCGGGCGTTCTCTGCGCGGCGTTCCGCCTCGGCGCGGGCGCGATCGGCCGCCACGCCGCTGGCGGCGTTGGCCAGGATTCCGAGCCCCGGCGCCCGTCCGAGCGCGCCGCTATAGCCGGCCGCGCTGACCGCGGCCGCGCCGGCTGCGCCGGCGACTTGTTCGGACGCCTCGGCGCTGGCCGCCCCCTGCTGGGCGTCCGCCATCATCTGCTCCATGCGCGCGATCTCGGTCTCGAGCTCGGCGCAGCTCATGTCCGCGTCGCCCGGATAGGAAACCTGGAGCGCGGGCTCGAGCGCAGCCTGCGTCGAGTTCGAGGTCGTCGCGCATGCGACGAGGGCGGATGCGGCGAGCGGCGCGAGCGCGGCGCGTGCGAGTGTGTTGATCATGGCGTCAGCCTCCCTGGATGCGTCTTCGGGGACTGGAGCAGGCTCCGGCCGGAGGCGGCATCCCCTGTCCGGGGGAGAGGGCGCGACCGGTTCGGTCCGAGCGCCGGCGCATGCC
Source organism: Marinicauda salina (assembly GCF_003122085.1). Classification (GTDB taxonomy): domain Bacteria; phylum Pseudomonadota; class Alphaproteobacteria; order Caulobacterales; family Maricaulaceae; genus Maricicauda_A; species Maricicauda_A salina. Next base: position 233,588 of record NZ_QEXV01000004.1, read on the forward strand.
ATATGCGCATAATCCTCATATTAACCTGTCGCCGCGACACTCCGTCTCCTGACCGGCTCCGGGGGGAGCGCTGATCGGGGGAAATCCGCATGGGAAGGAGCGTCGAGGTCGTCGACGGTCGGATCGTGTCGCGCCGGGTTGGCGGCGTCGACTGGCAGGACGCGATGGACTCCGCCGAGATCTATGTCGCGCTGTTTGCGGAGTCCCAGGCCACCGAGCTCGTCATGGACATGGCGGAAGCGGATCTGCAGATCCCGTTCGCCGACGCCTCGTCGCTCGGCGAGGTGTTCGCCAACGAATTGCCGGAACATGTCGCGATCGCGATGGTCAAGCCGCGCAACCGGAGCGGCGCGCGCGCGATCGAGGCGTTCGTGGATACGCTCTCGGCCGCCGGCCGCCATGTCGCCACCGTGCGGGATCTCGCCGAGGCGGACGCCTTCTTCCGCAAGCTTCGCGCGCTCGATCCGGACGACGCGCCTGAGCCCGAGCCGACCGGGGGCATCGTCGGCTGGCTGGGACGGATATTCGGCGGATCGGGGACCGTCAGGGTCCGCAGCGGCGCCGCGCGCGACGACTTCTGATTTTCCGGCCGGGCGGGCCGATCCGCGCGGCCGGATCGTGGAATTGCGAAGTTTCAGCGACACGGCCTCATCCACGCTTTCCGCCCATTTCCCGGACTCATAAAAGGAAGCGCTTCACGGCGATCGGTCGGTCGAGGAGGGCTTCATGACCAGGACGGGAATCACGATGTCGGCGCTCATCGCGGCGTTCGCGCTCGCCGGTTGCGGGGACGCCGGCGACGCTGCGCCCTCGTCGGCGGAGCTTCAGTCTGAGGGCGTCGAACCAGAGGCGACCCAGGACGAGGAGACCGGCCTCAGCGCGCTGGATGCGGCCGCGCAGCAGGCCTGCCGGGCGGAGACCGACGACGCGCTGCTCGCCGCGCTGCCGGACGGGGCGAGCTTCTCCAGCCGCGGTCCCGACGGGGTCGTGGTCGTCGGGTGCGACATGGCCGACGGCCGGTTCGTCCGCCGTCTCCGCTCGACCGAGCTTTCCGAGGAGGCGCGCATCGAGTTCGATCTCGCCGTCGCCGATCATATCCGTTTCGGGCTGCGCCCGGGCGACGATCGCTCCGGGACCGGCGCCTACCGGATGCGCGACGGCCGATTCTGCGCGGTCCAGACCGATGATGCGATCTCGCAGCGCCTGTGCGCCGCGGCGGCCGAAGCCGCGCCTGACGCCGACGCGGAAGAGTAGGCGACGCCGGGTTTGCGCGTTACCGGTCGCGCCGCGTCGAGCCGGGCGGCGAGGGCGCGTCGGTCCGGCAGGAGCGCACGCCGAGCACCGGGGCGACGATCTCGGCGCCGTCGGCCAGCCGGGTGCGCAGAAGCCCCCGTTGCAGGCGCACGCCGGCGGCCGTCGGCTCGCCGGCTTCGCCCTCGAGCGTGAAGATCAGCCCGTTCTCTGCGTCGCGATAGGTCCGCTCGACCGGCGTTCCCGTAGAGAACGCCGCCGGTCCGCCATGAGTCGCGATGTTCAGGATACGGGCGTCGTGGAGGATCCGCGCCATCCCGCGCGACTCGTTCTCGAACAGGATGAAGCGGTGCGGCTGGGCGCGGGTCCAGACGAACAGGCCGCACTCGCCTTCGGCCAGCTGCTGGGGCGGGAGCTGCTCGAGCCGGGTCTCCGCCCCGGCGGCCGGTTCCGCTGGCGCGACATTGGGCGCGGCTCCGGGGATCTGCGCGCAGCCTGTGAGCAGAAGTATCGCAGCGAGCGTGGCGGCTGGCTTCATCGATAGCTCCCTTCGCCTTCGGCGCGCCAGGCCGCGCCGGTCTCCTCAAAGCCCAGCGCGATCAGCACCGCGATCACGCCCGGCTCCTCAGTGCCGGCCTCCGCCGTCCAGCGGTAGCCGTCGGCGTCCAGGCGGACCGAGCCGGTCAGATCGAGCGCCGCGCTTGCGCCTTCGAACGTGACCGCGACGGCCTCGCCCGCGCAGCCGAACGCGCCCGTGATCTCGGGCAGCGCCACATCATAGCGTCCGCCGAGGCGTGCGAGCAGCTGCGTCGAGATCGTTCCCGACGCGCCCTCGCACCGTCCGTCCCGGAAGGTCAATCTCTCGATCTCGGCGTAGACGCGCTCGGTCTGCGGCGCGGGCAGTTCGGCGAGGCCGGGCAGGCGTCGGATCTCCGCCGCCAGGCTGGCGTCGGTCAGCGTCAGCGCGCCGGGCCGCGCCACCAGGGTTCCGCGCCCCAGCGCGCTCTCGTCGCGCAGCTCGGCCTCGAGGCGCGCCGCGCCCGTGAGCAAGGGCAGGAAGGCGAGCGCGAGATCGGCCTCGGCGAAGGGCTGGCCGGCGAATCGCACCCGGTAGGCGCGCGCGTTCCAGACCGGTCCCGTGACGTGGTCGGCCTCGACGCCGGCCGGCCGCAGGGCCGCGGCGTAGAGCGCGCGGGCGGGCAGGAACGCGACGAGCGCGGCGACAAACACGCCGAGCCCGGCCAGCGCGAGTGCGAGCGGGCGCATCACGAGCCGGCGCTTCCGGCGCGCGCGAGCACGACCTGGCTGCGCACCCGGCCGTCGCCTTCGCGGTCGAGGCTCAGCCGGGTGACGCGGACATTGTCGCTGCGGGCGAGATCGAGCAGCAGGCCCATCAGGTCGCCTTCGGCCACCGGATCGGTCCAGACGCTGACCTGGCCGTTCTCGAGCGGCTGGATGCGCGTGATCGGGACGCCGGTCTCGCGCGCCTTCGAGCCGACCAGCGTGCGCAGCGACGCCGCCGACTGCGGCTCGGCGTCGCCCGCGCCTCTGAGCGCGCGATAGCGTTCGATCCCGGCGACCAGCTGGAGATGATCCTCGAGCTGGGCCTCGTAGCTCGCGCGCATGGCGTCGCGGTGCGCCAGCGCCGGCGCGAGCATGAAGCTCCACACCGCCGTGAGCGCGAACAGCGCCGCGGCCGCGGCGATCAGGATCTGCTCGCGCGCGGTTCTCTGCGCCCAGGTCTGGCGCAGCAGGGCGAGGAGGGATTCCAGCGTCATGGCCGCCTCACGAGGAAATCGCCGGTGACGCCGCCCGGGCCCTGGCGCGCGCCGCCGTCCTCGATGACGAGCCCCGCCTCGTCGGCCATCGTCCGGAAGGCCTCGAAGTCGGCGAAATCGGGATAGGTGGCCGTGACCGAAAGTCCGTCGCGCTCGGCGCTGTAGCGGATGGAGTCGATGCGGACCTGATCGGCTTCGCCCGCGGCCTCGGCGAGGCGCGCGGCGAGTTCGAGAAAGGCGCTTTCGCCCGGCCCGCCGCCGAGCGCGCGCAGCTTCACGCGCAGCTGGGCGGCCGGATCGGTGGCGCGCTCGTCGAACTCGGCGCGGTACATCTCCCGGGAAGCTTCGTAATAGCGGTCGGCGCGCTGGGAATAGTAGACGCCCTCGGCGAAGAACAACGCGCTCGCGCCGATCACGGCCACGCCGAGCAACGCGCCGGCGCGCGTCCACGGCCGGATCATGGAGGCCCAGTCGACGCCGGAGACCAGGGCGGTTCCGAAGAAGGCGGGCAGCCGGACGAGGGCGGCTTCCGGCGCGCGGGCGGCCTCGACGCGCAGGTCGGGCGCCGGCTGGCGCTTGACGGCGACGGGCTCGGCGTCGGGCGCGACCCGCTCGGGCGCGATATCCTCGGTCAGCAGGACGCGCTGCGGATTGAGGCGCGCGCCGAGGGCGGGCAGCACCGCATCGGCGAGATCGCGCTCGACGCCGCCGCAGACGGGATCGTCGTCGGGGGCGGCTTCCGCCTCGTCGCCTAGCCGCGCCTGGCGGACGAGATCGCCGCCCCGGGTCTGGAACAGGACGACGTCGTCATAGGCGGCGACCGTGAGGTCTCCGCCGTGTCCGGACAGGAACATCGCGTCGGGCGCGGCGTAGACCGGCTTGACGCCCAGCCCGGCGAGATAATCCCGCCAGCCCTGCTGGACGGGCTTCGCCGCGGCGAACAGCCAGGCCCGGCCGTCGGCGTCGCGCGCGCCCGGGACGACGTGCTGGGTCTCCAGCGGCGCGGCGAGTTCTTCCTCGACGAGGAAGGGCGCGGCCTGGGCGGCGTCGCGCTCGCTGCGCCCGGGCACGGCGCGATAGCGCGCGAACATGTCCTGGGCGGGCAGGAGCGCCACCGCGTAGTCGGGCGACTCGCCGTTCGGCCAGTCGGGCGCCTCGCCCGGGCGGATCGCGCCCTCGGCCCGGATCGCGCCGTCGTCGGAGACGAGCGCCCAGCCGGCCGGCGTCTCGGCGTCGCCTCCGCCGGGGGGCAGCGAGATGACGAGCACGCTCATCGCACCGCTCCGAAGCGCTGGCTCAGCCGCAGCATGCGCCCGTCCGGCGTCAGCTCGCTGGTCTGGAACAGGCTGAACTCGGTCTCGTCCAGGCGGACCGTCACGTCGATCTCGAACCAGCGCGAGCGCAGCGTCACCGCCTCGCGCATGGCGAGCTCGGGCTCCAGCGCGACGATGGCGGGATGCTTGAAGAAGGCCTCGACGTCGTCATAGCCCTCCGCGGGGCGCTGCAGCAGCACGGCCTCGGCGTCTCCCACCGTGAGCCGCCCCTGGAACAGGGCCGTCAGCAGCACCGCCTGTTCGAGCTGCAGCGTGTTGAGATTGAGCGGCGGCTGCCGGGGATCGGGCCGCACGCACACGAAGGGTCGGATCCGCTCGAACAGCTCCGGCGTCATCGCCGGCAGGACGAGCAGCTCCTCGATCTCGACCATCGGCTGGTTGGCCGCGCGCAGGGGCGGGTCGAAGGCGCGGTAGGCGTCGTCCTCCGCGCCGCCGGGCTCGCGCCAGGCGTCCTCGTCGATCCAGTCGACGATCTGGGCCTTCAGCGTCTCGATGCGTCCGGGGTCGGCGCCCAGGCGTTCGAGCAGAACCGAGAACATGACCCGCACGTCCTCGCTCGTCAGGCCCGGCTCCATCCCCGCCGCGCCCTCGGCGCCGTCTCCGGCCATGGCGTTGAGATTGAGGCAGTTATTGCCGTCACGGATATGACCGGTGAGCGCGCCGTCCTCGATCGGGAAGGTCTGCGGGCCGGCCAGCCAGGGCTCGACCGGGCGCATCACCTCGCGCTCGGCCGGGCCGGAGCGCAGAAGCACGCTCTCGGAGAATTCCCGCGCGCCCATGGCGTACCAGTAGGCGGCGTCGCGCCGGTCAACATTCGCGGTTCGGAACAGTGCGAAGCGCGTCTGGTCGACCAGCTCGACGGCGATCACCGCCATCAGCGCCGTCACCAGCACCGCGGTGATCAGCGCCGTGCCTTCCTCCCGGCGCCGGGCGAATATGCGCGTCAGCCGGTTCATGCGGCGATGTCCGCGGCGGGGCTGAGCAGCACGTGCTCGATCTCGCCGAGGCCCGGCGCGACATAGCGCACGCGGACGCCGCGCGGGGGGGCGGGGGAGTTCTCGCCGCCCGACGAGACCAGGATGTCGGGGCGCCAGACATTCCCGACGAGGAATTCGAGCCGGAGGTCGCGCGCCGTCTCGAGCACGGTCATCGTCGTCGGCTCGGCGTCGCGGGCGGCGTCGGGATAGGTCCAGGCGCGCCGCTTGAGAGTGGTTCCGTCATAGATCCAGGCCACACGCTGCAGGGTCGAGCGCGGCTGCGCGCCGCCCGGATTGGCCCAGCCCGACCGCGTCAGCACGAGGATCTCGCGGGGTTCGCCGGGCTGCGCCGGCTCCAGCGGGTCGGCGCCGGAGACGTCGCCGGAGAAGACCCGGCCGTCGACCACGCCCTCCTCGGTGCGGAAGGGGCGCATGACGAGCTGGCCGATATCGTCGCGCAGCAGGACGCGCGCGCGCTGGACGGCCTCGATGCGTTCGAGCTGCTCGGCGTGGACGTCGCGGCTGCGCACCGCCGTGGTGAGCAGGCCGAGCGCGGCGGTGCTGATCAGCGCGAAGATCGCCACCGCGACCAGCACCTCGGTCAGCGTGAAGCCGCTGTCTCTGCGAACCGGCCCGGTCATGGGGTCGCCTTCCGGAAAGTCACGAGTTCGTGGACGGGCCCGCGCGCGTCGGACAGGGTCAGCGTGACGCGCTCCAGGCCCGGGTCGGGCGTCTCTTCCAGCGTGATCGTCCAGTCGTAGTCCGTTCCCGCGAGGCTGTAGGTTCCGCTCGTCTCCCTCAGCCTGCGGACCGAGCGCGCCTCGAGGATGAGCGTGTTCATCACGCTCTCCGCGGCGACGGCCGCCAGGGCGCGTTCGCGCGCGTGAATCGCGCTGCGCCCGGCGGTGGTCATCGCCTGCATCAGGGCGAGGCCGGCCAGCGACACCACCGCCAGGGCGGCGAGCATCTCCACGAGCGAGAAGCCGGACTGGCGCGACACGCTCATCGCATCGCCTCCGGCGTCTCGATGCTCAGCGCGCCGTCGCCGTCGCGGACGAGGAAGAGATCCCGCCGGCCGTCCTGGAGCAGAAGCTCGAAGGGCTGATCGACCCCGGTCGGGTCGAACCAGACCAGCGGCGCGTCGCCGGTCTCGCGGCCGGTTTCGCCGTGCAGGCGCAGCCCGGCGGGCAGGTCATGCGGCGCGAACGCGGGATGGGCCGGATAGTCGCGCCAGTCGCCGTCGGCGTGGCGCAGGAAGAGATATCCCGCGCCGTCGGGCTCCGGGGCGAAGCCGATCACGCGTCCGGTCACGAGCGCTGTCTCGCGCGCCTCGTGGAAGCGCGCCAGCAGCCGCTCGGCCTCGCGCTCGATCGGCGCCGGGCGCATCGTGATGCTCATCACGACGGCGCTCGCCATCAGGCCCGCGACGGCGAGCGCGACCAGCATCTCCACCAGGGAGAAGCCCGCCTCTCGCCGTATCGTCGCCCGAGTGCGCATGGTTCGCCGGTCGCGTCCTCAGAGATCCCAGTTGCCGATATCGGCGTTGTCGCCTTCGCCGCCGGGCCGGCCGTCGGCGCCGAGGGAGTAGAGGTCGTAGCGGCCCTGCTCGCCGGGGAAGAGATACTGGTACTCGCGCCCCCACGGGTCCTCGGGCAGGCGTTCGATGAATCCTTCCTCGGCGTAGCGCGCCGAGATCCGGTCCTCTTCGGGCGGCGCCACCAGCGCCTCGAGCCCCTCGTCGGTCGTCGGGAAGCGCCCGTAGGTCGCGTAGAAGGTCGTCAGCGAGCTCTCCAGCGTGGCGAGATCTGCGCGCACCTTGTCCTCGCGCGCCGTGCCGAGCAGCGGCAGGACATTGATCACCACCACCGTCGAGAGCAGTCCGATGATGGCGATGACGACCATCATCTCCGTCAGCGTGAAGCCCGCCTCGGCGGCGCGCCTGCGGGCGAGTGATCTGCAAACGCTCATGGCTTGAGCTCCTCCAGGTGAACGGCCGGGCTATCCGCCCATGGCCAGCGTGTTGAGACGCAGGATCGGCAGCAGGATCGACAGCACGATCAGCGCGACGATCCCGCCCATGAAGACGATGACGCCCGGCTCGAGCAGGTTGAGACCGACGCCCACCGCGCTGTCGACCTCGGCCTCGAGGTGATCGGCGGCGCGCGCGAACATCGCGTCGACGCGGCCCGAGCGCTCGCCGGAGGCGACCATGTACACCACCAGCGGCGGAAACCAGCCCGTCGCGCGCAGCGAGTCCGACAGGCCCGCGCCCTGCTCGACCTGGTCGATGACGCGGGCGATCCGGTCCTGGAAGGGCGCGTTGGCGCTGGCGCGCCGCGCCGCGCGCAGGGCGTCGGGCAGCACCGCGCCGGCGGCCACCAGGATCGACATGGTCCGCGCGAAGCGCGCGCTCTCGACCTTGCGGATGAAGCCGCCGAGCCAGGGCAGGGAGAGCAGCGTCGAGTCGATCCGGCGCTTCACGCCGGGCCGCCGGCCGAGCGCCGACAGTCCGAACACGCCGACAAGCACTGCGAGCGCGATCCAGATCCACCCGGCCTGAAGGAATTCCGACAGCCCGATCATGGCCCGGGTGATCAGCGGCAGCGTCACGTCGAGGGTGGAGAACTGCTCGGCGATGCGCGGCACGATGAAGACCATCAGCACGCCGACGACGAGCAGCGCGACGACCCCCAGAACGGAGGGATAGATCATCGCCACGGAGATGCGCCGCGACAGCGCGCGGGACTTCTCCAGATACTCGGCCAGCCGCTCGAGCACCTCCGACAGACCGCCCGCGCTTTCGCCGGCGGCGACCATGGCGCGGTAGACCGCCGGGAAGCTGTCGGGATGGGCGGCCATCGCCTCGGACAGGCGCTCGCCCTCGGTGACGCGCCCGCGCACCGCCATCAGCACGCGCCGGGCCGGGACGCGTTCGGCCTGGTCGGCGATCAGGCCGACGGCCTCCTCGACCGGCATGCCGGCGCCAACCAGCGTGGCGAGCTGGCGCGTGACGCTCATCAGGTCGGCGGCGTTGAGGCCGGCGGGCCGGAAAAGCCGGGGCAGGGCGAGGCCGGTGAGCGCCGGGCGCCGGTCGGCGCGATGCAGCTTGAGCGGCGCCATGCGCCGGCGGCGCAGTTCGCGCCGGGCGGCGAGCTCGCTGTCGGCCGAGAGCAGCCCCTTGGCGCGCTTGCCGGCGGAATCGAGCGCCTCGTACTCAAACGCCGGCATTGCGCTCTCCGTCCTCGCGGCAGACGCGCAGCACCTCGGCGAGGCTCGTCTCGCCGGCGAGCGCCAGCTTCATCCCGGCCTCGTACAGCGTGTCGCGGTCCTGGAAGGCGTGGCGGGCGAGATCTGTCTCGCGCGCGTCGTCGTGGATCAGCGTGCGCATCGCCTCGTCGATCATGACGACCTCGTAGACGCCTCGGCGACCGGCGTAGCCGAGCTGCTTGCAATGCTCGCAGCCGACCGGGCGATAAAGCGTGACCGGCTCGTCGGGGCCGACTCCGAGCAGGCCGCGCTCGGCCTCGTCGGGCGCGACCGCCTCCTTGCAGTGATCGCACAGCCGGCGAACGAGGCGCTGGGCGACGATGGCCGACAGCGTCGAGGCCAGCAAATAGCTCTCCAGCCCCATGTCGCGCAGGCGCGCGATCGCGGCGACGGCCGAGTTCGTGTGCACCGTCGACAGAACGAGGTGGCCCGTGAGCGAGGCCTGCACGGCGATCTCGGCGGTCTCGACGTCGCGGATCTCGCCGACCATCACCACGTCCGGGTCCTGGCGCAGGATGGCGCGTAGACCGGCGGCGAAGGTCATGCCGACCTTGGAATTGACCTGGGTCTGGCCGACGCCGGGCACGGCGTATTCTACGGGATCCTCGACGGTGAGGATGTTGCGGGTCTGGTCGTTGAGCAGGTTGAGCCCGGCGTAGAGCGTGGTCGTCTTGCCCGCCCCGGTCGGGCCGGTGACGAGCACGATGCCGTTGGGCTGAGCGAGCGCGCGCCTGAAATCGGCGAGCGCGTCGGGCGCCATGCCGAGCTCGTCGAGGCTGAACTGGGCGCTCTCCTTGTCGAGCAGGCGCAGCACGACCCGCTCGCCGTAGCGCGAGGGCAGGGTGGAGACGCGCACGTCGATCGCCTTGCCGCCGAGCGAGAGCGACAGCCGGCCGTCCTGGGGAATGCGCTTTTCCGCGATGTCGAGGCGGGCCATGACCTTGATGCGGCTGACAAGCGGCGAGGCGACGCGCGGCGACAGCGAGACGGTCTCCTGCAGCACGCCGTCGACGCGGAAGCGGACCGAGACGCGCTCCTCGAAGGGCTCGACATGGATGTCGGACGCCGACAGGCGGACGGCCTCGGCGATCAGCCCGTTGATGAGGCGGATGATCGGCGCGTCCGATGCGCTGTCGAGCAGGTCCTCGGTCCTGGGAATTTCATCGATCAGCCGCGACAGGCTTTCGGAGGCGGCCGGGTCGTCCTCGTCCTCGAGCGCGGCGTCGATGCCGTCGAAGGAGTAAAGCTCCGACAGCGCGCGGTCATAGGCCTTCGCGTCGCACGCCTCGACGGGATGGGCCGCGCCGGCGGCGCGGCGCGCCTCGACCAGCGCCAGCGGGTCGGCGCCTTCGCGCATCAGGAAGACCGGCGCGTCGCCGGGGCGCACGACGACGCCGCGCTCCTTGGCGAACCCGTAGGCGATGGGCGTGCGCTCACTCATCCGCAGCCTCGTCGGCGCGATCGGGAAGCGCCCGGTCGAACGGCGCCTCGCCGTCCATCATCATATCGACGATGTCCTCGAGGCTCGAGCTGCGCCCGCGGGTCGCCGCCCGCTGCGCCGCCGTCATCGACGTGTAGTTCTGGCGGGTCACCTCGCGCATGTCCTCGGCCGAGCGGATGATCTGCGGGCGGATGAACACCATCAGGTTGCGCCGCTGCTCGCTCTGGCTCTCGTTGCGGAACAGCCGGCCCACGCCGGGGATGTCGCCGAGCACGGGCACGGAATCGTCGCTGAACTGCTGATCGTTCTCGATCAGGCCGCCGAGCACGATGATCTCGCCGTCGTCGGCGAGCACCGTGGTCTGGATCTCGCGCTGGTTGGTGATCAGCTCCTGGAAGCTGGCGCTGACCGGTCCGGCGATCGAGGAGACCTCCTGGCGGATCGTCAGGCGGATCGTGTCGCCCTCGTTGATCTGGGGCGTCACGTCGAGCTGGACCCCGACCTCCTGGCGCTCGATCGTGCGGAACGGGTTGGTGTTGTTCGATCCGAGCGCCTCGCCGGTCGTGATCGGGATCTGCTGGCCGACGAGGATCGAGGCCTCCTCGTTGTCGAGCACCGTCACCGACGGCTTCGAGAGCACGTTGGAGTCGGTGTCCGTCTCGAGCGCGTTGAGGATGAGGCCGAACAGCGTGCCGTCGTCCGACTGGCCGCCGACGCCGAGCACGCCGCCGCGGCTGCCGAGCAGCGAGGCGATCGCGACCTGGCGCAGCGAGATCGAGCCGGTCGCGCCCTCATCGTCCTCGTCGACCTCGGCGAGGGCGCCGGTGAGCGCGAGCAGGTCGACATTATTGCCGCCGAAGCGGGAGTAGGAGAACGGCACCGCGTCGTCGCCGTCGCCGGCGACGAGGTACTGGACGCCGAGCTCGCGGGCGGCGGTGTCGGAGATCTCCACGATGATCGCCTCGATCATCACCTGCGGCCGGCGGATGTCGAGCCGGCCGATGACGAGATCGAGCTCGCGCAGCGTGTCCGGGTCGCCGTTGACGATGATCGCGTTGGTCGCGCGGTGGAAGGCGATCGACGTGCGCGGGTCGGACGAGTCTCCGCCCTGGCCGGGATCGATGAGCTGGGCGAACTGTTCGAGGATCGGCAGCAGCTGGGCGCCGTCGGCGTGGTTGAGATAGATCACGCGGAAGGTCTGGCTCGAGCGGCTGACCGCATCGACCCGGCGCGCCAGCGAGATCATTTCCGCGACTTCGTCGGCGTCGCCGCGCAGCAGGATCGAGTTCGACGCCGGCACCGCGGCGATGGTCACGCCGTAGCGGCTGGAGTCCTCGCCGGCGATCGTGCTTGCGCGCATGCGCTCGAGGATGCGGCTCATCTCCTCGGCGGAGACGTTCTCCAGCGCGACCATCTCGACGACCGACGTGTCGCGGTCCATCGCGCGCAGCACGTCTTCGATCGCGTCGACGTTCGAGCTGTAATCGACGATCACGACGAGATTGCCCGTATCCGAGGCGTTCACCGCGCCCGAGGGGCTGACGAGCGGCCCGACCGAGCGGATCGCCTCGCGCGCGCCGATATTCCCCAGCCGGACGACCGAGGTGAGGAAGACGTCGTCCCCGCGCTCGCCCCGGCTCGGGGCGCCGGTGCGCGCGCCTTCCTGCTCGGGCACGATCTGGAACACGCCCGGCGCCGTGCGGACGGCGGCGAAGCCGTGCGTGCGCAGCGTCGACAGGAAAACCTGGAACACCTCGGCCTCGCTCAATGCGCTCTGCGAGGTGATCGTGACCGTGCCGCGGACCTCCGGATCCACGATGAAGGTATAGCCGGTCACGATGGACACGTCGTCGATGAAGGCCTGGATGTCGGCGTTGCGGAAATTCAGCGTGTGGCCGGTCTCGGTTTCGGCCTGGACGAGCGCGGCGCGGGCCGGCGAAGCCGTCGGGCCGAAGACCGTCGATGCGACGAGGAGCAGCAGCGCGCCGCCCGTCCGGGCGAGAAGTTGGATCGTCATCTCAAGCGTACCTCGATTGTCTGGCTCTCGCCGTCGCGCAGGACGGTGAAGCGCGCCTCGGAGGCCTCGGCGAGCTCCTCCAGAACCTCCAGGGTGTTGACCGAGCCCGCAAGGGCGCGGCCATTGACGGACGTGATGATGTCGCCGGTTCGGAGCCCGGTCGCGTCCAGCAGGGCCGGATCGCTCTCGGCGAGGATGCGGTAGCCGCGCGCGTCGGCGGTTTCCTCGACCGGGGCCAGGCGCAAGCCGCGGACCCAGTCCTCCTCGCTCAGCCCGCCCGCCGCGCGCGGTCCCGGCGCACGGGATTCCGCCTCTGCGGCTGGCGGCTCGGCGCCGGGCTGCAGGAAGGATGTGCTGCGGGCCGATTGCTCGCGCAGGAACAGGCTCTCGCGATTGCCGCGCCGATTGATGATGACGCGGTCGGCGTAGACGGCCTCGAGCGTGACGTTCGGCGCGATCTCGCCGCCGATCGCCACGGTGCGCTGGCCCTCCTGCGGGGTCTGGACGACCGCCGCGCCGGATTGCGGGGTCGGGCCGCGGCGCACGCCCCGAAGCGTGAGATCGAGCTGGGTCTCGGGCGCGGACTCCACCGGGTCGACCTCCGCTTCGAACGCGGCCGACGCGAACAGGCGGCCCTCGGCCAGGATCGTCAGGTCGGTCGGCGCCTCGTCGGTCGCCAGGCGCGCGGAGGGCGCGACCATGTCGGCCGATAGGCGGTCGATCTCCCCGCCATAGATCCCGAACCAGACGGCGCGGGCCAGCAGCATGGCGATGACCGCGACCAGGGCGAGCTCGACCGCGCCACGGGCCAGCGCCGTGAAACGGCGCGGCGCTCCGCGGCGGTTTTGTGTCCGCCCCGTGTCAGCGGCGATGCGCGCCGTCGCCTGCTCGTCTCTCCTCAGCGCCTTCAGTTTCGCCTCCAGGCGTTCCGGACGCACGGAGCGGGCCCCCCGGAGGAGGGCCCGCCCGCGCAGTCCTGGCTTCGACTGTCGGGGACCGGTCAGAAGGTCCGCGACAGGTTGATCGAGAACGTCGTCCCGATCTCGTAGGAATCGACCTCGATCGAGCTGTTCCCGGCCGACTGCGTGGCGACGTAATCCTCGCCTAGCAAGTTGCGGACCGCAAAGCGAACGTTTGCGATCTCGCGGCCGCGGAACTCGAGCTCGCGGCTATGCACGAAATCGAGCATGACCGGCGGCTCCTCGACCACCTCGGGCAGACCGACGGCGAGGTTCTGCAGCGCCCGCGTCCGCTCGCCGGTGAAGTTCACCAGGAACGCGGTCCGGCGACCGGCGGCGGGTTCCTCCCAGCCGATTTGCAGGTTGGCGAGGTGCTCGGACTGACCCTGGAGCGTCTGGCCGTCCGCGATGAAGCCCGAGGCCGGCGCCGTTGCGGCGACGGCTTCGCCGCCCGCCGGCTCGGACAGGATCACCGTGTCGCCGTCGCCCGCCGCCATCGAGGAGTCGGTGAAGGTGTAGTTGGCCTTCACGAACACCTCGGCGTCGTCCCAGAACGCCGCCTCGAAGCGGTCGGAGAAGTCGAAACGCTTCTCGAACTCGACCTCGAAGCCCGTCAGCTCGGCCGACGGCGCGTTCAGGAACGAGGTCGCCAGCGTTTCGCCTTCACGCAGGATGTACTCCACGACCGGCGATTCCAGCTCCTTGTAGAAGAGACCGGCGGTGAAGAACTGGTCCCGACCGAAATACCATTCGAAGCGGGCGTCGAAATTGGTGATTTCGGTGTTGGTCAGGAACGGGTTGCCGCGGAAGCGCTCGTCGGTCTCGGTGTTGAAGAAGGTCGTCGGACCGAGTTCGCGGAATTGCGGCCGGGCGATCGTCTCCGAGTAGCCGAGGCGAAGCTGCATGTTCTCGGCGAACGTCCAGGTGAGCGTCACGGCCGGAAGCGCATAGTCCTCCGAGATGAAGCCCTCGTTGTCGCCGAAATCGGACGCGTCGAGGATCGGCAGGTTGTAGGTGTCCACAGTCTGCTCGCCGTCCTCGAAGCGCACGCCGGCGGCGGCCCGAAGGAACGGCGTCAGCGCGACGTCGGTCGAGATGTAGCCGGCCTCGACCTCGAGATCGCCCCGATAGGCTTCCGGGCTCAGCGAGCCGCCCACCTCGGTCAGCCGGAAGCGGCTGTCGAGAATGTTCTGGTCGGCGAAGATGTAATCGATCCGGCTGCCGCGCAGATCGGCCGGGATGGAGCCGAAGAAGCGGAATTCCCGCGCGAACGCGACGCGCTCCTTGTCCATCCGGTTGTAGCCGGCGCTCCATTCCCAATCCATGCCGCCGAGCGTGACGGGCAGCGTGACGTCGAAGCCGATGTCGTCGGTGACGTCGTCGACGCGGCTGAAGGTGATGGTGTTGCCGTCGCCGGAATTGCGGAGCAGGAAGTCGCCCGCGTAGCGGGAGTCGCCAAGCAGCTCGAAATTGTCGCCGATGGCGGATTCGTCGCCGTCGAACTCGTAGAAGGCGCGACGCTGGTTCGGGGCGTAGCGCGAGGCGTCGGACGTCGCCGCCCGCCACTCGACGTTCAGGCCCTCGCCCAGGTCGAACGTGTGATCGCCCGACAGCTGGTAGGTGTAGACCTGACGCTCGAACCAGGCGTTGGCGTCGTTGCGCACCAGCGAGTCCAGGTCGTCGTCCCGGCCGAGCAGGCTCGACGTCTCCTTTTCGGTCGAGCGCAGGACCAGGGCGAGCGCCTGGACCTCGTGCTCGCCGAACTCGACGCCGAGATTGAACATGCCGTTGGTCTCGACGGTGTTCGCCGTCGAGGTGCGGGCGAACTGGGACCTCGGCGTGAGGCCGCCGGACGAGACGCGCGCCTTGCCGCGACGGCCGATTTCCGTCTGCCACGAATTGTCGTAGCCGACCGCGGCGAGGACGCCGACCGAGAAGTTGTCGAAGTCGAACCGGTCGCCGGCGCTCAACGAGAAGCCCGCGTCGCCCGGGATCTGTTCCTCGAACTGAACCCAGAGCCGCGAGTTCTCCAGATTGCGGCCGATCTCGGCGAGTTCGACCGGGTCCTGCTCGGAGGGGCCGATATTCTCGGTCAGAAGGATGTCCGCGAACTGTGCGGGCCAGTCGCGGGTGCCGTCCTCGAAGCCGGTCCAGTCGTCGTCGCCGCCGTCATACGTGAGGCCTTCGTCGAAGCTCGTGATGGTGTCGGCCGCGAAACTGACGCCGACTTCGAGAAAGCGCTCTTCAGGCAGCGCCGAAGTTTCGATCTCGACGAGACCGCCGCCGAACTCGCCGGGGAAGCGCGGCGAGTAGGTCTTCTGGACGAGCGTGTTGCTGATCAGGCTGGTCGGAAACAGGTCCAGGGGGACGGCCCGGCGGAGCGGCTCCGGGCTCGCCAGGGGCGAGCCGTTGATCAGCGTGTTCGAGTAGCGCTCGTTGAGGCCGCGCACGACGACATAGCGCCCCTCGGAGACCGACAGGCCCGTGACGCGTCCCAGCGCCGAGGCGATGTCGGAGTCGCCGGTGGTGACGATGTCGTCGATGGAGAGGAAGCTCGAGACTTCCGACGTCGCCCGCTTGTCGTCGGGAACGTACTGGTAGCGCACGACGATGACGTCGTCGGTCTGGGTCGGTGCGGACGCCGACGGATCGGCCTCCTGCGCCCAGGCGGCGCTGGCGGGGACCAGGACGGTCGATGCCAGCAGGGCCGCCGAGAGCGCGATGCGGTGATGGTTCATTGGTATCCCCAATCGCTTTGCTTCGCTGACGCGAGAGCGGGGACCCGGCCGGAGACCGGCCGGGCCCGGCGCGCCCTTACTGCTGCTGGAGCGTCCAGCCCTGGAACCAGTCGTCGTTCGCGTCCTCGACGGCGCCGATGTAGTCGACGCTGTCGAAGAACGGATCGATCGTGGACGGATCGATCACCGTCACGCCCGCCTCGGGGCCGGCCGCATCCGGCACGACGCCCTTGGCGTTGTTGTTCGACATGTCGGTGATGAACGAGAAGCCGGCCAGCGAGGTCGTGCCCGTGGTGTTGTTGGCCTCCCCGCTGAAGAAGGCGGCTTCGTCGAACTGGCTGCTGTCGCCGTCGGCGACGTCGTCGTCGGTGTTGAAGTTCTCCGGGTTGTCGAAGAACACCGAGCGGACCTGCAGCTCGTCATTGTTGGCGTGGGTGAAAGTCAGGTCGTTGTCGACATCGGCGCCGGCGTCGTTGAAGTCGACGACGATGCCGTTGATCAGATCGCCCTTCGTGCCCTCGCGCAGCAGCATGCCCAGGTCGGAGGCCGACGAGGCCCGCTGACCGATCAGCGTGAAGTTCGAGATCGTCGGGTTCGAGAACGGCTCCGCGGAGTTGTCGTCGCCGTTGCTGTCGAACTCGAAGCCCTGGTCGGCGTCGTCGGCGGCGTGCTGGACGATCACGTACTGCACGTTGCCGGTCCAGCCGTCGGTGTAGTCGAGGCTGTCGTCGGCGTTGCCGGTCAGCACGATGTGCTTGGCGTTGACCGTGCCGCCGAAGAACTCGACGCCGTCATCCTGGTTGTTGTGGACCTGGATGAAGTCGACCTCGGTGCCCGTGCCCACGCCCTGGAAGGCGATGCCGTTGAGCTCGTCCTCGTTGTTCACGCGGAAGCCGGCGTACTGGACGCGGGTGTAGTTGATAGCGCCCGAGTCGTCGTCGGCCGTGGCGCCGCCGAACAGGCCCGACGAGCCCTCGCCGGACTTCTCGCAATCCACGGAGCCGCCGGTCGCGGTGCCGTCGATGCAGGCGTTGATCGGCGCGCGACCGTTGATGACAAGGCCGCCCCACTCGCCGCGCGACGTGTTCGGATCGGCCTGCGTGCCTTCCACGTCGGCGCGCGAGGTCATGATCACCGGCTGGTTGGCCGTGCCGTTGGAGAAGATCTGCGAACCGCGGGCGACGACGAGATAGTCGCTGCCGGCGGAGCCGAACAACGTGGCGCCCGGCTCGATGGTCAGGCTGGCCTCGATGCCCGAGGGCTCCGGGTTCGCCGGATCGGCGCCGCGATCGACCCCGACGAAGACCGGGCCGATGATCTCGTAGAGATTGCCGCCGGTGAGCGTCAGGTCGGAGGTGATGTTGCCCTCGATCTGGCAGACGCGCTGGCCGCCGATCGTGTCGGCCGCCTCGGTCGTGCCCGCCGGGCAGCCCGGATCCGGGAACAGGCCGAAGGTCCAGCCCGCCGCCCAGTTGGAGCTCACCGTCTCGCTCGGCGAGAAGGCGCCGATATAGTCGGCCGCGGAGAAGCCGGCGTCGACCGTGGTCGGGTCGATCGCGGTGACGGCCTGCTCGTTCGGGCCGGGGAAGAACTGGCCGGCCAGCGAGTTCGCGCCGGTCGTGTTGTTGGCGCCGGCGTTGAAGAAGGCGGCCTCGTCGAAGCCGTCGTCGTCGTCTTCGAAGTTGGCGTTGCAGTCGAAGAAGGTCGAGCGGATCGTGAGGTCCGAGCCGGCGAGGCCGTGCGTCTCGGGCTGGTCGACGTCGAGGCAGGCGTCGTTGAAGTCGACGACGACGCCGTTGACGAGGTCGCCGGCCGTGCCTTCGCGCAGCAGCATGCCGAAGTCCGACGACGAGGAGTCGCGCTGGCCGACCAGCGTGAAGTTGGAGATGCGCGGGTTCGAACGCGGCAGCGCGGTGTTGTCGTCGCCGTTATTGTCGAACTCGAAACCCTGGTCGCCGTCGTCGGGCAGCTGGCGGACGAGCACGAACTGGGCCGAGCCGACCCAGCCGTCGGTGTAGTCCATGGAGTCGTCGGCGATGCCGGTGAGCACGATGTTGCGCAGGTCGACCGTGCCGCCGAACATCTCGATGCCGTCATCCTGGTTGTTGTGAACCTGGATGAACTCGGCGGTCGTGTCCGAGCCGACGCCCTGGAAGGCGATGCCGTTGAGCTCGTCCTCGTTGTTCACGCGGAAGCCCGCGTACTTGACCTGGACGTAGCGCAGCGTGCCGGAATTGTCGTCGGCCGTACCGCCGCCGAACAGGCCCGAGGAGCCTTCGCCCGACTTCTGGCAGTCCTCCGTGCCGCCGGTCGCCGTGCCGTCAATGCAGGCGTTGATCGGCGCGCGGCCGTTGATCACCAGGCCGCCCCACTCGCCGCGGGCGGTGTCAGAGCCCGTGCGCGGGGCGCCGAGACGCTGCTCGACGAGATCGAGGGCCGAGGTCATGACGATCGGGTCGGTCGACGTGCCTTCCGCGTCGATCGAGGAGCCGCGCGTGATCACGATGTAGTCGCCGCCGGATTCACCGACGAGTGTCGCGCCTTCCTCGATGGTCAGCGTCGGACCGCCGGGCGCGCCCGCCGTGGTCGTTCCGGAGGTCGAGGCCGTCGAGGCGCCGTCGTCCTGGCCGACGAAGACCGGGCCGGAGATGAAGAAGGTCTCGCCGGCCGGGATGGTGACGTTCTGGGTCAGCGTGCCGGTGACGCGGCAGGCCGTGACGTCGGCGTCGCCGCCGCTATAGCTGACCGTCGTGGTCTGCGAGGCCGTGCCGGTCGGGCAGCCGCCCGCGGGAATGAGGTTGAGCGACTGCGTGCCGCCGCCGCCGCCGCCCTGGGAGGGCGGGGGAACCTGGTTCTCCTCGCCGGGCGAGCTGATCGACGCGTCGGAACACGCCGCGATGACGGCGCAGGACGCGCCGAGGAGCAGGTGCTTGGTGATGGACTTGGTTGGCATCTCGATCCCCCGAAAGCCGTGGTGGCGTGCGAATGGGCGTGTCCCCTCAGGGCCGGCCGCCGCATGCGGACCGCCCGAGGTTCGCGGGGAACGAACACGAAGTTTGCAACAGGCTGATCGCACTTCGGTGACAGAGCGGTGACAGGCGCCGCGCGCGTCCGGGCGATCGTTCGGCGAGGGCCGCGGCGAGACGCTTAACGCTTTGTAAATCGCCGCCTGCGGGGCCGCCGCCGCCAGCGTGGCGCAATTGCAACGTGGGCGATTCCAAAATCGCCGGCCGCGCATCCGGGGGCGTCTCCGCGCCGGGCGTCGGCCGCCGCGACGGTCGCGCCAGCCTCGGTCGGGCGGCGAATCGGGGGGGAGTCGCGGTCCGCGCGTACGTGGTCGCCGCCCGGCGCGCGATCCGGTGCGGCGCGTCCGGCCTGGGCGCTGTAGCAAAACGTTCACCGGGCTGTCACAGCCGCGCAAGGAAGACCGCCTAACTCCTCGTCTCGAGGCCCGCGACCCGCGCGCGCTCCGCGGGCCGTCCGGCCGGGCCGCGCCCGGCGGCGCGCAAGGGAGGAGGTGGGCGTGAGTTTCATCCGCAAGTATGCGCAGCGCTACAACCTGCCCACGCGCGCGGGCGCGGACGGCGGCGCGCGCAAGAGCTTCCGCCGGAAGATCCTCGACGCCGCGGACCGGCAGCTCGCCCAGCTCGACCGCCTCCGGACGGCGGCGGACCTCGACTACAACCCGGCGGGCGGCAGCCGGCGCTGGTGGTGGTCGGCGCGGGCGGCGGACGGCCGCCGCACGATCAAGATCTACGTGCAGGGCGCGCTGCTCGAGGGCGATGCGACGGGCGTCGTCGTGGACGACAGCGTCGAGGCCGTCCGCGCGGAGGTCGAACGCATCCGCCGCTTCATCGAGAGCACGAGCGACGCCGACTGGGAAGACGAGGAGCGGCGCCGGCGCGAGGCGCGCGAGCGCTGGAAGCAGCGCGACCGGGAGCGCAGCCTCGAGCGGCGCAAGTCGTCCAGGCGGTAGCGGGCTAAGCGCCGCCGCGGCGGTCCCGTGCGGCCCGCGCGGGCCTTCGTCGATCGGCTGGGGAAAGCTCCGATCGCGCGTCTCAGGCTAAGCGCCTGAAAGTGATGGCTCCCCGGGCCGGACTCGAACCAGCGACCCAGCGGTTAACAGGTGATGGGTCGCGGAACAAAGAGGGATAATCTGAAACGCGATGATACGCTAACTATCAGAAAAATATGTTTTTAGCTTTTCAGGCTGGGTCAGCGCGGTGCATGATGTGTCGGATTCTTGGACCCCACGTGGACCCCAGAGAGGTCTGGAGAGCCAATGACCGACCCATCGCGAACCTGCCTCCCGCGCAACTCCAAGCAGATCGACGCCCTGAGAGTGGAGCGGCGAACCGAGTTTCGGAGCGATGTGGTTCCTGGGCTCATTCTCCGCGTCGGCGAGACCGGCCATAAGAGCTGGAGCTTCAGCTATCGCCGGCCGGGCACCGGCAAGCGCACCAAGGTGTCGCTGGGCCGTTATCCGGAACTCGGGTTGAAGGACGCCGAGAAGAGAGCGCGAGAGCTGAGGACCAAGGTCGATCAGGGCATTGACCCCAAGGCGCATGAACTCGCTGACCACACGGTTCGAACCGTGCGCGATCTCGCGGATCGATACCTCGAGCAGCATGCGATGCCGAACAAGCGATCCTGGCGGGCCGATCAACGGATCATCGGGAAAGACATTCTTCCAGTGATCGGGGACTTCGTCGCTGACACGCTCACTCAAGCCGACATCAATGCGGTGCTCGATCGCGTGGAGCGCCGCGGGGCGAAGATCCAGACGAACAAGGTCTACGAGCTGCTCCGCGGCATGCTCCGTTGGGGCGTCTCACGCGCCTATATCCAGAACAATCCGACGAGGGAGATGAAGCGCAGGCACCGACCGGAACCCGGCGATAGAGCCCTTGAGCCGGATGAAATCGTTCGTCTTTGGAAGGGCCTGGACGACACCGGTCTTTCAACAGCCATGATATGCGCGCTCCGGCTGGCCCTGGTGACGGGACAGCGGATCGGCGAGGTCTGCGGAGCCGAGCGAACAGAGTTGAACCTCGCTCGAGGCTACTGGGAGATTCCGGCTGCTCGATCGAAGAATGGACGCGCCACTCGCGTGCCGTTGTCAGATCTCGCCAAACAGCTGTTCGAAGAGGCCGCGCTTCACCACGCGGGCAAGGAATTTCTGTTTGCGTCCCGTCCGAGAGCCCGTCTCGGTATTGAGAAGCCTCGTGAGCAGGCGCTCAAGGCGCATTCGGCCGCCAAAGCGATCAATCGTAAGCGTCGACATCTGGGCTTCGAAGACCGACCCTTCACGCCGCATGACTTCCGCCGGACGATGGCGACGCATCTGCAAAGAAATGGCGTCCGTGAAGAAGTCGTCGCGCGGCTTCTCAATCACATCAGCGAAACCGAAAAGACCGTCACCCGTAGGGTCTATATGCGCCACGACTATGAGGAAGAACGCCGTGACGCGATGGACCTCTGGGGGCGGATGATCGAGAAGTGGCTATCGGGAGATGGAGCCGACGTCGTTACGCCGTTCCCTGCGAGCGGGAAGACCGCGCCTTCCGATGAGACGGCGTGAGGTCTCATGAGATGGCCAGCCGCGACGCCAGGCGTGCAGGGGAATGGCGGTTCGGAGATGAGATTTCTCCGCCCGAGGACGCAGACGGTGAAGAGCGCGAGCTATGGGAGCGCGCCGGAGCCGGGGATCTCCATCATCCGAGGCGCATCCTCGCCCTCATTCTGGAGGAGATAGAAGCCTCCGATTGGGGCGAGCCCGCCAAGGCCAGCATGCGTGAAGAGGTCTCCGGGATCCTTGAGCTGCTCGACCGGCTTCCGGAGCCGCCTCCCGGCGTCGCCTGGGAAGAGTGCCGCGCGGGCCGCGCCTACCTCCTCGCCTACCGGTTCTTCAGCCTCGGCCGCGAGTACGCCGCTGCGCACGGGGAATTCGGCGAGAATGGCGCGCGGATATACCGCGAGAAGCATTCCGAGCCCCTGCGAAGGTACGGCGCCGAGGCCCGTAAGGCTGCGGCGAGGTTGAGAAATGTTGAGGTTGAAGACTTCATTGATAGGCAGATCGGGGCAGGGGAACTCTACAAGAACGCGGTGCGGGATGCGGCCGCGAAGTTCAATCTCAGCGAAAAGCGGGTGAGGTCGATCGCCCCGAAGAAAGATTTCTCAGACCACTCCAGATGAGAAACGCCATCGGCTCCCATGAAGCTCCATAGACCGGCGTGAGACACGCCGGCGAGCGAAGAAGGAGCAATGCCGATGTTCACCGACGTCACGAACGCGATGTCGATCAACCAGGCCGCCGCCTATGCCGGCTTGAGCCGATCGACGATCTATCGCCTTATGCAGCGCGGAGAGCTTCAAACCCTGAAGATCGGTTCTCGGCGTTTGGTGCGGAAGGCGGATGTCGACGCGCTGCTCGAGAGAGCGGTCGATCGCTCGAAGTGAGCGTCCGGGGCGAAAAATGTTCGCTTTTGTTCACATTGCAGCACGGATTCATGGGAGATTGCGCCTAGTAGGCGGATCGGGAGTTTAAGCACTCCGAGCCCGAGCTGCTGGATTCACGATGCCCGGGACTGAACGGTCCACGGCGAGGCTATCTCAGAGACGCACGAAGGGGCATCAGGGAAGTTCGCCTATTCAACCCGACCTCGGCTGCCGCGATCCTCATTGGCGGGCCGAGGGAGGGAAAGCAGATCGCATTGAACTGGGTTGGCTCCCTTCAATCAGGCGATCATCAGCTCGGCCGCTTCGAGGCACGCGCGTGGTTTGCGCGGATCGCTCGGAAGCGGGAAAACCCACAAGGTCGACGGCGCCGGGTTGTGCTTCCGCCAATCGCTCAGGAGCCGGGCCGCTTCCGCGTCCAGATATCGGATGAGATCGGCCCGCGGCCTTCATCCCGCCGTAGCGGTTCCTGATTTCATCAAGGAAAGCGCTCGATGCCGCCGAAAGCCTAGATATTGAGAGGTTCGAGCGACGGTTCCGGAGATGAGGTGAAGAGCGAGGGTGCGGCTCGCCTCGCTCTCCAGCGCCGGCGCGTTCGCAGATTGCTCCACAGCTATTTCGCATCCCCGGCGTGCTCGAGCCGATCGAGGGCGCCCACGCCTATTGTCGATCTCTGCGAACCGACCCTAAGGTCGCAACATATTCGGCGCATGGGGTGGGAATTTGAACAACCCGTTTTTTGAAGAGCCGATCCTGAACTCGCCGTACGAGTATCCGGGTCGGCATTGGGCGTTGGATCTGCAAGGTCAGCCCACCGGCGAGGTCGTCGACCGCCGGCGGCGGGCGGAGTTCATCACGCCGGTGCCCCAGGCGAAGGCGCAGCGGGACGACCCGGCGCAGGCTCAGCTCGGGCTTCGCAGCGGCGACGTGGATCTGGGCGGGACGCTCGATCCGTACCCGATCATCAACGACATCCGCGCCATGGTGGACCGGTGGCGCAGCATCCCGAATCCGGCCGACTGGGGCGTCACGCCGACCACAGAACGCCTCCTGCGCCACTGGCGATCCCACGAGTTCCAGGGCCTCCGCCCGTTCTTCTGCCAGGTCGAGGCGGTTGAGACCGCGATCTGGCTCGCCGAGGTCGCGCCCAATATGGGCAAGCGCACCGAGCACATCCTGGAGCATCTGAACGCGGCCAACGCCGAGGCCAACCCGGAGCTGTTCCGCATCGCGCTCAAGCTGGCGACCGGCGCGGGCAAGACCACCGTGATGGCGATGCTGATCGCGTGGCAGGCGCTCAACAAGGCGCGTCGGCCGAACGCGCAGAAATTCACCAAGGGCTTCCTGATCGTCGCTCCGGGCATCACGATCCGGGACCGCCTCCAGGTGCTGCAGCCGAACGATCCGAACAGCTACTACGCCTCGCGCGAGCTTGTGCCGGCCGACATGCTCGAAGAGCTGCAGCAGGCCCGCATCGTCATTACGAATTATCACGCGTTCCGGCTGCGCGAGACGATGGAGCTCTCGAAGGTCGGCCGCTCCTTCATGAAGGGTCACGGCGAGGAGCCCGCCACGACCGAGACCGAGGGCGCGATGGTCGCCCGCGTGGCCAAGCCGCTCATGGGCATGCGCAACATCATCGTCATCAATGACGAGGCGCACCACTGCTATCGCGAGCGCCCGGAGACGGAGGAGGAGAAGGCGCTCAAGGGCGCGGAGAAGGCCGAGGCCGAGGAGAACAGCAAGGCCGCGCGCCTGTGGATCAACGGCATCGAGGCGGTCAAGCGCAAGCTCGGCGTCCGGGCCGTCTACGATCTTTCCGCCACGCCGTTCTTCCTCAGCGGATCAGGCTATCCCGAAGGCACGCTGTTTCCCTGGACGGTCAGCGACTTCTCGCTGATGGACGCGATCGAGTGCGGGATCGTGAAGCTTCCCCGCATCCCGATCTCGGACAACACGATCGACCGGGCCGATATGCCCAAGTTCCGCGATCTTTGGAGGCATATCGGCACGGAGCTGCCCAAGGGGAAGCGGGCCAGCGGCAAGTTCCACGATCCGCTCGGCATTCCGCCGATGCTGGAGACGGCGCTGAAGGCGCTCTACGGCCATTACGAAGACGAGTTCGAACGCTGGAAGAACGCGGATATCGAGGTGCCGCCCGTCTTCATCGTGGTGTGCGCCAACACCGCGACCTCGAAGATGGTCCATGACTACATCTCCGGCTTCCGCTCGCCGGAGGGTCAGTTCCACAACGGCCGGCTGGAGAAGTTCCGCAACTTCGACAACAACGGCGAGCCGCTGGAGCGGCCGCGCACGCTGCTGATCGACTCCAGCCAGCTTGAGTCGGGCGAAGGCCTCTCCGACGATTTCAAGAAGGTCGCCGAGGGCGAAATCGAGCGCTTCAAGTATGAGCTGCGTCAGCGCGGCAAGCTTCAGGAGGCCGAAAACCTCACCGACGCGGACATCCTGCGCGAGGTGATGAACACCGTCGGCAAGAAGGGTGCGCTCGGCGAGTCCATCCGCTGCGTCGTCTCGGTCTCGATGCTCACCGAGGGCTGGGACTGCAACACGGTCACCCACGTCCTCGGCGTGCGCGCCTTCGGCACGCAGCTGCTGTGCGAGCAGGTGATCGGTCGCGCCCTGCGCCGGCAGTCCTACGCGCTCAACGAGGAGGGCCGGTTCGATCCGGAATACGCCGACGTGCTCGGCATCCCGTTCGACTTCGCCGCCGAGCCGGTGCGCCCGAAGCCGACCAAGCCGCGCGAGACCGTCCATGTCCACGCGGTCAGCCCGGAACGCGACCACCTCGCGATCACCTTCCCGCGCGTCGAGGGCTATCGCAACGAGCTGCCGCCCGAGCGGCTGGAGGCGCGCTTCAACGCGGATTCCTCGATGGTCCTGACGCCGGACATGACGGGCCCGACGACGACCGAGACCGGCGGCATCATCGGCGAACGCAACGAGCTCAGCATCGATGACGCCGCGCAGGTGCGCAAAAGCGAGCTCATCTACAATCTCACCGCCCGCCTCATCTACAACAAGTTCCGTGACGCCGGCGGCGAGCCGAAGATGCATCTGTTCGGCCCGCTCAAGCGCATCGTCCGGCGCTGGCTCGACGACGGCTATCTGGTCTGCAAGGGCGGCACGGTCCCTGGCCAGCTGCTCTACGCCTATCTCGCCGACATGGCGGCCGAGCGCATCGCGGATGCGGTCGCGCCGGCGGACGGCGGAGAGCCGGTCCGCAAGGCGGTGCTCGACCCCTACAAGCCGACCGGCTCCACGATGGACGTGAACTTCACCACGTCGAAGACCCATCGCTGGAAGCCCGAGGCGAACAAGTGCCATCTCAACTGGATCATCCTCGACAGCGACTGGGAGGCGGAGTTCTGCCGCATCGCCGAGGCCCATCCGCGCGTGCTCAGCTATGTGAAGAACCACGCGCTCGGCTTCGAGGCGCCCTACCTCATGGGCGGCCAGAAGCGCTGGTATCGCCCCGACTTCCTGCTGCACGTCGACGACGGAAACGGCCCGGACGACCCGCTCAAGCTGATCGTCGAGATCTCCGGCTACCCCAAGGGCGACAAGGCCGAGAAGGCGCGCACCATGCGCGAATCCTGGGTGAAGGGCGTGAACAACGCCAAGACGTTCGGGCGCTGGGACTTCGTGGAATTCACCGAGGCCTACGAGATGGAGGCCGCCTTCAAGCGGCTCATCGAAGACCGCCTGAACGCCCAGCCCGCATGATCCAGTTTGTCCATTTGATCGAGACCTGACCGATGGCCCGCAAGCCCAAAGCCCCCAAGCGCATCGAGACGCTCACCCACGACGCCGCCACGCGCACGAACATCCCCACCGCGGAGTTCGAGAGCGTCATGGAGGACGCCGACAAGACCCCGATCCGGCTCGCCTACGAGCGGCGCAATCGCGATCTCGATCCGCAGCTCGTCTGGCGCGGCAAGGACGAGCAGGACCTGACCGATCTCGTCGTCACCGCCCCGCCGCTCTTCATCCAGGAGAAGGTCCATCCCAAGGCGCTGATCGACGCGCTGGCGCGGGAGACCAGGAAGGACCGCGCCGACGACGCGGAGGACACGCCGGACCTGTTCGCCGAATTCAACGGGCTCGACGACCCCGAGGCCAAGACGGAGTTCTACGCCCACGCCCAGAACTGGACCAACCGCCTGATCCTGGGCGACAGCCTGCAGGTGATGGCGAGTCTGGCCGAGCGCGAGGGCCTGCGCGGGAAGGTCCAGGCGATCTATCTGGACCCGCCCTACGGCATCAAGTTCAACTCGAACTTCCAGTGGTCGACGACCAGCCGTGATGTGAAAGACGGCAACGCCGACCACATCACCCGCGAGCCCGAGCAGGTGAAGGCCTTCCGCGACACCTGGCGCGACGGCATCCACACCTATCTCTCCTACTTGCGCGACCGGATGACCGTGGCGCGCGACCTCCTCACCGAGTCCGGCTCCATCTTCGTCCAGATCGGCGATGAGAATGTACACCGCGTGCGGGCTCTGATGGATGAGGTGTTTGGGGAGGAGAATTTTGTCGCGCAAATTACTGTGCGAGTAAAAAGCCCACTGTCTGTATCTGATCTTGCTCGTACGACAGATTTTATTATCTGGTATGCAAAAAGCCGAGGTCAGCATAAATTTAGAAAACCGACAAAAGAAAAAAGATTGTCAGAACACCCGGAATTTTCATCCGCGCTCGATGCGGCTGGAATTTCCTATTCCCGAAAAGAAATAGAACATAAAAATACAGAATGGATTCGGTATTATACATCTCAGAATCTTGCCTCATCTGGGTACACGCAATCGTGCACGTATAACTATGCAATTGAGGGAAAGAATTACGGATCCCCCAAGGGGAAGAGCTGGAAAACTCATCTCGACGGAATGAATCGATTAGAAAAAGCGGGGCGACTCCAACCACTGAAAACTAGTCTGAGGTGGCGCTATTTCCACGAAGATGCGCTTAGTGAAGCCATCACTGATATTTGGGGCGATACTTTCGCGGCATCCGATAAAGTATATGTGGTGCAAACGTCTGAATCGGTCATCCAACGCTGCCTGCTCATGACCACCGACCCCGGCGATCTGGTGCTCGATCCGACCTGCGGGTCGGGGACGACGGCCTATGTCGCCGAGCAATGGGGGCGGCGCTGGATCACGATCGACACCAGCCGCGTCGCCCTGGCGCTGGCGCGCGCCCGACTGATGGGCGCGCGCTATCCCTGGTACATCATCAAGGACAGTCCCGAAGGCCTCGAGAAGGAGGCCGAACTCGCCCGCACGCCGCCAAAGGAGACGCCGACCTATGGCGATATCCGCCAAGGCTTCGTCTATGAGCGCGTGCCGCACATCACGCTCAAGGCCATCGCCAACAACGCCGAGATCGACACGATCTGGGAGGAATACCAGCCGGCCGTCGAGGAAGCGCTGAAGGCGCTGAACGCCGCGCTCAAGGGTCACGCAACTCCGTTCAAGGTCGAGACCGGCGGCCGCAAGGGCGAGACGATCGACTTCGCCGCGCCCGACGGCGAGACGGTCGAGCTGCCCTCCGGCGAGCATACGCCGAAGAACGGCTTTCTCGAGTGGGAGGTCCCCCGCGAGGCGCCGGAGGGTGCGGGCTGGCCGCCCGGCGCGCAGCAGGCGCTGGAGCGCTTCTGGGAGGCGCGCATCGCGCGCCAGCAGGAGATCGACAAGTCCATCGCGGCCAACGCCGATCAGGAATATCTCTACGATCGCCCCTACGAGGACAAGTCGCGCGTCCGGGTCGCCGGCCCGTTCACGGTGGAGAGCCTGTCGCCTCACCGCGCGCTGGCGGTGGGCGCCGACGACGAGCTGATCGACCTGGTGGAGGCCGCCGACGGGGAGCGCGCGCCGTCGGTCCGCGAGGAGGACAATTTCGTCTCCGCGATCCTGGAGAATCTCCGCGTCTCCGGCGTCCAGCAGGCGCACAAGGAAGACCGGATCAGCTTCACCGACCTCACGCCCTGGCCGGGCGATCATGTCTGCGCGGAGGGGCGATACGAGGAAGGCGGAACGCGCAAGCGCGCCGGCATCCTGATCGGACCGGAATACGGCACCATCGCGCGGCCGGATCTGGTCGCGGCGGCCCGCGAGGCGGCCGAGGCCGGCTTCGACGTCGTCATCGCCTGCGCCTTCAATTTCGACGCCCACGCCGAGGAGTTCGAGAAGCTGGGCCGCATCCCGGTGCTGAAGGCCCGGATGAACCCGGACCTGCACATGGCCGACGAGCTGAAGACGACGAAGGGCGGCAATCTCTTCGTCGTGTTCGGCGAGCCGGACATCGACCTCGTCCGCCGCGACGACGGCAAGCTGCAGGTCGAGATCAACGGCGTCGACGTGTTCAAGCCGTCCACCGGCAAGGTCGAGAGCTCGGGCCCCGACGGCATCGCGTGCTGGTTCCTCGACGACGACTATGACGAGGAGAGCTTCTTCGTGCGCCACGCCTATTTCCTGGGCGCGGGAACCGATCCCTACAAGGCGCTCAAGACCACGCTGAAGGCCGAGATCGACGAGGACGCCTGGGCGACGCTGAAGTCCAACGTCTCGCGCCCCTTCGATCCGCCCGAAAGCGGCCGCATCGCGGTGAAGGTCATCAACCATCTCGGCGACGAGGTGATGAAGGTGTTCGAGGTTTAGGGGGATGAGCGGAGCGGTGCTTGCCCGTGACGCGGTCCGAAAGTTGCCGCGCACCGATATTCGAATCCCGGAGATGAAGGCGCGTTCGGACGGCGCCCCCCGCTCCAACCCGTTCCGGAAGGGCCAGCCAGTCTCAAGCGCTCGGGTCGAACTTTGGCGGCCTGATCAGCTTGCGAAGCGCGACGGCGATACGGGACGGCTTGGTTTTTTCCTCACCCACTTGGAGCGCCTCGCCGACGCGTTCGGCGACGAAGCGCCGTTCGCCTTCATCGATGGCGAGGGCATGGTGCGCCAGCTCGACCGGGGGACTCTCGGCTCGCTGGTGGCGCTGGGCGGGGCTGATCTGGTCCTCGACGGCGAGGGGCTGATCACGGCGGCGATTCCGCGCCGAAGCCGGCTCGGCCGTCCCATCTTCGAGTTTAGCCCGCAAGACGCGCATGCCCGCGCTCAGCCTGAAATCGACGGCCGCTTCACAGTGCTCGCACGGTCGACCGCCATGCTCGACGGGTCGCCGAACAAAAAGCGTGACCGCCCGCTGCGGGACCAGCTTTTGGAGGAGGGAGTGCTGGCTCCGGCGGGCGATCCGGCGCTGCTTGTTTTTACGAAAGATCACATCTTCTCGAGCCCGAGCGCTGCGGGCGGCGTTGTGAAAGACGGCAATTGCAGCGGGACCGGCGCCTGGAGGCTGGCCTGGCTGGGCGACACGCTCGGCGAATGGCTCGAGCGGACCGACCTCGCTGTCTTTGAAGAGGTTCGATCGGCTGCTGCACCCCTTCCGCCGCTCAAGATCGATCCTGACGCACCTGTAGACGAGCGGCGAAAATGGCAATCGCTTCGCGTGATGCGGCAAGGGGCCCAGGAATTCCGCGAGGCGATGAAGCGGATTTGGGGCGGGGCCTGCGCCGTGACCGGCTGCACGGAACTGGGCACGCTGGATGCGGCCCACATTCACCCTTATGGCGGACCGCATACCAATGATCCGCGCAACGGCCTTCTGCTGAGGGCCGACATACATCGCCTTTTCGACCGTCTGCAGCTGACGTTGGAGCCCGGAGCAGACAGTCTGACGATCAGGGTCGCTCCCGCGGTGACCGATCCGAACTATCGGCGGCTGGATGGTGGTTCAGTGCGGCCGCCAGCGGAACCGTCTGTGGCGCCCGCAAGGGTGTTGCTGGCTGCGCACAATCGCCGGTTCGAAGCGGCGCTGAAGCAGCCGTGATCCAGCGGCGCATATTTCCATCCAGGCGGCGCTATCAGGCATTGATAATTCTCGCACCGTGAGGGACCCTTGCACATCGTATAGGTGTGTTTGTTTTATCGGTTTTCGGGGCGGGCATGTCGTCGAAGCGCGAAGCGCTCAGGAAGCTTCTCCAAGAGCAGTTGCTCAGGCGGAAAGGATCGACCGTCAAGCAACGCCGGCGCCCCATAATCGAAACTTATGCCGACAGGTCATCGTCGGACTCCGAGGAGAGCGACGATACGCTGCTCGCTGCCGGCGGTCTCGAGGGCGTCGAGGTAGAAGGTAGCAGGAGCGGCGCGGCGTCCGCTCTTGCGTGGCGGCCGGTGTCTAAAGCAGCGCCTGAGGCTTTCGAGCAGGAAAATACCAAGGCGGCTGCGGAGGCTGCGGAGGCTGCGGGAGAGGCGGATATCGCTCCGCCACCATTTTCCAAGCCCCCGCTATCACCGCCTGCTGAATCGTCGAAAGACGAGCCGGCCCACCCCCGTCAGCCTTCGCCGGAACCGCCTACCTTCCCTCCATTCGCCAGAGGTCGTCTAGACCCGGCCCGGGCGCGCGAGGAAGCGGTCTACGACGGATTATGCGAACCGGTCGCGGAGGCGGAACCTGATGCGGTTTCATCGCATAGCCGTGAAGTCGCGAAACCTGTCGTGAACGAAGAGCTCGATTCTGAGGCAGGCACAGAGCTACCCGATGAAGCTAATGGCTCATCAATGTCCACGACGCCCCCGTCAGACGAGACGGAAGAGCAGAGCGCGGCCGACCAGGCGGCCCCCTCGGGGCCGAAGATCGCCTCGGATGGCGATGTCGAAGACCGGCTCGAAACAGAGGTGGATCTCGAAGTCGATGGCGGAGAAGACGATCGCTTCCTGTTGGAGGCGGAGGCGATCGACGATAAGGCGGCTTTCGATGATGAGACCGCCATTGATCCGGTCGACGGGCTGGATTCGGTCGCCGCAGCAGACTTCCCCGGACTTTCACAAGACGCTCAGGATCGGCCGGATTGGTCGTCTCTCGCATTCGATGAGTTGGGCGATGATGACGAATCCGACGGAGCGCTTTCTGAGGGATGGGATGACTGGGACGCGCTCGATGAGGATGAGCTTCCTCCTATCGAGCTGAGTGAGCGGGAGTCTGGCGATGACCTATTGCAGGACTTCTCTGATGAAGATGCTCTCAGCCCGGAGGAGATCGCCAGAATTCGGGCGCGCCGATCCGCCTCCGTGGTCGCTGCCGAGCTTGATGTCTCTTCCATGGCCGAACGGGATGAACTCGTTGAACGGCTGGCCCTTGAATTCCAGGGTTTTCCATACCGCTCGACGCGAGAGGCGGTGCTTCGGCTTGTTCCCGAACTGGCGCATCCTCGGGAGCTTTTATCTTGCTTCACGCTTAAACGGATCTGGCGGCAAGAGAGGCGGTTCTGGATCGTGCGGCGCCCCTTCGCGACGGATGGTTGGAGCGCGCGCCCCGAGGGGCGGAATCAGATGTCGTGGCCGCTCGCTCTCGGCCTTGTCCGGGCTTTTCCCGATCTCGATCCCGAAGACCTGCTTTCCACTCTATATGACGAATGGACTTCTTCGCCGGTGTGGCAGGAAGGATCGGACGATTTTGCAACCTTCCTGCGCGAACGGGTTGAAGAAGAGCCGATCAACGTCCCGCTTTCGACTGAAGAGTCGCCGGGTACTGATCAGGAATTACTGCGCATGAATCTCCGCGAACTCCACTGTCCGCCAATTATCGGCTTCCCGGATCGCCAGGGGGTCGAATTGTCACCGGGAGCAGTCCCTCATGGATGAGCAGGTCACCCCGGCGCTCGGAGAAGCGCCACTCGTCAGGGGGTGTTGTGTCAGACGCAAAACTGGCCAACAGAACGAAGAGACTCTCCAAGTTGAAACCTGCTCTCAGGAAACAGGGCGCTGGCGGGCAAAGCTCAAAAGGGTTGGCGCTGATAAGAATTCGATTTGGTGCGACGTCAGCGAGCTAAGCAGTGCGCTGAAACCTGGGCATCGGGTCATTCATATCGGGGCGGCTTTCCATCCGTCACTGGGGGCGGGGACGGTCCAGTCTCTTCGTCGGATCGCTGGGCGGGAACAAGCGCTCGTGCTTTGGGATGCGACGGGTCGGTCCACATATGTCCCGCACGAGCGTCTGGCGCGCGTAAATGAACCGTCTGATTTGTTTCTTTCATCAGCACCCTGTGGGCCGGAAGATGCGGAGCGTTTCATCTTGCGTCTTCTCGGCCATGCGCTTGAAAACTGGAACGCGCTGACGGGCGCTCTCGACCGCCTCGACGTCGATCCGCTGCCCCATCAAATACAGCTGGTTCATCGAATTGTCTCTTCAGGCAATACAAACTGGCTGATCGCCGACGATGTCGGCCTCGGGAAGACGATTGAAACGGGACTTCTGCTCGCCGCGCTGAAGCGGAGCGATCGAGCTCGGCGCATTCTGATTGTGTGCCCGGCAAGCTTGACTCGACAATGGCAACAAGAGCTGCAGTACAAATTCGATCAAATTTTTCAGATTTACGGCTTGGATTTCACCATCCCGGAGCAGCGGCACTGGGACCACTATGATCACGTTATCGCTTCTCTGGACCTGGCCAAGAGGCCGGAGCACTTGGAATGTTTTGTTCAGAGCGGCGAATGGGATGTCGTGATATTCGACGAAGGCCACCGCCTCTCACGGCGCGGTGTGACCGGCGAGCGGACCGAGCGGTACGTTTTCGCCCAGACACTTCGCGCTCAAGCGCGGGGATTCATCGTGCTTACGGCGACGCCGCACCAAGGGGACACAGAGCGCTTCGCGGCATTGCTCGAACTGGTGCGACCTGATTTGCGTCCGCAACTGCACGCGATTGAGGCATATCCCGAGGTCGTACGCGACATCATTTTGAGAAACCGGAAATCGCTGGTTACTGATCAGAACGGCGAGTTCATCTTCAAAGGCCACGTCACCCACCGCATTGCGATTACCCCGACGCCTGAAGTGCGAGACTTTCATCGTGCGCTGACCCGCTACCTGAGGGAAGGTTACAAGGCTGGAGATGAGGCCGGCGGCGCTACAGGACGCGCCATCGGCTTCGTGATGACGACCTTTCGAAAATTAGCGTCCTCCAGCGTTGCGGCTATTGAGGCTGCACTTAAGAGGAGGCTGGGCCGGCTGCACGATGAGGTCGCAGCGACGGTTCTCGACACTCAGACGATTGATGCGATTGACGAAGAAGATACTGACGACAGCCTCGCGGCGGCTCCAGAAATTGGATCTGCTGGCGAATTCTTCGCTTACGAGGCTGAGCAGCTCGAAGCGCTGATTAATAGCTGCAGCGAACTCCGACGCGATGACCCTAAGCTCCGACATTTCATGGAGGAGGTCGTCGCTAAAATTGTCGAGCAAAAACAGAAGCTCCTCATATTTACGGAATACCGCGCTACCCAGAGCTATCTTAAGGAAGCAATCGAACAAGCTTACCCGGGCGCCAAGGTTGCAATGATCAATGGCTCAATGAAGCTCGAAGAGAAACTCGATAACATAGAGTGCTTTGATCGTGACCATGACTTTCTGATTTCGACGGAAGCCGGCGGTGAAGGCCTGAATCTTCACAGGTCATGCCACATTCTGGTGAATTACGACCTTCCGTGGAATCCTACACGGTTGGTTCAGCGTATCGGTCGCCTCTATCGGTACGGACAGAACAAGCAAGTGATCGTTTTCAACCTGCATGCCGAGGATAGTTTCGACAACAAAGCGATCTCGATGATGGTCGACCGGATCACGGCGCTCGTTCGGGACCTGTCACCAGTCGGGGACGAGTTCAACGAAGGCGTCGAGACTGAACTGCTTGGCGAACTTCTCGAGCAGGTTGATATGGGAGCTGTTCTAGAGGGAGGGGCTGCCGCCTCGCCAAATCGTACGCAACGTGAAGTTTCCGAAGCAATTGAACGGGCTCGGAAGGCGGTGGAGCTGCAGCGCGAGATTTTCAGTCATGCCGACGGTTATGATCCGGAGGCGGTCCAGAACTTCACGCGGCTTGGACCACAGCACTTGGAACGTTTTGTAAAGGGGATGTGCCCGTTCCTCGGCATCCGGGTCGAATTGGGATCTGCCGACGGCGAGGTTTTTGTACTCCGACTCCCCGAAGAGCACCGAGGGCGGTATCGCGAGTTCGGAAGTCGGTCGAGAGTCCGGGTCACCTGCCTTCGTGGCAAACGTCGTGCGAAAGACGTTGTCGTGCTCGATGCTGAAACCGACTTTCTGAAGGCGCTCATATCGGCTGCGAAGGACCCGGAGTTCAGCGACGGCTACGCCAATATCCAAACTCCGGGAGCGGAGGGGGTATTGGGGGTGTTTCTGCTGAGGTGGCAGGACGCGACGGGGGAGCCTCTAACCGACGAGCTGGCGACGTTCTTCCTCGATCATACGGGCAAAGTGCGCGCGGAGCCCGGGTTCCTGTCTGAAGTCCTGCTGCGCCCTGGACGAGCCGGTTCGCATCTACCGATTGATCGAGAGCAGCGTCTTGCTGCGCGCGCGGAGCTGCGGAGAAGGGCGGACGACGCGTTAGCGAAGGGTGCAACCACGGACAAGCATCCGAATCTGCGCCTCGCAGTCGGTGTATCTGAGTGCACAGACATCCCAGAATGAATCTTCTCATCGCCGACACGTTCACGTCCAGCCTGGCGAAACTCACTGGCCAGGAGCAGAAGGCTGTGAAGCAGACGGCCTTCGACCTCCAGCTCAACCCCGAGCAACCCTCGCACAGCTTCCACAAGCTGGATCGCGCCAAGGACAAGAATTTCTGGTCGGTGCGCGTTAACCGGGACATCCGGATCATCGTGCACCGGACGAGCCGGAGCCTCCTGCTCGCTTACGTGGACCACCATGACGACGCCTACGCCTGGGCGGAGCGGAGACGGCTGGAGACCCACCCGAAGACCGGCGCGGCTCAGATCGTCGAGGTCCGGGAGCGGGTCGAGGAGGTCACGCCAACTCACTCGGCTACAGCCTCCAAGCCGGGCGAGCCCGATCAACCGCCGCCTTTCAATTGGCTGTCGCGAGACGACCTGCTGAATGTCGGCGTTCCGAGAGACTGGGTTCCAGACGTTCTGGAAGCCAGCGAGGATGAATTTCTGGACCTCGCCGACCACCTGCCCGCCGAAGCCGCGGAAGCGCTCCTGAATTATGTCAGCACCGGCGCGCTGGAGGTTCCGGAACAGATCACGGCGGATGCGAGGACGGTCGCCTACGCGCCGGCATTAGATGCATCGGATGAGCGAGTGCGGGGCGCGGCGACCGAACGAATTGTTGAACCGGAGGCGTTCCAACATCCCGACGCGCAGCGCCGCTTTCGCGTCATGGCGAATGTGGAAGAGCTTGAGCAGGCGCTGGAATACCCGTGGGAGCGATGGACGGTCTTCCTCCATCCCGCCCAGCGCGTCCATGTGGACCGGCGATACGCGGGCCCCGCACGCATCTCCGGCTCGGCCGGAACGGGAAAGACGGTCGTCGCTCTGCATCGCGCCGTCGAATTGGCGCGGGGCGATCTGGACGCCCAAGTTTTGCTGACGACCTTCTCCAAGGGTCTGGCGCACGCGCTCGGCGTGAAGCTCCGGCGCCTGACCGGCGACGCCTCGATCCTCGAGCGAATCCATGTCCGCCCCATCCGACAGGTCGGCTACGACGCCTACGCCGCCAAGTTCGGCCAGCCTCAGATCGCAAGCCCGGCGAGACAACGCGCGTTGATCGCCAAGGCGCGCCATGAGGCGGGCGTCGAGGAATTGAGCGAAGCGTTTCTACTGACCGAATGGCGCGACGTGGTGGACGCCTGGGGGCTGCGCACCTGGGAAGCGTATCGGGATGTGCCGCGCCTCGGACGGAAGACGCGGCTGGGGCCGAAGCAGCGCGAGGCGGCATGGTCGGTGATGGAGGCCTTGCGCGTTCGGTTGAAAGAGGCCGGCCTCGTAACGTGGTCGGACGTCTTTCACCGGGTGATCGAAACGCCGGGCGCCCTGCCGGATTTCCGGCATGCGGTGATCGACGAGGCGCAGGATGTCTCGGTCGCAGAGCTGCGCTTCCTGGCGGCCATGTCCGGGGATCGCGCGGATGGCTTGTTCTTCGCTGGCGATCTCGGCCAGCGCATCTTCCAGGCGCCGTTCTCCTGGCGCTCACTAGGGGTGGACGTCCGGGGTCGGTCTTCCACGCTGCGCGTGAATTACCGGACATCGCATCAGATCCGCACCGCCGCGGACCGGCTTCTCCCGAGCGCCGTTCAGGACGCGGACGGAGATGAAGAGGACCGGCGAGGCACGGTGTCCATCTTCAACGGTCCGCCGCCGCGGCTGGAGATTTTCGAAGATGAGGACGCCGAGATCGACGGCGTCAGCGACTGGCTTAAGGAGCAAACCGCTAGCGGCGTCGCGCCGGAGGAGATCGGCGTGTTCGTTCGAACGGAAACGCAACTCGCCCGGGCGCGTAAGGCAGTGCGGGCGACCGGTCTCGAGCCCGTGGAACTGGATGATGCGATCGTCGGCGAGGCCGGCAAGATCGCGGTCGCGACGATGCACTGGGCCAAGGGACTCGAGTTCAAAGCCGTCGCCGTAATGGCCTGCGACGATGAGGTCATCCCGCTTCAGGAGCGTGTCGAGACGGTCTCCGACGAGTCCGACCTTCTGGAGGTCTACGAGACCGAGCGTCATCTGCTCTATGTCGCCTGCACCCGAGCCCGCGACAGCCTGCTGGTTTCGGGCGTCGATCCGGCGACGGAGTTCTTCGACGATTTTGGGTAGCTTGATTCTACCTCAGCGTTTTCATCGCACTCACAGAAGGCATCCACACGCTTCTCTCGCGCACGGCTTCTCACCCATAGACCCGCTCTCGTTGACTCGATCCGGGGCCCATATACCGTTGGCGTGAGAACACTAAACTTTATGCAATAGAATGCTCGACGCCCAGAAACCCGACCACATCTCCCTCCAGACTCTGCTCGGCCGGCTGCATGACGGGCGCTACGTCGTTCCCGACTTTCAGCGCGATTTCGAGTGGGAGCCGTGGGACATTCGCGAGCTGATCAGCTCGGTCTTCCGCGACTACTACATCGGCTCGCTGCTGTTGTGGAAAGGCAAGCCGGAGAACTTCTCCGCGCTGTCGTGCGAGCCGCTCTACGGGCGGCCCGAAGAGGGGACGCCGGAATACATCGTGCTCGACGGTCAGCAGCGCCTGACGGCTCTGCACTACGCCTTCATCGCGCCGGACATCAATCTGCCCGGCCGCGCCAGCCGCGCGTTTTATTTCGTGCATATCGACCGGCTGATGGACGAGGCCGAGCAGGACGAGGCGTTCAGCTACGACTATGCGAGCCAGCGCGTCCTGAAGCTCCTTGACGACGAGGAGGCGCAGTACGTCCAGCACGTCTTTCCCTGCCGATTGCTGGGTCAGGCCGACATGTTCCCGCTCGTCAGCTGGCTCGACGGATATGAGCGCTACTGGCGGGACCGTGCGGAAGCCGGCGCGGAGACCGACGGCGGCGACGATGATGAGACCGCGGCCGCCAAGGTCCACGTGGAGAATGCGGCGCTCTTCAAGAAGCACGTCCAGGCGATCATAAGCCAGTATCAGATATCGTTCATCGAGCTCGATCGCGACCTGGCGCTCTCGAAGGTTTGCGACATCTTCACCCAGATCAACAGTCGCGGCGTCCAGCTCGACGTGTTCGATCTGATGAATGCGCTCCTGAAGCCGAAGGGGCTGCAGTTGCGTTTCATGTGGCGCGAGGCGCGGGAACGGCTGGCCTTCCCCGACGCGAGGAAGATGAACGTCTACGTGCTGCAGGTGATGTCGATCCTGCGTCAGACCTATTGCTCGCCGCGCTATCTTTACTTCCTTTTGCCCGGCGAGAAGAAGCCGGTTCGCCAGAGCGACGGAAGCCTCGCTCGAGAGGTGCTCGTCGATTCGACCGAGGAGTTCGAGAAGCGTTGGGACCAGGCGGTCAAGGCGCTCGAGCGCACGATCGAGCGTCTGCGCCATCCTCAGGAGTTCGGCGCTGTCTCGCCGCGCTTCATTCCTTATGTCTCGATCCTGCCCGCCTTCGCCGCCCTCCAGGCGCATACCGCCACGCTACCGCCGGAGAAGAAGCTCGGGGCGGAACGCAAGATCCGCCACTGGTACTGGGCCTCGATCTTCCTCAACCGCTATTCCGGCTCGGTGGAGTCCACAAGTGCGCGCGACTTTCTCGATGTCAGAGCCTGGATCGACGACGATCAGGCGCAGCCCGCGCTCATCTCCGAGTTCAACCGGAGCTATCGCAATCTCGATCTGCGCGCGCACACCAAGCCCGGACAGGCGATCTACAACGCGGTCTTCAACCTGTTCGTCCTGGCGGGCGCGCGCGACTGGGTGACTGGCGAGCTGCCCTCACCGAACTCGCTCGACGATCATCATATCGTGCCGAAGAGCTGGGCCTTGGCGAAGGATGCGAGCAGCTCGATCCACACCATCCTCAATCGCTCGCCGCTCAGCCTGGAGACCAACCGCTACGGCGTCGGCGACAAGCTGCCGAATGAATATCTGCCCGCGATGATCGCTGAAAACGGCGAGGATCGGGTCAGGCAGATCCTGGAGAGCCATTTCATCTCGGCCAGGGCGCTCGAGATCCTGCTTCGCGATCCCTTCACGCCCGACGACTACGAGGCGTTCCTCTCCGAACGCCAGCGCACCGTGTTCGAGGCGATCGAGAATCTGGTGGTCAAGGAACGTCTGGATCTGACGCCTGTCATGCGAGAGCTCGACGCAAAGGTGGAGCGAACCGAGATCCGTCTGCGGACGCTCGTGGCCCAACGGCTCGAGGACGACCCGGCGAACCTGCCAGATCATGTGCGCCAGAAGATCAATGAGCGCCTGACGCGCGAGGCGAAGAAGAATCCCGCATTCGACGCCGACGGCTATGAAACCCTGTTGAAGCAGCTCGAGTTCGCCGATCTACGCGAACTGGAGCAGACGATCGTCTCGAAGTCCGCCTGGCCCGCCTTCTCCGAAATCTTTGTGAACAAGGAAACGCTGAGCGGGAAGTTTAACCAGCTGGGCGCGCTCCGGAACGGCATCGCGCACAGCCGCTCGGTCGACGAGGTGACCCGCCAGGAAGGCGACGCCGCGATCAAGTGGTTCGATCAGGTGATCCACCGGTAGGGCCTGGCCGCCACCAAGTGAAGGTCTGGCTGTTCCTGCACGGCGAAGTCTCGCGACGGCGAATCAAGTCGGCGAGTGACAGCCCCCATGGATTCCGTTCTCTGTGGTTCGCGGGATCGATTCCGGCCGCCCAAGCCCGATTCCTTGGACCCCGCGTGGACCCCAGACTTGCATCTTGAGAGGAATTCCGATCGCGCGTCTCAGGCTAAGCGCCTGAAAGTGATGGCTCCCCGGGCCGGACTCGAACCAGCGACCCAGCGGTTAACAGCCGCTTGCTCTACCAACTGAGCTACCGGGGATCACCCCATCCGCGATGGAGGCGAGGTCTTTAGCAACGCCCGCCCGTCGGGGCAAGACGCGTTGTTCAGCCCGCCGCCGCGGAGGCGAAAAAAATCGGGAGCCCGAGGGCTCCCGAAAAGGCATTGGGTGGATGGTGGGGTGTCTTCCGGGGAAGACGTCTTAATAAATAACGATTCGAGGGTTAACGGAGTCCTAACCGCGCCGCGCGGCGGACGGAATTCGGCGAGAAATCTGGCTGAAGCCTTAATCCCGCGGCCGGACTCCGGTCCGGCGATCCCGCGTGCTAGGGTCGGCGCGGACGGGCCGAAAGGAGATGGACCATGTCTCAGACCGCCTCGAAGCGCTGCGCGAGCTACGCCGAGTTCTGGCCGTTCTACCTGCGCGAACACGCCGAGCCGGGCACGCGCCGGCTGCACTATGTCGGCTCGGCCCTGGCGCTGCTCGTCCTCGCATGGGCCATTGTCACGCAGACCTGGTGGGGGCTGCTGCTGGTTCCGGTGTCGGGATACTTCTTCGCCTGGGCGAGCCACGCCTTCGTCGAGCGCAACAAGCCCGCGACCTTCACCCATCCCTGGTGGTCGCTCGTCAGCGACTACCGGATGTTCTTCCTGTGGATGACCGGCCGGCTGGGCCCGGAGCTGGAGAAGGCCGGCGTCGAGAAGCATCCCCACGCCCGGGCCGCCGAGTAGGCGCGATCGGGGAGGGGGAGTTGGAGGCGCCGCCCGGAATCGAACCGGGGTACAAGGATTTGCAGTCCTCTGCGTAACCACTCCGCCACGGCGCCCCCGGGCGGGAAGCGCAATGCTATAGCGGTCCGGCGGCGCGTCCGCAACGCGCGAAGACGGCGACGTGGTCCGCCCCGGCGCCGGACGCATTGCGTCGGCGAAAGCCCGCGCGATATAAGCCCGACGACCCTGCCCGGAGGCCCCGACACCGATGAGCGATTTCGCCAACGCCCGCGCCGCGATGGTCAACAGCCAGGTCCGCGTCGCCGACGTCACCGACCACCGCATCCAGGACGCCATGTCCGAGATCCCGCGCGAGCGATTCGTCCCGCGCTCGAAGGCCGCCCAGGCCTACGCCGACGCCGAGGTGGAGTGCGCTCCCGGCCGGGTCATGCTGCGCCCGCGCGATCTCGCCAAGCTCATCCAGGCCGTTGATGTCGGTCCCGACGAGCTCGTGCTCGATATCGCCTGCGGCCGGGGCTACTCGACCGCCGTGCTCGCCCGCCTGGCCGAGACCGTGGTCGGGCTCGAATCCGAGG
Source organism: Marinicauda salina (assembly GCF_003122085.1). Taxonomy (GTDB): domain Bacteria; phylum Pseudomonadota; class Alphaproteobacteria; order Caulobacterales; family Maricaulaceae; genus Maricicauda_A; species Maricicauda_A salina. Next base: position 274,461 of record NZ_QEXV01000004.1, read on the forward strand.
AGGCGCTGGTCAAGCGCGCGAGCGAGCGCCTGCCCGATGTCGGCGCCGACAACGCCGTCGTGGTCCGGGGCGATCTCAAGGCCGGCGTGCCCGACCAGGGCCCGTTCGACGTCATCTTCGTCGGCGGCGCGGTCGAGGACGTCCCCGACGCCTGGTTCGACCAGCTCGCCGACGGCGGTCGCCTGGCCGTGATCGTGCGCGAAGGACCCGTCGGCAAGGCGACCGTGTTCACCCGTTCGGGCTCGGCGATCGGCGATCGCGTCCATTTCGACGCCGCGCCGCCGGTGATGCCGGGCTTCGAGCGCGAAGCCGGGTTTGTGTTCTAACGTCGCAGGCCGCTTCAACTTCATTTCTTTCAATGCCCGGACAAGCTATTTTCCCGTTCAGCCGAGCGGTCGGAGGCCCGTGGGACAAATGAAACGCTTTGCAGGGGTCGCCGCGGCGGCCGTCATGCTGTTCGCCGCGGGGCAAGCCGCCCAGGCCCAGAGCCTGGAGGAAACGCTCGCATCGGCCTACCGGTCGAACCCGACGCTGGCCGCCGAGCGCGCGCGCCTGCGCCAGACCGAGGAGGGCTATTTCCAGGCGCGATCCGCCGCGCTGCCCACGGTGTCGGCCGGCGCGCAGGTCAGCGAGAGCGAGCTCTGGGGCGGCGGCAACACCTTCCTGTTCACCGGCCAGACCGGCGAGATCCAGTATTCCGTCTCCGCCCAGCAGGCGCTCTATCGCGGCGGCCGCACTGCGGGGGCGATGAACCAGGCGCTCGCGCGGATCAACGCCGGCCGCGCCGGCCTGCGTTCGACCGAGCACCAGGTGCTCGTCGACGGCGTCGCCGCGCACATGAACGTCATCCGCGACCAGCAAGTGATCGCGATCCGGCGCAATAATGTGGAGGTGCTCGCCGAGCAGCTCCGCGCCGCGCGCGACCGATTCGAGGTCGGCGAGATCACGCGCACCGACGTCGCCCAGGCCGAGGCCCGCCTGTCGGGCGCGCGCGCCCAGCTCGCCGCAGCGCAATCGGCGCTCGCCGCCTCGCGCGCGCAGTACGAGCGCGTGGTCGGGGTGGCGCCCGCCCAGCCCGACGCGCCCGAGCAATTGCCCGCCGTGCCCGAGAGCCTCGACTCGGCGGTCGACGCCGCGCTGGACAACAATCCCGACCTCGTCGCCGCGCAATTTCTCGAGCGCGCCGCCGGCCAGGGCGTGCGCGTGGCGCGCGGCGCGCTGATGCCGGAGGTGGGCCTGAGCGTGCGCGCCTCCGAATCGCGGCCGTCCGACTTCTCGGGCCGCGCGCGCGGCTCGGCCACGGTCGGCGCCCAGCTCTCGATCCCGATCTTCACCGGCGGCCTCAACGGGTCGCGCGTGCGCCAGGCGCTCGCCGCCGAGGACGAGGCGCGCCTGCAGGTCGTCGCCGCCCGGCGACGGGTGGTCGAGGGCGTGACGAATGCGTGGAACAACCTGCTCGCCGCCCAGGCCGTGATCGAATCGAGTCGCGAGGCGGTGCGCGCCAACGAGATCGCCTTCGAGGGCGTCGAGCAGGAGGCCTTCGTCGGCCTGCGCACGACGCTCGACGTGCTGAACGCCGAGCAGGAGCTGCTCAATTCGCGCATCGACCTGGTGCGCGCCGAGCGCGACCTGTACGTGGCGAGCTATGCCCTTCTCCAGGCCATGGGCCGGGTCGGCGCCGGCGATCTCGAGCTGCCGGTCGAGCAGTATGAGGCGGCGTCGCGGTTCGAGGGACGGTGAGGGCCTAACCTCGATTTAACGCCCTCGGCCTAAGTCTGCCGGGACGGGAAGCGGTGCTGGACATCGTTTCGACGCGGCGCCTAACCTTGGCGCACAGACCGTTTCCCCTCGACGGACGAAGGACCCGCCCCCATGGCCCAGCAAAACGCCGAACAGGAACCGACGATGGAGGAGATTCTCGCCTCCATCCGGCGGATCATCAATGAGGACGAGGAAGGCGAGGAGGCCCAGCCCGAGGCCGAAGCCGCCGAGCCGGAACCCGAGCCGGCCCCGGAGCCCGAAGCCGCCGCCGAGCCCGAAGCCGCCGCCGAGCCCGAGCCGACGCCCGAGCCCGAACCGGAACCCGAGCCGGCGCCCGAACCGGAAGCCGCCGCCGAGCCCGAACCCGAGCCTGAGCCGGAACCGGAGCCCGAGACCTCGAACGACGACGTGCTCGAGCTGACTGATCGCGTCGAGGAGGAGGAGGCCGCCGGGACCGACCCGATGGCGATGACCGACGATCTGATGATCGTCGACCGCGAGCAGGACGAGCCCGCGCCCGAACCTGAACCCGCGCCGGAACCCGCCGCCGAGGAAGACGCGCTGCTGGGCGAAAGCCAGGCCGGCGTCGCGTCGGCCGCGTTCGCCGCGCTGTCGGAGAATCTGCGCGTCAGCTCCGGCAACGGCCAGACTCTGGAAGGCATCGTGCGCGAGCTCATGAAGCCGATGCTCAAGCAGTGGCTCGACGAGAACCTGCCGACGATCGTCGAGCAGAAGGTCGAGGAGGAGATCGAGCGGGTCGCGCGCCGCCGGCGCTGATCGCGGTCCGAGCGAGGGGGAATTGAGCGCGAGCGCCGGGCGACCGGCGCTCGCTTGTCTGTGAGGGGATCATGCGCGATCTGGACGCGGCCTGGGAGGAGATCGGACCGTGGCTCGCCGAGCGCGAGGCGCGGCGCGCCGCGGCGCTCAAGCGATTCTGGACCGGGGGCGCGCTCGCCGTCGGAGGCGCGTTCGTCGTCGGCGCGACGCTGTTCGCCTTCGGCCTGCCGACGACGCTCGCCGTCATCGCCGCGGTCCTGCTGGCCGCCGGCGTGACGGCGTGGGCCGCCGCGCCGCTGCAGGCGCTGCGCCGCGAGGTGAAGGTCGGCATGAACACGCGGCTCGCCGCCGCCTTCGACCTGTCCTATGCGCCCAAACCGGCCTGGCCGGCCCGCTTCGAGGCCTTCCGCGATCACGGCCTGATCCCCGGATTCGACCGCCGCAGTTTCGAGGACCATTTCGAGGGCGAGACCCACGGCGCGCGCTTCGAGCTCTACGAGGCCCATCTCGAGGAGAAGCGGCGCTCGAAGAACCGCACCTACTACGTCACCGTCTTCCGCGGCGTGCTCATCCGGATCGCGTTCCCGCGCACGGTCGAGGGCGTCACGCTGGTCACCCGCGACAAGGGCGTGTTCAACGCCTTCGAGAGATTCTTCAAGAAGACCTTCAAGTCGCGCGCGCTCGACCGCATCGGCCTCGTCGATCCGACCTTCGAGGACAAGTTCGAGGTCTACGGCACCGACCAGGTGATGGCGCGCTACCTGCTCACGCCGTCCTTCATGGAGCGGCTGCTTTCGCTCGAGGAGACGCTCGAGGGCAAGAATGTGCGCTGCGTGTTCGACGAGGCGCTCGGCGACGGCGACGGGGAGGGTGAGCTGCTTATCGCCGCCGAGACCGGCAATCGCTTCGAGGCCGGCTCGATGTTCGCCCGGCTCGATCAGCGCGAGCGCGTCGAGCGGCTGCACCGCGAGATCCGCCTCATCGACGAGATCGTCCAGACCCTGCTCGAACCGGCGAAATTCGAGGACGCTTCCTAAAGATCGAACGTCGCCGTGATCGGGGCGTGGTCGGAGGCCTTCTCCGCGCCGCGGGCGTCCCGGTCGATCTCCACCGACTTCAGGCGATCCGCCGCCTGCGGGCTGACCAGCAGGTGGTCGATCCGGATGCCGTGATTCTTCGGCCAGGCGCCGCGCTGATAGTCCCAGAAGGTGTACTGGTCGGCGCGTCCGTCGACCTGCTCGAAGGCGTCGGCCCAGCCCAGCCACTTGATCGCGGAGAAGGCGTCCCGGCTCTCCGGGCGGAACAGCGCGTCGTCGGCCCAGGCCTCGGGATCGTGGACGTCGACCTCGCGCGGGATGACGTTGTAGTCGCCCGCCAGGATCGTCGGCTCCTCGTAGGCCAGCAGCGCGTCGGCGTGGTCCCTGAGGCGCTTCATCCAGGCGAGCTTGTAGTCGAACTTGGGCCCCGGCGCGGGATTGCCGTTGGGCAGGTAGAGGCTCGCCACCCGCGCCGCGCCGCTATCCGTGCCCACGACGCACTCGATATAGCGGGCCTGGTCGTCGTCCTCGCCGCCGGGCAGGGCGCGAAGCGCGACCTCCTCGATCGGGCGCTTCGAGATGAGCGCCACGCCGTTATAGGTCTTCTGGCCGACGGTCTCGACATTGTAGCCGAGGTCCTCGAACGCCTCGCGGGGGAAAGCCTCGTCGAGGCACTTGATCTCCTGCAGGCAGGCGACGTCCGGCCCGTGCGCCTTCAGCCAGTCGGCGACATTGGGCAGGCGCGCCTTGATCGAGTTGACGTTCCAGGAGGCGACAGAGAAGCTCATCGCTCGGTCTCCGACAGAAAGAGCGGGCCGGTGCTATCGTCGAATGCAGGTCATGTCACGCGTCTATCCGTGCTCGCATGGGTGCTGGCGAGCCTGATGGCGGCGGCGTTCGGCCTCACCGTCCTCGCTCTCGCGCTCTCGGTTGGTGGAAGCGCGGCCGGCTCAGAACCCCTCGAACGTCGCGAACTCGTCGACCTCGGCGCGCTCGGCGCGCAGCCGGTTGACCGGGGCGTCGGGATCGGCATGCCCCAGGGCCATGCCGCAATAGACGATGTAGGGCGCCTCGACGCCCAGGACCTTGGCCACGGTGCGCGCCCGCGGCGTCCAGGCCTCCTGCATGCAGGTGGCCAGCCCGCGCGCCTCGGCGGCCAGCGCGATCGCCAGCATGAACATGCCCAGATGCGCCCACTGGCCCGGGCCCATGCGCTCGTCGATCGAGAAGAACAGCCCGACCGGCGCGCCGAAGAACTCGTAATTGCGCATCAGGTGCTCGAGTCGGGCGGCCTTGTCCTCGCGCGGAATGCCGAGGAGGTCGTACATCTGCTCGCCGACGGCGAAGCGCCGCGAGCGATAGGGCTCCCACAGCTTGGGCGGATAGACCGTGAAGTCGCTCTCGTTGCCGAACGGGTCCTCGGCGAGCTTCGCCTTCACCGCGTCGATGACCGCCCGGCGTTTCTCGCCGGCGACGACGTGGACCTTCCAGGGCTGGAGATTGCCGCCCGACGGCGCCCGGCGGGCGTCGTCGAGAATGGCGCGGACCTCGGCCTCGCTGACCGGCGCATCGAGAAAGGCGCGCGTGGAGATGCGCGCGCGCAGCGCTTCGCCGACCTCCATCAGATCGAGAAGCTCGTGCCGCAGCCGCAGGCGGCGACCGCGTTCGGGTTGTGGATCTTGAAGGCGGCCCCGATCAGCTCGTCGACATAGTCGATCTCGGAGTCCTTGAGGAAATCGACGCTGACGGGGTCGACAAGCACAATCGCGCCGTCGCGCTCGATCTTCAGGTCCTCGTCGTCGGCCTCGCCGGCCAGATCGAACTGGTAGGAGAAGCCCGAGCAGCCTCCGCCGACGACGGAGACGCGCAGATAGCGGGCGTTCTGGGCCTCCATGATCTTGCGGATCTGGACCGCGGCGGAGTCCGACAGGGTGATGTTGGGCTGGCTCATCGACGGGCCTTCCGGTTTTCCCTTTGACGCATCATTGGATATATGGACTGCAAGGCCGTCCGGAAAAACCCCTCCGCCGTCCAAGCGATCCGAGCGAGTGTCCGCCATGACGAGCCAGCGCGCGCCCTACGCCTGCGATCCCGCGCGGACGCGCGGGCGGCTGCACCCCCAGGCCGAGAGCGCGATGCGCACGCCGTTCCAGCGCGATCGCGACCGCATCATCCATTCCAGCGCCTTCCGGCGGCTCAAGGAAAAGACGCAGGTCTTCGTCGCCCACGAGGGCGATTACTACCGCACCCGGCTCACCCACTCGCTCGAGGTCGCCCAGATCGCGCGCACGCTCGCCCGCGCGTTGGGCGTCGACGAGGATCTCGCCGAGGCCACGGCGCTGGCTCACGATCTCGGCCATCCCCCGTTCGGTCATTCGGGCGAGGACGCGCTCGCCGAGGCGATGGAGGGCTATGGCGGCTTCGACCACAACGCCCAGACGCTGCGCGTGATCACCAAGCTCGAGACCCGCTATCCCGATTTCGAGGGGCTCAATCTCGCCTGGGAGACGCTCGAGGGCGTGGTCAAGCACAACGGCCCGCTCATCTCGAAGGGCCGCGGCGCGGACGATCTGCCTTGGGCGATCACGGCCTATCCTGACTGGGAGAACCTCGATGTCGCCGACTTCACCTCGGTCGAGGCGCAGATCGCCGCGCTGTCCGACGACATCGCCTACAACAATCACGACATCGACGACGGGCTGCGCTCGGGCCTGCTCACCATCGACCAGCTCGACGACGTCCCGCTGGCCGGCGAGGTGTTCCGTCGCTGCCGCGCGCGTCATCCCGACATCACCCGCGACGTGCTCATCCACGAGGCGGTGCGCGAGCTGATCGGGCTCATGGTCGGCGACGTGCTGGAGGAGACGCGCGGCCGGATCGAAGCCGCCGGCGTCGCCAGTCCGGAGGATGTCCGCGCCCAGGACCGGCCGATGGTCGCCTTCTCCGACGACATGACCGAGAGCCTCGCCGTCCTGCGGCGGTTTCTTTATGCGAACATGTATCTGCACTACAAGGTCAAGCGCATGAAGGAAAAGGGTCGGCGCGTCGTGCGCGACCTGTTCGCGGTCTTCCTCGGCGACCCCGGCCTGCTGCCGACGGAGTTCCAGGCGCGCGCCGACGGCGCCGGGGGCGACGGCACGGCCCGGGTGGCGTGCGACTACATCGCGGGCATGACCGACCGCTTCGCGATCGAGGAGCACCGCAAGATTTTTCATGTGGAAGGCTGGCGCTAGGGGCGCGCTCCGCCGGCCGAATCGCTATCGTGATCCGACCGGCGCCGGGCCGACGCCCGCCGGTCGGCCGGGAGACGGGAAAACGGGATGTCCGACGAGGAGAAGCGGCTGGGCGCCTACGCGCCGCCGGCCGAGGACCAGGGAACCTTCGACGCCCGCGAGGCCGACGCCGACCGCCGCGGGCCGATCCTGCTGCTCGCCTCGGCGGCCGTGTTCCTGCTGTTCGTGGCGGTGGTCTGGAGCGCCTACAATCAGGGCGTCCGCGATCGCGGCGAGTCGCCCATCGTCTCGGCCGACGACGAACCCTACCGGGAGGCCCCCGACGACCCCGGCGGCTACGAGACGCCCGGCCAGGACATCGACGCCTACAGCCTGCGCGAGGAAGGCGACGATGCCGAGTCGTCCGAGGCCGGCGTGCGCCCGGGACCCGAAGAGCCTGCCGAAACCGAGCGCGAGATGCCGCCGGTCCGCGTCGAGACCGCTGACGCCGACGCGGCGCAGGAAGAAGCCGAGCCGGAGCCCGACCCCGCTCCGGCGGAATCGGAGCCCGCGCCCGAACCCGAGCCCGAAGCGACGTCCGAGCCCGCGCCGGAGCCCGAGCCGGAACCGACGCCGGCGGCTTCCGAGCCGGAGCCGGCTGCGGCGGCGGCCTCCGCCGAGGGCGAATGGGTCGTCCAGATCGCGGCCTTCCGCTCGGCCGAGGACGCCGAGGCGGGCTGGATCAGCTTCGCCACGCGCTTCCCCGATCTCGCCCGCGGCCGCGCGCCCGACATCGAACGCGCCGATCTCGGCGAGCGCGGCGTCTATCACCGCCTGCGCATCGCCGCCTTCACCAGCCGTCAGTCGGCGGCCAATTACTGCGAGGCGCTGACCGCCGAGGGCCAGTCCTGCCTGGTGGCGCGCCGGTGAGCGCGAGCGCGGCGATCTACGGCCTCGCCGGCGAGGCGTTGACGCCCGACGAGAAAGCCTTCTTCGCCGACGCCGATCCCTGGGGCTTCATCGTCTTCGCGCGCAATCTCGACCGGCCGCGCCAGATCGCGCGACTGTGCGATTCCCTGCGCGACTGCGTCGGCCGCGACGCGCCGATCTTCATCGACCAGGAAGGCGGGCGCGTGCAGCGCCTGAAGGCCCCGACCTGGCGGGCCGCGCCGCCGGCGGCGCGCTTCGGCGAGCTGTTCGATCGCGAGCCCGAGGCCGCGCTCGAAGCCGTTCGGCTCAATCACCGCCTGATCGGCAAGGAGCTCCGCGATGTCGGCGTCGACGCCGATTGCGCCCCCGTCGTCGATCTCGCCGTGCCCGGCGCCGACGCGGTGATCGGCGACCGCGCCTTCCACGCCGACCCCGCCGCCGTCGCCGCGCTGGCGACCGCCGCGCTCGAAGGGCTGAAGGATCAGGGCGTGGCCGGCGTGATCAAGCACATTCCCGGTCACGGCCGGGCCGACGCCGACAGCCACCACGACCTGCCCGTCGTGCGCGCCGACGCCGAGACGCTGTTCGGGACCGATTTCGCCGCGTTCGCCGGCGTCGCCGGCGCGCCGATGGCGATGACGGCCCACGTCGTCTACGCCGCGATCGACCCCGACCATTGCGCGACGGTCTCCCGCGAGGTGATCGGGACGATCATCCGCGGCCATATGGGCTTCGACGGCCTGCTGATGAGCGACGATCTCTCCATGAAGGCGCTCGAAGGCGGCATGCGCCGGCGCACAGAGGACGCGCTCAGCGCGGGCTGCGACGTCGTGCTTCACTGCAATGGCGAGATGGCCGAGATGATCGAGATCGCCCACGCCGCGCCGGCGCTCAAGGGCGAGGCGCTGAGACGCGCCGAGGCGGCCGAGGCCGCGCGCGGGACGCCCGCCGAGCTTGATGTCGAGGCGACGACCGCGCGCCTCGACGCGCTGTTCGATGACGCCGGGCTGAGACGGGCGAGCGCATGAGCGACCTGTTCGAGGAGAACGAGGCCTTCGACGCCGCCCGCGACGCCGCCGAATCCGGCGAGGCGTTGATCGTCGACATCGAGGGCTGGGAGGGGCCGCTTCACCTGCTCCTGGCGCTGGCGCGCAAGAACAAGGTCGATCTCGCGCAGATCTCGATCCTTGCGCTCGCTGAGCAGTATCTCGCCTTCATCGAGGAGGCGCGCGGCCGCCGGCTGGACATCGCCGCGGAATATCTCGTGATGGCGTCCTGGCTGGCCTATCTGAAATCGCGCCTGCTGCTGCCCAAGCCGCGTCCGGCCGACGACGAGCCCGAGCCCGAGCAGATGGCCGCCGCGCTGGCCTTCCGGCTGGTCCGGCTCGACGCCATGCGCGCGGCCGGCGAGGCGCTGTTCGCGCGTGCGCTCAAGGGCCGCGACGTGTTCGACCGCGGCGCGCCGGAGGGCGTGCGCGCGATCACCACGCCCAAGTATGACGTCGAACTCTACGATCTCCTGAAGGCCTATGCGGCCCGCCGCGAGAAGGAGGCCTTCGCCACCTACCGCCCGGAGGCGCCGAAGGTGTACGGGCTGGAGGAGGCGCGCCGGCGCCTGTCGACGATCGCGCACCGCCTCGGCGCCTGGACGCGCCTGGACGCGCTGCTGCCCGACGACGAGGAGCTGGGCGAAGACGCGCCGCCGCGCGCCTCGGTCACGGCGTCTTCGCTGCTCGCCGCGCTCGAGATCACCAAGGACGGCGAGGCGCAGATGCGCCAGGAAGAGACCTTCGCGCCGATCTGGATGCGCGGGACGGAAGATGAGGAGACCGCCTCATGACCGAGGAGCGCGACGACGATCCCATCGCCGCGGCGATCAAGGGGCTGAGGCGGGAAGCCGAAAAGCGTCCCGCCGGCGACGCCGGACCGCCGGGCGTGCGGCTCGCCGTCGACAATGCGGGCGAGGGCGCGCGCATGGTCGAGGCGCTTCTGTTCGCGGCGTCGGAACCGCTCGACGTCGAAACCCTGTCGGCGCGCCTGCCCGCCGACGTGGACGCCGCCGCGATCCTCGCCGGGCTTCAGGCGAAATATGAGGAGGCCGGCGTAAACCTCGTTGAAGTCGGCGGAAAATGGCGCTTTCAGACGGCTCCGGATCTGGCCGGTCTGCTGGAGGAGCATCGCGAGGAGCCGCGCAAGCTGTCGAACGCGGCGACCGAGACGCTGGCGATCATCGCCTATCACCAGCCGATCACGCGGGCCGAAATCGAGGAGATCCGCGGCGTCGCCGTCTCCAAGGGCACGATCGACACGCTGTTCGAGCAGAAATGGATCCGCCTGCGCGGCCGCCGGCGCAGCCCCGGCCGGCCGGTGACCTACGGCACGACCGAGCACTTCCTCGAGTATTTCGGCCTCGCCGCGATCGGCGATCTGCCCGGGCTTGGCGATCTCAAGGCCGCCGGGCTGCTGTCGTCTCGGCTGCCGGCGCATTTCGATATTCCCGATCCCGCCCGCCTCGACGAGGCCGCCGAGGAGGACGCGCTCTCCGACGAGGAGGCCGCCGCCTTCCATCTCGACTTCTTCGAGGAAGGCGAGGAGGGCGACGCGTAGGGCGCTGCGCCTCGGGCCTTCCATGTCATGAGGGCGGGAACGCCGTCGCCGAATGCAGGACGCTACGCGACTCCCTCCCCTTGAGGGGAGGGCCGGGGTGGGGTGCGGTTGCGGCGTTCGACAATCAGACGCCGCGCCTTCTCCCCTCATCTTACTTCTCCCCTCCTGGAGGGGAGAAGGGACGTCGATGTCGCGCTGAATTCTTCAATGCGGACGTCAGGCTCAAGCGCTTCCAGTCTGCGCCCGACATCCTCATGGCGCTCCCTCTCCCCCGGATACGGGGGAGAAGGTCGGGGTGAGGGGGCAGCTGAAGCGGCCGGCATTTGGACGCCGCGCCTGCGCGTCGAACGCCGCCGCCGGGCGGAAGGCCAAATCAAGCCCCCTGCCGCCTGTCCGCCTTGTTGGACCGGGCCGGCGATATCATCTAGAGATGAGCCGCCGGGCGCGCGTCCGGCGAGTCCCGTCCGCGACACGGCGGATCGGGAGGTCAGCGCCCGCATTCGAAGGGAGAGCGCGCATGGGTCCGCACTGGACGGGTCTCATCATCGTGGCGGTTCTGCTGCTCCTGCTGTTCGGCGGGCGCGGCAAGATCTCCGCGCTTATGGGCGATTTCGCCAAGGGCATCACGGCCTTCCGCAAGGGGCTGAAGGACGACGACGCCGAAGACGGCGGCGACGAGGAAACACCGCGCACGCTGCGCTCGGATGAGTCCGCCGGCGCCGAGACGCGCCGCGAGGACGAGCGCGCCGGGAGCTAGGCGATGAATCCCGGCATCGGCGCGCCCGAGCTGCTGGTTCTGCTCATCCTGGCGCTCGTCGTGGTGGGTCCGAAGGACCTGCCGCTGATGATGCGCAAGCTTGGCCGTTTCGTCGGCCAGGCCCGCGCCATGGCGCGCGATTTCCAACGCAGCTTCGACGAACTCGGCCGCGAGGCCGAACTGGCCGAGCTGCGCAAGGAGATCGAGACCCTCAAGGACGCCAATCCCGTCGGCGACGTCACCCGCGAACTCAAGGACGCCGAGGCGGATCTGCGCGCGGGCGGAGAGGATCGGCCCCATCCCCGCGCCGCCGACGCCAAGCGCGAGGCCGCCCGCGCGAAGAAGCTCGGCGTGGTCGCCGGCGAGCCGGCCCCGGCCGAGCGCGCCGAAACGGACAAGACCGGCGGGGACTGAGCCATGGCCGCCGCCGACCGCGACGAAGACGACGAGGTCGAATCCTCGCGCGCGCCGCTCATGGAGCATCTCATCGAGCTGCGCGGCCGGCTGATCGTCACGCTGGCGGCGATCGCAGTGGCCTTCGCCGTCTGCTTCGTGTTCGCCGAGTGGATCTACAACGTCCTGCTGATCCCGTTCGAGAACGCGGCCCGGCAGGTGCGCGGCGACGCGCTCGAGCTGCAGCTCATCTTCACCGCGCCGCTGGAATTCTTCTTCGTCAAGCTGAAGCTCGCCCTGTTTGGCGCGATCATCATCGCCTTCCCGGTGATCGCCTACCAGGTCTGGGCGTTCGTCCGGCCGGGGCTCTACAAGAACGAGCGGCTGGCGCTGGCGCCCTTCCTGGTCGCCTCGCCGGTGCTGTTCGCCGCCGGCGTGGCCTTCGTCTACTACTTCATCCTGCCCTTCGTGATGGGCTTCGCACTGGGCCAGGAGCAGGCCGGCGGGAACGGCCGGGCCTCGATCCAGCTGCTCACCCGCGTGTCGGAATATCTCAACCTGGTCACGACGCTCATCCTCGCCTTCGGGATCTCGTTCCAGCTGCCGGTGCTGCTGTCGCTGCTGGCGAAGGTGGGCCTCCTCACCTCCGAACAGCTCGTGCGTTTCTGGAAGTTCGCCGTGGTGGGCATCGCCGCCTTCGCGGCCTTCGTCACCCCGCCCGACCCGATCAGCCAGCTCTTCCTCGGCCTGGCCCTGTTCGGCCTCTACGGCGTCTCGATCCTCGCGGTGAAGCTGGTCGAGCCGAAGGGGGAGGAGGCGGACGAATAGCGGACCTGCGCGACGAGGCTGCGTGACTCCCTCCCCCTCGGGGGAGGGCCGGGGTGGGGGCTTCAGCGCATGAAACCCCGGCCGACCGCAGGGAGCGCCGGGGCCTCGTCGAGATCAATCGCTGCGGGGTCCCGGATCGCGCCTTCGGCGCGTCCGGGAGTTCAATGCACCCCGATCGCTGCGCCATCAGCGATGGCGCCCCGCCCGCCGGTGGACGCCGCCTCCGGGCGGGGCTATCACCGCGGCCGATCCGTCGCCGTCTTCCGAGTGGTCCGCCCATGCACGATATCCGCTTCATCCGCGACAACCCGGCCGAGTTCGACGCAGGCATGCGCGCCCGCGGGCTCGAACCGCAGGCCGAGCGCCTGATCGATCTCGACGCGCGCCGCCGCGAGGCGACCACGGCGCGCCAGGAGATCGAGACCGAGCGCAACGCGAAATCCAGGGAAATCGGCCAGGCCAAGGCCGCCGGCGACGAGGACCGGTTCAATGCGCTCCGCGCCGAGGTCGATACGCTCAAGAAGAAGCTGGAGGAGGCCGACGAGGCGGTCCGCCACGCCGACGCGCTGCTCGACCAGCATCTCGCCGCGCTGCCCAACCGGCCGGACGCCGACGTCCCGGTCGGGGAAGACGAGAGCGCCAACGAAGAAGTCCGCAAATGGGGCGAGCCGCGCGCCTTTTCTTTCGAGCCGCGCGACCATGTCGATCTCGGCGAGGGGCTGAACGGGCTCGATTTCGAACGCGCCGCGGCGATGTCGGGCTCGCGCTTCGCCGTGACGACCGGGCCCGTGGCCCGGCTCGAGCGCGCGCTGTCGCAATTCATGCTCGACCTGCATGTGAGCGAGCACGGCTATCTCGAGACCAGTCCGCCGCTGCTGGTCCGCGACGAGGCGCTGTTCGGCACCGGTCAGCTGCCCAAGTTCGCCGAGGACCTGTTCCGTACGACCGATGACCGCTGGCTCATTCCCACCGCGGAAGTGCCGCTGACCAATCTCGCGCGCGAGCACATCCACGCCGAGGCCGACCTGCCGATGCGCTTCACCGCGCACACGCCGTGCTTCCGCGCCGAAGCCGGCGCGGCGGGGCGCGACACGCGCGGGTTGATCCGCATGCACCAGTTCAACAAGGTCGAGCTGGTCTCGATCGTGACGCCGGAGGAGTCCGGGGCCGAGCTCGAGCGCATGACCGGCTGCGCGGAAAAGGTGCTGCAGCGGCTCGAGCTGCCCTACCGGGTGATGCTCTTGTCGTCGGGCGACATGGGCTTCGCCGCGCGCCGGACCTACGATCTCGAGGTCTGGCTGCCGAGCCAGAAGACCTATCGCGAGATCTCGTCGTGCTCGAACTGCGGGGACTTCCAGGCCCGCCGCATGAACGCGCGCTATCGCAAGGAAGGCGAGAAGCGGCCCGAGTTCCTGCACACGCTCAACGGCTCGGGCGTGGCGACCGGCCGCGCGCTGCTGGCGGTGCTGGAGAACCACCAGAACGAGGACGGCTCGATCGCGGTCCCCGCCGCGCTGCGCCCCTATCTCGGCGGGCTGGAGGTTCTCACGCCGTGACCCGGCGCGCTGTCTTGGCGATCTGCACGCCCTCCCTCCCCCTCCGTGGGGAGGGTGGACGGCCCTCGTTCTTCGAGACGCCCCGATCCCCTCATCCTGAGGAGGCCGCGAAGCGGCCGTCTCGAAGGACGGGGATCGGGGCCCTCAGGATGAGGGCCTTGGGTGTGAAGTCGTCGCGCGTCGGTGCAGGCCTCACCCCACCCCGCTCGCTGCGCTCGCGACCCTCCCCATCCAGGGGAGGGAGGGGAACCGAGCGCGCCCCACGATACGGACGCGTCGGGTCTTTCCTCCCCCGCTTGCGGGGGAGGTGGT
>NZ_QEXV01000005.1 GCF_003122085.1 Marinicauda salina
CCCTCCGTCAGCTTCGCTGACACCTCCCCCGCAAGCGGGGGAGGAAATCGCTACTCGCCGCCGTCTGCGATTGGCCACAGATATCCCCCGCCCCGGCGGGCGGGCGTAAGCTGGTCCCATGCCCGGACGGCCGAGATCGACCACCGAGCGCGCCCGCCTCGAGGCGCGCGCCAGACGGATGCGCGAGGCCGGCCGCGAGATGAACGACATCGTCCGCGCGACCGGCGTGGCGGGCTCGACGCTCTATCGCTGGGCGGCGGAAAACCGCTGGCGGGCGTGCGATCTCGTCGCGGAGGCGGAGGCGGCGTCTGAAGCGGAGCCCCCTCTCCCGATATCATCCACATCGCTCTTCCCCGACGAAAGTCGGGGCCCAGAGAGCGAAGGGCTCGGACATTCGCGTTCATCCTCACCTGGGTCCCGGCTTTCGCCGGGAAAGAGACATTTGGAGGAAGACGCCCCCGACCCCAAGCAGGCCGCCGCCGAGCACGCGCTGGGCCTGGCGATGACGCTCGCGCGGACGGGGCGGCTGCGCGAGGCCGAGGCCGCGATGCGACTGGCCGACCGCTTCGCCCGCGCCGCCGCCGATCCGCCGATGACGCCCGAGGCCCGCGCGGCGAAGGCCGCCCGCGACAAGGCCGAGGAGGAAGAATCCCTCGCCGCGGCGCGCGCCGAGCTCGAGGCCCGGCTCGACCGCCTGGCCGCGCAGCTGCGCGCCGAGGAGGGGGCGGCGGAGGAGGAATGAGGCGGCCCTCGTCCTTCGAGACGCCCCGATCCCCGTCCTTCGAGACGGCCTGTTCCCTCATGCTGAGGGCGAGCGTCAGCGAGCGTCTCGAAGCGCGAGGGAACAGGCCTCCTCAGGATGAGGGGATCGGGGCCCTCAGAGCCTGCCCCGGACGTGATCCGGGGATGAGGGCCGCGGAGAATGAGAGCAGCGCCTTCGGCCGGTCCCGGGTCTCCCCGCCCTGTCGGGCGGTTCGCCCGGGATGACGCGGATCGGGATGCGACGGGCGGAGCGCCCTCGCTCCCCGCGAGGGGGAGGGAGGGCGCCGATCGCGAACGTGCGCGCGCGGCCTCGCCCCCCGCGCATTTTCTCTTGCCGACCGCGCGCCGGCGTCGTCGAATACGGTATTCGCCGCTGGGGGCGATGGTTATCGGGGACGCACGTCATGAAGATCGAACGCCTGCATCTTCTCATCGGACTGGCCTGGCTGCTCGCCGGCATGGGGCTGGGCGACGCCATGGGCCGCTCGGGCGATCACGGCCAGATGCCCACCCACGCCCACATCATGCTGCTCGGCGGCGTGCTGTCGGTGAGCTGGGCGGTGCTCTACCGCGTGTTCGCGCTGGCCCAGGGCCTGGTGGCGTGGATCCAGTTCGTCCTGCACCACGCCGGCGCGGCGGTGATGGTCGGCGCGCTCTACATGCTCTATGGCGGCCGCGCCGAGGAGGCCGCGCTGGGCCCGGTGCTGGGGATCAGCGGCTATCTCGTCATGGCCTCGGTGCTGGCGATGATCTGGCTGGCCGCCGCCGCGACGGGGGCGAAGACGGCCGACGCCGCGCCGGCCGCCGCCGAGTAGGGCGGGGCTTGCGCCGGGACGCGGGCGCGGCCTATACCGCGCCCGCTGTCTCAGGGGAGTAGCCGCTCCTCCCGCGCGTTCGGGAGGAGGCGCGCGTCAACACGATCGGCCGGCAGGCCGTGGCGCGCGAAGCCGATCCGGTCGGCCCGGCGAGACCTGCGACGAGCCGTTCGGGCGGACGGGAGCCGGCCGGAGCGGATCGTCGTGGTTTCGCGAACCCGGCTCCCGGAGAGGTCCGATCCCCATGTCGCAGATCATCGCCATCTTCGCCGCCGTCTTCCTCGCCGAGCTCGGCGACAAGACCCAGCTCGCCACCGTGCTGTTCGCCTCCGAGGGGCGGACGCCGCCCCTCCTCGTCTTCCTCGCCGCCGGCGCGGCGCTGCTCGCCTCGACCGCGCTCGCCGTGGCGCTGGGCGTGGCCGCCGAGCGCTGGCTCGCCGGGGCGCCGCTCAAGCTGATCGCCGGGATCGGCTTCGTCGCCATCGGGCTGTGGACGATCCGCGAGCACTTCGCCGGCGGCTGAGCGGCTTGCCGTCGGCCCGCCGCCCGGCGTATTGATACGCGCTTGTAGATGAAACCGCCGGAGGGGCGCCGCGTGAGCAAGGGCCGGAATCTGGGCGAGTTCGAGATCCTCGTGCTCGCCGCCGTCATGCGCCTGGGCCCGGAGGCCTACGGCGTCGCCGTCCGCGAGGAGATCGCCGCCCGCGCCGCGCGCGACGTCGCCATCGGCGCGGTCTACGCCACGCTCGACCGGCTCGAGGCCAAGGGGCTGGTGACCGCGCGCCTGGGCGAGGCCACCGCGCGGCGCGGCGGCCGGGCGAAGAAGTATTTCGACGTCACCGCCGAGGGCGCGCGGCGCCTGCAGGAATCCGCCGCCGCGATGGGGCGCATGCTCGACGGGGTGGTCTCCTGGACCGCCCGGAGGGCGGGATGAGGCGCGACGCGCCGCGCCGCCCGCCCGCTCCGGCGCGCTGGCTGATCGCGGCGCTGGCGCCGGCGCCGGCGCGCGAGCCGGTGCTCGGCGATCTCGAGGAGAGCTTCCACGCCCGCGCCGACCGCGACGGCGCGGCGGCGGCGGCGGCCTGGTACTGGCGCCAGGCGCTGGGCTCGGCGCCGCCGCTGGCCGCGGCGCTGACCCGGTCGAGCCTGGCGGTCACCGCGCTGGTGGCGGTGCTCGCGGGCTACTGGCTCGGCATCGGCTGGTACACCATCGCCATCCACGGCGTGCAGCGCTTCTACGATTCCGGCGTGGTGTTCCGCTCCGACGTCGGATTCTTCTATGACGGCTCGCTGATGGGGCTGTCCGTGCGGCTCGCCGTCGAGTCCAGCATGAACGCCGTCGTCGGCGCGGTCGCCGCGCTCGCGGCGGCGACCTCGAACCGCCGGGGCTGGCGCGATCTCCTGATCGTGCTGGCCGTCGTCGCGATCGCCTTCGGCCTGCTGGAGGTGGTCGCGCTGATGCGCGGCGCGCCGGCCATGCCCGCGCCCTATATCGCCGCGCGCGCGATCGTCATCTATCCCGGCCTGCTCGCCGGCGCGGCGCTCGCCCGGGCGCTGCTGGCGCGGTTGCGGGGCTAGGACGGCGCTTCCGCCTCCACGACATGCGCCTTCAGCGACACCGTCCCCGGCTCGGGCCCGAAATCGGCGCGCAGCGCCCCGGCGAGCGCGGCGACGAGGTCGTCGGGATCGGTTCCGCCGCGGCTGCGGACCTCCTCGGCGGTCGGATTGCCGTGCACGAGCCCGCGGGCGAAGCTTTCCCAGGACTCCACGGGCGAGTCGACGGCCACCGTCTCGCTGCCGGCGACGGCGAATCCCGCCGCCTCCAGATCGCCCGCGATCGTCTCCGGGTCGGCGTAGCCGAAGGGCGTGTTCATGAAGGCCGGCGGGTAGTCGGGAAAGACGCGCTCCATGACGGCCTGCGCGACCAGGGTGAACGGGTTGTCCTCCATGCCCGCCCAACTGTTGAAGACGTAGCGGCCGCCGGGCTCGAGCACGCGCAGCGCCTCGCGATAGGCCGCGGCGCGGTCGGGGAAGAACATCACCCCGAACTGGCAGGCGACGAGGTCGAAGGCGTCGTCGGGAAAGTCGAGCGCCGCGGCGTCGCACGCCGTGAACTTCGCCCCGGCCGCGTCGGGCAGCTTCGTCCGCGCGATCTCCAGCATCGGCGCGTTGAGATCGGTGACGACGAAGCGGTCGATCTCGCCGAGCGCGCCGTGCAGCCGCTCGGTGAGGATGCCCGTGCCCGCGGCGAGTTCGAGCACGCGCGCGGGCGACCCGCGCGCCGCGCGCCGGGCCAGATCATCGGCGTAGGCCTCGAACAGGACCGGGCCGAGATGGGCGTCGTAATTCGCCGGGATGTCGCCGACGAACTGGGCGTCGGATTCGCGCATCGTCGCCTCCGGACTGCGGGTCGGCGACAGTCTACCCCGCGGACCGGGGGCCTGGCGAGGGAGGGGGTTGTTCCTCCCTCGCCCTCCGTGGGGAGGGTGGCTGCGCCGAAGGCGCAGACGGGTGGGGCGCGTTGCTTATGAAACCCCGGCCGACCGGAGGGAGAGCCGGGGCCTCCCGGCGGCCAATCGCGAAGAGGTCCCGGATCGCGCCTGCGGCGCGCCCGGGATTTCAATCACCCCGCCCCCCTCGGATTCGCCTCGGGACCCTCCCCATCAAGGGGAGGGAGGGTGATAATCGCTGACCAAATCTTGCCTCGCCTCGCCCCCAGCCCCCGCCCCCGCCCACGCCCCCGCCTCTTGCCCGAAACGCCCCCACGCCCTAAGCCGCGGCCCATGAACCATGTGCTTCTCATCGCGCTGGGCGGCGCGCTGGGCGCGGTGTCGCGCCATTTCGTCGGCCAGGCAGGCATGCGCTGGATCGGGCCGGAGTTTCCCTACGGCACGTTCGCGGTGAACGTCGTCGGCGGATTCCTGATCGGGCTCCTGGTGGGCTGGCTGGCGCTGGCCTGGCGGGCCGACGCCACCGAGCTGCGCTACGCGCTGGGCGTAGGCTTTCTCGGCGCCTTCACCACGATGAGCGCGTTTTCACTCGACATCGTTCTCATGATCGAGCGCAAGACCTACATGACGGCCTTCGCCTACGCGGTCTCCACGGTCGGCCTGTCGGTCGCCGCGGTGATGGCGGGGCTGTTGCTGGCGAGGCGGTTCGCGGGATCATGAGCGGAGTCCAGACGATCGAGGTCAAACCCGACGAGGCTGACGTGCGCCTGGACCGCTGGTTCAGGCGGCGCTTTCCCCACGTGCCCCACGGCATGGTCGCCAAGCTCCTCAGGAAAGGCCAGATTCGCGTCGACGGATCGCGGGCGAAGGGCGATCGCCGGCTCAAGCCCGGCGAGACGATCCGCGTGCCGCCCCTGCCCGACCCCGACGCGGTGAAGGAGACGCCACCGCTGTCGCGCGAAGACGCCGACTTCGCCCGCTCGCTGGTTATCTACGAGGACGACGAGCTGATCGCGCTGAACAAGCCCGCGGGCCTGGCCGTGCAGGGCGGCTCGAAGATCACGCGTCATGTCGACCGGCTGCTCGACGCCTTCGGCAGGGGCGACGAACGCCCGCGCCTCGTCCACCGCCTCGACAAGGACACCTCGGGCGTCCTGGTCGTGGCGAAGACCGCCGCGTCGGCCGCCCGCCTGTCGAAGCTGTTCCAGGGCCGGGCGCTGAAGAAGACCTACTGGGCCGTCGTGCTGGGGACGCTGATCCCCAAGGCCGGCGAGATCAGCGGCTTTCTCAAGAAGGACGTCGCCGGCGGCGAGGGCGATCGCGAGATCATGGTCGCCGCCGCCCACGGCGAGGACGCCGCCCGCCACGCGGTCACCCGCTACGCCGTCGCCGACGAGGCCGGCCAGCGCGCGAGCTGGGTCGTGCTGAGACCCGAGACCGGGCGCACCCACCAGCTGCGCGTGCACATGGCCGCCGCCGGCCGGGCGATCCTGGGCGACCGCAAATACACCTGCGACGTGCCGGTTCCCGAGGGCCTGCCCGAGGCGCTGCACCTGCATGCCCGCAAGCTGGAGATCCCGCGCAAGGGGAAAGCGCCGCTGGTCATCGAGGCGGACCTCCCCGACCACATGAAGGAGACCTTCGCCACGCTCGGCTTCAACGAAGACGACGACCTCACCCTCGTCGAGGCGGCGCTTTCATGAGGCTCAAGCTCGCCGTGTTCGACGTCGACGGGACGCTGGTCGACTCGCGCCAGGTGATCCACCGGGCGATGACGCGCGCCTTCGAGCGCGCGGGCCTGGGCGAGATCGCATACGACCGCGTGCGCACCATCGTCGGGCTGGAGCTGACCGAGGCGGTGCTGAGGCTGGCGCCGGCTGACTACCCGGCCGAGCGCATCCCGGAGCTGGCGACGTACTACAAGCAGGCCTTCGTCGAGCAGCGCGCCGAGACAGGCTTTTCCGAGCCGCTCTACGAAGGCGCGAAGGACACCGTCGAGCGCCTGGCCGACGAAGGCTGGCTCCTGGGCGTGGCCACGGGCAAGGCCCGGCGCGGGCTCGACATCGTGTTCGACCATCACGGCCTGCATCGCTATTTCCAGACTTTCCAGACCGTCGATCACGGCCCCGGCAAGCCGCATCCGCGCATGGTGCTCGACGCCATGGCCGAGACCGGCGCGGCGCCCGCCGAGACCGTCGTGATCGGCGACACCAGCTTCGACATGGAGATGGCGCGCGCCGCGAAGACCCGCGCGCTGGGCGTCGCCTGGGGCTTCCACACGCCCGACGAGATCGAAGCCGGCGGCGCCCACGAGATCCACCACGATTATGACGGCCTCAACGCGGCGCTGGATGCGTTCGCCGACGGGCTGGAGGGAGATGCGGCATGAGCATGTCGAAGGCCAAACCCGAAAAGCCCGAGCTGCCAGAGCGCTTCTACGAGACCGCCGGGGTCGCGCGCGCGCCCGAGGGCTGGACGGTCACGCTCGACGGCCGGCCGGTGAAGACGCCCGCCAGGAACGCGCTCGCCGCGCCCGCCGAGGCGCTCGCCGAGGCGATGGCCGCGGAATGGGACGCCCAGGACGACGTCATCGATCCCTTCGCCATGCCGCTCACCCGGCTCGCCCATGTCGCCATCGACCGCATGGGCGAGGCCCGCGCCGCCGCCGCCGCCGAGATCGCCCGCTACGCCAGCACCGACCTGCTGAGCCACCGCGCCGAGGAGGCCGAACTCGCCGCGCGCCAGGCCGAGGCCTGGGACCCGTATCTCGCCTGGGCGGCGACCGCGCTCGACGCCGAGCTCAAGCATGCGGCCAGCCTGCTCGCGCTGGAGCAGCCGCCGGAGGCGATCCAGGCGCTCCACGCCCGCGCGACCGCGCTCGACGACTGGCGGCTGACGGGGCTGGCCAGCGCGGTCCCGCTGACGGGCTCGGCTGTGCTGGGCTTCGCGCTCCTAGAGGCCGAGGCGACGGGCGAGGACGTGTTCGCCGCGGCCACCCTCGACGAGACCTTCCAGGCCGAACGCTGGGGCGAGGACGCCGAGGCGGCCGAAGCCGCCGCCGCCCGCAAGCGCGACCTGCTGGCCTGCGAGAGGCTGTTCCGGCTCCTCGACGCCGCGGAGGGGTGAGGGGGCGCAAACCCTCATTTTCCCAGCGCAAGCCGGGACCCAGAGAGGACGCGCGTCGGCGTTCCACGCTCTCTGGGTCCTGACTGGAGTTCACCCCGGACCCCGATCCGGGGTCAGGAAAACGGTGAGGGGGATGCCGCGTACAAACCCTCGTTCTCCCAGCGAAAGCTGGGACCCAGAGGAGGCCGGGCGCCGCCGCCGGCGTTCCACGCTCTCTGGGTCCTGACTTTCGTCAGGAGAACGAAGAGAGCGACGAAGAGCGCAAACTGTCGTTTTCCCAGCGCAAGCCGGGACCCAGAGGAGGCCGGGCGGCGACGGCGGCGTTCCACGCTCCCTGGATCCTGACTGGAGTTCACCCCGGACCCCGATCCGGGGTCAGGAAAACGGTGAGGGGGATGCCGCGTATAAACCCTCGTTCTCCCAGCGAAAGCTGGGACCCAGAGGAGGACGGGCGCCGCCGCCGGCGTTCCACGCTCTCTGGGTCCTGACTTTCGTCAGGAGAACGAAGAGAGCGACGAAGAGCGCAAACTGTCGTTTTCCCAGCGTAAGCTGGGACCCAGGAGAGGCCGGGCGCCGGCGTTCGCGTTCTTCGATCCCTGGGTCCTGACGTTCGTCAGGAAAACGAGGAGGAGGACGAGGCGCGCGAACCCTCGTTCTCCCAGCGAAAGCTGGGACCCAGGGGAGGACGGGCGCCGCCGCCGGCGTTCCACGCTCTCTGGGTCCTGACTGGAGTTCACCCCGGACCCCGATCCGGGGTCAGGAAAACGCTGCGAACGACGCCGCGTATAACCCCCCGCCCTCCCGGCGAACCCGCGCCCCGGAGCGGCCGCGCGCCTGCTGGTTGCATTATTCTTGAGCGCTTCGCGCGGAATGGTTAACGTCCGTCGTCGCGCCGCGAGGGGGCGCGCCCGGGGGGAGCGACACGATGGCGGCGCGCCATTCGCCGGAAAGCCCGCTTCAGACGGTGCACGAGCGGAATTTCGCCCTGCGCGCAAGCGAGTGCGGGCGGTACTCAATGGCCGACCGGTTCGGCGGCCGCGGTCTGGACGACTGCCCGGCCTGCTGGGCCTGTCGCGTCGTGCTGGTCCTGCTCGTCGTCCTCGCCGCCACGGCGCTCGCCGCGGCGGCCGGACCGGGAGTCGCACCGCCGGCGACCTACGCCGACTGCCTCGTCCCGCCGTTCTTCAATGGCCGGATCTGCCTGTCGCCGGGGCCGGCCTGGATGGAGTGGGCGCTGTGGATCGAGATCGGGGCGATTTCGCTGTTCGGACTGATCTGCGCGATCTGCTGCGCCTTTCCGCGGCCGCGAACGCGCGAGCCGCACCGGCCGATCGACCCGGGCAGCGAGGAGCTGAGGATCGAGATCGGCGACGAGGGCCTGCGCCTGCGCGGGCATCGCCGCGAGATCCGGCTCGGTTGGAGTGCATTCGACGCGCATGCGCTATTCGAGCAGGATTCCTATCTCGGCCAACCGCGTTGGCACGACCCGACCATCGACGCCCATCCCGGCACCCCCGTGCGGCTGGACGACCTCTTAAACGATTTGCATGGCGCACCTCCTCACTCCGCTCTGGGACGCCTGCGCGACAGCATGCGCAATCGTTACGGCGCAGGGCGGCCGCAGCCGCAACGGCGCATTCCTGCAGAGCAGCAACAAGCCATCGTCGAAGGCCTGCAACGGGAAATCGCGGAGGCCGCCTCGCGGGGTGATACCGAAAGCATTGGAGAGCTCAGGCTACGGCTCGAGGACGCACAGGCAGGCTATTATCCTAAGGAGGAAGCCCCGTCCCAGGGCAACAAGTCCATCCTTCTTCCACTGCGGCGGGACGCTGCGGCCGAGCGCAGGACGCCGGCCCGCGAGCGCCAGATGCAGCGCGAGGGACTGAGCCGGCTGACCTGGAACGAATACATCACCATCCCGCGGCGCTTCTTCGAGGGCGCCAGCTCGCAGATCGACTGGCCGGACTTCGTCGCCGCGTGCGCCTGGATGATCCGGCTGGCCAATCCGAAGCGCGGCGAGCAATAACCCCAGGCGCTGAGCGCGGCCGCGCTCGCGAAGTCTTAACCCCTCGCGGGCAGACTGTCGGGCGGTTCCGCAATGCGCTGCAGGACGCCCCCATGGCCCATTTCGTCATCGACCGCGACCCCCAGCCGGTCACCGGCGAGAACCTCGTCCATCACCAGGACTGCGCGGGCTTTCCCACGCGCTATCACGATCTCGGCTGGCAGCCCGACGCGACGCGCGCCCTCGAGATCGCGCTGAGGGACTTTCCCCTGGCCAACGCCTGCGTGCGCTGCTGCCCCGACGCGGTGGACCGCGAGGAGCCCGCCCCGGAGCGCGCGAGCGCGACGACGGAGGCGATCACGCGCTTTCGCGGCCGGCGCCCCGGCGGCCGGCGCCGGGGCTGAGCGGGCCTCACCCGCGCCGGTCCTTCCTCAACCCCCGCCAGCGCTCGAGGCGCTCGCGGATCGCCGCCTCGCGGCCGTGATCGGTCGGGGAGTAGAAAACGGGCCGGTCGGTCATCGCCTCGGGGAAATAGTCCTGGCCGGACACCCCGCCCTCGACGGCGTGGTCGTACTCGTAGCCCGACCCGTAGCCCTCGGACTTCATGAGCTTGGTGGGCGCGTTGAGGATGTGCTTGGGCGGCATGAGCGAGCCGGTCTGCTTGGCCGCGCGCATCGCCGCGCCGTACGCCTTGTAGACCGCGTTCGACTTCGGCGCGCAGGCGAGATGGACGACGGCCTGGGCGAGCGCGAGCTCGCCTTCGGGCGAGCCGAGGAAATCGTAGACCTCCTTGGCCGCCAGCGCGGCGTGGACCGCCGTCGGGTCGGCCAGGCCGATATCCTCGTTGGCCATGCGCACGATGCGCCGGGCGAGAAACAGCGGGTCCTCGCCGCCGGCCAGCATGCGCGCGAGCCAGTAGAGCGCCGCGTCGGGATCCGATCCGCGGACGGATTTGTGCAGCGCGGAGATGAGGTTGTAGTGCTCCTCGCGGTCCTTGTCGTAGACCGGCGCGCGGCGCTGCAGCACCTCGCCCAGGTCGGCGAGTTCGAGCGGCTGTTCGGCGTCGAGCGCCAGCACCTCCTCGGCGAGATTGAGCAGATACCGCCCGTCGCCGTCTGCCATCGCGATCAGGCCCTCGCGCGCCTCGGCCGTCAGCGGGAGCGCGCGGGCCTCGGCGGCCTCGGCGCGCTTGAGCAGCGTCTCCATCGCGTCGGCGTCCAGGCGTTTCAGGACCATCACCTGGCAGCGCGAGAGCAGCGCGGCGTTCAGCTCGAAGCTGGGGTTCTCCGTCGTCGCGCCGACGAGCGTGATCACGCCCTCCTCGACGACGGGCAGGAAGCCGTCCTGCTGGGCGCGGTTGAAGCGGTGGATCTCGTCGACGAACAAGAGCGTGCCCTGGCCGCTCGCCCGGCGGGCGCGGGCGCGGTCGAAGGCCTTCTTGAGATCGGCCACGCCGGAGAACACCGCCGAGATGGCGTCGAACTCGAGCCCGGCGGCGTCGGCGAGCAGGCGCGCGATCGTCGTCTTGCCCGTCCCCGGCGGGCCCCACAGCACGATCGAGGACAGCCGCTTCTGCGCGACCATGCGCCCGAGCGGGCCGTCGGGGCCGAGCAGGTGGTCCTGGCCGACCACCTCGTCGAGGGATTGCGGGCGCAGCCGGTCCGCCAGCGGCCGCGGCGCGCCTTCGTCCAGTCCCGACGCTTCGAACAGATCGCTCATCGCAGGGCGCGCGCTCCCCAGGCTCGGCGGGAGCATAGGACGCGCCGCGTTGAGCGTTCAAAGAAAAGACTGCAGGACGCGCCGGCGATCAGCCGGGATTGCAGGCCTGGTTCTGGCTCGTGCAGAGCGCGCCCGCATCCTGCCAGTCGCGCATCGAGCGCCCGGCCTCGTCGGGATCGCCCGGGCGCAGCACGCCCGGCTCGCACTGCAGCACGCGGCGGGTGCGGAACCCGGTTTGCTGACGATATTCGCATTCGCCCGACGCCAGCGCCGCTTCCAGGCGCTCCTCCGACATCTCGCGCTGCGCCTCCTCGTCGGCCTGCGCCTCCTGGTACGCCGCCAGCTCCTCCGGCGTCGCGCACGCGGCCACTCCGAGCAGAAGGCCCGCCATCGCGGCCCGCCGGACACGCCCCCTGATGATCCGTGGATTCATCGGCTTTCCCCTTGTCTCCCGGCCCCGCACAGGACCGCATGATGCCTTCATCCGCCGCCCGAGACAAACCGGCGCCGCGCCGTCATCCGCCCGGCAGGTTGCTGCCGACCGCGCCCGAGTTCTGCCAGTCGCGGATCTCGGCCTCGGCGCCAGTGGCGTCGCGCGGGCGGAGCACGCCCGGCTCGCATTGCAGCACCTTGCGGGTGCGGAAGCCGGTCTGCTGACGATAGCGGCAGGCGCCGCTCTCCAGCGCCGCGGCGATGCGCTCGCGCGCGCGCTCCTCGGCGGTGGCCTGCTCCTCCTCGTAGGCGTCGAGCTCCTCCGGCGTGGCGCAGGCCGCCAGCATCGCCGCCGCCCCGATCGCCGGCGCCAGGCGCGCCGCGTATCGCGATATGGTCCGCATGAACATGGTCTCCCCTATTGCGTGTTTCGCGCGGCCCCTCGCTCATGGACGACCGGTCGGCGCCGGCGCGTCGCCACGAACGACCGAATTATATCCTCTACAAAATTGTACTTTCAACCATCAAGACGGCGCCGCGCCGGCGGCCGCCTTGACGAAGGCGCACGGCGGCGCGGTCGCGGTCTCGACCCCGGCTCGATCGGAGGCGCGCCTGCATTTGACTCGCGCCAAGGGCGCAGCCGACACTCGTCAGGATGCTGACCCGCCCGCGCCGGGGACAGGCAAACGGCGCGGGCCGCAACCCCCCGGGGGACGCCCATGAAAACGCGCCGCTTTTTGGTTCCGTCCGCCGCGTGCGCCGCGGCGGCGACGCTCGCGCTCGCGCCCGCCGCGCTGGCCGCGCCGCCGACCGGCGGCCACGGCCACTCGACGCCACAGGCGACCTCGCAATACGCCACGACGGGACCGGCGGGACCGGGGATGGCCTACGCCGTCGATCTCGACATCGAACTCCGCAGCGAGCCCAACGGCGCGCTGCTGGCGGGCAACGGGCTGGTGATCCTGCAGGGCCGCATCGCCACCGACCTGCCCGAGACTGCCGAGAACGAGGCCGAGGAGCCGCGCGAGGCGCTGATCGCGGTGGACCCGGAGACCGGCGAGCATGTCTGGACGACGCTCGACATCGCCGAGACCTGCATGCCCGCCGTGACCAGCGACGGGCGCATCATCGCCCAGCTCGAGGGCCAGACCCCGACCAAGCCGGATTTCGACGACTCCCTGGTGGCCATCGACGAGGACACCGGCGCCATCATCCCTGACCAGATCTACGACGCCGACGCCGTCGACGCGCCGCGCCTGAGCGCCTGCCGCGACCGGATCCTGCTCAGCGACGACGAGTCCCACGCCCTGCTGGCGGGCTCTTTCGCCTTCAGCAACATGGTGCGCGCGATCGATATCGGATCCTGGTCGGAGAGCTGGGCGATCGATCTGCACAACGCCCAGGGCGACGACTCGCCGCGCTTCGGCGGGCGGATGATCACGAGCGATTACGGCGACGGCTTCTACGTCGTGCTCAAGTGGGACGACGAGGTCACGCCCCAGATCTGGCGGCTGATCAAGTTCGACTGGTCCGGTTCGGAGATCGATTCCGTCGACCTGCCCGGCCGGCCCGGCGGGTTCACCGAGCGCACCATGCTGGCCAGCGACCGCGGCGTCGCCATGGCGCTCAACGATTGCGCCGGCGCGCCGGAGGACGCCGGCGACGAATGCCTCGTCTTCTATGACGATGACGGCGGGCTCAGCCAGCGCTGGATCGCCTACGAGCCCGATACAGGCGGCAACAATTTCTTCCAGTCGCTCGCCCGCGCCGACGGCGACAAGCTCGTCGGCTGGAGCGAACTCGAAACCGGCGCCGACATCGCCGCCATCGACGTCGACACCGGCGCGATCGAATGGGCCTATGCGACCGGCGACACCAACAATGGCGGGCAGCTGATCACCGACGCCGCCGGCAACGCCTATTTCGGCGCGTTCGGCGGGCTTCATCTCGTCTCGCTCACGGCCGACGGCCAGCTGCGCTACGCGATCGACGGCGACGCCGTCGGCGGCGTCAACGAGCCCGACATCCTGGCCGCCATCACGCCGTGGGGTCAGGTGATCACCATCCACGCCGACGACGACAAGACCGAGGTCGTGCGCGCCTTCTGCACGCCGGGCGACGCATGCGAGCGCGTGGGGGAGGACGACGAGCGGGAGATCGAACGCCTGGAGACCGCCGTCGAAGTCTCGCAGGCGAGCTTTCCCGCCGACGGCTCGGCGGACACGGTCGTGATCGCCACGGCGTACAACTATCCCGACGCGCTCGCCGGCGCGCCGCTGGCCCGCTCGCTCGACGCGCCGATGCTGACGACGCCGCCCGACGCCCTGTCCGCCTCCATGCGCGCCGAGATCGAGCGCCTGGGCGCGACCCGCGCGGTCGTTATCGGCTCCACCGCGTCGATCAGCGACGCCGTCGAGAACACGCTGGAACAGGACATGGGCCTCGCCGTCGAGCGCATCGCCGGCGACAACCGCTTCGACCGGGCCGCCCGGATCGCCGAACGCGTTCCGGCTTCGACGGTCTATGTCGTCCAAGGCGCCAACGCCGATCCGAATCAGGGTTGGCCGGAGGCGCTCAGCGTCTCGGCGCTCGCCGCCTTCGAACAGCGCCCGATCCTGCTGGCGACCCGCGACGTCGTCCCGCGCGAGACGCTCGACGCGATCGTCGAATTGGGCGCCGACCGCGTCGTCGTGGTGGGCGGAACCGCCGCGATTTCGGATGGCGTCGCCGACGCCCTGCGCGACCCCGACCGCGACGGGGTCGACGACGTCGACGTCGAGCGTCTCTCCTCGGGACCGAACCGCTACGCCCTGTCGGCCGCGGTCGCCGACCGTAATATCGACGCCGGCGCGTCGCCCGCCGAGGTGTTTCTCGTGACCGGCCGGTCGTTTCCTGACGGACTCCCCGTCGGGCCGGCGGCGGCGAAATCCGGCGGCGTCCTCCTGCTCGTCGACGGTCAGGCCCCCGAAGGCGGCCAGGAGGCCCGCGACTGGATCGCCGAAAGCGCCGACGCAGTGCGGCGCGGCTGGATCGTCGGGAGCGAGGCCGCCATCACGAACGACGCCGCCGAGGCGCTGCTCGAGTCCGCCGGACTGGAGGAGTGAAGCGTCCGCGATCACAAGCCCGCGAGGCGGGTTTGCTCCGGCGAGCGCGCGGGTTTGGATGATCCGTCCGAGCCGAACGCCGGGAGGCGCCCATGAAACTGCAGGTCTCGCTCTTCGTCATGCGGCTGACCATGGCCGCCTTCTTCGCGGTCTGGGCCGTGGAGAAGATCCTCCACCCCGACCGGGCGGCCAGCGTGTTCGAGGCTTTCTACGGAATCTCGAATCTGCCGGCAGCCGCCGCCATCGCGCTCGGCGCGATCCAGCTCGGCTTCATCCTGGCTTTCCTCTTCGTCGGCCGATTCCGCTTCGTCACGGTCGGCGGGCTGCTCGTGATGCACGCCGTCAGCACGGCCTCGAGCTGGAGCCAGCTGATCAATCCCTATGAGGGCGGCAATCATCTGTTCTGGGCGGCCGTGCCCACGCTCGGCGCGCTGATCGCGCTGTTCCTCCTGCGCGACGAGGACAGGCTGTACATGGTGGGGCGGTAGGCGCGGGCGGCGCGCCTATCCCCCTCACCTGACCTCTCCCCCTTGAAGGGGGAGAGGAATCCTGACGCGCGCCTCGGCGATCGGCGCAACGTTCTCGCGAAGCGGAGCGATTGGGAGCGGCCGGCTGCGCTGGCGCCCCCTCTCCCCTCGGGAGGGGAGAGGGTCGGGGTGAGGGGTTCAACCCCGACTGAATATTTTCACCTCCGCCGCACGACGGCCTTAAGGACGGGGCGTTCACTCCTGAAACCCCGGCCGACCGCAGGGAGAGCCGGGGCCTCATCGCGAAAAGTCGCCGGGAGGTCCCGGATCGCGCCTTCGGCGCGTCCGGGAATTCAATCGCCTCGCCCCCTACCCCCGCCGGACGACGGCCTTCTCGCCGCAGCTGGGCCGGCGGATCTCGACGGCGATGAGGCCGGGCAGAACCGGATCGAGGCGTTCGAACACCCAGCGCGCCAAGGCTTCCAGCGAGGGGTGCTCCAGCCCCTCGACCTCGTTGAGCAGGCGGTGATCGAGCTGGTCGCGCAGCTTGGCGATCTCGGCGTCGATCTCCCAGAAATCCTTGACCATGCCGCTCTCGGCGGCCGGCTCGCCCGACAGCGTCACCGTGCCGGCGAAGGAATGGCCGTGCATCCGCGAGAACGGATGGTCGCCGTCCTTGAACTGGAAATAGTGGGCGGCGTCGAAGGCGAAGTCCTTCGAGATCTCGAGGCGAAGATCGGACATGGGGGCGCGGTCAGCTGAGATTGATCCAGGCGAGCGCGCCGATATAGCCGCAATAGCCGAGGAACAAAACCGCGCCGGCGCCGCGCGAGATCGGCCGGCCCAGGAACACGAAGGCCGCGATCGCCGCGCCCGCGGCCAGCATCACCCAGTAATCCACGCGGAAGAATTCGGGATCGATGGCCACGCCGTTCTGCGTCATTCCCGCCGCGACGCCGGTGATGCCGCCCACCGCGAACACGTTGAACACGTTCGAGCCGAGGACATTGCCGATCGCCACCTCGGCGTGGCGCCGGAAGGCCGCCACCATCGAGGTCGACAGCTCGGGCAGCGAGGTGCCCAGCGCCAGCACGGTCAGCCCGATCACGGACTCCGGCACGCCCAGCCGGTCGGCGAGGTCCGCGCCGCCGGTGACGATCAGGTGCGCGCCGATGGGCAGGGCGACGACGCCGATCAGAAGCGAGACGGCGATCCCGGCGCGCCCGCCGACGCCGGCGCCGACCGAATCCACGTCGGTGAGCTCCTGGATGACGGGATCGTCCTGGGCGCGGCTGGCCGCGATGGCGAGATAGAGGAGGTAGACGCCGATGCCGACGGCGAGGATGACGCCGTCGCGCAGGTCCAGCATGCGGTCCCAGGTCAGCGCGACGAACAGCACGCTGGCGGCGAAGGCGATCACCGCGTTGCGGCGCACGCCGGGCGCGGTCGTCGCCATCGGGATCATCAGCGCGGGCAGGCCGAGCACCAGCAGCACGTTGGCGATGTTGGAGCCGACGATATTGCCGACCGCCAGGCCGGGCGCGCCCGACATCGCCGCGGCCACCGAGACCACCATCTCCGGCGCCGACGTGCCGAAGGCGACGATGGTCAGGCCGACCAGGAGCGGCGGGATGCCGCCCTTGCGCGCCAGCGCCACGGCGCCGCGGACCAGGAAATCGCCGCCGAACAGCAGGACGACGATTCCCGCGATCACCATGACCAGGTCGATGAGAGGTTCGGTCATCGCGGGCTCGCCTGTCGCGGCTTCGGGGCGGAGGCGCGCCTAGTCGAGGCGCTTGTACTCGATGAGATTGAGCAGCGCGAAAACCGCCACGCACAGACCGATCGCGACCAAAGCGGCCATGGTCCCCTCCTTCGTTCAGGGCGCCGCGGCCCCCGGCGGCGGCGCGTGTTCATCCTCATCGCGTCTATAACGCGGGCGCCTCCGCCGCGCCAGAGGCGGCCGGCGCCGCTGCGGCGGAAACGCAACCGCGCCCCGCCCCATGGCGTTCATCGAAAGAATCCATGGCCCGGTCCGGTTGAGACCGCGCCGCGCCGGGCTAGCTGCCGAGATGTCCGCAGCGAACGAAGGAGACCGGCGCCATGACCGTCAAGCTCGACAGGGAAGACGCCCGCCAGGGCGAGAAGCGCGAATTCCAGCAACGCATCTTCCTGCTTTCGACCATCGGCGCGGCCGCCGCGCTGGGGCTGGCGCTGATCGTCATTCTCGGGCTCAGGCCGTTCTGACGGATCGGCGCGCCCGCACGGGGGGCGCTCAAGTTCCTCTTCAGAAACGCGTTTGCAGACCTCCATTGACACGAATGACGAGTTGTTAACCATGCGCGGACGGGCTGGGGGCCCGTTTCAGGGACAGGAGGGAATCACCCATGAAGACCATCGCATTCGCCGCCGCCGCCGCGTTCGGCCTGTCAGCCGCCGCTTTCGCCGATCACCACATGGCCGGTCCGGCCGGCCAGAGCTTCGAGATCTCGAGCGGCGAGGAAAGCTATGTCGGCACGTTCAACGCCGACGGCACCTACACCACCGACACCGGCGCCGAGATGGGCTGGACCTTCGAGGAAGGCGAGCTCTGCCTCACCGCCATGACCGAGGAAGGCGAGGAAGACACGACCTGCAACGCCTGGGAAGGCATGGCGGTCGGCGACTCCGTCACGACGTCCGAGTGGTCGGACGACGGCTCGGAGATCACGATCGAGCGCATCGAGTAGACCCGCGCTCGTTCCCCTATTGGCGGCGCGCCCCCGGGGCGCGCCGTTTTTTTATGGGGCGCCGCGGCCCGCGACTCCGGGCCGCGGCTTTGCTAAGCTCGACCCGATGCGGGGGACTGAAGAGAGGGGAGCACCGCCATGGGCATCGGCTTGATACTGGGACGGACCGCCAACGCCACGGCGACTATCTTTCTGTCGTTCATCCTGTCCTATGTGATGTTGATCGGTCTCGGACTGATCTGGCCGGAGGGCCTCAACGGCCTGATCCTGTTCGCCGAACGAGTGGAAGACTGGATCGAGTCCAGCTACGTGCCCGTGCGCTATGGCGTTTGGGTCCGCCTGCTCATCGAGGAAGGCGCGATCCTGCTGCTCTTCTTCACGCTGATCGCGCGCATCCTGATCGCGCTCGTGGCCTCTTCGTTCATGGCCGCGGTCAATCCCAAGCGCTAGTCCCCGAGCGCGCCGAACACGTCGCGGGTCAGGCGCCGGTCGAAATGCTGGCCGCCGTCGACGGCGAGGATCTGGCCCGAGACCGACGGCGTGTCCCGGAAATATCTGAGCGTGGCGACGAGATCGGCCGGCGTCGGGCCGCGTTCGAGCGGGTTGTCGTCGTGGAGCCGCGCGAACTCGGCCTCGGAGTGATACGGGCTCGGAAGCGTCAGCCCCGGCGCGGCGGCGTTGACGCGCACGCGCGGGGCGAGCGCGCGGGCGAGCATCTCGGTGACCGATTTCAGCGCCGCCTTCGAGACCGTGTAGGAATAGAAATCCGCGTTGATGTTGAAGAGCTTGTAGTCGAGCAGGTTGAAGATCAGCGATCCCCGCGGCGCCTGGGCGGCGAAGGCCTTCGAGATCAGCACCGGCGCCAGCGCGTTGACGTCCATGTGGCGGCGGAAGCTGTCGGCGGTGACGTCGGGAGGCATGTCCTCCTCGAACACCGAGGCGGAGTTGACCAGCACGCCCAGCGCGCCGAGCGCGTCGACGGCGCGTTCGACCAGCGTCTCGGCGGCCGCGGCGTCGGCGAGATCCGCCCCGATCGCGGCGGCCCGCCCGCCGGCGGCGCGGATTTCTCCGGCCAGCGTCTCGGCCTCGCCCGCCGAGCTGTTGTAGTGGATCGCCACCGGATGGCCGTCGGCGGCGAGCGCCTCGACGAAGGCCCGGCCCAGCCGCTTGGCGCCGCCGGTCACCAGGGCGGCGGGTCTCGACGTCTCGTCGCTCATGCAGTTCCTCCGCTGCGGGCAGTTCAGTTCGCGGCCGATCCGCCTTATACCGGCGCGCGACGCTTCTTATAGAGGTCTGCCGATGAAACTCGACGCGCTCAAGCCCCGTCCCGACGCCGCGCCGCTGGCCGGCGAGCGCATGAGCGTGCGGGTGCGCGGGCTGAAGCTCGACGCCGAGGTCGGCGTCTACGCCTCCGAGCACGGGCGCAAGCAGCCCATCAGCGTCGATCTCGAGGCCGAGGTCAGCGCCGCGGCGATGGCGCCGTCGGCGGACCTGGGAAGCGCGGTCAATTACGCCGCGCTGGCCGAGACCGTCCGCCAGGTCGTCGCCGCGCGCCATCACGAGCTTCTCGAGGACCTCGTCCAGGACATCGCCGACGTGGTGTTCGCCGACGACCGCGTGCTGCGCCTGGCGATCACGATCGACAAGCTCGCCGCCCTCGACGACGCCGACGCCGTCGGCGTGAGCTATGAAAGGTGGCGGTAGGGGGCGCTCGCGTCGGCCCGGCCGAAGCGCGAGGCGCGCCCGGGCGCCGGCGTTTAAGCATGGGCGATGGCCCCCCCCCCCCCCCCCCGCGGGGAGGGTGGACGGACCGACGGTCCGGCCGGGTGGGGGGCGAACGTAGAACGCCCTTCGGCCGTCACCCCACCCCGCTCGCTGCGCTCGCGACCCTCCCCATCAAGGGGAGGGAGGGCATCAACATCAAGGGGAGGGAGGGTGCATCAACGGCGCTTGATCCGAACACGCGGATCGTCCGCGACCGCACGCCCCGTTGCTGGTGAAGCCGCCTCCGCCCCTGACGGGCGCGTCCGAACCGCTTATCTATAGGCCCATGTCCAAGGCCGCCCGCCCCGAGACCCCGCCCGAGATCCCCGGCGTCGACGCCGGCGGCGCGCCCGCCGACGCGCCGGCGGGCGCGGAGACGCGCTCGGGTCCGGAGATCATCGCCGACTACGTCAAGCGCCTGCCCGACAAGCCGGGCGTCTACCGCATGTACGACGCCGCCGGCGAGGTGCTCTATGTCGGCAAGGCGCGCAAGCTGAAGACGCGCGTGTCGAGCTACGCCAAGTCGGGCGGCCACACCAACCGCATCGCGTTGATGATCGCGCTCACGCGCTCGATGGAGTTCGTCGTCACGGCGACCGAGACCGAGGCGCTGCTGCTCGAGGCCAATCTGATCAAGCGGCTGAAGCCGCGCTTCAACATCATCCTGCGCGACGACAAGTCGTTTCCCTACATCCTCATCCGGCGCGACCACGCCGCCCCGCAGATCCTCAAGCATCGCGGGAGCCGCAAGGCGAAGGGCGACTATTTCGGCCCGTTCGCCAGCGCCGGAGCGGTGAACAACACGCTGAACACGCTGCAGAAGGCGTTCGGGCTGAGGACCTGTTCGGACAGCGTCTACGAGGGCCGGACCCGGCCGTGCATGCTCTACCAGATCAAGCGTTGCGCGGGTCCGTGCGTCGGGCTGATCTCGGAAGCCGACTACGCCAAGCGCGTCGACGAGGCCGTCGAATTCCTGCGCGGAAAATCGAACGCGCTGAGGGAGCGCCTGCAGGCGGAGATGGGCGAGGCCGCCGAGGCGATGGACTATGAACGCGCCGCCCGGCTTCGCGACCGCATCCGCGCGATCTCGGCGGTGACCACCGTGCAGGGGATCAATCCCGAGGGGCTCGAGGAGGCCGACGTCGTCGCCGTCCACCAGGAGGGCGGACGGAGCTGCGTGCAGGTCTTCTTCTTCCGGGCGGGCCAGAACTGGGGCAATCGCGCCTTCTATCCCCGCCACGAGGCCGAGGCCGGCCCCGCCGAGGTGCTCGCCGCCTTCCTCGCCCAGTTCTACGACGACAAGCCCGCGCCGAAGCTCATCCTGGTCTCGCACGCCCCCGACCAGTCCGGGCTGCTCGCCGAGGCGCTGGGCGTGCGCGCCGGTCACAATGTCGTGATCCGAAAGCCGCAGCGCGGCGCCAAGCGCGATCTCGTCGACCAGGCCGCCTCCAACGCGCGCGAGGCGCTCGGCCGCAAGCTCGCCGAGACGCGCTCGCAGGCCCAATTGCTCGACGGCGTGCGCAAGGTCTTCGATCTCGAGGCGACGCCCGAGCGCATCGAGGTCTACGACAACTCCCACATCCAGGGGACGAACGCGCTCGGCGCGATGATCGTCGCCGGCCCGGAGGGCTTCGAGAAGAACCAGTATCGCCGCTTCAACATGAAGGGCGAAGACGCCGCGACCGACGACGACTACGCCATGATGGCGGCCATGCTGCGCCGGCGGTTCGCGCGGCTTCAGAAGGAGCGCGAGTCCGGCGCGCCGGTCCCCGACCTCGCCCTCATCGACGGCGGCAAGGGCCAGCTCTCCGTCGCGCTGGAGGTCATGGAGGAGCTCGGCGTGACCGACGTGCCCGTCGTCGCCGTGGCCAAGGGCCCCGAGCGCGACGCCGGCCGCGAGGTGTTCTACACGGCCGGCCGGACGCCGATGCGCCTGCCGATGAACGACCCCGTCCTCTACTATCTCCAGCGCCTGCGCGACGAGGCCCATCGCTTCGCGATCTCGGGCCATCGCGCGAAGCGCTCGAAACAGGTGCGCGACAATCCGCTCGACGAGATCCCCGGCGTCGGCGGCAAGCGCAAGTCGGCGCTCTTGCACCATTTCGGCTCGGCCCGCGCGGTCAGCCGCGCCGCGCTCGCCGATCTCGAGGCCGTCGAAGGGGTGTCGAAGGCGCTGGCGAAACGGATATACGAGCATTTCCATGACTGACGCGCCCTCGCCCCTCCTCCGCCAGCTGCCCAACGCCGTGACCGTCGCGCGCGCGATCGCCGGCCTCGTCGGCGCGTGGGCCTTCGTCCGCGGCGGCGCGCTGGTCGAGGGCGGCGCGGATGCGGCGGCGTCGAACTGGGCGATCGCGGCGGGCGTGATTTTCGTCCTCGCCGCGGCGAGCGACTATCTCGACGGCTGGCTCGCCCGGCGCTTCGGCGCGGAGAGCCCGCTCGGCGCGCTCATGGACCCGATCGCCGACAAGATCCTCGTCGACGCCTATCTCGTCGGCTTTCTCGCGGCGTTCGAATTCGATCCCTTCCTCGCCGTCCCCGTGGCGATCATCATCCTGCGCGATCTGCTGGTGACGGGGCTCCGGCTGAACGGACTCAGCGAGACCGACACGCCGCTGGCGGTGACCGAGGAAGCCAAGTTCAAGACCGGCGTGGTGATGATCCTCGTCGCCCTGCCCTTCCTGCTCGCGCTTCTGAACATCACGGGTTGGTTCTATATCTGGGTCGGCGGGGTCTGGTTCGCCGCGCTGCTGTCGGCCTGGACGGGCTGGCCCTATCTGCGCGCCGCGCTGAAGCGCTGAGCCTTCGCGGCGAGACGCCGCACCTGCAAATTCTTCCAGTCATCACAAGATTTTGTTAACCGCGCTCGGCGACCGGTTGAGCGTATTCAGCATATAATTTCCTGGGACCGGAGGGGTGTGCGGGGATGGCGGAAACGGCGTTCGATTTCGACCAGAGGCTGGCGTTCATGCGTTTCACGGCGGAGGACCGCGCCGTGCTGCGCGGCCTGCGCCCGGTCGTGGAGAAGCGCCTGCCCGGCGTGCTCGACGAATTCTACGACCATCTCCGGAAATGGCCCCAGGCCGCAGGAAATTTCGACGGCGACGCCGCCATGGACCGCGCCAAGACCAAGCAGATCGACCATTGGCTCAGGATCGTCGACGCGCGCTTCGACGCCGACTACGAGCGCTCGGTGCGCCGGATCGGCGAGACGCACGCCGCGCTCGGTCTCGCGCCGGAATGGTATTTCGGCGCCTACAACATCCTCATGCGCGGCCTGATCCGCGCCGTTCTCTCCGAGACCGGCGGCGGAGGGCTGATGGCGCGGCTCAAGGGCGGCGCGCCCGACGACGCCTGCCGCCGGGTGGAGGTGCTTGTCTCGGCGGTCACGCTCGACATGGAGCTTGTCATGTCGACGATTTACGAGCGCATGGAGGCCGACCGCCGCGGCCAGCTGCAGAGCCTCGCCTCGGATTTCGAAACGAAGGTCGCCCAGATCGCCGCCGCGGTCGCCGACGCCTCGGAAGAGCTGTCGGGCACGGCGCGGGCGATGTCGGCGACGGCGGATTCCACCAACGAGAAATCCTCCGCCGTGGCCGCCGCCGCCGAGGAGGCGACCGCGACGGCGCAGTCCGTCTCGGCCGCCGCCGACGAGCTCACCCGCGCCATCGGCGAAATCTCGGCCCGCGCGGGCGAAGCCGCCGAGACCTCGTCGACGGCGTCGGCCGACGCCAAGCGCACCGGCGAGACAATGAACGAGCTGGCCGAGGCCGCCGAGAAGATCGGCGACATCGTCAATCTCATCTCCGACATCGCCGAGCAGACCAATCTGCTGGCGCTGAACGCCACCATCGAGGCCGCCCGCGCCGGCGAGGCCGGCAAGGGCTTCGCCGTCGTGGCCAGCGAGGTGAAGTCGCTGGCCAACCAGACCGCGAAGGCGACCGAGGAGATCTCCGGCCAGATCTCCAGCGTGCAGCGCATCGTCGGCGACGCCGTCGGCGCGATCGAGACCGTGTCGGGCTCGATCGAGCAGGTGAACACCGTCTCGGCGTCGATCTCCGCGGCCGTCGAGCAGCAGAACGCCGCGACCGCCGAGATCAGCCGCAACACCGAGCAGACCGCCGAGAGCGCGGGCTCGGTCTCCCAGACCATCACCGAGGTGCTCGCCGGCGCCCAGGAAGCCAGCCAGTCGGCGGGCGCGCTGGTCGGCGCCGCCGACGGGCTCGGCCGTCAGGCCGAGCAGCTGCGCGTCGATGTCGGCGCCTTCCTCGACAAGATTCGCGCCGCCTGATCTCCCCAGACCTGGCGCCGCGAATAAGACGCCCGTCGCCGTTTCCGGCGGCGGGCGTCGCCTTTTCAACGACCTGGCCAGCTTGCCCCGGCGCGCGGCCGCGGCCATCTTGGCGGCGATCAGCTGACCGAGCGGCCATGTCCGACCCCGACCGCGCCCCGCACGTTCTCGTCGTCGACGACGACGACCGCATCCGCGACCTGCTCGCGAAGTTCCTGCGCGCGCAGGGCATGCGGGTCTCGACCGCGCCGAACGCGGAGAAGGCGCTGGCGATGCTGCGCTCGCTCGCCTTCGACCTGCTCATCCTCGACGTCATGATGCCGGGCATGAACGGGTTCGACCTGACCCGCGAGATCCGCGCGACGCGCGACTGCCCGATCCTGCTGCTGACCGCGCGGGGCGAGCCGGAGGACCGCATCAAGGGATTGTCGCTCGGCGCCGACGACTATCTCGCCAAGCCGTTCGAACCCGAGGAATTGCTGCTGCGCGCCCAGGCCATATTGAGGCGCATGCTGCCGCGCACCCAGGGCCCGGCGGCGGTGCGCTTCGGGCCGTGGCGCTTCGAGATCGACGCGGGACAGCTCACCCGCGGCGAGGAGCGCGTCCGGCTGACCGGCGGCGAGGCCGCCCTGCTCGGCGCGCTGGCGGGCGCGGCCGGCGAGCCCGTCAGCCGCCTGGCCCTGTCCGAGCGCGCCGGGGCGGGCTCGGGCGAGCGCGCCGTCGACGTCCAGATCACGCGGCTCAGGCGCAAGATCGAGGACGATCCCCGCGATCCGATCTGGATCCAGACCGTGCGCGGCGAGGGCTATCGCCTCGTCGCCGAACCCGAGTTCGAGACCGTCCAATGAGCCGGCTGCGCCTGGGCATCAAGCGCTACCTGCCCAAGGGGCTGTTCGCGCGCTCGCTGCTGATCATCGTGCTGCCGGTGGCGCTGATGCAGATCGCGGTGACCTGGGCGTTCTTCGAGCAGCACTGGGAGACCGTCACCGCGCGGCTGTCGGAGGGCGTGGCGGGCGACGTGGCCATGGTCGTCGAGCTCTACGAACAGGGCGGACCCGAACAGTTCGACGCCGTCGCCTCGACCGCGTTCAACACGATGGGGCTCTCCGTCGACCTGCGCGAGTACGAGCGCCTGCCGACGACGCGAAGGACGGCCTTCTTCCGCACGCTGGACCGGACGCTCAGGCGCGCGCTGGCGGCCAATGTCGACCACGAGTTCTGGTTCGACACCACGCGCTATCCCGAATATGTCGACATCCGCGTCGAGGTCGACGAAGGCGTGCTGCGCTTCATCGCCGTGCGCGAGCAGGTCTTCGCCACGACGGGCCACATCTTCATCCTGTGGATGGTCGTCGCCACCAGCCTGCTCACCGCGCTGTCGATCGTCTTCATCCGCAACCAGGTCAAGCCGATCCGCCGGCTCGCCGAAGCCGCCGAGGCCTTTGGCCGCGGCCAGGACGTCCCGAGCTTCAAGCCCGCCGGGGCGCGCGAGGTGCGCCAGGCCGCC
This sequence comes from Marinicauda salina, assembly GCF_003122085.1. GTDB lineage: Bacteria > Pseudomonadota > Alphaproteobacteria > Caulobacterales > Maricaulaceae > Maricicauda_A > Maricicauda_A salina. Next base: position 25,172 of record NZ_QEXV01000005.1, read on the forward strand.
CACGCCTTCCTCGACATGAGGAACCGGCTCACGCGCCACATGGAGCAGCGCACCGCCCTGCTGGCGGGCGTGAGCCACGACCTGCGCACGCCGCTCACCCGCCTGCGTCTGCAGCTCGCGCTGATGCCCGAGAGCGAGGAGCGCGAGGCCGCCCGCCGCGATCTCGACGACATGGAGGCCGCGCTCGAGGAATATCTCTCCTTCGCCCGCGGCCAGGCCGCCGAGGAGACCGCCCCGGTCGACATCGCCGGCCTGTGCCGCGCCGTCGCCGAGGACGCCGCCCGCGACGGCGCGGAGATCGACACCGAGATCGGCGACGATCTCGTCGTCGACGGCCGCGAGGCCTCGATCAAGCGCGCGCTGGCCAATCTCGTCCAGAACGCGGCGAGCCACGCCGACACGGTCCGGCTGAGCGCGTGGAGCGCGGACGACCGGGTCTATGTCGCCGTCGACGACGACGGGCCGGGCATCCCCGAGGACCAGCGCGAGGAGGCGTTCAAGCCGTTCAGCCGGCTCGACGAGAGCCGCAACGCCAACCGCAAGGGCGTCGGGCTGGGGCTGGCCATCGCGCGCGACGCCGCGCGCGCCCATGGCGGCGAGCTGGGTCTGGAGGACTCCGAAATGGGCGGGCTCAGGGCGGTGATGCGCCTGCCGGCGTGAAGCGGCCTACTCGCTCTCGTTGCCCAGCTGCCGTGAACGCCGCTCGGCGGCGCTGACCGCGTTGCGCACCAGGCTCGGCAGGCCGGAACCCGCCATCAGCGCGTCGAGCCCGGCCTGCGTCGTGCCGCCGGGCGAGGTGACCATGCGGCGCAGCTCGCGCGCGTCGCCGTCGCCGGCCTCGAGCATGGCGCCCGCGCCGGAGACGGTCGCCACGGCCAGGCGCTCGGCGAGATCGCGCGGCAGGCCCTCGGCCTCGCCGGCCGCGGCCAACGCCTCGCAGAACAGGAAGACATAGGCCGGCCCGGATCCCGACACGCCGGTCACCGCGCCGAGCAGGCGCTCGTCGTCGACCCATTCGACCTGGCCGCCCGCCTTGAGGAGCTTCGTCGCCTTGTCGCGGATGGCCGTGTCGTCGGCGGCTTCATTGGCCACGCAGACCGTCACGCCCTTGCCGATCGCGGCGGGCGTGTTGGGCATGGCGCGCACGACCGGACGGCCGGCCAGGCGCTTGTCGAAGGACTTGAGGGGCACGCCGGCGGCCACCGAGATCACCAGCGCGTCGTCCGGCAGGCGCCCGGCGAGCGCGTCGAGCGTCTCGCCGACGAGGCCGGGCTTGACCGCCAGCACGACGCGATCGACGCCCTTGGCGGTCTCGGCGTCGAGTTCGGAAACATGACGAATCCCGTAGGTCTCGGCCAGCTCGGCGGCGCGGCCGGCGAGCTGGGGATCGACGAAGACGAGCTTGTCGGGCGCGACCCCGCCGCGCGTCTTCGCCAGCCAGCCCGCGGCGAGCGCGGAGCCCATGCGGCCCGCCCCGATCAGGGCCAGCGTGCCGTCACCGCCGCTCATGGCGCCGCCTCAGGCCTCGCCGACGGTGTCGAACATCGCCGCCGACACCGACTCCTCGACGCTCTTGCCGCTCCACATGAGATAGTTGAAGGCGGGATAGATCCGCTCGCCGGCCTCCTTGGCCGCCGCGATCAGGCCGGCGGCCTGCGGCGCGGACAGGCCCTCGCCGGCGGGCGTCGTCACCGCGTGGCGGAAGATGATCGAGCCGTCCTCGGCCCAGACGTCGAAATGGCCGAGCCAGAGGCGCTCATTGATCCGCGCGACCAGCTCGCACACGTCGCGATAGCGCCCGTCGGGCGCCTTGAGCTCGAGGCTGGCGCAAACGTGCATGACATTGATCTCGGGGCGCCAGGCGAACCAGATCTGGTGATCGCGCCACTCGCCGGGCACGGCGAGATGCAGCTCCATGTCGTCGCGCTCGTACGGGTGCTGCTCGGCGATCACCGCCTGCTCGACGGCTTCGAGCGGGTCGAATCTCTCGACGGTTTCGTCAGTTTCTAGATGCATGGCGTGCGCCTCCCCTCGAAGCACCGGCGACTCGCGCCCTTGTTCGACCGTACGCCCGTCCTTCGGGCGCGCGCAACAGCGCCGGCCGCCGGCGGTTCAAGGTGTTCAGCTGGAAGATTTTTTCGTCGTCTTGCGGGGCGTCGTCGATTTCGAGCGCGCGGGCTTCTTCGCCGCGGCCTCGAGTTTTTCGACGCGGGCGCGCAGTGATTCGACCTCCTCGGAGGCGGCCGCGGCCTGGGCCCGGACGGCCTCGAATTCCTCGCGCGTGACCAGGTCGAGTTCGGCGGCCATGCGCTCGGCGCGGGCGTGGAACACCGCGCGCGCCTCCTCGCCGGCGGCCTGGGCGGCGCTGAACGCGTCCGTCATCAGGTCGGCCATGTCGGAGAGAAAGGGATTGCGCGACTGCATGACATCACCGCGTGCTCTGCTATAGAGCCCATATAGGCGCTCGACGGCGGGCCGCGCAATGCGGCGCGCCAGCGCGCGCCCGTGTCCGCGACCAGCCGGAGCCCCGCCATGGAGCCCTGCCAGCCCAGCTTCGACCTGCTCGATCCCGTGCTCGTGAGCATCGGCCCGATTCCCATCCGCTGGTACGCGCTGGCCTATATCGCCGGGCTGTTCGGGGGCCTGTTCTACCTGATCCAGCTGGTGAAGCGCCCGCAGCTGTGGAGCCGCGACGCGAACACCGCCGCGGCGCCCTATGACCGGCGCTTCCTCGACGATCTCCTCCTGTGGGTGATGGTCGGCGTGATCGGCGGCGGCCGACTCGGCTATGTCCTGTTCTACCAGACCGCGGCGATCTGGGAGCGTCCGCTCTGGGTCGTCACCGGCATCACGGAAGGCGGCATGAGCTTCCACGGCGGGCTGATCGGCGTGGCGCTGGCGATGGTCTTCACCGCGCGCGCCCACAAGGCGCCGCTCATGCGCGTCGCCGACGGCGTCGCCGCGGCCACCCCGATCGGGCTGTTCTTCGGCCGGCTGGCCAATTTCATAAACGGCGAGCTGTGGGGCCGGCCGACCGACCTGCCCTGGGGCATGCGCTTCGCCGCCGATCCGCTGTGCCTGGAGCGCCATCCCAGCCAGCTCTACGAGGCCGGGCTGGAGGGGCTCGCCCTGTTCGGGATTCTCGTCTTCGTCATCTTCCGCCTGCGCGGGCTGGCGCGGCCGGGCCTCGCGACCGGCGTCTTCCTGGCCGGCTACGGCGTGTTCCGCAGCCTGGTCGAGCTCGTCCGCGAGCCCGACGCCCACATGCCCGAGGCGCTGCAGGGCTATGTCACGATGGGCATGATCCTGTCCCTGCCGCTGATCATCGCCGGCGGGTATCTGATCTGGCGGGCGTTCAACCGCGCCCCCGTCGGCGGGACGGCGCGGCCGGCCGAAGCGTGACCGGCGACGCCGACGCCCCCGCCGCGCGCATCGCCGAGGCGCTGCGCGCGCGCATCAAGTCCGAGGGCCCCCTGCCCGTCTCGGCGGTCATGGCCGAGGCCCTGTTCGATCCCGTCGCGGGCTTCTACGCGACCAAGGACCCGCTGGGCGCGGGCGCCGACTTCATCACCGCCCCGGAGATCAGCCAGATGTTCGGCGAGCTTGTCGGGCTGTGGGCGGTCGAGAGCTGGCGGGCGATGGGCGCGCCGAACCCGGTCCGCCTGGTCGAGCTGGGCCCGGGCAAGGCCACGATGATGCACGACGCGCTGCGCGCGGGCCGGCTCGCGCCGGACTTCCTCCACGCCGCGCGGGTGACCCTGGTCGAGGCGAGCCCGGCGCTGAAGATGGTCCAGGCCCGCACGCTCGCCGACAGCCCGGTCCCGGTCGACTGGGCCGGCGCGCTGGAGGACGTCCCGGCCGGTCCGTCGATCGTGCTCGCCAACGAGTTCCTCGACTGCCTGCCGATCCGCCAGGCGGTGAAGCACGAGGGCCGCTGGCGCGAGCGCTGCGTCGGCATCGATCCCGAAGACGAGACCGGCTTCGCCTTCATGCTGGGCGCCGCGCTCGGCGCCGACGAAACGCTGATCCCCGCCGCGCTGCGCGGCGCCCCCGACGGGACGCTCGTCGAGCTCAGGCCCGGCGACGCGCAGATCGTCGAGACGCTGGCCGGCCGCTTCAGGACCGATCCCGGCCGGGCGCTGTTCATCGATTACGGCGCGGCCGAAAGCGAGGCCGGCGACACGCTGCAGGCGATCCGCGCCCATGAGAAGGTCGACCCGCTCGACGCGCCCGGAACCGCCGATCTCACCGCCTGGGTCGATTTCGCGCGCCTGGCCGAGACCGCCCGCGCGGCGGGCCTCGCCGTCCACGGCCCCGCCGGGCAGGGCGACTTCCTGGCCGGTCTGGGGATCGAGGCCCGCGCCGCCGCGCTCGCCCAGACGCGTCCCGACCGGAAGGCGACGATCGCCCGCCAGCTCCACCGCCTCACCGACCCCGCCGAGATGGGCGCGCTGTTCAAGGTGATGGCGATCTCGAGCCCGGCGCTTCCCGACCCGCCGGGGCTTTCTCCGTACCCGGACGGGGATTGATCGCGCCGCACGCCTTCCGGCGCGCGCGCGGCTCTGCTATGAGCGCGGCGACCCCAGTCCGGAAGAGGCCCGTTTCCCGATGAAGCTGATGTGCGGAACCGCCAACAAGCCGCTGGCGAAGGCGATCGCGGACTATCTCGACGCGCCGCTGTCGAACGTGGAGATCGAGACCTTCGCCGACGGCGAGCTGTTCGTGCGCATCGACGAGAACATGCGCGGCGAGGACGTGTTCCTCATCCAGCCGACCTCGAAGCCGGCCAACGACCATCTCATGGAGCTGCTGATCTGCATGGACGCGCTCAACCGCGCGAGCGCCCGGCGGATCACCGCGGTCATCCCCTATTTCGGCTACGCCCGGCAGGACCGGAAGACCGGCGGGCGAACCCCGATCACCGCCAAGCTGGTGGCCAACCTGATCGCCGGCGCCGGCGCCGACCGCGTGCTCACGCTCGATCTCCACGCCGGCCAGATCCAGGGCTTCTTCGACATCCCCACGGACAATCTCTTCGCCACCCCGGCGATGGAGACCGACATCCGGATGAACTACGACACCGACAACCTGATGATCGTGTCGCCCGATGTCGGCGGCGTGGTCCGCGCCCGCGCGCTGGCCAAGCGACTGGGCGCCGACATCGCCATCGTCGACAAGCGCCGCCCGCACCCGGGCGAGGCCGAGGTGATGAACATCATCGGCGACGTCGACGGCCGGCGCTGCATCATCTTCGACGACATCATCGATTCCGGCGGCACGCTGTGCAACGCGGCCGCCGCGCTGAAGGAGCGCGGCGCCACCGAGGTGTCGGCCTACATCACCCACGGCGTGCTCTCGGGGAAGGCCGTCGAACGCATCGGCGAATCCGAGATGGCCGAGCTGGTGGTCACCGACTCCATCGACTCCAACGACAAGCTGGTCGGCGCGAAGAATGTCCGCGCGCTGTCCGTCGCCCCGCTGCTCGGCGAGGCCATCCGCCGCATCGCCAACGACGAGTCGGTCTCCAAGCTGTTCGATTAGGGGGCGTCCTTCCCCTCTGGATCCCCGACAGCCTTCGGCTTCGGGGATGACGAACGAAAAGTAGAGCCCCCTACGTCGTCATTCCCGCGAAAGCGGGAACCCAGAGAACTTGAAGCGCCCGCGATCGCGAACCGGGCGCCCCACCCCCTCACCTTCGCCTCTCCCCCTTGAAGGGGGAGAGGGACTGGAGCCCGGCTCGACCGTTCAGGATTCGGACGCCGACGCCGGCGTCTCTTCTCCCCTCATGGAGGGGAGAAGTAAGATGAGGGGAGGAGGCGCGGCGCGTTTCAACTCGCGGCGAGCCGCTATCGCCGGCGAAAGAAATGAAACACCAGGACCGCGCTCGCCGCCGCGGCGAAGAAGCACCACACCGAGGCCCGCCCCCAGGGCAGGCCGAAATAGCTCACCGCCGCGCCCGCGGCGACGACCGCGCCGAAGACCTGGACGGCCCGATGCGAACTGATCGCCAGCGGACCGATCACCGCGACGGCGTAGGCGAGCTCGACGGCGAGCGGAGGATCGGCGTCGGCGAAATAGGCGATGTGGCCGTCCCGGGCCTCGGCCAGATAGGTCCCGGTCGCCAGCGTCCACAACAGATAGAACGCGACGCCGGCGCCCAGCCCGGCCGCGGCGAGCATCGCCTTCCGGCGCAGGCCATTTGGCTCGATGAGCCAGGCCGCCGCCGGCGTGATCGCCGGCCAGACCACGTAAGCGAATGCGAGATAGATCGCCGAAAGACCGGGCAGCGCGCCCTCGCCCGCCCCGGGCGCGTCGGCGAGCCTGAGCCAGATCACGCCCTCGACCGCCTGCTGGACGGCGAACAGCGAAGGAAAGGCGGCGAGCAGGCGTTCGCGCGGGTCGCGCGCGCCGACCTGGCAGGCGACGCCGGCCGCGGCGAGGCCGGCGGCGGCGGTGAAGCTCGCGGCGGCGGAAAAGCACATGCGTGCGGAGGCTCCCCCCTGACTGCGCTTCGCCGCGAGAATCCCGGCCGGAGTGTTGCACGGTCCGGCCTGATGGGCTATTAGCCGCCGCTCGAAACGCGATGGACGGCCGTCGCGCCCGAACGCCGCCGCCGACGGCGGCGTTCGCGTTTGATACGGCGTTTGTTTTTTAAGGACCGGACCGATGAGCGATATCGTTCTCTCCGTCGAGGTGCGCGAGCGCACCGGCAAGGGCGGCGCCCGCGAATCCCGCCGCAATGGCGAAGTCCCCGGCGTGCTCTACGGCGGCGGCAAGGACCCCGTCGCGATCAGCCTCAAGTCCAACGAGGTGGTCCGCGCGCTCAACTCGGGCCGCTTCCTGGCCAACATGGTCAAGCTCGACCACAACGGCGAAAAGCAGTCGGTGCTCACGCGCGACGTGCAGTTCCACCCCGTGCGCGACGAGCCGATGCATGTCGACTTCTACCGCGTCGAGGCCGACACCATCATCACCGTCGAGGTGCCCGTCCACGTCATCAACGAAGAGGAGTCGCCGGGCCTGAAGATCGGCGGCGTGATGAACATGGTCCGCCACTCCGTCGAGGTGGACTGCCCGGCCGGCTCGATCCCGGAATATCTCGAAGCCGACGTGGCCGGCCTCGAGATCGGCGACTCGGTGCACATCTCGTCGATCAATCTGCCCGAGAAGGTCACGCCCACGATCACCGATCGCGACTTCACCATCCTGACGATCCAGGGCTCGCGCGCCCTCGTCGAGGAGGAGGAGCCCGCCGAGGAGGAGATCGAGACCGAGGTCATCGCCCAGAAGGGCGAAGAGGGCGAGGAAGCCGAGGGCGAAGAAGGCGGCGAGGAAGGCGAAGAGGGCGAGAAGTCCGAATAGGCCTCCGCCTCACCGCGAGTTTCCAGGGCGGCCCGAAACCCTTTCGCGGCCGCCCTTTTTCCATCCGGAGACGGCGTCATGCTGCTGATCGTCGGGCTGGGCAATCCGGGCGGGAAATACGTCGCCAACCGGCACAATGTCGGGGCCATGGCCGTCGAGGCGATCGCCCAGGATCACGGGTTTTCGCCCTGGCGGGAGAAGTTTCAGGGGCTGGTGAGCGAGGGCGTGCTGCAGACGCCGGCCGGCCCGGTGAAGACGCTGCTCCTGCGCCCGCAGACCTATTACAACGAGTCCGGCCGCTCGGTCGGCGCGGCGACCACCTTCTACAAAATTCCACCCGAGGACATCGTCGTCTTCCACGACGAGATCGACCTCGCGCCGGGCAAGTTCCGCTTCAAGACCGGCGGCGGCCACGGCGGCAATAACGGCATGCGCTCGATCTCGTCCCACGTCAGCCCCGACGTCCGGCGGTGCCGCATCGGGATCGGCCATCCCGGCGACAAGAACCGGGTGAGCGGCTACGTGCTCTCGGACTTCTCCAAGGCCGAGGAGCAGTGGCTCGGCCCCCTGCTCGACGCCATCGCGCGGGCCGCCCCGCTGCTGGCGGCCGGCGAGCACGACGCCTTCCAGACCAAGGTCACCCATCTCGCCCCCGCGCCGGGGAACGGGGAGGCCCGCGACTGATCGTCCCGGCGGCGCCGCAAGCCGGGTCCGGGGCGGGCGAGCCGCGCTATCATGACCGCGCCACCTGAAACGGGAGACGCAGTCATGGCCGGCAAGTTCGAACTGAAGAAGTCCTCCAACGGAAAGATCTACTTCCTGCTCAAGGCCTCGAACGGCCAGGTCATCGCCCAGAGCGAGATGTACGAGAGCAAGGCCGCCGCGATGAACGGCATCGAGTCGGTGAAGTCCAACGCGCCGGGCGCGCAGATCGACGACCAGACCGACTGACGGCCCGCGCGACCGGCCTGCTGATCGGTCCCATTTGCAGCATCGCCGACGGGAAAGATTGATCCCGGCGGGCGCGGGCGGCTATGTCATCGCCTCTTCCAGCCGGCCGTCGTCGAACAGGACCGATCCATGGGCTTCAAATGCGGCATCGTCGGCCTGCCGAATGTCGGCAAGTCGACGCTTTTCAACGCGCTCACCCAGACCGCCGCGGCTCAGGCGGAGAACTTCCCCTTCTGCACCATCGAGCCCAACGTTGGCGACGTCGCCGTGCCCGAGCCGCGGCTGGGCAAGCTCGCCGACATCGCCGGCTCGGCCAAGGTCATCCCCGCGCGGATGAGCTTCGTCGACATCGCCGGCCTGGTGAAGGGCGCGAGCCAGGGCGAGGGGCTCGGCAACCAGTTCCTGGCGAATATCCGCGAGGTCGACGCGGTGGTCTACGTGCTGCGCTGCTTCGAGGATCCCGACGTCTCCCACGTCGCCGGGACGGTCGACCCGATCGCGGATTTCGAGACCGTCGAGACCGAGCTCATGCTCGCCGATCTCGACAGCCTGGAGAAGCGCCGGGTCAATCTCGAAAAGAAGGCCAAGACCGGCGACAAGGAGGCGAAGACCCAGCTCGGCCTCGTCGATCTGGCGCTCGAGCAATTGCGCGAGGGCAAGCCCGCCCGCCATGCCGAGGTCCCGGAGGACAAGCGGCGCGAATGGCGGATGCTGCAGCTGCTCACCGCCAAGCCGGTCCTGTTCGTGGCCAATGTCGACGAGGAAAGCGCCGCGACCGGCAACGCGTACTCGCGGAAGGTCGAGGAACGCGCCGCCGAGGAAGGCGCGGCCTGCGTCGTCATCTCGGCGAAGATCGAGGCCGAGCTCGCCGTGCTCGACGATGAAGAGCGCGCCGAATTCCTCGACTCGCTGGGCCTCGAGGAGCCGGGCCTCAACCGCCTCATCCACACCGGCTACGAGCTCCTGGGCCTGCAGACCTATTTCACCGCCGGGCCGAAGGAGGCCCGCGCCTGGACCGTGCCGAAGGGCTGGACCGCGCCGAAGGCCGCCGGCGTCATCCACGGCGATTTCGAGAAGGGCTTCATCCGCGCCGAGACCATCGCCTTCGACGACTACGTCGCCTGCGGCGGCGAGGCCGGCGCGCGCGAGGCCGGCAAGCTCAGGCAGGAAGGCAAGGACTACGTCGTCAAGGACGGCGACGTGATGAACTTCAAGTTCAACGTTTAGGGGGAGGCCCTCATCCTGAGGGCCCCGATCCCCGTCCTTCGAGACGCTCGCTTTGCTCGCTCCTCAGGATGAGGGGATCGGGGCGTCTCGAAGGACGAGGGCCGACCACACCCAGACGCGCCCATCAAATTGTCATCCCGGAAGCCGCGAAGCGGCTATCCGGGACCTACCGGAATCGCGAACCGATGTCGGGAAGCTCTGTCGGGAGGCCCCGGCTCTCCCTCCGGTCGGCCGGGGTTTCATAAGCAACGCCCCCCACCCGTCTGCGCCTTCGGCGCAGCCACCCTCCCCGCAAGGGGGAGGGAGGGCGCGTGGCTCTGCGCGCCCCCTACTCCGCGCGACTCTCCAGCCACGCTTCGCGGAAGCGGCGCTGGGACCGCGACAGGCGCCGGTCCTGGCTCTCGAAGGTCACGACCTCGAGCGCGGGATCCTCGGCGAAGGTGAGTTCGGCGCTCATCGTCTCGCCCAGCCGGACGAAGACGATCTCGGCGGTGTCGCCGGGGTCGTGGCGCGACACCGCCCGGTCCCAGTCCTCGGGGCTGTCGATGGCCAAGCGGCCGAGGCGCACGACCTCGTCGCCGCGATCGAGCCCGGCGGCGTAGAGCGGCTGGCCGATGATGGTGTTGGCCGACAGGACCATCGCCTCGCCGTTCTGATCGAAGCGCGCCCGGCCCGGCCAGGCCGCGCCCGGGTTCTTCCGGCGCAGGACGAGCCCGGCCTGCTCCAGCAGCGGGGCGAAGTCCGGCAGACCGCTGTCCTCGATGTAATTCGCGAAGAAGGCGCGGGCGAACGCCGCATCCCCGCTCGTCTCGGCGAGCGCGGCCTCGAGATCGGCCTGCGTATAGGGCGTTTCGCTGCGGCCATGGGTTTCCCAGAGATGGCGCATATAGGCGTCCAGCGTCGTGTCGTGATCGCGCCGGAGCGTGAGGTCGAGCGCCAAGCCGACGACCGCGCCGTAGGGATAGTAGGAGGTGAAGATGTTGGCGTTGTTGTCCGGATCGATCGCGGTGGCCGCGTCGACGAAGGGCGCGCGCAGGCTCATCGCCTGGGGTCCGGCGAAGCGCCGGCCCGGCGCGTTCACGATGTAGTTCAGCAGCCCGCCGATATCGTCGGCGAAGGCGTCGAGATCCTCGACGCCGGCGCGGTGGATGGTCAGCCCGTCATAATACGAGGTGAAGCCCTCGGCGAACCACAGCGCCGGCGTCGGGTTGGCGCGGGTGAAGTCGAACGGCTCAAGCTCGGCCGGACGCAGGCGCTCGACGTTCCAGGCGTGGAGAAATTCGTGGCTGAGCGTGCCGAGCTGGGAGTACTCCGACTCGTACAGCCCGCTGCTGCGCGTCAGGATCGTGGAGTTGCGGTGCTCCATGCCGTCGCCGCTGACATGGGGCAGGTAGTCGGCGATGAAGGTGTAGGTCCCGTAGTCGAAGTCCGGGACCTCGCCGAACAGGGCGATCTGCTCGTCGACGACGAGCCTGGCGCGGCGGGCGAACTCGTCGACGTCGTCCTCCGTCCCGGCGTGATGGACGGCCAGCCGGATCGTCTGCGCGGCCTCGCCTTCGCCGACAGTCCATTCGCGCAGGTCGAAATCGCTGAGCTCGGTCGGGCTGTCGAGAAAATATTGGAGATCCGGCGCGCGGAAGACGTAAGGCTCGTCAGTGGGCGCGAGCTGGGTGGCGACGCGCCAGTCGGCGTCGAACGGATCGAAGCGGATCTCGATCAGCCGGTCGGCCAGGCCCTCCGCCCAGGCGAAGCTCGCGGGCATGTTGAGATGGGCGTGGCTGGGATCGACCTGGGAATAGGTGCCGTCGGCGCGGTCGGCGTAGAGCGTGTACGAAAACCGGACCTCGCCGTCATGCTCGGGGACGGTCCAGGAATAGGGATCGTCGCGCACGATCCGAAGCGGTTCGCCGTCCGCGTCGGTCGCGGTCACGCCGTAGACGTTCTTGGCGAATTCGTGGATGGCGTAGCGCCCCGGCGAGGATCGCGACATGCGCACGGTCAGCGGCTCGTCGCCCAGCTCGGAGAAGGTGATCGCGATCCGCGCCTCGTTGTGGACGGCGTTGTCGAAGGCCGCCTCGTAGACGACGGGCGGCGCGTCCTCCTGGGCCAGCGCGGCGGACGGAGCGAGCGCGAGAAGGACGGCGAGCGAGCGAACGGACATGGGACCTCCGGAGGGCGGGCGAATGACGGGCGCGATCAAACACCGCCCCGGCGCCGGCCTCAAGGCGGGGGGCGCGAGACGCCGAGAGCGGATGTCATCCCTGAACCCTGCAAGCCCCTCCGGGGCCTGCCTTGAACGCTTCCCGAAATCGATTCGCGAGTCCGCCCGGCCCCGGCTCGGCGCAACTTTCGCCGGAACCGGGCGGGGCTCCTCAAGCAGCCGACCGCGCGGCCGAGCGCATGATCGCCTCGACATCGTCGGCGTAGGCCTCATAGTAGTGCTCGCCAGGCGCAACGAAGAGGATCAGGTCGAGCGCGCCGTCCGACGCCGCCGCCAGCGCCGTGCCCCGAATGACCAGTCCGGATTCCAGCGTCGCGGCGAGGTCCATCCTCACCCCGGGCGTTCCCGCCAGATCCTGCGGCCGGATATCGGCCGTCTCAACGTCGTGAAACTCGAGGGCCGCGAGGCTGTCGGCCACGAACTCGGCCAACTCCAGCTCGCTCATGCCCGAGCGGAATGCGGGGACCGGCTGCTCCTCGTTGCGCTCGCGAACGATCCCCTCCCCGTCCTCGATGCCGCCCGCCACGAACACCATGTTGAGAAGCGGGCCGTCGACAGTGAGATAATCGACCGTCACGCGCCGGTCGACGCCCGCCGGCATCAGGGTCCACTCGCGGTCGAGGGCGATGGTGTAGCTCTCGGCGCCGGCGTATCGACCCGGCTCCACGAGGCTCGGCCCGGCCGCGCACGCCGTCAGGGTGAGCGCCGCGGCCGTCGCGATGATCGCTCTCATCATGACGTTCCCTCCAGGTTTTCTATGTAATGTTCGATGAAGGCGCGGTCGGGCGCATCGGGTCGCTTGTCGAGATAGGTCCGGAACGCGGCGAGCGCCGGCGCGCGCTCGCCAGCGGCGCGGTGAAGCAGGCCCAGCTGCCGCCAAGTCTCCGGCGGCGCGTCCGGCCAGCCTGCCGCCGCCGCGTAAGCCTCGCGGGCGCGAGCCTCGTCGCCCTCTTCATCTCGCAGCCGATAGACCTCGCCGAGATGGTGGTTGAGCACGCCCTGATCGCGTCCGCGCGCCAGCAGTCGCTCAATCAGGTGCAGGCTCTGGCCGTAATCGCCCCGTTGCACCTCCTGATCCAGCCAGTCGTGCAGATGGGGCGCAATCGCCTCGGCGTGGCGTCCTCCGGATGCGTCGCGCCCTCGGGTCGGATTACCTAGCTCGCCGGCCAGCGCGTCGAGGGTCTCGATGCGTTCGCTGGTGAGGGGGTGAGTCGCGAAGATGTTCGCCCGGGCGCGCCGCTCCCGGACCTCCTCGAAGCTCGAGGCCTCGGCCTCCTCGACGAGCCGGCGCCAGACTTCGGCCGCCGCGGCGGGATCATAGCCGGCGTCAGACTGGAAGCGCAGGCCCAGCGCATCGGCTTCACGCTCGTTCTCGCGGGAGAAGCCGTAGATCGAGGCCAAGGTCGCCAGCTGACCGATATTGGAGAGCTCCGGCGCGCCGGCTGCTGCGACGCCAAGGCTGAACACCGTCGCCAAACCGGTGTTGTTCCGCGTCGTGCGCCACTGTTCGATGGAATGATTTTCGACGAAGTGCGCGGCCTCGTGGCCGAGCACGAACGCCAGCTGATGCTCGTTCTCCGCGCGGAGCAGCAACCCCGACCAGACTTCCGAGTAGCCGTTGGGCGCCATGCTCGCGTTGAAATAGGGCTGGTCGAGCACATAAACGCGGATATCGGAGCAGTATTCGTCCGCCACCCGGCACATCACCTCGGACACGTAAGCGTTCAGCGCCGGCTCGGCGTTGAGCCGCGGGGAACGCCGGATCTCCTCTTCGCGGTCCTCCATGGCCCGCCAGAGCCCCGCCTCGTCAGTGTCCAGGTTCGGCGTGGCCCCCACCTCGCGGCTGGCCACGTCCGTGGTCGTGCAAGCCGCAAGAAGGCCAGCCCACAGCGGAACGATTGCGGCGATCCGGATCGCGCCGGCCGATTGCATCGCTCTAGAAAGGCGCATCGCTGAACAGGCGGTCGACGAGATTCGCCGCGCCCTCCTCCTCGCGCGGATCGTGCCCCAGCTGATAGGACATCCACACGATGTCTCCCGTCTCGAGATCCACCAGCGACGCCACCGCCAGACGCTGACCCTGCGGAACGGAGACCCCGAGGGCGGCCGCGAAGAGGCCGGTCGCGATGCGCCCCGCGCTGGCGTAGGAGCCGTTCGCGAACAGGAACAGGCCCAAATCGGCGTCATAGGCATCCTTGAGGACTTCCGTGCCTTCGCCCAACGTCCAGTCCCACTCCTCCTGCTTGGTCGGCAGCGGAAGCAGCACGCCGTCCGGTCCGTGGATGAAGGCCGAACCCGCAACCGCCTTGTGCAGAACCACGAGCTGGCGCTGGCGCTCGGCGGCGTCGATCCCGGAATCGAATTCTACGACGACGTGCTCGCGGGCTTCGATCTGGTCCACCATGGCGGCAGTCAGATTGTCTTCCGCGCTTTGCGACCAGTCGGCGCGCGGCTCGACGAGGCCGCCCGTCGTCAGAAGCCCCATCTCGACTTCCGGCTCCATGAGAACGATCCGCGCCGGCGGCGCGACCGGCCCGTAGTCGGTCGCAATGCGCGGATTTGATGCGCATGCGGTCAGCCCCGCGAGCATCGCGCAAGCAAGAACATTCCTGATCATGATCCCCCGCCCGGTTCCCCAGAAATTCATACACCAGGAGAAAAGCGCAGATCGAATGCACGTTCAAGTGCATCCGGCGACCAGCGGACGTGACGCCCGCCCCCTCAGAACATCCGTTCGCGGACGCCGGCGCGGACCTCGTCGCGGATCTGGGCGTAGGCGAGCATGGCGAACAGCGCCGCCCCCCCGATCATGTTGCCGACGAAGGCGGGCAGGATGAATCCGAGAAGCGCCTTCACCGCGCCGATCTCGCCGCCGACGAGCAGGAGGAAGGCCTCGGCGGCGCCCACGATGGCGTGGGTGAACTCGCCGAGCACCAGGACATAGATGATCGCGGTGACGACGAAGAACTCCGCGCCCTTGGCGCTGGGCAGCATCCACACCATCGCCGCGATCAGGAAGCCCGCCGGCACGGCGCGCGCGAGCACCTCGCCCCAGCCGGGCTCCAGCGCGTGGCGCGACACCGCCAGCAGGCCGGCGAGGTCCGTCTCGGTCAGCACGGGAACGTAGCGCAGCACGATCGCGGCGATCAGAGCCCCGGCGAGATTGGCCGAGAACACCACCGCGTAGAGCCGGCCGACGCTGACGAGATTCTCGGTCGTGGGATTGGCCGCCAGCGGCAGCACCGCGGCGATCGTGTTCTCGGTGAACAGCTGCAGCCGGCCGAACACCACGATCAGGAAGCCGATCACGTAACCCAGCGGCATCAGCAGCTCGCGCGCCGGCCCCGGCGGCAGCGCGGCGTGGATCATGCCCGCCGTCGCCGCGCTCATCGCCAGCGCCAGGCCGGCGGCGACGCCCGACCACCACAGCGAGCTCGCCGGGCGCTGCAGCTCCTCGGCGCCTTCGCGGCGGACGATCTCGAAGATGGCGAGCGCGCCCAGGCGCACGCGCTGGGTGACGCGCTTTTCGGCCTTCTCGCCCTCGACGGTGCTCGCCTTGGCGACGGCCTCCTCGCGCTGTTTCGGGGTCGGCTGCTTGTTGTCGGACATTGAGCCTCGCGGCGCGGCGGTGCACGGTTGCGGAAACCGAGATTACGCGCAATGCGCGGGCTTCGGCCAGCGCCGCGTCGCCTTCAGGAGCCCGCCGGTTATGAGCGATTTCGCCACCATCGACTACGCCGTCGAGGACAGTATCGCGATCCTCACGCTCGACCGTCCGGACGCGATGAACGCCTTCACGCCGAAAATGGGCGAGGAGGTCGCCGCGGCCTTCGACATGAGCGACGCCGATCCCGAGGTGCGCGCGGTGATCGTGACCGGCGCGGGGAAGGCCTTCTGCGCCGGCGCGGACCTGTCGACGGGCGCGGAGACGTTCAACGCGGTGGCGCGGGCCGCCGAGACCGGCGAGTTCGACGAGACCGACCCGCGCTGGCGCGACACCGGCGGGGTGATGAATCTGCGCATCTGGGCGAGCGAGAAGCCGGTGATCGCCGCGATCAACGGCGCGGCGGTCGGCATCGGCGCGACCATGATCCTGCCCATGGACGCGCGCATCGCCGCGGCGGGCGCGAAAATGGCCTATCCCTTCACGAAGCGCGGCATCGCCTGGGACGGCTGCGCGAGCTGGTTCCTGCCGCGCATCGTCGGGATCGAGACCGCGCTCGACTGGGCGCTGTCGGGGCGGACCTTCCGCGCCGAGGAGGGCCTCGAGAAGGGCCTCGTTTCGACCGTCGTCCCCGCCGGAGAGGTGCTCGAGGCGGCGAAGGCGAAGGCGCGCGAATTCACCGAGGCGACCGCGCCGGTTTCGGTGGCGATGATGCGGCGCATGGCCTGGCGGATGCTCACCGCGAGCCACCCCATGGACGCCCATCGCCAGGAGACCCGCGCCATCCTGCATCGCGGCATGAGCGCCGACGCGGCCGAGGGCGTGATGAGCTTCCTGGAAAAGCGCGCGCCCGCATTTCCCGGCCGCGTCCCGAACGACTACCCGCCCGGCTGGCCCTATGACGACGAGCCCGGATATGAGGGGTGAGGGGCGAGGACGCGGTCGCTCTTTGAGGGCCCTCATCCTGAGGGCCCCGATCCCCGTCCTTCGAGACGGCCGCTTCGCGGCCTCCTCAGGATGAGGGGATCGGGGCGTCTCGAAGGACGAGGGCCGGCCTCACCGGGGATGCCGAAACGAAAGTCGACGCCCCCACCCCGCCCTATCCAAACGCGCGCCCAGCCAATACCGTTGGCCATCGCCGATTCGTCGAGCGGGGGCGTACGCGTGCGGCTTTCATCGCCCGATCCGAAACGGCCGTCGCTTTCGACGGCGGAGCTCGTCGCCATGGTCGGCGGGCTGATGATGCTCAACGCCTTCTCCATCGACATCATGCTGCCCGCCCTGCCCGACATCGCGCAGGATTTCGACCAGCCCGGCAACGCGCGCCAGCTGGTGATCACCGCCTACGTGTTCGGGTTCGGAATCGCCCAGCTCGTCTTCGGCCCGGTCGCCGACGCCATCGGGCGCAGGCGCACGCTCATGCTCTCGCTGGCGGGCTACGCCGCCGCGACCGGGCTGTGCATCGCCGCGCCGGGCTTCGAGTGGCTGCTGGCCGCCCGCGCCCTGCAGGGCGCCGTCGTCGCGGCCAGCCGCGTGGTGGCGATGGCGGTGATCCGCGACCTCGTCTCCGGCCGGCGCATGGCCGAGATCATGAGCTTCGCCATGACGGTGTTCATGGCCGCGCCGATCTTCGCGCCCACGATCGGCCAGGGCATCCTGTTCGTCGGCGGCTGGCAGTACATCTTCGCCTTCCTGCTGGTCGCCTCGGGCGGGCTGTTCGCGTGGATGCAGATCCGCCTGCCCGAGACGCTGCCCGAGGACGCGCGCATCCCGTTCAATGTCCGCGCGGCGACGCGCAATTACGTGCTCGCCGCCAGGAGCCGCGTCACGGTCGGCTACATGGCCGCCGGCGGGCTCATCTTCGGCTCGCTGTTCGCCTTCCTGGCCTCTTCCGAGCAGGTGATCGGCGGGCTCTACGGGCTCGAGGCCTGGTTCGGGCCGCTGTTCGCAGGCGTCGCGATCGGGCTCGCCCTGGCCAACATCGTCAACGCCCGCCTCGTCGGCCGGCTCGGCATGCGGCGGCTGTCGCACACCGCGCTCGTCCTCTTCATCGCGATCAACTCGGTCCACGCCCTGCTGTCGTTCTCCGGACCGCTGCCCTTCTGGGCCTATTACGCGCTCACCTGCGCGGCGATGATGCTGTTCGCGATGATCGGGGCGAACTTCTCCGCGCTCGTGATGGAGCCCGCCGGCGAGCGCGCGGGCACGACCGCGGCGCTGTACGGCGCGACGACCTCGCTGGTGGGCTCGGTGCTGGGCTCGGCGATCGGACAGACCTATGACGGCTCGGTCACGCCGCTGGTGGCCGGCATGGCGCTGCTGGGCGCGATCGCGCTGATGATCGTCGTCATCACCGAGCGCGGCCGGCTCTACGCCCTGCCCGGCGTCCATGAGGAAGAGCCCGCCGAATAGGGGGCTCTAGAATTCCTCCGTCGTCAGACTTTCCTCGGTGAACGCCCCGTCGAGGCGCCAGCCCGCGCCCTCGCCCTGCGCGAGCGTTTCGGCGAGCCAGGGCAGCGCGGCGAGCAGGTCGGCCTCGAGCGTGAAGGGCGGATTGATCACCACCACGCCCGCCCCGGCGAGCCCGTCGCCGACGTCGAGATCGCGGACCCACAGATCGGCGCGCAATATCTTCTCCGGGGCGAAGCCCTGCTCGGCGATCAGCCATTCGGCGAGCCCGACGTCGAAGCGCTCGGCGGCCCAGATATCGGTGAGCGGGCGCCAGAAAACGTACGTTCCCGTCGGCCATTTCGGGATCGCGGCGGCGGCGGCTTCGGCCATCCAGGCCATCTCGTCGGGATCGGCGAAGCCCGGATCGACGAGGACCAGGCCGCGCTTCTCCTTCGGCGGGACCAGCGCGGCGATCGCCTTGAAGCCGTCGCGCGTCTCGACCTTGACCCGGCGGTCCTTCGCATACCGGGCGTCGAGCGCGGCGGCCGCGTCTTCATCGGTTTCGCACAGATGCAGCCGATCGGTATCGCGCATGAGATGCGCGGCGATCGCCGGCGAGCCGGGATAGATCGCGAGACCGCCGTCCGGATCGGCCGCGCGCACCGCGTCCAGCCAGGCCGCCAGCACACGCTCCACATCCTCCGGTCGCTCGGCGTCGAGGACACGTCTGACCCCGTCGACCCATTCCGGCCGCGGCGGGGCGGCCGCCGGGGCGAGCTCGTAGACCCCGCGCCCGGCGTGCGTGTCGATCACCGCACACGGCTTGTCCTTCTTCCTCAGGTGCTGAAGGCACTGGGCGAGGACGACATGCTTGAGCACGTCGGCGAAGTTTCCCGCATGGTCGGCGTGGCGATAGGTCATGGCCCGCGATTTACCGCCTCGGCGCCGGCGCGGCCAGAGCCGGCTCAGCGATCCGCATCCGGGGCGCCGCGGGCGAGCCCTCCGTGCGGCTCGACCGGCGGGCGCTCGCTCACCTCGAAGCGCGCGCGCTGCATGTGGCGGACGAGATCGCCAGCGGCCGCCCGACAGGCGTCGAGCGATTTCAATTCCTTGCGCCAGGGCGACCGCCACAGCGCGTAGGCCAGCGCCTCGCGCAGCGCGCGTTCCGTGTCCGCTTCCGTCATGGAACGTATGATGAACACAGGCGCGCGGCCGACGCCAGCGTCACGGCGCCGCAGCCGGGCGAATCTTGCAGCAGTTTAATGCGCGCGGGCTTCAGCCCCCGGGCGGGGCGGCGTAAGGTGCCGCGCGACAGAGCCGGGGGAGGCTGACGGCGACTCCGACCAGACGACGCGACTCACCGCGCCGATCCGTTTCGGCCGGCCCGCCGCGCCCCGGCGACAGCGAATGCACCGCAAGGAGACAGTACGCATGCTCAGATCGATCGCCGCCGCCTTCGCCGCGGCCATGCTGGCCGGCGCGCCGCTCGCCGCGCAGGAGGACGCCGGAAACGGCGCCGAGGAGACGCGCGAGCCGCGCGAATGGACCAATCGCGGCCAGGTCGAGACCCGCGAGGGCCGCATCCGCTACACGGTCCGCGCCGGCGAGACCTTCCTGCGCGACGAGGACGGCAACCCGACGGCCTCGATCTTCACCACGACCTACACGCGCGACGGCGTCGACGACCCCGCCGAGCGTCCGGTCGCCTTCGTGTTCAACGGCGGGCCGGGCTCGGCCTCGCTGTGGCTGCACATGGGCGTCGTCGGCCCGCGCCGGCTGGTCCTGCCCTCCGAGCCGCCGGGCGACGACGGCGCGGCGCCGTTCGACGTGCGCGACAATCCCGAGAGCCTGATCGGGATCGCCGACCTGGTCTTCATCGATCCCGTCGGCACCGGCTGGAGCCGGGCGCTGGGCGAGACCGATCCGGCCGAGGAATTCTGGGGCGTCGACGAGGACGCCGAGTCCATCGCCGAATTCATCCGCATCTGGCTCACCGAGAACCGCCGCTGGGCCTCCCCGAAATACCTGATCGGCGAGAGCTACGGCACGACGCGCATCGGCGCGCTGATGCGCCAGCTCGAAGCGGGCTGGAACGATGTCGCGATCAACGGCGTCGTGCTGGTCTCGGTCGTGCTCGACTTCAAGCTCGACCACACCGCGCCGGGCAATGACGTGGGCTATGTCGGCCTGATGCCGAGCTACGCCGCGACGGCCTGGTATCACGAGAAGGTCGATCGCTCGGCCTGGGGCGGCGACTACGACGCCTTCCTGGAGGACGCGCGCGACTTCGCCACCGACGAGTACATGCCCGCCCTGCTGCGCGGCCAGGACATCGATCCCGATCGCCGCGACGCGGTGATCGCGCGGCTGGCCGAGTTCACCGGCCTGTCGGAGACCTATATCCGCCGCGCCAACATGCGCGTGAGCCTGTCGAACTTCCGCACCGAACTGCTGCGCGACGAGGGCCTCTCGGTCGGCCGCTTCGACGGCCGCTTCACCGGGGTCGAGCCCGACGCGGTCTCCGACAGCCCCGAGGGCGATCCCTCCGGCTACGGCATCGACGGCGGCTACACCGCGGCCATGCTCGACCACTTCACCCGCGAGATCGGCGTCGACATCACCGAGCCCTACACCACGCTCGGCGGCGTGCGCGAGTGGAACTGGGACGCCGGCCCGGCCGGCGGCGACAACTCCTACGTCAACGTCTCGATCTGGCTCGAGCGCGCGATGCGCCAGAACGCCGAGCTGCGCGTGCTGGCGACCAACGGCATCTACGACATGGCGACGCCCTTCTTCGCCACGGAGATGACGTTCAACCGGCCCGGCTACGACCCCGACCGGGTGAATCTCACCTACTACCCGGCCGGCCACATGATGTACTTGCACCAGCCCTCGATCGAGCAGCTGGCCCAGGACATCCGCGACTTCGTCGCCGAGGGCGAGCGCTAGGCGCGCCGGCGCATCCGTCCGTCATTCCCGAAGCCGAAGGCTGTCGGGAACCCAGAGAGCGCAGGACGCCGTTCAGTCCTCTCTGGGTTCCCGCCTTCGCGGGAATGACGAAGGAAGGCGGATCGAGCCTGGCTCCAATCCCTCTCCCCCTGAAAGGGGGAGAGGTCAGGTGAGGGGGTCGTCGGCGATGCCCCGCCCCATGGCTGAAAACCGCGCCTCCTCCCCTCATCTTACTTCTCCCCTCAGGGAGGGGAGAAGGGACGTCGGGGTCGAGCATCATCCCGAACAGTCGAGCCTGGCTCCAATTCCTCTCCCCCTTGAAGGGGGAGAGGTCAGGTGAGGGGGTCGTCAGCGCTTAAGCGCGCGCCGATTTCCCTTTTCGACCGCCCCGGCGCATAGTCCGCGCGCCGCCGGAAGGGAGACGCGCGGATGACCCGCATCGCCGATTTCATGGCCGGGCGCTCGACCGCCGAGGTCTACGAGGCCCGTCTCGCCCCGGGCGTGTTCGCGCCGTGGGCCGAGCGTCTCACTACCGAAGCGCCAGAGGGCGCGGCCTGTCTCGACATCGCCTGCGGCACCGGCGTGGTGGCCCGCGCGATCGCCCGCCGCGATCCGTCCGGCGCGGAGATCGCGGGAACCGACGTCGCCGAACCGATGATCGCCGAGGCGACGCGGCTGGCCGCCGCCGAAGGGCTCGCCGACCGCATCGCCTACCACGCCGCGCCGGCCGACGCCCTGCCCTATGACGACGACGCCTTCGACGCGGCCTTCATCCAGCAGGGCCTGCAATTCTTCCCCGACAAGCCGGCCGCGCTGGCCGAGGCGCGCCGGGTGCTCAAGCCCGGCGGACGGCTCGTCGCCGCGGTCTGGACGGCCGTCGACGGCGCGCCGGTCTATGCCGCCTGGGAGGCCGCCGTCGCCGACCGGCTCGGCGCGGACCTGACGCCGCTCAAGCCGTTCTCTCTGGGCGACGCCGATGCGCTGCGAACGCTCGTCGAGGATGCGGGCTTCGCGGTGCGATCGCTGGAGCGGGAAAGCCTCATGACGCGCCTGCCGGATCTCGAGACCCTGCCGCTGTTCGACATCCGCTTTCTCGCCCGGCCGGACGCCGACGGAACGCTGACGCCGATCGTCGATCCCGACGATCCCGCCAGCGACGCCGTGGTCGCCGGGCTGATCGAGGCGTTCGCGGCCCGCCTCGGCGATCATCTCCGGGCCGACGGGACGCTCGTCGCGCCGATGGCGGCGCACGTGGTGACGGCGGAGGCGTGAAGCCGACGGTTCGGCGATCGCGGCGCGCCCTCCCCTCATCTTACTTCTCCCCTCAAGGAGGGGAGAAGGGACGTCAGGGTCGCGATTTATTCTTCAACGTCGACGCCGGACGCAAATGCCCAAAGCTTCCACCCCGCATCGCCATAGCGCCCCCTCTCCCCCTTTCGAGGGGGAGAGGGTCGGGGTGAGGGGGTGAGCGGCGCCCCCCGCCCCTACTTCGCCTGTCGCGTCCGGTCGACGCCCCAGGCCGCGAGCGTGAGGATCAGGAACACCGCCGTCGTCGACAGCCCGACCATGACGCGGCCGCCCTCGGGCGGGTTGGTCAGGTGAA
Source organism: Marinicauda salina (assembly GCF_003122085.1). Taxonomy (GTDB): domain Bacteria; phylum Pseudomonadota; class Alphaproteobacteria; order Caulobacterales; family Maricaulaceae; genus Maricicauda_A; species Maricicauda_A salina. The sequence continues at coordinate 47,540 of NZ_QEXV01000005.1, forward strand.
AGCCCTCGAACAGGCCGAGCAGCGCGACCAGCCCCCATGGCGTCCAGCGCCCGAGCGGCGTCTTCGGCCGGGTCGCGGCGAGATAGAGCGCGAAGCCCGCCAGCAGCACGACGACCTCGAGCCCGAGCGCGGCGGGATAGTTGTTCCACAGCCCGAAGCCGACCTTCGGCCCGCCCGGCCAGAGCGGCAGGTCCGGGACGTGGACGATCAGGTCCAGAAGCCAGTGCGAGAACGAGGCGAGCCCCATAACGACCGCCCCGGCGATCCGGTCGGCGCGGGCGAAGACCGCGTAGACCGCCCCGATCGCGACCGCCCAGGCCAGCGCGGCGAGGAGCGAGTGGGTCCAGGGCATGTGATAGAGGTCGAACGGGCTCATCGCGGTGAAGCCCGGCTCGACGCGCACGCGCTCGATCCCGAGCGCGACGAATATTCCCCAGGCGACGTCGACGATCTGCACCGACAGGAACAGCGCCCAGAGCGGCACGGTTTTCACGAAGCGCGGCCCGGCGAAGGCGGGCCCGTAATGGCCGATGAACATGGGGCTGTCCCTCCTCTCGCGCCGGTTCAGTCTCCCTCGAACGCGACGAGGCTCGCAACCTTGACCCCGAGCGCCTCGATCCGCTTCGCCCCGCCGAGATCGGGCAGGTCGACGACGAAGGAGCAACCGACGACGTCGGCGCCGGCCCGGCGCAGGAGCTGGATCGCGGCCTCGGCGGTGCCGCCGGTGGCGACGAGATCGTCGACGACGAGGACCTTCTCGCCGGGCGTCACCGCGTCGGCGTGGATCTCGACGGCGTCGGTCCCGTATTCGAGCTCGTAGGATTGGGAGAGCGTTTCGGCGGGCAGCTTGCCGGTCTTCCTGACCGGCAGGAATCCGACCGAGAGCTGGTGGGCGACGGCCCCGCCGAGGATGAAGCCGCGGGCTTCAATGCCGGCGACCTTGTCGATCTTGGACCCGGCGTGGGGAAACACCATGGCGTCGACGGCGGCCCGGAACGCGGAGGCGTCGCCGAGCAGGGTCGTGACGTCGCGGAACATGATCCCGGGCTTGGGATAGTCCGGGATGGTCCGGATGGCGTCCCTGATATGATTCATGAGCAAACGACTCCCCGCGCTGAAATCGCGCGGAGAGTCCAGAGGCCCGGACGCGGCGTCAAGCCGCGCAGCGCGTCAGGCCGCGCTGTCGCCCCCGCCGCCGGCGAAGTCCACGACCGTGTCGGTCGGGTGCGGGTCGATGCCGCCGAGCTGGGTCTTGTCCTCGTCGGCCCAGACGGCGACGACGACAGCGCGCGCGGCGTCGTTCTCGTCCTCGGTCTCCTCGAAGATGATCAGCCCGTTGGCGTCGAGATAAAAGGTATGATCGCCGAACGCCTCGGTGAGCTGGCCAACGGCCGGCTCGTCGGACGGGATCGGATCGGCGCCCAGCTGCGCCTTGACCGTGGCGGCCTGGTCTTCAGACAGTTTCATGGCAGTCCTTCGGATTCGTGACGGTCGGCGGCGCGCCGCCGGAAAGGATGGAGCCGACCGCTCTGCGGCTTGAGACGACGCTTGCCTCGAAGGCCTAGCAGCCGTGCGCGGCGCGCGCAAAGCCTTCGCTGCGAAAGAGAGGGCGCCTCCGGTCTCCCGGAGACGCCCCGTCCGTGCGAAATCGCCTCGCAGCGGTCAGCCGCCCGGGCGCGTCGAGACGTTGTAGCGGCGCGCCTCGCCGCCGCGCTCGCGGGCGTGAACCGCGTCGAGCTCGGGATGGCCCACGCGCGCGACCACGGTCGAGACGACATCCTCCACGCAGGCGGCCTCCGCGGCGAAGCGATCGCAATAGCGCCGCGCCTCCTGCGTCAGGCGGCGATAGACGACGCGCGCGTCGGCGCGGCTGTCGAGATTCTCGCGCGCCACCGAGAAGGTGAAGTCGGAGGCGGCGTGCGGGCTCTGGGCTCCGGCGGCGGCGCCGGCGGACAGCGCCAGCGCGGCGCCGGCGAAACTCGCGCCGAGAAGCGTCCTGATGGTCATGGTTTCGTCTCCCTTCGCCGTCGTTCTGATCACGACGGTCTGATGTTGGGATCGAACCGCTCGCCTTCGGACGCAGGCCGGGTCTCCTGCGGAGGGGTTCAGGCGGCGTCGATCCGGTTGTTGCGTTTATGACACCGGACTGTCATGAAACTGTAATCGATCCGGATGCGGAGAAAAAGCCGCAGGGTGGAAATTTCACAAACCCGCCGCAAGCAATTGTTTTCATTAAATTGATGGGCGAAATGCGCCGCGCTTCAGGACCTCGGACGGTATCGTATACATGCATTTCCCGCGCGTCGAACGGGCCCCGACCTGCGGATATCGGCTACGCGATGCGACGCCTTTTTCACAGAATGTGGATAAATCTGATTAAGGACAAGAAATCATAGACTTAGCCGCTGAGCGTGGCGATCGCGCCGAGGATCTCCGCATCGAGCACGCGGACGCGCCCGGCCGCGCGCCGGCCGCTCCTGAGATCGATGACGCTGCCGAGATGGACGCCGACCAGGTAGGGTCGCCCGCCCATCTGGGCGATGACCGGCGCGCCGGAATACCCCGGCAGCGACGGACAGGTGTGCGCCCGGATGCGCTCGCGCGGCGCGTAACCGCCGGAATCCTCCGCCAGCCGGCAGCCCGGCTGCCGGCGTTCATCGAGCACGACGCGCACGGGAATGGCGCGCACCTCCGGGCCGAGCCGGGCCGGAGTGAAGCGCGGCGTATCGTCGTCGAACCGTCCCTCGGCGACGAGGACGGCCCAGTCCGCGGCGTCCGACCGCCCGCTTCCGGCGTGCACGCGCGAGAGCCGCAGCCGTTCTCCGCCGGCGGTCAGCACGCAGTGACGCGCCGCCGCGCGCGGATCGCCGCCCAGCCCGTGGGCCGCCGTCAGCGCGACCTCGTCGCGCCCGCCGCGCTCGAGCAGGGCGACGGTCATCACGTGGCGCACCGTCTCGTCGGGAAATTGGCAGACGACGCGCACGCCCGAGCCGGCCAGGGCGAGGCGCCCGGGAATCTGGACCTCGGAGGCTGCAGCCGCCATCGAGACGAACGCGGCTGCAAGGCCCGCGATCGTCAGGCCGCGCATCATGGGCTCAGCTTATAACGCGCCCCGCGACCGCGTCGAGTTTCGCCAGGAGCTCGGGCTCGCGATGCTCCGGCGGGGTGATGATCGCCGTATCAAGCACGGTCTCGATCCCGTCCGGGCTCGGCGTGCGCGGCGTCGCGGCCATCGTCGCGGCGAGATTGCGCACCAGCGCCGCGGCGTTCGCGGCGTTGTCCTTCAGCACGGCGAGCACGTCGGTGACGCTCACCTCCGCGCCCTCGAACTTCCAGCAGTCCCAGTCGGTGACCATGCCGACGCTGGCGTAGGGCAGCTCGGCTTCGCGGGCGAGCTTGGCCTCGGGCATGTTGGTCATGCCGATGAGATCCATCCCCCAGGACCGGTAGAGATGGCTCTCGGCGACGGTGGAGAATTGCGGCCCCTCCATCACCAGATAGGTCCCGCCCTCGTGGACCTTCTTCGGCCCGGCCGCCCGCGCAGCGCCGGCGGCCATCGCCGACAGCCGCGCGCAGACCGGCCGCGCCATCGAGACGTGGGCGACGCAGCCCTCGCCGAAGAAGCTCTTCTCGCGCGCGAAGGTGCGGTCGACATACTGGTCGACGACGACGAACGTCCCCGGCGGCAGCGACTCCCTGAGCGAGCCGCAGGCCGACAGCGACAGCACGTCGGTCACGCCGGCGCGCTTGAGCGCATCGATATTGGCCCGGTAGTTGATCGCGCCGGGCGGGATGCGGTGGCCCTCGTCGTGGCGGGGCAGGAAGACCACGTCGACGCCCTCGAGGCGCGCCTTCACCAGCGGCCCCGACGGCTCGCCCCAGGGCGTGTGCACGCGCTCCTTGCTCAGGACCTCCAGCCCGTCCAGCTGGTAGAGCCCCGAGCCGCCGATGATCCCGAGCACCCAGCGATCGCTCATCGCGTCCTCTCCCTTTCGCCGGCGGGCGGCGGTCGCGAAAAGGGCCGCCCGATCGCCCGGGCGGCCCCCTGTCTTTCCGGTGCGGCCGGGATCAGTGCTCGATCCGCGACCAGACCTGCTTGTAGGCCGCCCACAGCAGGGCGCACAGGATGAGCAGATAGATCATCACCATCATGCCCATGCGCTTGCGGGCCTCCATGTGCGGCTCGCCCGCCCAGGTCAGGAAGGCGACCACGTCGTGGGCCATCTGATCGGCGGTGGCCTCGGTGCCGTCGGCGTACTCGACGAGGCCGTCCTGCAGCTGCGGCGGCATCGCGATCAGCCCGCCGGAGAAGTACGGGTTGTAGTAGAGCCCGGGGCGGACATTGAGGTCCTCGGGCGGCTCCTCGCCGTATCCCAGCAGCAGCGACCGGATATATTCCGGGCCGCCCTGGCGGGCCTTGGTGATCACGGACAGGTCCGGCGGCAGCGCCCCGCCATTGGCCGCGCGGGCCTGCTGGTCATTGGCGTAGGGGCTGGGGAAATTGTCCGCTGGCCGGCCGGGACGCTCGAACATGTCGCCGAAATCGTCCGGCCCGTCGGTGATCATGTACTCCGCGGCGATGGCGCGCACGACCGGGTTCTCGTTCGGATTGGCGTATTCCTCGTTATGGAACGGGCCGCCCTCCCGGCCGAGATCGGCGAAGGAGACGTAATCCAGCGAGTGGCACGCCGAGCAGACCTGCTCGTAGACCTGGAAGCCCCGCTGCAGCGCGGCGCGGTCGAACGTGCCGAACGGCCCCTCGAACGACCACTGGTGCTCCTCGGGATGATGGGTTTCCTCGGCGGCCAGACCCGGCGCGGCCAGCGACAGCGCGGCGGCGGCGGCGATCAGGAGACGGTTGATCAGTCGCATCGGTCCAATCTCCTATTCGGCCGGGGCCGGCTGCGCGGCGGCGTTCGGCTCGCTCTTGCCGCCGAGCACCGAGGCCTCGATCGAGGCCGGGCGCGGCTTCGGCTTCTCGATGAAGCCCAGCAGCGGCAGGATCGCGAGGAAGTAGGCGAAGTAGTAGACGGTCAGCACGCGGGCCAGCCACAGGAAGTTGACCCCCGTCGCCTCGCCCTCGGCGTTGGTCCCCATCGGGAAGGCGATCTCGTCCGGGCTCTTCGCGCCGCACCAGCCCAGGCCCAGGCAGGCGATGATGAAGAACAGGAAGAACCAGCGCGCCAGCGGACGGTAGCGCATCGAGCGCACCTTCGAGGTGTCCAGCCAGGGCAGGATGAACAGCACGCCGATCGAGCCGAACATCAAGAGCACGCCCATGAGCTTGCTCGGGACCGCCCGCAGGATCGCGTAGAAGGGCAGCAGATACCATTCCGGCACGATGTGGGACGGCGTCACCAGCGGATCGGCCGGGATGTAGTTGTCGGCGTGGCCGAGCGCGTCGGGCCAGTAGAAGACGAAGAAGGCGAAGATCACGAGGAACACGACCAGCGCGAAGCCGTCCTTCGTCGTGTAGTACGGGTGGAAGGGCAGCGTGTCGCGCGACGACTTCACCGAGATGCCCGTCGGGTTGTTGTTGCCCGGCACGTGCAGCGCCCAGACGTGCAGCCCGACCACGCCCGCGATCAGGAACGGGATCAGGTAGTGCAGCGAGAAGAAGCGGTTGAGCGTCGCGTTGCCGACCGAGAAACCGCCCCACAGCCACTGCGTCACCGGCTCGCCGATGATCGGCAGCGCGCCGAACAGGTTGGTGATCACGGTCGCGCCCCAGAACGACATCTGGCCCCAGGGCAGGACATAGCCCATGAAGGCGGCGGCCATCATCAGGATGAAGATCACCACGCCCAGGATCCACAGCAGCTCGCGCGGCGCCTTGTAGGAGCCGTAATACAGCCCGCGGAACATGTGCAGATAGACCGCCAGGAAGAACATCGACGCGCCGTTGGCGTGGATGTTTCTCAAAAGCCAGCCGAAATTCACGTCGCGGTCGATGCGTTCGACGCTCGCGAACGCCATGTCGACATGCGGCACGTAGTGCATCGCCAGCACGATGCCGGTGACGATCTGCACGACGAGGCACAGCGTCAGGATGCCGCCGAAGGTGTACCAGTAGTTCAGGTTCCGCGGCGTCGGGAAATCCACGAAGGAATCGTAGCTCAGCCGGATGATGGGCATGCGCTGGTCGAGCCAGCGGGTGAAGCCCGTCTTCGGTTCGTAGGTGCTCGGTCCGCTCATCTTATGCCCCGTCAGCCGATCTGGATCGTGGTCGCCGACACGAAGGAATACGGCGGCACGTGAAGGTTCTCCGGCGCCGGGCCGCGGCGAATGCGGCCGGCCGTGTCGTAGTGCGAGCCGTGGCACGGGCAGAACCAGCCGTCATAATCGCCCGACTCGCCGACCGGCACGCAGCCCAGGTGCGTGCAGTTGGCCTTCATGATGATGAATTTCGCCCGCGTCTCCTCGTCGACCTCGACGCCCTCGTCGACGAGGGCGGCGAGCGCCGAGCGGTTCTCGTCGGTCGCCGGCGCGTTGGGCTCGTTCTCGTTGCGCGCGTCCTGGTCGGGCAGCTGGACGAGCTCGACGGCGCGGGCGGATTCGATCTCCGCGGCGGTGCGGTGGCGGATGAAGACCGGCCCGCCGCGCCACATGATCGTGACCTGCTCGCCCTCGGCGACGGTATCGATCGGCGTGCGGATCGAGGCCATCGCCAGGGTGTCGGCGGCCGGGTTCATCTGGTCGATGAACGGCCACAGCACGAACGCGCCGCCCACGGCGGCCGCGCCGCCCGCGGCGATGTAGATGAAGTCGCGCCGGGTCGGCTCTTCGCCCTGGCGCTCGGAAGCATTCACGTCGGTCACGTGCAGCCCTCTCGCATCCTCTGGCCCGTCCGGCGGGCGTGATCCGATTCGCGGCGGACGCCGCAGACGCGCCCCTGGACGGCGCGTCAAGACTTAGCGCGTACGACCCCGCGCGCCTTGCGTCCTGTCGACGCAGGCGCGCCGCGCGCGCCGGTCAGACGGCGGATTAAAACGGACCCCCCGCTTTTTCAACCTGATTATCCGGATCACCTCAGACCACGCCCGCCCGGCCAAGCGCCGCCTCGATCGGCTCGAAGCGCGAACCGGCGCGTTCGTGGACGCCGACGGGGTCGCGCTCGAACAGCGCCTTGGTGAGCCAGGCCTCGGCCAGCGCGGCTTCGGCGTCGACGCCGGTGAAGAAGGCGATGCGCCGGATCTCGTCCTCGAGATCGGTCGCGAGATCCTCGTAGCGCACGGTGAGGATCCGGTCGGGGAAGAGCTGCGCCCAGCGCCCCACCAGGCGCTCCTGGGCGGCGAGCACGCGCGCGATGTCATCGGCGTGATAGCTCCAGTGCCGGCCGCGGCGGAAGCGCCGCTTGAGGATCGCCCAGGCCAGGTCGCGCGGATCGCGAGTGATGCGCACGACGCGCGCCGCGGGCAGCGACAGCCCGATCGCGCCGCCCGATATCTCGTTGAGCGCGGCCGGGTCGATCCAGCGGCGGATCTTGCCGAACCGCTCCTCGACATACCGGGCGTAGGTCCGGCCGACCTGGGCGAGCACGTTCTCCTCGCCGCCCTGCTCCAGCGCGCGGGCGAGCGCCTCGGGGCCCTGGTCGCCCAGCGGCGCGGCCGACATCCAGAACACGCCGTTGCCGCGCTCGAGCGCGCGGACGTCGTCCTCGGCGGCGAGCACGCGCGACAGCCAGCTCGCCCCGGCCGCGGGCGGGGCGATGATGAAGACCGGCCGCGAATCGACCAGGCCCGCCTCGTCATTGGCGCCGGCGAAACGTTCGTCATAGGTCTCGAGCATGTGGTCGACGCCGGCCTCGTGGCCGACGATGTCGAACGGGGCGCTGTCGCGGTAGAAGGCCGCGGCCTCGGCGACGCGGCGCGCGGCGACCTCGTGCTCGCCGACATCCTCGTAGGCCTTGGCCAGCGCATAGGACAGCACGCCGCGATCGCGCGCGGGCGCTTCGGCGAGCTTGAGGCGCGCGTCCTCCATCACCGCGAGATCGTCGTCGCCCGGCGTGAAGGTCCTGGCCTGGGCGAGGCCCTCGCGGGAGAGCGCGTCGAAGGGCTGGATGTCGAGCGCGCGCCGAAACGACGCCTCCGCGCCGGCGAACTGGCCGAGATCGAGCTTCGCGCGACCGGCGCGCCGGTGCAGCGCGGCGTCGTTCGGGTGACGCTGCAGCTGGGCCTCGATCGCGGCCAGCGCGGCGGCGTGATCGCCGAGCGCGGCGTGGGCGCCGGCCAGCCACAGCCAGGACTGGGGATGCTCCGGCGCGGCCTCGGTGAGCTTGAGGGCGGCGTCGCGCGCGGCGATGTCGTCGCCCGCCTCCAGCGCCCGGTCGGCGACCTCCGCCCAGAGATTGCCCAGCGGCGGACCGTCGACCAGGAGCTGGCGGCACTCCGCGGAGATCTTCAGCAGGTGCTCGGTCGCCCGCGCGCGGCGCAGCGCGTCGAGCGGAGAGGTTTGCGTGGCGGCGTCGGTCATGAACGGTTTCGCGGTCAGGCCCCTGATTGAGCGCGCGAACCTAGCCGCGCGACGCGCATGGCGCCAGAGCGCGGCGCCGCGGCGCTTGCCTCGCGCGCGCCGGGCGGGTTTTCTCCGCGCGTTCCGCAGCCAGCCGCGAGTCCCGCGCACCATGTCCGACGCCGCCTCCGCCCCCGCTCCCAGCCCCGAGGCGCTCGACGCCCGCCGCCAGGCCGCCCGGGCCTGGTTCGAGAACCTGCGCGACCGCATCTGCGCGGCCTTCGAGCAGATCGAGGACGACGCCCCCGACGCGCTCTATCCCGGCGCGCCGGGCCGCTTCGAGCGCACCCCGTGGACGCGCGGCGACGGAACCGAGGACCAGGGCGGCGGCGTCATGGGACTGATGCGCGGGCGCGTCTTCGAGAAGGTCGGCGTGCACTGCTCGACCGTCCACGGGACGTTCTCCGAGGGCTTCGCCAAGCAGGTGCGCGGCGCGGCCGAGGATCCGCGCTTCTTCGCCACCGGCGTGTCGCTGATCGCCCACATGCGCAATCCCCACGTCCCCGCCGCGCACATGAACACGCGCTTCATCACCACGACGGTGAACTGGTTCGGCGGCGGCATGGACCTCAACCCGACGCAGGACTACCAGCGCTCGGAACACTTCGCCGACGCGCGCGACTTCCACGCTGCGGCGAAGGCGGCCTGCGACGCCCACGATCCCGACTACCACGCCCGCTTCAAGGCCTGGTGCGACGAGTATTTCTGGGTGAAGCACAGGAACGAGCCGCGCGGCGTCGGCGGGATTTTCTACGATCATCTCGACACCGGCGATTTCGACGCCGACTTCGCCTTCACGAAGGATGTCGGCGAGGCCTTCCTCACCATCTACCCGGAAATCGTCCGGCGGCGCCTCGACACGGCCTGGACGGAGGCCGACCGCGAAGAGCAGCTCGTCCGGCGGGGCCGCTACGCCGAGTTCAACCTGCTCTACGACCGCGGCACGAAGTTCGGCCTCGAGACCGGCGGAAACGTCGAGGCGATCCTGTCCTCCATGCCGCCCGAGGCGAGGTGGCCTTAGTCTTTCAATCTCCCGGTCCTTGGGCTTGCCTGCACCCGCGAAAGCGGGTGACCCAAGGACCGACTTGCAGAGGCCAAGCGATGTCGCCCTCCCTCCCCTTGATGGGGAGGGTCGCGAGCGCAGCGAGCGGGGTGGGGTGATTGAACTCCCGGACGCGCCGCAGGCGCGATCCGGGACCTCTTCGCGATTGGCCGCCGGGAGGCCCCGGCTCTCCCTCCGGTCGGCCGGGGTTTCATAAGCAACGCCCCCCACCCGGCCGGACCTTCGGTCCGTCCGTTCGAGCCTCGAAACGCTCCCCCGGAGCGTTTCGCGCGCGATGCGCGGCGGCTCTCACCCCCACGAGGGGGGCGCTGAAATTGCGGCGATCCGCCCCCTACCCCAGCTCGATGCTGACCGAGGGGCCCGAGGTGACCGAGGCGATCATGATGCGGTCGCGCGGGGCGAGCTGCTCGATCTGCTCGGTGGTCAGGAAGCCCAGCGCGTTCTCCGCGACCGGGCCGAGATCCTCGGCCTCGACGCGATAGCCCGTCGCCGCGGCCGGCGCCGGGCCGTCGAGCACCGAGCCGCGCACCTCGCCGCCGCCGCGATTGAGCAGGGTGTAGAAGCCGAGCTGGTGCTCCTGCAGGAAGGACGAGCCCTTGTCGGCGTCGCCCGCCCCGGCGGGGAAGAGCGCGTCGCGCTCGCCCGGGCCGAGCAGCGCCTCGACCATCTCGGCGATCTTGGCCTGGGAGAAGTCCGAGGACAGCACCAGCGTGTTCACCCCGCTGGCGGGGATGACATAGCCCCCGCGCACGCCGAAGCCGTGGCGGTGCTGGCGGATCTCGGCGGCGCGGATGATCGAGCCGCCGTCCTCGAGCCGGATCAGCAGCAGCCGGTGCTCGACATAGGCCTGCTCGGGCGGACAGACATAGACCCGGTAGATGCCCTGGGAGCGGAAGATCTTGCGCGCGTCGTCCCAGTTGAGCGGGCCGTCATTGTCGTAGGCGAAGCGGTAGAGCAGGCCGCCGGTGAGCGTGCTCAGCGCGCCGGCCTTGTGGGGATCGCGGTCGGGCGTGCCGGTTTCGCCCGTCAGCTCCGAAACCGGCTTCTCGGCCGCCTCGCCGAAGACGCGCACGGGAAAGCCGGTCTCCTCGAGCCCGGATTCGATCAGGAATTTCGCGACCAGCTTCACCTCGTCCTCGTCGTGACGCGCGATCAGGCGCTCCAGCGAGGGCGGGTTGCGCCGCGGCCCGGCGCCGCGCCGGCGCGTGTTGTGGGGCACGTGGGCGAGCACGTCGCGCAGCAGATGCGCCTCGGGCGGATTGAAGCCGCGCACCCAGCGCTCGGCGACCGACTTCTCGCGGTGCGGCCAGCCGGGGATGAGCGAGGTGAGGATCCGCCCGAGCGTGCGCAGCGGACCGTCGTGCGACTTCTCCTTCTTCTCCTTCTTCTCCTGACGCGTCAGGAAGGCGATGAAGGCGCGCTCGATCCACTCGCGATCGAGATACTCGAACGCCTTCATCGCGTCGATCGACCGCCGGAACACCTTGATCGGCTCGCGCTTCTCCTCGCGCCCGCTCATGAGTCCGGCTCCCGGGCCATCGCCAGCAGGGCCTCGCGGTCGAGACTGAAATCGGACTCGATCCAGGCGCGCTTCAGCCGGTCGAGCGCCGCGCCCATCGCCGGGCCGGGCTTGTAGCCCATGGCCTTGAGATCGGCGCCGCGCACGGGAAAGGCCGGGCGCTCCCACGTCTTCGCCGCGGCGAGATCGGCCTCGGCGCGGGCGGGATCGCCCTCGCCTTCGGCCTCGGACAGCCGGATCTGGTCGGAAAAGGTCTCGGAACCGAGCCGGTAAAGGGCGGCGCGGCGGGCGCGATCATCCAGTCCCGGGGCGACGCGCGGCGCCGTCGCGGCTCCCTCGAGCCGGGCGCGTTCGGCCTTGGAGACCTTCATCGCGGTGCAGAGCGCGTCCACCCTCTCAGCGCCTCCCCCCGCCAACGCGGCGACCCTGAGGACCGGGTCGGGCGGGCGAGACTTCTCGATATCGTTAACGATTATGCGTACGAGGCGGTCGAAGTCGAGCGGGCCCGGGACGAGTTCGTCGAGAACGTGGCCTTCCTGCATCGCCGCCAGCGCGGCGCGCGGATCGGGCGCGGCGAGCAGCTTCTTGAGCTCCTTCCACACCCGTTCGGCGGACAGCTCCGTCAGCCCGGAGCGCATCGCCACGCAGGCCGCCTGGCCCTCGGGATCGATGCCGGTTCGCCCGTACCAGGCGTTGAAGCGGTAGAAGCGCAGGATGCGCAAGAAATCCTCGGCGATGCGCTCGCGGGCCTCGCCGATGAAGACGATGCGTCCGGCCGCGGCGTCGGTCGCCCCGTCGAAGGGATCGAACAGCGTCCCGTCGGGGCGGGCGTAGATCGCGTTGAGGCGGAAATCGCGCCGGGCGGCGTCCTCGGCCCAGTCCGTGGTGTAGGCGACCACCGCGCGCCGGCCGAACGTCTCGACGTCCTTCCTGAGCGTGGTGATCTCGTAGGGCTTGCCGCCGGAGACCGCCGTGACCGTGCCGTGCTCGACGCCGGTGGGCACGGCGCGCAGCTTCGCCGCCTCGAGCGCGGCCGTGACCTCGTCGGGCGTGAGCGTGGTGGCGATGTCGACATCGTCGACTTCGATCCCCATCAGCGCGTTCCTCACGCAGCCGCCGACGAAGCGCGCCGTATCCGCGTCGTCGGGCGACAGCGCCTGCATCACCGCGACGGCGCGCAGGTCGCGCATCCAGGGCTGGCGCGCCGGATCGAGGGCGGCGGGCGGCGCCATGGCGGGCCTCAGCCAGTCGGCTCGCGCGTGGGATCGGCGTCGTCGTCCTCGGCGGGGTCGAATCCGCCGGGATCGATGCGGCCGTCCTGCAGGCTCGGCGGGCGATAGATCCCGTCGGAATCGCCGTCGCGCGCGCCGAGAAAGGCCAGTCCCAGCATGGCGATGATGGCGAGCGCCGCGCCGGCCAGCGCGAGCATCTGCACCGGCGTCTCCGGCGGCCCCTCTCCGGCCGCGCGCGGCGACACGACGCGCCAGACGCACCACGCCGCGAACGGCAGGAAGAAGACCAGCAGCATCACCAGCAGAAATCTGAGCATCGTCTCCTCCAGCGCGGTCCGGTCAGCCCGTCCGGGCCAGCCGCTCGGACAACGCCTTCAGCATGCCCGCCGTGGCGCCCCAGATATACCGCCCTTTCCAGGGCATGGCGTAATAGCGGCGCAGAACGCCGCGGAACTCGCGCTCCTCGAGCCGGTGGTTAGCGGGATTCATCAGGAAATCGAACGGGGTTTCGAACACCTCGGCGACCTCGCCGGGATCGATCGTCATCTCGAAGCCGGCCTCGGCGATCCCGACGAAGGGCGTCACGGCGAAGCCGGTCACCGTCTCGTAGGCGTCCCAGCGGCCGAGCAGGCGGACCTTCTCCGGCGCCAGGCCGATCTCCTCCTCGGTCTCCCGGAGCGCGCATTCGGCCAGCGTCTCGCGGCCGACATTCTGCCGCCCGCCGGGAAAGCTGATCTGGCCGGCATGGGCCTGCAGATGATCGGCGCGCTTCGTGAACAGCAGGGTCACCCGGTCGGGATGGCGCACCATCAGCGCCAGCACGGCGGCCGGTCTGAGCCGCCGGCCCGCCGGCGCGTCGACCTCGTCGAGATCGAAATCGCTGCGGCGCGGCCGGCGGTGATCGCCCGCGACGGGATCGAGCGCGCGCTCGACGCGGGCGACGATCGCCTCGGGCGCCTGATGGATCAGCCGCGCCGGACTCACGGCCGCGGGCCCAGCGGGAAGAAGACGCCGCGGCTCCACACGCCCATCACCGGCTGTCCGTCTTCGTCCTCGCCGGGCTCGGCGAGCTCGGCGAGATCGTAGAACGCCGCCCGCGTGATCAGCGCCTCCAGCCGTCCGCGCACGTGGACGTACGGGTCCGGCTCGCCGTCCGGGCCGAGCTCGACGCGCAGGGGATGCTCCGGCCCGGCGACGACGAGATCGTCCATATTGGTGGCGAAGGCGATGCGCCGGTCCTCGCCTTCGCCCTCGGCGTCGACGCGCACCGCCAGGAAGGGCGCGGCCTCGACGGTGATCTCGATCTTCTCGATCGGGGTGACGAGATAGGTCTTTCCGTCGTCATCTTTTCGCAATATCCGCGAAAACAGCCGGATGAGACGCTCGCGGCCGATCCGCGTCCCCTCGTGCCACCAGGAGCCGTCGCGCTTGATGACGAGATCCATCGCCCCGCACGCCTCCGGCTCCCATTTCTCCACCGGCGGGTATCCGCCCGGGCCGGCCTCGGCGGCCTCGGCGGCCTTGATCAGCGACTGCATCGCGTCGGGTCCCGACTTGTCTGCGGCCATGGACACCTTTCCGGCCTGCGGCCATCTTCGGCTGACGAACCAACGTCTCGTGAAGGACATAAGTCGATGACGGTTGAGAAGGAAGACGCCGCCGCGCTGGCCGAGCGCGCCGACAAGGCCGCGGAACGGCTGGCCGAGGCGCGCGAGTCGATCGGCAAGGCGATCATCGGGCTCGACGAGGTGGTCGAACGCAGCCTCGCCGTGCTGCTCGCCGGCGGGCACGGCCTGCTGGTCGGCGCGCCGGGCCTGGCCAAGACGCGGCTGGTGCACACGCTGGCCGTGGTCACCGGCCTCGACGACAAGCGCGTGCAGTTCACGCCCGACCTGATGCCCGCCGACATCCTCGGCTCGGAAGTGCTCGAGGAGGGCGAGGACGGCCGGCGCGCCTTCCGCTTCCTGCCCGGCCCGGTCTTCTGCCGACTGCTGATGGCCGACGAGATCAACCGCGCCAGCCCGCGCACCCAGGCCGCGCTCTTGCAGGCGATGCAGGAGCATTACGTCACCGTCGCCGGCGAGCGCCACGACCTGCCCGAACCCTTCCACGTGCTGGCGACCCAGAACCCGATCGAGCAGGAGGGCACCTATCCCCTGCCGGAAGCCCAGCTCGACCGCTTCCTGATGCAGATCGACGTGCCCTATCCCGAGCGCGACGACGAGCGCGAGATCCTGCTGGCGACCACCGGCGTCGACGAGCCCGAGGCGTACGCCGTCCTGTCCGCCGACGAGCTGATCGAACTGCAGAAGCTGGTCCGCGCCATGCCGGTCGGCGAGGAGACGCTCAACGCCATTCTCGACCTGCTCGCCCGCGCCCGGCCCGACCGCTCGCAGGACGCCGACGTGCGCGAGGGCGTCGCCTGGGGCCCCGGCCCGCGCGCCGGCCAGGCGCTGATGCTGGCGGTCCGCGCCCGGGCGCTGATCCAGGGCCGGCTGGCGCCGTCGACGGCCGACGTCGCCGCGCTCGCCGAGCCCGTGCTCAAGCACCGCATGGCGCTCACCTTCGCCGCGCGGGCCGACGGGCTGGAGATCGAGACGCTGATCGCGCGCCTGGCCGCCGAGGCGGCGTAGGAGTGAACGCCTTGCGCCGGTCCCCCCTCCGTCCGCTTCGCGGACACCTCCCCCGCGAGCGGGGGAGGAAACCAGCGCGGCGCTTTCTTTCTCCCCCCGCTTGCGGGGGGAGTGGCCCGAAGGGCCGAGGGGGGCGTCGCGAAACAAGAAGTTCAGCCTAGACCATGCCGCAGAGCTCCGCGAAACCGCCCGCCGACCGCCTCCGCCACGAGGCCGAGCGCGCCGCCGCCGCGCTGCCGCCGCTCCTGGCCGAGGCCGAGCGCATCGCGGCCAGCGTCGCCCACGGCGTGCACGGCCGGCGCAAGCCGGGGACCGGCGAGACGTTCTGGGAGTATCGCCGCTATTCTCACGAAGACCCCGCCAGCTCCATCGACTGGCGGCGCTCGGCCCGCGGCGATCATCTCTTCGTGCGCGAGACCGAGTGGGAGGCCGCCAACGCCGTCTTCCTGTGGCGCGACGGAAGCCCCGGCATGGCGCTGGGTTCGCCGGGCCTGCCGACGAAGCGCGACCGGGCGGCGGTGTGCCTGATCGCGATCGCGGCCCTGCTCTCGCGCGGCGGCGAACGCGTCGCCGCTCTGGGCGAAACCGGCCGGGCGCGCAGCGGGCGGACCGGGCTCGAGATCGCCGCCGCCGCGCTGGCGCAGGGTCCGGGCGATCCCGTCAGCGTCGAGGCGCCCGCGCTGCCGCGCCACGCTCGCGTCGTGCTGGCGAGCGATTTCCTCGACCCGCCGGAGACCTGGGCGGCGCGACTGAAGCGGCTGAGCGAGGCCGGCGCGCAGGGCGCGCTGCTGCGCATCGTCGACCCGGCCGAGGAGGACTTCCCGTTCGAGGGCCGCACGCGCTTCCTCTCGCCGGGCGGCGGCGGGGAATCGCTGCTGTTCGGGCGGGCGGAATCGGCCCGCGAGGCCTATCATGAGGTGTGGCGCCGCCACGGCGCGGCGCTTGAGGACGTCGCGCGAACGGCGGGCTGGACGCTGATCACCCATCGCACCGACCGGCCCGCGGCGTCGGCCGTCCTCGCCCTGCACCAGAGCCTCGCCGGAGAGCGCGCATGATCGCTGTCGGCCCGCTCGGCTTCGCCGCCCCGCTGGCGCTGCTGGGCCTGCTGGCCCTGCCCGTCCTGTGGCTGCTGCTGCGGGCGACCCCGCCGGTCCCGCGCGAGGTGCTGTTCGCGCCGCTGGCGCTCTTGCGCCGGCTCGCCGAGACGCCGCAGACGCCCAAGAGCGCGCCGCTCTGGCTGATCCTGTTCCGGCTGTTCATCGCGTTTCTCATCGTGATCGCGCTGGCCCGCCCGGTCTGGCGGCCCGACGATTCGGCCACCGACAGCAGCCAGCCGCTGCTCGTGGTCGTCGACGACGGCTGGGCGAGCGCCGAGCTCTGGCCGCGGCTGTCCGCCGACGCGCGCTCGCGGCTGGAGGGCGCGGCGATCGACGGGCGGCGCGCCGCGCTCGTGACCACCGCGCCGAACGGGCGGTCCGAGATCGCCTTCGACGAGGCGCGCCTCGCCCTGTCGCGGCTCGAGGCGCTGGAGCCCAAGCCCTGGGGCGTCAATCGCGGCGAGGCGGCGCAGCGTCTTCAGGCCGCCATCGAGGCGGGAACGGTCCCCGCGCGCTTCGACACGATCTGGATCAGCGACGGCCAGGCGACCGGCGGCGCCGGCGATCGGCTGCTCGCCGAGACGCTCTCCGAAGCCGGTTCGCTGCGGCTCGTCGCGCCCCAGCCCGACCGCGTCGCGCTGGGGCTCGCGCCGGTGCGCGCCGCCGCTGACGGGATCGAAACCAGCGTGCTGCGCGCCCATCGCGAGGGCGCGCGGACCGTCACGCTGTCGGCGGTCGGCCGCGACGGCCGGGCGCTGGCGGTGTTCGAGGCCGAATTCGCCGACGGCGACGCGGTCGCCGCGGCCAGCGGGCGGTTGCCGCTCGATCTCAGGAACCGGGTGAGCATGGTGCGCATCGAGGGCGCGCGCTCGGCGGGCGCGCTGCAGCTGATGGACGACAGCTTCCGCCGGCCGCGCGTCGGGCTGATCGAGCCCCCCGGCGGCGAGGATCGCCAGCCGCTGCTGTCCGACCTGCACTATGTCTCCGAAGCGCTTTCGGGATCGGCCGAGACCGTGCGCGGCCCGCTCGACGAGCTCATCGAGACCGACCCGGCCGCGCTGGTCATGGTCGACGCCGCGCGCACCGAGGACGCGGCGCTGGCCGCATTCGTCGAGGACGGCGGGCTGCTGCTGCGCTTCGCCGGACCGCGGCTGGCCGCGCGCGGCGACGATCTCCTGCCCACGCCGCTGCGCCAGGGCGGACGCCTGTTCGGCGGGGCGCTGGCCTGGGACGAGCCCCAGCGCATCGGCGCCTTCCCCGACGACAGCCCGTTCTCCGGCCTCACAGCGCCGGCCGAGGCGCGCGTCGAGCGCCAGGTTCTCGCCGAGCCCGGCCCGGCGCTCGACGCCCGCGTCTGGGCCCGCCTCGACGACGGCACGCCGCTGGTCACCGCCGACCGGCGCGGCGAGGGCTGGATCGTGCTGTTCCACGTCACCGCCGGGCCCGACTGGTCCTCGCTGCCGCTGTCGGGGCTCTATCCGTCGATGCTCCGCCGCGTGCTCGCGCTCGCCGAGGGCGGCGGTCAGGCCGCGCCGTCCGAGGGCGCCTGGACGCTGGAGCGCGCGATCGACGGTTTCGGCCGCTTCGCCGAGCCCTCCGCCGACGCCCGCCCCATCCCGGCGGGCGAATTCGCCTTCGCGACGCCGGGTCCCGACACTCCGCCCGGGCTCTACCGGCTCGGCGCGGCGAGCCAGGCGCTCAACGTCGTCGCCGCCGAGAGCATTCTCGAACCGATCGCCCGCGACCTGCCCGGCGCGGTGTACGAAACCCGCGAAGGCGGGGCGGAGCGCCGGCTCGCCGGTCCAATCCTCGCCTTCGCTCTGCTGCTGCTGGCCGGCGATGTCGTCATCGCGCTCGGGTTCGCCGGGCGGCTGCCGCGCATTCCCGGGCTGGACCGCTTCGCCGCCGTCGGCCTCGTCGCGCTCCTCGCCGGGCTGTTCGCCGATCCGGTGCGGGCGCAATCCGAGGGCCTCACCGACGCCGAGGCGCTCGACCGCGCGCTGGCGGTGCGCTTCGCCTATATCGCCACCGGCGACGCCGAGATCGACCGGATGAGCCGCGCCGGCCTGTCGGGCCTGTCCTACGAGGCCACGCGGCGCAGCGCGGTCGAGCCCGCCGAGCCGCGCGCCGTCGACATCGAGACCGATCCGATCCTGTTCTACCCGCTGGTCTACTGGCCGGTGACCGAGGACGTCGAGGCGCTCTCGGACGCCGCCTCCGAGAAGGTCGAGGCCTATCTCCAGTCCGGCGGGCTGATCGTGTTCGACACCCGCGACGCCGGCGCCTCCATCGCCCGCGAAGGCCCGCACCCGGGCCTGGCCCGCCTGCTCGAATCCGTCGACGTGCCGCCGCTGGCGCGGCTTCCCGACGATCACGTGCTGGGCCGGACCTTCTACCTGCTCGACGAGTATCCCGGCCGCTACCAGGGCGGCGAGGTCTGGGTCGAGGCCGATCCCGACGGCTCGTCGCGCGACGGGACCTCGGGCGTCGTGATCGGCGGAGCGGACTGGGCGTCGGCCTGGGCGATCGGTGAGGACGGCCGGCCGCTGGCGCCGGTCGAGGGCGGCCCCTTCCAGCGCGAGTTGGCGATCCGCTTCGGCGTCAATCTCGCCATGTACGCGCTGACCGGCAACTACAAGGCCGACCAGGTCCACGTGCCGGCCATCCTCGAGCGGCTGGGACAGGACTGATGCGCGCGACCGAGCTCGCCTTCTCCCCGCTGGTCGCCGACTGGCTGATCTGGACGCTCATCGCGATCCATGTCGCCGCGCTGGCCTTCGCCGCGGCGCGGGGGCTGCGCGGCTGGATCTGGCGCGGCCTGGCCGCCGGCGTGCTCCTGATCGCGCTCGCCAACCCGGCGCTGGTGCGCGAGGAGCGCGATCCGCTCGCCGACATCGCGCTGATGGTCGTCGACGACAGCGCCTCGATGGCGGTCGGCGGGCGCGCCGCCGCGGCCGAGGCCGCCGCGGAACGCGTGCGCGCCTTCGCCGGCCGCGAACCGGGCCTCGAACTTGTCGAGCTCGCCGGCGGCCGGGCGCCCGACGGCACGCGCCTGGTCGAGACGATCCGGACCGGGCTCGCCGAAATCCCGCGCGACCGGCTGGCCGGCGTCATCGCCATCTCCGACGGCGTCGTCCACGACCTGCCCGACGCCGTCGACGCGCTCGGCCTCGACGCGCCGCTGCACCATTTCGTCGCCGGCGACGCCGACGCCGGCGATCGCCGCCTCGTCGTCGAGCAGGCGCCGCGCTACGGCCTGGTCGGCGATCCGGTCAATTTCACCCTGCGCGTGGAGGACGAAAGCGTGCCGGCGGGCTCGGCGACGGTCTATCTCTCCGTCGACGGCGGCGAACCGGTGACCGCGCGCGTGGCCATCGGCCGCGACGTCAATGTCGAGGCGCTGGTTCAGAACCGCGGCGCCAACGTCGTCGAGATCGAGGTCGAGGCCGGGCCGAACGAGCTGTCGCTGATCAACAACCGCGCCGCGGTCAACGTCACCGGCGTGCGCGACCGGCTACGCGTGCTGCTGGTCACCGGCGAGCCGCACAACGGCGCGCGGGCCTGGCGGGACCTCCTGAAGTCGGACCCCTCGGTCGACCTCGTCCACTTCACGATCCTGCGCCCGCTCGACAAGGACAACTCGGTGCCCGCCGACGAGCTGTCGCTCATCGCGTTTCCGACCTTCGAGCTGTTCCAGCAGCGGCTGAACGAGTTCGACCTGGTCATCTTCGACCGTTATCGCCGGCGCGGCATCCTGCCCCCGCTCTACATCAACAATATCGCCCAGTACGTCGAAGGCGGCGGGGCGCTGCTGGTGACTACCGGCCCGCCCTTCGCCGGCGCCGAGAGCATCGCGCGCTCGCCGCTCGCCGCGGTGCTGCCGACCCGCCCCACGGGGACCATCATCGAGCAGCCCTTCTCGCCGGCGATCAGCGAGGCCGGCGCGCGCCATCCCGTCACCGCCCCGCTCGCCGACGACCAGGCCGACTGGGGCCCCTGGTTCCGCCAGATCGGCGGCACGGCGATCGCCGGCGAAACGCTGCTCGAAGGCCCGGACGGCGCGCCGCTGCTGGTGCTGTCGCGCGAGAACGAGGGCCGCGCGGCGATCCTGATGTCCGACCAGTCCTGGCTGTGGGCGCGCGGCTACGAGGGCGGCGGGCCGCATGACGAGCTGTTCCGCCGGGTCGCCCACTGGCTGATGGGCGAACCCGAACTCGACGAGGAGCGCCTCGCCGCGACCGTCTCCGACGGCGTGCTGGAGGCCACGCGCACCACCCTCGCCGAGGACGCCCCGCCGCTCGAGATCACCCCGCCCGGCGGCGAGACGGAGACGCTGGAGATGACCGAGGCCGCGCCGGGGCGCTTCACCGCGTCGACCGGGATCGACGCCATCGGGCTGGTGCGCCTGCGCTCGGGCGATCTCACGACGGTCGTCTCGTCGGGCCCGCTCAATCCGCGCGAATACGCCGAGCTCGTCCCCGACCCGGAGGGCCTCGCCCCGCTGGTCGAGGCCTCCGGGGGCGGCGTGTTCGAGATCGGCGCGGGCGCCGACCCCGTGACGCCCAATCTCCGGCGCACCCGGGCGGGCAATGTCCAGCGCGGCTTCGACTGGGCCGGCCTGCAGCGCAACGAAGCCTATGTCGTCGCCGACGCCGAGCGCACGCCGCTGGCGCCGGGGCTGCTGATGGTGATCCTGGCGCTCGGGCTTCTGGGCTGGGCGTGGCGGCGGGAGGGGGAGTAGGGACTCCCGATTCTCATCCACCCACTCAACTTCGAATTACCACTAAACATTGACTTGCGTACTCAGTTGGTGACGCTTCCCCCTCTAGTTGAAGGCAGGAGCCAATGGCCGAACGCAAGTTCACCCTTTTTCATCTCAATCTCGTGCCGATCCGGCAGAGAGATATCGAGACGTGGGAAGGCACACGGGAGGAATGGTTGCGCCACGCGCTAGCCCAACCATTCAATTTCGAACACAGAGCCGGCCGACGGCTATATTGGGTACCAAAAGAACCGGCCGATAGCTCTATCGTTGGTATTTTGGAAATTGAACGCGACCATGAACATCATGAACCACCCGAACGAGGGGGTGCTGAAGTCGTATCTACCGAATGGCAGGGGGCATATATTTTATTAGACCCAACCACGCACGATGAAGGGCAACGCGCTGCAGTTGAAAATGACATCGCCG
Source organism: Marinicauda salina (assembly GCF_003122085.1). GTDB lineage: Bacteria > Pseudomonadota > Alphaproteobacteria > Caulobacterales > Maricaulaceae > Maricicauda_A > Maricicauda_A salina. The sequence goes on from NZ_QEXV01000005.1 coordinate 68,786, forward strand.
GAACACCGAATGCAATATTGAAATCTCTTGTCAACTCTATTAACGCACGACACGATAAGCCATTCGAAATAGAAGTTGAACCTATTTTTGATAGCGCTAATTTTTGGGAATTTTCGAAAAAGCACAACAATATCTTAAGGCAAATTATCTTTGACTTTATTGTCCCCAATATGTGGGGAGCCGAAAGCGATTTAGAAAAAGATCTTGAAGATACAGGAAAGGAAACTGGCGCCCAGCGAGTAACAGTCGAATTTCAAAGCAAAGAGGGTGTATCGACACAGAATCAAAAGGTTCGTGATGGCGTCGAGTACGCGGAAAAAGGCGCTGGTAATTTGAAAGCTAAATCGTTAGATAATAAACCTTTCTCATCGACAGAGAAACCCAAAACGACTAAAATCCCAATGCCAGAACGCGGCGCTGATCTTGCTGAAGGAATTCGGCAGCAGAGATCTCAGGTGCTGGGACATGAAAAAACTACTTCCCTGGATAATCCTACTGATTCTGGCAGCGACACTGCTGGCGATTAGCTTTTGCGACCCATATATTTTAAGTGATGAAAATGATTTTCTTCATAATTTTGTAGGGCATCAACTTCTTTCTACATTGGGATTTATATTAGCAATAACGCTGGCGTCTGCTGCGAATATACATCTTGAGCTTAACAGATTAGAGAGCGAAGCGACTATTAAATTCGAAAGAACAAGGAAGTCTATTTCATATTCAGCGTACTCATTGATTGCAATATTCCTTATTTCTTTTGGATTAGTAATTATAAAGCCTGTAGTAGCAGATTCGCATTTTGATGAATCTATTGCAAATTTAATAGCTATATTGCTAGTTTACTTTAATTTGTCAGTACTGTATGATCTTACCCGAACAGTTCATAAGATACCGCCCGTATCAAAATTATCTGCTGATACCAGCGGATGAATTGGAGTACTGAATCAAACCGCCTACTTGGCGTTCTGGCTAGATAGGCAGACCGCCCTAATCACTATCTGCTTACACGCCGCCGCCTGCACGTCTAAGCTCGCCCCATGGCGAATCCGTCTCCGGACTTTCTCTCCGCCGAATGGGTGAGCGCGCTGCGCGAAACCGCGCTCGGCTGGATGGAGAGCGCCCGGGCGGAGGTCTTCACGCTCGAAGTGCTCCTGCAGCTCGGCGCGGCGGGGATTTGCCTCGCCGTCGGCCTGGCGCTGGGCAAGCCCGCGCGCAAGCTCGTCGACCGCATCTTCACCGCGCCGGGACTGCGCGCGGTGCGCTTCTCCGCGGCGCGGCTGGGCAAGTCGCTGACCGGCGCGGCGATCGCCTTCATCCTGCTCGCGCTCGCCCGCATCGGCTTCGAGCAGGCCGGGCTGACGAGCTTCCTCCTCGAGCTTGTCATGACGCTCGTCGGCGCCTGGGTGGTGATCCGGCTGGCCACGGCCTTCATCGCCGAGCCGTTCTGGGCGCGGCTGGCGGCCAACCTGATCTGGGCGGTCGCCGCGCTGAGCATACTGGGCCTGCTGGAGCCCTTCTCCCAGTTCCTGTCCGGGGTCGGCATGGATGTCGGCGAGGGCGGGCGCATTTCGCTTCTGACCGTGCTGCGCGCGGCCTTCATCCTGGCGGTGCTCTACTGGGTGGCGAGCCAGGTCTCGAGCGTGCTGGCCAAGCGCGTCCAGACCGCGCCCAGCCTGACGCCGTCGGCGCGCATCCTGATCACCAAGACCGTCCAGGTCGGGCTTTTCACGGTCGCCGTGCTCGCCGCGCTGTCGATCGCCGGGGTCGATCTCGCCGCGCTGGCGATCTTCTCCGGCGCGGTGGGCCTGGGCATCGGATTCGGCCTGCAGAAGATCTTCTCGAACCTGATCTCGGGCGTGATCCTGCTGCTTGACCGCTCGATCAAGCCCGGCGACGTGATCACGCTGGAGGACACGTACGGCCACGTGAACGCGCTCTCGATGCGCTTCACCTCGGTGATCACCCGCGACGGGATGGAGCATCTCATCCCGAACGAGGAGTTCATCACCACCAAGGTGATCAACTGGTCGTATTCCGACCAGGCCGTCCGCATAAAACGGCCGATCGGCGTCGCCTACGGCGCCGACGTGGAGAAGGCGATCGAGCTGGTGGTGGAGGCGGCGAACTCGGTGCCGCGCGTGCTCAGGGAGCCGGCGACGAAATGCCTGCTCCGCGGCTTCGGGGACAGTTCCGTCGATCTCGAGGTGCGCTTCTGGATCGCCGATCCCTCGAAGGGCGTGAACAACGTCTCCTCGGAGGTGCTGCTCGCGGTCTGGAAGAGCTTCCACGAGAACGGGATCGAGTTCCCCTTCCCGCAGCGCGACGTGCATCTGAAGACGGACGCTCCGGTGAACGTGCGGCTGGAGACCGGCGAAGGCGGCTGAGGCTCAGCGCCCCCCCGTTTCGATCTCCATCTCTTGACCGCCGAAGCGGAACTCGATCGTCTCGGTGCGGGTCTCGCGCCAGACGAAGAAGGCGAGCACGAGGATCACCACGACGCCGCCGGCGATCAGAAGGGTTTTCGTATCAGGTCGTCCCGAGGGCACAGGGAATCTCCGGCGCAAGCGTCCATCCGCGGACCAACGGGCGCCGGCCGATATGGTTCCCCTCAGAGCGGAAAGAACGGGCCGAAAAGCGCGGCGAGGCCCGCCTCGACCAGCCCTTTTCATCACCTCGTTTCGAGAACGCGAGACTGTGCAGGGGGCCTCGGCCGCTTGAGATTCATACTGCCATAAGCGGCCCCGCCGGTCCACGGAATCCGGACCGGTTCAGGGCGCGCCGATCCATTTGTGGGTCTGCAGGCTGAGGCGCCATTTCGGGTGGGCGAGGCAGTATTCGTAGGCCGCCTGCGCGTTCGTGTCGCGGTCGTGTCCGTCCATCGGCTGCAGGCGGAACGTCCGGAAATCGAGATGCTCGAAGGCTTCCGGCGGGGCGTCGGCCTGGGGATAGACGAGCTTCAATTCGTCGCCGGTGGTCTGCTTGAGCGGCGCCGTCGATTTCGGGCTGACGCAGATCCAGTCGAGGCCGGCCGGCGCTTCGATCGTGCCGTTGGTCTCCACGGCGATCTCGAAGCCTTCGCCATGGAGCGCGTCGATCAGCCCGGGATCGAGCTGCAGGAGCGGCTCGCCGCCGGTGCACACCACCAGCGGCTCGCCCCCGCCGGGCCATTTTTCGGCGACGGCGTTGGCCAGCGCCTCGGCGTCGACGAACTTGCCCCCGCCCGGCCCGTCGGTCCCGACGAAATCGGTGTCGCAGAAATCGCAGACCGCGCTCGCCCGATCGCGCTCGAGCCCGCTCCACAGATTGCAGCCGGCGAAACGCAGGAAGACCGCCGGCCGGCCGGCCTGGCCGCCCTCGCCCTGCACGGTGAGGAACATCTCCTTGACCGAGTAGGTCATGAGGCGGCCTCCGCGCGCCACTCGGCCCAGCCCCTGGCGCGCAGTTCGCAGGCCGGGCAGTCGCCGCAGCCGTATCCCCACTCGTGGAGCACGCCGCGCTCGCCGCGATAGCAGGTGTGGGTGTCGGCGACGATCAGCTCGACGAGGGAATCGCCGCCGAGCTCGTCAGCGAGCGCCCAGGTCTCGGCCTTGGTGAGATGCATGAGCGGCGTCTCGACGGCCATCTCCGCATCCAGCCCGAGCGAGAGCGCGCGCTGCTGCGCCGCGATCGTCTCGGCGCGGCAGTCGGGATAGCCCGAATAATCCGTCTGGCACATGCCGCCCACGAGCGTCTCGATCCCGCGCCGCCAGGCGTGCGCGGCCGCGACCGCCAGGAAGACCAGATTGCGCGCGGGCACGAAGGTCGTGGGCAGGCCCTGCGCGTCCATCTCGATGGCGCGGTCGGTCGTGAGCGCGCTGTCGGCGAGCGCGCCGTAGCCGGCGAGATCGACGACGATGTCCGGCCCCAAGCGTCCGGCCCAGTCGGGGAAGCGCCGGGCGATCTCCTCGCGCACGCTCTCGCGCGCGCCCATCTCCACGGCGTGGCGCTGGCCGTAGTCGAAGCCGATCGTCTCGACGGCGTCGTAGCGGTCGAGCGCCCACGCCAGGCAGGTCGCCGAATCCTGGCCGCCGGAGAACAGCACCAGCGCGGACCGGTTCGGGGAAGACGTCGCATCGGTCATCGTCAGCCTGTATATCCGGTCGCGACCGGTTCGCTGCAAGGAGACGAGGCGCCATGGCCGAAACGACCCCGACCGACGGCTCCGCGATGGGGCTCATCTACACGACCTGGCCCGACGCCGACAGCGCGGCGGCCGCCGCCGAGACGCTGCTCGACGAAGGGCTGATCGCCTGCGCCAACATCCTGTCGGGCTCGACCTCGATCTATCGCTGGAAAGGCGCGGTCGCGCGCGAGACCGAGATCGTCGCGCTGTTCAAGACCGCTGCGGCGCGCGCTGCGGAGGCGCGCGACCGGCTCGCCGCGCTTCATCCCTACGAGGAGCCGTGCATCCTGTCGCTCGCCGTCGACTCGCACGCGAGCGCGGCGGGCTTCCTGGACTGGCTCAGGACCGAGACGGCGAACGACCCCGCCTGACGCTTCAGCCGACCTTACGAAGCTGGCGGCTGGCGGCGGGATCGTCGGCGAGCGCCCGGGAGAGCGCCTCGCGCATGGCGTCGCCGGTGACCGGCGAGCGCATCAGCGTCTCGCCCCCGCCCGAGCGAACCGCCTCGTCCAGCTCCGCCGACAGGCGCACGACCGGCGTCAGCGAGGCCGTCGAGGCCATGGCGCGAATCTCGGCGAGCGCGTCCTCCGGCTCGCAATCGTCCAGCGACAGGCCCAGGACCACCGCATCATAGGCGGCCGCGTTGAGCGCCTCCTCGAGGCCGACGCGGTCGGCCGCGCAGGCCACCGCGCAGTTGAACGACTTGAGATAGCCGTGGAGGACGGACTGGCGCGCCTTGTCGGACTCCCCGACGAGGATGCGCAGGCGGCGCGAGCCGAAGGTCAGCCGTTCGGCGTCGCTGTAACGGTCGGCGCGCGAGGACAGGCGCGCGCGCGCTTCGAAGGTCAGCACGGCGCCCTTGCCGTCCGTGGTCCGGCGACGCTCCGCCCTCCCGTTCATCAGGCCCGCCAGGCGCGTGACCAGATGCAGGCCGAGGCCTGCGCCGGCCTCGCGATCGGCGATGTCCGGCTCGACCTCCGACGGCGCGATCGGCGCCGCCTCGGTCTCGGCCTCGCAATCGCAATACGCCGAATCGCCCACCTCGGCGCGGAGCCTCCCCTCGCCCCCGCCGTCGCGTTCGACATGAAGCCGAACGCAGACCTTGCCGGTCTCCGTGGCGGCCGCGACGTTCTCGACATAGATCCGCAGCATCTGGACAAGGCGGCCCTCGTCGGCGCGCAGGGTCAGCTCCGGCTCGCCGGCGATCTCCACTTTCAGGTCGAGGCCGCGCGCATCGACGATCGGCCGGCCGACGCGCTCGATGCGTTCGGCGAGCGCTTCGCCGGTGAGGTCGTCGAGCACCAGCTCCATCCGTCCCGCCTCGATGCGCGAGACGTCCAGAATGTCCGAAACCAGCCGGGAGAGCATCTCCCCCGACGAGCGGATGCGGCGAACCATGCGCGCCTGCTCTCCGTCGAGCCCGGATTCCTCGAGCAGCTGCGCCATGCCCAGCACGCCGTTGAGCGGCGCGCCGAACTCGTGGCTCATGTTGGCCAGCACGGCGGCGTTGGCGCGGGCCTGCTCGGCGGCGCTGCGGGCGGCCGCGTCGTGTTGTTCGGCCAGCTCGGCGAGCGCGCCGGTCTGGGCCTCCGTCTTGCGCTTGGCTTCCTCGAGATAGACGTTCGCCTCGACGGCTTCGGTCAGCATGCGGGCGTAGTTTCGCGTCAGCCGCTGCAGCACGAAGAAGTATATCGCGCAGATGCCCGCCAGCAGATAGCCGTGGAAGGAGCCCTGCATCGCGAGCCAGGCGGTGAACAGGCCGAGCGAAGGCAGCGTGTAGGCGGTCACCATGCGGCTGTCTGCGGCCGAGGTGATGGCCGCCGCGGCGCTGATGCCGGGAATGATCAGGGCGCATGCATAGAGCGCCATCGGCGGGGCGTCGGCGGCGGCCAGGAACGGCGTCGCGCCCCATAAGCCGCCGACCGTGGCCGTCAACGCGCCATAGAAGAATCGCCCGTGCGCGCTCACCGGCTTCCCGGCGCGCCGGGCGCGCCACACGATGCCGAAACGGCCGGTCGCCGCGACGCCCATCGCGGCGAACCAGCCGGCGAGCAGCTCGACCGGCGTGGTTCCGGCCAGGAACACGCACAGCACGCCTGCAACGATGATGTTCAGCGGAACGGCCATGAGCGCGCTGTCGCTCAACAGCCTCTCGCGCGCCTCCGCGGTGCGGCGGCGTGTTTCCTGCTCGTGCGCGTCCAGGCGCGTTTCCTCGGACCCCATGACCACCCTCTCCGGCCGCTTTGTCACGGCGCTTGGGCGACATAGTGCCGACAAGGTCTTAAAACGCGGTTTGCGCCGCGTTCACCGTCACGCCAGTCGAGAGAACCGAACTTGATGCCGACCCGCCTGCACGCCGTTCTCGCCGCCGTCCTCGCCGCGATCGTCCTCGGCGCGGGCGGCTGCACCGAGACCGACCCCGCCGCCGAGGCGCCGCGCGAGCTGACCTGGCCGGACCTGATCCCGCCGGAGGAGCGCGAGCAGATCGCCGCGCTGCGCGAGGGCCGCGCCGGCCCCGGGGCGACCGAGGGTTTTCCCGCGCGCGAGGATCAGCAGATCCGCATCTTCAACGTGGTCGAGGAGCTCGACGGCGAGCGGGTGCGCATGCCCGGCTTCATCCTGCCGCTCGACTACGCCGAGCGCGGCTCGGCGCGCGAATTCCTGTTCCTGCCCTATCACGGGGCGTGCGTGCACTATCCCGCGCCGCCGCCCAACCAGGTCGTCTACCTGACCTCGGAGGAGCCGATCCGCTTCGACGAATTGTGGGACCCGGTCTGGATCGAGGGCGTGCTCACGGTGAGCCGCACCGAGACCGATCTCGCCGCGGCCGCCTACGCCATGACGCCCGAAAGCGTCGAGCCCTACGAGCCCTAGCCGCCCCCCGCAGCGCCGTCGGACGCCGGGGCGGCGTCCATCGCGCCGGCCGCATCCGCCGCCGCGTTCGCCGCCTCGAGCACGACCGCCGGTTCGGGATCATACGTCTCGGGCGGCTGCGCGCCCGGATAGGCCGTCGCCAGCAGGTCGAGCGCGTCGGCGATCGCGCTCGCCCCATCCGCGTCGGCGGCGCGGACATCGTCCAGCGTCGTCTCGGCGTAGCGCGCCGCGGCGCGTTCCAGCCCGTACCCGTCGAGCCAGGCGCCCGAGGCGTCTTCCTGCTGGGCGGCGAACTCGTACTGCAGCGCGGCGCGCTCGATCAGCGAGGCGAGCACGGCGGCGTGAACCGCCGGCGCGGCGGCGGGGTCGGCTTCCGGCGCGACGTCCTGGTTGACGTCGAGCAGACGGACCACCTCGTCGACGGCGGCCCGGATCTCGTCCCCGCTCGCATCCTGGAAGTGCAGCACGGCGGCGCGGTTCATCTCGTCCATCATCGCCTGGCCGCCAAGCGACTCGATGACCGGCTCGAGATCGACATAGATCTCCGAGATCGGGTGGGAGAACATCTCCGAGGCGATCGCCCGGTCGCCATTGTCCAGCGCGGCGAGCCCCGCGATGTAGTGGGCGCGCATGACCTCGATCGCCGAGCGGTAGAGCACCGGGTCGGTCTCGGCGAGCGCGGGATCGATGCCGAACTCGCCGCCGGCCTCTCCGGCCTCCCCGGCTTCGCCGCCTTCTCCGCCTTCGCCCGCCGGGCCGGGCGCGTAGCCTGCGTCGGCGGTCGCGCCTGCATCGCCCGCTTCCCCGGCTTCTCCCGCCTCGCCGCCTTCGCCGCAGGCCGCCAGCGAGCCCGCGAGCAGCGCGGCGGCGCTGGCGCTCCAGAATTTCGGGGTCTTCGAGATGGCCATGAGCGGATCCTTGACGTTATCTGCCCAAGTCTTGCGGGCGTCGTTCCGGAAGGCTTACTGCTTCTGAGAGTTGTTCGCAAGTAGCGGAGCCGCCCATGCTTCACCGTCTTTCCGGCGTCCTCACCGAGGAGGAACTCGCCGCCGTCCGCGACCTCGCCGCCGACGAAAGCGCCTTCGTCGAGGGCGCGGCGACGGCGGGCTGGGCGGCGAAGACGGTGAAGGCGAACCTGCAGATGAAGCCCGGCGCACGCGCCGACCAGGCCCGCCGCATCGTCGAGACCGCGCTCAAGCGCCACGCCGCCTTCGAGGGCGCGGCCCTGCCCAGGCGCATCCTGCGCACGATGATCAGCCTCTACCGGCCGGGCATGACCTACGGCGTCCATGTCGACGACGCGCTGATGGGCGGCGCCCGCTCGGACCTGTCCTTCACCGTCTTCCTGTCCGACCCCGAAAGCTACGAGGGCGGCGGGCTCGTCATCCACGACTCCGACGGCGCGACCGAGGTGAAGCTCGCCGCCGGCGACGCGGTGGTCTACCCGACCGGCGCGCTGCACGAGGTCCGGCCTGTGACCGCCGGCGAACGCCTGGCCGCCGTCGGTTGGGTGCGCTCCTATGTGCGGGCCGCCGAGCGCCGCGAGATCCTGTTCGATCTCGATCTCGCCGCGCGCGCCGTCTTCGCCGAGGCGGGCAAGACCGAGACCTATGACCGGCTCGCCAAGACCCGCGCCAACCTGCTCAGGATGTGGGCCGAGGACTGACCGGAGCGCTCGCGGCGTTCACACGCCGCCGTGACCGCGGACGAGCGAATTTGTGACGTCCTTGTGTTTAGCCATCGGCCGGTCTTGCGCCCATCCTGCGCGGCGCGGGTCGGGACAGGCCCGCTTTGAGAGTCATCAAGGAGCTGAAGACCCATGACCACCCGCAAGACCATCGCCGCCGGCGCCGCCGCGGCCGCCGTCGCCGCCGCGCTTTCCCCCGCCGCGCTCGCCGGCCCCAACGCCCAGCTGACCATCTCCGAGTCGGCCCCGGCGAACGTCCAGGCCGCGTTCGAGGCCTGGAAGGCCGGCGAGACCGTCAATGTCGGCATGGAGCGCTGCTACGGCATCGCGCTGGCCGGCGAGAACGATTGCGCCGCCGGCCCGGGCACGAGCTGCCAGGGCACCTCGACGGTCGACTTCCAGGGCAACGCCTGGACGCTCGCCCCGGAAGGCGCCTGCGACTACATCGAGACGCCCGAAGGCGAGGCCTCGACCGAGTCCCTGGACCGGAACGTGCCGGCGTAACGCCCGCTCGAGCGATCACGGCCCGTCATGCTCACGCACCTTCCCCCCTCCGCCGGCGTCGGGCTCAAGCCCGACCACTTCCGCGAGACGTGGGAGACCGGCGGGTCGCATGACGGGCTGTGGCTCGAGGTCCACGCCGAGAACTACATGATCGCCGGCGGGCCGCGGCTCGCCTGGCTCGAGCTGATCGCCTCGCGCTTTCCCGTGTCGTTTCACGGCGTCGGCCTGTCGCTCGGCGGACCCGAACCGCTCGACGCCGACCACCTCGCCCGCTGGACCGCGCTGATCGAGCGCATCGAGCCGGCCGCCGTCTCCGAACACATCGCCTGGTCGGTCGCCGACGGCGAGTATTTCGCCGATCTGCTTCCCACGCCGGCCACGCGCGCCGCGCTCGAGCGGCTGTGCGAGAACATCGATCGCATGCAGACCGCGCTCGGCCGGCCGATCCTGATCGAGAACCCCGCCCACTATATCCCGCTCAAGGCCGAGATGAGCGAGCCGGACTTCCTGGCCGAAGCCTGCGCGCGCACCGGATGCGGCCTCCTGCTCGATCTCAACAATATCGCGGTGAGCGCCAACAATATCGGCCGCTCGACCGGCGCCTATCTCGCCGCGATCGACTTCGACCGCGTCGGCGAGATCCACATCGCCGGCGCCCGGCCCGATCCCAATCTCGGCCAGAAGCTGCTGATCGATTCCCACGACGCCCCGGTCGACGAGCCGGTCTGGGAGATGCTCGCCCGCGTGATCGCCGATCACGGACCCAGGCCGGTGCTGATCGAGCGCGACAGCGAGCTGCCCCCCTTCGAAGACCTCATGGCCGAGCGCGACCGGGCCCAGTCCCTGATCGCGGCGAACCGAGCCGCGCTCGCGCGCCATGACTGAGATCCGCGACTTCGCCGACGCCTTCCGCGCCGCGCTCGGCGGCGACGAGGCCGGACTCGCCGCCCATCTGGACGAGCCGGACGTGGCCGCGCGCATCGCCGTCTATCGCAATAATCGCGCGACCGCGCTGTCCGACGTGCTCGCCGGCGCCTTTCCGGGCGTCGCGGCGGTGGTCGGAACCGAATACATGACCGCGCTGGCGCGCGCCTACGCCGACGCCCGGCCGCCGGCCTCGCCGGTGCTGTCGGAGTGGGGCGCGGAGTTTCCCGACTTCCTGGCCGGCTTTCCGCCGGCGCGCTCGCTGCCCTATCTCGCCGACATCGCCCGGCTCGACCGCGCCTGGAGCGCGGTCCACTACGCCGCCGACCCGGATCCCGAGACCGCCGCCGCGCTGGCGCGCCTCGACGAGGCGGCCCTGCTGGCCACGCCGTTCCGGCTCGAGGCGAGCGCGCGGCGGGTGGCGCTCGACTGGCCCGTCCACGATTTCTGGCGGGAGCTGCGCGACGACCGGCCCGTCACGAAACGCAAGCTCGCGCCCGCGCCCGCCGCCGCGCTGGTCTGGCGCGGGGGGAACGGCGTGACCAGCGCCGCGCTCGACGACGCGACCGCGCCGCTCGTCGCCGGTTTCGCGGAGACGCGTCCGCTCGGCGCGGCGCTCAAGGCCTGCGCCGACCCGGACGCCGCGCTCCAGTTCTTTTCCACCCTGCTCGCCGACCGCGCCATTGCGCCGGCCGAGACTTCGCCAGGAGACGCCCCATGATCGCCGCCGCCCGCAACGCCTATCTCAAGCTCGCCGACGTCGGCCGGCTCGCCGAACCCGTCGCGCTTCTGGCGATCCGGCTGCTGGTCGCAAGGGTTTTCTGGAACTCCGGCCTGGCCAAGGTGCAGACCATCGACATTCTCGGCCTGCGCCTGCCGACGCCGGACGTCCAGCAGGGCACCTTCTTCCTGTTCCAGCACGAGTATTTCCCAGAGCTGCCGCAATCGGCGACCAATGTGTTCGCGGTCTTCGGCGCGCTCGGCGAACTGACGCTGCCCGTCCTGCTCGCCTTCGGCCTGCTCAGCCGGTTCGCCGCGCTCGGCCTGCTGGTGATGACGATGGTCATCCAGGTCTTCGTCTATCCCGGCGAGTGGTGGTCGGTGCACGCCTGGTGGGCGGCCTGCCTGTTCGTCTGCTTCGCCGCCGGGCCCGGCCGGTTCTCGCTCGACGCGCTGTTCGGGCTGAACGGAGACAAGCGCTGAGGCCGGCGCGACTGCATTAAATTTCGGCAAGCCGGGCGAACGGGGTTTGCCGCCGGGGACGGCAGTGTTACAGGATAACATAACGCTGCTTGTCAGAGGGGAAGTCCATGTCGCGCGTCCTGTTCGCCGTCGCCGGCCTCGCGGCCGTCGTCCCGTCGGCCCTCGCCCAGGAGGAGGCCCCGCACGAGGAGGGCGTCCTGCGCGGCGAGACCATCGTGGTGAGCGGCACGCCGCTGGCGCGCTCGCTCGGCGAGACCATCACGGGCACGACGGTGCTGGAGGACGAGGACCTCGCCCGCCGCGCCGAGGGCTCGATCGGCGAGACGCTGCGCTACGAGCCGGGCGTGAGCTCGACCTTCTTCGGACCCGCCGCGAGTCGTCCGGTGATCCGCGGCCTCGGCGGCGACCGGATCCGCGTGCTCGACGCGGGCATCGGCTCGATCGACGCCTCGGCGACCAGCCCCGACCACGCCGTCGCCGTCGAGCCGGCGCTCGCCGAGCGCATCGAGATCGTGCGCGGTTCGTCCATGCTGCTCTACGGCAGCTCCGCGGCGGGCGGCGTCGTCAACGTCTTCGACGGCCGCATTCCGTCCGAGGCCCCCGAGGACGGGCTCGAGGCCGGATTCAATCTCGGATACTCCAGCGTCGACGAGGGCTATGAGGCCGCCGGCGCGGTCAATGCGACCATCGCCGACAACGGCGCGCGCCAGGTCGTGCTGCACGCCGACGCCTTCTGGCGGGACTCCGGCGATTACGAGATCCCCGGCTTCGCTGAGGCCTTCGATCTCAGGGTCGAGGAGGCGATCGAGGCCGGCGAGACGCTGGCCGACCACCAGGCCGAGCTCGAGCGCGGCGTCGTCGAGAACAGCTTCCACGAATCCGAGGGCGGCTCGCTCGGCGGCTCGGTGATCTGGGCGAACGGCTTCATCGGCGTGAACGCCCGCGTCATCAACTCGTTCTACGGCGTGCCCGGCGGCCACGGTCACGGCCATGGCCACGAAGAGGAAGAGCACGCGGAAGGCGAGGCGGAAGAAGAGCTCGTCAGCATCGATCTCGAGCAGACGCGCTACGACCTGCGCGGCGAGATCGACACGGGCGGCTATGTCGAAACCGTCAAGCTGCGCGCGGGCTACGGCGAGTACGAGCACACCGAGCTCGAAGGCGACGAGGTCGGCACGGTCTTCACCAACGAGGCCTGGGAGGCGCGCGTCGAGCTGGTCGAGCGTCCGCACGGGCCCGACGGCGCCTTCCGCGGCGCGACGGGCGTTCAGCTGCGCGGCCGCGATTTCGAGGCGGTCGGCGCGGAAGCCTTCGTCCCGCCGGTCGAGCTCTCGCAGTTGGGCGTCTTCACCCTGCGCGAATATCGCCGCGGCGACTGGGTCTTCGACGGCGGCGTGCGCTACGAGCGCACCGAGTTCGAACCCGCCTCGGGCGCCGAGCGCAGCTTCGACGGTCTGTCGGTGTCCGCCGGCGCCGGGGTCAACGCCACCGACGAACTCTTCCTGGGCGTCACGGCCTTCCGCACCGAGCGCGCGCCGGCGACCGAGGAGCTGTACTCCAACGGCCCGCACCTCGCCACCAACGCCTTCGAGCTGGGCGATCCCGATCTCGGCGAGGAGATCGCCACGGGGATCGAGGCCTCGGCGCGCTGGGAGTCCGACCGCTTCGGGCTGACGGCGAACGTCTTCCACACGACCTACGAGGACTTCATCTACGAGGCCGCCACCGGCGCGGAGATGGACGCGCTGCCGGTCTTCGCCTTCCGGGCCGCCGACGCCGACTTCTCCGGCTTCGAGCTGCAGGGCGAGGCCGAGATCGGCCGGGCGCATATCGGCCCGCTCGGCGATGTCGACTTCCATGTGGACGGCACGGTGAGCTATGTCGACGCCAGCCTCGACGCGGTCGGCGAGGACGAGCTGCCGCGCATCCCGCCGCTCACCGCGCTCGTCGGTTTCGACGCCCGCGGCGACCGCGCCGATTTCCGCATCGAGGCCCAGCTCGCCGACGAGCAGGACGACGTCACCGCCTTCGAGACGCCGACCGAGGCCTGGGCGGCGTTCAACGCCTTCGTCACCGTCCACCCGGTCGCGGAGAACCACGACATCGCGCTGGAGTTCGCCGCGAAGAACGTCACCGACGCCGAGGCGCGGCTGCACACATCCTTCCTCAAGAACCTCGCGCCGCTGCCCGGGCGCAGCTTCGAGATCCGGCTCAGGACGCGGTTCTAGGCGTTTCGGCTTGCCGACGCCCGCGTTTGGGCGCCAACTTCCTCCCGCCAATCCTGGCTGGGAGGACAGACATGAACCGATCAATCAGCATCGCTGCGGCGACGCTCATGCTCGCGGCGTGCGGCGACAGCGGCGGCGCTGGCGAGGCGGCCAACCTGGCGCTCGTCCAGGGCGCGTATGACGCCTTCGCCGAAGGCGATGTCGAGGGCGTCACGGCGGTGATGGCCGACGACATCGTCTGGAACGAGGCGGAGAACTTCCCCTACGCCGACGGCAATCCCTATGTCGGACCGGACGCGGTCGTCGAGGGCGTGTTCGCTCGCCTCGGCTCGGAATGGGACTATTGGCGTCTCGATGTCGAAGACCTGCTCGCGAGCGGCGAAACCGTCGTGGCGAGAGGGCGCTACCAGGCCCGCCACGCCGAGACCGCTGCGGAGATCAACGCACAATTCGTCCATTTCTGGACGATCGAGGACGGCGAACTGGCCCGCTTCCAGCAATACGCCGACACCGCGCAGGTCCAGGCGGCGATGCCGGACGGAGCCGCGGGCGACGAATAGCGCCGGTCCGCTCAAGAAGCATCGGCGTCCATAGGCGTCCCCCCTAACTGGCGCCGTCCGTCCGCCCCGTGCTAGGCCTTGGGGCGGAACGGACGGACAGCCACGCCATCCGGGGGGACATCATGAACCATCGCCATCTCATCGCCGCGAGCGCGGGCGCGCTCGCGGCCGCCTGCGCTCAAATGGGCGAAGCCGGGCCCGACATTGCGCCCGACGACGGCCTGCCGGGCTTCACCGCCTGCCCGGCGGGTGCCGATCTCATGGACGTCGCCGTGCTCGACGCGAACGCCGACTCCAACGCCGACCTCGCCGTGGTGTGCGGGCCGGGCGGCGCGTCGACCTCGGGCGGCCTGGTCAGGCTCTGGACGGGCGACGGCGACGGCGGCTTCGCCCCGGCCGGCGATCTCGATCCCGGCGACAATCCCGATTTCGCCGAGGCCGGCGATCTCGACGACGACGACGATGTCGATCTCGCCGTCATCGCCCAGGGAGCCCACGAGCGCCGCATCGCGGTCTTCTTCAATGACGGCGAGGGCGGCTTCGACGCCGAGCCGCTGGTCCATCGCATGGGCGGATCCGCCGCTCACGGCCTCGTCGTCCACGATGCCAACGAGGACGGGCTGATGGACATGATCGTCACCGGCCCCGACCTGTCGGCGGGCGGCGTGCTGCTGCGCAACGAGGGCGCCGACGCCGAGCCGCGCTTCACCGAGGCGCTGCTTTATCCTCGTCAGGACGAGGCTCGGGGCCAGGTCGCCGAGATGTCCTATGACGGCTTCCGCGATCTCGCCGTGCCGTTCTATGGCCACGGCAAGATCATGCTGCGGGCGGCCAATGATGACGACGTGCTCGAAGTCCTGCTCTACAAGGATGTCCGCCAGGTCATCCGCGTGCTGGGCGGCGGCGATCTCAACGATGACTGGCTGCCCGATCTTCTCGTCGAGGGCTGGACCGACGAGCCGCCCGCGCCGACGCGCATCGCGATGAGCGTCCAGGCCGACACCGCCGGCGAGGACGATCACTGGGTGCTCAGCGATCCGCTGCCCGGCGGCGGCGATCCCCGCGCCGGCTTCGTCCGGGATTTCTCGGGCGACGGCGAGGCCGAGATCGTGCTGATGACGCAGTCGAGCCTCGACCAGGGAACGCCGGAAGCGCTGATCATCGGCCATGACGGCGAGAGTTATGTCGAGACGGGCCGCATCGCGCTGCCCGCCCATCCCCAGGTCGCCCGCGCGGTCGATCTCGACGGCGACGGCGATGTGAGCCTCGTCACCGGCCATCTCGCCGGCAATCGCATCGTGGTCCACGACTGGCCCGGCGGCCAGGAGGCGCCCAGCGCCGCGGCCGGGGGCATGATCGGAGACCGGCTCCCCGAAGCGCCCGGCGCTCAGTAACGCCGTCGACGCCTAGAAGCGCCGGCCGATCGCCAGCCCGAAGAAGGCCTGGTCCTCGGAGCCGCGGATCGAAACCAGCGGGCTGTCGGCGAAATCGCCGATCAGCCGCGAATATCCGAGCACGGCCGTCGCCGACCAGTTCCGCGTGATCGCCTGGTCGTAGATCGCGGTCACGCCGATATCGCGCACGCCGCTTTCCGCGGCGAAGACGGGCAGGCCCGAGGCCGCCGCGCCGGCGGGATCGACGGAGAAGTGCAGATCGGCGTAGTCGTCGCTCACGCCCGTGAGCGAGGCCGACAGGGCGAGGAAATTCCCCCGCGGCAGCGCCGCGCCGTAGCTCAGCGACGTCGTCCAGATCGCCCCGTCGAACGTATCGGTGACGTCGGCGCCGACGCGCACGTCCGCGCTCACCCGGTCGCGGCCGAGCACGTTCTCGGCCAGGGTGGCGCGGGCGAAACCGCCGGCCACGATGGCGTCGTCGACCGTGGGCAGCAGGCGCACGACGGCGTCGTCGATATCGTCCTCGCGCCCGCCATACCAGCGCCCGAACACGCCGAACTCGACGGGGCCGCTCTCGGCCAGCGTCGCGGCCAGGCCCGGGCCTTCGGTCTGGACGACCACATCGCCGATGACGAGGCGGGCCGCGCCGAACGGGATGACGCGATAATCGTCGGAGCCGGGATAGTCGGGCAGCATCGCCGCGCCGGCCGACAGGAAGTTTTGCGGAATGTCCGCCGGCGGCGCGTCGGTGGTCTGGGCGTGGGCGGCGCCGGCCGCGCACGCGAGCGCGGCGGCGGCGAGGCTTGAACGGAGCATGCGTGCGTCTCCCTGGCTGATTCGCAGGGATATAGAACGCCGCGGCGCGGAGACATCCCCGGGCGCGCATTTGACGCGTAAGCGGCCCTCCCCCGATGCTTCGCGGGCAGGCAAACCAAGGGAGGACGCCATGACACGCGTCATCACGCTCATCACAGCGATCGCCGGCGCCGCCGGCCTGGCGGGAACCGCCGCCGCCCAGGAGAACGAGCTGCGCCCCGAGGCGCTTCAGCAATTGCCCGGTCAGGTGCTCGACCGCGTCATCAACCCGCCGGACGCCGACGACGAAGACGACGACGCCGACGCGGAGTGGACCCGCGGCGAGCAGACCGCGCTCAGCGATTGCCGCGACCCGCGCCTGTTCGACTGGGGCGACCAGGTCTGGATCACGTGCAGCCAGGACTCGCCGCTTTACAACGGCTGGACCGGCCGCCAGGCGCACATCTTCATCAAGCGCTTCGACTACGGCATCTACGAGTGCGCCGGCGAAGAGGGCGCGCTGGAGTCCGGCGGCGACCGGCGGCCCTGGCCGTCCGATACGTGCATCGCGCTGTGGCAACAGGTCGACGCGCGCAAGGACGACTTCGTCGACGCCATGATGATGGCGATGGAGAACGGCTGGCGTATCGAACCCTGGGGCGTGACGACCGGCACGGAGGGCCGCGCCGAACTCGTCCAGCACAGGCTGTCGCCGGGCGACTGATCCGATCGCGGCGGGCCGGGCCGGCGGCCGGCCCGCCCTCGCGTTTGACGCGAACGGGGCCCCGCCTGATGCTCGCCCGGCAGGCAAGCAAAGGGAGGACGCCATGA
Source organism: Marinicauda salina (assembly GCF_003122085.1). Taxonomy (GTDB): domain Bacteria; phylum Pseudomonadota; class Alphaproteobacteria; order Caulobacterales; family Maricaulaceae; genus Maricicauda_A; species Maricicauda_A salina. The sequence continues at coordinate 85,948 of NZ_QEXV01000005.1, forward strand.
CACGCCTCATTACGCTCATCGCCGCGACCGCGAGCGCCGCCGGCCTCGCGGCGACCGCCGTTGCGCAGGAAAACGAGCTTCAACCCAACGTGCTTCAGCAGCTGCCCGCCCAGGTGCTCGACCGGGTGCTCGACATCGAGGAAGAGACCGACGAGACGGACGCCGACGCCGCCTGGCCGGAAGGCGAAAGTTCCGTCGTGCTCAACTGCGTCGACCCGAGCCTCAGCGATGTCGGCGACCAGGTCTGGATCATGTGCAACAGCGGCTCTCCGACACCGCGCGGCGTCGATCGCGCCGCCGTCATCTGGGTGAAGTTCTTCGACTATGGCGCGCTGGAGTGCGCCGGCGACGAGGGCGCGCTGGCCGACAGCGCGGCGCGCGACTGGCCTTCGGACGCGTGCATTGCGCTCTGGGAGCAGGTCGATGCGCGCAAGGCGCTGTTCATGGAGACCATGCTGCAGGCGATGCGCGACGGCTGGCGCATCGGGCTGTCGGGCCGCACGCTGCGCGACGCCGGCCACGCCGAGCTGCGGGTCTACACCGTCTCGCCGCGCTGAGGGCGCCCGCCTTGAGAATTTGACGACGCGTGCGGGGCGCGGCCAAGCTCGCCGTTCAATTTCCAAGAGGGGGACGCCATGAACAGCCTGAAGATCATCCTCGCCGCGGGGCTCGCCGCGGCGACCGGCGGCGCTGCGGCCGCGCAGAGCGGCGGCGAGCGCGCGCTGCAGCAGCTTCAGGTCCCGCAGCAGATTCTCGATGCGGTGATCGAGCAGGACGAGGAGGCGCCGCAAGAGGAGTCGCAGCAGCCCCAACGCTGGGTCGAAGGCGAGTCCGCGATCATCCCGCGCTGCGCGGACCCCTCGGTCGGCGGTCGCGCCGACCGTCTGCTGATCGCGTGCGGCGAGGACTCGGAGTTCAACGATCACCCGCAGCTGCGCTTTTTCGAGGTGAGGTTCGACTACGGAGCGGATGTCTGCCCGGGCGCGCCCGGGCAGTGGATGGACCATCGGATCGAGGCCGCGCCGTCGGCCGAATGCGCTGCGCTGTGGCGGCGGGCCGACGCCCAGAAGGCGGATTTCCGCGATCTCGTCCTGCGCGCGGCCGAGAACGGCTGGGGCCTCGAGCTCGCCGGCCGCAAGACCCGCCAGCAGGGCGTGGCCGTGCTGACGCGCTATCACATCTACTCCGACGGCGGCTGACCGCGGCGCCGGGCTTTCCCCGGGAGGGTCGAGGACTAGCTCAGGGTCCATGACCCTGACGCTCTCCTCCCTCCCCGAGGGCTATCGCGCCGCCGTGTTCGGCGCCTCAGGCGGCATCGGCGCGGCGATGCTCGAACATTTCGAGGCGGACCCGCGCTGCGGGACGGTCCACGCCGGCGCGCGCTCGGTGGTGACGCCCGGCGCGGCCAAGACCCGGCCCTTCGGCTTCGACCTGACCGACGAAGACTCGATCGCCGCAGCCGCCGAACAGATCGCCGCCGGCGGCCCGCTCCATCTCTGCCTGGTCGCGACCGGCATGCTGCACGACGAGACCGGGCTCGAGCCGGAGAAGACCTGGCGCCAGATCGACGCCCGCGCGATGGCCCGGGCCTTTCAAATCAACGCGACCGGCCCGGCGCTGATCGCCAAGCACGTCCTGCCCTTTCTGGCGAAGGACGACAAGGCCGTGTTCGCGGCGATCTCGGCGCGCGTGGGCTCGATCTCGGACAACCGGCTGGGCGGCTGGCACGCCTATCGCGCCTCCAAGGCCGCGCTCAACCAGATCCTGAAGACCTGCTCGATCGAGCTCGCCCGCAAGCGCCCCGAGGCGCTGTGCGTCGGGCTGCATCCCGGCACGGTCGACACCGCGCTGTCGGCGCCGTTCCAGCGCAACGTGCCCGAGACCAAGCTGTTCACGCCGGCCTATTCCGCCGAGCGGCTGCTCTCCGTGATCGACGGGCTCGACGCGGCGGCGACGGGGCGCGTGTTCGACTGGGCGGGAGAGGAAGTGGCGGCGTGAGGCGGTCGCTATCGCGAGCTTGATTCAACGCGGCTCGACGCATTCGCCCCCCTTATAGTCGTACACGTCATTTGATGTTATATTGCTCCTCATATGAGGAGATCATGATGGTCACGGGACTTGCAGAGAGCGGTGCCGGCTTCGAACCGAAACGACCCGAGCGGTTCAGCGATCCTGCAAGCCGCAAGCGCTTGAACGACACGGCGCTGAAGGCGTACCGGCGGGTGGCGGCCGCATGGAATTTGTCGAACGCCGAGGCCGCTGCACTGCTCGACGTCTCATCGAGCAGCTGGGATCGCATCAAGGCCGGCGGCGCCAAGCAGCTCGGTCAGGACCAGCTGACCCGGGTGTCGGCCCTGATCGGGATCTACAAGGCGTTGCACCTTCTGGTTGCGGACGATTACGCTGACCGCTGGCCCAAGCTGCCCAACAGCGGGCCTTTGTTCGATGATTTGACGCCCGTGCAAGCGATGATCGAAGGCGGCATACCCCTGATGCTCGACGTGCGCCGCTACGTCGACGCCGTGCGCGGCGGACTCTAGGCGGCCGCGTGGTCTCGACCGTTCCCGAGAGCGAGCGGCTCGCCTTCCCCCGCACCATTCGGCTGATTTCCACGGGCCGCTTGCGGGAATCCGTCCTCAAGCCGCTCGTCGACACCGAAGACGAACTCGCCGCGCTGGCCGAGATCGAAGGCGCGACAAGCGCGCGCCTGATCGCCCAGGACAGGGGCGGCGCCGACATCCACCCCAACGAATTCGTCTACGGCGTGCCGCACGCCTCGTTCATCAATGCGAGCTTCGCCTACGCCAAGCCGCGCGAACTCTGCCGGTTCAACGGCCCCGATCGCGGCGCTTGGTATGCGGCGCTCCAGGTCGAGACCTGCATCCGGGAAGTGGCTTTCCACATGACCGAATTTCTCGTGCGAAGCGGCGAGTTCGAGACCGAGGTCCATTATCACGAGCTCGTCGCAAGCCTCGCCGGGGAATATGTCGATCTCCGGAAGGCCGACCCTGACCTCGCCGCGCTGAACCCCGACCCCGCGATCGGCTATCCGGCGGGCAACGAGCTGGCGGCCGACCTGAGACGGGCGAATGTCACCGGGGTCGTCTACCCGTCCGCCCGGCACGAAGGCGGAACCTGCATCGCCGTGTTCACGCCGAGCGGCGTCCAATCCGTCGCCCAGGGCGCGATCTACCGTTTCGTCTGGAGCGGATCGCCGACGCCTGTCGTGGAGAAGCAGGACGAGTAGGCGCGCCCGCGCGCTCCCCTCACGCCGCGGACTTCTCCTCATGGTATTCCTGCTCGGCGTTGACGTCCCAGACATTCGCCTTCACCGGCTCGCCGCTCGCGATGGCGTCGACGGCGACCATGGCGGTCAGCATCGAGTGGTCCTGGTTGTTGTAGCGGTGCATGCCGTTGCGGCCGAGCAGGTAGAGATTGTCGATCGCGTCGGCGTGGGCTTGGACCTTGTCGAAATGATCGTAGGCGCCCCAGTAGGCGGGATAGGTCTTGGGCACGCGCAGCACCGTGCCGTCGATGACGTCCTGCGAACGGACCACGCCGATGCGCTCCAGCTCCTCGACGCCGAAGCGGATCATGGCCTCGTCGTCCATCGACCAGAGATCGTCGCCCTCGTCGCAGAAATACTCGAGTCCCATCCAGACCTTGGTCGGGTCGGCGACGAGATAGGGGCTCCAGTTGTTGAAGAATTGCAGCCGGCCTACGCGCACGCCCGGCTCCTGGACATAGATCCAGTTGTCCGACATGCGCTCGAACAGGTTGGTCCCGTCGCAATCGCCGAGCTCGAGCCGGTCGAGCAGGAGCCCCACCGTCATGAAGTCGCGATAGGACAGCCCGCCGGCGATGTCGGCGACGTCCTTCGGCGCGGGCGGGTCCATGATCGCGAACAGCTCCTTCACCGGCATGGTGGAGAAGAAGTACTCGCAGGCGACCTCCTCGCGCTTGCCGTCCGGGCCCTCGACGGTCGCGGAGACGACCTTGCCGTTCTCGGTCTTCAGCCCGACGACGCGCGTGTTGAGCGCGACGGTCCCGCCCCTGGCCTCGATCATTCCCTGGACGGTCTCCCACATCTGGCCGGGGCCGTGCTTGGGATAGAGGAACTGCTCGATCAGGCTGGTCTCGACGCTCTGCGGGCGCAGGAAGCCGGCGACCTTGCCGAGCGCCTGCTGCAGCGCGGCGCGCAAGCTGACGCCCTTGATGCGCTGGGCGCCCCATTCGGCGCTGATCCGGTCGCACGGCACGCCCCAGACCTTTTCGGTGTATTCCTTGAAGAAGGTCTCGTAGAGCGTCCGGCCGAAGCGGTTGATGATGAAGTCCTCCAGCGTCTCCTCCTTGCGGGGGAACATGTTGGCCTGGAGGTAGGAGGTCCCGATCTTGGCGGTGTCGACGAGGCCCAGCTTCATCAGCGTCTCGGGCGACAGCGACAGCGGATACTCGAACAGCTTGCCGCGATAGAGGATGCGCGACTTGCGCGGGCGGACCAGCATGACGTCGTCGGTCTCGTCGGGGTTCGGCCCGTTCTCGTCGATCTCGATGAGGCTGGTCTTGCGCTGATAGGTGATCTCAAGCGCCTTGTCGCCGCCGGTCATGCCCTGCAGCGGCAGGATGTCCCGCCACCAGTCCATCACCCGGTCGGACTTCGAGAAGAAGCGATGGCCGCCGATGTCGATGCGGTTGCCCTTGTAGACATGGGTCCGCGAGATGCCGCCCACCCCGTCGGAGGCCTCGAACACCAGCGGCGTGACGTCGGTGCGGCGCAGCAGCTCGAGCGCGGCGGTCAGGCCCGCCGGCCCGCCGCCGGCGATGACGGCGATCTTGCGCCCGGTCGTGTTTCCGGCAGTGCTCATCGGAACAACAGCGCCTTTCTGAGCAGGAAGTTGGAGGTGAAGCTGGCCGCCGCGGCGGCGATCTTGCCGAGCGTGTAGTGAACCCCGCCGATCTCGGCGACGAGCCACAGCGCGGCCTCGTTGACGCCGAGCCCGACGATCCCGACCGCGGCGAAGATGGCGAACTCGATATGGGGCGCCTTGAGACGCCGGGCGCCGAACACCCAGCCGATCGAGCCGAGATACACCACGATCACGCCGGCGGTGAACGAGACTGCGTTGGCGATGAGCAGCGGGGCGAGATCGAACTCGACGAGCAGGGCGAGCAGGCCGAAATCGACCGCCAGCCCGACCGCGCTGACGAGGAGATAGCGCCACGCCTCGATCGCGGTCCGGGGAATGCGGCGCTTCAGCCGCAGCATGACCGGTTCGGCGTCTGCGAGAGTGGACTTCTCCACGCCGTCTCCTTCCCATCGCCCGTCCGGCGGCGCCCGCGGGGGCGGCCGTCCGGCCCGATCCTGCTTGTCGCACGAAATGGTTTACGGAAGGTCCAGATCGCGCGCCCGCCCGCGCGATGGACCGGGCGGGCGGATCAGTCTATCAGCCGGAAGGGCGCGCGCCGATCGGCGCGGCGCGCCTCGTCGACTCAGGTTTCGCCCGTGACGGAAACCCCCTCGCCCCCCGAAAGCCCGCGCCCCGTCCTCGTCGCGGCGGCCGCGCGCGTCCCGGTCCTGGCGTGGCTGGCGCTGGCCTGGCTCGCGCTCGCAGCGCTCAGCTGGACGACGGCCGGGGTCGGACCGGGCGAACTCAAGGGGCCGGACGACTATCTTCGCGGCATGCGCGTGCTGCGCGGGCTCGCCGGGGACGGTCCTCCGACCTGGTTCGAACCGCGCATGGGCCCGCCGGGCGGCGTCGAGCTGCACTGGTCGGCCCTTCCCGGCTGGCCGATCGCGGGGCTGACCTGGTGCATCTCCCTGTTCACCGATCGCGAGACGGCGCTCATGCTGGCGTCGCGCATCCTGCCGGCGGCCTATCTCGCCGGCTTCCTCGCCGCCGCCGTGTGGGCGGCGCGGCCCTTCCTCGGCCGCCGGCATGCCCCGGTCGCGGGCGCGGCGCTGCTCGTCGCCTTCGGCCATCTCCTGCAATTCTCGCCCGGGCGCATCGATCATCACGGCCTGCAGGCGCTGATCCTGATGATCGCGGTCGGCGGGCTGGCGCGCGGCTGCGTCGATCCGCTGAAGACGCGCGCCGCGGCGATCGCCGGCGCGGCGTTCGGGCTGGGGCTCGCGATCGGCGCGGAGATCACGCCCTGGTTCGCGCTCGCCGCGGTCTTCGCCGGACTGATCTGGCTCGCCCGCGGCCGCCGCATGGAGCGGATCAATCTCGCCTTCGGCGCAAGCGCGTTCGCGACGACCGGGCTCGCCTTCCTGGTCATGGTTCCCCCGTCGCGCTGGGGGCTGGCCTATTGCGACGCCCTGTCGCCGACCTATGTCGCCATCGCCGCCGCGCTGGCGGCGATGTGGGCGGGCGTCGCGATCGCGCCCCGCGCGGCGAAGGCGACGGTGCTGCGCCGGACGCTGCTGGGCGCGGGCCTCGCCCTGCCGCTCACGGCCCTGCTCTATCTCGCCTTCCCGGCCTGCTTCGCCGATCCCTACGCCCTCGACGACCCGCTGCTGGCCGAGATCTGGCTCAAGCACGTCTCCGAGGCGCGGTCGGCCCCGGCGGCGTTCGGCGACTCGCCGGGCGTGGTGATCGTGTTCGTCGCGCCGGTCCTCGCAGGCCTGGCCGCGGCCGTCGCCGCGGCGATCGCCGAGCCGCGCCGGCGCGCGCTGTGGGCGGGCTGGGCCGTGGTCATGGCCGGCGCGCTGGCGATGGGGCTCCTGCAGCTGCGCGTCGTCCACTTCACCCACGCGCTGGCCGTCTTCCCGCTCGCCTGGCTGCTAATCCGCGCGTGGAGCGCCGCCCGGTGCGGCGCGGCGGCGTTCGCGCGCCTGCCCGGCCGGACGCGGCTGTTCGTCGAGGCGATCGCCTTCGTCGTCCTGCTGCCCGTCGCCGTGCTCTCGGTGCGGACGGCATCGGGACCGGACGGCTCCGGCGCCGAACCCGCCGCGTGCGACGTGCGCGCGGCCGCCGCCGCGCTCGCCGCCGAGCCGCCGACCACGGTCGCGGCGGCCTACTCCCACGGCTCGGAGCTGCTCTTCCGGACCGATCACCGCGTGCTCGCGGCGTCCTATCACCGCAACGAGGCCGGCCTGCTCGCCGGCCATCGCCTGTTCACCGCGACGGACCCCGGCGGCGCAGAGGCGATCGCCCGCGACAACGGCGTCGGCCTGGTGATGGTCTGCGCGGGCGATCTCGCCCGGCTGCGCCGCGTCGAGCCCGACGGCGAACCGTTCGCCGCGCAGCTCTGGGCGGGCGCGCCGCCGGCCTGGCTAGAGCCGGTCTCCGGCTCTCGGGACGAAGGCTATCGCGTCTATCGCGTGCGCCCGGCGGCGGGCTGAGCCGCCCCGCCAGTTTCTACGTTCGCTCGTACAGCCCGACGAGCTCGGCGGTCTCGATCGCGGCGTCCTCGGCGGCGTCGATGACGGCGCGGCACTCCGTTTGCGCGTGCAGGCCCAGCCGCGCGACATCGAGCGCGTAGAGCCGGAAATGATAGTGATGCGTCCCGTGTCCGGGCGGCGGGCACGGCCCGCCATAGCCGGGCTTGCGGAAATCGGTGACCGCCTCGCGCGCGCCGAGCCCGGCCGCGTCGACGCCCTCGGCGAGCCCGTCGAGATCGGCCGGCAGGTTGAAAATCGCCCAGTGATGGAACACCCCGCCGGGCGCGTCGGGATCGACGCACGCGAGCGCGAAGCTCTTCGTTCCTTCGGGAACGCCCGACCAGGAAAACGACGGCGAGACGTTCGCGCCCTCGCAGGTGAACTTCGCCGGGATCGTCTCGCCGTCGGCGAAGGCGGGGCTCGTGAGGGTCAGGGGCATGGCGGGCTCGCGCGCGTGTGGCGGATGCGCTCTGAACGCGCGAGGCGCGCATACGGTTCACGACGCGCAGCCCCGCCATCCTCACTCGCCGCGCTTGTGGGACAGTTTGTGGGACGACCGGGCGCCCGAACACCTAATCGCCGTTTTTATATAGCTGCTTAGCGAAAGAATGGTAGCGGAGGAGGGACTTGAACCCCCGACACATGGATTATGATTCCACTGCTCTAACCAGCTGAGCTACTCCGCCATCCGGTCCGCCGTCAGGCGCGATCCGGCGGGCTGGAAAGCGCGGGTCGCGCGGCCGCGCCGGACCGCGTGGATATACTGACGCGCGCGGCCTCATGCAAGCGTCCCCGAACAGGAAAAGGGCGGCCCGAAGGCCGCCCTCTCCACCCCCGCGAAGGGGCCGGACCGGAAACCGGTCAGGCCGCCCGCACGCCTTCGAGGAATTTCGACACCGCCTCGCGCAGATTGCTCGCCTCGGAATTCAGGCTCTGCGAGGAATCGTTGACCTGCGAGGCGCACTGGCCGGTCTCCGACGCCGCGGCGTCGACCTTCTGGATCGACTGGGCGACCTGGCGCGTGCCGGTCGCCGCGTCATGGGCCGAGCGCGTGATCTCGCCGGCCGCGGCGCGCTGCTCCTCCATCGCCGCGGCGATGGCCGTGGAGATCTCGTTCATCTCGGCGATGACCTGGCCGATGGAGGCGATGGCGTCGACGGCCTTGCCGGTGGCGTCCTGGATGCCGGTGATCTGTTCCGAGATCGAGCCGGTCGCCTTGCCCGTCTGCTCGGCGAGCGATTTCACCTCGCTGGCCACCACGGCGAAGCCCTTGCCGGCCTCGCCGGCGCGGGCGGCCTCGATGGTGGCGTTCAGCGCGAGCAGGTTGGTCTGCTCGGCGATGTCGGAGATGAGATTGACGATGTCGCCGATCTTTGCCGCGGCGTCGTTGAGCGCGGTGACGTCGCCATTGGTCTGCTCGACCTGCTCGGCGGCGTTCTGGGCGATCTCGCTGGAGCGCGCGATCTGCTGGGCGATCTCGGAGATCGACGAGGTCATCTCCTCGGCCGCCGAAGCGACCGTGTCGACGTTCTCCGCAGCCGTGCCGCCGGCCTGGCTGACCTCGGCGGTCACCGTCGTGGCGCTCTGCGAGCTCTCGGTGAGCGCGCCGGCGGCGGTCTCCATCTGGCTGGCGGCCGAGGCCACCGCCGACAGGGCGCGGCCGGAGACGTCCTCGAACTCGGAGATCAGCCCCTCGATCTTCTTGGCGCGCGCCTCGCGGGCCTGGCGCTCGGCGGCGGTTTCGCTCTCGAGCCGTTCGCGCTCCAGCGCGTTCTCGCGGAACACCTCGACGGCGCGGGCCATGCGGCCGATCTCGTCGCGGCCGTCGTCCTCGACCGACTCGGAGGTCTCGCCCTCGGCGAGCGCGGAGATGACGTTCGACACGCGGCTCAGGCGCCGGAGCAGGTTGTTGCTGACATAGAGCCACCCCACCGCGACGCTGGCGGCGACGGAGACGAATGCGATGGTCATGAGCAGGATCTGGCCGAAGCCGATGGCGGCGTAGCCGCTCTCGGTAGCCGCTTCCTTGGCCGCGAGCGCGGATTCGCGCACCGCGGCGGCCTGCTCGGCCAGCACGGCGTGGGCGAAGCTGGCCTCGTCGACGGCGAGATACGCCGCCTCGAGCGCCTCGATCTCGGCCAGGCGCGCGGCGAACAGCCCGTCCTCGCCCTCGGCGCGGCCGAGCATGCGCTCGGCGGTGGTGCGGATCTCTTCGCCGACGGTCTCGCCGAGAATGGCGAGGTTCACGAAGACCTCCTCGGCGGCGTAGTCGAACCGCTCGCGGACGGCCTCAATGTCTTCGGCGGTCTCCGCGGCGTCGAGCTCGGCGTACTGGGTCGCGACCAGGTTCACCGCCATGATCGCGCGCAGCAGCGTCTCGATGGCGGCGGGGTCCTCCGCCTCGTCGAGGATCGCTTCAAGCCCGGCAGCGATCTCGGCGCGCTCCTCGAGCGCGGCGCGGACATGATCGGTGCGGGTCTCGCGCGCCGCCAGCGTGGCCGTCGTGGGACCCTGGGCTTCCTCCACCTGGGCGCGCAGGTCGGCCAGCGCGGCCTCGAGCTCGTCGGCGCGGGCCGGCTCCAGGCCGGCCTCGCGCAGCCCCGCGACCGCCGCGCCGGCTTCCTCGAGCAGGCGCTCGAGGCTGGCCTGGGAGGCCGTCTTCTGGATGTCGTCGCGCGAACGCGAGAATGCGGCGAGCTCCCCGGTGATGGCCTGCGAGCTCGCCTCGAGACGCTGGGCGGCGTCGGCCAGGGGCGCGGACTCCTCGACCACGCCCTCGAGTGCCGAGCGGGCGCCGGAGAAGGCGAACAGGCCCGCCCCGCCGGCGGCCACGGTGAGCAGGGTGACCAGCGCGAAGGCGCCGAGCAGGCGCGTCTGAACCGAATGCAGGGAAAGCTTCATCTTCATCACCGGTTAGGGTTAACGATCGCGGTCAGGAAAAGAGCGGCGCGCCCGGCGCCGCTCCTTCCGGGGTTCAGTTCTCGAATTCGAAGTTGAAGGTGAACTCGTGGCCGGTGGTCGTCTCGCCCGCCGGGGCGTAGCGCCAGCCCTCGAGCGCGCGCAGCACGGAGCGCTCGAACACGCCTGCCGGGGTCGCGTCGACGACCTCGACATCGGTCACCGCGCCCTCGGGATCGACATTGTAGCGCACCGTGACATGGCCCTCGATCGAGCGCCGCTCGGCGCCGCGGGGATATTCCGGCGCCTCGACATCGACGCGCTCGCGCTCGTCCTCGGCGAACGCCGCGCCGCCCGAAACCGCGCCGGCCATCGCCAGCGCCGCACACACCACCTTGAATCCGTTCAGTTTCATCACCCAACCCTTTCGCCGCTTTCTCTGCGGCCGTTTTTCATCCCGATATCAAGCCGGCCCGAGCGCCGGTCGCGTCGAGTCATAGGGCAGGTGTCTTGCGGTTCGCTTAATGAATCCCTTCAGGGAGATTTATGACGCGGTTTCCGCGGCTTCGCCGGGTTCGACGATCTCGGTCTCGACGGTGACGTGGCTCAGCCCGTGGGCGTCGTGGAGCCGCTCGCGGATCGCGCTGACGATGCCCGGCGCTTCGGCGGGGTCGTGCATGCGCGCGTGCAGCGTCGCCATCGGGCGCTCCTGGGTGATCGACCAGACATGGATGTGGTGGACGTCGTCGAGGCCGGGGATCGCCTCGAGCAGGTCGGCGCGGATGGCGCGGGGATCGACCTCCTCGGGGGCGGCCTCGAGCAGGATGCGTCCCGAATCCCGGATGAGCCGGGCCGCCGAGATCGCGATCAGCGCGGCGATGCCCAGCGACAGGATGGAGTCGATCGGGGTGAAGCCCGTCTGCAGGATCACGCCCGCTGCGGCCAGGGCGGCGACCGAGCCCAGCAGATCGCCCATGACGTGGGCCGCCGCGCCGCGGATATTGAGATTGTCCCGGTCGGCGCCGTGCAGGATGGCGAAGGCGGCGATGTTGACCACCAGGCCGAGCGCGGCGACGACGGCCATCGGCCCGGCCAGGATCGGCTCGGGCGCGGCCAGCCGGCCCAGCGCCTCGGCGACGATCCAGGCCGTCAGCACGGCGAGCGTCACCCCGTTGGCGAAGGCGACGAGCACCTGCAGGCGGTCGAAGCCGTAGGTGCGCTTGGGATCGGCCGGCCGCCGCGAGATCCTAAACGCCGCCCAGGCCAGGCCCAGCGCGGCGAAGTCGGTGAACATGTGGGCGGCGTCCGCCAGCAGCGCCAGCGAGCCGGTGAGGATGCCGCCGATCACCTCGGCGATCATGAACGCGCCGGTCAGCCCCGCCGCCCACAGCGTGCGGGTCTCGTTGGCGTGGTGATGGTGGCCGTGTCCGTGATCGTGCGCCATGGCCCGGACTTAGCCTGCGCCGGCCGGGGCGTGAAGCGATGGAATAACGTTGCGGCCCCGCGTCGCCCGCAGGCGCGCAGCGCCGAGGACGCGCAGGATGTCAGAAACCTATAGACCGCAGTCTCAAGCAAAAAGACGGGAAGAGACGATCAAGCAATGCGCCAAAAATGGTGTTTCCACCTGTCTTCGGTCAGCCAGATTCAAAATGTATATTCTAACCTTCCCATTTATAAACATCTTATCGTATAATTTTTGGCTGAATGGCATTCACCTTATGGCAGGAACCGCTAACGGAGAAAAATTATGAGAAATAGAGCACAAATTGCAATAAATATACTTGCTATTTTTATTAGCTTTATGGCTGGCATTTTATCATTTATAAATGCATTGGATCCATATATTTTAAAATTTATTAGCAATTTGATAGAGTTGTGGATTGGTGTTTCACATGTCGCGATTCAACCAATCGCAAACTTATTTTCTGTAGAAATCGCACCCACGGTAGCATCTTGGATTACAGGTGGGATTGCACTCTTTGCACTAGCTCTCCGGAGTTTGATGTTTGCTGCGACCGAACACCTAGAAATCCCAAATCGTATTTTCCGAGCAGCTAATCGGATCGTCGCTGCGATACTCGGTATTTCTAGCGGTTTTGGACTTGCGGTGCTGGCGAGCCTAACTGCCAATTTCATTTCTCAGGGGCCTTGGTTCGATGCTGTCTCCCAGACGGTCTATGGCGGCTGACGGGAGGCGTTTGCGAACCAAGCCCACTATTCGCGCTGCGATAATGGGCCACGCGAGCGCATGGCAAATTGGCAGTCGCGTTGCTTGGAGGCAGCCAAGAAGGCTAAATTTGTCTCACCTTTAAATGCGTAGCCATCTCTTTTTCGCCGTCCACCCAGACACCGTCCCAGTGAACCTCAAAGGTTACCGGGTCTCCGTCGGCCTCTTCCGCAATCGGGAGCGCGGTCAGTCGAACCTTGAGCGAGTTAGTGTCCAGACTTTGAATCTCGCGGATCAGATTGTTCGGAACAATGAATGGCTGGACCTTGAATTCGCCCTGATCCGTCACGTGAAAGAGATCTGCGTCCCAACGGGGTCCGATCACTTTGGGCTCGTAAGGACGAGGAACAGCAATCAGGAGCTCATCGCCTAACTGCCGATCAGCGGCAGGTTCCTCGTGACGCCAGCGCAACGCGACATAGCCATTCCATACTTCATGCCACTCTCCGGCACGAAACACTTCAAAGGACTGAAGCATCAAACGGACGCCGTGAAATGGGAACGCCCGGTTCAAGTTTGTGAGCTTACAATGATAGTATCTTGCCGCTACGCGCTCACCATCTGAGCCATGTCGATTGACGACCGTAGAAACACCCGCGGCATCACTCAGTTCCGCGACCAATTTCGGCTTTGGTTTCGCCAGGTATTTTCGAATGGGCACTGCCCATATCGAAGCAAATGCGGCGACAGCCAGCAGCAACGTGCCAAATGCGACGAGCAGATCGGACCAAATCACGCAAGCGGTTTTGATTGATTCAAATTCGCTCATAGAGCGTGTCTAGCATTTCAGAGGCGCACCTGCAGTTCCCCCTACGCCGCGATATGAATCGGGTGGCCCAGCGCGGCGAGCGCGCTTTCGGCGAAGCACTCGGTCAGCGTCGGATGGACGTGGATCGTGCCGGCGATGTCCTCGAGCACCGCGCCCATCTCGACGGCGAGCGCGAACTCGCCCGACAGCTCCGAGACGTGCTTGCCCACGGCGTGGATCCCGAGAATGACGTGATCGGACTTGCGCGCGGTCACCCGCACGAAGCCGCCGTCGGCGCCGCCCTCCATCGACAGCGCCCGGCCCGAGGCCGCCATCGGGAACTTGCCGGTGATGACCTCCTCGCCGGCCTCCTTCGCCTGATCGGGCGACAGGCCGACTCCGACGATCTCGGGCTCGGTGAAGCACACCGCGGCGACCGCGTTGACGTCGAAGCGGCGCTTGTGGCCGGCGATGATCTCGGCGACCATCTCGCCCTGCCAGGTGGCCTTGTGGGCCAGCAGCGGCTCGCCAATGAGATCGCCGACCGCATACACCCCGCGCATCGGGGTGGCGCAGCGGTCGTCGACCTTGACGAAGTCGCCGTCCATGTCGAGGCCCATGTTCTCGAGCCCCCAGCCCTCGGTGACCGGCTTGCGGCCGACGGCCACCAGGATCCGGTCGGCCTCGAGGCGCTGGGTCTCGCCCTTGGAGTCCGCGAACTCGAGATAGGTCTTGCCGCCCTCCTCGACGACGCCCTTGGCCTTCGAGGACAGGTGCATGTCGACCTTGTGCTTCTTCAGCCAGGTCGTGACCGGGCGGACGAGCTCCTTGTCGTAGAGCGGCAGGGCGCGGTCGAGCGCCTCGACGAAGGCGACCTCGGAGCCGAGCTTGCGATAGGCGATGCCGAGTTCGAGGCCGATATAGCCCGCCCCGACGACGACCAGCTTGTCGGGCCGCTCGGTGAGCTCGAGGGCCTCGGTCGAACCGATCACCTTGTCGCCGAACGGCATGAAGGGCAGCTCGGTCTCCTTCGAGCCGGTCGCCAGGATCACGTTCTCGGCCTTGATCTCGAGCGTGTCGCCGTCGCCGGTCTCGACCGTGCAGGTCTTGGCGTCGGAGAACGTCGCCCAGCCGTCGACGATCTCGACATTGGCCGCCTTCAGGAGCTGGCTCACGCCCTTGGTGAGCTTGTCGACGATCCCGTCCTTCCACTTCACCAGCCCGGCCATGTCGAGCGTCGGCGCGGCCTTGAGCGCGATGCCCATCTGGGCGCTCTCGGCGTGTTTGGTCATGTCGGCGAACTTGTCGGCGGCGTGGATGAAGGCCTTGGACGGGATGCAGCCGCGATTGAGGCAGGTGCCGCCGAGCCCGCCCTTGTCGACGATGACCACGTCGAGCCCGAGCTGGCCGGCGCGGATCGCGGCGGGATAGCCGCCGGTGCCGCCGCCGACGACGAGAACCTGGCATTCGCGGGTCTTGGCCATGGGGAGCGCCTCTTCGTCTTTTCCGAAACCGGCGCCGGTTTAGACCGCTCGCGCCGCAGGGGGAAGGGGGCGGGGGTTCAGGTCACCCCGCCCTGTGCTCGTGAAACCCCGGCCGACCGGAGGGAGAGCCGGGGCCTCCCGGAGGACAGCCTCCCGGAGGTCCCGCATAGCGGCTTCGCCGCTTCCGGGAATTCAACTCCTCCCCGCCCCGTCCCGCCCGACTCGTGCTAGTCATGATTTATGTCGCGGACCATCCGCATCCCGAAGCGCTACGCCGGCTTCGCGCTGCCCGCGTTTCTCGGCGCCTGGCTCCTTTTCTCGATCGGGTTCCGCGCCGAGGGCTTCTGGCGCGATCCGGCGACCGAGCTGCGCAGCGCGCTGCTCGGCCCGCACTATTTCGCGCGCTATGACTGCGCCGGGACGCGCGCGCCGAAGCGGGGGTTCACCCTTACCAACGGCTTCGGCTTCTACGGCTTCCGCTACGCCGCCGCAGACGACGCCGACGCCATCGCGTTCGCGCGCAGCGCCCGGCCGGACTGCCGCCTCAACGCCGTCACGCGCCGCAATCGCCGCGTCTTCCTCGATTACCTGCACGAGCCGCGCTACGAGCGGGTCTACACCGTCGGCCGCGGCCGGCATTGAGCGGGACCGCCCGGCGGCGCGCTGTCGCTCCGACGGGCGCTGCGCTAGCATGGCCCCACGCCAGGCTGGGGAGCCCGCGCCATGACCGAATCCGAAACCGAACCGCCGTCGCCGCAGGGCGTGCGCACGGCCGGGGCGTGCCTGGCCGTCGCCATGCTGGCGATGGTCGCAACCATCACTGTCTACGTGACGGTCTACGGCGCGCCGGAAGGATCCGGTCCCGGCGGCGAGACGACGATCGCCGATCGCGCCGCGCACCTGACGGCGCACTGGTCGATCGCCCGGCCGGTCTGGATCGTCGAAGCCTTCGCCATGCTGCTTCTCGCCGTCGCCGGCTTCGGGCTGACCCGCCGCGAGGCGGCCTCGCCCGTCCCGGCGAACCTCGGCTGGACGGCGCTGGGCGTCGGCGCGACGGTCAACGCGGTGATGTACGCCTTCACGCTGGGCGCCTATTCCGCCGCCGCGCCGGTCGTCGACGCCCAACCGGCGCTCATGGACGCGGCGAACGAGGCCGCGATCGTGCTCTTCCTGCTCGGAAATCTCGCGATGAACGCCGGCCTCGCCGTCGCCTTCGCCGGCGAGGCGACATCGGCCCGACGCGTGATCCCCGGCTGGCTCGCCGGGCTCGGCGCCGCGCTCGCGCTGATCGTGGCGGCGCTCGCCGCAGCGGGCTTCCAGCTCGGCATGAACGCGATGAAGCTCGGCGCGCCGCTGGCGGGCCTGGTTCTGCTGATCGCGGCGATTTTCGGCTGGCGCATCGCAGCGAGGGGGTGAGGCCGCCCGAGCGTTTGGTCAGCCGCCGTCTTCGCCCGTGGCGACGCCGCCGGTCGAAGCGGCTTCGGCGAAAGCAGCGCGCGCGACCGTATCGCAGTCATAAGGAAAATCGGCGCTCAGGCAGAATTCCGGGGGCCAGAGCGGTCCGCCCGCGAACGCCGACAAACCGGCCGGCGGCGACGGAGCCTCGTGCCATTGCCGGTGAAAGGCGCGCGGATCGTAGCGCGCGGCGAACGACCAGAAGCGCGGGTCGCGCTGCAGGCGCCGAAGCCCCGGCAGGTAGCGGGAGACCGTGTAGAAGGCGACCTCCTGATAGTGGGGACCGAAGGGGTCGTCGGGATCGTACGGGGGCAGGGCCCCGAGGCGCCGCTCCCACGCCGCGAAGGCGCGATCGGCGCCGTCGAGCACGGAGATGGCCGCGAGCTGAAAGTACGCCTCCCGGGGGGACGCGCCGTCGACCGGATCGATCGCCTGAGCGAACAGGTTGTCGGCGAGCGCGCGTCGCGCCTCGGCGCCTGAGCGCTCCGTCGCGTCCAGGATCGCTTCCATTTCCGCGTACCGGTCTTCGAACAGCCGCGCCAGCCGCTCGGCGCGTTGCCCCGCGGCCGCACTGCGTTCGAAGGAATCCAGCCCCTGCGCATATGCGCGCAGCGCGGTGCGGGCCTCCGCGATCTGCCCGCGAGCCAGCCGCGCCATGATCACGGTTCGCCAGAGATGGAGTACGTCGGTCGGATGATCGCGCAATGTCTCTTCCGCCCGGTCGAACCGGCCCGCCTTGGCCGCGGCGAGCACGCAGAATGTCGTGATTTCGGACCGCAGCGGGTCGAGCAGGCGCGCCTGCCTGCAGAGATCGAGCGCGTCCTGGCCGCGACCGCTGTTCTGCAGCAGCCAGATCCGCTGGAACTGCACGCTGGCGTGATCGGCGTCGAGACGGGCCGCCCGCTCGAGCCTGCGCAGCCCTTCCTCCCGATCGAGGCTGAACCGCGCAAGCGCGACCCAGGCCTCCGGATCGTCGGGGGCCAGCTCGCTGTAGCGGCGCGCAGCCCTGCGGCCGGCGGCGTAGGCCGCATTCCTCGCCTCCGGGGTATCGACATGCCAGATCCTGGACTCGTAAAGGCGCGCAAGTCCTCGCCAGGCCCGTGCGAAGTCCGGGTCGATACTGACCGCCTGTTCCAGCGCACGAATCCGGTCGAGAAAGGGCGTCCCCTCCGACGCTCCGTAATAGAGCTCCAGGGCTCGCGGGTCGTAGGATTGCGCGGAAACCGACTGTGCGGCGCTGATCTCGAGCGCCTCCCGAACGCGTCGCACGATCCGCGCAAGCAGGATCTCCTCGTCACGGAAATCTGCGGAGAACCGGTCGCGCCAGACCTGAACGCCGGTGGCGGCGTCGATCAGCTCGACATTGGCGTCGATCCGGCCGTCGGCGCGCTCGACCGCGCCGCCGACGATATGGCTGACATCGAGTTCGGCCCGCACGACCTCCAGCCGCCGCCGCTCGCCGCTAAACCAGGAACTCGACGCCCAGCCGATCAGACGCAGGCCGGGACCCGATCGCGACAGGGCGCCGTGCAGTTCGGATGAAAACCGGTCCGCGAACGCCCCGCCGGCCGGCCCGTCTCCCGGAGCATCGAACGGCAGGACGGCGACGGTCGGCGGGCCCGAGGCGGGCGCGGCCGGCTCGTCGCGGAGCCACACGAACAGCATCGCGAGCGCGGCGAGCGCGAACACGACCCCCGCCGCAAGGGCGACGCGCCGCGGCTCGAAACGCGTCCGCGCAATCGCCGGGGCGGTC
Source organism: Marinicauda salina (assembly GCF_003122085.1). Taxonomy (GTDB): domain Bacteria; phylum Pseudomonadota; class Alphaproteobacteria; order Caulobacterales; family Maricaulaceae; genus Maricicauda_A; species Maricicauda_A salina. The sequence continues at coordinate 103,897 of NZ_QEXV01000005.1, forward strand.
GGAGGAGGCGCCTCGGTCCCGGTCGTCGAGACCGGCGCGGTCAGCCGGTAGCCACGCTTGGGCACGGTCTCGATCGGGTCGTCGCACCCCCAGGCTCGAAAGGCCTGGCGGATCAGCGAGACAGCGCGCGTCAACGACGCGTCGGCGCCGAAGTTTCCGTCCCAGACCTCGTCGATCAGCGCGTCCCGCGACAGGACCTCGCCGGGCCGCGCCGCGAGCACGCAGAGCAGTTTCATGACCTTGTGCTCGAGGTGCGCCTCCTCGCCGTCGCGGCGCAGCACGTCGCGCGCGGGAAGAACCTCGACGTCCCAGATTCGGATGGGGACGGACGGTCGTCCGGGAGCGCTCATGCGTTCACCCTTCTCGTCCCCCGAGGCGGCGCAACCGAGCCCGCGCGGGCCAGCCGCGCGACCTCCGCGTGCAGACGGGACGCTATCTCAAGCCGGTTCCCGCCGCCACCGTCGCCCGGCGCGTCCGTTTCAGCGTCGCGACGGAGCCCCGAACGGTGATGTAAAGCTTAGGCGCGCAAATGCCGGTCATTTTATACATTTAAATACAATGGCTTGGAGCTTAAATTAGAAATCGCCTCTTCTTCAGCCGCGCCTCAGGATTCCCGCCGGCGGATGGCCCAGCCTTCCCTCGTTCGTTCCTGCAACACAGGGAGAAGGAGCATGATCCGCCAGATCACCCTCACCGCGATCCTCGCTACGGTCATGAGCGCGCCAGCGCTCGGCGAGCCCGCTCGCGCCGGGACCGTGGACATGGATTTCACGTATCAGCGCCACGAGCTCGCCACCCGCGAGGGCCGGGTCCGCCTGCTGGCCCGCCTCGACCGGGAGACGGCGCGGTTCTGCAGCGGGCGGCTGCATCGCCTGGGCGGAGTCGCCGCGGCGCGCGACTGCCAGGCAAGGCTGCTCGACCGCCTGGTCGCCGAGATCGGCGACCGGAGCCTCGCGCGGCTCCATCGGGGCGAGCCGACGCGGTTGGCGGAAGGCGCAAGGCCGGACGGCTGATCAAGCCCGCACCCCGGCGCGGCGCGCCGCCGCCCGCCCGCTCCGACGGCCGGCTCTGATCGTTCCCCGCCGGCCGGCGGGGCGGGCTCCTCGCCTTCGATCCGCGTCGACTTGGCCCGCCTACTCCGCCGCCGCACACTCTGCCGGAACGGCGTCGAGCTTGACCGACGGGACCCAGTCGCCGGTCTCCTCGTCGCGCGCCATCGAGATGCGCGCCCAGCGGCCGTCCTCGTAGGTCTCGAACCAGACATTGCGCTCCGGGGCCTCGGGCCAGACCTGCCAGAGATGCAGCTTGCCGTCCTCGCGCACCGCCTGGCGCAGCTCGCGCACCTCGGTGTTGGCGGTGGAGTGCCAGGCCGTCTTCCAGACGTCCGCTTCGGCGTCCCGCAGGCGGATATTGATCCCCGCCCCGGACGCCTCGCGATAGCCGTAGCCGGGATCGAACCATTCATCCGCGATCGCCCGGCCGCCGAAGATGTAGCGCCCGTTCCAGCGGGCGAAGTATTCCGGCTCGCCCCAGCTTTCGGTCTCGGCGTCCCAGTTGCGGACGCCGACGTCGTAATCGCCGATCAGGAAGGCGAACTGGCCGAATTCCCCGGGCATGTCGGGATGGGGCTCGCCGTAATCGCCGCACAGGCGCGTCTCCGGCCCCGTGACCTGGGCCGGGGCGGCGGCCGTCAGCGCGGCCGCGCCGAGAGCGCTGGACAGCATGCGGATCATTCACGCCTCCCCGATCAGGGCGGACGGTCAGTCTAGCCGCCCGCGCGCGATCGGGAAGTTACGGTTTGGAGAGGGGGGAGGCCGGCCATGCCGGGACACGGCGCGGCCGGCCCCCTTCGCCGTCTCGCGTCTTCCTGACCCCGGATCGAGGTCCGGGGTGAACTCCAGTCAGGACCCAGAGATCGAGGGGTGCGGCGCGTCTTTTCCGGGCCCCGGCTTTCGCTGGGGAAACGATAAGAGGGGCTGTGCGCGTGGGCGGGATGCGCGTTCTGAATCCAAAGCCAATTCGGCTCGGTCCTTGGGCTCGACCCAAGGACCCAGTCCCTCAGGCGGCGCGCCAGCCATTCTGGGCCCTTGGATCAAGTCCAAGGGCCGAGAGCGGAGTTGGCCTCCAGCCCCTCACATGAACAGCGTCGCCGGGTTCTCCAGCAGCGCCTTGACCGACTGGATCAGGCGGGCGGCGACGTCGCCGTCGACGATGCGGTGATCGAAGCTCGAGGACAGGTTCATGAGCTTGCGCGGGACCACCCGGCCGGCGTCGTCGTAGCGCGGCAGGGTCTGCATCTTGTTGACCCCGATGATCGCCGTCTCGGGATGATTGATCACTGGCGTGGTCACCAGCCCGCCGATGGCGCCCAGCGAGGTGATGGTGATGGTCGAGCCCGACAGCTCGTCCTTGGCGGCCTTGCCCGCGCGCGCGGCGTCGGCGAGACGCTTGAGCTCGTCGGCGATCTGCCAGACGTCGAGCGCCTCGGCGTGGCGGATCACCGGCACCATCAGCCCGTTGGGCGTCGCCGTGGCGATGCCGCAATGGACGCCCTCGTACTGGGTGAGGACGCCGGCATCGCTGTCGAAGTGGGCGTTGGCCTGCGGAAAGTCCGGCAGCGCGCGCGCCAGCGCGGTCACCAGGAAGGGGATGAGGGTGAGCTTGGGCTGGTCGTCGGCCTTCGTCGCATTGAGATGCGCGCGCAGGTCCTCGAGCGCGGTGAGATCGATCTCCTCGACATAGGCGATGTGCGGGATGGTCCGCTTGGCCAGCGCCATGTTCTCGGCGATCTTGCGCCTGAGCCCGATGATCTTGATCTCCTCGACGCCGGTGCGCGGGGCGCGGGACGGCCCGCCGCCCGCCGCGCCGGCCTTCGAGACCAGGCGGCCGCCCGCGGCGATGAAGTCGTCGAGGTCGTCGTGCGTGACGCGGCCGGCGGGACCGGTCCCGGGCACGTCGGCGAGATCGAGGTCGTGCTCGAGCGCGCGCTTCCTGACCGCCGGGCTGGCCAGCGGCTTGCCGCCGGAGGCGGCGGCGGCCCGCCCCTCGCGCTTCGAGACGCTCGCTGTCGCTCGCTCCTCAGCATGAGGGGCTTTTTTCGCGCTTTCGGTCTTTCCGGTTTCGCCCTCATCCTGAGGAGCCGGCGAAGCCGGCGTCTCGAAGGATCGGGCGTCGACCGTCTCGTCCTTGTCTTTCGACTCCGCCCCGGCCTTGTCTTCCTTCGGCTCCGGCGCGGCGGTCTCCTCGACGTCCTCGGGGACCTCGCCGTCGACGTCGATGAACAGGATCTCGGTGCCCACCGGGATCACGTCGCCGGGCTCGCCGACGATCTTCTTGACCGTGCCCGACACCGCGCAGGGGATTTCGACGGTCGCCTTGTCGGTCATCACGTCGAGGATGTGCTGGTCCTCCTCGACATGGTCGCCTTCCTTGACGTGCCATTCGACGATCTCGGCCTCGACGACGCCTTCGCCGACATCGGGGAGCTTGTACTTGTACTGGCTCATCGTGCGTGTTCTCCGCAGAGCGTCCTCATTTCAGCGCTCCAAAACTGAACTCCCGGGCGAGCCCCCGACCGGATCGAGGGCGAGACCCGGGACCTCGTTGCGAAAGCCGCCGGGAGGCCCCGGCTCGGCCCTGACGGGCCGGCCGGGGTTTCAAAGAGATATGGTTCCCGCCCGAGTTCAAACCGCCTCCGTCACCGTCTCCAGCGCGCGGATGAAGCGCGACTGGATCGGGAAATAGGCCCACTCGTGGGCGTGCGGGTAGGGCGTGTCCCAGCCGGTCAGGCGATAGATCGGCGCTTCCAGAGCGTAGAAGCACTCCTCCTGGATCTGGGCGGCGAGCTCGGCGCCGAAGCCCGAGGTGCGCGGCGCCTCGTGGGCGACGACGACCCGGCCGGTCTTGTTCACCGACGCCGCGATGGTCTCGATGTCGTAGGGCGTGAGCGTCCTGAGATCGATGATCTCGGCGTCGATGCTGGATTTCTCCGCGGCGGCCTCGGCGACGTGGACGAGCGTGCCGTACGTGACGACCGTGCAGGCCGAGCCTTCGCGCGTGACGTCGGCCTTGCCGAGCTCGACCGTGTAATGGCCGTCGGGCACCTCGCCCTTGGGATGCTTGGCCCAGCTCTTGAGCGGCGCGTCGGGCACGCCGTCGAACGGACCGTTATAGATCCGCTTCGGCTCGAAGAAGATGACCGGGTCGTTTCCTTCCGCCGCGGCGATCAGCATGCCCTTGGCGTCGTGCGGGTTGGACGGGATCGCCACCTTCACGCCGGGAATGTGGGTGAAGAAGGCCTCCGGGCTCATCGAGTGGGTCTGGCCGCCGCGGATGCCCCCGCCCCACGGCGCGCGCACCACGCAGCCCGTGGTGAACTGGCCCGCCGAGCGATAACGGATGCGGCTCATCTCGGAAACGATCTGGTCGAAGGCCGGGAAGATGTAGTCGGCGAACTGGATCTCGGCGATGGGCTTGAGGCCCTTGGCCGACATGCCGATCGCCATCGCCGCGATGGCGCCCTCGTTGATCGGCGTGTCGAACACCCGGTCGACGCCGTACTTCTTCTGCAGCCCGTCGGTGGTGCGGAAGACGCCGCCGAAATAGCCGGTGTCCTCGCCGAAGATGACGATGTCCGGATTCTTGTCGAGCAGGACGTCCATCGCCGAGTTGAGCGCCTGGATCATGTTCATCGCGGCCATGATCAGACCTCCCCGTTCCGGCGGCGGTTCGCGTTCCCTCCCCTCGAGGGGAGGGCCGGGGTGGGGTGAAGATCAAACATCACAGCTACACCCCCAGGTCCTGGCGCTGGCGGCGCAGCCGCCAGTCGTCCGTCTCGTAGACGTCCTCGAAGATGGTGTGCGTCGGCGAGAGCGGCCCGTCATGCAGCGTGCCGTGGCTCTCGGCCTCCTTGTAGGCGCGCACGACGAGATGGGTCATCTCTTCTTCCAGCTTGGCGTGGCGGTCCTCGTCCCACTCGCCCAGCCCGATCAGGTGCTGCTTCAGCCGTTCGATCGGATCGCCCAGCGGCCAGGCGGCGTATTCCTGCTTCGGGCGGTACTTGGTCGGATCGTCCGAGGTCGAATGCGCGTCGCCGCGATAGGCGAACATCTCGATCAGCGTCGCCCCGCCGCCCTTGCGGGCGCGCTGGGCGGCCCATTGCGTGGCGGCGTGGACGGCCAGGAAGTCCATGCCGTCGACGCGGATCGAGGCCAGCCCGTAGCCCAGCCCCTTGGCGGCGAAGCTCGGCGCGTCGCCCACCGCGATCCCCTGCCAGGTCGAGATCGCCCACTGATTGTTGACGACGTTGAGGATGACCGGCGCGCGATAGGTCGAGGCCAGCGTGAGCGCCGAATGGAAGTCACCCTCAGCCGTCGTGCCGTCGCCGATCCAGCTCGCCGCGATCGTGTCCTCGCCCTTGTAGGCGCAGCCCATGGCGTAGCCCACGGCCTGCGGGAACTGGGTGCCGAGATTGCCGGAGATGGTGAAGAAATTCCCCTCCGCCCAGGTGTAGTGCACCGGCAGCTGGCGGCCCTTGAGATTGTCCCGGCTGTTGGAGATGCAGTGGCACATCATGTCGACGATGTTGCGCCCGCGCGCGAACAGGACGCCCTGCTGGCGATAGCTCGGGAACACCATGTCGTCCTTGCGGAGCGCCATGGCGCCGGCGACGGCGACGGCCTCCTCGCCGGTCGACTTCATGTAGAAGCTCATCTTGCCCTGGCGCTGGAGCTTCAGCATGCGCTCGTCATAGATGCGCGTGAGCACCATGTGCGACAGGCCCTCGCGCAGCACTTCCGGGCTGAGCTTGGGGTTCCATTCGCCGACGGCCTGGTGATTGTGATCGAGCACGCCGACCAGACCGAGCGCCAGCTCCTGCGTGTCCCAGCCCTTCACCAGCGGATCCGGGCGCTTGGCCTCGCCGGCCTTGGGCAGGTCCAGAACGGAGGAGAAATCGGGTTCGTCGCCCGGCCGGAAGGGCGGGGCGGGCACGTGGAAGCGGGATTGTCCGGTCGACATCGCGGGCAGCCTCGAGCGTCAGCGCGGCGCGGCCGTGCGCGCGCGGAGGCGAGGTAGCCGCGCGCGCGGCTTTTGTCCACCGCGCGGGCGGGTGCGAACACCATGCTGCAGATGCGAAAACCCCGGCCGCGCGGGGCCGGGGGTGATTGAATTCCCGGACGCGCCGGAGGCGCGATCCGGGACCTCTTCGCGGGTAAACGCCGGGAGGCCCCGGCTCTCCCCCGGATCAAGTCCGGGGTCGGCCGGGGTTTCATGGTTCAGCCGCAGACACCCTCCCTCCCCTCGATGGGGAGGGAAGACCGCGAAGCGGTCAGGGTGGGGTGACAGCCGAAAGGCGCTCTACGCTCGCCCCCCACCCGGCCGGACCTTCGGTCCGTCCACCCTCCCCACGAGGGGGAGGGAGGGACGCGATTACATCCGCTCCAGCGCCACGGCGGTGGCTTCGCCGCCGCCGATGCACAGCGAGGCGACGCCCTTCTTGACGTCGTGGTTCTCCATCGCGGCGAGCAGCGTGACCATGATGCGCGCGCCGGACGCGCCGATCGGGTGGCCCAGCGCGCAGGCGCCGCCGTTGACGTTGATGGTCTCGTGGGAGAGCCCGAGCTCCTTGATGGCGATCATCGGCACCACGGCGAAGGCCTCGTTGATCTCCCAGAGATCGACGTCGGACGTGCTCCAGCCGGCGCGCTCGAGCACCTTGCGCATGGCCGGCACCGGGGCGGTGGTGAAATAGGCCGGCTCGTGGGCGTGGGCCGCCGTCGAGACGATCTTGGCGATCGGGTTGAGCCCGCGGCGCTCGGCCTCGGACAGGCGCATCAGCACGAGCGCGGCCGCGCCGTCGGAGATCGCCGAGGCGTTGGCCGCCGTCACCGTGCCGTCCTTGGAGAACGCGGGACGCAGGTCCGGGATCTTCTCCGGCTTGGCCTTGCGGGGCAGCTCGTCGGTGTCGATCGTGACCTCGCCCTTGCGCGTCTTGTAGGTGACCGGCGTGATCTCGCGCTTGAAGTCGCCCTTTTCGGTGGCGCGCTGGGAGCGCTTGAGCGTCTCGATCGCGTAGGCGTCCTGGTCCTCGCGGGTGAACTGGTGTTCCTGGGCGATCATGTCGGCGAACACGCCCATCGCCTTGTTCTCGTAGGCGTCCTCGAGCCCGTCCTGGGCCATGTGGTCCTTCACCGCGTCATGGCCGTACTTGAAGCCCGCGCGGTGGTTGGGCAGCAGGTGCGGCGCGTTCGTCATCGATTCCATGCCGCCGGCGACGATCACCGAGGCGTCGCCGGAGACCAGCGACGCGCGGCCCATGATGGCCGCCTGCATGCCGGAACCGCACATCTTATTGAGCGTCGTGGCCTCGACCGACTTGGGCAGGCCGCCCTTGATCGCGGCCTGGCGCGCCGGCGCCTGGCCCTGACCGGCGCCGAGCACGTTGCCCATGTAGATCATGTCGACGTCGTCGCCGGCCACGCCGGCCTCGGCGAGCGCGGCCTTGACCGCCTCGGCGCCCATCTCGTTGGCCGACAGCGGGGCCATCTCGCCGAGCAGGCCGCCCATCGGGGTGCGGGCCATGCCGACGATGACAATCGGATCGTCTGCGCTCATTGTCGTCTCCTCGGGACTGGTCGGGGGCGCGTTCGTCGCGCCCTCTCGGATTTCGGGCGCAAGAGGAGACCTTTCCGCCGCACTGCGTCAAGGGCGTTCGCAGGTGCGGGATGGGCGGGCGGACGGCGCGGGGCCCGCAAGGCTATAGGCGGCGCGGGATTCCCCCGGCTGTCATTCCGGGAGATCGGTCCTGACGGGATCGTCATTCCCGCGAAGGCGGGAACCCAGAGAGGGCGCGCCGCGCCATTCGACCTCCGGGATCCCGACAGCCTTCGGCTTCGGGAATGACGACGCGCAAGGCGCGATCGACGGGCGCGCCTACCCCGTCGCCGCGATCCAGCCGCCGCCGAGCACGCGATCGTGGTCGGGGCCTTCGTAGAAGACGCAGGCCTGGCCGGGCGCGACGCCCTCCTCGCCCTCGGCGAGCAGCACCGAGACCGATCCGTCGTCGGCGACCTCCAGCGCGGCGGGCTTCGGCGGCCGGGTCGAGCGCACCTTCACCCCCACGCTCAGCCCGTCGGCCTCGGCGAGATCGCCGTCGCCGAGCCAATTCACGTCGGCGAGCCGGATGCGGCTGACCTCGAGGGCCTCGCGCGGGCCGACGACGACGCGGGCGTTGTCCGCATCGAGCCTGACCACGTAGAGCGGCTCGCCGACGGAGACGCCGAGCCCGCGGCGCTGGCCGACCGTGTAGCGGATGACGCCGTCATGGGTCCCGAGCACCCGGCCGTCGAGATGGACGATCTCGCCGGGGACGCTCGTTCCCGGGCGCAGCTTTTCGACCACCGCGGCGTAATCGCCCTCGGGCACGAAGCAGATGTCCTGGCTGTCGGGCTTGGCCGCGACGGCCAGGCCGAAAGCCTCGGCGAGCCGGCGCGTCTGGTCCTTCTCCAGATGGCCCAGCGGGAAGCGCAGGAAGTCGAGCTGCTCGGGCGTGGTGGCGAACAGGAAGTAGGACTGGTCCTTTCCCCCGTCGGCGGCCCGGCGCAGCTCGGCGCGATTGCCGTTCATCGCCCGGCGGATGTAGTGGCCCGTCGCCAGCGCGTCGGCGCCGAGCTGCTTCGAGGTCGCGAGCAGGTCGGCGAACTTGACGGTCTGGTTGCATCGCACGCAGGGGATCGGCGTCGCGCCGGCCAGGTACGTATCGGCGAAATCCTCCATCACCGCTTCCCGGAAGCGGGACTCGTAGTCGAGCACGTAATGGGGAAAACCGAGCGCCTCGGCGACGCGGCGGGCGTCGTGGATGTCCTGACCGGCGCAGCACGCGCCCTTCCTGTGGATCGCCTCGCCGTGATCGTAGAGCTGCAGCGTCATGCCGACGACGTCGTAGCCGGCGCGATGCAGCACCGCGGCGGTGACCGAGGAATCCACCCCGCCCGACATCGCCGCCACCACGCGATGGCTGGCGGGATCGCCGCCGAGCTCCAGGAAATCGCCGGCGAGGCCGTATTCGGCCATCAGCGCGTCGACGCGCGCGGCGTCCATCTTGCCCGGCGCGGCGGGAACGGAGCACGCGCCCTCGGCGCGCGCCGGGGCGTTGTTGATCAGCGTAGCCATCATCCTCTCCCCCGCCGGTTCAAGGCCGGCGGTGAACAGTGAAATTCGAGCCGCGTATATAGGGGATGGACGAGCGGGACGCCAGCCGCCCTTCCCTTCGCCAAGTCAGTGAACTCCCGGACGCGCCGCAGGCGCGATCCGGGACCTCTCGGCGATCACTCTCCCGGAGGCCCCGGCTCTCCCTCCGGTCGGCCGGGGTTTCATGAAAATAGATGCTACCCGCCCCCTACCTCAGGAACGGCAGCAGCGAGACCTGGGTGAGGGAAGCGAAGGTCCGCGCCGAGACGTCGACGGCGGTCTGGGCCTGGCTCAGCCGGGTGGCGGCCTCGGCCATGTCGACGTCCTCGATGTCGGAGATCATCGTCGTGAGGAAGTCTGCGCGCTTCTGGTGGGTGTCGACCGCGGTCTCGACGCGCCGATAAAGCGAGCCGTTCTCGCCCATCTTCTGGTTGATGGTGTCGAAGGCGGCGATGACGTTCTGGATCTCGGTCTGCAGGAAGTTCTGCTGGGCGGGCGTCGCCCGGCCGTCGAACGGGCCGTCCGGACCGGCGTCGAAGTCGGCGACGCGCTCGATCACCGCGAACAGCTCCTCGCCGACATCCTGGGCCAGGAAGCCGATCTCGGCGTTGACGCCCTCGTCGATGAGCTGGGTCTGGGCGCGGTCGGCATTCTCGAACACCGCGCCGACATCGGGCGCGGCGGCCTGCAGGTCGGCGATCGAATCCGCGTTGACCGGCGGCGTGTCGATCCGCGTCCCGGCGAACAGGAAGGAGCCCTGGAAGCGCGTGTTGAGCGCGTTCTTGGCGCGCTCGAAGACGTCCTTGACCTCGTTCATCAGCATCGAGGTGTCGTCGGTCGTCAGCGCCACGCGCAGCTGATCGGCCGCGTCGGACAGTTCGCGGAAGGCGAGGTCCTGGATGTCGAGCCGGCTGAGCAGACGCTCGTTGGCCTTGACGAAGCTGTCGGCGCGGGTCTGGGCCGACCGCGCCGCGGTGATCGTCTCCGAGGCGTGACCGTAGCCCTTGAGATCGGGCGCGGCCTTGCCGGTGGTCACCTGCTGGCGCGCCTCGAAGGATTCGCGCTGGGCGCGCATCAGGTCGAGCAGCGCGGACTGGTTGGCGGCCTGTGTGGAGATGCGCATGACTTCCTCCCTAGACCAGGTTCAGCAGCGTGTCGGTCATCTCGCGCGCCGCCTGGAGCATGCGCGCGGACGCGTTGTAGGCCTGCTGGTAGAGCGTCATCTGGGCGAGCTCCTCGTCGAGATTGACGCCCTCGACGTCGGCGCGCTTCTGGTCGGCGGCGGCCCTGACCGACTGGGCGGCGTCGCTGGCGCGCTCGGCGCGCGCGGCCCGGGCGCCGACATCGCCGGCCAGGCGGGCGGCGTATTCCTCGAGCGAGGACAGCCCGCCCGACAGTCCGCCGGCGGCGGAGAAGTCGCGCCGCGTGGTGAGCGCCTCCTGCAGCGCCTGGCCGCCCCGGGCGTCGCCCTTGGCGAGCACGAGATCGCCGACGGCGGTCGTCCCGTCGATGTCGAGCTTGGCCAGCGCCATCTTGCTCGGATCGGCGCGCAGCTCGGGCGAGACGGCGAAGCTTTCGGCGCGCACCAGCCGGGCGGCGTCGCCCAGTCCGAAGATCTGCGAGAAGGCGAGCCCCGTGCTTCCGCGCTCGGTGGTGTCGCTGGCGAGCGAGACCTCGAAATCGGCGTAGGCGCCCGACGGCGTGAAGGACAGCGCGCCGTCCCCGTCGAGCGCGAAGCTGCCGTACTGGCCGAGCCCCGTCGTCGGATCGTTGAGCGCGTCGATCTGGTCCTGCAGCGTCGCGCCGGCGACGCCCACCGTGATGTCGGCGACCTGGCGGCCGTCCGGGGCGGTCACCTTGAAGCCGAGTTCGCCGCCCGGCGCCAGGCCGTGGGCGCTGGTGGCGGTGAGCGCGGTCTCGAAGAAGCCCGGCCGTGCGCTGTCGACGACGTCGTTGAGGCCGAAGAAGTGCGCGAAGCCGCGCCCGCCCAGCGAGGACGGATCGGCGGGATCGTTCAACGCGGCGACGCCGTTTCCGCCCGCCGCGGCGATCGTCAGCCGTCCGTCGGTGAAACTCGCGGTCGCGTCGCCGCCGAAGGCGTTGTTGAGCTCGGTGACGAGATCGCCGATCGAGGTCCCGGCGTTTCCGTTGACCGTGAAGCCCGCGCCCGTGAACGCGATGTCGACGCGATTGACCAGCGTCCCGTCGGGCGCGGTCACCGCCAGCGTCGCCTGGCCCGAGCCGTTGAGCACGTCGGTGGCCAGAAGGCCGGTATTGCGGCCCTCGAGCGTGGCCGGGGCGGGCACGGCCGAGGAATCGTTGTGCGCGGCGTTCAATGCGTCGGCGGCGCCGGCGGCCAGCTCGGAAAGCTGGGCGGCGAGCGTGGGCAATTCTTTGTCGCGCAGGTCCATGAGGCCGCGCAGCTCGCCGGATCGGACATTCGAGGTGACGTCGATGGTTGCGCCCGAGGAGGAGACCTCGGCGGTGATGCGGCCGTAATCGACGCCGTAGGCGCCGGTCCCGGACGGCGTGTACTCGAGCTCGAGACGCGAATTGTCGAGCAGCGCCACGCCGTCGCCCGTGCGCACGAAGACCCGGCCGTCGCCCTGTTTCTCGACGCGCACGTCGATCAGGCCGGACAGCTCGTCGAGCAGCACGGACTGCCGGTTGGCCGCCCCCGTCGTGTCCGACGCGTTGGCCGACAGCGTCTGGACCTGGCCGTTGAGGCTCTCCAGCTCGGCGAGGATCTCGTTGATGCGGGTGACCCCGTCGCCGATGCGCTGGTCGGCCTCGTCGCGCATGCCGCGGATCTCCGTCGACAGGCGCTGCCCCTCGGAGAAGAAGAGCTCGAGATCCGACAGAGCGGACTGGCGCGAGACCTGCTCGTTGGGATCCAGCGCCGCCGAGGCGATGGATGAGAACGCCTGGTTCAGCCGCCCGAACAGCGAACCCGCGTCGTCGGTGCTTCCGAACTGCGACTGCAGCCGGTCGAGCAGGGAAAACATGGCGTCGGCGCGCTCGGCGTCGGAGGCCGCGCGCAGGGATGCGGCCTGCAGGAACGTATCGGCGACCCGGCGCACGCCGGTGACCTCGACGCCCATGCCCTGGCCGGCGGAGCTGCGCGGCGCCTGCATGATCTCGGTGCGCGCATAGCCGGGCGTGTTGGCGTTCGAGACGTTGCTCGACGTCGTGCGCATGCCGATCTGGCTGGCCTGCAGGCCGGTGAGCGCGTTGTTGACGATTCCATTGAGCGACATCGCCGGACCTCCTTACTCGCGCCCGCGCGCGGGCCGAATCTGCCGGGCGCCGGGCAATTCCTGCCCACCTGCGCGCGCCGCGACGGGCACGCCCCTCCGGCGATCCGATCTTGCAAGCATCTGTTTCAACATCGGTTTCAGCATCTTCGTCTCGTTCGGCCGCGCCGACGCGCGACGCACGGTCCCGAACAGAAGCGCAAGCCCCGGGCCAATCGTCGAAGCCGGCACTTTCCGCCCCTCGGAGCGGACAGAAATTGCCGCCCGGCGGAATCCGCCGCACAAACAGTTTTTCACAAAGCACTGTTTTTATTGACTTTGTTTCCGAGGCAGCGCTGGCACGCCTCTTGAAGACGGTTTCTGCAAGGACCGGCGTGAACCGCCCGGTCGCGCCTTCAGACGCGGCAGAAAGCCCCGTTCCGGCCTTTTTGGATGGTTTGCTTTCATGTCGCCGAACGACATCGCCGCCATTGCATCTCCGCCCGGACGGGCGGCCTCCGCCCCCGCCCGCGGCGCACGCGCCGAGTCCGGCGAGCGTTTCGATGCGCTCGTCTCCGTCCCGGCGAACGCGCGCAGCGGCAAGGGCGCCGAGCCGGCGCGCGCCGCACGCGGCGACGCCCCCGAAGCGCCCGCCCTCCCCGACCAGGCCAAGGGCGACGAGCGCGCCGCGCAAGCGTCCGTGCACAAGCGCGCCGACGCCGAGACCGAACCGACGCCCGGCGAGGCCGCGCCCGAAGCGGACGGCGCGAAAACCGGCGAAAGCCCCGCGGTCCCGGACGGCGGCGAGACGAACGCGCCGGCCGGAGACGAGACGGTCGAGGCCGACGACGGCGAGGCCCCGGCGTCCTCCGGGGAAGCCGACGACGCCCCGGGCGCCGGCGCCGCCGTCACCACCACGCCGACGCCCCCGGCCGACGGCGAAACGGCGGCGACGACCGAGGCCGTCGCGAAGACCGCGGCCGTCGCCAAGACGGCTGACGCCTCGAAGACCGCCGGCGACGCCGGAACGACCGTTTCGACCGGCGCGGCCGCCGCATCCGGAGAGGGCGCGGAAACCCCGACCGCTCCGAAAGCCGGTTCCGCCGAAGACGACGCGCCCGCCCCCGCCGCGCCACGGGCGACGCCCAAGCGCGGCCAGGCCTCGCAGACGCCGCTGGACCATGCCAATGAGCGCGCGCTCGAGCGCGCGCCGGGCCTGCTGAAGCGGATCGACCCGGCCGCGCAACCCGCCGGTGACGAGACCGAGGACGGCGCCGCCGCCGCGAAGTCCGGCGATGCCGCGCCGGCGGGCGACAAGCCCGCGTCCGGCGACGCCAAGGCGGCCGCGGACCCGGCGACGACAGGCCAGGCGAAGCCCGCCCCAGCGACCGCGGCGCCGAGCGAAACCGGCCCGACGCCGACCGTCGGGGCGGACGGCTCAGCCGTTTCCGCGGGCGCGACCAGTGAACCGACGCCGGCGCCGGGCCAGGCGAACGCCGGCGCCTCCGCCGAAGACGCCGCACAGCCCTCCGCCGCCCAGGCCGCTCCGACGACTGCGGCCACGACCGAGAAGACGGACCTCTCGACGACCGCGCCGGCGCCCCCCTCGCCGGCCGGAGAGAAGGCCGAACTCGCCGCCCAGGCCAAAGCCGACGCGGCCGAGGCCGACGCGCAGCGCAGGACCGACGCGGCGCCCGCCGCAGACGCCCGCCCCGAGGCGAAGGCCGATCGCCCGACCCCGCCCCCGCAGGCGTCCGACGCGGCGCGCGCCGCCGTCGAGCAAGCCGGATCGAAACCCGCGGCCACGCCCGCCGCCGAAGCCATCGCCGAGGCGATCCGCAAGGGCGACTCGGCGCGGGCCGGAGACGCGAAGCCGTCCGAGCCGGGCGCGAAGTCCGCCGAGGCCGGCGCGGCCGCCCGCGAAACCCCGGCCGCCGACAAGGCTGCGATCGCCGCCGGCGCGCGGCCGTCGAGCGCCGCCCCGCAGGCCGCCAAGGCCCCGATCACGCTTCCGCCCGCCGCGCAGGCGCCGCTCGTCGAGCCCGCGCCCGCGGGCGAGGCCGCCGCCGAGAGCGGCGACGAGATCCTGCGCGCCGACGGCGGCGCCCGCGCCGACGCCGGCCGATCCGCCAGCCAGGCCGCCGCGTCTGTCCAGGCTCGCGTCAGCCCCGGCCAGGTCCACGCCGTCGCCGCCCATATCGCGCGCCGCTTCAACGAGGGCGCGCGGGTGTTCGATATCCGCCTCGATCCGCCCGAGCTGGGCCGCGTCGAGGTCCGCCTCGAGGTGAGTTCCGACAACCGCGTCCAGGCCGTCCTGTCGGCCGAACGCGCCGAGACGCTGGCCGAGCTCCAGCGCTCGGCGCGCGATCTCGAGCGCGCGCTGGCCGACGCCGGGCTGGAGCTGGCCGATGACGGCCTGTCGTTCGAGCTCGCCGATGGCGGCGACGCCGAGGCCGGCTCCGGCGGCGACGACGCGCCGGCCGGCGCGCCCATCCTGTTCGAAACCGACGCCCGCGACGGAACGCCCGTCGAACCCGCCCGACGCATGTACGGCTTCGCGCTGCGCGCGCACGCCGGCGTCGATGTGAGAATCTAGCCGCGACCGGAGATCGCCGATGGTCGAATTCAATCCTCTCGCCCAGGCGCTGCCCCAGTCGGGCGCCGCGGGTCAGGCCGGCAACGCCTCGGCCGAGCTCGCCGACAATTTCGACACCTTCCTGACCCTGCTCACCGAGCAGCTCAAGAACCAGGACCCGCTGAGCCCCATGGATTCCAAGGAGTTCGTCGGCCAGCTGGTGCAGTTCTCCTCGGTCGAGCAGCAGATCAACTCCAACGAGTCGCTGGAATCGCTGCTGGCGCTGCAGTCGGCGACCGCGCGCATGTCGGCGGTCGACTATATCGGCAAGACCGCCACCGTCTCCGGCGCGGACGCCCGGCTGAGCCAGGGCGAGGCGCAGTGGGAGTACGGCCTGCCGCGCGAGGCGAACCGCACCCAGCTGCTGATCAAGAACCCGCAGGGCCGCCTGGTCGCCACGCTCGAGGGCGAGACCGGCGCGGGGCCGCACACGCTGAGCTGGGACGGCCGGGACAACGCCGGCAACGTCCAGCCCGACGGGGTCTATACCCTCGAGGTCGTCGCCAAGGATTCCGAAGACGCCCTGATGGAGACGCCGATCCGCATCAGCGACCGGGTCACCGGCGTCGACATGTCCGGCGAGGACGTCATGGTCGAGATGGGCGCGCTGCGCGTGCCCGCCACGCAGATCATCGCCGTGCGGCAGGACGATCCCGCCGCGTGACGAGACCTTCGCGGCGCGAGAAGCGCGCCGCGCACCAACCAAGCAGAACGCTCCTTCTGAGGAACCGAAAGGAGCCATGGACCGATGAGCATCAACTCAGCGCTGGCGGCGGGGACGGCGGGCCTTCTGGCCAATTCGTCCGCGCTCGCCGGCATCTCCGACAATATCGCGAACGTGAACACGATCGGCTACAAGCGCGTCGATACGGTCTTCACGCCCAACTACAAGATCAAGGGCGGCGGCGAGCCGCGCTACGCCTCGAGCGGCGTGACCTCGAACTCGCGGCTCGACGTCTCCACCGAAGGCCTGCTCAACCCGGCCTCGTCGGAGACCGACCTGGCCGTCGACGGGAACGGCTTCTTCCTCGTGCGCCCGAACGCGACCAACGTGACCGGCGCCGATCCGGTGCTGTTCACCCGCTCGGGCAGCTTCGAGACCGACGACGCGGGCTTCCTGCGCAACGACGCCGGTCAGTATCTCTACGGCTGGCCGGTCGCGTCCGACGGCAGCGTCGTGCAGAACCCGTCCAACGTGGATCTGCTGGAAGCGATCAACCTGTCGAATATCGGCGGCGCCGCCGAGGCCACCAGCTCGGTCCGGGTCAACGCCAACCTTCAGGCGAGCCAGGCCGTCTCGCCGGACGCGGCGACGTATGACCCGACCGTGCCGGCCAACAACATGGCGTCCGGAAACGTCACGCCGGACTTCCAGCGCACGATCCAGATCTTCGACACCCAGGGCGGCGTGCGCTCGGTGACGATGTCGCTGCTCAAGAGCCCGACGGCGAACCAGTGGCACGCCGAGCTGCATGTCGAGCCCCAGTCCGACATCACGACGGGGGGCGGCCTCAATAACGGCCAGATCGCCACCGGCGTGCTGGCGTTCGACACCAACGGCCAGATCGACACCGCCAACACCACCCTGCCGAACACGCTGAACTTCCTCGGCTCGGACAACACCGCCCCGCTGGGCGCCAACGAGTTCCAGTGGGCGGCCTCGACGGGCATCGGCTCCCAGTCAATCAGCCTCGATCTCGGTTCGGCGGGCAATCCCGGCGGCATCACCCAGTTCGACAGCCCGTCGGTGCTGAACTCCTCGGTCGTCAACGGCGCGGTGTTCGGCGACTTCGCCGGCGTCGAGGTGAGCGACGACGGCTTCGTCTCGGCGCGCTTCACCAACGGCGTGGTCCGGCAGGTCTTCCAGATCCCGGTGGCCACCGTGGTCAATCCCAACGGCCTGGCCTCGGTCGGCGGCGGCTCCTACCAGGTGACCGACGAATCCGGCGCCTTCACGCTGAACGCCCCCGGCGTCGGCGGATCGGGCAACATCTCGTCGAAGACGCTGGAGAACTCCAATGTCGACATCGCCACCGAGTTCTCGAACCTGATCTCGACGCAGCGGGCCTATTCGGCGGCCTCGAAAATCATCACCACGGCCGACGAGATGTTCACCACGGCGATCCAGATGATCCGCTGATCCGAACGGCTCATCGGCCAGATCCTTGTCACCCCGGCGTTTTCAGCGCCGGGGTGAATTTTTTCTAAACTGCTGATTTACCACGCATAAACCTTGGCGTTTAGGCCAGCGTTAAAAGCATCCGGCGTATAACTCGGTTCATCAAAGGCGCGCGCGCGACGCGCCGGACAAGAACGAGGATGGGTCGGATGGTACGTCGAGCGAAACGGGAGAATTACGTGATCGGGCCGGACGGCAGCCCGCTGACCGCGGCCGATCTCCCCTCTCCCGAGACCAAGCGCTGGGTGATCCGCCGCAAGGCCGAAGTGGTCGCGGCCGTGCGCGGCGGACTGATCAGCCTCGACGAGGCGTGCGATCGCTATCGCCTGACGGTCGAGGAGTTTCTCGGCTGGCAGCGCGCGATCGAGCAGCACGGCCTCGCCGGGCTCAGGACGACGCGAATCCAGGAATACCGCCAGTAAGGCGGCGACGGGCGCCGCCGCCCTCCCCGGCGGCGCGGACACCTGCAGGCGGCGGTCGACCGAGGGGTCGACCGCCGCCTTTGTTTTCAGCGCGTTAAAGTCTCGTTTACGCGATCAGTGGGAAAAAACTGCCTACCGGACGCTCCATGAGGGGCGGAGCGCCAGCATGGCGGGGGGTTTCGACCGTGAACGCGTTGCTCGAACAATTGTCCAGGTTCGGCGTCGGCCGACTGATCGCCATTTTCGGCCTCACCGCCGGCGCCGCCGCCGCGCTGGTGGTGTTCACGATGAGCATGAACGGCTCGGGCGAGGCGCTGCTGTTCTCCGGCCTCGAACCCGACGATGCGGCCGCGGCCACCGAGCGCCTCGATCAGGCCGGCATTTCCTACACGCTCCGCGAAGGCGGCTCATCGATCTATGTCGACTCCTCCGAGGTCGACGCCGCGCGCATGCGCGTCGCCGCCGACGGGGCGCTGAGCTTCGGCTCGGTCGGCTACGAGATCTTCGACGAGACCGACGCGCTGGGCACGACGAGCTTCGTGCAGAACGTCAATGCGCGCCGGGCGCTCGAGGGCGAGCTCGCGCGGTCGATCAACACGATCGCAGCGATCGCCTCGTCGCGCGTCCACCTGGTTCTGCCGGAACGGCGCCTGTTCAGCCGGGAGACCGAGGAGCCGTCGGCCTCCGTCGTGTTGTCGGTGCGCGGCGATCTGGATTCCGGGCAGGTCGAGACCGTCCGCAATCTGGTCGCCACCGCCGTGCCGGGCCTGTCGGCGAACCGGATCACCGTGGCCGACGACACAGGCCGCCTGCTGGCGAGCCCCGGCGGCGGCGACACCGCGACCGTCGCCGCGCTGGAGGGTCAGCGCGCCGATTTCGAATCGCGGCTGAGCGCCAAGATCCGCGACGTCGTCGAGGGCGTCGTCGGTCCCGGCGGCGCACGCGTCGTCGTCACCGCCGAGATCAATCGGGAGAATCTCACCGAGAGCCGGCAGGAATACGATCCCGACGCCCAGGTCCTGGTGAGCCGCGAGACCAGCGAGGAGTTCAGCCGCGAACCGGCCGACCGGCTGAGCGGCGGCGTGTCTGTGTCCGAAAACCAGCCCGAGGCCGAGGGTGGCGCGACCAGCGAACGCCAGATGGCCGAAACGGGCCGCGAAAGCGATATCCGCAATTTCCAGAATTCGTCGGTGACCTCCACCCGCGTGGTCGAGGCCGGCGGGGTGGAGCGGCTGTCGGTCGCCGTGGTCGTCGACGGCGAGACGACGGTCGCCGAGGGCGGCGCGGTCGAATACGCCCCGCGCACCCCCGAGGAGATGGAGCAGATCCGCGCGCTGGTGCGCTCGGCGATGGGCTTCGACGAAGAGCGCGGCGACCAGCTCGAAGTGACCAACATGCGCTTCTCGCGGCCGGATATCGCCCAAGGCTCGCCGGCCCCGGAAGGCTTTTCGCTGTCGCGCGAGGACATGATGCGCATCGCCGAGATCGCGGTGCTCTTCATCACCGCGCTCTTGATCGTGCTGCTGGTCGCCCGTCCTCTGGTGAAGGGCGTCGTGGCCGGACCGCAGCCCGCGCTGGCCGGCGCCGGCGGGGGCGCGAGACTGCCCGAGAGCGGACAGGGCCAGGCCGCGGTCGCCGCCGGCGACGAGCACCTCTCGCTACCCGAAGGCGACGGCGGCGGCGACGCCGACGAGCGCATCGACGTCGACCAGATCGAGGGGCAGGTGAAGAAATCGTCAGTGCGCAAGGTCTCCAGCCTGATCGAACAGCACCCGGAGGAGACCATGTCGATCCTCCGCAACTGGATGCACGAGAGCTGACCGGATGGCGCGCGCTCCCGCAAAGACCCGTCAGATAGACGACCCCTCCTCGCTCTCCGGCTCCGAGAAGGCGGCCGTCATCCTGCTGGCGCTCGGCGACGAGCAGGCCAAGCTCTGGGAGATGATGGACGACGAGGAGATCCGGATGGTCTCCCAGGCGATGGTCAATATCGGCAATGTCAGCTCCGACGCCGTCGAGAAGCTGATCGTCGACTTCGCCACCTCCATGTCCTCGACCGGCTCGATCATGGGCTCGGTCGACCAGGCCCAGCGCCTTCTGTCCTCCTTCCTGCCGGAGGAGAAGGTCGAGAACATCATGGAGGAGCTGCGCGGCCCGGCCGGCCGCACGATGTGGGACAAGCTGGCGAACGTGAACGAGGTCGTTCTCGCCAACTATCTCAAGAACGAATACCCGCAGACCGTCGCCGTGGTGCTGTCCAAGGTGAAGTCCGAGCATTCCGCGCGCGTGCTCGGCGCCCTGCCCGAGGAGTTCGCCCTCGAGGTGGTGATGCGCATGCTGCGCATGGAGCCGGTCCAGCGCGAGATCCTCGACAAGATCGAGCAGACCCTGCGCACCGAGTTCATGTCCAATCTCGCGCGTACGTCCAAGCAGGACAGCCACGAGATGATGGCCGACATCTTCAACAATTTCGATCGTCAGACCGAAAACCGCTTCCTCGCCGCACTCGAGGAGCGCAACCGCGATTCCGCGGAGAAGATCCGCTCGCTGATGTTCGTGTTCGAGGATCTCAGCCAGCTCGACCCGCAGGGCATCCAGACGCTGCTGCGCGCCGTCGACAAGGACGAGCTCGGCCTGGCGCTCAAGGGCGCGTCGGACAATCTGCGCGACCTGTTCTTCTCCAACATGTCCGAACGCGCCGCGAAGATCCTGCGCGAGGACATGGCCAGCATGGGGCCGGTCCGGCTCAAGGACGTCGACGCCGCCCAGACCTCGATGGTCAATCTCGCCAAAGACCTCGCCGCCAAGGGAGAAATCATGATCTCCGACGGCGGCGAGGACGAGCTGATCTACTAGGAGGCGCGCGATGACGACCGCCCACAAGCGCTACGCCTTCGACCGGGTCTTCGACCACGACGGCACGGTTCTGCGCGACGGCGACCGGGTGAAGCGCATGCTCACCGAGGCCGAGGCCGAGGAGCGCGCCGCCGCGGCGGCGAAGGCGGCGCTCGAATCCGAGGAGGCGAAGTCCTCGGCGGCCGCCGCCGAGGCGCTCCGGACGATCGCCGGGCGGGCCCAGGCCGTGCTCCAGCGCATGGACGCCGAATCCGAGCGCATGCGCGAGGAAGCGGCCCGGCTGGCCGTGGCGGCCGCGCGAGTCATCGCCGGCCGGGCGCTCGACCGCTACGCCGCCGACACCGTCGAGGCCTGCGCGCGCGAGGCGCTGGCCGACCTGCGCGGCGAGCCGCGGCTGGCGCTTCGGGTGACCCCCTCGCTGGTCGACGAGCTCTCGCAACGCCTGCAGGACGAGGCCGACCTGGCCGGCTTCGAGGGTGCGGTCATCGTGCGCGGCGACGAGGAAGTCGCGCTGGGCGACTGCGTACTCGAATGGCGCTCCGGCGCCATCGAGCGCACGAGCGCGGAGATCGAGGCCCGCATCGGCGAGGCCGTCGAGCGCTGGCTCGCCCGGCCTCGCGCGGACGCCGCATCCAAAGAAGACGCCCCCGACGACGGCGACGCCGCGACAGACGACGGCGCGGCCGCATAGGAGACGAAGATGAGCGACGAGAGCGATCTGAATCTGCCCGACCTGGATGGGGACGCCGACGCCGCATCCCCCGACGCCGAGGCCCCGCAGACCGAGACGTCCGGGGAGATCGGCCAGGCGCTGATCGAGGACGAGGCGCGCAACGCCGCCGACCTCGCCCCGGTCTTCGAGGTCCCCGTCAACATCTCGGCCGTGCTGGGCAAGGCCCATATCGACGTGAACTCGCTGCTCAAGCTGTCCTCGGGCTCGGTGCTCGAGCTCGACCGCAAGGTCGGCGAGGCCATCGACATCTACGTGAACAACCGCCTCGTGGCGCGAGGCGAAGTCGTGGTCGTGGAGGATCGCCTCGGCGTGACCATGACCGAAATCATCAAGGACGGCGACGTCAGCTGAACGCGGACCGTCGTGCGACATAGGGAGATCGACCCATGCGCGTGCTCATCGTCGGCAGCCTCGGCGGCCAGCTTTCCGCGGCCACCAAGATCGCCATGGATCGCGGCGCGAAGGTCGCTCATGTGGACACCATCGAGCAGGCCACCGGCTATCTGCGGGCCGGCCGCGGCGCCGACCTGCTCATGGTCGACGTCGATCTCGACATCGCCGCCCTGATCGCGGCCAACGAGGCCGAGCGCATCACCGTGCCGCTGGTCGCCTGCGGGGTGAACGTCAAGCCCGAGGCCGCCGCCGGCGCGATCCGGTCCGGCGCCAAGGAATTCATCCACCTGCCGCCGGAGCCCGATCTGATCGCGGCGGTGCTGGCGGCGGTCTCCGACGACGAGCGCCCACTGATCGTGCGCGATCCGGCGATGAAGGAGGTGATCGCGCTGGCCGAACGCGTCGCGCCGTCCGAGGCCTCGGTGCTGATCACCGGCGAGAGCGGCGTCGGCAAGGAGGTGATGGCGCGCTATCTGCACAAGAAGTCGAAGCGCGCCGACAAGGCCTTCGTCTCGGTCAATTGCGCGGCGATCCCCGAGAACCTGCTCGAATCCGAATTGTTCGGCCACGAGAAGGGCGCCTTTACCGGCGCCGTGGCGCGGCGCGTGGGCAAGTTCGAGGAGGCCGACGGCGGCACGCTGCTGCTCGACGAGATCTCCGAGATGGACGCCCGGCTGCAGGCCAAGCTGCTGCGCGCCCTGCAGGAGCGCGAGATCGACCGCGTCGGCGGCAACAAGCCGGTCAAGGTCGACATCCGCGTGATCGCCACCTCGAACCGCGATCTCCACAAGGCGGTGCGCGAGGGCGAGTTCCGCGAGGACCTGCTGTTCCGGCTGAACGTCGTCAATCTCGCCGTGCCGCCGCTGCGCGAGCGTCCCGAGGACGCCGTCGCGCTGGCCGAGCACTTCGTGAAGAAATACGCCAAGGCCAACGGCCTGCCCGAGCGCACGCTGGGCGACGCGGCGAAGACGCTCGTCACCTCGCGCGAATGGCGCGGCAATGTGCGCGAGCTGGAGAACGCCATGCATCGCGCCGTGCTGCTGGCCGGCGGCGAGGAGATCACGCCCGAGGCCATCCGCATGCCCGACGGTTCGAATTTCGCCGCCGGCGGCGGGGGCGTGGCGCGTCAGGCCGCCGAGGCCGCCGAGGAAGCCGTCAATCTCGTCGGCAAGACCGTCGCCGAGGTCGAGCAGGACCTCATCCTCGACACGCTCGATCACTGCCTCGGCAACCGCACGCACGCAGCGACCATTCTCGGCATCTCGATCCGCACGCTCAGGAACAAGCTCAAGCTCTATTCCGACCAGGGCGTCCACGTGCCCGGTCCCGGCGAGACCCGCGCCGGGGCGGCGTGACGGGGATGGCGGTTCACAGCATCCCTGCTCCCCCCTCGTGGGGGAGCTGTCCGCCCCCGGGTCCGGCCATCGGCCGGCCCGAGGACAGGCTCCGCCGACTGAGGGGGGGCGCCGCTCTCCGATCCCACCCCCTCCGTCTGACGCTCCGCGTCAGCCACCTCCCCCATCGAGGGGGAGGAGGGCGTGCAATCGCGCAGCCAGGCGATCGTCACCATGGCTGACGCTTCCGCCTCATCCGGCTCGGGCGGCCTGAACTGGGCCGCGATCGGACGGCGCCTCGCCCGCGGCGACGTGGCGATGGCCATCGGCGTGCTCGCCATCCTGGTGATGCTCATCCTGCCGATGCCGCGGGTGCTGCTGGACTTCTCGCTGGCGATCTCCATCTGCTTCTCGGTGCTCGTCCTGATGACGGCGCTGTTCATCCGCTCGCCGCTGGAGTTCACCGCCTTCCCGGCGGTGCTGCTCATCGCGACCATGCTGCGGCTGGGGCTCAACGTCGCCTCGACGCGGCTGATCCTGTCGCAGGGCTCGGAGGGCACGAACGCGGCCGGCGAGATCATCGAGGCGTTCGGCGCCTTCGTGATGCAGGGCAATTTCGTCATCGGGATCATCGTCTTCATCATCCTGGTGATCGTGAACTTCGTGGTGATCACCAAGGGCTCGGGACGCATCGCCGAGGTCGCCGCCCGCTTCACGCTGGACGCCATGCCCGGCAAGCAGATGGCCATCGACGCCGACCTGTCCTCCGGACTGATCACCGAGGACGAGGCGCGCGCCCGCCGCAAGGAGCTCGAGGACCAGTCGAACTTCTTCGGCGCCATGGACGGCGCGTCGAAATTCGTCCGCGGCGACGCCGTTGCCGGCATCCTGATCACCTCGATCAACCTGATCGGCGGCATGATCATCGGCGTCGCCCAGTCCGGCATGGACTTCTCCGACGCGGCCAACACCTACTCCACGCTGACCATCGGCGACGGGCTGGTTTCGCAGATCCCCGCGCTGATCGTGTCGCTCGCCGCGGGTCTGCTGGTGTCCAAGGCGGGCGTCGAGGGCGAGGCCGACAAGGCGGTGTTCGGCCAGCTCTCGGCCAATCCCGCCGGACTCGGCATGGTCGGCGCCGCAGCGGTCGCCATCGGCGCCCTGCCCGGCATGCCGTTCATCCCGTTCGCGCTGATGGGCGGAGGGGCCGCCTCGCTGGCCTGGTTCACGACGCGGCGCCTCCAGGCCCGGGAAGCCGAGGCCGAGGTCGCCGCGGCCCACGAGGCCGAGACCCAGCAGGCCGAGGCCGCCGAGCCGCCGATCGAGGAGACGCTGCAGATCGACGAGCTCAAGATCGAGCTCGGCTACTCGCTGCTGCCCCTGATCAACGACGTCGAAGGCCGCCGGCTCACCGACCAGATCAAGGCGCTCAGACGCAACATCGCCCAGGAGACCGGCTTCGTGGTCCCCTCGGTGCGCATCGTCGACAACATGCAGCTGGCCGGCGACCACTACGTCATCCGCGTCAAGGAGATGGAGGCCGGCGCAGGCGTGCTGAAGATGCGCCAGCTGCTGGTCATGGATCCCAGCGGCGCCCAGGTCGACCTGCCGGGAACCCACGTCAAGGAGCCCGCCTTCGGCCTGCCGGCGACCTGGATCGACGAGAATCTCCGCGAGGAGGCGACCTTCCGCGGCTACACCATCGTCGATCCGGCGGCCGTGCTGGTCACGCATCTCACCGAGATCCTGCGCGACAACATGGCCGACCTGCTCAACTACGCGGCCGTCGAGAAGCTGCTCGAGGGGCTGTCGAAGGAGCACAAGAAGCTGCTCGACGAGATCACGCCCTCGCAGATCACGCACGCGGGCATCCAGCGCGTGCTTCAGAACCTGCTCAAGGAGCGCGTCTCGATCCGCGACCTCTCCGGCATCGTCGAGGGAATCGCCGAGGCGAGCGCGGCGACGCAGAATCTCGACGCCGTCACCGAGCACGTGCGCACCCGGCTGTCGCGCCAGATCTGCCAGGCCAATGTCGGGCCCGACGGGGCCCTGCCGGTGATCTCGATCTCGCCGCAATGGGAGCAGGCCTTCGCCGAGGCGATGGTCGGCGACGGCGACCGGCGTCAGCTGGCGCTGGCGCCGTCGAAGCTGCGCGACTTCGTCGCCGCGGTGCGCGACGCCTTCGACCGCGCCGGAGCGGCCGGCGAGGCGCCGGTGCTTCTCACCAGCCCGGGAATCCGTCCATACGTGCGGTCGCTCACCGAGCGCTTCCGCCCGCAGACGACCGTGATCAGCCAGAACGAGATCCATCCCAGCGCGCGGCTGAAGACGGTGGGCGAAGTCTAGGAGACGGCGATGCGGCTGCGCACCTTCACCGGGGCCAACATGACCGAGGCGATGGCCGCGGTCCGCCGCGAGCTGGGCGCCGACGCGGTGATCATCCACACCGCGACCGCCGCCGACGGCGGCGTCGAGATCCGCGCCGCCGCCGAGCGCGCCGAGGTCGCCGCCTCGACCGAGACCGCCGAGGCCGCCGTCGCCCGCCGCGACAAGGAGCGCGCCCGGGCCCGCGGCGACGCCGCCGACGGGCTTACGCGCATCGCCCGCGCCCTGTCCTGGCACAACCCGCCCGAGCGCGCCGCCGAGGCGCTGATGGACGCCGCGGTCAATCTCGAGGACGGCGAGGCCACGGCCACGCTCGCCCGGGCCATCGACGCGCGCTACGCCGTCCACCCGGTCGAACCCGATCCCGGCCGGCCGCTGCTGTTCGCCGGACCGCCCGGGGCGGGCAAGTCCTCGGTCGTGGGCAAGCTCGCCGCCAGATGCGTCGCCCAGGGTCTCGCGCCGGTCATCGTCGGCGCCGACCGCGGCGCCGGGGCGCGCGAGCAGCTGTCGGCCTACGCCGCGGCGATGGAGGTCCGCTTCGAGGACGCCGACGGGCCGCGCGAACTCGAAGCGCTGGTGCGCGACCTGCCCGCCGGGCCGGTGCTCATCGACGCGCCGGGCATCAATCCCTTCGAACTCGACGATCTCGACGACCTGCAGGCGCTGGCCGCCTCCGCCGACGCCGAGATCGTCGCGGTGATGGACGCCGGCCAGGCGCCCGGCGACGCCGAGGACGCCGCCGCCCTGCTGGCCTCGATCGGGGCCGGCCGGGTGATCGCCACGAAGCTCGACTCGGCGCGCCGACTCGGCGCCCTGCTGGGTTTCGGCGAAGCGGGACTGGCCTACGCCCAGATCGCCGCCTCGCCCTATATCGGCGGCGGCCTCGCCCCGGCGACGCCGCTGAGACTCGCCCGCGCCCTGCTCGACGACTTCGCCATGGACCCTGATCAGGAGACCCGCCAATGAGCGCCCTGCCCGCCGGCTCGGACAACGTCGCGGCCGCGCAGCCCCGCGCCGCCGGCCCCATCCTCGCGGTCGCCTCCGGCAAGGGCGGCGTCGGCAAGACCGTCGTCGCCTCGGCGCTGGCGCGGGCCTTTTCCCGCCGCGGCGAGAGCGTGCTGCTCGTCGACGCCGATCTTGGCATGGCCAATATCGACGTCCAGCTGGGCCTGAACCCGCCGGGCGATCTCGCCGCCATCGTCGCCGGCCGCGTCGGCCTGCGCGAAGCGATCGCGCCGGCCTGCGGCGGATCGGGCAAGCGCGGCGGGTTCGACGTGCTCTCGGGCCGGTCGGGCTCGGCCGCCCTGGCCAGTCTTGACCCGGAGGCGGTGGGCCGCCTCGCAGCGGGGCTCACGGCCGCCTCGATGTCCTACGACCGCACCATCCTCGATCTCGCCGCCGGCGCCGACCGCGCCACGGTGCGTCTCGGCGCGGCGGCCGACGACGTGCTCGTGGTCGTCAACGACGAGCCCACCGCGCTCACCGACGCCTACGCCTTCGTCAAGGCGCTCAGGCTGCGCGACGAGGGCGCCGCGCCGTTCATCGTCGTCAACAACGCGCCCGACCGGCGCGCCGCCGACGGCGCCTATGCGACCTTCGCCAAGACCTGCGAGAGCTTTCTCGGCTTCCGGCCGCCGCTGGCCGGCGTCGTCCGGCGGGATTCCCATGTCGGGCTGGCGATCCGGGCGCAGAGCGCGCTCGGCCTGCGCTATCCCGACTGCGAGGCGTCGACCGATCTCGACGGTCTCACCGCCGCGCTCGCCGAGGGCGTCGAGTCCGGCTAGACTGCGGGAGCGACGCGCCGAAGGGGGGAGCGGCCATGATCGTGGAGATCTTCCAGCGACTTTCAGCCGGGTTCACCCCGACCGAGTGGATCTTCCTCGTCCTGGCCTCGATCGTCGCCGCGCTGGTGATGCGCCACTGGACCCATCTCACCGCGGCGGCGCTGATCGTCTACACCATCGACGCGGCGATCCGCTTCGTCATGGCGTGGATGTCGGCGGGCGACGTGCCGGCGAACTACGCGCTGAGCATCGCGGTCGCGCGCTTCGACCAGCACGGCTTCGCCGCGACGCTGCGGCCCTTCCTCTATTTCGGCCTGATCGCGCTGATCTATCTCACCAAGCGGCGCTACGGCGCGCGGTGAACCCGCCTACCAGCGGGCGTGGAAGGTGACGCCGACGAATTCGTCGGTCTCCTCCCAGTTCTGCGTGCCGAGCTCGAAGCGGCGCTCCTCGCGGACATAGCCGAGGCTCGCCCAGCGCCCCTCGCCGAGCTCGAGGGCGAGGCCGGCGTGGGCGTCGCCCACCGAGGCGACCGATCCGACGGGCAGGAGCTCCATGTCGCGCAGCTCGCCGCGCGACGCCGCGGCGAGATTGCGCAGCCCGTCGCCGGGCGCCATCGCGTAGGTCTCGCTGTCGACGCCCCCGACGAGCCAGACGCGGGGCCGATCGCCCGCCGGCTGCGTCGTCGCCGCGACCTCGAGACGGAAACGCCGTTCGGCGGCGTGCGAATCCTCGGCGTAGCTCAGCGACGCGCCCGGGCGCACCGCGAGATGCAGGTCGCCCGCCGGCGCGGCGGCGACGAACTCGACGGCGCGGTTCCCGGCGACGGCGAATTCGGCCGGCGGCTCCGGGGCCAGGCGCGGCGTGGGCGCGGCGAACTCCGCCGCCGTCGCCGGCGGACCCGGGTCGACGGAAGACGACGCAGTCGACTCGGCGGCCGCCGCGGCGATGCGCTCGAGCAGGTTCAGCTGGGAGAGATCGGAATTGGCGGTGGGGATGAGCACGAAAAAGGCGCCGGCCAGGGCCACCGCCCCGGCGAACCGCTTGTCTGTTCCTGCCCGGCGCTTGTTCACCGACCAGCCTCCCGACCACCAAGGTCAGGATTCCAGCGATCGCGCCCCCCGGCAAGGTTGACGGCGTATTAAGTTATCCACGGATCGGGACCGCCTACTGGGCGCGGCGACGCGCCTGGCCCGCGATTTCGTCCATCTCGGCCTGCTCGGCGGCGCGCGCGGCGTCCTGGATGCGGGCCAGCCGGCGCTCCTCGAGCAGCTCGAACTTCTTGAGTTCGGCGAAGGCCGTCTCGAGACGCTCGCGCAGCGCGTCGGCCTGGGCCTCGACCTCGGCCTGGGAAGCGCGGAGGTTCTCCTTGCGCTTGATCACCGACCGGGCGTAGCTGCCATAGGCGAGATAGCCGTCCTTGTTCTCCTGGGCGACCCCCTGCTCCTCGGGGACGCTCTCCTCGAGACGCTGGATCTGTTCGTCGATCGACGCGCGCGCGCGATCGATCTCGGCCATCTGCTTCTGCAACTCCTCCACCTTGAACCGGGCCAGCCGGATCAGGGGTGCGTGGGAACGCGTCGTCATCGCCTAGCCCTCTCCATCCACCGCCAGTATCCCGGACAGGGCCGCGAAGCTCTCCTCGATCGAGGCGGCTTCGTCTTTTCCCTGCGCGAGAAACGCTTCGAGCGGTCCGTTGACCGCGATCGCCCGGTCCACTTCCGGGTTCGAGCCCGCCGCATAGGCGCCGAGCCGGATCAGCTCCTCCATGTCGGCGTAGGCCGACAGCACCTTGCGCGCCTCGGCGGCCACCGGCGCCTCCTCGGGCGCATAGACCTCCGGCGCGGTGCGCGAGATCGAGCGCAGCACGTCGATCGCCGGGAAGCGGCCGCGCTCTGCGATGGCGCGGCTCATCACGATGTGGCCGTCGAGAATGCCGCGCACGGCGTCGGAGATCGGTTCGTTGTGGTCGTCGCCGTCGACGAGAACGGTGAACAGGCCCGTGATCGAGCCCGAGCCGCGCGGGCCGGGGCCGGCGCGCTCCAGAAGCCGCGGCAGCTCGGCGAACACGGACGGCGTGTAGCCGCGCGTGGTCGGCGGCTCGCCGGCGGCCAGCCCGATCTCGCGCTGGGCGAGCGCGAAGCGGGTCACCGAATCCATCAGGCAGAGCACGTTGAGACCCTGGTCGCGGAAATACTCCGCCGTCGCCATCGTGAGATAGGCCGCCTGCCGGCGCGCCAGCGCCGGGCTGTCGGAGGTCTCGGTGACCACGACCGAGCGCGCCCGGCCATCCTCGCCGAGCACGTCCTCGACGAACTCGCGCGCCTCGCGGCCGCGCTCGCCGATCAGCCCGATGACGATGACGTCGGCGCCGGAACCGCGGGCGAGCATCGACATCAGCACCGACTTGCCGACGCCGGAGCCGGCGAAGACGCCGAGGCGCTGGCCGATCCGCATGGGCGTGAAGACATTGAGCGCGCGCACGCCGAGATCGAGGCGCTCGCCGAGCCGGTCGCGGCCGTGGGCGCAGGGCGGGCGGCCCTTCAGCGGGTAGGCCTCGTCGCCCTCGGCGAGCGGACCCTTGTCGTCGAGCGGTTCGGCGAAGCTGTTCACCACGCGGCCGAGCCAGCTCGCATGCGGGCGCACCGTCGCGCCGGACGGCTCGAGCCGCGCCGGCGCCCCGGCGCGCACGCCGACGAGATCGCCGAAGCACATCATCAGGGCGGTGTCGCCGCGGAAGCCGACGACCTCGCAGGTGGAGCCGCCTTCGCCGTGATCGATCTGCGCGCGGGCGCCGAGCGTCAGGCCGGCCTTCGGCCCCTCGGCCTCGACCAGCAGGCCGTTCACGGCCGACACCCGGCCCCGGAAGGTCCGCGTCTCAAGGCTCGATACGCGTTCGATCAGACTTTCCACTGGCGGTCCCGATCCTCCGGCGCGCGCAGACGCCGCTTCGCCAAATTGATAGCGCGAACGCAGTTTCAGCGGCGTAAACGCGTTCGGCGCCGAAGTCAGCCCGATGCAGCGTCCGGCCCGCCGTCGGGACCGGCGGCCGGGCGCGCCGGCGGGCGCTCGTTAACGCCCCGCGAGTTTTCCACAATTTCCGGAATCGCCCGTCACGGGCGGAATTCGGCGGAGGGCGGGCCGGTTTGCGGCTGTCGTGAATCCCGTCATGGTCCGCAATGTCTCGGGGGGAGGCGGAAGTCCCGGGAATCGCTGGACGGACTCGATTCCATCCCCCGAGTCAAACCGTCGTTAACTTCGCCTAAGGATTTGTCGCCGCAGAGTGCGAATAACGTTAACCACGGAGTAGATAGCGCGGGGCTGGTGATTCGCGCGCGGCTCGGAGAGGGATCGATGCGGATTCTGCTGATCGAGGACGATCGCGCCACGGCGCAGGGCATCGAACTGATGCTCAAATCGGACGGTTTCAACGTCTACACGACCGATCTCGGCGAAGAGGGCGTCGATCTCGGCAAGCTGTACGACTACGACCTCATTCTTCTGGACCTCAATCTGCCGGACATGCCCGGCTTCGATGTCCTGAAGACCTTGCGGGTCGCGAAGATCGACACGCCCATCCTGATTCTGACGGGCAACGCCGACATCGACAACAAGGTGCGCGGCCTGGGCTGCGGCGCCGACGACTACATGACCAAGCCCTTCCACAAGGAAGAGCTGATCGCGCGCATCCACGCCATCGTGCGCCGCTCGAAGGGGCACGCCCAGTCGGTGATCAAGACCGGCGAGATCGCGGTCAATCTCGACGCCAAGACCGTCGAGGTGAACAATCAGCGCGTTCACCTGACCGGCAAGGAATACCAGATGCTGGAGCTGCTCTCGCTCAGGAAGGGCACGACGCTGACCAAGGAGATGTTCCTCAACCATCTCTATGGCGGCATGGACGAGCCGGAGCTGAAGATCATCGACGTCTTCATCTGCAAGCTGAGAAAAAAGCTCGCCGCGGCGACCGGCGGCGACCACCATATCGAGACGGTCTGGGGCCGCGGCTACGTGCTGCGCGATCCGGCCGAGGAAAAGACCGCCGGCGCGGCCTGACCGCCCGGCCATAGCGGGAAGTCCTGTCCCGACCACGTGAAGCCCCGGCGCTCTCCCGCCGGGGCTTTTCATTGCGCGACGGGCGCCGACCACAGCCGGGGCCGAAAACTCGCCCTATTTGGACGCTCTAACCCCGCGTGATCAGCAGGGAGTCCTTTTTCAGATCATGTTTTTGACAATTCTCGCTTCGATCTCCGTCGCCGGCGCGCCGGCAAGTTCCGCCGATCCGCGCGCCGAGCTCGAAGCCGCCCTGCCCGGCTGGCTCGCCGCCTACGACGTGCCCGGAGCGGCCGTGGCCTACATCGAGGACGGTGACATCGTCTGGACGCTGACGGCCGGCGAACGGTCGCAAGGCGCGCCGGTCGGACCTGACACGGTGTGGAACGTCGCCTCGCTGACCAAGCCGGTGACCGCCGAAGTGGTTCTGCGCCTGGCGGCAGGGGGCGATATCGACCTCGACCGGGCGATGGCCGATCACTATGTCGATCCGGACCTCGCCGGCGATCCCCATCTCGAGGCGCTGACGCCGCGCATCGCGCTGGTCCACCAGACAGGGTTCGCCAACTGGCGCAGCCAGACCGGCGGCACGCTCAGCTTTCAGTCAGCGCCGGGAACGGCCACAGGCTATTCGGGCGAGGGCTACACCTATCTTGGGCGCTTCGCCGAGGCGGCGATGCACACGCCCTTTCCGGAGCTTGCCGATCAAACCGTGCTCACCCCGCTGGGCATGGATGACAGTTCCTATACCCCGCGCGCCGAAGACGCGTCCCGGCTCGCTCATCCCCATGACGAGGCCGGTGATCGGCTCGATCCGACGCCAATGCCCGGCTGGAGCGGCGCGGACAATCTGACCACCACGCTGGAAGACTATGCCGGCTTCGTCACGGCCGTGATGACCGGCGAGGGGCTGAGCGACGAGCTGTTCGAACAGCGCTTCGCCATCGCGCAGAACGTGATCGAAGACGGCTGCCCCCTTCCCGACGCTCACTGCCCCACGGCCGTCGGCTTCGGCCTGGGCTGGGAGATCTTCGAATATCCCGGCCATCGCGTCGTCCAGCATGGCGGCGCCGATGCCGGCGAGCGGGCGCTAGCCTGGTTCGATGAGGCAAGCGGAACCGGGGCGGTGATCCTCACCAACGGGGCCAATGGCGGCAAGGTGATCGCGCGTGTGACCGAGGTGCTCTACCCGTCCAACGCCGCCTATCACGCCCTTCTGCGCATGCAGGCGGGCATGGAGGCGACGGCCGCGAGCGAGCAGGACTGATGGGAAGGCTTCTGGCAGGCCTGCTGGCCCTGATGATCATGCCGCTCGCGCCGGCCGGCGCCCAGGTCCATGAGTCGAACCATGCCGAGATCGAGCGGCAAATCCTTGCGCATGACCGGATCCTGTTCGAGGACGGCTTCAATCATTGCCGCCTCGCCCCGCTCGCCGCGATCCTGGCCGAGGACCTGGAATTCTATCACGACCTGGCCGGTCCGAGTTTCGGCCCCGAGCCTTTCCTCGAGGCCATGCGCCGCAATATCTGCAGCGCCAGCGGTGACGAGAAACCCATCCGCCGTCTCGATCAAGCCAGCGTGGAGGTCCACCCCCTCTACCGGAATGGCGAGCTCTATGGAGCAATCCAGACCGGCGAGCATGCGTTTTATCTCGGCCGCAGTGAGGACGCCCCGCTGACCAGTACGGCGCGCTTCACCCATCTCTGGCTCCTCGACGGCGAAGGATGGCTGCTGGCCCGCGTGCTGAGCTATGATCACGAGACGCCCGGCTCTGAGTAGCGCTTCCCGTCTTCGCATCGCAGCAAGCCTCACGCCCGATCGATTGTCTCTGCAATCCCGGCGAAGGACGCTCGAAGCTCCGCGATCATATGCGGGAGCCCCCTATGAAATCAGGCGTGCATCAGCGCCGGGGGAGCGATGGCTTCGCCCTGGCTGCGTGCTGCGCGACCCGGCCGAGGCAAAGACCGCCGGCGCGGCCTGACCGCCCGGCCATAGCGGGAAGTCCTGTCCCGACCACGCGAAGCCCCGGCGCTCTCCCGCCGGGGCTTTTCGCGTTCGGGGGCCGAGCGCGGTAGAGTGTCCCGGCTCGGGGGACGCGTGGCCGCAACGGAGCGCCGCCATGACCCAGCTGATCGCGCTTGTCGCCCTCGTCCTCGCCGCCCAGGCGGAGTCGCGCACCGTCCTGGGCTCCAGCGAGGCGCAGGCCTGTTTCGAGCTCGCCGAGACCGACATGGACGGGCGGGCGAGCTCCGTGCGCACCTGCCGCGAGGCGCTGTCGGGCGGCGGGTTGAGCATGCGCGACCGCGCCGCGACGCAGGTCAATCTGGGGATCCTGCTGCGCCGGGCCGGCCGGCTGGACGCGGCCCTGGCCGCTCACGACCGGGCCGCCGAACTCGCGCCCGACCTGGCCGAGGTCTACGCCAATCGCGGCGTGGTTCATCTCGCCGCCCGCCGGCCGCACGCGGCGGTCGCGGATTTCAACCGGGCGCTGGCGCTCGAGCCGGCCGAGCCGCATCTCGTCCGTTACAACCGGGCGCGCGCCCATGAATGGCTGGAGGATTATCCCGCCGCCTACGCCGACTACCGGCGCGCCGCAGCGCTGGCGCCGGACTGGGACCTGCCGCGGATTGCGCTGGAGCGTTTCGAGGTGAGTCGCGAACCGGAGGGTTAGGCCGCGGCGACCTTCACCGCCTCCGGCTTGGCGTAGAGGCCGCGCTGGCCCGGCACCGGCTTGAGCGTGTCGGTCAGACCCACGACGGTCTCGGCGGCGCCGAGGATGAGATAGCCGTCGTCGGCGAGCTGGTTCGACAGCCGCTCGAGAATCTCGGCCTTGGTCTTGATGTCGAAATAGATCAGCACGTTGCGGCAGAAGATGACGTCCTGGCGGCCGTAGCGGCTGAAATCGTCGAGCAGATTGCCGACCTCGAAGCGGATCTTCTGGCGCAGCTCCGGGCTGATGCGCCAGCTCTCCCCGGCCTGCTCGAAATGCTTCACCAGGCGCTGGACCGACAGGCCGCGCTGGACCTCGAACTGGCTGTACAGCCCCGCCTTGGCCTTCTCGAGCACGGACGGGCAGAGATCGGTGGCGAGGATCTCGGCGTCGATCCCGGCGAGCTCGTCGATCAGCATGGCCAGCGAGTAGGGCTCCTGGCCGGTCGAGGCCGCCGCGCACCAGATGCGCAGCCGCTTGCCCGCCCGGGCGGTCTTGAGCGCCGGCGCGATGACCTGTTCGAACGTGTCGAACGGCGTCTTGTCGCGGAAGAAGAAGGTCTCGTGAGTGGCCAGCGCCTCGGCCACGGCCGCGGCGATGCGCTCGTCGCCGCGCATCATCGAGTCGACGAGCGCCTCGACGCCGGGCGCGCCTTCCTGGCGGGCCAGCGGCGAGAGCCGGCTCTCGACGAGATAGCCCTTCTCGGGACCGAGGATCAGCCCCGATCGCTTCTTCACGTCTTCGGCGAGGAAGTCGAATTTCGCCTCGGGCAACATGGTCACGCCTCTCCTTTCATGCGCCGGGCGATTTCCGGGCCGATGTCCGCGATGGGCAGGATCGCGTCGGCGAGGCCGGCCTCGGCGATCGCGCCGGGCATGCCCCACACGACGCTTGTCGCGCGGTCCTGGGCGATGACGACCCCTCCGGCCTCGCGCACCTGGCGCGCGCCGTCGCGGCCGTCATGGCCCATGCCGGTGAGCACGGCGGCGACCAGCCCGCGGCCGGCGGCCTTGGCGCAGCTCGCGAACAGCGGATCGACGGCCGGCCGGCAGAAATTCACCGGCGGCGACTGGTCGAGCCGGGCGATGAAGGCGCCCGGCCCGCCGCTGATCGTCATGTGATAGTCCCCCGGCGCGATATAGACGCGCCCGCTCTGCAGGGCCTCGCCGTCGGCGGCCTCCGAGGCCGGCAGGCCGGCCTTGGTGAGGTGCTCGGCCAGGATCGCGGTGAACAGCTTGGGCATGTGCTGGGCGATCACGACCGGCGCGCGGGCGTCCTTTGGCAGGGCGACGACCAGCTCGCGCAGCGCCTGCGGCCCGCCGGTCGACGAGCCGATCGCGACGAGCTCGGCGCGGCCCGGCCGCGGCGCGGCGGCGGGGCGCGGCGCAGGCGCGGCCGCCGCCGGGGACGGCCGCGCGGCTTCGGCCTGCGGACTGAGCGCGGCGAGCTTGGCGAGCAATTCCTCGCGATACGCCTCGGCGCCGGAGACCCGGCCGGCCTCGGGCTTGGGCGCGTAGTCGGCCGCGCCCAGCGACAGCGCGCGCAGCGTGATCTCCGCCCCGTTGCGCGTGAGCGTCGAGGCCATGACGACCCGGGCGTGCGGGGCCGCCTTGAGGATGAGCGGCAGCGCGGTGAGCCCGTCCATCCGGGGCATCTCGATATCGAGCACGACGAGGTCGGGCTGCAGCTCGCCGGCCTTGCGCACGCCGATCTCGCCGTCGGCGCAGGTGGCGGCGAGGTCGAGGCGATGATCGGCCTCGATCCAGCGCGCGACCAGGCCGCGCACCACTGCGGAATCGTCGACCACCAGAACCCGGGGCTTGCGGCCGCCGGCCCGGGCCGCGTCGCGGGAAGACAGGGCTGCGCTCACGTGCGTTCCGCCTTTCAGACCAGGCCCACTTCGGCGAATTTCGACTCGATGATGTCGCTGTCGAACGGCTTCATCACGTACTCGTCCGCGCCGGCGCGCAGCGCCTGCGTGATGTGGGAGATGTCGTTCTCCGTCGTGCAGAACACGACGACCGGCTTGTTCCCGTTTTCCTCGCCGCGAAGCGTGATCAGGAAGTCGAGCCCGTTCATCACCGGCATGTTCCAGTCGAGCAGGATGGCGTCGGGCATGGCCTTGCGGCACTGATCCAGCGCCTCCTGGCCGTCGGCGGCCTCTTCGCAGGCGAAGCCCAGATCCTCCATGATCTTGCGCGCGACCTTCCGGATCACGCGGCTGTCGTCGACCACGAGACAGGTTTTCATCGCGCCGTTCTCCTAGGCCGCCGTCGCGGCGACATTGCCCGCGATCAACGCATTCAGGTCGAGGATGGCGAGCAGCTCGCCCTCCAGCCGGTGGACGCCCGTCACCAGCGCCCGCCAGTCCGCGTCGAGATGGGCCGGCGTGGGCTCCATGCTTTCCGGCTTGAGTCGCATCACCTCGCCGACCTCGTCGACGAGCACCCCGTAGAGCTCCGAGCCGAGCTCGAGACCGAGCGCCATGCAGGACGCGTCGGGCTCGCGCGGCGGCAGGCCGAGGCGGCGGCGCGCGTCGATTGCGGTCACGATGCGGCCCCGGAGGTTGAGCAGGCCGGCGATTTCCGCCGGCGCGCGGGGCACCTCCGTGACGCCCTGCGGCGAGAACACCTCCCGGATCTCGGCGACGGCCGCGCCGAAGAGCTGGTCGCCGATGCGGACGGTGACGTACTCGAATGTAGAGTCGTTGCTCATCGTCGTCTCCTTCACGCCGCGTCGCGTCCGGCGGTTTCGGCGGCCTTGTCGAGCGCGGCGATCAGGGCGCCCCGGTCGCCGGGCCGCAGCACGGCGGCGAGCCCCCCGACGCCGGCGCCGTAGCCGGCCTGTTCGCTGACGCCGAGGCGCGGCACGTCGGTCCAGAAGCCGTCCTCGGCGAGCTTGGCGAGGGCGGCCGGGTCGCCCACGATCGCGCCGTATTGCGCGCCCATCCGGGCGGCGTCCTTGGCTTCGTGCAGGCCGCTGGCGACGGTGACGTCATAGCCCGCCGCGGCCAGCAGCGGGGCCATCATGCGCCGGGCGAAAGCGTCGGCCTCGACCAGCAGCACGGCGCGGCGATCGGCGCTGGCGGCGGCGCTGCGCTGCGGCGTCCCCGCCCAGGCGCGCTCCATGTGCCAGGCGACGTCGATCACCTCGGTGGCCTTCTCCTTGACGATGGCCGAGCCGATCACGCCCGGCCGCTCGGAGCCCATCTCCAGGTCCAGGCTCTCCTCGACCACGTCGAGGATCTCGTCGACGGCGACGCCGGCCGACTTGCCGTCCTCGACGAAGACCAGGACCGGCTGGCGGCCCTCCGTCTTGAACGCGCCCGCCTCGGCGGCGTGGGCCAGCGGCAGCAGCCGGTCGCGGTACTGGACGACATGGCGGCCGTCGGCGATCTCGATGGTCGAGGCGTCGAACTCCTCCAGCCGCGTGATCAGGCTGACGGGCACCGCCTTGGGCTCCTCGCCGCCGGCGCGGACCAGCAGCAAGCGCTGGCGCGACGGATCGCTGCTCGCAGCGGTCTCGGCGACCGCCTCGTCGGAGGCTTCCTCGTCGGTGTGGGCGATCTCCTGGGCGATGCCGTTGGGATCGAGGATCATGATCACCGAGCCGTCGCCGAGCAGGGTCGCCCCGGAATAGGCGTTGATGTCGCGCAGCGCGCCCGAGAGCGGCTTGACCACGATCTCCTCGGTGTCGAGGACGTCGTCGACGACGAGGCCGATCTTGCGGCCCGCCGCTTCGAGCACGATCACGTAGCCCGAGACGCCGGACTCGTCTTCTCCCTCGGCCGCGGCCTCGGACAGGCCGAGCACCTCGTTGAGCGTGACCACGGGCAGGAGGCGGTCGCGCGAGCGGATCATGCGCGCGCCGTTGAGCGTCTCGACGGCCGTCTCGGAGCCGGCGCCGACGCGAATGAGCTCGCGCACCGCCAGCTGCGGCGCGGCGAAGCGCGCGTCGCCCACCTTGACGATGAGCGCCGACACGATCGCCAGCGTCAGCGGAATCTTGATCGAGAAGGTCGTGCCCTTGCCCTTCTCGGACTGCAGATCGATCGAACCGCCGATCTGCTCGATATTGGTGCGCACGACGTCCATGCCGACGCCGCGGCCCGAGAAGTTCGTCACCTGGGAGGCGGTGGAGAAGCCCGGCGCGAAGATGAAGCGCTGGATCTGCGCCTCGCTCATCGTGGCCAGCTCGGCCTCGCCGGCGATGCCCTTCTCGATCACCTTCGTGCGGATCTTGTCGGTGTCCAGCCCGGCGCCGTCGTCGGCGATCTTGATGATGATCGCCCCGCCCTCGTGATAGGCCGACAGCCGGATCGTGCCGGTCTCGCGCTTGCCCGCCTCCTTTCGCCGGTCCGACGACTCCAGGCCGTGGTCGGCGGAATTGCGCACCATGTGGGTGAGCGGATCCTTGATCAGCTCGAGCACCTGGCGGTCGAGCTCGGTGTCCTCGCCTTCCATGACGAGGTCGATCTTCTTGTCGAGATCCTGGGCGATGTCGCGGACGATGCGCGGCAGCTTGCGCCAGGCGTCGCCGACGGGCTGCATGCGCGTCTTCATGACGCTGTCCTGCAGCTCGCTGGTCACCGAGGACAGCCGCTGGAGCGGCGTCTTCAGGCTCGAGTCCTCGGTGTCGCGCACGATCTGGTGCATCTGGTTGCGCGCCAGAACGAGCTCGGAGACCGTCGTCATCAGGCTCTCGAGCACGTCGACATTGACCCGGATCGTGGACTGGACGCGCGCCGGCTCCCCGCCCGCCTCGGGCTTCGCCGGTTCGGCCTCGGACGCATTCGCCGCAGCGGCGGTCGCGGGCTCGGCCGGCGCCGCCGCGGCCGGCGCGGGTTCGGCCTCGGGCCCCTCATCGTCTTCCACGGCCGCCTCGCCGGTCTCGATCTCCGGGCCCTCGGCGGCGGCGAAGGCCGCTTCGAGATCGGCGAGCGAGACTTCGCCCGGCCGCAGCTCGCGTCCGAGATCGGAGTCATAGCCTTCGGCCTCGGCGCCGTCGTCGGCGGCCGCTTCAGGCGCGGGATCTTCGGACGCTTCGTCAGCGGGCGCGGCGGTTTCAGAAGGGGGCGTTTCGGCCGGCGCGGCCGGGGCCTCGCCGGCGGCGCGCTGCTCGAGCTGGTCGATCAGATCGCGATCCGCGCCTTCGGGCTCCTGCCCGGTCGACTCCAGCGCGTTCATGATCTCCTTGGTGCGGTCGAGCGACTGCAGCACCAGCGTCACCGCCGCGCTGTCGGCGACCAGCTCGCCGTCGCGGAACTTGCCGAGCAGCGTCTCGCCGGCGTGGGCGAGCGCCTCCAGCCGCGTCAGGCCGAGGAATCCGCACGTTCCCTTGATGGTGTGCAGAAGCCGGAAAATGTTGTCGAGCGTGGCGCGGTCGGTCGGGTCGGACTCGAACTTCACGAGTTCGGAGTCGATTGTGTCGAGACTTTCCGACGTCTCCGCGATGAATTCGCCGATCAACTCGTCCATGAGTCGTCCCCCGAGCGCAGCATGCAGCGGTCGGATTCAGACTTTCACGCGGACAGTTAACGGAAGGTTGGGCAGGCCTGTTATTTACTTATGCCGCCTGCGCGGCGCCCGGAGCCAGCAGCGCGGTGAACTCGACGCGCTCCTCGTCGGCGTGGGCGCTGGCGCGACCGCCGAACTCGCGGGCGATCAGACCGGCGTAGTAGGGCTGGATCGAGCGGCCGTCATAGCCGTTCTCCGGCGCGCGGCCCTCGAGCGCCTCGCCATAGGCCGGGTCGAGACGCACTTTCGGGCCCGCGGCGACCAGGCGCAGCCGCGCGCCGCCGTCGGACTGGGTCTTCGCCTCGATCGTCACCGTGCCGCCGCGCGGCGCGGCGTCGACGCCGAGCCAGATCAGGTTGAGCAGGACGCGCGCGGCCGGCTTGTCGAGTCCGTCGGCCTCGTCCTTCCAGACCAGCTCGGGCTTGTGGTCGCCGAACATCGCATCGGCGAGGCGCCGGATTTCGGCCATCTCGATGACGCCGGGTTTCGATCCCGCAGCACCGAACGCCAGCCGGGCGTACTCCAGCTTGGCCTGCGCCTGCCGGGCGCCGGTGCGCATGAGTTCGACGGCGTCGTCGCGCATGTCGACGGCGTTTTCGTCGTCGAAAACGCTCAGCGCCGCGCCGAGCGCGCTCACCGGGCTGACGAGATCGTGGCACAGACGCGCGCACAGAAGTGCGGCGAGATCGGCGGCGGTGGGAGTGTTCGTGTCGCTCATGCCCGACTCTCTAGCCGATTCTCGACGGTGAAAACGTTAACGTCAGAGATCGCGGTCGATGTCGTCCCAGCCCCGGCGGCTGGAGAAGAACACCAGCGCCATCAGCCCGCCGCCGACGAGCAGGCTGAGCACGGCGCCGATCACGAGCGCGACCCAGCCATGCCCGCTCATCTGGGTGTCGACGCCGACCCAGGCGCGCGCGGCGAACAGGATCGATACGACAAGGAAAGCGCCGAGGACGGCGATGAGAAGCGCGGTCTTCAAGAGACTACTCCGGGCCCGGATTCGGGCCGAGGCTGGACCTTTCGGCCGAACACCTCATATTCACGAGAGATTAACGGCCCTTGGCAAGGGTGGTGGCGCAGGTCAACATGACGCATGCAGCGCTGCGCGGCCTTGCGGACTCGCCCGTCGCGGCCTGCTAGTTGCTTCGACAGGCCCGGCGCGTAATTCGGGGGCGAGCCCGCCGGCGCGAAGCGAGAAGGGAATCGCTCTCATCATGTCCGGTTTCGACGTCCGCCTGGCAGACGCCCGTCGCTCCCGCGCCCTGACCTTTTTCGGCACGCTCGGTCTCGCCCTGCTGGTTCTGACGGGTCTGCTGATCTCGCGCGTGCCGCGCTCGAGCAGCGACGCCGAGGCCGCCGCGCCCGACCCGGCCGCCGAGCGCGTCGTCGCCGAGACCGAACGCAGCGCGCCCGAGCCCGAGCCCCTGCTGTCGGGCCGCGCGCTCGTGCGCGCCGAGCACGAGGTCTTCACCGGCTGCGCCGACTGCCGGCCCGCCGTCGATCAGCGATCCGTCACCGTGCGCCGGGGCCAGACCTTCGCCAGCGTACTCGATAACGCGGGCGCCGGACGGGTCGAGGCCGCCCGCGCCATCGCCGCGCTCGATCCGCTGTTTCCCGCCCGCGACCTGCGCGCCGGCCAGGACCTGACGCTGTATTTCGAGCCCGGCGAGGAGGACGGAACGCGGCTGGCCGGCCTGTCCTTCCGTCCCGACGCCGACCGCACGCTGACCGTGGCGCGCCACGGCGACGCGTTCCGCGCCCGCGAGGCGATCGTCAGCTTCGAACGCGAGCTGGTCCGCGCCGACGGCGAGGTCGATTCGAGCCTCTATCTCTCCGCGATCGACGCCGGCGCGACCGACCGCATCGTCGTCGAGGCCGCCAAGGTGCTCGGCTTCGCGGTGGATTTCCGCGCCATCTATCCCGGCGACACGTTCGATGTCGTCTTCGAGCGCTTCGTCGATCCCCAGGGCGAGGTCGCGCGCACCGGCGACATCCTCTATCTGGCCTTCGACGGCCGCGGCGAGCCGCTGGAGTATTTCCGCTACGAGACGCCCGACGGCGAGATCGGCTACTACACCGCCGAGGGCGAGAGCGCCCGGCGCATGCTGATGATGACGCCGATCAACGGCGCCCGCCTGTCGTCGCATTTCGGCATGCGCTTCCACCCGGTCCTGCAGACCAATCGTCGCCATAACGGCACCGACTTCGCCGCGCCGCGCGGCACGCCGATCATGGCCGCCGGCCACGGCGTGGTGGAGCGCGCCAACCGCTACGGCTCGTTCGGCAACTATGTCCGGATCCGCCACTCGAACGGCTACAAGACCGCGTACGCCCACATGCAGGGCTTCGCGCGCGGCGTTCGCTCGGGCGCGCGGGTCCAGCAGGGCCAGACCATCGGCTATGTCGGCACGACCGGGCGCTCGACCGGTCCGCACCTGCATTACGAGGTCCATCTCAACGGCGATCCGGTCAATCCCATGCAGCTCGACCTGCCGACCGGGCGCACGCTCGAGGACGAGGAACTGCCGCTGTTCGAGGCCGAGCGCGACCGCATCCTCGCCATCCGCGACGCCGCGCCGGACGCGACGTCCGAGCCCTCGCCCGAGGACGGCCTGCCGCCGCTTCTCGTGGCCGAGCGGCGCGACCCGCCCGCGACCCGCCGCGGCGGCGACGCGAGCGAGTAGGCGGCGGAACGCTTCCCGATCGATGGCTGATTGAATTCCCGGAAGCCGCGCAGCGGCTATCCGGGACCTCCCGGCGATTGCTCTCCCGGAGGCCCCGGCTCTCCCCCGGACCAAGTCCGGGGATCGGCCGGGTTTCAGGCAAGAAAGCCCCCACCCGGCCGGACCTTCGGTCCGTCCACCCTCCCCACGGAGGGGGAGGGAGGGCGCGCTCGCATCCGTTCGTCCGCAGACACCGGCGCCCGCCGCAACCTGACTCCCTCCCCTCGACGGGAGGGATGGGGTGGGGTGGTTGACTTGTCGGGCGCGCCCGAGGACCGAGCCGATATCGCAAGGTTTCCGATTCTTCAGTGCGGGCGCCGGAGAAGGGACACCGGGCCCCGGAGGCGATGGAACAAGCGGCCCTCATCCTGAGGGCCCCGATCCCCGTCCTTCGAGACGCTCGCTTTGCTCGCTCCTCAGGATGAGGGGATCGGGGCGTCTCGAAGGACGAGGGTCGTCTTACGAACTTCCTTACTTCAGCCGCTCGGTGAGAAATCCCAGCACGTCGCGGGCGGCCTCGAAGGTCGGCTCGCCGTCGGCGGCGATGAGGTCCTTGGTGAGCACGGCGTGGGGAAACGGATTGCCGTGAGGGTTCTGCGCGCTGTCGGGGAGCACCCGGGTCTCCAGCCGGTCGCCGAGCAGGTCTTTCAGGGCGGCGAAGCGCTCCGCCTTGCAGGACGGATCGCCGTCGAAGCGCAGCGCCATCACCTTCAGGTCCTCGCGCTTCGACAGCGCCTCGGCCTCCTCGGGCTGGAGATGGATGGAGCCGGCTTCGTTGAACGGCAGCGCCGGTTCGCCGGCGACGGCGGCCCGGACGCTCGGATCGACGGCGACCGACCAGGCGAAATTGCCCGTCAGGCACAGCCCCACCGCGGCGACGCCCGGTCCGCCGCGCTCGGCGTGGACATGCCGGGCGAGCGCGCGCAGCCAGTCGGAGACCGGACTGCCGCCGGATTTGGCGAACAGGCGGATCTCGCGGCTGACGCAGGCGCGCGCCATCCCGCCGACGCGGCCGTGCAGCTGGTGGAGCTCCTCGAGCGGCGTGCCCGGCCCGTCATAGAGCGCGGGCGCGTAGACGCGGAAGCCGGCGGCCTCGATCCAGCGGGCCAGCCGCCAGAACTCGGGCACGAAGCCCGGCAGCTCGTGCATCAGGATGACCCCCGGCCCCGCCCCGGAGACGAGCACGGGATGCGTCGCCCCGCCGGCCTCGAACTCGAAGACCTCCTCGAACGGCGTGCGGTCGTCTTTCGCGAGGACGTCCGAGAAGGGGGCGGGCATGAGCGGCTCCGGCGGTTGGCTGGACCGGCGAGGCTAATGCGGGGACGCGACGCCGGACAGACCCTGATTGTCGATGCGGACGCCGCCGGCGCCATGCTAGGAGTCGCGTCCCCCAGCGAACGGAGCTCGCCATGAAGCATCTCCAGATGACGGGCGTCGACCGCCCGGTCTCGCGCCTCGGCCTCGGCTGCATGGGCATGTCGGAATTCTACGGCCCGCCGTCGGACGACGCGGATTCGTTCGCGGTGATGGCGCGCGCGCTCGAACTCGGCGTGAATTTCTTCGACACCGCCGACATGTACGGCCAGGGCGAGAACGAGCGGCTGGTCGGACGCTTCGCCGCCGATCGCCGCGACGACATCGTGATCGCATCGAAGTGCGGGATACGGCGCGACGGAAACGGCGCGCTGGCCGGGGTCGACACATCGCCGAGCTATATCAAGCAGGCCTGCGAGGCGTCGCTGGCCCGGCTCGGCGTCGAGACCATCGATCTCTACTATCTGCACCGCCTCGACGGCGTGACGCCGGTCGAGGACTCGATGGGCGCGCTCGCCGACCTCGCCCGCGAGGGCAAGATCCGCGCAGCGGGGCTGAGCGAGGTGAGCCCGGAAACGCTGAAGCGCGCCTGCGCCGTGTTCCCCGTCAGCGCGGTGCAGAGCGAGTACTCGCTGACCACCCGGGACCCGGAGGACGGCATGCTCGCCGCCTGCGAGGAGACCGGCTCGGCCTTCGTCGCCTATTCGCCGCTGGGCCGGGGCCTGCTGACCGGGGCGATCCGTTCGGCGGAGGACCTGGCCGAGACCGACCTGCGCCGCA
The DNA here is from genome assembly GCF_003122085.1 of Marinicauda salina. Classification (GTDB taxonomy): domain Bacteria; phylum Pseudomonadota; class Alphaproteobacteria; order Caulobacterales; family Maricaulaceae; genus Maricicauda_A; species Maricicauda_A salina. The sequence goes on from NZ_QEXV01000005.1 coordinate 148,139, forward strand.
CCGGCAACTTCCCGCGTTTCTCCGGCGACGCGCTCGCTCACAATGTCGCGCTCGCCGACCAGGTCGCGGCGATCGCCGGCGAGAAAAACGTCACGCCCGCCCAGATCGCGCTGGCCTGGCTGCTGCGCCGCGACAATGTCGTCCCGATCCCGGGCACGCGGAAGATCGCCCGGCTTGAGGAGAATGTCGGCGCGCTGGACGTGGCGCTGAGCGACGCCGACGCCGCCCGGCTCGAGGCCGCCGTGCCGCCCGAAGCGGTCGAAGGCGAACGCTACAGCGAAGCGAGCATGCGCGCGGTCGGCCGCTAGATAGCGAAACGCCCCGGCCGAAGCCGGGGCGTCGCAGGGATCGCTACTGGATCACGGCCTCGAGCGGCGGCCGGGAGTCGCGTCCCACCGGCTTGCCGTTGACGGTGAGCAGGCCGGCCTCGGTCGAGACCCTGATCTTGTCGCCGTCCTCGAGATCGCCCTCCAGGATGAGCCGCGCGATCGGGTCCTGCAGCTCCTTCTGGATCACGCGCTTGAGCGGCCGCGCGCCGTAGGCCGGATCGTAGCCCTTCTTGGCCAGCCACTCGCGGGCGGCGGCGTCGAGCTCGATCGTCATGCGCCGATCCTCCAGCAGCTCGGCGAGCCGGGCGACCTGGATGTCGACAATCGCCGTCATCTGGTCCTCCTCGAGGCGGCGGAACAGGATGGTCTCGTCGATCCGGTTGAGGAATTCCGGCCGGAAGGCGCCGCGCACGGCGTCCATCACCTGGTCGCGCGCATTCTCGACATCGCCCGACAGCAGGAATTCCGAGCCCAGGTTCGACGTCATGATGATCAGCGTGTTGCGGAAATCGACCGTGCGGCCCTGACCGTCGGTCAGCCGGCCGTCGTCGAGCACCTGCAGCAGCACGTTGAAGACGTCGTGGTGGGCCTTCTCGACCTCGTCGAACAGGATCACCTGGTAGGGCCGGCGCCGCACGCTCTCGGTGAGCGCGCCGCCCTCCTCGTAGCCGACATAGCCCGGCGGCGCGCCGATCATGCGGCTGACGGCGTGCTTCTCCATGTACTCGGACATGTCGAGCCGGGTGATGGCGGTTTCATCGTCGAACAGGAACTCGGCCAGCGCCTTGGTGAGCTCGGTCTTGCCCACGCCCGTCGGGCCGAGAAACAGGAAGGAGCCCATCGGCCGGTTCGGATCCTTCAGCCCGGCGCGGGACCGGCGCACGGCGTCGGAGACGGCGGCGAGCGCCTCCTCCTGGCCGACGACGCGCGCGCGCAGGCCGTCCTCCATCTTGAGCAGCTTCTCGCGCTCGCCCTCGAGCATCTTCTCCACGGGAATGCCGGTCCAGCGCGAGACCACCGAGGCGATCTGCTCGTCGTCGACGCGCTCCTTGACCATGTGGGCCTTGCCGTCGCCGTCGGCGGCCGCGTCGTCGGCGGCCTCGGCCGCGGCGATGCGCTGCTCCAGGTCGGGGATCTGGCCGTACTTGATCTCGGAGGCCTTGGCGAGATCGCCCCGGCGCTCGGCGTCGGCGAGCTCGGCGCGCAGCCGGTCGAGCTGCTCCTTGATCTCGGTGGCCGAAGCGAGCTTGTCCTTCTCGGCGCGCCAGGCCGCGGTCAGTTCGGCCGAGCGGCTCTCGAGCTCCGAGAGCTCCTTGTTGAGCGTCTCCAGCCGCGCCTTCGAGGCGTCGTCCTTCTCCTTCTTGAGCGCCTCGGCCTCGATCTTGAGCTGGATGATGCGCCGGTCGAGCTCGTCGAGCTCCTCGGGCTTGGAATCGACCTGCATGCGCAGCCGCGCGGCGGCCTCGTCCATCAGGTCGATCGCCTTGTCCGGCAGGAAGCGGTCGGTGATGTAGCGGTTGGACAGCGTCGCGGCGGCCACGATCGCGCTGTCGGAGATGCGCACCCCGTGGTGGACCTCGTACTTCTCCTTGAGCCCGCGCAGGATGGACACGGTGTCCTCCACGCTCGGCTCGTCGACGAAGACGGGCTGGAAGCGCCGCGCCAGCGCGGCGTCCTTCTCCACGTGCTTGCGGTACTCGTCGAGCGTCGTCGCGCCGATGCAGTGCAGCTCGCCGCGCGCGAGCGCCGGCTTGAGCAGGTTCGAGGCGTCCATCGCCCCGTCCGTCTTGCCGGCGCCGACGAGCGTGTGCATCTCGTCGATGAACAGGATGACCTTGCCCTCGGCGGCCTCGATTTCGGACAGCACCGCCTTCAGGCGCTCCTCGAACTCGCCGCGATATTTCGCCCCCGCGATCAGCGCGCCCATGTCGAGGGCGAGCAGGCGCTTGTCGGCCAGGCTTTCGGGCACGTCGCCGTCGACGATACGAAGCGCCAGGCCCTCGGTGATGGCGGTCTTGCCCACGCCGGGCTCGCCGATCAGCACGGGATTGTTCTTGGTGCGCCGCGACAGCACCTGGACGGTGCGGCGGATCTCCTCGTCGCGGCCGATGACCGGGTCGAGCTTGCCCGCGCGGGCGGCCTCGGTGAGGTCCGTCGCGTACTTCTTGAGCGCGTCATAGCCTTCCTCGGCCGACTGGCTGTCCGCGGTGCGGCCCTGCCGGAGAGCGTTGATCGCCTCGTTGAGCGCCTGGGGCGTGAGGCCGGCCTGCTTGAAGATCTCGGCGGGCTTCGTCCCGGTGGTGATCGACAACGCCTGCAGCAGGCGCTCGGCGGCGACATACTCGTCGCCGGCCTTCTTCGCGGCCTCTTCGGCGGTGGAGAACACCTCGGCGGTCTTCGGCGCGAGATAGAGCTGGCCGGAGCCGCCCTCGACCTGGGGCAGCGCCTCGACGGCCCGTTTCGTCAGGTCGGCGACCTGGTCGGGCCGCGCGCCGGCGGCCTGGATCAGGTTGGCGGCCAGACCGGTCTCGTCGTCGAGCAGCGCCTTGAGCATGTGCTCGGGCGTGAACTGCTGGTGCTTATTCTTGAGCGCCGCGTTCTGCGCGGCCTGGATGACCGACCGCGCGCGGTCGGTGAACTTCTCGAAATCCATCTATGCGCCCCCTGGGAGCTTCAGCGAGACGTGTGCCGGGCGGGCGCCTTGCTCGAAGCGCGCCGCGCCCGGCGGTTCAGCCTCGATGTAGGTGTGGCGCAACTGTCACACAAGTGACCACGCCCGGCGTCGGGGCATTTTCGGGTGCGACATCGCGTCCGCGCAAACAAAAACCGCCGGCTCGCGCGGAGCCGGCGGTTCAGGAATCGCTCGGTTCGTGCAGGCGATCAGGCCGCGGCGGTGTCCTTGTCGCCGGAGTCCTTGTCGTCGTCGGAGCCGGAAGCCTTCTTGAGCGCCTCCTCGGCGGCGGCGTCGGTGCGCGGCTTGCGCGCGCGGCGCTTGGGCTTCTCCGACTCCGCCCCGGCGGACTGGCCCTCGCCGTCCTCGTCGTCGGAGCCTTCCGGGGTGACGACCTGGAGCGGATCACCGCCCTCGCCGCCATTGGCGCGCTTGGAGCGTCCGCCGCGACGCGAGCGGCCGTCGGCCTTGCCGTCGCCGGACTGGGCCGCCTCGGCCTTGCCGTCGCCGCGGCCCCGGCCGCGATCGTCGCGCCCGCCGCCGTTCGGCTGGTCTTGCTGGCCCTGCTGCTTCTGCTGGCCGCCGCGCTGATCGGCGCCGTCCTCGGCGCTGTTTTCGTCGCGCTTGGGCTGATTGGCCTGCATCACGCGGAGGTAATGCTCGGCGTGCTGATAGTAGTTCTCGGCCATCACCCGGTCGCCCGACGACATCGCGTCGCGCGCCAGCTGCAGATACTTGTCGTGGATATGCGAGGCGTTGCCCCGAACCTTCACGTCCGGGCCGTTGCTCTCGAACGAGCGATTGCCCTGATTTCCGGACTTCCGTCCGCGGCCGCGTTGGCGCTTCATGGTATGAACCTGACCTCTCTCGGCGTTCATGTTCGGTCCTTCGCCGCGTCGCCCTGAAATGAGGGCCTTTCGCATGCACGAGCCGCAGTCGCCTGCGAGCCCAAAGTGCAAATCGTGAGGACCGATCCGTCAGCAGCGGCGTCCGCCTGAATGCTGCGACAGCCCCCTGTGGCGCGCCGCGGCTGCTGAGTTCGTTTCGCAACCTAGCCTTATCCGCCGGGCGATTCCAACCCTTTTTCTGCAGACGAACGCAAGACTTGGTTAGAGAAAGCTCAAGACAAGCGCCCGGTCGCGGCCGGCGAGATCGCGTTGAAGGCGTATATGGGCGGCGCCGGCGGCCTCCGCAAGCGCGGCGGCTTGCGCGCCCTGGTCCCAGCCGATCTCGAACACCGCCGCCCCGCCCGGCGCGAGCAGCGCCCGCGCCGCGTCGAACAGGCCGGGATAGGCCGCGAGCCCGTCCGGCCCGCCGTCGAGGGCGGCGCGCGGCTCGTGATCGCGCACCTCGGGCTCGAGCGCGTCGATGACGGCGGTCGCGATATAAGGCGGATTGGAGACGACGAGGTCGAACGGGCCCTCCACGCCGTCGGCCCAGTCGGTCTCGATGAGTTCCGCGCGGGCGGCGAGCCCGCAAGCTTCGGCGTTTTCGCGGGCGACGGCGAGCGCTTCCGGCGAGGAATCCGTCCCGATCCCGGTCGCGTTCGGCAGCTCGCTCAGCAGCGCCAGAAGGATCGCGCCCGATCCGGTCCCGATATCGAGGATGCGGACCGGGGCGTTCTTCCACCCCACCCCACCCCGTCCCTCCCCTCGAGGGGAGGGGGAACGCTCCGCCGGCCGATCGGCGTCAGGTGTTTGCGCCGCACGCCGCAAGGCTCCCTCCCCCCTGGGGGAGGGTCGGGGTGGGGGGATATTGGCGAAGCGCGATGCGAGCTCGCTCAGCGCCGCCTCGACAACCGTCTCGGTGTCGGCCCGCGGGGTGAGCACGTCGGGCGTGACGGCGAGGTCGAGGGTCCAGAACGCCTTCGTCCCCAGGATCTGCGACATCGGCTCGCGGGCGAGCCGGCGGGCGAGAAGCGCTTCGAAAGCGGCCGCCTCGTCTTCGCTCAGGACCCGGCCGTCGTCGGCGATCAGGCCGGCCCGGTCGAGCCCGGTCGCCTGCTGCAGGAGACGCCGGGCGTCGTCGACGGCGTCCCCGATCCCGGCGGCGGCGAGCCGCACGCTCGCCGAATCGACGGCGTCACGCAGGGTCCGGCTCACGCGCCTTCTTCCTCCATCGCCGCCAGCTTGGCGGCCTGATCCTCGGCGATCAGCGCGTCGATCACCTCGTCGAGCGCCTCGCCGGAGACGATCTGGTCGAGCTTGTAGAGGGTGAGATTGATGCGGTGGTCGGTCACCCGGCCCTGCGGGAAGTTGTAGGTACGGATGCGCTCGGAGCGGTCGCCCGAGCCGACCTGGCCCTTGCGCTCGGCCGCGCGGGCGGCGTCCATCTCGGCGCGCTCCTTCTCGTAGAGCCGGGCCTTGAGCACCTGCAGGGCGCGCGCCCGGTTCTGGTGCTGCGACTTCTCCTGCGAGAGCACGACGATGCCGGTCGGGATGTGCGTCATGCGCACCGCCGAATCGGTCTTGTTGACGTGCTGGCCGCCGGCGCCGGAGGCGCGCATCGTGTCGACGCGGATGTCCTCGTCGCGAACCTCGATGTCGACGTCCTCGGGTTCGGGCAGGACGGCCACCGTCGCCGCGCTGGTGTGGATGCGCCCGCCGGACTCGGTCTCGGGCACGCGCTGGACGCGATGAACGCCGGACTCGTATTTCAGCCGGCCGAACACGCCCGTCCCCGAGACGCTGGCGATGATCTCCTTGTAGCCGCCCGCTTCGGATTCCGACGCCGAGACCACCTCGACCGTCCAGCCGTGATCGGCCGCATAGCGCTCGTACATGCGGAACAGGTCGCCGGCGAACAGCGCGGCCTCGTCGCCGCCCGTGCCGGCGCGGATCTCGAGCATGACGCTGGCGTCATCGTCCTTGTCCTTGGGCAGGAGCAGCAGCTGCAGCTCCTCCTCGAGCTGCGGGATACGCTCGCGAATCTCTTCGCGCTCCTCGCGGGCGAGCGCGGTCATGTCGGCGTCCGAGCCGTCCTCGATGATCGCCTCGGCCTCGGCGAGATCGGACCGCGCGGCTTTCAGCGCCTTCGCCTTGTCGGCGACCTTCTTCAGCTCGGCGTGCTCCTTCGACAGGCGCACGATCTCGTCGGCGTCGGCGGTGGCGCCGAGCCGGGCCTCGATCTCGTCGAAGCGGTCGATGACCTGGTCGAGTCGGGAGTCCTGGATATGCATGGGGGTGAGATAAGCCGGAGCGGGCGTTTATGGAAGGCGCAGCGTCGGCCGCCCCGCCCCGGGCTTGCCTGATCGGCGAAGACGAACGAGGATTTCGCCACTTGGGGTGGAGGGGATCATGTCGCTGTTCAAGTGGCTGCTGACCGCAGCTCTGGTCGCCGTCGCCGGGGTGGGCGCGGCCCATGTCATCGCCTTGCTGGAACCGACGACCGCCGAGACCGCCGCCGACGGCGCCAAGGTCCCGGCCGACGGCGCCGAGGCGCCGGAGGAAGCAGTTGAGATGGATCCGGTGATGGAGGAGCTCGTCGAGCTGGTCAAAGCCGCGAACAACACTGAGCCGCCGCCGACATTCTTCGAAGTCCCGGCCGAAGCCGAGCCCGCATTTGACCCAAGCCTCGCCCCGCTTCTGGAAAGCGCAGGCCAATGCACGGTGGCGGACTACGAACACACTCACAGCTTTGTTCCCGCCGAGTCGCTCGAGGAACGCTGGGACGCGGAAAACGGGCCGTCGGAGCACCTCATCGCGCAGGCGGAGGCGGGCAATCCGCGCGCCCAGTTCAATCTCGGCTACTCGATCGCAGCCTTCGGGGAAGTGGAGGATGAAGGTGAAGCCTTCGAGTGGATTCAGCGCGCCGCCGAAGGCGGTTACCCGCCGGCCATGACCGAGGTCGGCGCCGCCCTCACGTACGGATATTTGGACCAGGAGCAGGACCTTGAGCGCGCGCGCCCTTGGCTGGAGCAGGCGGCGGAGAACGGCGAGGCGTTGTCAATGTTCACTCTTTCGCGCCTGCCGCCGGCAGAGGGCGAGTCGGTCGAAACATACGCCGTGCGCCGGCTGCGGCTGGAACTGGAGAGCGCCGCGCTTTGCCACCGCGAAGCGGGGCTGGCCATAGCCGACAGGCTGGACACGGGACGCGGGCTGCCGGAACAACCCTGGCTGGCCAATCACCTTCGCGCGAACGCCCGCGGCTAGGTCTGCTCGCGCGTCAGATGGTCGATCGCGCCGGGGTGCTCGTACGCCTCAAGCCGGTCGAGCAGGGCGTCGATCCCGTCGCCCACGAGCAGCATGTCGCGGTGCTTCTCGGCGATGAAGCCCTCGGACCGCATGGTGTCGAGGAAGGTCAGCAGCCCGTCGAAATAACCGCCGACATTGAGCAGGCCGACCGGCTTGGCGTGCCGGCCGAGCTGCGACCAGGTCCAGGCCTCGAACAGCTCCTCCATCGTGCCGATGCCGCCGGGCAGCGCGAGGAAGCCGCCGGCGAGATCGGACATGATCTGCTTGCGCTCGTGCATCGAGGTGACGATGCGCATGTCGGGCACGCGCGGATGGGCGATCTCCTTCCTGTGGAGGAAGTCGGGGATCACCCCGATCACATGCCCGCCGGCGTCGAGGCAGGCGTCGGCGGCCAGCCCCATCAGCCCGACCTGGCCGCCGCCATAGACCAGCGCGATCCCGCGTTCGGCGAGCGCGCGGCCGATCGCCTCGGCGGCCTCGGCGAAAAGGGCGGACTCGCCCGTGTGCGAGCCGCAATAGACGCACAGCGGCTTCATCATGGGAGTCTGCTTATCCGGGATTGCGGAACGCGCCAACGCCCATCGCCGCGGCGTCGAGAAACGCTCACGCGCCGAGGCGTTCACGGACGGCGTCCGTCCAGCCGACGCTCACCGTTCCGTCGGCCTCGATCACCGGCCGCTTGACCAGGGTCGGGTGCTCGGCCAGCAGGCCGGCGGGGTCGGATTGCGCCCGGGCGCGCTCGGCCTCGTCGAGCCCGCGCCAGGTCGTCGAGCGCGTGTTGATCAGCGTGTTCGCATCGACGGCCTCGAGCCAGGCCGGGACCCGCGCGGCGAGGTCGGCCTCGGCGCGGATATCGACGAAGTCGCAGGCGCGGCCGGCCGCATCGAGCGCCTTCATCGCCTTCTTGCACGTATCGCAGTTCTTCAGGCCGTAGAGGGTGATCTTCGTCATGCCGCCCTTGTCCCCTACTCCGCCGCCGACTTCTCGGCGGCCTCGCGCTCGGCCTTCATCTTCGCGGCCTTGTCCTCGACGGCGTCGACGATGCGCTCGATCATCTCCTCGTTGGAGACCTTCTCGTCGGCGGCGCCGGCGAAGTAGAGCATGCCCGCGCCCTTGCCCCCGCCGGTGAAGCCGAGATCGGTGTAGGCGGCCTCGCCCGGACCGTTGACCACGCAGCCGATGATCGACAGCGAGATCGGCTCGGAGACGTGCTCGAGGCGCTGTTCGAGGATCTCGACGGTCTTGATGACGTCAAAGCCCTGCCGGGCGCAGGAGGGACACGCGATGATGTTCACGCCCCGCGTGCGCAGCCCCAGCGATTTGAGGATGTCGTAGCCGACCTTCACCTCCTCGACCGGGTCGGCCGAGAGCGAGACGCGGATCGTGTCGCCGATGCCCGCCCACAGGAGATTGCCGAGCCCGAGGGCCGACTTCACGCCGCCGGTCCTCAGGCCTCCGGCCTCGGTGACGCCCAGATGCAGCGGCGCGTCGGTCGCCTCGGCGAGCGCCTGGTAGGCGGCCACGGTGAGGAAGACATCGGAGGCCTTCACCGAGATCTTGTACTCGCGGAAATCGAGATCATCGAGGATGCGCGCATGGTTGAGCGCGCTCTCGACCATCGCCTCGGGGCACGGCTCGCCGTACTTCTCGAGCAGGTCGCGCTCGAGCGAGCCCGCGTTGACGCCGATGCGGATCGAGCAACCATTGTTGCGCGCCGCGGAGACGACCTCGCGGACGCGGTCCATCGAGCCGATATTGCCCGGATTGATCCTGAGGCACGCCGCGCCGGCCTCGGCGGCCTCGATCCCGCGCTTGTAGTGGAAGTGGATGTCGGCGACGAGCGGGACCGGCGAGGCCTTCGCGATCTCGGAAAACGCCGCCGTCGAGTCCGTGTCGGGACAGGACACGCGCACGATGTCCGCGCCGGCGTCGGCGAGGCGCGTGATCTGTTCGATCGTCGCAGCCGCATCCGCCGTCGGCGTGTTGGTCATGGACTGGACGGAGATCGGCGCATCGCCGCCCACGGCGACCGGCCCGACATGGATCCGGCGGCTCCTGCGCCGGTCGATGGCCCGCCAGGGCCGGACTTTCGTGTGTTCCTCGATCGCCATGAAAGACCTGCAGACGCCGGTTGTCGTTCACGCCGGATATAGGCCCGAACGCGCCGCGGCGCGACCCCGGCTCAGCCGTCGCGCTCGACTTCGGACAGCGCGGTGATGACGAAATCCGACGCGGAGATGTTCTCCACCGTCTCGCCCGGCTCGCCGATCGCGCCGAGCAGGCTGGCGCCGGCGCGCACCGAGATCGCCCCGGCGTCGTCGGTCGACACCGTCAGGCCGGGCTCGTCGGGCGCGCGGTAGCGTTCGCCGGGAGTCATCTCGCGCGAGAACAGGATCCGGCCGGAGGCGTCGCGCACCTCGAGCAGGGCCGGCGCGGTCGCTTCCAGCACGAAGGCGCCGCCGTCAGGCTCGGGCAGCGCCGACCAGATCCGCGCCGGCTCCGGCGCGGCGGACGCCTCCACCATCGGGCGCGGCTCGGACAGCATGGCGTCGACGGGGTCGGGCGCGCCGGCGAACGCCTCGGTGCGCGTGACGTGGGAGCCGTACCAGCTCGCCGCGCCGATGACGCCGCCGAGTATAAGCACCGCGCCGATCAGGCCGCGCGGCAGCTTGATCTCGCGTCTCTGCTTCGGCGAGGTCGGCTGGGCGCGGCCGGACTCGCATTCGACTTCCTGCTTGAACTGGTCGACGATCGCGGCGGTGTCGAGCCCGAGAAAGGCCGCGTACGTCCTGAGATAGCCGATGGCGTAGGCGCGCGAGGGCAGACCGCGCGGATCCATCGTCTCGAGCGCTTCGAGATAGTCCCGCTTGATGCGCGTGCGCGCGGCCGCCGAATCCAGGGTGAGGTCGGATTTCAGACGCGCCTGTCTGAGGCGCTCGCCGAGGCTGGCCGCGACCGAATCCGGCGGCGGGGCGTCAGCGAACGCCGCGTCGACCGGCACGTAACCCATTTCCGTAGACCCGCTCAAAGCGTTGGTCATCTCCGCGCTCGTACCGCGCCCCCCGGTCCCTCGACGCTGCGTGTGACATTTTCGCCGCAGCGCAAGCTCATCCAATCAGACTCGCACGGTTTTATCAATAATCTCCAAAGGCAAACCCGCAGTTTCAGCAGCCTCCAGCAGGCGAGCCCGCAGGCCGGGACCGCGGACGTCCTCGGGCTCGGCGATGGCCGATTCAAGCCAGGCGCCGAGACGGCCGGCGTCGAGCCCGGCCAGCGCGCGCTTGATCGGCCCGATGCTGGCCGCGGCCATCGAGTAATTGCGGTAGCCCAGCGCGGTCAGCACGCAGGCCTCGAGCGGACGGCCGGCGATCTCGCCGCACACCGAGACGGGCGTGTCGTGGCGGGCGCAGGCCTCGCGCACGGACTTCAGCAGCGAGAGCGGCGCCGGCGCCAGGACGTCGTAGCGATTCGAGACGCGCGGGTTCTGCCGGTCGGCGGCGAAGAAGTACTGCATGAGATCGTTGGCGCCGACCGCGACGAAGTCGGCGATCTCGAGACAGGCGTCCGGGGCGAACGCGATCGCCGGCGTCTCGAGCATCATGCCCGCCTGCACGCTGGCGGGCGGCTCGTGGCCGTGGCGCGCGGCGAAGTCGAGCTCCTCGTCGAGCATGTCGCGGGCGGCGGCGAGCTCGCTCGTCGCGGCGATCATCGGAAACAGCACGCGCAGATCCCGCCCCGCCGAGGCGCGCACCAGCGCGCGCAGCTGGTATCGGGTCAGCCCCGGCCGATCGAGGCCCATGCGCAGGGCCCGCCAGCCGAGCGCCGGGTTGGGCTCGCGCATCGACGGCGTGTAGGGCGTGACCTTGTCGCCGCCGAGATCGAGCGTGCGGAACACGACGGGCTTGCCCTCGGCGGCGTCGTAGACCGACCGGTAGAGATCCATCTGGGCCTGCAGCCGCGGCAGCGTGTCGGAGACCATGAACTGGAACTCGGTCCGGAACAGGCCGATGCCGTCGGCGCCGGTCTCGGCCAGCCGGGTCAGCTCGACGAGCAGGCCGGCGTTCATGTGCAGCTCGAGGCGGGCGCCGTCCTTCGTCGTCGCCGGTTCGCCGCGCACCTGGGCGTAGGCGCGCCGGCGCTCGGCGAGGCTGGCGACGCGCTCGTCATAGACCTCCGAAACCTCCGCGGACGGGCGGGCGTGCAGGAGTCCGAACTCGCCGTCGACGATGACCGGGTCGCCTTCCTCGATGCGGTCGAGCGCACCCTCGACCTGGCCGACCATGGGAATGTTGAGCGCTTTGGCGACGATGGCGGCGTGGCTCGTCGGCGAGCCCTCCTCCAGCGCCACGGCGAGCAGCTTCGTCCGGTCGAACTCGAGCAGCTCGGCGGGCCCTACCGAGCGCGCGATCAGGACGGCGTCGTCGGGCAGCGCCAGCGGCCCGCCGTTATGCTCCTCCTCGAGATGGCGCAGCAGCCGGTTGGCGAGGTCCTCGAGATCGTGCAGGCGCTCGCGGAAATGCTGGTCGCGCGCCTTCATCAGGCGGGCGCGGTGCTCGTTGCGCACGCGCTCGACGGCGGCCTCGGCGGTCAGGCCCGAGCGCACCGCTTCATGCAGCTGGGCCAGCCAGCCGCGGTCCTGGGCGAACATCCGGTAGGCCTCGAGCACCTCCCGGCTCGGCGTGCCGATCGGCACGCGGCCCGAATTGAGCAGCGCGTCGACGGACTGGCGCAGCCGCGCGATGGCGAGGTCGAGCCGGGCCTCCTCGGCCTCGGCGTCCTCGGCGACCATGCGCGCGCTCATCACGTGGGGCTCGTGCATCACCGCCCGGCCGACGGCGACGCCCGGCGACAGGGCCATGCCCTGGAAGCGCTCCGGCCGCGACGGCTTGAGCTCGAGGCCCGAGAAGGCCTCGGCGGAGACGAGATCGCCGGAGACGACGATCTCGGCGAGCAGCATGGCGACCGTCTGGAGGGTCTCGATCTCCTCCTCGGTGGTCGGCCGCTTGGCGCGAGTCTGGGTGGTCAGAACGCCCACCAGGCGGCCGCCGCGCAGGATCGGCACGCCGACGAAGCTGCGGAAGGGCTCCTCGCCGGTCTCGGCCTTGTAGGAGAAGCTCGGATGGGCCGGCGCGTCCTCGACGGGCAGCGGCCGCGCCGAACGGGCGACCAGACCGACGAGGCCCTCGTCGGGGCGCAGGCGCACGGAGTGCACCGCCTCGGGCTTCAGGCCGTGCGTGGCCGACAGCTCGAGCGCCCCCGAAGGCCGGACCAGATAGATCGAGCACACCGCCGAGCCGGTCTCCTCGGCGATGATGTCCGTGAGCCGGTCGAGGCGCTTCTGCGCGTCCTCCTGGGCGGCCATGAGGTCGCGAATCCGGCTCAGGAGCCGGCGCGGACCGCGGATCGCCGCGGGGACGGATTCGGGCGTCGTGGGCGTCATGTCGTCCTGAACGCTCATCCTGAACGGCCGGGCTGCGGGCGGGCAATCAGGGCCGCCGCAGGCGAGGCCGTCAAGCCTCCTCCAGCTTGTAGGCCGCATGCAGGGCGCGCACGGCCTTCTCCAGAAGATCGGCCTCGACCAGCGCGGAGATCTTGATCTCCGAGGTCGCGACCATGCGCACGGCGATCCCCTCGCCGCCCAGCACGGCGTAGAGCGTGCGGGCGATGTCGGCGCGGCCGCGCAGGCCCACGCCGACGACGGAGACCTTGGCGAGATCGGTCTCGTGGCTGATCTCCGCGCCGGCGAGATCCAGCGCGTCCGCGGCGGCGAGCGCGCGATCGAGATCGCGCCGCTCGACGGAGAATTCCAGATTGACCCCGCCGGCGCGGGCGCGCGCCTGCACGATCATGTCGACATGAACGTCGGCCTCGGCCAGCGCGGCGAACAGGGCCGCAGCGCCCTCCCCGCTCTCGGGCAGGCCCATGACGGCGAGACGCGCCTGATCGCGCGCATAGGCCACGCCGGAGACGACGCGGCGCTCGGCGACGCCCTCGGCCGCGACGACCGTCGTGCCTTCGCTGGCGCCCGGCTCGAGGAAGCTCGAGCGCACGCGCAGCGCCACGTTCCTGGCCTTGGCGTACTCGACCGAACGGCTCTGCAGCACCTTCGCGCCCATCGCGGCGAGTTCGAGCATCTCGTCGTGGGAGATGCGCTCGACGCGGCGCGCCTCGGGCGCGATGCGCGGATCGGTCGTGTAAACGCCGTCGACATCGGTGTAGATGTCGCAATCCCCGCCGATCGCCGCGGCGACGGCGGCGGCGGTGAGATCGGTGCCGCCGCGGCCCAGCGTCGCCAGCCTCCCGTCCTCGGCGATCCCCTGGTAGCCGGCGACGACCGGAACGACGCCGGCCTCGATCAGCGCGCGCAGCGGACCAGGATCGACGCCGGTGATGCGCGCCCCGCCGGGCGGCCCCTCCACCGCGATCGGCAGCTGCCAGGCGAGCAGGCTGCGCGCGGCGAGGCCGGCCTCCTTCAACGCCAGCGCTGTCAGCGCGGCCGACGTCTGTTCGCCGGAGGCCAGCGCGACATCGGTCTCGGCCTCGCCGATCTCGCCGCCGAGATCCCGCGCCAGGCCGAGCAGGCGGTCGGTCTCGCCAGCCATCGCCGAGACGACGACCGCGACGGGCCGGCGCGCGCGCTCGGCGGCGACGATCGCCGCGGCCTGGCGCAGACGCTCCGGGCTCGCCACGGAGGTGCCGCCGAATTTCAGCACGAGCGGGGTCATGAGAGGGGTCGGTTCGCCTCGACGCGCAAACGGGCTCGATATCGCCGCCGGCCCGGACCATATTCCCCGGCGGGAGCGGGACGGCCCCGTTCCCTACAGCCTCGCCCGCGGCCGCGCAAACGCGCGCCGCGCCGATCCGCCGCCCGTGAAGGTGTCATCATGGCCCAGGCCGCCGCGCCCGAAACCCTCGAAACCCCCTCGATCGACCCGCACGAGATCGAGAAGTTCTCGGCCATGGCCGAGGAATGGTGGGACCCGAAAAGCAAGTTCGCCCCGCTGCACAAGTTCAATCCCGCGCGCCTGACCTATATCCGCGAGGTGCTCTGCGATCATTTCGACCGAGAGGGCGCCGAGCCGCTCACCGGCCTGAAACTGCTCGACATCGGCTGCGGCGGCGGGCTCGTCTCCGAGCCGATGGCGCGGCTGGGCGCGACGGTCACCGCCGTCGACGCCGCGACCGCGAACATCAAGACGGCGATGGTCCACGCCGAGGAGGCCGGGCTCGACATCGACTATCGCCACGGGACCGCCGAGCAGCTGCTCGACGCCGACGGGCCGGACCAGTTCGACGTCGTGCTCAATCTCGAGGTGGTCGAGCACGTCGCCGACCCCGACGCCTTCCTTGCCGACTGCGCCAAGCTGGTGAAGCCCGGCGGGGTGATGATCGTGGGCACGATCAACCGCACCGCGCGCGCCTTCGCCACCGCGATCTTCGGCGCCGAGTACGTCATGGGCTGGCTGCCCAGGGGCACGCACCGCTTCGAAAAGCTCGTAAAGCCCGAGGAGGTGAAGGCCGCGCTGACCGCCCAGGGCTTCGTGCCGCGCGAGCCGGTCGGGGTGAGCTACAATCCGCTCAAGGACCGCTTCTTCATCTCCGGCGACGCCGGGGTGAACTACCTGCTCGCGGCGGTGAAGCCGGGTTAGTTCGCCTTCTTCGGCGGGGTCGGGGCGAGCGCGTCGGGCAGCGGCGCGCAGGGCACGCCCTCCTCCTTGAGCGTCTCGCGCTCTTCGGGCGTCGTCTCGCCGTAGATCAGCCGCTCGGGCTTGTCGCCGCGGTGCATGGCGCGGGCCTCGTCGGCGAAACGCTCGCCGACATGGTCGTAATGGGTGCGGATATGGGCGCGCACCTTGCGCGCGACGTCGGCGAGGTCGGGCGCGGAGTCCGGCCCGCCGCCGGTCATGGTCTCGCGCTTGCGCGACGTCGCCACCGCCGGCGCCATGATCTGCTTGCCGACGTCGGTCGCGCCGCATTCGGGGCATTCGACCAGGCCGGCCGCGGCTTGGCGATCGTACTCGGCCGAAGACGAGAACCACGCCTCGAAGCGGTGGTCGTGGCCGCAGACGAGCGCGTAGCGGATCATCGCTTCAGCGGATCCGGGCCGGCGAAGTCGCGATCGCCGGCGAGCGCGGGAATGCGCTCGCGGGCCTTCGTCGCGGCGTCGGCGTCGATCTCGGCGAGGAGCACGCCCGGCTCGTCGTGGTCCAGCGCGGCGACGATCTCGCCCCACGGGCCGACGACCATTGACCGGCCCCAGGTCTTGCGCCCGTCCTCGTGGGCGCCGCCCTGGGCGGGGGCGAGGATGAAGGAACCCGTCTCGATGGCGCGGGCGCGCAAGAGCACCTCCCAGTGGGCGCGGCCGGTCGGCCGGGTGAAGGCCGACGGCACGGCGAGCATCGTCGCGCCCGCTTGGGCGAGGCGGCGGTAGAGATAGGCGAAGCGCAGGTCGTAGCAGATCGTCAGGCCGAGGACGTCGCCGCCGACGTCGGCGAGCACGGCGCGGTCGCCGGGCTTGTAATTGGTCGATTCCGACCAGGTCTCGTCGGGTCCGATCTTGACGTCGAACATGTGGATCTTGTCGTAGACGGCCTTCAGCGACCCGTCCGGTCCGAACAGGTGCGAGCGGTTGACCGCGCGGCCGTCGGGACCGGCGAGCGCCAGCGACCCCGCCAGCAAATCGATCTCGAGCTCGCGGGCCAGCGCGGAGAAGCGCGGGATCGCCGGATCGGCCTCGGGAGTCCTGACGACGTCGAACAGCGTGTCGCCGTCGCGCTGCATCAGGTGCGTCGTCTCGGGCGTCATCACCAGGGACGCGCCTTCGCCGGCCGCCTCGCGGATCAGCGCCTCGGCGTCGTCGAGATTGCGCGCCGGATCGACGCCCGTGCGCATCTGGACGAGGCCGATAGTGCGTTTGGTCATGCCGCGCCTTCACGCTTGAGAAGCGGATCGAGTTCGCCGGCGCGCTCGAGCGCGACGAGCTCATCGCAGCCGCCGACATGCGTCTCGCCGACGAAGATCTGCGGGAAGGTCCGACGTCCGCCGGCCCGGCGCATCATCTCGTCCTTCTTCTCGCGATTGAAGCCCGCGTCGATCTCGTCGAACGCGACGCCCTTGTCCTTGAGCAGCGCGACGGCGCGCACGCAGTAAGGGCAGAGGGGGCGGGTGTAGATCGTCACGGCGGGCATGGGCGGCGGTCTCCGGGCGTTGCGGTCGGACTGGTAACACCCCCTATTTAAGCGGGTCCACCGGCCTTACAACGCGCGAGAGCGTTATCGCCATCACATCCGCGGCGCCGCCGCGCGCGAGCGCGCGGGCGCACGCCTCCAGCGTCGCGCCGGTCGTGTAGACATCGTCGATCAGCACCAGCCGCGCCCCGCGGACTCGCCCCGGGTCCCGCGCCGCGAACGCGCCCGAGACATTGCGCATGCGCGCCTTGGCGCTGCGCCCGCCCTGGCTCGGCGTGGGCTTCACGCGCGCCAGCGCATGGGCGTCGACCGGAAGCCCCGTGACGCGCGACACCGCCCGCGCCAGCAGCAGCGACTGATTGAAGCGCCGCGCCCGCAGCCGCCGGCGATGCAGCGGCACGGGCACGAGCGCATCGGCGTCGGCGAGCAGGTCGCCGCCGGCCCGCGCCATCCAGCGGCCGAAGGCGGCGAGTCCGTCCGTGCGCCCGGCGTGCTTGAGCTGCAGCGCCAGCGCGCGGCTCGCCGCGTCGTAGACCAGCGCCGAGCGCGCCCGGGACACCCTCGGCGGCCGCGCCGCGCAGGCGCCGCACACCGCGCCTTCCCCGGCGGGATAGGGAAAGGGAACCCCGCACGCCGCGCACCAGGGCGGCTCGAGGAAGGCGATCTGCGACCAGTCGGCCGGCGTCAGCCGGCCGGGCGCGTCGACCTCGGCGTTCGACAGGGGCGAGAGCGGCGGCCAGACGAGGTCGGCCAGCGCCGCGAGCGCGGCGCGGGCTTTTCTTCGCGCCGCCGCCGGTCCATATCGCGGCCATGGATCCGGACGCGCCATCGCCCGCCTCCTCCGGACCGCCCGTCCTGTTCGACCGGGCGCTCGTCCGCGTGCGCCGGAATCGCGCCGCACGCGAATTCTCACGTTACGACTTTCTCCACGCCCGTGTCGCGGACGATCTGCTCGACCGCGTCGAATCGGTCAGCCGGGATTTCGACACCTGCCTGATTCTGGGCGGCGGCGGAGCCGTGGGGCGCGCACTCGCGGAGCGGCCGCACGCCGCGGAGAAGATTGGAACGCTGATCGAGGCGGACCTGTCCGAACCAATGGCGCGCCGCGCCGCCGGCCCGGCGCTGTGCCTCGACGAGGAGCGCCTGCCGATCGCGGATGCAAGCGTCGATCTCGTGCTGTCCTGCCTGTCGCTGCACTGGACCAACGATCTCGTCGGCGCGCTGGTCCAGATCAATCTGGCGCTCAGGCCCGACGGTTTCTTCGCCGGGGCGATGCTGGGCGGCGCGACGCTCACCGAGCTGCGCCAGGCGATGCTCGCCGCCGAAAGCGAGGTCAGCGGCGGCGCGGCGGCGCGGGTCTCGCCGTTCGCGGACACGATCGATCTGGCGGGGCTGCTCGGCCGGGCCGGCTTCGCCATGCCGGTCTCCGACGTCGACCGGCTGAAGGCGCGCTACCCCGACGCCGGGGCGCTTATGCGCGATCTCAGGGGCATGGGCGAGACGAGCGCGCTTGCCGGCCGGCCCCGCACGCCGGCGGGGCGGGCGCTGTTCGAGCGCATGGAGGCGGTCTACGCAGAGCGCTTCGCCGAAGACGACGGCCGCGTTCCGGCGAGCTTCGAGATCCTGCATGCGGCGGGCTGGGCGCCGCATCCCGACCAGCCGCGGCCCAAGCGGCCCGGTTCGGCGCAGGCGCGCCTGGCCGATGCGCTCGGCGCAAAGGAGGTTTCAGCGGGCGAGAAAGCCGGCGGTTAGCTGAAGCCGTTGACCACGTCCCAGGCCCAGCCCGTCAGCGTGCCGCCGATCGAGGTGGTGGCGCTGATGATGACGATGGAGATGATCCCCGCGATGAGGCCGTACTCGATCGCCGTCGCCCCGCTCTCGTCGGCGAGGAAGGCGCTCAGTCCAGAACGCGCGCGCCGCTGAGACGGTCGCGCAGCTCCGCGGCCAGCGGCACGTCCGGCGCCGGCATGTCGAAGCGATCCAGCTCGGTCGGCCGCGCCCAGGCGATCTTCTGGCCTTCCTTCGGGTCGGGGAACCCGTCCCAGCGCCGACACACGTACAGCGGCATCAGGATCTGCCGCCCGTCGCTCATCGGCTGCGACGCGAAGGCGAATGGTTGAAGACATCGCTCGCACGGTTCCACTCCCAGCTCTTCCCTCAGCTCGCGGACGACGGCCTGTTCCGGCGTCTCCGCGGGCTCGACCTTGCCGCCGGGAAACTCCCAGAGACCGGCCTGCGGTTTGCCCTGAGGACGACGCGAGAGCAGGACCCGGCCGTCCGCGTCGAGCAGGGCGCAAGCCGCCACCAGCAAGAGCGAGCCGTTGGACGATGTCATGGATCGGCGCTCCGTTCGAGCTTTCCCGCCCGGCATGGTTTATCCCGGGTTACCTTGAGAGGCGGTCCCGTCATCCCCCTCTGCGCCGTCGGATTCCGACGTCGGCGCGCGCAGGCCGGGCGGCGCCGGCGAGGCGACGCGTGTGACGGGATAGGTCTCGCGGATCTCGTCGAGCAGGACGCGGATCCCCTCGAGCGTGAGGAAGCGCACGATACGCGCGCGCATCTCCTCGAGCCCCGGCCGCGGGCGATTGCGCCGGTCGGTCACCTCCAGGACATGCCATCCGTACTCGGTCTGGAAGGGCTCGGACACGCCGCCCACCGGCAGCGAAAAGGCGATCCTGGCGAATTCCGGCAGAATCCCGTCGCGGGTGAACCAGCCCAGGTCGCCGCCCTCGAGCCGGGTGTTCGGATCCTGGCTGACCTGGCGGGCGAGCTGGGCGAAGTCCCGGCCCTCGCTCAGCAGCCGCGCGATCTCGCGGGCCTCTTCGCGGGTGTCCACCAGGATGTGGCGGGCGCGCAGCTCGCGCTCCGCCGGGGCGAGATCCATCTGCTCCTCGTAGACGCGTTCGATCGCATCCTCGGTGACCGCGTCGGACACCGCCGTCTCGACGAGGACATTGCCGATGATGCGCTCCTCGGCGGCCGCGAGGCGCCGCCGCGCCTCGGGCGAGTCCGCCAGGCCCCGCCGGCGCGCCTCCAGCGCGAGCAGGCGCTGCTCGATCAGCTCGTCGAGCACTTCCTGGAATGCGGCGTCGGAAGGGTCGAGCGCGGCGGGATCCTCCACGATCTCCTGGGCGGCCGCCTCGCGGCGGACATCGGACTCGTAGATGACCGTCTCGCCGACGCGGGCGGCGACGGCGTCGTCGGCGTCCTGCGGGGGCAGGTCGAGGAAACGGAATGCGACGTCCCCGCCGCGCGTCTCCGCCTCGTCAACCAGCGGCTCGGTGTCGACGTCCGGCTCGGCCGAGCACGCCGCGGCGGCGAACGCGCAGACCGCCGCCAGCACCGCGGCGATGCGGCCGCGAGGCGTCGCTCCGGCGGGGATGCGGCGCCGCCCGGGCGCGGGGGGTTCGATTGACACTTTTCCGCGGCCTCCTTAAGTCACCGGGAACTTCGGCCCGGACCGACGCCCGGCGCCCGCGCCCGTTCGGCGCGGCCGGGCGATCCTGTTTCGACACCGCCTCCTCGAAGGCTGATACGTCATGCTCAACCTCGCCCGCAAGTTCTTCGGCTCAGCCAACGATCGCACGCTCAAGCGTCTCGAAAGCCAGGTCGAACGGATCAACGCGCTGGAGCCGGACTTCGAGGCGCTCGACGACGCCGCGCTCAAGGCCAAGACCGCGGAGTTCCGCGAACGCCTCGACAACGGCGCCAAGCTCGACGACCTGATGCCGGAGGCCTTCGCCGCGGTGCGCGAGGCCGCCAAGCGCAGCCTCGGGCAGCGCCATTTCGACGTCCAGCTGATGGGCGGCATCGTGCTGCATCGCGGCGACATCGCCGAAATGAAGACCGGCGAAGGCAAGACGCTGGTCTCGACCCTGGCGGCCTATCTCAACGCCCTGCCGGGCAAGGGCGTCCACATCGTCACCGTCAACGACTATCTCGCCGCCCGCGACTCCGAGTGGATGGGCCAGGTCTATTCCCGCCTGGGCCTGACGACCGGCGTGATCGTTCACGGCATGATGGACGAGGAGCGCCGCCAGGCCTACGCCTGCGACATCACATACGGCACCAATAACGAATTCGGCTTCGACTATCTGCGCGACAACATGAAGTACTCGTTGCGCGAGATGGTGCAGTTCGGCGGCCGGCCGAAGGAGAAGGCCACGCACGCCTACGCCATCGTCGACGAGGTCGACTCCATCCTGATCGACGAGGCGCGCACGCCGCTCATCATCTCCGGGCGCACCGACGACCGGACGGATTTCTACAAGACGATCGACACGATCATCCCGCTGCTCGACGAGGACGACTACGTCATCGACGAGAAGGCGCGCTCGGTGACCTTCACCGAGGACGGCAACGAGCATGTCGAGGAGGTCCTGCGCGAGAACGGCCTGCTCGAGAGCGGCGACCTCTACGACATCGAGAACATCTCCGTGGTCCACCACGTCAACCAGGCGCTGAAGGCCCACAAGATCTTCCAGAAGGACAAGGACTATATCGTCCGCGAGGACAAGGTCGTCCTGATCGACGAGTTCACCGGCCGGATGACGCCGGGCCGCCGGCTCTCCGACGGCCTGCACCAGGCCATCGAGGCCAAGGAGGGCGTCGAGGTCCAGCCCGAGAACCAGACGCTCGCCTCGATCACCTTCCAGAACTATTTCCGGCTCTACGACAAGCTCGCCGGCATGACGGGCACCGCGGCCACCGAGGCCGAGGAGTTCGAGGGCATATACGGTCTGCAGGTCGTCGAGATTCCGACCAACGTGCCGGTGGCGCGCCTGGACGAGGACGACGAGCTCTACCGCACCGCCGCCGAGAAGAACGCGGCCATTCTCGACTGCATCGAGGAGGCCCACGCCAAGGATCAGCCCATTCTCGTCGGCACGGTCTCGATCGAGAAGTCGGAGAGCCTTTCGGCGCTGCTGAAGAAGCGCAAGATCAAGCACCAGGTGCTCAACGCGCGCTATCACGAGCAGGAAGCCGGCATCATCGCCCAGGCCGGCGTGCCCGGCGCGGTGACCATCGCCACCAACATGGCCGGCCGCGGCACCGACATCCAGCTCGGCGGCAATGTCGATTTCCGGATCGCCGACTGGATCGAGGCGCAGAAGTCCAAGGACAAGGAGCCGACCGAGGCCGAGATCGCCGCCGAGCGCGAGAAGATCGCCGCCGACGTCGCCGAGAAGAAGCGCAAGGCCATCGAGGCCGGCGGCCTGTTCGTCATCGGCACGGAGCGCCACGAATCCCGGCGCATCGACAACCAGCTGCGCGGCCGCTCCGGGCGGCAGGGCGACCCGGGCCGCTCGCGCTTCTTCATCTCGGTCGAGGACGATCTCTTGCGCATCTTCGCGCCCGAACGCCTCGACGGGATCATGCGCGGGCTCGGCATGAAGGAGGGCGAGGCCATCCAGCACCCCTGGATGTCCAAGGCCGTCGAGACCTCCCAGAAGAAGGTCGAGCAGCGCAATTTCGACATCAGGAAGAACATCCTGAAGTTCGACGACGTCATGAACGACCAGCGCAAGGCGATCTTCGAGCAGCGCATCGAGTTCATGACCGCCGACGACGTCACCGACGTGGTTCGCGACATGCGCCACCAGGTCGCCGAGGATCTCGTCGCCCGCCACATCCCGCCGAAGGCCTTCGCCGACCAGTGGGACGTCGAGGGCCTGCACGAAGCCGTCGAGAAGTATTTCGGCCTTGAGCTGCCCATCAAGGACTGGGCGGCCGAGGAAGGCATCGCCGACGAGGAGATCACCGAGCGCCTGATCAAGGCCGCCGACGAGGCCTACGCCGAGAAGGCCGCCGACACCGGTCCGGAGCTGATGCGCCGGGTCGAGAAGCAGATGCTGCTGCAGACCATCGACCTGAAATGGCGCGAGCATCTCCAGCATCTCGACGCGCTGCGCTCGGTCATCGGCCTGCGCGGCTACGCCCAGCGCGATCCGCTCAACGAGTTCAAGACCGAGGCGTTCTCGCTGTTCGAGCACCTGCTCGACGATCTGCGCTTCGAGACGACGCGCATCCTCTCCAACGTGCGCATCGAGGCCGCCGCCCCGCCGCAGCGGCCGCAGCCGCCGGAGGACATCCAGGCCCGCCACGCCGATCCGCTCACCGGCCGCAACGAGATGGCCGACGGACCGGACAGCCCGCGCGAGACTGCGCCGGCGAGCCCGATCGCGAGCCGCCGCGCCGCGCCGGAAGTCAATCCCGGCGATCCCTCGACCTGGGGCCGCGTGCCGCGCAACGCGCCCTGCCCCTGCGGCTCGGGCAAGAAGTACAAGCATTGCCATGGCGTCGTCGGCGCGCGCTGACGCGCCGGTCCTGCGACCCGCCCGGTCCGACGAACGCGACGCGCTCGACGCGCTGATCCTGCGATCGAAGGCGTGGTGGGGTTATGACGCCGCGATGATGGCCGTCATGGCGCGCTGGCTGCGCGCCGACCCCGACGCGATCGAAGATGGCCGCTGCCGCGTCGCCGAAGCCGGCGAGCAGCGCCTCGGCGTCGCCCAGCTCGGCCGGCTCGAGAACGGCGCGGTCGAGCTCGAGCTTCTCTTCATCGATCCCGCCGCCATCGGAAGCGGCGTCGGCCGCGCGCTCTACGACTGGGCGCGCGAAGCCGCCCGGCGCGCCGGCGCGACGCGCATGACGATCCTCGCCGACCCGCAATCGCGCGGCTTCTACGAGGCGATGGGGGCGCGTTTCGTGGAGGACCGGCCGTCGCAGGCCGTGCCGGGACGGACCCTGCCCTGGCTGGAGCATCCGCTCGGCTGAGGCCGCGCTACTCTTCCAGCAGGCTGCGCCCGATCGCAAGGAAGCGCTCGCGGCGGCGGCGTTTGAGTTCGGCGGCGTCGAGGCCGTCGAGGCTCGACAGCGAGGCCTCGATCGCGTCGCCCACGCGCGTCATGGCGAGCGCGCGATCGCGATGGGCGCCGCCGACGGGTTCGTTGATGATCTCGTCGATGATCTTCAGCCCGATCAGGTCCTGGGCCGTGATCTTCATCGCCACGGCGGCGTCCTTGGCCCGGGCCCCGTCGCGCCACAGGATCGAGGCGCAGCCCTCCGGCGAGATCACCGAATAGATCGAGTGCTCGAGCATGAGGACGGTGTTGGCCGAGGCGACGGCGACCGCGCCGCCCGAACCGCCCTCGCCGGTGATCACCGAGACCAGCGGCGTGCCGAGCGTCAGGCAGCGCTCGGTCGAGCGCGCGATCGCCTCGGACTGGCCGCGCTCCTCCGCGCCGACGCCGGGATAGGCCCCGGCGGTGTCGACGAAGGTGACGACCGGCAGGTCGAAGCGCTCGGCGAGATCCATCAGGCGGACCGCCTTGCGATAGCCCTCCGGCCGGGCCATGCCGAAATTGTGGTGCAGCCGGCTCTGGGTGTCGTGACCCTTCTCGTGGCCCATGACCAGGACCGGGCGGCCGCGGAACCGGCCGAGCCCGCCGACGATGGCGTGGTCCTCGCCGAAGCGGCGGTCGCCGCACAGCGCCTCGAAATCGGTGATGAGATGCTTGAGATAGTCGCGCAGGTGCGGCCGCTCGGGATGGCGCGCGACCAGCGTCTTCCGCCACGGATCGAGCTTGGAATACAGCGACTTCAGCTGGTCGGCGGATTTCTGGCGCAGCTTGGCGATCTCGTCGGCGAGATCGGGCGCGTCATCGCCGTTGTTCGCGGCGACCGACTCCAGCTCCTCGATCTTGGCGTCCAGTTCGGCGACGGGACGTTCGAAGTCGAGATAGGTGCGGGTCGGGTCGGACATCCGGAAACCTGAATTCTGCGGAGTTCGGCGGCGGCCGCGGGCCCGGTCCGCCGAGGACGGCGGGGAACCTAGCCGCAGCCCCCGGCGAGGGCAATCGTGCGGCCGTCCCTGCAAGGCGCGGGCCGCAGTTTCATTCCTCGGGCTCGCGCGCGAGCGGGTGGGCGTCGTGGACGAGCGCCTTCAGGCGCGCCTCGAGCACATGGGTGTAGATCTCCGTCGTCGACACGTCGGCGTGGCCCAGCAGGGTCTGAACGCTTCGGAGGTCGGCTCCGTTCGCCAGCAGGTGCGTGGCGAAGGCATGGCGCAGCACGTGCGGGCTCACGCGGGCCGGGTCGAGACCGGCCGCGACGGCGAGCTCGGAGAGGATCTGGGCGAAGCGCTCGCGGGTGAGATGGCCCCGCCGCGCAGTGGCGGACGGGAAGAGATAGCGCTCGGCCTTGCGCCGCCGCGGCGAGCCCTCGCCCGGCAGGTGGCGCGCGCGGACCGCCTTGTAGGCGGCGACGGCGTCGAGCGCGCTGTCGGTGAGCGGGACCAGGCGCTCGCGCCCGCCCTTGCCGGTGACGACGATGCAGCGCTCGGCGCGCGCCAGCGCGGCCAGCGGCAGGGCGACCAGCTCGGAGACGCGCAGCCCGCCGGCGTAGAGCAGCTCGAGCAGCGCGCGGGCGCGCACCCCGGCGTCGCCCTCCAGGGTCTCGGCGGCGTCGAACAGCGCCTCGACCTCGGCCTCGGAGAGCACCTTCGGCAGCGGCCGCTGCTTCTTCGGGCCCGTCAGCCCGGCGGCGGGATCGTCTGCGCGCATGCCCTCGCGCAACAGGAAGCGGTAGTAGCGCCGCGCGGCCGACAGCCGCCGCGCCGCCGTCGCCGCCGACAGCCCGTCGGCGGCCATGCCCGAGAGGACGGCTTCGAGATCCGGCTCCCTCGCCGACTCGAGGGCGACGCCGTCGGCGGCGAGCCGGCCGGCGATGTCGGCGAGATCGCGCCGATAGGCGTCCAGCGTGTGAGGCGAGGCACCGCGTTCGGCGGCCATCATGTCGAGGAAGAGCGCGACAGTGCGCTCGCTCACCCGGCCTCCTCCTCGGCGACGGCTTCCAGGATGAAGCGCCGCGCCTCGGCCTCCAGCCCAACGCCGCGCAACGCGGCCGCCGCGGCGGCGTAGGCCTCGGGATCCTCGGGATGGGCCTCGATCAGGCGCGCGGCGTGGAGCTGCGTCTCGCCGAGCGCGCCGGCCGCCGCCGACAAGAGCGCCGGCGCGGCGATGACCATGCCGGCCTCCTCGGGCCGGTCGCCGCCGGTCATGGCGGCGCGCAGCTCGCCCGACGCCGGCGCGCCCAGCGCGGCCAGCGCGGCGGCCTGCGACAGGCGCGGCAAGCTGGCGGTCTCGATGCGCGCGGCGAGCAGCGCCTCGAAAGCGCCCGAGGCGATGTCGCCCTCGGCGATGGAGAGCGCATAGTCGAGCCCGACGAGCACGCGTGCTTCCGGCGGCGTCCATTCCGGCTCGACGGTCTCCGGCTCGAAGGTCTCCGGCGGGGTCAGCCCGGACGGGCCGTCAGCGGGATAATAAGCGCCGGAGGCCGGCTTCGGCGCGGTCTGCTCGATCACCTCCGGCGGCGGGCCCTCCGAGAGCGCCTCGCGCCACTCGCGGGCGGTGTCGAGATCGCCGGCGAGGACGGCTGCGAGCACGTAGACTGGCCCGTGGGCGAGGGTGTCGGCGGTGATAGGCAGGCTCGCGATCTCCGGGCCATAGCCGCGCGCGACCTCGACGAAGCGATCCGCCGCCGCGGCGTCGTCGAGCCGCATGCCCAGCGCTTCGGCGGCGATGGTGCGGTCGAGATCCTGGTGCACGAGCGCGCCCAGCGCGGCGTCGCGCTCGGCGCCCTCCATCACGGCGGCGGCCTCCAGCGCCTCGGTCAGCGTCTCGGGCAGTTCGATCGGCGGGCCCGTCCGTTCGGCGGCGCGATGCAGCCAGCCCGGCGCGTCCTCGGCTGGAATGATGGCGCGATCCGGCGAGGCGGCGTGGGCGAGCGCCAGCTCGAGCCCGGTGTCCGGCCGGACGTCTTCGGGCGCGGGCCGGTCGAGGGTGTAGGCGTCGAACAGCGCGTCGAAGCCCGCGTCGGCTTCGCTCGCCCGGGCGAGCTCGGCGGTGAGCTCGGCGGCGCGGACATTGTCGTCGAAGGCCAGGCACGCCGCCCGGGCGCGCAGCCAGTACGGCGCCTCGCGGCCCTCCAGCAGGGCGTCGGCGGCCCGGCAGGCGGCGTCGAGCCGACCCAGCGCGAAGCCGGTTTCGGCGAGCAGGCGCGACAGCGCCGGCGATTCGTTCACCCGCGGCGTGCGCTCGAGCAGGTTGAAAACGGGCTCTGCGCGGCCGGCCGCCAGCGCCCGGTCGGCGCGCAGCGCGGCGAGCGCGAAGGCGTCCCGGCCGTTCTCCGGCGGCTGTCCCGACGACAGCAACGCGCGCTCGGCCAGCCGGGCGGCGACCGGCGAGGTCCAGCCCGCGCCCTCGGAGTCCGGCAGCGCCTCGAGCACCGCGCGCAGGGCGATCGCCTCGCCGCTCGACCAGACGTCGTCGTCCAGCACGTCGAGCACGCCGACCTCGAACGGATCGACGTCGCCCAGCTCGGCGACCTGGATGTCGGCCGGCTCGCGGCCGCCGCCCTGGGCGAACGCAGGCGCGGAAACCGCCGCGGCGAGCGCTGCGGCGGCGAGACTATTCCACCAGGTCATCGGTCACCTCGATCCGAATCTCTTCGGTCTCCGGCGCCAGCCCCTCGGCCATCACCAGCAGCGCGACGAAGCCCGCCGCCAGCAGCACCCCGATGACCAGCACGCCGATGAGAAATCCGCGCATGACGCGCCCTCCGTTTCGCGATCACGCCTCGGCCGCACTCTAATCGAGCGAATGCGGCCATTTCCAGACAGGACGGGCCCGCGATTGCCCGCCGCAGCATGCGTGCTTATACCCGATCGGTGATGAACGCGACGGACCCGCTGGACGCGCTGGAGCGCACGATCGTGCTCGTCGGGCTGATGGGAGCCGGAAAGACCACGGTCGGACGCCGCCTGGCGCGCCGGCTCGGACGGCCGTTCAAGGACGCCGACGCCGAGATCGAACGCGCCGCCGGCCGCTCCGTGCCCGACATCTTCGCCGATTTCGGCGAGAGCGCTTTCCGCGACGGAGAGCGCAAGGTGATCGCGCGCCTGCTGGAAGAGGAACCGCCCATGGTTCTGGCCGTCGGCGGCGGCGCCTTCGTCGATCCCGACACCCGGCGCCTCGTCAAGGACGAGGCCGTCTCGGTCTGGCTTCGCGCAGAGCTGCCCGTGCTCATGGAGCGCGTCTCGCGGCGCGACACGCGCCCGCTGCTGCACAACGAGGATCCCGAGGCGGTGATGGCGCGGCTGATGGAGGAGCGCGCGCCGGCCTATGGCGAGGCCGACCTGGCCGTGGACTCCGCATCCGGCTCGCACGAGAAAACCGTCGAGGCGATCGTCGCCGCGCTGCGCGACCATCTCGCCGGAACGGCCCCGTCATGACCGGCCCGTTGCGTGTTCCCGTCGAGCTCGGCGACCGCCGCTACGAGGTGCTGATCGGGCCGAACGCGCTCGAGGCCGGCGCCGACGCGTTGCGGGCGCTCTGCCCGCGCGGCCGCGCGCTCATTGTCGCCGACCGGACCGCGTTTGACCGTCACGGCGCGCGGCTGAACGCGGCGCTGGACGAGGTGTCGCTCGAACCGGTCGTGTTCGAGATCGACGGCGGCGAGGCGGCCAAGAGCTGGGACCAGCTGGAATCGCTGGTGGATTCGCTGCTGGACGCCGGGATCGACCGCACCGAGACGGTCATCGCGTTCGGCGGCGGAACGATCGGCGATCTCGCCGGCTTCGCCGCCTCCATCGTCAAGCGCGGCGTCGGCTTCGCCCAGATCCCCACGACGCTGCTGGCCCAGGTCGATTCCTCGGTCGGCGGCAAGACCGGGATCAATGTCCGCCAGGGCAAGAACCTGGTCGGCGCCTTTCATCAGCCCGCCCTGGTGCTCGCCGACACGGGGCTGCTCGCCACCCTGCCCGGCCGCGAGGTGCGGGCGGGCTACGCGGAGATCGTCAAGGCCGCGCTGATCGGCGACGCCGCGCTGTTCGACCGGCTCGAGGCCGCCGGCGCGGACGCCCTCGACGGCGGGGCGCTGGCCGAGGCGGTCGCCGACGCGGTGGCCTTCAAGGCGCGCATCGTCGCCGAGGACGAGCGCGAGCGCGGGCCCCGCGCCCTGCTCAATCTCGGCCACACCTTCGCCCACGCCTTCGAAGCCGAGGCCGCTCCCGGCGCGCTCGTTCACGGCGAAGCGGTCGCCTGCGGGCTGGCGCTCGCCTTCCGTTATTCCGCCCGTCTCGGCGCCTGTCCGAAGGCCGACGCCGAGCAGATCGCAGCCCATCTCGAGGCGGTCGGCCTGCCCGCGCGCATCGGCGATCTCGCCGGCGGGCCGTTCGAGGCCGAACGCCTGCTCGCGCGCATGGCCGGCGACAAGAAAACCGTCGGCGGGGCGATCACGCTGATACTCGCGCGCGGGATCGGCGAGGCCTATATCGCGCCGAGAGCGGACGCGCGCGATCTCGCCGCGTTCCTGGAAAGGGAAATCGATGACCATTCAGTTTGAGCCGTGGATGCTCTGGTCGGCCTTGTCGATCCTCGCCCTGCTGCTGATGTCGGGCTTCTTCTCGGGATCGGAGACTGCGCTGACGGCGACGTCGAAGGCGCGCATGCTGTCTCTGGAGAAGGACGACGACCTCCGCGCCGCGCGCGTCAATCGCCTCATCGCCGACCGCGAGAGCCTGATCGGCGCCATCCTGCTGGGCAACAACCTGGTCAACATCCTCGCCTCGTCGATCGCCGCGGCGATGTTCCTGGTGATGTTCGGCGAGGCCGGCGTGCCCATCGCCACGCTGGTGATGACACTGCTGGTGCTGATCTTCGCCGAGGTGATGCCCAAGACCTACGCGCTGTCCAATCCCGACCGGATGGCGCTGGCGGTCTCGCTGCCGCTGCAGTTCTTCGTCCGCGTGTTCGCGCCGATCGTCGCCGCCGTGCAGGCGCTGGTTCGCGCCGTGCTGCGGCTGGCCGGCGCCGATGTCGAGGGGCCCGTCCTGTCGGCGCGCGAGGAGATCCGCGGCCAGATCGACATGCACCACCAGGAAGGCGGCGTGGTGAAGCATGACCGCGACATGCTCGGCGGCGTGCTCGACCTGCGCGAGCTGACCGTCGACGACGTCATGGTCCACCGCAAGAACCTGATCATGCTCGATTTCGATCAGCCCGCCGCCGAGCTGGTCGACGCCGCGCTGACGAGCCCGCACACCCGGCTTCCGCTCTATCGCGACGACCCGGAGAACATCGTCGGCGTGCTCCATGTGCGCGACCTCGCCCGAGCGCTGCACGAAGCCGACGGCGACGCGGCGAAGGTCGACATCGAGGCGATCAAGCGCGAGCCCTGGTTCATTCCCGAGACGACCGAGCTGTTCGACCAGCTCAACATGTTCCGCTCCAAGCGCGAGCACTTCGCCCTCGTCGTCGACGAGTACGGCGCGCTGATGGGCGTGGTCACGCTGGAAGACATCCTCGAGGAGATCGTCGGCGAGATCGAGGACGAGCACGACATCGCCATGGCCGGCCTCACCCCGCAGCCCGACGGCAGCGTCATCGTCGACGGCGGGGCGGGCATCCGCGACGTCAACCGCGCGCTCGACTGGGACCTGCCCGACGACGAGGCGGTGACCATCGCCGGGCTGGTCATCCACGAGGCCCAGACCATTCCCGAGCCCGGCCAGGTGTTCAGCTTCCACGGCGTGCGCTTCGAGATCCTCGAACGCCGCCGCAACCAGATCACCCGGATGCGCCTGAAGCCCGAAGCGCCGCTCGAGGGGGAGGCTACTCCCCCGGCGCTTTCGCCGTGACGCTGAGCGCGTGAAGCCCGGCCTCGAATTCGTCGGCCAGCGCGGCGTTGACCAGGCGGTGACGCTCGACGCGCGACTTGCCCGCGAAGGCGTCGGCTACGATCTCGACGACGAAATGCGTGCCGCCGCGCCCATGAGGATTGCCCGCATGACCGGCGTGGCGCGCGCTGTCGTCGACGACCGACAGCGCCTCCGGCGCGAAGGCCGCCTTGAGCGCCTGCTCGATCCTGTGTGTCGTTTCCGTCAAGAACCGCTCCCGTTTATTGCCCGCTAACAGCGCGGACCCCATACTTTGCGCGATGGCCGATACGTTCCAATACAAGCCGCGGTTCAAGGATATCCGCATCAAGCCGCCGCGCGACGAGCCGCGGATGGACGAGCGCGAGTGCGAATATCCCCGGTGCCGGCGCAAGGCCGAGGCGCGCGCGCCCAAGGCGCCGGACCGCCTGAACGAGCACTACTGGTTCTGCGCCCGCCACGCCGGGGAATACAACAAGTCCTGGAACTTCTTCGAGGGCATGAGCGAATCGGCGGTGCGCGCCTACCAGGAGAGCCTCGCCTACGGCCATCGCCCGACCTGGAGCTTCAAGGCCGGCGCCTCGACGCGCAAGAAGGCGGAGCACGCCTCCGTCGACTGGCAGCGCGCCTTCTTCGACCCGTTCTCGCTGTTCGGCGAGCGCCCGCCGCCGGGTCACGACCGCGCGCACAGCGAACCGGAAAAGCGCCGCCACGGCCGGCTGGTCGAAAAGGCGCTCGATACGCTCGGGCTCGAATACGAGGCCGAGAAGGCGAGCGTGCGCAAGCGCTACGCCGAACTCGTGCGATCCTACCATCCCGATTCGAACGGCGGCGACCGGTCCTTCGAGGACCAGCTGCAGAAGGTCGTGGCCGCCTACCAGATCCTGCGCAATTCCGGCCTGGCCTGAGGCGATCGGGCCTGTTTCACCGGCGGTGGTGGCGCCGGGGCCTTGCGCACGCTAACTAGAGAGCGGCGGGCGCGGCCCGCGCGATCCTCGAGACACACGCGAGCTACATGACCGATACGGACCTGATTTCCTCCACGCCCGACACGACGGCCGACTGCCGGAAGCTGTTCGGCTTCGACCCCGGCTTCAAGGTTCCCGCCTTCTCCGGGCGCGACGAACACGTTCCGCAGATCGACGACACCTATGTCTTCGACGCGCCGACGACGCGGGCGATCCTGGCCGGCTTCGCCTTCAACCGGCGGGTGATGATCCAGGGCTATCACGGCACCGGCAAGTCGACCCATGTCGAGCAGGTCGCCGCGCGGCTGAACTGGCCGATGGTCCGGGTGAATCTCGACAGCCATGTCAGCCGCATCGACATGGTCGGCAAGGACGCCATCGTCGTGCGCGACGGCCAGCAGGTCACCGAGTTCCAGGAAGGCATCCTGCCCTGGGCGGTGCAGCGCCCGGTCGCGATCCTGTTCGACGAGTACGACGCCGGCCGGCCCGACGTGATGTTCGTGATCCAGCGCGTGCTGGAGGCCTCGGGCTCGCTCACCCTGCTCGACCAGACCAAGGTGATCCGCCCCAACCCGTTCTTCCGCCTGTTCGCGACGACGAACACCGTCGGGCTGGGCGACACGACGGGCCTCTATCACGGCACCCAGCAGATCAACCAGGGCCAGATGGACCGCTGGTCGATCGTCTCGACGCTCAACTACCTGCCCTTCGAGACCGAGCGCGACATCGTGCTCGCCAAGCTCGGCGAATTTGGCAAGTCCGAGGCCGGCGACAAGCAGGTCTCCGACATGGTCAAGGTCGCCGACCTCACCCGCGAGGCCTTCATCAACGGCGACCTGTCGACGGTGATGAGCCCGCGCACCGTGCTGACCTGGGCGGAGAACACGCAGATCTTCGGCGATACGGGCCAGGCGTTCCGGCTGACCTTCCTCAACAAGTGCGACGAGCTCGAGCGCCCGATCGTGGCGGAGTTCTACCAGCGCGTCTTCGGCGAGAACCTGCCCGAAGGCGCGGTGAAGCCCGGCGAGGCGGCGTAAGACGCGAGGCGCATGACCGAGCACTCCCCGTCCGACGACTTCAAGCGCGCGCTCACCGCGGCGACGCGATCGATCGCGAAGGACCGCGAACTCGAGGTGAAGTTCGGCGGCGAGGCGGCGCGGTCCGTCGAGGGCCGGATCGTCCTGCCCAACCCGCCCGACGACATCTCCGAGGAGAAGGCCGCTTCGCTGCGCGGCAAGGCCGACGCCGCCGCGCTGCGCGCGGCGCTGCACGACCAGGCCGCCCACGCCAAGGCGATGCCGCCCGGCGCGCGCGCGCGCGGCATCTTCGAGGCCGCCGAGCAGGCCCGCTGCGAGGCGCTCGGCGCGCGCGCCATGAAGGGCGTCGGCGACAATCTCGACGCCGCGCTCGTCGAGAAATCCCTGCGCGAGGGCTGGAACCGCGTCGAGGACCGCCAGTCCGCGCCGATGTCCGAAGCCGTCTCGATGCTGGTGCGCGAGCGCATCTCCGGCCGGCCTGCGCCCGAGGAGGCCAAGGGGCTGATGGAAGTCTGGCGCGACGATCTCGAGGCCGCCGCCGGCGAGGCGCTCGACGCGCTCGCCGAAGAGGCCGGCGACCAGGACGAGTTCGCCCGGGCGCTGCGCCGCGTGATCCGCGATCTCGATCTCTCCGACGAGCTCGGCGAGGACGCCGAGGACGACAGCCAGGACGACGCGCAGGACGACGCCGGTGTGGAGAACCAGCCCCAGTCGGGCGACGAGGACGGCGACGCCAAGCCCGAGGGCGGCGACGACGAGGAGACCCAGGACGCCAAGGGCACGGCGGCCGACTCCGAGGACATCCACTTCTCCGAGGACAGCGGCACCAAGATCGAGGCCGACGACGAGCCCGGCGACCAGTTCCAGGCCGCGCGGCCCAACTGGGTCCGGCCCGAGGGCGAGGACCCCAACGCCTACAAGGTGTTCACGACGAAATACGACGAGGTCATCACCGCCCAGGACCTGTGCGACGTGGAGGAGCTGACCCGCCTCAGGCGCAATCTCGATCATCACCTGAAGGGGCTGGAGGCCGCCGTCGGCCGGCTCGCCAACCGCATGCAGCGCCGGCTCATGGCCAAGCAGCAGCGCTCCTGGCAGTTCGATCTCGAGGAGGGCGTTCTCGATCCGGCCCGTCTGCCGCGGGTGATCATGGATCCCATGCAGCCGCTCTCCTACAAGCAGGAGAAGGACACCGAGTTCCGCGACACCGTCGTCACGCTGCTGATCGACAATTCGGGCTCGATGCGTGGCCGGCCGATCCTGGTCGCGGCCGCCTGCGCGGATATCCTCGCGCGCACGCTCGAGCGCTGCGGGGTGAAGTGCGAGATTCTCGGCTTCACCACCCGCGCCTGGAAGGGCGGCCGCTCGAAGGAGGACTGGCTCGCCGCGGGCAAGCCCCCGAACCCGGGCCGGCTCAACGATCTCAGGCACATCGTCTACAAGGCCGCCGACGCGCCCTGGCGGCGCTCGCGGGTCAATCTCGGCCTGATGCTGCGCGACGGGCTGCTGAAGGAGAACATCGACGGCGAGGCCCTGCTGTGGGCGCACCAGCGCCTGCTCGGCCGGCCCGAGCAGCGCCGCATCATGATGGTCATCTCCGACGGCGCGCCGGTCGATGACGGCACCCAGTCGGCCAACTCGCCGGCCTATCTGGAGAAGCATCTGCGCGAGGTCATCGACCTGATCGAGACCAAGTCCGACGTCGAGCTTCTCGCCATCGGCATCGGCCACGATGTCACGCGATATTATCGCAGGGCTGTTACGCTGCTCGACGTCGAGCAGCTCGCCGGCGCGATGACCGACCAGCTCGCCGCGCTGTTCGACAAGGACCCGCGCCGCGCCGCGCGCGGGCGTCGACGCGCGCCCTCGCCGGAGCGTTCGGAAGCGCGGGCGCGGTCCGGCCGCGATCTGTCGGCGCTCAAGCGCGCGGTGACGTCCGACCTCGGGAGGTAAGCGCCATGATCCGTCTCGCCGCCGTCTTCGCCCCGGGCCTTCTGTTCGCCGCGGCGTGCGAGGCGGGCGAGGCGGAGATCGCGGTGAGCGCCGCGCCGGTTCCGCTCTTCCCCGACGCCCCCGAGGAGCGCGCCCTCGACGGGCTGCGCTACGCCGGCGGGCTGGAGCTCGCCTCCGACCACGATCTGTTCGGCGGCTGGTCGGCGATCGAGATCAGTCCCGATGGGAACCGCCTGCTGGCGGCGTCCGATCGCGGCGCCTGGCTCACCGCGCGGCTGGACTACGACGCCCGCGGCGATCTCGCCGGCGTTTCCGATGTCGAGATCGCGCCCATGCTCGGCCCGGACGGAACGGCCCTGTCG
This sequence comes from Marinicauda salina, assembly GCF_003122085.1. Lineage (GTDB taxonomy): Bacteria > Pseudomonadota > Alphaproteobacteria > Caulobacterales > Maricaulaceae > Maricicauda_A > Maricicauda_A salina. Next base: position 182,557 of record NZ_QEXV01000005.1, read on the forward strand.
GGAAACGCCGCCGACGCCGAAGGGCTCGCGGCATTGGGCGAGGGCCGCGTGGCGGTCAGCTTCGAGCGCGATCACCGGCTCGCCGTCTACGATCCGGGCGCGGACTGGAGCGGGATCGCCGAGGCGGTCCCCGAGCCCCTGCCCGCCCCGCCGGGCGCCGACAGGCTCAGATCGAACGGCGGCCTCGAGGCGCTCGCGGTCGCGGGCGGCGGCCTCTGGGCGGGCGTCGAATACCCGATCATAGACGGCCAGACGCACACGGTCTGGCGCTACGATCTCGCCGATCTATCCGTCGAGCCGGTCGGCCACTCGCTCAGGCTGGCGCTCGGCTTCGGACTGACGGGCATGGCGGAGGCCGGCGACGGCGATCTCGTCATCGTCGAGCGCTTCTGGGCGCGCGAGACCGGCGCCCGGATCCTGATCAATCGGGCGCCGACATCGCTGATCCGCGAAGACGGCGCCAATTTCAGCGACGACGGGCCGACGCGGCTCGCCCGGCTTGACCCGGAAATGACCGTCGACAATTTCGAGGGTGCCGCGATCGCCCGGATCGACGGCCGCGAGCGGCTCTTCCTGATTTCCGACGACAATTTCAGCGCCGATCAGCGCACGCTGCTTATGAGCTTCGAATTCGCCGAGGCGCCGGCGGCGGAGTGACAGGCGCTTGGAGAGGCTTTCTCTTTCCCGGCGAAAGCCGGGACCCAGCCATATTTGATCATGCAACGCCGCCTCCCTGGGCCCCGGATCAAGTCCGGGGAAGAGACGCGGAGGGCTGCGGTACAGCCGCGCTTGAGCCTGAAGGTGAATCCGCCTTGCAGTTGGTCGATGCGCGGCGGCCTCCCTCCCCTCGAGGGGAGGGTCGGGGTGGGGTGAAGGACAGCCCCCGCCCTCGCTAGTTCGCGGATTCCCTCTCCCCTGAGAGAGGGTGGGGGGAGAAACTACTCCGCCCGCCAGACGATCTCGCCCTCGACGACCGTCATCACCGGCCGCGCCTCGCGCAGCTGATCCTCCGGGACCGTCATCAGGTCGCGATCGAAGACGGAGAAGTCGGCGCGCTTGCCGATCTCGATCGTGCCCAGCTCGTCCTCGCGAAACGAGGCGTAAGCCGGCCAGATGGTGAAGAGCTTGAGCGCGGCGGCGCGGTCGAGCGCCTGCTCGGGATGCCAGCCCTCGCCGGAATAGCCCTCGAGATCGCGCCGGGTGACCGCGGCGTGGAACTCGATGCGCGCCTCGCCGCGCTCGACCGGGGCGTCGGAGCCGCCGGCCACGACGGCGCCGGACTCCACGAGATCGCGCCAGGCGTAGGCGCCCTCCAGGCGCTCGTCGCCAAGCCGGTCCGGCGCGAAATGCAGGTCCCCGATGGCGTGGGAGGGCTGCATCGAGGCGATGATCCCGAGCTCGGCGAAACGGTCGAGGTCTTCGGGATCGAGGATCTGGGCGTGCTCGACGCGCCAGCGCGGATCGGCGACGGCGCGCTCGTCGACGGGCACCGCGTCGAGGGCGGCCTCCATCCAGTCGAGCACGAGCCGGTTGCCGCGATCGCCGATGGCGTGAACGGCGAGCTGCACCCCGTCGCGGAGAGCCTGCTCCATGAAGGCGATGGTGTCGGCTTCCTCGAGCATCACCAGCCCGCGCGAGCCCGGCGCGTCCGAGTACGGCTCCAGAAGCGCCGCGCCGCGCGAACCGAGCGCGCCGTCGACATAGAGCTTCACGGTGCGCGCGACGACGCGTCCGTCGGCCTCGACGCGCGGAGCGGCTTCCGCGATCGCGGAATAGGCGTCGGGATTGGCCGCCACGTAATTGCGGATCGCGAAGCGGTCTTCCTCGGCGAGCCGCGCCATGACGTCGACGTCGGCGTAGGGCACGGACATGTCGTGGGCGCCCGTCCAGCCGGATTCGGCGAGCACCTGCGCGCCGAGCTCGAGCAGCGCGGCGCGCTCCTCGCCTTCGGGCGCGCCGACGAGATCGGCGAAGGGCGCCATCGCCGTGTCGATGATCATGCCCGTGGCCGCCCCGGCCTCGTCGCGCAGGATCTCGCCGCCATCCGGGTCGGGCGTGTCGGCGTCGATCCCGACGGCTTCCAGCGCGGCGGTGTTGGCGACCAGGGCGTGGCCGTCGGCGCGCGTCAGCACCACCGGGCGCTCAGCCTCGACTTCGTCGAGATCGGCCGCGGTCGGGAAGCGGTCCTCCGGCCAGTGCGTCTCGATCCAGCCGCGTCCGGCGATCACCGTCGCCGTCTCGTCGGCGGCGGCGTCGGCGACAGCGGCCTGCAATTCCGTGATCGAGCCGACATCCTCCAGGTTCAGCATGCGCTCGCGCTGGCCCACGCCGAGCACGTGGACATGGGCGTCGGTGAAGCCGGGGAACATCGCCGCGCCGGCGAGATCGACCTCTTCGGTGGCTTCGCCGACATACTCCGCCCCGCCTTCGGCGTCGCCGACATAGACGATGCGGCCTTCGTTGACGGCGACGAATTCGGCGGTCGGGCGGGCCTCGACGCCGGTGTGGATCGGCCCGCCGGAGAAGACCCGGTCGGCGGGCTCGACCGCGGCGGAATCCTCCGGTCCGGGGGCGGGTTCGCCGCAGGCGGCGACGGCGAGCAATGCGAGGGCGGAGACGGTCAGGCGCATGGCGAAAGTCCTCTTCAAACCCGGGCGGACGCTAGACGAGCCCGCCCGAAACGCAAAACGCCCGCCGGAGACCGGCGGGCGTTCGAAAACGGTTGTCCCGGCGCAGGCCTCAGGCGGCGGCTTCGCCGGCCTTCTTCAGCTCGCGCTTGATCTTGAGAGCGTTGGCCGAGAGGTCCTCGTCGCGCGCCTTCATCAGGAAGGCGTCGAGGCCGCCGGCGTGATCGACGCTGCGCAGCGCCTTGGCGGCGACGCGGAACTTGAACGCCCGGCCGAGCGATTCCGAGGCCAGCGTCACGTCGCACAGATTGGGACGGAAGCGGCGCTTCGTCTTGTTGTTGGCGTGGGACACGTTGTTCCCGGTAAGCGGACCCGTGCCCGTAAGTTCGCAGCGACGCGACATGGCTTGCACCCAGACCTTCGAATAAACGTCATCGCCGCCGCACAGGGGCGCGGCGCGAGAGCGGGCGTGTTACCGGACGCCCGCCGGGGCGTCAAGCACGCCGCGGCGCCGCAGTCACCCTCTTGCGGCCATAGTTTGCCAACATGATCTATAATGCGTTGTGATCGTCCCTGATCGAAACGGAGCCCGACCCGCCATGATCCGGATCGCCATCGCCGCTGCGCTTATGCTGGCCGCGCCCGCCGCGGCCGACGACGAGGCTGCGTCGACGACGCCGCCCGAGCAGCTCTATGTCGAGTACACCGGATCGCTGTTCTTCATCCCGGTCGCCGACATCTCGGTGAACGCCGGGTTCGGCGCCGACGGCTATTCCGCCGACGCCCGGTTTCAGAGCGCGGGCCTGCTGCGCTGGTTCGACGACACCGACATCGTGGCCAGCACCGGAGGCTATCGCGAGGGGCTGCAGCTGCAGCCGCAGCGCTACGAGCACATCAACCGGGCGAGCAACAAGGGCCGCGTGGTCGGCATCGATTTCGCCGAGGGCACGGCGATCCCGGACGTCCAGCCGCCCTTCGGCTCGATGGGCGAACCGCCCGCGAGCGAATCCGAGCGCGCCGGCGCGGTCGACCCGATCTCGGCGATGCTCGACCTCACCCTCAATCACGTCTCGCAGGAGGGCGAGCCCTGCAACGGCCGGGTCCCCGTCTTCGACGGCAAGGCGCGCTACGATCTCCGCCTCGAGTCCGGCGGATCGGAATCCGTTCGCACGCGCGCCTGGCGCGGCGACGCCGTCATCTGCCGGGCCTATCTCGAGCCGATCAGCGGCTATGATCCCGAGGACCGCCCGAGCGAGGAGGAGACGGCCCGCCCGGTGACGATCTGGCTGGCGCGCGTCAACGACGTCCACGTGCCCATCCGGTTCCGCGCGAACACCCAGATCGGCGAGATGACGATCCAGGCCCGCCGCCTCGTCGTGCGCTAGGCGAACCGCCGATTCTTTCGCAGTACAAGTCTTATAACGCCCCGCTGCGGCCTCTATCTTCGGGCTGCGCATGACGAGCGAATCCCGGATCACGGCGGTCCTCGGACCCACCAATACGGGCAAGACCCATCTTGCCCTGACCCGCATGCTGGGCCGGTCGTCGGGCGTGATCGGACTGCCGCTCCGGCTGCTCGCCCGCGAGATCTACGACAAGGTCGTCGCCGCCAAGGGTCCGCGCGCCGCCGCGCTGGTGACCGGCGAGGAAAAGATCGTCCCGCCGAACGCGCGCTATTTCGTCTGCACCGTCGAGGCGATGCCGCTCGATCTCAGGCCCGCCTTCCTCGCCGTCGACGAGGTCCAGCTCTGCGCCGACCCCGATCGCGGCCACATCTTCACCGACCGGCTGCTGCATGCGCGCGGGACGGAGGAGACCATGTTCATGGGCGCGGCCACGATGGGCCCGATGCTGCGCCGGCTGGTGCCCGACGCGGTGCGCGACCAGCGCGAGCGCTTCTCCGATCTCGGCTATGTCGGGCCGAAGAAGCTCTCCAAGCTGCCGCGACGCTCGGCGATCGTCGCCTTCTCCGCCGACGACGTCTACTCGATCGCCGAACTGATCCGCCGCCAGCGCGGCGGCGCGGCCGTCGTGATGGGCGCGCTCAGCCCGCGCACGCGCAACGCCCAGGTCGAGCTCTACCAGTCCGGCGAGGTCGACTACCTGATCGCCACCGACGCCATCGGCATGGGGCTGAACATGGATGTCGACCATGTCGCCTTCGCCGGGCTGAGCAAGTTCGACGGCCGGCGCCGGCGCCGCCTGCGCGCCGACGAGATCGGCCAGATCGCCGGCCGGGCCGGCCGCTTCCGCTCCGACGGCACGTTCGGCGAGACCGCCGACGCCCGCCCGCTCGATCCCGACGTGGTCCACAAGGTCGAGAACCACGAATTCGACCCGGTCGGCCGGCTGAGCTGGCGCAACACCGAGCTGGACTTCTTCAATCTCGAGGCGCTGCGCAATTCGCTGAACGCCCCCTCGCCCGACCGCAGCCTCGAGCGCGTGCGCACCGCAAGCGACGAGCAGGTCCTCGAAATCCTCGCCCGCGACCCCGAGATCCGCGACCTCACGCGCTCGACCGCGGCCGTCGAGCGGCTGTGGGACGTCTGCCGGACGCCGGATTTCCGCAAGACCACGATCGACGAGCACGCCCGGCTGGTGAAGCGCGTCTTCACCTATCTGATGATCGAGGGCCGCCTGCCCGACGCCTGGCTCGACGGCCAGCTCAGGCGCGTGGCGAAGACCCACGGCGACGTCGACGCGCTGTCGCAGCGGCTCGCCCATGTGCGCACCTGGGCCTATGCGGCCAACCGCGCCGACTGGACGCGCGATCCCGACCACTGGCGCGAACGCACCCGCGAGGTCGAGGACCAGCTCTCAGACGCGCTGCACGAGCAGCTCATGGGCCGCTTCATCGACAAGCGGACCTCGGCGCTGATCCGCGGCCTGCGCGAGAAGACCGATCTCGCCGCCGGCGTCGATCACACCGGCGAGGTCACCGTCGAGGGCCATTTCGTGGGCCGGCTTTCGGGCCTGCATTTCCGGCCCGACGCCTCGCGCGGCCGGCTCGCCGAGCGCGCGGTGGCCAACGCCGCGATGAAGGCCGTTCGCCCGGAGGTCAATCGCCGGCTGGGCGCGCTCACCAAGGCGCCGGATTCCGACCTCGCGCTGGCCGACGACGGCGGTCTCGACTGGAAAGGCGAGACCATCGCCCGGCTCGCCCCGTCGGCCAATCCGCTGGCCCCGGCGGTAACGCTGGCGGGCGGCGAACTCGGCGCCGAAGAAGCCGTCGCGCGCGCCGAGCGCCGGCTCGAGCGCTATTGCGCGGAACGGGCCGCGAAGACGCTCGCCCCGCTCGCCGGGCTGCGCGAACAGGTCGACGGCGCGCGCGGGCTCGACGGGCTGGCGCGCGGAGTGGCCTTCCGGCTGGTGGAGAATTTCGGCGCCGCGCCGCGCCGGAGGCTGGCCAACGACCTCGACCAGCTCTCCAAGGCCGAGCGCCGCCAGCTGCGCGCCGCCGGCGTGCGCATCGGCGAGCACGCCGTCTTCCTGCCCGCCCTGCTCAAACCGAAGGCGGCGCGTCTCAACGCCCTGCTCAAGGCCGTCTGGGAAGGCCGCGCCGAGCACGCGTTCGACGCCCCGCCCGGACGCACCAGCCTGCCCGTCGAAGCCGGGCGCAGCGAGTCCGACTACGCCGCGGCGGGCTATCAGCGCTGCGGACCGCTGGCGGTGCGCCTCGACATCCTCGAACGGCTGGCCGACCTCATCCGCGCCGGCCGGGCGGCGGGCGAAGGCAAGGCGTTCGCGCTCACCGCGGAGATGACCGCCCTGCTCGGCTGCACGACCGACGAGCTGCGCGGCGTGCTCAAGGCCCTGGGCTACACGCGAACCGCGCTCGCCGGCGAGGATTCGCCGGAGATGTGGAAGGCGCGGCGCAAGCCCGCCCGCCGCCGCAAGGCGGAAACCACCGCCTCGCCGCCCGCCGACACGCCCTTCGCCAAGCTCGCCGAGCTCGATATCGGACCGGGACACAAGAAAGGGGGCCGGCGATGAGCGCGCTCGACGCCGGCCAGCGCATCGATGTCTGGCTGTTCCGCGCGCGCCTGTTCAAGTCGCGTTCGGGCGCGGGCCGGTTCGTCGCCGACGGCGGCGTGCGGCTCGAACGCGACGGCCGGGTCGTTCGCGTCCGGCGCGCCAGCGCGGAGGTGCGCCCGGGCGACGTTCTCGTCTATCATCGCGGCGGCCGGCTGTTCCGCGTGACGGTGCGCGGCCTCGGCGAGCGCCGCGGTCCCGCGCCCGAGGCGCGCACGCTCTACGCCCTGGCCGATGCTGAAGAGGACGCGTGAATGCTCGATTTCCTGAAGAAGCTGTTCGGCGGCGGCGAGGCGGACGGATCGTCGGGCGGCGAGATCCGGCCGGAAACCGCGGCCGCCGCGCTGATGGTCGAAGCCGCGCTCGCCGACGGCGTCTACGCCAATGTCGAGGAGACCCGCATCGCGGGCATCCTGGAAAAGGCGTTCGAGCTGAGCGCCGACGAGGCGCGCACGGTGCTCGACGAGGCCGAGGACATGGCCGAGCGCGCGGTCGATCATCACAAGTTCACGCGCGTGGTGAAGCATCTGCCCCGGGAGAAGCGCGTCGCGCTGATGGAGCATCTCTGGGCGGTGGCGCTGGCCGACGGCGAGCGCGATCACGCCGAGGATTCGCTGCTGCGCCGGCTCGGCCCGCTGCTGGCGATCACCGATCGCGAGCGCGCCGAGGCGCGACAACGCGCCGAGGCCCGCGAACATTGACAAACCGTCCGCCGGGCCTCATGTCCGGCGCGCCGCCTGAAACCGCCGCATCATCCGGGACCTCTCGAGCGCGATGACCTACATCGTCACCGACGCCTGCATCCGCTGCAAATACACCGACTGCGTCGAAGTCTGCCCCGTGGACTGCTTCTACGAGGGCGAGAACATGCTGGTCATCCATCCCGACGAGTGCATCGATTGCGGGGTGTGCGAGCCGGAGTGCCCGGTCGAGGCGATCAAGCCCGACACCGAGGACGATCCCGACGGCAAGTGGCTGGCGCTGAACTCGAAATACGCCGAGAGCTGGCCCAACATCACTGTGCGCAAGGACCCGCCGGCCGACGCGGAGAAGTATGACGACGAGACCGGCAAGCTCGACAAGTATTTCTCGGACAAGCCGGGAACAGGCGATTAGCGCCTGTCGGTCGCGCGCCGTTTACGGCGTCTTCACGATTGCGCGAGAACGCCGCGGCCTTCGCGCCTGCAGCATTTGAATTTTTGTCGCTTTTGTGATAGTTTATCAAACTTCGTAAACGGCGAGTGGGTTCAACCCGCGTCGGTTCTGGTTCTGATTCGACTTTCTCGCGCATCTCGACTTTCCCCAGCCGGGGAGCGTGGGGGAGAGCTTTGTGCGATCCCGTCAGGCGATGAACCTACGCGCAACGACCAAGAGAGTGTCGATGAGCAAAAAAAGCGCGAATGACAACCGGACTTTCAAGAAGGGCGACTACATCGTCTACCCCGCGCACGGCGTCGGACGGGTGATCGGCGTCGAAAAGGAGACGGTGGCCGGGTTCGATATCGAGGTCTACGTGGTCTCGTTCGAACAGGACAAGATGACGCTGCGGGTGCCGACCGCGAAAGCGACCGCGTCGGGCATGCGGCCTCTGGCCAACGAGACGGTTCTCAAGGACGCGCTGAAGACGCTGAAGGGCAAGGCGAAGGTCAAGCGTACCATGTGGAGCCGCCGGGCCCAGGAATACGAGGCCAAGATCAATTCCGGCGACCTGATCTCGATCGCCGAGGTGGTCCGCGACCTGCACCGTCACGAGGACCAGCCCGAGCCGTCCTACTCCGAGCGGCAGCTCTACGAGTCGGCGCTCGACCGCATGGTCCGCGAAGTCGCCGCGGTCGAGAAGGTCGACCGCGAGAAGGCGATGGAGATGCTTTCGGAGACGCTGTCGGCGAAGGCCGCCTGACCTGAAGCGCTTCACAGGGACCGATCGACCAGACGCCCCGCCGGACCCGGCGGGGCGTTTTTCTTGGCGGAATGATGATCCGCCGCCGGGGGCGGTGCGTAGATACGAGGGAAACAGGCAGTCACACCCCTGGAGGCGACCTTGACGACCGCCGCTGCGCCCGCCCGTTACGCCGACCCCGATCGCCGCTTTCTGAAGACGGCCATGAACGCGCCGCTTCTCGAGCGCGAGGAAGAGCTGGCGCTCGCCCAGGCCTGGCGCGACGAGGGCGATGAAGCCGCCCTGCACAAGCTCACCACCGCGTATATGCGGCTAGTCATCGCCGTGGCGGCCAAGTTCCGCCAGTACGGCCTCCCCTTCGCCGATCTCGTCTCGGAGGGCAATATCGGCCTGATGCAGGCGGCCGCCCGCTTCGAGCCCGAGCGCGGCGTGCGCTTCTCCACCTACGCCAGCTGGTGGATCCGCTCGTCGATCCAGGACTACGTGCTGCGCAACTGGTCGATCGTGCGCACCGGCACGACGGCGGCGCAGAAATCCCTCTTCTTCAATCTCCGCCGGCTGCGTGCGCTGATCAACGATGTCAGCTCCGGCGCGCTGACCCCGGAGAACCGGGCCTATGTCGCCCACGCGCTGAAGGTCGGCGAGGACGATGTCGAGGCGATGGCCTCGCGCCTGGCCGCCGTCGATCGCTCGCTCAACGCGCCCTATACCGAGGACGGCGACGGGGAATGGCAGGACCTGCTGGCCTCCGAGACGCCCGATCCGGAAGCCGAGGTGATGGACGCGCGCGACACCGGCAAGCGATCGGAATGGCTCGCCCAGGCGCTGGCCACGCTGAGCGATCGCGAACAGCTGATCATCCGCAAGCGCCGCCTGGTCGAGGAGGCGGTGACGCTGGAGACGCTGGGCGACGAGCTGGGCATCTCCAAGGAGCGCGTCCGCCAGATCGAGCACCAGGCGCTGGGCCGCCTGCGCAAGGCGCTCACCGAGATGGTCGGCGATCCCGACGAAGCGGGCCTGGTTCCGCTCGATTAGCCCGGAGGCGGGGCGGCTTCCGGAGCGTCGAGCACCTCGAGCGCCTCGGGGTGATCGATGGCGATCATCGGGCCGTTCTCGCGATACAGCCATCCGCGCACCCGCACGCGCGCACCGGCCAGCGACAGGGGATCGAGGCCGGCCTCGTCGAACCGTGCGCGATCGTCGTCGCGGATCGAGACGGTGAAGTCGGTGCGCCATTCCAGCCCGAAATTGAGATAGATGCGTCCCGAGCGCGCCTCGGCGGCGTCGATCACCCGGCCCTCGACGATCTGGAAGCTGTCGAGATGCTGGGCCAGTCCGTTCGGGTCGGGATCGCGCACCACGAATACGCCCTCGCCCCAGCCGCCGCGGCCGGCTTCGCGCGCGCTGCGCTCCAGCGCCAGCAGGTCGCGCGCCCGGGCGCGGTTGTCGGCGTAGCTGCTCACCACCGCGAGCCCGTCGCGAACCAGCTCGGCCTGGATCCACACCGTCTCGCCGTCGCGGTCGAACTCGGCGTGGGCCACCGTCCGGCCGTAGCGATCGCGCGCCGCGCCCGTGGTCGCCAGCCGCAGTCCGGCGCCCGCCTCGGCGAGGAGCGATTCGATTCGCCGCCGCGCTTCGCGCCCGGCCGCGCCCGCGCGAGCGGCGCGGATCTCGGCGAGCCGGACGGCCTGCGTCTCGCCGTCCGGTCCCGCCGCGACGATCTCCTCGGCGGTCCGCGCCGGGTCCGGCGCGGCGGCGACCGCACGCCGGGAGGGCGCGTCATCGCACGCGGTCGGAGTGAAAATGGTCGCGATGACGAAAATCGCGAGCCGCAAGAGACGAACCAGCATTTGAGCAGTCCCCGCTCTTCGCGACTGCATTCCTAATAGGCGATCGCGCGCATGTCGATTTTCAATCTCCTCCGGCTCGACATTTCAGCTGCGTCATCGATCCGTCATTTTACCTAGGAGGCTTTCAACGCTTCCGGCTTTGCCCTATGGTCCGCCTCATTCGGAACGTTCAACGCCGGTCGCGCGACCCTAGGGCCGCGCCGCCCGGTCGCGCGTTCATACGCAGGATGAGACACAGCGATTTGAGAAGGCTTTCCGACACCATGACTCAGACCACCACGCCGCCGAAGGCGCCCGCCGCCAAGTCGGAGCAGGACTACGGCGACGATCCCACGGCGGTCCGCGACACCGACCACTACCAGGCCGAATACGTCCAGGGCTTCGTCGAGAAGTGGGACGAGCTGATCGACTGGGACGGCCGCGCCGCCAGCGAGGGGCAGTTCTTCATCGACCTGCTGCGCGAGCGCGGCAAGGAGACCGTCCTCGACGCCGCGGCGGGCACGGGCTTCCACTCGGTCCAGCTGATGAAGGCCGGCTTCAACGTCACCACCGTCGACGGCTCGGCGGAAATGCTCGCCAAGGCGTTCGAGAACGGCCGCAAGCGCGGGCTGATCCTCAACACGGTTCTGGCCGACTGGCGCTGGCTCAACCGCAATCTCGTCGGCAAGTTCGACGCGATCGTGTGCCTGGGCAACTCGTTCACCCACCTGCACGACGAGCGCGACCGTCGCCGGACGCTGGCGGAGTTCTACGCCGCGCTGAAGCATGACGGCATCCTGATCCTGGACCAGCGCAATTACGACTCGATCCTGGATCACGGCTTCGACAGCAAGCACAAGTACTATTACTGCGGCGACCAGGTCACCGCTGCGCCGGAGTATGTCGACGACAGCCTGGCGCGGTTCAAGTACGAGTTCCCGGACGGCTCGGCCTACTACCTCAACATGTTCCCGCTGAGGAAGAAGTACACGACCGACCTGATGAAGCAGGTCGGCTTCTCCAACGTGAAGACCTACGGGGACTTCCAGGAGAACTACGACGACCACGAACCGGACTTCTTCATCCACGTCGCGGAGAAATCCTATGACGGCTGATTATCAGGAAGCGGTGAAGACCGCCGAGGACTACTACGACAGCGCCGACGCCGACGCCTTCTACGCCGCCATCTGGGGCGGCGAGGACATCCATGTCGGCCTCTATGAAGGCGAGGGCGAGGCGATCAAGACCGCCTCGGCCCGCACGGTGCGCCGCATGGCCGAAAAGCTCGCCGGCCTGAAACCGGGCGCGAAAGTGCTCGACATCGGCGCGGGCTATGGCGGCGCGGCGCGCTATCTCGCGCGCGAGTTCGGCGTCCACGTCACCTGCCTGAACCTGTCGGAGAAGGAGAACGAGCGGAACCGCCAGCTCAACGCCGAGCAGGGCCTCGCCGACAAGATCGAGGTCGTCCACGGCTCGTTCGAGGACATCCCCTCCCCGGCCGACAGCTTCGACATCGTGTGGAGCCAGGACGCCATCCTGCACTCGGGCGCGCGCCGGCGCGTGCTCGAGGAGGTCGACCGCGTGCTGAAATCGGGCGGCGAGTTCATCATGACCGACCCGATGCAGGCCGACGGCATCAAGGACACGACCGCGCTGCAGCCGATCTATGACCGCATCCATCTGCCGGATCTGGGCTCGATCGGGTTTTATCGCGAGACGCTGGAGGGCCTCGGCTTCGAGACCGTCGAGATCGAGAACCTGACCCACCAGCTGCGCAATCACTATGCGCGGGTGCGCGAGGAGCTGCAGGCCAAGCGCGACGGGCTCAAGGACCAGATCTCGCCGGAATACGCCGAGCGCATGCTCAAGGGTCTCCAGCACTGGGTCGACGGCGCCGACGCCGGCCGGCTCGCTTGGGGAATCCTGCACTTCCGCAAGGCCTGATCGACGCGGCCACGGTCGTTTGAAGGAAAGCCCCGGAGCCTCGGCTCCGGGGCTTTTTGCGTCGGCCGGGGAGGGAGCCGGACGCCGACGTGCGGGATCACTCGCTGTAGAGCTCGGAGATCGACAGCGTGGCCTGGGCGTTCTCGCCCTGGCGATAGGAGCCGATCCAGATGTCGTAGACGCCCGACAGCGGCTCGGAGAATGTCAGCGCCGGATTGAGCCCGTCATTCCCCCCGTCGTCGTCGCAATGCCAGCGCCCGTTCGGGTCGTTGACGAGCAGCGTCGTGTCTGAGGTCGAATCCACCGAAAGGATGAGCGGCAGCACCGATCCGGCCTGATAGGTCAGCTGCACGTCCGGCGCGGTGGCGACCCAGCCGCGGCAGCCGGAGGCGGTGTCGCTCGCGCGGTTCCGCCCGCCTGAGACGACCGAGACGCGACGCGGGTCGGATCTGAACCCGGACGACAGCGAGATGTCGCCGTACCGCGCCGGCCGCGACCAGTCGGGCCCGGACTGCGCTGCGGCGGTCGATCCGCCCGCCGTGCGCCCGATCTCGGAGATCGCCAGCGTCGCGTCGGCGTACCGGTCCTGTTGATAGCCGCCGACCCAGACGAGATAGGCGCCCGACGCCGGGTTCCGGATCGTGAGCCGGGGGTTCAGCCCCGGACCGCTGTCGTCGTCGCAGAGGCCGATCCCGTTCGGTCCGGCGACGGAGAGAGTCAGATCCGCCGTCGCGCTGGCCGAAATCGTGAGATCGAACGAGCCGGCGTCGTAATCGATGACGTAGTCCGGGACGATGCCGGCATAGCCGGCACAGCCCGGGCGCCCGGAGAGCTCGCTCAACGCGGCCGAGCCGCCGGCCTCCACGACCGCCGTATGCGGGTCGGGCGTGAAGCCGGCCCGGAGAGTCGCTCCGCCGTGTGCGCCCGTGACGCCTCCCTGAGCGGCGGCGGGGGCGGTGAATCCGGCGGCGAGTAGCATGGCGATGAGTCGCATTGGCGGCTCCTTTCGGCGGGATCGGCGGTCTGCCGGAGGGTTCGGACTGTCAATCGGGGTCGACGACGACATGGCGGGTGAGGCGCCCGGGATAGACCTGGGTGCGGAAGCGCGCCTCCTGGTAGGCCAGCCCGGCGTCGACGTCCCAGCAGCCCGCCGAAACCCGGAAGCGGTAGCTCGAGCCGGGCGGCACGCGCACGCCGTCGGGCAGGCGGTTGAAGCCGTAGGTGAAGTTGTCGCAGTCCGAGATCAGGATGGCCGAAAATGTTCGGCTCGATCCGTTGGCGACCTCGAGCACCCCGGTGGGTTCGCCGGGGCGAATGAGCGGACCGCCGTCGATGCTCCCGCAAGCCGAGACGATCGCGGCGGCGAGCGCGGCCGCAGCATGGCGGATGGCGTGTTTCATGTGAGCTGTCCCCGTGCTCCACTGGACCGGCCCGAAGCGGCGCCGGCGTCTGCATTCGTCTGGACTTGAATAGGATCGGCGCGCCGCAGGCCCCATCCCCCGAACGGGGGAACGAGCCCGTATGCGGCGGGCGGCTATATGGTCGCCGACCGCGGACGACGATGACGGTGGAGACGAGCGCGCTTTGCGAATGGGCCTCAACACGCCGAGCCGACGGCTCGCCCTGACGACACTCGTCGCCGTCATTGCGACCGGCCTTGTCCTCATCGTCGCGCTTCAGCCGGCGGGGCGCGGCGCGCTCGGTCTCGACGGACTCCGACCGCTCGCCGCGTTGAGCCTGCGCTTCTGGGTGCAGATCGCCGTCGGGCTCGGAGCCTTCCTAATTGCAGCCTGGATCTGGGCGTTGCGCCCGCGTGATCCGGCCGTCCTGCTGTTCGCGCTCTCCGGCGCGGCGACCATGCTGTTCACCTACTCCGCCGCGGCGGGCGGCGCTGCGGTCATGGCGCTTGAGCCGTGGGCTGCGGGCCTGCTGTTCAACGCCAACGTGCTCGGCGCGTCGCTGTTCGGCGTCGTGATGATCGCCCTGTTTCTCATCTACCCGGTGCGGCCGCCGGGATGGCGGACGGCGATCGTGGTCGCGACCGGGGTCTTCGCGGCGTGGACCGGGCTCGAGCTGGTCGGCGCGACGCCGTCCTGGTCCTCGGTCCATCTGATCACGCTCGTCGAGATGATCGGCATCTTCGCCGCGGTCGGCGCGCAATACCTGGCCACCCGCGACGATCCCAGGGGACGCGCGGTCACCATCTGGCTGGGACTGTCGGTGCTCGTCGGATCGGGCGCGTTCATCACGCTGGTCGCGCTGCCGCGTTCGCTCGGCTTCGCCGGGGTCGTCGACCCGCGCTACGCCTTCTCCTCGTTCCTGCTCATCTACGCCGGCGTCGCGGTCGGGCTGCAGCGCTACCGGCTGTTCGAACTGGGCGAGTGGGCGTTCCTGATCCTGTTCTACCTGGGCGGCGCGGCGCTGCTGGTCGCGGTCGACGCGATGCTGGTCTACGCCGCCTCGCTGGCGCCGGCCTCCGCCTTCGGCGTCGCGCTGCTGGCCGTCGCCTTTCTCTATCTGCCGCTCCGGGACACCCTGGCCCGGCGGCTGCTCCATCGCAGTCGGCTGGACGAGCAGCAGATCTTCCACAGCGTGGTCGACGTGGTCTTCGAGCCGTCCAACCGGGCGCGCGCCGATCGATGGCGCCGGCTGCTGTCGCGCGTATTCGCCCCGCTCGAAATCGCACCGGCGAAATGGCCGGTTCAGGCGCCGCAGATCCGCGCCGACGGGCTCGAACTCGCCCTGCCCGGCGTCGCCGACATCCCCGATCTCGTCCTTCGCTATCCCTGGCGCGGACGCGGCCTGTTCGGTTCGCGCCACCGCCGCACGGCGGAACACCTGATCACGCTGATGAGCCACGCCGAGGCCGGACGCGCCGCCTATGACCGCGGCGTCGCCGAGGAGCGCAGCCGGATCGCCCGCGACATGCACGACAATATCGGTGCGCAGCTTCTCGGCGCGCTGCACAGCCGGCAGGCCGATCGCAAGGACATGATGATCCGGGAGACGCTCACCGACCTCCGGGACGTGATCAACAACGCCGCGAGCCCCGGCCTTACTTTCGACGAGACGCTGGCCGAGCTGCGCGCCGAGACCGCCGAGCGCCTCGCCATGGTCGATATCGGGCTCGACTGGAGTGTCGAGGCCGACGATCCGCCGGATCTCACGCCCGGCGCGGCTCACGCGCTGCGCTCCATCATCCGCGAGGCGGTCAGCAACGTGATCAAGCACGCTGGCGCGTCGCAGGTCCGCATGCGCCTCGTCCACAGCGGCGGCCGGGCCGAGCTGACGGTCGAGGACGACGGCGCGGGCTTCGATGCCACGGCTGCGAGCGCCGGCGACGGTCTGGCCAATATCCGCGCCCGCGTGCGGGCGCTGCGCGGCTCGCTCGATCTCGCTGCCATCGATCCCGGCGTACGCCTGACCGCTCGGTTCCCCCTCGAACATGACCGGAGAGGCTCATGACGCGCGTTCTGATCGTGGAAGACATCTCCGAGACGCGCCGCTGGCTGGGAGACATCGTGCGGTCGGCCTTCGCCGAGTGTGAGATCGAGGAGGCCGCCGACATGCGCGCCGGGCTCGCCGCCGCCGCCGCGCGGGACTTCGACCTGGCGCTGATCGATCTCGGCCTGCCCGACGGCTCCGGCCTGGAAGTGTTGCGCAGCCTGAAGCTCGTCCGCCCGGAAACGATCTCGATCGTCACGACCGTGATGGGCGACGACAGCCACATCGTCGCGGCGCTATCCGCCGGCGCACAGGGTTATCTGCTCAAGGAGACGCCGCCCGACGTGCTGGCGCGCCAGCTGGTGCAGCACGCCCAGGGCCTGCCGGCGCTGTCGCCCTCGATCGCGCGGCGGATCATGGAGCATTTCCGCCTGACCGGACCGGCCGCCGACCCGGAGGAGGAGCTGACCGCGCGCGAGCGCGAGGTGCTCGCGCTGATCAGCCGCGGCCTGCGCAACAGCGACGTCGCCGCCAGCCTGGAGCTCGCCGAGAGCACGGTGGCCAGCCACATCAAGTCGATCTATCGCAAGCTGGGCATCTCCTCGCGCGCCGAGGCGGCCTGGCACGCCGCGCGGATGGGGCTCTCGCCCGGCGCCTGACCCCGGAACGGGGGATGGCGGGGCGCCCCCGGGCCGGTCACGATCGCGCCCGCAATGATCCGGAGAACGCTTCGATGGACCTCGCAAGCCTGCTTTTCGCCGCCATGGCCCTGCTCGCCCAGGAGCCGTGGGAGAGCACCGACGACGGTCTCTGGACGTTTCCCGACGGACGCTATGTCGAACGTCAGCCCGACGGTTCGCCGGGCTGCGGCGTCGACGGCGCGCGCGCCTTTCGCTGGCGGGTGCGCGTCGAGGAGTCCCTGTCCGACGGCGCGACCGGAAACGGCGGCGCGTTCATCCTCGAATTCGACGACGAACCGGTGCGCTACGAGCTGCGCGAGGTCATCTCCATGGCCGATCCCTCGGTGGCGTTCGACGGCCGTTCGATGACGGTCGCCAAGGGCGGCCTGCTGATCGAGGGCGGGCTCGATTCTCACGTCTCGGGCGATCTCGACCTGATCTTCCTTATCCGAGACGACGACGCCGTCGAACTGGTCAGCGCCTATTTCCGCGGCGGGTCGGGCCGTGGAAACGCGACCATCGTCGACCAGCATAACGAGCCGCGGGTCGCCGGTTTCCTGCCCGATGGGACGCCGCTCAGACCCTTCACCCGCTGCGGCGAGTGATCATGGCGCCGGCTCAGTAATGCGGCGGCAGCGGCCCGCCGGCGGGCGGGGCGTTGAGCACGGCGGCGCCATGCAGCGCGACATGGGCGAGGATGGCCGAGGCCGGGCTGCGGCTCGCGACATAGGCCAGCGCGATCACGCCATTGCCGACCAGCGGGGCGAGCATCGCCGCGCCGCGGAACTCGGGAAAGCCGGCGTGATAGGCGGCGGTGACGGCGAGGCTGGCGAGCAGGGCGAGCCCGCTGCCGAGGATCTCGCCGCCGGGACCCGAAAGGCCCGCCCGAGCCGCGGTCGCGGCGAACACGGCCGAGACGGGAACGACGGTGAGCAGCATCGCGTCGAGCACGGCGTAGATCCCGCCGAGCCAGGCGAGATCGCCTGCGAGCGCCGCACCGGCGGAGATCGGCGCGCCCGGCTGCGACAGCACATGGCCGGCCGAGAAGCCCGCCGCGGCGGCCGCGGCGACGAGCCCGAGGCGCCAGCGATGAAGAAGGGCCCCGAAGCCGAACCCCGTCCGCACGACCCAGACCGCGAGAAATCCGCCGGTCGCGGCGAGATGCCAGGCGACGAACCCGCGCCGCGGCAACTCCAGCACACCCGCGCCGAGCCACGAAACGAGGAAGCCGACGGCGGCGGCCGCGACGATCCAGAGACCGGCCTTCGGCGTGAAAGGAGCGCCGTCGCCCGGAGCGCGGGCTCGCCAGGGCTGCATGCGGCGTCTCCCTTCGGTTCAGACGCACATTGACGCATTGGCGGCCTCGCCGCCGTCAACCCATCTCTGCTATATGCGGATCAGGAGTCCCCGTAGCTCAGTCGGATAGAGCATCAGATTCCTAATCTGAGGGCCGCAGGTTCGAATCCTGCCGGGGACGCCATTTCCGCCATCGCCGCTATTTCGCCCAGCCATCGCCCCGCCGCGCGTCGTCCGCCGCTTGCTTCGACATCTCTTCCCTTGACCGGCGCGGAAACCGGTCGTCGCGCAATCGCGACCGCATGAAACATCCGACGGGTTGCGGCGCGCGGACGCATCGCGCAAAGCTCCGCCGGGATCACGCACAGCCCGCCGCTCCCGGAGACACGCCCATGCCGCTCAGGCTCGCCGCCGTCATCGCCGCGCTCGTCGCCGCGCCCGCCGCCGCCCAGGACCCGACGCCGACGGTCTATGACGACGGCCGCGGCGGCGAGGTCCGCCTGCCCCAGGGCGACATCTCCTTCGCCGACGCCGTGACAAGCTACGAGATGGGCGAACCCGCCCCGATCGAAGCCTCGCGCGACCCCGCCGCGACGCTCGGCCCGCCCGACTGGGAATCGCTCGACACCGCCGATCGCATCGTGACGCTGGGCTGCGGCGGCGCGCTGACCCTGCAATTCACCGACAACGCGCTGATCGACGTGGCCGGCCCCGACCTGTTCGTCTTCGAGGTCGGCCCCGACGTCGAGCCGAGCGCGCTGGCGATCTCGGCCGACGGCGAGGCATGGATCGAGGTCGGCGCCATCTCCGGCGGCCGGGCCGAGATCGACATCGCCCCGCATATCGAGGAGGGCGCGAGCTTTCGCTTCGTCCGGCTGACCGATGACGGCGAGGACTGCCGCGGGCGCTGGCCCGGCGCCGACATCGACGCCGTCGCCGCGATCGGCGCGGCCGAGCGCGTGGTCTTCGACGGCGCCATCCTGTTCGATGTCGACAGCGCCGCGCTCAAGCCCGGCGCCGAGGCCGCCCTGTCGGAATTCGCCGCGGGCCTGGCCGAACGCGATGTCGCGCTGCGCGTCGAGGGCCATTCGGACTCGCAGGGGCCGGCCGAGTACAACGCCGCGCTCTCCCGCGAACGCGCCGCGTCGGTGCGTTCCTTCCTGCTTGGGCAGGCCGCGACCGAAGACATGTCCATCGCGGTGCGCGGCGTCGGCGAGGCCGAACCCGTCGCCGACAACGCGACCGAGGCCGGCCGCGCGCAGAACCGCCGCGTCGAGATCATCGTGCGCGCCGCGGCCGGTTCGGAGCCGGAAGACGCGGACGCCGAGGGCGAGTGAGCGGGCGCGGCGCGACAGCCGCGCCGCGTCATCCGCCTACTGGGTTTCGACCGCCCGGCAGATCAGCCGCATGCCGTTGATCCATTCATTGTTCCGGCGCTCGCGGATCGTGATCACGACCCCCGTCGCGACCTCGGGATAGGGACACGCCGCAGACGTCCAGTGACTGCAATTGGGCTGCTCGCCGCGATCCGTCGCCCGGAGCGCGTTTCTCGTCTCCTCGTCGACATCGGGATCGAGGTACTCGTCGAGCCGCCAACTGCTCAGGCCGAGCCCCTTCACGCGCGCATTCGGCCGGTGATTGTTCACGCAGACCTCCAGGCCCGCGACAACGTGATCGTCCGGCGCGAGCGGCCACTCGCCTCCGCCCCAGCCAAACAGGCCGAGCGGTCGGCCGTCACAGAGATCCTCGTAAAGTTCTTCGTCCTCGCGCTCGCCGAGGCCGTCGCCTTCGATCGGCGCGCCCTGCAGCGCGATGGCGCAGGGCCGGTCCCACATCTCCGAAAGCCGGATACCGGTGAGCGCGCGGTCCTCGAAATCGAGCCGGCGCGTATCGTCGACCGCGCCGTGACCGGCGCGGTCGGTGACCGTCGAAATCGCATCGGCCAGGCGGTAGCCGCCCCCGGAGGATGCGGTCGCTTCATCGCCTCCGTCTCCTTCCGACGCCGCCTGCACCTGCTCGCCGTCGATGAAGACGTCGGCTGCGCCGGCGCGCGCCAGCTCGACGTCGGGTCGACCGCCATAGACGCGATAGGCGTCGACGCCGCCGCCGCCGACATAGCCCGACGCCGCGCCGCCATCGACGGAGTCGTTATCCTGGATGCTCGCCTCGAAGCCGGCGAAATCGCCGGCGACGGCCTCCAGCCGTCCATCGATAGAGACCGAATAGCCGACGGTGTCGCCGGTCCCCCGGATCGCCAGCGTGTGGAAGGGCGCGCCGTCGACGAAGACCTCGGCGGCGCCGGCCCGCGCGAATTCGAGGTTCGCGATCGCGCCGAAGGCCTGGAAGCCGTCGACGCCGCCGCCGCCGACATAGCCGGTGGCGCGCCCGCCATTGATCGCGTCATTGCCCTGGATCGAGGCGTCGTAGCCGTCGAGATCGCCGGAGACCGCCTGCAGATGGCCGTCGACCTTCAGCGTGTAGCCGACGGTCTCGCCGGTCCCCCGGATGACGACGTGATGATAGGGCGCGCCGTCGACCGTGATCCGGGCCGCGCCGGGCCGGGCCAGCGTGATCGACTCGATGGAGCCGTCGACGCGGAAGCCGTCGGCGCCGCCGTGGCCGACATAGCCCGTCGCGGTCCCGCCGGAGATCTCGTCATTGTCCTGGCGGGTGATTTCCACGCCGTCGAAATCGCCTTCGAGCTGCTGGAGCGTCCCGTCGACCTCGATGGTGTAGGCCACCGTCTCGCCGGGCCCCACGAGCACGATCGTGTGCTCGCCGGCCTCGGCGACCGCCTGTTCCAGACTCTGGATCACCGCGTCGGGCGTCTGCGCCGATGTCGCGGCGCCGGTCGCGACGAGCGCCAGTCCCGCCGCGAGGCCTGTCGTTGCGTGGTTCATGCCTGTCCCCATTGTCGCCTGCCATGCGAAGACCGCCGGCGGCGAGCCGGGACGGCCTCGACCGCACAACCCTACACAAGCCGCGACACGACTCAAAAGGCGAGGGACGCACGCGCGCCCCGCCGCGACGCGCCGTCGCGCTTTCCCCGCTCGCCGGTCTCGGCTCAAATGCGCGGCGAAGCCGACGGAGACATTCCATGCCCATCGCGACCGTGGAGACGATCTGGCGCAACGGCGCGCTCATCCCCTGGGCCGACGCGCAGGTCCACGTGCTCAGCCACGCCCTGCATTACGGCACGTCGGTGTTCGAGGGGATCCGCGTCTACGAGACGCCCGCGGGCCCGCGAAGCTTCCGGCTTCGCGACCATATCCGGCGGCTGATCGATTCGGCGCGCATCTACGACCTCGTCATTCCCTTCGACGAGGACGCGCTCGTGGCGGGTTGCGACGCCGTCGTGGCGGCGAACGGCCTGCGCTCGGCCTATATCCGCCCGATCGCCATGGTCGGCTATGGCGAGATCGGCGTGGCGCCGCTGAAGCCGGAGCCCGTCGAGACGTTCATCGCCGCCTTTCCCTGGGGTGCCTATCTCGGCGAAACCGCGCGCGAGCAGGGCGTCGATGTCTGCGTCTCGTCGTGGAACCGACTGGCGCCCAACACCGCGCCGACCGGCGCCAAGGCGGCCGGCAACTACCTCACCAGCTTCCTGATATCGCGCGAGGCGAAGAAGCGCGGCTACGCCGAGGGGATCGGGCTCGACATCCACGGCCGGTTGTCAGAGGGGGCGGGCGAGAACCTCTTCCTGTTCAAGGACGGCCGGCTGATGACGCCGCCGGCGGCCTCGTCGATCCTGCAGGGCATCACGCGCGACGCCGTGATCGAACTCGCCCGCCGCGAAGGCATCGAGGTCGTCGAGCAGTCCCTGCCGCGCGAGGCGCTGTATCTGTGCGACGAGGCCTTCCTGACCGGCACGGCCGCCGAGATCACGCCGATCCGATCCGTCGACGACAAGCCCACGCGCGCGGCCGGACCGGGCGAGATCACGCGACTCCTGCAGGACCGCTTCTTCGGCCTGTTCGAGGGCGGGACCGAGGACGAATGGGGCTGGCTGCAGCCGGTTTCGGGACTCGCCGACGCGACGGTCTGACCGCGCCGCCCGGCGCGCCCGGTTCGACGCGCGGCCTGCGCGCATGTTTTAATCAGACTGGAGCCGGCGGGCGGCGATGCGCCCGCCGGACAGGGGCGGCGCGGCCCGGCCCTGCTGCAAGGGGAGGCCGGTCATGCCGAAATGGTTCATCACCCTCTTCGCGAGCCTTGCGTTCGCGCTTGCGAGCGCCGCGCCGGCGCCCGCCCAGATCGACGCCGACGGGGACGGCTCGCCGCGCGGCGCCGATTGCGACGATTCCGATGCGAGCCGCTATCCGGGCAATGACGAAATCGCCGATCGCGACGGCCATGACGAGGATTGCGACCCGGAGACCTTCGGAACGCGCGACGACGACGGCGACGGCTTCGTTCCCGACTGGGCGTGCAATGTCGACGCCGGCGGACGGCGGTATTGCGGGCGCGACTGCGACGACGCCGTACGCGCGATCCATCCGCTGCAGATCGACATCTGCAATCGGCGCGACGACAACTGCAACGGCGAGATCGACGAGGACCAGCCCTGCGACACCTTGCGCGCGGTGATGGACGAGGCCGAGGCCGACGCCGCCGAGGCGCGCAGCGAGGCCCGCATCGACGACATGACGGATTCCGGCGACATCATCGAGAACGGCACGCAGATCGACCCCCGCGTCGTCCTCGGCTCCGCCGCCCAAGCGATCGCGGGCGGCGGCGGACAGGGCGCCTGCGCCGACGCCGTCCAGGGCCGGGTCGCCTGGAACTACCAGGGTCAGACGCAATGGGCGGCGAACAATGTCGCGTCGCTGTGCGAAGGCGCCGAGGCCTCGACCGAGCCGGCGGCGTGCTTCGAACAGGCCATGCACGGCGGCGTCGCGCGCGCCGACGGCTCCGACAGGTGGAGCTGGGGGGAAGCCCTTGAATTGTGCCGGGGAACCGGCTCGGCGGCGGACTCGATCGCGTGCTTCGAGGCTGAGATCGCCGGGGGCGCGGCGACGGCGGCGGCGATCGACCGCTGCGACGGCCGCTTCTAGCCGGCCGGCCTACCCGTCGATCTGCAGCCGCGGGGCCTCGAGGCGCACCTCGTCGCCGCCCTCGTACGCCTCGCCGAGGCGACGATGATACTCGGCCTCGTCGATCGGCCGGAAGGCGGACCCGCTGGACTGGCTGCGGCCGGCGGCCGGACTTCCTCAGCCAGCGGATGAACGCGCGACCGTCGAAGAAAAAAAGGGGCGGCGGACCCGGGGAGGCCGCCGCCCATGTCCGGTCTCTCGGGGAACCGCTAGAACCGGACGTTCACACCGACGGAGAAGACCCGTCCGAGCACGTCGTACATGCTGGGGAAGGTGTTCCCGGAGTTGAACGCGGTCGTGCCCGTGGCGTTGCCGATGATCGGCGGGCCTTCGTCGAACACGTTGTCAACGCCGCCGGTGAACCGGATGTTCTCGTTGACGTTATAGACCCCGGTCAGATCGACATAGTTGTAGGCGTCGATCGACTGGAAGGCGGGGAAGATGTTCGCCGCCTCGCCCGTCTGGATGTCCATCGAGTCGATGTAGCGCCACAGATAGGACAGCTCGACATCTCCGATCGACCAGGTGGTGCGCTGGACGAAGCGAAGCTGGGGAACCGGGTCGCAGGTGGTGCCGTAGAACCCGTTGCAGTCAACCACGGGCGAGGTGGAAGCCGATTGCAGCTCGTTGGTCAGGTAGTAGTTGCCGTTGAGCGTCGCATTCAGCTCGCCCCAGTCGCCGAGGTCGTAGCCCACGCTGGCGCTGAGCTCGATCCCCTCGGCCCGCACGAATTCCAGATTGCGGGTGAAGCCGGGCACGCCCGCTCCGGAAGTCGCCAGGGAGCCGTTGATGCGCACGATGCTACCGCACGCCGTCGGATCACCGAGCACGTAGCAGGCGTCGAGCGCCTCCTGGCCGCTGAACGCGCCGATGAAGTCCTCGATCTCGATATCGTAGTAATCGAGCGAGACGACAGGATCGATCAGGTTGCCGACCGACAGGGTGGGCGTCCACACCACGCCGATGGTCAGGGTTTCGGCGGTTTCGGGATCCGGCAGATTGGCCGGGTTCGTCCCGAAGAACTGATTGACCTGGCCGGAGACGATGTCGCCGACGACGCCAACCAGCGAGGGCGGCACGCCGGTCGCCTCGCAGAGCGCGCGCAGCTCCGGGCCGATCGGATTCGGATTTCCGTTCGAACACGGATCGAAGGTCGCGTTCGACAGGCCCGTCGTTACGGGGCGGAACAGCTCGTTGACGTTGGGCGCCCGGTTGGCCTCCTGGAACATGGCGCGGAAGCGGATCGAGTCCACGGGCGTCCAGTTGACGCCGGCCTTCCAGGTGTCTGACTGGCCCGTCACCGAGTAGTCGGACAGGCGATAGCCGAGTTCGACATTGAGGTCCTCGAAGAACTCCCGGCCCTCGATCAAGGGAATGTAGAGTTCGCCGAACGCCTCGTAGACGTCGAAAGCCCCCTCGACCGGCAGCAGATTGCCCCCGGCGCCGCCCTGGCAGCTCGTCGGCGGCGTCTGCAGGCAATCGTCCGGAAGCGAGGACGCGGTCTCCTGACGGTACTCCAGGCCGAAGGCGGCGTCGACCGGGTTGTTCGCCAGCGGGCTGCCCCAGGCCGAGATCGGACCGTTGACCGTGAACGTGGCGATGTCCTGGGTCGTCTTCTCCTTCAGAAGCGCCGTGACAGACGCGAACTGCGCCATCGCCGGCGTGATCGAGCCGAACCCGCCGGAGAAGATGTCCAGCGGCACGCACGTCGACGGACCGACGGCGCCTTCCGGCGTGATGCAGGTATTCGGATCGACGGTGTCCAGCGCGATGGCGATGTTGGACACATTGGTGTAGCCGGCCCGCACGCGGGTCCGGTCGGATTCGCCGTGCTGATAGGACAGGTCGTAGTTCCAGTCGCCGAACAGCCGACCCCGCGCGCCGAACACGAAGTGGAATTGGTTGGCGTCGTACTGCTCCGAGCGCGTGCCCAACTCCAGCGTGCGCCGCCGGATCGGCGTGGTGATGGAGTCGCCGAGGTCGAACACGCCGTTCCCGTTGTCGTCCTGGGCGCCGGTGACCGGGTCGAAAACGCCGACGCCGGAATCCGCCGCGAACGTGTTGACCTGGTCCAGGATCGCCTGCCGCGCCTGTCCGGACAGAAACGGGTTCATCAGCGGGAAGGTGAAGACGTTGCCGAACACGCCGGACGGCGCGACCTGCTGCTCCACATTGGTCGCGGTGAAGTTCCCGCGAGCATACAGCTCGAGGCGGTCATTGATCTCGTAGTGGGCGAAGCCGTCGAAATTGAACCGCTCCTGAGGCGTCTGGTAGTAGTTGAACGGGTTGAAGTTGAACACCGAGCAACGCGGCCCCAGCGTTCCGTCATTGCGGAACTGCAGCGTCTGTCCGGGCAGGTCCAGCGCGGCGGGAATGGCCGTCGTGGACCCCGACGCGGTTTGGTCGACATTCTCCGGGTTCTGGCAGTTCGCCTCTTCCGGCAGCACCGGCGCGCCGCCGAGCCCGGACCCGTTGGTGGACGAGACCCCGACGCGGCCGAACGGACGATCGCCGAACTGCACGCCAACGCGATCCGTATAGCCGATGCTCGTCACGACGTTGCCGCGGCCGCCGTCGAGATTGGCGCCGAGGATGACCGAGGCGCTCTGGGTCTCACCGTCCGACTGCTCCGACAACGAGGCGTCGTAGTTGAACTCGAACCCCTCGAAGTCGTCCTTCAGGATGAAGTTGACCGCGCCGGACATGGCGTCCGAGCCGTACACCGCCGAGGCGCCGCCGGTGACGATGTCGATCCGCTCGACGAGATGAGTCGGAATGGTCTGTACGTCGACGACCCCGGTTTGCGAGTAGGGGGTCAGCCGCTTGCCGTTGACGAGCACGAGGCTCCGGTTCGTCCCGAGCCCGCGCAGGTCGATCGACGCCGCGCCGGCCGTGCCGTTATTCACGTTCTGCCCGTCGCCCGGGATGGTCGAGGGCAGGTTGCGGAAGATCCGCTCGATATTTGGTTCCTGCTGATACTCGAGCTCGACCTCGCTGACGGTCTGGACCGGGCTCGACGAAACCACGTTCGGCGACTGGATGCGGGTGCCGGTGACGACCAGGACCTCTCCCGATTCCGCGTCCTCGCCGTTCATGTCGGCGTCCTGGGCGAGCGCGGACTCGGCCACGACGAACGCGCCGATCGCCGCGGCGCTCATCAATATGCGGCGAAACTCGCCGCGCCTGCGTGCATTCCGATACATTGTTTCCCCCTATCGAGGCTTTCGCGATTGACGGAACGGCCGTCCCCTCAAGTGGCCGCAGGCGCGAAGCTGCCGATCAGGACTGCTCACGCCCGTCGCGGACCGTGTCACGCCGTCGTCGCGAACCGCATCGGCTAAGCGGCGAGGGCGGCGCGTCGTGCGACGAACCGCGCGCAGCGCGACGAAACAGGCGAGCAAATGAGACGAATGGCGCGATGAACGAGATGAACGACGCCGGGCGCGTTCGGCGATCCGGATCGGGCGGGATAGACTGCACGGCGATGCTGCAATCCGCACTACAGAGCGCGCGGGCTGGTTTCCGCTCAACGCCGTCGGAAGCACTAGGCTTTCGCCCGATCCTGATTCTGACCGCCGTCTTCTGGGGCGGATTCGCCCTGCTCTCGATCGCCTACGCTTGGCCGGAAATCGTCGAGCGCCCAAGCCTGGCCTGGCGGCCGCTCGCCGGCGACGCTGTCGGCGCGGCCCTCTCGCTCGGCGTAGCGCTGAGCCTGCGCGAGACTCGGCGCTGGGATCTCGCAGCGCGTCTCGTCCTCGCCGCCGCGCTCTGCCTGGTGGCGGTGACGATCTACAGCGCCCTCAGCGCCGCGCTGATCGCACCCTACCTCGCAGCAGTCGAGGACCAGGCCGTCGCCGCAGCGCGCGTGCTGCGTTTGATGGCCGTGCACTACTGGGTGTTTGCGGTGCACGCCGGGTTGTTCCTGCTCCTCGATCAACGCGAGGCGCCAGACTCGCGCCGCAGCGAAGAGGCCAGCAGGCTGCAAGCGCTCAGACGCTCGGTGCTCGGCGCGCCGGCCGCCTACGCGGGCCTCGACGCGCGCTGGTTCTGGACGTTTCAGGCGGCGTTCTGGTCGGGAATGTTCATTTTCTCCACCGCCAACCTGGTCAACCAGGGCGACGACGCAATCAACGCTTGGCGAATCGGCCTCGCCGAGGGCGCCGGGCTGGTCGCTTCCTCGCTGACGCACTTCCTGGCGCTGCGGCCGAGCCGCCTGTGGCCGCTCTATCAGCGCGCCGCGCTGGCGCTCGCCGCGGCGATCATGATGACCGCGATCTATGCCGTCGCCATCTGGGCGGCCTTTTTCGTCGTCCTGCCCGTTCCGCGGTTCAGCCCCGAGGGTGAGGCGCTCGACACAGGCGCGCGCTTCCTGATGGCGGCGTTTCCGCGCTGGATGTTCCTCAACTTTCCGGTGTTCGTCGGTTGGTCTGGATTCTATCTCGCCCTCGACTCGGCGCGACGCCTGCGCGAGCAGGAGCGTCAGCTTTATAAGTCGATCGTGTTGGCGCAGGAAGCTCAGCTCAAGATGCTCCGCTTCCAGCTCAATCCGCATTTCCTCTTCAACACGCTCAACGCCGTCTCGACTCTGGTGCTCGACGGCCGCGCGGAGGAGGCGGAGTCCATGCTCTCGCGGCTTTCGCGCTTCCTGCGATTCACGCTCGATGCGACGCCGCGGGACCAATGCCCGCTCGAGCGCGAGATCGCCGCGCAAGAGCTATATCTGGAAATTGAAAAATCGCGCTTCGGCGACCGGCTCGTGGTCTCCATCGAGGTCGATGACGAGGTCGCCGACGCAATGGTTCCGACGCTGATCCTGCAGCCTTTGACGGAAAACGCCGTCAAGTACGCGGTGGCGCGATCGAGCGAGCCCGTACGCATCGAGATCCGCGCGCAGCGGGAGGGGGACGCCCGCCTGCGCCTCGAGGTGACCGACGAGGGCGCGACGACGGCGAGCGGTGCGATAGCGGGCGGCGCGACGGTGAGCAGCGCCGGAGTCGGTCTGAGCAATATCCGGGCGCGGCTGAACGCTCTCTACGGTGATGACGCCGAGCTGGTCGCAGGCCCTCGCCCCGAGGGCGGCTTCGCGGCGCGGATCATTATGCCGCTGAAGGTGGATGAGACCGGATCGGACACGGGGGTCGATGGCGGCGCCGAGATTGGCCGCAGCGCGACGATGGAGTCCTGACATGATGGGCGTACTGGTTGTAGATGACGAACCGCTGGCCTTGAGGCGCCTCGAGATATTGCTCTCCCGGCGGCCCTACGTAGAGCTCGTCGGCGCGGCGCGCGACGGTCAGCAGGCCGTGCGATCGGTTCGGGAGCTCAAACCCGACATCGTGCTGCTGGATATTCAGATGCCCGGACTCGACGGCTTCGAGGTGGCCGAACTCATCCGCCGCGAGGCCTCGCCGGAGGTGATCTTCGTGACCGCCTACGACACCTACGCGGTGCGCGCCTTCGAAGCCGCGGCGGTCGACTATCTGCTCAAGCCGGTCGAGATGGAACGGCTCGACGCCGCGCTTGGACGCGCCCGCGCCCAACTGGCGACGCGCGACGCCGAAGCGCGCGCCGACGAACTCGAGGCGCTGGTCCGCACGCTGCGCGGCGACGAAAGCCAGGAGGGCGGCGATCTCTGGATCCGGGAGCGCAAAGGCCAGGTGCGCATTGAAAAGAGCCGCATCGACTGGGTGGAGGCGGAAGGCGACTATGTTCGACTGCACATAGGCGAGCGATCCTGGCTGATGCGCGCGACGATGGCGGCGATGGAGAAGGCGCTCGATCCGCGTTTGTTCGTGCGCGTCCACCGATCCGCCATCGTCAATGCGCGCCGGGTCGCCTTCGCCGGCGGCGCCTCGACGGGCGGCAAGTATCTCAGGCTCGATACGGGCGTCGAGATTCGCATCGGCCGCGCCTACGAGCCGCGCGTCCGTGAGTTCATGGCCAGGCCGGTGAGCTGATCGGCCGCGCCCCGGCCGACAAGGAAAGGCGGCGACGCTTGAATCCGCAAACGCGCCGCCGCCTAGATGATCGCTGGACTGTCTCGCTTAGCGGGGAGACAACAGCAGGCCGCATTGTGCCGCCCTGCGCCACCGACTCCACCGCGGTGCGGCGAACCGACGTCGAGGCGCGGTGAATGGCGTCGGGCGCGAACTCCCCGGGCCTACCCGTCGATGTGCAGGCGAGGCGCCTCGAGCCGCACCTCGGCGCCGCCGTCATATTCACCGTCGAGACGGCGATACTCCGCCTCCTCGATCCGCCGGAACGCGGCGTGGACCGCCCAGTCGCGCTGCTCGGTCTGCAACGGCACCATGTTGGAGAACCAGAAGGCGCGACGCCCGTTCGCCTCGACCGCCCAGATCGCGTCGACGCTGAGCACCTCGCCGCTGAACAGGCCCAGGCGGGAAAGCCGCCGGGCGCGCTCCGGGCAATCCCCGCCGAGACGCCGACCCAGCCGGTCGCCCGGCTGCAACGGCTCCGCGCCGTCATCGGCCTTGCGGAACCGCTCGCTCATGGCGAGCACCGCCAGGTCCTGGTCGGCCTCGGCGAGCAATGCGACGACGTACGGGCTGTGCTCGACGAGAACGCGCACGCGCTCGAACGGCGCGACGTGGCGCGGATTGGCGAGCAGGGCCTCAAGGCGGCGCCGGTTGCTGCGACTCGGCCGGATTTCGCCGTTTTCCCAACGGGATACGAGAGCCTGGCTCACGCCAAGCTCGGCGGCCAGCGCCTCCTGGGTGACGCCGAGCCGGCGGCGTAATTGCCTCAGCTGATCTGACCAGTTCGGGAGAGACAACGGGAGCCTGGAATTGGTGAACAGAATTTACTCATTACGCGAGGAGCGGCATTGATAGCCGTTTACAACCGCCACGAAAGCAGCATGGGCCGCTGATTCATCGCTTTATTAAACCTCTACGAATGCGCGCCGCCGCGGGTTCCACGTCCGGGTGCAATCTTGCGGCCGGACGCCGAAGCGATAGGCTCCCGGGTTCGGGCGCCGGAATCATGACGGAGCAGACATGGATCTTTCAGGCAAGACCGCCGTCGTCACCGGCGGCGCCAGCGGCATCGGCGCGGCGATCGCGAGAGCCCTGCATGAAGCGGGCGCGAAAGTCGCCGTCGCCGACCTCAACGCCGAGCAGGCCGCCGCCGTCGGCGAGGCCTGCGGCGGGTTCGGCGGGCGCGTCGATGTCGGCGACGAGGACGACCTCGTGCGCTTCATCAACCGCGTCGAGCGCGCGCTGGGCCCGATCGACGTCTATGTGTCCAACGCCGGGCTCGGCGTCACCGACGGACCAGGCTGGGGCGCCGGCGACGCGGCCAACGCCAGTTGGGAGAAGTGCTGGTCCGTCAATGTCATGGCGAGCGTCTACGCCGCCCGGCACCTGGCGAAGCCTATGGCCGAACGCGGCGGCCGCTTCCTGATCACGGCCTCGGCGGCGGGCCTGCTCGCCCAGATCGGGGACGCGGCCTACTCGGCGACCAAGGCCGCGGCGGTCTCCTTCGCCGAGAGCCTCGCCATCACCCACGGCGATGACGGGCTCAAGGTCCATGTGCTGTGTCCGGAGGGCGTGCGCACGCCGCTGGTCGAGGGCATCGAGGGCGGCGCACAGGGGCTCGGCGGCTACAAGGAGCCCGAGGACGTCGCCGCCGCCGTGATGAAAGCGTTCGAAGACGAGCGCTTCCTCATCATGACCCACGAGAACACGCCCGAATACGTCGCCATGAAGGGCGCCGACCGCGACCGCTGGGTCGGCGGGATGCGCAAGCTCCGCCGCATGCTGTTGGAGAAAATGGGAAGGCCGATGTAGGGGAACCCGATCGACGGACATCGTTTTCCTGACGAATGTCAGGATCCAGAGATCGAAGGGTGCGGCGCGTCCTCTCTGGGCCCCAGCTTTCGCTGTGGAAACGCGATCGGAGGCGCTCCGGCCGGGTTGGCGCGGCGAGACGCGCGGAAGGGCCGATCCTGGGTTGGAGCGCCCCTCCCTCCTACCGCGCGACGTCCTCATCCTGAGGCGCCCGATCCCCTGCCCCTTCGAGGCTCGCTGCGCTCGCACCTCAGGGTGAGGGGATCGGGCCTCGAAGGATGGGAGGACGCACGCCCTCCGCTTGATAGGGAGGGTCGCGAGCGCAGCGAGCGGGATGGGGTGATTGAAGTCCCGGACGCGCCAAAGGCGCGATCCGCGACCTCTTCGCGACTGGCCGCCGGGAGGCCCCGGCCCTCCCTCCGGTCGGCCGGGGGTTCACGAGCTGCTCGCCCCCCGCCCGGCCGGACCTTCGGTCCGTCCACCCTCCCCACGGAGGGGGAGGGAGGGCGTTGATTTCCGGGTTTCCCGCTGAAGCTGGATTTCGGCGAATGCGCCCCCAATCGTCTCGGTCCTTGGGCTTGACCCAAGGACCCAGTCTCAGGCGCCGCGCTCTCCAGCCTGGGCCCTTGGATCAAGTCCAAGGGCCGAGCGCGAATAGGTTGATCACCCCCTCAGCCCGATGAGGCCGCACTGGCCGCCGAACTTTCCGGCGTGGCCGTCGCGGGCGGCGCGGCGCGAGGAGAAGAAGCGGGCCTCGTCGGCGAAGGTGCAGCCGGGAAGGCGCGAGACGGCGGCTTCCGGAATCCCCGCGGCGACGAGCTGACGGCGCGCCGCCTCGCCGACATCGAGCCCGGCGCCGCCCTGGCCGTCGCGCGGGCCGACGAGCGCGTCGTCGAGATCGCCGAACACGGCCTCGAACTGTTCCAGCACCTCCGGGCCGACGCGATAATTCTCTTTCGAGATCGCCGGGCCGATCGCGGCGCGCAACCTTGCAGGAGCCGTCCCGTAGGCCTCGCCCATCGCGGAGATCGCGGCGGGAATGATCTCCGCGACGATCCCGCGCCAGCCGGCATGGACGGCCGCCACGGCGGGGCGCTCGGGATCGAACAGCAGCACCGGCACGCAGTCGGCGGTCTGGGCGCACAGGCCGAGCCCGGGGCGGTCGGTGATGAGCGCGTCTCCCTCGCCCGCCGACCAGGCCGTGCGCGGCGCGGCGTCGACCTTGAGCACGTTGCGGCCATGCACCTGGTTGGCGAACACGAGCCGATCGAGCCCCAGCGCCTCGGTCACGCGGCGGCGGTTTTCGGCGACCGCCTCCTTGGCGTCGCCGCGCGACCAGGTGAGATTGAGGCTCTCATAGGGGCCCGCGCTCACGCCGCCCGTGCGCGTGGTGAAGGCGTGGACGATCCCGTCGGCGTCGAGCGTCGGGGCGCGCAGGAAATCGAGTTCGCTCACCTCACCCCTCCAGGAAGCCGACGCGGTCCCGGCCGAGATCGTAGGCGCGCCGCATCTCGGCGATGTCGGCCAGCACCTCATCGTACACCGACCAGTCGTCGGCCTCCGCGACCGGCGCCCACAGGCCTTCGACGACCTCGATCGTCATGTGCGCGGGCTCGGCCAGGCCGAAGCGGGGATGTTCGAGCCGCTCGGGCCGCACCGGCGCGCGCGCCTCGAGGCCTTCGCGGACCGGCTTGAACGCCTCGGTCTCGTAGGCGTCGGCGCGCGGGCTCTTGAGCGCCCGGCCCTGCGAGGCGCGCCCGCAGAACCAGTCGAAGAACACGCCCTCCCAGGCGATCTCCGACTCCTTCATGAAATCCAGGAGCGTCGTGACGAAGGCGGCGTCGTCCTCCTCGCCCAGCCCCGCGATCCCGAGCCGGCGCAGGAAGGCCTTCGGGACCTCGGCCTTGTAGAACTCGGGATAGGCCGACAGCGCCTCGATCAGCGAGTCGCGCTCGCCGATGGGCGCGAGCGCGCCGGCGAGCTGCTGCAGCGCCCAGAACACGCTCTCGGGCTGGCGCGCGTAGGCGTAGAGCCCGGTCTCGTCGAAATAGGCCGCGGTGAAGCCGGGCTCGAAATGCGGCAGGAAGCGCCACGGGCCGTAATCGAAGCTCTCGCCGGTGACCAGCAGGTTGTCGGTGTTCAGAACCCCGTGGACGAAGCCCGCCGCCATCCACTGCGCCGCCAGCCGCGCCGAGCGTTGTCCCACCGCGCGCAGGAAGTCCGCCGCGCGTCGAGGCCCCTCGGGCGCGGCCTCGACCTCGGGCAGGAGGCGCTCCAGCGAATAGTCCATCAGCTGTTCGACCAAGTCAGGCCGATCGAAATAGGCGTGGCGCTGGAACATGCCGAGCCGCACGTGGGAGTGCTGGAGCCGGGTGAGCACCGCCGAGCGCGTCGGCGAGGGCTCGTCGCCGCGATACAGCGCTTCCCCGGTCTCGTAGACGGAAAGGATCTTGGACGTGTAGACGCCCAGCGCCTCAAGCATTTCGGCGGCGAGGATCTCGCGCACCGCGCCCTTGAGCGTGAGCCGCCCGTCGCCGGTGCGCGAATACGGCGTCTGGCCCGAACCCTTGGTGCCCAGGTCGAGCAGCCGGCCCGCGGAGTCCCTGAGCTGGGCGAACAGGAATCCGCGACCGTCGCCGATCTGGGGGTTGTAGGTGCGGAACTGGTGGCCGTGATAGCGCAGCGCCAGCGGCTCGGCCTGGTTGTGGGGCAGCGGCTCGAAGCGGTGGAAATGGGCTTCGCGCTCGGCGGGCTTGAGCGCGTCGAGCCCCACCTCGGCGGCCCAGCGATCGTTCCAGAAGCGCGGCTCCGCCTCAGGGAAATCGGCCGGATCGACCCTGTCGCCGTAGTCCGGACCCAGCGCGGCGAAGGCCGGCTCGGGCCGGTATGCGGACGAGAACGTCATGGTGAGGAGCTAGACACCGAGAGCCGTCCGCGCAAGGCGGCGCCTCATCGCTCGCCGAGCGCCTTGGCCAGCGCCCGGCCCGCCTCGCCGATCGTCGGGACGCACTGCTTGACCAGCTTCGACATGTTGAGAAAGCCGTGCGGCACGCCCGCGACCTCGATGCGCCGCACCGGCACGCCGAAGGCGGCGAGCTTGTCGGCGTAGGCCTTGCCCTCGGCCAGGAGCGGATCGAGTTCGGCCGACACCATGAAGGCCGGCGGCAGTCCGTGGAGGTCGGAGGCGAGCAGCGGCGAGACCCGCGGGTCGGAGGCCAGACCGGGTTCGGGAAGATAGGCCTCGCGGATCTGGGCGAGCATCTCCGTCGACAAGAGCGGGCCTTCCTGCCAGCGCATCTTCTTCTTCCGGATCTCGACGAGCTGCAGCAGCGGGTAGAGCAGGAGCTGGAAAGCCGCCTCGCTCCGCCGGGCCTGGGTGATCACCGCGGCGAGATTTCCGCCCGCCGAATCGCCGCCGACGGCGAGCCGGTCGGGATTGAAGCCGTAGCCCTCGAGCCGGCCGGCCTTCACCGTGTCCCAGGCCGCCAGCGCGTCGTCGACGGCGGCGGGAAAGCGATGCTCCGGCGCCAGGCGGTAATCCACCGAGACGACGCGCACGCCCGATACGGCGGCGAGCCTCTGGCACAGCGGATGGTGGGTCTCGATCGAGCCGACCATGAAACCGCCGCCGTGAAAAAAGACGAGCCCGGCGCCGTTCTCCTCGGCGTCCCAGGGCACGTAGACGCGCGCGGCGCGCGGCCCGGCGCCGCCGGCGATGTGGATGTCCTCGACGGTCTCGACCGCGGGCGGCTCGACGTCCATGAACGGCGCAGCCTTGGCCAGCACGTCGCGCATGCCCGGCGCGGTCTTCGCCGCGCCGAACACGCCGTCGAGCCCCATGTCGGTCAGGAGCTTGTTTATGGCGGACTGATCTTCACCCATGACAGGCGTGAAATTCGCCCGAGCCGCGCCCGCGCGGCAAGCGAAGAAACCATGACCGCGCGCGTCTAGTTCAGGCGGATCGCCGCGCCGCGTTCGATCCGGCCGTCCAGCGCATCGGCGATCTCGGAGCGCAGCGCCTTCCACGCGTCGGCGCGGAACCGCTCGCCCTGCTCTTCCAGCTCCTCGACGGCGAGGTCGGCGTAGCCCAGCGCCCGCGCGCCGTGGCGGTCGACCAGCGTCCAGGCGATATGGCGGATGTCATCCGGGGTGATGCGGGAGGCGGGCGCGGCGGTCATGGAAGGCTCCGGTGATCGAACGGTCGCGGAGCCCCGAGCAAGGCGCAGGCCGCTCTCGCGTCCTTATAATTCAGTAACTTGAGCGCCCGCCATCGTGAATTCGGGATTCACAAACTGCCGGTCCGGATCATTTTGCCGGGCGTTTCGCGCCGGGCTGGTAGCCGCCGCCCTCGAGGAAGGCCCGCTCCTCGGGAGTCGACTCGCGGTCGAGCGCGGCGTTGCGGTGCGGGAAGCGGCCGAAGCGCACGATCAGATCGCGATGGGCGCGGGCGTGACGGGCCGTCGATCCCGCCGGATCGAGCCGCTCCTCGCACAGGGTCACGCAGAAATCCTGATCGGCCAGCGATTCCGAGTGCATGAAGGGCATGTAGAAGAAAGCCCGCCGCTCGACCGGGACCGCCCGGTCATAGCCCTTAGCGAGCGCGATGTGCGCGGCGGCGAGCGCGTCGCTGTCGAAGGCGAAGGCCTTCGCCGTTCCCCGCCAGACATTGCGCGGGAACTGGTCGAGCCCGAGGACGAGCGCGAGCGCGTCGTCGGGATCGTCGAGCCAGGCGCAGTCCTCGACCGAGCCGGTCCGTTCGAACTCGAACAGGGCGGCGGCGTAGCGCCGGCGCACCTCCGCGTCGAAGGCCGCGTCGACGGCGAACCAGCGCGCCGGGCCGGCGCGTTCGAACCAGAAGGCGAGGATGTCGTCCGGCGCCGGGCTCATACGCGCTTCGCGCCTTCCTGGATGCGCGCCTTGAGCGCCTCGTCCAGCTCGACATAGCTCCCTGCGTCGGGATCGTCGAACCAGATCGGCTCGGACGCCGCGGAGGGCTCCCAGCCCTCGCGGACGAGGTCGGTCTTCTTGAGCTTGAAGGTGCCGGTCGTGTGCTCCTCGGGCGTCTCCTGGTGGATGCGGATGAAGAGCGGGCGGGCGTAGTGAGGCAGCTCGGCGTGGACATGGGCGTGGAGCGCCGACAGGTCGAAATCGTCATTGACGATGAGCGCGGCCATGCCGGCCTTGCCGGAATAGTCGGCCACCTCGACGCCGTAGACATTGGCCTGGACGACGCCGGGGACCATGCCCAAGACCTCGGCGACCTCGGCGGTGGAGACGTTCTCCGACTTCCAGCGGAAGGTGTCGCCGATCCGGTCGACGAAATAGTAGTAGCCGAGCGCGTCGCGCTTCATCAGGTCGCCGGTGCGGAAATACAGGTCGCCTTCCTCGAATACGTCGCGCAGCAGCTTCTTCTCGGTGGCTTCCCGGTCCTCGTAGCCGTCGAAGCGGTAGCGCGCGTCATCGGGGCGGATCTCGCCGATCGCCTCGCCGATCTCGTCGGGCCCGCACTCGATGCACCGGCCGGTCTCGTCGCGCACCGGCGACTCGGCCTCGATGTCGAAGCGCACGAGCTTGATGTTGAAACGCCAGGCGAGATACGGGGGCACGCGGCCGATCGCGCCGGGCTTCGAATCCAGATTGATCAGGCCGACATTGCCTTCCGTCGCGCCGTAGAACTCCATGATCCGCGAAATGCCGGTGCGCTCGACGAAGCGCGGCCAGACGTCCGGCCTCAGCCCGTTGCCGATGGCGACGCGGATCTTGTGGTTCTTCTCCTCGGGCGTCGGCTCGGCGGCCACGAGAAAGCGGCACAGCTCGCCGACATACATGAACATGGTCGCGCCGTGTGCGACCGCCTCGGCCCAGAAGCGCGACGCGGAGAAGCGCCGCCGCACGATCAGCGCCCCGCCCTGCGAAAGCGCGCATCCCACGCCGCACAGCCCGCCGGTGGCGTGATAGAGCGGCAGCACCATCATCATCCGGTCGTCGGCCGTCGCGTGGGCCGAAACCGCGAAGACGCGGAGATAGTAGAGCGCGCGGGTGTGGGCGACGATCGCGGCCTTGGGCAGGCCGGTCGTGCCCGAGGTGTACATCTTCAGGCAGGGGTCCTCGGCGCGCAGATGGGCCCGCCGCGCGCGGTCCGGACGGGCGTCGGAGACGGCGGCGAGCCCGGCGTCGAAATCCTTCCCGTCGGCGAGGCCGCCCGTTTCGCCGTCCGCGACCCAGGCGGTGAGCTGCGTCTCCATGCAGGGCGCGGCGCTGGCGTAGGCCTCGGCGAGCGCGCCCTCGACGATCGCGTGCCGCGCCTCGGCGATGTCGAGGCCGTGGGCGAGCGCCTTGCCGGTGACCTGGTTGTTCAGCAGCGCGGCGATCACGCCGACCTTGGACAGGCCGTACCAGATGGCGATGTATTCCCAGCGATTGCCCATGTAGAGGGCGACGGTGTCGCCGGGCTCGATCCCCTGCGCGACGGCCCAGTTCGCCACCCGGTTGGCGTAGGCGTCGAAGGCGGCGTAGCTGATCTCGCCGTCGTCGGTGATGAAGGCCGGGCGCGACGCATGGGCGTCGACGCTCTCCTCGAGATGGTCGGGGGTCAGCCGCTCGGAATCGGGCGTGATGTCCTTGAGCTTTCCCAGCAGGCGCAAGAGCTCGGTGACATAGAACCACTCGCGCCGGACCGCCTTGAACACACCCATCATCAACTCCTGCGGCGCGACGCGCCCTTGCCGTCGCGGAAGGTACGAAGCCCGTCATGTGCGTCAAGCTGACGTGGTGACTGGTCGCATGCCGGCGCCGGCCTACTTCTGCTCTGGTGATCGAAGATTTCCCCGCTTTCCGGCGTCGCGCCGACGGCGGGGAACTTCGTGTGGGACATTCGCGCCGGCGACCCCGACAGGCGGCGGCGCCCGAGACCGGGGACGAAGCATGGACTGGAGCGGCACGCTCCGCGCGTTCAGAGCGCGCGCCAAGATGAAGCAGGAGGTCGCGGCGTCGAAGCTCGGCGTCAGTCAGGCCTATATCTCGCGGGTCGAGGCGGGGATCACCCAGCCGTCCGCCGAGGTGGCCGATCGCATCATGCAATTGCTGACCACGCCGGAGCACCGCCCGCGATTCGATCTCTGGGTGATGACCGTCGTGCATTCGCCGCATCCGATCGCGCTGCTGCGCCATCAGGACGGCGAGCTGAGGCTCCAGGCCGTCTCGCGCGGCCTGCAGGAGCTCGGACCGCCCTTCGACCGCCTCGAGCCGGGCACGCGGCTGGACGAAGCCGTCGGCATGGACGCCGAGCACGACGTCAAGATGGTTCTGGATTCCGGCCTCCTCGATGGCCGCACCGCCTGCATGGAGCTGGCGTTCACGGTCGACTGGGAGGGCCGCCGCCGTTTCTTCTCGGCGGTCTGCGTGCCGGTGCGCGACGATGTCGGCGGCTGGTACGTCCACGCCACGCCTCGCGAGATCACCGAGCGCGAGTTCGAAGCCTGGTCGCAGTCGGCCCCGGACAATATCCGCGTCCACAAGTTTCCCGAACGCGCGGCGTCGGATTAGATCCCCCGCGGTCGTCGGCCGCGCGCCGGCGCCCCCGCCAGTGCGCGGTCCGCGTCCGGGCTCCTGAAATAACTTTATGACCCGCCCTTCGGATCGCAGCCCCATACGTTGCATCCCAAATCCATTACTGGAATAAGGGTTATTCATGGATTGGGGGGAGAGACTTCGCGCCTTCCGGCGACGCACCGGAATGAAGCAGGAAGTGGTGGCCGGCCACCTCATGGTCAGTCAGGCCTACATCTCGCGGCTGGAGGCGGGCCGCGCCAAGCCGTCGCAGCAGATGCGGGACCGAATCGTGGCGCTGCTCTCGACGCCCGAGCACCGGCCCCACTTCGAGCATTGCTGCGCGACGGTTCGCTACTGTCCCGGATTCGTCGCCCTGCTCAAGGCAAGCGATTCCGAGATCCAGATCGTCGAGATCAGCCAGGGCTTCCGCCAGCTCGGCGCGCCGTTCGCATACTATCAGCCCGGCGACGTCGTCGGCCCCGAGATCGGAACCTCCGATCGGGCGCTCGAACGCCTCCGGGAGGTTGGCCTGTTCTCCGGCGAGGTCGACTGCGTGCGCACGACCTGGAGAAGCGACGGCCGAGACGGCTCGGCGTACTGGCTGGGCACCAACGTCCCGATCCGCGACGATTCGGGCGAATGGTACGTGCACAATCACAATGTCCCGATGTCGAAATCCGAGCACGACGCGTGGATCGCCGAGCACGGCGACACCATCCTGATCGTCTCTCCCGCCAACGACGAGCGCCCCTTCGAGGAAGGGCTCGGCGCAACCTCCCGAATATAAATATTTAATAACCAACTGCGCCGGGCGGAATTAACACTCGTTTACCATGAACGCCGCGACGGTCCCCCGGTCTGAAATCAGGTCTGGGGAGACCAAACAATGTCTGATGTCGCGATGAACGAGCGTCTCTCGTTCCTCGGGGTCGACGAGCGAGTCCGTGGTTCGCTCGTCAACGCCAAACCGGTCGTGTCCGCCGAACTCGCAGCCATCCTCGACCGCTTCTACGCGATCGTGCGGCGAACGCCGGAAGTGCGGAAATTCTTCAACGACGACAGCCATATCGAGTCCGCGAAATCCCGGCAGGTCACGCACTGGGAAACGATCCTCACCGGCAAGTTCGACGAGACGTACTTCAACTCGGTCCGGAAGATCGGCGTCGTCCACGCCAAGCTCGGACTGGAGCCGCGCTACTACGTCGCCGGCTACGCCCATATCGCGGCGGACATCATCAAGACGGCCGTCAATGACGCGCTGAAGGGCGGTCGGTTCAACAATCCGCAGGGCAAGGCCGACGACGTCATCGACGCGCTCGTGCGCGCGATCTTCCTCGACATGGAGCTCGCGATCTCGATCTATCTGGAAGAGAGCGAGGCCGAGGCGTCGCGCACCCGCCAGGAGCTCGCCGACACGCTGGAATCCGGCGTCGGGGAAGTCGTCAAGGCGCTGGGCGAGGCCAGCGAGTCCCTCGACCGGTCCGCGCAGAGCATGACCGCCGCCGTCGAGGACACGATCGCCCAGGCCGCCAACGCCGCGGCCGGGGCCGAGGAGGCCACCGCCAACGTCAAGTCGGTCGCCAGCGCGTCAAGCCAGATGGGCTCGGCCTCCCAGGAGATCGCCTCGCAGGCGGCCTCCCAGAGCGACACCGCCAAGGCGGCGGTCGAGCGCGCCGCGGACGCGTCGGAGAAGATCGGCGCCCTCGACGAGGCGGCCAAGCAGATCGGCGGCGTCATCAGCCTGATCCAGGACATCGCCGAGCAGACCAATCTGCTGGCGCTCAACGCGACCATCGAGTCGGCGCGCGCCGGCGAGGCCGGCAAGGGCTTCGCCGTCGTCGCCCAGGAGGTGAAGACGCTGGCCAACCAGACCGCCAAGGCGACCGAGGAGATCGGCGGCCAGATCAGCGCCATGCAGGGCGCGACCAAGGAGGCCGTCGACGCCGTCGAGGCGATCCGCGGCACGATCAACACGATCAGCGAGGCCGCCGTCGCGATCAACGCCGCCGTCGAGGAGCAGTCCGTCGCCACCCAGGAGATCGCGCGCAATTCCGAAGAGGCCGCGGCGGGCAACCAGAACTCCGCCGAAGCCGCGAGCGCGATGGAGAAGAAGGCGCGCGAAACCGGCGACGTCGCCGGCGAGGTCGGGCGCGTGTCCACCGAGGTGCGCGACCGCACGTCGGATCTCGAAACCCGCGTCGGCGAGTTCCTCAAGTCGGTCCGCGCGGCCTGAGGCCGGGAGGCCCGTCATGTTTCTCACGCGGATGATCTATCACAGCGCGCCCCGGTTCGAGACGGATTCGCTCGCGCTCGAGCAGGCGCTTGCGGAGATCATGGCGGCGGGATTGCGCAACAATCCCGCCGCCGGCAT
Organism: Marinicauda salina; assembly: GCF_003122085.1. GTDB lineage: Bacteria > Pseudomonadota > Alphaproteobacteria > Caulobacterales > Maricaulaceae > Maricicauda_A > Maricicauda_A salina. The sequence continues at coordinate 223,132 of NZ_QEXV01000005.1, forward strand.
CTCCGGCGTGCTCGCCGTCGACGGCCAGCGCTTCATTCAGGTGATGGAAGGGCCGCGGGACCGCCTGTCGGAGACCTTCGCGCGCATCGGCTCCGACACGCGTCACCGCGATCTCGTCATCGCCTTCTTCGGCGAAGTCGATTCACGGGTCTTCCCGGACTGGTCGGTCGCGATGATGAACCCGATCACGCTGCCCGAGTGCGAACCGCGATGCGTCGACTATGACGCCATCACCGCCGAAGGCCTGCTCGAACGCGCCCGTCGGATCCGCGAGACGGGCGCCATCGCCGGACGCGAGACGCGTTCGGACGGGGAAAGCGCCGCTTAGCGGGCGGCTTCCTCGGAGCTGCCGTCATCGCCCTCGTCGGCGACGTGCATCTCGTGCCACATCGCGTTCAGGATCGCGAACGCGCACGCCAGGCCGAGCCCGAGCACCCAGGTGAAATACCACATTGCGCGTCTCCTTCAGTAATGATCGCCCGCGGTCACCTCTTCGGTGGTGACGCGGCCCCACATGATCCGGAACGCCCAGGCGGTGTAGGCGAGCACGATCGGCAGCAGCACCACCGTGACGATGAGCATCACGAACAGGGTGAGATGGCTGGACGAGGCGTTCCAGACCGTCAGGCTCGAATTCGGATCGATGTTCGACGGCAGGATGAAGGGGAACATCGACACGCCCACCGTCGAGATGATCCCGAACACCGACAGGTTCGAGCCGGCGAAGGCGATCGTCTCGGAGTCCATCCGCACCCCGGCGATGGCGAGCGCGGCGCCGCCGAAGCCGAGCACGGGCGCGATCAGCGTCCAGGGATGGGCGGCGTAGTTGCGCATCCAGGCGCCGCCCTCCGCGGCGGTCTGCGTCAGCAGCGGATTGGACGGCCCGTTCGGGTCGACGGCGGCGACCTGGACGTAGCCGGCGTCGCCGAACGCCATCCAGAGCCCGCCGATCGCGAACAGGGCGATCGACAGCCCGCCGAACAGCGGCGCCAGCGCGCGCGCCCGGTCTCGGACCGGGCCGTGCTCGGTCTTCAGCGACAGCCACACCGCCCCGTGCAGGAAGATCATCGACACCGACAGGAGGCCGCACAGCAGCGCGAACGGATTGAGCAGGCCGAAGAAGCCGCCCTCCCAGAAGGCGCGCAGCTCGTCGTCGAACCGGAAGGGCACGCCCTGCAGCACGTTGCCGACGGCGACGCCGAAGATGAGCGGCGGGACCACGCCGCCGACGAACAGGCCCCAGTCCCACAGCCGCCGCCAGCGCGGATCGGCGCGGTCATTGCGGAACTTGAACGCGACCGGCCGTATGATCAGCGCGGCCAGCACCACGAACATGGCGAGATAGAAGGCTGAGAACGAGACCGCGTAGACCAGCGGCCAGGCCGCGAAGATCGCCCCGCCGCCGAGGATGAACCAGACCTGGTTGCCTTCCCAGACCGGCGCGATCGAGTTGATGGCGATCATCCGCTCGGTGTTCGTCCGGGACACGACGGGCAGCAGGCCGGCGACGCCGAAATCGAACCCGTCGGTCAGCGCGAAGCCGATCAGCAGCACGCCCAGCAGCCCCCACCAGACGAGCCGCAGGATTTCGTAGGAAACCGGGATCTCCATGACGGGGTCCTCCCTATTCCGCCGGAACCGGACGCGGTCCGGTCGGCTCTGTCTGCACGCCCGCGCGGGCTCGCGCCTCTCCGCCCGGATAGGGTCCGCGCCGGATCAGGTGGATCATCAGCATCACCTCGACCACGGCGAGCACGCCGTAGAGCAGGGTGAAGCCGACGATGGTCAGCCAGACCTGGCCGGCGGCGAGGCTGGAGACGCCGAGGAAGGTCGGCAGCACGCCCTCGATGATCCAGGGCTGGCGGCCGTACTCGGCGAGCAGCCAGCCCGCCTCCGCGGCGATCCACGGCAGCGGCAGCGAGACCAGGGCGAGCTTGAGATACCAGCGCGTCTCGTGGCGGCGCATGGTCGACAGCACGAAGCCGACGCCGAACAGCGCGATGAAGTAGAAGCCGATGCCGACCATGAAGCGGAAGGACCAGAACATCACCGCCACATTAGGCACCGTGTCGAACGCGGCCTGGCGGATCAGCTCCGGCGTGACCTGGTCGGGGCTCTCGACATAGCGCCTGAGCAGCATGCCGTAGCCGAGATCGAACTTGTGCTCCTCGAATCGTTCGCGGGCGCCGAGATCGTCGGGGTTCTCCCGCAGCGTCTCGACGGCGCGCCAGGCGACCAGCCCGTTCTCGATGCGGTCCTCGGCGACGGCCACCAGAGGCAGGATGCCCTCGACCTCCTGGTCGAGCGAGCGCGTGGCGATCAGGCCGAGCACCCAGGGAATCTCGACGGCGTAGTGGGTTTCCTGCGCCTCGCGGTCGGGAAAGCCCACGAGCGTCAGCGGCGCCGGCGCCTCCTCGGTCTCCCACATGGCCTCCAGCGAGGCGAGCTTCATGCGCTGGTTGTCGGTGAGCACGTAGCCGCTCTCGTCACCGAGCACGACAACCGACAGCGCGCCGGCCAGGCCGAAGGCCGAAGCCACCGTCATCGAGCGCCGGGCGAAGCCGCGATGGCGCCGCGCCAGCAGGTAGAAAGCCGAGATCGCGAGCACGAAGATCGAGCCCGTCACGTAGCCTGCGGCGACGGTGTGGACGAATTTCGCCTGCGCGACGGGGTTGAACAGGACCGCGCCGAAATCGACGACCTCCATGCGCATCGTGTCGAGATTGAACTCGGCGCCGACCGGGTTCTGCATCCAGCCGTTGGCGACCAGGATCCACAGCGCCGACAGGTTGGCGCCGAGCGCCATCAGCCAGGTCACGGCCAGATGGGCGCGCTTGCTCATCCGGTCCCAGCCGAAGAAGAACAGGCCGACCAGCGTGGCCTCGAGGAAGAAGGCCATCAGGCCCTCGATGGCCAGCGGCGCGCCGAAGATGTCGCCGACATACTGGGAGTAGTAGGCCCAGTTCATGCCGAACTCGAATTCCATGGTGATGCCGGTGGCCACGCCCATGGCGAAATTGACGCCGAAGAGCAGGCCCCAGAACTTCACCATGTCCTTCCAGACCTGGCGGCCCGTCATGACGTAGACGCTCTCCATCACCGCAAGGATGAAGGACAGCCCCAGCGTCAGCGGCACGAACAGGAAGTGGTACATCGCTGTGAGCGCGAACTGCCAGCGCGACAGCTCGACGACCGACATGTCGACCATGACCGGCTCCATTGTCTCGCGCGCCGTGATCCTGAACCTGACTCCGGCGCGTTTCCCGGACTATATGATGCGTGAACCGGGCGCCGTCGCCCCTGCAGCTTGTCGCATGAGACGCTGCGTCGCAGTCGCGCCAAGCCCGAGCCGTGCCATCCGGAGCCGATGACGCCTGAATCGCCACCCCAGTCCGACAAGCGCGCGCTCGCGCGGCGTCTCGCCGAATGGGGCCGCGCCGGCGCGGCCATGTCCCACGCCGCCAGCGCCCTCGGGATCGCCCAGTACGCGCTGTTCATCGGCTTCGCCTGGGGGGCGGCGAACGCGCTGGCGAACCTCGCCGGCGGCGGACCGGTCGGCCCCTGGCTCGCCGCCGCGGCGGGTTTCGCGCTCGTTCGCGCGGCCGCCCAGGCCGGCGAGACGCGTCTGGGCGTCGAGGCGTCGGCCCGGGTGCGCGCCGACGTCCGTCGACGCGCCGCCGCCGGGCTCTCCCGCCGCGGCCCGGCCTGGGCCGAGCGCGCCGAGACCGGCGAGACCGCCTCGGCGCTGGTCGACGCCGTGGAGAAGCTCGACGGGTATTTCGGCCGCTACCGGCCGCTGATGCCGGTGGTCGCGATCGCGCCCTTCGTCATCCTCGCCGCGGCCTTTCCCGCCAGCCGCATCGTCGCGGCGATCTTCCTCGTCACCGCGCCGTTCCTGATCCTCTTCATGGCGCTCGTCGGCGCCGGCGCGGCGGCGGCCTCGCGCGATCAGCTGACGGTGCTCTCCCGGCTGGCCGGCCGCTTCAACGACCGGCTCCAGGCGCTGGAGACGCTCAACGCCTTCAACGCCGCCGAGCGCGAGGCGAAAGGCCTCGCCGCGGCGGCCGACGATTTCCGCCGGCGCACGATGAAGGTGCTGAGGCTGGCCTTCCTGTCCTCGGGAATCCTCGAATTCTTCGCCGCGCTCGCCGTCGCGGCGACGGCGGTCTATGTCGGCTTCTCGCTGCTCGGCGAGCTGCCTTTCAACGCCGGAGAGACGGTGACGCTGCGGACCGGCGTGTTCGTGCTGATCCTGGCGCCGGAGTTCTACATGCCTCTGCGCCGGCTCTCGGCGGCCTATCACGACCGCGCCGACGCCGAGGCCGCCGCCGAGGCGCTCGCTCCGCTGTTCGAAGACGTGGACGAAACCCCCGCCGCGCCGCCGCGACTGACTGCGGCGCCGGCGGTCGTCTTCGAGCAGGCCGGCTCGGTCTACGCCGACGGCCGGCGCGGGCTCGCCCCGCTGAGCTTCACCGCCGAGGCGGGTGCGATCACCGCGCTGTGGGGCGCGTCGGGCGCGGGCAAGTCGACCGCGCTCAAGCTCATGATGGGCTATGCGCCCTTGAGTGAGGGCCGCATCCTGATCGACGGCGAAGCCCTCGCCGCCCCGCTCATCGGCGAGGCCGCCTGGATCGCCCAGCGCCCGCGCGTCTTCCACGGCGGCCTTGCCGACAACATCACCCTGTTCGATCCGGACATCCCCGTCGCGCGCGTCCGCGCCGCCGCCGAGGCGGCCGGCGTGACCGATTTCGCGGACTCGCTGCCCGACGGGCTCGAGACACGCGTCGGCGATCGCGGCTACGGGCTGTCGGGCGGCCAGGCCCAGCGCGTCGCACTCGCCCGGGCGCTCGCCGCCGACATGAAGCTCCTGCTGCTCGACGAGCCCACAGCCCATCTCGACGGAGAGGCCGAGGCGCGCTTTCTCGACGCGCTCAGGCGCGCCGCCTCCGGGCGCACGGTGATCATCGCCACGCACAGCCCGGCCGTGCGCGCGGTCTGCGACGCCGTCATCGATCTCGAAGCGCGAAAGGCGGCGGCGTGAGGGATCTGCGCTTCTTCCTGTCGCTGGCCCGCCCCGATCGCTGGTGGCTGAGGCTCGGCGCGGCGCTCGCCGCGCTGACGCTCGTCGCCGGCGTCGGACTGCTGAGCCTGTCGGGCTGGTTCATCACCGCCGCCGCGCTGGCGGGCGCGGCCGGGACGGGCGCGGCGTTCAACTATCTCTTCGCCTCGGGCGGAGTGCGCGGCTTCGCTCTGACGCGCACGCTGGGGCGCTACGCCGAGCGGCTGGCCACCCACGAGGCGACCTTCCGGATTCTCGCCCGGCTCAGGCTCTGGGTGTTCCGCACCGCCGCCCCGCTGGCGCCGGCGAAGCTCGGACGGCTCAGGGGCGGCGATCTGCTCTCGCGCGTCACCCAGGACGTCGACGCCCTCGACAATCTCTATCTCCGGCTCGTCACCCCGCTTTTCGCCGCGATCGTCGGCGCGCTCGCGACGGCGGCGATCCTCTTCGCGTTCGCGCCCGCCGCCCTGCCCGGCGTGCTCGGCCTGTTCCTGCTCGCCGGTCTCGGCCTGCCCCTGATCGCCGCGCGCGCCGGCCAGGGGCCAGGGACCGACATGACCGAGGCCGCCTCCGACGCCCGCGCCGAGGCCGGCGATCTCGCCGCCGGGCTCGCCGAACTCAAGGCCTATGGCGCCGACGCGCGCATCGCCGCCCGCCTCGACGCCGCGTCCGAGCGCTGGATCGGCGCCCAGCGCCGGCTCGCCCGGGTTTCGCTGATCAACGGCGCGGCGCTCGCCTTCGCCGGACCGGCGGCGTTCGTCGCCGGCTTCGGCCTGGCCGCCGCCGGCGGCGCGACCGCGCCCATCGCCGCGCTGGCCGGCTTCGTCGCCTTCGGCCTGTTCGAGGCCGCCGCGCCGCTGGTCCAGGCCGCCGAACTCTACGCCGGGACGACCGCCTCGGCGCGGCGGCTGCGCGCACTGTCCGAGATCGACCCCGCGGTCGCCGAACCGGCCGAGCCCGCCGCGCTTCCCGACCGCTGGGACGTGGCGGTGCGGAACCTTGCCTTCACCTATCCCGGCGCGGACGCCCCGGCGCTCGACGGCGTCGATCTCGATCTGCCCGAGGGCGGGCGCGTCGCGCTGGTCGGCGCCTCGGGTTCGGGCAAGTCCTCGCTGATCCGCCTCCTGATGCGCTTCTACACGCCCGACTCGGGAACGATCAGGCTGGGCGGAACGTCGCTGGAAGCGCTCGCCCCGGCCGAAGTCCGAACGCGCTTCGCGCTGGTCGACCAGCGCGCCGAACTGCTCTCGACGACGGTGCGCGCCAATCTGCGCCTCGCCGACGCGGACGCGAGCGAGGACGCGCTGTGGGCCGCGCTCGAGCGCGCCCGGGCCGCCGACTTCGTCCACGCCATGCCCGACGGGCTCGAGACCTGGATCGGCGAGCAGGGCGGGCTGGTGTCGGGCGGGCAGGCGCGCCGCATTGCGTTGGCGCGCGCCTTCGTCTCCGGCGCGCCGGTGCTCTTGCTCGACGAGCCGACCGAGGGCCTCGACACGGAGACGGAAGGCGAATTCCTCGACGCGCTCGACGCCTGGCTCGACGAGGACGCCCGGCGCTCGGCGCTGATCGTGACCCATCGCGCCGCGCTGCTCGGGCGCGCGGAAACCGCGGTCGTGCTGGAGGACGGACGGGTCGCGCAGACGGGCGCGCCGGACGGGCTCGCCGGCGCGGGCGGCGCGTTCGACCGGCTGTTTCCGGCCTTCAAGGCGTCCGGCTGATCAGTCCCAGAACTGCCACCAGGGCGGGTCTTCCTCCTCCTGGTGGATGCCGAGCCAGCCCCGCACCGTCTCGATCGCCGGATCGGCGTGGCGCCACGCCGGCACCGTGTTCTCGAGCCAGTTGTCGGCGCGCGGCGAGAACACCGCGACCACGAAGGCGGCGAGCAGGACCGTCACCAGCATGGTGATGATCGGTTTGAGGACGTCGCCGATGAATTTGAACAACCCCGTCATGGCGTTCAGCTTAACCCAGAAATCGGGGCCGGGCGACAGATTCCCGTCTGGCGGGGCTTGCATCGCGCCCGGCTTCGGGCGCCTGATCGAGCCATGAGCGATATCCGAACCAAGCGCATCTACGCCCCGGCCGACGCCTCCGACGGAACCCGCGTGCTCGTCGACCGGCTGTGGCCGCGCGGGATCTCCAAGGCGAAGGCGGGCGTCGATCACTGGCTGCGCGACGTCGCGCCCAGCGACGATCTGCGCAAACGCGTTCACGCCGGCGAGATGTCCTTCGAGGACTTCGTCGCGGCCTATGCGCGCGAACTCGAATCCGAGCCGGCCAGAGGCGCGCTCGCCGAGCTGCGCGACCTCGCCCAGGACGGGACGGTCACGCTGCTCTTCGCCGCGCGCGACGAGGAACGGAACAACGCTGCGGCGCTCAAGCGTTTGCTTGAAGACGGCTGACGCGCGCGCTTGCGCGACCGACTTCCTCCAAGCCCCCGAAAGGTCCGGCGACATGCTGATCCGCTATGGCTGCAAATTCACCATCTCCTGCATCGAGCCGACGCCGATGGTCTGTTTTCTCGATGCACGCGAGGACGCGCCGCAATGCGGCCCGCCTCGGCAGCGCTTCGAAACCTCGCCCGCCGTCGCGGCCAGGACCTATCGCGACGGCTACGGCAATACCGGACGGCGTTTCGTGATCCCTCCGGGCGAAACGTCGATCGCGATCGACGGGACGATCGCGCATGACGGCCGGCCCGACCCCGTCGCGCCCGAAGCCCGGGAGGTCCCGGTCGAGGCGCTGCCGGACGAGTGCATGCCGTTCCTGCTCGGCAGCCGCTATTGCGACACCGACCGGCTGAGCCAGACCGCCTGGGACCTGTTCGACTCGACCGAGCCGGGCTGGGCGCGCGTCCAGGCGATCTGCGCGTTCACGCACAACCGGCTCGCATTCGACTACATGCAGGCCAGCGAAACGCGCACCGCCTGCGACGCCTTCGAGCAGCAGGTCGGCGTGTGCCGCGACTACGCCCATCTCGCCGTCGCGCTGTGCCGCTGCATGAACATCCCGGCGCGCTATGTCAGCGGATATCTCGGCAATTTCAGCCAGATGGTCCACGATCCGCTGGACATGAACGCCTGGATCGAGGTCTATCTCGACCAGGGCTGGCTCACCTTCGACCCCCGCCACAACACGCCGCTGGTCGGCCGCATCGCGGCGGCGCGCGGGCGCGATGCGGCCGATGTCCCGCTGATCCACTCCTTCGGCCCGCACGTGCTGACCGGCTTCGAGGTCTGGACCGAGGAGGCCGGCGGCCCGGGCGCGGCGGCGTGATCCGCCGCGCGGCGAAGCGCCGACGGCGCTCGGCCGCCGCACCGGACTGACGGCGTGGCGGCCCGCGTCGACGAGACCGCGGCGACCGGGCCCGCACGCTCGGGCGACCTCATGATTGCACACAAATTGGCGCCCGAAGTGGAGTATGGTAAATTTTTTATTAAGCCGAAGTAGCTTAACAAGATGGCTGGGGAATTCAAATGCTTAAGACTTCTGCACTGATAGCTGCGTTCGCGTTGACTACGGGAACCGCTTCCGCTCAGGACTGGAGCGGCTTTTACCTCGGCGGCAATGTCTCGACGAGCTCCGGCGAGTCGGAAGCCGACGTCGTCACCGGCGGCCAGTGGTCGATCGAGGGCGCGCTGCGTCCCGCCTTCGAGGACCTGATGTCCACCACGCTCGATCCGGAGGGCACGGGATTCGGGGTCCAGGGCGGATACCTCCATGAGTATCCGAGCCAGGTCGTGATCGGCGCCGAGCTCGGCTACTCCTATCTCGATGTCGACGACGCCCGAATGTTGCCGCAGACCGCGACGAGCTTCGGACCGTCGCCGACCTACGCCCCCGTCAACACGATCGAGGCGGAAGGACAGTTCAATATTCGCGGCTCGCTCGGCTACGACTTCAATCCGCTGCTGGCCTATCTGACGCTCGGTTATTCGACGGCCGACGCGACGGCGACCACGGAGGTCCTCAGCAGCGGCGGCTACAGCAAGGCGGGCGAGGAATCCGGCTGGGTCCACGGCCTCAGCTACGGCGCCGGGGCGGCCATCCGCCTCGGGAACGCGTGGTCGATCCGGCTCGAGTACGCGCGCACCGAGTACGAGGACATGGTTTACGACACCGAGTACCGGGCGGGCAGCACCTTCACCTCTCCCGAGTACACGGAGACCATCACGCAGACGCTGGAGCTCGACACGTTCCAGCTCGGCGTGAACTTCCATTTCTAGGCTGCCGACGGTTCCGTAATCGGGACGACGAAGCGCGGCGCGCGGGCGATCCAGGAGGACGCCTTCGCGCCGCGTTTCACGAGATCGGAAGCCTGCAGCGATTTCGCCGAACGCCGTCGATCGTGCGGTCCGCCTTCGCCTTGCGGCTTCGGCGAGACAGCCTTCGCTCGCAGCTTATCCGTTGGCTTGCCTAGCCGAAGCTCGCGCAAGCGAGCGTCCAGTGATTGGTCAGTCCGCCTCCGCCTGACGGCTTCGGCGAGACAGCCTTCGTTCGAATTCAACTTCCTGGCTTGCCTAGCCGAAGTTGCGCAGCGAACGAAGGCTGGTGCGGGCGGTCGGACTCGAACCGACAAGGCCTTGCGGCCGGGGGATTTTGAGTCCCCTGCGTCTACCAATTCCGCCACGCCCGCGAACCGGCAGGCGCTCTCTATCTCACGGCCCCGCGCCGGGGAAAAGACCTGCAGCGCCGCCAGCTGGACGCCCTGCGCGACGCGGCCTACCGTCCGCCGCAATTGCTCACAGGCGACCCACCGGCGATGCGCGACGACGATCCGGCAGACCCCATCGACGAAGAACTCGTCCCCGGCCGGGGCCTGGTCGCCGCGCTCGAGGCCGTGCGCGACGCCGCGCCCGAAGAGGGGCTCAGGCTCGAGGACTTCATCGAGGGGCTCGGCGAGCGCGTGTTCGGCGTCGTCCTGTTCGCGCTCGCCATCCCGGTCTGCATCCCCTTCCTCTACGGCGTGCCTCAGGTCGTCGCCCTGCCGATGATGGCGCTCGCCGCCCAGATGGCGCTCGGCCGGCCCGAACCCTGGCTGCCCAGGCGCTTCCGCGACCGGGTGATCGGCCGGCCGGGGCTGGAGCGCATGGCGGCCGGCGCGCGCAAATGGTTCGGCTGGGTCGAGCGGCTGGCGCGGCCCCGCCTGACAGTGCTGTCGAACTCGCACGCCGAGCGCGTCGTCGGCGCGATCTTCATCCTCTTCTGCGCCTCGATCCTGGTGCCGCTGCCCGCGACCAACACCACGCCGGGCATCGCCATCGCGCTGGCCTCGATCGGACTGATCACGCGCGACGGGCTGCTCGTGCTCGCCGGCCTCGTCCTCGGGACGGCCTGGGTCACCCTGCTCGTCGTCGGCTTCGCCGTGCTGGGCCCGGCCTTCATCGACGTGATGAAGGACTTCGTCTCCGGCCTGATCGGCGCGATGACATCTTCGTAGGCGCGGCGCTTCGTCCCTCGCCCGCGCGTCCTTGAACGTTATAGTCCCGCCCATGACCGACGCCGCCGCCTTCCTCCGCACGCAGTCCGCCCCGACCCGCTGGCCGCTCTGGGGCGCGTTCGCCTCGATCGCGCTTCTGCTCGGCGCGCTCGGCTTCGAGTTCATCGGCGGCTATCCGCCGTGTCCGATGTGCTACGTCCAGCGCTGGATCCATGTCGCCGCGGCGGTTCTCGGCCTCGGTCTCGTCGGCGCCTACGCGTTCGCGCCCGAGACCCGCCGCTACGCCCGCTGGGGCGCGGCCGCGCTCGGGCTCGTCTTCGTCGGCAGCGCGCTCTACGCCGCCCGCCACGCCGGCATCGAGTACGGGCTCATCGAGGGCCCGGCCTCCTGCACGGCCTCGGGCGGCTCGCCGAATTTCAGCCTCGACGATCTCAACGCCGCCCTCGGCGCCGGTCAGCGCGTGGTGCTGTGCGACGAGATCGCCTGGTCGCTGTTCGGGATCTCGATGGCGGGCTGGAACGCGCTGATCAGCGCGGGGCTCGCCGCCGTGTCGTTCGTCGCCGCCAGCCGCCGCGAGGAGGCGCCCGCATGAGCTTCGAAAGAAAGACCGTCCGCCGCCCCGGAAACGTCCGCAGCGCCGACCGGACCGGCGAGATGATCCGCGTCGACCACGCCGGCGAATACGGCGCGGTGCAGATCTACAAGGGCCAGCGCGCCGTCTTCGCGCGCCTGCCCGAGAAGGCGCGCATCGCCGGGCAACTCAAGCGCATGGAGGCCGACGAGCAGCACCATCTCGACGCCTTCGACAAGCTGCTCATGGAGCGCAAGGTCCGACCGACCGCGCTGGGGCCGATCTGGAACGTCGCCGGCTACGGGCTCGGCGTCGTCACCGCGCTGATGGGCGAGAAGGCCGCCCACGCCTGCACCGAGGCCGTCGAAAGCGTCATCGAGGGCCATTACGACGCCCAGGTCGAAGAGCTCGAGGCCGCCGGCGAGACCGAGCTGGCGGCGACCTTCGCCCGCTTCCGCGACGAGGAGACCGAGCACAAGGACCTCGCCGTCGGGGAGGGGGCCAAGGAGGCGATCGGCTATCCGCTGCTCTCGGCGGCGATCAAGGCGGGCTGCCGGCTGGCGATCAGGGTGAGCGAGAAGGTTTAGGGATTGGCGACACCCGGCCGATCCGGCCGAGATGGGTGGACTTGAAGCCGGCGGCGTATTTCAGGCCGTATCCCAGAAACCGGTCGAACCCGACATGGCCTGCCCAGATCAGCGCGAAGGGAATCAGCGCCGGCTCGACGACCAGTCCGGCCGCGCCCAGCGCGACCGGTCCGGCGTAACTGTGGGCGGCGTTATAGACCGCCGCGCCGACGCGCGGACCGGCGAGATAGGCGGCCATCGACAGGTCGGGCGCCAGGAACAGCACGCCGGCCAGCCACCACGGCGCGCCGGCGGCCGCGTAAAGCAGCCCGGACAGCACCAGCATGGCGGCTCCCTCGGTCCGCAGGAGCGCGCCGGGCCAGCCGGCCGCGCAACCGGTCTCCATCGTCTTCATCCATGCCCTCCTGAGATTCATCGGGTGCGACCCGGCCATTATGCGCGGAGGCGACGCGACGGGGATACCGGGTGGAGCGACGCGCTCAATGCTCGGTCCTCGGGCTTGACCCAAGGACCCAGTCATCATTCGTCGAGCGCTCCGACTTGGGCCCTTGGATCACCCGCCTTCGCGGGCGCAGGCAAGTCCAAGGGCCGAGAGGAGTAGCGCGCAAGGCGCGCCGAGCCCGGCGCAGTCACCTTTCCCTCCCCTTGAGGGCAGTCGCCTTTCCCTCCCCTTTAGGGGAGGGTCGGGGTGGGGTGATCTCTCCGGCCGCGCCGCAGACCCCCACCCCTGCCCTCCCCCGCAAGCGGGGGAGGGAAAGGCGCTCAGCGCCCGAAACTCCGGAACATCATCATCCCGGCCGGAGCGCTTAACGGGCGAAGAGCCGCACTCGCCGGCCATGGCGGCCCGCCCGGTAAGACCCCGCCAGCGCCGCAATAACCGGGCGAACCGGACCCAGTTCTAGGAGCTCAGGAGAAGCGCTCCGCCTGCAAGACCGGCGATCGCCATGATCGCACCCAGCCATCTCGCGATCACTTTCCATCGATCCCACGACCCAGGCATGAAGACGCCCCAAGGCTTGGCCTTGTCGAATGAGCCGATCACGACCGCAACGCCCATCATCGAGAAAGCGGTCAAGCCCGTCGCATTCAGATCGGACGTTTCGAGCAAGACGAGCATCGTTACAGGATAGCCAATCCCGAAAAAGAAGAGCCCTGAGATCACGTGGTGGAGCCCGGGCATCGCCCCCTACGCCTCCAGCTCGACGTCCCAGTAGAGATAGTCGAGCCAGCTCTCGTGGAGATATTTCGGCGGGAAGCGCCGGCCCTGCGCCTGCAGCTGGTGCATGCTCGGCCGGTCGATCCGCGAGCGCAGCGGCATGGCCGCCTCGCGCGGGCTCTTGCCGCCCTTCCTGAGATTGCACGGCGCGCAGGCGGTGACGATGTTGTCCCAGGTCGTCCGCCCGCCGCGCGAGCGCGGCACGATATGGTCGAAGGTCAGCATGTCGAGCTTCGACGAGCCGCAATACTGGCAGGCGAAGCCGTCGCGCAGGAAGACGTTGAACCGGGTGAAGGCCGGCGGCCGGTCCTGCTTGATGTAGTCGCGCAGCGCCACGACCGAAGGCGCGGGCATGGCGAAGGAGGGCGAGCGGATCAGCGTCTCGTATTCCGACACGATCGAGACGCGGTCGAGGAAGACGGCCTTGATCGCCTCCTGCCAGGGCCAGGTCGACAGCGGATAGTAGGACAGGGGCTGGTAGTCCGCGTTCAGGACGAGACAGCGAAGGTCGTCCGGCGCATCCCTAGAGATCCGCATGTCGACCTCCCGAAAACCGCGCAGCCCGGAAGGTCCGTGCGGACCGTCGGCCGGGGATCCGGACTCGAGCGAGCGTCCTGAAAACGCGCCTCCTTCTGACGAAGCACCTGATTCGACGAAACGAATCAGAGCTGTCCACGTCCATCGAGCGCACTTTAACCGAAAGCGCGTGACAGGCCTATGACACGCCGCACAAGGCCCGCTGACAACCCCTCCGGGTGTGGTCCGGCGGTTACGCCGACGCCGTCGCGTATTTCCCCGACAGCGCGGCCTTGAGGAAGCGCCCGCCCAGCTCCAGCCCGTCCGGGCCGATGGAGTGCGGGATCCCGCGCGAGATGTGGAACTCCGCCCCGGCGCCGGCCGCGGCGAGCCCCTGGGCGGCGGCGAGCGTCAGGCCCGGCGGCAGCACGTCGTCGCTGTCGCCGTGGACGAGCAGGACGGGCGGCTTCGCCGTCATCTCGTCCTTCAATCGCTCGGGCCCGGCCAGCGCGCCCGAATAGCCGAGAATCCCCGCCGGGCCGCGCTCGCGCCTGAGCCCGACATGCAGCGCCATCATGGTTCCCTGCGAGAAACCGACCAGCGCCAGATCCTCGGGCTGGAGCTCCCAGCGCCGCAGTTCGGAGTCGATGAAGTGCGCCGCCGCCGGCGCGGCCGCGCGCGCGCCGCTCTCCATCAGGTCCGGGTCGAGCCGGGAGATCGGGAACCACTGATAGCCGTTGGGGACGCCGGGGACCGGCTCGGGCGCGTTGGGGCTGGCCCAGGCGACGTCGGGAAACGCCTCGGCCCAGTGCTGGGCCAGGCCGGCGAGATCGGCGCCGTTCGAGCCGTAGCCGTGGAACAGCACCACCAGCTTCTTCGCCGTCCCGCCCTTGGGCGGGATGCGCGGTCCGTCGATGAGGATCATGGAAGGGTTCGATCGGTTGTCGCTGCGTTCGGAGGCCGGATCATAACGGCGCGGGCCGCGCGGAAAAGAGCCCGCTTCGCCCGGCGCGCAGGCGGTGCTAGGCGTGGGTCATGAGCGCCTTCACCACCCGCTTCGCGCCGAGCCCGACGGGGCTTCTCCATCTCGGCCACGCCTTCTCGGCGCTGACCGCGTGGGACGCCGCGCGCGAAGCCGGCGGGCGCTTCATCCTGCGCATCGAGGACATCGACACCGCCCGCTGCCGGCCGGAGTACGAAGACGCGATCTCCGAGGACCTGGCCTGGCTCGGGCTGGAATGGGAGCGGCCGGTGCGCCGGCAGAGCGCGCACTTTCCCGAATACGCCGCCGCGCTGGAGAGCCTCGCCGATCGCGGGCTGGTCTATCGCTGCTTCAAGACCCGCAAGGAGATCGCCGACGAGATCGCCCGCGCCCCGCACCATCCCGGCGAGGGCCCGGAGGGCGTGATCTATCCCGGGCCGCTGGAGCCGATGAGTCCGGACGAGGAGGCCGAACGCATCGAGAAGGGCGAGGCCTTCGCTTGGCGGCTGTCGATCGCGGCCTGCCGCGAGGCGCTCGGCGAGCGGTTCGAGACGCTGACCTTCACCGAGCAGGGCGAAGGCCCAGACGGCGAGACCGGAACGGTGCGCGCCCGGCCCGAGACGCTCGGCGACGTCATCCTGGGGCGGAAGGATGTCGGCACGAGCTACCACCTGGCCTGCGCCCATGACGACGCGCTGCAGGGCGTCACCCACGTCATTCGCGGACAGGACCTGTTCTTCGCCACGCATCTCCACCGGCTCCTCCAGGAACTGATGGGCTGGCCCGTCCCGGTCTTTCGCCATCACCGCCTGCTGCTCGACGATCGCGGCAAGCGCTTCGCCAAGCGCGACCGCTCGGTGACGATAAGGGCGCTCCGGGAGGCCGGGGAGACGCCGGAAAGTCTTCGCGCGCGGATGGAGTTGTGAGCCGCCGCCCTTCAGGGCGCCGAACCGCCCCCTTACCGGCTCGGTCCTTGGGCTTGACCCAAGGACCCAAGGCGCCGCCCGCATCGCGCTCCATGCTGGGCCCTTGGATCGAGTCCAAGGGCCGAGAGGAATGGTGGACACGCGCAACCCCCGGCCCTCCCCCCGCAAGCGGGGGCGGGGGAAGCGCGCCCCGCCAACGCAGGCGCGTCTCCCTCCCCTTCAAGGGGAGGGTCAGGGTGGGGTGATTTTTTCGGCCGCGCCGCAAGCCCGCCTGAACCCCCGGCCGACCGGAGGGAGAGCCGGGGCCTCCAGGAGAACCGTCGTCGAGAGGTCCCGGATCGCGCCTTCGGCGCGTTCGGGATTTCAATCCGCCCCGTACGCATCCGGGCGCCCTCCGGCGAGACGCCGGCCGATTATGCTGCTAAACGCGAATCAGACGGGACAAGACGGGGAGACCTCCATGCTGCAATTCCACCGATCGCTGCCGGCGCTGGCCGGCGTTCTCATGCTGGCCGCCTGCGGCGAGCCCGCCGCGGAGACCGGCGCCGAGACCGCCGCCGACGAAGCCGGCGTGTTCACCATCCTGCTCGGGGGAACCGCGATCGGCGCGATGGAGGTCGAGACGCTCGCCGACGGATACGACGTCCATTTCGAGTATTCGAACAACGGCCGCGGCCCGACGCTCGACGAGGCGATTCGCCTCGCCGCCGACGGCACGCCGGTCAGCTGGACGATCGAAGGCGCGGAGACCTTCGGCAACCAGGTCGACGAAAGCTACGCGCTCGACGGCGGCGAGGCCCGCTGGCGCGACGCCACCGGCGAGGGATCGGCCGAGATCGACGCGCCGACGCTCTACGCCCCGCAGAACGGCTCGCCCTACTTCCTCGCCGTCGCCGCCCGCGCGCTGATGGCCGACGATGACGGCGTCATGCCCGTCCTGCCCGGCGGCGAACTGCGCCTGACCGAGATGCAGGACGTCACGCTGGCGACCGAGCAGGCGATGCGCGAGGCGACGGTCTACGCCCTGTCGGGGACGAGCTACGACCCGACCTATTTCATCATGGACGGGGCGGCCTTCCTCGGCCTGATCACGCCGCGCTTCGCCGTGCTCGCCGAGGGCTTCGAATCCGAGGGTCCGCGCCTGCGCGAGCTCGCCGCCGATCTCGGCGCGGCGCGCTACGCCGACATCGCCGAACGCGTCGCCCATGATTACGCGGGCCCGGTCCGCGTCACGAACGTGCGCGTCTTCGATCCGGAAACGCAGAGCCTCGGGGAGCCCGCCTCGGTCGTGTTCGAGGACGGCGCGATCGTCGCGGTCGAGGCCGCCGACGCGGCCGGCGACGGCGAGACGGTGATCGACGGCGACGGCGGGACGCTGGTTCCGGGCCTGTTCGAGATGCACGGCCATCTCGGCGAGTCCGGCGCGCTTCTGAACATCGCCGCCGGCGTCACGAGCGTGCGCGACATGGGCAATGACAACGAGGTCCTCGCCGCGCTGATCGAGCGCATCGAGTCCGGCGAGATGGTCGGCCCGCGCGTCTTCCGCAGCGGCTTCATCGAGGGCCGCAGCGAGTTCAACTCCAATAACGGCCGGGTCGTCGAGAGCGAGGAAGAAGCTGTCGCCGCCGTGCACGCCTACGCCGACGAGGGCTTCGAGCGCATCAAGATCTACAACTCGATGAACCCCGACTGGATCCCCGCCGTCATCGACGCCGCCGATGAACGCGGGCTCTACGTCATGGGCCACGTGCCGGCCTTCACCAACGCCGACGCCATGATCGCGGCGGGCTATGACGAGATGACCCACATCAACCAGGTCATGCTCGGCTGGGTGCTCGAAGACGGCGAAGACACGCGCACGCTGCTCAGGCTCACCGCGCTCAAGCGCCTGCCCGATCTCGACCTCGAGAGCGAGGCGGTGCAGTCTACCCTCGACGCCATGGTCGAAAACGACGTCGCCATCGACCCGACCTTCGCTATCCACGAGGCGCTGCTTCTGTCGCGCAACGGCGAGCTGTCGCCCGGCGCGGTCGACTATGTCGATCACCTGCCCGTCGACGCCCAGCGCCAGGCGCGTTCCGCCTGGGCCGACATCGCGAGCCCCGAGGACGACGCGGCCTATCGCGGCGCCTTCGACCAGATCAACGAGACCCTGCGCATGATGCGCGAGCGCGGGATCCGGCTCGTGCCGGGCACCGATCTGGGCGGCTCGTTCGCGTACCATCGCGAGCTCGAGCTCTACCAGACGATCGGCATGACCGCTCCGGAGATCCTGGCTTGGGCGACGCTCGGCATGGCCGAGCATCTCGACGCGGCCGACGAACTCGGCTCGATCGAGCCGGGCAAGCGGGCCGACTTCTTCCTGGTTCCGGGCGACCCGACGGCCGACCTCAAGGCGATCAAGACCATCCGCATGGTCGTCGCCGACGGCCGGGTCGTCTTCCCCGAGGAGGTCTATCCCGAGTTCGGGATCCGGCCCTTCGCCGAGGCGCCCGCGGTGACCGCCGCGGAGTAGGCGGGCGCAATTCCCCACCGTCTCGGTCACTGGGCCTCCGGATCACCCGCCTTCGCGGGCGCAGGCAAGTCCGAAGGCCGAGAGGAGGGACGGATAAGCGCCGACCCCGGCGCAATCGCCCCTCCCCCCCCTTGATGGCTCGACGGTTCCGAAGGGTTCCTTCGTCATCCCCGAGGCCGAAGGCCGTCGGGGACCCAGAGATGCCGAGAGCCCTTCGATCTCTGGGTTCCCGCTTGCGCGGGAATGACGATCGAGGAGGCTTTTGAGGACTTATCCTTCGCCGTCATCCCGGACGAGCCGGCCTCAATCGTCTCGGTCCTTGGGCTTGACCCAAGGACCCAGATCGCCAACCGCCGCGTCCGCCAGCCTTGGCCCTTGGATCGAGTCCAAGGGCCAAGAGGACGGGCGGATAAGCGCCGACCCCGGCGCCGGAGCTCGCTCCGCGCTCGCATGAAGAGAAGAAGAGGGTCGCGCGGGCGGTCCGGCGGGCCTCTCGGATGTGTTAGCGGCGGCCCTTCGGAC
>NZ_QEXV01000006.1 GCF_003122085.1 Marinicauda salina
TCGGTTCTCCTAAATGGACGCCGACGCAATGATCGAGGGGAGCACGCCCATGGGCCGCACGATCTTCGCCGCGTTCAGCCTGGCGCTGGGGCTGGCCGCCGCCGCTTGCGGGCAGGCCGAGGAAGGGGGAGCAAAACGTGGCGACGCGCTCGCCGTCGATAAGCCGCCGGCCTCGAGGCCGCCTCGCCCCCTACCCCAGCAGCTTGGTCTTCAGGATCTCGTTGACCGCTTGGGGGTTCGCCTTGCCCTGGGTGGCCTTCATCACCTGGCCGACGAACCAGCCCATCGCCTTGGGCTTTTCCTTGACCTGGGCGGCCTGCTCGGGATTGGCCGCGATCAGCTCGTCGACGACCGCCTCGATGGCCGAGGTGTCGGTGATCTGCTTGAGCCCCTTGTCCTCGACGATCTGTTCGGGATCGCCGCCCTCGGCCCAGAGGATCTCGAAGACCTCCTTGCCGATCTTGCCCGAGATCGTGTTCGCCGAGATGAGATCGACCAGCTTGCCGATCTGCTCGGCCGAAACCGGGCTCTCGACGATGGTGAGGCCCTCCTTGTTCAGACGGCCGAAGAGCTCGTTATTGACCCAGTTGGCGGCCAGCTTGGGATCGGTCCCGCCCTCCAGAACGGCCTCGAAATAGTCCGCCCGGTCCTTGTCGGAGACCAGCACGGAGGCGTCGTACTCCGACAGACCCAGGCTCTCGACGAGGCGCTTGCGCTTCTCCGCGGGCAGCTCGGGCAGGCCCGCCTTGATGCGCGCGACGAAGTCCTCCTCCAGCTCCAGCGGCAGCAGGTCGGGATCGGGGAAGTAGCGATAGTCGTGCGCCTCCTCCTTGGAGCGCATCGTGCGCGTGACCCCGGTGTTGGCGTCGAACAGGCGGGTCTCCTGGTCGATCGTCCCGCCCTCTTCCAGGATGTCGACCTGGCGGCCGGCCTCGTACTCGATGGCCTGCATGATGAAGCGCATCGAGTTGACGTTCTTGATCTCGCAGCGCGTGCCGAGATGGCTGAAATCGCCGCTCTCGCGGAAGCGCTCATAGGCGCCGGGCCGGCACACCGAGACATTGACGTCGGCGCGCAGCTGGCCCTTCTCCATGTCGCCGCCGCAGGTGTCGAGATAGCGCAGGATCGTCCTCAGCGTGCGCACATACGCCGCCGCGTCGGCGGGCGAGCGCACGTGCGGGCGCGAGACGATCTCCATGAGCGCCACGCCCGAGCGGTTGAGATCGACATAGGTCGCGTTCGGATCGAGATCGTGGATCGACTTGCCGGCGTCCTGCTCCATGTGGAGCCGCTCGACGCCCACGAGGAAGCGCGAGCCGTCGTCGCGCTCGCACTCGATCTCGCCCTCGCCGACGATCGGGTGCTCGTACTGGCTAATCTGATAGCCCTGCGGCAGGTCGGGATAGAAATAGTTCTTCCGGTCGAAGCGCGAGCGGCGATTGATCTTCGCGTTGAGGCCGAGCCCCGTGCGCACGGCCTGCTCCACGCAGAACTTGTTGATCACCGGCAGCATGCCCGGCATCGCCGCGTCGACGAGGCTGACATGGGTGTTCGGGGCGCCGCCGAATTCCGTCGAGGCGCCGGAGAACAGCTTCGCCTTCGACTTGATCTGGGCGTGGACCTCCAGCCCGACGACGATCTCCCAGTCGCCGGTGGCGCCGTTGATGACGTAGCGATGCTCGGCTTCGGCGGTGTCTGTGACGGCCATGAGGATGCAGTCCCGGTCTCGATTGTCTCGAAGCGCGTTTCTTCGGTCGAACGCGCGGCCGGGTCAAGGCGGGTGACGTCCTGCGGCGGCTGCGCGGTCGTTCACGTGGCCATGACGCCATCATCGCCTGTCATCGCCGGGCTTGTCCCGGCGATCCAGCCTCTTCTGGATGGCCGGAACAAGTCCGGCCATGACGAATGCGCGCAATGTGAACCCACTTGCCGCAGTCGCGCCGGCTCCCCTCATCTCACTTCTCCCCTCCGGGAGGGGAGAAGGGACGTAAACCTCGCGCCCTTCTCTCCAATAGAGACGCCAAGCGCCCATCCTTCGAGGCCCGATCCCCTCATCCAGAGGTGCGACCCCGGCCTTGAGCCGGGGGAGCCTCGAACGAGCAGGGGATCGGGCGCCTCAGGCTGAGGCGAGCGGCGAGGCGAAGACTCCGTTCGCCCGCTACGCGGTCTTCACCACCACCGCGCCGATGCGGTCGCCGGACTCGACGAGCTCGTGGGCGCCGACGGCGTGCTCGAGCGGGAACACCGCCGAGACCGGCAGCTTGAGCGCGGCCTCGTTGAGCGCGCTGGTGATGTCGTGGACCGCCGCGGCGCGCTGCTCCGGCGTCGCGTTGAGCACGAGGATCGGCTGGATGCGCACATTCTTCTGCATCAGACGGTAGATCGGGACCGTCGGCTCGCGTTCGGCCTCGGAGCCGTAGACGGCGACGACGCCCTGGTTGCGCATGATCTCGACGGTGGTCGGCAGATTGCCGCCGAACTCGACCTCGACGAGATGGTCGACGCCGGTTCCCCCGGTCGCGGTCATGACCGCGTCGACGACGTCCTGGCGGCGATAATCAATGGCGAGATCAGCGCCGGCCGCGTAGGCCGCCTCGGCCTTCTCCGGGCTGGAGATCGTGGCGAGCACCTGGCCGGCGCCGGCCCATTTCGCCAGCTGGATCGCGGCCTGGCCGACCATGCCCGCCCCGCCGGTCACGAGCACGGTCTCGCCCTCGACGGGTCCGTTGCAGAAGACCGCGCGGTGGGCGGTCATCGCCGGGACGCCGATCGCCGCGCCCTCCTCGAACTCGACATGGTCGGGCAGCGCGACCGCGTTCTCCGCCGGGACGGCGCAGACTTCCGCGCAGGTTCCCCGCGCCCGGCGCGCCGCCGCGCCGTAGAGCCAGACGCGTTCGCCGATGCGGCCCGGCTCGACGCCCTCGCCCACCGAGCGGATCACGCCGGCGCCGTCGGAATGCGGCGTCTGGCGCTTGAAGATCATCGGGCCGCGCTTGCCCGCGCGCATCTTCACGTCGACGGGATTGACCCCGGAGGCGTGGACGAAGACGGCGACCTCGCCCGGGCCGGGCTCGGGCGGATCGACCTCGCCCAGGGTGAGCACGTCGGCGGCCGGGCCCTGCTCCTCGTACCAGATCGCCTTCATTGCTCGTCCCGTTCGTCGCCGTCGGCCATGCGGTCGATCGCGGCCTTGAGGCGCGCGAAAAAGATCACGTTGAGGATGCCCAGACCGCCCGCGACCAGCAGCGTGATCCCGATCGCGGTCTGCAGCCCGCCCTCGCCGAGCCGGCCCGAGGCCAGCAGCGAGCCGAGAATGGCGACGAGGCCGAAGCCGATCATGATCAGGCGGCGGGTCATACGTCAGGCTTCCCCTCAATCGTCCGCGTCGCTCCCCCGCGAACAGGTTCGGGCGGATGCATCCATTCCTGAAACCCTGCCTCCCATTCGGTCGGACGGGCGTTCACTTCACCCCACCCCGGCCCTCCCCTCAAGGGGAGGGATTCAGCTCCGGCCGACGCGACGAGCTTACGCGCCTTCGATGTCACTAAAGCCCTCCCTCCCCTTGATGGGGAGGGTCGCGAGCGCAGCGAGCGGGGTGGGGTGACGACCGAGGGGCGCTCTACGCTCGCCCCCCACCCGGCCGGACCTTCGGTCCGTCCACCCTCCCCGCGGAGGGGGAGGGAGGGCGCGCGTCGCAACTGACGCCTAGCGTATCAAGCCGAAGCGAGGGTGGCGGTCACGACCCAGGCCGCGCCGAAAACGATCAGCGAGAAAGCGAGGAGGTCGTAAGTCTCGTTTCGCAGAAGCGGGTTTTGTAGCGAAGCAGACCGTATCCCTCTTCCTCCAAAAGCGGAACGCGCCAGCGCCTTCTTCTTCTGAAGCATCCAGCTGAACAGCGTCACGACTGCAGAGAGAGCGAATGGGCTCACCACCCAACCGGAACCAATTGGCGATTCCTCGCCAATAGTAGCGTCGACCATGAAACCGGTCGCCGCGATGGCGATCGCCAATAGCGCGGCTCGAAGGCCGTCCGCCGCCTCATCAGCTCTGCTTGAACCATTCGGCGTCCAGTCACGACGCCTAATCGGGCAAATGACCAAGACAAGCACGATTACAAAGTAAATGACTACGACAAGCGCCACCCAGCACCAATTGCTTATAACGAAACTCACCACCGCGCCGAAGACGACTGAAGCGACCGCAATACCGAAATAACGCCACCAATCACACCAAAGGCTCGCCAACGGGGTGGAACATTTCTCGGTATAGACCTTGCGCAACCCTACCCCCACCACTTCTCCGGCCTGGCGTCGAAGCCCGCGGCGTCCTCGAGCGCGGCGGCGACGGAGAACATGGTCTCCTCGTCGAGCGCCCTGGTGATCACCTGCAGGCCCAGGGGCAGGCCCTGGCCGTCAAGCCCGGCGGGCACCGAGATCGCGGGAACGCCGGCGATGTTCGCCGTCACCGTGAAGATGTCGTTCAGGTACATCTCGATCGGGCTGGCGTCGGCCTTCGAGCCGATCGGGAAGGCCGCGCTCGGCGTCGTCGGCGTCAAGAGCGCGTCGACCTTCCCGAAGGCGGCGTTGAAGTCCTCGAGGATGCGCCGGCGCACCTTCAGCGCCTTGAGATAATACGCGTCGTAATAACCCGCCGAGAGCACGTAGGTCCCGATCAGCACCCGGCGCTGGACCTCGTGGCCGAAGCCCGCGCCGCGGGTCTTCTCGTAGGTGTCGATCAGGTCCTCGCCCTCGACGCGCGCGCCGTAGCGCATGCCGTCGAACCGGGCGAGGTTCGACGAGGCCTCCGCCGGGGCGATGATGTAGTAGGCCGGCAGGGCGTATTTCGTCAGCGGCAGCGAGACGTCGACGATCTCGGCGCCGGCGGCCTTGAGCCACTCCACGCCCTCGGCCCAGAGCTTCTCGATCTCGTCGGGCATGCCGTCCATGCGGTATTCCTTCGGCACGCCGATGCGCAGGCCCTTCACGGACTTGCCGACGGCGGCCTCGAAATCGGGAACCTCGCCGGGATGGCTGGTGGAGTCCTTCGGGTCGTGGCCGGCCATCTCGCGGGTGAGGATGGCGCTGTCGCGGACGGTCTTCGCCACCGGACCCGGGTGATCCAGCGACGAGGCGAACGCCACCGCGCCCCAGCGCGAGCAACGCCCGTAGGTCGGCTTCACCCCAACGAGCCCGGTGAAGGCCGCCGGCTGGCGGATCGAGCCGCCGGTGTCGGTGCCGGTGCCGCCGTAGGAGATGCCCGCCGCGACCGCCGCCGTCGAGCCGCCCGACGAGCCGCCGGGCACGAGGTTTTCGCTCGAGCCCTTCGCCCGCCAGGGATTGACCACCGGGCCGGTGCAGGCGGTCTCGTTCGACGAGCCCATGGCGAACTCGTCCATCGCGGTCTTGGCGAAGAACACCGCCCCGGCGTTCCAGAGATTGGCCGAGATCGTGGACTCGTAGGTCGGCGTGAAGCCCTTGAGGATGTTCGACGAGGCCGTCGTCTCGACGCCCTCCACCGCGAACAGGTCCTTCATCGCGACCGGCACGCCCTCGAGCGGACGCGCTTCGCCCTTGGCGATGCGCTCGTCGCTGGCCATCGCCATGGCCAGCGCGCGCTCGCGGTCGATCACGCAGAAGCAGTTGAGATCCGGCTGGGCGGCCTCGGCGGCGTCGACGACGAAGTCGGCGAGCTCGACGGCGGTGAAGTCTTTCTTCTTCAGGCCCTTGGCGGCCTCGACGAGCGTCAGGGAGGCGAAGTCGGTCATGTCTACTCCACGCTCTTGGGCACGACGAAGAAGCCCTCTTCGGCCTTCGGCGCGTTCTTCAGCACCTGGTCCTGGATCTCCCCGTCGGTGACGGCGTCATCGCGCATCGGCAGCGGGGTGGTCAGCGGCGTCGTCATCGGCTCGGCGTCGGCGGCGTCGACCTCGGCGAGCTGGTCGATCCAGTCGAGAATGCCGTTGAGCTCCTCGGTGAGCTTCTCCAGGCGGTCGGCCGGCTCGGCGATGCGCGCGAGCTGCGCGATGCGCCGGACGTCGTCTTGCGTGACGGACATGACAGGCTCCGGTTTTCGGGGCGGATTCCGAAGCGCGTGCGTAGCAACGGCGGGGGGAACGCGCAAGCTGGGAGGGTTGCTGCTTCGCTTCTCTCATCGAGCATCGTCAATCCCGAGGCCGCGGGCTGTCGGGACCCAGAGATCGAATGGCGCAGCGCGCACTCTCTGGGTTCCCGCCTTCGCGGGAATGACGACAGCGGGGGAGGAAGGGGCGAGACCGCCCCCCCTTCCCTCGCCGGCCGCGGCGGCGTACATCGCGGCCATGCTCTTCATGAACCCCGCCCATCTGCCGCCCGGCCCGCTGATGGCCGTCGATCCCGGTTCGAAGACGCTGGGGATCGCGGCGTGCAATTCCGACCGCACGGTCGTCACGCCGGTGACCACCATCAAGCGGGTGAAGTTCACGAAGGACGCCGAGGAACTCCTGCGCCTCTACGACGAGCGCAAGTGCGCCGGGCTCATCGTGGGCCTGCCGCTGCACATGGAGGGCGGCGAAGGCGGCCGGGCGCAGTCGGCGCGCTCCTTCGTGACGAACCTGCTGCGCGTGCGCGACATCCCCGTCGCCTTCCAGGACGAGCGCCTGTCGACGGTCGCCGCCGAGGATCGCCTCATCGAGGCCGAGATCCCGGCGGGCAAGCGCAAGGACATGATCGACGCCGAGGCGGCGGCGGGCATCCTGCAGGCCGCGCTCGACCAGATCGCGGGCGCCTCGGAGTCCGACATGGGCTACAAGTTTTGACGCCGGTCTTCGACGCGCTGGTTCCGATCTTCGGCGTGATCGGCATCGGCTGGGCGCTCAGGAAGTCGCGGCTCGTGCGCCTCGAGCTGTGGCCGGGCGTCAACCGCCTGTCCTACCAGGCGCTGCTGCCCGCGCTCCTGTTCTCGGTGATCTCGACGGCCGATTACGCCGGCCTGCCCGCCGGCCCCTTCCTCGCCGCGGCCGTGCTCGGCTTCGCCTCGATGGGCGCGATCGCGCTGGCCTTGAAGCCTCTGCCCGTGGACGGGCCGGCCTACACCAGCCTGTTCCAGGGCGCGGTGCGCTGGAACGGCTTCGTGCTGCTGGCGCTGGCGCTGTCGGTCTTCGGCGAGGAAGGCGCCGCGCTCGCCGCCCTGGTCTTCGCGCCGACCGTGCCGCTGATCAACGTGATGTGCGTGGCCGTGCTCACCGTCTGGGGCGCGAGCGAGACCAAACCCGACATCCGGCGCGTGACCATGCGCATCGTCACCAACCCGCTCATCCTGGCCTGCCTGGCCGGCGCGGCGGCCAATGCGCTCGGCTGGTTCCAGACCGGGCCGATCGCCGACACCGCCGCGCTGGCTGGACGCGCCGCCCTGCCGCTTATCCTCTTGGCCATCGGCGCGGGACTCGACTTCTCCGCGCTCAGGGCCCGGCCGCGCCTGCTCGCGCTCTCGGTGACGCTCAAGCTGATGGTCGCCCCGGCGATCTTCTACGGCATCGGGACCCTGCTCGGCGTCGAAGGATTGGCGCTGGCCGTGCTCACCGCGATCGGGGCGACGCCCGGCGCGGCGGCCTCCTACGTGCTGGCGAGCGAGATGGGCGGCGACGCCCGGCTGATGGCCGGCCACGTCACCGCGACCACGCTGATCGCCTTCGCCACGCTGCCGTTCTGGGTGTGGATCGCGACGGGCTGAGGCTCAGTCCACGCCGACCACGTCACTGCGGCGCTCGAGCAGCAGCGTGTCGCGCCAGCGCCCGGCGAGCGGGCCGTAGCCCATGCGCCCGACCCGTTCGCGCCGCCCCACGACCCGGAACCCGCAGCGCTCGTGCAGTCTCACCGAGCTCTCGTTCTCCGGGAAGATGCCCGCCTGCAGCGTCCAGATGCCCTCCGCCTCCGAGGCGGCGACCATGGCCTCGAGCAGCGCCTTGCCCACGCCCCGGCCGCGGGCGGCCTTGCTCACATAGACGGTGACCTCGCCGATCCCGCCATAGACGCAACGGTCCGAGACCGGGCTCAGGACCGCCCATCCCAGCACCGCGCCGTCGTCCTCGGCGACGAGCCGCGGAGCGGCCATCTTGCTCGCGTCGAATTCGTTCCAGTCGGGCGGCTCGGATTCAAAGGTGGCGTGACCGGTCTCGACGCCCTCGGCGTAAATTGCCAGCACCGCATCGGCGTCGGTTTCGCGCATTTCGCGTATCCGCATGATCCGCGCGCCCTTGCTCCGATTCCCCGCGCCGCTTATACCGCCGCGACGCCCTCGCGGGGAGGCCTGATGCCGCGCGCGACCTTCAGCTACGACTTTCCCCATCGGAACCTGCTCTCCGTCGGCGACCTCAATCCGCTGGACGTGCAGATGCTGTTCGACCGGGCGGGCGAGCATTTCGAGCGCAACCGCACGCGCGACAAGAAGCTCGACAGCCTGCGCGGGCTCACCCAGATCAACCTCTTCTTCGAGCCGTCGACGCGGACGCAGGCGAGCTTCGAGCTGGCCGGAAAGCGTCTCGGCGCCGACGTCGTCAATTTCTCGGCGAGCAGCTCTTCGACGAAGAAGGGCGAGAGCCTGGCCGACACGGCGGGCACGCTGGCGGCGATGCGGCCCGACCTGCTGGTCGTGCGCCATTCCAGCCCGGGCGCGGCGGCCTTCGTCGCCGACATCGCCGGGGTGGCGACCGTCAACGCCGGCGACGGCGCCAACGAGCATCCCACCCAGGCGCTGCTCGACGCCTTCACGCTCACGCGCCGCTGGGGCGAGATCGGCGGCCGGCGCATCGCCATCGTCGGCGACATCCTGCACTCGCGCGTCGCCCGTTCGGCGGTCGGGCTGTTCAATCTGCTCAACGCCGCGGTCCGGCTGTGCGGGCCGGCGACGCTGCTGCCCGACGACGCCGACCGCTGGGGCGCGACGGTCTTCCACGATCTCGACCGCGCCGTGGAAGGCTGCGACGCGGTGATGGCGCTCCGCATCCAGCGCGAGCGCATGGCGCCGGGGTTGATCCCGTCCGAGCGCGAGTACCACGCGCTCTACGGGCTGACCCATGACAAGCTGGAGACCGCGCGGCCCGACTGCCTCGTCATGCATCCCGGCCCGATGAATCGCGGCGTCGAGATCGACTCCGCGCTCGCCGACGATCCCGAGCGCTCGCTCGTGCTGGAACAGGTCGAGTGCGGCGTCGCCGTGCGCATGGCGATCCTGGAGATGCTCGCCGGCCGCGCGCCGAACATGCGCTGGTCGGACGCGGAGGACTGACCCATGAGCGGCGTGCTCATCAGGGACGGGCGCGTGATCGACCCCGCCTCCGGGTTCGACGAGACCGCCGACGTGCGCATCGCCGACGGCGTGATCGTCGAGATCGGCGCGGGCCTCGAGGCGGAAGCCGGCGAGGAGATCGTCGATGCGACCGGCCGCGTCGTCGCCCCGGCGCTGATCGATCTGAGGGCGCGCGCCTGCGAACCCGGCGACGGCGCGCCCGAAAGTCTCGACGTCACCGCCCGCGCCGCGGCGGCGGGAGGGATCGGCACGCTCGTCCTCGCGCCCGACAGCGGCGACGGCGTCCGGCGTCCCGAGGACATCGAGCTGATCGAGGCGCGCAGTCTCGCCCTGCCCGTGCGCGTGCTCGCGGCCGGGCTGGCCGTCGACGGCGCCGGGCTGGCCGAGATCGGGCTGATGCTGCGCGCCGGCGCGGCCTATGTCGGCGACGGCGGCGCCCCGATCGCCGACGCCGGGCTCGCGCGCCGCGCGCTCGCCTACGCCGGCGGTTTCGACGCGTGGGCGAGCCTGCGCCCGGAGGAGGCCTCGCTGGCGACGGGAAGCGTCGCTCACGAGAGCGACATGAGCGTGCGGCTCGGGCTCGCGGTCCGGCCCGGCGTCTCCGAGGCGATCGCGGCGAGACGCGACGCCGCGCTCGCCGAGCTGACCGGCGCGCAGCTGATCTTCGACCGAGTCACGACCGCGGCCGGGCTCGACCAGGTGCGCGCGGCGCGGCGGCAGGAGCTGGAGGTGGCGGCGACCGCGCCGGTCACCCACCTGATGTTCAACGCGGTCGACGCCGGCGGGCTCGATCCGCGCTATCGCCTCGATCCGCCCCTGCGCGGCCAGGCCGACCGGGAGGCCCTGATCGCGGCGATCGCCGACGGAACCATCGACGCCGTGGTGTCCGACCACGCGCCGGTCCCCGCCGAAGCGAAGGACCAGCCCTTCGCCGAGGCCGCGCCGGGATCGGCCAATCTCGAGGCGCTGCTGCCGGCGCTTTGCGCGCTGGTCGCCGAGGGGCGCCTCGATCTCGTCGACGCGCTGAGGGTCGTCACGTCCGGGCCGGCGGACATCCTTGGCCTCGAACAGGGCCGGATCGCAGAGGGAGCCCCTGCGGATATCCTCGTCTTCGATCCCGACGCGCCCAACGTCTATGGAAAGCACGGCCTCGTGAGCCGCGCGCCCAGCGCCTTCGAGGGCCGGCGTCTGCACGGCCGGGTCTTGCACCTTTTCGTCGAAGGCGCGATCATTCTGCAATCTGAGGATTGATCGATGACGGACGGTCTCGTTCTCGCCATCGCCGCGATCGGCGGCTACCTGCTCGGCTCGATCCCGTTCGGCCTCGTGCTCGTGAAGCTCGCCGGCCTGGGCGACGTCCGCCAGCAGGGCTCGGGCAATATCGGCGCGACCAACGTGCTGCGCACCGGGCGCAAGGATCTCGCGCTCGCCACCCTCGTCCTCGACGCCGCCAAGGCCGGGATCGCCGCTGCGATCTTTGGCTGGGTCTTCGGGACGACGGCCGGGCTCGTCGCCGGCGGCGCGGCCTTTCTCGGCCACTGCTTCCCGGTCTGGCTCAAGTTCAACGGCGGCAAGGGCGTGGCGACGTTTCTCGGCGTTCTGCTGGTCGTCGAATTTCCTGTGGGCTTCCTGGTCTGCATGACCTGGCTCGGAACCGCGCTGCTCTTCCGCATCTCGAGCCTCGCCGCTCTGGTCGCGGCAGCCGCCGCGCCGCTGCTGGCGCTGGCCTTCTCGCGGCCCGACGTCGCCCTGCTGGCGGTCTTCCTCGACGCCCTGCTCTACTGGCGCCACAAGACGAACATCGCCCGGCTTCTCCGCGGCGAGGAGCCGATGATCGGCGCGGGCAAGGCGTGAAGCGCGCGGCGCTCGCGCCCGCGCAACGCACCGACTGGCTTCGTCTCGCCCGCACGTCCGGCGTCGGGCCGGTCACCTTCGCCGGCCTGATGGACCGCTTCGACACGCCCGAAGCCGCCATCGAGGCCCTCCCACGCCTCGCCCGCCGGGGCGGCCGCGTCGATCCGATCCGCATCGTCTCCCGCGCCGCGGCCGAGGACGAGATCGCCGCGGTGGAGGCCGTCGGCGCGCGCCTGCTCTGCGCCTGCGAGCCGGACTTTCCTGCCCTGCTCGCCGCGATCGACCCGCCGCCGCCCGTCATCAGCGCGCGGGGGGCGCTCGACGCGAACGCGCAGCCGGCCTGCGCGCTCGTCGGCGCGCGCAACGCCTCGGCCGTCGGGCTGCGCTTCGCCGGCGATCTCGCCCGCGGGCTGGGCGCGAGGGGCGTCACCGTCGTCTCCGGCCTCGCCCGCGGCGTCGACGGAGCCGCCCACGCCGGGGCGCTGGAGACCGGCACGATCGCCGTCCTCGCCGGCGGGATCGACCAGATCTACCCGCCCGAGCACGCCGAGCTGCACGCCGCCATCGGCGAAACCGGCCTGCTGGTGAGCGAAAGCCCGCCCGGCCATGTCGCGACCGCCCGCGATTTCCCGCGCCGCAACCGCCTCATCTCCGGTCTGTCGCTCGGCGTGGTCGTCGTCGAGGCCGCCGAGCGTTCCGGCTCGCTGATCACGGCGCGGCTGGCCGCCGAGCAGAACCGCGAGGTGATGGCCGTGCCCGGCTCGCCGCTCGATCCGCGCTCGAAAGGGACGAACCGCCTCCTGCGCGACGGCGCGGCGCTGATCGAAAGCGTCGACGACGTGCTGGCGATCCTGGAGCAGGGTCCGCGCCCGCAGGCGGCCGAACCGCCCGGCGACGCCTACGACGCCGAACCGCCTGAACCGAACATCGATGCGGAGGCCGACGACGTCCGCGAACGCATCGTCGCGCTGCTCTCGCCATCGCCGGTCTCCCGCGACGAGCTCGCCCGCGCAGCCGGCGCGTCGCCGCGCGCGGTCATGGCCGCGCTGGTGGAGCTGGAGCTCGCCGGACGCTGCGAGATCCAGCCCGGCGGCATGGTGCGGCTGGCCTACCCGTCAGGCGACTGATCGGCGTCGCCACCCGCCCTGGTCTCGCTCCAGGGGCCGAGGCGGCCTTCCTGGTCGACCAGCTTGGCGGCCGCCTCCAGCATTGCGCTCGAGTTCGGCAGGTCGGCGGCGAGCGCCAGCTGCGCCATCGATTTCAACGCGTCGGTCAGATAATCCGCCGCCTCGCCGGGTTCGTGAGGCGGCTCCCCGAGATGATCAAGGGCATCGGTCATTGTCGGCCCCCGCGCCGATCTTGATGCAATCTAAAGATGATCCATATGCTGATGCGGCGATTCCGGCAAGCCGGCGCGTTCGTGTTGACTTGCCGCAGGGGCTACACCACGTTCCCCCGCCGCCCCTGCGGATCGGCCGCCGGGCCGCCTTTTCGAGTGGTTTCCATGCATCTCGTCGTCGTCGAGTCGCCCGCCAAGGCCAAGACCATCAACAAGTATCTCGGTCCGGACTACACCGTTCTGGCGAGCTTCGGCCACGTGCGCGACCTGCCGCCGAAGGACGGGTCGGTGCGGCCCGACGAGGATTTCGCGATGAGCTGGGAGATCGACTCCCGCTCGGCGCCGAAGGTCAAGGCGATCGCCGACGCGCTCAAGGACGCCGACAAGCTCATCCTCGCCACCGACCCCGATCGCGAGGGCGAGGCGATCTCCTGGCACCTGCTGGAAGCGCTGACCAAGCGGCGCGCGCTCAAGGACAAGCCCGTCGAGCGGGTGGCGTTCAACGCCATCACCAAGAAGGCCGTCCAGGAAGCGCTCGCCCATCCCCGCCAGATCGACATGGAGCTGGTGGAGGCCTATCTCGCCCGCCGCGCGCTCGACTACCTGGTTGGCTTCACGCTCTCGCCGGTGCTGTGGCGCAAGCTGCCCGGCGCGAAATCGGCCGGACGCGTGCAGTCGGTCGCGCTGCGCCTGATCACCGAGCGCGAATCCGAGATCGAGGCCTTCGTCCCGCAGGAATACTGGTCGGTCGAGGCCGACGTCGCCGCCGGCGGCTCGCAGCCCTTCCGCGCCAAGCTCGCCCGCTTCGAGGGCGAGAAGATCACGCGGCTGACCATCGGCGAGGAAGCCCGGGCGCGCGCCGCCGAGACCGCGATCCGCGAGGCCGATCTGGCGGTGGCCTCGGTCGAGGCCAAGCCGACGAAGCGCAACCCGCCGCCGCCCTTCACCACCTCGACGCTGCAGCAGGAGGCCGCGCGCAAGCTCGGCTTCGACGCCCAGCGCACCATGCGCACCGCCCAGCGTCTCTATGAAGGCGTCACGGTGAACGGCGACACGGTCGGCCTCATCACCTACATGCGGACCGACGGCGTGACGATGGATCCCGGCGCCGTCGCCCAGGCGCGCGACGTGATCGGCGAACGCCACGGCGCGGACTACGTGCCCGAAAAGCCGCGCGCCTATTCGTCGAAGGCGCGCAACGCCCAGGAGGCCCACGAGGCGATCCGGCCGACCAGCTTCAAGCGCCAACCGGGTTCGCTCAGCCTCGATTCCGACCAGGCCCGGCTCTACGAGCTGATCTGGAAGCGCGCCGTGGCGAGCCAGATGGAGAGCGCCCGGCTCGAGCGCACGACCATCGACCTGGAGAACGCCGACAAGTCGCTGGCCCTGCGCGCGACCGGCTCGGTGGTCACCTTCCCTGGCTTCTTCGCGCTCTACCAGGAGGGCCGCGACGACGAGGAGGAGGAAGGCGAGTCTCGCCTGCCCAAGGTCGCCCAGGGCGCCTCGGCCGAAGCGCTCAAGACCTTCGCCGAGCAGCATTTCACCCAGCCGCCGCCGCGCTACACCGAGGCCTCGCTGGTCAAGAAGATGGAGGAGCTCGGCATCGGCCGACCTTCGACCTACGCCTCGATCCTGACCGTGCTGCGCGACCGCGAATACGTGCGCATGGAGGACAAGCGCTTCGTGCCCGAGGACAAGGGGCGCGTGGTCACGGCCTTCCTCGAGAACTTCTTCCATCACTATGTCGAGTACGACTTCACCGCCGATCTGGAGAACCAGCTCGACAAGGTCTCGGCCGGCGACCTCGACTGGAAGGAGCTGCTGCGCCGGTTCTGGGCCGAGTTCTCCGCCAGCGTCGACGATATCGCCGATCTGCGCGTCGGCGAGGTGATCGCGGCGATGAACGAGGCCCTCGCCCCGCTCATCTTCCCCGAGCGCGAGGACGGCTCGGATCCGCGCATCTGCCCCAAGTGCAATGTCGGCGAGCTGTCGCTGAGGCTCGGCAGGCACGGCGCGTTCGTGGGCTGCTCGAACTATCCCGACTGCCGCTACACGCGCCCGCTCGGCGGCGCCGACACGCCGCCCCAGGCCGACGGCGACGGCGCGCTCGGCGCGCACCCCGAGACCGGCGAGACGGTCTATCTCAAGGACGGCCGCTTCGGGCCCTATGTCGAGATGGCCGTCGAGGGCGCCGACAAGCCCAAGCGCTCGTCGGTGCCCAAGGGCTGGGACCCCGCCGATGTCGATCTCGACAAGGCGGTGATGCTGATCAACCTGCCGCGCCAGCTCGGCCGGCATCCCCAACACCCCGACTCCGAGGATCAGATCGAGGCGGGCATCGGGCGCTACGGCCCCTTCGTGCGCTACGGGAAGATCTACGCCAATCTCGATAATGTCGAAGATGTTTTCGAGATCGGGCTCAATCGCGCCGTGACCCTGATCGAGGAGAAGAAGGCCAATCCGCGCGGCCGCGGCGGGCCGACCCCGATCAAGGAGCTGGGCGAGCATCCCGACCAGGGCGGGCCGGTCCAGGTGATGAAAGGGCGTTACGGCCCCTATGTGAAGCATGGCAAGGTGAACGCCACGCTGCCCAAGGACGTTGATCCCGAGGCCGTCACCATGGAGCAGGCCGTCGAGCTGATCGCGGCCAAGGCCGCCAAGGGCGGAGGCAAGAAGAAGGCCCCTGCGAAGAAGAAGGCGGCGACGAAGAAGAAGACGAGCACGAAGGCCAAGTCCGCCAGTTGAGCAAGGACCCCTACGCCGACGCCGGATTCACGCGCGAGGCGCTGATCGAGGCGATCAAGCTCGGCGACGGCCGGTTCTCCAAGCGCGAGCTCGCCCGGGCGCTGTCGCTCAAGGGCGATCAGCGCGTCGCGCTCAAGCAGGCGCTGAAGGATCTCGAGACCGAGGGCGTGATCACGCGTACGCCGGAGAAGGCCTACGCGCTGGCCGGCCGGCTGCCCAAGGTCACCGTGCTCGAGGTCGTCGACCGCGATGTCGACGGCGAGCTGCTGTGCTCGCCGACCAAGCAGAAATACGCCGGCCCGCCCATCCGGCTCGCCCCAGGCGAAGGCGAAGGCGCGCGCGGCTCGGCCGCCGTCGGCATCGGCGACCGGCTGCTGGCGCGGCTCGCCCGGCTCGACGACGGCAGCTACGAGGCCCGCATCATCAAGCGGCTGGGCCAATCGGCGCACCGGATTCTTTGCGTGCTCCGCAAGCCCGGCGACGAGCGCACCGCGCGCCTGTCCCCCGTCGACCGGCGCTCGAAATACGAGCTCGTCCCCGCCCGCGGCGAGACCCGCAAGGCCGAAGACGGCGATCTCGTCATCGCCCGGCTTTCCCATGAGCGGCGCCACGGCCTGAAGATCGCCGTCATCGAGGAGGTCGTCGGCTCGGCGGATTCCCCGCGCGCGGGCTCGATCATCGCGCTGGAGGAGCACGGCGTGCCGACCGGCTTCGCCGACGCCGAGCTGAAACAGGCCGAGCAGGCCAGGCCGGCGAAGTTGGGCAAGCGCGTCGACCTGCGCGACACGCCGCTCATCACGATCGACCCGGAGGACGCCCGCGACCACGACGACGCGGTCTGGGCCGCCCCCGACGACGATCCGAAGAATGCGGGCGGCTGGATCGTCATCGTCGCGATCGCCGACGTCGCCGCCTATGTGACGCCGGACTCGCCCCTCGACCGCGGCGCGCTCAAGCGCGGCGTCTCGGTCTACCTGCCCGACCGGGTCGTGCCGATGCTGCCCGAGCGGCTGTCCAACGATCTGTGCTCGCTGCGCGAGGGCGAGGAGCGGCCCTGCCTGGCCGCGCGGATGGTGTTCGACAAGCAGGGGAACAAGCGCGGCCACACCTTCCTGCGCGGCTGGATGCGCTCGGCGGCGAAGCTCTCCTACACCGAGGCCCAGGCGGCCATCGACGGAAAGGGAACCGGCAAGGCCGAGACCCTGAAGAAAGCCGTGCTCGAGCCGCTCTGGGGCGCCTACGCCGCGCTCAAGGCCGCCCGCGACCGGCGCGAGCCGCTGGAGATCGACAGCCCGGAGCGCAAGATCCGCATCGCCGAGGACGGCTCGGTGACCGGCGTCGAGGTCAAGCAGCGCTTCGACGCCCACAAGCTCATCGAAGAAATGATGATCCAGGCCAATGTCGCCGCCGCCGAGGCGCTCGAGGCCAAGCGCACGCCGCTCATCTACCGGGTTCACGACGATCCCTCGGCGGAGAAGATCGACAGCCTCGCCGAGTTCCTGCCGAACGTGGGCCTGAAATGGGCGAAGGGCGAGCGGCCGACGCCCAAACGCTTCAACCGCCTGCTTGAGAGCGCGCGCGGGACGGACCACTACGAGACCGTCAACGAGGTGGTGCTGCGCAGCCAGTCGCAGGCGATCTACGACACCGACAATCTCGGCCATTTCGGTCTCAACCTGGATCGCTACGCCCATTTCACCTCGCCGATCCGGCGCTACGCCGACCTCACCGTCCACCGCGCGCTCATTCGCGCCTACGGCCTCGGCGATGATGGCCAGACCAACGAGGAACGCTCGGCGTTACAGCAGATCGCCGAGGACACCACCGCCAACGAGCGCCGCGCCATGGCCGCCGAGCGCGACGCGGTGGACCGCTTCATCGCCGGCTATCTGGCCGACCGGGTCGGCGGCGAGTTCGCCGGCCGCATCACCGGCGTGACGCGCTTCGGCGCGTTCGTGCGCCTGCACGAGACCGGCGCCGACGGGCTGTGCCCGATCTCGCAGCTGGGCGACGAGTATTTCCGCCACGAGGAGCACGCCCACGCGCTGGTCGGCGAACGCACCGGCGGCGTCTATCGCCTCGGCATGGCCGTCACGGTGAAGCTGCGCGAGGCCACGCCGGTCACCGGCGGGCTGCTGTTCGACATCCTGACGCCGCCGGAATCGGGTACGACCATCCCGCGCAAGCGCGACAAGTCGGGCAAGGGCGGAAAGCGCGGCGGCCCGCGCCGGCGCGACGGGAAACGAGGACGGCGACGCAAGAAGTGAAGCAGGCGAAATCGAACGATCCGCCCGGAACCAGACGGCTGCGCCCCAAACTCGCGGCCTCCCTCATTCTCACGCGCACGCGCGCGGGCGGCGAAGTCGAGCTGCTGCTCGGACGCCGCTCGGGCGGCCATGTCTTCATGCCCCGCAAATACGTGTTCCCCGGCGGCCGGGTCGATCGCGGCGACGGCTTCGCGCCGCTCGCCACGGAACCCCGGGAACCGGTCCGCGCCGTCCTCACCCGCGCCATGAGCGAACGCCGGGCCCGGGCGGCCGCCGCCGCGGCGCTGCGCGAAACCGCCGAGGAGACCGGCCTGCTGATCGCCGAGCCTGCGCGGATGGATTCGCCGAAACCCGCCTGGCGCGCCTTCGCCGAGGCCGGCGCGGCGCCGGCGGCGGACGCGCTCGACGTCGTCGCGCGCGCGATCACGCCGCCGGGCCGGCCAAGACGCTTCGACGCCTGGTTCTTCCGCACGGACGTCGAGCGCGTCCACGGCGAGACCGAACCCGTCGCCTCCGAAGAGCTCGACGACCTGCGCTGGGTGAGTCTCGACGAGGCCCACGGCCTCGACATTCCGATCATCACCCGCTTCGTGCTCGAGGAGCTCAAGCGGCGGACCGCCGACCCGGAAGCGCCCGTGAGGTGCGCGCGCGTGACCCGAAAGGGACCGCGCTTCGACGAGATATGAGATCGATGACGCGACGCCGCGGCGACGCGCGGCTATAAGCCGGTCATGATCCGCGCCTTCCTCACCGACGACGCGCATGCGCGCACCCGATCGCTCTCCGCGGCCATCCTGTGCGCGGCGCTGGCGGGATGCGGCTTCGGCCTGCTGATGCCGCTCATCGCGCTCAATCTCGAAGTCATGACGGGATCCGGCGCGGTGGTCGGCGCCAATGCGGCCATGGCGGCGCTGTCGACCGTCGTCGCCACCCCGATCATCCCCGCCCTGCTCGCCCGCCTGCCGGCGCGACGCGTCGTCATCGCGAGCGCGCTTCTGACCGGCCTCGGCCTGATCGCCTTTCCCGCCATGCGCGACGTCACGGCCTGGTTCGTCATTCGCTTCCTGATCGGCCTGACCGTGACGGTGGTCTTCGTGGCCAGCGAGACGTGGATCAACCAGCTCGCCAAGCCGGACCGGCGCGCCAGCCTGCTGGCCGCCTACGCCACGGTGCTGTCGGCGGGTTTCGGCTCGGGCGGCGTGCTGCTCGCTGTCCTCGGCGCGGAGGGCTGGCTGCCCTGGCTCGCCGGCGCGGCGATCTTCTTTCTCGGTGCGATCCCGATCGCAGTGCTGAAGGGGCCCGGCCTCGAGCCGCCCGACAAGGCGGACGCGGGACCGCGGGCGATCCTGCGGGCGGGCCGGCTGACGCCGGCGGCGATCCTCGCCGGGCTCGTCTTCGGGGCGCTGGAGACCAACATCTTCGGGCTGTTCCCGGTCTACGCCGAGCGGCTCGGCCTGTCGGTGCCCGCCGTCGGCCTGCTGGTCGCCGTCGGCGCGCTCGGCGCCATCGCGCTGCAAATCCCGATCGGGCGCTTCGCCGACCGCATCGGACGCCTCGAGGCGCTGCGCCTGATCGCGGTCGCCAGCGTCGTCCTGCCGATCGCGATCCTTCTGGCCGGCGCGTCCAAGCCCCTGCTCTTCCCGCTCGTCTTCGTCTATGTCGGCGTCGCCGGCGGCTTCTACACCGTCGGGCTTGCGCGGATCGGCGAACGGCTGAGCGGCGGGGCGATGGCGACGGCCAACGCCGCCTTCATCTTCGCCTACGGCCTCGGCTCCCTCGTGGGGCCGCCGATTTCGGGCGCGGGAATGGACGCCTGGGACCCGCAGGGGCTGATGGCGGTGGCCGCCGCGCTGGCCGCGCTGTATCTTGTCGGAACATCGCCGATCGTGCGCCGCGATCGGCATTGACACCGGACCGCGCGCGAGTATGTTCGCGCGTCCGCAGCGCCGCATGAGCCGGCGCTTTCATGCTTGCACGGGTGCGCGACCATGGCCAAACCGACGACCATCAAGATCCGCCTCAACTCCACGGCGGACACCGGCTATTTCTACGTGACGAAGAAGAATGCGCGCACGATGACCGAGAAGCTCGTGCTCAAGAAGTACGACCCGATCGCGCGCAAGCATGTCGAGTTCAAGGAAGGCAAGATCAAGTAGCCTTCCCCGGCCGCGTCGCCGGCGGTTTTCAACTCCGATGCATCGACCGTGAAAGGCCGCGTCCTACGCGGCCTTTTCCTTTGCGGCCACGACCAGATTCCGTCCGCCCGCCTTGGCGTCGTAGAGCGCCGCGTCGGCGCGATCCATCAGCGTCTCGGCCGTGTCGCCGGCGACGGCTTCCGCCACGCCGGCGCTGACGGTGACCTCGAGCGGATCGCCCGTCGCCTTGGCGGTGAAGGGCTCGCGCGCGACGTGGGCGCGCACGCGCTCGGCGGCCTCCAGCGCGGTCTCCCGCCCCGCTCCGGCGAGGATCACCATGAACTCCTCGCCCCCGATCCGCCCGGCGATATCGACGGCGCGCAACTGCTCGCCCATGCGCTGGGCGAAGGCGGTGAGCACCTCGTCGCCGGCCTGATGGCCGTGGGTGTCGTTGATCGGTTTGAAGTGATCGATATCGATCAGGATGATGCTCAGCGGCGTCTGGTCCCGGTCGTAGGAATCCAGCGCCTGGCGCAGGCGCGAAATGACGTAGCGGCGGTTGGGCAAACCCGTCAGCGCGTCCGTCACCGCCATCTCGAGGCTCTCCTCGAGGCGGTCGCGCAGCTTGTCGGCGTAGCGGCGGCGACGCAGCTGGGTCCGGACGCGCGCGGCCAGCTCGCCGCCGTCGACGGGGCGGTAGACCACGTCGTTCACGCCGAGATCCAGCGCGCGAACCATGGTCTGGCGATCGTCGGGGGCGACGATGGCCAGGATCGGCAGATGCCGCGTCGCCGCGTCGGACCGCAGGCGCGCGCAGAGCCGCAGCCCGTCGAAGCGCGGCGAGGTCAGATCGATGAGAAGCATGTCCGCCTGACCGGCCTCGCGGACCGCGGCGGCCGGCTCGAGCACGGCGTCGGCGTCGAACGAGCGGGGCAGCTTCGCGATCAGCCGTTCCGCGACGGTCTCGTCCGGAGCCGACACGATGATCCGACCCGAAACGACCTCCCGGTCTTCAGGCTCGTCGGGATCGACACGGGCGCCGGCCTCGTCGCGCAGGCGCAGCTCGTCCATCACCACCTTGAGACGGAGCAGAGAGCGCACGCGGGCGAACAGCGCGATGTCGTCGACCGGCTTGGTCAGGAAATCGTCGGCGCCGGCCTCCAGGCCCTTGATGCGGTCGTCGCGCTCGTCGAGCGCGGTGACCATGATCACCGGCACGTGCCGGGTCGCGGGGTCGGACTTGAGACGCCGGCAAACCTCGAAGCCGTTCAGCCCCGGCATCATGATGTCGAGAATGATGAGATCCGGATCGGTCGTGCGCGCGAGCTCCAGGCACTGCTCGCCGTCGGCGGCCAGGGTGACCTCGAAATACTCGGCGCTCAGCCGCGCTTCGAGCAGACGCCTGTTGGTTTCGTTGTCGTCGACGACGAGGATGCGCGCGCTCATCCTCGCACCCCCTATTCCAGAAACTTCTTGAGCGTCTCGATGAAGGTCGAGACGGTGATGGGCTTGGACAGATAGCCCTCGCAGCCGCCCTCGCGGATGCGCTCCTCGTCTCCCTTCATGGCGAAGGCCGTCACCGCCACGACCGGGATCGAGGCCAGCTCGGCGTCATTCTTGATCCACTTGGTGACGTCCAGGCCCGAGACCTCGGGCAGCTGAATGTCCATGAGGATCAGATCCGGCTTGTGCTCACGCGCGAGCTCAAGCGCCTTGAGGCCCTCGCGCGTCTGCACGGTCTCGTAGCCGTGCGCCTCGAGCAGATCATGAAAGAGCTTCATGTTCAGCTCGTTGTCTTCAACGATCAGAACTTTCTT
This sequence comes from Marinicauda salina, assembly GCF_003122085.1. Taxonomy (GTDB): domain Bacteria; phylum Pseudomonadota; class Alphaproteobacteria; order Caulobacterales; family Maricaulaceae; genus Maricicauda_A; species Maricicauda_A salina. Next base: position 21,440 of record NZ_QEXV01000006.1, read on the forward strand.
GGGCATGACCTGCAGCATGGTGACCGCGCGCTCTCCCCGTGGCCCCGCCTTTCCGGCTCGGGCTCTTGACCATCCACGGACCACTAAACCCTATCTTCCTTAATCAAGGATGAGTCGCCGGCTTCCGCGGCGTCGCGGAACAAGATAGGAACCGATGGCGTGGAATCCATCACACGGAGGTCGCGGCGCGATGCGCCTCGGGGTTGATCTCGGCGGCACGAAAATCGAGGCGGCGGCGATCGACGCCGCCGGCGCGATCCGCGCACGCCGCCGCGTCGCTTCGCCGCAGGACTACGACGCCAAGATTCGCGCGATCGGGGAACTCGTCGCCGCGATCGCGAACGAGGCCGGCCTGTCCGACGCCCCGGTCGGCGTCGGCCACCCCGGTTCGATCAACCCGCGCACGGGATGCGTGCGAAACGCGAATTCGACGGACCTCAACGGCCGGCGCCTTAACCAGGATCTGGAAGCGGCGCTGGGCCGGCCCGTGCGCTGCGCCAACGACGCCAACTGCTTCGCGCTGTCCGAGGCGCGCGACGGCGCGGCGGCGGACGCCCGCATCGTCTTCGGCGCAATCCTGGGCACCGGCGTCGGCGGCGGCGTGGTCGTCGACGGTCGCCTGCTCTCCGGCGCCGACTTCATCGCCGGCGAGTGGGGTCATGCCGGCCTGCCCTGGGCGCGACCGGACGAGACGCCCGGCCCGGCGTGCAAATGCGGCAAGCGCGGCTGCGTCGAAGCCTGGTGCTCGGGGCCCGCGCTTGTCGCCGATTACGTCCGCGCCGGCGGACAGGCCGAGTCCGTCGAGGAAATCGTCGAAGCCGCATCGGCCGGGGATTCGCTCGCGCGGGACGCGCTCGCCAGGCATCGCGACCGACTGGCGCGATCGCTGGCGACGGTCGTGAACATCCTCGATCCCGAGGCGATCGTGCTCGGCGGCGGGCTGTCGAACCTGCCCGGCATCGCCGAGGACCTGAACGCGCGCCTCGCCGACTGGGCCTTCACCGACGAGCTGCGCGTCGATGTACGCCGCAACGCCCACGGCGATTCCTCGGGCGTGCGCGGGGCGGCGTGGCTCTGGCCCGCGCCGGGAGAAGCCGGGTCATGACCGCCTGCGCCCCGGGCTGGTGCCGCGACTGCTTCGCCGCGGTCGACTCGGGCGATCCCGCCTGCCCGTCCTGCCGCAGCCGGCGGCTGGCCCGCCACGCGGAGATCAACGCGTTGTCGGTCGCCCATCTCGACTGCGACGCCTTCTACGCCGCCATCGAAAAGCGCGACGATCCGGGCCTCGAGGACAAGCCGGTGATCATCGGCGGCGGGCGACGCGGCGTCGTCGCGACGGCGTGCTACGTCGCCCGGCTCTACGGCGTGAAGTCGGCGATGCCGATGTTCAAGGCGCTCAAGGCGTGTCCGGACGCCGTCGTCATCCGTCCGCGCATGGAGGTCTACGCCGAGGAAGGCCGGCGTATCCGCCGCCTGATGGAGGACGTCACGCCGCTCGTCGAGCCGCTCTCGATCGACGAGGCCTTCCTCGATCTCTCCGGCACCGAGCGACTGCACGGCGCGCCCCCGGCGCTCACCCTGCTCAAGCTGCAGCAGCGCATCCGCGACGAGGTCGGCGTCACCGTCTCGATCGGGCTCAGCTACAACAAGTTCCTGGCCAAGACCGCCTCCGACCTCGACAAGCCCGACGGCTTCGCTTCGATCGGCGAGGCCGACGCGCCGGCCTTCCTCGCCGCCCTGCCGGTCAGCGCGGTCTATGGCGTGGGTCCCGTCTTTGCGAAAAAGCTCGAAGCCGAGGGCCTGCGCACGCTCGCCGACGTCCTGAAGCTCGACGAGCGCGAGATGATGAAGCGCCACGGCGAGGCCGGCCTGCGCCTGCACCGCCTCGCCCGCGGCGAGGATACGCGCAGCGTCAGCCCGCAGCGTGATCGCAAGAGCGTTTCCGCCGAGACCACGTTCGACGCCGACATCGCCGAGGTCGAGGCGCTCGAGACCCGGCTCTGGCCGCTGTGCGTGAAGGTCGCCGACCGGATGAAGAAGGCGGGGCTCGCCGGCCGCGTGGTGACGCTCAAGCTCAAGACCGCCCAGTTCCGCACGCTGACGCGCCGGCGCACGCTGCCCGAGGCCGCCCAGCTCGCCGACACGCTGTTCCGGATCGGGCGCGAGATGCTCGCCCGGGAGAAGCCCGGCGTGCGCTATCGGCTGATCGGGATCGGCTACGGCGCGCTGGAGACCGCCGGCGGCGACGCGATGGATCTGCTTGATCCCGACGCGTCCCGGCGGGCGGCGGCCGAACGCGCCATGGACGCCGCGCGCGAGAAATTCGGCGGCGACGCCGTCATCAAGGGCCGCATGCTCAAGCGCTGAGGCCTATTCCGTGGCGAAGGCCGGATCGACGCGCCGGTCCTCGATCACCGCGCCGCGGGCGGCGATCTCGGCGTCGTGGGCGGGCTCGCGCCAAGGTTCGGCGAGCGCGTCGGCCTCCCACTCCCGCATCGAGGGCAGATCGAGCAGGCGTTCGGCGTAGGCCGCGGCCGTCTCGCCCAGCGCCAGCCCGTAGCCGCGCACGCGGAAGGCGACCGGCGCGTAGAAGGCGTCGACGGCGCCGAAGGTCTCGCCGCACAGGAACGGTCCGCCCCAGCGGTCGAGACCTTCCGACCAGAGTTCGTCGATACGGGCGAGATCCTTCGTCAGCGCCGGCGACGTCTCGGCGAGCCGCACGCGAACGCCCACCGACATCGAGCAGTGTTCGCGAAGCGCCGGGAAACCCGAGTGCATCTCGGCGGCCGCACAGCGCGCCCAGGCCCGGGCGGCGGCGTCCTTGGGCCAGACGCCGGCGTGACGCTCGGCGAGATACTCCGCGATCCCCAGGCTGTCCCAGACCTTCCAGGCGCCGTCCTCCAGGCAGGGAACCATCCCGTTCGGGGAGAAGGCGCGGAACATCTCGAAGCTCGAGCCCTCCGGATTGAAGGGGTGAAGCCGCTCCTCGAACGCGATGTGGCGCTCGCGCATCAGCGCCCACGGCCTCAGCGACCAGGAGGAGTAGTTCTTGTTGGCGATGTTGAGGACGTACATGGACTGGCTCCGCGGCCGGACGGCTCAACGCTCTAGCACGGCGCGTCGGTTCCGCCGAGCGGCGTCACGCCGCCGCGCGCGCCGGCGCCTCGGCGGCGAGCCAGCGCCAGACCTGGGGCCAGAACACGTCGGCCATCTTCTCGCGGAAGAAGCCGTCATGGCCGATGCGGCCGCGGCCGAGATCGGCGTGGCGGACGATTTTCATCTCCGTCGGCGCGCTTTCGAACTGGGCGAGCAGCCAGCGCGTCGCCGCCGGCGTCGCGATCGGGTCGTCGTCGGCGACCCAGGCGCAGACCGGCGTGTTGAATGCCGCATATCGGCTGAGCAGGCCGGTCTCGGCGAGCGTGTCGCGGAAATAGTCCGGCGTGACCCCCCAGTCGCGCCAGTCATTCCAGACGCCGGCCGGCAGCGGCTCGCCGCGCCAGAGACGGCCCCTCGGGACATGGCCCTTCAGCGCCAGCTGGAGCGGTCCGACGACGCGCCAGAACAGCCAGCCGAGATGCTTCACGGGCGCGCTGTGGAGCCCCCAGTAGCCCGAGGACGAGGAGAGCAGCGCGACGCGCCGCAGCGGCAGGTCGCCGTCGATGAGCGGCACGAAATGCCCGCCGATCGAGTGGCCGACGACATCGAGCGGCAGGCCCGGATATTCTTCGCATGCGAACCGCGCCGCGGCGGGCATGTCGCGCAGACCCCAGTCGAGCATGCGCGCGTCCTCGTCGGCGAACGCGACCTCGCGGGAGGCGCCCTGCCCGCGATAGTCCCAGACAAGCACCGCCCAGCCCTGGCGCGCCGAGGCCTCGGCGAAGGCGGTGTAGAAGTCCTGGCGGTACCCGGTGGCGGGATTGATCACCATCACCGCGATCGGCGCAGCCGGCGCGATGAGGCGCCCGCGCAGCGTCCGGCCGTCCTCGGCGGCGAAGGCGACGGCGCGCGTCTCCGGTTGGTGGCCGGCGAACTGGTCCATGGAGTCCCCTCTCACCGCTACACCCCCTTTGCGCCCCGCTTCAGTGTGGACTTTTCCACAGGTTTTGTTCAAGCGCGCACGGCTGGCCGGACGCAGCGCCGACGGGTATGAATCGAGCGCCCCGCCGCAGCAAGGAGCCTGTTCATGTCCGACGTCGACGCCCGCCTGAAGGAGCTCGGCCTCGAGCTGCCCGAGCCCGTCGCGCCCGTGGCGAACTACGTGCCCTTCGTGCGCAGCGGTGATCTGGTTCACGTCTCGGGCCAGATCGCGAAAGGTCCGGACGGGCTTGTAACAGGCGTGCTGGGCCAGAATCTCGACGTCGCCGGCGGCCAGGCGGCCGCGCGCTACTGCGCGCTCAACCTGATCGCCCAGTTCAAGATCGCCTGCGACGGCGACCTGGATCGGGTCAGGCGGGTCGTGAAGCTGGGCGGCTTCGTCGCCGCCGACCCCTCCTTCACCGACGTGCCCCAGGTCATCAACGGCGCCTCCGACCTCATTGGCCAGGTCTTCGGCGAGAAGGGGCGTCATGCGCGGTCGGCCGTCGGCGTGGCCGCGCTTCCTCTGGGCACGGCCGTCGAGATCGACGCCGTGATCGAGATCGGCTGAGGGCGAGGCCTCACGCGCGACGATCCAGAGCCTATATTCGCCGGCATGACCATGTCCGCGACCGCCGCCGGATCCCCGACCGCATGAGCGATGTCCGAATCCGGATGATCGAGCGCCTGGGCGAGGTCTCCCCGGGGGCCTGGGACGCCGTCGCCAATCCGCCGGGCGCGGCCTGCGACCCCTTCCTGAGCTGGGCGTTCCTGGATGCGCTGGAGACGTCCGGCTCGGCGGTCGAGGAGGCCGGCTGGGGGCCGCGGCACCTCCTCGCAGAGGACGGCGACGGAAAGCTTGTCGGCGCGCTGCCGCTCTATCTCAAAGGGCATTCCTATGGCGAGTACGTGTTCGACCACGCCTGGGCGCATGCGCTCGAGCGCGCCGGCGGCGCCTACTATCCCAAGCTGCTGACCGCCGTCCCGTTCACACCGGCGACGGGACGCCGCCTGCTGTCGCCCGAGCCCGAGGTGCGCGACCTGCTCGCCGGCGCGGCGATGAAGGTCTGCGCCGAGTGGGGCGTGTCGGGCTGGCACGTGCTGTTCCCGTTCGAGCCCGAGTGGGCGCGGCTGGGCGAGCTCGGCCTGCTTCGCCGCGCTGACATCCAGTTCATCTGGGAGAATGACGGCTACGCCAGCTATGACGACTTCCTCGCCGCGCTGTCCTCGCGCAAGCGCAAGGCGCTCAGGAAGGAGCGCGCGGCCGCGCAGGCCGGCCTCGAGATCGTCCCGCTGACGGGAAGCGATCTGACCGAAGAGCATTGGGACGTCTTCTTCGCCTGCTACCAGGACACCGGCGAACGCAAGTGGGGCTCGCCCTATCTCAATCGCGAATTCTTTTCGCTGGTCCACGAACGCATGGCCGAGGACGTGCTGCTGGTGATGGCCCGTCGCGACGGCCGCTGGATCGCCGCGGCGCTCAACTTCATCGGTTCGGAGGCGCTGTTCGGCCGCTACTGGGGCTGCCTCGAGCACCAGGACAACCTGCATTTCGAGCTGTGCTACCACCGGGCCGTCGACTTCGCGATCGATCGCGGACTGAAACGAGTCGAGGCCGGCGCGCAGGGGCCGCACAAGATGGCGCGCGGCTACCGGCCTAGACCCGTCTATTCCGCCCACTACCTTACGAACCCGGGCCTGTCGGACGCCGTCGCGCGCTTCCTGGAACAGGAGCGCCCCGCGGTCGAATCCGAGATCGTGGAGCTGGAAAGGGATTCGCCCTATAAGCGAGGATGATGGGGCGGTGGGTTCCAATACGTCATCTGATGACCCGTTCGGAAGCGCTGGTCGAGGTCAGCCTGCTGCGCAGCGCCGGGCTCGAGGCTTGGTCGCCGGAGCTGACCGGATTCGCCGCCTATCCGAATCTCGAGGTTGGCTCATTCCACCAGTACCGGCTTCTGGTCACTGAGCCTCATGTCGAGGCAGCGCGGGATTTTCTCGCTGCATCAGGTGCGGATGTCGTGGAGCCGCCATTTTCCTGCCAGCAGTGCGGTGGTCGAAGCCGCCGTCTGCGGCGCGTGTTGGCGATCACGGCGGTCTTTCTCTTCCTGGACGGATTCTATTTGGTGCCGATCCTGCGACGCAAAAGGATCTGTACTGCCTGCCGCCGCCGGTTTCTCCCCGCCAAACCCGATGCGTTCACCGAAGAGGAGCTTGGGTACCGGCCGCCCGATGGGAAATTGAGCTTGGCCGCGATCCGCCGATACCTCGCACCGGGCGCCCTGGAGCCGCGGATCAAGGCGCTGCTGGGCTGGACGCGCTCGGTTGGTTATGAACCGAGAGACGAAATGCAAGCCTCAGGAGAGCACCCCGATGAGCCTTCACGGGACCTATGACGACGACAATATCTTCGCCAAGATCCTGCGCGGCGAGGCGCCGGCGGTGAAGGTCTACGAAGACGACCACGTGCTCGCCTTCATGGACGTCTTCCCGCAAACCGAGGGCCACACCCTGGTCCTGCCCAAGGAGAAGGCGCGCAACCTGCTGGAGCTGTCCGACGAGGCCGCGCGCGAGGCGATCACGCGGGTGAAGAAGGTCGCGAAGGCCGTCGAGGCCGCGCTGGAGCCCGACGGGGTGGTGGTCACCCAGTTCAACGGCGCGCCCGCCGGGCAGAGCGTGTTCCACATCCACTTCCACATCATCCCGCGCTGGGAAGGCCGCGGCCTCGGCCGGCACGGCGGGTCCGGCGAGATGGCGGACACGGGCGAACTCGAAAAGCTCGCCGAGAAAATTCGCGCGAAGCTCTAGCCCGCGGGCGGCGCGTCGAGTTCGGCGGCGACGCGCTTGAGCGTCGCGGGCCGGTAGACCTCGCGCTCGGGCAGCGTTTCGGGCGGCGAGCGCCAGCGGGTGACGGCCGGATCGGACACGGCGTCGAGCCGTTCGGGGCCGGAGCGCGGCCGGCGCGACACCCACCCCAGGAGGTCGACGCCTTTCTTGCCGCTGATGTTTCTGAGCGGCGCGCAGGCGTCCGGGGCAAGCCCCGAGATGGCGTCGGGTTCGAAGCGCAGGCCGGCGGCCTCCGCGCCCGCTTTCACCCAGAGCAAAGCGCCGTCGGACAGGCCCGTGACGTCCCCGCCCCCGCCGACCGAGCCGTGATCGCCGGGGAACCATTGCTGCTGGTACGGCGCGGGCTCGACGTCGGCCTCGGCGTTGAGCCGGTCGAGCTTGTCGCGATCCCAGGGAGAAGCGTCGAAGATGCGCCGCGTCTCGTCGATCGCGAGCGCGTGCCGGGCGCTCTCGACCATCGCGCTGATGCGCGCGTCGTGGAAGCGATAGCGCCGGTTGAACAGCGCGGCGATGAAGAGATGGTTGGGAACCCCGAGCGCGCCGACCGTGTCCCAGAGCCCCATGTGGCGGATGGTGAGCGGCGTCGACCGTTCGGCGAGACCGGGGCGGTTCGCCCGCCGCCAGGCGAGATCGTGTTCGCTGACATGCATGTCCGGCGCGTGCTCGGCGCGGAAGGCGCAGGCCCGGTCGGCGTCGGGATGATCGTTCGGATCGCGGCTGCGATAGAGCCTGACGGCGTCCTTGATCCGGCGCGCGGAGCTTCGTCTGACGATCCCCGCATTGCGGATCAGTCCCGCCAGCGTGCGCGCGGTGAAGGCGCCGCGCGAGAAGCCGAAGATGTAGATCGCGTCGCCGGGGGCATGGTTGAACACGAGGAAGCGGTAGGCGGCCTCGACATTGGCCATCAGGCCGACGCCGAACGCCCCGCCGAGGAATTTCTCCGCCCGGCCCAGCACCGGCTGGCCGGTCCCCACGCCCTCGCCGTACCAGACGATCTGCGGCGCGCCTTCGGCGTCCGCGCCTGCGACGGCCTCGGCGAGCTTGACGACATTGGTCGGCTCGGGCGCGTCGAGCCCGTTCCAGGTTCCGTCGCAGAAGATGGCGATGCGCTTCATGGACGACGCCTCCGCGGCGCACTCTACCATGACTTGTATCAGGGAGCGGATAGCGGCGCGGCCGGAGAGCGCACGGCGCGCGCCCTTGCATTTTCGAACGATCGTTCGTAAATACGATTCATGAGCAAATCCGAAGACACCCGCGCCCGCATCCTCGACACCGCCCTCGCCGAGACCGCGCGCACCGGCTATGCGGGGCTGTCCATCGGCCACCTCGCCGAAGCCGCCGACATGTCGAAGAGCGGGCTGTTCGCCCGCTTCGGCGGCCAGGACAAGCTCCAGGTCGCGATCATCGAGGCCGCCTCGGCGCGCTTCCGCGCCGACGTCATCGATCCCGCCCGCAAGGCCCATCGCGCCCGCGGCCGCCTGGAGGCTCTCGCCGCGCGCTGGATCGGCTGGCTGATGGATCCCAGGCGCGGCCGCCCCTGCCCACTGCTGCAGGCCGCTTTCGAAACGCCGGGCCTGACGGCGCCCGCCGCCGAGACCGCGCGCCAGGCGCGGCGCGACTGGACGGCCTATCTCGAGCGGCTGGCGGGGCTCGCGATCCGCGAGGGCGATTTCCGCCCCGACCTCAAGCCCGCCCGCTTCGCCTTCGCGTTCGAGGCCGCCGGCCTGGCGCTGCATTCCTACGCCGCGATCCAGGAACGCGACGACGCGATCGAACTCGCCGAGGCCGAGTTTGCCCGCCTGTTCCGGGCCGCCTCGGCATGACGGTCGCCAAGCCGGCCATCTGGATGGCCAATCTCTCCGCGCTGATCAATCCGGCCGGCTACAAGCGCGTCGCCGGCAAGCGCTTCGTCACGCCGCGCAAGCGCAGCCAGACCGATCGCGGGCGCGAGTTCGTCGACAGCCTCGAGGCGGGCTGGATCACCGGTCCGCTCGGCCGGCAGCGCGTCCATGCCGGCGGCGACGGGCCGCTGGTCTTGTTCCAGCACGGCTGGGAGGCCGACAGCGCCGATCTCTCCACCCTCGCCGAGGCAGTGATGAAGGCCGGCTTCGCGGTGGCGCTGATCGACGGCCCCGCCCACGGCGCCTCCGAAGGCGAACGCGCGACCATGGTCGATTTCGCCGCCGGGCTCGGCGCGGCGGCCGCCGAGCTGGGCCGGCCCCACGCCGTCGTCGCCCACTCGATGGGCACGCCCGCGACCGTCGTCGCCATGCGCGATCACGGCCTCGCGCCGGCCGCCGTCGTCAGCCTCGGCGCGCCCAACGCGCTGCCCGACAATGTCGCCTTCCAGGGCCGCGCCATGGGACTGTCGGGCCGCGCGATCCGGCTCCTGCTGGAGGCCATCGAGTTCCGCATGGGCCGGCCGGCGGAGGAATTTCGCGTCGAGCGCGACGCTCCCGCCTTCTCGGCCCGCGCGCTGATCGTCCACGGGACAAACGACCGCATCGCCCCGCCCGTCGCCGCCGAACGCATCGCCGCGGCCTGGCCCGGCGCCGAGCTCGCGCTGTTCGACGACCTCGGCCATCGCGGCGTGCTGAGGGATCAGGCGGTGCTGGAGAGGGTTGTGGGGTTTTTGAAAGACGGGTGAGCGTCCGACGGTGCGGTCGCGACGCGACCTCACCCCGCATCTTCAGTCGCGATACACCTCCTCACCTTCGCCTCTCCCCCTTGATAGGGGGAGAGGGATCGGCGCCCGGCGCGACGGTTCTGAATAAGGCTCGACCCCGACGCCCCTTCTCCCCTCCCGGAGGGGAGAAGCAAGATGAGGGGAGGAGACGCGACACCGGCAAGTTCGCGGCCCGACGGCGCAGGCAGGCGCCGACGACGAACGATTCTGGATGGCCGGAACGAGTCCGGCCATGACACGCCGGGATGAAGGGATTCATCGTCATCGCCGGGCTTGTCCCGGCGATCCAGAGGAACCGGGCCTGCGTCCCAAGAGCGCAGCCGACGCAATCCGGAACCCAAAAGGAGAACGCGCCCACTCCCGGGCAACGCGTCTCCCCATCCTGGCCCCTTGGGTCCCTCGCCTCCGCGAGGGCGAGCAAGTCCAAGGGCCGAACCAATGAGAGTGTCGAGGCGGGTCTGCCTGCCAGAAAAAAGCCCGCCGGCGCGAACCGGCGGGCTAATTCGCTCTGTCGGACGCGACAGCGCCTACCGCACCGTCTCCTCGTCCTTCGTCTTCGAGCCCTTGGGCTTGTTCGGCTTGAGGCGGTCGGCGGGGATGATCTCGAAATCGAGCCGCTCGGGATCGGCCGGGTCGACATCGACCTTGACCACGCCGCCCTTCTTGAGCTGACCGAACAGGATCTCGTCGGCCAGCGGCTTCTTGACGTGCTCCTGGATCACGCGTCCGAGCGGGCGGGCGCCGAACTTGTCGTCATAGCCCTTGTCGGCGAGCCATTTCGTCGCCGCGTCGGACAGCTCGAAGGTCACGCCGCGATCGGCGAGCTGGGCCTCGAGCTGCAGGACGAACTTCTCGACCACGCGGCCGACGATCTCCGGGCTGAGCCCGGCGAAGGGAATGGTCGCGTCGAGGCGGTTGCGGAACTCCGGCGTGAACAGGCGCTCGATGGCGGCCTGGTCCTCGCCCTCGCGCTTGCCGCGGCCGAAGCCGATGGCCTCCTTCTCCGCGTCCGACGCCCCGGCGTTGGTGGTCATGATCAGCACGACGTTGCGGCAGTCGATCTTCTTGCCGTTGGCGTCGGTGATATGGCCGTTGTCCATCACCTGCAGCAGGATGTTGAAGATGTCCGGGTGGGCCTTCTCGATCTCGTCGAGCAGCAGCACCGAGTGGGGATGCTGGTCGATGGCGTCGGTCAGCTGGCCGCCCTGGTCGTAGCCGACATAGCCCGGCGGCGCGCCGAGCAGGCGGCTGACCGTGTGGCGCTCCATGTACTCGCTCATGTCGAAGCGCAGGAGCTCGACGCCGAGGATCGAGGAGAGCTGGCGGGCGACCTCGGTCTTGCCCACGCCCGTCGGGCCGGAGAACAGATAGCAGCCGATCGGCTTGTCCGGCTCGCGCAGGCCCGCCCGGGCGAGCTTGATCGCCGAGGCCAGCTTGTCGATCGCCTCGTCCTGGCCGAACACGACGCGCTTGAGGCCCGTGTCGAGATCCTTGAGCGCGGCCTCGTCGGACTTCGACACCGACTTCGGAGGAATGCGCGCCATCTTGGCGACGACGGTCTCGACTTCCTTCACGCCGATCGTCTTCTTGCGCTTGGACTGGGCGATGAGCCGCATTGAGGCGCCAGCCTCGTCGATCACGTCGATCGCCTTGTCGGGCAGCTTGCGGTCGCCGAGATAGCGATCCGACAGCTCGACGGCGGTCTTGAGCGCCTCGTTGGTGAAGCGGATGTCGTGGAACTCCTCGAAATAGGGCTTCAGGCCCTGGAGGATCTTGATCGAGTCGGCGACCGAGGGTTCGACCACGTCGATCTTCTGGAACCGGCGCGCCAGCGCGCGGTCCTTCTCGAAGTGCTGGCGATACTCCTTGAACGTCGTCGAACCCATGCACCGCAGCGTGCCCGATTGCAGCGCCGGCTTGAGCAGGTTGGACGCGTCCATCGCGCCGCCCGACGTGGCCCCGGCGCCGATGACGGTGTGGATCTCGTCGATGAACAGGATGGCGTGCGGGCGCTGCTCCAGCGCCTTGATCACCTGCTTGACGCGCTCCTCGAAATCGCCGCGATAGCGCGTGCCGGCGAGCAGCGTGCCCATGTCGAGCGAATAGATGACGGCCTCTTCGAGCACCTCGGGGACGTCGCCCTCGATGATCTTGCGCGCCAGTCCCTCGGCGATGGCGGTCTTGCCGACGCCGGGATCGCCGACGAGCAGCGGGTTGTTCTTGCGCCGGCGGCACAGCACCTGGACGCAGCGCTCGACCTCGGCCTCGCGGCCGATCAGCGGATCGACGCCGCCGGCGCGCGCCTTGGCGTTGAGATCGACGCAATAGGCGGCCAGCGCGTCGTCCTTGTCGCCCGACTTGGCCTCCTCATCCTCGGCCTCTTCGGAGCCGGTCGGCCGGCGGCTCTCGGACGCGCCCGGCTTCTTGGCGATGCCGTGGGAGATGAAGTTGACCGCGTCGTAGCGGGTCATGTCGCGCTCGGCGAGGAAGTAGGCCGCATGGCTCTCGCGCTCGGCGAACAGCGCAACCAGCACGTTGGCGCCGGTGACCTCCTCGCGGCCGGAATTCTGCACATGGATGACGGCGCGCTGGATGACGCGCTGGAAGCCCGCGGTCGGCTTGGCATCCTCTTCGTCCTGGACGACGAGGGTCGCGAGTTCGTCGTCGATGTATTCGGCCAGCGTCGAGCGAAGCTCCTCCACGTCGACGTCGCAGGCGCGCATGACCGCGCCGGCGTCCTCGTCGTCGCACAGCGACAGGAGCAGGTGCTCCAGCGTGGCGTACTCGTGGCTGCGTTCATTCGCGGCCGCGAGCGCGCGGTGGAGGCTTTCCTCGAGAGCGGGCGAAAATGACGGCAAGACCTAATCCTTTTCCATCGTGCACTGCAGAGGATGCTGCGCCCGGCGCGCCGCGTCCATCACCTGGACCACCTTGGTCTCGGCGACCTCGTAGGTGAACACCCCGCACACGCCCACGCCGTGTTGATGGACATGAAGCATGATGCGCGTGGCGTCCTCCTGGCCCTTGTTGAAGATCGCCATCAGGATCTCGATGACGAACTCCATCGGGGTGTAGTCGTCGTTGAGGAGCAGCACCTTGTACATGGACGGGCGCTTCGTCTTGGCGCGCGGCTTGAGCGCCACGCCCGTGCGCCGTCCGGGATCAGCGGGACTTCTCCGTTCCGTCATGACCGAGTCGCATGCACCCTCACGCGTCCGGGACTCAACCCCGGCCCTGTAGATTAAATAGGAATGGTTAAGCGAGTGGGAAGCCCCCGGATGCGGCCGTCCACAGCGCAAAAAAAATGGCCCGGCGAAAATCGCCGGGCCAGTTCTGGGAGGAATACCGTCCGCCGCGGGAGGCGCGGCGCGACGTCATCGCAGCGCGATTAGCGCTGGGATTGCATGACCTCGACGGCCGCGGCCATCCGGTCATTGAGCGGCTTGAAGCTGTCCTTGAACAGGCCGGACATCAGCTCCGAATTCCGGTTGATCTGCGCCAGGTAGGCGTCGAGCGCTGACTTGGTGAAATCGGACTGGATCTCGATCATGTCCTGGACGGACTTGGCCGAGGCCAGCGACTTGGCGGCGGTCACGCCGTCCTCCATCGACTTCTTGGCGTACTCGAGCGTGTTCGAGTTGATCTCCTCGATCGACTTCGACGCGACGGTCGCCGAAGCGATGACGGCGTCGACCGTCTCCTTCTGGAAGGCGCTGGCGTCGTTGAGCGCGGTCATCGTGCGCTCGAAGCCGTCCTGAACGGCCTTGTTGGAGGCCGCGGTCACGGTCTCGATGGTTTCCTTGGCGGCGTCTTTCTTGGCGGTGCTCATCTGGGAGGCTCCTGAGTATCTGCGGGGTTCGGAAGGCTTGCGGGCCTTCGACTTGGTTTTCGACCGGGCCTGCGGCTTCGAGGCCGGCTTCGACTTCGGCGCCGATTTCGCCTTGGCCGGGCTCTCGGGCTTGGCCGCCGGTTTCGGATCGTCGACCTTCGCCGGCGCCGCTTCCGGCTTGGCGGCCGGAGCCGCCTCGGCTTTCGCGGCGGGCTGCGCCGGCGTTTCGGCGGCGGCTTCCGGCTTGGGAGTCTTGGCGTTCTCGGACTGGTCCGTCATGGCTCGACTCGCTTCTTCGCAACTGCAGCAAATATCTCTATTCAAGCCCCGGATGTCAAGAAATTTGTTGCGCTGCACAAAACCCGGAAATCCCGGTGAGTTAACGCTGTCGCAACCGCTCGCGCGGATGCTGGCGGCCATGGTGCGCGCCCTGTTCATCCTGCTGGCGATCGTGATCGCGACGTCCCCGGCCCGGGCCGCCGATCGCTATGCCGCGTTCGTCGCGGACATGGAAACCGGCGAGGTCCTCCACGCCCGCCAGGCCGACGCCGCCCGATATCCCGCCTCGCTCACCAAGATGATGACGCTCTATATGCTGTTCGAGGCGATCGAGGCCGGCGAAGTCGCGCTGGACGACGAGATCACCGCCTCGGCCGAAGCCGCCTCGCGGCCGGCGTCGAAGCTCGGGCTCGATGCGGGCGATACGATCGGCGTCGAGGAGGCGATCCGGGCGCTGATCATCGAGAGCGCGAACGACGTCGCCGTGGCCGTGGCCGAGCATCTCGCCGACAACGAAACCGCCTTCGCCGCGCAGATGACCGCGCGCGCCCGGACGCTGGGGCTGGAGGCGACGACATTCCGCAACGCCTCGGGCCTGCCCGACCGCGGCCAGCGCACGACGGCGCGCGACATGGCGCGCCTGGCCTATGCGCTCAGGCGCGATTTCCCCGAGCGCTTCCACTACTTTTCCGAAACGCGCTTCCGCTGGGACGGCGTCACCCATCGCAGCCACAACACGCTGGTCGGCCGCGTCGACGGCGTGACCGGGCTCAAGACCGGCTATATCCGCGCGTCGGGCTTCAACATCGCCGTGACCGCCGAACGCGCCGATCAGAGCCTGATCGCCGTGGTCATGGGCGGGCGGACCGCGGCGGTGCGCGACGCCCATGCGACCGAACTCGTCGAGGCCGCCTTCACGTCGCTGGAGGCGCGCCGGGACGGCCTGGTCCTGGCCGCGCGGCAGGCGCCCCGGCTCAACCCGATCCGCGAGCAGGAAATCCTCACCGCCGAACTTTCCGATGTCGACGCGCCGCGCGCCATGGGCTCGGCCGCCGGCGCGCCAGCGGTCTCCGTCGTCGTCGACGACGCCGAGCCGACGCTCGACCTCGCCCCCCTCTGGTCCGTGCAGGTGGGCGCCTTCGGCTCACGCAGCGCCGCCGAGGAGCGTCTGAACGCCGTTGCGCGCATGCCGCTCGCCGATCTCGCCCCGCTCAACGCCGCCGAACCGGTGGCCGAGCCCGTCGCCCGCGGCGGACGCACGCTCTGGCGCGCCCGCTTCTCCGGCGTCGGACCGGATGCGGCCCGTCGCATCTGCGCGCGGCTGGCCAGCGTCGGCGAGTCCTGCTTCGCCGTCAGCCCGCACGCCTGATCCGGCGCGCTACTTCGCTTTCGTGAGCACGTCGTAGGCTTCGCGCACCCGCGCGGCGAGCGCGTCCGTGCCGCCCGCATCGGGATGAACCTGCTTCATCAATGTGCGGTAAGCCGCGCGGATCTCGTCCTCGCCGGCGTCGGGCCCGACGCCGAGCACCTCGCGGGCCTCGCGCACGCTCATGCCCCCGCGGGACGATTGCGTGCGCGTTCGCTCCCCTCCGCCTTCAGCGCCGTCGTCACCCCCGCGCCGCCGCCCGCCCCGCAGCGCCACGCCGAGCAGACCCAGCGCGGCGGCGATCATCGGCGCGCCGAGAACGGCGAGGCCGCGAACGGTCAGCAGCACGCCGAGCAGCACGCCCCCGACGCCGAGCGCCCAGCGAGCGGACTGCGCGGCGTTGCGGCGCTCCATGCGCGAGAACGCCCAGCCCACCGCCAGCATGGCGGCGAGTGCGGCGAGAAGCGGCAGGATCAGGCTCATGGCGTCCCGACGGGATCAGAAGGGGAAGGACGCCCCCTCCAGCCCGGGGAGTTTCAGCACGATCAGCAGATCGCGCAACTCCTGGCGCGCGGCGACATGGCTCATCGTGAACTGGACGCGCGATCCGGTCTCGGTGAGGTCGAGCAGGGTCAGGCCCGCCGGAAACAGCTCGCGATAGATGACGCGCTCGGAGAAGCCCGGCGACAGCCGGAAGCCGACGCGCTCGGACAGCTTGCGCAGCCCCTCGCCCACGCGGCGCTTGTTGCGCGCGTCGAGCGTCGAGATCCGGTTGCGCATGACGACCCAGTCGATCGAGGTCCGCTCGCGCGCGGCCTTCTGCTTGCGGCAGTTCCAGACCAGCTCCGAGTAGAGGCTCGGCCGGCCGACATCGAAGGTCTCGGGATCGACCTCGGCGAGCAGGGCGAAGTCGATGAAGCTGTCATTGACCGGCGTGATGATGGTGTCGGCCGAGGCGTGCGCCAGCCGCGAGAGATGCGTGTCGCCGCCGGGCGCGTCGACGATGATGAAGTCGCACTCCGGCTTGAGCGCGTCGAGACAGTCCGCCCAGGCTTCGAGCTCCTCCATCTCGGCGGCGTCGAGATCGCGCGCCTGGCTCGGCGTGAGTTCGTGAACCAGGGGATAGGGCAGCTCGACGCCGCGGCTCGCCGTCCACTGCCGGCGGTTCTCGAGATAGCGCGTCAGCGTCGCCTGGCGCAGGTCGAGATCCACGAGGCCGACGCGCTTGTCCATGCGCATCAGCGCGATCGCGAGATGGATGGCGACGGTGGACTTGCCCGCCCCGCCCTTCTCGTTGCCCACGACGATGAGATGGGCGTTGCGCGCGGGCGTCTCGGCGACGGGCGCGGATCGCGGAATTTCGATATCGGCCGATTGCGTCATCACTCACTCATCCGCCGGGCGGAACGCGCCCGGTTGCGGTCGGAAATAAGGATCGGACGCGCGCGAATCCCCCCGGCGCCCGCGACCTAGATGAGGCTCATTCGCCTGAGTCGGCAAGGGGTTCGCCGGTGAAATCCGCCGTCGCGCACCAGTCCTCCGACGCGCCGATCCGCCGGCACGCCGCCTGGGCGGCCTCGGCCGTGTCGAACGGCCCGGCCTTCAGGCGCAGGAAGACGCCGCGCTCGCCGAGATCGACGCGCGCCATGCGCGGCCTGAGCTCGGCGAGTTCAGGGTGGGCCGCGCGCAGCTGGCTCCAGCCGGCCTCGAGCGTCTCGACGCCGCGATAGGACGCCAAGTGGATGGCGTAGAGCAGACTCGCCGAGCCCTCGAGATCCGGCGCGGGCGGCGGCGGGCCGTCGACCTCCAGCGTCGGGCGGATCGCCGCGGGCCGGCGCGCGGGCGCAGGCTCGGTCGGCGCCGGCGCGGCGGCCGTCTGCATCGGTTCGGCCGCCTCCGGGGCGGCGGTCAGCGCGCGTTCCAGCGCCGTCATTTCGGTTCGCGCACGATCAAGATCGTCCGGCGAGCGGCTCGCGCGCGCCTCGAGCATTCCGGCGAGCGCCAGCGCCTGGCGCGCGGCGGGCGTGGCGGCGCTCGCCGAAGACGGTTCGGTCTCCTCCGAAAGCGACCCCGAGGCGCATCCCGTGACCGCGAGCGCGGCGGCTATCAGCATGAAACGACGCATGAACCGGCTCCTAGCGCGAGTCGCGCGCGCTTGCCTCCCCGAACGGCGCGCGGCTAGCTTGCGTCGCCGCCCGCCCGGAGTCACCCCGAAGCCGATGTCCGCCGACACCCCCCTGCCCGCCGTCCACACGGTCGCCGATCTCAGCACGCGGATCGCGAGCTGGCGCGCCGAAGGCCGGCGCATCGGCTTCGTGCCGACGATGGGGGCGCTGCACGCCGGGCACCTGGCGCTGGTCTCCGATGCGCTCGAACGCGCCGACCGCGTCATCGCCAGCGTCTTCGTCAATCCGACCCAGTTCGCGCCCGGCGAGGACTTCGACAGCTATCCGCGCACGCTCGACGCCGATGCGGCGAAGCTCGCCGAGGCGGGCTGCCACCTGCTCTACGCCCCGACCGCGCGCGAGATGTATCCCGAAGGCTTCGCCACGACAGTCTCGGTCGCGGGCCCCGCGGAGGGCCTGGAGAGCGAAGCCCGCCCGCACTTCTTCGCCGGCGTGGCCACGGTCGTGGCCAAGCTCCTCAACCAGGTCCGCCCGGACGTCGCCGTGTTCGGAGAGAAGGACTACCAGCAGCTCCTCGTCGTGCGCCGGCTCGCCGCCGATCTCGATCTGGGCGTCGAGATCGCGGCGGGCGCAACGGTGCGCGAGCCTGACGGCCTCGCCCTGTCCTCGCGCAACGCCTATCTCGACGCCGCCGATCGCACGCGCGCCGCGCGACTGAACGTGATCCTGAAGGAGCTGGCCGAGGCGCTGGCGTCCGGGACGCCGGTCGACGACGCCATCAAGACGGCGCGCGCAGCCGCCGGAGAGGCGTTCGACGCGGTCGACTATGTCGAGGCCCGCGACGCCGAGACCCTCGCTGAACTTCCGCCCGGGCCGGTCGACCGGCCCGCCCGGGTGCTGGCCGCGGTGCGGCTGGGCGATGTCCGCCTCATCGACAACATGGCTGTATGACCCCCACCCCGGCCCTCCCCCAAGGGGAGGGAGCCAGGCCTTCGTTCTTCGACGCACCAGCGTCGGAATCTGCGCCGACGGAATCCCCCTCCCCTCGAGGGGAGGGTCGGGGTGGGGTGCGTTCAAGATGTTCTCAGAACGGTCACCACGCCCCCAGCTCGATGAGCTTGCGGCGCAGCTCGTCGGGCAGGTCCTCGCCGCCGCTCGCGGCCGTGAGGTCGCCGGGCGCCTCGTGCGGCTCGAGATAGCGCCAGCCCTGGAAGGGCCGCTTCGGCGAGGGATTGGTGCGCACGATCTCGGGATCGAGCCAGATGCGGCAGCGCCTGATCCCGTCCTCGCCGACGACCTCCTCGAGGTCGAGGATGCGCTGGCGCACCTGGACGATGCGCTTGATCACCCAGTAGAGCGAGCCGCCGTCGAGGAGCGCGTCCCTGCGCTTGGGAAACATCCGCGTCGTGTGCGACATCGGCCCGCCGCCCGGCGCGGTCGTGTCGCGCCAGGCCTCGAGATCCTCGATGGAATCCGCGCCGACGCACAGCTTGATCAGGTGAAGCGGCATGGGCCCGGAGATATGACGACTCAGGGCGCCGGTCAAAGCGCGCCGCTCAGGCGGTCGCGTGCTCGCCCATATCGCGTTCGGTTGCGGTCTCGAACACCGGGGCGGGCCGCGCCGCCGGACGCCGCGCGATCGCGGTCCCCAGACGCCAGGATTGCGAGATCGCCAGCTTGATCATCGCGCCGAGCCCGGTTCCCCCGCTCGAACGCGGCGAATAGCCGATCCGGCGCAGCAGCGCGTTGGCGTGCAGCACGCCGGTGCGCATCACCGACTCGAACGTATCCATCTTGAGCACGACCGAGACGTTGAGATCGGCCAGCGTCTCGGCGCAATACGGCGCGTTGAGCGGCCAGGACAGCAGCGTTCCGCCCTCGAGATCGCGCACCGCGGCCTCGATCTCCCATTCGGGCGGCGGCGCGGTCTCGTCATCCTCCGCGCCGAGCAGCGCGCGCTCAAGCTTGCGCTCGTCGAGCCAGGGCGCATAGGGCGGATAGACGAAGACGCGCTGGCGGCCCTTGACCTGGAACAGGCTCACCTCGGGAAAGTCCGCGCGATAGGCCAGGTGCGCGCCCGGTCCCGAGATCAGGATGTCGGCCGAGCCGCCGAAGACGTGGAGTCCCGGATTGAGCCGGCGCAGCTGGGCGATCAGGGACTCGAACATCGGCTTGTAGGCCGCGTCGCGGCTCATCGCCTCGCGCAGCTGGATGCAGGCGCGCCCGCTCCGGACCGCGTCCAGCAGATCCATGCCGTCGCCGGGTTTCACGGGCGCGGCTCCGCCCTCGCCGCCCTTGCGGCGGATCTCCAGCAGATCGCCGGGATGACGCTCGATCAGCTCGGCCAGCGCGAAGTCGGTGAACTCCTGCGCCTGATTGAGCCGGTGGCGCGCCGCGGTGACGCCGCGCCGGAATTCGCCGCGATTCTCGGCCGTCCAATGGGTGATCACGAGATCCGTCATCTCCGTCTCCGTCGCAAAACGGGACGCCTCCAGGGGCGTTCGTCCTGCAACGGAGCAGAAACCATGCCGCTCAGGCGGCTGCGTCGGACTCCTCGGCGAGCACCACCAGGAGGTCGCCGTCGCCGACCTGCGCGCCGGGCTCGGCGTGGACCGTTTCGACGCGTCCGTCCCGCGGCGCGCCGAGCGACTGCTCCATCTTCATGGCTTCCAGAACGACCAGGGTCTGGCCCTTCTCGACGCTGTCGCCGGGCTTCACCGAGACCGACAGCACCTTGCCGGGCATCGGCGCCTTCACCGCATCGCCGGCTGCGAGGCCCTCGGCGGCGGCCTCCGCATTGAAGCGTTTGAGCAGCACCGTGTCGCCGCGCGCCGAGACGAGGAAGCCGCCCTCATAGGCCTCGACATCGACGGCGACCGCGCCGTCGTCGAGCCAGGCCTCGAGACCGCCGCTCCCGCCGGCGAAGTCGCAGGCGACGCGCTCGAGCCTGAGCGGCTCGCCGTCGATCTCGGCGACCAGATCGCGGCCCTCGCGGACGAGCGCCACCTCGACGCGCCCCTCCTCGCCGGCGAAGCCGGTGATCAGGCGGGCCGGGCCGTTGACGCGATAGCCGTCGGCGAGGCTCCAGGGATCGGCCGCCGGCGTGGCGAACGGCCCCCCATCCATCCAGGCGAGCGCCGCGGCGACGTGGTGCAGCGCGGGCGCGCCGGCCGGGGCGAGCTCCTCGAGCCGGGCGTCGATGAAGCGGGTGTCGACCTCGCCGGCCCGGAAGGCGGGATGGTCGAGCGCGCGGCGCAAGAAGCCGGCGTTGGTGCGCACCGGATAGACGCGCACCTCGTCGTCGATCGCCTCGACCAGCCGGTCGATCGCCGCCTCGCGGGAGTCGCCGTGGGCGATGATCTTGGCGATCATCGGGTCGTAGTGCAGCGAGACCTCGCCGCCCTCCTCGACCCCGGAATCCACGCGCATGTCCTCGTCATGTTCGGGCAGTTCGAGCCGATGCAACGGCCCGGTCGAAGGCAGGAAACCCGTGGCGGGGTCCTCGGCGTAGAGCCGCGCCTCGACGGCGCAGCCATGGATCGCGATCTGGTCCTGCTCGGGCACGGATCCGCCGGCGGCGACCTTGAGCTGGAGCTCGACCAGGTCGAAGCCCGTGATCGCCTCGGTCACCGGGTGCTCGACCTGCAGCCGCGTGTTCATCTCCATGAAGAAGAAGCCGTCCTCGCGGAGCGGCCCGGAGCCGTCGACGATGAACTCGATCGTGCCCGCGCCGACATAGTCGACGGCCTTGGCGGCGCGCACCGCCGCGGAACACATCGCCGCACGGACGGCGGGCGTCATGTCCGGGGCGGGGGCCTCCTCGATCACCTTCTGGTGACGGCGCTGCAGCGAGCAGTCGCGCTCGAAGAAATGCACCGCGCGGCCGCGCGAGTCGCCGAAGACCTGCACCTCGATATGGCGCGGGTTCTCGATGAACTTCTCCAGCAGGACGCGCTCGTCGCCGAAGCTCGAGGCCGCCTCGCGCTTGCAGCTGTCCAGCGCGGCGTCGAACTCCTTGAGCGCCTCGACCTTGCGCATGCCCTTGCCGCCGCCGCCGGCGACGGCCTTGATCAGGACGGGAAAGCCGATGCGGCCGGCCTCCTTCTTCAGGAAGGCCGGGTCCTGGTCCTCGCCGTGATAGCCCGGCGTGACCGGCACGCCGGCGTCTTCCATCAGCTTCTTGGCGCGGTCCTTCAGCCCCATCGCCTCGATCGCCTCGGGCGACGGGCCGACGAAGATGATGTCATTGGCCGCGCACTTGCGCGCGAACTCGGCGTTCTCCGACAGGAAGCCGTAGCCGGGATGGATGGCGTCGGCGCCGGTCTGTTTCGCCGCCTCGATGATCTTCTCGGCCAGCAGATAGCTCTCGCGCGCCGGCGACGGGCCGATATGAACCGCCTCGTCGGCCTCGCGCACGTGCGGCGCGTCGGCGTCGGCGTCGGAATAGACCGCCACCGTGCGCACGCCCATGCGCCTTGCGGTGCGCATCACGCGGCGGGCGATCTCGCCGCGATTGGCGATGAGAAGCGTCTCGATCATGTCGCTATCCGGGTCGACGGGAAGTTCCGGCGGTCATAGCCCATCTGCGGCGCGAAGGTAAAACCTATCGTCCTGGCCGGAGACGCCGGCCCCGCTTTGCCCGGCGGCGCCTCGAAATGCTAGGTGGGTCTCCGCACTGGGGAGGACAGAATGCCGATGCAACCCTTGCGGACCGCCGCCGCCCTGCTCGCCGCGATTTCCACGGCGTCATGCGCTCAACGCGCCGCCGAGCCGCGCCCGATGATCGACGCCCATCTGCACGCCGCGCAGATATGGGAGGACGATGCGGCGGTGCGCGAACGCGTTCTCGAGAGCATGGACCGCAACGGCGTGGACCTCGCCGCCCTTCACCTCTTCGAGGCGTCCGATATCGAGGACTGGGTCCGCGTCGCGCCGGACCGCTTTCTCGCCGGCCCGATGTTCCCCTGCTGGCGGGACGAATCGGGCGAGTGGGACCGCTGCGAATGGAACGATCAAGCCTTCCCCGAGATGGAATGGCTCCGCGACCAGTACGAGCGCGGGACGTTCTCGGTGATGGGCGAACTGACCTTCGTCTACGCCGGGATCGCTCCGGACGATCCGCGCATGGCGCCGTACTGGGCTCTGGCGGCGGAGCTGGACATACCGGTGGCGGTTCACATCAACCCGGGTCCGCCGCCGGGCTCGCCCTCGCGACCCGAAGGATGCTGTCCGGATTTCGACCCGGCGCTCGGCGATCCGCGCGCCCTGCGCCCGGTGCTGGAGCGCCACCCCGACTTGCGGATCTGGCTTCAGCACGCCGGCATGCCAGACGCTCCGGTCGGCGGGGAGGTCTATAACGAAGAGACGCTCGCCCTGCTCGACGACTACGAGAACGTCTATGTCGACATGACGGTACTCAACACGGTTCCGCCCAAGCCCGCGCACGCGGCGACGCTGCGGACATTCGTCGAGCGCGGCCACGCCGACCGGATCATGATGGGCACGGACAACTTCCCGCTCGGTCCGGTCATTGAACGCTATCGCAGCTTCGATTTCCTGACCGACGACCAGCTCGCGGGAATTCTCGGCGGCAACGCCCGCCGCTTCTTCGCCCCCGAGTTGCGGGCGCGCCGCTGAACCGCGCAGCCTGTCGCCCGGTTACGTCGAGCGGTCAGGCGGGCTGGCGCGGTGGACGGCGGCGACGAGGACGAAGCTGATGATCATCAGCAGGTACCACGATCCGAGCTTGGCGAGCGAGACCGGCGTCCACGCTCCGTCCTGGTCGGGATAGGTCCAGGCCCGCGCGAAGGTGCCGATGTTCTCGGCGATCCAGATGAATAGCGCCACCAGCACCAGCCCGATCAGCAGCGGCATCGGGCGATGGGCGCGGTCGGGCCGGAACCACACGACCGCCGGGCCATAGATCGCCGCGCTGGCGGCGAACAGCGCCAGCCTGACATCGACGGTGAAGTGGTGCGTGAAGAAGTTCACATAGATCGCCGCGGCCAGCAGGCCCTGCAGCCAGAGCGGCGGGAAGCGGTCGTATTGGAACTCGAACAATCGCCAGACGCGGGCGAGATAGCTGCCCACGCTGGCGTACATGAAGCCGGAGAAGAGCGGCACGCCGGCGACGGCGAGAACCGCGGCGTCGACCTCGGGATAGACCCAGCTGCCGGCGTGGACCTTGAAGATCTCCATCGCCGTGCCGACGAGATGGAAGACGGCGATTACGCGGACCTCCTCCCAGCTCTCCAGCCGGGTCGCGATCATGGCGACCTGGATGGCCACCGCCGACAGCGTCAGGAAATCGTAGCGCGCGAGCGCGGCGTCGTCGGGATAGACGAGGAAGGTGCCGAGCAGCAGGGCGAGCATCAGCCCGCCGAACAGGCACGCCCAGCCCTGCTTGATCCCGAAGGCGACGAATTCGAAGACGGCAAGCGTGACCGGGCCGCGGACGAACCAGCCGCGCAGCGCCTCGCGACGCGTGTGGAGCCAGGTCTCGAGGCCGGCGAGACGCCCGTCCGGCAAGGCGCCCTACTCCGCCCAGCGCGGCTTGCGCTTCTCCAGGAAGCTCGCCAGCCCCTCGCGGCCCTCGTCGGAAACGCGCCGGTCGGCGATGCGATGGGCCGTGTCGCGCATGAGCCCGTCGTCGATCTCCTTCTCGACGATGTCGTCGACCAGACGCTTGGCGTCGGCGACCGCGCCCGGCGCGGCGTGGAAGGCCAGCTTGCCGAGATGCTCCATCATGTCGTCGAGGTCCTCGACCTTGTCGACGGTGTACTGAGCCAGCCCGATCTTCTCGGCGAAGGCGCCGTCGAAGCTCTCCCCGGTGGCGAACAGCGCGCGCGCCCAGCGCGGCCCGATCGCGCGCACGACGAAGGGCGAGATGGTCGCCGGGGTGAGACCCAGCCGGACCTCGGAGAACCGGATCTTCGCGTCCTTGACGGCGACGGCGACGTCGCAGGCGGCCATCAGCCCGGCGCCGCCGCCCATCGCCGCGCCCTGGACGAGCGCCACGGTCGTCTGCGGCAGGTCGTAGAGCCGGTGGAGCATGCGCGCGAGACCCAGCGCGTCGTTGACATTGTCCTCGTGCGTCCAGTCGGCGGCGGCTTGCATCCACTCGAGATCGGCCCCGGCGGAGAAGCTCTTGCCCGCCCCGCGGATGAACACGATGCGCGCTTCGTCGGCGCTCGCCCGCAGCGTCTCGCAAATGTCGGACAGCCGCGCGACGACGTCGGCGTTGAAGGCGTTGTGCTTGTCGGGTCGATTGAGCGTGATCACCGCGGCGCCGCCGGGGGTCACGTCGAGAAGCACGTCCTGAGTGTCGGCCATGGCTCGCCTCTGCGTTTGCGCGATCTCTCTGACCGGCTGCTTAGGGCGCCAAGAGGCTCAGGCCAAGCATGGACGCGCGAAAACCGCCGACGGAAACCGTCGGCGGCCTTTACGCGGCGGTCTTCCGGAGATCAGCCCCGGAAGAGAATGCGCTTGATAATGTACAGCACAGTGATGCCGACGAGGTAGATGACCGCGGCGAAGGCCAGGTACTGCCAGTACAGCTGATCGCCCACCGGCGGCATCACGAAGGACGCGCCGTCGCGCACCATCGGAATCACCTGGTCGACGACGACGTGAACGATCACGCCCACGACGGTGAAGATCAGGATCGCGCCGAATTCCTGCATCAGCAGCGCCATGATCAGCCCGATGACGCCCATCTGGACGCCGAGATGCATCCAGTTGATCTCGCCTTCGACAGCCCCGAGCGAATGCGCCTCGGCGCCGGCGACGAGCCACGCCCACACAGGCGCGGCGTAAGTCTGAATCTGATCGACAAATTCCATATCAAGTCCCCTCCAACTTGAAGGCTTCAGCCCCAACGATAGCCGAACCCTGCCAAAAAGTTAAAAAAAATCAAACGAAATCCGGGTAACTTTCCGAATCCGGCGCGCTCGTGCGGATTTAGCGTCGCAGCACGAGGCGCTTGGCGAGCGCGAGCACCGGAATGACGACGAGATAGCCCGCCAGCAGGCTCGCCGTCGTGCGCCAGAAGCCGGCTTCGAGCAGCGGCGGCAGGCGGAACGCCGCCTCGCCGGCGATCGCCGGCGCAAAGACGTCGATGGCGATGTGCGCCGCCGTCGCGCCGAGCACGAAAACGGGCAGGCGCCGCCAGTTCGGCAGCAGCAGCGCGGCGGCCGCCGCGATCAGCAGGCCCTGTACGGCGTTCACTTCGTCGAAGCCCCGCCGGAGAAATTCGAGAACCGGTTCGACCGCGTCCATCATCGCCCCCCCGATGCGCGCGTGAGCGCCCAGCATCGTCGAGGCGCGCGGGGCTTGGCAAGCCCGGCGCGGGCGATTCAGCGCCCGGCGCGGCCGAGCGCGGCGGTCTTTTCCAGCATGCGGGCGCGCCGCTCCGGCCCGCTCTCGACCAGGCCGAAGATCGTGTCGCGCACAGGCTTGAAGCCGGCGATGCCGAAGATTCCCTTCTCCAGGCCCTTGAGCGAATGGCCTCCGAAGAAAAGACGATAGGCGAAGCCGGGCATGCCCATCGTAACGATGATGCGCGCCGACTTGCCCTTCATCTTCTTGGCCGGCCAGCTCGATTCCGAGACGCCGGGCCCGATGAAGAAGCCGTCGCGGGCGACCTGCTCGAGAAAGGCCTTGAGCCTGGCGGGCATGGTTCCGAGCCAGAGCGGGTAGATCAGCACGACGTGATCGGCCGCCGCGATCTTCTCGCGCTCGGCGGTGATCGCATCGTCGGGCGGCGTCTCCAGCTCTTTCGGGTGAACGAGGAACTCGAGATCGACCGCGCCCACGTCGATCCGGCGGACCGTGTGCCCGGCCTCGCGGGCGGCGTTCTCGTAGGCGTCGGCTAGCGCGAAGCAGAACCGCTCCGGCGCCGGATCGGGATGGCCGTTGATGACGCAGATGGAGCAGGACATGAGGGGCTCTCCGGGGCGGACGTCCCGAGACTACCATGAAGCCCGGCGCGCGGAGAGCGCTATCGGGGCAGCCGGGCGCGGCCGAGCCGCATTCGGACCATCAGGCCCGCGCGAAGAACAGAACGGGGTGTCAGCGCCGAGGGCTGCATGGCGGGCCGGCCGCCTCACGCGTGCGGCGAACCCCAGCAAGGTGCCGGGTGGCTCATCCCGAGGCGCAGCCGATCAGCCTCGCCGGCGACGGCCCAGCAGCCAGCCGAGCGTTCCGAAGACGAGCCCGCTCAGCACGACCAGCAGGACGCCGCCCGTCCAGAACATCGACCGCGGGAGGCCGGCGTAGCGCCTGACGACCCGCCACTCGCCGCCTTGCTGTTCCCAGATATCGATGACCAGCGAACGCGTCGGGGTCGGCGGCAGCGGCGGCCGCCAGGGACTCTTGTAGGCGTAGCTCGAGACCATCACGGCCACGTCGTCGTGAACGGTCACGTGCGGCCGCCTGAACCCGTGATGGACCCAGTCGCTCGAAGTGGCGTTCTCGATCCACTCCGCGCGCGGCACGCGGGCGTTCGGTCCGCCGAGAATCTGGAGCGCATATTCCTCCGCCATCACCGCGTCGAGCGTGTCGGCGTCCTTGGCCTCCATCGCCTCCATCCAGGCGTCGGCGCGCGCCCGAATCGCGGACTCCTCGGTCGGCTGGTCGGCGTGCGCGCTGCTCAGGCAGGCGAGCGCGCAGGCCGCCAGCATCGTCCTCATCCGGCCCATGCGATAATCCTCCCCAGCCTACGCCCGCACGTGCGGGCGCGACACGCAGAGGTTAACATCCCGACCGCATCGGAAACCAGCGCCCCCGGCGAAAGCCGACGGACCTACATCCGGAACACGCCGAACTTCGTCTCCTCGATCGGCGCGTTGAGACACGCCGACAGGGCCAGCGCGACGACGCGGCGGGTGTCCTCGGGCGCGATGACGCCGTCGTCCCACAGCCGCGCGGTCGAGTAGTAGGGCGAGCCCTCGGTCTCGTACTTTTCCCGGATCGGGGCCTTGAAGGCTTCCTCGTCGGCCTCGGGCCAGTCCTCGCCGCGCGCCTCCATGCCGTCGCGCTTGACGGTGGCCAGCACGCTGGCGGCCTGCTCGCCGCCCATCACGGAAATCCGCGCATTGGGCCACATGAACAGGAAGCGCGGCCCGAAGGCGCGCCCGCACATGCCGTAATTGCCCGCCCCGTAGGAGCCCCCGATGATCACCGTGATCTTCGGCACCTTCGCGCACGACACCGCCGTGACCAGCTTGGCGCCGTCCTTGGCGATGCCGCCGGCCTCGTATTTCGAGCCGACCATGAAGCCGGTGATGTTCTGCAGGAAAAGCAGCGGGATCCCGCGCTGGCTGCACAGCTCGATGAAGTGCGCGCCCTTGAGCGCGCTTTCGGAAAACAGCACCCCGTTATTGGCGACGATGCCCACGGGCATGCCGTAGAGATGGGCGAAGCCGCACACCAGCGTTTCGCCGTAAAGCTGCTTGAACTCGTCGAATTCCGAGTTGTCCACAAGCCGGGCGATGATCTCGCGCACATCGTAGGGGCTGCGCGTGTCCTCGGGGATCACGCCCCCGATCGTGTCGGGATCGACGGCCGGTTCGCGCGGCTCGACGCAATCGAGCTCGACGCGCTTGCGGGTGTTGAGATTGGCGACGACGCGCCGGACTGTCTGCAGGGCGTGGTCGTCATTGGCGGCGTAATGGTCGACGACGCCGGACTCGCGGGCGTGGACGTCGGCACCGCCGAGATCCTCCGCCGAGATCACCTCGCCGGTGGCGGCCTTCACCAGCGGCGGGCCGCCGAGGAAGATCGTGCCCTGCTTTCTCACGATCACGGTCTCGTCGGACATCGCCGGCACGTAGGCGCCGCCGGCCGTGCACGAGCCCATCACCGAGGCGATCTGCGGGATTCCCTCCGAGGACAGCGTGGCCTGATTGTAGAAGATGCGGCCGAAATGGTCCCGGTCGGGAAAGACCTCGGCCTGGTGGGGCAAGTTCGCCCCGCCGGAATCGACGAGATAGACGCAGGGCAGCTTGTTCTCGCGGGCGATCTCCTGGGCGCGGAGATGCTTCTTGACCGTCATCGGGTAGTAGGTGCCGCCCTTCACCGTGGCGTCGTTGCACACGATCATGACTTCGCGGCCCGAGACCCGGCCGACGCCGGTGATCATGCCCGCGCCGTGGACGTCGCCCTCGTACATCTCGTTCGCCGCCAGAGGCGACAGCTCGAGAAAGGCCGAACCCGGATCGAGCAGGCGCTGCACGCGCTCGCGCGGCAACAGCTTGCCGCGATCGAGATGCTTCTTGCGCGCACGCTCCGAACCGCCCTGCGCGGCGGTCTCGGTCTTCTCGCGGAGCTCGTCGACGAGTTCGCCCATGCGCCGGGCGTTCGCCACGAAGGCGTCGGACTCGGGGTCGAGCGCGGTGGTGAGCTGTCTCATGGGCGGGTTCCGGTGACGGGCGGGGACGTGCTGATTAACCCGGCGGGACTTGCGCGCGCAACGCTCCTGCATCCGAATACAGGCCTTCGGGCATCAACGGTCTGAACGATCGAAGCCGAAACGGAGCCTACCATGTCCAGATTGAACGCCGCGCTGGCGGCCCTCGCCCTCCTCGCGCCGGCCGCCGCCGCGCAGGAGACCGACTCCTTCGCCGAGGTGATGGTGCTGGGCACCTTCCACTTCACCGGCGGCGGATCCGATTACGTCAACGCCGAGGTCGACGATTTCCTGTCGCCGACGCGCCAGGCCCAGATCGAGGAGACGGTGGAACGCATCGCGGCCTGGGCCCCGACCAAGATCATGATCGAGCTCTCCCCGGAGCACGAGGCCGACTTCAACGCGAGCTACCAGGCCTATCTCGACGGCGAACACGAGATGACGGTGAACGAGCGCCAGCAGCTCGGCATGCGTCTGGCCGCCCGCCTGGGCCATGACCGGCTCTACGCGATCGACTACCGCAGCAGCATGGATTTCGACGCCATGATGGGCGCGGCCCAGAACGCCGGCCAGGACCGGCTGATCGCCGACTTCCAGGCCGCCACCGCCGAGATCGAGGCGTTCATCGCCGAGACCGAGGATCTCGAGGTGCCGGAGCGGCTGATCGCGATGAACCGGCCCGAGATGGGCGAGCTGCACGACCTCTACATGACGCTCGCCCAGATGGGGACGACCGAGGCGCCCGAGGGCGCCCATCAGATGGCCGATTGGTGGGGCCGCAACATGGTCATCTTCGCGCGCGCCGCCCAGCACGCCGAGGAAGGCGACCGCGTCCTGATCATCTTCGGTTCGGGACACAAATTCCTGCTCGAGCAGTATTTCGACCAGGCTCGCGAGTTCGAGATCGTCGATCCGATCCCGTATCTCGAGGAGTAACGACTTGAAGCGCGCCGCCGCTCGCGGGACAGTCCTCCAAGGCTGACCCCGCGGGCGGAAAGGCGCGTCCAATGTCCCGATACGAGAGCTTCCGACTGTCGGCGGGCGGGCCGATCGCCCGCCTCACCCTGAACCGCCCGGACAAGCGCAACGCAATGAACCGCGCCTTCTGGCGCGAGCTGCCCCGGGCGGTTCAGGCGCTGTCCGACGCCGGCGAGACCCGCGTGCTGATCCTCGACGCCGAGGGCCCGGTCTTCACCGCGGGCATGGACGTTTCCGTGTTCGCCGATCCCGAGGCGCTCGGCACGGAGACCGCGCCGCGCCGCGAGGCCTTCATGACCGCCGCGCTGGCGCTGCAGGACGCCTTCACCGCCTTCGAACGGGCGCGCTTTCCCGTTATCGCCGCCATGCAGGGACCCTGCGTCGGCGGCGGGGTGGACATGATCGCGGCGTGCGATCTGCGCTATGCGACGCAGGCGGCGTGGCTGAGGATCGAGGAGACCAATATCGGCATGTTCGCCGATGTCGGCACGCTGCAGCGCCTGCCCAAGCTGATCCCCGAAGGCGTGGCGCGCGAATTGGCCTACACCGGCGAGACGCTGTCGCCCGAGCGCGCCGAAAAGCTCGGCCTGCTCAACGCCGTGCTGGAGGACGAAGACGCGCTGCGCGACCATGTCGACGCCGTCGCCCGGCGCATCGCCTCGCGGCCGCCTCTGGCGGTTTCCGGGACCAAGCGCTCCTTCCTCTACGCGCGCGACCACGCCGTCGCCGACAGCCTGGAGCACGCCATGACGCTGCAGGCGAGCCTGTGGAATCCCGACGATATCCGCGAGGCGATGACCGCCCGCGGCGAGGATCGCGACGGCGAGTACGCGCCGCTGGCGCCCGTCAAGCGAATGACGGACTGAGCCATGCTCGTCGGGAGCTGCGCCTGCGGAGCGGTGTCCTGGACGCTGCGCGCGCCGCCGGACTGGCTGACCCGGTGCACCTGCTCCTACTGCCGGCGCGCCGGCGCGCTGTGGGCGCACGCCGACAGCGCCGACGTCGCGACCGATTACGCGCCGGATGCGGTCGTCCGATACGCGCGCGGCGACCGCACCCTCGCCTTCGTCAGCTGCGCGCGCTGCGGGTGCACCACCCACTGGGAGAGCCTCGAGCCGGCCGATCATCCGCGCATGGCCGTGAACGCGCTGATGGCCGAGCCCGACGCGATCGCCGGGCTCCGCATACGCACCTTCGACGGCGCCGAGAGCTGGAGCTTTCTTGACTGAGACGGACGGCTGGCCTCACCCTTCGAAATTGTGGCGGCGCGGCCGAGGCGCGCGCATGACGGTCTCGACGAAGGCTCTCGTCCCGACATGGTGTTCGATCTAGGCCTCTCCCGCCTGCCCTTCCTCAACCGAATCGAGAAGGCGACGATCAAGGCCGTCGAGCACGAGGTCGAGTGGTTCTGCCTGCCCGCGGGCCGGACGCTGTTCGAGGCCGGCGAGCCCGCCGACGCCTTCTATCTCGTCCGTTCCGGCGCGCTCGCGGCCTTCCGCACCGGCGCCGACGGCCGGCCGGAGCTCGTCGGCCATATCCGACAGGGCGAACCGATCGGCGAGATGGCGCTGGTCGAGGACCGGCCGCATTCGGCCAGCGTCTACGCGCTGCGCGACTCGGAACTCGTGCGCCTGCCCAAGGCGACCTTCCAGCGCCTGACGCGCCAGCATTCCTCGCTGATGCGCGAGCTGGCGCGGATGATGCTCTACCGGCTCAGGGGCCATCAGCTGCGCCGTGGCTCGGAGCCGAAGGTCTTCGCCTGCATCGCCACCAGCCCGACGATCGACATGGCGGTGCGCGCCGAGGCGATGCAGAAGGCGCTGGCCAAGCTCGGCAAGACCTCCGTCGTCGCCGGCGAGGAGTGCGCCGACTGGCCCGGTCCGCGGCTGGACGAGCTCGAGGCCGAGCATGACGTCGTCTTCCTGTGTGCGAAGATGGCCGACGCCAACTGGGCGCGCCGGGCGATGGGCCGGGCCGACCGGATCTGGCTTCTGGCTCGCGCCGACGCCCACCCCTCGCGGCCGCTCATGCCCGAGGACCCGTCCCCGGCGGCGAAGCTCAAGCTGATCGACGTCGTCATGGTCCATCACGGCGGCGACCGTCCCGGCGCGCCCTCAGGCGACTGGGTCGCCGCGGCCGATGCGGCGCGCTGCTTTCATCTCCGCCAGAACAATGAGGCCGATGTCGACCATCTCGCCCGCACCGCGGCGGGCATGTCGGTCGGGCTGGTGCTGTCGGGCGGCGGCAGCCGCGCCTACGCCCATCTCGGCGCGGTGCGCGCCTTCATGGATCACGGCGTCGTCTTCGACTTTCTCGGGGGCGCCTCGATGGGCGGCATCGTCGCGGCCGGCATCGCGATGGGCTGGGACCAGAACGAACTCGAGGATCGTCTGCGCGACGCCTTCGTCGAATCCAGCCCGCTCAATGACTGGACCCTGCCGGTCATCTCGATGGCACAGGGCAAGAAGGTCAATCGCCGCCTCGCCCGGCATTTCGGCGATGTCGAGATCCCCGACCTCAACCGCCCCTTCTTCTGCGTGTCGTCGAATCTGAAGGACGGCTCGACGCGCGTGCACCGCACCGGCCGGCTGCGCGACGCGCTGCGCGCCTCGATCGCCATTCCCGGCCTGCTGCCGCCGGTCATCGAGGGCGACGACGTGCTCGTCGACGGCGCGGTGTTCACCAATTTCCCCGCCAACGAGATGCGCGCCATGCATCGCGGCTTCAATGTCGGCTGCGACGTCACGCGCAATATCGGCCTGACGCCGTCGGACTTCGTCGACCCGCCGGGCTTCTTCGGCTGGGTGATGAAGCACGGCCTGGCCGACCCCCCGCCGATCGCCTCGCTGCTCATGCGAACCGCGACGGTGGGCACGCTGCAGCAGCACGAGGAGACGCGCGACGCCGTGGACATGCTCGTCCTGCCCGAACTCGATCTCGATCTCAGGGAATGGCGGCGCTTCGACGAGGCCGTCGAGGCCGGCTACGAGGCCGCGACACAGCTGCTCAAGACCGCCGACCCCGACACGCTGGCCCGCCTGAAGCCGAGCGCGCCGGAGTCCTAGCGGTACTCCGGATTGGGGTGATCGAAGCGCTGGCCCTCGGCCCACAGCGTCGCCTGATTGCCGTGGGCGGGCATCCCGCCGGCGTCCTTCAGGAGCCGGGCCATGTGCATCAGGTTCCACGCCATGAAGGTCGCGTTGCGCTGGGTGAAGTCGTTCTCCGGCCCGCCGGAGCCCTCGTCGGCGTAGGACTTGCCGGGTCCGGCCTCGCCGATCCAGCCCGCGTCGGCCTGCGGCGGGATGGCGTAGCCGATGTGCTGGAGCGCGTAGAGCACGGTCATCGCGCAGTGCTTGATGCCGTCCTCGTTGCCGGTGACGACGCAGCCCCCGGTCTTGCCGTAGAAGATGTACTGGCCCTGCGCGTTGCGCTCGCCGGAATGGGCGTAGAGGCGCTCTATGAGGACCCGGCAGACCGAACTCTCCTCGCCCAGCCAGATCGGCGTGCCGACGACGAGGATGTCGGCGGCGGCGACCTTCGGCCAGAGCTCGGGCCAGTCGTCCCGGTCCCAGCCGTGCTCGGTCATGTCGGGATAGACGCCGTTGGCGACGTGATGGTCGACCAAGCGGACATGCTCCACCGCGACGCCGTTCGTCTCCATGATCGCCGCGGGCACGCGCATCAGCGCGTCCGTATTCGAGGTCTCCGGCGAGCGCTTGAGCGTGGTGTTGATGAACAAGGCGCACAGATCGTCGTAACGCGCCTTTCGGTCGTCGGAAGCCATCGGTTCGCCCTCCTTCTCGCCGCGCCTGAACAGTCCCAGAACCATGCGCTCGCTCTATCTCCGCCGTGCAACCCGGACAGGATAGGCGCGGGCCCCGGCGGGACCAGCCCGCCCACGCGATCGTGACCGCTCAGGCCGCGCGGTCCCAGTCCGGCGCCCAGCTCGGGTCGATCAGGCGGCCGTCGTCGGAGCCGAGCGCGGCGATCCGCGCCATCTCCTCGTCCGTCAGTTCGAAGTCGAAGACGTCGAAATTGGACTCGATATGCTCGGGCTTGCCCGAGCGCGGGATGGCGACGACGTCGTCCTGCTGAACGAGCCAGCGCAGAGAGACCTGGATCGCGCTCTTGCCGTGGACCTTCGCAATGTCGGCGATGACGTCGGACTTGTTCACCCCGCCCTGGGCGATCGGCGAATAGGCCGTCAGCGCCATGCCGTGGCGGCGCACGGCGTCGAGGACCGGACCCTGATCAATGAAGGGGTGATACTCGACCTGGTTCGTCACCAGCGGCGCGTCCGAGATCGCGACCGCCTGGTCCAGCAGATCGACAGTGTAGTTCGACACGCCGATATGCCGCGTCAAACCCTCGGCGCGCACGGCGTTGAGCGCGGCGATCATCTCCTCGAGCGGATGGTCGGGATTGGGCCAGTGCAGCAGCAGGAGATCGACCCGGTCGACCTTGAGCTTCTCCACGCTGCGCCGCGCCGAGCGCTCGAGATCGCCGGCGGCCATGTTGGCCATCCAGATCTTGGTGGTCAGGAAGATCTCCTCGCGCGGGACGTCGGATTGTTCGATCGCCTCGCCGACCTCTGGCTCGTTCTCATAGGCCTGCGCCGTGTCGATATGGCGATAGCCCGTCGCCAGCGCGTGCTTGACCGCGTCGACGCAGTCCTCGCCGGTGATCTGCCAGGTGCCGAAGCCGAGCTTCGGGATCGTCGCGCCTTGGGCGGCGAGCGTGGGGACGTCGTTCATCGCGGGGTCTCCGGTGTTGCGTTCGTCGTTTCCAACGCACCAGCCGGCGGCCTGGATGCGTCGTCTACCGGCTCTCTTCGAACAGCTCGCGGCCGATCAGCCAGCGTCGGATCTCGCTGGTGCCCGCGCCGATCTCGTAGAGCTTGGCGTCGCGCAGCAGGCGGCCCGTCGGGTATTCGTTGATATAGCCGTTGCCGCCGAGCACCTGGATGGCGTCGAGCGCGGTCTGCGTCGCGGCTTCGGCGGCGAACAGGATCGCGCCCGCGGCGTCCTTGCGCGTCGCCTTGCCCGCGTCGCAGGCCTGGGCGACGGCGTAGACATAGGCCCGGCTCGCATTCATGCGCGTGTACATGTCGGCGAGCTTGCCCTGGATGAGCTGGAACTCGCCGATCGATTTGCCGAACTGCCTGCGCTCGTGGACATAGGGCATCACCACGTCGAGGCAGGCCTGCATGATGCCGATCGGTCCGGCCGCCAGCACGGCGCGCTCGTAGTCGAGCCCGCTCATCAGCACCTTCACGCCGCCGCCGACCTGGCCGAGCACGTTCTCCTCGGGGACCTCGCAGTCCTCGAAGACGAGCTCGCCGGTCTCCGAGCCGCGCATGCCGAGCTTGTCGAGCTTCTGGGCGATGGAGAAGCCCTTCATGCCCTTCTCGATGATGAAGGCGGTGATGCCCTTCGAGCCGGCCTCGGGATCGGTCTTGGCGTAGACCACGACCGTGTCGGCGCTCGGCCCGTTGGTGATCCACATCTTCGAGCCGTTGAGGACGTAACGGTCGCCCTTCTTCTCGGCCTTGAGCTTCATCGAGACGACGTCGGAGCCCGCGCCGGTCTCCGACATCGCCAGCGCGCCGATATGCTCGCCGGAGATCAGCTTGGGCAGATACTTCTCGCGCTGGGCGTCGTTTCCGTTCAGCCGCAGCTGGTTGACGCACAGATTGGAGTGCGCGCCGTAGGACAGGCCGACCGAGGCGCTCGCCCGGGAGATCTCCTCCATGGCGATGCAGTGCTCGAGATAGCCCAGCCCCGAGCCGCCCAGCTCCTCCTCGACAGTCAGGCCGAGCAGACCGAGCTCGCCGAGCTGCGGCCAGAGATCGGCGGGAAATTCGTCTTTCTCGTCGATCTCCGCCGCGCGGGGCGCGATCTTGTCGGAGGCGAAGGACTGCACGGTGTCGCGGAGCATCTCCGCGGTGTCGCCGTGCGGGAATTCGAGGGTCGGGTACTGGTTCGAGATCATGGCCGCCGAGATACCACGGGGGCGGCGCGGGTCAAGCGCGCCGCGGCCCCGTCACCGGGCGGACGAACTCCGCCGGCGGAAGAAGCGCGCGGCGACGAACCAGCCCGAGGCGAGGCTGAGCAGCGCGCCCATGAAGAACGCGACCGGTCCGAAGAACAGGAAGCCCTCGCGCTGATAGCGCGCGAAACTCGTCAGCAGATCCCACGCGCCGACGCCGAACAGCACCAGGCCGACGACGAGATTGGCGACGTAGATCCAGTCGCCGCCGCCCTGGCGCGCCTGGACGGGCTCCTCCTCGGCGGCGAATTCGTCCTCGGCCTCGGCGCCGGCGACATGGCGCGGCGAGACCTCGTCTTCCTCGACCTCCGGCTCCTCGGGCTCGAACTCGGCGAGCCGGCCGGCGCCGGCGACCTCGCCGGAATAGCCGGCCGCCTCGCGCGGACCGGCCGCGCCGCCGGGCCTCGCAGCGGTACCGCGCTTGACCGGGGAGTGCTGGGGTTCGGGTCCCGCCGCGGGCCCCGGCCCGGCCTCTTCCTGCGCGTCGACCTCGGGCGCGGCGGGCTCAGGCTCGACCGCCTCCGGCGCGGGTTCCGGCTCGGGCTCGGGCGCCGGGGCGACTTCAGCGACCGGCGCCTCGACCTCCTCGACGACGGCCGCCGCCGCATCGCTGCTCACGCGCGCAACGGCGGGGGTGAGGAAGCTGTAGCCGAGCTGCGCGTCCGGCTCGACGGCGGGCGCCGGTTCCGGAGCCGGTGCGGGCGCCGGCGGCTCGCCGCTCTCGATCTCGACCTGGGGCTCCGGCGCTTCGGCTTGAGCTTCGGACGAGGCGCGCTGCGCGCCGCTGCTGATCTGGGCGGCCATGCGCGCCATGACTTCGCGCACCACCGCGCCCTGATCGGCCGGGGCGGTCTCTTCTTCACCGGATGCGGCCGCCGGCTCGGGCGCCCCGGTCGGCTCCGGGGAAACCTCGGGCGCGGGTTCGGATTCAGGTTCGGGCTCGGGGGGGGCCTCCGCTTCGGGCGCAGGCTCTGGCCGGGGTTCGGGCTCCGCGGGCGCCGGCTGCGCGACGGGTTCGGTCTCGGCGGCCGACGCCTCCGGTTCCGGAGCTTCCGCTTCGGCTTCCTCGGGCGGCTCCTCGAACTCGATCTCGAGATCGACCAGCGGACCGATGCGCGGTTCCTCCTGCGCGGACGCTCCGGCGTCCGGGGCGGGACGTTCGTCGGCCTCCAGCCCCTTGAGATAGAGCGCCTTCTCGGCGGCGCGGCGGCGCACGAGCCGTTCGGAGACGACCAGCCGGCCGTCCTCCTCGGCGCGCACCCAGGTCTCGATCGCAGCGGCGGCCTCGCGATGCTTGCCCGCCCGCGCCAGCCGCGCGACGTCGGACACCTTGAATGCGCCCGGGCCGATCGAGGCGGCGAACGACACCAGCGCGTCGCGGGTCGGTTCGGGGAGATCCTCGCCGACGGCCTGCTCGACGGCGCGCTCGGCCTGAAGGACATCGTAGATCAGCAAGAGCTCGGCGTTTTCGCGCGACACCGCCACGCCTTCCTTGGCCGAAGCCGTGTGGCCGAAGCCGACCACCCAGCGCCGGCCACGCCGACGCGCCTCCGGCACGAAGGGCTCGTGGGCCATTATGAGGTCGCGCGCGGCGCGCGTGCTCTTCAGTCGCGGTTTCATCGCTGTCCCGTTCCGAAACGGCAGGCCGTCATCCGCCGCTCGACACTGCAAGTAGGACGCCGTCACTCGCCTCCCGTCGAAAATATGTCGACCGAATCCACCGCGGTGAACGGCGCGAAGAAGCCTGCGCCCGCCCCGCCGCCGATGAGGAACACCTCGCCGTCGAGCGTTGCGGCGGCGGCCTCGGTCCGAGGAACCGGCAGGCCCGGCGCCTCGGTCCAGCCCGAACCGTCATCGGCCAGCACCAGGTGATCCGACAGCGTCCGGCGCATGTCGGAGCTGCGCCCGCCGAAGACGTGGATCGCCCCGTCGGCGGCCGCCGCGGCGTGACCGGCCCGCGGCGCCGGCAGGTCCGGTCCGCGCCGCCAGGCGCGCGCCTCCGGGTCGAAGATGTCCACGCGCGCTGTCGCGACTCCGTCGGACGCGCCGCCGATCAGCCAGAGCGCGCCGTCGAAGACGAGCGCGCCGGCCCCGCGCCGATTGGTCTCCCGCGGCGCGGCGATCGCCGACCAGGTCCGCGACTCCAGATCGAACACGAAGACCCCCGGCGCGCCGTCCTCGCCGCCGACCGCGAACAGCCGCCCGTCGGCCGCCAGCAGGGAGAACGCAGCTTTCGACCCCGGCAGCGGCGGCTCGGCCTCCCACACGTCGGAAGCGGGATCGTAGGACCACATTTCCGCGATCGGCTCGGCGCCGGACTCCGCGCTGTAGCCGCCCGCGACCCAGAGCCGGCCGTCGGCGGCGGCCATGCCGAAGCGCTCGAGCCCGACGGGCATGGGCGACAGCGGCCGCCAGCGATTGACGTCGGGCTCGTAGGCTTCGAAATCGTCCTGCGGGTCGACGACGCCGGCGCCGCCGGCGGCGAAAATGCGCCCGTCCAGCGTCGCCGCGCTCAGCCCCGCCCGGGGCATGTCCAGCGCCGGGCCGGTCCGCCACGGTCCGGACATGGTCAGGCCCTCCGAACCGGGCAGCTCGATCGCACCCGTCGTCACGTCTTGGGTCTGCAGGGCTGCGCCCGGCCCGCCGGCGATCAGCATCGCCGCAAGCACGCCCGCTCCGATCGCAGTCCGCATCATCGACTCCATCCACCTGCGCCGCCTGTTCCGGCGGTCACAAAAGCACCATCGCGCCCAGCCCGAGAAACGCGAAAAACCCCACCACGTCCGTCACCGTGGTAACGAAGACCGACGAGGCCACGGCGGGATCCGCCCCGAAACGCTTGAGCCCCAGCGGCACGAGGATGCCGGCGAGCCCCGCGCAGGCGAGGTTGATCACCATGGCCGCGGCGATCACCCAGGCCAGCGCCGCGTTCTGGAACCATAACCCGGCCACCAGACCCATAACCACGGCGAAAATCAGGCCGTTCACCGCGCCGGCGGCGAACTCCCGCCAGATCACCCGCATGGAATTGGACACCGTCAGGTCGCGCGAGGCGATGGATCGGACCGCGACGGCCAGCGCCTGGGTGCCCGCATTGCCGCCCATCGAGGCGACGATCGGCATCAGCACGGCGAGCGCGACGAGCTGGGCGATGGCGTCGTCGTAGAGCGCGATCACGCCCGAAGCCAGCACGGCCGTGCCCAGGTTCACCAGCAGCCACGGCGCGCGCGACTTCACCGAGGAGAACACGGTGTCGGCGAGGCTGGCGTCGTTGACGCCGGCGAGCGCGTAGAGGTCCTCGGTGTTCTCCTCCTGGATGACGTCGACCATGTCGTCGACGGTGAGCATGCCCGACAGCCGGCCGTCCTCGTCGACCACCGGCGCCGAGATCAGGTGGTATTTCTCGAACAGGTAGGCGGCCTCCTCCTGGTCGATCTCCGGGCGGATGATGACGTGGTTGGGCTCCATCAGCTCGGAGAGCGGAACCTCGCGCTTCGTGCGCATCAGCCGGCTCACCGGCACCACGCCGATCGGCTTGAAGCTCTCGTCGACGATGAAGATCTCGAAGAAGAGGTAAGGCAGATCCTCGCCCGCCTTGCGCATGTGATCGATCGTATGGCCGACATTCCAGAAATGCGGCGCGGCGACGAACTCGCGCTGCATCAGGCGGCCCGCCGTGTCCTCCTCGAAGGCGAGCGAGGTCTCGAGCTGAATGCGATCGGCTTCGGAGAGCTCGGCGAGCACGGCCTCGCGCTTGGCCTCGTCGAGCTCCTCGACGATCATCGTCATGTCGTCGGAATCGAGGCCCTGGATCGCCTCGGCGAGATGGCGCGGCTCGAGCACGCCGGCGATGTCGGCGCGGGTCTCCTCGACCAGTTCGGCCAGGACGGGGCCGGTGAGCAGCTCAGGCGCGAGCTCGACGAGCAGGACCTGCTGCTCCCAGGTCAGCTGCTCGATCGCGTCGGCGGCGTCGGCCGGGTGCAGCTCCTCGAACAGCGCGAGCAGGCCCGCCGTGTCGCGCGCCAGGAGCGCCTCGACGATATCGGCGATCAGTTGCGCGGGCACGTCGACCGACGGCGCGGCCTCGGCGGTTTCATCGATCGTTTCGACCGGGTCGCTCATGCAGGCCTCACGCAATGATCAGCGGCGACAGTGCGGCGGACGATAGGGCGAAGCGCAGGCGAAATCGAGCGGCGGGAGCCGCTTGGCGCAACGATTCGACGGGAATCGAAAAGGCCCGGCGCCGCATGCGGCCCGGGCCTTCGAGTCGCGGCGTACGCGACGAACTATGGTGCGGCCGAGAAGAGTCGAACTTCCACGGGTTTTACCCCACAGCGACCTCAACGCTGCGCGTCTACCAATTCCGCCACGGCCGCAGAACTTGGGAGGCGGGCATTTAGCAACACCGGCCCGGTTTGTGAAGGGCCGATCTGCGCGTCCGGGCGGTTTCCGTCAGGCCGCGTAATAGTCATTCACGTCCGCCGTGCCGGTGATCGACACCGCGACGCGGTCGCCCTGGATGATGATCTCGCCGCGCGCGATCGGGTGGTTGTTGGCGAGGATCCACACCTCGTCGTGCTCGGCGACGTCGAGGGGAATGACCGCGCCTCGGCCCATGCGCAGGAACTGGTGAATGGGCAGGCGCGAACGGCCGAGAATGACCGAAATCTCCACCTGCACGGCGCCGAGCTGGCTCATCACACGTCCCGTCGATTCTGCGTCGCCGCGCCCCGCCCTTGCCAGGCGCGTTCTCAATCACGATGTTCCGAGCCGGTTTCCGACCCGTTAAGAGCCTGCTGACCATGACAGATTCGCCCGTCGGCTGGGCCGTCTCGCCCAAGCGCGTTCCCTACCCCGACGCCGTCGCGGCGATGGAGGCGCGCGCCGCGGCCATCCACGCCGGCGAGGCCGGCGAGCTGGTCTGGCTGCTGGAGCACGATCCGCTCTACACCGCCGGCACGAGCGCGCGCGAGGCTGATCTGCGCGATCCCGACCGCTTCCCGGTGTTCAAGTCCGGGCGCGGCGGCCAGTTCACCTATCACGGGCCGGGCCAGCGCGTGGCCTACGTCATGCTCGATCTCAGGCGGCGCGGGCGCGACGCGCGCGGCTTCGTGCAGAATCTCGAGCAGTGGATCATCGAGGCGCTCGGCGTCTTCAATGTCGCCGGCGAGCGCCGCGAGAACCGCGTCGGCGTCTGGGTCGACCGCACCCGGCCCGGCGGGCCCGAGCGCGAGGACAAGATCGCCGCCATCGGCGTGAGGCTGAGACGCTGGGTGTCCTTCCACGGGATCGCGCTCAATGTCGAGCCGGACCTGTCCCACTTCGCCGGCATCACGCCGTGCGGCGTCTCGGATCCGCGCTACGGCGTGACCAGCCTGGTCGATCTCGGCCTGCCGGTGACGATGGACGACGCCGACGCCGCGCTGAAGCGCGGCTTCGAAACCGTGTTCGGCCCGACGGCGCCGGCCGATCCGCCGGCCTGATCAGGCCGGGCGCGGGCCCCGCGCGGTCATGCCCGCGAACCAGAATCCCAGCGCGAACACGACGCCCCAGAAGGCGATCATGGACGGCCAGCCGCCGGCGGCGAGCGCGTCGATCATCATCGTCTCCTGGTCGAGCATCCAGGCCTGGAAATCCTCCATCAACGCCTGGTCGCGCGCGGCGCGCTCGACCGCCTCGGCGTCGGCGAGATCGATCCCCCGCCGATCGAGAAACTCGAGATAGACCGGCCAGATCGCCGCAGTGATCCCGACCGTCGCGCCCAAGGTCTTGGCCAGCACGCCGGCGCCGATCGGCGCCAGGGCGAGCGCGCGCGGTCGGCTCGCGTCGCGCAGCCGGTTGGCGTGCACGACGAAGAGAAGCACGAGCACGAACAGCCAGACCAGCCAGCCCGTGCCGGCGGGAAACACGCTCAGCCGGATGGCGTCGAGCAGCGCGACGACGCCGAGGCCGAGCCAGTAATCGTCGGCGTCGGCCCGTCGGCCCGGCAGGAAGGCGGCGTGAAGGTTCATCGTTCGCGGTTCCGCCGGGGTTGAAACGAAAAACGGCGCGCGCCGGGTATGCCCCGACGCGCGCCGCGTCTCAAGCCGGAGACGCGCCTGCCTAGGCCGGCTCCGCGCCGCCGCCGGCCGACCCGACCGGCGATTCCCCGAACTGGTTCGAGCCCGGATTGCTGGGCTGCACGTAGAAGATGATGAGGATGATCGCGCCCACGATCGGGATGAAGCCGAGCAGGATCCACCAGCCGGACTTGCCCGTGTCGTGAAGCCGGCGAACGCTCACGCCCAGGGCGGGCAGAAGCGTCGCGAGCGCGAACAATCCGGGTAGCGCGCCCGGTCCGCCCAAGACGCCCGCCTCGATCAGGAGCAGCAGCCAATAGGCCAGGATGTAGAACAGGAAGAACCACCAGAACTCGCTGCGCTCGGCTCTCCCTTCAAATCCGACATAGTTGGAGTAGACGGCCTTTACGGCTTCGACGAACG
This sequence comes from Marinicauda salina, assembly GCF_003122085.1. GTDB lineage: Bacteria > Pseudomonadota > Alphaproteobacteria > Caulobacterales > Maricaulaceae > Maricicauda_A > Maricicauda_A salina. The sequence goes on from NZ_QEXV01000006.1 coordinate 63,565, forward strand.
TCATCGCGGTTCTCCCCAGCGCTTGCTTTTCATCGCCTTGTGAGGCGCACCGGGCGCCCGCATCTCATGCGGACGCCCAATTCGCATCAGCCGCGTTCAACCCTGCGGCTTGTCTTCGTCCGAACCGCCTTCGGCGGGATCGCTCGCAGGCGGAGCGCTCGGCTGGGCCGGCGCGGCGCCGCCCGCGGCGGCCCCGGCCAGCACCGGTTCGCCGTACTGGTTGGCGCCGGCGTCGCCCTTCAGGACGCCGACCCAGATGGTGTAGGCGATCCAGACGAGAAAGCTCAGCGAAAACACGAGGAAGGCCCCGCTGGACCCGGCCATCATCGCGGCCATGTCGACCTCGCCGCTGCCCGACATGGCGGCGAACACCGCGCCGCCGACCATGATCATCCCGATGATGCCGAGCACGATCGAGACAGCCCACGGCACCGCATGGATCCAGGCGGTCCGGCCGGTGTCATGGAGCCGTTTTCCATAGACGCAGACGCCGACATAGATGAGGCCGAGCGAAACGATGAAGCCGAGGATCGGAATGAAATTGGCGACGATGTTCGCCGCGATGATGATGAGAACGCCGATCCAGTATTCCTGCTGCCCGATCCGGCCGTTTGGGCTGAACAGAAGATGGCCGATATTCATGGGTGCCTCCCCGATTCTCTGATCGGAAAAGCGTCCGCTGCGTCGCCAGCGGTGTCAATCAAGCCCGCCAAGAAAGTTAATGTTCTATTCGAACTCGATGAGGAGTTCGTCGGCGGCCACGCTGGCGCCCGGCTCGGCGGCGATGGTCTTGACCATCCCGTCGATCTCGGCGCGCAACACGTTCTCCATCTTCATCGCCTCGACGGTGACCAGCGGCTCGCCGGCCTTGACCTCCTGACCCGTCTCGACATTGACCGCCACCACGAGGCCCGGCATCGGGCTGGTCACCAGCTTGGCGGTGTCGACGGCCTCCTTCTCGGGCAGCTTGGCGTGCAGCTCGGCCGCCCGCGGCGTGCACACCAGCGCGACCGCGGAGAAGCCGCGATGGCGCAGCGCATAGCCCTCGGTCCGGTCGGCGAAGGACAGCGCGAAGCCCTCGCCATTGAGCTCGCCCTCGAAGAGGTGCCCGCCCGGCCGCCAGGTCGAGACCAGAGACAGGCGCTCGTTCGACAGGCTCGGCGCCCACAGCTCGGCCGGGGCCTCGCCGCCGACGGCGTCCTCGGGCAGGCGGATGCGCACGGGATAGGCGTCGCCGCCCAGGATGACGACCCATTCGTGGAGATGGCCCGGCGGCGGAGGCGGCGTCAGCCGCCCCTCGATCTGCGCGCCGCGCTGGACGAGCGCGGTGTGGATGAAGGCCGCCGCCGCGCTCATCCAGAGAAGCTGCTCGGCGCGCGGCTCGGTCCCGGCGAACCCGTCTGGAAAGTGCTCGGCGATGTAGCCGGTGTGGATCTTCCCGGCGCGGAAATCGGCCTCGTCGAGCACCGCAGACAGGAAGGGCGCGTTGGACTGCACGCCCTCGACATGGAGCCGGTCCAGCGCCTCGTTGAGCGCGTCGATCGCGGCGAGCCGGTCCTTCCCCGAGCCGATCACCTTGGCGATCATCGGATCGTAGAACATCGAGATCTCGTCGCCCTCGCGCACGCCCGAATCGATGCGCAGCCGGCCCCGCCCCATCGGGCCCTCCTCGGGCTCGACATAGCGCCTCAGCCGCCCGATCGAGGGCAGGAAGCCGCGATACGGGTCCTCGGCGTAGAGCCGGGCCTCCACGGCATGGCCCTTGATCTTCACGTCCTTCTGGGCGAGCGCCAGCTTCTCGCCGGCGGCGACGCGGATCATCTGCTCGACGAGATCGATGTCGTGGGTGAGCTCGGTGACCGGATGCTCGACCTGCAGCCGGGTGTTCATCTCGAGGAAGTAGAAATTCTTGTCCGGGTCGACGATGAACTCGACCGTGCCGGCGCTGTCGTAATCGACCGCCTGCGACAGGGCGACGGCCTGCTCGCCCATCTTCTTGCGCGTCTTCTCGTCGAGGAAGGGCGACGGCGCCTCCTCGAGCACTTTCTGGTTTCGGCGCTGCACCGAGCATTCGCGCTCGTTGAGATGGATGACGTTTCCGTGCTTGTCCCCGAGCACCTGGATCTCGATATGGCGCGGCCGCTCGACGAATTTCTCGATCAGGATGCGGTCGTCGCCGAAGGACGACTTCGCCTCGTTGCGGGCGGCCTTGAAGCCGTCCTTGACCTCCTCGGCGGAGCGCGCGATGCGCATCCCCTTGCCGCCGCCGCCGGCCGAGGCCTTGATCATGACCGGATAGCCGATGTCCTCGGCGACCTCGACGGCCTGGGTATCGCTCTCGATCTCGCCGCGGAAACCCGGCACCGTACTGACGCCGGCCTCGGCGGCGAGTTTCTTGGATTCCAGCTTGTCGCCCATCGCCGCGATGGCGCGCGGGTTCGGGCCGATCCAGGCGACCTTCTTCTTCGCCAGCGCCTCGGGAAACTTCGCGTTCTCCGACAGGAAGCCGAAGCCGGGATGGACCGCGTCGGCACCGGTCTGGTCGATCGCGTCGAGGATCTTGTCCATCGCCAGGTAGGATTCGCCCGGCGCCGGCGGGCCGATGAAGACCGCCTCGTCGGCCATTTCGACGGCGAGGCTGTCGGCGTCGGCCTCCGAGTAGACCGCCACGGTGGGGATCTTCAGCCGCTTGCAGGTCTTGATGACCCGCACGGCGATCTCGCCGCGATTGGCGATGAGGATTTTCTTGAACATCAGCGTGCGCCGTTCCTGACGGTGTTCGGAGAGGCGCTCCGTTTACCGCGCCCGGCTTCGCCGGAGCAAGCCGGCGTCATGCGTCGCCGTTCCGGCCCGGGTCCTCATCGGCGTCATCCCTGGCCTGCTGGGCCTCGAAGAGATCGGCCTCCGCCTCGCGCCGCTCAAGCCACTGGAACTCGATCGAGCGCAGGCGCGAGATCACCGAGATGAGAAAGACCGTCGACCACCCCAGCACCAGGAAGCCGTTGGCGCTCTCGATCGCGCCCAGCAGACGCCAGTCGGTCTCGAGGACGATGTCGCCATAGCCCACGGTGGTGAAGCTCGATGTGGAGAAATAGAGCGCGGGCTCGAAGGTGTCGAACGCCCCGACCCACATGAAAACAAGAGCGTAGAGCCAGATCTGGATGGTGTGGATGAGGAACAGGCCGAGCGCCACCCCGAGCACCAGGCCGAGCTGGTTGATGACGTAGCGATGCGCACGCTCGTGATCGAGCCGCGACCGCATGAGCAGGATCAGCAGCGTCAGCCCGGCGATCTGGATGACGATGGTCACCAGCACCATCAGCGAAGCGACCGCCAGAGGAGCGACTGGCATGGGCGACCCTTCCCGATTCGATCGGGAGCGAGCCTAGCTCCGGACGCCCCGCCGGTCAGCGCCTAGTTGGCGCGCGTGATGTGGTGGATCCACTGCAGGTGACGCTCGTACTGGCGCAGCAGGTCTCGGATCACCTGGTTCTTCGAGTAGCCGTACACGTCGTAATGCTGGCCGCCCTCGCTCAGCGCCACCTCGGCGCGGCCATAGCGCAGATCCTTCTCCGCCTCCTCGTCGGAGACCGGGAAATGCGGCTCCTCGTACTCGGCATAGGCCACGGAGTAGACGAAGTCGGGCTGATCCTGGTGATCGACCACGATCTTGGCGTAGTCCTCGCCGCGCTCGACGGAGGCGTCGACGTCCAGTCCGCGCAGCTCTTCGGCGACTTCCTGGAACGCCTCGACGACGGTGGTCTGGATGAAGGCGATCACTTCGTCGCGATTGGGCTGGGTGAACATCAGCTTGAGCCGGGTCCGCCAGGGCACCGAGGCGCCCTGGATGGGCAGCTGGGCGGCCGTCTTGCGTCCCGCCCGGCGCGCGGTCTCCAGCGACCAGGCGCGCACCAGGCCGACCAGCGCGAGAATGATCACGATCGTGAAGGGCAGCGCCGCGGCGATCGTCGCCGACTGCAGCGCGGCGAGCCCGCCGACGAGCAGCAGCACCGCGGCGACCACGCCCTCGCTGATCGCCCAGAACAGGCGCTGGCCGAGCGGGGGGTTGAGCATGCCGCCGGAGGTCAGGGTCGACTTAACGAGCGAACCGGAATCCGACGAAGTCACGAAGAAGGTCGTCACCAGCACGATCGCCATCACCGAGGTGATCCCGCTCAGCGGCAGCGTGTCGAGGAAGGCGAACAGGGCCAGCTCGGAATTGCCGCCCGTGACCGCTGTGACGATCGGGTGCGCCATGTTCCCCATCACCTCGCGCAGCGCCGAATTGCCGTAGACCGTCATCCAGAAAAAGGTGAACAGGGTCGGCCCGATCAGCACGCCGAGGATGAATTCGCGGATCGTGCGCCCGCGCGAGATGCGCGCGATGAACATGCCCACGAAGGGCGACCAGGAGATCCACCAGCCCCAGTAGAACAGCGTCCAGTCGCCGATCCACTCGCCGCCGCCATAGGCGTCGATGTTGAAGGTGAGCACGGCGAGCTGGTCGAGATAATCGCCGATGTTCTGGACGAAGGCGCTGAGCAGGAAGACCGTCGGCCCGACGATGAAGACGAACAGCATCAGCGCGATGGCGAGATAGAGATTCCACTCGCTGAGCCGCTTGATGCCCGCGTCGAGCCCCGCCACCACGGAGGTCGTCGCCATCGCCGTGATGATGGCGATCAGCGCCATCTGCACCTCTTCGGAGATGGGCAGGCCGAACAGGTCGTTCAGGCCGGCGTTGATCTGGGTCACGCCGTAACCCAGCGAGGTCGCCACGCCGAACAGCGTCCCGATCACGGCGAGGACGTCCACGAGATGGCCGATCGGGCCGTAGATGCGGTCGCCGATCAGGGGGAAGAGCGCCGAGCGGATGGTCAGCGGCAGGCCGTGGCGATAGGTGAAATAGGCGAGGCTCAGCCCCACCACGACATAGATCGCCCAGGCGTGCACGCCCCAGTGGAAGAAGGTCAGCACCATCGACCGGCGCGCCGCCTCGAGGGTGCCGGCCTCGCCGTCCGGCGGGAGCGCGAAGTGGTTGATCGGCTCGGCGACGGCGAAGAACATCAGCCCGATGCCCATCCCCGCCGAGAACAGCATCGCGAACCAGGGCAGGAAATCGTACTCGGGTTCGGATTCCTGCGGGCCCAGCTTGATCCGCCCCCAGTCGGACAGCGCCACGATCAGCGCCGCGACCAGGAAGGCGCCGACGCCGACCGTGTAGAGCCAGCCCATCGTGTCGGTGATGGTCTCGCGGATCTCGTTGAAGATGAATTCGGCCTGGTCGTGCGCGAACACCGCGTACGCCACCCCGGCGACGACCAGCATGGCGGCGGGGAAGAAAACGGCGGGCTCGAGCTTCTTCATCACGGACCTCTGCGGTCGTTCCAGAACGTCTCAGCGCGGCGGCGCAACGGCGCGACCGCATTCGGAAAAGGAGACATAATCGCCGCGGAACGTCGGGACGAATCCCCGGACGCGGGACGGGCCGCAAACCACCGCGATACAGGCGCATCATTGTCCGCCGATCGCGCGATGACTTCCCCTCGGACGGCCTTCATTGCGCTTATGGGCGATCCCGTCGGGCGAAGTCAAACGCGCGGCGGCGCGCTTGACCGCGCGACCCGCCCGGAGCGACGCTTGAAGACGGACTGATGGAGGAGGATCGCGCCATGCCCGCCGCTCTCAAGGTGACGCCGACCGGCGCCGCGCTCGGCGCCTTTGTGACCGGCGTCGATCTCTCGCAGCCGCTCGACGCCGCGACGGTCGCCGCCATCCGCAAGGCCTGGCTCGACCACCTGGTTCTGGCGTTTCCCGACCAGCCGATGAGCCACGCCGATCTCGAGCGTTTCACCGAGTATTTCGGCCCGTTCGGCGACGATCCCTTCATCACGCCCCTGCCCGATCATCCCCACATCATCGAGGTGCGCCGGGACGCCGACGAGACCGCGCCGGTCTTCGCCGCGGCGTGGCATTCCGACTGGAGTTTCCAGGACGTCCCGCCGGCGGGCACGGTGCTGCATTCCAAGATCGTCCCGCCCGCCGGCGGCGACACGTTGTTCGCCAACGGCTATGCGGCCTACGAAGCGCTGAGCGACGAGTTGAAGCAGCGGATCGAGCCGCTGCAAGCGGTGCATTCCGCCGCGCTGGCCTACGCCCCGGAAGGCGTCTACGGCGAGAACGACGCCGCCGACCGCTCGATGACGATCCGGCCCAGCGCGGAGGCGCGCTCCATGCGCACCCATCCCGTCGTCCGGGTCCACCCGGAGACCGGCCGCAAGACGCTGTTCGTCAATCCGGGCTATGTCCGCACGATCGAGGGCCTGAGCGACGAGGAGGCCTTCACCCTGCTCGTCCAGCTCTACGAGACCGCCCATGACGAGCGCTTCGTCTATCGCCACCAATGGGAGCCGGACATGCTGGTGATGTGGGACAATCGCTGCACCCAGCACATGGCGACGGGCGGCTATGACGGCCACGCCCGCCTGCTTCACCGCACCACGATCGCGGATGCGCCGCCCGAGCGCGACGCAAAGGCGGCCTGAGACCGCCCGGCTTGTTCACTCCTGCTCGGGAGGCGCGAGGCCGAGCCTGTCCTCCAACGCGCCGACATCGAGGTCCAGGAAACCGAAATTCGAAAGCATGACGATCGAGGTCGCCTCCCGGGGATAGTACGCGGCGATGGAGATATAGCCGTTGTTCCCGCCAGTGTGCAGATAGCAGACGACCGGTTCCCCGCGCACAAACACGCCGAGGCCCGCCTGAGGAATCGGCCCCGGCGACGTCATCTCCGCGATGAGCTCTTCGGGCAGAAAACCGGCGTCCGGGTCGAAGACGGCGTGAAGGAGCTTCGTGAGATCGTCTGCGGTGGAGATCATGCCGCCGCCGCCGGGAATGACGTACATGAGGCTGTAGGCGACGATCGGCTGCTCGGCCGTTCCGTTATAGCCCGACGCCAGGCCCGGCTCGACGACGGGGCCGTCATACCCGTCCGCGGGCGGGGCGGCCTCGAGACTGGTGTTGGTCATGTCCAGCGGCGTGAAGACAAGCTCAGCCAACGCGGTTTCAAGATCCGTGTCGTAAGCGGCGGCAAGGATCTCGCCGGCGAGGGTCGGGCCGAAATTGGAATAGCGGAAATCCGAGCCCGGTTCGAAGGCGGGCTCGAGCGCGGCGAAATCCTCGTATCGCGCCTCGATCGTGGCCGTCACGCCGCCCGCCCACTCATCGAACAGAATCTGCGTGGCGTCCGGGATTCCCGAACTGTGGTTGAGCAGCTGACGGAGACTGACCGGCTCCCAGGCCGGCGGGCACGGCTGGAGGTGCACGCAAACCGAGTCGTCGAGCGCCAGCCGCCCGTCGGCGACCGCGCGCATCACGCCGGTCGCCGTGACGAGCTTGGATGTTGAGTGGATCTTGAACCGCGCGTCCGGCGTCATCGGCGCGTCGAGTTCCAGGTTCGCGCGTCCGCCCGCGAACTCGAGGATCGTCTCCTCTCCGTGGCGCACCAACACGACGCCGGAGAACCGGCCGCTCTCGGTCTCGGATTCGAGAAACGACTGCAGCGCCTCCGGCGGCGATGACGCCGGAGCGCCATCGACGACACCCGTATCGCTGCAAGCCGTCGCGAGGAGCAGGGCAAGCGCGCCCGCCCGCGGAATCGTCAACCGCATCCTGTTCTCCGTATTGGCTGAGACATGCGCGACATACGGTCCGCGGGCGCACGCAAGTCAAATTACGGAGGCGTAAGACGGGGGCCGCGGGCGGCGGGTCCGGAGCCCCGGGAAACGGATCAGGCCGCGTCGATGAGCGGCTTCAGCGCGGGATGGATGTCGGGGGATTCCTCGCCGATAAACTTCAGGAGCGCACGCTCGGCCTCGCCGAATTCGCCGTCGCGCCGCATCCGGCGGGCGAGCCATTCGGCCTCGTCGGAGGTGACGGCCTCGGCTTCCTCCTGACGGGCGTCCATGACCTCGTTGCGATCCGCCCAGGCCTCGCGGAGGCTCGGCGCGCGATACTGGCGGATGAGGCCGGAGAAGCCCGTCTTGGCCATGCGCGCCATGAAGTCGCCGACCCCGCCGGTCTCGCTCTCGAGCCATTCCTCGCGGCGCAACGCCTCGCGCCGCGACGGGGCTTCGTAGCCCGAGGCGGCCATCAGGAAGTTGGCCAGCGCCTTCACGAACAGGTCCGTCCAGGCGGGGTGATTGTCCGCGCCCTCGACGGCGTCGTTGATGTCGAACAGCACCTCGGCTTCGGACTTGGTCACCGCGACGGCGCCGTCGCCGCCGAAGGCGTAGAGGATGCGGCGGACGAGTTCGGCCTCGGCTTCGCCCACCCGGCCAGGCGTCAACGCCCCGCCGCCGGCGTTCTTCCGCGGCAGCGGCCCCGTCCCCTCGACGACGGCGCGCCGGACCTGGTCGAGCGCGAAGGCGCTCAGCGCCTCGGGGGCGCGCTCGGCCTGTTCGAGCACGCGCACGACGGCCTCGAGCTCGGTATCCGACCTCACCTCGCCATCCTGCGAAATGCGCTCCATGAACCAGGCCGCCGCCTCGTCGTCGACATAGCCCTGCGGCTCGGCCTGGCGGACCAGCAGATCGGTCATCGCCTCGCAGAACAGGTCGGTCCAGGCGGGATCCCTGTCCGTCGCGGCCTCGTCCAGCGCGAACAGCGCGTCGGCCTCGCGCGGATCGAGGGTCATATCGGGATAGACGACGCCGCGGATCTCGCGGACATCGGCCTCGGTGATGCGGCCCGAAGCGGTCACGCGGGCGGTGACGGCGGACAGTTCGGCGGTCATGGCGGCGCGCCTTTCTCTGACGGTTCTCCGCCGGAAAGCATCGCGCACAGGCGTTAGAAGACGATGAATCGCCTACTCGGCGGGCGCCCAGCCCAGCCCGTCGGGCTCGTCGCCGGCCTCGAAGCTGTCGACGACCGCATAGGTTTCCCGATCGATGACGCTCACGCGATCGGCGCCGGTGTTGGCGACAAAGACGCGCGACCCGTCCGGCGACATCAGCAGGCCGACCGGCGCAGCGCCCACCTCGACGGCGGCGATCAGCTCGCGCGTTTCGACGTCGAACACCGTCACCTCGCCGGAGGCGGCGTTCGACACCCAGGCCTCCTCGCCGTCGGGGGTGAACTTCAGCCGGATCGGCACCTGGCCGCCCGAGGGGAAACTCTCCAGGATCGCGTCGGTCGCCGCGTCGATGACGGAGATGGTTCCGCTATCCCGGTTGGTCACCCAGACCTCGGCGCCGTCGGGCGAGACGTCGATCCCCTCCGCGCCGGGCCCGGTCCGCACCGTCGTCACAGAGTCGTAGGCGCGGTCGATGACGCTGACCGATCCGGACGTGATGTTGGCCACGAACAGCTTCGACCCGTCCGGCGCGGGGACGAGCTGGTGGCTGAGCTGCTGGCCGGTCTCCCAGACGCGCGTGACGTCTCCGGTCGCGGCGTCGATCTCGACGACCGTGCCCGTGGTCTCCGTCGTCGTCCAGACATTCGCGCCGTCGGCGCTCGCCCAGATGCCGTGCGGGCCGAGATTGCCGTCGAGGTCCCACCTCGCGGAGACGGCGCCGGCGTCGAGATCGATCACGCTGATCGTTTCGCCGCGCGCCTCGGGACCGTAATCGGACACATACGCCGTGGACCCGTCCGGCGAGATCGCGACCTCGTGGGGATTCTCGCCGACGGCGATGACGGTCTGCTCGGCGTAGCTCGCCGCGTCGACGAGGGAGACCGTGTCGTCGCTCTTGTTGACGACGACGAGCCGGTCCTGCGCCTGCGCGCAGAACACCGTCGCCATCGCCGCGCCGAGCGCGAGGACCGCCGTGCGTATCGCCATGATCTCCTCCCCTGAAGACCGCAGGGGCGCGCTTGCGCGCCGACGGAGCGCGCGGCCGACCTTCCGATCAGCCGCGCGCCGGCCGTCGGCCTATTCCGGCTTGCGGAAGAGCAGCGTCATGCGGTCGGATTCGCCCGTCGACTGCGGCGGGTCGACATCCTCGTCCTCGCTGTCGCCGGCGTTCGTCGGCGGCAGGCCCCACACGCCCTGCTCGTGATCGGCCGCATCGGCGGGATTGGCGTTGAGCTCGGAGCTCGCCTCGAGCTCGAAGCCCGCCGCCTCGAACGCCGCGACGACGTCGGTTTGCTTCATGTAGCCGCGGTCGCCGGTCGTCATTTCATGCGGCTGATCCTCCGGCGCGCGATGCTGGACCACGCCGACGATCCCGCCCGGGCGGAGAAAGTCGTAGGTCTCGTCGAGCGCCTCCTCCAGGAAGGCCGGATCGAACCGGTTCAGGTGATGCAGCGCGCGGATGAACAGCACCGCGTCGGCCTCACCCTCCTGGGCGTACGGGATGTCGTCGAGCATGAAGGCGGTGATCGGCGCGGCCGTTTCGGGCCCGTTTTCGGCCAGCTCGCCCGGCGCGGTGTCCGGCCAGGCGGCCATCTCGGCGGCCGTCTCCTCGGTCCAGTTGTCGCCGTACATCTGCTCCCAGAGGTCCATCTGGTAGTTCAACGCGACATAGCGGCCGTCTTCGGCGACCCAGGGCAGCAGGATGCGCGTGTACCAGCCGCCGCCGGGCAGCGCCTCGGCGATCGTCATGTCGGGCTCGAGGCCGAAGAACTCCATCGTCTCCCGGGGATGGCGGAACTGGTCGCGCGCCATGTCGTCGGCGCGGCGCTCGTGGTCGAGCACGGCGGCGAGCGCGTCGGCCTCCTCCGCATCGGTCATATCCATGGCCTCGCCGGCGTCTTCCCCGCCCGCGAGCGCGTCTTCGGTCGCGGCCGCTGCGTCGGCCTCGGCGGCGTCCATGTCGTCGGCGGGCGCCTGATCCTCGCCCTGCGGGCCGCAGGCGGCGAGCAGAACCGCCGCAGCGGCGGACATCCAGAGTGCTTTCATCTCGTTCCCCTTTTGCGCGTCGGCGCTTTTCCCGGCGCGCTTTTTACCATGTCTCGCCAAGCGGCGCAGCGGATTCGGGGGACGCGGCGGATTCCCGGACGCGTCAACGCTCGCCTCGTCATCCCCGCGAAACGAGACGATGTCATCCCGGCCGGAGCGCGAAGCGCGGAGAGCCGGGATCCACCGGACTCGCGACCCGATTTCTGGAAGGGCTGTCGGTAGGTCCCGGATAGCCCTTCGGGCTTCCGGGATGACAACAGAGAACCAACTAATCCCCGCCCCGCCCATCGGACCCATAATGCGCGGCGCTGTCCCGCCCAGCCGGCGCGTCCGGACGCGCCCCATTCGCGAGAGGGCGGCGCGTTGAGCGGCCGGGATCACGCGTCCCGCCGCGCGCATTCCGTCTTGTCATCCGAGCGCGGAGAGGCCTCCGGCGCCGGGGATTTCGCGTGGGCGATCGCGCGCCGCCCGCCATAGGCTCGCTCCCTGACGCCGGGCAGGCTTGCACTTCTGTACAATGAACCGTACATTTGCGTTCATGAACAAGCCCTCGAACATCGTCTCGTTCACCGAGGCCCGGCAAGGGCTCAAAGCCCTGATGGACCGCGTGACCGGCGACAAGTCGCCCGCCGTCATCACACGGCGCGGCGGCGAGCCGGTGGTGATGGTCTCGCTGTCGGAATGGGAGGCCATCCAGGAGACGAACTATCTTCTGAAGAGCCCGGCGAACGCCGAGGAACTGCGCAAGAGTCTCGCTGAGGCGGAGTCAGGCCAGACGCGCGAGCTGACGGAAGAGGATCTGCGTCAGCTCGCCGAGGATCCGGCCGCTTTCTTCAACGGATGAAGGTCGAGTTCACGCCGCGCGCGCTCGATCATCTGCGCTGGTTCGCCGAAAAGGAGCCGCGCCAGGTCAAACGCATCCTGAAACTCATCGAGGACATAAGGCGCGATCCCTTCGAGGGCCTTGGCAAGCCGGAACCCCTCAAGGGCGAGCTCTCCGGCCTCTGGTCGCGGCGCGTGGATTCAGAGCACCGGCTGGTCTATCGGGTGGTGGGGTCGGGTGACGGGGCGCGGCTGCAGATCGTCCAGTGCCGGTATCATTATTGAGAAAGGCGGGGGGCGTCCCGCCTCCTGCATGGTCCCCGCCAACTGAAATTTTCGTCCCCGTGTTCTCATGCGAGCGCGGAGATCTCTCCGGCGTCGGAGATGGGTATTGTCCGCATCACCCTCGTCCTGAGGCGCCGCCCCCCCCTGTCGCACCCTTCCTCTCTTTCCCGGCGTACGCCGGGACCCAGAGATGACCCGGCGCTCAGCCTGCTTCCTCTGGGCCCCGACTTGCGTCGGGGAAGAGAAGGAAAGCGCACGCAGAGACCGCCCCCCTCACAACGGAATATTGTCGTGCTTCTTCCAGGGGTTGGAGAGCTGCTTGTCGCGCAGCGTCCGGAGCGCGCGGATCAGCCGCCAGCGCGTGTTCTTCGGCTGGATGACATCGTCGAGATAGCCGCGCGAGGCCGCCACGAAGGGGTTGGCGAAGCGATCCTCGTACTCCTTGACGTGTTCGGCCATCTTCTCCTCGTCGCCGAGATCCTTGCGGAAGATGATCTCCGCGGCGCCCTTCGGGCCCATCACCGCGATCTCGGCAGTCGGCCAGGCGTAGTTGATGTCGCCCCGGAGATGCTTCGAGGCCATGACGTCATAGGCGCCGCCATAGGCCTTGCGCGTGATCACGGTGAGCTTGGGCACGGTGGCCTCGGCGTAGGCGAAGAGCAGCTTCGCGCCGTTCTTGATGAGCCCGCCATACTCCTGCTTCGTGCCCGGCAGGAAGCCCGGCACGTCTACGAAGGTCACGATCGGGATGGAGAAGGCGTCGCAGAAGCGCACGAAGCGAGCGGCCTTCTTCGAGGCGTCGATGTCCAGGACGCCCGCCAGCGACAGCGGCTGGTTGGCGACGAACCCGACGGGCGCGCCCTCCAGCCGGCCGAAGCCGGTGACGATGTTCTGGGCGTAGTCGGGGGCGATCTCGAAGAAGTCGTTTTCGTCGGCGACCTTCTCGATCAGCTCCTTGATGTCGTAGGGCTTGTTCGGATTCGGCGGGACCAGCGTGTCGAGGCTGGGCTCGGCGCGATCGACGGGGTCGTAGCTGGGCCGGGCCGGCGGCTTCGCGCGGTTGGACAGCGGCAGGAAGTCGACCAGCCGGCGGATCTGGATCAGCGCCTCGATGTCGTTCTCGAAGCCGCCGTCGGCGACGCCGGACTTCTTCGCGTGGACCGAGACGCCGCCCAGCTCCTCGTGGGTGACGACCTCGTTGGTGACCGTCTTCACCACGTCCGGGCCGGTCACGTACATGTATGACGTGTCCTTCACCATGAAGATGAAGTCGGTCATCGCCGGCGAGTAGACGTCGCCGCCCGCGCACGGGCCCATGATCACCGAGATCTGCGGCACGACGCCGGAGCTCAGCACGTTCCTCTGGAAGATCTCGGCGTAACCGCCCAGCGCGTCCACGCCTTCCTGGATGCGCGCGCCGCCCGCGTCGAACAGGCCGATGATCGGCGCGCCGTTCTTCAGCGCGGCGTCCTGGACCTTGGTGATCTTGCGGGCGTGGGCCAGCGACAGCGAGCCGCCGAACACGGTGAAGTCCTTGGCGAAGATGTAGACCAGCCGGCCGTTGATCGTGCCCGAGCCGGTGATCACCCCGTCGCCGGGGATCTTCTTGTCCTCCATGCCGAAGTCCGAGCACTGGTGTTCGACGAACATGTCGAACTCCTCGAAGGAGCCGTCGTCGAGCAGCACCTCGAGGCGCTCGCGCGCGCTCAGCTTGCCCTTCTCGTGCTGGGCGGCGACGCGCTTCTCCCCGCCCCCGGCGCGCGCGGCGGCGCGCTTGGCGTCAAGCTGCTCGATGACGTCTTTCATGGAATGCCCGCTCCCGGCGACATGACTGGAGGCTGCTGGTTAGCACCGCTTCGCCGCGCCCGGCAAATGGGGGGCGCTCGCTTCGCATCTTTCGAGGCTCGCCTTCGGCTCGCACCTCAAGATGAGGGAGGAGAGAAACATCGCACGGCCCTCATCCTGAGGCGCCCGGCGTCAGCCGGGCCTCGAAGGATGGGAAGACGCGCGCTCGCGAGCCCCAGGGGGGAAGGCCCTCGTCCTTCGAGACGCCCCGATCCCCTCATCCTGAGGAGCGAGCAAAGCGAGCGTCTCGAAGGGGACGGGGATCGGGGCCCTCAGGATGAGGGCCTCAAGAGCAAGCTCACGAAAGCCGTGGCCACCCCACCCTTACCCTCCCCTCAAGGGGAGGGAGTCGCGGACGCCGCGCCTCCATCAAATCCATGGGCCGCGAGGGAACTAAAGCCGCAGCGTCCGCGCGAAGCGCTCGCCCTGGCGCTCGATCTCGACGGGCCAGGCCGCCGCATCGTCGCGGGCGTCGAGCACGGCGAGGAGGTCCTCGACCGTGGCGATCTCGCGGTCGGCCACTGAAACTATGCGATCACCCGGCTGGAACCCGTAATAGGCCGCCGCCGAGCGCCGCGCGACTCCGGCGACGATGACGCCCTCGCGGAACGGGTCGAGCCCGTTGGCCTCGTTGAAGGCCGGCGAGAGCTGGACGACCTGGGCGCCCTGGAACGGGTTGCGGCCGCGGATCGCCACGCGCTCGGCGTCTTCCTCGCCCGGCGCGGGTTCGGCGGTGATCTCGTAGGTGCGCTCCTCGCCGTCGCGCAGCACGGTCAGCTCCGCCGTCTCGCCGATCGCGCGGGTGGCGAAGCGGAAGCGGGCGCCGGCCTCGTCATTGACCGCGACGCCGTCGACGGCGACGACCACGTCGCCGGTCTCCAGCCCGGCGTCGGCGGCCGGTCCGTCGGGATAGAGCTCGGCGACGATGGCGCCGCGCGGCCGGTCGAGGCCCAGCGATTGGGCCAGATCGCTGGTCACCGGCTGCAGCCGCGCGCCAAGCCAGGGCCGGACGATCTCGCCGCCGTCGAGGGCGGCCTCGACGACGGAGCGGACCATGTCGACGGGAATGGCGAAGCCGATGCCGTTCGACCCGCCCGAGCGCGAAAAGATCGCCGTGTTCACCCCGATCAGCTCGCCGTCCATGTCAACGAGCGCGCCACCGGAATTGCCCGGGTTCACGGCGGCGTCAGTCTGGATGAAGAAGGCGTAGTCGGTGATGCCGACATGGGTGCGCGCCAGCGCCGACACGATGCCCGACGTCACCGTCTGACCGACGCCGAACGGATTGCCGATGGCCAGCACCAGGTCGCCCACCTCGGTGTCGTCGGTCTCGTCATAGGGCAGGACCGGCAGGGCCTCGCCGGCCTCGACCCTGAGCACGGCGAGATCGGTGCGCTCGTCGGCGAGCAGGACCTCGGCCTCGAACTCGCGGCGGTCGTTGAGCACGACCCGCAGCTCCTCGGCGCCCTCGACGACATGATTGTTGGTCACGATGACGCCCGAAGGATCGACGATGACGCCCGAGCCGAGCGACTGCACCTCGCGCTCGCGCGTCTGCGGGCCGAAGAAACGCTCGAAGAAGGGGTCGCCGGCGAAGGGCGAGCGCTGGGCGATGACGCGCCGGGAATAGACGTTCACGACGGCCGGCGCGGCCTGGCGCACCACGGGCGCGAAGGAGAGCCGGACCTCGGCCTGGCTGTCGGGAACCGCGCGCTCGATTTCGGAGGGCGGAGTCTGCGGCGCTTCCGGCTGTGCGGGGGCGGCTTCCTCGGCCTGCCCGCAAGCGGCGGCGGCCAGCCCCAGCGCCAGGCTGAACGCGGCGAAGATCGTGCGGCCCATGGGCGTGCTCCCCTCGATCATTGCGTCGGCGTCCATTTAGGAGAACCGAATGCGGCTGAACAGGGGCTGAAGCCGCATCTGACCGAAAGTTAAGACGGAACGCCGGCGCGAAAAAGGCCGCGCCCGGCGGGCGCGGCCTGTCTCATTCGTCAGAGATGACGCGGAGTTCTACTCCTCCGCGGCCTCCTCCTCGGCCAGGCGCGCGCGGTCGCCGGCGCCCTTGGCTTCGGGATCGCGATCGACCAGCTCGATGACGGCCATCGGCGCGTTGTCGCCATGGCGGAAGCCGGCCTTCAGCACGCGCGTGTAACCGCCATTGCGGTCCTCGTAGCGCGGGCCGAGCGTCTCGAACAGCTTGCCGACCTGGTCGCGATTGCGGATCTTCGACACCGCCTGGCGGCGCGCATGCAGACCGCCGCGCTTGGCCAGGGTGATGAGCTTGTCCATGAAGGGCTTGAGCTCCTTGGCCTTGGGCAGGGTCGTGACGATCTGCTCGTGCTCGATGAGCGACGCGGCCATGTTGGCCAGCATCGCCCGGCGATGCGAGGCCGTGCGGTTGAGCTTGCGGTGGGCGACGCCGTGGCGCATGGGAAGTCTCCTTCAGAAACGGTTTCGGAACGCCTCTCGGCGGCCGACCTAGATCTGATCCTCGTATTTCTTGGCCAGTTCCTCGATGTTCTCCGGCGGCCAGTTCGGGGCCTCCATGCCCAGATGCAGACCCATCTGGGCGAGAACTTCCTTGATCTCGTTGAGCGACTTGCGTCCGAAGTTCGGCGTGCGGAGCATCTCGGCTTCCGACTTCTGGATCAGGTCGCCGATATAGACGATGTTGTCGTTCTTCAGGCAGTTCGCCGAGCGGACCGACAGCTCCAGCTCGTCGACCTTCTTCAGAAGCGCCGGATTGAACTCGAGCTCCGGAACTTCCTCTTCCGGCCCGCGGGCCTCGGAGGGCTCCTCGAAATTGACGAAGATCTGGAACTGGTCCTGCAGGATGCGCGCGGCGTAGGCCACCGCGTCCTCCGGCGTCACCGCGCCGTTGGTCTCCACGTCCAGGATCAGCTTGTCATAGTCCAGCACCTGACCCTCGCGCGTGTTCTCGACGCGATAGGCCACGCGCTTGACCGGGCTGTACAGCGCGTCGACGCCGATCAGGCCGATCGGGGCGTCCTCGGGCCGGTTGCGCTCGGCGGGCACGTAGCCCTTGCCGGTGTTCACCGTCAGCACGAAGCGGACCTCGGCGCCCTCGTCGAGGGTGCAGATGACGTGATCCTTGTTGATCACCTCGATGTCGGCGACTTCCTCGATGTCGCCGGCGGTCACCTCGCCCGGGCCCGTCTTCTTGAGCGTCAGGCGCTTCGGGCCCTCGGCGTGCATGCGCAGGGCGATCTGCTTGATGTTGAGGATGATGTCGGTGACGTCCTCGCGCACGCCCGGGATGGACGAGAACTCGTGGACGATTCCGTCGATCTGGACCGCGCTGATCGCCGCGCCCTGCAGCGACGACAGCAACACCCGGCGCAGCGCGTTGCCGAGCGTCATGCCGAAGCCGCGCTCGAGCGGCTCGGCCACGATCTTCGCGTGGCGCGCGGGGTCGAAGCCGGGTTCGATCTCCGGCTTCATCGGGCGGATGAGTTCCTGCCAGTTCTTCTCGATCACGGACCTACCCCTTTCAAGCGGGATGCGCGCGAACGAACCGCGCGCCAGGCTGTTCCAAACTGTTCGGCCGTCGCCTCTAGACGCGACGGCGCTTCGGCGGCCGGCAGCCGTTATGCGGGATCGGCGTCACGTCCTGGATGGTCGTGATCGTGAAGCCGATATTCTGCAGCGCGCGCAGCGCGGACTCGCGGCCCGAACCGGGACCGGAAACCTTCACCTCGAGCGTCTTCATGCCGTGCTCGGCGGCCTTGCGGCCCGCGTCCTCGGCGGCGACCTGGGCGGCGTAGGGCGTCGACTTGCGCGAGCCCTTGAACCCCATCGCGCCCGCCGACGACCAGGAGATCGCATTGCCCTGGGCGTCGGTGATGGTGATCATCGTGTTGTTGAAGCTGGCGTTCACGTGCGCGACGCCGGCGGTGATGTTCTTCCGCTCGCGACGGCGAACGCGGGACGGTTCCTTGGCCATAGACCCTGGTCCTTACTTCTTCTTGCCGGCGATCGGCTTGGCCGGACCCTTGCGGGTGCGGGCGTTCGTGTGGGTGCGCTGACCGCGAACCGGCAGGCCGCGACGATGGCGCAGGCCGCGATAGCAGCCCAGATCCATCAGCCGCTTGATGTTGACCGCCGTCTCGCGCCGAAGATCGCCTTCGACCGTGTAGTCGGAGTCGATCGCCTCGCGGATCTGCAGCACCTCGGCGTCGGTGAGCTCGTTGACGCGCTTCTCCGGAGCGACGCCGACCTTCTCGGCGATCTCCGCAGCGCGGGACTTGCCGATGCCGTGGATGTACTGCAGCGCGACCGCGACGCGCTTGTTCGTCGGAATGTTGACGCCGGCGATCCGTGCCACGACGCTCTCCCTGTCTCTCGTGCCGCCTCGCCCCGGGTCGCCGAACCTGCGCGCTCCCGAAAGTGCGAACGCGCCCGGCTGTTCCGGCCCTTTTGGCGAAGGGCGCTACTTATATTGCAGGCGCAACCGCCGTCAACCGGCGTCTGCGCCCAGCTCTGCCTCCCGCGGCCGCGCCTCCCGCGCGCACCACGGCCTAATCTGCGTCGAGCGCACTGGCGATCGACGCGGCGACCTCGTCCACCGTTCCCATCCCATCCACGTCGGCCAGCTTTCCCTGGGCCTTGTAGTACGGAATGAGCGCGGCCGTCTGGTCGTTGTAGTTCTTCAGGCGCACCTTGAAGGCCTCGACCGTATCGTCGGCGCGGCCTTCCTCCTCGGCGCGCTTGGCCATGCGGCGGACCAGCTCGTCCTGGTCGACTACGAGGCGCACCACCCGGTCGATCTCCGCGCCCCGTCCCTTGAGCAGCGCGTCGAGCGCCTCGGCCTGGGCGACCGTGCGCGGGAAGCCGTCGAAGATCGCTCCGCCGGCGCGCTCGGCGTCGGGCAGGCGCTCCTCGATCAGCTCGATGACGATCTCGTCGGAGACCAGGTCGCCGCGATCCATGATCGCCGCGACGCGCCGGCCGAGCTCGGTGCCCGCCTCCTTGGCGGCGCGCAGCATGTCTCCGGTCGACAGCTGGACCCAGCCGCGCTCGGCGACGAGCTTCTTGGCCTGGGTGCCCTTCCCGGCGCCCGGCGGACCGAACAGGATGATGTTCATCGCTTCCGGCCCCTCAGCTTCGTCTTCTTGATCAGGCCCTCATACTGGTGCGCGAGCAGGTGGGACTGGACCTGTCCGACCGTGTCGAGCGTCACCGACACCACGATGAGCAGCGCCGTGCCGCCGATATAGAACGGGATCTGGTATTGCGCGCGCAGGATCTCGGGCAGCAGGCAGACCGCGGTGAGATAGGCCGCGCCGATGACGGTGAGCCGCGACAGCACGTAGTCGAGATATTCCGCCGTGCGCCGGCCCGGCCGGATGCCCGGCAGGAAGCCGCCGTACTTCTTCAGGTTCTCCGCGGTGTCCTCCGGATTGAAGACGATCGACGTGTAGAAGAACGTGAAGAAGATGATCATCGCCGCGTAGAAGATCAGGAAAAGCGGCTGGCCCGGGCCGAGCATGGCGCTCAGCGTGCGCAGCCATTCCGGTCCCGACTGCGCGGAGAAACCCGCGATCGTCGTCGGCAGCAGCAGCAGCGAGGAGGCGAAGATCGCCGGGATGACGCCGGCGGTGTTGAGCTTCAGCGGCAGGAAGCTCGACTCCCCGCCCATCATGCGGTTGCCGACCTGGCGCTTGGGATACTGCACCAGCAGCCGTCGCTGCGAGCGCTCCATGAACACGACGAACAGGAGCACCGCGACCACCATCACCAGCATGGCGATGATCAGCGCGCCCGAGATGGCGCCGGTGCGGCCCTGCTGCAGGGTCTGGAACAGCGCGCGCGGCATTTCCGCGATGATGCCCGCGAAGATGATCAGAGACACGCCGTTGCCGACGCCGCGAGCGGTGATCTGCTCGCCGAGCCAGAGCAGCATCATCGTGCCGCCGACCAGCGTCACCACCGTGGTGATGCGGAAGAACCAGCCCGGATCGACGGCGATCGTCGCCCCCGTCGTCGGGTCGGGGCTCTCCATGCCCATCGCGATGGCGAAGGCCTGAACCCCGGCGAGCACGACGGTGAGATAGCGCGAATACTGGTTGATCTGCTTGCGGCCCGCCTCGCCGCCTTCCTTCTTCAGCTTCTCCAGCGCCGGCACGGTGGCCGCCATCAGCTGCATGATGATCGACGCGGAGATGTAGGGCATGACGTTCAGCGCGAAGATCGCCATGCGCTCCACGGCGCCGCCGGAGAACATGTTGAAGACGCCGAGAATGCCGCCCTGCTGCTGCTGGAAGGCGTTGGCGAAGACTGCGGGATCGACGCCGGGCATCGGCACGTAGGTGCCCAGCCGGTAGATGATCAGCACGAACAGCGTGAACAGGATGCGCTTCTGCAGCTCCTTCGCCTGGGCGAAGGCGCTGAAGTTCATGTTCGATGCGAGCTGTTCAGCGGCTGACGCCATGTCGGTCGATCACTCCATGCGCGCGTCCGGAAAGGACGGAGGCGGCCCCTCGATATGGGAAGCCGCCGCGGATCCGCCTGCTATTTCTTCTCGGACTTCTTCTTCGACGCCTTGGCCTCGCCGGCGTCCGCCTTCGCGGCGAGCACGGTCACCGAGCCGCCGGCCTTCGCGACGGCCGCCGCGGCCGGCTTCGAGGCGCCCGCCACCGACAGGTCGAGCTTCGTCTTGAGCTCGCCCCCGCCGATCACCCGCACGCCGTCCTTGGGCCGGCGGATCACGCCGGCGGCGACCAAGGCCGCAGCGTCGACCGGCTTCTTGGCGTCCAGCTTCTTCGCGTCGACGGCCGCCTGCAGCCGGCCGAGGCTCACCTCGGCGAACTGCTTGCGGTTCGGCTTGGTGAAGCCGCGCTTGGGCAGGCGCTGGTGGAGCGGCATCTGGCCGCCCTCGAAGCCCTTGACCGCCACGCCGGAGCGCGACTTCTGGCCCTTCACGCCGCGGCCGCCGGTCTTGCCCTTGCCCGAGCCGATGCCCCGGCCGATGCGCGTGCGTTCCTTCACCGCGCCGGCGTTGTCGCGCAGTTCGTTCAAGCGCATGAGAATTCTCCTTCAGCCGAGCGGCGGCGCTAGCCGCGCTCCTCGACGATTTCGACGATGTGGGCGACCTTGGCGACCATGCCGCGCACGGCCGGGGTGTCCTCCAGCGCGCGCTCGCGGCCGATCCGGCCGAGGCCGAGACCGCGCAGCGTGGCGACCTGGTCCTTCGGACGGCGGATCGCGCTGCCGGTCTGGCGCACGACGAGGGTCTTCTTCTGAGCCATCGTCCCGCCTCCTACGACTCGATCGCTTCGGGCGCCGAGGCGCCGTCATTGCGCCGGCCGGCCAGGTCGCCGACCTTCATGCCGCGCTTGGCCGCCACATTGCGCGGGCTTTCCTGGGCCTTGAGCGCCTCGAAGGTCGCGCGAACCATGTTGTAGGGGTTCGACGAGCCGGTGGACTTGGCCACGACGTCCTGGACGCCGAGGCTCTCCAGCACCGCGCGCATCGGACCGCCGGCGATCACGCCCGTGCCCGGAGGCGCGGCGCGCAGGATCACCTTGCCCGCGCCCCAGCGGCCGCGCGCATCGTGATGCAGCGTCCGGCCCTCGCGCAGCGGCACGCGGATCATCGTCTTCTTGGCCTCGTCGGTGGCCTTGCGGATCGACTCCGGCACTTCGCGGGCCTTGCCCTGGCCGAAGCCGACGCGGCCCTTCTGGTCGCCAACGATGGCGAGCGCGGCGAACTGGAAGTTCCGCCCGCCCTTCACCGTCTTGGCGACGCGGTTGATGTGGACGAGCTTGTCGACGAGCTCTTCGCCGCCGTCGTCGTCGTCCCTGCGCCTGCGGTCGCGACCGCGATTATCTTCTCGAGCCATGCGCCGCCTCCTTCTAGAAGTTCAGGCCGCCCTCGCGGGCGGCGTCGGCGAGCGCTTTGATGCGCCCGTGATAGATGTAGCCGCCGCGGTCGAACACCACGTCGGTCAGACCCTTCTTCTTCGCGCGTTCGGCGACGAGCTTGCCCACCTGCTCCGCAGCGGAGACGGTGGCGCCGCTCGCGCCCTTGCCGGCGACGTCCTTTTCCAGCGTCGAGGCCGCGGCGACGGTCTCGCCCTTCGAGTCGTCGATGATCTGCACGTAGATGTGCTTGGACGACCGGTGCACCGAAAGCCGGGGCCGACCGCCGGAATGCCGGGCCAGGCGACTGCGGTTGCGCAGCGCCCGGCGATGCATCTTCTCGCGTGAGGTTTTCATTGCTCGGCGGCCCTTACTTCTTCTTGCCTTCCTTGCGGCGGATCTGCTCGTCCGCGTACTTCACGCCCTTGCCCTTGTAGGGCTCCGGCGGGCGGAACTCGCGGATCTCCGCGGCGGTCTGACCGACGACCTGCCGGTCGGCGCCCTCGATCTTGATCTCGGTCGGCTTCGGCGTGGCGATCGTCACGCCGGGCCGCGGGGAATAGACCACGTCGTGGCTGAGTCCCAGCGAAAGCTTCAGGTCGGCGCCCTGCATCTGGGCGCGATAGCCCACGCCCACGAGCTCGAGATTCTTCTCGAAGCCCTGCGTGACGCCATGGACCATGTTTTTCACCTGGGCCCGAACCGTGCCCCACAGCGCACGCGCCTTCTGGGTGTCGTTGGCCGGATTGACGTGGATGGCGCCGTCCTCGTGGCGCACGTCGACCAGCGACGGGGCCGTGAAGTTCAGCTCGCCCTTCGGGCCCTTCACACGGATGGTGGAGCCGTCCAGCGACGCCTCGACGCCCGACGGGATCTCGACAGGCAGCTTGCCCAAACGCGACATCTTCGTCTCTCCCGTCTATCGGACCTGGCAGAGAATCTCGCCGCCCACGTTCTCAGCCCGGGCGGCCGCGTCCGACATCACGCCTTTCGGCGTGGAGACGATCGCGATGCCGAGCCCGTTCTGGATGAGCGGCAGATCTCTGACCTTGCGGTACTCACGGCGGCCCGGCTTCGACACCCGCTGGATGTCGCTGATGACGGGCGCGCCCTCGAAATACTTGAGCTCGATCTCGAATTCCTTGAAGCCCTTGGCGTCGGCCTTCTCCGAGTAGCCCCGGATGAAGCCTTCCTCCAGGAGCACCTCGAGCACGTGCTTGCGCAGCTTCGACGCCGGCGTGGTCACCGTCGTGCGGTTGCGCATGAGCGCGTTGCGGATACGCGTGAGCATGTCGCCGAGCGGATCGATCATGGGCATCGGACGTCCTCCCTCACCAGCTCGACTTGACCATGCCCGGCACGAGACCGTGGCTGGCCAGATTGCGAAGCGCGATGCGCGACATCTTCACCTTCCGGTAGTAGGCGCGCGGACGACCGGTCACCTCGCAACGATTGCGGATGCGCGTCGGCGCCGAATTCCGAGGCAGCTCGGCCAGCTTCAGCTGGGCGGCGAACCGCTCCTCGACCGGCTTCGACGTGTCGCGCGCGATCGCCTTGAGCCGCTCGCGCTTGGCCTCGTACCGCTTGGCCAGGCGGCGGACCCGCCGGTTACGCTCGATTGCGCTCTTCTTAGCCATTCATTCCTCTCCTGCGTGCGGATCCCCCATGGATCCGCGCTCCTGCCGCGTCAGTTCGAGAACGGGAAATCGAACTCGGCCAGCAGGGCCTTCGCTTCTTCATCCGTCCGCGCCGTGGTGCACACGATGATGTCCATGCCGCGGATCTTCTCGACCTTGTCGTAGTCGATCTCGGGAAACACGATGTGCTCCTTGAGCCCCATCGCGAAATTGCCGCGCCCGTCGAAGCTCTTTCCGCGGAGACCGCGGAAGTCGCGCACGCGGGGCAGCGCGATCGTGATCAGACGATCGAGAAACTCGTACATGCGATCCTTGCGAAGCGTGACCTTCGCGCCGATCACCTGCTCCTCGCGGACCTTGAAGCCCGCGATCGACTTCTTCGCCCGGGTCGCCACCGGCTTCTGACCGGAGATCGCCTCGAGATCGGCGAGCGCGGCCTGGATCTTCTTGGAGTCCTGCGCGGCCTCGCCGACGCCCATGTTGATCACGACCTTCTCCAGGCGCGGGATCTCCATGTCGTTCTTGTAGCCGAACGTCTCCTTCAGGCGCGCGCGGATCTCCTCGCGGTAGCGCGTGCGCAGGCGCGGCTCGTATTCAGCAACTTCAGCCATCGATGACCTCGCCGGATTTCTTCGCGACGCGAACCTTCTTGCCGTCCTTGCCGACGGTGAAGCCGACCCGGGTCGGCTCGCCGGTCTTGGGATCGGCGATCGCGACGTTCGAGGCGTCGATCGACGCCTCCTTCTCCTCGATCCCGCCCTGCTGGAACTGGGTCGGGCGCTGGTGGCGCTTGACCACGTTCACGCCGGACACGACCACGCGGCCGGTCTCGGGAATGACGCGCGTCACCTCGCCGGTCTTGCCCTTGTCGCGGCCGACCAGCACGACGACCTTGTCGCCCTTCTTGATCTTCGCGGCCATGGTTACAGGACCTCCGGGGCGAGCGAGACGATCTTCATCTGGTTCTTCTGGCGCAGCTCACGGGGAACCGGGCCGAAGATCCGGGTGCCGATCGGCTCGTTGTTATTGTTCAGCAGCACCGCCGCGTTGTTGTCGAAGCGAATGACGCTGCCGTCGCGGCGCTTGATGTCGCGCGCCGTGCGCACGACGACCGCCCGGCGGACATCGCCCTTCTTCACGCGGCCCTTGGGCGCGGCCTCCTTCACCGAGACGACGATGATGTCGCCCACGCCGGCGTAGCGGCGCTTGGCGCCGCCGAGCACCTTCAGGCACTGCACGCGGCGGGCTCCGGAATTGTCGGCCACGTCCAGATTGGATTGCATCTGGATCATCGTGATCCTCCGTTAAACTCGAGGGTCGGACCGGATCGGCGCTCACGCCTGCTCCGAGACGACCTCCCACCGCTTCAGTTTCGACTTCGGCGCGCACTCCTGGATGAGCACCTTGTCGCCGACCTTCCGCACGCCCGACTCGTCGTGCGCGTGGTATTTCTTCGAGCGGCGCACCGTCTTGCGCAGCAGCGGGTGGAGGAATGTCCGCTCCACCCGGACCACGACGGTCTTGGCCTGCTTGTCGCTCACCACGACGCCTTGCAGGATTCGCTTCGGCATCGCCCTAGCTCCCTTGTTTCTCAAGCGCGCGGCGGCGCATGTCGGTCTTGAGCCGGGCGATGTCCCGGCGGACCGTCTGCACGCGCGCGGTGTTCTCGAGCTGGCCCGAGGCCTGCTGGAACCGCAGATTGAACTGTTCCTTCTTCAGCTTCAGGAGCTCGTCCTGGAGCTGGTCGTCGCTCATGGCGCGGACGTCTTCGGCGTTCATCGGATCGACTCCCTTACTCGCCCGGCCGGGTCACGACCTTGGTGCGCACCGGCAGCTTCGCCGCGCCGAGGCGCAGCGCCTCGCGGGCGACGTCCTCGGGTACGCCGTCGATCTCGAACATGATCCGGCCCGGCTTGACCTTGGCCACCCAGTACTCGGGCGAGCCCTTGCCCTTGCCCATCCGGACCTCGGTCGGCTTCTTCGACACCGGCAGGTCGGGGAAGACGCGGATCCAGACGCGGCCGGCGCGCTTCATGTGGCGCGTGATCGCCCGGCGCGTCGCCTCGATCTGGCGCGCGGTGACGCGTTCCGGCTCGAGGGCCTTCAGGCCGTACGACCCGAAGTTCAGCGCGAAGCCGCCCTTGGCGTTGCCGTGGATCCGGCCCTTGTGAGCCTTCCGGAATTTGGTGCGCTTCGGTTGAAGCATGTCTCAAGCTCCCTCGGACCTGATCAAGCGGCCTGGCGGCCCGAACGGGCGCGCTGCTCGCCGGTTTCCTGGAGGCGGCGCTCCTGCGCCATCGGATCGTGTTCGAGGATCTCGCCCTTGTAGATCCACACCTTCACGCCGATGATTCCCATCGCGGTCTTCGCCTCGGCGAAGCCGTAATCGATGTCGGCGCGCAGCGTGTGAAGCGGAACGGAGCCCTCGTTGTACTGCTCGGTGCGCGCGATCTCCGCGCCGCCGAGACGGCCGCCGCAGATGATCTTGCAGCCCTGGGCGCCCATGCGCATGGCCGACTGCAGCGAACGCTTCATGGCGCGGCGGAAGGCCACGCGGCGCTCGAGCTGCTGGGCGATGCTCTCGGCGACCAGGTTGGCGTCGATCTCCGGCTTGCGGACCTCGACCAGGTTCAGGAAGACCTCGCCGTCGGTCATCTTCGCGACTTCGCGGCGCAGCTTCTCGATGTCCGCGCCCTTCTTGCCGATCACCACGCCCGGGCGGGCGGTGTGGATGGTGATGCGGCACTTCCGGTGCGGGCGCTCGATGACGATCTTCGAGACCGAGGCGTTCTTCAGCCGGTCCTTCAGGAAGTTGCGGATGCGCAGGTCCTCGTGGAGCAGGTCGGCGTATTCCTCGCCGCGCGCGTACCAGCGCGACTCCCAGGTCCGGTTGATGCCGACGCGCAGGCCGATCGGATTGATTTTCTGACCCATTACGCGGCCTCCTCGACTTCGCGCACGACGATCGTGAGTTCGGAGAACGGCTTCATGATGCGCGCGCCGCGGCCGCGAGCGCGGGCCCGGAAGCGTTTCATCACCAGGTTCTTGCCGACATAGGCCTCGGACACGACCAGCGAGTCGATGTCGAGACCGTGATTGTTCTCGGCGTTTGCGATCGCGGATTCGAGGACCTTCTTGACGTCCTTCGCGACGCGCTTGCGCGAGAAGCTGAGATCGTTGAGCGCGCGCTCCACGGGCTTGCCGCGGATCATCGACGCCACGAGGTTCAGCTTCTGCGGGCTGATGCGCATCATCCGCAGCTTGGCGCGCGCCTCGTTCTCAGCGACGCGGCGGGGATTTGTCGCCTTGCCCATCGCTTACTTCCTTCTCGCTTTCTTGTCGGCCGCGTGCCCGTAATAGGTCCGCGACGGCGCGAACTCGCCGAGCTTGTGGCCGACCATGTCCTCGGTGACGAGCACCGGGATGAACTTCGAGCCGTTGTGGACCTGGAAGGTCAGGCCGACGAATTGCGGCATGATGGTCGAGCGCCGCGACCAGGTCTTGATGGCCTGCTTCCGGCCGGCCTCGTGGGCGGCGTCGGCTTTCTTCAGGAGGTATCCGTCGACGAACGGACCTTTCCAGACAGAACGGGGCATGACTGCAGCGCGCTCCCTTAGCGTTTCTTGCGCTCGTGGCGCGAGCGGATGATGAACTTGTCGGTGGCCTTGTTCTTCCGGGTCTTGTGGCCCTTGGTGGGACGGCCCCACGGGGTCACCGGATGACGACCGCCCGAGGTGCGGCCTTCGCCGCCGCCGTGCGGGTGATCCACCGGGTTCATCGCCACGCCGCGCACCGCCGGACGGCGGCCCATGTGACGCTTCCGGCCGGCCTTGCCGAGATTGATGTTGAGGTGATCGGGATTGGACACCGCGCCGACGGTCGCCAGGCAGTCCTGGTGGACCATGCGCAGCTCGCCCGACATCAGCCGGATCTGCGCGTAGCCCGCGTCGCGGCCAACCAGCTGAGCGTAGGCGCCCGCCGAGCGCGCGACCTGGCCGCCCTTGCCCGGCTTCATCTCCACATTGTGGATGATGGTGCCGACCGGCATGGCGCGCAGGGGCATCGTGTTGCCCGGCTTCACGTCGACCTTGGCGCCGGAAACGACCGTGTCGCCGACCGACAGGCGCTGCGGCGCCAGGATGTAGGCGCGCTCGCCGTCCTCATAGCGGATCAGCGCGATGAACGCGGTCCGGTTCGGGTCGTATTCGAGCCGCTCGACGGTCGCGGGCGCATCGAACTTGCGCCGCTTGAAGTCGACGACGCGATAGAGCCGCTTGGCCCCGCCGCCGCGGCGGCGCGTCGTGATGCGGCCGGTGTTGTTGCGGCCGCCCTTCTTGCGCAGGCCTTCGACCAGCGTCTTCTCGGGCTTGCCGACGTGAAGGTCCCCGCGATTGACGAGAACGAGCGCGCGGCGGCCCGGCGAAGTCGGCTTGTAAGTCTTGAGAGCCATGATTCAAACCTCCTCGGGGCGCGCCTACAGCCCGGTCGTGACGTCGATGGAGTGGCCCTCTTCGAGGGTCACGACCGCCTTCTTGACGTCCTCGCGGCGGCCGACGATTCCGCGGAAGCGCTTCGTCTTGCCCTTCTGGCGCAGCGTGTTCACGGCCTTCACCTTGACCTTGAACAGCTCCTCGACCGCCTCGGCGATGTCCTTCTTGGTGGCCTCCAGCGGCACCTTGAACACGACCTTGTTGTCCTCCGACAGCAGGGTCGACTTCTCGGTGATCACCGGAGCCAGGATGGTGTCGTAATGACGCGCGGCGGGCATTACGCGGCCTCCTGCGGCGCGAGCCGCTCGTTGATCTTCTCGATCGCCGCCTTGGTCAGGACCAGCTTGTCGCGGCGAAGCACGTCGTAAACGTTCAGGCCCTGGGCGGGCAGCACGTCGACATTCGGGATGTTGCGCGCGGCGCGGGCGAAGTTCTCGTCCAGCGTCTCGCCGTCGATGACCAGCGCGTTCGCCACGCCGAGCTTTTCGAACGCGTCGGCGAGCGCCTTGGTCTTGGGCGCGTCGAGGCGGGCCTCATCGATGACGATCAGGTCGGACGCGCCCGCCTTGGCCGACAGGGCGTGCTTGAGCGCGAGCGCGCGGACCTTCTTCGGCAGGCTCGTGGCGTGCGAGCGCACGCGCGGGCCGTGGGCGACGCCGCCGCCGACGAAGATCGGCGCCGAACGCGCGCCGTGACGCGCGCCGCCGGTGCCCTTCTGGCGGTACATCTTCTTCTTGGTGCGGGCGATCTCGCCGCGCTCCTTGGTCTTGTGGGTCCCCGACTGACGCCGCGAGAGCTGCCACTTGACCGCGCGCTGGAGAATGTCGCCGCGGATCTCGCCGATGCCGAAGATGGCGTCGTCGAGATCGACCGATCCGGCCTTGCCGGCGTCGAGCTTGATCACGTCGATTTTCATGACTTCGAGTCCTCTTCGCCGGCCTCGCCCTCGGCGCCCTCGTCGACCGGCGCGCCCTCGGCGACCATCTCGGCCTCCTCGGAAGCGGGCTCGGGCGAGTCGACCGGCGCGTTCTGCTCGTCGAGCGTGGCGAACTTGCCCGGGAACGGCAGATCCTCGGCCTTGGCGCCCTTGACCGCGTCGCGGATCTCGACCCAGCCCTCGGCCGCGCCCGGCACCGCGCCGCGCACCAGCACCAGGCCGCGCTCGGGATCGACCCGGACCACCTCGAGATTCTGGACGGTCACCCGCTCCATGCCGAGATGGCCGGCCATCTTCTTGCCCTTGAACACCTTGCCGGGGTCCTGGCACTGGCCGGTCGAGCCGTGGGCGCGGTGCGAGATCGACACGCCGTGCGTGGCGCGCAG
Organism: Marinicauda salina; assembly: GCF_003122085.1. Classification (GTDB taxonomy): domain Bacteria; phylum Pseudomonadota; class Alphaproteobacteria; order Caulobacterales; family Maricaulaceae; genus Maricicauda_A; species Maricicauda_A salina. The sequence continues at coordinate 92,744 of NZ_QEXV01000006.1, forward strand.
ACCGCCGAAGTTCCAGCGCTTCATGCCGCCGGCGAAGCCCTTGCCGATCGAGATGCCCGCAACATCGACCTTCTGGCCGGGCACGAAGTGATCGGCCGCAAGCTTCGCGCCGGCGTCGATCAGCCCGTCCTCGGACACGCGGAACTCGACCAGCTTGCGCTTGGGCTCGACGGAGGCCTTGGCGAAATGGCCGCGCATCGCCTTCGGCGTGCGGCGCGCCTTCGCCTTGCCCGCCCCGAGCTGGAGCGCGGTGTAGCCGTCGCGGTCGGCGGTGCGCTGGGCGACCACCTGGACGTCGTCCATCTGCAGCACCGTCACCGGGACGTGATTGCCCTCTTCGGTGAAGACGCGCGTCATGCCCAGCTTGCGGGCGATCGCGCCGGTGCGGAGTTGTTGAGCCTGAGCCATCGCCTCACGCTCCCAGCTTGATTTCAACGTCCACGCCGGCCGACAGGTCGAGCTTCATCAGCGCGTCGACCGTCTGCGGCGTGGGGTCCACGATGTCGAGCATCCGCTTGTGCGTGCGGATCTCGAACTGCTCGCGGGCCTTCTTGTCGATGTGCGGAGACCGCAGCACCGTGAACTTCTCGATGCGCGTGGGCAGCGGGATCGGCCCGCGCACGTTTGCGCCGGTGCGCTTCGCCGTGGAGACGATCTCGCGTGCGGAGTTGTCCAGCACGCGGTGGTCGAACGCCTTCAGGCGGATGCGGATATTCTGTTGCGCCATCGGTCCGGTCCCGTGTTCCAGTCTCTCAAAACGCAGAGCGGGGCGACGCGGTGTTCATGGGCGCGCCGCCCCGATGCGAACTTCAGCCCCTGCGCCTACTCGATGATTTTCGAGACGACGCCGGCGCCGACGGTGCGTCCGCCCTCGCGGATGGCGAAGCGGAGCTTCTCCTCCATCGCGATCGGCGTGATCAGCTCGACCTCCAGCTCCACATTGTCGCCGGGCATCACCATCTCGGTGCCCGACTTCAGCGTGACCACGCCGGTCACGTCGGTGGTGCGGAAGTAGAATTGCGGCCGGTAGTTGGTGAAGAACGGCGTGTGACGGCCGCCCTCCTCCTTGGTCAGGATATAGGCCTCGCACTCGAACTTCTTGTGCGGCGTGATCGAGCCCGGCTTGGCCAGAACCTGGCCGCGCTCCACGCCGTCGCGCTCGACGCCGCGAAGCAGAACGCCGACATTGTCGCCCGCCTCGCCCTGGTCGAGCAGCTTGCGGAACATCTCCACGCCCGTGCACGTCGTCTTGACCGTGTCGCGGATGCCCACGATCTCGATCTCGTCGCCGACCTTCACCACGCCGCGCTCGACCCGGCCGGTCACCACCGTGCCCCGGCCCGAGATCGAGAACACGTCCTCGATCGGCATCAGGAAGTCCTGGTCCTTCGGACGCTCAGGTGTCGGGATGTAGTCGTCGACCGCCGCCATCAGCTCCTTGATCTTCTCCTCGCCGATCTCGGGATCGCGTCCCTCCATCGCCGCAAGCGCCGAGCCCGCGACGATCGGAATGTCGTCGCCCGGGAAGTCGTACGAGGACAGAAGCTCGCGCACCTCCATCTCGACGAGCTCGAGAAGCTCGGGATCGTCGACCTGGTCGACCTTGTTCAGAAACACGACCAGCGCGGGCACGCCCACCTGGCGGGCCAGCAGGATATGCTCGCGCGTCTGCGGCATCGGACCGTCGGCGGCCGAAACCACCAGGATCGCCCCGTCCATCTGGGCCGCCCCGGTGATCATGTTCTTCACGTAGTCGGCGTGGCCCGGGCAGTCGACGTGGGCGTAGTGACGGTTCTCCGTCTCGTACTCCACGTGCGCCGTCGAGATCGTGATCCCGCGCGCCTTCTCCTCCGGCGCGCCGTCGATCTGCTCATAGGCGCGGAAATCGCCGAAATACTTCGTGATCGCAGCCGTCAGCGTCGTCTTGCCATGGTCGACATGACCCACCGTGCCGATGTTCGCGTGCGGCTTCGTACGCTCAAACTTTTCCTTGGACATGGTCTCTACTCACTCTCGTCTCTGGCAGCGCTGACGATGCTGGCCTTCATTCTCAGGCGATTTTCGCGATCACTTCATCGGCCACCGCCTGCGGCACCGGCTCGTAGTGATCGAACTGCATGGTGTACTGGGCCCGGCCCTGAGTCGCCGAACGCAGCGTGTTGACGTAACCGAACATGTTGGCGAGCGGCACCATCGCGTTCACGACGGTCGCGTTGCCGCGCATCTCCTGGTCGCGGATCTGGCCGCGCCGCGAGTTCAGGTCGCCGATGACCGTGCCGGTGTACTCGTCCGGCGTGACGACCTCGACCTTCATCACCGGCTCGAGCAGCTTCAGCTTGAGGTTCGGCTTGGCTTCCTTCATGGCCGCCCGCGAGGCGATCTCGAAGGCCAGCACGGAGGAGTCGACGTCGTGATAGGCGCCGTCGACGAGCGTCGCCTTGAAATCGATCAGCGGGAAGCCGGCCATCAGGCCGTTCTCGCGCACCGAGTCGATGCCCTTTTCGACGCCCGGGATGTATTCCTTGGGCACGTTGCCGCCGACGATCTTCGACTCGAACTCGAAGCCTTCGCCCGGCTCGAGCGGCTCGAAATTGATCTTCACGCGCGCGAACTGGCCCGAACCGCCGGTCTGCTTCTTGTGCGTGTAATCGATCTCGTAGGCCTGACCGATCGTCTCGCGATAGGCGACCTGCGGCTGACCGATATTCGCCTCGACCTTGAACTCGCGCTTCATGCGATCGACCAGGATGTCGAGGTGAAGCTCGCCCATGCCCGCGATGATCGTCTGACCCGACTCCTCGTCGGTCGACACGCGGAAGGACGGGTCCTCGGCGGCGAGACGCTGTAGCGCCTGGCCGAGCTTTTCTTGGTCGGCCTTCGACTTCGGCTCGATCGCGATCTCGATGACCGGATCGGGGAATTCCATGCGCTCGAGGATGACCGGGCTGGACGGATCGCACAGCGTGTCGCCGGTCGTGGTGTCCTTCAGACCCGCGATGGCGACGATGTCGCCGGCGTAGGCCTCCTTGATGTCCTCGCGCGAGTTGGAGTGCATCAGCAGCATGCGGCCGACGCGCTCCTTCTTGTCCTTGACGGTGTTGAGCACCGAGGAGCCCTGGGTGAGCACGCCCGAATAGATGCGGCAGAAGGTGAGCGAACCCACGAACGGGTCGTTCATCACCTTGAACGCCAGCAGGGCGAGCGGGCTCGAGTCCGACGACTTGCGCTCGATCGGCTCGCCGGTCTTGGCGTCGACGCCCTGGATGTTCAGCACGTCCACCGGCGAAGGCAGATAGTCGACGACGGCGTCGAGCAGCGGCTGAACGCCCTTGTTCTTGAACGCCGTGCCGCACAGCACCGGCACGAAGTCCAGATGGATCGTGCCCTTGCGGATCAGCTCGCGCAGCGTGTCTTCCGACGGCTCCTCGCCCTCGAGATAGGCCTCCATCGCGGCCTCGTCCTGCTCGACGGCGGTCTCGACCAGCTTCTCGCGATACTCCGCGGCCTGGTCGGCGAGGTCGGCGGGAATGTCCTCTTCGTGGAACGCCGCGCCGAGGCCCTCTTCCTCCCAGATGATCGCCTTCATCTTCACCAGATCGACGACGCCCTTGAAGTCGCTCTCCGAGCCGATCGGCAGCTGGGCGACGAGCGGACGCGCGCCGAGGCGGTCCTCGATCATCTTCACGCAGTTGAAGAAGTCGGCGCCGAGCTTGTCCATCTTGTTGATGAACACGATCCGCGGAACCTTGTACTTGTCGGCCTGCCGCCAGACCGTTTCGGTCTGAGGCTCGACGCCGGCGTTGGCGTCAAGGGCGCACACCGCCCCGTCGAGGACGCGCAGCGAACGCTCGACCTCGATCGTGAAGTCCACGTGGCCGGGCGTGTCGATGATGTTCAGACGCTTCTCGCGCCAGAAGCAGGTCGTCGCGGCCGACGTGATCGTGATGCCGCGCTCTTGCTCCTGCTCCATCCAGTCCATGGTGGCCGCGCCGTCATGGACTTCGCCAATCTTGTGGGAACGTCCGGTGTAATAGAGGATCCGCTCGGTCGTCGTCGTCTTCCCGGCGTCGATGTGCGCCATGATGCCGAAGTTGCGGTAATCCTCGATTTTGTAGTCGCGGGCCATGGGGAGGGTCCTCGTCGGGTCGGGCGTGCGGTTACCAGCGGTAATGGGAGAAGGCGCGGTTGGCTTCGGCCATGCGGTGGGTGTCTTCCCGCTTCTTCACAGCCGACCCGCGGTTGGAGGAGGCGTCGAGCAGCTCCGCAGCCAGCCGCTCGCGCATGGTGTGCTCGTTGCGGGCGCGCGCCGCGGCGGCGAGCCAGCGGATCGCCAGCGCCTTGCGGCGCTCGGGACGCACCTCGACGGGCACCTGGTAGGTGGCGCCGCCGACGCGGCGGGAACGCACCTCGATCTCGGGCGCGACATTGTCGAGCGCTTCGTGGAAGACGCGCACGGGCTCGCGCTTGGCCTTGTCCTCGACGATGTCGAGCGCGCCGTAGACGATCCGCTCGGCGGCGGACTTCTTACCGGCGCGCATCATGTAGTTCATGAACTTCGTGAGGTCGCGATCGCCGAACTTCGGGTCCGGGAAGATCTCGCGTTTTTCTGCGCGGTGACGACGGGACATGCGAGCCTCTCCTACTTCGGACGCTTGGCGCCGTACTTCGAACGGCGCTGCTTGCGGTCCTTGACGCCCTGGGTGTCCAGCACGCCGCGAAGGATGTGATAGCGGACGCCGGGAAGGTCCTTCACGCGGCCGCCGCGGATGAGAACGACCGAGTGTTCCTGAAGGTTGTGACCTTCGCCCGGGATATAGCTCACCACTTCGTAGCCATTGGTCAGGCGCACCTTGGCGACCTTTCGAAGCGCCGAGTTCGGCTTCTTCGGCGTGGTCGTGTAGACGCGCGTGCACACGCCGCGACGCTGCGGGCAGGCCTGCAGGGCCGGCACCTTGTTGCGCTTCGGCTTGTCTTTCCGCGGCTTGCGGATGAGCTGATTGACTGTCGGCATCCGGCTCTCGTCCGTTCCTGATCCAGCGTCCACGTCACCCGCTCTGGCGGGATGACGCGTAAAACCCGTCCGGAAAGCGTCAGCCGAGCGCCGGCGCATCCGGACGGTGTCCAAGTCTTTTTCCAGTGTTCCGGGCGACGTCTAATCCGCGAGCGGATTACGGCTCACCCCCGAAAACGAGCGCGGAACCTATTCGCACCGCCGGTTCCAGTCAAGCGCGCCATGACGGGAAATATGCAGGCGCGCGCCTCGCCTGCCCCTGCAGGAAAGAAAAGCCCGCGGACCGGCGTCCGCGGGCTTTCCCGATCAGGGCCGAAGCGGCCGCGCGACGACTCACCCGTCGGCGTGCTTCTCCTCCTCGGCGGCCTCCTCGATCTCGGCGGGCAGCGCCTCGGCGCCAGCCTCGGCGGCCTCCTTCTGGGCGGCGATGCGCTCGCGGTCGCGTTCGTCGGCGACCGCCTGGTATTCGCGCATGAGCCCGCCGGTGCCCGCCGGAATGAGCCGGCCGACGATGACGTTCTCCTTGAGGCCCTCGAGCGTGTCCGTCTTGCCCTGGACGGCCGCCTCGGTGAGGACGCGGGTCGTCTCCTGGAACGAAGCCGCGGAGATGAAGGAGCGCGTCTGCAGCGACGCCTTGGTGATGCCCAGCAGGACGGGCTCGCCGACCGCCGGCTTCTTCTTCTCGGCTTCGAGGCGCTCGTTCGTCTCGAGATACTCGATCTTGTCGATCTGTTCAGCGGCGAGATAGCCCGAATCGCCGGGCTGCATGATCTCGACCTTCTGGAGCATCTGCCGGACGATGACCTCGATGTGCTTGTCGTTGATCGGCACGCCCTGCAGCCGGTAGACCTCCTGGATCTCGTTGATCAGGTAGTCGGCGAGCGCCTCCACCCCGAGAATCCTCAGAATGTCGTGCGGCGCGGGATTGCCGTCGAGCAGGTATTCGCCGCGCTGGATGACGTCGCCTTCCTGCACGGTGAGGTGCTTGCCCTTCGGCACGAGGTATTCGGCGGGCTCGGCGCCCTCCTCTTCCGGCACGATGGCGATCCGGCGCTTGTTCTTGTAGTCGCGCCCGAACTCCACGCGGCCGGTGATCTCGGCGATGATCGCGTGATCCTTGGGCCGGCGCGCCTCGAACAGCTCCGCCACCCGCGGCAGACCGCCGGTGATGTCGCGGGTCTTGGCGCCCTCGGTCGGGATCCGCGCGATGATGTCGCCTGGCTGGACCTCGTCGCCGTCGGCGATCGAGAGAATCGCGCCCACCGACAGCATGTAGTTGGCCGGCGCTCCGTTAGGCAGCTTGACCGGCTCGCCCTTGTCGTCGGTGACGATCACGGCGGGCTGGATCGAGCTCGACTTCGTCGACGCGCCGCGCCAGTCGATAACCACCTTCGAGGAGATGCCGGTGGCCTCGTCGGTCTCTTCCTTGACCGACACGCCCTCGGTGACGTCGACGAACTTCACCTTGCCGCCGACCTCGGTGACGATCGGCATGGTGTAGGGGTCCCACTCGACGATGCGTTCGCCGCGCTTGACCTTGGCGCCCTCGTCGACGCGCAGCTTGGCGCCGTAGGGCAGCTTGTAGCTCTCGCGCTCCTTGCCGTCGGAATCGACGACCGCGACCTGCATGTTGCGGCTCATCACGATGAACGCGCCCTCGGAGTTCTTCACCGTGGAGCGGTCCGTGAACGCGATCTTGCCTTCATGCGTGGTCTCGATGAAGGACTGCTCGGAGACCTGGGCGGTGCCGCCGATGTGGAAGGTCCGCATCGTCAGCTGGGTGCCCGGCTCGCCGATCGACTGGGCGGCGATGACGCCGACGGCTTCGCCGATATTGACCCGCGTTCCGCGGGCCAGGTCGCGGCCGTAGCAGGTCGCGCAGACACCGGTTCGCGTCTCGCACGTCAGCGGCGAGCGCACCTTCACCGACACCACGCCGGCCTTTTCGATCGCGGCGCACAGATCCTCGTCGAGATAGGCGTCGACGGGCGCGATGAGTTCGCCGCTCTCGGGCTCCTTGACCTCCTCGGCGGTCGTGCGGCCGAGAATGCGCGAAGACAGGGACGCGACGACCTCGCCGCCCTCGATCACCGCGGAGAGCTCGATGCCGTCCGAGGTGCCGCAATCGTCCTCGGTGACGATGCAGTCCTGGGCGACGTCGACCAGGCGGCGGGTGAGATACCCCGAGTTCGCGGTCTTGAGCGCCGTGTCGGCCAGGCCCTTACGCGCGCCGTGCGTCGAGTTGAAGTACTCGAGCACGGTGAGGCCTTCCTTGAAGTTCGAGATGATTGGCGTCTCGATGATCGAGCCGTCCGGACGGGCCATCAGGCCGCGCATGCCGGCGAGCTGCTTCATCTGGTTCTTCGAACCCCGGGCGCCGGAGTGGGCCATCATGTAGATCGAGTTCACCTCGCCTTCCCGGCCGTCCTCGCCCGCCTGGGGCTTGGAGATCTCGTCCATCATGGCGTCGGCGACCTTGTCGGTGCACTTCGCCCAGGCGTCGACCACCTTGTTGTACTTCTCGCCCTTGGTGATCAGACCGTCGACATACTGCTGCTCGTAATCTGCGACGAGCGCGCGGGTCTCGCCGACGAGATCGTGCTTGGCGTCGGGAATGAGCATGTCGTCCTTGCCGAACGAGATGCCCGCCCGGGCCGCCTCGCGGAAGCCGAGTCCCATGATCTTGTCGCAGAAGATCACCGTCGCCTTCTGGCCGGTGTGGCGATAGACCTGATCGATCATCGACCCGATCGCCTTCTTGGTCAGAAGGTCCTCGAGCAGGTGCGGCCCGAGCTCGGGATGCTTGGGCATGTGCTCGAGAATCTTCATCCGGCCCGGCGTCGTCTCGATGACGCGCGCGCGGACGGTGCCGTCGGGATCGGCGGCGTCGTAGCGCGCCTTGATCCTGGTGTGCAGCGTGACATCGCCGGATTCCAGCGCGGCCTCGATCTCGGCCATGGTCGCGAAGATCTTGCCCTCGCCCGGCTCGCCGTCCTTGGCGATCGAGAGATAGTAGAGCCCCAGCACGATGTCCTGCGACGGCACGATGATCGGCTTGCCGTTGGCCGGGCTGAGGATGTTGTTCGTCGACATCATCAGCACGCGCGCCTCGAGCTGCGCCTCCAGGCTCAGCGGGACGTGCACGGCCATCTGGTCGCCGTCGAAGTCGGCGTTGAACGCCGCGCAGACCAGCGGGTGGAGCTGGATCGCCTTGCCCTCGATGAGCTTGGGTTCGAAGGCCTGGATGCCGAGACGGTGCAGCGTCGGCGCCCGGTTGAGCAGGACCGGGTGCTCGCGGATCACCTCGTCGAGCACGTCCCAGACCTCGGGACGCTCCTTCTCGACCATCTTCTTCGACTGTTTGACCGTGCCCGACAGCCCCTTGGCGTCGAGCCGGGCGTAGATGAACGGCTTGAACAGCTCGAGCGCCATCTTCTTGGGCAGGCCGCATTCCTGCAGCTTCAGCTCCGGGCCGACCACGATGACCGAGCGACCGGAATAGTCGACGCGCTTGCCGAGCAGATTCTGGCGGAAGCGGCCCTGCTTGCCCTTGAGCATGTCGGAGAGCGACTTCAGCGGACGCTTATTGGCGCCGGTGATGACGCGGCCGCGGCGGCCGTTGTCGAACAGGGCGTCGACGGCCTCCTGCAGCATCCGCTTCTCGTTGCGGATGATGATGTCGGGCGCGCGCAGCTCGATCAGCCGCTTGAGGCGGTTGTTCCGGTTGATGACGCGGCGATAGAGGTCGTTGAGATCCGACGTGGCGAACCGGCCGCCGTCGAGCGGCACCAGCGGGCGCAGCTCCGGCGGGATGACCGGCACCACGGTCATGATCATCCATTCCGGCTTGTTCTTCGAGACCAGGAAGGATTCGATCAGCTTCAGGCGCTTGGCGTACTTCTTGAGCTTCAGCTCCGAGCCGGTCTCGGTCATGTCCTCGCGAATGCGCTCGACCTCCTTTTCGAGATCGATGCCCATGAGGATCTCGCGGATCGCCTCGGCGCCGATGCCCGCGGTGAAGGCGTCCTCGCCGTACTCGTCGATCGCCTCGTAGTACTCCTCCTCCGTCAGCAGCTGGTTGGGCTGCAGCGGGGTGAGGCCCGGCTCGGTGACGATGTAGGCCTCGAAGTAGAGCACCCGCTCGACTTCCTTGAGCGGCATGTCGAGCATCAGCGCGATGCGCGAGGGCAGCGACTTGAGGAACCAGATGTGGGCGACCGGCGCGGCCAGCTCGATATGGCCCATGCGCTCGCGGCGCACCCGCGCCAGGGTGACTTCGACGCCGCACTTCTCGCAGACGATGCCCTTGTACTTGATGCGCTTGTACTTGCCGCACAGGCACTCATAGTCCTTCACCGGACCGAAGATGCGCGCGCAGAACAGGCCGTCGCGCTCCGGCTTGAAGGTCCGGTAGTTGATCGTCTCGGGCTTCTTCACTTCGCCGTAGGACCAGGAGAGAATCTTCTCCGGGCTGGCCAGCGAGATCCGGATCCGGTCGAAGGTCGGGCCTTCGGCGGCCGGGTTGAAGATGTTCATGACCTCTTGGTTCATGGTCCGTCTCCTTGACGGTGGCGGCGGCGGAGCGCGAGGGGCATCGGCCCCGCCGCCTTAGAAGTGTTCAGCGCCTTACGGCCCTTATTCGTTCACCAGCTCGACGTTCAGTCCGAGCGAGCGCATCTCCTTGACGAGCACGTTGAAGCTCTCGGGGATGCCCGCCTCGAAGGTGTCGTCGCCGCGCACGATGGCCTCGTAGACCTTGGTGCGGCCGGCGACGTCGTCGGACTTCACCGTCAGCATTTCCTGGAGGGTGTAGGCCGCGCCGTAGGCTTCCAGCGCCCAGACCTCCATCTCGCCGAAGCGCTGACCGCCGAACTGCGCCTTGCCGCCCAGCGGCTGCTGGGTGACCAGCGAGTACGGGCCGATCGAGCGGGCGTGGATCTTGTCGTCCACGAGGTGGTGCAGCTTCAGCAGGTGCTTGATGCCGACGGTCACCGGACGACGGAACGCGTCGCCGGTCTGGCCGTCATACAGCGTCACCTGCCCGCTCTCGTCGAGCCCGGCGCGCTTGAGCATCTCGACGACGTCCGGCTCGCGGGCGCCGTCGAACACCGGCGTCGCGATCGGCACGCCGTTCGACAGGTTGCGCGCGAGCTCGGAGACCTCCTCGCCCGAGGACGGCAGCTCCTGCTTGTCGCCGTAGGCCTCCTCGATCACGCCCTTGAGCGCCTTGACCTTGCCGTCGCGCTTGTAGGCCTCGTAGGCCTCGCCGATCTGGCGACCGAGGCCCTTGCAGGCCCAGCCCAGATGGGTCTCGAGGATCTGGCCGACATTCATCCGCGAGGGCACGCCCAGCGGGTTGAGCACGACGTCGACCGGGGTGCCGTCGTCGGTGAAGGGCATGTCCTCGATCGGCGCGATCTTGGAGATGACGCCCTTGTTGCCGTGACGGCCGGCCATCTTGTCGCCGGGCTGAAGCTTGCGCTTCACCGCGACGAAGACCTTGACCATCTTCATCACGCCCGGCGGCATCTCGTCGCCGCGCTGCAGCTTCTCGACCTTGTCCTCGAAGCGGCTGTCGAGCCGCGCCTTGGACTCGTCGTACTGCTTCTTCAGCGCCTCGACCTCGGCCATCGCCTGCTCGTCGTCGAGGCCGATCTTCCACCACTGGCTCCGCGGCGCGTCGGCGAGCGACTCCTCGCTCACCTGGCCCTTCTTGAAGCCCTTCGGTCCGGAGACGGCCTTCTTGCCGACCAGGATGTCCTGGAGACGGGAGAAGATGTCGCGCTCGAGAATGGCGAGCTCGTCGTCGCGGTCCTTGCCGAGGCGCTCGATCTCCTCGCGCTCGATGGCGATGGCGCGCTCGTCCTTGTCCACGCCGTGGCGGTTGAAGACGCGCACTTCCACGATCGTGCCCGAGGCGCCCGGCGGCAGGCGCAGGGACGTGTCGCGCACGTCGGAGGCCTTCTCGCCGAAGATCGCGCGCAGGAGCTTCTCCTCCGGCGTCATCGGGCTCTCGCCCTTCGGGGTCACCTTGCCGACCAGGATGTCGCCGGCCTCGACCTCGGCGCCGATCGCCACGATCCCCGCCTCGTCGAGATTGCGCAGGGCCTCCTCGCCGACATTGGGGATGTCGCGGGTGATCTCCTCCGGGCCGAGCTTGGTGTCGCGCGCCATGACCTCGAACTCCTCGATATGGATCGAGGTGAAGACGTCATCGCGCACGATGCGCTCGGAGATGAGGATGGAGTCCTCGAAGTTGTAGCCGTTCCACGGCATGAAGGCGACGAGCACGTTGCGGCCCAGCGCCAGCTCGCCGAGATCGGTCGAGGGACCGTCGGCGATGATGTCGCCGGCCTTGACCTGGTCGCCGACCTTCACGATCGGGCGCTGGTTGATGCAGCTCGACTGGTTCGACCGCTGGAACTTCGACAGCGTGTAGATGTCGACGCCGGATTCCGCGGCGCCGATGTCGCCCGTCGCGCGGACCACGATGCGCATGGCGTCGACCTGCTCGACCACGCCGTCCCGACGCGCGGCGATCGCCGCACCGGAATCGCGCGCGACAACGGACTCCATGCCGGTGCCCACGAGCGGCGCCTCGGCGCGCAGCAGCGGCACCGCCTGGCGCTGCATGTTCGAGCCCATGAGGGCGCGGTTGGCGTCGTCATTCTCCAGGAAGGGAATGAGCGCGGCGGCGACCGAGACCACCTGCTTCGGCGAGACGTCGATATAGTCGACGTCCTCGCGCGGCACGAGGGTGGCGTCGCGATTGGGGCCGACGCGGCAGTTGACGAACTCGTTCTCCAGCTCGCCCTTGGCGGTCACCGAGGCGTTGGCCTGGGCGATCGAGTACTTCGCCTCCTGCATCGCCGAGAGATAGTCGACCTGGTTGGTCAGCTTGCCCTTCTCGACCTTGCGGTAGGGGCTCTCGATGAAGCCGTACTTGTTGACCCGCGCATAGGTCGACAGCGAGTTGATCAGGCCGATGTTCGGACCTTCCGGCGTCTCGATCGGGCAGATCCGGCCGTAATGAGTCGGGTGCACGTCGCGCACCTCGAAGCCGGCGCGCTCGCGCGTCAGACCGCCCGGGCCGAGCGCCGAGAGGCGACGCTTGTGGGTGACCTCGGAAAGCGGGTTCGTCTGGTCCATGAACTGGGACAGCTGCGAGGAGCCGAAGAATTCGCGCACCGAGGCCGCCGCCGGCTTGGCGTTGACCAGGTCGTGGGGCATGACGGTCTCGATATCGACCGAGCTCATGCGCTCCTTGATCGCGCGCTCCATGCGCAGCAGGCCGATGCGGTACTGGTTCTCCATCAGCTCGCCGACCGAACGCACCCGGCGATTGCCGAGATTGTCGATGTCGTCGATCTCGCCCTTGCCGTCGCGCAAGCCGACGAGAACGCGCAGCACCTCGACGATGTCCTCCTTGCGCAGGACGCGCACGTCGTCGGGGCACTCGATGTCGAGGCGCATGTTCATCTTCACCCGGCCGACCGGCGACAGGTCGTAGCGTTCGGGATCGAAGAACAGCCCCTGGAACAACGCTTCGGCCGTCTCCGGCGTCGGCGGCTCGCCCGGGCGCATCACCCGGTAGATGTCGACGAGCGCCTGGTCGCGGTTCTCGTTCTTGTCCGCGGCCAGCGTCGATCGCATGTAGCCGCCGACATTGATGTCGTCGATGTCGAGCACGTCGATCGACTTCACGCCGGCGTCCTGGAGCGTCTGGAGGACCTCCTCGGTCAGCTCGTCGCCCGCCTCGGCGTAGATCTCGCCGGTCTCGAGATTGACCAGGTCCTCCGCGGCGTAGCGGCCGACGAGGTCGTCATCGGCGACCAGCAGCTTCTTAACGCCGTCGTCGGCGATCTTGTTGGCGGCGCGCGCCGACAGCTTCTTGCCCGCCGGCGCGATGACGTCGCCCGACTTGGCGTCGACCAGGTCGCGCGCGGGCTTCACGCCGCGCCAGCGCTCCTTGACGTAGGGGACCGTCCAGCCCTTCTTGGTGCGCTCGTAGGTGACGCGGTCGTGGAAGGTGGAGAGGATCTCCTCCTTGTCCAGGCCGAGCGCGTAGAGCAGCGTCGTCGCCGGCAGCTTGCGGCGCCGGTCGATGCGGACATGGACGATGTCCTTGGCGTCGAACTCGAAATCGAGCCACGAGCCGCGATAGGGAATGATCCGCGCGGCGAAGAGATACTTGCCCGAAGCGTGGGTCTTGCCCTTGTCGTGGTCGAAGAACACGCCCGGCGAGCGGTGCATCTGCGAGACGATGACGCGCTCGGTGCCGTTGATGATGAAGGTGCCCTTGTCCGTCATGAGCGGGATGTCGCCCATGTAGACGTCCTGCTCCTTGATGTCCTTGACCGACCGGGCGCCCGTCTCCTCGTCCACGTCGAACACGATCAGGCGCATCTTCACCTTGAGCGGCGCGGCGTAGGTAAGATCGCGCTGGATGCACTCGTCGACGTCATACTTGGGCGGCTCGAATTCGTAGGACACGAACTCGAGCACGGCGCGCTCGGAGAAATCCTTGACCGGAAAGACGGACTTGAACACCGCCTGCATGCCCTCTTCGGGGCGGTCGGCGTGCGTCATGTCCTTCATCAGGAACTGGTCGTAGGAATGCTTCTGAACCTCGATGAGGTTCGGCATGTCGACCGCTTCGGGAATGCGGCCGAACGATTTGCGAATGCGCTTCTTGCCGGTGAACGACAGACCCATTTCCGCTCCCTTTGCAGGCTCTCAGCCTTGCGCCGTCAGACGGGGCGATGCGCGCCCCCGCTCATTCCAGTAGAAAACCCGACCCGCGCCGGGCGCCGCCGCTTCCGGAATGACACGAAGCGGCGGACTGACTCTGAAAACGGCCCGACGGGCGCGCGGGACTCCCGTCCCGCACGCCCGCCGGAAACCTCATGGCGATGGAACCCGCGGCATCGGGGCTCCGGCCTCGCCTATTTGAGCTCGACCTGGGCTCCGGCCTCTTCGAGCTTCTTCTTCATTTCCTCGGCCTCGTCCTTGGCGGCGCCTTCCTTGACGGCCTTGCCGCCGGCTTCCACCAGTTCCTTGGCTTCCTTCAGGCCGAGACCCGTGATCGCGCGGACTTCCTTGATCACGTTGATCTTCTTGTCGCCCGCATTGACGAGGATCACGTCGAACTCGTCCTTTTCCTCGGCGGCTTCGCCGCCGGCGTCGCCGCCGGCCGCCGGGCCCGCGACCGCCACCGGAGCGGCGACCTTGATGCCCTTTTCCTCGAGGATGTCGTTGAGCTCCTTGGCCTCCAGAATGGTCAGGCCCAGCAGCTCGTCGGCAAGTTTCGCAACATCAGCCATTTTTTCAGTTCCTTGCGTTTCGCAGTTAGTCGGTTCGAATTGCGGAGAATGACCTCAGCCTTCGGCCTGCTCGCCGATCGCCTGGATCTGCGAGGCGAGCTTCTCGCCCGGCGCGTTGAGCCGGCTCGCGACCTCCGAGGCCTGGCCGGTGAGCCGGGCCGCGATGGAGGCGATGAGCTCCTCGCGCGACGGCATCTTGGAGAGGTTCACGACGCCCGTGTCGTCGAAGACCTCCTCCTCCATGAAGCCGCCGATGATGACGAAGTTGTCGTTCGCCTTGGCGTACTCGACCGCGACTTTCGGCGCGGCCGTGAAATCCTCGGAGAACGCGATCGCGACCGGACCCTCGAACAGGTCCGACGCGCCCTCGCCCTTCTGGCCCTGCAGCGCGATCTTCGCGAGCCGGTTGCGCACCACTTTCAGGCGGCCGCCGACTTCGCGGAGCTTGCCGCGGAGCTCGGTCATTTCCGCAACGGTCAGGCCCGAATAGCGGGCCATCACCACGCTGCCCGTCGAGGAGAAGATATCCTTCAGCTCCTCGACCGCGGCTTCCTTGGCGCGTCTTTCCATTGCGGTCTCCCTGTCTGAACCGTCCCCCATGGACGGTTCCCGAAGACGCCGTCCGGCGCGCCGTCTCCCTTGCGGATCAGGCGCGCCCTCCGGCGCATTCCTGTCCCAGGGCTCGAACCGACCCGGCCGCGAAACGGCCCTGATCGATTTCTCGCTCTGTCTCACCCAGGGCCCTTGCGGGATTAAGTCCGCCGCGAGGCGGCCCCCTGTGATCTCGGACAGGTTGGAAAGGCGTCAGGCGCGATAGCGCCCTCGGCCTCCCCGCCCGCGCGGCCGGCGAACCGGCCCCGCGGGAAACGCGTGTTCGTCAGCTCTACGCCGCCACCGGCGCGGAGGCTTCCGAGATGTCGATCTTGACGCTCGGCCCCATCGTGGAGCTGAGCGAAATCTTCTTCATGTACTGGCCCTTGGCCCCGGACGGCTTGGCCTTGAGCAGCGCCTCGAGGAGCGCGCGGACATTCTCCGCCAGCTGCGCCTCGGTGAAGCTCGCCTTGCCGATCCCGGCGTGAACGATCCCGGTCTTCTCGACGCGGAACTCGACCGCGCCGCCCTTGGCGTCCTGGACGGCCTTGGCGATGTCCATCGTCACCGTGCCGACCTTCGGGTTCGGCATCATGCCGCGCGGACCGAGGACTTTGCCGAGCCGGCCCACCAGGGGCATCATGTCCGGGGTCGCGATCACCTTGTCGAAGTTGATCTCGCCGCCCTGGACCTGCTCGACGAGGTCCTCGGCGCCGACGACTTCGGCGCCGGCCTTCTCGGCCTCCTCGGCCTTCGGGCCCTTGGCGAACACCGCCACGCGCGCCGAGCGGCCCGTGCCGTTCGGCAGCGCGCACACGCCGCGCACCATCTGGTCGGCGTGACGCGGATCGACGCCCAGATTGACGGCCAGCTCGACGGTTTCGTCGAACTTCGCCTTGGCGCGCTCCTTCACCAGCTTGACGGCCTCGTCGACGCCGTGGGCGGCTTCGCGGTCGAGGCCCTCGCGGGCGGCGGCCAGTCTCTTTCCGATCTTCGCCATCGCCCCTACTCCGTCACTTCCAGACCCATCGAACGGGCCGAGCCCTCGATGATCTTTGTCGCTGCGTCGAGATCCACGGCGTTGAGATCGGGCATCTTCGCCTCGGCGATCTCGCGGCACTGGGCGCGGCTGACCTTGCCCACGGTCTGCGAGCCGGTCTCGCCGGAGCCCTTGTCGACCTTCGCCGCCTTCTTCAGATAGAAGGACGCCGGCGGCGTCTTCGTGATGAAGGTGAACGACTTGTCCTGGTAGACCGTGATGATGGTCGGGACCGGAATCCCCTTCTCCATCCCCTCAGTCTTGGCGTTGAACGCCTTGCAGAATTCCATGATGTTCACGCCGCGCTGACCGAGCGCCGGCCCGATGGGCGGCGACGGATTGGCTGCGCCGGCGGGAACCTGCAGGTTGATGTAACCTGCGATCTTCTTCGCCATATCCCTCTTCTCCTTACGATCCGCCCGCGGGCCGATCGCCTGCTGACAGCCGCCGGAGCGGCCATGGGGCGACGCGGTAAGCGGCCCCGGAATGGACTTTCCCGGGGCCTCCCGCGTCAGTTGACGATCAGGCGTTCTTCTCCACCTGACCGTATTCGAGCTCGACCGGCGTGGGCCGACCGAAAATGTTGATCGCGACCTTGAGCACCGCGCGGTCCTCGTCGACCTCCTCGACGATGCCCGAGAAGCTCTGGAAGTGGCCGTCGATGACGCGCACCGTCTCGCCGATCTCGTAGGAGACCGTGGGGCGCGGACGCTCGGCGTCCTCCTCCATCTGGCCCATGATCGCCAGGACTTCCTTCTCCGGCACCGGCAGCGGACGCTTGCCGGAGCCGAGGAAGCCGGTGACCTTCGGCGTGTTCTTGATGAGGTGATACAGATCGTCCGTCAGGTCGGCCTTCAGCAGCACGTAGCCCGGGAAGTACTTGCGCTCGGTGTTGACCTTGCGGCCCTTGCGCACCTCGGTGACTTCCTCGGTCGGGACGAGAATCTCCTCGATCTTGTCCTCGAGCCCCTTCATCGCAGCCTCGGCGCGAATCGAATCCGCGACCTTCTTCTCGAAGTTCGAGTAGGCGTGAACGATGTACCACTTGGCCGACATCGCCGATCAGGCCCCCAGTCCGAGCAAGAGATTGATGACGAACGAGATCGCGGTGTCGGCGACAAAGAAGAACAGCGCCGCGAACGCCGCCATGACGACCACCATGATCGTCGAGATGATGGTTTCGCGCCGCGACGTCCAGGTGACCTTGCGCCCTTCCTGACGAACTTCGCCCAGGAACTTGAACGGATTGGTCGTTTTCTTCCGCGCAGGCGCCGAGGGAGCGGCGTCGGCGCCGCCCTTGCCGCTCGCGCCGGTTCGCGCCGGCTGGCGGGTTTTGCCTTGTCGCGCCATGCTTGCTTTCACGTCCTCGAGGTCCGTCGCCGGAGCTGGCAGGGGCGGAGGGGCTCGAACCCCCGACCTGCGGTTTTGGAGACCGCCGCTCTACCAGCTGAGCTACACCCCTAATAAACACGCCCGGCCGCGACCGACCGGGCCGTGCCGGATAGCACGACGCGACCGGGCGGGCCAGTCCTTGGAAGCAGGCCTTTTACTCCCCGCGCGTCGCGAGGAAAAGGGGGCGGACGAAATTTCTTCAGCGCCGCGCGAGAAAGCGCCAGGCCGCCGGCCCGCCCTCGGGCTTGAGCGCCATCGGTTCGGCCTCGACGGAGGAGAAATCCGCGCACTGGAACGCCGCCCGGATCTCGGCCATTTCGGTCTCGTCGATCGCGGCCTCGATCATCGAGCGCATGCGCCCGGCATAGGCCTCGATCGCGCCGGCCTGGTGGGAGAGCCACGCCGCGATGTCCTTGCGGTCATAACGCGCCCGGCGCTGATACAGCGTCTCCATCGCCGGAATGAGCTGGCCCGCGAAGGCCGCGCCTCCGCCCGGACCCTGCGCTTCCATGACCTGCGAGACCCGGCCCGCCGCGTCGCGCACCGCCTGTTCGGCGGCCGCCAGCCCGGAAGCGTCGGCGCGGCCGGCGTCGACGCGGAACGCCGTGTCGATCAGGGTCTCCACGCGGGCGACGAGCTCCGCATCCTGCAGCGCGTCAAGCACCGCGAGATTGCCGGCGCACTCCCGGGCGATCGCGCCGTCGGCCAGGTGCGCGACGAACGCCGCCGCGCCGCCCGGCGCGACAAGGTCCGTCGCGGCGCGCAGCGCGTCGAGCCCGGCGTACTCGATCCCGAACTGGCTCACGACCAGGTCGAAAGCGCCGGCGACGTAGGGCGCTCGCCCGGCGTCGGCGACAACGTATCCGACGCCGGGACCGGGGAAGCTTCGCGCGGCCTGCGCGAGCGCATCTTGTGAAATGTCCGAGCAGATCACCGCGGTCGCGCAGCCGGTCTCGCTGGCCGCCGCCACGGCCTCGCGGGCAGCGACGCCCGCCCCGCTCGCCAGGTCGACGACGCGCGCCGCGTCGCGCCGGCCGAATTCGTCGAGGAAGAAGTCCCGCCAATATCGTGCAAGCGCGCCGCCGGGCTCGGCGCCGGTGATGGCCTGCGCGTCCGCGCCGGCGTCGCGCCAGTAATCGGACCAGGACTTCTCGTAACTTTCGGCCATCCCGCGATCCGTCCGCGCCGCCTCCCCGGACGGCGGACTATACCGGGACGATCCCGCGGGGCCACCGCCCCAAAAAGAAAATGGCGGGCCCGAAGGCCCGCCATTCCCAGTTTCGCCCTTGGGCGTGCTGCTTAGAAGCGCAGCGACGCGCCGAGGAACAGACGACGACCGAACGGATCGTACGTCGCCGGCCAGGTGTTGGCCTGCTCGCTCGCCGTCGAGCCGAGCACCGGCGGATCTTCGTCCGCGACGTTCTGGATGCCGAGCGTGACACGCGCGTTGTCGTTCACGTCGTAACCCAGGGTCACGTCGAAGTAGTTGGTGCCCTCGATGTCGTCGGAGAGGTCGCTGACCTGCGGAAGCGTGGTCGCGTCCGCCGTGACCTCGCCGATGTGACGCCAGCGAATGCTGGTCGTCAGACGGCCGAAGTACCAGCTGGCCTGGGCCAGGTGCTTGTACTCAGGCGTCGGCTCGCCGCAGACCTGACCGTAGGTGCCTTCGCAGGCGACCACGCCGGCGGCCGGCGAGGTCTCGAAGCTGTTCTCGGTCGTGAAGGTCGCGTAGTAGTTCAGCCCGAACGAACCGAGATCCGGCGACAGGCCGATCTGCTCGGCGTCCCAGAGATAGTCGACGCGAAGGTCGACGCCCTCGGCGGTCAGGTTCGCCACGTTCGCGGCCGACAGGTTCGGCGTGAACGGGTTGATGATCGCGCCCGAGCTCGGGTCACGCGCGCCGTTGAAGATGTCGCACGCTTCCTGGATATCGAGACGATAGCACTCGTTGAGACGGTTCTGCAGGCTCACCGTCGCAATCGCGTCCTCGATCTCGATATTGTAGTAGTCGAGCTGGACCGTCAGACCGTCGACCTGAGCCGGCTGCCACACCGCACCGATGGTGAAGGTGTCGGCCGTCTCCTCGGTCAGGTCCGGGTTGCCGCCGAACAGCGCCTCGATCTGGCCGTTGCCCTGGAACGCAGCGCCGACCTGGCCGGCGGGAACGCCGGTGTCGATGCAGTTCTGGACAATGACGCCGGAGTCGAAGCCGCCGAACGTACCGCCGGAGCACGGGTCAGACGCGCCCGGGAAGCCGTTCGTCAGCGGGGCGAACAGGTCGCCCACGTTCGGAGCACGCACAGCGCGGTTGTAGTTGCCGCGGATGCGCAGGCCCTCGACGGGCTCCCAGCCAAGACCGGCCGCGTAGGACTGCGTGTCGCCGACCGAGGAATAGTCGGAGATACGGAACGCGCCCGTGAAGTTCAGGCTCTCGACACCCGGCTGTCCCGTGACGAGCGGAACGTCCACCTCGCCGAAGAACTCATAGACGTCGAAGCCTCCCTGGATCGGCAGCGACTGGTTGAAGCCGCGGACATCCGGGCCCAGCACGGAGTCGGGCTTGATGTTCGCGGTGGCTTCCCGGTACTCGAAGCCGGCCACGACCGCCGGCGCCGCATCGGCGTACGGCGAGGCGAAGTCGGACAGCGAACCGTTGACCGTCGCAACGAACTGGCTCTGCTCGATCACGTCGATCTGCGACGCGTCACGCTGGATGAACGTGGCGGCCTCATCAGACAGCGTGGTTTCGCCGTAGATGTTGGCGGCCGGAACGCCCGCGCACTGGCTGAGCGTGCTGGCCGTCGGGCCACCGTCGCAGAGCACCGCCAGCTGCAGGGCAGACGTGGAGATGTTGCCGTTCAGGGCCTGAGCGACCGACGAACGCGAGAAGTTGTAGAAGACGTCGTACGACCAGTCTTCGTTCAGCTCGCCGCGCATGCCGAACACACCCTGGAAGGTGTTCGTGTCACGCAGATAGGCGCGATCGTCCAGCTCCAGCATACGACGCAGGAAGAGCAGGTCGGACGTGCCGTCGCCGTTGTCGCCGCCGGCCACGATGTCGGTCAGCAGGTCGCCCGGGATCAGCGGGTTGTCGTTGTGGACGGTGATCCCGATCACGCCGGTCGGCGTGTTGGCGAGCTTCGACTCGACGACGTTGTTGGAGAACATCATCCGGCCGTACAGCTCGAAGTGCCGGTTGATCTCGTAATTGCCGAACGCCGAGATCGCGTGCCGCTCCTGCGGGAGCTGCAGGAAGTTCGGCGGGGCGTAGTTGTACAGATCGCCCGGGACGTCGAAGTCCTTCACATCGCCGGTCTCGGTGATGTGACGGTCGTAGCAGCAGAAGCCCGGTCCGAGCCAGCGGCCGCCGACGGCGTTCGACGAACCGCCTTCGATGAAGCCGTCGGCCGCGTTGCCGGGGCCCGGATCGAAGAAGGTCAGGCTCGAGAAGTCGCGATCGCCCTGCAGCACCTGCTCACGATGCGTGTAGCCGGCGTGGATGACGACATTGCCGCGACCGTTGTCGAAGTTGCCGCCCATGACCGCCGAGATATCGGTGATCTGAGCGTCGCCTTCCTCGGTCGAGAACTCGTGCGAGGCGTTCAGCTCGACGCCTTCGAAGTCGTCCTTCAGGATGAAGTTCACAACGCCCGCGACAGCGTCCGAACCGTAAACGGCCGAGGCGCCGCCGGTCACGACGTCGATGTTCTCGACGAGCGCGGCGGGGATGTTGTTGAGGTCGACCACGTTGGCGGCGCCGGAACCGACGAAGCGGGTGCCGTCGACGAGGACCAGCGTCCGCGTCGTGCCGAGACCGCGCAGGCTCGCCGTGGCGGTGCCGTTACCCGGGTTGTTCGACGTCGCGTCGAAGGCCGGAACCAGCTGCGGCAGCGAGTTCAGGATGTCTTCGGTGTTGACGACGTTGTTCAGCTCCATGAGCTCCTCGGACACGTTCGTGACCGGGCTCGGAGCAATCGTGTCAGTCCGGATGATGCGCGAACCAGTAACCTGGATCACGTCACCTTCGTCAGCTGCCTCTTCCTGGGCCGACGCCATGGCCGGAAGCGCCGCGAAGGCGGCCCCGGTCAGCATCGAGGAGCACAGCAGCTGAGTGGTCAGTGCTCTCTTCTTGGACATGTTTTTCTCCCCGCTAATCAACAATAACAACTCCCGACACCCGGATATCGCCCGGACAGGAGGAGTCGGTTCGACGATGACCCCGTTTGCGGATTCGGGACATCTGGCCGGCACGGTATTTCCGCCACGATGGCGGGGTCAACCAAACCGCCCTTTGAATCAGGCGAATGCGGAGCGACGTGACAAAAACATCACATGGTTAGCGGTCACGCGGGCAACAGGTCGAACGGCGCGGTCACGCGAACCGCGTCGGACTCGAACGGCTCGACGCCGTGCCACATGTAGGAGGGGAAGAAGATCGCCGATCCGGGCTCGGGCCGGATCCATTTCTCGGCCGGCAGATCGAGCCCCTGCACGCCCGATTCGCCCAGGCGCAGCCAGCCCGCCCGGCTGTGCTCGCCGATCTCGGGCGGCACCTGGACGTAATAGCTCGCGCTGATCCACCCGGCGGGGTGGTAGTGATTGACGTGACCGCCGCCGGAAAACAGCCGCACCGACCACGCTCCGGTCAGCTTGAGGTCGGCCGACTTGCGCATCAGGAAGGGATGGTCGGGATCGTCCGGCAGGGCCGCCACGTAACGCCGCGCAGCGTCCATCAGCGACTGGCGCAGCGCGTCGATGGCCGGCCGGCGGAAATTCCAGAGACGGCCGCCGCTCTGTGTCCCGCCGAACAGGGTCTGATCCAGCGGCTGGGCGGAGGTGGCGTGCAGCTCCTCGATGGTCGCGGCCAGGTCGGCGTTGAACGCCTCGATCGAGTCATAGCCAGCCGGCGTGTCGATGAAGAGCTTCGCCGCGAAGCGCTCGTAATCGCAGAAGAATCGGTAGCGCGGGTCGTCCAGCGCCCGCCACGCCAGGGTCTTGAGCGCGACGTGGCGCTGCAGATGCTCGAGCGGCGCGTCGCCCTCCAGCGCGGCGGCGGCCTCTTGGAACGCGCCGCTGGCGAGCAGCGCCTCGACCATCTCGTGGCGGATGTGGAAATCCTCCGGCGCCAGCGCGTGCGCGCGCCGGAGATCGTCGAGACCGCCGGGCCGATCGCCCGCCAGCCGGCGGATCTCGCCGCGCAGCGCGAGCCCATCGGGGTCGTCGGGCGCAGTCTTCAGCGCGTCCTCCGCGGCCTTGAGCGCGGTCTCGCTGCGCCCCGCACGCAGCGCCAGGCGCGCTTTCGCCTTGCACAGCCCGGGCTCCGGCGAACGCGTGAGAACGGCGTCGATCGTCGAAAGAAAGCCCGCCGATTCGCCGGCCTCCCAGAGCATCGAGGCGTAATCGCTGTGAATGTCCGCGCGCGTCGGCGCGCGCTTCAGCGCCTCGGTGAAGGCGGCCTTCGCGTCCTGAATGCGCCCCAGCGTGCGCAGGGTGTTCGCCTTCTGGTGCCAAGACTCCGCCTGCGCGGGCGCGGCGCGGCACGCCGCATCCAGGTCGGCGAGCGAGTCGTCGAGACGGCCGAGCCGGCGCAGCAGCGCGCCCCGGTTGGTGAGCGCGGAGACGAGGCCGGGCCTGGCCTCGAGCGCGCGACCATAGGCGGCGAGCGCATCGTCGTCCCGGCCATCGGCGGCGGCGACGAGCCCCAGCGTGTTCAGCGCGCCGGCGTGCGCCGGCGCCCGAGCCAGCACGGAGTCCGCCGCCGCGCGGGCCGCTTCATGCTTGCCGAGCGCGAACCGGACCGAGGCCAGCGCGGCGAGCGCGTCCACATGCTCCGGGGCTTTGGCGACGGCGTCGGCGTAAGCCTGCTCGGCCTCCTCAAACCGCCCCGCGCGGCGCAGCATGTTGCCGAGGTTCGTGAGGATCACATGGGGCTGGGCGTGCCCGTCGGCCGCCTTGCGGAAATCGGCGGCGGATTCCTCGACCCGCCCGAGACGCCCCAGCGCCATGGCGCGCAGGTGCCGCGCCTCCACCTCGCCCGGCCGCTCGCGCAGGATCGTCTCGCAGAGCCGCCGCGCCGCGTCGGGGTCGCCCGCCTGGAACAGGCGCGCGGCCTCGTTGAGCGCCGCCATCGCGTCCGCAGTCGCCATCAGAACACTTCCCGCAGCGTGCGCATCGCCCGGGCGCCCGGCGCCAGGATCGCCGCCGGCGGCGCCGGCGCGTCGAGCCAGGCGCCCGTCTCGAGATCGATGTTCCGCTCGCGAAGCGCCTCGATCAATTCCCCGAGCTGCTCGCGATAGGGCCCCGTGCTCGACTTGTGCTCCGGCGACGGCGGCTTGCGGACCTGGGAAGCTGAGAACGTCATCACCGGACGTTCGACCTTGTAGTACTCGAGGCACTGGGGCTCGAAGCCGAGCCCGGCCGCGTCGAGCACGCCGCGCAGCATCGGCTCGAAGTCGTCGACGAGATCCTCGTACTGGATGAAGCTCACCCGCCCGGGCATCGCCGCGTCCCAGTGCGCCGTCATCCGCGCGTACTGGCCGTAATAGTGCGCGATGTGATCGAGCCGGTCGGCGAACGGCCATTGCTGCGAGAAATTGCGGCGGTAGATCGAGAAGCCGGTCTCCACGGGATCGCGACGGATGTGCAGGATCGGGGCGTCGGGAAACAGCGCCGCGATCAGCCCCGCGCTCTCGAAGTTGGAGGGCTGCTTGTCGGTCACGAAGCGGGCGTCGCCCACCCCGAACCGCTCGTACTGGCGGAAATAGAGATCGCGCCAGCGCTCCGCCTCCGCCTCGGGAATCGCCCCGCCCGTCCAGCCGGTCCGCTCCGCCCAGTCCAGCACCTGGTCGAGGATGTAGGGCAGGTTCGGCAGCTCGCCGCCGGGCGCGACCTGGCTGTGGGCCGAGATCGCCGCCTCCAGCAGGGTCGTTCCGGACCGCGGCATGCCGACGATGAAGATCGGCGTCGGACGCGCGGAATCCGGCGCCGCCGAACGCGGGGCGGGCGCCGGGAACAGGCGTTCGATTGTCGCCCGGCGCACCTCCTGCGCGGCGGGGTCGTAGCCCGGACGCGTCGGCGAGACGAGCGACGCCTTGAGCGCATTGGCCTGTCGCCACGCATCGAACGCCGCCGCCGGCTCCCCGCGCCGCCGCCGGGCGTCGCCGAGCGCGAACAAGCCGATTGCGCGCTTGTCCGCGGCGATGCGCTCGTCGGCGACGAGGCCCTCCAGGTGCGTCAGCTCGTCATCCGTCAGCCGGCCGCCCGAAACCTCGCCCAGCTGGCCCATCGCCTCCAGATGGCCGGAGTCGATCGCCAGCGTGCGCCGGCACATCTCCGCGGCCGCATCGAGATCGCCCAGGAATGTAAGCAGCCGCGCCTTGCCGAACGCCGCCTCCGCGCATTCGGGGTCCAGCTCGAGCGCGCGGTCGAAACACGCCCGCGCCTCCTCCATGTCGCGCGCGCCGAGGCGCAGCCGGCCGAGCGCGGCGTGGTGCTCCGCATTGTCCGGCTCGACCGCGAGCACCTCGCCGAAGATTCGCGAGGCCTTGTCGTAATAGCCCAGCTGGCCCAGCGCATACGCCAGCGCGCCGCGGGCCTCGGTGGAGCCCGGCTCCTGGGCGAGCCAGGCCTCGGCGCGATCGGCCATGGCCCGCCAATCCGAGGCGTGCAGCAGGAGCTCCACGCGAATCCGCAAGCTGTCGGGCGTCTCGGGCGCCTGGCGTTCGTACAGATCCAGCGCCGCCGCCGCGCCGGCACGGTCGCCAACCTCGAGCTTCGCGCCGGCGAGCCTGAGCGCGACGCCGGGATGGTCGGGATTGAGCCGGGCGGCGCGCTCGAGCGCGGTCGCGGCTTCATCGAACCGCCCCGCCCTTCCGGCGAGATCGCCGCGCCGCCCCCACGTCTCGAACCGGTCGGGGCCGAGCTCGCTCGCGCGTTCGGCCGCCGCCAGCGCCGCGCCCACGCCCTCGGCCTGCTCGAGGACGACGGACTCGTGGAGCGCCACCATCGGATCGGCGGGGTCGAGGCTGCGCGCCTGTTCGATCGGGCCGCGCGCCGCCGCCGCGTCGCCCTGTTCGGCCAGACACGCCGCGAGCAGGCTCAGGGCGCGCGCGCGCTCGGGCTCCGCCTCGAGGACCCGGCGGCACAGCGCCGCCGCCCCGTCGAGATCACCCTGCAGACGCAGCGCGTTCGCCTGCTCCAGGACGGCTTCACTGCTCGTCGACACGTGTCCGGCCCCTCGTCAACAATGCTTCAAACTAACCGACGCCGCGCTCATCCGCGATACGGCGGATCATCGCGGAACCAACCGGTGATCTGGTAGCGCCCGGCGCCGGCGAACGGCGAGACCGGGCTCACCGCATGCAGCATGCATCCGTCGAAAATCGACAGGACGTTGAACCGCGGGAGCAGCGCCCGGCTGGCGTCGAGATCGTCGTTCAGGAGCATCAGCATGCCGCCCCAGTCCGGCTGCCACTGCCGGGTGAAGCCGAACGTGTAGGCGGCGCGGCGCTCCTTGTCGTGGCCTTCGTCGACATGCCGGGTCAGGAAATTGCCCCGCGTATAGAGGGTCGCCTGAGCGTCGGCCTTGGTGACCTTGTCGACGCCGATGACCTGGCGGCCGAACTCGAGGAAGTCCTCCGAATTGAGGAATTCGGTCAGGGTGTGGATCGGATGGCCCTCGTCCCAACCGCCCGTATACGCCTCGATCATCGGATAGGCGTTGTAGAGATAGCCGTAATTGTCGCGGGCGCGCTCCATGACCCCCTGCATCCGCCGCGCCATCTCCTCGCGCCCCATCGCGGCGATGTCGCTGCGGGTCAGGCGGGCCACCGTCTCGCGCTCGCCCGGGTTCGGCGAGGGTTCGGGAAACACCAGCCGCCACTCGATCGAGCGCTCGAGCAGATCGGCGACCGCGTTCGCGCACTCGGGCTCCAGAACGTCGGGAATCCGCACGAGCTTGTCGCGCGCATAGGCGTCGGCGTACGGAGCGGGATCGAGCTCGGGATTGAGCCTCAGATCGATTTCACGCGTCATCGGCGGCCTCGTGGGTGCACTGTTTCGCCGGCATCGATAGCCGCCGCCTCGACCGCTTGTCGAGCAGCCCGCGCAATCGCGCGGCCCGCGCCCACGAAAAAGCCGCCCCTCCTTGCGGAGAGGCGGCCTTGTCGAAACGCCCTTGAGGCGCGCGCCTACTCGATGATTTTCGAGACGACGCCGGCGCCGACGGTGCGTCCGCCCTCGCGGATGGCGAAGCGGAGCTTCTCCTCCATCGCGATCGGCGTGATCAGCTCGACCTCCAGCTCCACATTGTCGCCGGGCATCACCATCTCGGTGCCCGACTTCAGCGTGACCACGCCGGTCACGTCGGTGGTGCGGAAGTAGAATTGCGGCCGGTAGTTGGTGAAGAACGGCGTGTGACGGCCGCCCTCCTCCTTGGTCAGGATATAGGCCTCGCACTCGAACTTCTTGTGCGGCGTGATCGAGCCCGGCTTGGCCAGAACCTGGCCGCGCTCCACGCCGTCGCGCTCGACGCCGCGAAGCAGAACGCCGACATTGTCGCCCGCCTCGCCCTGGTCGAGCAGCTTGCGGAACATCTCCACGCCCGTGCACGTCGTCTTGACCGTGTCGCGGATGCCCACGATCTCGATCTCGTCGCCGACCTTCACCACGCCGCGCTCGACCCGGCCGGTCACCACCGTGCCCCGGCCCGAGATCGAGAACACGTCCTCGATCGGCATCAGGAAGTCCTGGTCCTTCGGACGCTCAGGTGTCGGGATGTAGTCGTCGACCGCCGCCATCAGCTCCTTGATCTTCTCCTCGCCGATCTCGGGATCGCGTCCCTCCATCGCCGCAAGCGCCGAGCCCGCGACGATCGGAATGTCGTCGCCCGGGAAGTCGTACGAGGACAGAAGCTCGCGCACCTCCATCTCGACGAGCTCGAGAAGCTCGGGATCGTCGACCTGGTCGACCTTGTTCAGAAACACGACCAGCGCGGGCACGCCCACCTGGCGGGCCAGCAGGATATGCTCGCGCGTCTGCGGCATCGGACCGTCGGCGGCCGAAACCACCAGGATCGCCCCGTCCATCTGGGCCGCCCCGGTGATCATGTTCTTCACGTAGTCGGCGTGGCCCGGGCAGTCGACGTGGGCGTAGTGACGGTTCTCCGTCTCGTACTCCACGTGCGCCGTCGAGATCGTGATCCCGCGCGCCTTCTCCTCCGGCGCGCCGTCGATCTGCTCATAGGCGCGGAAATCGCCGAAATACTTCGTGATCGCAGCCGTCAGCGTCGTCTTGCCATGGTCGACATGACCCACCGTGCCGATGTTCGCGTGCGGCTTCGTACGCTCAAACTTTTCCTTGGACATGGCCTTCGATCCTCGTGATGAGAAGGAACCCGCGAGAAGGACCGGACCAAGCCCGGATCGACTGATCAGGGAAGGACCGCATCACACCGCGAAAAACTGAGGGCGCGGCATAGCGTCCGCGCCCGCGCTTGGCAAGGGCGAACCCGCCGCCTCGCCCCCGGCGCCGGCCGTTCCCGTTTCCCGCGGCCCGGACCTTGACCTTGTGGCGCATCGATGCTTTGTTTTTCAAAGTACTTGTTTCATCGCCTCACACATGAAGGACGGCTCCCATGGACGCGCCCACTCTCGACGCCGAGCGTCGCCGGCTGATGCAGGCCAACAAGGCCGGTCTGCCCATGCCCGTGGCGGGCCTGCTCGTCTGGGCCGGCCTGGCGTTGGCCGGCCGCATCCTCGCCTATGAACAATGGATGATGCTCAGCTGCGCCAGCCTGGGGCTGATCTTCCCCCTCGCCGTGGCGCTCCAGCGCCCGCTGCGCGCGCCGTTCATGAAGACGCGCTCGCCGCTCAACGGCGCGCTCGTCCCCGCAGTCATCAGCGCCAATCTCCACTGGCCGGTGACAGCCGCGCTGGTCAGCCAGGCGCCCGACCTGTTTCCGCTGGCGCTCGGCCTGTCGACGGCGCCCATCTGGGCGATCGTCGGCTGGATGTATCAGAGCCGCGTGGGCGTCGCGCACATCGCGCTGCGCACGCTCGGCGTGTGCGCGATCGTCATCGCCCTCCCCGATCCGCAATCCGAAGCCGTCGCCGTCCCCGCCTTCGTGGCCGCGGTTTATGCGTTCAGCGCGATCGGGTTCTCCCTCGAGCTTGCGCTCCGGGGCCGCGGCCAACCCGAGCCCGCCTGACGCGCGCGGGTCCGCTCTCAGGCCGCCGTCGCCGGGCTCGTCGCCGCCGGGCGGGTCCACCCGAACCAGACCGCAACGGCGCCGATCAGCAGCCCGGCGGCGATGATCGCGGCTGTGGGCAGCCCGGCGTATGCCTGCAGAAGCCCGCGCCAGGCCTCAACGCCGGCGGCCGCCTCGAAAGCGACGCTCTGCAGCGCCGCGACCGCAGCGACGATCAGGAAGGGCCGCCCCGCCGGCCGGCTCCGGGAATAGAGGATCAACGCGACGATCACCGTCAGGGCCTGCGTGATGTGCGTCGAATAGACGAAGCGCGGGAACTCCTCGACCCCAGTGATCGTCAGGCCGGGAACGTAGCGCGAGCACAGGCGCGCGAAGATCGGCCCGAGCAGCAGAAGCGGCGTCGCCAGCATGTAGCGGGCATGCAGATCGACGTCGGCCCGGTGGCGCAGCGCCCCCGCCGTCAGCCAGGCGAAGGCGGCGAGCGCGAGCACGTCGATCGCGCTGAGCCGGATCCCGTACGCAGCGGCGAAGGGGTCGCCGGGGCGCATCTGGAAGGACTCGATGACCATCATCCCGCCGGCGATGAAGGCGGGGATCAGCAGGAAGCTAAGCTTGCCGGTCAGGCGGTGGAGCCGTGCATGCCTGTTGTGGATCGACCAGGCCTGCCAGGCGACGAGCCCCATCCACAGCGTCGCGGTGATGCCGTGGACGTGAAACGCCGTCGGCGCCTCTCCGAGCACCGAGAAATAGCTCGGCCAGAACGCCCAGACGGCGAAGCCGATCAGCCCCAGCACGTAGAGATAAGCGCGCGGATACGGCATCGTCGGCTC
This sequence comes from Marinicauda salina, assembly GCF_003122085.1. Classification (GTDB taxonomy): domain Bacteria; phylum Pseudomonadota; class Alphaproteobacteria; order Caulobacterales; family Maricaulaceae; genus Maricicauda_A; species Maricicauda_A salina. Next base: position 122,136 of record NZ_QEXV01000006.1, read on the forward strand.
CCCGGCCACGAGCTTCGCGTATATTCCATACTACACGAGAATCCCGGCCGGGACGAATGCGTCGCGCGGCGCGATCAGGCCTTGCGGCGCGCTGGAGCGGGCGATCGGAATCGAACCGACATATTCAGCTTGGAAGGCTGACGTTCTACCATTGAACTACGCCCGCTCTGCGCCGCCGTTCTTGGCGTCATTCCGCGCGGGATGCAAGAGCGCTGAGCCGGAACGTCCGCGTCTCGCGGCTCCGGCGAGACAGCCTTCGCTCGCAGCCGCTGGCGGGCTTGCCTGGCCGAACCCCGGACCGGATCCGGGGGAAGGCTGGTGGAGGGGGTTGGATTCGAACCAACGTAGCCGTAAGGCGCCAGATTTACAGTCTGGTGGATTTAACCACTCTCCCACCCCTCCAAGGGCGCCTCCCGAAAAAAACCGCCCCGCCGAACGATGTTGCGCTGCTGCGCGCACCGTCCTAACGAGGCCGCTTCCGGAATCGAGCGCGGACTATACTGATGGCCCCTGAGCGGCGCAACACCGACAAATCCCCTGATGCAGCACGCCGTTCGGGCGCTCATGCCGCCCCGTCGGAAGGCTGGATCTGGGGCCGTCATGCGGTCCTCGCCGCACTGGCCAATCCGCGGCGCGAAGTCCGCGCCCTGCACGTCACGCGCAACGCCGCAGCCGACCTGCCCGCCGGCGCCGAGCCCGAGATCGATCATCCCGACCGAATCGCGGGCCGCCTGCCCGCCGGCGCCGTCCACCAGGGATTCGCCGCGCGCGTCGGCGCGCTCGCGCCCGAGCCGCTGCAGGCCGTCGCGGACCCGACCCACGGCGCGCTCGTCGTGCTCGACCAGATCACCGACCCGCACAATGTGGGCGCGATCTTCCGTTCGGCGGCCGCGTTCGGAGCGCGCGCGATCCTCATGCAGGACCGCAAGTCGCCGCCGCTGTTCGGCGCAGTGTGCAAGGCCGCCGTCGGCGCGACCGAGATCGTCGGCCATGTCCGCGTGACCAATATCGCCGACACGCTGGCGAGCCTGCGCGAGGCGGGCCGCGTCGCGATCGGCCTTGCGGGCGACGCCGAGGCCTCGCTGGAGAGCCTCGTCGAGGCGCACGCCGGGCCGGGCCTCGTGATCGCGCTCGGCGCCGAGGACAAGGGCCTGCGCCCGCGCGTGGCGGATCACTGCGACGCGCTCGCGCGCATCCCGATGAGCCCGCGCATGGAGAGCCTCAACGTCTCCAACGCCGCGGCGATCGCGCTCTACGAGGCGTCCCGGCGCGACCCGCGCATCAATCCGCGGGATTGAGCCGCCGCGGCATCGCGGCCCATCGACAGACGCGCGACGCGCGGGTTTGATGTCGCCCATGACGCATCTCAATCCCCGCGCCGAGCTCGCCACCCACACCGTCTTCAACCAGTCCGAACCGATGGTCGGGCTGAACCTGTTCGACGCCGACGCCATGCTCCGCGACGGCGCCGAGCGCGCCGGCGCCGGACCCAACCTGCAGCGCCTGTCGGCGCTGGGCGCGCGCGTCGGCTCCGAGGAGGCGACCGAGTGGGGCCGGCTGGCCAACGAGAACCCGCCGAAATTCAAGCCGTTCGATCGCTACGGCCGGCGCATCGACGAGGTCGAGTTCCACCCGGCCTATCACCAGCTCATGGCGCTCGGCCTGTCGAACGAGGTCTCCTCGATCGCCTGGACGGCGGAATCGGGCGGCCACACCGCCCACGCCGTTCTGCTGATGCTCCAGGGCATGATCGACGCGGGCACGTGCTGTCCGCTGTCGATGACCTATGCGGCCATCCCCGCCCTGCGCCACGCCGACTGGACCGGCGACTGGATCGAGGGGCTCACCGCAGCGCGCTACGACTCGCGCTTCATCCCGCATGGCGAGAAGGCCGGCCTCACCCTCGGCATGGCTATGACGGAAAAGCAGGGCGGCTCGGACGTGCGCGCCAACGAGACGACGGCCCGGGCGCTCGACGCCGACGGCGAGGTCGAGCTCACCGGTCACAAATGGTTCTGTTCCGCGCCGATGTCCGACGGCTTCCTCACGCTGGCCTATGAAGAAGGCGGCGCGGAAACCGGCCTGTCCTGCTTCCTCGTCCCGCGCTGGCGCCCGGACGGGACGCGCAACGCCATCGAGATCCAGCGCCTGAAGGACAAGCTCGGCGATCGCTCCAACGCCTCCTCCGAGATCGAGTACAAGCAGGCCTGGGCCAAGCGCGTGGGCGAGCCCGGCCGCGGGGTGCGCACCATCATCGAGATGGTCAACCACACCCGACTCGACTGCCTGGCGGGCTCGGCGGGCCTGATCCGCCAGGTCGCGGCGATGTCGGTCTGGCACGCCGACCGGCGCGCGGCCTTCCAGCGCCGGCTCATCGACCAGCCGCTCATGCGCGCCGTGCTGGCCGATCTCGCGCTCGAGGCCGAGGCCGCGCTGGCGCTCGCCTTCCGCGTCACCGAGAGCTTCGACAGGGCCGAAGCCGACGATCACGAGCGCGCCCTGTCGCGCATCCTCACGCCGATCGCGAAATACTGGATCTGCAAGCGCGCGCCGTATCTCGCCTACGAGGCGATGGAGGCCCACGGCGGCGCGGGCTATGTCGAGGAGCACCCCCTGCCCCGAATCTTCCGGCAGAGCCCGCTCAACGCGATCTGGGAGGGCTCGGGCAACGTCATCGCGCTCGACACGCTGCGCGCGCTCGGCCGCGACGAGAACGCTCGCGAGGCGCTGCGCGCCGAACTCGCCGGCGCGGCGGGCCGCCATCCCGCGCTCGACGAACGGCTGGCGGGCCTCGAGAAGATGGTCGCCTCCGGGATCGGGGAAGCCGACGCCCGCCGCTTCGCCGAACTCGCCGCCCATGCGCTCGCCGCCGCAGCGCTCTACCGCGCCGGGCTGGAGCCCGCCGCGGAGGCCTATGTCGCGCGGAAGATCGCGGAGTGCTCGACCATGCTGGGCGCTGGCGAAGCCGCGATCGACGAGGAGGCGCTCATCGCCCGCGCGCGGCTGTCGTCATGACCCGGTGAAGCGCTCGGCCAGCCAGCGAGCGTGGAGTTCGGCGCGCTCCTCCAGGGTTTCCGGGACAGGCTCGCCGCGGCGTTCGCACTCGCGCGCGACGAAACCTTCGAGATCGAGGAAGTCTTCGGGCTCGGCCTCCGCGCCTTCGCCCTCACCGATCGAGAGATCGCGATAGAGCGCGTAATAGGCGTCGGCGGCGGCCATGTAGGGTTCCGCGCCCTGCTGTTCGAGATAGTCCGCGATCCGGCCGTCCGCCCCGTAGACGCCTTCGGTCTCGGGATGGGGCGTCATGTGTTCGAAGCGCTCGCCCTGCGACCCCACGATTCGGCCCAGCGGATAGAGCCGGCATACCAGCGGGCGGTCGGGATGAACCGTGCAGCCAGCCTCGCCGAGGAAAACGCAGGTCCCGGTCTCGTCGCGCTTCAGCCGGACGCCGTCATCGGTATAGCGCTCGACGAACTTGGACGCGCTCACGCCCAGCCGGCGCGCAAGCCGGGCGAGTTCATAAGGGTTGATCTGGATGATCTTGCCGCGACAGCACCGATTGCAGGCGTTGCAGACATAGGAGAACGCGTCGTCGCGCTGCATGCGGTCTAGCGGTGCGGACCGCCCCCGGCGTCGTGCGGGCCGCCGCCCGCGCCGTCTTCGACCGCCTCGCCGTCGACGCCGTCGATCTTGATCTGGCGGCTCTCCGGCTCCTCAATCTTGATCTGACGCGATTCCGGAGACTCGACCTTGAACTGCCGCGATTCCCGGAGCGCCTCCGGATCGACCTGCGGCGTCTCCAGCTTGTACTGCATCGACTCGGCGTCGACCTTGTGCTGCCGGGTTTCGGGCTCGCCGATCTTGATCTGGCGGGACTCCTCGTCGGTGACCTTGTGCTGCCGCGCCTCGGGATCGGCGATCTTGATCTGGCGGCTGTCGAGCGCCTCCTGAGCCGCGCCGAGATCGACGGCCGGACGGGCGCCGTCCTCTCCATCGGGCGATTGCCCCGCCTGTGCGGGTGCGATGCCGAGCGACGCCCCGAGCAGCGCGAGCATGGCGGCCTTGCTGGTTTTGTCGGACATCGATGCATCCCCTTTCCGGAAGCCTCGCTTCGGAGGATATCAGTGCGCGCAAGGCGGCGACACCCCGCGAGCCGCCCCGACGTCAGCCGAGCGCCTGCCAGATCCCGTAGACGGCCGAGCCCAGCACCGTGCCCAGCGCATAGCCGAACACGCCCACCAGCACGCCCGGCGTGACGAGGTCGCGCCAGCCTTTCGCGGCGGCCAGCGCCGGCGCCGTCGTCGCGCCCAGGATCGAGGCGTTCGACGCGGTGATCAGCTCGGGCAGCGACAGGCGGAAGACCGAGCCCAGCCCGAACACCACCAGCGCATGCCCGGCCAGAATGATCGCCACCATCGGGATCAGGATCGGCGCCTGGCGGATCATCGCCTCGATGTTCGCCCCGGCTGCGATGGCGGCGAAGAAGACGAAGGCCAGCCCCAGTCCCAGCTCGTAGCCGCCGTGGAGCTTCGCCATGCGGCCGGGCATCGCCGTGGCCGGGATCAGAGCGAGGATCGTGATGATGACGTAGCGCAGATAGCCCGAGAACAGGCCGTCCCAGGCCGGCGGCAGGTTCGCCGCGACCCAGCGGTCGCCGAAGAAGACGATAGCGTCGGCCAGCGCCACCACGATCAGCGCGAGCGCGAGCACCGTCGTCAGCGTGAAGGCCGTGGGCGTGCCCTCCGGGACCTCGGGATCGTCGTCGCCCTGCGTGTGGTCGATCGCGGGGAAGCGCCGCGCCAGCCACGCCCAGCCCGGCAGCACGGCGAGGACCGCCAGGAAGAGCGCGCTCGCCATGTTGTCGACCGCGGTCGCCGCGGCGACGAAGGACTCGTCCTCGCGCAGTCCGGTCATGTCCAGCAGCGCGGCGTAATTGACCGAGCCGCCGACATAGGTCGCGGTGAAGGCTCCGGCGACGCCGGGCTCGCGGGCGCCGAAATCCAGAAGCAGCATGGCGATGACGACGCCCACCGTCGTGCCCAGCGCGGCGAGCATGAAGGCGCCGGCCATCCGCCCGGTCTCGAAGAAGATCCGCTTGAGGTCCGCCTTGAACAGGAAGAGCGGGATCAGCACCGGCACAAAGTAGTCGAAGACGAAGCCGTAGGCCGGCGCGTCGTGGGGAATCACCCGCAGATTGGCGAGCAGGATCGCGCCGAGAATCGCCCAGACCGCGCCGGTCAGCAGCGCGCCGATCTTCGTCTTCTCCATCAGGAAGCCGAACATCGCCACGGCGAACAGCGCCGCCATGACCGCCATGTGATTGCCCGCCGGGATCAGCGTGGCCGAAGCCGCGTCGTCCATGCCCCGCCCCTTTTTTCGTCCGCTCGCCGTCGAGGCCGCGCTCCGGCGGCTACTCCGTCTCGCCCGCCGGCACGCCCTCGTCGAACAGGTCGAGCGCGATGGCGATCATGCCCTCGCCCGCGGTGGTGATCGCCGCTTCGGCGTCGGGATAGAAGAAGGGCGAGTGATTGGAGGGCGGCGCCTCGCCGGTTTCCTGAGCCTCGGCCCACACATCGTCGGGCGTCGCGCCGACCCAGAACATGAAGATCGGCACGTCCTCGTCGGTGCGGCCGTAGCGGGCGAAGTCCTCGCCGCCGGTCACCGGCTGGCCGATCTGGACGGCCTCGCCGAAACGGTCGCGCAGCACCTCGCCGGCGCGTGCCGACAGGGCGGGATCGTTGTAGACCGCCGGGGTGTAGACCTCCTCGATCTCGATTTCCGGCATCAGCGCCTCGGGGAGGCCCGCCGCCTCGGCCTGTCCGCGCGCGATGCGCTCGATGCCGGTGAGCAGCTGCTCGCGCACCTCGTCGGTGTAGGAGCGCACGGTGATCTGGAGATGGGCCTCGTCGGAGATGATGTTGTGCTTGGTCCCGGCGTTGAACGCGCCGACGGTCACCACGCCGGTCTCGAACGGCGACAGCTCGCGGCTCACCAGAGTCTGCAGGTTCATCACGATCTGGCTGCCCAGCACGACCGGGTCCTTGCCGAGATGCGGCGAGGCGCCGTGGGCGCCGACGCCGCGCACATAGACGTCGACGGTGTCGACATTGGCCATGGCGTATTCGGGCACGTAGCGGATCTCGCCGGCGGGCATGTAGCCCCAGGTGTGGAAGGACACGACCGCGTCGGGCGCGCCGCCGAAGCGCTCGTAGAGCCCGTCATTGAGCATCTCGTAGGCGCCCAGGCCGATCTCCTCGGCGGGCTGGCCGATCAGGACGAGCGTCCCGGACCAGGCCTCGCGATTCTCCGCCATCCAGCGCCCGGCGCCGATGAGCGCGGTGACGTGGGTGTCGTGGGCGCAGGCGTGCATCGCCGGGAAGGAGTTCCCGTTGCGGTCCTCCATGACGACCTCGGAGGCGAAATCGAGCCCGGTGCGCTCCTCCATCGGCAGGCCGTCCATGTCGCCGCGCAGCATCACCGTCGGGCCTTCGCCGTTCTCCAGGACCGCCACGATCCCGGTCCGCCCCACGCCCTCGGTGACCTCGAAGCCGGCCTCACGGAGCTCCTCGGCCAGCCGCGCGGCGGTCTCGTGCTCGACGAAGGACAGCTCGGGATTGGCGTGGAAATGCCGGTAGAGCCCTTCGAGATGGCTCTCGTAGTCGGTTGCGATCTCGGTGCGCAGGGCGTCCTGGCCGAAGGCGGGCGCGCCGAGCGCGAGCGCGCAGGCGGCGGCGGAGAAAAGGCGGCGCATGGGGAACTCCGGTCTCTGCTTCGCGCGCATTCGAGACCGGCCCGGCCGGGGCGTCAATGCCGCCGCGCGGTCCGGCGGCCTAACGCCATGGCAACATCTCCCGTGCTTGGCTCACGGCGAGGGATCAGACCGAGTTCATGGCGCTAGGCAATTTCAAGCGCGCGCTTTCCGGCCTGTGGGTCGCCGAGGAGCGCACCGCGTCGCCGGCCGGACCGGCGCCGGACCTGGCCTTCCGCCAGGCCGTCGAGGCGTGGGTGGAGTTCAAGCGCCTGCATCTCGCCTTCGCCCAGACGCTCAACAGCCTCATCCGCAAGCGCTCCAACCTGCTCCAGCTCATCAAGTTCGCCATGCTGTCCGAGGCCGAGGCGCAGAAGCTGACGCCGCAGGCCGCCTTCGTCGTGGACGCGGCGATGGCGGAGCTCATCGGGGCGTTGCCGATCCAGCGCTACGCGGCGCTCTACCGGATGATGAACGCCCAGGCCTTCGACGACGACGCGCTCAAGGCCGTGCTCGACCCGGGCAATCTCAAGGCCGCCGAGGTGATCCTGAAGGTCGTGGGCGACGCGCCGGCGCGCGCCGATCTCGCCTTCGTCAATCTCGCCGAGCGCGCCGGCTTCAAGGGCGCGGAGCGCGCCGAGAAATGGTCGCCGGAGATCGCCCGGATCCACCGCGATCTGCTGACGCACTACCGCTCCGCGCTGCGGTCGCGCGGTCTCATCTGAGCCCTATGCGAACAGCGCGTCGACATCGGCCTGGGCGGGGCAGTCCTCGCAGAGGTCCTCGCCCTCGATGCGGCCGTGAATGGCGTTGCTCGCCGCGGCGATCAGCGGATGGATCTCCTCGCCCGCCAGCCGCGCGACCTGCGCCGGCGCGTCGGGATCGCCGGTCTCGAGCAGGGCCTTGGCGCGGCCGATCTCGGCGTTGAGCGACAGCACGATGGTCTCGAGATGGGCGCGCAGCGCGCGCGGCGCGGCGCGATACGCCTTGATCGCCAGCGCCTTGGCCGCGAACCCCGAGCGTTCGAAGTGCGCCTCGTAGTCGAGCGGCTCCCAGGCCAGCACGTCCTCGGCGCAATCGGGCATGTCGGGCAGCATCTCCATCATCATCGCCACCTCGTTGAAGTGGTTCAGATAATCGGTCGCAAGCCCGGTCTCGGGATGGATGTTCGCCGCCGCCAGCTTGTCCGCCGACAGCGCGCCCTCGCCCAGCTTGTGCGCGGCTTCGCTCATGCCTTCGCCCGGATTTCCTCCATCCCGGCCGGACCTTGACGCATCAAGCTTTCAGAAGGGCTAAGGCGGCGAGGCGCACGGATTGAAACCCCGGCCGAGCGGAGCGAGAGCCGGGGCCTCCCGACGCAAATCCCGCCACGGTCCCGGATCGCGCCTGCGGCGCGTCCGGGAATTCAATTCGTCACTCGCCCGCCGGCTCGCCACCGAAGCGCTCGCGCCACTCTTCGACCTGCTCGTCCTCGATCTTGGCGAACAGCACGTCGGGCGGGGTGAAGGGGCGTTCGGGCGGCAGCGCGGTGAGCACCTCCTCGGCGCTCGCCTCGGGCCAGCGCCAGCCCTCGTGGGCCACCCCGACGGCGTGGGCGATCTTCTCGGCGGCGAACGGGACGATCGGGTATGTGGCCAGCGCGAACAGCCGGCACAGATTGACGCCCGTGCGCACGCCCAGCGCGGCGCGGGCGTGGTCGGTCTTGAAATGCGCCCACGGCTCGGCGCGGGTGAGATACTCGTTGCCCGCCGCCCACAGCGCGCGCGTCTCGGCGGCGGCCTTGCGGAACTCCATGGCGTCGTAGTGCTTCGCGATCGCCGCCAGGCGCTCGTCGACCTCGGCGTAGAGCCAGCGCTCGGCCTCGCCCGGCGTTCCGCCCGCGGGAATGTGGCCGTCGAAGCGCGACTTGCCGAAGCGCAGCACGCGATTGACGAAATTGCCCAGAACGTCGGCGAGATCCTTGTTCACCACCGACTGGAAATGCTCCCAGGTGAACTGGGCGTCGCCGCCCTCCGGCGAGCCGGCGGTGAGATACCAGCGCCAGTAGTCGGCGGGCAGCAGCTCGAGGGCCTGGTCCATGAACACGCCGCGGTGCTCGCTGGTGGAGAACTTGCCGCCGTACCAGGTCAGCCAGTTGAAGGCCTTCAGGCGGTCGACCGTCTTCCACGGCTCCTCCGAGCCCAGGATGGTCGCGGGGAAGGACACGGTGTGGAAGGCGACATTGTCCTTGCCCATGAACTGGACATAGGTGACGTCGTCGGCGCCCCTGTCGGTGCGCCACCAGGCCTCCCAGTCGCCGCCCGCGGCGTCGGCCCACTCGGCCGTCGCGCCGATATAGCCGATGGGCGCGTCGAACCAGACGTAGAAGACCTTGTCCTCGAAACCCGGGCGCGGCTTTCCGTCCTTCAGCACCTTCACCCCCCAGGAGAGATCGCGCGTGATGGTGCGGTCGCGCAGCCCCTCGTCGAGCCACTTGTAGGCGATCGACTTGGCGAGCGACGGCCAACCGTCGGCGGCGTCGACCCACTCGCGCAGGCGGGCCTCCATCTTGGTCTGCTTGAGCTGGAGATGGCGCGTCTCGCGGACCTCGAGATTCTTCGAACCCGAGATCACCGAATAGGGATCGATCAGGTCGGTCGGGTCGAGCAGCTTGCCGCACATGTCGCACTGGTCGCCGCGAGCCTTCTCGTAGCCGCAATTGGGGCAGGTCCCCTCGATATAGCGGTCGGGCAGGAAGCGGCCGTCGTCGATGGAGTAGACCTGCTCCTCGACGATCTCCTCGATCAGGCCCTTGTCCTCCAGCACGTCGGCGAAATGGCGCGTCAGCTCGGCGTTCCGCTTAGACGAGGTCCGGCCGAAATAGTCCCAGCTCAGACCGAACTGCTCGCCGATCGCCTTCTGGATCGCGTACTGCTCGTCGCAATAACTCTTCACGTCCTGGCCGGCCGCCGCCGCGGCCAGCTCGGCGGGCGTGCCGTGCTCGTCGGTCGCGCAGATCGCGAGCACGTCGTTTCCGCGCATCCGCTCGAAACGCGCATAGACGTCGGCGGGCAGCATCGAGCCGGCGAGATTGCCCAGGTGCTTGACGCCGTTGATGTAGGGCAGCGCGCTCGTGATCAGGATGCGGGCCATGGCGGCGAATCCCCATGAGGAGTATGATTCATTCACGGCGCGAACGCGCGCCGAACCAGTGTCGAGGGCGCAGCAATAGCCGCCCCGGCGGGGGAGGAAAACATCATGCCCCGGATTTTCGGTCACGACCTCATCGCCGCGGTCGCCGCCGTGGCGGCGATCTACCTCATCGGCTTCCTGATCTACGGCGTGGTCTTCCAGGATCTCTGGATGAGCCTCGCCGGCGTCACGGAGGCCGATTATGCTGGCCAGGAATGGAAGATGGCGCTGTCGCCGGTCATGCCGATCCTCACCGTGATCGGGCTTTCCGCGCTCATCGAAATGAGCGGGGCGCGCGACATCGCCGGCCATCTCAAGGTCGGCTTCTTCGCCTGGCTCGGCTTCGCCTTCACCGCGCTCATGTACGGCTGGGTCTACGGCGCGGATTATCCGCTCGGCCTGTTCGCGATGGATGCGATCCACGTGCTTCTCGGCGCGCTGGCCGCCGCGGCCGTGCTGGTCTGGCGCAAGACGCCGCGCATCGTCGAGGCCGCCTCTCTCTAGAACGTCGCGTCGGCGCATTAGCCATCCATTAACCGGGATTAACAGCGATGCCTTGGCGGCGGGCGGCGCCGTCGGCACCGTTTTCCCCGGACGCGCAGGAACGCGCTTTGGCTGGAGAAAGGCGCCGTCATGCCGAAACCCCAGGAGACTCCCGGACGCCCGGACGTCCAGGGCCCGCCCGCTCAGGCCGCCGGCGGCCCGCCGCCCGGACGCGGCCCGGCAGGCGCGCGTATCGCCGGATCGGGCGAGAATGACGTCTTCGTCAGCACGGCTGCGGACGAGACCTTCGTCGGCGGCGGCGGCGTCGACACCGTGATCTTCGACGGCGACGCGCGCGATTACGCCTTCGCGACGAGCGGACGCGGCGCCAGCGTGTCCGGCGAAGACGGAAACGATGTGCTCATCAAGATCGAGGCCGCGCAGTTCGACAACGCGACCGTCTATCTCGACGGGCGCAACAACGCCCCCGTCGTCGACGATCACGCCGTCGATCTCGTCGAGGACGGCGAGGCGGTCACGGTCGACGCGCTCGCCGACGCCTGGGACTTCGAGAACGATGCGGTCTCGCTGGTCTCCGTCGACGGCTCGGCCTTCGACGGCGAGGTGAGCTTCGATCCCGCAACCGGCGAAATCACCTTCGATCCCGGCGACGCCTACCAGGGCCTCGGCGAAGGCGAGACGGTCGACGTCGAGGTGGGCTTCACCGCCAGCGACGGCCAGGACGTCACCGATGGCGTCGTCACGGTGACGATCACGGGAACCGCCGACACGTCCGAGCAGACGCTGTCGGGCTGGCAGACGATCGGCGAATCCGCGATCGCCGACGGGACCATCGAGGTCATCGCCGAGACCGACGACCGGCAGACGGATTCCGAGATCGAGGCCTTCCTCGGCATGACCACGACGCTCGACGCCTTCTCGCTCGGCGACGCGGCGTCGGGCTCGGCGATTATGACGACGGTCACGCTCGACGCGGCGGGAACGCTCAGCTTCACGTTCGACCTCGCCGGCGGCGACGAGGGCAGCTCGGTCTTCCGCGATTTCGGCTTCATCACCATCAACGGCGAGCCGATCATGCTCGAGCAGTATCCCGGCGTGGAGGGCCCGCAGAGCTTCTCCATCGAGCTCGAGGCCGGAACCTACGAGATCGGCTTCGGCGCGGTCGACATGGACGACCCCTTCTTCGGACCGACGCTGACCATCACCGACCTGGTCGTGGAGACGAGCGGATCGACGGCGTCGAGCCTGACCACGGCGTCGGTCTCCGAACCCGAAACGGTCACGACGTCGGAAACCGACGGCGACCTCTTCGCGACCATGGTCGAAAGCCAGACCGAGGGCTCGCTCGACAGTTTCTTCCCGGGATCCGCGACCGGCGCGGCGCACGCCGGCCCGGTCGCGCACGACGCGGTGAACGCCGCCCCGGGCCTCGACGGCCTCGAGGCCGACATGATGGCGGCGGCCTCCGCCGGGGTCTGACCCCGCTCGATCGCCCCCCTAGATCAAGCGCAGCGTCAACGCGGCGGCGAGCATCGCAAGGCTCGCCGCCGCGCCCAGCGCCGGGGTCCAGGCCGGCGCGACGAAGACTCGCTCGGCGCTGACATCGCCGCGGACACGGATCGCCGCGAGCGACAGATTGACCAGCGTGAAGACGGCGAGCGTGACCAGCGAGGTCGCCTCGGCCAGCGTCGCGATCGGCGCGCTCAGCGCCAGAACGGCGATGACGCCGGCGGCGGTCAGCGTGGCGACATGCGGGGTCCGGGCGCGGGCGTGCACGTCCGACAAAGCGTCCGGAGCAAGGCCGCGGCGCGACAGGCCGTACAGCACGCGCGCGGCCATCACCATCTGGATCAGCACCCCGTTGACCATGGCGATCAGCGCGACTCCGGCGATCAGCCGCCCGCCCCCGCCGAGCGCGGCTTCGACCACGCGCGCCAGCGGCGCGCCGCTGGCGGCGAGCTCCGCGCCAGGCACGATCGCCGTCGCCGTCCAGGCCACCAGCGTGTAGAGCACCAGCGCCGCAGCGAGCGTCGCGCCGATCGCGATCGGCATGTCGCGGTGCGGACGGCGCGCCTCCTCGGCCATGTTGACGATGTCCTCGAAGCCGATGAAGGCGAAGAAGGCGAGCACCGAAGCCTGCAGCAGGCCGGCCGCGCGGAGCGGCGCGTCGATCTGCAGCGGATCGGTCACGGCCTGCGGCGCGGCGGCGACGATCACGAAGATCAGCCCGGCGACCTCGATGAGCGTCACGACGGCGGCCGCCATCACCGTCTGCCGCACGCCCCACAGCGCCACGCCGGCGAGCACGGTGATCAGCGCGGCCATCGTCAGCCAGTCGGGCAGGACGACGAATTCGGCGAGATAGCCGGCGAAGCCGCGCAATATCGTCGCCGAAGAGATCATTCCAGTGAACGCCACGCCGTAGCCCGCCGCTGCGGCGAGCCATCGCCGCCTGAGGCCGGAGGCGACATAGGCCGCCTCTCCGGCGCTTTCGGGATGGCGCGTCGACAACTCGGCGTAGGACAGCGCGGTTACGCCGGCGAGCGCGCAGGCGATGACGAAGGCGAGCGGCGTCCACTGCCCCGCCAGCCCGGCGGCCTCGCCGATGAGCGCGTAGATCCCGGCGCCGACGGTGACGCCGATCCCGTAGAGCGACAGCCCCAGCGGGCCGACGGCGCGGCGGAGTTCGGTCAAGCGCCCGCCTCCCTTCGCACGCCATCGTGCGGCGGAACGCTTGAGCGCGAAACCCCGGGCGCGTACATGGACCGAACGCGCCGGCTTAGCTCAGCTGGTAGAGCAGCGGTTTTGTAAACCGAAGGTCGGGGGTTCGAGTCCCTCAGCCGGCGCCAGCCTTCGCTTGTCCGCCCCGGACACATAGGTAACAGAACGCACCTAAGACGTGGGTGACACGCTCGCGCGGAACGGGTTGTCGATGGTTTGCAGGCCTCCGACCCGGCGGCTCGTCCCACGAATGCTCGGGACACCGTGCCTAATGCTAAGTGTTGCGCCCAGACTTCCGTCTCCAGCGATGATCAGCATCACGGTTCCCCACAACGTTCTGAACAACAGCAGCCACAATCGTTGCAACAACGAGCGAACCGATCACACCCAGCACTCTCCATCCCCATCCGCTGAGGGTGTCGATGGTGAGCCATACACCGGCGATGAGCACGAGAACGAAAACCAAGTATCCCGCACGCACGCCGAACGTGTTCATGCTCCCGACGAGTTCGGGATCCCATTCCAGTCCGGTATCCCTCTCAAATTTATTGACCTTTTCTCTATATTCCTTGTCGGTTTCATAGGATGTTCGCACCTGCATTTCGAACCCCCAAGCTAAATCGTTCTGGCACCCAAAACGCTGCCAAATCATCCTCTAACGCTTAAACTCACCTGTAAACGGCGGCTCGCCGAGCACGTTGCGCGTCACCTTCAGCTAGGTTCCCACGAGCGAAGGCTGTCTCGCCGGAGCCGTCAGGCGAAGGCGGACTGCCCTACGCCTCCCCCGCCTCAATCCGGCCCGGCCTCACGGGCCATGCCGCCCACCGCATAGGCGCCCGACGGGCCGCGGATGACGCCCGACACCGTGTGGCGGTTCGGACGGGGATCCGGCACGGGATTCTTCAGATAGCAACGCGGCAGGGCGCCCTGCCGTCCCGGCTCGACATAGGTCCAGGCCCGGCACCGGGGATCGTTCGCGCATTCGGAATGGCACGCGATCGGGTCGGCCCGGTCGAGGGGGAAACCGACGAGGTCGCTGCCTGGCCGGTCGGTGTTGCGCTCGAGCGCGGGGAACCAGTCCTGCGCGATCGCCGAGCGCGGCGCGCAGACCCTGTAGTCGTCCTGCGGCCGGCCTTGCACGCAATACTGCCCGTGGGGACAGTCGCGGACGGTCTCGCAGGCCTGCACGCACCGGCCGGCCGGGCTGCAGACGAGCGGCGCGTCACACTGGCTGTCCAGATTGCATTGTCGTCCGAGATGCCCCTGCACGGGCACGACCATCTGTGTTCGCGCGACGTCCGCGAATACGACGGCGAGCAAGAATGCGACTGCAAGCACTATCAAGACGCGCATCACGTCCCTCCCCTGGCGACGCATGGTCGCTCAGGGATAGCACGGCGCAGCCGGGAGCACGAATTGAGGTCGGCGCGCACGACGCTCCCTACGCCTCCCTCTCCTCCACGGCGACCCCGTCCTCGATGCGGTCGGAGGGGTAGAGGATGAGCGTGTCGCCGGGCTCGAGGCCGGAGACAACGCGGGCGTGGACGCCGTTGGTCCGGCCGATCTCGACGGCGCGCAGGCGCGCCCGGCCGTTCTCCACGACGAAGGCCGCCCAGCCGCCCTCGTGGCGGAACAGGGCCGCCGAGGGCGCGCGCACGACGTCCTCGCCGCGCCAGACCTCGATGGCGGGTTCGACGCGATAGCCGTGACCCAGGCTCGCCCACTGTTCCGGCGGGTCGACGAGATCGAGGATGACGTTGACGCGCTGCTCCTCGACGCCGAGCGCGGAGACCTTGAGGAAGCCGTAGGGCTCGACCCGGCGGACCTGCGCGCGCAGCGGATCCTCGCCGCCCCAGTCCTCGATCATCGCCGGCGCGCCTTCCTCGACCCGGACCGCGTCGGTCGAGAGCAGCTCGGCGACGATCTCGAGATCGCGCGGATCGCCCAGCTCGAGGATGGGCTGGCCGGGCTGGACCACGGATTCGCTTTCCTGGACGACGCGCAACACCTCGCCGGCGATCGGGCTTGCGACCTCGACGACGCCCTCGACCTCGCCGTTCTGGCCCGGTTCGACGAGCCGCGCCTGGGCGGCGTCGCGCTCGGCCGCCCGCATGCGGACATTGGCCCGGGCGGTGTTGAGCGCGGCCTCGGCCGACCTGAGCTGCAGGCGGGCGCGGTCGAGCGCGCCCTGGCTCACGGTGCCGCGTTCGAACAGGGTCTGGATGCGGTTCATCTCGGTGCGCGCGAACTCGGCCTCCGCCTCGGCGCGTTCGAGCTCGGCCTCGGCGAAGCCCATCGCGGCCTCCGCCGAACGCAGCGCGGCGCGCGCCTCGGCCTGGCTGCGCACGTCGAGGAAGGCGGGATCCGAGGGCAGGATATTGGCTAGGGTCGCGCCGGCCTCGACGGCGTCGCCGGCCTCGGGATCGACGCGCAACAGGCGTCCGCCCACCGGCGCGGAGACGACGTAGACCTCGCGCACCCGGGTATAGCCCTCGTCGCGCACGCGCACGACGAGGTCGCCGCGCTCGACGACCGCGAAGTCGGCGAGCACCGGCCGCGGCAGGAAGGCGTAGACGATGAGCGCGGCGACGATCACGCCGGCGGCGCTCCAGAAGACGGTGCGGAATCGAAGTTTCATCAGGGCGTTACTCGCGTGTCTTCAGAACGGCGACGAGGTCGAGATGGTCGATGCGGTTGCGCACGAACAGCGCGCTCGCCGCGGAGATGAGGATGAGCACCAGCGCCGTGTAACCGTAGGTGCCCGCGGTGATGATGAAGGGCAGGCGGAAGAAGTCCGTGCTCATCGCCTTCGACAGCGACCAGGCCAGCCCCGTGCCCATGACCAGCCCGAGCGGGATGGCCGCCAGCGTCAGGAAGCCCGCCTCGCCGAGCAGGATGTAGCTCACATCGGCCTTGGAGAATCCGAGCACGCGCAGGCTGGCCAGCTCGCGCTGGCGCTCGGCGAGCGAGACGCGCATGGCGTTGTAGATCACGCCGGCGGCGATCATTCCCGCAAAGCCGGTATAGACCCAGATGCTCACCCCGATCGAACGATCCATGAGCTCCTGGAAGTTCCGCCGCGCGACGCCGTGCAGCCCGACCCCGGCCACCGCCGGGGCCTGCTTCAGCTCGGTGTAGAGCGCGTCGACGCGCTCGGGATCGACGCGCAGATAGGCGCCGGAGACGACCCGGCCCTCGCCGAGCGCGGCGTTGAGCTCCTCAAGGCGCATCTGCGCGCCCGAGCCCACCAGCACCACCGGCGTCGAGACGACGGGCAGCTCGAGGACCGGCCGGCGCCCCTCGGTGATCGCCGCGCGGATGGTGTCGCCGGCCTCGGCGCCCAGCCGGTCGGCCAGGTCCCGCGACAGGATCAGCCCGCCCGGCGGCGGCGCGATCGAGCGGTTGTCGGCGTCGACCATGCGCGACAGCTCCGGATCGGCGACGACGCCGGTGATCCCCATGCGCACCTCGCGATTCTCGAACTGCAGCCGCGCCGCGGCGCTGCGATAGGGCTCGGACTGGAGCACGCCGTCGCGCCGGGCGAGATCGTGATAGGCCGTCATGCCGCGGGCCTCGACGAAGCTGACCGAGACGTCGTGCCGGTTGGCGACGCCGAAATAGGTCTCGACCATCACCTCCATGGCGTCGAGGAAGTAGAGCGACGTCACCAGCAGCGCGCCCGACGCCGCCACCCCGACCACGGAGAGGCCCGCCCGGACCGGCCAGCGGACGATCTGTCTGAGGATCATGCGCGTCTGCTGGTCGAGGACGCGCCAGCGGATCACCGCCGCGCCGGCGCCGCGCGAATAGTCCGGCGGCGGGGGCGGCCGCATGGCCACGGCCGGCTCGAGCCGCGCCGCCTTGCTCACCGCCCAGGCCGCGCCGCCGCCCGCAGCGGCGAACGTGACCAGCGCGCCGATGGCGTAGACCGACGGGGTGAAGGCGAACACCAGGAAGGGAAAGTTGTAGTACTGGGTGTACATCACCGCCATCGCCCGGCCGAGCCAGGCGCCGGCCCCGAAGCCGACGGCCAGCCCGATGACGGCGATTACGCCGACGAGCTTGAGATAGTGCCGGCTGACCGCTCCCGAGCTGTAGCCGAACGCCTTCAACAGCCCGATCTGCTCGCGCTCGACGGCGATCAGCCGCGAGATCACGACGTTCACCAGGAAGGCCGCCACGGCCAGGAAGATCGGCGGCATCAGCGCGCCCATCGTCTGAAGCTGCTCGATCTCGCTCGACAGGAACGCGTCGGAGACGTGATCGCGCCGGCCGTAGGCGCCGGGCGCTCCATAGGGCTCGAGCATGCGGTCCAGGGCGTCCTTGACCGGCGCGGCGTCGGCGCCGCGCATCAGCCTGAGCGCCACCTCGTTGAACGCCCCCTCCAGATCGGCGGCGTTCTCCAGCGCATTGCGGTCCATCCACAGCACGCCGAACAGGCGCGGATCGGGGACGAGCTGGCCGGGCGCGATCGCGTAGACATATTCCGGCGACAGGGCGAGCCCGACGACGGTCAGCCGCTCGCGCTTGCCGCGGATCGTGGCCGGGACCACGTCGCCGATGTCGAGCTCGTGGGCGGTCGCGAAGCTCTCCAGGACGACCACTTCGTCGCGACGGGCGGGATCCGGCAGGCGGCCGCGGGCGAGATGGATGTCGCTCACCGACGCGCCCCGCCCCCGCGGCAGGGAGTAGATCACCCCGCTGGCGGGTTCGGTCATGTCTGGCATGTCGAACAGCACCGGCGCGCGGATCCGCGTCTCGGCGGCGGCGACGCCCTCGACGGCGCGTATGTCGTCGATCAGCGCGTTTGGCGCGCGAACCACCGGCGCCCAGAGATCGGCGAAACGGTAGCGTTCATAATAGGCTGTCCGGGTTTCCTCGAGCGATGCGAGCATGCCCGCCATCACCACGTGGACCGAAATCCCGCCGGCGATGACCGCCGCGATCGCCAGCGCCTGCCCCCACATCGCGCGCAGCTCCCGGAAGAGCTTGCGGTCGAGCATGGAGAAGAGGCCGGTCACCAGCTCAGCTCCTTGGGCTCCACCTTCGTCTCGTTGACCCGCGTTTCGCGGATCTGGCCGTCGCCGAAGACGATCACCCGGTCGGCCATATCGGCGACCGTGGCGTTATGCGTGATGATGAAAGTCGTCGCGCCGAGCGTCTCGTTCACGTGCTTGAGCGCCTCGAGCACCTTGATGCCGGTCGCGGAGTCGAGCGCGCCGGTCGGCTCGTCGCAGAGCAGGACCTCGGGCTTCTTGGCGATGGCGCGCGCGATCGCGACGCGCTGCTGCTCGCCGCCGGAGAGCTGGGCTGGGAAATGGCCGATGCGCGCCTTCAGCCCGACGATCTCGAGCGCCTCGGCGGGCTCCATCGGGTCGGTGGCGATCTCGGTGACCAGCGCGACGTTCTCCTCGGCGGTCAGGCTCGGCATCAGGTTGTAGAACTGGAAGACGAAACCGACATGGTCGCGGCGATAGCGCGTCAGCTCGCGGTCGCTGGCGTCGTGGAGCGCCTTGCCGCGGAAATAGGCCTCTCCCGAACTCGCCCGGTCGAGCCCGCCCAGGATGTTGAGAAGCGTCGACTTGCCCGACCCCGACGGGCCGAGCAGCACCGACAGCTCGCCTTCCGGCGCCCGCAGGTCGACGCCGCGCAGCGCGTGGACGGCGCTGACGCCCGAGCCGTAGACCTTCGAGAGGTCACGGGTCTCGAAGCAGAGGGTCTCCGGTCGATCCGCCATCCGGCCTTGCACGGCTCCTCGCGCGTTGACAGCGGGTCCAGCCTAGCGCGTCACGGCGCAGCAGGCATCGCCAATCCGGGCGTGCGGCGTTTCCTCTCACGCGACGCGCCGGCGCCCTCGCCAGCGTTGATTCCCGGGCGGCGCCGCGCTACCGCATTAAGACCGCTTCGAGCGGACCGAACAAAGGAGACCGCGATGCGCCGCACGCTGACCGCCTTCACCGCCCTGAGCGCTCTCGCCCTGGCCGCCTGCGGCGGCGAGGAGCCCGCGGAGGCGCCCGAACCGAACGCCGACGAGACGGAGGCGAGCCGCGCGTCCGGGACGGAGGAGACGCAATCCTCCGGCAGCGGGGAATCCGAGGCGGACGAGGATGAACACGAGGACGAGGGTGAAGCGGCCGAAGCGCGCGAGATACTGGCGCAGTACGGCGAGCCCTGGGCGAGCGCGGACTTGGAGGCGGGTCGGCGCGCCTTCCGCGTCTGCCAGACCTGCCACACGCTGGGCGAGGACGACCGTCACATGGTCGGGCCGAACCTGCATGGCCTGTTCAGCCGGAATGTCGGCGAGGCGGAGGACTTCCGCTATTCCAACGCTCTGCAAGAGGCCGACTTCGCCTGGACGCCGGAACAGCTCAACGAATGGCTCGCCAATCCGCGCGACTTCCTGCCGGGCAACCGCATGAGCTTCGCCGGTCTGCGCGACGAGGAGACCCGGGCCGACGTCATCGCCTATCTCGCCGTCGAGACCCACGCCGACGAGTAACCGCGTCCTACTCGGCGGGAACTTCCACAGCGCGGTCGCCCCGGGCGTCCGCTTGCTCGGCCAGCTGGCGCGAGACCCAGTTCGGCGTCTTCGTGAAGCGCCCGAACACGGCGTAGGCGACCGGCACCACGAACAGCGTGAACAGCGTCGCCACGAGCACGCCGGTGAAGATCACGACGCCGATCGTGATGCGGCTCTCCGAGCCCGGCCCGGCGGCCAGCACCAGCGGCAGCGCGCCGATGGCGGTCGACAGGCCCGTCATCAGGATGGGGCGGAAGCGCGTCTCGGCGGCCTCGAGCGTCGCCGTGCGCACGTCCCGGCCCTGCTCGCGGAGCTGATTGGCGAACTCGACGATGAGGATGCCGTTCTTCGCCGCCAGCCCGATCAGGATCACCAGCCCGATCTGCGAGTAGATATTGAGGCTGGAGCCGGCCATGTAGAGGCCGAACAGCCCGCCCGCCACGGCGAGCGGGACCGTCAGCATGATCACCAGCGGCTGGATGAAGCTCTCGAACTGAGCAGCCAGAACCAGGAACACGATCAGAAGCGCCATCGCGAAGGCGAAATAGATCGCGTTGTTGGATTCCAGGAATTCCTTCGCCCCGCCGAGATAGGTCGTTCCGATGCTCGGCGGCAGGTTCTCCTGCGCCCAGGCGTCGAGGAAGGCGATGGCGTCGCCCAGCGTCGCGCCTTCAGCGAGCGTCGCCGAGACCGAGACCGAACGCTGGCGGTCCACCCGGCTGCGCTCGGCCGCCTCGCCTACCTCGCGCAAATCGACGAGATTGGATAGCGGAATGAGCTCGCCGGACCCCGCGCGGACATAGAGCCACTCGAGATCGTTCTGACTGGAGCGCGCCTCGCGGCGGTTCTCCATGATCACGTTGTAGGACTCGCCCCGGTCGATGAACTGGCCGACGCGGCGCGAACCGAGATGGGTCTGCAGCGTGCGGCCGATCTCGCTCACCGACACGCCGAGCGCGGCGGCGCGCTCGCGATCGATGTCGACGATGAGTCGCGGCGAGGTCGGCTCGTAGTCCTTGCGCGGCCGCAGCATGAACGGCGCCTCGCTGCGGATCGCGGCGAGCAGCCGCTCGGCCTCCTGGTTGAGGGCCTCGTACTCCGGTCCCTGGAGAACGATCTGGATGTCGTCGCCGCCGCCCCCGCCGCCGAGCGACGAACGCATCGAGGCGAAGGCGCGCACGCCCGTGAGCTGACCGAACCGGCCATTGATCTCGTTGACGATCTCGCGCCCGTCCCGGCGGTCGTCCCAGTCGACCATCGATCCGATGACGAAGCCGGAATTGAAGCCGCCGCCCCACCCCGGCGTGATCACCAGCGCGCGGCGCAGCTCGCCAGCCTCGACATAGTCCATGACCACGTCTTCGATCTCGAGCGCCTGCTCGGCCATGTATTCGTGGCTGGCGCCCTCCGGTCCGGAGAAGAAGCCGAAGAAGCCGCCGCGGTCCTCCGGCGGCGTCAGCTCGCCGGGGAGCTGGGTGAACAGAAAGGCCGAACCGCCGAGCGCGACGACGACCACGGGAACGATCAGCAGGGGTCCCCTCATCGCGATCTCGAGGCTGTCGCGATACGCCGAACGGGCGCGCTGCACGACATTGTCGACCCAGCGGGCGGGCCCGCGATGCTCGCTCGAGGCTTCCAGCAGCTTCGAGGCCATCATCGGCGACAGCGTCAGCGCGACCAGGCTGGAGAGCACCACCGCGCCGGTGATGGTGACGGCGAGCTCGGTGAAGATCCGGCCGATGAAGCCGGGCAGGAAGATGAGCGGAACGAACACCGCCACCAGGGTCGCCGTCGTCGCGACCACGGCGAAGAAGACCTGCCGGCCGCCGCGCAGCGAGGCGAGCATGGCCGGCTCGCCCATGTCGACGCGGCGCTGGATGTTCTCCAGCACGACGATGGAATCGTCGACGACCAGCCCGATTGCGAGCACGAGGCCCAGCAGGGTCAGGATGTTGATGGAGAAGCCGAAGAGCGACAGCACGGCGAACACGCCGATGAGACAGACCGGCACCACAGCGGCGGGCACGATCGCCGCGCGGAACGAGCCGAGGAAGAGATAGATCACCGCCAGCACGAACACCGCGGCGATGGCGAGCGTCCGCCAGACTTCCCGGATCGACTCCTTGATGAAGATGGTGTCGTCCGAGCCGGCCACCATCTCCATGCCTTCGGGAAGCTGGGTCCGCACCCGCTCGACCTCGGCGTGGATCCGGTCGGCGACATCGACGGCGTTGGACCGGCTCTGCCGGACGAAGCCGATGCCGACCATGTTCCGCCCGTTGCCCCGGAACAGGTTGCGCGGCTCTTCGGCGGCGAGCTCGACATCGGCGAGTTCGCCCAGGCGGACGACATGGCCGTCCTCGGCGGTCCGGATCGGCAGGCGGGCGAACTCGCCCGGATCGGAGAACAGCCTTTCGACCCTGACGACGAGATTGGTGTCCTCGGTCTCGACCGAGCCGCCGGGCACCTCGACATTCTCCGCGCGCAGCGCGGACTCGATGTCTGCGACGGTCATGTTCCGCGCCGCCATGGCGCGCGGGTCGAGCCATATGCGCATGGCGTAACGGCGCTCGCCGCCGATGCGGACCCGGGCGACGCCCTCGAGCACGGTGAAACGGTCGATGATGAAGCGGTCGGCGTAGTCGGACAGCTCCTCCGACGTCATCCGGTCGGAGACGAGCATGTACCAGAGGAAGGGGCGCGCGTCGGAATCCTGCTTGCGGACCTCGACGTCCTGCACGTCCTGGGGCAGCGCGTCGCGCGTGCGCGAGACGGCGTCGCGAACGTCGTTGGCGGCCGCCTCGATATTGCGGCCCAGATTGAAGGTGATGGTCACCCGGGACTCGCCGTCGCGCGACGACGAGGTGATGGTGTCGACGCCGTCGATGCCCGACAGGCGGTCCTCGATCACCTGCGTGACGCGGTTTTCGACGACCTCGGCGTTGGCGCCGGGGAAGTTCGCCGAAACCGACACGATCGGCTGATCGACGTCCGGCAGCTCGCGCAGAGGCAGCTGCTGAAGCGCCAGAACGCCGAACACCACGATCAGCGCGGAGAAGACGAATGCGAGGATGGGGCGTCGGACCGCGACGTCGGAGAGCGTCATCGATCAGTCTCCGGAGACCGTGCTGGCCGGCCCGCCCGACCGCTGCGAACGCTCGCGACGCTCTCCGCCGTCCACGACGGAGACCGGCGCGCCGTCGCGCACCCTGTGCACGCCTTCGGCGACCACGCGATCGCCGACCGACAAGCCGTCCGTGATCTCGACCAGGCCGTCCCGGCGCATGCCGAGCACGACCGGGGTCTGGCGCGCGACCGCGCCGCCCTCGCTGTCCGCGACGCGGTAGACGAAGGCCTGGTCCCGGACGAGCGTGACCGCCGATTGCGGCACGGCGGGCCGCTCCCGGACATCGCGGCGCACCTCGACCGTCATCAGCTGGCCCGGCCTGAGCATGCCCGCTTCATTATCGATCAATGCGCGCACCATCACCGTGCGCGTCACGGGATCGACGCGCGAGTCGATCTGGGCGATCTCGCCCTCGAAAGCGCGGTCGGGGAACGCCGAGGTTCTCGCCTCAACGCCCATGCCCGGCTCGATCACCGAGAGGAACCGCTCCGGCACGGTGAAGTCGAGCTTGATGACGCTGGTGTCGTCGACTCGCGCGATCGCGTCGCCGGGCCGGACGAGCTGGCCGAGGCTGACCTGGCGCAGGCCGACCACGCCGGAGAATGGCGCGCGGATGATCCGGTCCGCGACACGCGCCTCGATCGCCTCGACTCGCGCGCGCGCACGCTCCACGACCGCCAGCGCCTCGTCGAGGCGCGACCGCGGCGCCACGCCGCGCTCGGTCAGGTCGCGCACGCGGTCGATCTCCCGCTGGGCTTCGCGCAGCGTCGCGCGCGCCTCGGACAGTCCGGCGGCCTCCTCTGCGTCGGAGAGTTCGACGAGGATCCGCCCGGCCTCGACATAATCGCCGGAATCGAAATTCAGCCGCGCGATCGTGTCGGAGACCTTCGCGGTGATCGTGACGGATTCGTTGGCGTTGGCGGTGCCGAGCGCCTCGACGATATCCGCGAATTCCTCGACCTGAACCTCGGCGACGGCCACCGGCGTCGAGCGGCCGCCGAATCCGCCCGCCGCGCCGCCCTCCCCGCCGAACGGGCCGATGGCGCGAAGCGTGACGGCCGCGGCCATGGCGGCGAACACGGCGAGAACGATGAGCAGGAAAATGGCGCGGCGCATGGATGATCCTTGTGTCGCAGCGATATATGCGCTCGCGCAGGTCGAAATCAAAGACGGCGACCTAAAAATTCGTTCAGAATTCCTGCCAGACGCCCGCCATCACGGCGAATTCATCGGCCATCGAGTCCGCCCTCACCGTGGAGAGCACGCCGAGTTGCACGTGGCGGCCGCCGCGGAACTCGCGCATGAGCGACACTTGCGCGCGGTGACCGGAATAGTGCGGCAGCGAAGCCGTCGCGGAATCCGCCGACCACACCGAGAAGGTCTGGACCACCAGCCGCACCCGCTCGCGCACGGGGAGCCCCGCAACCACGTCGAGGCGCACTTCCGCGGCGGCGTCTTCATCGGCCGGGTCGCGCCAGCCGGCCTGCACCTCGATGAAGCCGCGATCCCCGATCGCCCGACCGATCATCACGCGTCCGTCGAGGTCGCCTCCGCCCTGGCCGAGCTCGGCGTTGTTCCGGTTCTCCCCCGGACTCTCGAGGGTGACGAGCGCCTGGGCGGCCCCGGCCCAGCGGCCCTTCTCGAAAAGCCGCATCCGCAGGCCCGCCTGCGAACCGCCCAGCGTGCGCACGCTGGTTTCGATCGGCCCTGCGGTCTCGGCGGGCGGCGCTCGAAAGTCCTGCAACGCGCCGCGGCCGACGAGCGTCAGCCGGCCGGTCAGGCCGTACTCGCCGTACAAGGCCAGCTCGCGCTTGTTCAGCGCGGCGCCGTCGGAGGGCGCCTCGAGGCGGTGGTGCGACAGGGTGGTGATGAGCAGCCCGTCGCCCTTCTTGCGCACCCAGGCGCCGGCCTCGGCGCGACCTGCGGAGGCGAGACCCAGCGCGCACGCGAGGACGATGACGACGGGCCTCGCATTCGGCATGTCCTCCCTCCCCGCGCGCCGGCGACGGAGAGGCAGTTAATCAACTAATGCGGGAAGAGTCGAATCCGCTCGCGCGCCACGCGATTCAGGCGTCGTAGCCCGGGCTCTGCCGGTCGACCCGGCCGCGGATCGCCGACCAGCCGATCTCCTTGAAGAGGTCGTTCGTGAAGGCCTCCTCGCCCTGCTCGTAAACGCGCTTCTGCATTTTCTCGTCCCACTCGATGAGCTCGGCGCCCTCGCCCTGGGCGAGCGTCTGGACCTTGCAGGCGCGCTCGAGGATGTACATGCGCGTATAGGCGGTGAAGGGATGGTCGCCGCAGGTCAGCGTGCCGTGATTGCGCAGCATGAGCAGGTTGTGTTCGCCGAGATCGGCGACGAGGCGTTCCTTTTCATCGGCGTCCAGCGCGATGCCCTCGTAGTCGTGGTAGGCCACGTCCTTCATCACGTTCATCGCCAGCTGCGAAATCGGCAGGAGCCCGCGCTTCTGGGCCGACACCGCCACGCCCTGGTCGGTGTGGAGATGCATCACGACGTGGACGTCCGGCCGGGCGGCGTGGATCGCCGAATGGATGGTGAAGCCCGCCGGGTTGATGCCGTACTGGCTCGGCGGAAGCACGTTCCCCTCCTCGTCGACCTTGACCATGTTCGAGGCGGTCACGTCCTCAAAGAGCAGCCCGAAGGGGTTGATCAGGAAATGGTCCGGCTCGCCGGGCACCCGCATCGAGATGTGCGTGAAGAAGAGGTCGTCCCAGCCGTGCATGAAGGCCAGCCGGTAGAGTGCGGCGAGGTCGCAACGCGCCTTCCACTCGGCTTCGGAAACCTGTTCTTTCACTGAAATGTTGGGCTGGTCGTCCATCGGAGCGCCTCCTGATGCCGCGTCGAGGAATGATCGCGCCGGCGCGAGGCCGGGTCAAACGTCGCGCGCAAGCCGCAGACCCGTCATCTGCCAGCGCGCGTCCGGGGGGAAGAAGTTTCGATAGGTCGCCCGCACGTGCCCGGGCGGGGTGAGCGCCGATCCGCCGCGCAGGACGAACTGGCCGCACATGAACTTGCCGTTGTACTCACCGATGGCCCCGGCCGGCGCGCGATAGCCCGGATAGGGCGCGTAGGCCGAACGGGTCCACTCCCAGACCTCGCCGAAGACGCCGCGCAGCCCCTCACCGGCCGGCGGTTCGACCGGATGCAGGCGGCCGCCGGGTTCCGCCCATCGACCGGCGGCGGGGTCGAGCGCCCGGGCGGCGAGCTCCCACTCGCGCTCCTCGGGCAGACGGTAGCCCGTCCACTCGGCGAAAGCGCTCGCCTCGTAATAATCCAGGTGACACGCTGGCGCGGCGGGATCGAGCGGCTCTTCGCCGTGAAGCGTGTGCTCGGCCCAGCCGGCGTCCCGCTTGCGCCAGTAATAGGGCGCGTGACGGTTCTCCGCCTGGATCGCCGCCCAGCCGTCGGACAGCCAGAGCTCCGGGCGCCGATATCCGCCGTCCTCGATGAAGGCGAGAAACTCGGCGTTGGTCACCGGCGCGGTCGCCAGCGCGAATGGCGCGATCCAGGCCTTGTGCGGCGGACCCTCATTGTCGAAGGCGAAACCGTCGCCGGAATGGCCGAACTCGTGCAGCCCCTCCTCGAAGACCGCCCACTCCGGAGCGGGCGGTCGCGGCGCGGCGGCGCCGACGGCCGCGCCCGCGCCTTGCTCGTAGGCCGCCTCCGGGAAGGAATTGCAGGACAGGACGTGCTTGATGTCGGTGAGGAAAAGCTCCTGGTGCTGCTCCTCATGGGCGAGGCCGGTCCGTATGACGGGCCCGGCGCGTTCCAGTTCCTCCTCCGGCGCCGCTCCAAGCCAGTCGAGCACCGCGGCGTCGACATGGGCGCGATAGGCCCGGATCTCGTCGAGGGAGGGCCGCGTCAGCTCGCCGCGGCGCGGCCGGGGATGCCGCTCGCCGATCGCTTCGTAATACGAGTTGAACAGGTAGTTGAATCTTGGGTCGAAGGGGTCGTAACCGCTTGAGAACGGGCCGAGCAGAAACGCCTCCCAGAACCAGGTCGTATGCGCGAGATGCCACTTGCCCGGCGAGACGTCGGGGATCGTCTGGACGCACAGATCCTCGGCGCTCAGCGGCTCCGCCCAGGCCAGGGACCGCGCCCTGACGCGCTGGAAGGCGTCTGCGAGGCTCTCCTCCGGCGCGGAGATCTGGTCCTTCGGCATGGCGCGCCTCCGCTCGCCGCTAACGTCGTCGTAACCATAATCCGCGCAGCTTGGCTGACGAATCACGCAAACGCGAGAGGAGCGCGTCCCGCTCATGACGGCCCGAGATCCCGGCGCCCGGCAGGCCGGCGACGATCGGCGCTCCCGCCTCGCGATGGCGGTCACAGAGCTTTGCACGACGCGCCGCCTGTCGGAAACCGCCTCCCGCGAGATCGAACCGACGCTGCTTGAGCTCGTCCGCGCGGTCGATCGTCGCGTCCGCGTCGCGATGGCCGAGCGCCTGGCCGATTGCGAGTGGGCGCCGCCCGCCGTGATCCAGGAGCTGGCGTTCGACGCGATCGAGTGTGCGCGGCCCGTGCTCGAGCGCTCCGTGCGGCTGACGATCGATGATCTGCTCGCGGCCGCGGAGATCGGACCGGACCATCGACTGGCCCTCGCGGGCCGCGGCGAGACCCCGCCGCGTCTGACGCTGGCCCTGGCGCGTCATCTGGAGCCGCCCGTCATTCGCCGGCTCGCGGCCAATCCCGGCGCCGTTCTGCCTGACGCCGCCGCGCTCGATTTCGCCTCGGTCGCGCGCGACGACGCCGAACTCCAGGCGCTGCTGGCCGAACGCCCCGATCTGAGCGAACGCTTTGCAAGCGCGCTGCAGGCCGTCGCCGCTGATGCAATCCGCCAGCGGCTCGCCGAGCGCTTTCCCGATCTTCCGGCCGATCGGCTCGACGCCGCCGCGGAGGCCGCCGCGGAGGCCGACACGCGCAACGGCGACGCCGCGGCGGCGGCGCTGATCGCCAAGCTCCATGCGCGCGGCCAGCTCGACACCGTGCATCTGCTGCGGGCGGCGCGGGCCGATCGCCACGACGTCCTCGATCACGCGATCAGCCGGCTGGCGGGCGTCGATGTCGAGGACTGGCGAACCGCCGTGTCGCGCTCCGGCCTGCGCGCCTGCGCGCTGGCGGGACGCGCGATCGGCCTGGCCGACGACGAAGTCGAGGCCGTCCACGAATCCCTGCGCCGCGCCGGCCATGTGCACGCGCTCGAACCGGCGCGGTTCCGCCAGGCGCTCGACGAGATGCAGCGGCTCTATTCGTGCGAGGACGCCCGCCGGGCCTTGCGTCGCCTCGGCGCCGCGGCTTCAATCCACTGACGGGCGGCGCGCGCCCGCCCCGACCGGCCGAGTTCGTTTCCATGCGCATCGCCTACCATGTCAGCAACCGCGAGGACGCCCGCGCGGCCCATCAGCGCCTGAAGGCGGCCTACGGGGAGGCTTCGCTCGACGAGGCCGACGTGCTCGTCGCGCTCGGCGGGGACGGCAGCATGCTCGACGCGCTTCACTCCGTCATGGGGCGCGGGATTGCCGTCTACGGGATGAATTTCGGCTCGATCGGTTTTCTCATGAACGAACCCGACGAGGACGGCTTGCCGGAACGGCTGGAGCGCGCCGAGCGCGCCGCGATCCACCCGCTTCGCGCGGTCGGCCGCACCGTGCACGGCGGGCCTTTCGAGACGCTCGCCATCAACGAGGTCTCGCTGCTGCGCGAGACGCGCCAGACTGCGAAGATCCGCATATCGATCGACGGCAAGGTGCGCCTGCAGGAGCTCGCCGCCGACGGCGTGCTGGTGGCCACGCCGGCGGGTTCGACGGCCTACAACTTCTCGGCCTACGGACCGATCCTGCCCCTAGACTCCCAGCTGCTGGCGCTCACGCCGATCAGCGCCTTCCGACCGCGGCGCTGGCGGGGCGCGCTCCTGCGGCACTCCTGCGTGGTCACGCTGGACGTGCTGGAGCCGGAGAAGCGCCCGGTCTCCGTGGTCGGCGACAACAAGGAGTTTCGCGACGCCGAGACGGTGACCATCTCGGAGGCCGGCGACGTCACGCTGACCATGCTGTTCGAGGAAGGCCGGACGCTGGACGAGCGCATCCTGCTGGAGCAGTTCACGTCCTGATGGGCCTTGTTTAGCCGCACATTAAACAAATTCGGTCTAGATGCTCCGGAGAGTCATTCTCGAAGGAGCGCCGCTTGGCGAGTGCAGGCGACAAATCGGGCCTCGAGCCTCACCAGGTCGGCGTCATCGACGACAACCCCGCCGTACGCGGGCTTCTGCGCTCGATCCTGTCCGCCGCCGGTTGCCGCAGCGTCTTCGAGGCCGCCGACGCCGAATCCGCGCTGCGCATGGTACGCGAGCAATCGCTCGATCTACTGATCTGCGACTGGAAGATGCCGACCATGGACGGCGTGGCCCTGCTGCGCCGCCTCCGCGACGAGCACGGCGCCGCCGCGCCGCCCGCCATCATGCTCACCGCCTATGACGGCGAGGCGCGGACCCGCGAAGCCCGCGAGGCCGGCGCCGATTCCCTCCTGACCAAGCCGATCACGCCGGCGGCCCTGCTCGACGCCATCGCGGCGCTGGCGACCCGCGACGCGCGCGCTCGCCCTGCGGCCCGCCTTCACGAAGCCGCCCTCTAGCTCAGCCGGAGCCCCCTCATGAGCGAATCCGAAAAGCCCATCGAAATGATCAACCCGCCGAACATGTTGCGGGTGAAAGTCGGCGGGCGGGTTCCGCAGACCGACCCCGCCGCCGTGGCGCGCGCCGAGGCCGCCCTCGACGAGCTGCGCCACGAATTTCGCGGCTGGCTCGAGGAAGAGGTCGAAAAGCTCGAGGCCGCGATGGCGAAGGTCCGCTCGGAAGGCCTGGCCGGGGAAGCCGGCGAGGAACTCTTCAATGTCGCCCACGACCTGCGCGGTCTCGGCACGACCTACGAGTTTCCGATCGTGACGCGGATCTGCGCCTCGCTGGCGAAGCTCATCGAGACCGAGGAAAAGCGCGCCGCCGCGCCGAAGAAGCTGGTCGACGCCCATGTCGGGGCGGTCCGCGCCGCGCTCTTGCAGAATGTCCGCGACGAGTGCGACGAGATCGGCCGCCAGCTGGTCGAAACCCTCGAGGGCCACGTGGTCGAGCTGGTCGGCGAATCCGACTGAGCCGCGGGCTCAGGACGCCGCGCGCAGACCCTCGTCCTCGCCGACAAGGCGCTCGTCGGCGTCGAGGCGTTCCAGGCAGTAATTGAGATCCGCCTCGGGCGCGCCCTGGAACTGGGTGAAGATGCGCTCTGTCAGGCGCTTTCTGAACGCGATCTGGTCGCGCACGCCGCCGTCGCCGACCTCGAGGGAATGCCAGGCGCTCAGCGCCGCCTTCACCGCCGGCAGGATCCGCTTGGGCAGGCCGGTGCGCTCGAACACGGCCTGCAGACCCAGCGGCCCGGCGTCATGGATCAGCAGCCACGCCTTGGCGTGATCGATCGCGGCCAGCTCGGCGACGCAGTGCTCGAAGAAACTCACATGACCGCGGAACAGCGCCCGCAGGATGAGCGATGGCGTGAGACGCCCGTTGAGCTGCAATTGCTGGGCGAAGCGGCGCGGGTCCGGCGCGAGGCCGGCCTGCTCGACGAGGTCGACGGTCGCGCGCTCGCGCGCCCCCTCGGCGAGCTCCACGGCGAGCTGCGGCGGCAGGGCGTGGCGCGAGACGAGCTTCTCCAGCGCTGCATCTGAAATCTGCGAAATGAGCCGCTCGGTGATCTCCACGGGCAGGTGCGAACGCTCGACGAAGCGTTCCAGCACCGCCGGCGCGTCGGCGAAGCGCTCGAGCGCCGCGTCGTAGGATTCGTCGTCGAAATCGGCGCCGTCGTTCGACGCCGCCGCGCCGACCGCGCTGGACGCGCCGCGCGCGACGATCTCGCGCACCACGCCGCTCGACACCCGCGGCCGGGAGGCCACGGCGGTCTGGCGGATGGCGTCGCCGCCGCGCACGATCTCGACGAGATCCTCGTCGGTGAGCACGGGCGAGCCCGCGATCACGGGCACGGCGATGGATTCGATGTCCTCGGCGAGCTTGCGCGCGACGTCATGGGGCAGCTGGTCGGAGCGCTGGAGCGTCACCGCAAGCGCGCGCCGCACGCGGTCGGCGGCGTCGGCGGCGAGGATGCGCACGATCTGCTCGGCGGCGGCCTGGTCGGACGCGCCCAGATCGGCGAATGAAATCCGCTGGCAGACCTTGCGCGCCGCATCGGCGCGCGCCCTTTCGTCGCCGGAATCGCAAATCCGGCGCACGTCGTCGGCGGTCAGCCGCGCTCGCATCGTTTCGACGCCCATGTCGCACCGCCTTTCACGCGATTGACGGCCAATCCTGCGCCGCAATTCTTAACGCGGCCTTGCGGAGCGGGACTTCACGCCTTCCGCTCCGGCGCGCGCGGCGCCTCGAGCGAGGCGAGGATCTCCACGAGCAGGGGCGAGAGCTCGCCGGGCGAGGATCGCGCCCAGCCGCCCGAAGCCCGCCCGCCGCCGCCCGTGGCGGCCGGAACAACCGGCGTGCGCGGCTCGGGCGAAGACGGCGCCGGCGTCGCGCCGACGCCGGCCGCCGCCGCTTCGCCGGCGAGATTGGCCAGCAGCTCTTGCGCGCTTCGCGGCCGGCCGTCGGCGTAGAAGATCGGCCGGTTGGCCGCCGCGGCGGCGGGAAACAGCCGATCGGCGCGGGCGTCGGGATTCGCCGCGGCTTCGTTGATCAGGCGCGCCGCCCCGCGCGCGCCGAGGAAATGGGCCGCGTAGAGTTCGCCGGCGCCGGGTTCGCGGCCGGTCTGCTCGCGCAGGATCGCAGCGTTGTCCGCGGCGAGTTCGCCGGCCATCACGCTGGCGGCCCGGGGATCGAAGCGCATGTCGAGGATGGCGGCGCGCTGCTCGGGATCGTCGACGACGAAGCGGCCCGCCGTCGTCTCCCGCACGGCCCCGGCCGCCGCCGCGTAGCCGTGCTTGGCGCCGTGACGGTGGATCATGGCCAGCCAGGTCTGCTCGATGAACTGGAACATGCCCGCCGCGGACGACGACGAGGCCCGCGCCTGCGCGTCGAAATTGCTCTCGCGCGCGGCGGTCCGGACGAGGAAGTCGAAGTCCGCGCCGGTCGATTGCGCCGCCGCGGCGATCGTGCGCATCGCGCCGCCGCTGCGTTCGGCCAGGCTGGAGATCGCGTCGGACACGCCCGCCACCTTCGCTCGCGCCGTCGAATCGACGGCCTCGTTCCGCAGGCTGACGCCGGCGGGGATAATCCTTCGTTAACCGGCCGCGCGCAGCGCAGACCGCCGCGGAGAGAACGGCGCGATCGCGTCCGGCGCGGCGCCGTCGAGGATCAGGCGCGTCAGGTCCTCGGCCGCCGCCGGCGCGAGCAGCACCCCGTTCCGGTACGCGCCCAGCGCGTAATAGAGGCCGGCCGCCTCGGACTCACCGAGAACGGGCATCCGATCGGCGGCGGCCGGGCGCACCCCCGCCCAGCGCTCGAAGATCGGAACCGGCGCAAGCCCGGGTAGCACCTCGCGGGCTCGCGCCGCCAGGCGCTCGACGGCTTCATCGTCGGTCGCGCCATCATCAACGCCGGGCTCGCTCGTCGCGCCGGCCACGAGACGGCCGTCCGGCTTGGCGGCGAGATAGATGGAGAAGCCGCGCACGATCCGCTCCGGCGCCAGCGGGCGCGCCGCGGCGAAGGAGATCATCTGGCCCTTGACCGGCGTCATTGCGAGCCGCTCAGGGGCCTCCCCGGCGAGCGGGCCGGCGCCCGTGGCCAGCACCACCGCATCGGCCGGCTCGCGCCCGCCGTCGGCGCGCACGGCGCCGACGACGCGGTCTCCCGAGAACGCGAGGCGCGCGCATGGCGTCTGCTCGGCGATGTCCGCTCCAGCGCGGCGCGCCGCGGCCGCCAGCGCCGTCGCCAACGCGCGGTTGTCGAGCTGACCGTCGCCGTCAAAGACCAGCGCGCCGAGACAGGTCGCAAGCGACGGTTCGAGCCCGGCCACCGTCTCCGCGTCGACGAGGCGGGCGTCGATCCGCCGGCGACGCGCCCGGTCGAGGCCCGCCGACAGCCGCGCCACTTCGTCGGCGGCGTAGGCCGGCGTGATCGAGCCGCGCCGTTCATAGCCGATGCGGACGCCGCCTTCGGCTTCGAGGGCGGCGGCGAAATCCCGCCAACGCCCGGCGCCTTCACCGGCGAGCCGTGCGAAGGCGTCGGCCAGCGGCGCATCGGGATCCTGCTCCAGGCAGGATTCGAAACCCGCCGCGAGCATGCCCCCCGACGCCGGCAGCGCGCCGGCGGTCGCACGGCCGGCCTCGAGCACGCGCACATCCGCGCCGGCGCGCGCCAGCCGCCATGCGATGGACAGGCCGGACACGCCGGCGCCGACGACGAGGATGCGCGGCCGGCTGGAAGGGTTTATGATCGGGGGGCTCATTGCTTTCGTTGCGTCGATCCCGGATCGCGGAGCGATAGAAGGGGGCGCAGCAGACTACAAGTGAGGGAATGCGCGATGTTCAAACCCGCAATCGCCGCGAGTTTCGCCGCTATGGCCGCGTTGTGTGTCGCCGCGCCGGCCGCAGGAGCCCAGGAGGAAACCGGATCGCGCTGCGTTCAGTTGCGCAACATCACCGGCTACAGCGTGATCGACGACCGCCACGTGCTGCTCAATAGCGGCGCCAGCCGCCACTTTCTGATCACCACGAGCACGCGTTGCTCGGGGCTCCGTTTCGGCATCCAGATCGGCGCCAGCTTCGACGACAACGAGCGGCTCTGCCCGCCGCTGGTCGAGCACCTGGTCACCGATGACGGCTGGCGTTGCCCGATCGAGTCGATCGAGCCGGTGGCCGATATCGACGCCGCCCGCGAGCTGATCGAACAGCGCAGCGCTGACGAGAACAGCGAAGACTGAGGCGGCCGCGCCGGGTCAGCCTTCCGCCGCGGCGAGGCGCGCAGGACCCGGCGCATCCCGGTCCTCGGCCGAGGCGTCGGGGCTATCCGGCTCGCCGTCGCGCAACGGCGCGCGGCAATCGGCGAGAAAACGTTCGCCGCCATTGTCCCCCTCGCTCGACCACGGCCGGGCCAGCGTTCGCGTGTAGAAGGACTGGAGCCGCGCGCGCCAGGCCTCTTCCTCGCACTCCTCCACGCCGCGCTCAGTGCAGGCTTCGAGCGCGGCTTCATAGACATCCGATAGATAGGACAGCGCCGCAGCGGCGTCCTCGAGCCGCGCGGCGCGGCCCGAGCGATCGTCCCGCGCCAGAAGGCGTTCGCCTTCGCGCAGGGCGGCGAGGTGATGCCGGCTCAGACCGATGCTGGGCTGATCGCCGGACAACTGCTCCGGCGACGGCACATGCGAGGACAGCTGGTCGGCCAGGCGCATGCCCAGCTGCAGCTCCTGCTTCAGGCGGCTGAGATGGACGCGTCGCGCCTTCAACCGGCGACGATCGAGCAACCGGCGACCCGCCTCCTCGAGCGTGCGCCACAACGCCATCCGAGTCTGCTGGCCCTCGATGCGATGGCGGGCGCAAATGCGGTCGATCTCCGCCTCGTCGTAAAGCTGATCCTCGTCGAGGATCATGAAGCGCGCGCCGCCGCCCTCGGAAAGCCTCGCCATGATCGCTCCGTCGCCGCTGATTTGCTTATGAGCGCGTCAGTGTAGCGATTCGTTAACCTTTCCGAAGGCCGGTGCGCAGCCCGCTTGTGGAAAAGCGGCTTCGAACGGGCTGGCGCGAATGTCATGAAGAGAAGGATGGTACCGCCTCCCCGGATCGAACGGGGGACCTCCAGATCCACAATCTGGCGCTCTAACCTACTGAGCTAAGGCGGCGCATCGGACACGGGCGGCGAAGCCCGTCCGGAGGCGGCGGAAACTAGCTCCGGCGCCCGGTCCGCGCAAGACCCGCGCCCCGCCGGGCGCAGGGGCGCGATCAGACAGAGTAGCCGCGCCGGCGCAGGTGCTCCTCGAGCGCGGCGATCCGCGTGGCGTCGGAGGGATGCGTCGACAGCAACTCGACGGTCTGGCGCTGGTTCTGCGCCGCCTTCGCCTGCCAGAATCGCAACGCCTGGCGGGGGTCGTAATTGGCGCCCATCATGTAGTCGACGCCGATCCGGTCGGCCTCGAGCTCGTGCCGCCGCGAGAAGGGAAGCAGCACGCCGAACGTGACGCCCATTCCCAGGATCCCCGCCCATTGCTGCGCGTTCTCCGAGTCCGCGCCGTCCATCGCGACCGCGGCCAGACCGAGCCCGACCCCGGCGGCCATCTGCTGGGAGGCGCGCTCGGCGGCGTGCCGGCCGGCGACGTGGGCGGCCTCGTGGCCCATCACCGTGGCGACCTGGTCGTCATTCTCCATCGTTTCGAGAATGCCGCGATAGAAGGCGACCTTGCCGCCCGGCAGCGTCCAGGCGTTCTGCTGGTCGGAATCGAAGACCACGTACTCCCAGTCGTACTGGCTCATGCCGGAGGCGCGAACGATCCGGTCGCCGACCCGGCGCACCCGGGCGTTCATCGCGGGATCGCGGCTGATCGGCTCGGACTGCAGCGCCTCCTGCCAGGCCTGCGCCGACATCTGGGCGACCTGCTGGTCCGACACCAGCATGAGCTGGCTGCGGCCGAGCGCGGCGTTCTCCGCACAGCCCGCGGCGATGGGGAACACCGTTCCCGCCGCCAGTCCGCGAATGATCTCGCGGCGACTCATCTTCACCTTGTGCATGATGCGACCCATCCTGTTGCGGCCGCGCGCAAGGGTGCGCGCCCCCTTCGGCCCCTGCGGCTCGATCGCGCCGTGGAACCGCCATGATGTTTGAGATTTAATCACACTCGCCCGGGACCGGAAACCGAATCGCGGTCCTCACGCGTTGAAGCGGCGAAGACATGGAGATCGGCATGCGGCGCCTGTTGGTGATCATTCTGGTGCTTGTCGGCGTGCTCGTCGCCGTCGCCCTGCTGGCGCCGGTCCTCATCCCGTCCGACTTCCTGCGCGACCGTCTGAGCGCGCAGTCGAGCGAACGCCTCGGCCGCGAGGTCCGCCTCGACGGCGAGGTCGGCCTGTCGATCCTGCCGCGGGTGCAGGCCCGGGCGGGCCAGGTCAGCGTCGCCAACGCCGAGGGGTTCGGCGAGCAGCCGCTCGCGGAGATGGCCGAGATGCGCTTCACGCTCGCGCTCTGGCCGCTGCTCACGCGACAGATCGTGATCGAGGAGTTCGTCCTGGTCGAACCCGTGATCCGGCTGGAGCAGCGCGGCGCCCGCAACAACTGGACATTCCGCGAGACCGCGGCCGGCGCGCCGGCCGCCCCCGACGGCGGGTTCGTCCGCCGGCCGGGCGCCCTGCCCTTCGAGGCGAGCTTCGGCGACGTGCGCATCGTGGACGGCGCGCTCAGCTACACCGCCGACGGCGAAACGCGCGAGGTCCGCGATCTCGATCTCCAGGCCGACCTGCCCTCGCTCGACGCGCCGGCGCGGCTCCGCGGCGGGTTCACCGCCGACGGCGAGGCGATCGACTTCACGCTCGAGGCCGGATCGGTGCGCGGCCTGTTCGAGGGCGCGCGCACCCCGGTGGCGCTCGATCTCGACAGCGACATGGCCGAGATCGCCTTCGACGGCGCGCTGCTGGAAAGCGAGCGCTTCGACTATGACGGCCGGGCCGACGTCTCGCTGGCGTTGCGCCGGCTGGCGCGTTTCCTGGGCTCGGAGCTTCCCGACGGCGACGGGTTCCGGCGCTTCGACGCCGACGCGGAGATCGCCGGTCGCCAGGGCCGCATCACGCTATCGGACGCCGAGATCGCGCTCGACGACATCGCCGCAGCGGGTGACCTCGTGATCAACCACGGCGAGGGCCGCCCGGCGGTCAACGCCCAGCTCGATATCCCTGCGCTCGACCTGAACCCCTACCTGCCCGCCGGCGGGGAGGACGCGAACTCCGGCGCGATGGAGCCCTGGAGCGACGAGCCCGTCGATCTGGGCCCGCTCTCGCTCGTCGACGCCGCGGTGGACGCGGCGGTCGGACGCCTGCGCGTCCGCGACATCGAGGTCACCGACGTGACGCTGCGCGCCGTGCTCGCCAACGGCCGCCTTCAGGCGGATCTCGAAGACTTCCTGCTGTACGGCGGACGGGGCAGCGCGGTGGCCGTGGCGAACACGCGCTCGGCGACGCCGTCCTTCTCGCTGGACGCCGAGCTGGACGCGCTCGACGCCCTGCCCTTCCTGCGCGCCGCGGCGAATTTCGAGCGTCTCGAAGGCTTGGGGTCGATCAATCTCGACCTGGCCGCCAGCGGCGCCAGCCCGGCCGCGATCATGGACTCGATCTCGGGCCAGGGC
Source organism: Marinicauda salina (assembly GCF_003122085.1). Lineage (GTDB taxonomy): Bacteria > Pseudomonadota > Alphaproteobacteria > Caulobacterales > Maricaulaceae > Maricicauda_A > Maricicauda_A salina. The sequence goes on from NZ_QEXV01000006.1 coordinate 159,249, forward strand.
GGCTTCAGCTTCGAGGACGGCGCGATCAAGGGCGCCAATCTCGCCCAGGTCGTCCGCACCATCCAGACCGCCGTCGAAACCGGCGAGCTGCCGTCCGGCTTCGGCGAGCGCCAGCAGACGGACTTCACAGCGCTGGCGGGCACGATCGCGATCGAAAACGGGCTGGCGCGCAATACCGACCTGCTGATGCTGAGCCCGCTCCTGCGCGTGCGCGGCGACGGCGAGGTGAGTCTCGCCGAACAGCGCATCGACTACCGGATCAATCCGCGCGCGGTGGGCTCGCTCACCGGACAGGGCGGCGATGTCGATCTGCAGGGGCTGGAGGTGCCGATCCGCATTCGCGGCGGCTTCAACGACGTCTCCATCGGCGTCGACTTCGAGGCGGTCGCCCGCGATCTGGTCCGCGCCCGCGCCGGCGAGCTGATCGGCGGCGAGGCCGGCCAGGCGCTCGGCGAAGGCCGCTCGATCGAGGATGTGGCGGCCGAGGCCCTGCTCGACCGGCTGATGGGGCGGGACGAGGACGACGCGTCTTCCGAGACGCCGGGCGAGACGGAGGCCGACACGGAGCCGGCTGCAGAGACCGACTCTGAAGACCCCGCGATCGAGGTCCCCGGCCCGGCGCGCAGCATTCTCGAGGGGCTGCTCTCCGGAGCGCTCGGCGAGGAACAGCCCGAAGAAACCGAAGAGCCGCCCAGCGACGGCTAGCCTGGTCGGCTTGATCCGCGCTGCGGCGGTCTATCTACTTCGGCCGAACACAGACGCCGCGCCCGGCCCCCGGGCCGTCCCTGACGCGGCGCACGAGGGAGGAGATCATGATCCGACTGCCCGCCGCCGCGCTGAGCCTGGGAGCCGTCATGGCCGCGTCCGACTACACCCCCGCCGCCGAGGCGCAGACCAGCTATCCCGGCGACCGCGTCTCCGGCGAGCATTTCGCCACGCGCTCGCCGGTGATCGCGCCGCACGGCGCGGCGGCGACCGCTCATCCGCTGGCCACCCAGATCGCGATCGACACGCTCAAGGCCGGCGGCAACGCCGTCGACGCGGCGATCGCGGCCAACGCCGCGCTCGGCCTGATGGAGCCCACCGGCAACGGCATGGGCGGCGATCTGTTCGCCATCATCTGGGACCCCGAGACCGAGCAGGTCTACGGCCTCAACGCCGCGGGCCCCTCGCCGCAGAGCCTGACCCGCGAGGAGATCGTCTCCATCGTCGGCGAGGACGGGGCGATCCCGCCGCTGGGCGCCCTGCCCGTCTCGGTCCCCGGCGCGGTCGGCGGATGGGCGGCGATGCACGAGCGTTTCGGCTCGCTGTCGCGCGCCGAGATCCTGGCGCCGACAATCCGCTACGCCCGCGAGGGCCACCCGGTGCCGGAGACGATCGCCTATTACTGGGATCGCAACATGACGATCCTCGCCGACCAGTTCGAGCAGGGCAATTTCGAGGAGTTCGACAACGCGCGGGCGACCTATCTAACCGAGGACGGCGACGCCCCGCGCGAGGGCGAGATGTTCGCCAATCCCGATCTCGCGAACACGCTCGAGGCGCTCGCCGAGAACGGCTGGCGCGAGTTCTACGAGGGCGACGTCGCCCGCACCATCGACTCCTACATGGAGCGCATCGGCGGCTGGCTGTCCTACGAGGACCTCGCCGGCTACGAGGCGGAATGGATCGAGCCGGTCAGCGTCAATTATCGCGGCTACGACGTCTGGGAGCTGCCGCCGCAGGGCCAGGGCATCGCCGCGCTGCAGATGCTGCAGATCATCGAAGGCTACGACCTGGCGGAAATGGGCTTCATGAGCGCCGAGGCGCTCCACGTCATGGTCGAGGCCAAGCGGCTCGCCTTCGAGGACCGGGCGCGTTTCTACGCCGATCCCGACTTCGCCGACGCCCCCGTCGAGACGCTGGTCTCCGACGCATACGCCGACGCGCGCCGCGACCTCATCTCCATGGACGCGGCGATGGACAGCGTTCCCCACGGCGATCCCGCCGCGCTCGAGGACGGCGACACGACCTATCTCACGGTCGCCGACGAGAACGGCATGATGGTCTCGCTCATCCAGTCGAACTATCGCGGCATGGGCTCGGGTCTCGTGCCCGACGGGCTCGGCTTCATGCTGCAGGATCGCGGCGAGCTGTTCTCGCTCGATCCCGATCACCCCAATGTCTACGAGCCGGGCAAGCGGCCCTTCCACACCATCATTCCCGCGATGATCACCCGCGACGGCCAGGCCTGGATGAGCTTCGGCCTGATGGGCGGCGCGATGCAGCCCCAGGGTCACGTCCAGATCGTCACCAACATCATCGATTTCGGGCTCAACGTGCAGGAGGCCGGCGATGCGGCGCGCTGGCGCCACACCGGCTCCACCCAGCCCACCGATGCGGTGACCGAGGCCGGCGGGCGCGGCGTCCTCCAGGTCGAGAGCGGCGTGCCGCAGGAAGTCCGCGAAGAACTGGAATCCCGCGGCCATGTCGTCGAGGACGGCGACGGCGGGTTCGGCGGCTACCAGGCGATCCTGCGCGATCCGGAGACCGGCGTGTATTCGGCCGCTTCCGAGATGCGCAAGGACGGGGCGGCGCAGGGCTACTGAGCCGCGCGGCTTCATCACGCGTTCAGCCGCCGCCGCGGACGATGGCGGGCAAGTCGTTGACTGTAGAGAGCTTGAACCATGCTGCGCCTTCTGTCCGCCGCGCTCGCCGCCTTCATCATCCTGCCCGCCGTCGCGCTCGCGCAGGCGGGGACCGAGCGTCACCGCTCCGACGGCGCGCTCGTCCTCTACGAGGATGTCGGGTTCTCGGGCCGGTCGATCCGCATCGACGGCGCGGCGCCGAATTTCCAGTATCTCGGCTTCAATGACCGGGTGAGCTCCATCCGCGTCGAGGGCGGGCCCTGGGAGGTCTGCATCGACGCCGACTATCGCGGCGCCTGCCAGGTCATCGACTCCGACCTTCCCGACATGAGCCGTTGGGCGTTCAACGACCGGATCAGTTCGGCGCGGCCGGTGCGCTTCCGCGGACGCGGAGGCGACGAGGGTCTGACCCTGTGGAGCGAGCGCGGATATCGCGGCCGCAGCCTGACCCTCATCGACACGGTGGAGGACCTGTCGCGGCGCGGGTTCAATGACGACGCGCGCTCGATCGAAATCCATTCCGGCGAATGGGTGGTGTGCGAGCACGCGGATTTCCGCGGCCGCTGCGAGGTGCTTCGCCGGGGAACCAGCGATCTCGCGCGCTACAATCTCGATCGGCGCGTGTCCTCGGTCGCGCCGCTGGACGTCTACAGGCGTCGCAACCAGCCCGACTATGGCGGGTCCGGTTATGGCCGCGTGGATATCGACAACGGCGTGCGCGGCGCGCGCAGCCTGTTCTTCCCCCACCCGGAAGTGCGCGGCCGCCCGGTGGCGGCTTGCCTGGACGACTACGGCCGGGATTGCGGACGGCGCGCCGCCGACCTGGCGTGTCGAGCGGTCGGATACGGCCGCGCGGCCCATTACGCCGTCGATCGCGGTTATGGCGAAGCCTATTTCCTGGGCTCCCGCCGCTACGGATCCGCCCGCGAGGGCGTGCTCGTCGACCTGCTCTGCGTCCGCTGACGAACCGGGTCCTGCGTCGGCGGCGCCCCTCGCCTTCGCGCGGGGCGTTGGTGTATGATAGTTACAAATGAAACTGTTTCGGGAGACCCCCTATGCCCGTCAACGATCCCGTCGTCGCCGAGCAGACCCCGGCCGAGGACCACACGATCGACCAGTGCTGGGACCGCTACACGGACGAGGAGCACTGGGTCTGGGACACGCTCTACAAGCGCCAGATGAACGTGCTGAAGGGCCGCGCCGCGCCCGAACACTTCAAGGGGCTGGAGCTGCTCGACCTCGACCAGGGCGGCATCCCTGACTTCGACAAGATGAACGCGAAGCTGCGCAAGCTGACCGGCTGGGAGGTCGTGCCCGTCCACGGGCTGATTCCCAACGACGTGTTCTTCAATCACCTGGCCAATCGGCGCTTCGTGGCCGGGCGCTTCATCCGCGACGCCGACAAGCTCGACTACCTGCCCGAGCCCGACATCTTCCACGACGTGTTCGGCCATGTGCCGCTGCTGACCCAGCCGGTCTTCGCCGACTACATGCAGGCCTACGGCGAGGGCGGCTACAAGGCGATCGAATACGACACGATCGAGAACCTCACGCGCCTGTACTGGTATACGGTCGAGTTCGGCCTGATTGACTCCGAGGACGGCCTGCGCATCTACGGCGCCGGGATCGTGTCGTCGGAGTCCGAAAGCAAGTTCTGCCTCGAGGGCCGGTCGCCGAACCGGATCCACTTCGATCTCGAGCGGATCATGCGCACCGACTATCGCTATGACGACTTCCAGCAGACCTATTTCGTCATCGATTCCTACGAGGAGCTGATGCGGTCGACCGCCGATGTCGACTTCAGCCCGATCTACGAGCGCATCAAGGGACTGCCCGACTTCAAGGCCTCCGAGATCGTCGGCGGCGACAAGGTCTACCATCGCGGCACGCAGGAATACGCCAAGGCCGGCGGGCTCGAGAAGGAAGTCGAGTGGGTGTGACCCGCTAGAGGACCTGGATCAGGCCGTCCCGTTTCGCCAACCGATCCGTCCAGTGCGGCCCGAGGCCGTGCCAGTCCACGGCGTCGGCGAAATTCGTGAACAGCGTATAGGCCAGCGTGTACAGCGTCTGCACCCGCGATATCTCACGCCACAGGCGCATCGCCGGCAGCGCGCGGGTGGTGTCGGCGACGACGGCGACCTGGATGTCGACGTCGCGATCGTTCGAGAAACCCTCCATCATCGCGGCGTCCAGCTCCAGCAGATCGTCGACGTCGATTGCGCCGACCTCGGCGTTCGGCTGCAGATGAACGAAGGCGCGCGCATTGGGGTCGAACCGCTTTCGATCGCCGTAGATGGAGCCAAGCGCGCGAAGCTCCTCCGGACGCACGACCCCGCCGAGAACTGTCAGCCGCACCCTTTCCCGGGCGTCCTGAAAGACCTCGACAGGCATATGGCGCTCGCCGGCAGCTCGCATCGCCCGGCGCATGATTCCCGCGCCAGGTAATAATCAGATTACTGCAGGCCGCCGATCGGCGAAACCTCCGCCAGGGCGATGTTCAGATCCGCTGAAACAGATAGAAGCCCGCGCCCAGTCCGAGAATCTCCGTCAGCGCATCCAGCGCGGCGCGGGATTCGTCGACCAGCGCCGGATCCGCCAAGTCGTCGGGCGACATTTCCTCGCGATAGTGACGCTCGGCCCAGTCGACGAGGCGGGCGTGCAGGGCGTCGTCCATGATCACGTCCGGATTGACCGCGGCGCGGTCTACGTCCGTGAGAACCACCCTCAGACGCAGGCAGGCCGGCCCGCCGCCGTTGCGCATCGATTGGCGTACGTCAGCATATTCCACCCGGCCGATCGGGCCGTTGCCCGCGACCAGGCGCTCGCAGTAGGCGCGCGTGGACTCCGTCTCCTCGGTCTCCTTGGGCGCCAGCAGCACCTTGCGGTCCTCGCCGGGCCAGCTCAGCAGCTGCGAGTTGAACAGGTAGGAACGCACCGCGTCGGCGATCGGAACCTCGTCGGCGGGAACCTCGACGAAGACCGGCTCGAACAGGCCTTCGGCCGCGCGCCTTATATCGGCGAGCGCGGCGTCGCGATCCTCGAATGCCTGCTCGTGGAAGAACAGCACCGGCCCGTCGCCCACGCAGACGACGTCATTGTGGAAGGCGCCGGCCTCGATCGCCGCGCGGGCCTGGCGCACGAACACCGTGCGCGCCGGGTCGAGCCCGTGGCGGCGCGCGATGGCTTCGCTCGCCTGCCTGGTCTGGCGGGCGGGGAACTTCGCTTGCCAGCCTTCGAACGCGTCGCGGCCATAGACCAGGATCTCGGCGCCCGGCGCGCCGTGCTCGGCGGCGAGACGAACATGATTGGCCGCGCCCTCGTCGGCGAAGCTCGACTGGTGGGGCAGGGTCGGATGCACGGCGAAACGGTCCGCCTCGGGGAAGATGGCGTTGAGCGCGGTCTCGGTCTGCGGGCCCTCGATCGAGCGGTGCAGCGCGGTGAGCAGGTTGGCCGGCGTGAAGTGAAGGCGGCCGTCGGCGGTGTCGGCGCCGGGCGAAACGGTGGCGGCGTTCGCCGCCCACATCGGCGAGGCCGAGACCATGTTGCGCGCGATCGCCGGCGCCTGACGGCACGCCGTCTCCCAGACCCGGGCGTCCGAGCCGGAGAAGCCGAGCGCGCGCAGGCCCGGAATGAAGGGCCGCTCGTGGGGCGGCAGCACGCCCTGGACGAGGCCGGCTTCGGCCAGCCGCTTCATCTTGGCCAGCCCCTCGATCACCGCGGCGCGCGGAGAGGAGACGTCGCCCTTGTTCTTCGCGCTGGCGAGATTGCCCGGCGCGAGGCCGCCGTAATTGTGCGTCGGTCCGACCAGTCCGTCGAAATTCGCTTCGACCGCGTTCGCCATCAGTCGGCCAGCCCCTTCACCGCCATGCGCTCGAGCGTCGGCGCGGCTTGCGTGGCGACCGGATAGGCGCAGTAGTCGGCGGCGTAATAGGCGCTCGGCCGCAGATTGCCCGACCGCCCCGGCCCGCCGAACGGCATGGTCGACGCCGCCCCGGTCGTCGGGCGGTTCCAGTTGACGATGCCCGCCCGGGCGAGCGCGCGATAGCGCGTCCAGAGCTCGGCGGAATCCGAAATGAGGCCGCCGGACAGGCCGTAGGCGGTGTTGTTCGCCTCGCGGATCGCGTCGTCGAAACTTCCGACGCGGACGACCTTGAGCAGCGGCCCGAAGATCTCCTCGTCGGGCGTCTCCACGCCGGTCGCGTCGATGAGGCCCGGGCTGACGAAGGTCGAACCGCGCCCCAGGCGCGCGGCCTTGACGATGGGCTTGCATCCGAGCGCGAGCAGATGGTCCTGGCCCGACAGCACGTCCTCGGCGGCGCGCTCGGAGACCAGAGGCCCCATGAACGGTTCGGGCTCGGCGTCCCAGGCGCCGATCGGCAGCTGGTCGATGATCTCGGCGATGCGCGAGACGACCGCCTCGCCGGCTTCGCCGTCGGCGACGACGAGACGCCGCGCGCAGGAGCAGCGCTGGCCCGACGTGATGTAGGCCGACAGGACGGCGATCCGCGCGGCGGCCTCGGCGTCGTCGGCGTCCCAGACGACGAGCGGATTGTTGCCGCCCATCTCCAGGGCGAGCTGGACGCCCGTCCGGCCGGCGAACTTCTTGTGAATGAAGCTGCCGGTGTTCCACGAGCCGGTGAACAGCACGCCGTCGAGATCGGAATCGTCGAGCGCCGCCGCGCCGGTCTCGCGCGCGCCCTGCACCAGGTTGAGCGCGCCGTCGGGCAGCCCGGCCGCGGACCAGCACGCGACCATCAGCGCGCCCGTCGCCGGCGTCAGCTCCGACGGCTTGAACACCACCGTGTTCCCCGCCAGCAGCGCCGGGACGATATGGCCGTTCGGCAGGTGGCCCGGGAAGTTGTACGGGCCGAGCACGAACATCACGCCGAGCGGCTTGTGGTCGAGCACCGCCTCGCCGAAATCGGTCTCGGTGACCTTGCGGGGCGTGCGCTCCTCATAGGCCTGGATCGAGACGTCGATCTTGGCGGCCATCGCGCCGACCTCGCCGGCCGCCTCCCAGCGCGGCTTGCCCGTCTCGCGCGCGATGGTCTCGGCGATCTCGTCCTTCCGGCGGAGAAGCTCGTCGCGATAGCGCTCGGCGACCGCGCGGCGCGCGTCGAAGTCCGTCAGCGCCCAGTCCGCGAAGGCGTTCCGCGCGGCCTCGAAGGCGGCGCGCACATCGGTCGGACCGGCCGCCGCGCCGCGCCAGATCACGGCTTCCGTGGCGGGATCGATCGAGCCGAAAGTCTCGCCCGCGCCCTGGCCCCATGCGCCGTTGATGAAGTTGCCTGTTTCGATGCTCATTCCCGCACCCGGATCCTGACTGCTTCGCCTTCGGCGATATCGAGCGCGCGCCGCGCCTCCTCGGAGAGCGCGACGCGATCGCCGGAGAGCTCCACCTCGGTGAACACGCAGCGGAAGCCCGCCACGCGATCGTTCGACACCAGCGCCTGTACGCTCGCGCCGCTCACCTTGCCCTGCACCGTCGCCGTCCGGCTCTCCCGGATCGTGCGCAGCTTGTCGGTCCGGCACGAGACCAGCGGCCCGCCGTCGAAGATATCGATATAGCGATCGTACTCGAAGCCCTCCCATTCCAGCAGACGCTTCGCGTTCACGCCCTGGGGATGGGTGTGGCCGATCACCGCCTTGGCCGGCTCGGGGAGCAGGTCGACATAGATGAGGTGGGCGGGCATGAGGTCGAGGATGAACTGGTTGTCGGTCGCCGCCGACAGCCGGTCGGCCTCGTCGAACGTCATGCGGAAGAACGGTCGCGTGACGTGCTCGAAGAAGGGCGAATGGCCGTTCTCGTCGACCACGCCGCGCAACTCGGCCAGAACGCGCTCGCCGAAGCGCGACCTGTCGGCGGCCATGAGCATGTAGCGCGCCTGCGCGACCAGACGACCGGCGCCGGCGCCGCGCAGTCCGTCGCCCACGAACAGCGAGCCCACCTCGGTGGCGCCGGCGAAATCGTTCACCAGCAGCATCGCGTCCATGTCGAAGCGGCGATCGGCCTCCTTCGAGGCCTGGGCGAAGGTGAAGATCTTGAAGTCGAAATACGGCTTCTTGATTCCCACCGCGCCCTTGACCGCGGCCGTGCCGTGAACCTCTCCGGTCTCGCTGTCCTCCAGCATGAGCTGGTAGCAGGCGTCGGACGGATCGGAGACGGTCCCGTCGAAGGCGGCCTCGGACTTGTTCAGCTTCTCGCGCAGCGCCTCCGGGCTCACGGCGAGGCTCGTGAAGCCGGGCCCGGCCGCGGCGGCCAGCCTGACGAAGGCGTCGTGATCGGCGGGACGCGCCGCGCGGACGACGAGCATGGTCTGTCTCCCCTACTCCGCGGCGGCGGAAAGCGCGCGCGCGGCGCGCGCGTCGAAATCGCCCCGGGCGAACTTCATCAGCATGATCGCCGACAGCTTGGCTTTCTCGGCGAAGCTCGACAGCTTCGCGATCTCGCGGTCGGAATGAATGTCGGCGCCGCGGACTCCCAGGGTATCCACGTTCGGACACCCCGCCGCCCAGAGATTGTTGCCTTCGCAGACGCCGCCGGTGTCGTTCCAGCGAATGTCGAGCCCGATGGCGCGACCGGCCGTGCGCGTCCACTCGAAGACCTGGCGGTTGGCCGGCGTCATCGGCTTGGGCGGCCGGGTGAAGCCGCCGTGCAGATCGGCGTCGATGCCGTCGCGGGCGTTGGCCCGCGCGACGAGGCGCTCGATCTCGCCGCGCGCCCACGCCGCGCCGTCCTCGTCCAGCACGCGGCAATTGAACCGGACGACCCCGGTGTCGGGCACCACGTTCGGCGCGCCGCCGCCGTCTATGCGCGAGACATTGATGGTGACGCCCTCGCGCGCGCCGTTGAGCCTGTCCAGCTCGGCGGCGAAATCGGCCGCCGCCACGATCGCATTGCGTCCAAGATGGTGCTCGCGGCCGGCGTGGGCGGCGCGACCGCGGCAGCGCAGCGAGAAATTGCCCGAGCCCTTGCGGGCCCCGGCGAGCGAGCCGTCGGCCAGCGCGGGCTCGTAGGTCATGCCGAGATCGGCCCGCGCGCCCAGCTCGGCCAGCACCGGACCGGAGCCCAGCGATCCGATCTCCTCGTCGGGGCTCACCAGCACGTCGTAGCCGATGCGGTCCGCCCACGGGCTGCGCTCGAGCGCGAGCAGGCCGTGCAGCATCACCAGCAAGCCGCCCTTCATGTCGGCGACGCCCGGCCCGTTGAGGGTGTCGTCGTCCCAGAGATCGAGATCCTGGAAGTGCGACTCCCTGGGAAAGACGGTGTCGTGATGGCCCGTCAGCACGATCCGGATCGGCGCGTCCGGCCGCTGCGACACCTTCATCGACGGCGTGTACTCGATATCGCGGATCTCGCCGTCCGGCTCGACGGTCTGGCTCGGCTGGAGCTCGACGGCCCTCACCTCGCCGCCGGTCTCGGCGAAGGCCTCGGCCAGCACCGCACGCATCGCCTCGAGTCCCTCGGCGTTGCGGCTGCCCGAGTTGATCTTCGCCCAGCGCTTGACCTCCGCGATCATGTGATCGGCGCGGGAGTCGACCCAGTCCAGGATCTCGCGTTCGGTGCTGTCGAGTTCGATGTCGCTCATGCGCGCCTGCGGGGCTGCTGAAGACGGAACGGCGCTCAGGCCTTGGCGAGCGCCTGCTCGAAGTCGGCGATCAGGTCGTCCGGGTTCTCGATCCCGATCGAGGTGCGCACCATGCCGTCGGTGAAGCCGAGGCGCTTGCGCAGCTCCGGATCGACGCCGGCGTGGGTCGTCGAGCCGGGATGGCAGATGAGCGATTCCGTGCCGCCAAGGCTGACGGCCAGCTTCACGACCTGCAGCGCGTTGAGCATGCGGAAGGCCGCCTCCTGGCCGCCGGCGACGTCGAAGGAGAAGGTCGAGCCGTGATGGTCGCCGGCCTGGCGGCGATGGACCTCGTAGTCGCGCGAACCGGGCTCGAGGAAGCCGAGATAGCGGACCCGCTCCACCTTCGGGTGATCCTTCAGGAATTCCGCGACCTTTCGCGCGCCGTCGAACGCGGCCTGCATGCGCAGCTTCACCGTCTCGAGCGACCGGGCCAGGAGCCAGCAGGTATTGGGGTCGAGATTGGTGCCGATCGCCGAACGCAGCTTGCGCACCGGCGCCATCAGCTCGCTTGAGCCCATCGCCCCGCCGGCGATCAGGTCCGAGTGCCCGCCGACATATTTCGTAAGCGAATAAACCAGCACGTCCGCCCCGTGATCGAGCGGCGTCTGGCCGATCGGACCGAGGACGGTGTTGTCGACGATCACCGGCGGCCGGCGCCCCTGGCGCTCGCCGATCTCGTCGGCCAGCGTCTTCATCAGCGCGAGATCGACGATCTCGTTGGTCGGATTGGTCGGCGTCTCTGTGTAGATCGCCGCGATGGGCCCCTTCTTGAGCGCGGCCTCCATGGCCGCGCGGATCTCGTCCTCCGGCGCGCCGGCGACGAAGTCGACGCCGCCGATCCCGTACTGGGGCATGATGTTGCGGATAAGCGTCTCGGTGCCGCCATAGAGCGGCGTCGACTGCAGGATCATGTCGCCCGAATGGGCGAAGGCCATCAGCACGGTCGAGATCGCGCCCATGCCCGAGGAGAACACGCAGGCCTCCTCGGCGCCGTCGAACAGCGTCAGCCGGTCCTCGACGACCTCGACGTTGGGATTGTTGAACCGCGAGTACATCAGGCCCGGAGTCGCCGGATCGCCCTCGACCGCCTTGCCGCCCATCACGCGGAAGAAGGCCGCGCCCTCCTCGGCGCTCGAGAACGCGAACGTCGAGGTCTGGAAGATCGGCGGCTTGATGGAGCCTTCCGACAGCTTCGCATCGAAGCCGTAACTCATCACCAGCGTTTCCGGAGTGAGCGGCCGGCCGTCGAGGGCGCGCTTGCGATAAGGGGTGTCCGGCTTGCTCATCGGGCGTCTCCGCGGATTGTCGTATCGGTTTCGGGCGCAGCCTCGCCCGCGCATGAGCCGGCTTCATGCGCCGGACGCCGACGAGGGTCAACCCGCAGCGGCGCAAGTGTCTGGACGCCAAACGCAAACGGCCCGGCGCCGAAGCGCCGGGCCGTCCGCCGTGTCGATGTCGACGCGGCCTACTGGTCGGTGAGGTCGATCGTGACCTCGGACCGCCGGTTGAGCGGCTCGCGAACGCCGTCGGGCGTCTCGACGGCCGGACGGCTTTCGCCGAAGGCCTCGAGAGAGATCGCCGAGGCGGGCACGCCGAGGCGCACCATCTCGTCGCGGACCGCGCGGGCGCGGCGCTCCGACAGACCGACATTGTACGACGCCGGGCCGGACCGGTCGGCGTGACCGGCGATCTCGACCGAGGCGACGCCGCACTCGTTGGCCTGCTGGATGGCCTGGTTGATCACCTGCTGCGCCTGGTCGGTGACGTTCGAGCGATCCCACTCGAAGTACACGACGAAGCCGACATCCTCGCACTCCGGCGCCGGCGGAGGCGGCGGGGGCGGAGGCGGCGGAGGCGGAGGCGGCGGAGGCGGCGGCGGCGGAGGCGGCGGAGGCGGCGGCGGAGCCGCGAACGAATACCGCAGGCCGACCCACGCCTCGTGGCCCTGCATGCCGTCGACTTCGAGGAAGTTGCCGTAGTCGGTGTCGCCGAAGCCGAAGAAGCGATACTCGGTGTCCAGCGTGACCCGATCGGTCAGCGCCCAGCCGACGCCGGCCAGGAACTGGTAGGCCAGCGCATTGTCGGAGTTGTCGATGTCGATCAGAACTTCATCGACGACGCCCATGACCGACGCGTTCACGTCGGCGAAGCCGAAGCCCGCGCCGATATAGGGCTGCCACCGGGTCCCGGTGTCCCAGTCGTAGATCATCGACGCCATGGCCGACCAGACGTGGAAATCGCTCGTGCCCGGCTGGATGTTTCCGACCGCGCCGGTGTCGTTGTAGCGATGGGCGCCCTCGAGATCGAGGCGCCAGCCATTGTCCCAGTCATAGCCGATCGCCAGGGCTTCGCGCATATTGCTCTCGCCCTGGATTTCGCCGTTCAGAAGCCCGGAGACATCCGTCTCATCGGGAGTCCCGTAGCCGAGCGCGCCGCGGACATACCAACCTTCCTGCGCCGACGCGACGGACGGTACAGCAAGGAGGGCGCCGACGGCGGCCGCCGAAAGAAGTTGTTTCTTCATTGATGTCCCCCTCCGGGCCGAAACCCTTCGTGTGAGCCTGATTGCGCCTGCTTCAGGCGCGCAATCGTCATGGTTGACGATCTGTCAAAGCATTTACCGTATTTCAGGTTCCATCTCCACCGGATTCGGGTCGATTTCCCCCGAAATCGCGAACAACTCCGGCTTGCGCCCACTCCGAGAGCGCCTTTTCCGGCGCGCCGAGGCGTTCGCGCAACACTTCGAACGTGTGCTCGCCGAGCCGGGGCGGCGCCGAGGCGTAGGCGGGCGGCGTCGCCGAAAGACGCATCGGATTGGCCACGGCGGGGGTGTCTCCCACCCCCGTCATCTCAAGCGCCCGCTTGAGCGCGCGCGACTGCGCCTGGGGGTCAGCGAACACCCCTTCGAGATCCTGAATGGGCCCGCAAGGCACGCCGGCGGCCTCGAGCGCCGCGCGCCAGTGCGCGGTGGTCTTCTCCGCAAGGATGAGCGTGATCTCGCTGACGAGCACCTCGCGATTCTCCACCCGCCCGGCGTTCGTGGCGAAGCGCGGATCGTCGGCCCAGCCTTCGCGGCCCAGCGCCGCGGCGAAGCGGACGAACTGGCGGTCCGATCCGACCGCCACGGCGATCCGGCCGTCCGAGGTGGGAAAGTCCTGGTACGGCACGATGTTGGGATGCGCGTTGCCGGTCAGTCCGGGCGGGCGTCCGCTGACGAGATAATTCATCGCCTGGTTGGCGAGCATCGCGACCTGAACGTCGAACAGCGCCATATCGATGTGCTGGCCGCCCGCGCCGCGATCGCGCGCCGTCAATGCGGCCATGATCGCCCCGGCGGCGTAGACGCCGGTGAACAGGTCGGCGATCGGCAGGCCGACCTTGGTGGGCTGATCGTGGCCGGTGATCGACATCACGCCGCCCATCGCCTGGATGAGGAAGTCGTAGCCCGGCAGCTGCGCGCTCGGCCCGTCCTGGCCGAAGCCGGTGATCGAGCAATAGACGATATCCTCGCGCAGAGACTTCAGGCTGGCGTAGTCGAGCCCGTACTTGGCGAGCCCGCCGGTGCGGAAATTCTCCACCACCACATCGCTCTGGGCGGCGAGATCGCGGATGATTCCGCGACCGTCCTCGGTGCGGAAATCGACCGCGATCGAGCGCTTGTTCCGGTTGGCGCAGAGATAGTAGGCCGCATCGCCGCGCGCGCCGTCCGCGCCCTTCACGAAGGGCGGCCCCCAGCCGCGCGTGTCGTCGCCCCCGTCCGGGTTCTCGACCTTTATGACGTCGGCGCCGAGATCGCCGAGAATTTGCGTGCACCAGGGCCCCGCCAGCACGCGGGACAGATCGAGCACCCGGATGTGAGATAATGCGCCGGTCGACAACGCGCGCCCCCTGTTCGCGACCCGATGGGAAACGGCGCCCTTCTAGGCGCTCGCGCGCGTCGCGTACAGCGCGGCCTCGCGCCGGCGGCTCAGTCGGCGCTGGAGGTGTGGTCGTGGACGATCCGCCAGTCGCCGTCGATGCGCCGGAAGACGAGCGAGAACAGTCCGTTGGGCGCGTCGGTCTCGCGCTCCAACCGCCAACGGCCGAAGGCCAGCGCGGCGTCCTCGCCGAGCGCTGAGACCTCGATGCCGGAGAAGGCGAGCCGGCCCATGGCCTCGGGCGTGTCGTAGCGGGCCAGATAGCGCTCGAGCGTCGGCTCCCATCCGCGCGTCACGTCGCCGCCGGAGGCGAAGATCAGCGCCTCGCTGTTCCAGTATCCGTCCATGAAGCCGCGCACGTCGCCGGCGTTCCAGGCCTCCTGCTGGGCGGCGAGAACGGCGCAGACCTCGGCGGCGTGCGGCGAATCGCCCGCGCACTCCTGCGCGTTCGCCGGCGCGGCGACGGCGAGCCAGCAGCAGCAGAGGACGGCGGAGATCAGCGTGCGCATGGCGCGGAACTCTCGGCCCGCGATCGCGCCCGGTCAATGGCGAGCGCTCGCCGGGTCGCGAACCCGCCCGGCCCGGACCCGAGCCCGTCCGCTGCGAAATGCGTCATCTTGTTGAAATAATTGGTGAGCCGACAGGGATTCGAACCCTGGACCTACTGATTAAAAGTCAGTTGCTCTACCAGCTGAGCTATCGGCTCCCCGTGAGGAGGCGCGGAACCTATCGGCGCCCGTGATGGGGGTCAAGGCGCTGCGCGCACGGGCGCGGCGCCCGCGCGTTCCGCCCTCGCGAGCCGCATCAGGGTGCAATATATTCGAGGCGCAATGAAAGCGCTGTCACCGTTCAGGCCGATGCTGCTGATCGCCGCCGCCGCGATGATCGCGACGGCTTGCGCCAATCGCGGCCCGGGCGTCGTCGACGAGACGCGCGAGGCCGGCGTCGACGCGCTCGGCCTGCCGCGCGAGCGGCCAGGGCCGGTCATGGTCGACGAGGGCGACGCCACCGTGCCGACGCCCTACGGCGGCGCGGGGGCCGAGCGCAGCTGCGCCACGGTCGCCCAGGACATCGCGCGGCTGACGGCGGTGCTGGGCCGCGACCGCGAGGCGCCGCCGCCCAAGCCGGCGGGCGCCCCGGAGGACGAGGACGACCCGACCTTCATCTCCGCCGAGGAGATCGTCGAGGACGCGCCCGGCCTGGCCGCCGACGCTTATCGCTCGACCATCGTGGGCCTCAACCCGGTCCGGCCGGTGATCCGCTTCGTCGGCCGCGCCGGCGAGATTGAGCGCGAGGCGCGCCAGCGCCGCGAGATGGCGCTCAAGCGGCGCGCCTATCTGCGCGGCCTGTTCGACGGGTTCGACTGCGACCGCAGCGACCTAGAAGCCGTGTTCGAAGCCTATGGCCTGACGGAGCCGGATGACGAAGGCGAAACCGCCGGAGACGCCGCCGGCGACGACGACTAGCGTCCAGCCGCCGGGCCGGCCTCCCATCGCGACAGGAAGTCCCGCCGGAACGCCTCGAACGCGCCCTCGGCGATGGCCGCGCGCATGCGCGCCATCAGATCCTCGTAATAGGCCACGTTGTGCCAGCTCAGCAGCATCGCGCCGAGATACTCGTTCGCGCGCACGAGATGGTGGATGTAGGCCTTCGCGTAGTCCCGGCTCGCCGGGCAGTCGATCGACGCGTCCAGCGGCTCGGGATCCTCGGCGAAGCGGGCGTTCTTCAGATTGACCGGGCCGTAGTCCGACCAGGCCTGGCCGTGGCGGCCCGAGCGCGTCGGCATCACGCAGTCGAACATGTCGACGCCGCGGGCGACCGATTCCACGAGATCGATCGGCTTGCCCACGCCCATCAGGTAGCGCGGCCGGTCGGCGGGCAGGCGCGGCGTGGTGTGGTCGAGCACCGCGCACATGGTCTCGAAGCCCTCCCCGACCGCGAGCCCGCCGATCGCGTAGCCGTCATAGCCGGTCTCGACCAGCGCCTCGGCGGAGGCGGCGCGCAGGTCCTCGTAGACCGAGCCCTGCACGATGCCGAACAGCGCCTGGGACTCGCGCTCGCCGAAGGCGTCTTTCGACCGCTTCCCCCAGCGCAGCGACAGCTCCATCGACTTCGCCGCCTCGTCGCGGTCGCTGCCGAAGGCCGTGCATTCGTCGAGCTGCATGGAGATGTCGGCGCCCAGGAGGTCCGCCTGGATCTCGATCGAACGCTCCGGCGTGAGCATGTGCTTCGAGCCGTCGATATGGCTGGCGAACTCGACGCCCTGCTCGCTCATCTTCCTGAGCTTGGCGAGCGACCAGACCTGGAAGCCGCCGGAGTCGGTGAGAATCGGGCCGTCCCAGCCCATGAAGCGATGCAGCCCGCCGAGCCGGGCTATGCGCTCGGCGCCGGGGCGCAGCATCAGGTGATAGGTGTTGCCCAGGATGATGTCGGCGCCGGCCGCCCTCACCTGTTCGGGATAAAGCGCCTTCACCGTGGCGGCCGTGCCCACCGGCATGAAGGCCGGCGTGCGGATCTCGCCGCGCGACGTGATCAGCCGGCCGGTGCGCGCCGCGCCGTCGACGGCGGAGACGGGAAAGTCGAAACTGGCCATGAATCGTTTCTTGCGCGGCTACGGGGACGAGATGAGCTGGAAAGACGAAATCGAGGAATTGCGCAAGCGCCGGGAGCTGGCCCGCGGCATGGGCGGGCCGGAAAAGCTCGCCCGTCAGCGCGCGGCGGGCCGGCTAAACGTGCGCGAACGCATCGACCAGCTGCTGGACGCCGGCAGCTTCCGCGAGGTCGGCTCGATCGCGGGAAGCGCCGAGTATGACGCCGCCGGAGCGCTGACCGATTTCAAGCCCGCCAACTGCGTGTTCGGGCGCGGCGAGATCAACGGGCGCACGGTCGCCGTCGTCGCCGACGATTTCACCGTGCGCGGCGGGGCTGCGGACGCGGCGATCATCGAAAAGCAGATCCAGGCCGAGAAGATGGCCGGCGAGCTGCGCCTGCCGCTCATTCGCCTGATCGAAGGCACCGGCGGCGGCGGCTCGGTGAAGTCGCTGCTCGACATGGGCGCAAGCTATATCCCCTTCAATCCGGGCTGGGACCAGGTCGTCGCCAATCTCGAGCGCGTGCCGGTGGTCTCGCTCGTGCTCGGCCCCGTCGCCGGCCTCGGCGCGGCGCGGGCGGTGTCGAGCCATTACTCGGTGATGGTGAAGGGGCTGTCCCAGATGTTCGTCGCCGGCCCGCCCGTGGTCGCCGGGATCGGCGAGACCGTCACCAAGGAGGAGCTCGGCGGGGCCGACATCCAGCTCGCCGCCGGCGCCGTCGACGACGCCTACGCCACCGAGGCCGAGGCGATGGAGGCGGCGAAGTGGTTCCTCTCCCACCTGCCCGACAGCATCCACGAGCCGCCCGCGCGCGGGCCTGTCTCGGATGATCCGGCCCGCACCGATCCGCGCCTGAGCGAGATCGTCCCGCGCGACCGGCGCTACGGCTACGACATGCACGCCATCCTGCGCTCGACGATGGATGCGGGAAGCGTCTTCGAGATGGGCCGCAATTTCGGCCGGTCGGTGATCACCGCGCTGGCCCGGCTCGACGGCTGGCCGGTCGCGGTGCTGGCGAGCAATCCGAACATCTATGGCGGCGGCTGGACGGCCGAGGCCGCCCAGAAGGTCACGCGCTTCGTCGACCTCGCCGAGACCTTCCGCCTGCCGGTCGTCCATTTCGTCGACATCCCCGGCTTCGTCATCGGGACGCAGGCCGAACGCGCCGGCACGATCCGGCACGGCGCGCGGGCGCTGTCGGCGATCTACCAGGCGACTACGCCGTGGTGCGCGATCGTCGTGCGCAAGGCGTTCGGCGTGGCCGGCGCGGCGATGATGGATCACACGCGCTTCCGCTGGCGCTACGCCTGGCCGTCGGGCTACTGGGGCTCGCTGCCGCTGGAGGGCGGTCTCGAGGCCGCGTTCAAGGCGGCGCTGGCCGAGTCCGAGGACCCCGACGCCATGAAGGCCGAGCTCAACAGGAAGATGAGCGCGGTGACCTCGCCGTTCCGCACCGCCGAGCGCTTCTGGGCCGAGGAGATCATCGACCCCGCCGACACGCGTCCGCTGCTGACCGAGTTCGCCCGGCTGGCTGCGCCGCTGCGCGAACCGCGCGCGCAGCCGCCGCGCTATCGGCCGTGATCCTCGTTTCGTTATTCCCGCGAAGGCGGGAACCCAGGGAGGGTCGGGGTGGGGGTGAAAGGTTCGACATTCAGACGCCGCGCCCCCTCCCCTCATCTCACTCCTCCCCTCAGCGAGGGGAGAAGGGACGTCAGGGTCGAGCGCTTTCCTGAATGGCCGCGCCAGGCTCCGATTCCTCTCCCCCAAAAAGGGGGAGAGGCCAGGTGGGGGGTGGTCGACGGGCGCACTCCGCGTCCCCTCCCCTCATCTCACTTCTCCCCTCGAGGAGGGGAGAAGGGACGTTGAAGCCGGGTCTGTGTCCAGCAGGTCAGGGCCAGGCGCGAACGTTGGTGATTTCCATCCGAAGCCGCGTCGGCGCGTCCGGGATTTCACGTCACCCAGCCCGCTCGATGAAGCAGGCGTCGCCATAGGAGAAGAAGCGGTACTTCTCCGCGATCGCGTGGGCGTAGGCGCGCTGCATCGTTTCGAGCCCCGCCAGCGCGCTCACCAGCATGAACAGCGTCGATTTCGGCAGGTGGAAATTGGTGAGCAGCGCGTCGACGACGCGGAAGCGATAGCCCGGCGTGATGAAGATGTCGGTGTCGCGCGCCTCGGCGCGCACGGTTCCGTCCGCGTCGGCCGCGCTCTCCAGCGTCCTCAGCGAGGTCGTGCCCACCGGGATGATGCGCCCGCCGGCGGCCCGCGTTTCGTTGATCGCCGCGGCGGCGTCCGCGCCGATCTCGTACCACTCGGCGTGCATGCGATGCTCGGAGACGTCCTCGGTCTTCACCGGCAGGAAGGTCCCCGCCCCGACATGGAGCGTGACCCGGGCGCGCTTCACGCCGCGATCATCGAGGGCGGCGAACAGCCGGTCGGTGAAGTGCAGCCCCGCCGTCGGCGCGGCCACCGAGCCCGCCTTCTCCGGATCGGCGTAGATCGTCTGGTAGTCGGCGAGATCGGTCTCGTCCGGCGCGCGTTTCGAGGCGATATAGGGCGGCAGCGGCGGCGCGCCGGCGGCCACGATCGCGCGGTCGAGATCGACGCCCGAGCGGTCGAATGACAACGCGATCTCGCCGCCTTCGCGCTTGTCGGTCACCGTCGCGGCGAGCCCGCCGTCGAAGCGGATTTCGTCGCCTTCGCGCAGGCGCTTGGCGGGTCGGGCGAAGGCCAGCCAGGCGGCCTCGCCCGCGCGCTTGTGGAGATTGATCTCGACCGTCGAGTCCCCGCCCCCGCCGACGGGCCGCGCCGGGCGCACGCCCGCGAGCGCGGCGGGGATCACGCGGGTGTCGTTGAACACCAGCAGATCGCCCGGGTTCAGCAGCGCCGGCAGATCGAGAACGCCGCGATCGGCGAGCGCCCCGTCGGCGGCGACATGCAGCAGGCGCGCGGAGTCGCGCGGCCGCGCGGGGCGCAGCGCAATCAGGTCTTCGGGCAGGTCGAAATCGAAATCGGCGAGTTTCATCGGAAGCGGGGTCTAGCCGCGCGCGCGGCGAGCGGGGCCGGGGTGAGGACCGAAGAGCGCACTACGCTCGCTTTTCCAAAGCCCTCATCCTGAGGGCCTCGATCCCCGTCCTTCGAGACGGTCGCTTCGCGACCTCCTCAGGATGAGGGGTTCGAGGCGTCTCGAAGGACGAGGGCCTGAATCCCGACGGAACAGACCTTCTCGCCTACCCCGCGCGGGCCTTGAGGATCTTGCCGGGCTCGGCGGGCGGCTCGCCGCGCGGCAGGGCGTCGACATGCTCCATGCCGTCGATGACCTCGCCCCAGACGGTGTACTGGTTGTCGAGATAGGGCACCGCGTCGAGGCAGATGAAGAACTGGCTGTCGGCCGAATCCGGGTCCGCGGTGCGCGCCATCGACATCGTCCCGCGCACGTGCGGCTCCGACGAGAATTCGGCGGGGATCTTCTGGCCGGAACCGCCGGTCCCGTTTCCGTCCGGACAGCCGCCCTGGGCGACGAAGCCGTCGATCACGCGGTGAAAGCTCAGCCCGTCATAGAAGCCTTCATTGGCCAGCTCGGAGATGCGCGCGACATGCTTCGGCGCGAGATCGGGGCGCAGCCGGATCGTGACGTCGCCGCCCTCGAGCGTGAAGACGAGCGTGTTTTCGTTATCGGCCAAGGCTTACTCCGTGATGCGGGTGGGAATGTCGATCGCGCAGACATCGGGCAGCTCGCCGTCATTCTGCTGCGCGACCGCGTCGAGATAGGCGGCGAAGGCGTCGCTCGTGGTGTCCATCACCTCGATGGTCACGCGCTCATCCTCGGGCAGGTCCGAGGCGATGACCATGTCCTCGATGAAGTCCGGCCGGAAGCCCATGTCCTGGCCGAGCGTGCCCACGGCGAGCGAATTGATCGCCTCCTGGCCGTGGCGCACGCGCCCCCACACCGTGTAGATCGAGTTGAGATGCTCGGCGTCGGATCGCGTGATGTAGAACTGGCCGCGCGCCGAGTTCGGCTCGCTCGTGCGCGCCATCGCTGCGGCGCCCTCGCAATGGAGAAGCCAGCTCTCGACCTGGCCGTCGGCGCGGATGGCGGCCTGGGCGACCGGCTGCGTGCCCGCCGGGAAACCGTTCCAGAAGCCGGCCTTGGCCTCGGCCGGATTGGAGCGCGGATTGATCGTGCGGTCCTGCAGCTCGGAGATCTCCATCTCCGGTCCGCGGCGGATCGTGAACTCCGCCTCGAGCGTCGGCATGTCGGGCGCGGCGTTGGGATTGTCCAGCGCGCCGCCGCCCTGGGCCATGAAATCGTCGATGACGCGGTGCCAGACCTTGAAGTCGTAGAAATCCTGCTCGACGAGGGTCCGCATCCGTTCGACATGGTTCGGCGCGAATTCCGGGGCGAACTCGACCCAGACATCGCCGTGCGACGTCGTGATCACGAGAAGGTCGTCCGGATCGACCGTCCGCCAGGCCTCGTCGGGCGCGGCGGCGATCGCCTGCGCGGCGGGACTTGCGGGCGCCTCCGGAGCAGCCGCGGATTCGGTTTCGGTCGAGGCGCCGTCCTCGGCGGGCGCGGTCTCGGCGGCAGCGGTCTCGGCGTCTTCGGGCTCGGACTCCTGGGCGCAGGCAGTGACGGTGAGAGACAGCGCGGCGGCGAGCGCGGTCAGGGAAGCGACGGCGGTGCGGGTCATCGGGCGACTTTCTCCAGTACGCGTTTGGCGACCGAGGGCGGTACGAAGGGCGAGATGTCCCCGCCCAGTCTCGCGATCTCCTTGACCAGGCGCGAGGCGATGGCCTGGTGGCGGGGATCGGCCATGAGAAACACGGTCTCGATGTCGGGATTGAGGCGCTGGTTCATTCCGACCATCTGGAACTCGTACTCGAAGTCGGAGACCGCGCGCAGCCCGCGGATGATCGAGTGGGCGCCGACCTCCTCGGCGAAATGCATCAGCAGGCCGTCGAAGGGCAGCACCTCGATCTCGGTGTCGTCCTTCACCGCATCGCCCATCTCGCGCGCCATCTCGACGCGCTCCTCGAGCGTGAACAGCGGCCCCTTCTCGAGATTGCGCGCCACGCCGATGACGAGCTTGTCGTAGAGCTTCACCGCCCGGCCGATGATGTCGAGATGTCCGTTCGTCGGCGGATCGAACGTGCCGGGGTAAAGCGCGACGCGGTGTTTCATGCTAGGCCTCCGGCTCGGCGTCGCCCTCGTCGACGGCCTCGTCGTTCTCCGCGACACGGACGACGGAGACGACCTTCTCGTCCTCCTCCAGCCGGATCAGCTTGACGCCCTTGGTCGCGCGGCCGGCGATGCGCACAGTGTCGACGGGGAAGCGGATGAGCTGGCCGCCGTCGGTCACCGCCATGACGGTGTCGCCGTCCGTCACCGGGAAGCAGGCGACGAGCGGCTCCGGGAAGCGCTTGTCCTTGGTCCAGACGCCCTGGCCGCCGCGGCCCTGGCGGAAATACTCGTAGGAAATGACGCGCTTGCCGAGGCCGGACTCGGCGACGGCGAGCAGCATCTCCTCGTTCGCCTTCATCTCCAGATACCGGACATTGGACAGCGAGACCTCTTCGTCCTCGCCGTCCTCGTCCTCGGCGACGTCGGCCTCGTGCCCGTCGAGCTCCTCGTCGGCGTCGCTGCGCAGCTCGGCCCGGCGCTGCTTGATGTACGCGCGGACCTCGCCGCGGGAGACCTCCAGCGCATTGAGGATCGCCATCGAGATCAGCCGGTCGCCCGGCTCCATCCGGATTCCGCGCACGCCGGTTGAATTCCGGCTGGCGAAGACGCGCACGTCGGTGACGGGGAAGCGGATCGCCTTGCCGTTGGCGGTGACCAGCAGCACGTCCTGATCGGGCCGGCACAGGCGCACGTCGAGGATGCGCCCGGCGTCCTCGTCGAGCTTCATCGCGATCTTGCCGTTGCGATTGACCTGGACGAAGTCGGACAGCTTGTTGCGCCGGACCGTGCCCTCGGTCGTGGCGAACATGACGTCGTACTCGCCCCAGCTCTCCTCGTCCTCCGGCAGCGCCATCACCGAGGTGATCCAGGCGCCCTCGCTCAGGGCCGGCAGGAGGTTGGTCAGATACTTGCCGCGCGCGTTCGGCGCGCCCTGCGGCAGCCGCCAGGTCTTGGTCTTGTAGACCATGCCGTCGGAGGTGAAGAAGAGCAGCGGCGCGTGGGTGGAGGCCACGAACAGCGTGGCGACGAAATCCTCCTCCTTCATCGCCATGCCCGCCCGGCCGCGGCCGCCGCGATTCTGCGCGCGGTAGGTCGCCAGCGGCGTGCGCTTGACGTAGCCGCCGTGGGTGAGCGTGACGACCATGTCCTCGCGCGGGATGAGATCCTCGTCCTCGATCTCGAGATCGCCTTCGACCATCGCGGTGCGCCGCGGCACGGCGAAGCGATCCTTCACCTCGACGAGCTCGTCGCGAATGATCTCGCGGATGCGGTTCGGGCTCTTGAGGATCTCCAGCAGGTCGGCGATCTGGGCGGCGAGCTTCTCGGCCTCGTCGCCGATCTCGTCGCGGCCGAGCGCCGTCAGGCGGTGCAGGCGCAGATCGAGGATCGCCTTGGCCTGCTCCTCGGTGAGCTTGATCGTGCCTTCGCGGATGACCGAGCGCGGGTCGGCGACGAGCTCGACCAGCGGCGCCACGTCGCCCGCCGGCCAGGCGCGCTCCTTGAGCTGGGCGCGGGCCGTCTGCGGGTCCGGCGCGGACCGGATGAGCTTGATCACCTCGTCGATATTGGCCACCGCGACGGCGAGACCGACCAGGACATGGGCGCGGTCGCGCGCCTTCTTCAGCTCGAACTTGGCGCGCCGGGCGACGACGTCCTTGCGGAAGGCGATGAAGGTCTCGAGGAAAGTCCTGAGCCCCGCCTGCTGCGGCTTGCCGCCAATGAGCGCGAGCATGTTGACCCCGAACGAGGTCTGCAGCGGGCTCCAGCGATAGAGCTGATTGAGGATCACCTCGGCGTTGGCGTCCTTCTTGAGCTCGATCACCACGCGCATGCCCGAGCGGTCGGATTCGTCGCGCAGGTCGGAGATGCCCTCGACGCGCTTTTCGCGCACGAGTTCGGCGATCTTCTCGATCATCGTCGCCTTGTTCACCTGGTAGGGGATCTCGTGGACGATGATCGCCTCGCGATCTTTCCGGGTCTCCTCGACCGTGCACCGCCCGCGCACCAGCACCGAGCCGCGCCCGGTCTGGAGCCCGCTCCGTGATCCGGAGCGGCCGAGGATTTCGCCGCCGGTCGGGAAGTCGGGACCCGGGATGATCTCGAGCAGTTCGCCGTCGTCGATGTCCGGGTCCTCGAGCAGTGCGACAGTGGCGTCGACGACCTCGCCGAGATTGTGCGGCGGGATGTTGGTGGCCATGCCCACCGCGATGCCGCCCGCCCCGTTGACGAGCAGGTTCGGGAAGCGCGCCGGCAGGACGACCGGCTCCTTCTCGGTGGCGTCGTAGTTTTCCTGGTAGTCGACGGTTTCCTTGTCGATGTCGGCCAGCAGCGCTTCGGCCGGCCGGTCCATGCGCACCTCGGTGTAACGCATGGCCGCGGGCGGATCGCCGTCGACCGAGCCGAAATTGCCCTGGCCGTCGAGCAGCGGCAGGCCCATAGAGAAGTCCTGGGCCATACGCGCGAGCGCCTCGTAGACGGCGGAGTCGCCGTGCGGGTGATACTTACCGATCACGTCGCCGACGACGCGCGCGGATTTCCGGTACTGCTTGTCGTGCGTGTAGCCGTTCTCGTGCATCGACCAGAGGATCCGGCGATGCACCGGTTTCAGGCCGTCGCGCGCGTCGGGGATGGCGCGGCTCACGATCACGCTCATCGCGTAATCGAGATAGCTGCGGCGCATCTCCTCCTCGATGGCGACGCCCGGCCCCTCCTGGCGCGGCGGCTCGCCTTCCTCGGGGGTCCGGTCTTCGGGGGGAAGATCGCTCAAATCGGGTCGTCCTCGTGGTTCGATGTTCCGGGCGTCGGGCGCGCGGGCCGCGCCCGAAAGGCGGGAAATCCCTGGCCGGCGCCCGCGCGGAATCGGGCGCGAGCGGGTTCGGAACGGGTGTACCAAGCCCGCCGCATTCCGGCAAACGCGCGGCGTAGCTGCACCGCCTCGTCACAGCCGCGGAGCGTGCTAGGTTCCCCGGACGTTGATGCGGAAGCGGCGCGCGACCCGCGCGCCGGCGCTGCAAGGGAGATTTTCGATGCCGTTCCGCCTGATTCTCGCCGCCTCCGCCGCCGCGCTCGCCGGGGTGGCGGCCTGCGCCCAGGAAAACGGGGACGAGGCCGCCGGCTCTCCCGAGTCGGCCGACGCGGCCTCGACGCCCGCAGGCGACTCCGTCGCCGCCGCCACGGCGCGGCTGATCACGACGGACGGAAGCGAGGTCGGAACCGCCGCCTTCACCCAGGGCCCGGAGGGCGTCGTCATCCGCATCGAGGCCGAGGGCCTCCCGGAAGACGCGCGCGGCGCCTGGCACGGCGGCCACCTTCACGAGACCGGCGACTGCTCGGCGAGCGACTTCACCTCGGCGGGCAGCCACATCAATCCGTCGGGCCGCGCCCACGGCCTGCTCAATCCCGACGGCCCGGACAACGCCGATCTCGGCAATTTCTGGATCCATGCCGACGGGGCGCTGATGACCGAGTTCTACACCACCCGGGTCAGCATCGACGGCCGGACCGACGCGCCGGCGCTGCTCGACGCGGACGGCTCGGCCTTCATCCTGCACGCCAATCCCGACGACCACAGCTCCCAGCCCATCGGCGGCGCGGGCCCGCGCATCCTGTGCGGCGTGATCGAGGCGGGCTGAGCCGATGAGCCTCGAGCGCCCCAGTCGACGACACGTCACCGGCGGCCTGATCGCCGTCGGCGCGGGCCTGGCCTCGGCGACCGCGGCGTGCGGCGCCGAGCAGCGGGCCGCGCCCGCGGCCGCGCCGATGACGCCGGGCTGGCGCTCGGGCGCCCGCCTGCCGATCCGCGTCCAGGAGATTTATCCGGCCGCGCTCGACGGGCGGATCTGGCTCGCCGGCGGGCTTTCGCCCGACGCGGGCACGGGGCGGATCGGCATCTCCGACCGCTTCTTCGAATACGACCCGGGCCGCGAAACATGGCGCGCCCGCCCCCGCCTGCCGCTGCCCATCCACCACCCCAACTGCGTCGGCCTCGCCGGCCGGCTCTACGCCATCGGCGGCTTCACAGCGGCGAATGGCGGCGCCTGGTCGATGAGCGATGCGGTGCGGGTCTACGACCCGGATCGCAATGAATGGACCGGCGGTCCGCGCATGCCGACGCCGTGGGCGGAGACCGTCGCCGCCGTCGTCGGCGGACGCATCCATGTCGTCACCGGCCGCCGGCCGGCGGGGCTGCAGAACAGCGAGTGGCCCCACCACGCCGACACCAACGCCCATCTCGTCCTCGATCCCGGATCGGAGGCGTGGACGGTCGCCGCGCCCGCGCCGACGGCGCGCAACTCGGCGGCCGGCGCGGTGCTGAACGGCCGGCTCCACGTCGTCGGCGGGCGCACGGTGAGCGGCGGCAACACGCCCGTCCACGAGGCCTACGATCCCGAAACCGATCGCTGGGAGACGCTGGCGCCGCTCCCCGCCCCGGAGGCGGGGCCGCGCGGCTCGGGCGGGCTGGCGATGGCCGAACTCGGCGGGCGGCTCTACGCGTTCGGCGGGGAATGGTTCGATTCCACCGGCGGCGGGGTCTACGACCAGGTCTGGGCGTACGACCCGCAAGCCGACGCATGGAGCGAGGCCGGCCGCATGCCCACCCCGCGCCACGGCCTGGGCGCGGTGACGCTCGACGGCGCCATCCACGTCATCGCCGGCGCGGCGCAGCCGAGCGGGAATGGGACGACGGACATCGTGGAGATATTCCGGCCGGGCTGATCGCCCCGCTCAGTCGAAGCCCGGCGGCGGGACGGCGCGCAGGCGCACGGACGGATCGGCTCGCAGCGCCTCCAGGGTCGCGGCGCGATGATCGGCGCCGAGCACGACGACGATGCGCTGGCCGGGCCGCGCGGCGGCCTCGGCGCGGATCGCCTCGGCGATGCGGCGGTCGCGTTCGGCGTAGAACGCACCGAGCCGTTCATAGGGCGTGCCGGCGACGCGTTCGCGGAAATAGGCGTATTTGCGTTCGGTGACGTCGTCATAGCGGCCGTCATGGAGGCCTTCGGGCGTGGCCTCCTCGAACAGGGCGAGCTGGGCGTCGTCGAACGCCGTCATCTGCGCGTCCGGGAAGTCAGGCTCTGCGTCGAAAGCCCGTTCCAGCGCCTTGATTTCGCTCTGCTCCCGCCACCAACCGTCAGGCACGGCCCGGCGTTCCAGCTCCGCGCCGAGCCAGTCGAATCCGAAGACGCGGCCCGCGTACGCGTCGGCCAGCGCGATCATCTCGCGGGGATAGTTGGAAGCCAGATAGTCGCGCGGCCGCTCCAGGTCCTCGGCCCGGATCTCCACGCCCACGGCGTCGGGATCATAGGCGCGCACCAGCGCGTACAGCGCCTCGTAATCATAGCCGGGATGGTCGGCGTGGAAGCCGTGCATGGCCGCGATGACGGCGACCTCGGCGGGCTCCGGCGAGGACGCATCATCGGCCGCGGGTCCGCCGGCGCAGGCGGCGAGCAAGGCCGCCGCGCCGAACAGGAGCGCCTGGAATAAACGCCGCATGCAACGCCCGCCCCTAGAACGGGATGTCGTCGTCGAGCGTGTCGGAGGAGAAGTTCTCGCGCGGGCGATCCTCCATCTGGCGCTGGCCGCCGCCGCCGGCGCCGACCTGCTCGTAGCCGCCGCCGCCCGAACCTTTCGTGTCGAGCATCTGGAGATCGCCGCGGAACTTCTGCAGCACCACCTCGGTGGTGTAGCGGTCCTGGCCGGACTGGTCCTGCCATTTCCGAGTCTGCAGCTGGCCCTCGATATACACCTTGGAGCCCTTGCGCAGATAGTTCTCCGCGACCCGGCAGAGATTCTCGTTGAAGATCGCCACGTTGTGCCACTCGGTGCGCTCGCGCTTCTCGCCGGTGGCCTTGTCGCGCCACTGCTCCGAGGTCGCCACGCGCAGATTGGCAACCGGATCGCCGGAGTTCAGCTTCCGGATCTCCGGATCCGCGCCGAGATTGCCCACCAGGATGACCTTGTTCACGCTTCCGGCCATGACCGCCCGCTCCTGTCTGCTTGTCTTCGCAAATTTGTTCACATAATGTTCCGCGCGTCAAACCCGCGCGAGTCGGCGCGCAGTTGAGCGGATGCGCGGGCCCGAGTCCACGGGGCGCCGCGGCCGCCGCGGCTGGCCTCGACCGCCGCGGCGCGCTAACAGGAGACCGTCGCGGCCATGTCCACGACAACGCCCGCGCTCGACCCGCCGCCCGCCGCAGCTCCCGGTGCGATGCCCCTGTCCCGCCTCCTCGACGACCGCCTCCGCGATCGCCCCGCCGCACAGGCGGCCCTGGCCTGGGCGCTCGGCCAGCGCGGGCTCGCCGAGCACGGCCGGCTGCCGCTCTGGGATCCCGCCCTGCCCTTCCTCCTGTGCCTCAGCCAGAAGGCGGCCTCGACGACGGCGCTGAAATGGTGGCTGCACCATCTCGGCCGGCTCGACGAGGCGCTCGCCCACGACCGCTGGATCCACAATTTCGAGACCGGCGTCATCAAGGCCGCGCCCGGCTATCGCCGCGGAGTCGAGGCCGCGGTGCGCGACGGACTCCCGATCGTGAAGGTCGTCCGCGAGCCGACGGCGCGCGCCTATGGCGGCTATCTCAGCCTGCACGAGAAGCACGTCTTCAATCCCGAGCGCCGGCACTGGGCCGCGCCCTGGCGCGCCGCCGCGCTCGCATTCGCCCATGGCGCGGGAACGCCGCTGGAGACGCGGCTGTCCTTCCACGACTATCTGCGCTGGCTGAACGCGACGCCGGTCTGGCGCATGGACGGCCACTTCGCCCCGCAGCACGGCCATGTCGACCGCGCCTGCGCCGACCGGATAAGCTATGTGCGGATCGAGGACGGCGCGGACGCCTTCCGGGCGATCGAGGCGCGCTTCGGGCTGGAGACCAGCTCCGACGCGAGGATGGAGGCGCTGGGCCAGTCCTTCCATCACAGCCGGCAGGCGGCCTCGGACGCGGCCGCGCGGCGCGAGGCGGTTGAGACCGGCATCGATCCGCTTACCTACCGCAGGACGCCCGCGCCGGCGATCGACGCGGCCGCGCTGCGCGACCACCCCGCGACGCGCGACCTGCTGGCGCGTTATTTCGCGCGGGACTACGACGCATTCGGATACGCGCGCCCGTGACCGGGCGCGAACGATCGAGGTGACCGGGAAAAGAATGGCCGACGGACGCAAAGTCATCGCCGTGCGCGGCGCGCGCGAACACAATCTCAAGAACGTCTCGGTCGATCTGCCGCGCGACGAGCTGATCGTGTTCACCGGCCTGTCCGGCTCGGGCAAGTCCTCGCTCGCCTTCGACACGATCTACGCCGAGGGCCAGCGCCGCTATGTCGAGAGCCTGTCGGCCTACGCCCGCCAGTTCCTCGAGCTGATGAGCAAGCCCGACATGGACTCCATCGAGGGCCTGTCGCCGGCGATCTCGATCGAGCAGAAGACGACGTCCAAGAACCCGCGCTCGACGGTGGGCACCGTCACCGAGATCCACGACTACATGCGCCTGCTCTGGGCGCGCGTGGGCACGCCCTACTCGCCTGCGACCGGCGAGCCGATCGCCGCCCAGACCGTCACCGAGATGGTCGACCGGCTGATGGCGCTCGAGGACGGCGCGCGGCTCTACCTGCTCGCGCCGATCGTGCGCGACCGCAAGGGCGAGTACCGCAAGGAGTTCGCCGAGCTGATGAAGCAGGGCTTCCAGCGGGTGAAGGTCGACGGCGAATTCTACCCGATCGAGGACGCCCCGACGCTCGACAAGAAGTTCAAGCACGACATCGACGTCGTCGTGGATCGCGTCGTCATCAAGGAGGGCCTGGAGCAGCGGCTCGCGGACTCGCTGGAGACCGCGCTCCGGCTCGCCGACGGCATCGCGATGGCGGAGTTCGCGAGCGACGCCGCGATGAAGCCCACCCCACCCCATCCCTCCCCTGAAGGGGAGGGTGAAAGCGATGCAGCCGGCGTCGGCGAAAGCGCCGCTCCCTCCCCCGCCGGGGGAGAGTCGGGGTGGGGGGCGCCGCGCTCCTACGAAAAGGGCGAGCGCATCGTCTTCTCCGAGCGCTTCGCCTGCCCGGTCTCGGGTTTCACCATTCCCGAGATCGAGCCGCGCCTGTTCTCGTTCAACAACCCGACCGGGGCGTGCCCCGCCTGCGACGGGCTGGGCGTGAACCTCAAGTTCGACGAGGACCTGGTCGTCCCCGACCGCGACAAGACGCTTTATGACGGCGCGATCGCGCCCTGGGCGCGGGGAACCTCGAAGCTCTACCAGCAGACGCTCGATGCGCTGGCGCACCATTACGGCGCCTCGATGTTCACGCCCTGGCGCGATCTCGATCCGGCGTTCCGGGACACCGTGCTCTACGGCACGTCCGACAAAATCAAGTTCACCTACGAGGACGGCCTCAGGCAGTTCACCACCACGAAGGCGTTCGAGGGCGTCATCCCCAATCTCGAGCGGCGCTGGCGCGAAACGGATTCGAGCTGGGTGCGCGAGGACCTGTCGCGCTACCAGTCGGCCCAGCCGTGCGAGACCTGCGGCGGCAAGCGGCTCAAGCCCGAGGCCCTGGCGGTGAAGATCGCCGGGCTCGACATCGCCGACGCCGGCGAGAAATCGATCCGTCACGCGCGCGAATGGTTCGACACTGTCGAGAGCGCGCTCACGCCCAAGAAGCAGGAGATCGCCGGGCGCATCCTCAAGGAGATCCGCGACCGGCTGCGATTCCTCAACGATGTCGGGCTCGACTATCTCACGCTCAGCCGCGCCTCGGCGACGCTGTCGGGCGGCGAGAGCCAGCGCATCCGGCTGGCCAGCCAGATCGGCTCGGGCCTCACCGGCGTGCTCTATGTCCTGGACGAGCCCTCGATCGGCCTGCACCAGCGCGACAACACGCGCCTGCTCGAGAGCCTCAAGGGGCTGCGCGATCTCGGCAACACGGTGATCGTGGTCGAGCACGACGAGGAGGCCATCGAGACCGCCGATCACGTGCTCGATCTGGGCCCGGCCGCGGGCGTCCATGGCGGCGAGGTGATCGCGCAGGGAACGCCGGACGATATCCGCGCCGCGCCGGACAGCCTCACCGGCCAGTATCTCTCCGGCGCGCGCATGGTGCCCCTGCCCGAGACGCGCCGGAAGGTCGACGCGAAGAAGGCCGTCACCGTGCGCGGCGCGACGGGCAACAATCTCAAGTCCGTCGACGCCAGCTTCCCGCTCGGCGTGTTCACCTGCGTGACCGGCGTGTCGGGCGGGGGCAAGTCGACGCTCACCATCGAGACGCTCTACAAGGCCGCCGCGCGCAAGCTCTCCGGCGCCGCGGCCGTCCCCGCCCCGCATGACGGGATCGAGGGCATCGACCGGCTCGACAAGATCATCGACATCGACCAGTCGCCGATCGGGCGCACGCCGCGCTCGAACCCCGCGACCTACACCGGCGCCTTCACGCCGATCCGCGAGTGGTTCGCCCAGCTGCCCGAGGCCAAGACGCGCGGCTACAAGCCCGGCCGCTTCTCCTTCAATGTGAAGGGCGGGCGCTGCGAGGCCTGCCA
Organism: Marinicauda salina; assembly: GCF_003122085.1. Classification (GTDB taxonomy): domain Bacteria; phylum Pseudomonadota; class Alphaproteobacteria; order Caulobacterales; family Maricaulaceae; genus Maricicauda_A; species Maricicauda_A salina. The sequence continues at coordinate 190,711 of NZ_QEXV01000006.1, forward strand.
GGGCGACGGGGTGGTGAAGATCGAGATGCACTTCCTGCCCGACGTCTTCGTCGAGTGCGACGTGTGCAAGGGCGCGCGCTTCAACCGCGAGACGCTGGAAGTAAGGTTCAAGGGCAAATCGATCGCCGACGTGCTCGACATGACCGTCGAGGAGGCCGCGGACTTCTTCAAGGCCGTGCCCAGCGTGCGCGAGAAGATGGAGACGCTGCAGCGCGTCGGGCTCGGCTACGTCAAGGTCGGCCAGCCCGCGACCACCCTGTCGGGCGGCGAAGCCCAGCGCGTGAAGCTGTCCAAGGAGCTGTCCAAGCGCGCCACCGGCCGGACGCTCTACATCCTCGACGAGCCCACGACGGGACTGCATTTCGAGGACGTGAGGAAGCTGCTGGAGGTGCTCCACGCCCTCGTCGACGCCGGCAATTCCGTGGTCGTCATCGAGCACAATCTCGACGTCATCAAGACCGCCGACTGGCTGATCGATCTCGGCCCCGAGGGCGGCGACGGCGGCGGCGAGGTCGTCGCGGCGGGAACCCCGGAGGACGTCGCCGAAGTCGAGGCCAGCTGGACCGGGCGCTTCCTCAAGCCGATGCTCGAGCGCGACCGCGCCCGCCAGGCGAAGCTCAGGAAGGCGGGGTAAGAGCGCGTCTTCCCATCCTTCGAGGCCCGATCTCTACGTCTTCGTCATCCCCGAAGCCGAAGGCTGTCGGGGACCCAGAGAGCCTGGATCGCTGGCGATGACCCTCGATCCTCTCTGGGTTCCCGCCTTCGCGGGAATGACGATCCGGCGGTCATCCCGTCGTCAGGACGCCTGCCCCCTCAAAACACCCGCATCGCCAGCCAGACCGTGCCGGTGATCGCGGCGACCGAGGCGCCGACTCCCAGCAGGAGCAAGAGCCCGTCATGGGTGGTCAGCGCCAGCGCGATCAGAAGCAGCGCCAGCGCGGGGATCACCACGCCGCCGGGCACGGTGGCGTAGATCACCATGAGCAGACTCAACGCGACGCACAGCAGCGCCACGAGGCGGGGCATCGGCTCCTGGAAGGCGATGTGGAAGCGCGGCAGGATCAGCCGATCGACGCGCCTGAGCCAGGGTTTCGCCTTCTCCACGCCGCGCTCGAAGCTCTTCCGGTGGAAGCTGACGCGACGAATGCGCCGGGGCAGCCACAGCTTGGGCGCGGAGACGGCGAACTGGATCGAGATGAACAGGGCGAGAAAGCCCATGCCGTAGCTCACGCCCGGCAGCGCGCCGATGATCGGCATGATCGCCAGCAGGGTCGGGATCAGCAGGAGCGGCCCGAAGGAGCGGTGCTCCAGGCCCGCGAGAATGTCGTCGACGGTGATGCGCTCGCCGGTCTCGGCGCGCAGGATGTCCTCGAAGATCTCCTCGAGCGTTGCGGCGTCGTCGCCGCGCGGACCTCGTCCGGCCGTGTTGGTCATGGCGGTCTACTCGTGCATGGCCGCCGCGGCGCGGCGGCGCGATAGCCTCCACACCATGATACCGCTCAGCGCGCCGAACAGGACAAGCTGGACGAACAGCTCCGGGCCGACGGCGACGGCTTCGGGGCCGGCCATGCCGGTCGCGCTTTCGAACACCTCCGAGACGATGTCGCCCAGCGGCCGGTCGGGTTCGGCGGCCAGCCGCCCCGCGACCGGGCCGATGACGGCGCTGGCGTTGAACGCGCCGTGGACGGCGGCGACGCCGACGATGTTGCGCGTCCACAGCGCGTAGACCGCGAAGAAGACGCCGGTCGCGCCGACGCCGAGCATCGCCACGGCGCCGAAGGCCAGCCCCGAGATGAAGACGTGGGCGTGGAAGAGCATGAAGACGAGGCAGCTCGCGACGACGCCGGCGACCCGGCCCCAGCGCGCGACCAGCGTCGACATCAGCCAGCCCCGGAAGACGAGCTCCTCGGCGGCGCCCTGGATCAGGAACACCGCCGCGACGCCGACGAGCGCCAGCAGGATTCCGGTCTCGGCGAGACGCGACCAGTCCGCGCCGGCGAGTTCCAGTTCCCCGGCGTCGGCGGCCTCGGGCGCGCCCGTCGCGACCAACCCCACGCCGAGGGTCAACACCACGACCAGACCGACCCCGACGAGCAGGCCGCCGCCGTACCGCCGCGACCAGCCGCGCAGGACGAGGCCGAGGCTCGCCAGCGTCCGCTTCTCGAAGAGCTTCGCCCAGGCGATCGCCAGTCCGCCCCAGAGCACGAACTGGGCGAGCAGGAGCGGGATCAGGAACGACATCGTGCTGCCCGCCAGCGCGGCCTCGATCTCGGCCGGACCGGCGCCGGCCATCGTGCGCTGGACCGTGAAGACGACGACGCCGATCCCGATCGGCAGCGCCGAGACGAAATAGGAGACGACGACCAGCGCGATCGCCGCCCAGCCCCAGGTGCGTCGCGACCCCTCCGGCCAGGGCGCGTAAAGCGTATCGGCGGTCATGCGTCGCTTGCTTCCTCTGTCACGGGTGCGGCGTCGCGCCGGGCGGCGATGGCGAGCGCGGCGCGGGCGCCGATGCCCCGCCACGCCAGCACGGCGGGCAGCTGCACCAGCTGCATGACCACCGCCGCGACCGCCGTCAAGCGCAAGGCCTCGCGCGATTCCAGCGCAGCCGCGTAGGCGCGCAGGGGCGCGGTCGGATCGTCGAAGCGGAAGCCCGACAGATAGGCGTCGCCCAGCGGGCCGGGCGCGGAGAGCACCGCGAGAAACGCCGCCGCGCCCAGCACGCACCAGGCCAGCGTGGCGACGAACCAGGCGCCCATCAGCGGCCAGAAGATTCCCGCCGTGCCGGCGAAGGCTTCGCCGAAGGCGAAGCGACGACGCAGCAGCGACAGCGCAGCGAGCGGCGACAGCCGCACGCCCAGCCAGACCAGGAGACCCGCCAGTCCCGCGGAGACGAAGACGCCGACGATCGCCGCGGCCAGCGCGCCGCCCGCCGCCGCGGCGATCCCGATCACGAACAGGTTCACCACGAAGCCGAAGAGCCCGGCGATCCCGATCAATCCGCCGATGACGAGTCCGGCGAGGAAGACCCGGCCCTCGTCGCCCCAGCGCGGCGCGATCCGCACCTCGCCGCGGACCATCAGGCGCAGCCAGGCGGCCTCGACGAAGAGCAGCACGAGCATGGAGGCGAGCGAAGCCAGCGTCGTCGCGATCGAGTAGCGCACCTCGGCGGCGGCCATCTCCACGCCGGAGGCGACGCCCGGATCCTCCTCGAGCGCAACGAGCGCATCGGCGTACTCGGGACCGTAGAGGCCCACCGCCGCGACCGAAGCGAGCGCGACGGCGGCGTAGGCCGCGACGTGATAAACGCTCAGCCAGACGAAGCTGACCGGGCGCTTGCGAAACAGGTCGAGAAAGAAGAAGACGGCGCGCAGCGCATTGAAGCGCACCGTCGCCGGCGATGCCCCCGAATTCACGCCGTCAGCCTTCCGACGGCGCGTCGCCCACCGAGCCTGCCGGCGCGCTCGTATTCTCCGCCGCGGCGAGATCGCCGCCGGCGTGACGCACGGCGACATAGGCGCCGACGCCGTGCCACAGCCCCTCGGCGATGATCTGGAAGGCGAGCTGCAGCACCAGCGTGATGACGATCGCGATCAGCACGCCCGGATTGGCCATGGCGTCGCGGACGGCCTCGAAGACGATCGCGGGGTCCTCGATCTGTTTCTCCGACAGCTCCATCAGCCCGGGCGCGGCCGACAGCACGCCGCCGAGCACGGCGAACTGCTGAACCAGTCCGATAACGATGCCGCCGACGAAGAACACCAGGATCAGAACGAGATAGGACAGGAACATCCAGCCGACGATTCTCTTCGAGGCGCTCCACGCCTCGAACAGGCGGAAGCCGCGCTCATTGATCGTCATGGCCGGCGCGGCGGCGAACTTGATCATGATGACGATCGCCGCGACGAACACGACGACGAAGCCGAGAAACCCGATCAGGCCCGCGACCAGCGCGCCCCAGACATCGCCGCCGGCGACGGCGTTGACCCCCGCGCCGAGCCCGATGGCCAGCGCGACGAGAAGCGCGCCGACCAGATAGCCCACGAAGACCAGGCCGATGAAGATGACGTTCACGCCGAGCAGGCGCAGCTCGTCGCCCCCGAAGCGGAACGGGATGCCGCCCGCCACCTCGTCGCGCGTCATCAGCCTGAGCCAGGCCGCCTGGACCATCAGCAGGATCACGATGGAGAGCACCGTGGCGAGCCCGGCGGCGAGGAAGACCTGGCCGAGCATGGAAAGGATGACCGTTTCGTCGGGCTCGCGTCCGGCCTGAGCGGCCTGGAGGAGTTCTCCGAAGAACGGCCACATCGCCCAGCCGATCAACGCGAACAGCCCCGCGTAGGCCAGCCCCTGGAAAAAGGCGATGTAGAGCGCCGCGCCCGGACGGCGTCCGATCGTCTTGAAGAAGAAGAAGGTCGCCGACCCGAAATCGTAATTCTGCTCGCTCACGGCCGTTCCCCCGTTCCGGCTGGATGATCGAACCGAGAGCCTAGCTCACTCGTCCCCGCGCGTCTCGCCTTCCGCGTCCGGCGCTGCGCCGGATGTCGAAAATTTCATGTAGCGGTTGCAGAGAAACGTCGTCAGCGGCGCGACGATCAGGACCATGCGCGCCAGCTCGCCGACAAGGACCGCGCCGACGAACGCCGCCGGGTGGGCCTGCGCGGCCTCGACACTTCCCGCCGCGCCGGCGAACACCCGGTCCAGCCCCCACAGGACCAGCGCGCCGGGCGCGGCGATGATGAGGGCGGAGACGACGAGTTCGCCGACCCGTCCCGCCGTCAGCGGCCAGGCGGCGAGGATCTGCGCCTTCCCCCGGCCGACCGTCGCCGGAACGGTCATCGCCAGGCGGGCGAGGAACCACGCCGCGAAGCCGGCGAAGGCGAGCCCGACCGCGCCGACGACGACCCATTCGCCGGCGTTGAGCAGGGCGAAGGTGTCGATCGCGGCCCCGGGCTCGCCCGCGACGCCGGCCCGCGCCGCGGCGACCAGGGTCACGCCGAGCACGACCGCCAGCGCCAGCAGGCCCGCCGTGCCCAGCACCGTGAAGACGAGCACCAGGACGAGCCCGAACGCGATCGCCAGCCGCGCCTCGTCGCCGCCCAGCCGCAAGCCGGCGAACCCGCCCGGGCTCGAATCGCCCAGCGCGGCGCGCGCCCAGGCCGAGACCGCGACGACGAGCGCTGCGAACGCGAGCGCCGCCAGCGCGAGCGCGCCCAGCCCCGCCCCGCCGGCGCCTGACGCGCCGACCAGGAGAACCGCGCTGAACCCCGCCGCGGCGAGCGCCCAGGCGAGCGCGCCGGCGCCGACGACGGCGGGATGAGCCAGGGGAAAGGCGAAGGCGGCGCGCACCGCGCCCGGGTCGATCCATCTCATGGCGGCTGACCTAGCCCGGACGCGCGGCCGGGCCAAGGGCGCCGGCGCGGGGGAGGTTATCCCCGGGCCGGGAGGGCGAACGCCGACTCCCACCACTACCACCACCCCCGCCGCGGACGCCCCGCCCCGCCCGCAGGCGCGGTGAGAGTCGTGAGAGTTCGCGGCCGAACGCCCGCCCATGCGTGAGACTCCTCTCCCCGGCCCTCCCGCCGCGCCTGCAGCCGCGCCGGCGCGCCGGACCGAAACCGGAGTCTAGACCCGCCCGTCCCGGCGGGGAGAAGGGCCGCGGAAGGCGCCTACCCTCTCGCGAAATAGCGGCCGTCATCGGTGGTCTCGGCCTGGCCTCACGCTTCCTCGTCGATCGCGCCGATTTCCCGCAGATGGTCGACGCCGACAGTCGGCCCCTCGACGATGCGTTCGAGAAGCTCGGCCTGGGCGGGCTCCAGCGCGATCAGCCGCCCGAGCACGTGAAGCACGTTCAGGAGTTCGCTCGTATATTCCGGAAGCCAATGATCGGGCTGGATCTCGCCGAGCGGCGAGGGCGGTCGTCGGTCGCCGATGACGGGGCGCGAGCGGTCCTTCCGGCGATAGCTGAACCAGTGACGCAGCACCGGCACGCCGGAGACCTCGTAGGTCCACATTTCGGGCGTGACGTTGTCTATATGGCCCTCGCCGACGAACAGCCGGCGCGCGCCGGCGTCATAGCGCATCTCCTCGGGAAACTTGCCCGGAGCGGTCGGGATCGCGCCGTCTTTCGGGATCGTCGGACCGCCCTCGGCGATGCGCGGCGGCGCGTCGGGACGGCCGGCTTCGGGATCGGCGAACCGCTCGCCGAAGGTGTGAAGCCAGACGACTTCCCGGCCCAGCACGGCGGCTTCGTCGAACAGCGCCCGCTCGGCGGTGAGCGGAATCCGCAGTCCCGGCTGCTTGAGGTCCTTCGCGAAGCGTTCGGTATAGGCCGGGTTGGCCGCGACCGCGGCGATATAGGCGAACAGCGATTCGGCGGTCGCCTCGCGCCCGTGCAGCGTCGACAGCTCGGCCAGCACGCGCGCGTTGAGGTTCGGCGCGCTTGCCGCCGCATCGGTCCAGAGCGGGAAGACGCGCCCGCCGCGGCCGGCATAGTGGTGAAGGTCCGGGATCAGTGCGCAACCGGTTACAGCCGGCCCGCTCTCGGGCGTCCGGTCATGTGGTGCAGTCAGATAAACCTGCCGGTCCGAATGCGCCGCCCAGAGGGTGGGGTTCGGTCGGTTGATCAGGCGCTTGTCGGGGATGACGTACTGGCGGTCGAACGAGCGGAATCCGTAACGCACCGGCGCGACGACGCCGCCCTCGTCAGCTCCGACGGAGTAGGCGCGCTGCTCGTGCCCGGGGAGCCCATCCGTCAATACCTTTCGAACGCTTCGGTCACCGCCTTCGTGCGGATGAAAAAGCGTCTCCTTCTTCGCCGGGTCCGTCTCCGAGACCAGGCGGTCCCAGCGCCGCGACAGGGACTCCGCGTCCGGCGCGATCACCCACGTCCGGCCCGGCATGACTCCCGAACCGTCATAGTCGAACAGCGCGTCGAGCGCGGGATAGCCGGTCCAGGCCGCCGAGCCCTTCGGCAGGAAGGGCGCGCGCCATTCTTCCGGACACGCGCGCCAGCCGCCATCGTCCAGCGCGATGTCGGCGAGCGCGGCGAACTTCTCTTCCCGCGGGCCCTCGGGCAGGACGCGGTAGCGCACCGCCGCAGGCGTGCTCGCATCGGCGTCGGCGGGCCGGGCGGCCAGCACGATGCAGACGGGCTGCTGGACGCCCTGGAAGATGCGCGTGCCAACCGCGGGCTGGTGGCCTTCCGGCGAGCAGTCGATCACCCAGATCTCGCTGGCGTCGCGCCGGAGGTCGGATCGCATCTTCTGAAAACCGGGCCCGTTCAGGAAACCCGCCACCGTGATGTAGCAGACGACGCCCCTGTCCTGCCCGCTCAACCCGGCGGCCGCGTCGGCCTCGCCGAAGACTTTCCACGTCGCCCAGCGCCAGAAATAGATATAGAGATTGCGCAGGTGCTTGGCGTGCTCGCCGACGCGCCATTCCGGCGGCGGCATCCAGTCCTCGAGAATGGCCCGGTCGCCGCCGGAGCCCTTCTCCACCCAGGCCCCGCGATCGCGCGCCTTCTCCTTGTAGGGCGGATTGCCGATCACGACGGTGATGGGCTCCTCGCGCTTGATGTGGTTCGCCGCCCGGCGGCTCTCCGCGATCGGCGTCAGGGCGGAGGGAATCCAGGCGGTCTCCTCGTCGGGGTCGGCCAGCGTGTCGGCGACGTAGAGCCGCAGCTCGGCGTCGATGGGGTCGGCTGGATCGAGCCCGGTCAGCTCGGCGATTTCGGCGAGCAGGCGCAGCTGCGCCACCGCGAACGGGCCGAACTGCATCTCGAACCCGATCAGCCTCTTCAGCGCCGACTCGATCGCGCCGGGCACGACGCCGGGGCCGCCGTCCGCCTCCTCGATTTCGGCGATGCGGCGCAGGATCGCCAGAAGGAAGGTGCCGGTGCCGGCGGCCGGATCGGCGAGGGTGACGTCGCTCGAGGCGAGCCCCTTGTTGAGGCCGAACCGTCCGGGGCTCTTGAGCGCCTCGTCGACGAGCCGGACCATCGCCGTGACGACCTCGGGCGGCGTGTAGTACGAACCCGTCTGTTTTCTCAGCGTGTTGTCGTAGACGCTCAGAAAGCGTTCGTAGAAATAGAGCCAGGCCTCCGGTTCGCCCTTGCTGACGGCGTTCCAGTCGACGACGTCGAGCACGCGCACGAGCGTGGCGAGCGAGGTCTTGAGCGTGTCTTCCTCGTCGCTCTCCTCAGTGAGCAGGCGCAGCGCCGAGCCGATGAGCGTGTTGGTCCTGCGAAGCGATTTCGCGACGTGATCGAGATCGTCGGCGAGGCTGATCCCGCGCGCCTTGGCCATCAGCAGGCCGAACGTCACGGCCTGGGCGTAGCCGTCTGCGAATTGCTCGTCGGTGGCTTCCGGGAAGAGCAGCTTGCGCCAGTCGACCTTGAGCTGGGTGAGCGCCCTCGCCTCCCGCGCCAGCTGTTCGCGCACTTCCTCCCGGAGCAGCCGGCAGAGCCGCGCGCTGGTCTCCGCGAGCGCCGGCGCGTTTCGCGGCGGGATCGGCTCCCACGTGAAGAAGTCGGCGAGCAGCGCGATCAGCGCCTCGGGCGCGGCGAGGTCCTTTCCCGATGTGCGCACGTCGCCGTCGAGATGGACGAGCCGTTCGCGCTTGCCGTCGCGGTAGAGCCCGAAGGCGTTGCCGTCGGTGTAGATCAGGTTGGGAAGCGATTTCAGCTTCTTCCACTGTTCCTTGTCGTGGGCGTCGGCGAACTTGTTCGGCTCGGCGCCCTTGCCCGGCGCTTTCACCTCGATGAAGCCGATCAGCGCGCTGCGGCGCGTGACGGCGTAGTCCGGCCGGGTCTTGAGATCGGCGAGAGAGGATTCGCCCACGAGCGCGGCCTCCCGCGCATTCAGCCCGATCGTGGGGGCGAGATCCTTCAGCAGGGTTTCGAGCGGCGCGCGAAGCTGGTCTTCCGGCTCGCCGGCGGCCGCGGGATTGTCCAGCTTGACCTTGGCGCTTGCGCCGAACGTGGAGATCGCTTCCGCTAGCGCGTCAGCCGCCATTCGACACTCCCCCGCAGGCGTGTTTCCCGCAACCCTTGCGGCCCGTATTCCAAGCTTTAGCCGGGTCCGCGAATCGCAACAAGTTTCCAGTCATGTCGCAGGGTGAACTCTTTAGTCCGAATGAACAAAAGCGGCCGGCCCGGCCGTCGGCCGAGACGGTCAGGAACCGGATCCGCGCCGTGCTCGATCAGCTCCGCGAGTCGGAGCGCCTGCCCTGGACCGACGACGAACTTCGCAACTGGCGGACCGTGATTCCCCAGATGACAGGCTGGCTTCCCGAAGAGGAGGCGGCAGCCCTCCAGGCGGAATTCTTCGCCGAAATCGAACGCCTCGGCGCGCAGGCGGCCTGAGCCAGGGTTCCGTCCCTCGCGCTTAAGTCGCTTCGCGCGAACGCTAGCCGCGTTCGTTTTCCCGCTCAATCGAGGACGGGCGCGCGTCGTCCCATCCCCCGGATCGGGGTCCGGGGTCAGGAAAACGATGCGGGGGATCAAATCCACACACCCTCGTTCTCCCCGCGAAAGTCGGGACCCAGAGAGGACGGGCGCAGCCGTCGGCGATCTACGATCTCTGGATCCTGACTTTCGTCAGGAATGAGCGTGAAGGCCGGGAGCCTGTTCTGAAACCCCGGCCGACCCCGGACCCGGTCCGGGGGAGAGCCGGGGCCTCCCGGCCGTCAATCGCCCAGAGGTCCCGGATCGCGCCTGCGGCGCGTCCGGGAATTCACCCGCTCTATGGGAGGCCGCCCGCACCGCGATCCTTCGCGCCCCCTTCCCTCGTCCCGGCCCGAGGGCCTATATCCCCGCCCATGACGAACACCCGCGACCCCATCCACATCGTCGGCGGCGGCATGGCCGGCTCCGAGGCCGCCTGGCAGGCCGCCCAGGCCGGCGCGCGCGTCGTGCTCCACGAGATGCGCCCGGTCCGCAACACCGAGGCCCATCACACCGACGGGCTGGCCGAACTGGTGTGCTCGAACTCGTTCCGGTCGGACGACGCGGCGACCAACGCCGTGGGGCTGCTGCACGAGGAGATGCGCCGCGCCGACTCGCTGATCATGGCGATGGGCGACAAGGCGCGCCTGCCCGCCGGCGGGGCGCTGGCGGTGGACCGTCACGTCTTCTCCGAGGCGGTGACCGCCGCGCTCGAGGCGCACCCGAATATCGAGATCGTCCGCGAGGAGATCGCCGGTCTTCCGCCGGCCGACTGGGACAGCGTCATCGTGGCGACCGGGCCGCTCACCTCGCCGGCGCTGGCCGAGGCCGTCCACGATCTCACCGGCGAGGGCGAGCTGGCCTTCTTCGACGCCATCGCGCCCATCATCTACGCCGAGACCATCGACATGGGCGTCGCCTGGAAGCAGTCGCGCTACGACAAGGGCGAGACCGAGGCCGACAAGGCCGCCTACATCAACTGCCCGATGGACCGCGACCAGTACGAGGCCTTCATCGACGCGCTGATCGACGCGCCCAAGACCGAGTTCAAGGACTGGGAGAAAGACACGCCCTATTTCGAGGGCTGCCTGCCGATCGAGGTGATGGCCGAGCGCGGCCGCGAGACGCTGCGCCACGGGCCGATGAAGCCGCGCGGGCTGACCAACGCGCACAAGCCCGACGAGAAAGCCTACGCGGTGGTTCAGCTGCGCCAGGACAACGCGCTGGGCACGCTGTTCAACATGGTCGGCTTCCAGACCAAGCTGAAATACGGCGTCCAGACCGAGGTGTTCCGCATGATCCCGGGCCTGGAGAACGCGTCGTTCGCCCGGCTGGGCGGCATCCACCGCAACACCTTCCTGAACTCGCCGCGCCTGCTCGATCCGGTGATGCGGCTCAAGGCGCGCCCGTCATTGCGCTTCGCCGGCCAGATCACCGGCGTGGAGGGCTATGTCGAGAGCGCGGCGATGGGGCTGCTGGCCGGGCGCTTCGCCGCCGCCGAACGCATGGGCGAGACGCCCGCCCCGCCGCCGGAAACGACCGCGCTGGGCGCGCTGCTCGCCCACATCACCACCGGCCACGTGCCGGGCCGCAAGGGCGCCTTCCAGCCGATGAACGTCAATTTCGGCCTGTTCCCCGAGATTGACGCGCCGACCAAGGATTCCGAGGGCAAGCGCCTGCGCGGAAAGCAGAAATCCGAGGCGAGGAAACGCGCGATGACGACCCGCGCGCTGGCCGACATCGACGCCTGGCTGGGCGCGAAGGCCGCGGCGGCGGAATAGCCGCCTTCGCCTAGATCCGCCCGGTCAGCGAGCCCCAGACCAGGCGCCACTGACGGGTGAAGAGCGGCCGCTCGGCGGGTTCGCGATACGGGTCCTTCGCGCGTTTCGCCGCGCGCAGATAGCCGCGGGCGAGGCCGGCGTATCCGACGGCGGGGAAGACCTTTGCGGGCAGCGCCGCGCGCGTCCGTGCGAACTCGGCCTGCGCGGCGTCGGCCTCGGCGAACAACCCCGCCATCGCCGCCCGCGCCGCCTCGGCCTTGCGGCCGCGCTGCAGGTCGATTTCGGCGAGCCCGTGGGCGGCCATCTCCTCGGCGGCCAACGGCGGCCGGCCCTCTGCGGCGAGCGCAGGGAAGGCGCGAACAAGACCGGTAAAGCCCCACAGCCGTCCCGCCGCCGCGACCGCCGCGCCGGCCTCGCCGTCGAGATCAAGCTCGGGATCGGTGAGCCGCGCCGCCGCGCGCATCACCGCGACCGCCGTGCGGTCGACATAGTCGCGCCGGTCCTGCGTCGTCGGGAACGGGCCCTGGCCGAGATCGGCGTTGCGCGCCTCGACCAGGGCGATGAGCGTGTCGCGGTCGGGTCCGCCCGGCTCGCAGCACACGTCGGCGAGCGCCTCGTAGACGTCGTGGCGGCGCACGTTCGGCGGGGTCTGGAACAGATCCTCGACCGCGTCGCGCGCCCAGGCCAGGCGCATCTCGCCGATCACCGGCTCGGAGACCTTGTCGGGAATGCGCGCGATCTCGTGATAGAAGGCGTAGAGCGCGAACAGCCTCCGCCGGATCACCGGCTCGGCGAACAGCGCGGCGAGGCGGCGATCGGGATCGTCCTTCGCGAGCGTCGCGTCGAATTCCGTCGTCATTCCGGCCTCGTTGCGGTGGACAGGACGCGGCCTGCAACCATATGAACGCTGAGCGGTAATTCCCGGGACGGGCGCCGAGGCGTCCGCTCCGGCCCGACCGAGGCTTCAAGGAGACCCCTCATGGCTTTCACCCTCCCCGATCTTCCCTACTCCAAGGACGCGCTGGCGCCTCATATCTCCTCGGAGACGCTGGATTTCCACCATGGCAAGCACCACAAAGCCTATGTGGACAAGGCCAACGCCGCCGTCGAGGGCACGGCGCTCGAGGGCAAGAGCCTCGAAGAGGTGATCAAGGCCAGCTGGGCCGACAAGAACATGGGCGTGTTCAACAACGCCGCCCAGATCTGGAACCACACCTTCTACTGGAACTCGATGAAGCCGGGCGGCGGCGGCAAGCCGAGCGGCGACCTCGCCGACCTCATCGACCGCTCCTTCGGCTCGTTCGACAAGTTCCGCGAGGAATTCAAGACCGCCGGCGTCGGCCAATTCGGCTCGGGCTGGGCCTGGCTGGTCCACAAGAACGGCAAGCTCGAGGTCCGCAAGACGCTCAACGCCGAGCTGCCGCTGGCCCATGACGGCGCCGACGCGCTGATCACGATGGATGTCTGGGAGCACGCCTACTATCTCGACTACCAGAACAAGCGTCCCGACTATATCGACGCCTTCCTGGACAACCTGGTGAACTGGGACTTCGCCGCGGAGAACCTGAAGAAGGCGTCCTAGCCCCTTTTCCATTGACCGATGATGCGGCCGCGGCGAGCCTCGCCGCGGCCGTTTTCATGTCCGGGGGGAGTCCATGATCGACGTCGTCCGCCGCCTCTTCGTGTTCCTGCTGGCGCCGCTCGCGCTGTTCGCCTGCGGGCCGCGCGACGCCGAAGAGAGTCCCGAGCCCGCACCCGCCGCGCCGGCGGAGGAGGCCGCCGAGCCGCGCGCGCTGGACGCCGCCGCGCTCGCCGAGCTGGACGCGACGCTCGAGCGACTGGCCGCAGAACGGGCGCGGGCGGGCTACGCCGCCGTCATCGCGCTCGACGGCGAGATCGTCCACGTCTCCGAGGCGGGCTACGCCGACATCGCCGCCGGCCGGCCGATGACCGCCGACACGCCGGTGCGCATCGCCTCGATGACCAAGCCCGTGACCGCGGTGGCGGTGATGATGCTCGTCGAGGACGGCGCGCTGTCGCTGGACGATCCGGTCGCCGACTATATCCCGGCCTTCGCGGATGCGCGCGTGGCGACGTCGTTCATGCGCAACGAAGCGATGGAGATTCCCACCGAGCCGCTCGAGCGCGCGATCACCATCCGCGACCTCATCACCCACACCTCGGGCGTGGGCTACATCTTCGACTACGACACCAATCTCGGCGCGCTCTATATCGGCCACGACATCTACCAGGGCGACGCGCCGATGGCCGCGCGCATGGAGACGCTCGCCGGCCTGCCGCTCTACTTCCAGCCCGGCGAAGCCTGGCGTTACTCCTACGCCAACGACGTGCTCGGCCATGTCGTCGAGATCGTGTCGGGCGAGACGCTCGACGCCTTCATGGACGCGCGCATCTTCACGCCGCTGGGCATGGACGACACGACCTTCTTCCCCGGCGAGTCGCTGCGCGCGCGCATGGCCGCGCTCTACACCCATGACGACGACGGCGCGCTGGTCCGCGTGCCCGCCGCCGACGACGGCGTGCTCAACGCCGCCGACGAGGCCGGCGGGGCGGGCCTCGTCTCGACGGCGCACGACTATATGCGCTTCGCGCTGATGCTGGCGGGCGGCGGCGAACTCGACGGGACGCGCCTCCTGTCGGCGGAGACGGTCGATCGCATGACCGAGCTTCATGTCGGTCCCGAGCGCACGCCCGACTCCATGGATGCGGCCGACACCGGCTACGGTCTCGGCGTGGGAGTCGCCTATGACGGCGACGACGAAACCATCGAACGGCCCGGCGATTTCGGCTGGGGCGGCTATTTCGACACCGACTTCTTCGTCAGCCCGTCGACCGGGCTGGCCGGCGTGATCATGGCCCAGGAGGAACCCGGCCCGACGACGCCGCCCGAGGCCGCCGCGCGCGCCGTGTTCAAGCCGCTGGCCTACGGGGCGCTGCCGGGAGAGTGACCAGGCGCCCTATCCCGGCTCCTCAGACCAGGACCCTCATCCTGAGGCGCCCGATCCCCTGCCCCTTCGAGGCTCGCTTCGCTCGCACCTCAGGGTGAGGGGATCGGGCCTCGAAGGATGGGAGGGCGTACGACCTCGCGTCCGTCGAGGCCCGCCTGACCCGATCCCCTCATCCCCGGATCAAGTCCGGGGCAGGCTCTGAGGAGGCCTGTTCCCTCGTGCTTCGAGACGCTCCCCCGGATCAAGTCCGGGCTCGCCCTCAGCATGAGGGAACAGGGCGTCTCGAAGGACGGGGATCGGGGTGTCGGACGAGGGCCTCTCGTGGTCTGCAGGGGAAGCCGCCACGCCGTCGCTCGAGCGATCACACCGCGATCAGCGCCGCCCAGACGCGCCGCGCCTCGCCGGCGAGGATGTTGTAGACGCGGCAGGCCGCCGGCGTGTCGAGCGCCTCGAGCCCGACGCCGGCGTCGAGAAAGGCCTGCCGGACCGCGGCGGGCGGATGAACCACCTTCGCGCCGAGGCCGAGCACCACGACGTCGGGCTTGTCGTCCGGGTTCAGGAAGGTCTCGAAATCTGAGACCGCAAGCGCCTTCGGATCTTCGCCGACCGGCCAGGCCCGCACGGCCCCGTCGACCAGCGCGATCGCGCCCTCGTGGCGGACTCCGCCGATGCGGAACCCGCCGTCGCCGAAGGCGTCGATGGGCGGAACCTGGTAGGCCGGCGCCCTAGGGGGCAACGACCTCGCCCTCCTGGCTCGTCTCCCTCTTGACGCCGGTGAGCGTGAGCAGCGGCGCGGCGACGAAGACCGAGGAATAGGTGCCGATCACGACGCCCCAGATCAGCGCGAAGGCGAAGCCCTGCAGCGCCGGACCGCCGATCAGCGCCATCGCGATCAGCGCCACCAGCGTCGTGCCCGAGGTCAGGATCGTTCGCGACAGCGTCTTGTTGATCGCCCGGTTGAGCACCTCGACGGTCGGCGCGGTCTTGAACTTGCGGAACTTCTCGCGAATGCGGTCATAGATGACGACGGTGTCGTTCATCGAGTAGCCGACGATGGTCAGGATCGCGGCGATCGTGGAGAGATTGAACTCCAGCTGCGTGACCGCGAACATGCCGATCGTGGCGATGACGTCGTGGGCGAGCGCGAGCACCGCGCCCACCGAGTACTGCCACTCGAAGCGGAACCAGATATAGACCAGCATCAGGAAGAGCGCGACGAGCACGGCGGTCGCGCCTGCGACCACGAGCTCGCCCGAAACCTGCGGGCCGACCACCTCGACGCGACGGAACTCGACGCCGGGATATTCCGCCCTCAGCGTCTCCTGGATCGTCTGACGGGCGATCTGCTGAGCTTCCTCGGCGCCCGTCTCCTCGGTGACCCCTTCGAGCCCCTGCACGTCGGCGACGTCGACGGTGCCGAGGCGGATCAACACCTCGTCCTCGGCGCCGAACGCCTGGACCTGGATGTCGCCCAGGCCGAGCCCGTCGAGATCGCTCCGGATGGCGCCCAGGTCGGCGGGCCCTTCGGTCTGGATCTCGATGAGCGTGCCGCCGCGGAAATCGATGCCGAAATTGAGTCCGAGCCCGAAGAAGGCCGCCGCCGAACCGATGATGAGCAAGGTCGACGCGACGAGCGCGGCGAAACGCAGCCGGATGAACGGGATATTCGTGTCGGTCGGAATGAACCGGACGAGCGCGAGTTTCATGATCCGCCTCCCCTACATCGCCAGCTGTTTGGGGCGGCTGGTCTTGATCCAGCTCGCCACGATCAGGCGCGAGAACACGAAGGCGGTGAAGACCGAGGTGAGAATGCCGATGCCGAGCGTCACGGCGAAGCCGCGCACCGGCCCCGCGCCCATCAGGTAGAGCACGCTCGCGGCGATGAAGGTCGTCACGTTGGCGTCCAGGATCGCCGCGAAGGCGCGGTCATACCCGGCCTCGACGGCGTTCACCACGGTTCGCCCGTTGCGGTACTCCTCGCGGACTCGTTCGAAGATCAGCACGTTGGCGTCGACCGCCATGCCGATCGTCAGGATGATGCCGGCGATGCCCGGCAGGGTGAGCGTCGCCTGCAGCCCGGACAGCGCGCCGATCAGCAGCAGCACGTTGACCAGCAACGCCGCCGTCGAGACCACGCCGAAGAAGCCGTACGCGGCGAGCATGAACACGATCACCAGGGCGAAGCCGATCATGATCGCGGTCTGTCCGCGGTCGATCGAATCCTGACCCAGCCCGGGGCCGACGGTGCGCTGCTCGATCGGCGTGAGTTCGGCGGGCAGCGCGCCGGCGTTGAGCATGTTGGCGAGATCGTTGGCGGTCTCCACGGTGAACCCGCCTTCGATGATCCCGGACCCGCCGAGGATCGGCGAGCGGATGCGCGGCGCGGAGATGATCACGTCGTCGAGCACGATCGCGAAGCGCCGGCCGACATTGGACGCCGTGGCGTCGCCGAAGGCTCGGGCGCCGGATGTGTTGAAGCGGAATCCGACCGCGGGCTGGCCGCCCTGGTCGAACGTCTGGCTGGCGCTGGTGAGCTGCTCGCCGGTCACCAGCGCGCGGCGCTGCACCGCCAGGTAGGGCTCGCCCGGCGTGTCGGTCGGCAGGATCATCACGCCCGGCGGCGTGCGCCCCTCGCCGTTCGGCCCGATCTGAACGCCCGATTCGACCATGTGAAACGTCATGCGCGCCGTCGTGCCGACCAGGTCGATGATGCGCTGCGGGTCGCTCTCGCCGGGCACCTGGACCAGCACCCGGTCGTCGCCCTGCCGGGCGATCGTGGGCTCGGTCGTGCCCGTGGCGTCGATGCGCCGGCGGATGACCTCGATCGACTGGGTGACCGTGCGGCGCTTGATGTCGTTAAGCGCCGCGTCGGTGATCGACAGCCGGATGGTGCGGCCGTCCTCGCCGGGCTCGACATTCAGCGTCTGCTGAAAGCCCTGCTGGCCGAGACCGGTCGAGATCGGCTCGCTGAGCCCGCGCAGGCGTTCGAGCGCGGCGTCGAAGTCGTCCGGCTGCGACAGCCGGACCACCACCTGCTCGCCGACGACGGCGGGCCGCGCGGCGAAGATGACGGGATCGTTCTGCAGCGCGGCGCGCGCGTCCTCGGCGAGATTGTTCAGCCGCTCCTCGCGCACCTCCTCCATGTCCACCTGGAAGACGAGGTGCGAGCCGCCGCGCAGATCGAGGCCGAGATTGACGGTCTGGTGCGGCAGGACGCGCCAGATTCCCTTCGGCTCGCCCGCCGGCGTCAGGCGCGCGGACTCAGGGAAGAAGTTCGGCAGCGTGTAGAGAAAGCCGATCAGGATCGCACCGAGGATCAGGGCGACCTTCCAGCGGGAGAAATGAAGCATGGCGCGTCCGGGGGCCTGGAGCGCGCGCCTAGGAGCGCGCGGCGTCTTCGTCGGTGTCGTCGTCCGAGGCGGCTTCCTTCTTCGCCGCGCCGGCCTTGGCCGGTTCGGTGCGCGAGCGCACCTCGGAAAGGGTCGCCTTGACCACCTTGACCCGCACGCCGTCAGCCAGCTCGACGGTGGCCTCGCCGTCGGCGATGCGCGTGACCTTGCCGATCAGCCCGCCGGCGGTGACGACCTCGTCGCCGCGGCGCAGGTTGGAGATCATCTCGCGATGCTGTTTCACGCGCTGCTGCTGGGGCCGGATCAGCAGGAAATAGAAGACGACGAAGATCAGGATGAACGGCGCGAGCTGCATCAGCATCACGCCGAGGCCTCCGCCGCCGGCGGCGGCGGCGATGAGAATCGGGTCGGTCGACGGGAACATGGGTGCGCCCCTTGGCGAGGTTTCGATAAGTCGCCGGGACTATATCGGGGCGCAGCGGCGTTGCAACAAGCGCCGGACCTCGAATTTCCCGCTTCGCGCTAGCGCGAAGGCAGGTGTTCAAGCGGATCGACCGGCGTCACGCCGCGACGGATCTCGAAATGCAGCTGCGGCCGTTCGGCCGAACCAGTGGCGCCGGCGTCGGCGATGACATCGCCCTGCTCGACCCGGTCGCCGACATCCACGCGCAGCACCGAGTTGTGTCCGTAGGCCGACACCCAGCCGCCTTCGTGGCGGATCAGCACGAGTTCGCCATAGCCCTGCAGCTCGTTTCCGGCGTAGACGACCTCGCCCGCCGCGGCGGCCCGGACCGGCTCGCCGAGGCGCGCGCCGATCCGCAGACCGTCATTGCGCCGCCCGCCGTTCTGCGGCCCGAAGCGCGAGATAATCTCGCCGTCGAGCGGCCAGGCGAAGCTCGGCGCGGTCTCCTCGCGCGTTCCCTGCACCGGCGCCCGCGGCGGCGCCTCCTCGATGCGAAGACCCGTCTCGGCGGTGGTTTCGTCGCGATCGCGCTCGGTCGAGGCTGTGCGCGCCCCGCCGCGCACGCGCAGCTCCTGGCCGGGATAGATCGTGTAGGGCGGGCGCAGGCCGTTCATCGTCGCGAGGTCCGAGACGCCCATGCCGTGGGCGCGGGCGATCTGGTAGAGGGTGTCGCCCCGGCGAACCGTGTAGATCTCGGGGCCGGGCAGCTCGAGCACCTGGCCCGAGGACAGCTCATAGGGCGCGCGCAGACCGTTGGCCTCGGCGATGTCGATCACCGAGGTCCCGCAACGCGCGGCGATCGAGTAAAGCGTGTCGCCCTCGCGGACCGTGTAGCGCGAGCCGCAGACTTCGGCGGCGGTCGGCGGCGGCGCGCCGCTTCCCGGCCCCCGCATATCGACGTCCGCAGGCGCGCGCGGCCCGCCCGCACAGGCGGCCACGACCAGCGTGGCCGCAGCGACCACAAGAAGACCGGCGTGCCGACGCTCGCCCATTCTGCGCGACCCCGTTCCAGGAAATCTGCTCGAACGGGCGCAGGATCGCGCCGGAGCGTTAATCACTCGTTAGCCAAAGCCGACGGCGATCACTGCGAGCCGGCGGCGTCGCCCGTCTCTCGAACCCGGACGAACTCGCCGAGCGTGCAGCTCCCGCGCACCGAATCGGTGGTCCGGTCGATGACGCGGATCGCCTCGCCGGCGCAGAACGACGTCACCGTCGTGTCGTAGCGCAGGATGCTGTAGTAATCCGCGGCGCCGCGGCACCGGCCGTTGACCTCGTTGAGATAGAGCGCGCCGCCGTCGGTCTCGAGCAGCAGATGGCGGTCATCGAGACCCTGCAGGCCGATCACCGACTGCATGGGAATGCAGCGCCGGACCTCGTCCGTGCGCTCATAGCCCGCCAGCGGGTCCTCGCCCTGCTGAGCGGTTGCGGTCGCGCAGGCGGCCAGCGCCATCGCTCCCGCGGTCAGGAACAGAGACTTCATGGGAACCTCCCGTAAGAGCTTTCGCTTTCAGCCCCCGGTTCTTCTAAGGATACAGCGTGACGCGCCCGGGGACGAGCGCTCTCGTCACACCGCAAGCGAGTCACTCTTCACGCGGTTCGAGGCGCTCGAACGCGCCGAGCGCGCAGGAGCCGACGGTCATCTCCGCGCCTGTGTCGAAAACCCGGATGATCTCGCCCCGGCACAGGCTGGTGATCGAGGTGCTGTAGGACAGGGCCGTCCCGCCGCGCCCGGCGCCGGCGCAGCGGCCGTTCACCTCGTTGAGGTAGAAATCCCCGCCGCGCATTTCGACGAGGAAGCGGCTCTCGTCGAGCGCTTCCATTTCGTCGATGAGATAGGTCTGCACGCAGGCCCGGGTCTCGCCGGTGCGCTCGAACTCGGCCAGCCGAGCGTCAGCGTCCGCGCTGCGGTCGGTGGTCTGGGCCGAGGCGCAGGCCGCGGCGAACATCAGCGAGGCGGTCGCGGAAATCAGGACGGATCGCGTCATGCCGGTCTCCCAGGTTTCGAAACCGCCGCGTGAACGGCGTCGGGTCAACCAATATAACAGATTGCGGCGAATGCGCGTTCCCTCGATCGCGCGATCGTCATAGCGCGCGGGTCGGCCCTTCGACGAGCGGCACGAAGCGGACGTCGAAGAGGGGTTCCTCGACCACGCCGTCGGCGTCGCGTCGATAGCGCATGAGCGTCTGGACGGAGCCGTTGACGACCGGCGCCACGCACACCCCGCCTTCCTTGAGCTGGTCGAGCAGCCCGTCCGGGCGCTCCGGCGCGGCGGCGGTGACGATGATGCGGTCGAACGGGGCCTGCTCGGGCCATCCCTTCGAGCCGTCGCCGATGCGGGTGACGATGTTGGAGAGCTTGAGCTCGGCGAAGCGCTGCTCGGCGGCCTTCGCCAGCGTGCGATAACGCTCGATCGTGTACACCCGCCGGGCCAGCCGGGCGAGGATCGCGGCCTGGTAGCCCGACCCGGTGCCCACCTCGAGGACCTTGCAGCGATCGTCGAGTTCGAGCGCCTGGGTCATCATCGCCACCACGAAGGGCTGCGAGATGGTCTGGCCGCAATCGATCGGCAGGGGCCGGTTCTCGAAGGCCTGGTCGAGGAAGCCGTCGGCGACGAACTTGTCGCGCGGCGTGCGCTCGACGGCCGCGAGCACGGCCTTGTCGGAGACGCCGGCGCGGCGCAGCGCCATCAGAAGCTGGATCATGCGCGGATCGGGCGCGGCGGTCATTCGCGGTCGTCCGCTTTCGGCGCGGGTCCGCTCAGCGCCTTCCGGAGACGTTCGTGCGTGGCGTGGTGGGTGAGATCGATATGCAGCGGCGTGATCGAGATGCGTCCCTCATAGATCGCGCGCAGATCCGTGCCCACCGCCGGATCCGACCGCCGGCCGGTGAAGCCGAGCCAGTAATAGTCGCCGCCGCGCAGGTCGGTGCGCCGCTCGGCGTGGATGATGTGCTGGTCGCGCCGCCCCTGGACCGTCATCTCGATCTCGTCGACCTCGTCGGGCGCGCGATCGGGGAAGTTGACGTTCATCAGCACGTTCTCGCTCCACGTCTCGGCGAGCAGGCGGCGCAGCACGTGCGGGCCGAAGGCCCGGGCGGTCTCCCACTTGATCTTGGCGCGTCCCTCGAAGCCGTAGGCCTGGGAGAACGCCACCGACGGAATGCCGAGCTGGAGCCCCTGCATCGCCCCGGCGACGGTGCCCGAGAAGGTCACGTCCTCGGCGATGTTCTGGCCGTGATTGACGCCCGACAGCACGAGATCGGGCCCAGCGCCCTCGATCAGGTCCTGGGTCCCCATCAGCACGCAATCGGTCGGCGTGCCGGTGATCGCGAAGCGCTTCTCCTCCAGGCGCTTCACGCGCAGCGGCGCGCTCAGCGTAAGCGCCCGGCTCATGCCCGACTGCTCGTCGACGGGCGCGATCACCCAGACATCGTCGGAGACGCTGCGCGCGATCTCCTCGAGCACGGCGAGCCCCTCGGCCTCGATGCCGTCGTCATTGGTGACGAGGATGCGCGGCTCGGCGCCGGTCATGGGCAGCTCGCCTTGCGCAGCGACGGATTTGCTCCCCCGCTTGCGGGGGAGCTGTCACGGCCGCAGGCCGTGACT
>NZ_QEXV01000007.1 GCF_003122085.1 Marinicauda salina
GGGGTGGCCCCGGGGGGGGCCAAGTCGCGGGCCGGACCGGCGCCCCCCACCCCGACCCTCCCCCGCGGGGGGAGGGAGACCGGGGTCAGGCGACGGCCCGGAACGAGAGGATGAAGAGCGCATGATCCGCCGCATCGAGGACGCCGACGTCGCCGACAAGACCGTCCTGGTCCGCGTCGATTTCAACGTGCCCATGCGCGACGGCGTGGTCGCCGACGACACGCGGCTCAAGGCCGCGCTGCCGACGATCAATCATCTGCGCTCGAAGGCGGCCAAGGTGGTGCTGATCGCGCATTTCGACCGGCCCAAGGGCGTGCGCGTCCCCGAGATGAGCCTGAAGCCCGTCGTCGCGCCGCTCTCGGAGCTCCTCGCCGCGCCCGTGGCCTTCGCCGAGGACTGCGTCGGCGAAGCCGCCGAGCGCGCCGTCGCGAAGCTCGCCGCGGGCGAGGTGCTGCTGCTGGAGAACACCCGTTTCCACGCCAGCGAGGAGGCCAACGATCCCGACTTCGCCGCCGCGCTCGCCGGCCTGGCCGACCTCTACGTGAACGACGCCTTCTCGGCGGCCCACCGCGCCCACGCCTCGACCGAGGGCGTCGCGCGCATTCTCACAGGCTATGCGGGCTTCGCCCTGCAGCGCGAGATCGATCATCTCACCGCGGCGCTGGAGGCGCCGAACCGCCCGGTGCTCGCCGTCGTCGGCGGGGCCAAGGTCTCGACCAAGATCGATCTGCTGAAGAACCTGGTCAAAAAGGTCGACCGGCTCTTCGTCGGCGGGGCGATGGCCAACACCTTCCTCGCCGCCAAGGGTCATGACGTGGGCGCGAGTCGCTGCGAGCCGGACCTCGTGGACACCGCGCGCGACATTATCGACGCCGCCGGCGCGGCGGGCTGCGCGCTGCTCTTGCCCGTCGATCTGGTCGTGACCAAGGAGTTCAAGGCCCACGCCGAGCGGCGCGTCGCGCAGGCCGACGACATCCGGTCCGACGAGATGGCGCTCGACTGCGGCCCGGAGACGGTCGACCTGCTCGCCGATGCGATCGCCGCGGCGCGCACGCTGGTCTGGAACGGCCCGATCGGGGCCTTCGAGACGCCGCCCTTCGACACCGCCACCGTGGAGGCGGCGCGCTTCGCCGCGGCGCGGGCGCGCGATCACGGCCTGACGGCGGTCGCCGGTGGCGGCGACACGGTGGCCGCGCTCAACCACGCCGGCGCGGCGGAGGATTTCACCTTCGTCTCGACGGCCGGCGGCGCCTTCCTCGAATGGCTGGAAGGCAAGACGCTGCCGGGCGTCGCCGCGCTCGAAGACTGAGAGGACTTGACCGCGCCGGCCGGGGACGCGATCCATCGGCCGTCGCCGACGGGAAGGGAGGGGGAGCCCCCATGGACATCGACCAGCTGAACGAAACCGCGCTGCGCATGGCCGCGCCGGGCAAGGGCATTCTCGCCGCCGACGAATCCACCGGCACCATCGCCAAGCGTTTCAAGTCGATCGGCCTGGAATCCACCGAGGAGGCCCGCCGCGACTGGCGCGAGATGCTGTTCCGCACCGAGCCGGCGATGAACCAGCGCATCTCCGGCGTGATCCTCTATGACGAGACGATCCGCCAGAAGGCCGAGGACGGAACGCCGCTTCCCGAGATCATCGCCAACGCCGGGGCCATTCCGGGCATCAAGGTCGATACCGGCGCCAAGCCGCTCGCCGGCTCGCCCGAGGAGAAGGTCACCGAGGGCCTCGACGGACTGCGCGACCGGCTCGCCGAGTATTACGAGCTCGGCGCGCGGTTTGCGAAATGGCGCGCCGTGATCGGCGTCGACGCCGACGAGATGCCGTCGCAGTACTGCGTCGACGTCAATGTCCATGCGCTGGCGCGCTACGCGATGCTCTGCCAGGAGGCCAACATCGTCCCGATCGTCGAGCCCGAGGTCCTGATGGACGGCGATCACGACATCGAGCGCTGCTACGAGGTCACCGAGTTCGTGCTCAAGCGGCTCTACCAGGAGCTGTTCGACCACGGCGTCGTGCTCGAGGGCACGGTGCTCAAGCCGAACATGGTCGTCTCCGGCAAGGACTGCCCCGAGCAGGCCGGCGTCGAGGACGTCGCCGACATGACCATCCAGTGCCTGCTCAACGCCGTGCCCGCCGCCGTGCCGAGCATCGCCTTCCTGTCGGGCGGCCAGTCGGACATCGACGCCACGGCGCATCTCAACGCCATGACCGCCGACCACGACCTGCCCTGGCTGCTCACCTTCTCCTACGGCCGCGCCCTGCAGGCCGCCCCGCTCAAGGCCTGGGGCGGGAAGAAGGCGAACGTCGAAGCCGCCCAGGCCGCGTTCAACCACCGCGCCGAGATGAACGGCCTGGCCACGCTGGGCGAGTGGAAGGAAAGCCTGGAGAAGTAGGCGGGGCCGTAAACTTCGAGGATCACCTCGCGCCTCTCGGCAAGAGTAGAGTAGGCCCCTCCGCTTGCTATCGACGCTCGGTCGCTTCACGATTGCTCATCTCGACGAGATGTGCGGAAGCGCGTTTCAATGATGACGGTCGGCATCCGAATCCGGTGGGTGATCTTGGCGATCGCGATCACTCTACCAGCGTTGGCGTTCGCTTGGTACTGGATCGCTGGCTCGGCCGGCTTCTTGATTTTTCTGTTCGTCTACCTTGCCGTACCAGCCGCTGTCGCCGTCGCCGCCGCACTATGTTTGGCCGGCTACGTCGCTTTGCGCGAACGAACCATTCGCGGGGTCGCGCCCCTGCTGACGCTGAGCGCGGCGATAGCGTCCCTCTTCCTCATTCCGTTCAGCACGCTGAGCATGCGCACGGATTTCGCGCTGAAACGCGCCGGCATGGAGGATGTTGTCCGCGATATCGCGCTTGACGGTGGTCCCGGGGAGGTATTGCTCGGCAGACGTCGATTGACCGCCGGCGACCGCTGGCTTGTCTCAGGCGAAAGCATTTTTGCAATGCCGACCGAATGCGGCGTGATGGTTTTTTTCCCCACCTTCTTTGGCGTTCCTGACGGAGCGGCGGGATTCCTGTACGCACCGCCCTGCGCGGTTCCGAGTGATTTCCCCGGGGAACGGTTCGGCGTGGGAAGGTGGTCGGTGCAATCCCTGCCTGCCGAGGGTTGGCACCGCATATCAGGGACGTGAGCGGCGAGCCCGAGAAAGACGAAACCCCGGAGCGGCGCTCCGGGGTTTCGTCGTTTCATGCGCCGGAAAAGGAAAACGCCCGCAGCTGAGGGGGACTGCGGGCGTTCCTTAAAAGGCCTCGGCCGAGCGTAGTATGGCTCTGACGCCCCGTGATGAGGGGGGGAGGGGCGCTTAGACGCCGAAGCCTTTGAACTTGTCCTTGAAGCGCGAGACGCGTCCGCCGCGGTCGACCAGGTGCTGCGTCCCGCCCGTCCAGGCCGGATGCGTGCGCGGGTCGATGTCGAGCGTGATCGTCGCGCCCTCCTGACCATAGGTGGAGCGCGTCTTGAACTTCGTGCCGTCCGTCATCACGACCTCGACCGTGTGATAGTCGGGATGAATGTCCTTTTTCATGACGCGGCTCCGAGCCTTCCTTGTAAGCCGCGGGCGGCCCTTGGGGACCGCCCGCGAAACGCATCCTGTGCAAATCGAGCCGCGGTGTATACACCCCGGTTTTGCGCCGCGCAAGACATCGCGGGCGCCGGCGTGAAGGCTCAATGACTTAGCCGATCGCGCGGTTCGCGAATCCTGTGGAAAACCCGTCGCGTAGCCCTCAGCGCGAGGTGAGCTTGAGCTCGATGCGGCGGTTCTGCGCGTTGGCCGACGCGCTGCGCCCCTCGGCGATGGGGTGATGCTCGCCGAAGCCCGCCGCCATCAGGCGCTGGCTCGGCACGCCGAGCTCCTCGAACCAGTTGATCACCGACAGGGCGCGCTCGGTCGACAGCTCCCAGTTCGAGTCGAACGGCGCGTTCGGCCCGAGCGGGACCGGGTCGGTGTGGCCGTCGACGCGGACCACCCACTCGATGTCGGTCGGGATCTCGTCCTCGAGCTGGATGATGGCGTTGGCGATCGGCACCAGCGACTGGCGGCCCTCCTGCGACAGCGTCGCCGACGCCGAGGCGAACAGCACGTCGGTCTCGAACACGAAGCGGTCGCCGACGACCCGGACGCCCGAGCGGTCGCCCAGAATGTCGATCAGCCGGCCGAAGAACTCCGAGCGGAAACGCGCCAGCCGGGCGACCTCGCTGGCGAGCGCCGCGTTCAGCCGTTCGCCCAGATTGACGATCTCGGATTCAAGCTCGGCCTCGCGCTCCTCGGCGGCCTGGAGCGCCTCGTTCAACCGGGCGAGCTCCTCGCGCAGCGCGGCCATCTGGTTGTTGAGCCGCGTGATCGTCGCCTGGGCCTCTTCGTTCAGCTCTTCCTCCTCGGCGAGGCTCTCGCTCGCCGCGGCGAGCCGCGTCTCCAGCTCGTCGATCTGCGCGGTCATCGCGGCGTTGGCGTCGGTGAGCGACTCGTTCTCCTCGGTCAGCTCCCGCACCCGCAGGCTCAGCCGCTCGTTCTCGCTCTCGGCGAGATTGAGTTCCTCGGCGAGCGAGGCGAGCCGGGCGTTCAGGTTCGCCAGCTGCTCGTCGCGGCCCGACAGCGCCTGGGACAGCGCGAACTGGCCGGCGGTGAACACCGCCAGCAGGAAGATGATCACCAGCAGCAGCGTCGCCAGCGCGTCGACGAAGCCCGGCCAGTAATCGCCGGAGTCGCCCTCGCGCATGTGGATGTGGCGCGGCAGGCTCATCGCGGCGTCACTCTCCGTCCCCGCCGCGGCCGCGGCCCATGCGCGCCTGGGCCTCGAGCGAGCGGATCAGCACCTTGATCTCGTCGCGCAGCATGCGCGCGGCCTCGCGCTGGCTTTCGGCGGCGTCGTCGGCGAAGCGCGCCAGCGTCGTCTCGAGCTGCTTGTTGTGGCGTTCGAGCACGTGGGAGAGCCGGTCGAGCGTGTCGGCGGTCTGTTCGAGCAGCGCGCCGATATAGGCCGCCGAGGTCTCCTCGCCGCCGCCCGCGGGTCCGGCCGCGGCCAGCCGCGAGATCGAGGACAGCCATTCCTCGATCTCGTTGTAGAAGCGGTTCTGCGCGCGGCTCGCCTGCAGCTCGAGAAAGCCGATCACCAGCGAGCCCGCCAGGCCGAACAGCGAGGAGGCGAAGGCCGTGCCCATGCCCTGGATGGGATCCTCGATCGCGCTCATCAGCGCGGCGGCGTCGGCTTCGCCGCCGCTCGACGTCGCCGAGACCGCGCGCACCGCGTCGCCGACGTCGGAGACCACGAGCAGCAGGCCGTAGAACGTGCCCAGCAGGCCGAGAAAGATCAGGAGCCGGCCGAAATAGCGCGTGAAGGCGCCGCTCTCGGCCATGCGCGCGGCGACGGAATCCAGAACCACACGCGTCGAGGAGGCCGACAGCTGGGCGCGCCCGTCGGCGGCGTCGCTCATCAGCGCGGCCATTGGCGCGATCAGCGCCGGCGGGGCGGGCAGGTCCTCGGGATGCTCGCTCTCGCGCAGGCGCATCAGCCAGCGCGCGCTGGGCCCGATCGCGAGCGCCTGCTGGAAGGTGTAGAGGATGCCGATGATCAGCACGCCCACGATCACCCCGTTGATCGCGGGATTGGCCTCGAAGGCGTCGATCAGCGGCTGGTGCAGCAGCGCGGCCAGCCCGATGACGGCGGCCAGGAAGACCGCCATCCACAAGACGTACTGGCCCGGTCCGGTGAACGTGACCCGGCGGGAGCCGGGCATGGGCGGTTTGCGAGTCGCCATCGACGAACAGTCCTCAACCAGCGGGATCCGCGTTCATGGATCACCCTATCCGCCAAGTGAGGCAAGTTTCTTGCCGCAATTAAGGCGGCGGGCCGGTCGTCGCAGCGCCGTCTACGCCGCCGCTCCCAGGCGTTCGCGCAGCAGGCCGATCGTGTGCTCGTTGCCCGCGACGATGTCGCCGGTCTCCAGCACGTCGCCGGTCTCCGCGATCGCGCCGGCGAAGCCGCCGGCCTCGCGCACGATGACCATGCCCGCGGCGATGTCCCAGGCCTTGAGATCGCGCTCCCAGAAGCCGTCGAAGCGGCCCGCCGCCAGCCAGGCCAGGTCCAGAGAGGCCGCGCCGTAGCGCCGGATGCCCGCCACGTTGGGCATGACCTGGTGGAGCTCCTTGAGGAAGCGGGCGTGGCCGGACTTGCCGAAGAAGGGCGTGCCGGTCGCGATCACGCATTCCTCCAGCCGCTTGCGCGCGGAAACGCGCAGGCGGCGGTCATTGGCCCACGCGCCGCGGCCCTTCTCGGCGTGGAACAGCTCGTCGGTCGCCGGGTTGTAGACGACGCCGGCGATCAGCTCGCCCTCGCGCTCGAGCGCGATGGAGACGGCGAAATGCGGCTGGGCGTGGAGGAAGTTGAGCGTGCCGTCGAGCGGGTCGACGATCCAGCGATGCGTCTTGTCCGTGCCCTCGACCTCGCCGCGCTCCTCCATCAGGAAGCCGTAGCCCGGCCGGGCGTGGGAGAGCGCCTCGAACACGATCTCCTCGGCGCGGTGGTCGGCCGCGGATACGAAATCCGCCGGGCCTTTCTTCGAGACCTGGAGGTGCTCGACCTCGTTGAAGTCGCGCGCCAGCTTGCGGCCCGCCTTGCGGGCCGCGTCGGTCATTACGCGCATGAGGGCGGAGGGAGCGGCCAAGACTAGTCCGCGCGGCGCACGTAGCCGCCGTCCTCGGTCGCCACGACGATACGTTCGCCGACGCCCACGAAGGGCGGAACCTGGGTGCGGATCCCGCCCTGGAGCATGGCGGGCTTGAAGGAGTTCGCCGCGGTCTGGCCCTTGATCACCGGCTCGGTGTCGGTGACCTCGAGCTCGACATGCTGGGGCAGTTCGAAGCCGATCGGCTTGTCCTCGTGGAACTCCACCGTGACCATCATGCCGTCGGTGAGATAGGCGGCGCGCTCTTCGCCCACGAACTCGATGGGAAGCGCGATCTGCTCGTAGGTCTCGGTGTCCATGAAGTGGAGCATGTCGCCCTCGGCGAACAGGAACTGGTGATCCTTCTGCTCCAGGCGCACGCGCTCGACCTTGTCGGCGGCGCGGAAGCGCTCGTTGAGCTTGCGCCCGTCAATGAGGTTCTTCAGCTCGACCTGGGCGAAGGCGCCGCCCTTGCCGGGTTTGACGTGCTCGGTCTTCACCGCGACCCACAGCGAGTCCTGGTGCTTGAGCACGTTGCCGGGTTTGATTTCGTTGCCGTTGATCTTCATCGCGATGGGTCCTGGATGCGGTCGCCGTCTGCGGCGGCGCGGGCGCGCTGGCGGCGCAGCCCGGGGTCGGGCGCTCGTTTAACAGCGGGCGGGCGGACCGGCAAGCAGGCCGCGCGGCGTCACGCCGCCAGTCGAACGGCCCGCGCCAGCGCGCTCATCAGCCGGCGCGACCAGCCGAGGCCGAACGTGTCGAAGCTGGAGAGTCCGGCGTAGAACGCCATGCGGCGCGCCGCGGTCTCCTCGACGATCCGGCCCGGGTCGGCCGCGTTGGCCGCTCCGAGCGTCACGGGGCCGACAAGCCCGTCATCGGGCACCCCGACGGCGCGCTGCAGCAGCTTCACCGCCCGGCCGACGCCGTGATTGACCGCGCCGTCGAAGGTGAGGAAGCCGATCGGAGCGGGCATCGCGCCGCAATGCGCCGCATCCCAGTAGCGGGCGCGATAGATGGCGGCGGCCTCGTCGCGCGTGAGGGCCCTGACGTCGGACACGCTCGCATCGCCGCCGCGCCAGTCCGCGAGGGTCCGGAGGGTGATCCCCATGTTCGTCGCGCCGCCGGGGTCGTCGGGATGGTCGACGAAGCCGCCCTCCCATTCGAGCACGTGATCGAGGGCGTGTTCGAAAGCGCTCATCGCCGGCCCCGTTCCTCGCACGGCCTGCGAGAATAGGCCCGCCGGGGCGCCCCGGGGAGAAGACGGCCTAGAAGCTGCCGGCCGCGGCCATCGCCTCGGATTCGATGCGCGCGACCGCCGTCTCGGGCAGGGCCCGTTCGAGGGCGGCCTGCAGCCGCTGGCGGTCGGGATTGTCGACGACGGCCTCCTCGCGGGTGAAGCCCGCGCGGCGCACCCAGAAATAGGCGCGCTCCAGATCGCGGGTCACGCCGTCGCCGGTGGCCAGCGCGTAGGCGAGGATGAACTGCGCCTCGGGATCGCCGGCTTCGGCGCCGCGCCGCGCCCAGCTCGCCGCGCGCTCAGGCTCCGGCGGCGCGTCGCCGACGCCCTGGAACAGCAGGAAGGCGTGGCGGCCCATGGCTTCGGGCAGGCCCAGCTCGGCGGCGATCTGGATCAGCTCGGCGCCGCGGGCGGGGTCGGCGGGTCCGCCGTCGCCGGCGCGGTACATCAGCCCGGCCTCCATCGCCGAGGCGGCGTCGCCGGCGCGGCCGGCGCGCTCGTACCAGGGGCGGGCGCGGGCGGGGTCGCGCGGGCCGTGGGGCCACTGGTCGAGCGCGATCGCGTACTCGCGATAGGCGTCGCTGAGCCCGGACTCGGCGGCGAGCCGGAACCAGTCGAGCGCGACCGAGGCCGCGCCGGGATCGCCGCGCTCCTTGATGTAGAGGGCGTATTCCAGCGCGCCGCGCGGGTCGCCGAGCTCGGCGGCCTGGCTCAGGAACTCGCGCGCCTGCCAGCTCGACAGCCCGCCGCGGCCGGCTTCGGCCAGGCGCGCGAGGATGACGAGCGCGTCGGGCTCGCCCATGTCGGCGGCGCGCTGCAGCCAGCGCACGGCGGCTTCGTCGTCGGGCTCGCCGGCCAGGCCGTGCAGGCGGATATGGCCCGCCAGCGTCGCGCCGCGCGCTTCGCCGCCCGCCGAGGCGCGCTGGGCATGAAGCAGGGCGGAGTCGTAGTCGCCGGCGGTGTAGGCGGCCGAAGCCCGCGCCATGGCGGTGTCGGTGAGCGAGCGGCCTTCCACGGCGTCGGCCGTGTGATCGCGCTCGATCTCCTCGGCGAGCGAGGGCGGCAGCTCGGGCGCGGTCTGCGCCGAAGCCGGGGCGAGGCTCAGGACAAAAGCTGCGAGAAGGCCCGCACCGCCGCTTCCGGTCCGTCGGGATGCGACCACACCCCGCCCGAGACGGCGATATAGTCCGCGCCGGCTTGGATCACCGTCGCGGCGTTCTCCGTCGTGATGCCGCCGATCGCCACGCATGGGATTTCGAAAAGCTCGCTCCACCATTCCAGAATCTCTATAGGCGCCGAGGTCTTGGGCGTTTTCGTGGCGGTCGGAAAGAACGATCCGAATGCGACATAGTCCGCCCCCGCCTCGCCGGCCAGCATAGCAAGATGGCGGCTGTCATGGCAGGTCGCCCCCACGATCCGGTCGCGGCCCACCGCAGCGCGGGCCTCGGCGATGCTCGCATCCTCCTGTCCGACATGCACCCCGTCGGCGTCGAGCTTCGCGGCGAGATCGGGCCGGTCGTTGAGAATGGCCGCGACTCCGCGCTCGCGGGCGCTCGCGATCAGCTCGGGCGCCAGGCTGGCGATCTCGGCTTCGGAATGGTCCTTCAGCCGGATCTGAAGCGCGGCGACGCGTCCGGCGTCGAGCGTGCGGCGCAGAAGGTCGGGAAACGCCGCGTCGATGCGCGGCGGAGTGAGGAGATAGAGTTCGCAGCGAGACATGGCGCGGAGATAATCCCCCGCGCGCTCCGCGCCAAGCGCTCAGCCCTGCGCGCCGAACGCGCTTTCGAGCGCGGAAAGCTGGCGGGCGACCGGATTGGCCTCCGGGTCGGCCGGCTCGGCGGTTCCGTCGAAGAGCTCGGCGTCGAGCCGCGCAAGGCGGCGGTAGAGCGCTTCGGAACGCGTGGCGAGATCGGCCAGGCGCGCCGGGCAGGGCTCGTCGTCGGCGGGCCAGTGCGCGTCCTTGCGCGCGCCCGGATTGAGACGATAGCGCTCCTCGGCGGCCTCTTCGGGCGTCATGTCGCCTTCGGCCACGGCGCGCTGGGTGAGCAGCCACGAGGCCGACTGCATGAGCTGGGTGGTCAGCGTCATCGACTCCGCGGCGTAGGACAGCGCGCCCGCGCGGCCGAGACGCTTGGCGTCCTCGCGGCCGGGCCCGTCGAGATAGGCCGCCGTCTCCTCGACGAGGTCCATGCCCTCGCGGAACAAGCGCCGGAACATCTCCGAACCGGCGAATTCCGCCACGCGGGCGGTCATGCCGGCGAGTTCCGTCGAGCCGGGCTGCACTGGTGTCATTGTCGCGTCCCTCGCGCTGTCGTCAGGGGCGGACAGGGTCCGTCCCGCTCTGGTCCCCTCAAGCAAGCAAGGGGCCAAGCCCCTGTCATGCATGGTTAATTCAGTGCTTGAACACGGCGTCGGCCGCCGCCCGGCCGGCCTCCTTGTGCTTGATCATCGCGGCGGTTCGCTCGAGCTCGGCCTGCAGCAGGGCCTCGCGTTCGCGCAGGTCCTCCACCGACATGGCGCCGAGATCCTCGCCGGGCGTGACGGCGCCGGGCTTCTCCCGCGGCGGATCATCGTGAAACATGGGCCGAGCCTCCATGTCCGCTGCACAGGCCGGGCATCCTAACGAACCGAGTCGCCGGAGTCCCGAGTCATGAATCCCGATCTTTCAGACGGCCGTACGACGCGCATCGTGACCGCCCCGGAGCCGGGCGGGCCGGAAGCGCTGGCGATCTCGCGCCGCGATCTCGCGCCGCCCGCGCCGGGCGAGGTGCTGATCCGGGTCGCGGCCGCCGGCGTGAACCGGCCCGACGCCTTCGAGCGGATGGGGTTCTATCCCCCGCCGCCCGGCGCGCCGGAGGGGCTGGGGCTCGAGGTGTCGGGAACCGTGTTCGAGACCGGCGAAGGCGTCGAAGGCTTCGCCGCGGGCGATCCGGTCGTCGCCCTGCTCGCCGGCGGCGGCTACGCCGACATCGCCCGCGCCCCGGCGGGTTCGGTGCTGCCCGCCCCCGACGGCGTCCCGCTGGAGGACGCCGCGGGCCTGCCCGAGACCGTCTTCACGGTGTGGACGAACGTCTTCGACCGGGCCGGACTCAAGCCGGGCGAGCGCCTGCTCGTCCATGGCGGGGCCAGCGGGATCGGCACGACCGCGATCCAGATGGCCAAGGCTCATGGCGCGCACGTCACGGTGACGGCCGGCACGGAGGAAAAGTGCGCGGCCTGCCGCAATCTCGGCGCGGACAAGGCGCTGAACTACCGGGAGGCGGACTGGGCCGCCGCCGTGAAGGAGTCCGGCGGGGCGGACGTGATCCTCGACATGGTCGGCGGCGATTATGTCGAGAAGAACCTCTCGATCCTCAACACGGACGGCCGGCTGGTGATGATCGCCTTCCTCAAGGGCTCACGCGTCGAGATCGACCTGATGCGGCTGATGCTCAAGCGCCTGACCATCACCGGTTCGACCCTGCGTTCGCGGCCGGACGCGGAGAAGGCCGCGATCGCCGCGGCCGTGCGCGAGACCGTCTGGCCGTGGATCGCGGCGGGAAAGGTCCGGCCGCTGATCGACTCGGTGTTCGATCTCGACGACGTCGCCGCCGCCCACGCGCGCCTCGACGCGATGGAGCACGCCGGCAAGATCCTGCTGAAACCCTGAGCCGTTTCGCTTACCGGGTGTTCCATCGCGGGACCGCACGCGCTATATAGGGCGCAAATCCCCGCATGCGGCTCGATCGCTCGGGGTCGGACCGTCCGAAAGCCCGGCGACCGCGCCGGGTTTTCTTTTTGCTGCTACGGAGCACCACCGATCATGGCCGACATCCTCATGCCGAAGGCGACCGCCGTCTGGCTGGTCGACAACACCGCGCTCAGCTTCGAGCAGATCGCCGATTTCTGTAATCTCCACCATCTCGAGGTGAAGGGCATCGCCGACGGCGATGTGGCCGCGGGCGTGCGCGGCGCCGATCCGGTCGCCGCCGGCCAGCTCAGCCGCGAGGAAATCGCCAAGGCCGAGGCCGATCCCGATTACCGGATGACGCCGTCGAAGGCGAAATTCGCCGACCTCCACGAACCGGCCAAGCGCAAGGGACCGCGCTACACCCCGCTGTCGCGTCGGCAGCATCGCCCCGACGCGATCGCCTGGCTTGTGCGCAATCATCCCGAGCTGACCGATGCTCAGATCTCCAAGCTGATCGGCACGACCAAGACGACGATCCAGGCGGTGCGCGAGCGCACCCACTGGAACTCGGCCAACATCAAGCCGACCGATCCCGTCTCGCTGGGGCTCACCACCCAGATCGAGCTCGACGATGCGGTGAAGAAGGCCTCCTCGCGCCGCAAGAAGATGGAGGAGGAAGGCAAGGTCGAGCAGGCCGAGGACACGCTCAAGCCCGCCGAGGAGACCGAGTCGAGCGCGGCGCCGACGACGCTCGACGAGCTGTTCGGCAAGGGCGCCGAGGGCGGCGAAGAGGACTGAGCGGGCAGACGGCCGCTTCCGCGCACGAAAAAGCCCTCCGGCGATCGCCGGAGGGCTTTTTGATTCAGGCGTTCGCCTTCGCCCTAGCGCCGCGATTTTTCGGTCAGGCGCATGAAGCGCTCGCGCAGCTCCGGATTGGCCTTGAACTCGCCGGTGAAGGTCGTGGTGATCGTCGACACGTTGGGGTGATGCACCCCGCGCGTGGTCATGCACTGGTGCTTGGCGTCGACGAAGACGGCCACGCCGCGGGGCTTCATCGCCTCCTCGATGGCGTCGGCGATCTGGGCGGTCATCGTCTCCTGCGTCTGCAGCCGCTTGGAGAAGATCTCGACGACCTTGGCGATCTTGGAGATGCCCACCACGGCGCGATCGGGCAGATAGGCCACGCAGGCCGTGCCGATGATCGGCGCCATGTGGTGCTCGCAGTGCGATTCCACGTCGATGTCGGTGAGCATGACCATGTCGTCATAGCCCTGGACATCCTCGAACACGCGGCCGAGCTCGTCGGCGGCGTCCTTTTCGTAGCCGGCGAACCATTCCTGGTAGGCCTTCACCACGCGGCCGGGCGTGTCGAGCAGGCCCTCGCGGCGCGGATCGTCGCCCGCCCAGCGGATGAGCGTGCGCACGGCCTCCTCGGCCTCCTCGCGGGACGGGCGGGCGGGAACTTCTTCTGCGGTTTCGAGCATGGTCTTGTCGGTGATGGCGTCCATGGGAACGCGGATCCTTTCGTTGTCGGGTTCGGCCGGGTCATTAGACGCCGGCGTCAAGTTCCGGTTTCCGGATCCAGCGCTTCGCAACGGTTTCGGCCGCCACACCGCGCCGGGTCTTGTTTTGCGACCGGACAGTTCACAGTGTCCGGACCCTAGATAAGTCGCCTCCGCGGAAATTCCACTGCATGAAACGACTTTGCTTCCGCGCGGACGGGTTTGTAGACCTTTTCCCGCCCCGGCGCCAATGCCGGGGTCTCGCCAATGCGCCGACAGGACCGACATGACATCGCTGCGCCTCTACGACACCGCCGCGCGCGAGAAGCGCGTCTTCACGCCCGCCGACCCCGAGCGCGTGACGATGTATGTCTGCGGGCCGACGGTCTATTCGGCCGCCCATATCGGCAATTTCCGCCCGGCGGTGACGTTCGACGTGCTGTTCCGCGTGCTGCGTCATCTCTACGGCGCCGAGCGCGTCGTCTATGCGCGCAACATCACCGATGTCGACGACAATATTAACGCCGCCGCCGCCGAGGAGGGCGTCGACATCTCGGTCATCACCGAGCGTTTCACGCGAATCTATCACGAGGACAACGCCGATCTCGGCAACCTGCCGCCGAGCCTGGAGCCGACCGCGACCGGCCACATGGCCGAGATGATCAAGATGATCGAGGGGCTGGTCGACGACGGCTTCGCCTATGTCGCCGAGGGCCACGTGCTGTTCTCGGTGAAGGCGTACGAAAAGTACGGCGC
Source organism: Marinicauda salina (assembly GCF_003122085.1). Classification (GTDB taxonomy): domain Bacteria; phylum Pseudomonadota; class Alphaproteobacteria; order Caulobacterales; family Maricaulaceae; genus Maricicauda_A; species Maricicauda_A salina. The sequence goes on from NZ_QEXV01000007.1 coordinate 13,843, forward strand.
GCTGTCGCGGCGTTCGCTCGACGACATGATCGCCGGCGCCCGCGTCGAGGTCGCGCCCTACAAGAAGGACGCGGCCGACTTCGTGCTGTGGAAGCCGTCCAAGCCCGGCGAGCCGGTCTGGGAGAGTCCCTTCGGCCCGGGCCGGCCCGGCTGGCACCTGGAGTGCTCGGCGATGATCGAGGCCAATCTCGGCGAGACGATCGACATCCACGCCGGCGGCCAGGACCTGATCTTCCCGCACCACGAAAACGAGATCGCCCAGTCGGTCTGCGCCCATCACGGCGCGCCGCTGGCGCGCTACTGGCTGCACAACGGCTTCCTGTCGATGGACTCCGAGAAGATGTCGAAGTCGCTCGGCAACATCGTCAAGCCGCACGAGCTGATGGCGCAGGGCGTGAGGGGCGAGACCATCCGCTACGGGCTGCTGACGGGCCATTACCGCGCGCCGCTGGACTGGAACGACGCGCTGATGGAGCGGTCGCGCAAGTCGCTCGACCGGCTCTACGGCGTGCTCCGGCGACTGAAGGGCGTCGAGGCCGCCCACGCCGCCCCGCCCGACGCGGTCATGACCGCGCTCCTGGACGATCTCAACACGCCCCGCGCGCTCGCCGCGCTGTTTGAGATCGCCGGCCGCGCCAACAAGGCCGAGACGGAGGCCGACCGCGCGCGGGCGAAGGGCGAGCTGCTCGCCGCCGGCGAATTGCTGGGTCTCATGCAGGACGATCCGGACGCCTGGTTCGGGCTCGACGCCGTCGACGCCGAGGCGCGCAAGGACATCGACCGGCTGATCGAGGAGCGCGCGCGGGCACGGGCGGCCAAGAATTTCGCCGAAGCCGACGCGCTGCGCGCCAGGCTCGAGGAGCGCGGCGTCGTCGTCGAGGACGGTCCGGAGGGCACGACGTGGCGGCTGGGGGAGGCGTGACGTCGGCCTTGAAATCGCCGCTCCGAGGGCGGACATGAGCCCCATGGCCGATCCGTATTCCACCGAGGTCCTCAAGCTCGCCGCCGAGATCCCCCATCTCGGCCGCCTGACGAAGCCGGACGCGAGCGCGCGCAAGGTCTCGCGCATCTGCGGCTCGGCGATCGACGTCGATCTCGTCGTGGAGGACGGCCGCATCGCCGACGTGGGGCTCGAGGTGAACGCCTGCGCGCTGGGCCAGGCCGCAGCCAGCGTTTTCGCGCGTGACGCGATCGGCGCCGATCTGGTCGAGGTCGCGGGCGCGCGCGATGCGCTCAAGGCCATGCTCAAGACCGGCGGGCCGCCGCCCGAGGGGCGCTTCGCCGGCCTCGCCGCGCTGGAGGGCGCGCGGGACTATCCCGCGCGCCACGGCTCGATCATGCTCGCCTTCGAGGCCGCCGCCGCGGCGCTCGAAGACGCCGCCGAAAGACCGCGCGCGTGAGCGCCTGTCGACATTCGCACCTGCACCGACCCGTCTGGACAGCCGCGGTGCGGGCCTTCATAACGAGGCGCGAGGGGTGGAGATGAAACCTGCACGCTGGATATTGCGACTGCCGGCCCGGATCGGGCTCGCGGCGCTGGCGGCGTACAGGGTGATCCTGTCTCCGGTGCTCTACGCCTTCGGCGTGCGCTGCCGCCACGAGCCCAGCTGCTCGCACTACGCCAGCGACGCGGTGCGCGCCCAGGGGTTGTGGCGGGGCGGCTGGCTGGCGCTTGGCCGCGTGCTGCGCTGCCGGCCGGGCGGAACGCACGGGTTCGACCCCGCCCCGATGGAGCGCAGCGACGCGCCCTGGTGGCGCGTCTGGGGCTTTCGCGACGGACCCGAGCGGGCCGGCGCGGGGGCGCTGAAGATCGAGAGGCCCGCCGAGACGGGCCGGGAGTGATCCGCGGTGGCGCAGCGATCGGGCGCGCGCATCAGCATCGTGATGGTGAGCTGGCATACGGGGCCGGCCCTGTTCGATGCGATCGAGGCCGCGCTGGCCGCGCCCGAGATCGATGAGCTGGTGTTCGTCAATCACGACAATCCCGCCGACGTGGTCGAGGCGCTCGAGGCGCTCGCCGCGCGCGAGCCGCGCTTCCGCCTGATCAGCACCGGGGCCAATCTCGGCTTCGCCCGCGGCTGCAATATCGGCGCGGCGGCGGCGTCCGGCGACCGTCTGCTTTTCCTAAATCCCGACACCGTGCTGCCCGCCGGCGCGGCGGCGCGGATGGCCGAGACCGGAGCGGCGTTCGGCGAGAGCTGGATCGTGGGGGCGCGCATCGTCCACCCCGACGGCCGCGAACAGCGCGGCGGGCGGCGCGGCGCGCTCACCCTGGCGACCGCCATCGGCGGCTATCTCGGACTGTCCCGGCTTCTGCCCTGGGTGCGCGACATCCACCGCGAGGCCGAGCCGCTGCCCGCCGAGGCCGTCGACACGCCGACCGTGTCCGGCGCGGCGATGATGACGCCGCGGGCCGCGTTCGAGGCCGCGGGCGGTTTCGACGAGGGCTATTTCCTCCATGTCGAGGACATCGATCTGTGTCGGCGCGTGCGCGAGGCGGGCGGCCGCGTCGTGTTCGAGCCGCGCGCCGAGGTCGTCCATCACGGCGCGACCAGCCGGGCGGACCTGATGACGGTCGAGGCGCACAAGGCGCGCGGTTTCGCGCGCTATTTCTGGAAATTCAGCCCGGCCTGGTCGCGGCCTGTCATGGTGCTGACGATCCCGGTGATCTGCGCGGCGATCATGAGCCGGGCGGCCTGGCTGCGCGTGCGCGGCGTGTTCAGCCCGCCGCCGTCGCCGGCGCTGCCGCGCTCGGAAACCCGCCGGCCTTAGACAGCAGCGATTCCACGGGGTGTTTGAGCGCCTCGTCCTCGAGCCACTTCGCCACGGCGATCATCTTCTCGAGATCGATCCCGGTCTCGAAGCCGCCGCGTTCGAGCATGTAGACGACATCCTCCGTCGGCACGTTGCCCGTGGCCTTCGGAGCGAAGGGGCAGCCGCCGATGCCGCCCGCCGACGCGTCGACCACGTCGACGCCCGCATCCACGGCGGCGGCGACATTGGCCAGCGCGGTGTTGCGGGTGTTGTGGAAATGCACCCGCAGGCGGGCCTTCGGCGCGGCCTCGCGCACCGCGTCCAGGCGGGCGCGGACCTCCCACGGATCGGCCACCCCGATCGTGTCGCCCAGCGCGATCTCCACGGCGCCGGCGGCCTCGGCGCGGCGCGCCAGCTCGGCGACCACCGCGCGGTCGACCTCGCCCTCGAACGGGTCGCCGAAGGCCACCGAGATCGTCGCCGACAACGGAATGCCCGCCTCCAGCGCCAGCGGCGCGATGCGGTCGAGCGCGTCGGCGGTCTCCATCGGCGTGGCGTTCTGGTTGCGCTTGCCGAAGCCCTCCGAGGCGACCATGACGAAATTGATCTCGTCGCAGGCCGCGTCGATCGCCCGGCGCATGCCCTTCTCATTGAGCGCCAGGCCGATATAGGACACGCCGCGATCGCGCGGGACGCGCGTCATGAGCTCGGCGGAATCGGCCATCGCCGGGACCAGCTTCGGATTGACGAAGCTCGCCGCCTCCATGCGTTTCACGCCTGCGTCGATGAGGCGCTCGACGAATTCCAGCTTCACGTCCGTGTCGAGCAGGACCGGATCGTTCTGAAGCCCGTCGCGCGGGCCGACCTCGACGATGTCGATTGTCTTGCTCATCTCGTCTCCGTTTCGCCGCACGGTCCGGTGGTCATGATCAGCAGCACCGCCGGATCGCCGCGGCTGTAATTGAATCCCTCGACGGCGTAGCGCCGGCACGCCGCGGCGTCCAGACGCGCGAAGAAGGCCTCGCGCGCGGCGCGGTCGGCGCCGGCGTTCTCCGCCCAGCGGCTCATGTCGATGACGACCATATGGGGTCGGTCGAGATCGGGCGAAAGCGCGGCGAGCTCGCCGAAGCCCAGGAGCCGCACGTCGCCGCCGAGCAGGAAGGCCAGGCTCGGCTCGGTATAGGTCGACCACACGGTCGCGTCCGCCGGGCGCAGGTCTTCGCGCTCGATCGCGGCGATCGCGCGGGGGGCGAGGAAGAGCGCCTCGGCGCGCGGCGCGACCAGGCCGCGCGCGCCGACATGCCAGGCCAGTCCCGCGACGACGGCGAGCATGGCGGCGCGACCCGCACGGGCGCCGAGAGCCGCGACGGCTGCGGCGATCGCAGCCACGATCACGGCCGTCGCCGTCGTCGCCGCGACGACCTCCGGGCCGTCGAACCAGCGCGCGAGCGCCACCGTTCCGAGACCCGCCGCCGCTCCGCCGACGAGCAGGAGCGCCGCGCCCGCCGCCCGCCAGAGCCGGCGGGTCTCTCCCCAGGCGGCGAAGCCCCACCCGGCGAGGACGGCCAGCGCGGGATAGGTCGGCAGCGCGTAGTGCGGCAGCTTGGTGGGCGTCAGCTCGAGCACGATCCAGAGCGGCGCGGCGAAGACGACGAGCAGGCGCGCATGCCCGGCCGCGGCGCCGCCCTCGCGCAGCGCGTTCACGGCCGCGGCGATCCCGGCGGGCAGGAAGACGATCGCGGGAAAGAACAGGACCGGCAGCATCGCGAGATGCACGCCCGGCGGCGCGCCGTGGGTCTCGTGGCCGGAGACCAGCTTGGGCGCGATGTCGCCGAGGAAGGCCTCGCGGATGAAGGCGCCGTCGGTGGCGATCTGCACCGCGATCAGCCAGGGCGCGAGGATCGCCGCCGCGGCCAGCGGGCCGCTCCAGTGCAGGAAGGGCCGCCACCAGTCGATCCGCCGCTCCCACAGCGAGAGCGCGATGACGGCGAGGCCGACCATGGCCGGGCCGACGGGCCCCTTGATCAGCACGCTCGCCGCCACGGCGATCCAGCAGGCGAGTGCCCAGGGCCATGCCCGGCGGCCTTCGTCGAACGCGAGGCGCGTCCGGACGAACGCCCAGAAGGCCAGCGCGACCGTCGCGGCAAGCACGGCGTCGGTCTTGGCGATCCCGCCCTCGACGCCGAGGACGAGGCTGGTTCCGAACAGGGCCGCCCCGGCGAAGGCGGCGCGGCGGTCGAGCAGCGCCGAGGCCGCCAGAAACACGGCCAGCGCGGCCAGCGTCGCGCCGAAGAGCGAGGGCAAGCGATACGCCCAGATCGCGCGCGCCTCCGCCGACGACAGCGCCGAGACGCTGGCCGCCTGCAGCCAGTGTATGCCGGCCGGTTTCTTGTGGCGGGGCTGGTCGAGATAGCGGATCTCGACGAAATCGCCGGTCCCGAGCATCTGCGCGGTGGCCTGGGCGAAGCGCGCCTCGTCGCGGTCCAGCACGGGCAAGGTGAAGACGCCGGCGAGCGCGGCGATCGCGGCGAGGCCGGCGACGATCCACGGGGCGCGCCGCTCCGCCCAGTCGGGGAACATGTCTTGCAAAGCGGCCCCGCCAGCTCGGCGCGCGCAGAAAAAATACGTGCGCGCACGCACATTATCGTTATGAAACGCAACGAGCCCAAGCCCGTCCGTCGAGCAGTCCGAAGCCGTCCCGACCCATGGCGCAAACCGAGCCGCAGATCGCCGTCGTCGCGCCGATGCACAACGAGGCCGGCAACGCCGCCCGCCTCGCCGCGGAGGTCCATGACGTCCTGCGCGACGTCCCCCACGAGATCATCTTCGTCAACGACGCCAGCACGGACGGCACGCTCGAGGAGCTGGTCGGGGCGAAGGCCGACATTCCGAGCCTGCGGATCCTGAGCCATCGGAAGAATGCGGGCCAGTCGCGGGCGATCCGCACCGGCGTCATCGCGGCGCGCGCCCCGGTGGTGTGCACCATGGACGGCGACGGCCAGAACCCGCCCGAGGACCTGCCCACGCTGATCGCCGCGCTCACGCGCCCGGACGCGCCGGCGGACCTCGCGATGGTCTCGGGCCGGCGGGTCGGACGCAAGGACACCGCCTGGAAGCGCTTCGCCTCGCGGCTGGCCAACGGCGTGCGCAAGAGCCTGCTCAACGACGACGCCGACGACACCGGCTGCGGGCTCAAGGCGTTCAAGCGCGAGGCCTATCTCCTGCTGCCCTATTTCGATCACCAGCACCGCTTCATACCCGCGCTGATGAAGCGCGAGGGCTTCCAGGTCGAGTTCCGGGACGTCGGCCACAGGCCGCGCATGGCGGGCAAGTCGAAGTACTCGAACTTCGGTCGCCTTTTCGCCTCGTTGACGGATATGCTAGGTGTGATGTGGCTCAACGGTCGGGCGCGCAAGACCGGCGGTTGGGACGAGGCGTGACGCGACAGGCCGGCCCGGCCGGTCGGCCTCACGCGCGTGACAGGGAGCGGGGACATGCCAGTTTCGGGAAGCGGCGTGGCGCTCGGCCTCGCCAGCGCTGATCAGAACGGCAATCAAAACAAGGGGGGATCCATGTTCGGAATGTTTCCAAAAATGATCATTCCGGTGCTGGTTTACATCGCGGTGGCGTACGCCTCGGCGATGTCGGGAGGCGGCGCCGAGGGTTTCGTGGGCGATATCGATCGCTTCCAGTCGGGTACGTGCGCGGGGATGGAGAACGCCGCGCCGGACGCCGAGCCGTGCCGCGAAGGCGCGCTCAACGGCACGCTGTTCAGCGTCGACATGCTGTCGGGCGGCGTCTGGACGCTGTCGACGGGCGACATCATCCTGATCCTCGGCCTGGTCTTTCTTTTCATCGAGATGGTCAAGTCGGCGAATTCGGGCACCTCGACGATCGTCAATCACGGCCTGTCGATGGGGGTCTTCGTGATCTGCCTCGGGCTGTTCCTGATGGCGCCGCTGTTCGCGACGTCCACCTTCTTCCTGCTGACCCTGATGACATTGCTCGACGTGGTCGCCGGATTCACGGTGACCGCCATCGCGGCGCGGCGCGACCTGGGCGCAGGCTGACGACGCGGCGAACGTGACGCAAAAGGGCCGGTCCGCTCGCGGGCCGGCCCTTTTCGCATCGGTCGTCAGATCATCACGAAGAACACGGCCAGCGCGATCGCGCCGTCGGCCGCCCGAAGGGCGCGCAGGGCGAGGCGCTCGCTCATGCCCGCGTCTCCATCGCCGGACGCGGCGCGGGAGCGACGCCGGCCGCCGCGCTCGCATAGGCGTCGCGATAGCGCCGGCGTTCGGTCTCGTCGGCGCGCAGGCCGCGCAAGGGCGGTCCCGCCTCGATCTGGAGCGTGGTCGCCGTGCGGGCCGTCGAGGCGCTCGCGTCGGGCCGTTCGCGCCGGGAAGAAGGATGATCGCGCCGCGCGCCGGCGGGCACGAGCGCCTGCTCGCCCCGGCGGCGGTCCGCGTCGGAATCGGCCCGCGCCGTGCGCTCCACGCGGGAGGCGCGGCGGGTCGGGACGGACGGGTTCGGGCCGATATTCGCGATCATGGGATCCATGACCGCAAGATGCGGGCCGGACTTAACCTCCCGTCAAGAGGTCCTAACAGCCGGTAAACGTGCGGATGCGGGCCGCATCGGCGGCGTCGGCGCGCTCAGGCGTGCCGGAACGGCACGCCGCGTTCAGCGGTCTCCGGCCAGCTTGTCGATCTTGGCGCGCATCGCCTCGAGCTCGGCGCGCAGGGACTCGACTTCGCCCCGATCGTCGGACCCGGCGGGCGTTTCCTCGCCCGTCCCGCTTTCGGCGGGGAAGGGCGTGAACATCTTCATCGCCTGCTCGAACAGCGCCATGTTGCGCTTGGCGTGCTCTTCGAGCATCGGCATCGCGCCGGCCCCGCCCATCGCCGAGGTCATCTGCTTGCGCAGCTCGTCCTGCTGCCGGCACAGCGTCTCCATCGACATGCGCAGATAGTCGGGCACGAAAGCCTGCATGGAGTCGCCGTAGAAGCTGATCAGCTGGCGCAGGAACTCGACCGGGAGCAGGTTCGCGCCCTTGGATTCCTCCTCGAAGATGATCTGGGCGAGCACGCTGCGCGTCAGGTCCTCGCCGGTCTTGGCGTCGATCACCTGGAAGTCGCGATTGGCCTTCACCAGCTCGCGCAGGTGATCAAGCGTCACGTAGCGGCTGGCGGACGTGTCGTAGAGGCGCCGGTTCGCGTACTTCTTGATGACGACGGCGGAGTTGTCGTCGGCGGGCATCGGCTTCTCCCTCGGTCCCTGTCAGCGGGGCGGAACGCGATGCGGGGCTTACGCACTCGACATCACAGACGTTCGCGTTCAGAAAGACCCTTGCGTTGTCGCAGGCGCGTGCGGCGCCGCGCCTTCGCGGCGCACAATAGTCAGTCTTTCACCGATGGGACAGGGAGGATTTCCTCATGGCGCGCACAGCGTTGGTGACAGGCGGCACGCGAGGCATCGGCAAGGCGATATGCCTGGCGCTCAAGGAGGCGGGCTACAAGGTGGCCGCCAACTACGCCGGCAACGACCAGGCCGCGCTCGAATTCCGCGAAGAGACCGACCTGCCGACCTACAAGTGGGACGTCGGCGATTACGAGGGGTGCCGCGAGGGCGTCGCGGCCATCGAGTCCGATCTCGGCCCGGTGGACATCCTCGTCAACAACGCCGGGATCACCCGCGACGCGCCGTTCCACAAGATGACCGCCGAGCAGTGGAACAAGGTGATCGACACCAATCTCACCGGCGTGTTCAACATCACCCATGTCGTCTGGCCCGGCATGCGCGAGCGCGGCTTCGGCCGGGTCGTGATGATCTCGTCGATCAACGGCCAGAAAGGCCAGTTCGGCCAGGCCAACTACGCCGCCTCGAAGGCCGGCGATCTCGGATTCACCCGGTCGCTCGCCCAGGAAGGCGCCCGCAAGGGGATCACCGTCAACGCGATCTGTCCCGGCTATATCGCCACCGACATGGTGATGGCGGTGCCCGAGGACGTGCGCGAGAAGATCGTCGCCCAGATCCCGATCGGCCGGCTCGGCGAGCCCGAGGAGATCGCCCGCTGCGTGCGCTTCCTCGTCTCCGACGACGCCGGATTCATCACCGGCTCGACGCTGACGGCGAATGGCGGCCAGTATCTCGCGAGCTGAAATTTCGCCGACGCCGGCTGCAGTTCGCAGGCCGGTCCGCCCCGAAATCGCCCTACTGGCCGCCTAATCGATCGCCGTATGTTCAGGGCTCTTGTCGCTTTGCTGTGGATCGCCGCTGCGCTCGCCGGACCGGCTCACGCCCAGTCCGGGGAGCGGTCGAATCCGCTGTCCCGGCTGGTCGAGCGCGACGCCGAGCGCCAGCCCGCCGCGGCGTGGTACGAGCGCGCCGACGGGCGCGGCCGGTTCCTGTTCGATCGCTCGAGCCGGCCGGCGCTGGTCCGCCCGGAGGGCTCCGAGGAAGTCTACGCGGTTCGCGCCGCGCGCGCCGCCGGCGGCGGCGAGGTCTGGGTGACCGACACCGACCGGGTGCTTCTGCGCACGACCAATCTGGGCGGCGTCACCTATTTCCCGCCGAACGCGCCCGACGGCGTGCTGGTCGACCGGGTCGGCCCGGCCGAGCCCGTTGAGGCCGAACCGGTCTCTAGCGCCGATCTCGAGGCGGCCGCCGAGGCGATGGCGGATTCGCTGGCGGCGCTGACGCGGGGGTCGGTGACCGCGGAGCTGACCGCGCCCGGTCCCGAGGAGAACGCGCTCATCCTCGACGCGATGGCGATGATCGAGCGCGCCGTCGACGCCGCGCCCCGCCGCGCCGTCCGGTCGCTCCGGGTCGTGCGCATAGGGGTCGGCGAACGGCCGCGCGCCAGCTACGAGGACGGCGTGCTCGACATTTCAGTGAGTCCCGCGATGGGCTATGGGGGCCGCCCGTCCTCGGATTACATTCGCCGCACGCTGGAAGTCGCCGACTAGGTCTTCGGCGGCGCTCCGCCCGGGCCCGGCCGCCAGTCGTCCGGCGCCAGCTCGAACCCCGAAAACTCGAATCCCGGCGCGACGACGCAGCTGACCAGCGTCCAGGCGCCGAGGCTCTCGGCGGCCTGCCAGGCGCCCGGCGGCACGACGCCCTGGGGCCGCTCGTCCCGGCGCAGTCCGGGCCCCAGGCGCAGCGAACGGGCCGTCTCGCCGTCCTCCGAGATCGTCAGCGCCAGCGGCCCGCCGGCGTGCCACAGCCAGATCTCGGCGGCGTCGACGCGGTGCCAGGCCGACACCTCGCCGGCCTGCAGCAGGAAATAGATCGCGGTGGCGCGTGCGCGTCCGTCCGGACCCGCCGCGTCGCGGAATGTCTCGACGAAATGGCCGCCCTCGGGATGGGGCGCCATGCCGAGCAGCCGGATGATCTCCCCGGCGCCGAGATCGCCGCTGATCGCCTCCATCAGAACGCGTCCTTGCGGCGGCGGACCTCGGCGAACACCGCGACATCGTCGGCGTCCTCCATCCCGAGGCGTGCGCGCAGGCGCGGATCGTCCCAGCGCAGGAAGGGATTGGCCGCGCGCTCGGCGGCGATCGAGGTCGGCACGGTCGGCCGGTCCTCCGCGCGCAGCCGGTCGACGCGCTCGGCGTAGGCCTTCAGCTCGGGATTGTCCGGGTCGACGGTCAGCGCGAAGCGCGCATTGGCCTGGGTGTATTCGTGCGCGCAGTAGATCGTCGTCTCCGGCGGCAGGGCGCGCAGGCGCGACAGGCTCTCCTGCATCTGGGCGGGCGCGCCCTCGAACAGCCGCCCGCAGCCGAGCGCGAACAGCGCGTCGCCGACGAACGCCGTCCGCTCGGTCTCGAACCAGTAGGCGATATGGCCGAGCGTGTGGCCGCCGACATCGATCACCTGCGCCTCGAGGTTTCCCAGACGCACGACGTCGCCGTGGCGGACGGCCAGGTCGACATGGCCGATCTTGTCGGCCTCGGCCGCAGGCGCGGTCACCTTCGCGCCCGTCGCGTCCCGGATCGCCTCGTTGCCGCCGGCGTGGTCCCAGTGGTGATGCGTGTTCCAGATGTCGGTGATGCGCCAGCCGGCGGCCTCCGCCTCGGCGAGGATGCGCTCGGCGTCGGGCGTGTCGATCGCCGCGCACGCCCCGGTCTCGGAGCATCGGATGAGATAGCCGTAATTGTCGCTCAGGCAGGGGAACTGCCGGACCTCAAGCGTCATCGTCTCCTCGCGGGGGCGGCCTTACCAGGAGGGGTGCGCCACCCTATCATCACGGTTGAAACGAATGCGAGCCTGTGACCGATGCGGACCGACGCCCTCGAGATCGATCGCTTCTACCGCGGCCGCCGCGGCCGTGCGGCGCGCGACATGGCGCTGCGCCGGCTCCTGGCGCTGTGGCCGGACGCGCCGCAGCTGGACCTGCTCGGCTACGGCTTCGCCGGGCCCTATCTGGAGCCCTATCGCGGAACGGCGCGCCGGGCGGTGGCCTACATGCCTGACGTCCAGGGCGCGGTGCCCTGGCCGGAGGATCGCGAGGCGAAGAACGCCTGCGCGCTGGGCGAGGAGATCCGGCTGCCCTTCGCCGAGGCGCAGTTCGACCGGATCATCCTGGCCCACGCCCTGGAGGAGGCCGGCGATCACGGCCGGCTGCTCCGCGAGCTGTGGCGCGTGCTCGCGCCCGAGGGCCGCATGGTGATCGTCGTCGCTCACCGCGCCGGCGCCTGGTCGCGCGCCGACGACACCCCCTTCGGCCACGGCCGGCCCTTTTCGCGACGCCAGCTGACGCGCCTGCTCGACGATGCGCTGTTCGAGCCGGTCGCCTGGGCGCGCGCGCTCTACGCCCCGCCCTGGGGCTGGAGCACGCGCGAACGCATCGCCGACGGCTTCGAGAAGGCCGGCGAGCGCCTGTGGCCGCCCTTCGGCGGGCTCATTCTCGTCGAGGCCGTCAAGCATGTCGGCGCGGTGCGTCCCGCCGGCGCGACGGCGCCGGCCCGGCGCAAGGCGCTTGAAGGCGCGACCTCGCCCGCGCTATCTCCCGGCCGGCCGCGCGACCGCGCGGACCCCGACTAGCCAGAAAGCGAGTTCCGATGACCCTGCAGCCCCGGCCCGGCATTCTCGACATCAAACCCTACAAGCCCGGCGCGGCGGCGCCCGAGGGCGCGGCGAAGCTGTCCTCGAACGAGAACGCGCTGGGCTGCAGCGAGAAGGCCGCCGAGGCGTTCCGCGCTTGCGCCGAGCGGCTGCACATCTATCCCGACGGCGGCGCCGGCGAGCTGCGCGAAGCGATCGGCGCGGCCGAAGGGGTCGACCCTGACCGCATCGTCTGCGGCGCCGGCTCCGACGAGCTCCTGCAGCTGATCGGCCGGGCCTATCTCGATCCCGGCGACAAGGTCGTCCAGACCGAGTACGGCTTCCTCGTCTACCGCCTGGTCGCCAAGCAGTCGGGCGCCGAGATCGTCTCCGCGCCGGAGACGGACTACCGCGCCGACGTCGACGCCATCCTCGAGACGGCCGGCGACGACGCGAAGATCGTCTTCCTCGCCAATCCGAACAATCCGACCGGGACCTATATTCCGGCCTCCGAGGTGCGCCGTCTCCGCGAGAGCCTGCCCGCCGACACGCTGCTCGTGCTCGACGCGGCTTACGCCGAGTTCGTCGACGCGCCGGACTACGAGAGCGGCATGGCGATGGTCGACGCGTACGACAACGTCGTGTGCACCCGCACCTTCTCGAAGATCCACGGCCTCGCCGGCCTGCGGCTGGGCTGGGCGTACGGCCGGCCCGAGATCGTCGACGTGCTCCACCGCGTGCGCGGGCCGTTCAACGTCAACCTGCCCGCGATCGCGGCGGGGACGGCGGCGATCGGCGACCGCGACTTCGTCAAGCGCTCCAAGGCGCACAACGACGAGTGGGTCGCCTGGCTCGTCCAGCAGATCCGCGGCCTCGGCCTCGAGGTCACGCCGTCGGTGTGCAATTTCGTGCTGGTCCACTTCCCCGACGAAGACGGCAGGCGCGCCGAGGACGCCGACGCCTTCCTCGCCGAACGCGGCCTGATCACGCGCCCGCTTCAGCCTTACGGGCTGCCGAACGCGCTGAGGATCTCGGTGGGGCTGGCCGAGGACAACCGGGCCGTCGCCGACGCGCTCGGCGAGTTCGTCGCGCGCTAGTCCGGATCGGACAGCCCGCCCAGCCGCGCCGGGCCGAGGAAGATTCCGCCGTTCTGCAGGCGGAAGGGCAGGGCCAGCCCGCCGCCGCGCCGCGGCGCCATCATGGCCGCCAGCTGCAGCGCCTCGCCCTGGTCGGGCGCGACGAGTCCCGCCTCGACCAGCGCGCCGACCAGCACGTCGGGATCGGTGACGATCACCGACAGGCGGCCGCTGGGCGTGAAATCCTCGCCGAGGCTGATATCGCCCTCGCCGGCGACCTCGGCCGGTCCCCAGAGCATCTGGGCGGCGTTGACGAGGATCCGCCCGCCCGCGCGCGTCCATGCGGCCAAATCGCCCTCGGCGGCGAGCTCGTTCCACTCGGTCAGCTCGGCGTCGAGGCGCAGCCGGCTGATCTCCGGACCGAACGTCGCGCTGACGTCCTCGCTGAGCAGGCCGGCGGCGAGCTGCGCGCCATTGGCCTCGATGCGCGCATGCAGGCGGTCGCCGTCTTCGATCCGGCCGTTAAGCCGCACCGCGCCGAGCGCCGACACCGCGGGGCGCGGGCCTTCGGTGGTGGCGATGGTGAGCGCGTCGATCTCCGCGCCGATGCGGTCGGTCGCGCCGTCCGCGCCGGCCAGGCTGACGCGGGCCTGCTCGGCCTCGATGGCGTAGCGCGCCGGCGTTCCGTCGATCTCGGTCTCCAGGTTGAGCGGCGAGCCGAAGGTGAGGATCCAGTGATTGAAGCTGAACAGCTGGGCGCTGGCGGCGAAGCGCGGCATGTCGGCCCGCCAGCCGCCGTCGGCGGCCGGGGCGACGATCTCGGGATCGCGGGCGCGCAGCGTGAAGCGGAACGGATAGCCCGTCACGCGCAGCTGGTGGTAGCTGATCTCGTAGCCGGCGGCCTGCTGTTCGGCGACCCACGCCTCGCCGCGCTCCTGGATGCGGCCGGCGGCGTAGAACCAGTAGACGGCGTGGACGATCAGCAGAACGACGAAGAGGCCGAGCGGAACGAAAAGCAGCTTGCGCGACGGCCCGCGCTTGCGGTTGAGCGCCTGGTAGTAGGGGTGATCGATCTGCGAGGTGTCGGTCATGCCGCGTCCGCCGCGCGCTGCGCGTCCGTTTCGCGCTCCACGAGCGCGTCGGAGGCGGTTTCGATGCGTGTCTCAAGCTCGGACATGAATGCGTCCCTCGACAGTCCCGGCTCGATCGCAGGCAAGAACTCCACCACGATCGTTCCCGGCCGGCGGATGAAGCCGTGCCCGGGCCAGTGCAGGCCCGAGTTCAGCGCCACCGGCGCGCATTTAACCTTCATCGCCGCGTACAGCCCCGCCACGCCGGGCTTGTAGCTCTCCGCCGCGCCGGGATCGACGCGCGTGCCCTGAGGAAAGATCACGACCTGGCGGCCTTCCTCGGCGCGCTCGCGCGCCTGGCGCAGCATCTTCCGCATGGCCGTCCCCCCGGCGGCGCGGTCGACGGAGATGTTGCGCAGCTTCATCGCATACCAGCCGAAAAAGGGCAGCCAGACCAGCTCCTTCTTCAGGATGATCGCGGGGTCGTCGAGTATGCGCCAGAAGGCGAGCGTCTCGAACATCGACTGGTGCTTGGAGGCGACGAGCGCCCCGCCATGGGGAATATGCTCGCGTCCGCGCACCTCGTAACGGATCCCGCACAGGAGCTTGAGCCCGCCGAATACGAGGTCGAGATAGACCTGCATGCAGGCGCGCGTCCAGCTGCGCGGCCCCAGCAGGCTCGGCGCGCAGACGACGCCCATCACCGCCATCAGGCCGTACATCCAGACGACGAAGAGGGCTGATCCAAGGACCGCCATCGGGGCTCCCGCTCAGCGCCCGGCCGGTTGCGGGGATGCGCGTCGGCCCCCCACCCGCGCATAGACCGCGGCGTACTTGAAGAATTCCTGGACCCAGCGCCGCGCCGCGCGGGCGTCCGACCACGGCGCCGGACCGCGCACAGCATAGGCCACGAGTTCGGCTTCGGGCATCGCCGCATGCAGCTCCAGCAGGGCGCGGGGCATGTGATAGTCCGACGTCACGACCACGAGGCGGCCATAGTCGTGCGAGCGCGCCCAGCGCGCCGTCTGGGCGGCGTTCGACAGCGTGTCGGTCGCCGCCGTGTCGAAGTCCACGCAGCACTCGAACAGCGCCGGCGAGCCGCCGACGGCCGCCCGGACGGCGTCGGCCGCGCTGTCGGGGTGTGCGCCCGAGATGAGCAGGCGTTCGCCGCGGCCGCTTTCGAGCAGGCCGACGGCCGTGGCGACCCGGTCCTCGCCGCCCGTCAGCGCGACGATCGCGTCGCCGCGGGCGCTCGAGGAGGGGCCGTGAGTAGTCGCCTCGCGGACGAACAGCGCGAAGCCGATCACCAGCCCCGCCGTCACAGCGAAGGCCGCCAGGCGCAGCATGCCGAGCGCGCGTTCGTTCATCCTTGCGGCTCCATGTCGGGGATCATCGCGCGGTTTTGCGGCGAAGGCGAGGCCGTCATGTCCAGCGCGCCCTGAGCGCCGAGCGCACCGCCGCCCGGGCCGCCAGCGCCGAGATCAGCCCGGACAGGATCGCCGCGGCGGGCGGAATGGCCGCCGCGCTCCAGTGCAGCTCCAGCGTCGGCAGGAAGAAGAGCGAACCCGCCGGCCCGCCGGCGATGGCCAGCCCGAGCGCGGCCAGCGTGGCGAAGATCGCGCCGGCCAGCCCGGCCTTCAGCCCGAGAATGAAGAAGCGGCGCTGGAACAGGCCGGTGATGAACGGGTCGGGCGCGCCGACGAGATGCAGCGCGTCGGCGATCTCCCAGCGCGCCGCCAGAGAGGCCCGGGCGGCGAAAGCCACCACGGCGGCCGCCGCGATCCCCAGCACGAAGACGAGGCCGAAGGCGAAATAACGCACCGCGCCGGCCGCGCGGGCCACGGCGTTCGCCCAGCGCCCGTGATCGTCGACGAGGACCTGGTAGGGCGCGTCCTCGAGCAGGGCCTCGATCGCGCCCGGCGCGGGCGGTTCGGCCGGGTCGACGGTCACCGCGATCAGGCGCGGCACGGGCAAATCATCGGGCAGGGCGCCGTCGCCCAGCCACGGGCGCAGCAGGGCCTCGGCGGAGGCGCGCGATCGCGCCTCGACATCGACGACGCCGGGCAGCTCCGCGATGCGCCCGGCCGCTTCGGCGGCGTCGGCGTCGGCGTCGCGGCCTTCCGCCGGCATGAGCTGGACCGTGATCTCGTCGGTGAGCTGGGCCGTCCAGCCCGCCGCCGCGCCCCAGGCGCCGGCCGCGCCGAGCGCGGCGAGGCAGGCCAGGAAAACCAGGATCGAGGCGACCGCGAAGAGCGGCCGGTCGCGGTCGGCGTCCGGCGGCAGCAGCGGTCCCGACTTCGGCGGGGCCTCGCTCATGCCGCCCGCGCCCCGTGCGCAAGCCGCCCGCCGGCGAGCTCCATCACCGGCGCGTCCAGCGAGCGCACCAGCGAGAAGTCGTGACTGGCCACCAGCACGGTCGTGCCCAGCCGGTTGAGCTCGACGAAGAGCCGCATCAGCCGCCGCGCCATCGCGGGATCGACATTGCCCGTGGGCTCGTCGGCGATGAGCAGGTCGGGCTTGGCGACGACGGCGCGCGCGATCGCGGCGCGCTGCTGCTCGCCCCCGGACAGGGTCGCGGGATGGGCGTCCATGCGCTCGCCGAGTCCGACCCAGGCGAGCAGTTCGCCGACATCCTCGGCGTAGCTCGCCCGCGGCTGGCCGGCGACGCGCAGCGGCAGGGCGACGTTGTCGAACACGGTGAGATGATCGAGCAGGCGGAAGTCCTGGAAGATGACGCCGATGCGCCGCCTCAGACCGGGCAGGGACTCGCGCGGGATCATCGAGGCGTCGCGGCCGAACAGCGAGATGAGCCCGCTCGACGGTCGCTCGGCGAGATAGATCAGCCGCAGCAGGGTTGTCTTGCCCGCGCCCGACGGGCCGGTGAGAAACTGGAAACCTCCGCGTGGTAAATCAAAGGTGACGTCGCGCAGGACTTCCGGTCCGCGGCCGTAGCGCATGCCGACTCCCTGGAACCGGACGGCCGGTTCCGCGCCGTTCGACGGCGTGTCGGGGTCTCGCGCTTCGGCGGTCATCGGATGGGTCGGGCCCTGATTCGGTCGGATCGGCGGAAGGAGCGCGAGGCGGACTATGCAGGAGCAAAGAGGTCTGCGTCCATGATCGTGACCTGTCCGAGCTGCGACACGCGGTATCGCGCCGAAGACGACGCGCTGAGCGCGCGCGGCGGCCGCGTGCGCTGCGCGTCCTGCGGCCATTCCTGGAAGGTCGAGGCCGAGGCGCTGACGCTGAGCGAAGCGGTCGACGTCCCCGCGGTCGAGGAGACGCCGCTCAAGGCCGAGCCGGTCTCCGCGCCGACGCTGCAGGCCCGGCCGCTCAAGCCCCACGAGCTGATCCGCCGCCGGGCCGAGGTGCGCCGCCGCAATGCGCGCCTCGCCGTCTCCGGCGTCGGCTGGCTGGGCGTCGCGGCCATGTTCGCGGTCATGCTGGGCGGCGCCTGGATCATGCGCGTCGACATCATGCGCGTCTGGCCGCAATCGAGCGCGGCGTTCGCCGCAGTCGGCGCGCCGGTCAATCCCTACGGCCTCGAGGTGCGCAATCTCTCGGTGGCGCGCGAGGAGACCGACGGCGCGCCCGCGCTGGCGATCGAGGGCGACGTGGTCAACATCACCGGCCGGGCGCGCGAGATCCCGCCGCTGCGCGCCGCCCTGCTCGACGCCGACGGCGCGCCGCTGGTCGAGTGGGTCGTGCTGATGGAATCGCCGGAACTTGACGCCGAGGCGATGGAGCGCTTCCGCACCATCATGCCCGATCCGCCGGAGGCCGCCGCCGAGATCGAGGTGATCTTCGATCCCGATGCGCGGCCGGCCGGGCAAGCAGACTAGGCGCGAAACGCGCTCTCCGGAACGCGCAGGTTCGGCCGTTGCGCCGCGGTCCCCGCGCCGCCGACAAGCTTGTCGGCGGCCGCCCAGCGCGGCTGGGGATGGCCCGGCGGATCGGCGTAGCCGGCGCGGGCGAGCATCTGGATGGTTCCGAGTCGCCCGCCGAGTCCGAGGCGCGTATGGACGGCGTCGTAGAACTCCGAGACTTCCTGGTATTCCTGCAGCGCCTGGCTCATCGGGTGGAGTGCGAGACCGCGCGCGGTCGCCTCGAGCTGCATGCGGAGCCATGACCGTCCCGCGGCGACCTGGCTTTCCCGGTCATTGCGCTCGGTGGCGAGCCAGACGAAGGCCGGCGTCCCGGCCGCCTGCTCCTCGTACATCGTCACGCCCTGCCGGAAGGCGGTGCTCTCGGGGTCCATCATCGCGCTGCGCGTGACCATGCCCGCGGCGGCCATCGCCTCGATCGCGGGTCCCTGCAG
This sequence comes from Marinicauda salina, assembly GCF_003122085.1. Taxonomy (GTDB): domain Bacteria; phylum Pseudomonadota; class Alphaproteobacteria; order Caulobacterales; family Maricaulaceae; genus Maricicauda_A; species Maricicauda_A salina. Next base: position 32,103 of record NZ_QEXV01000007.1, read on the forward strand.
CGCGATTCCGTCCGGGTTCGCATTGATCTCGGCCTTGCCGATGCGCATCACCGCGACCGTCTCGGCCTGAACCCGCGGCGTCATCAGCTCGCGGATCCCGGCCTCGCGCACGATCTCGCGCAGCGGCGCGACCGCGTCGGGCGACGTCTCCGCGCCGAAGGCGACGCGCGACGCTTCGGCGCCGCGGCGCAGATATTCCAGCGTCTCGGGCGGCGGCGGACGGCCGGGATCGTAGGCGGTCTTGATCGTGCGCCGCGCGCCGAGCTGGTCGAACAGGACGTCGGGTTCGGCCTCCGGATTTTCGGCGAGCGCGATGCGCGCGACCGGCCGGTCGTCGAGCGACATCGGATAGACGCCCTCGGGAAACAGCGTCGTTTCAGTCGCGAAGCCATTGGCGGCCGCGGCGAGATCGATCGCCTCGAGAAAGCCGCCCAGGCTCACGACGGTCTGGCGGGCGAAGGGGTCCGTGCGCGGCAGCAGCAGGCCGGTGTCCGGCAGAACGGTGACGACGCCGGGCTCTGACAGATCGGCGATCCAGGGCTGGAGATTGTGCGAGGAGGGCGCGAGCACGGCCCAGCGCAGGATCGTGATCCGCGGATCCTCGTGGGGCTCGCCCGCGATCCGCCAGGGTTCGGTCGCTTCGCGCGGCGTGCGGGTGACGACCCAGCCGCCCCCGGCGCCGACGACCAGAAGCGCCGCCCCGCCGAAACCGAGCAGGCGCAGCGTGCGTCGCTTCTTCTGGTCCGCCATCGCCTGACCTCCCCGTTTTCCGAGAACGTCCGAAAATACCACGCCGAGATGGGCGCGTCAGAAGCGTTCGAGCAGCCGGTCGATATAGTCGAGCTCGTCCTGGGGACGGTTCTGTTCAGCCGCCCGGCGGCGCAGCTCCTCCAGGATCGACCGGGCGCGCTGGCGTTCGCTCTCGCTGGGCAGGTCGACGCCGCCGCCCATCGCCCCGCTTCCGGATCGTCCGAGCGGATCGGTCTCGCCGTCCTGGCCCTGCTGGCCGCGCGCTTCGGCCAGGCGGCGGGCGGCCTCGCCCGCGCCTTCCCGCAGCGCCTGCAACGCCTCGTCCTGGGCGTCGAGCGCCCGGTCGCGATCACCCCCGCGCAGCGCCTCCTCGGCCTCGCGCATGGCGCGGCGGGCCTCGTCGAGCGCCTCGGCGGCCGCGCCCCCGGGCGCGCTCTCGGAGAACTCGCCAGTGCGCTCGCCGAGCGCGCCCTGGCGTCCGGCGAGATCGCGCGGCGCCTCGCCGCCGCCGGCCTCGCCGTCCTCCTCGCCGCCGCCCTGCGGCCGGCCGGATTGACCGTCCTCGCCGCGGAAGGTCTCGTCCATGAGCTCGCGCTGCTCGCCGATGAGATCGCCGAGCTCCTCGAGCGCCTCGCGCAGGGCGCGCGACATCTCGCTCTCGCCATCGCCCTGCCCGCCGCGGGCGAGCTGCATCTGCATGTTGCGCAGCATTTCCGCCAGCGCGGCCAGCGCCCGGCGCGCGTTCAACGTGTCGCCCAGCTCGGCGGACTCCCGGAGCGCGTCGAGCATCTCCTGCAGAGCGTCGGAGTTCATGCCGCCGCCTCCGCCGCCTTCGGCGAAGCGGCCTTCCTCGGCGGCCTCGCGGGCCAGCGCGGCCATGTAGTTCTGCATCGCCTGCTCGAAGGCGTCGAACAGCGCCGACAGTTCCATTGCGTCGGCGCCGCGGGCCATGGCGTCCATCAGCGCCTGCTCGGCGGCGCGCAGCGCGGCCTCGGCGTCAGCGAGGCTGCCCAGCTCGGCGCGCAGGGCGATCTGCCAGAGATCCTCGTCGAGATGGCCGAGCGCGTCGATCTCGCGGGCGCGGCGGACCTCGTGGAGCGTCGTGCGCAGGCCCATGTAGACGATCGGGTCGTCGAAGAAGCGCGGCGGCGCGTCGCTCACCGCATCCAGGGCGAGCGCCAGCCGGCGCACCTCGTCCGGCGCCCGCTCGATGCGCCGGTCGGGCTGGTCGTCGAGATAGCGCGGCCGGTCGAGAGCGGGCGCGGGCTCCGCCTCGGGCATGGGCGCGTAGTCGTCGGAGACGCCGAGAAAGCCCTTGCGCTCGTGGGCCACGGCGCGGGCCAGCGGATCGAGAAAGACCCGTTGCGGCAGGGTGATCGCGACCGGCGCGCTGCGCCCGGTCTGGCCGGCGGCGTCAGTCCCGGTCATGCGGATCAGCACGCGCTCGCCGGCGAGACGATGGCGGGCGAGATCGATCTCGGCTCCCTTGAGCCCGTCCTCGCCCGCGACCGTGACCGAACCCGGCGCGATCTCGACGCGCTCCCAGGCGTCGTCGGCGGGATCGCCGGCGTCGGGCTCCGGAGCGAACTCGAGCGCGAAGGCCTCGACGCCGTAATCGTCGCGGGCGACGAATTCGAGGCCGAGCCGGCCCTCGGCGTCGCCCTCGGGCTCGGCGGCCAGCGCCAGATGCGGCGGTTCGTCGGGAATGAGGGCGAGGCGGACCCGTTCGCGCAGCGCGCCGGCGCGCACGGCGATCTCGCCGTCTTCGGCGGGGACGGCGCGGACCTGGTAGGTCCGCGGCCCGATCTGCTCGATCTCGGCCTCCGCGCCGGACACGCGCGGCGCGCCCCGCACGCCGGCGACCCGGGCGGCGAGGACGGAGCCTTCGGGAATCTCGAGCTCGCGGCGGTCGCGCAGATAGATCGTCGGCCGGCCGGTGTATTCGGGCGGCTCGATCCAGAGATCGGCGACGGCGGCTGCTCCGCCGCCGGCCAGCGGGCGCGGCAGGAAGGCGTCGTAGAGCCGGGCGTTGAGGCGGTCGCCGGCGGCCAGCCCGCCGACGACGAGCATCAGGACGAGGGCCACCCGCGCCCCCCACGGGTCGAGCGCCGCCCAGGCCGCCTTCGGCCGGCGGGTCCGCGCGCCGGCCAACCGGACGGCCATGCGTTCGCGATGGGCCGCCCACAGCGCGTCGTCGCCGGCCGACGGCGCATCGCGCAGGGCTTCGTAGGGCCGGTCGGCGAGCCGGCTGTCCTCCTCGACCCGGCGCTCGGCGTCGCGGCGGGCGGGCCAGGTGAAGCGTCGCGCGGCGCGAACCGCGGCGAACCCGCCGATCGCGGCGAGCGCCAGAGCCGTCAGCGCGCGCGCGGGATCGCCCAGCCGCTCGAACACGCCGAACAGGGCCAGGCCCGCATAGACGCCGATCACGGCGAGCGGGCCGGCGAGAACCGGCGCGGCGCGCTCCCAGACAAGCGCGGCGCGGGCGAGGATCAGCGGCGTCGTGCGCATACGCGGAAAAGTCTAGTCGTCACGGGCCGGCTTGGCACGGGGGCGCTGCATGACGATTCCGACAGGTGGTCCGGCCGTCAGCCTTCGCTTTCGTCGGCGGCTTCGCCGTCATCGGTCTCGGTTCCGGCCTCGCTTTCGGCCTCGCCGTTCTCGGTTTCGTAGGCGCGCTCGGCGTCGGTGCGCTCGTCCGGGCCCCAGAGCGGGGGCGGGCGCTCGAGATCGCCGCGAATGCCGCAGCCGGACAGAAGAATCAGCGCGACGGGCGCGGTCAGGGCGAGTCGTTTCATGAGGCGTCCTCCTCGAAGCGGCGTCTCCAGGCGGCGATCTGTTCGCGCACGCGGTCTGGCGCGGTCCCGCCATAGCTCGTGCGGCTCTCCATCGAGGCGCGCGCCGACAGCACGGCGAAGACCCCGTCATGGATGCGCGGCTCGATCTCCTGAAAGACCGCGAGCGGCGTCTCGGCGAGCGGCAGGCTGCGGCGCTCGGCGGCCTTCACCGCCGCGCCGGCGACGTGGTGGGCGTCGCGGAAGGGAAGGCCCAGCTCGCGCACCAGCCAGTCGGCGAGATCGGTGGCGTCGGAATAGGCCTCGCCGGCGGCGATCTCGAGCGCATCGCGGTCGAAGCTGAGATCGGCGGCCATGCCCGCCATCGCCTCGATGGCGAGCATGAGGTCGTCGAAGGCGGCGAAGACGCCGGCCTTGTCCTCCTGGAGATCCTTTGAATAGGCCAGCGGCAGGCCCTTGCACACGATGACGAGGCCCTGCAGCGCGCCGGCGATGCTTCCCGGCTTGGCGCGCACCAGCTCGGCGGCGTCGGGATTGCGCTTCTGCGGCATGATCGACGAGCCCGTCGAGAAGGCGTCGGTGAGCGTCGCGAAGCCGAATCGGCGCGAGCACCACAGCACGATCTCGTCGGCGAAGCGCGACAGGTTCACCGCCGCGATGGTCGCCGCCGACAGCGCCTCCAAGGCGAAATCGCGCGAGGCGACGGCATCGAGCGAGTTGGCCATCGGCCGGTCGAAGCCGAGCGCCTTCGCCGTCATCTCCCGGTCGATCGGAAACGCCGTGCCCGCCAGCGCCGCCGCGCCCAGCGGGCTTTCGTTCATTCGACGCCGCGCGTCGGCGAGGCGGCCGCGATCGCGCTCGGCGGCCTCGACCCAGCACATTAGGTGATGGCCGAGGCTCACCGGCTGGGCGGTCTGCAGATGGGTGAAGCCGGGCATCACCCAGTCGGCGTGCGCTTCGGCCTGGTCGACCAGCGCGACCTGGTAGCGTCTGAGGCCGTCCTCGGCGCGCGCGCAGGCCTCGCGCAGCCAGAGCCGGAAATCGGTCGCGACCTGGTCATTGCGCGAGCGCGCGGTGTGCAGCCGCCCGCCGGCCTCGCCGATGCGCTCCTTGAGCGCGGCCTCGATATTCATGTGGACGTCTTCGAGCGCCGTCGACCACTCGAAGCGGCCGGCGCGGATGTCGGCGCGGATCGCCTCCAGCCCCTCGCGGATCCGTGACGCATCGTCGCTTGAAATGATCCCGCAGGCGGCCAACATCTCCGCGTGGGCGAGCGAGCCGGCGATGTCCTGTTCGTAGAGGCGCTTGTCGACATCGACCGAGGCGTTGATGGCCTCGAGCGCGGCCGACGGGCCGGTCTCGAAGCGTCCGCCCCACATGTCGCGGCCGCCGGGTTTCGCGGCGTCGGGCTTGTCGGCGCGGCTCATGGTTCGGCGCGTCTCCGCTCGCGGGACGAAGGGATCGGAAGGGAAGGTTCTGACATGAAGCCGTCGCCGTTGAAAATCGGGCTCATAACCCTGCCGATCCTGGGCGGGCTGGCAATCCTGTACGTCATCTTTTCCGCGCTGGGCGATTCCACGCCGGACGCGCTGGACAGATTCGCCGTCGGCGAGATGCGCGGCTTCCGCAGCGTCGAGGACGCCCCGCCCCAGCCGCAGAACCCGATCCTCACCGGCGGCGGCCGGGAGATCACGCTCGCCGACAAGCGCGGCAAGGTCATCCTGGTGAATTTCTGGGCGACCTGGTGCGCGCCCTGCGTCGTCGAGATGCCGGCGCTGGACGCGCTGCAGGCCGAGCTGGGCTCGGCGGATTTCGAGGTCGTGCCGGTGTCGATGGATCGATCGATCGAGGATGCGCGCGCCTTCTACGCCGAGAACGAGCTTGTCCATCTCGAGCTGTATCACGACCAGTCCTTCCGCGCGGCGATGGATGTCGGCGCGCGCGGCCTGCCGGTGTCGATCCTCTATGACCGCAACGGCGCGGAGATCGGACGGATGAGCGGCGAGGCCGACTGGGCGAGCGAGGACGCCTTCGCGCTGATCGAGGCCGCGGTGGAGCGGTATTGAGGCGGGCCGCACCGCCTATCGCCGATCGTCTGAACGAAGAGGTTCATTGGCGGCGATCAGACTGGACCCCCACCCCGGCCCTCCCCCTGAGGGGGAGGGAGTCGCGCGTGCGCCGGTCGCCCGATCGGAAAGAGTCAGTCGGCGGCGATTGGATTCTCCCGCCCCTTGAGGGGAGGGCCGGGGTGGGGTGTCTGCCAAGATCCCGGTCGCGTATCCGGCGAGGAAGGCAAAGAAAAACCCCGGGCCGCGGGGCCCGGGGATTGTCCATTCGAGTGATGAAGGCGCGGCCTAGTAGCCGATCTTGCCGATCTCCTCTTCGAACGCCGGCACGGCGTCGAACAGGTCGGCGACGAGGCCGTAATCGGCGACTTCGAAGATCGGCGCCTCCTCGTCCTTGTTGATGGCGACGATGACCTTGGAGTCCTTCATGCCGGCCAGGTGCTGAATCGCCCCGGAGATGCCCACGGCGATGTAGAGTTCGGGGGCGACCACCTTGCCGGTCTGTCCGACCTGGTAGTCGTTCGGCACGAAGCCGGCGTCGACGGCCGCGCGCGAGGCGCCGACCGCGGCGTTCAGCTTGTCGGCGACGCGCTCCAGGATCTGGAAGTTCTCGCCGTTGCCCATGCCGCGGCCGCCGGAGATGACGATCTTGGCCGAGGCCAGCTCCGGGCGGTCGGATTCCGACAGCTCCTCGGAGACGAAGCGCGAGGCCGCGGCCGCCTCGGGCGCGTCGATCGTCTCGACGGAGGCGGCGCTGTCCTGGTCGCCGGCCTTCTCGAACGTGGTCGGGCGGACCGTGATCACCTTCTTCTTGTCGGAGGACTTCACCGTCATCATGGCGTTGCCCGCATAGATCGGGCGGATGAAGGTCTCGGCGTCCTCGACCGAGGCGATGTCGGAGATCTGCATCACGTCGAGCTTCGCCGCGATCCGGGGCATGAAGTTCTTCCCCGTCGTCGTGGCCGGCGCGAGGATCGCGTCATAGTCGTCGGCGAGGCCGAGGACGAGCGTCTCCATGGCCTCGGCGAGCTGCTTCTCCAGCGGCTCGGCGTCGGCGTGGAACACCTTGGCGACGCCGTCGACCTTGGCGGCGGCCTCGGCGACCGCGCCGGCGTCCTTGCCCGCGACGAGGACGTGGACGTCGCCCCCGATCTTCTTGGCGGCGGTGACCGCCGCGCGGGTGGATTCGCCCAGCTCGGCGTTGTCGTGGTCGGCGATGACGAGCACGGTCATTACAGCACCCCCGCTTCGTTCTTCAGCTTGTCGACGAGCTCGGCGACGGATTCGACCTTCACCCCGCCCTTGCGCTTGGGCGGCTCGGTGACCTTGAGGACCTCGAGACGCGGCGCGATGTCGACGTCGAAATCGTCCGGGCTCTTCTGGTCGATCGGCTTGCGCTTGGCCTTCATGATGTTCGGCAGCGAAGCGTAGCGCGGCTCGTTCAGCCTGAGGTCGGTGGTGATGATCGCCGGCGTCGACATGCCCACGGTCTGCAGCCCGCCGTCGATCTCGCGGGTGACCTTCAGCTCGTCGCCGTCCTTTTCGACCTTCGAGGCGAAGGTCGCCTGCGGCCAGCCGAGCAGGGCGGCCAGCATCTGGCCGGTGGCGTTGGAGTCGTCGTCGATGGCCTGCTTGCCGAGGATGACGAGATCCGGGCTCTCCTCGTCGACGACGCCCTTGAGGATCTTGGCCACGGCGAGCGGCTCGACGGTCTCGTCGGTGACGATGTGGATGCCGCGATCGGCGCCCATGGCGAGCGCGGTGCGGATCGTCTCCTGGGCCTGCTGGGAGCCGATGGAGACGGCCACGACCTCTTCGGCCAGGCCGTTCTCCTTCATGCGGATCGCCTCCTCGACGGCGATCTCGCAGAAGGGGTTCATCGACATCTTGACGTTGGCGAGGTCGACGCCGCTCTGGTCGGGTTTGACCCGGACCTTCACGTTGTAATCGACCACCCGCTTGACGGGGACGAGGATTTTCATCGACGGCTCCGGTTCCGGTTGGGCGCGGCGTCCGGGCGGACGCGGCGGTCTTGAATGGCGGAGAAACTAGGCGCGGAACCTGCCCGGCGCCACCGCCTAAGTCAACGCGCCGCACCGCAGCATGGCGGCGGCTGCATTTCTCCATCCTTCGAGGCCCGGCTGGCGCCGGGCGCCTCAGGATGAGGCGGAGGCGCATCACGTCCCTCATCCTGAGGTGCGGGCCGAAGGCGAGCCTCGAAGGATGGCAGGGCGCGCACAGACAAAACCGGCCCGCGATTACCCGCGGGCCGGCTCTGCAAGTCTCGATCGACCGCCTGAGCGGCCGATGCGGAGCGCGTTTACGCGTCCTCGTCGCTGACCAGGGTGAGCTCGGTCTCGATGACGATCTCGACTTCGTCGGAGACCGCCGGGACGGCGTAGCCCATGTCCCAGTCCGAGCGGTTGACCGTTCCCGTCGCGGAGAAACCGGCCGTCATCGTCCCGCCCATGCTTTCGGGCTTGGGCGCGTGCTTGTTGAGCTCGACGTCGAGCGTGACTTCGTTGGTGACCCCGCGAATGGTGAGATCGCCGGTCATCGTGCCGGTCTCGCCGTCCTCGGTGGCGAAGCCGGTGGCGACGAAGCGGGCCTCGGGATGCTCCTCGGTGAGGAAGAAGTCGCCCGAGTTGAGATGCTCGATGAAGCGCTCGTGGTCGCCGCCGGCCCAGAGGCCGCCGGGCAGGGTGAAGGTGACGTCGACGGTCGAGTTCTCGGGCTCCTCGAAATCGAGCATGAGCACGCCGTCATAATCGGTGAAGTGGAGCGACTGGCGCGAATAGCCGAGATGCGTCCAGCTCGCGCGGATCGTGGTGTGGCTCTTGTCGAACTCGTACTCGGCCGGCTCGGCGAAGGCGGCCGTCGACATGGTCGGCGCCATCAGGAAGGCCGCGAGCGAGGCGGCGGCGTAAGCGAACTTCATGGCGGGTCTCTCCCGGTGACTGTCCTCGTGCGGCGCGTCGCCGCATGCGCAAGGACTTAGGGAGCCGCCCCCCGGCTTCGCCACCCCGGACGCGCGAAAAATCTTGTTCCGGTGCGGAATAGACGCGGGTCAGCGGCTTTCGCCGGGGACCCATTTGACGTCGGCGCGCCCGTCCTCGTTGGCGATGCGCGCCATGACGAAGAGCAGGTCGGCCAGCCGGTTGAGATAGCGGATGACGGCGCCGCTCACCGGTTCGCCGGCCTCGGCGAGCGCGGTGACCCGCCGCTCGGCGCGCCGGCAGACGGTGCGGGCGAGATGCAGCCGCGCGGCGGCCTCGCTCCCGCCGGGCAGGATGAAGCTGTCGAGCGGCTCGAGCCGGGCGTTCAGCCGGTCTATCTCGGATTCCAGGCGCTCGACCTGGGCGTCGCTCGCGCGCAGCGGCTCCCATTCCAGTTGCTCGCCGCGGTCGGGCACGCACAGATCCGCGCCGACGTCGAACAGCTCGTTCTGTATGCGCTTGAGCGGCTCGGCGAGTTCGTGATCATCGCCGAGCGCGGCGCGCGCCAGCCCGATCGCGGCGTTGGCCTCGTCGACGGCGCCGTAGGCCTCGACGCGCGGGTCGTGTTTGGCCGCCTCGCTCATGTCGCCGAGGCGGGTGACGCCCTTGTCGCCGGTCTTCGTGTAGATCTTCGTCAGACGCACCATGATCGCGCTCCTCAGCGAGGCCGCGCACGCTAGACGCGGGCGGTGTCGCGGACAATCTTCACAGACCCCCGCCGCGCGTGCCAGCACGGAACCGGGAAGGAAGGAGGACGAGCCGATGCCGATCGCCGCCGTGTTCGCAGCCGTCATGCTTCAATTCGCGCCGGAGCCCGACCCCGGCCTCTCGGAACGCGCCGCCGCGCTGATCGACGAGACCGGCTCGCCGGGCGGCGCGGTGCTCGTGGTCGAGGACGACGCCGCGCGAGTCGGCGTCGCCGGCGTGCGCATTCGCGGGGAGGAGCCCGCGATCGAGCCGGGCGATCTCTGGCATCTGGGCTCCAACACCAAGGCGATGACGGCGACGCTCGCCGCGCGTCTCGTCGAGCAGGGCGCGATCGACTGGGATGCGACCGTCGGCGACGTGCTCGGCGAGGCGGTCGAGACGATCGAGCCGGCCTATCGCGAGGCGACGCTGGCCGACCTGCTGGCCCATCGCGCCCGCCTGCCGGCCAATCTGGGCGCCGTAAACATGGTCCGCCTCGCCGGCTCGGACGCCGGCCGCGACGCGGCCGCCGACCGCCGACGGTATGCGGCGTGGGTTCTCGCCGCGTCGCCGGCCGCGGAGGAAGGCGAGTTTCTCTACTCCAACGCCGGCTATGTCGTGGCCGGGCTGATGCTCGAGACCGCCGCCGGCGAACCCTACGAGACGCTGATGCGCCGGGAAGTGTTCGATCCGCTCGGCATGGCGACGGCGGGGTGGGGTCCGCCCGGGACGCGCGGCGAGGCCGATCAGCCGCGCGGCCACGGGTCGGGCCTGCTCGGCGGGCTCAGCCCGCGCGAGCCCGGCGCCAGGGCGGACAATCCCCCGGCGATGAATTCGGCGGGCCGGGCGCATATGAGCCTCGGCGATCTCGGCCGCTTCCTGGCCGCGCATCTCGACGGCGCGCGCGGCGACGAGCGCTATCTGTCAGAGGAAAGCTGGCGGCGCCTGCACGCGCCCGCGGGCGAGTCCGGCTACGCGCTCGGCTGGAGCGAAGGCGAGGACGGCGGGCTCGAACACGCCGGTTCGAACACGATGTGGTTCGTGAAGATGGCGGTCTGGCCGGACGCCGGGCGCGCCGCGGCGGTCGCGATCAATGACGGCCGGATCGAAGAGGTCGCGGATCCCGTCGGTCGGGCCGTTGATGAATTTGCGCCGGATTAACCCGCCAGCGCGCCCTTCGCCCAGAAGCCGATCACGATGATGATGATGGCGACGAACTGGAACAGCACGCGCGCGCGCATGAGCCGGTTCGACCAGGTCCGGCCGAACTCGCCGCCGCGGAACAGCGCGTAGATGCCCGCGCACAGGATCGCGAAGACGATCCCGAGCGCGATGTAGAGCAGGATGTCGATGGTTCCGATCATGGACGCTCATGTAGCGTCGCGGGCGCGCGACGGCAAATGAGGCGCTGCGTCTGGAATTGATGCGCGGCATTTCCAGTTATCAAAACATTCTTTGAATTCATTGGCTTTTCCGCAAGCGCGACCGCACATTCTTCCGTACACGATACAGGGTGTCGGACATGCGCGACGCTTCGGACGACCGAAAGACGCGTCGGGACATCAAGCGGGAGGCGACCCGCATCGCCGTTCTCGAGGCGGCGCGCCGGGTCTTCCTCGCGGAGGGCTATGAGGGCGCGACCATCAAGGCGATCGCCGAGACCGCGCAGGTCTCGCCCGGAACGGTGCTCAACGCCGCGCCGTCGAAGGCCTCCCTGCTCGTGGAGATCCTGCAGGACGAGGCCGAGACCATGCGCGGTCTCGCCGACCGGCTCGAGGCGTCGCTGACGGGCGATGTCAGGACGCGGCTCGAAGCGCTGCTGCAGCTCATCCTGGAAAGTAAGCTGTCGCGCGCCGACCTGTTCGCCGCCGCCGTCGGCCATACCTGGCTGCTGACCGACCCCGCCTATCACGAGACGTTCGAGCACATGGAGGCGGTCTGGGCGATCGTGCGCCGCGCGCTCGAGCGCGGCGTCGAGGCGGGCGAGTTGCGCGCCGGCCTCGATGCGGAGCGGGCGACGGCGCTGCTGCAGGACATGCTGCTGGGCGTGCTGCGCTGCCAGCGCCGTCACGGACCCGAATTTGCGCCGGAGGCGGAGCTGCGCGCCCGCCTCGAAGTCCTGACGCCGGCGCTGCTTCAGGAAGCCTGAGCGCCGCGTTCTCGGGCCGCGCGGACCGCGCCGCGCACCCGCAGGCGCTGGGCGATGTAGACGCCGGCGAGCACCAGCCCGGCGCCGGCGATCTGCAGCGCGGTGAGCGCCTCGCCGAAGATGATCCAGCCTGCGCAGGCCGCCACGACGGGCTGGAACAGGATGATCAGCGAGGCGAGCGGGGCGGGCACGCGGCCGAGCCCGAAGGCGACGCCGCCCTGGCCGCCGGCGTGGACGATCACGCCGAGCGCGATCAGCGGCAGCCAGCCCGCCGGCGTCGCCGGCAGCAGCGGCTCCCCGAAGCCCAGCGTGAAGGCGAGCGCGAACGGGGTCGCGACCGCCGTCGACCAGAGCATGACCCGCGGCGTCGAGGCGCCGCGCCGGGCCGCATGGATCGCCAGCAGGTAGGCGGCGTACCAGACCGCCGTCATCGCCGACAGCGCGTCGCCGGGCAGGCGCTCGGGCGCGATCTCGACATTGACCAGAGAAAGCAGCATCGCCCCGCCGAGCGCGAGAACCGCCGCGCCGGCGAAGCCCCAGCTCGGCCGCTGCTTGAAGATGAGCCAGGCGCCGGCGGTGACAATCACCGGGGCGAGATTGGCCAGCAGGGTGGCGTTGGCCGCCGTCGTGATCTTGATGCCGGCGTGCCAGAAGGCGAGGTCGAGGCTGAAGAAGACGCCCGCCAGCACCATCGCCCGGCGGTCGGGTCGCTTCGGCGCCGTCGTCGCGCCGCGGCGCTCGATCGCCAGCCAGAGCGCCAGCGCCGGCAGGGCGAAGACGAGCCGCCAGAAGGCGATCGCCTGCGGGCCGAGGTCCGACAGCTTGACGAAGATCGGCGCGAACCCGATCAGCGTCGCCGCGCCGAGCAGCGCGATCACGCCGGTCAGCGCCGAGCCTTGCGGCGAAGCTTCAGGTGCGGCGGCCATGGACGCTTTCTCCCCCGCGGCGGGCGCAGGCCTGATCGCATGTTCGCCCGTTTGCGACAATGCGGCCGCGGGGCGAACTCGGCTAGAGTGGGCCTGACGGATTCGCGCGGGAGGCGGCCATCGGACTCGATATTCCGGTTCTCGAGACCGACAGGCTGCGGCTGCGCGGCCATCGCGCCGACGACCTCGAGGCGTGCTTCGCCATCTGGGGCGATCCCGGAATGACGCGGCATATCGGCGGCCGGCCGTCCACGCGCAGCGAGACCTGGACGCGGCTCAACCGCTATCTCGGCCACTGGGCGCTGATGGGCTACGGCTACTGGCTGGTCGAGGCGCGCGACACCGGCGCGGCGGTCGGCGAGGTCGGGCTGGCCGAGTTCAAGCGCGATATCGATCCCCCGATCGAGGGAACGCCGGAGGCGGGCTGGGTGATCGCGCCGGCGCATCAGCGGAAAGGCTACGCCCGCGAGGCGATGGACGCCGTGCTGGCCTGGGCCGACGAGACGCTGGGCGCGGCGCGGACCTGCTGCCTGATCGCGCCGGAGAACGCGGTCTCGATCCGACTCGCCGCAAGCCTCGGCTATCGCGAGGCCGTGCGCACCTTCATGCGCGAGGCGGCGACGGTCGTGTTCTTCCGGGAGAAGGGCGGCGCGCCCTGAAAAAGGGCGGGACCCGCCCGGCGCCGCGCTGGCGCTCGATCGCCCCCCTCTGACGACAGCGTACCGCGCTGGGACAGCCGGGGCGGGCCCCGGACAGGGCTACGCAAGGATTATGCGAGCCCCGTCCGCCCGGGGGAGGGGTCCGCCCGGGCGAGGCCATGATCGCAATCGTTAACGGCGGCGATGGCGCCGAAATGCGGCGGACCGGCGCCGAAACCTGCGGTTATTCCGTGTAGGGCCGCAGCTCGGTGAGTTCGAGCGTGTAGGCGGTGTCGCCGAGATCGTTGTCGGTGCGCCGCGTGCGCATCACGCCGACGGCCCACACCGGGTCCCACATGCCGTCGACTTCGACCGGTTCTTCGGCTTCGACGAAGATCAGCTGGTTGGGCGGCGGCGGCGGCACGTGGATGCACGCCCCGACATAGGGCACCAGCAGGAAGCGCGACACCGCGCGGTCGGCGGCGTAGTCGAACGGCAGGACGTAGCCGCCGATCTTCACGCGCTCGCCGTCGAGAGCGTCGACGACATTGTAGGTGCGGATCTGGGGCATGCGGTCGACGCCGAAATGGTCCATGCCCATCGCATTGGCTTGCATCTCCTGGAGCCGGGCGATGTTCCGCGCCTCGCCCTCGGGCAGCAGGTCGGACCATTCCAGCTCGCGCGGCGCGCTCGACTGGGCGCGGGCTTCGGCGGCGACGAGCGCGAAAACGGCGGCGAGGGCGAGGATCAGCGTGCGTGTCATGGGCGGATATGTGCGGCGTCGCGCGGCGGGCTTCAAGCGCGTCGTCGTCGCAGGGGCTCAGTTCGCGGCGTGCTGATGGAAATGGCCGCCGACCTCGATCGTGTCGAGATCGCGCGCGGGCGGGGTATGCATCAGCGTCATCGCCGCCGCCAGCGCGGCGCCGCCGAGCACGGCCGGCGTCGACAGCGTCCAGCGGGTCGTTTCCGTATGACGCAGCAGGTGCACCGCCCCGACATGCAGAAGCAGGCCGGCGGCGACGGCGAACAGTCCGCCGAGCACTTCCGGCGACAGCGAGGCGGCGACGGGCGCGGCGGCGACAGCGGTCAACAGCGTCGTGCCCCCCGCGGCCAGGGAGGCGTAGCCCGCGCTGGCGCGGTCGGACAGGCCCGCGCGCTGCAGCAGGACGAAGCAGATCACCGCCTCGGGAAACTCGTGGATTACCAGGCCCGGCACGGCGGCCAGCCCGATCGCGGCGCCGACGGCGAAGGTCACCGCATAGACCACGCCGTCGATCAGCGAGTGCAGCGCGATCGCCAGCACCGGCGCGAGGCTCGAGGCGGCCTGCAGGCCGGCCGGTCCGCGCAGGCTCAGCAGGCGCTGCATCATCGCGCCCAGGCCGAAGCCGGCGAGCACCAGCCAGGGCGCGGCCGGGATCGCGTCGAGCGCCTCGGGCAGGAGCCGCAGGATCGACACCGCGATGACCAGGCCCGCGGCGAAGGCGGCGAAGACCGGCGCATGGGTCCGCGTGAACCCGGCGGCGAAGCGCACCATCACCAGCGCGATCACGGTGACGGCGGCCGCGGCGAGGCCGAACAGGGCGGAGGCGAGGACGGGGGACACGCGGCGGCCTTTCGAGGGCGAACGTTACTGTGTAACGCCGCGCCTCTCTACGCCTCGCGGGGCGGGGATGCAAGGGGCCGAGACGGAGCGCTTCGCCGGGAGGACCGTCCAGGAAACCTGTCATCCCGGCCGAGCGACGCGAGCGCCGGGATCTACCGGAATCGCAGGCAGAATTCGGGAAACGCTCAACGTAGGTCCCGGATAGCCCTGCGGGCTTCCGGGATGACAAGCATCGAATTTCATCAGCCCCAAGCGGCGGCCGCCGAACCCCGCCTCAGCTCCCCTCTTCCTCGCCGAGCTGGCTCTGCATGTAGCGCTCCTCGCCGATCCGGGAGATCACCTCGAGCTGGGTCTCGAGGAAGTCGATGTGCTCCTCCTCGTCCTTGAGGATGTGGTCGAGGAGCTGGCGCGAGACGTAGTCGCCGACCTCCTCGCAGTAGGCGATCGCCTCCTTGTAGACGGGATGGGCCAGCCGCTCGGCCTCGAGATCGCATTCGAGGCATTCCTTCAGCGTCTCGCCGATGCGCACCTTGCCGAGATCCTGGACGTTGGGCAGCCCCTCGAGGAAGAGGATCCGCTCGATCAGGTCGTCGGCGTGCTTCATTTCGTCGATGGATTCGTCGTACTCGATCTTCGCGATGCGGTGGAAACCCCAGTCGCGGAAGATGCGCGCGTGGAGGAAGTACTGGTTGATCGTGGTCAGCTCGAGCTTCAGCGCCTTGTTGAGATGCTCGATGACGCCCGCGTCGCCTTTCATGAGAGGACTCTCCGGAATCGGTTGGCGTGAGCTCAAATCCTAGACAAGCCCGGCCGTTCCCTGAAGGGTTATCGCGATGCGCCGGAGACGCCGCACCCGAACCGCCTCGGAGTCCGAGGCCGACATCCCGCCCGCGCTGGCGCGGGCGCGCGCCGTCGCGCATCTCATGGACGCGCAGTTCTCGGTGGGCGGGTTCCGCTTCGGCGTGGATGCGCTCGTCGGCCTCGCCCCCGTCGCCGGCGACCTCGTCGTCGGGCTGATCGGGGGCATGGTCATGCTCCAGGCCGCCGACGAGCTCGGCCTGTCCTGGTGGGTGAAGACGCGGATCCTGGGCTACACCGTGCTCGACCTCGTCGTCGGCGCGGTTCCCGTCCTCGGCGACGCGATCGACTTCGTCTACCGGTCGAACCTCAAGAGCCTGGCCCTGATCGAGCGCGCCTGGGCGAAGAAGCGGGGGTGAAGCCTATTCCGCCGGGGTCGCCAGCGGGTCGCGGACGGGTTCGGCGCCGGTGAGCATGCGCGCGGCCTCCTCGAAGCAGCGGCCGCACTTGGGCTTGGCGCCGCACGCCTTGAACGCGCTCGGCACGTCGCGGGCGCCGGCCTTGGCGGCGTCCTTGAACTGGCGGCACTTCAGGGCGTTGCAGATGCACACATACATGGGCGCGCGGCTCTCCAGGCGGGCGGCATACCCGCAAATCATTCTCAAAATCATATGCCGATCATGCGAATGATTGTCAACTGCGAACCCCGCCGCGCACTGCATCTGGCGCGCCGGCGCGGCGCGGCTAGGCTGGGCTCATGACCGCCCGCGCGATTCGCCTCGACGGCCGCGAGGTCGCCTACACGCTGAAGCGCTCGGCGCGCCGGCGCACGATCGGGCTCAAGGTCGGCCCCGAGGGGCTGGTCGTGACGCTGCCCGGCCGCGCCGGCGAGCGCGAGGCCGAGCGCGTCATCCGCGACAAGTCGCGCTGGGTGCTCAAGACGCTGGAGAAATGGGCCGACCGCCCCGCGCCGCAGCCGCTCAAGGGCGTGGAAGGCGAGATCATCCCGCGGCTCGGCCGCGGCCTCGATCTGCGCATCGAACCGCATGCGAAGGCGCGCACGCTGATCGATCACGACGACCAGGCGGTGACGGTGTCGGTCGACGAGCGCCTCGACGGCGATCTCAGGGCCGCGACCGTGCGCCGGGCGCTCGAGCGCTGGCGCCGGCGCGACGCCGAGGCGGTCATCCCGCCGAAAGTGATCGCCTGGGCCGACCGCCTCGGCCTGCCCGAACCGGTCGTGAAGCTGCGCGCCCAGAAGGCGCGCTGGGGCAGCTGTTCGTCGGACGGCGTGATCCGGATGAATGTCCGGCTGATGGCGTTCGAGGACGCGCTCATCGACTATGTCTGCGCCCACGAGGCCTGCCATCTCGTCGAGATGAACCACGGGCCCCGCTTCCACGCGCTGATGGACCGGCTGATGCCCGACCACCGCGCGCGGCGCAGGGCGCTCGCCGCGGCCGCGCCGGCCGGGGCGCATTTCTGAAGCACCAGCAGGGGTGACATTTGTTATTCGAATCCGCGGAATCGATCCACAGTGGCGAACGAACTTCACCGGAACTGAATGGACGACACACCAATTCTAATTTAAAAAACAAATTTAGATAAGAATTAATAACTATCTACACGAAGGTCCAAAATAATAACTCTTAGGGTCTCCAATAGAAAGTAGGTTAGGATTATCAATCGGGCATGTGACCGGCCCTGTAAATATCTTAATTATATGTGGGCATGATGCAAAAGCTGCAGCGCACATCTTGTCTATAACGCTACCAGGTTCAAAATTTTCAGAAAGACCCGTTTGTATCGCTTTCGATGCATATCGTCTTGAGTAATATGCCCAAAAATCTGCGAGTTGTATTGCGAGACATTCATGCTTTTGAATGAACTCTAATTCATCTACCAATTGCATTTTACCTTCGTTGCGAAGCGATTTATATATATTCGATATATTTCTATTGTTTTTGTTGCCTGATTCAATAAAAAAAGAAACGTTTCGTGGCCCACTCAATTCTAAAAGACCAATGTTGTCACATACCGTCGTTGTTAGCATCCCGAATAACATTCCCAATGCCGAAAACTGAGCCGTTTTTTTGCTTGCTCTTTTAAAGTCCCTTACGACATTTCCTGTAATGCAGAATGAAACACCAGCGATATTATTGTCTTTTGCTGCGCCAAATAGTTGTGTTAAAAAGGCATCTCGATACTCGAAACTCCACCCTTCGAAATCATCACGGCAGTTGTGAAATCTATTTGTGTGAAGGGTCTCGATGCCAAAATCTCTGTAAATTTCTGCAGCTTCGCGTTCATACGCAGCCCAGTTATCGTTCGGCGCATAATAGCCGGCCAGCGCAGTGACTTTTCCGCCTTCTACGTAGCTGTCGTCGAGATAGCAGAGGACTGGCACGGCGATCCAGCTTGCTCCAGATAATCAAAGAGAGGCTAAGCGTGGGAATATAATGCTCAATCGCAACTAGCAACGTAAAGTATAATAGCCTGAAAAAAGGGCCGCGCCCGAAGACGCGGCCCCTGATCAGGCGGAAGGAGGCGAGGCTACTCGCCGTCCTCCATGTCGCCGTCTTCCATCATGGCGTCGCGCAGGCCGCGGAACTCGTTGCCCTCGTACCAGTTCGGCCAGGCCTCCGAGTCCGTCAGCCGGCGGCTGACGTCGTACATCAGCTCCATGTCGGCGACATAGCCCGACAGGTCCCAGTCCTCGTCGAACTCGTCGGCGGGCTTGTGATAGGCCTCGGCGCGATAGGCCGCCTCGATCTGCTCGACATGTTCGCGGCCGTGCTCGACATGGACCGAGCCGCCGTCGGCGTAGAGCATCGGCACGCCCTTGCGCGCCAGCGTGACGTGGTCGGAGCGGTAGAAATAGCCCGCCTCCGGCGTCGGGTCGGGGCTGACATAGCGCCCGCGCGCCTCGGCTTCTTCGGCGAGGATGTCCTCGAGCTCGGACGCGCCGTAGCCGATCACCACGACGTCCTCGGTCGGACCGGTGGGCAGCATGCCGTCGAAGTTGAAGCCGCCGACGGTCTCGTCCAGCGGGACCAGCGGGTTCTCGGCGTAGTAGGCCGAGCCCAGCAGGCCCTGCTCCTCGGCGGTGACGGAAACGAAAATGAGCGAGCGCTCCGGCGGCGTCTCGGCCGTGGCGTAGCGCTCGGCGATCTCCAGGATCGCCGCCGTGCCCGTCGCGTTGTCGACGGCGCCGTTATAGACCTGATCGTCGCCGGCGAAGTTCAGCCGCTGGCCGAGATGGTCCCAGTGGGCCATGAACAGAACGTGCTCGGCGGGACGCTCGGCGCCGGGAAGCCGGCCCGCGACATTGCGCGATTCCGTCGTCTCGAAGGACTGGTTGAGCGTGGCGCTGAGCTGGGCGCCCTCCATCTCGACGGCCTCGAAGTCCGGGCTGACCGCGGCCTCGGCGAGCTCGTCGAAGTCGAGCCCGACGGCGCTGAACAGTTCGCGGGCGGTCTCGAGCTGGATCCAGCTCTGCACGTCGACGAAGTCGGCGTCCGGGTCCGGCACCAGCGAGGACTGCGCGCCGGTCCAGGACGAGTGGACGACTTCCCAGGGATAGGAGGCCGGCTCGGTCTGGTGGACGATGATCGCGCCCTCGGCGCCCTGGCGGGCGGCTTCCTCGTACTTGTAGGTCCAGCGGCCGTAATAGGTCATGGCCCGGCCGTTGAAGAGGCCGGAGTCCGGATCGGCGAAGCCCGGATCGTTGATCAGCATGACGACCGTCTTGCCCTCGACGTCGAGGCCCTCGTAGTCGTTCCAGCCGTATTCGGGCGCGTTGACGCCGTAGCCGACGAAGACGAGGTCGGAGGCTTCCAGCGTGACCTGCTCCTCGGCGTTCTGCGACCAGTAGACCGCGTCGGCGCCGAGCTGGAGGCCCATCGGCTCGCCGTCGATCGAGATGTCGTAGGACGAGCTGTCCTCGTCGAGCGTGATCTGCAGAAGCGGCACGGTCTGGAACCAGCTTCCGTCCTCGCCGGCCGGCTCGAGCCCGGCGCGCTCCATCTCCCCGGCGATCCAGTCGGCGGCCGGTTCGCCGATCTCGGTGCCCGGGCCGCGGCCGCCGAAGCGGTCGTCGGCGAGCGTCGAGACGCGATAGGCGAAGTCGTCCGCCGTGATCGCCGGATCGGTGGCTTCGTGCGGCGGCCAGTCGCCGGCCGCGGCGGTTTCTGTCTCGGCGGCCCCGGCGTCGGCGCCGGTTTCGGCGTCGGCCTGGACGTCGGCGTCCTCGACGGGTTCGCCGCAGGCGGCCAGCGCGAAAAGCGCCGCGCCCGCGAGCAGGCTCAAGCGAGTCATAGTCGGTCTCCCCTAGGATTCATGTGGGCGCATGGTGCATCCCGGCGCGCCGAGCGCAAGGCCGCCGGGCGCCGGGGCCCGCGTCGCCCGCTTCAGCGGCGGGACGTCGGCTCGGTGAAACTCGGGATTTGTCGCGCTAGAGACCTAAAGGCTGAAGTGGCTGATGAACCCGCATCCCGCGCGGGTGTCCATCAAGCGGTAATAGATGACGATCCGCCCGAGGCGTCGCGTTATGTACTCCGCTTCGGCTTCACAGACACGGTCGCCTCCAGGATCAGCCAGCGCAACGTCCACGCTGCCCTCGCAGCGATAGACTTCCGAATGCACGTAGACGTTCTCGACCCGTCGAAGGGCGATGGCGTCTCCGCAGATGCGCGCGACCGGCTCGCCGCTCGCGTCAGAAGCGCGCTCATCGATAATGACGATGGTCAGGATGTCGTTGGGGCTCGACGGGGTGCACGCTCCAATTAACAAGGCCCCGAAAGCGAGGAAGCCTCCGGCAAAATTGCCTAGAGGTGTCTGGGCTCCCCAGACCGGTTTCAATTGGCAGGCAAATCGGTGAGCCATCGAAATGCCGCGCAGCCAACTCCCCTTAATCATCATCCTTTGTCCACTTCGTATGGGCTACGCCGAGAACATGAGCAGATATTATTGTGAATATCGAGCTGATCAAGAAAGATATGAAGTATCCTTCGAGGCCCCATGTTATAGTTGAAATTATCACAAATCCTATGGCAGCAATCAAAATGAAATTGTATACTTTTTTATTTGTATTCTTATTTTTCATTACTGCAATTCCGAAATTTTAGTGCGCTCGTCTCTCTGCACCCTTCCTAGTAGCCTCCGACGGGCAAGGAGTCTGCTCTCGGCGCTTCATACCCGCGATGGTGGGTCATCCGCGATCCGGGTTTGCTCCGGGACAACCTCCGGCAGAAAAACGTCCCGATCAAGCCCGGTGCAGTCCCGCCCCAACCCTCGACAGCCCCGCCCCCGCCCGTCCAGAGTAAACGCTGTTCGCTCCGCCGCCCGGCGGGGCCGGCGCCGGAGGCGGCATGGTCGACATGAGCGAGATCGAGAGCTGGCGGATCACGCTCGATCCGCGCTTCGACGCGCTGCTGCCGATCGGGTTGATGACGATGATGTTCGCCGTCGCGCTCGCGCTCCGGCTCGAGCAGTTCGCATTCCTCCGGCGCGATCCCGCCCGTTTTCTCGGCGCGGCGGCGGCCCAGATCCTCGGCCTGCCGCTGCTCACGCTGGCGCTGGTCTACGCGCTCGGGCCCGCGCCCTCGATCGCGCTGGGCATGATCGTCGTGGCGTGCTGTCCCGGCGGCAACGTCTCGAACTTTCTCACCCATCTCGGCCGCGGCGAGACCGCGCTGTCGGTGTCGCTGACGGCGACGTCGAGCCTGCTCGCCGCGCTTCTGACCCCGGTCTCGATCGTGGTCTGGGCGAGCCTCTATCCGCCCGCGGCCGCGCTGGTCGCCGCCGTCGAGGTCGATCCCTGGACCTTCGTGCTGCAGACGACCGTGCTGCTCGCGGTTCCGCTGGCCGCGGGGATGGCGGTGGCCCATCTCGTTCCCCGCTTCGCCGCGCGCATCCGGCCGGGCTTCATGGCGGTCGCCTTCGCCATCCTGATCCTGCTGGTGGTCTCGGGGCTGGCGCGCAATCCCCAGATCCTGCTCGCCGCCGGGCTGGTGCTGACGGGGATCGCGGCGCTCCACAACGCGCTCGCCTTCGGGCTCGGCCATCTCTCGGCGCGCGCGCTGGGCTTCGACGCCGCCGGCCGGCGCGCGCTCACCTTCGAGGTCGGCGTCCAGAACGCCGGCCTGGCGCTGGTGATCCTGCTCGCGGCCTTCGACGGCATCGGCGGGGCGGTCGCGATGGCGGGGATCTGGAGCGTCTGGCACCTGATCGCCGGGCTGGCGCTGGTCGGCGGCTTCCGCGGCCTCGACGCCTGGCGCGCCCGCGCCGCGGTCCGGGCGGGAGCGGAGTGATGGGAGATGCGCGGCGCCGCGATCCCCTCCCCTTGTGGGGAGGGCCAGGGTGGGGTGCGTTGAATTCCCGGACGCGCCGCAGGCGCGATCCGGGACCTCGTGGCGGCCAGGCCTTGTGGAGGCCCCGGCTCTCGCTGCGGTCGGCCGGGGGTTCATGCGCTGGAGCCCCCCACCCCGACCCTCCCCCGAGGGGGAGGGGGACGGAACGGATTCACGATGCGGCGCGAGTGGAAATGCGCCGGGCGATGAGCTTCCTATCCTGCGTTTTCCTGCCCCGGATCGGGGTCCGGGGTGAACTCCAGTCAGGATCCAGAGAAGCAGGGCGCCGCGCGTCCTCTCTGGGCCCCAGCTTGCGCTGGGGAAACGCGAAGAGACTGAAGACATGAACCGACGGGAGCACACGCGATGACCTACGACCTCAAGATCACGGGCGGAACCATCGTCGACGGGACGGGCGGCGAACCGTTCGAAGGCGAGGTCGGGATCACGGCCGGGCGCATCGTCGCCGTCGGCGAGGCGCCCGACGACGCCCGCGAGACCCTCGACGCGGCGGGCTGCATCGTCACGCCGGGCTTCCTCGACGTGCACACCCATTACGACGGCCAGGCGAGCTGGGACGACGCGCTCCAGCCCTCGATCCGCCACGGCGTGACCACCGCGGTGATGGGCAATTGCGGCGTCGGCTTCGCCCCCGTGCGCCGGACCGATCACGACCGTCTGGTCCGCCTGATGGAGGGCGTCGAGGACATTCCCGGCACGGCGCTCTCCGAGGGGCTCAGCTGGGAGTGGGAGAGCTTCCCCGACTACATGGACGCGCTGGAGAAGACGCCGCGGACGATGGACATCGCCGCCATGGTCACCCACGACCCGATCCGCGTCTTCGTCATGGACGAGCGCGCCAACGCCGAGGACCAGGCCACCGACGCCGAAATCGCGAGGATGCGCGATCTCGTCCGCGAGGGGCTGGAGGCCGGCGCCATCGGGTTTTCGACGGGCCGCTCGGATCTCCATCGCACCGCCGACGGCGAATGGACGCCCGCCAGCGAGGCCACGGCGAAGGAGCTCGCCGGCATCGCCTCGGCCTTCGAGGGGCTCGATCACGGCGTGATCCAGGCGGTCTCGGACTTCGATCTCGAACGCGACCAGGACCGCTTCCCCGAAGAGTGGGCGGTGATCGAATCCTACGTGAAGGCCGCCGGCGGCCGGCCGTTCTCGATCTCGCTGATGCAGCGCGACTTCGCGCCCGATCAATGGAAGAAGATTCTCGCCGGGCTCGAGCAGCTCGACGCCGAGGGCTACACCGTGCGCGCCCAGGTCGCCCCGCGCGCCATCGGCGTCTTCCTCGGGCTTCAGTGCACCTTCCATCCCTTCATGGGCTATCCCGCCTACAAGGAGATCGCCCATCTGCCGCTCGACGAGCGCGTCGCGCGAATGAAGGACCCCGGCTTCAAGGCGAAGCTTCTGGCCCAGAAGTCCGACAAGGTCTCAACGCCGGAGAACTCGGTGCCGCCGATCGCCGATCTCATGATCGAGACCATGGAGTTCGTCGCGGAAAAGCTGTTCACGCTCTCCGACGATCCCGACTACGAGCAGCCGCCGGAACAGTCGATCGCGGCCAAGGCGCGCGATCGCGGCGTCTCGGTGTGGGAGCAGCTCTACGACACGGCGATCGCCCGCGACGGTCGCGAACTCATCTACCTGCCGATCTACAATTACACCGAGCTCAGCTACGACAACGTGCTCGCCATGATGAAGCACCCGCTCTCCATCATGGGGCTGTCCGACGGCGGCGCGCACGTGGGCACGGTCTGCGACGCGAGCTTTCCCACCTATCTGATCGCCTACTGGACGCGCGACCGCACGCGCGGCGAACGCATCGCGCTGCCGACGGCGATAAAAAAGCTCACCGCCGATCTCGCCGACTATCTGGGGCTTTCCGACCGCGGGCGGATCAAGCCGGGGCTCAAGGCCGATCTCAACGTCATCGACTACGACAATCTGAGACTCGAGGCGCCGCACATGGTCCGGGACCTGCCCGCCGGCGGCCAGCGCCTGCTCCAGGGCGCGACGGGCTACCGGGCGACGATCGTCAACGGCGAGGTCGTGGTGCGCGACGATGCGATCACCGAGGCGCGGCCGGGACGGCTGATCCGCGCGGGCCGGGAAATGAGGATGGCGGCGGAGTAGGGGTGAGAGGTGCGGCAGTGAACGACAAACCTCCCTCTCATCATTTGATCTATAAGATCTGGATGTTCGTTGAATTGGCCGAAAAGCGATTAGGCCGGTGCAGGCATGATCGGGTGCTGTTGAACGCCTGTGTAGAAGCGCGGGCGATCCATGCGCGCGGGCTTTTGGATTTTCTCTATAAGAAGAATCCTCGGCAGGACGACTATGTCGCGGAGCGCGCTTTTCCCGAACAAGGTCGATGGGGACAGATTGTAGGCCAATCACCTGGCGACCTGTCAGAACACATGGAGAGGATAAACAAGAATATTCCTCACCTGACCTATAAGCAGCTGACCAGAGAAGAGGGCAGGCAACCGCCAGATTGGCCGCGCATCGAGGCAATCATTTCTTCAGGCCTAAGCAAGTTTTTCGATGAGTTTCCCAAAAGCGAGGTCTGCTCTTGTGATTCGTGCAAGCGAATCCTGTCTCTCGAATCGGTTCGCGCGTTGATCGGAAAGCATTGACTTTTGCGTCTGTTTGACGCGCTTCATGCGTGCTGACTATCGCATGGCCGCGGCGCCGGCGTTTCTCACCCCACCCCGACCCTCCCCTCAAGGGGAGGGAGTCAGGTCGCCGCCGCGCGCGATGTCCGCTCAAGACCGGACGCCAGCGCGTTCTCCCTCCCCCTCGGGGGAGGGACGGGGTGGGGGGCGAGCGTTGAGCGCCGCTCTGGATGCTTGGGTCAAGCCCAAGGACCGAGCCGGTGGAGGACTCGCAAGGCCCTCGTCCTTCGAGACGCCCCGATCCCCTCATCCTGCGGGTGAGGTCCGCTCGGCGAAGCCGATGCGGGGCGCCGGTGGCGCGCCGCAAAGGCCGAACGCGTAGCGGCCGTCTCGAAGGACGGGGATCGGGGCGGAGCCGAGAGCGGCGCCTGTCCCCCTGACCCGCTTGCGCGTCATTCCCGCGAAGGCGGGAACCCAGAGGGGCCGCCAGACGCCCTTCGATCCTTGGGTCCCCGACGGCCTTCGGCCTCGGGGATGACGAAGAGATTGGAGGGGAAAGGGAACTCGCCCGCGCCGACGCTCGCCCCTATGAAAGATTGCGCGATGCGCGCCCTCCGCGCAGGCTGGGCGTCATGCGGACGCTTTTCGCCAGCCTGCTTTTCGTCCTCACCGCCGGCGTCCCGTCGGCGATGGCGTGCAGCTGCGCGCTTCCGGACCACAGGCCGCCGCTCACCATGGCGACCTATCTCGATGACGCGGAGGTGGCTTTCGTCGGGACGGTGACGGAATCGTACGAGTCTGCCCCGAACGCCGACGACCGGCGGTACGGCGTCGACCGATACGAGACGTGGTTCCGTGTGGACCGCGCCATAAAGGGCGACCTGCACCGGCGCGCCATGGTGGCGCACACGACAAACGATGGCATGTGCGGCGTGTGGTTCGAGCCCGGCCGCACCTATCTCGTCTTCGCCCGCGCGGGCGATGAGTCGGGCGAACTGAGGACCAGCGCGTGTCTTATGCCGTTCGAGCGCGCGCGCGATGTGTTCGCCGAAGCGCTCGATCTGGATGTTCCGCTGACCAGCCCGCATTCTCGGCCGGATTAGTATGAGGCCCTCCGACCGCCCCCCACACTATGCCAGGGGGTCCAGCGAGGGGCGGCTTCGCGTCAATAGGTTCCCGCTTGTGCGGGAACCCCGGCGATCACGCCCCCGCCTTCTCCTCAAGCATCGCCTGCGTCTTGCGGCCCTCTGCGACGAGCCAGTCGCGGAAGCGGGCGACCGGCGGGCGGCGGAGGCTCTCGCGGCGGAAGCGCGCGCGATAGGGCGCGCCGAGCCAGGCGCCGGCCGTCGCCGGGAAGGGCAGGGAGAGATCGCCCGTCTCGATCCCCGGCGCGGCGAGCGCCAGTCCGCAGATCGCGAGCGCGGCGTCGGAACGCACGGCCTCCAGCGCAGGCGCGATGCGGGCGTAGCGGATGCCGCGCTCCGGCGCGGTCTTGCGGTAGCCGTGGGCGGCGATCCAGTCCGGCCAGAATATCGCGCCGGGGACGTTCCGGTAGGCGTCGAGGTGGAGCAGCGGAAAGCCTTCCAGCCGATCGGCCGCGTCGAGCGCGTTGATGCGGCGCGTATTCTCCGGCGAGCTGACGGGCAGGAGATAGTCGGTGAACAGGTCGATCGCGTCCTTTCCGCCGGGTTCGACGTCGAGCCGGATCTCGCAGTCCGGCGCGCCCGGCGGGGCCTCGCTGCTCATGCGGAACTCGGTGTTTGGACGGAGCGCGCGGAACGCGTCCAGGCGCGGCTCGAGCCAGAGCGCGGCCCAGTCGGGATCGGCGAGGATATGAATCTCGCTGAGTCGTTGCAGCTCGAGAATGCCGGCCGCGGCGTCGAGCTCGGCGAAACCCGTCTTCAGATGGGGCATGGCTTGCTTGAGCGCCGGCGCGGGGCGGATTCCGGATCGCCCGCGCACCAGCAGGTCGACGCCCAGATAGTCCTCGAGCGTGCGGATGCGCTGGCCGACGGCGGCCGGCGTGACGCCGAGCCGCTCGGCGGCGGCCTTGAGCGAGCCTGCGCGCACGGCGAGCTCAAGCGCCTGCAGCGATCTCAGATGGGTCGCGTGATCCATGCCTCAGGGTAAAGTTTTTCTTTAATTCGATAAAGAACATTCAGATTGTCGACGCCCTCGCCGAGGCCAAAATGGCTCTCGTCTCGCAGACAGGGAGGAGACCCGCCATGGCCCAGCTGAAGCGATACATGATCGAGCGCGACATCCCCGGCGTCGGATCGATGTCGATCGTCGAGCTCTGCGGCGCCGCGCGCGCGTCCAACCAGGCGCTCGACAAGCTCGATCACGGCATCCAGTGGCAGCACAGCTATGTCGCCGGCGACAAGACGTTCTGCATCTATCTCGCCAGCGGTGAGGACAAGATTCGCAAGCATGCCGAGCTGAGCGGCTTCCCGGCGACCAGGATCACGGAGATCCCGCAGATCATCGATCCGCTGACGGCGAACAACTAGGCGCGGCTAGCGCACATAGCTCGCGCCGTTGACGTCGAAGGTCGCTCCGGTCGCCGAAGGACACGCGCCCGAGAGCAGGAAGGCGCACAGCCGGCCGAACTCCTCGGGCTGCGCCATCTGGCCGTAGGGGACCTCGGCGAGCGCCTTCGCGCGCGCGCCCGGCTCCTGCGGCGCCATCTCGGTGTCGATCCAGCCCGGCGCGATCGCGTAGGCCAGGACCCCGTCGCCGGAATAGGCGCGCGCCAGCGTCTTGATCAGCCCGATGAGCCCGGCCTTCGCCGCGGCGTAGCTGGGATGGTCGGGATCGTCGCCGCGATGGGCCGCGCGCGAGGCGATGGCGACCATGGCGCCGGGATCGTCGGCGCGGCCGCGCCAGTCGCGGGCGGCCTCGCGGGCGAGATCGGCCGCCGAGAGCAGGTCGACCTCCAGCGTGCGCGTCCAGTTGGCCCGCCAGGTCTCGTAATCGGCCTCGATCGAGGCGGCCTCGAAGATCCCGTGATTGATCACCAGCCCGTCGAGGCGCCCGCCGGCGAGCTTTTTCGCCTCCGCCCAGGCCTCGGGCGCGGCGCCGGGGGTCGCGAAATCCGCGCTCATCAGGCCCAGGAAGTTTCCGCCGAGATCGTTGGCGACGTCCTCGGCGGCGTCGCGATTGCGCCCGTAATGGACGACGACCTTCGCGCCCTGGCCGGCGAGCGTCTTCGCGATCGCCGCGCCGGTTCCGCGCGAGGCGCCGGTGACGAGGATATTCTTGTCGGCGAGGCCGGGCATGGGCGGGTCCTTTCAGGTGGCTTGGCGAGGAGAACCGAGGCGGCGAATCCCTCTCCCCCTGTCAGGGGGAGAGGCCAGGTGAGGGGGGCGGTGGAGGTAGAGCGCGACGCCTGCTCCCCTCACCTTACCTCTCCCCTCAAGGAGGGGAGAGGGGGCGCATGCGTCGCGCCTATTCTCCACCCCCGGCCGGAACCAGCCTGAGCGTCCTCGCGCCCTCGGGCGGGTTTTCCGGCGTCCAGTCGTCTCGGATCTGGAAATACTCGCCGGCCGCCCACATGGGCGCGAGATCGTCATAGTGCGCCGACAGCGGATGGCCGGACTGCCCCGGCGCGTGCATGAACCGCGACTCGTTGAGATCGGCGAGGTCGTAGATCGCCCGCATCGAGGCGCCGTGATAGGCGTCGTAATTCCCCGCCGCGTAGCTGAAATGGCCGACATTGACCGTCGAGCCGTCGCCGCCGACGGGCTCGCGCACGGTGAACATGCCGCCGAGGATCGGCTGGCCGGTGAAGGCGTGGTCGAACACCGCCTGGTGGACCTCGCCCCAACGCCAGGCGTCGATGTCCTCGCCGTATTGCGCCGCCGTCCGGGCCATCGCCGCGTCGAGCGCGAGCCCTGCGATCGTGGCGCAGCGCTCGACCGAGGCGGTGCGGACGTCGTCGCACCAGGCCGAGGCGTCGCCGGCGAGCACGTCCTCGAGAAAGGCGCGTCGGGGCTGGTCGAAACGGCCGGCCAGCGCGCCGAGTTCGTCGGACCAGATCGCCGCCGACAGCGCGCGCAGCCAGGCCGAGACGATTAGGCCTTCCGGCTCGTCGGGATCGAGCGAGGCGTCCCATCCCTCCAGCCGCGCGATCGCGGCCGCGCCGAGCTCGCTTTCGGGTTCGGCGGCCAGCAGGGCCGGCAGGATGCGGCGGATGTGCAGCGAGGTGACGTCGAGCTGCATCGCCGCGAAGCTTTCCGCGTCGTGGCGCTCGGTCGCCTCGATCATCGCCTCGATGCGCGGCGCGCGGTAGACGGCGTAGCTGCCGGGAAGCGGGTAGGGATAGACGTCGCCGGCGACCAGATTGTTGCCCGAGGCGATGTAGCCTCCGCGCGGGTTCTCTACCCGCGGCAGCTCGTCGAACGGGACGAAGCCGGTCCATTCGCCGGCCTCGTCGCGCACCGGCAGCAGGCCGGCGGTGGTGTAGCCGATCGTTCCGTCGATCCCGGCATAGTGCATGTTCTGCATCGGCGCGGTCCAGCCGCGCACCGCGTCGACGAAGCTGTCCCAGCCGGTGGATTTCATGATCGCGAGGGTGGCGTCGGCGGAGTCGTTGTCGGGATGCGTCGAGGTCGAGCGCCACACCACCAGCTTGTCGGGATCGAAGGGCGAGAGATCGAACCACTGCTCGTCGAGGACCGGGCCCTCCGGCGTCTCGCGGATGACGAGCTCCACGTCGTCGCCGCCGCGCACCCGGATCGTCTCGCGCCGCTCGGTGACGTCGATCGCGCCGGGATCGCGCTCGACATAGTCGATCACGTCGAAGCCGGTGTTGGTGAAGCCCCAGGCGCCGTGGGCGTTGCGTCCGAGCACGACCGAGGGCGTGCCCGGAATGGTCCCCCCGATCACCGGGCCGTAGGAGAGGTTCAGCCGGACGAAATACCAGATCGACGGCGCGCCGAGACCGAGATGCGGGTCGTTGGCGAGCAGGGGCGCGCCGGATTCGGTGCGCTCGCCGGAGACCACCCAGGCGTTCGAGCCGGGCCGGTTCTCGGGTTGGGCCTGCGCCTCGCTGTCGGCGTCCCGTCCGCGCAGGGTTTCGCCGATCTCCTCGAGCGGCAGCACCTCGACGCCGTCGAGCGTGGCGCGCACGTCGGCGTCCTTCAGCATGGTCGGCGCCCAGTCTGGGAAGGGGTCGAGGAACTGGTCGAGCTGATCGGGCGAGAGCGCGTCGGCGAGCGCGGCGCGGTCCCAGTCGTCCGCCCCGCCGGCGGCGAGATCATGGGCCAGGAAGATGTTGACGGCCGCCGAATCGATCGGGCGCCACGGCTCGATCGGCATCCGCAGGACGGCGTATTCCGGCGCCGGCGCGCCGCGCGTCAGCCTGGCGTTGACGCCGGCGACATAGGCCTCGAGGGCGGCGCGGGTCTCGTCGGAGAGATTGGACAGGACGGCCTCGGCGGCCCCGGGATAGCCGCGGATGCGCGCGCGGGCGTCGGTGCGGACATAGTCGTCGCCGAGCGCTTCGGCGAGTCGGCCCTGAACGTAGCGCCGGGCCATGTCCATCTGGAAATAGCGTTCCGCGGCGTGGGCGTAGCCGACCGCGAAATAGACGTCCGCGTCGGTCTCGCCGAAGATGTGCGCGACGCCATGCTCGTCCCGGACGATTTGCGCGCTCGCGGGCAGGCCGACGGCCTCGGCCTCGCCCGAAACCTGCGGCTTCGTGGCGATGAAGCGCTCGGTCAGCCAGCCCGCCGCGCCCAGCGCCAGCACCAGCGCCAACGCCGCGGCGGCCAGCCCGCCGCGCAGAATCCACTTGGTCATCTCAGCCCCCTCGGCGATCCGCGCCCGTTTCCGCCCGGCGCGCTCCCCTCAGCCCGCCTGCAGTTTCTTGAAGAAGTCGAACATCTTCCCATACGGCGGCGCGATCAACCGGCTCGGGTGCCAGACCGGCGCCTCGAACACGGCGCGCTCGTGGGTGAAGGTCAGAAAGCCCGCCTCGCCGTGATAGGCGCCGTAGCCCGACGCCCCGACCCCGCCGAAGGGCAGGTCCTCGACCGAGAGATGGAGCATCGGCACGTTGACCGCCGCCCCGCCCGAGATCGTCCGGTCGAGGAAGTCGCGCGCGGTGCGCTTCGACTTCGCATAGACGTAGAGCGCCAGCGGCCGGTCGCGCCGGTTCACGAACTCGGCCGCGTCGACCATGCCGTCATGGCCGAGCACCGGCAGGACCGGGCCGAAGATCTCCTCCTGCATCAGCCGGATGTCCTCGGGAGGATTGATCACCACCGTCGGCGGGAAGGCGCGGATCCCCTGCTCGGGCGCCTCATCGAACTCGGCCTGGATCACCTGCGCGCCGGCCGAGCGCGCCTCCTCGACGAGTTCGCCGATGCGGTCGTGATGGCGCTCGGAGACCAGCGCGGTGTAGTCGGCATTGCTCTCGCCGTGCGGCCAGTAGCGCTGCGCGCTGGCGATCACGGCTTCGGCGAACTGCGTCTCCGTGCCTTTCGGCGTGAGCACGTAGTCGGGCGCGACGCAGGTCTGGCCGGCATTGAAATACTTGCCCCAGGCGATCGTCTTGGCGGCTTCGGCGACGTCGAAGTCCGACGCGATCACGGTGGGCGACTTGCCGCCCAGCTCCAGCGTGACGGGGGTGAGGTTCTTCGCCGCCGCCTCGGCGACCATGCGTCCGACATGCGTCGAGCCGGTGTAGAAGAGATGGTCGAAGGGCAGATCGCAGAACGCCTTCGCCACCTCCGGCCCGCCGGTGATCACCGCGACATGGTCCTCGTCGAACAGCTCGGAGAGCGTCTCCTTGAGCAGCTCGGCGGTGCGGGGGGTGAACTCGGAGGGCTTGATCATCGCCCGGCAGCCCGCCGCCAGCGCGGCCACCAGCGGGGCGAGCGCCAGCTGCATGGGATAGTTCCACGGCGCGACGACGCCCGCGACGCCCTTGGGCTCGCGGCGGACATAGGCCTTGCCCGGCGCCATCGTCATCGGCACCGACTTGCGCTTGATCGCCGCCCATTTCGTCAGGTTCTGCCGGGCGTGCTTGGCGTCGGCGACCATGAAGCCGATTTCGGCGATCTGGGTCTCGGCGGCCGAGCGGCGGCCGTAATCGGCGTTGATCGCCTCGGCGAAGTCGGCCGCGCGGGCCTTCACCATCTCCTCGATCTTCTTCAGATCGTGCTTGCGCTCCTCGATGGAGCGCCGCGGCTCGGCGGCGAAGGCGGATTTCTGCGCCTCGAGGACCGATTTCATCCGCTCGATCTGGCGGGTTTCGACCTCGCTCATGGCGGTCTCCTTCAGAAGGCTCTCGACTGGATCATATCAGCTGCGCGGGTCGCGATCATGATGGTGGGCGCATTGGTGTTGCCGCCGACGACCTCGGGCATGACGGAGGCGTCGACGACGCGCAGATCGTCGATCCCGCGCACGCGGCACTGCTCGTCGACGACGGCCAGCTCGCCCGTCCCCATCGCGCAGGTCGAGGTCGGGTGATAGAGCGTCTCGCCGAGTTCGCGGACCTCCTCGGCGAGATCCGATCGCGAGCCGTCGAGCGTCTTCGGAAGCTCCATCTCGACGCGTTCGCCGTCGAAGGCGTCGCTCATGAGCAGGTCGCGGGCGATCTCCAGGCAGTCGATCATCACCTCCATGTCCTCGTCGGCGGAGAGATATTCGGGATCGATGAGGATGTGGGCGGAGGGATCCGCCGAGGCCAGCCGCAGCCGGCCGCGGCTCTTCGGGTAGAGATTGCAGGCGTGCAGGCTGATGCCGTGGCCGCCCATCGTGCCCTCGCGGCCGTGCGGGCTCGACAGGCCGGGGATGAAGACGAGCTGGATGTCGGGCAGGTCCTTCGCCAGCCGCGACTTCACGAAGCCCGACCCCTGGACCGGATTGACCGTGAACCGTCCCGTTCCGGTGATCGCCCACTGGGTGATGTCGAGCGCGTTGCGCGGGAATTTCTTCCAGGAGTAGCCGAGCGACTTCGCCGACTTCGTCCGGGCCCGCGCCATCACGTCGAGATGATCCTGCAGGTTGGCCCCGACGCCGGGCAGGTCGACCTCGACCCCGACGCCGACCTCGCGCAGATGGTCGGCCGGCCCGATTCCCGAGAGCATCAGAAGCTGCGGCGAGTTGAGCGCGCCGCCGGCGAGGATCACCTCGCGGTTGGCCGCGATCGTCTTGCGCTCGCCGTCATGGTCGATCTCGACGCCGGCGGCGCGGCCGTTCTCGATCACCACGCGGCGGGCGAGCACCTGGGTCATCACGGTGAGATTGGGCCGGTCCAGCGCCGGGCGCAGGAAGGCGTCGGCGGCCGAGCAGCGCTTCCCGTCCTTCTGGGTGACCTGGTAGGTCCCGAAACCTTCCTGGCGTTCGCCGTTATGGTCGGGATTCTCCGGGATCTGCCGGCGGCGGCAGGCCTCGTAATAGAGCTCGGTCATCGGGTTGACCGGGCTGATCGTCTTGACGTTCAGCGGCCCGCCCTGTCCGTGCCAGGGCTCGCCGTGATCCTCGTTGTTCTCGACGCGCTTGAACGCCTCGAGCGCGGTCTGGCGGTTCCATCCCGCCGCGCCGTGATCGCGCTCCCAGGAGTCGTAATTCTCCCAGGCGCCGCGCATGTAGTGCATGGCGTTGATCGAGGACGACCCGCCGAGCGCCTTGCCGCGCGGCCAGTAGAGCTTGCGGTCGTTGAGATGTTTCTGCGGCTCGGTCCAGTAGTCCCAGTTGATGCTTTCGTCCGTCATCGCGAACTGCAGCAGCATCGGGGTCCTGATGTTGGCCTTGTTATCCTTGCCGCCCGCCTCCAGCACGCACACCGAGACGTCGGGATCCTCGCTCAGCCGGCCGGCGAGCACCGAACCCGCCGAGCCGCAACCGACGATGACGTAATCATAGGCCTGCTCGGTCATGCGCCGTCCTCCGCGGTTTCGGTCCCGGCTTCGTCGGGCGACGTCTCCAGCGGGGCGACGCGCTCGGCGATGGCGCGGAAGACATGGAAGGCCTCTTCCTGGCGGGAGAGCCAGTCCGGCGACCCGGCGGTCTGGGCGATGACCACGCCGCGGCGCTCGTCGACCCAGACATACTGTCCGTAGACGCCGGCGAGGAAATACTCGTCGGCGTAGTCGGGCGGGATCCAGAAATGCAGCCCGTAGCCGCGCGGCGCGTAACGAGCGTCGGGGCCCGGTTCCTGGAACGGCGCGTTGGGCCGCGTGGCCTGCTCGACGAAGCCCTCGGGCAGCAGGCGCGCGCCGTTCCACACGCCGTCATTGGCGAGGAACCAGCCGAAGCGGGCGAAATCGACGGCGGTCGCCTGCAGGCAGCAATAGCCGATGGCGATCCCGTTCTCGCCGGGCTTGTTCTGCAGCCAGTTCGCGTCGTGCTCCATGCCGAGCGGCGTCCAGATCTTCTCCTCGACGATGTCGGCCAGCCGGTCGCCGTAGGCCCCGCGCACGACGGCCGACAGCACGTGCGTATTGGGGCTCGTGTAATGGAGATCCTCGCCGGGCTCGCGGTCGCGCTCGATCTCGCCGATCATCGCGTCGACGTTCCTGCGCATGATGAAGGCGTTGAAGAAGAGCGGACGGATATCGGAGGGCTCTTCGGGCGAGTACTCCTCGTTGAAGTCCATCCCCGCCGACATCATCAGCAGGTGACGCAGGCTCGTCGCGCCGTAATCGGTTCCCGCGAACTGCGGCGCGTAGCGCTCGGCGGGATCGTCGAGGCTGTCGATCAGGCCGTCGCGGACGCCCATGGCGATCAGTCCCGCGACGAAGCTCTTGGCCATCGACCAGGAGGTGAAGCGCGTCTCCGGCCCGGCGCCGCGGCGATAGGTCTCGGCGATCACCTCGCCGTCGCGCAGCACGACGAGCGAGGTCGCGTCAGCTTCGTCGAGATACCGGTCGAGCGACTTCGTCTCGCCGTTCCATTCATAGTCCAGCGCCAGCGGCTCGACGGCGCGGGGCAGCGGCTGCGGGTCGCCCGCCTCGATCCGGCTCGAGGGCAGGATCTCGTCCATCCGCTGGAAGGTCTCGGGAAATTGTTCCGGGTCGTCGAGCGCGGTCATGCGCGCGGGCGAATAGGGCGACCAGGGCCGGTAATACCAGAGCGCCAGCCCGACGCCGATCACGAGCAGAACGGCCAGAAGGCCGGCCACGATGCGCTTCATCCGCGCGCCTCCCCTTGTCTCGGCCCGCTCTTGATTCCGGCGAGCTTTCTTCGCGAGTGAACACTTTTCGCGAAGTGAAGGCTAGTCAACGATCACGCGGCGGGTCACGCGTCGGGGACGATGCGCAGCACGCGGCCGTTCTCGGCGTCGGTGAGCACGTAGAGGGCGCCGTCGGGACCGACCCGCACGTCGCGGATGCGTTCGCCGAGATCGCCGAGCAGCACCTCCTCGCCGACGGCCGCGCCGTTCTCCATGTCGACGCGGTGCAGCGCCCGGCCCGCGAGCGCGCCGATGAAGAAATCGCCGCGCCAGTCCGGGAACAGCTCGCCGTCATAGAGCGCCATGCCCGAGGGCGCGATCGAGGGAACCCACTCGCGCTCGGGCGCGGCGTAGCCCTGTTCCTCGTGGTCCTCGAAGGGCGAGATCCGCGCGCCCGAATAGTCGACGCCCGCGGTGACCACCGGCCAGCCGTAGTTGGCGCCGGCCTCGATCAGGTTGAGCTCGTCGCCGCCGCGCGGCCCGTGCTCGTGGGCCCAGACGCGGTCGCTGGCGTCATCGACCACGAGGCCCTGCACGTTGCGATGCCCCCAGCTCCAGATTTCGGGGAGCGCGTTGGGATCGCCGGTGAAGGGATTGTCGGCGGGGGCCGTCCCGTCCGGATTGAGGCGGACGATGGTTCCGAGATGGCTGTCGAGGCGCTGGGCCTCCTCGCGGTACTCGAAGCCGTCGCCGAGCGTGAGCAGCAACGTGCCGTCGGCGAGAAAGCCGATCTTGCCGCCGTAATGGACCGCCGTGTCCTTGGTCGGCTCCGCCGTCCAGACCGTCTCGCCGCCCGACAGCGTCTCGCCGTCGAAGCGCGCGCGATAGAGCGCGGTGGCGTTGGCGTCCGGTCCGCCCGCGGCGTAGCTCAGATAGACCACGCCGGTATCGGCGTAATCCGGAGCGAGCGCGACCTCCAGCAACCCGCCCTGGCTTTCGTAAAAGACGTCCGGCGTCCCCGCGATCGGTTCGTCGCGCAGCGCGCCGTCCATGATCAGGCGCAGGCGGCCGGGCTTCTCGGTCACCAGCATGTCGCCGCCGGGCAGGAAGGCCAGCGACCAAGGATATTCGAGTCCCTCGGCGACCGTCTCCACGCGATAGGCCGCGCTCGCCGGCCCCGTCTCCTCGGCCGCCTCGTCGGGTGCGCCGCACGCGGCCAGCGCCGCGGCCGCCGAAACGGTGATCGTCCAGGTTCGCATCGTCATCGCCCGCCCCCGATTTGCCCGGTCCGTTCTTTGAGGCATGATAGGGTTAAAGCCGACGGGGGGAAACGCCATGGCCTGGCTTCGGATTCCGGCGGGGTATCTCGCGGCGGTGGCCATCATGGCCGTCGCCGGGGTGCTGGCCCAGACCCAGTTCGTGCTTTCCGACCTGAAAACGATCGGCGCGGACATCGGCTGGGATGACCGGCTCTTCATGACCCGCGCCGACCTCGTCGGCCTGACGCCGACCTACGCCGTGTTCATCGCCATCGGCTTCGCCATCGCCTTCATCGCCGCCGCGCTCGCGCTCCGGCTGATCCAGGCCCCGCGGGGCGCGGTCTACGCCGGGGCCGGGGCGGTTTGCATGGCCGTCATGCTCTACCTGATGCGCGAGGTCTTCTTCGGCGCGAGCCCGATCGCCGGGACTCGCTCGACCGCGGGCTTCGCCGCACAGCTCGCCCTGGGCGCGGCGGCGGGCTGGCTGTTCGCCGCCCTGACGGCGCGGCGCTGATGCAACGCTGTTACAGTCCGGCCGCGTATTAACGCGATGATCACCATGTCTGAATGACAAATGGATTGAACGGCGTTTACAGTTTTCGTCCGGAGAAGTGCGGTGGAAGCCGCCGGCGCAGAACCAGGCGCATCACCAGGGGGAGGAAGCCCGAGATGAAACGTTTCACGAAATCAGCGGCGCTCGGCGCCACGGCGCTGGCCGCCGGCCTCGTGTCGACCGCGGCGCAAGCCCAGGTCGAAGTCATCACCGTCACGGCGCAGAAGCGTGAACAGACGCTGCAGGAAACGCCGGTCTCGGTCGCGGTCGTGAGCGATACGCAGCTCCAGCAGTCGCAGATCCGCGACGCCGCCGACCTGCAGACGCTCGTGCCGTCGCTGCGCGTCGCCGAGTTCGCCGCCTCGACGAACACCGAGTTCGCCCTGCGCGGCGTGGGCACGTCGAGCTTCAACCCGGGCCTCGAGCCGTCCGTCGGCGTCTTCGTCGACGGCGTCTACCGGCCTCGCACCGGCGCGGCCATCAACGACTTCCTGTCGCTCGAGCGCGTCGAGGTCATCCGCGGTCCGCAGTCGACCCTGTTCGGCCGCAACACGCCGGCCGGCGTGGTGAGCTTCATCACCAAGGAGCCGGAATTCGAGCTGGGCGGCGACGCCGAGCTGACCTTCGGCAATTACGGCCAGTTCGTCGCCAAGGGCACGGTCACCGGCCCGCTGGTCGAGGACCGGCTCGCCTTCCGGCTGGATGCGACCACGCACAGCAATGACGGCTATCTGACGAACGTTCCCGACGGGCGCGACATGAACAATCGCGACCGCCAGAACTATCGCGGCCAGCTGTTGTTCACGCCGAACGCGAACACCCGGATCCGCTTCATCGCCGATTACGGCGAGATCGACGAGAACTGCTGCGCCGCGCCGTTCGCCTATTACGACCCGGTCGACCTCGCCGCGCTGGTCGGCCTGGGCGGCACCGCCGTGCCCCCTAACCCGCACGGCGGCTTCATCGCCGTCGACGGCGACGTCAACACGATGCTCGAGACGGCCGGCGCCTCGGTCCAGCTCGACCACGAGTTCGAGAACTTCACCTTCACCTCGATCACGGCCTACCGGACCTATGACGAGGACCAGAACATCGACGCGGACTTCTCCGACCTCGACCTGGTCAGCCGCCGTCCGATCGGTCAGGACTACAACTCGTTCACCCAGGAATTCCGCCTGACCTCGACCGGCGACAACCGGATCGACTGGATGACGGGCTTCTTCTTCTACGACAACGAGCTCGAGTTCTCGAACGCCACGCCTTACGGCGTCGACAGCCGGACTTTCTTCGACGCGGCCTCGGCGCCTCAGGTCGCGCCGATCGTCTCCGCGCTCGGGCTGCCGGCCGGCACCGGCGGCGTGACCCTGCTCGAGGCTTTCCTCAACAGCAACAACGCCACCGGCGTCGGCACGCTGGCGCCGCTGCCCTCGGGCAACCCGGCGCTGCCGCTGGTCCCGGCCGAAGGCTATGTCGACACCACGCACGGCCTGATCGGCGAGCAGTACGGCTACGACACGCAGTCGTGGTCCGTGTTCGGCCAGCTCGACTTCAACATCACCGACCGCTTCACTTTCACCGTCGGCGGCCGGTACTCCGAGGAAGACAAGCACATGTCTTCCGACGTCAACGTCTACGATCCGATCTCGGCGTTCAGCTTCGCCGATCTCGGCCAGGACCTGCGGCTGGTCTCGCCGACGACCTGCCTCAACCCCGCGGTGGGCGACAGCTGCGCCTATCTCGTGCCGTCGCTGCTGTTCGGCCAGGCGCAGGCGGAGGCGCTGGGCGGCGATCCCACGCTTCTCAACACGCTGACGGCGCTGGGCATCAGCCCGACCACGCCGCTCACCGACGCCCAGGCCAGCAATCCGGATCTCAACCCGCTTCTCGGGTTCCGGGCGTTCCAGAACTTCCCGCCGGTCAATTCGAGCGACTTCCCGACCGACCGCAGCGACGACAATTTCTCCTGGAACGCCATCGCGTCCTATGACGTCACGAACAATCTGAACCTCTATGCAAGCTACTCGACCGGCTACAAGCCGGGCGGCTTCAACATCTCCTACAACGCCGCCTTCACCGGCGCGTTCGAGTTCCAGGAGGAGACCGCGGAATCCTGGGAGATCGGCGCCAAGGGCAGCCTGCTCGAGAACACGCTGACCTACGCGATCACCTATTTCGACCAGGAGATCGAGGACTTCCAGTCGAACAACTTCGTCGGCAACGGCTTCGCGCTGGAGAACGCCGGCTCGATCCAGGTCAGCGGCCTCGAGTTCGAGGGCTTCTGGGCGCCGACCGACCGGCTCTTCTTCACCGGCGGCTTCACCTATCTCTTCGAGAGCAAGTACGGCGACTATCCGTTCGCGCCGTGCCCGGACGACTTCGACGCGTCCGACCCGTTCTTCCAGCTGTGCGTGCCCGGCAACGAGCGCACCAACCCGTTCGGCGTGACCGCGCTGTTCAACGACCTGTCGGGCGACGATCGCGGCAACTCGGAGTTCGTCGGCTCGATCACGGGCACCTATGTCCACCCGATCGGCGACAACATGGAGGCGTTCATCCGCGGCGAGGCGCGGCACACCTCCGAGTACGCGCTGACCACGGGGCTCGATCCGCGGCCGTTCGCCAACCAGGACGATTTCACGCTCTACAATGCGAGCGTCGGGATCGGCGCGGCCGACGAGGCCTGGCAGCTCCAGCTCTGGAGCCGCAACATCACCGACGAGGAATACGCCAAGGGCGGGTTCCCGTCGGTCGGCTACCTGGGCACGAGCTTCAACCAGTACCCGGGCGACCCGATGACCTACGGGCTCACCCTGCGCGTCCGCTACTAGGCGCGCGACCGCTTCACAGAGCGGCGGGAGGCGTCGGGGGCGACCCCGGCGCCTTTCGCTTTTCCGGAGGCGCCCAGGTCTTGCCAGGCCGGGGTGAACAGCGTTCAATTCCGGCGTGAACGACGTTCTGCTCATATCCCTCGTGCTGGCGGGCTCGGCGCTGAGCATCGCCGCGCTCGTGGCGCTCAACGTCATGGTCGGCGGCTGGTCGCCAGCGCGGCTGGATGACGCCGAGGCGGCCGCGGGACAGCTGGCCGCCGACATCATCGGCTTCGAGCCTGGAGAGCGCGTCTGCGGCGCGCAGGGGCGCGCCGCGCTGGTGATGGAGCGCTCGGGCGATCGGCTCGGCCTCGTGCTCGCCCGCGGCGATCGCTTCGTCACACGGGCGATCCGGGCAGGCGAGCTTCGCGAGACGGTCCGGCGCGGCGCGACGCTGGAGCTGCGCTTCAGCGACTTCACCCTGCCGAGCGCGGAGATCACATTTCCCGACGAGCGCAGCGCGGCCGCCTGGGCGGCCGAGGCGCAGCGCTTCGTCGCTTCGGAGACGTTCGCCGATGCCCGAGCTGCCTGATCCGATCCTGATTGCAATCCCGGGCTTCATCGCCCTGATCATCGCCGAGATGATCTATGCGCGCGCGACCGGGCGGGCCGAGTTCGAGCCCCACGACACCGCCGCGAGCCTCATGATGGGGCTGGGCAACACGGTTTCCGGCGCGCTGCTGGGCTTCATCTCGGTGGCCTGGTTCTTCTTCGTCGAGCGCTTCGCGATCCTCGATATCGGCTACGCCTGGTGGGCGTTCGCGCTCGCCTTCGTCCTCGACGATCTCGTCTATTACTGGTGGCACCGGTTTTCGCACACCGTTCGCTGGTGGTGGGCCGACCACGTCATCCACCACTCCTCGCAGCACTACAATCTGTCGACCGCGCTCAGGCAGCCCTGGCTGAGCCCGCTGACGCTCAAATTCGTCGTCTTCGGCTCGTGGCTGGTGCTGATCGGGTTCCCGCCGGCGATGATCGCCTTCGTCGGCGCGCTCAACCTCGTCTACCAGTTCTGGATCCACACCGAAGTGATCGGCCGGATGCCCGGCTGGTTCGAGGCGGTGATGAACACGCCCTCCCACCATCGCGTCCATCACGCGACCAACCCACGCTATCTCGACCGCAATTTCGCCGGCGTCTTCATCGTCTGGGACCGGCTGTTCGGCACCTTCGAGCCCGAGCGCGACGACGAGCCGTGCCGCTACGGCATCATCAAGAATCTCGGCACCTGGAACCCGCTCAAGATCTGCCTGCACGAATGGGTGGGCATCATCCGCGACGTGCGCGGGGCGAAGTCGCTCAAGGAGGCCGCGGGCTATTTCTTCGGCCCGCCGGGCTGGTCGCCCGACGGCAGCCGCGAGTCCTCGCAGACCATCAAGCAGCGCTGGGCGGCGCGCCAGGCCGAGCCGGATCGGGCGGACGACGAGACCGCGCCGGCGGCGGCTGAATAGCGACTTGACTGGACAAACCCCCGTCGGATCGCTCACACTGCGAAAAGTGAACAGCGTTCACGCCCGCGCCGCACAACCTCGGCGTTCACACGGCGTCAAGCTGTTTGGGCTCGAATGGGGCGCAATGCGGCCGCCCGCGCCGCCGCCCCGACGGGAGGAGCGACCATGACCGCCCTGCGTGATCTCTATCCGATGCCCGGCATCGATTCCCACTGGCACGTGCCGCAAGAGTACGACGCGGTGTTCGATTGGGACTTCGACGACGGCCGCACGACGCTCATGCACTTGTACCAGAAGGGCAAGGACATGCAGTGGGACGCGCTCAGCCGCATCGACTGGGATCTCGATCTCGACCCGGGCAATCCGATGGAGATGCCTGACGAGTCGGTGGCGATCTACGGCTCCGATATCTGGGCGAAGCTGACCGAGAAGGAGCAGCAGGAGCTGCGCCGCCACGCCCAGGCCTGGAACATCTCGCAATTCCTGCAGGGCGAGCAGGCCGCGCTGCTGGCCGCCTCCAAGATCGTCCAGTCGGTGCCCGATCTCGACGCCAAGTTCTACGCCGCCACCCAGGTCATGGACGAGGCCCGCCATGTCGAGGCCTATCGCAAGCTGATGGGCAAGTTCGGCGTCGCCTACCCGATGACCGATCCGCTGATGGAGCTGGTCAACGACGCGCTGCGGGACTCGCGCTGGGACGTCACCTATCTCGCCATGCAGGTGGTGATCGAGGGCCTGGCGCTGGCCGCCTTCGGCACGATCCGCGATCTCGCCCAGAACCCGCTGGCGCGCATGGTCAACGCCTATGTGATGGAGGACGAGGCCCGCCACGTCGCCTTCGGCCGGCTCTCCCTGCGCGATTACTATCCCGAGCTCACCCAGGCCGAGCGCGACGAGCGCGAGGAATTCCTGGTCGACGCCTGCTATCTCATGCGCGACCGCATGACCCAGTCCGGCGAGGTCTACGAGCAGCTCGGCCTGCCGGCCGCCGAATGCCGGGAGTACGCGGACAATTCCGAGATCGTGAAGATGTACCGCAAGCTGCTCTTCCAGCGCATCGTGCCGATCGTGAAGGATATCGGGCTTTGGGGTCCGAAGATCCAGAAGGCCTACGCCGACATGGGCGTGCTGGAATACGCCGAGCTCGATCCCGAGGCGCTGCAGAAAGAGGACGAGCGGATCGCCGCCGAGATCGACGCGGATTCCGGCGTCGATCCCGCCCAGGCGCGCCGCGACTATATCCATGCCGTCGCGGGCGAGGCGGCCGGCCACGCCGAGTAGCGCCGGCTCCGCAACAACCGACGTTCTTTGCGGCGCCGCGGCGAACTCGCCTCCGCGGCGCCGTTTTCTTGCGGCCGCGCCGCCGCGCCGCGTGTTTGCCAAGCCGGCGCCGGGCCGATAAACGCGAAGGGTCCGACGAGAGCCGAGGCCCGCGCGCCATGCGTCATTTCCTGTCCACCGAAGACTGGTCCCGCGACGAACTCCAGGCGCTGATCGACCGCGCGCGGGCGTATCGCGACAGCCCGCTCGGCGACGCGCTCAAGGGCAAGTCGATCGCGCTGGTCTTCTTCAACCCGTCGCTGCGGACGCGGACCTCGTTCGATCTCGGCGCCTTCCAGCTCGGCGGCCACGCCATCGTGCTCGACGCGAAGGGCGCGACCTGGCCGGTCGAGATCGAGCCTGGCGCGGTGATGGACGGGGGTCCCGAGGAGCATGTCAGGGAGGCCGCGCGTGTGTTGTCGCGCTATGTCGACCTGATCGCCATCCGCTGCTTTCCGAAGTTCGAGGACTGGAAGGCCGAGCGTGAGGATCCGCTCATCCGCGCCTACGCCGAGCACGCGACCGTGCCGGTCATCAACATGGAGACCATCGTCCATCCCTGCCAGGAGCTTGCCCTGATGATGGCGCTCCAGGACTGGCTGGGCGAGGTGCGCGGCAAGACCTTCCTGCTGAGCTGGGTTCCGCACCCGAAGCCGCTCAATACGGCGGTGGCCAACTCGGCGATCCTGATCGCGTCGAAGTTCGGCATGAATGTCCGCGTCCTGGCCCCGGACGAGACCTATGCGCTCGACCCGCGCTACATGGGCGCGGCGGAACGGTTCTGCTCCGAGGCGGGCGCCGACTTCAGCTTCACCACCGATATCGAGGCCGGCTACGCCGGCGCCCACGCCGTCTACGCCAAGAGCTGGGGCGCGCTGCCCTATTACGGGCGCTGGGACGAGGAGGCCGCCGTCCGCGCCAAGGGCGAGGGCTTCATGGTCGACGAGGCCAAGCTCGCGCGCGCTGACGACGCGGTGGTGAGCCACTGCCTGCCGATGCGGCGCAACGTGAAAATCGCGGATTCCGTCGTCGATTCCGACCGTTTCCTCGGCATCGAGGAGGCCGAGAACCGGCTGCACGTCCAGAAGGCGATCATGGAGCGGCTCGCGGGAGGCGCGGCGTGAAGGACGACGCGACGAGCCC
The DNA here is from genome assembly GCF_003122085.1 of Marinicauda salina. Lineage (GTDB taxonomy): Bacteria > Pseudomonadota > Alphaproteobacteria > Caulobacterales > Maricaulaceae > Maricicauda_A > Maricicauda_A salina. Next base: position 75,207 of record NZ_QEXV01000007.1, read on the forward strand.
CAAGCCGGAGCGCGCGCCCGAGCGGCCGAAAGTGCGCTCGGCGATCGTCCAGCTGCTCTCGCACATGCGCGACGGCAAGGAGATCCGCGAGTATCTCACGCGCTTCTCCCGCCTCGACCAGGAGCGCTTCGCCGTCGTGAAGGTCGGCGGCGTGGTGATGGAAGACTCGCTCGACGAGCTCGCCGCCGCACTCGCCTTCCTGCAGAGCGTGGGCCTGTCGCCGGTGGTCGTCCACGGCGGCGGACCGCAGCTCGACGCCGCGCTCTCCGCGGCCGGCATCGCCAGCGAGCGCCGCGACGGTCTGCGCGTGACTCCGCCCGAGGCGGTCGCCGTCGTCCGCGACACGCTCACCGACGTCAATCTGAAGCTCGTCCAGGCGATCCGCGATTGCGGCGGCCGCGCCGCGGCGATCCCGAGCGGGGTGTTCGAGGCCGAGCTGATCGACGAGGCCGGCCTCGGCCGCGTCGGCGAACCGAGTCGGGTGCGCCTCGACCAGGTCGCCGCCGCCGCGCGCGCCGGCCAGGCGCCGATCCTCGCCTGCCTCGGCGACACCGCCGACGGCCGCCTCGTCAACGTCAACGCCGACGCCGCCGTGCGCGCGCTCGTCCACGCGCTCCAGCCCTACAAGATCATCTTCCTGACCGGCACGGGCGGTTTGCTCGACGCGTCCGGCGAGATCATTTCGGCGATCAACCTCGCCACCGATTTCGACGAGCTTATGGACGCCGACTGGGTCTCGGGCGGCATGCGGCTGAAGATGGCCGAGATCAAGCGCCTGCTGGACGATCTGCCGCTGTCGAGCTCGGTGTCGATCACGCGGCCCGAAGCGCTGGCCAAGGAGCTGTTCACCCACGCCGGGGCGGGCACGCTGGTTCGGCGCGGCGAGCGCATTCTCGACATCGACCGACTGGACAAGCTGGATCGGGAGCGGATGCGGGGGCTGGTCGCCGAGGCGTTCGGGCGCGCGCCGGTCGCCGACTATTTCGAGCGGCTGGACTTCCATCACGCCTTCGTCAGCGAGAGCTATCGCGCCGCCGCGATCACCACGCGGCTCGACGACGCGGTCTATCTCGACAAGTTCGCCGTGCTCGACGACGCCCGCGGCGAGGGGCTGGGCGGCGCGGTCTGGCGCCGGCTGGTCGAGTTCGCGCCGCGGCTCTACTGGCGATCGCGCGCCGACAACCCGGTCAACGAGTTCTACTTCGCCGCCTGCCACGGCGCGGTGAAGGTCGGCGGCTGGACGGTGTTCTGGCGCGGCGAGGACGATCTCGCCCGGATTCCAACGATGGTCGATCGCATCGTCGCGCTGCCTGAAACCCTCGAGGGGAAGGCGCCATGAAACGCATCGGCCTCGTCGGCGCGCGCGGCCATGTCGGGCGCGAACTCATCCGGCTCCTGGCTGGTCGCGAGGACATGGGGCTGGCCTTCGCCTCGTCGCGCGCGATGGCCGGCGCCCCGGCCACCGCGCTCGCCCCCGAGGCCCCCGAAGGTCTCACCATCGAGGCGCTCGGTCCCGAGGGCGTCGCCGGCAAGGACGTCGACGCCGTCGTGCTCGCCCTGCCCAACGGCGAGGCCGCGCCCTATGTCGCCGCGATCGAGGCGGCCCGCCCCGGCGCCGTCATCGTCGACCTGTCCGCCGACTATCGCTTCGACGACGCCTGGGCCTACGGTCTGCCGGAACTCCAGGGGCGCGAGCGTTTGCGCGGCGCGACGCGCATCGCCAATCCGGGCTGCTACGCCACGGCGGGTCAGTTCTGCGTCGCGCCGGTGCGCGATCGGTTGGCGGGACCGGCCCATCTCTTCGGCGTGTCGGGCTATTCCGGCGCGGGGACCAGTCCGAGCCGGCGCAACGATCCCGTCGCGCTCGCCGACAACCTCATGCCCTACGGGCTGACCGGGCATCTCCACGAGCGCGAGATGAGCCGTCACCTCGGCGGCGAGGTGCGCTTCTCGCCTCACGTCGCGGCCTTCTTCCGCGGGCTGATCGTCACCGCCCAGCTCGAATTCGCCGATCCGCTCGACGAGGCGACCCTGCGCAATGCGTATGTCCGGGGGTTCGCCGACGAACCGCTGATCGAGATCGTCGAGGATCGGGTTCCCGAGATCACCGACGGGGCGAACCAGAACGGCGCGGCGGTCGGCGGGTTCGCGCTCGGCGAGGACGGCCGCCGCGCCGTGATGGTCTGCGCGCTCGACAATCTGCTCAAGGGCGCGGCGGTCCAGGCGATCCAGAACCTGGCGCTTGCGCTCGAGCTCGACGAGTTCGACGGGCTCGTCTGACGCAGTCGTGAAGCGTTGGGGCCTTGGCGCCCCGCCCTCGCGGACCAGATACTGAGGCAAGCCCACAGGAGCCGATCCCATGCGCGCGCTCGCCCTACTCCTCGTCCCGTTCGCCCTGACCGCGGCCGCCTGCGGCCAGGAGGCCCGACCGGCCGGCGATCCGACCGCCGCCGACCTGCCCGAGGGCGCGGCCCAGGCGATTTTCGCGTCGGGCTGCTTCTGGTGCACCGAGGCGGACTTCGAAAAGCTCGACGGCGTCGTCGAGGCGGTGTCGGGCTATACCGGCGGGCATGTCGACAATCCGACCTATCGCCAGGTCACCGGCGGCGGCACGGGTCATCACGAGGCGGTGCGGGTGATCTACGATCCCGATGCGGTCGGCTACGCCGCGCTGCTCGACCATTACTGGCGCAATGTCGATCCGTTCGACGGGGGCGGCCAGTTCTGCGACCGCGGCCCGTCCTACGCCCCGGCCATCTTCACGCTGGACGAAGACCAGGCCGACGCCGCCCGCGCCTCGCGGGATCGCGTCTCGGCGCGCTTCGATCGCGAAATCGCCGTCGACATCGAGCCGGCGGGCGATTTCTGGCCGGCCGAGGACTATCACCAGGACTACGCCGAGAAGAACCCGCTGCGCTACAGCCGCTACCGGCTCGGCTGCCGGCGCGACCAGCGCCTGCGCGAGATCTGGGGTGACGAGGCGCTCGGCGCCAACGGCTAGTCGCCGGCGCGGATCTCCGCGACCCAGGCCTCGTACGCGTCCGTGCGCGGGACGGGGGCGTAGCCCTCGGCGCGGAACAGGCGATAGACGCGCTCGCGCTCGCCGCCGAGCGGGATCACGATCTCGCCGGCCGGTTCGAATTCACGAAAATCGCGGCCGATGAGCGGGATCTCGCGGGGGCGCTCCGAGGCCACGAGCACCGGCTCGTCATAGCCCGCCGGCAGGGGCCAGACCTGCTCGGCGTGCGAGGCCGGCGCCGCGTAGCGCCGCCACATGTAGAGATCGGCCTCGATCCCGGTCCCGTAGCGCTGCATCTGGTGGAAATCGTTGCGGTTGTCGAAGACCACCGCTTCGACGTCGGCGGCCGCCGACGCGCGCGCAAGCGCCTCGGCGGTCTCCTCCCAGCCGCGCACGCGCTTGAACGCGTTGGCGAGCCCGATGGACTCCGACAGCGGCGTCGAGGCGGCGGCCGCCACGAAGGTCAGGCCCAGCGCCGTGTGGAAGCCGATCGAGGCGAACATCACGCCCCGCCGCCAGCGCGGCCCGTCGAGCAGGAAGGCCATGACCAGCACGAGCCCCGCCCCGTAGGCCGAGGCCGCCCAGTTGGCGTGGGCGCGGCTGATGAAGGCCTGGACGGCGACGATGGCGAGCGCCGGCGCGGAATAGAGCGCGAGCATCAGGCGGGGACGGGCCGCCTGGCCGGCCTCGCCGCGCGCGGCCGCGACCATCGCTGCGACCAGGACGGGAAAGAAGAGCGGGCCGAAGACGGCGAGCTGGTCGCCGACGAACTGGCCGAGCTCGTCGAAATTGAACAGCTGCGCGCCCCAGTTCGCGTTCGCCGCGGTGTGGGAGACGGTCGCGAAGTCGTGGCTGGCGTTCCAGATCACGTTGGGCGCGACGATCGCGCCGAACACGGCCGCCGCGGTCAGGCCGCGCAGTGACAGAAGGGCCCGGCGCGCCGGCGCGTCGACGACGAGCGCCAGGCCGGTCCCCAGCAGGAAATAGATGATCGCGTATTTCGACAGGAAGCCGAGGCCGGCGGCGACGCCGAGCGCCGCGCCCCAGCCGAGACCGCCGCCCTCGCGCAGGCGGACGAGCGCGTAGAGCCCCGCGCTCCAGAACACCATCAGCACCGCGTCGGTGGAGATGACCGAGGCCGACAGCCAGACCGCCGGCAGGGTCGCCCAGCCGATCGCCGTCCACATCCCTGCGCGCGGGCCGAACAGCCGCGCCGCCGTCAGCCCCAGGAACGCCGCCGTGGCGGTGTGCAGGAAGGGCGCGGCCAGCCGCACCGCCCAGTCCGCGTTTCCGAACACGCCCGTCGTGGCGGCGATGATCCACGCGATCATGGGCGGCTTGGAGAAATAGCCCCAATCGAGATCGCGCGACCAGATCCAGTACTGGGTCTCGTCAGCGTAGAGGCTGTTGGGATCGATCGAGATTGCGACGAGGCGCAATGCCAGAAGGCCGGCGAGCACGACGCCCGCGGCGAGGAGGCGGGGCTGCGGCGCGTCGAGCCGCGTTCCGGCGGATGGGGCGACGGTGGTCATCGCGGCTTCATCCCTTCCCGCGGCGGCGTTGTCAAAGGCGCCGCCGGCGAGAGGCGTTGCACCGCAGCCACGCTGGGCTGATTCCGGTCAGGCGGGTCCCGCCGCCGCCTCGGCCGGCGTCGGGCCGACGGCGTCGCGCCTTCCGGAGCGCGGATCGCGGAGTCTCAAGGACTTCGGCGGGTTCCTTCGACCGGCCGGCGCGCCTCCCGAACTCCGATTGCATATTCAATGCGATGGGGCGTCGCGAAACCTTCATTCCCGCGTCACGCAACCGCAAACGTCCGTTCCTAAGCGACCCCCTCGAAGCACCGGCGCCGGGCCGGTGTGGGTTTTGGGTTGAAATCAGGGGAACCAGGAAAATGGCCTTGTTCAGGAAGCTTTCCGGCGGCGTGTCCGCCGCAGCGCTCATCGCGCTGACCGCGCCGGTCGCTGGCGTTCACGCGCAGGAAGTCACCGGCGCCATCCGGGGCGCGGTCGTCGACGCCTCCGGCGCGCCGGTCGCCGACGCCACGGTCACGATCGTTCACAACCCGACGGGCGCGACGAGCGTCAGCCGCTCGGGCGACACGGGCGCGGCGTTCGCCCGCAACCTCCGCGTCGGCGGCCCCTACACCATCACGGTGACCGCCGACGGCTACGCCCCAACCCGCGTCGAGGACGTCTACGTCACGCTGGGCGAGACCACCGACGTCACGCTGACGCTCCAGGCCGGCGCGGTCTCGAGTGAGGTGATCGTCGTGACCGGTTCAGCGGTGAACATCGCCGAGACGGCGATCGGCCCGACGGCGTCGTTCGGTCTCGAGACCTTGCAGGAGGCCCCGGCGATCAACCGCACGATCAACGACATCGTGCGCATCGACCCGAGCCTCTATGTCGACGAGGCCTTCGTCGACGGCATCCAGTGCGCCGGCGCCAACCCGCGCTTCAACAGCCTGACCGTCGACGGCGTCCGCCTCAACGACGCCTTTGGCCTGAACTCCAACGGCTTCCCGACCGAGCGCCAGCCCTTCTCCTACGACGCCATCGAGCAGGTGGCCGTCGAGCTGGCCCCGTTCGACGTGCAGTACGGCGGTTTCTCGGCCTGCAACATCAACGCGGTCACCAAGTCCGGCGGCAACGCGTTCCACGGCGGCGCGTTCGTCGATTACACCAGCGACTCGCTGAGCGGCGACAGCCTCGAGGGCGACCCGGTCGACGTCGCCGAGTTCGACGAATACCGCTACGGCTTCAACGTCCAGGGCCCGATCATCGAGGACCGCCTGTTCTTCAGCGTCGCCTACGAGAAGCTCGAGGGCGCGAACACCTTCGACCGTGGTCCCGAGGGTTCGAACTCGGCGGTCGAGCTGCCCGGCTTCACCCAGGCCGATTTTGACGAGATCGCCCGCATCGCCCGCGACGTCTACAATTTCGACCCGGGCACGCTGCCGCGCAGCTTCGACAACGAGGACGAGAAGCTGCTGGTCCGCCTGGACTGGGAGATCAATGACCAGCACCGCGCGAACCTGATCTACAATTACAATGACGGGTTCAACATCAACCAGTCGGACGGCGACTCCGACGAGTTCGAATACTCCCAGCACCTCTACGAGCGCGGCGCCGAGCTGAATTCCGTCGTCGGCTCGCTGTTCTCAGACTGGACGGAGAACTTCTCCACCGAGGTCCGCGTCGGCTATCTCGAGCTCGACAACCGCCAGATCTCCAACGCCGAGGGTCTGGGCTTCGCCGAGGTCCAGGTCGAGGTGAACGACAACACCATCTATCTCGGTCAGGACGACAGCCGCCAGGCCAACGACCTGAACTACGAGACGATGACGCTGCTCCTGCGCGGCTATTACGACTGGAACGCGCACAGCTTCACGTTCGGCTACGAGCGCGAAGACCTCGACGTGTTCAACCTCTTCGTCCAGCACACCGAGGGCCAGATCGAGTTCGACAGCATCGCCGACTTCGAGGCGGGCGTGTTCTCGGCCTTCGATTACGCCAACTCGCCCACCGGCGATCTCAACGACGCCGCGGCCGAGTGGGGCTACGCCGTCAACACGGTCTACGCCCAGGACGAGTGGACGCTGCCGAACGGCCTGACGCTCACCGGCGGCCTGCGCTACGACTGGTACACCAGCGACGACACGCCGGCCGAGAACCCGGACTTCGTCGCCGACTACGGCTTCACCAACGCCCAGAACCTCGACGGCGAGGGCCTGCTGCAGCCGCGCTTCGGCTTCCAGTACGACTACTCCGACACGCTGACCTTCCGCGGCGGCGTCGGCCTGTACTCCGGCGGCAACCCGAACGTCTGGCTGTCGAACAACTACTCGGCGACGAACGTGACCCAGTTCACCGTCGACGAGGACGTGCTGCCGTCGAACAATCTCAATGACCTGGCCTACACGATGAACGACGGTCCGGGCGGCCCGGGCTACGGCATTCCCGTCGAGATGGCCGACGCCGTCGCCAACCGTCAGGGCAGCAATTTCGAGATCAACTACCTCGATCCGAACTTCGAGATCCCGTCGGAGTGGAAGGTCTCGCTGGGCGCGACCTGGCTTTACGACGCGCCGCTTCCGGGCGTTCTCGGCGGCGAGTACCTGTTCAACGCCGACCTGCTCTACTCCCGCGACCAGGACGCCGCCGTCATCCGCCGCGGCGATCTCGAGCAGATCGGGACGGGCCCGGCCGGCCTGCCCATCTTCGACAGCGTCCGCCTGCCGTCCTTCGTGCTGACGAACGCCGACTCGGAGGCCGAGGACTGGAATGTCGGCTTCACCGTCCAGAAGGAGTACGACTTCGGCCTCGACTGGACGCTCGGCTACGCCTACTCGGACGCCGAGGACGTCCAGCCGATGACCAGCTCGGTCGCGTTCTCGAACTACAACAATCGCGCGTACGTGAACCCGCAGATCGATGAAGTCGCGACCTCGAACTACAACATCGAGAACCGCTTCACCCTGCTGGTGAACTACGAAAACGAGTTCGTCCGCGATTACGCGACGCGGTTGAGCCTGTTCGCGTTGGCCTCGGAGGGGCGGCCGTACAGCTACACGTTCGGCTCCAACTCGCTGCTCGGCTTCAATCCGTTCCAGGGCTCGGACAGCTCGCTGCTCTACGTGCCGGACGGGGCGAACGACCCGAACGTCGTCTTCGACCCGGGCTTCGACCAGGATGCGTTCTTCGCCTTCCTGAGCCGCGAAGGCCTGAACGGCTACGCCGGCGGCTATGTCGACCGCAACGACTTCAACTCCGGCTGGTGGACCAAGGCCGACCTGCGCATCGAGCAGGAGCTGCCGGGCCTGCGTCCGAGCGATCGCAGCGCCGCGTTCATCGTGATCGACAACGTCACCAACCTGATCAACGACGAGTGGGGCGTGATGCGCGAGGCGAGCTTCCCGCGCCTGGTCGATGTCGTCGACGCCAGCCTGATCAATGGCGGCTCGCAGATCCTCTTCGAGGACTTCAACGCGAACCGGATCGCCGAGCCGCGCGTCGGGTCTCCGTCGCTGTGGTCGGTCCGCATCGGCCTGCGCTACGAGTTCTAGGAACTCCGCGCAGTCCGCACGGACCGAGACGGATCGGGGCGGCTTTCGGGCCGCCCCTTTCTTTTTCCGGCTGGCGGAGGCGGCGGCTTCGTCAAACTGTCAAAGCCCGCGGCTAGACAGATCCCCGCCGCGTTCCAGTCCTGCGATCGAGGGGGATCCGCACATGGGCAAGCTTGCGAGCCGGGCGCTGACGCGCCGCTTTCTGCTGAGAAGCGCCGCCGCCGGGGCGACGGCGTCGCTCGCCGCCGCCTGCAAGCTGCCGGGGCTGGAGCGCGGCGCCGCTTTCCGCAACGATCCCTTCACGCTGGGCGTGGCCTCGGGCGATCCGACCCCGGAAGGCTTCGTGCTGTGGACGCGGCTCGCGCCCAATCCGCTCGATCCCGACGGCGGGATGGCGCCCGAGCCGCTCGAGGTCGCCTGGGAGATCGCCGCCGACGAGGGCTTCTCGCGCATCGTGCGCGCCGGCGTCGAGCGCGCGCTGCCCGGCCGCGGCCACGCCGTGCACGCCGAGATCCACGGCCTGCCCGCCGGCCGGGCCTTCTTCTACCGCTTCCACGCCGGCGGGGCGACGAGCCCGGTCGGGCGCGCGACGACGGCTGCGCCCTGGGGCGCGGCGCTCGATCGTTTCCGCATCGCCTGGTGTTCCTGCGCCCATTACGAGCAGGGCTTCTTTCACGCCTATCGCGACATGGCCGCCGAGGCGCCCGACCTGATCGTGCACACCGGCGACTACATCTACGAATCGAGCTGGGGGCCGCAGGTGCGCCGCCACGCCGTCCCGGAGCCCTACACGCTCGCCGACTACCGCATGCAGCACGCGCTCTACCGGCTCGACCCGGACCTGCAGGCCGCCGCCGCGGCCGCGCCGTGGCTCGCGACCTGGGACGATCACGAGGTCGACAACGACTACGCCGGCGACGTCGCCGAGGAGGCCGAGGTGAGTCGCGAGGCCTTCCGCGCCCGCCGTCTCGCCGCCTATCAGGCGTATTGGGAGAACATGCCGCTGCGCCGCCGCTCGATCCTCGAGCGCACGCACGAGACCATGCGCATCTGGGGCCAGCACGTCTTCGGCGGCATGGCCGAGATCAACATGACCGACGGCCGCCAGTTCCGCACGCCCATGGCGTGTCCGACCGAGGACGATCGCGGCGGGGCCCTCATCGATCGCGACTGCCCCGAGCGCCTCGATCCCGAGCGCACCTATCTCGGCGCCGACCAGGAGCGCTGGCTCAATTACGATTTCGGGCGCTCCGGCGCGCGCTGGAATCTCGTCGTCCAGCCGACCCTGTTCTCCAAGTTCCACGGGACCGACCCCGAGACTGGCGAACCCAACGCCTGGTCGGACGGCTGGGACGGCTACCCGGCCGCGCGGCGGCGCATGCTCGACCTGATGGCCGAGCGCCAGGGGCGGGGCGCCAATCCGGTCCTGCTGGGCGGCGACACGCACTGCTACTGGGTGAGCGACGTCAGGCAGGACTATGACGACCCGGCTTCGCCGGCGATCGGCAGCGAGTTCGTGACGAGCTCGGTGACCTCCCACCACTTCAGCCACGACGCGTTTGCGGCCAATGTTCCGAACTTCCCGCACATCAAGCATTTCGACGCGCGCGAGCACGGCTACGGCCTGATGGACCTGTACGCGGATCGCGCCGAGGTCGCGCTGCGCACGGTCGGCGAGGTCAAGCGGCGCGACGGCTACGCGCCGCGCGACCAGGCCCGCTTCGTCGTCGAGGCCGGCCGGCCCGGGCCGGTCCGGGCCTGAGTCGCGCGCCTCAGGGCCGCCAGAGCGCTTCGTCCATCCACGGGGCGGGCGGCTCCAGCCTTCCCGAAACGCGGGGCGCGTCCGGGCTTGTGCGCAGCCCCTGCCACGCCTCGCGCCATTCCTCGGGCATCGGGTAGGGCGGCGCGATCCCGGTTCCGGGTTCGAAGCCGTAGCGGCCGTAATAGCCCGGATCGCCCAGCACGCAGACCGCGTCGACGCCGGCGTCGGCCATGCGCTCGAGGCCGGTCTCGACGAGGGCGCGGCCGAGCCCCTGTCCCTGGGCCTCCGGCGCGACGGCGAGCGGCCCCAGCAGTCCGGCCGCGTTCGGCCGGCCGCCGACGCCGCAGATCGAGACGCAGACATGGCCGATCACGCGGCCGTCCCGTTCGGCGACCAGCGAAACCACGGTCGGACCCTCCGCGGAGAGCGCCCTGACGAGCCCCAGCAGGTCCTCGTCGGGAAACGCCGCCGGATAGAGCGTTTCCAGCCCCGCCATGTCGTCGGGCCGGGCCGGTCTGATCGCGATGTCCGCCGTCATGGGCCTCTCCCGCATTGTTGGACCCTCCTGATGTTCGCCATGCCGATATCGGGTCAAGCTTATGTGCGGGGTTCCCGCGCAGGCGAGGATCCCGGAAACGGTGGCGGGCGTCTGATTGCGTTTCCTGGCGGATGACCCCCTCACCCCGACCCTCTCCCCCCTTGAGGGAGAGAGGGAGCGGAGCCTGGCGTCTGCATTGAAGAAAATTGCTCCACGCCGGCGACCCTTCTCCCCTCATGGAGGGGAGAAGTGAGATGAGGGGAGAAGGCGCGGACCGCGGCGTCGCCCGCTACCCCTTTCGGCCCGAGGCATGCTAGAGCGCCGCGCCATGAGGCTGACCATTCCCCATGAAACCGCGCGCCAGGCGGCGATCCACACCTGCTGGCCGGCCGACGCGGCGCTCTGGGAGGCCGATCTCGGGCCCGCCGAGGCGGAGTTCGCGCGCTTCCTGGGACCGCTCGCCGAGCCCGGTTCCGACGGCCGCCGGCCGGATCTCGTCGTCTACGCCGCCACGGCGCGCGCGGAGGCGAACGCCCGCAAGGCGCTGGGCGGCCGGGCGACGGTCGTGCGCGCGGCGTACGGCGATGTCTGGGCGCGGGACACCGGCCCGGTCTTCGGGCTCGAGAACGGCCGGCTGACCGCGGTGCGTTTCCGCTTCAACGGCTGGGGCGGCAAGTACGAATTGCCGGGAGACCAGACGATCGGAGCGACCATCGCGGCGCGCGCCGGCGCGGAGATCCGCGAGGTCGATCTCACGGGCGAGGGCGGCGCGCTGGAGTTCGACGGCGACGGAACGGTGATCACCACGCGCCAGTGCCTCCTCAATTCGAACCGCAATCCGCGCCTCTCCGAGCCGCAGGTGGAGGCGCGGCTGATCGACGCGCTCGGCGTGAAGCAGGTGATCTGGCTCGACGAGGGGCTGGCCGGCGATCACACCGACGGCCATGTCGACAATCTCGCCCGCTTCGTCCGTCCCGGCGTCGTCGCCTGCCAGGCGCCGAGCGGCTCGGACGACCCCAATCGGAAGGTTCTCGACGCCGTGGCGCGCCAGCTGGGCAAGGCCCGAGACGCGCGCGGGCGCCGGCTGGAGGTGGTCCGGATTCCCTCCCCCGGCCGGGTCGAGGACGCAGACGGCGCGCCGGCGGCGGCCTCGCACATGAACTGGGTGATCGGGCCGCGCAGCGTCGTGTTGCCCGCATATAACGATCGCGCGAGGACTGCGGCGGCCGCGTTGACGCGGCTGTTCGGTTCGCGGAAAGTATTTGTAAGCCCCGCGCGCCGTATCCTGACCGGCGGCGGCGCGTTTCACTGCGTCACATGCAATCAGCCCGCGGGAGCCGGATGAGACGCTCGATCGTTCTCGGAATCATAGGCCTGTCGCTCGGCGCGACGGCCGTCGTCGAACCCTCCGGGGGCGGCGCGGTCGCCGACGAGGGCGCGGTCGAGACCGAGCCGGTGACGATCGCCGTCGCCGCGGCGTCCAACGCCGCCGCCGAGCTGGCCGCCCCGGACGTCGCCGCCGAGGTGCGCGCGAACCTGCCGAGCCCGGCCGAGGAAGCCTCGATCATCGCCAGCGTCGCCGCGCCCGAGACGGTCGGCGTCGAGCCGCTGATCCTGACCGCCCCGCCGCCCTATCTCGACGACGTGCGCGAACGCCTGGACCAGGCCGCGCGCAGCGGCCGCGTGGTCGGGCTGGCCGCCGCCGTGCTCGAAGCCGGCGAGCCGGTGCTCTACTACACCCATGGCGAGACCGCCGCCGGCTCCGGCGAGCCGGTCACGCGCGACACGGTGTTCCGCGCGGCTTCGCTGACCAAGACCTTCACGGGCTCGATGCTGGCGCTGCTGGAAGCCCAGGGCCGGGTCGATCTGAGCGAGTCCGTTCCGGCCGACGTCATCACGCTCAAGGCCGACCGCCAGCCGACCTGGCTCGAGCTGGTGAGCCATCAGACCGGCCTGCCGCCCAACGCCTACGACAACCTGATCGAGGCCGGGCGCAGCCCCGAGGAGGCGCGCCGGCGTCTGGCCGAGGTCGATCTCGTCTGCCCGATCGGCGAGTGCTACAGCTATCAGAACGTCGCCTTCGGCGCGGCCGAGCTCCTGATCGAGGAGACGACCGGGCTGGATTACGCCGAGGCCCTTCGGACCTACATGTTCGATCCGCTCGGCCTCGACGGCGCCAGCGTCGGCGCCGACGCGCTGCGCGCCTCGGAGAGCTGGGCGCGGCCCCATCGCGGCTGGCGGCGCAATGTCCGCCGCCGGGCCGGCTCGCCGGATTCCTACTATGACAACCTGCCCGCCGCGGCCGGGGTCAATCTCACGATCGACGATCTCGTCGCCTGGGCGCAGGCCCATCTCGACGAGGCCGCCGGCCTGCCCGAGACGGTGCGCGAGCGCGCCTTCGCCCCGCAGATCGAGACGCCGCGCGAGACTCGCGGGCTGGGCCGGCTGCGCGCCCGCGTCGACGACACCGCCTACGGCATGGGCTGGCGCATCTATCACTGGGGCGACCGCACCCTGATGATGCATTCGGGCTATCTGTCGGGCTACGGCGCGCAGGTCGTGCTCGAGCCGGCGACCGGCTTCGCCTTCGTCGCGCTGTGGAACGCCGACGCGCGCGAGCCCTGGCGGCTCTGGCCGACCGTGATGGACCTGCGCACCGGCGACGGTCCGGGCGACTGGCTCGACCGGCTTTGAGCCTTTAGAACCGCCTCCATGAACAAGCCTCTCAAGGTCGCGGCGCTGCAGGCGCCGTTCGGCGCCGACATGGCGTCCAATATCGAGACCGTGATCGACCTCGTCCGCGAGGCCGCCGATCGCGGCGCGCGCATCATCCTGCCGCCCGAGCTCTTCCAGGGGCCGTATTTCTGCAAGTCGCAGGACGAGGCCTGGTTCGAGACGGCCTGTCCCGCCGACGCCCATCCCTGCGTCACCGCGCTGCAGCCCGTCGCCGCCGAGCTGGGCGTGGCGATCCCGGTCTCGATCTTCGAGCGCGACGGGCCGCGCTACTACAACTCCGTCGTCATGCTCGACGCCGACGGCTCGGCCATGGGCGTCTACCGCAAGGCCCACATCCCCGACGGGCCGGGCTATCAGGAGAAGTTCTATTTCCGCCCCGGCGACACCGGCTTCAGGGTCTGGGACACGAAGCACGGCAAGGTCGGCGTCGGGATCTGCTGGGACCAGTGGTTCCCCGAGACGGCCCGCGCCATGACGCTGATGGGCGCCGAGGTGCTGTTCTATCCCACCGCCATCGGCTCGGAGCCCCACGACGCCGGCCTCGACACCGCGGCGCGCTGGCGCCGGGCGATGCAGGGCCACGCCGTGTCCAACGTCATCCCGATCGTGGCGGCCAACCGGGTCGGCGACGAAGACGGCCAGGTCTTCTACGGCACGAGCTTCATCTCGGACCACGCCGGCGAGATCGTCGCCGAGCTCGACCGCGCCGAGACCGGCGTGATCGCGGCCGAATTCGATCCCGCCTTCCTGGATCGCCATCGGGCGGCCTGGGGTTTCTTCCGGGACAGACGGCCGGAGTTTTATCTCTAGCCGACCGATCCCCGTCCTTCGAGACGGCCTGCGGCCTCCTCAGGATGAGGGATCGGATTCTCTGGCCACTCCGCCCTCATGCTGAGGAGCCGCCGGAGGCGGCGTCTCGAAGCACGAGGGCGGCTCCGACGGCCGCATCTTGCTGTTCCCGTCAGGATCGCCGCGTGCTTACCTCGATCCGCCGACCTGCAGTTTCAGGCTCTCCCCATGACCGAACGCCGCCGCTCCGCGAAGCTCTCCGTCCGCAACGCCACCGTCGACGACATCTCCGCCATCCTGGCGCTGCAGGACCGGGCCTATCCCGACATGCCCCCCGACTTGCCGGGCATGATCCGCGGCCAGATCCGCGCCTTCCCCGAAGGCCAGTTCGTCGTCGAGTACGAGGGCGAGGTCGTGGGCTGGTGCGCGACCTTCATCATCGACGAGGCGACCGCCTTCGCCCCGCACAGCTGGGCGGAGATCACCGGCGGGGGCTATGCGGCGCGCCATGACGAGGAGGGCGACTGGCTCTACGGCATGGAGGTCGCCGTCGATCCGAACCGGCGCCGGCTGAGGATCGGCCAGCGCCTCTATGACGCGCGCAAGGCGCTGTGCCAGGAATGGGGCTTGAAGGGCGTCGTCTTCGGCGGGCGCATCCCCGGCTTCCGCCGCAAGCGCAAGACCTATCCCACGCCGGAGACCTATCTCGCTGCGGTCCAGGACCGCGAGGTGCGCGATCCCGTCGCCAACTTCCAGCTCCGCATGGGCTTCGAGCCGGCGGGGATCCTCAGGAACTACTACCCGGAAGACGTCGACAGCGCCGGCCACGCCGCGCTGATGGTCTGGCGCAATCCGAAATATGTCGAGACCGCCAGGCACGGCCGCAGGCCCGATCCGCAGACGGTGCGCGTCGCGGCGGTGCAGTTCCAGGCCCGCGCCGTCGACACGATCGCCGAGTTCGAGCGCAACGTGGAATACTTCATCGATGTGTGCTCGGACTATCGCGCCGATTTCTGCGTCTTCCCGGAGATGTTCACCGTCGCGCTCCTGTCGCTGGAGAAGAAGAAGCTCACCCCGCAGGAGTCGATCGAGGCGCTGACCCGCCACACGCCGCGCTTCATGGAGTTCATGAGCCAGGCCGCGGTGCGCTACAACATCAACATCGTCGGCGGCTCGCACCCCACCAAGACCGATGACGGCGACATCCAGAACGTCGCCTACATCTTCCTGCGCGACGGCTCGATCCACGCCCAGGAGAAGATCCACCCCACGCCCAACGAGAAATACTGGTGGAACATCAAGGGCGGCGACTTCGTCCACGCCATCCCCACCGATTGCGGTCCGGTGGGCATTCTCATCTGCTACGACGTCGAATTTCCCGAGCTGTCGCGCCGGCTCGCCGACGAGGGCGCGCGCATCATCTTCTCGCCCTACGCCACCGACGACCGGACCGGGCATCTGCGCGTGCGCTATTGCGCCCACGGCCGGGCCATCGAGAACCAGGTCTTCGTCGTCACCGCGGGCAATGTCGGCAATCTGCCCGATGTCGAGAACATGGACGTCAATTACGCCGAGAGCGCGATCGTGACGCCGTGCGACTTCCCCTTCGCCCGCGACGGGCTGGCCGCCGTGGCCAGCGAGAACGTCGAGACCATCGCGGTCGCCGATCTGCGCCTCGACGATCTCGCCGAGGCGCGCCGGTCGGGCACGGTCAGAAACCTCCGCGACCGGCGCTTCGACCTCTACCGCATCGTGTGGAACGACCGCAGCAGCTGAGCCCGCGTCATTCCTCCCGGATGATGAAGCTGGTGAAGTCGGCGCCGCTGTTTCCGGTGCGCCGGTCGAAGGCGGTCACCGTGACGGTGTAGAGCCCGGGTTCGGACGCATCGATCTCGACGGCGTACTGGCTGCGCTCTCCGGCGTAGTCGAGTTCGTGCGTCGCCGTCACGGCGCCGTCGCGGCGCACCTCGGCGACGATGTCGAGCGCGTCGGCGTCCCACACGCCCTCCGGCGAGGTTCCGCAGCCGCACAGGAAGACGACGTTGGCGGCGATCTCCATCGTCTCCGGACCGCCGGAGACATACTGGTGGGCGGGCGGCGAAAGGATGTCGACGGCGAGGCCGGGAACCTCGACGATCCAGCCGAGATCGCCCTCGAGATGCCGGCCGGGCAGGATCCAGCGGACCTGCGAGGCCTCGGCGCCGGCCTGGCGCTGGCCGTTGGGGCCGGCGACGGTCGCGCGCACGCGCATCGGCCGCTCGATGTCGAGCGTCGCGGTGAAGCGCGCGGCGTCCTCGGTGACGATGTCGGCGTAGCGCTCCCGGGTCTCGGGCACGAGCAGGCCGGTGTCGCCGGTCCCGCCGCGGGTGACGCCGCTGGCGAGGACCTCGCCGGTGTCGGCGTTCTCCAGCACGACGGTCATGCCTCCCATGCCGTCGCCGATGAACTTCGCGTCGGCCGACCGGGCGAAGACCGACACGCGCGTCTCCTCCGCGTGCGCGCCGGCCGCGGTCAGCGTCAAGAGCGCGATGAAAGCGGAAAGCAGGGTTCTCATCCGAACCTCCCTTGCTGCCGCCCGGAAAAATAAGCCTCGGCGCGCCCGCGCAAAACGGGCGGATCGTCGCGGACTTCCCGCACAGGTTTTGCTATTCTCCCTTGGCTTGAAAGGGAGCTTGTCATGGAGCAACTCGCAATCATGCAGACGGGCGCCAACATCGCCTTCGCGCTCACCGCGATCGGCGTGATCGTCGCGGTGTTCTGCGTTCTGCTGGACTATCGCCAGAAGCAGGACAAGGAGCCCGGCGATCTCGTCTGCCTGGGCCGGGACCTGTTCAACGTGCTGGCCGCCGGCGGTACGCTCGCCGTCACGCTGCAGGTCATCGTCTGGGTCCAGGTCATCGAGCGCCGCACCGAGATCATCGAGGAGCGCGTCCTGCCGGTCGGGGAGGCGCGCGCCCCGGATTTCGGGGCGGTCACAGACGGGATCGAGGGCATTCAGGAGACGCTGGCGGCGGGCGAGGGTCGCGACGATGAACGTTTCGCCGAACTTGAGGAGCGCATCCGGGAGCTGGTCGAGCCGGCTCTGGCGGAGCCTGCGCCGGTCGATCCGGTCTCGCTGTCCGACCGGATCGCCGAGCTTCACGCCGATGGCCGGTTCGCGACCGAGCCGGAACCGATCAACACTGTCGACATCACCGCCGAGCTGTACCCGATCCTGGGACCGCTGAATTTCAACGAACCAATGCGACTTGAGTTCGCTCAGCTGGACCAATTGAGGGTCTTGTGCGCCGCGCTCAACCCGGATCTTGAACCCGCTGCGCGTGAGCGTCCGATCCTCAGGCGCGCAGGATACTATTGCATTGGATTTCTGAGGCCGGGCTGAGACGGAAGCCGCTTGCGCCGCGCCTCACTCCGCGCGCCGACCCGGCATCATCAGCGCCAGCAGGACCGCCGCGCCGAGCCCGGGCCAGGCCAGCGCGATCGCCTGGTCCACCATGCCGCTCATGAGGCTGACCGCCCCGGCGGTCAGGCCCAGGGCGGCGCAGCCGCCTGCGGCGGCGATCATCATGAAGCGCGGACGCGTCATGGCTCGCAGCCTTCCTTTCAAGAGCGGCCGCATTTTGGCGGAAAGCGGCTAAAATTCGGTTCACGCGGCCTGATGGCGGACGAAAAAGCGGCGCCTCCCGGCGCCGCCTCTCGTCACCGGGGTGGGACCGGCGTCACTGGTGTTGCTGGATCCAGTCGTTCACCTCGCGCTCGGCCTGGTCGTGCTTCTTGCCGTAGCGCTGCTCGATCTTGTTGGCGAGCTTGCGGGAGTCGCCCTGGATGTTCTTGATGTCGTCGTCGGTGAGCTTGTTCCAGTGCTGCTTCACCTCGCCGCTCATCTGGTTCCACTTGTTCTTGAGTTCCTGGGGTTGCATGGCAGCTACTCCTGCGTCGTCCCCGCTGAACACCCTGCTTCCATCGGAAGCGCGCGCATCATGCAGGCCCGGCGGCGTCCGGGGAATCCGGAAGACTACGGACGCTCGCGGCGAGCCCTGCATGCTGATCCGTTGCGGTCGGTGGATGGGGTCGCGATCCGCGTCCTTGTCATGGCCGGACTCGTTCCGGCCATCCAGTCATTGATCGGAGAGCCTGGATCGCCGGGACAAGCCCGGCGATGACAGGGTGATGAGCCGACGCCTCACAGTTTCTCGATGAAGTCGTTCACCTCGCGCTCGGCGTCGTCCTTCTCGACGCCGTAGCGCTCCTGCAGCCGGCCGACGAGCTTGTCGCGGTCGCCGGCGACGACGGCGAGATCGTCGTCGGTGAGCTTGCCCCAGCGGCGCTTCACCTCTCCTACGAACTGCGTCCACTTGCCCTTCAGCTCATCGGCGTGCATGCGCGTCCTCCATGTCCGGCTCACTGGAGGAACGCGGCGACCGCCAGCCCGTTCCCGAGAAACACCCGGCCCGGCCTGCTATCGTGCGGCGACGATCAAGGGGAGGCGCGCATGCGCGGCGACAGCGACATCAATATCCAGCAGCACAGCGGGCTCGGCCTGGCCTGGTTCGCCGGCTGGCTGTTCACCATCGGCTATCTCGGTCTGGGCGTCTGGAAGGGCGCGCTTGCGCTGATCGTCTGGCCGTACTTCCTGGGCGCGCATTTCGCCCCGCTCGTGACCTAAAGCAGCGCGCCGGCGATCCCGTCGAAGATGAACTGCGCGGCGAGCGCGGCCAGGATCACTCCGAGAATGCGCGTGATCATCGCCGCCAGCGTGTCGCCGAGCAGACGCATGATCGGCCCGGCGAGCAGGAACAGCACCAGGCAGAAGACGAGATTGCCCAGCATGCCGGCGAAGACCAGAAGCTGGTTGGCGAACGCGCCCTCGGCCGAACTCATGAACAGCATGATCGAGGCGATGGCGCCGGGGCCGGCCAGCATCGGGATCGCCATCGGGAAGACCGAGATGTCCTCCTCGGCGGGCGCGGCGCTCTCGTGCTCCTCGCCCCATTTCTCGGCGCGCTCCTCGCGGCGCTCGGTGCGCTTTTCGAAGATCATGTCCAGCGCCAGCATGAACAGCAGCACGCCGCCGGCCGCCCGGAAGGCGTCGAGGCTGACATGCAGCGCGCCCAGCAGCCATTCGCCGACATAGGCGAAGCCGAACAGGATGCCGGTGGCGATCGCCACGGACTTCACCGCCATCACCCGCTTGTGACGCCCGCTCGAGCCTTCGGTCAGGCTGGCGAAGATCGGCATGACGCCGATCGGATCGATCACGACGAAGAAGGTCACCAGCGAGGCGGTGAGCAGGGAGAAGTCGAACGCGTCCATGGGAGCCCCCCGGCCGGGTTGAGCGGAACGCTCGGCCCTTAACACCGGGCGCGGCGGATGGCGACCCCGCGCGCGATCAGACCGGAAATGCGTAATCGCCGGGCCGGCGGCCTCAGCTTTTCCCGCGCCGCTCGAGAAACAGATCGAAGCGGTCGTGGCCCCAGTAGGGCTCCGCCCCGTCGATCAGGAAGGGCACGCCGAACACGTCGTGTTTCTCGACCAGCGCGCGGGTTTCGGCGGCGGCGTCCGCGATGCGGTCGCTCTCGGCCTCGACCCGGTCGATCAGGCCGGACAGGCCGCAGGCATCCGCGCAGTCGCGCAGCACGTCGGGGTCGGCGATATCGCGGCCCTCGCCCCAGCGCGCGTCGGAGACCGCCAGCGCGAAGTCCATGGCCTGGCCTTCGGCCTTCGCGAGATAGAAGGCGCGGTTGGCGGGCTTGTAGTCGGTCTCGAACGGGTCGGGCAGGACCATCGGCAGCCGCATCAGCGCGGTCATGCGCGGGGCGTCGTGGGCGTAGTATTTCAGCTTGGGCGGGCTGTCGGTCGGGTTGAGGAAGGCCACGCCCTCGGGCGGCCCGGTGAAGGGGTGCAGGTCGCACTCGACCCCGGCGCGGGCGAGCTTGTGCAGGCCGAGCCGCGAGTACGGGCTGCGGAATCCGAAAAAGCAGACGGGCATGGTCACGGGGCGTCTCCTCGGGCGCATGAGGCGTGGGCTCGCGCTTTAGCACCCGGCGCGCCGGGTGGCGAGGGAGCCGCCAACGCTCGACAGCGCGCGCCGATTCCTCTCCCCCTGGAAGGGGGCGAGGTCAGGTGAGGGGGTCGGTTGCGGCGAGCGCTTCGCCCAACGCGGGGCGCGCCTTCAGGCGGGGCGCGGCGCGTTCTCCCCTCTCCCGGCCTCTCCCCTCAAGGAGGGGAGAGGGGGCGCGGCCATGCCGACAGCGCGCCCCTAATCCTCGAACATGTCGGCGAAGCGCCGGCGTGGGCGCGTCTTCCAGGCGCCGCGGTGGAAGACGTCGGAGACGATGACCGGCGCGACGGTGGTCGCCTCGGCGTAGACCATCTGCTCCAGCGCGACGTCGACCTTGCCCCAGGAGCAGGCCTCCTTGAGCGTCGAGGACGAGCACGCCCCGTCGCGCACGTCGGCGACGGTGATCTGGACGGCGTATCTGTGCATCTCGACGTCCTCGTGGCCGAGGATCTCGGCGCACACGACCGTGTCCTGGGCGAAATTCTTCGGCACGCCGCCGCCGACCATGAACAGGCCGGTGGTTCCCGCCTTGATCTTGATGTCGGTGAGCTCGCGGAAGTCGGCGACGCTGTCGATCGAGAGGTAGGCTTCGCCCGCCTTCATCCGGTCGACCTGGTGCTTGACCAGTCCGAAGCCCGCCGAGCAGTCGGAAAACGCCGGCACGAAGATCGGCACGCCGTGCTCGTAGCATTCCTGGATGAGCGAGCCGTCCTTCTTCGCCCCGCCCTCGGCGAGCCATTTCCCCATCGCCTTGATGAAGGCGCGCGAGGAGATCGGCTTCGCGGGCAGCGCATTGGCGATCTCGCCGATCGTGCGATCGCAGGCCTGCAGCTCGTCCTCGTCGATATAGGTGTCGTAGATGCGGTCGATATAGAGATCGCGCAGCTCGCGGTCGTCGGGGATCTCGCGGGCCTGGTAGTGCTTGAAGCCGAGCGCCTCGAAGAAGTCCATGTCGACGATGGACGCGCCGGTGGCGACGATCGCGTCGACCATGTTGTTGCGCACCATGTCCCGCCAGACATGCATGCATCCGCCCGCCGAGGTCGAGCCCGCCAGCGTCAGGATGACGGCGCAATCGGGATCCTCGACGGCGGCCTGCAGGATGCGCGCGGCCCGCGCGGCGTCGCGCGAGGTGAAGCTCATCTTCTCCCACGCGTCGATGATGGTCCGGCCGTCGAAGGCGGCGATGTCGATGTGCTCGACCGCGTGCGAAAGCAGCTCGGCCTTGCGGTTGGAGGGGGCGCTCATCCGCGTCTCCTGATCAGCTTGTGTCTGCGGCGGCGGGGCCGGAAGGCCACGACGCGGCCGGTCTCGGCCGGCGTCCGCGCCGCGGCGTCGTCATAAAGCGAGGTCCAGGGAAAGTCGGAGACGGTCACCGTCTCGACATCGCCGAACCCGTTGAACCGGGTCGCCATCGCCGTGCCGTAGGCGCCGAGCATGCCGAACTCGATGACGTCGCCTTCCTTGAGATCGGCCGGCAGCAGGTGGGCGCCCGGCATGGAATCGATGGAGTCGCAGGTCGGCCCGTAGAGCCGGAACTCGGCCAGCTCCGCGCCCGGCGCGCCCGAGGCGCGGTGGACCCGCATGGGGTAGCTCCAGCGCGCGTGGACGAGATCGAACAGGCAGCCGTATGCGCCGTCATTGAGATGCACCGCGTCGGCCTTCACCAGCTCGACGCGGGCGAGCACCGAGGCGGCCTCGGCGATCAGCGCCCGCCCGGGTTCGCACCACAGGTCGGCGTTCTCCAGCACCATCATCTCGTTGAAGGCGCTCTCGATCGCGTCGATGTAGTCGCGCAGGGGCGGCGGGGTCAGGCCGGGATAGACCGACGGGAAGCCGCCGCCGACATCGACGATGTCGACGGTCACGCCCGCCTTCGCGATCAGGCGCGAGCACTCCATCATCGCCGCGCGATAGGCGCTCGGCGTCATGCACTGGCTGCCGACATGGAAGCTCACGCCCAGCTCGGCGGCGTGGGCGCGCGCCGCGCGGATGAGGTCGGGCGCCTCGAACTCGGTCGCGCCGAACTTGCCCGCCAGCGGCAGGCTGGCGCCGTCGTTCGAGACCGCCAGCCGCACGATCAGGGTGAGATCGTCGGCGTGGCCCGTCTCCTCGAGGATTTTGGCGAGCTCGGCTTCGCAGTCGAGCGCGAAGATGCGCACGCCGTGATCATGGTAGGCGGTGCGGATCGCCTTCCGGCTCTTCACCGGATGCATGAACGCCATCACGGCGTCGGGGCAGCGCGCCGCAATCATCTCGATTTCCGGCGTCGAGGCCACGTCGAACCAGCGCACGCCGGCGGCGTAGAGGCCGTCGACGACCCACGACGACGGGTTCGCCTTCACCGCGTAGAGGACTTCGCCGGGAAAGTTTTCGAGGAACCAGTCGGCTGCGACCTTCAGCCGGTCCGGGCGCGCGCAGGCGACCGGGCCTTCGACAGGCCGATTGCGGACCAGGTCCAGGGGCGTATGGTCTTGAGACAACTCACGCGACCCCCTGCTTGCAGTTAACCCAATCCGGCATCGTCGCCTCCGCCGGGACGGGCGCGTGTAAGGCTTGCGAAGGACCATGTAAAGCGGAATTTCGCAGCCGGGTTTCGTCGGTAGGAAACGCGCCAGGCGCGCCTTCCGCTCCATCGCTTGCGCCGCCGCGCAGCGCATTGGAATCGATGGGCTATCCGGCGCGCATCGCGATACGGAGTCGCGGCGTCATGGGGCGGACATGGTAATGTCACAAATGTTTGGCGGGGCCGTCATCAAAGTGTCTTGGACGACGCCTATCCCGCCGCCGTCTAACGGCGACCCGGTTGCGGGTTCGCCCAGCAAGAGGACGGGGACATGAAATCGCTTCTGGTTGGCGCGGCGCTGACCGCAGTTCTTTCAGGCGGCGCGTTCGCGCAGGCGCCCGTCTTCAACGGCGCGCCGGAATGGGTGGATCCCGAAACGGGCAATTCCTTCAAGCTGCGCGGACGGCTGTTTCTCGACGCCGCCGCCGTGGAGGTCGATCTCGACGCGCGCGATGAGAGCTACACCGACACGGAGATCCGGACCGGACGCCTCGGCGTCGAGGGCGAATGGTACGGGTTCGGCTACAAGGCCGAGTGGGACTTCGCCGGCGACGAGGTGACCGCGAAGGACGTCTACATCTCCCGCGAGATCGGCGCGTTCGACGTGTGGATCGGCAACCAGAAGACTCCGAACTCGCTCGAGGAGCAGACGTCCTCGCGCTACACGACCTTCATGGAGCGCGGCCAGGCGACCGACGCCTTCCGCCTCGACCGCCGCATCGGCGTGACCGTCGGAACCGGCGGCGATCGCTATTCTTTCCGAGGGGGCGTGTTCGGCGGCGATGTGTCCGAAGACGCCGACGGCGCGAGCGAATCGCACGCGCTGGCGGCGCGCTTCACCGCCGCGCCGATCAACACCGACGCCGCCGTACTCCATCTCGGCGCCAGCACGCGCTACTATTCGCGCGAGGACACCGGGCCCGCCATCCGGATCCGCTCGCGTCCCAACGTCCATCTCGCCCAGCGCCTGGTCGCGGCCAGCACGGCGGCCGAGGAGTCGACGCTCTACGGGCTCGAGGCCGCCTGGATCTCCGGGCCGTTCCACGCCCACGCCGAGTACATGACCGAGGACGTCGATGGCGTCGCCGAGGATTTCGAAGGCTATTTCGTCAATCTCGGCTGGTTCATCACCGGCGAACAGCGCGCCTACCGCGCCTCGTCGGGGACGTTCCGGCGCACCTCGCCCAACGCTCCGCTCAGCATGCAGGGCCTCGGCGCCTGGGAAGTGGCCGGCCGCTACGACGTGCTCGATGCGGGAAGCGGCGGCGAGATGACGACCTACACGCTCGGGCTGAACTGGTACCCGGAGAGCCACGTGCGCTTCATGCTCAACGCCGTCGTCGCCGAGGTCGACGGGTCCGGCGCGGCGTTCGGCGAGGGCGACTTCGCGGCGTTTCAGGCCCGCGCCCAGATCGACTGGTGAGGCGGGCGGCTGTCACACGGCCGTCGCAAATATCGGATAGTGCCGCGAGCACGCGACGGGGCTCCCGCCCCGGACAGACAGGAAGGGACTGCGCCATGAAATCCTTGCTCAAGATGACCGCCGCCTGCGCGGCCTTCGCGCTGGCCGCCTGCGGCGATAGCGGCGAAGAGATCGAGCTGAGCGACGCGCCGACCTCCGGCGCCGGCGAGCAAGCCGCCGCGCCGTCCGAGGCCTCCGGTTCGACGGCCGCCGGGACGGGCGGCGCCCGCCAGGGCATCCGCATCGTCGGCTCCTCGACCGTCTTCCCCTTCACCACGGCGGTGGCCGAGAGCTTCGGCGCCAAGACCGATTTCCCGACCCCGGTCGTCGAGTCGACCGGCACCGGCGGCGGCATGGCGCTGTTCTGCTCGGGCGTCGGGCTCGAGTATCCGGACCTCACCGGCGCCTCGCGTCCGATGAAGGCCAGCGAGTACGCGCTCTGCCAGGAGAACGGCGTCACCGCGATCACCGAAATCATGATCGGCTTCGACGGCATCGTGATCGGCAATTCCGTCGAGGCGCCGGCGATGGATATCGACAAGGCCGAGCTGTGGCTGGCGCTCGCCGCGCAGGTGCCAACCCCGGTCGACGCCGACGGCCAGCCCCTGTTCGACGCCGAGGGCGCGCCGGTCGACGGCGCCAGCTTCGCCGACGTGGCGGGCTATTCCTGCGAGACCTTCATCGACAATCCGCACCAGCGCTGGTCGGACGTCGATCCGGACCTGTCGAACGCGCGCATCGAGGTGTTCGGCCCGCCGCCGACCTCGGGCACGCGCGACGCCTTCGTCGAGCTCGCCATGGAGCAGGGCGCCGAAGATATCCAATGCATCGCCGCACTCGCCGACAGCGACCCCGATATGTTCGACCGGGTCGCGGCGCGCCTGCGCGAGGACGGCGCCTGGGTCGATTCCGGCGAGAACGACAACGCCATCGTCCAGACGCTGGCCAACACCCCGTCGTCCTTCGGCGTGTTCGGCTATTCCTTCCTGGAGCAGAACGGCGACCGCATCCACGCCTCGACGATCAACGGCGTCGAGCCGACCTACGACAACATCGCCGAGGGCGTGTACCCGGTCTCGCGCTCGCTCTTCGTCTACGTGAAGAACCAGCATGTCGGCGTCGCGCCCGGCATCGAGGCCTTCATCGCCGAGCTGACGAGCGACGAAGCCTGGGGACCGTTCGGCTATCTCGCCGAACGCGGCCTGATCGCGCTGCCGGAGGCGCGCCGCGCCGAGGTGCGCGAGGCCGCGCGTTCGCTCGAGGCGATGGACGGCGTCAGCGAGGAATAGGGCCGCGACGAACCGGGGCGGTCAGTCGACGACGACGGCGTCGTAGCCGAATCGAAGCTGTCCGCCCCGGACCACGTTCGGCGCCCTCAGCTCGCCCTCGATGCTGACGGGGCCGGTGCGGGAGTCCTCGTCGACGTCGTTCCCGGTGACGCGTCCGGCGTCGTCATAGTTGAAGGCGTACTCGGTCTCCCGACGGGTTCCCTCGCCCGAAAGCGAGAAGCGTCCGCGGATCTCCGCGCCGGTGATTTCCTCGATCGTCACGGTTCCCGCAAGACTGCCGTAGAGTTCGACGGTGCGCCCCTCGAAGGCGGTGTCGCGATAGCGGCAATCCCGCCGCTCGGCGAGCTCGCCGGTCGGCCGGTTGTTCAGCATGCCGCTGACGCCCATCGCCTGCTGTCGCATGGCTTCGCAGGCGGCGCGCTCGCGCTCCTGCTCGCGGGCTTCCTCCGGCGTGTCGGCCGGCGGATAGGGAACCGGCGCGAACTCGCCCTCCCAGCGGGTGTAGAAGCCCGCCGGCGTCGGGACCTTGCCGTCGATCATGTCGGAGCCGCCGCCGTCGGGCGCGATCGCCACGGCCTCGTAGGTCTCGCCCTCGCGGATCGAATCCGGCGAGGCGTCGGGCAGGTGGATCACGAAGTGCGCCGCGGCGTTCGTCCGCCAGCCGCCGACGCCGCCGTGGCGCACGTGGCGCGGATCGCCCGCCAGCGATCCCACGTGCCAGACATAGGCGTTGGGCGTGTGAACCGGCAGGACGACGCTCTTCTGTTCGCCGGCGGCCTCGCCGGAGAAGGCGTCCTGCATGCGCTGGGCCTGGGCGGCGGCGGCCTGCAGCTGGCCCGGCGAAAGCTCGCCGCCCTCCGTCATCTCGAGAAGCTGCTCGGCCTGGGCCATCGTCTCGTCCAGCCGGTCGTCGACCTCGTCCTGCGATGCGTCGCCGGCGAGGCTCCGGCCCATCAGCGACGTCGCCGAGACGTGCCCGCTGCAGCCGACGCCGGCGTCGTTGACCAGGCTCTGGATCGACAGCCGGCCGGCGCCGGGCAGGCGCCGCTCGCTGACCTCCTGGGCGAAGCGCGCGACGTCGTCGGGCATGTTCGGATCGTCAAAGGTGCGGCCGGCTTCCGGCGGCCCCCAGAGCACGCGCTCCTCGTTGACCACGCCGGCCATCGCGGCCTCGCCGCAGGGATCGAGCGGGCGCAGCGCGAACTCGATGTCGAATTCGCGCAGCTCGGAGGCGGGAACGTCCTCGGCGACGTTGGCGACGCGCACCAGGAACTCGCGGGCCTCGGCTCCGCCGGTGACCGGTTCGCGGAAGACGTTGCGCCGGCCCGAGGCGGGATCGGCCTTGTCGAAGCGCTGCGCGTCGACGACGAGATGCAGATCGGGGCGGTCGTCGTCGGCGAAGCCGATGCGCAGCCCGGCGAGTTCGCCATCGGGAATGGCGACGCTGACCCGGTAGGCGGCCGCGGCGAGCGGCTCGACGGCCTGGATCTCGCGGGTTTCCTCGTCCTCCGGATAAGCGAGCTCGACGTCCTGAACGGTCTGGAAGAAATCGGCCTCGGTCAGGCGCTCGGCGACGAAGGCGGGATAGAGGTCGTAGAGCCCGTCCTCGTTCCACTGCCGCAGCGCGGCGTCGACGCCGTCGAGCCCGTTGTTCGCCGACAGGTCCTGGCGGAGGACGCGATCGAGATAGGCGACGCGGTCGCGCGCGCCGAGCGCCTCGCCGAGAAAGTCCCAGAACAGCCAGGAGCCGTACTCCCAGTTGTGGTGCGGTGCGCCGCCGGGCGGGGCGTAGGGAATGTGCAGCGAACGGTCGTAGATCCGCCGCTCCGGCGACGTCTCGGTGATCACGCCCCATTTCTCCGCCGCGACGAGCTGGACGTGCCGGGCGCTGCCCTCGGTGAACCAGTCAAGCGCGTCGGCGTCATCCATGCCGTCATAGGCGAACTGGACGGCGTGAAAGAGCTCGTGCGTGGGCGAGTAGGCGAAGCGCACCTCGCCGGGCTGCGCGTCCTCGCCCGGCCGGCTGAACCGGCCGAGCCGATGGCCCAGCTTCAGATAACCCTCGTTGTAGTAGTACGTGCCGTGGGCGCCGACGAGCGCGCCGATCTCGGCGCAGTACTGCGTCTCGCAAATCGCCTGGTCGCCCGGGAACAGGGCGGCGTCGCCGCGTGCGGCGGGGAAGGCCGAGATCGCCGGACCGCTCAGGCCCAGATCGCTCAGCCATTCGCTGGTGCGCTCGAGCTGCGCCTCGATGCGGGCGGGCAGCCCGTTCGGCGCGTCGGGATCGCCGCACATCTCCCGGGCCTGCGCGGCGAGCGCGTCGACCCAGGCGTTGGTCTCCGCGACGAAGGCCTCGCGGCTCGGATAGGCCGACGCCGTCTCGGGATTCGCCGCGCGCAATTCCGCCGCCCGGGCGTTCCGGCCGGCCGCGTCGGCGGCGGCGAGGTCCTGCAATTCGGCCGAGCAGGTCACCGCCCACTCCGCGCCGGTCCAGGGCAGCTGCGCCTCGGCGGCCGAAAGGCTCGCGCAGGCGGCGGCGCCGGCGATCGCGCTCGTCTTCAGTCGGGAGAAATGCATGGGGCGTCCGGTGATCTGCTGGCTCACGGACGTCCCAGCCTAATGACGCGGCCTCGCCCGCGTCCAGCGCGCCGCCGGCTCAGCCGGGCCGGCCGAGCCGCCTTATGCGCCGCCAGAAGCGGCGGCGCTCCGGGCGCGGCTGAGGCTTGAGATTGCGCACGAACTCCTCCGCGCAGGCCCGCCAGGAATAGCCCTCGGCGTAGCGCCGGCACTGTTCGCGATCGCAATTGAGCGCCTCGCGGCAGGCGACGGCGAGATCGGGATCGACCGCGCCCGCCCCGCTGCCCGGGATGATATCCTTGGGCCCGGGGGCGGGGTAGGCCGCGACCGGCGTGCCCGCGGCCATCGACTCCAGGATCACCAGCCCGAACGTGTCGGTGAAGCTGGGGAAGACCGTCAGATCGGCGTCGGCGAAGTGCTGCGCCAGCTCGTCGCCCGACTTCGAGCCGGTGAACACGGCGTCGGGATACTTCGCCTTGAGCTCCTCGAGCTGCGGGCCGGGGCCGACAACGACCTTGGTGCCCGGCAGGTCGGTCTTCAGGAAGGCCTCGATGTTCTTCTCGACCGCCACCCGGCCGACATAGGCGATCACGGGGCGTTCGAGATCCTTGTAGACGCCGCCGTCCTCGCTGCGCTTGGAGGGATGGAAGAGCTCGGTGTCCACGCCGCGCGCCCAGGGCGTGATGTTGTTGAAGCCGCGCTTGGTGAGCTCGTCGCGCATCGACTGGGTCGCCACCATCAGCCGGTTGCCCGAATTGTGGAAGCGCCGCATGAACCAGTAGCCCGCGCGGATCGGGATGAACGGGAAGCGCGCGTTGACGTACTCGGGAAACTTCGTGTGGTAGCTGGTCGTGAAGGGCAGCTTCCAGTTCAGGCAGATCTTGCGCGCCGCGTCGCCCAGCGTGCCTTCGGTGGCGATATGGATCGCCTCGGGTTCGAAAGCCTTGAAGCGGGCCTCGATCTCCTTCTTCGCCCCGATCGCCATCTTGATCTCGGGATAGGTCGGCATCGGAAACGTGCGGAAGCCCAGCCCGGGATGGATCACCTCGACCTCGTGACCCATGGCCCGGCATTCCTCGACGGTGCGCGACAGCGTGCGCACGACGCCGTTCACCTGGGGCTCCCAGGCGTCGGTCACCAGCATGATGCGCAGCGGCGCGCCGTCCTCCATGCGATATGCTCCCGTGGGTTCGTTCGATCGCGGGCGTCTTTAGCGTGTTTTGGCGCGGAGTCGAAGGGAGGCGCGCGGCATCGTCGCGCACAACGCTTGCGCGGGCGCGCATACGCGCTCATTTTCGGCTCGACTCACGCCCGCGCGGCGTTCCTTGAAGGTGCATTCCATGCGCGACTACGCCGAAATCTCCATCGACTGGGACGCTCTCGACGACCTGAAATTCGCCGACGAACGCGACGCCGCACGCAGTCTCGACGCCCGCGTCAGTCTCGACCCCGACGCGCGCAAGACCGTCGGCGAGGAAGCCGTCGATCTGGTCGAGCGCGCCCGGCAGTCGCGCCATCGCGGCGGGCTGATGGAGGATTTCCTTCAGGAGTTCGGCCTGTCCAACAAGGAAGGCCTCGCCTTGATGTGCCTCGCCGAGGCGCTCTTGCGCGTGCCGGACTCCCAGACCGCCGACGATTTGATCGCCGAGAAGATCGGCTCGGGCGCCTGGGGCGAGCACGCCTGGAAGTCCGACAACTGGCTGGTCAACGCCTCCACTCTGGGGCTGATGCTCACCGGCTCGCTGATGGACGTCGAGGCCTCGGCCAAGCGCGACCCCGGCGGCTATTTCCGGCGCATGGCCGGCCGGATGGGCGAGCCGGTGATCCGCACCGCGGTGCGCCGGGCGATGCGCATTCTCGGCGAGCAATTCGTGCTCGCCCGGTCGATGGACGCGGCGCTCAAGCGCGGTCGCGGCTGGAAGACCCCGCCGGGCCAGTTCCCGCTCTTCTCCTTCGACATGCTCGGCGAGGCGGCGCGCACGGCCGACGACGCGGCGCGCTATCACCGGCGCTATCTCGACGCCATCGCCGTGGCGGCGAAGAACCGCCAGGAGGGTCCCGTCGAGCGCGTCGACGGCGTGTCGGTCAAGCTCTCCGCGCTCCATCCGCGCTACCAGGCGGTCAAGGAAGACCGGCTGATGGAGGAGCTCTATCCGCGTGTGCTCGAGCAGGCCGAGGCCGCAAGAGCGGCGGATATCGGCTTCTGCCTCGACGCCGAGGAGGCCGACCGGCTGGTCATCCAGATGAAGCTGCTCGAGCGGCTGTCGCGCGAGCCGTCGCTCAAGGACTGGCAGGGGCTCGGGCTGGCCGTGCAGGCCTATCAGAAGCGCTCCCTGGCGGTGATCGAGAAGCTGATCGCGCTCGGCCGCGAGATCGGCCGGCGCTTCATGGTCCGGCTGGTGAAGGGCGCCTACTGGGACACCGAGATCAAGTACGCCCACATGGCCGGCCAACCCGACTTCCCGGTCTGGTCGACCAAGCCGGCCACCGACATGAACTTCCTCGCCACCGCCGAGCTGATGCTCTCGGCGCCGGAGGCGATCTTCCCGCAATTCGCCACCCACAACGCCCACACGCTGTGCGCGGTGCGCGCGATCGCGGAGAAGGTCGGCAACGACGCCTGGGAGCTGCAGCGCCTCCACGGCATGGGCGAGCCGCTCTACAACGCCGCCGCCGAGGCCTTCGACGATCTCAAGCCGGTGCGCGTCTACGCGCCCGTGGGCAGCCACGAGGACCTGCTGCCCTATCTCGTCCGGCGTCTGCTGGAGAACGGGGCGAACACCTCGTTCGTCCATTCCTTCCTCGACCCCGACGTGCCCGCCGAGGAAGTCGCGCGCGGGCCGTTCGAGGGCGCGGCCTCGCTCGACCGGCATCCCTTCATCCCGGCGCCGCCGAAGCTCTACGGCGAGACCCGGCTCAACGCGGCCGGCATCGACCTCACCCAGGAGAGCGTGCGCGCCCGGCTCGGCGCCGCCCAGAAGGACTTCGACGCCGCCGCGCCGCTGGCCGCCGGACCGATCATCGCCGGCGAGGCGAAGACGAAGGACGGAACCGAGCGCGTCAGCCCGGCCGATAGGGACTTCGTCGTGGCGAAAGTGCGCGACGCCGACGAGTCCGACATCGACGCCGCGTTCACGTCGGCCCGCGAGACCTTCGCCGACTGGCACACCCGCGGCGGCCAGGCGCGCGCCGAGGTGCTGCGCGCGATGGCGCACGCCCTCGAGGCCGACGCCGACCGGCTGATCGCGCTGATGGCGCGCGAGACCGGCAAGGGGCTCGCCGACGGCGTCGCCGAGGTCCGCGAGGCGGTCGACTTCCTGCGCTACTACGCCGCCCGCGCCGAGGAGACGTTCGCCGGTCCGGTCCGCCTTCCGGGCCCGGCGGGCGAGACCAACCATATCGAGCTCAAGGGCCGCGGCGTCTTCGTGTGCATCAGCCCGTGGAACTTCCCGCTGGCGATCTTCACCGGCCAGCTCTCCGCTGCGCTGGCGGCGGGCAACTGCGTGCTCGCCAAGCCCGCCGAGCAGAGCCCGCTCATCGCCTTCGAGGCGGTCAAGCTGTTCCACAAGGCCGGCCTGCCGGAGGGCGCGCTGCACCTCGTGCCCGGCGACGGCCGGGTCGGCGGCGCGCTGACGCGGGATCCGCGCACCGACGGCGTGGCCTTCACCGGCTCGACCGAGGTCGCGCGCATCATCAACCGCACGCTGGCCGAACGCGACGGGCCGATCGCGCCGCTGATCGCCGAGACCGGCGGGCTCAACGGCATGTTCGTCGACACGTCCGCGCTGCGCGAACAGGTGTTCGACGACGCGATGCTCTCGGCCTTCGGCTCGGCCGGCCAGCGCTGCTCGGCGCTGCGCGTGATCCTCCTGCCCGAGGAGACCGCCGACCTTCTGATCGAGGGGCTCATCGGCGCGATGGACGAGCTTGCGCTGGGCGATCCGGCCGATCCCGCGACCGATATCGGCCCGGTGATCGACGCCGACGCCCACGAGATGCTGACCGATCACGTGAAGCGCATGGAGGCCGAGCAGACCGTGCTGCACCGCACGCCGCTGCCCGACGGCCTGGCGGGGAAGGGCTGGTTCTTCGCCCCGACCCTGGTCGAGCTCGATTCGCTCGATGCGATTCACGAAGAACGGTTCGGCCCGATTCTCCACGTCGTGCGCTACAGGCGCGGCAAGCTCGCCGAGACCGCGCAGAAGCTCGCCGACAAGCGCTACGGGCTGACGCTGGGCGTGCACTCGCGGCTGGAGAGCTTCGCGCGGACGGTGCGCGACGCGGTGCCGGCGGGCAATGTCTACGTCAATCGCAACATGACCGGCGCGGTCGTGGGCGTGCAGCCGTTCGGCGGCGAGGGGCTGTCGGGCACCGGACCTAAGGCCGGCGGGCCGCACTACCTGCCGCGGTTTGCGACCGAGCGCGTGGTCACCGTCAACATCGCCGCCCAGGGCGGCGACCCGGAGCTGCTGAACCTCGCGTGAGCCCCGGCGGCGACTTTCCACAACTGCGTGCCGACCGGCTGCGTTCGCACTCCTTAACGAGTCCGGGCGCGGAGCGATCCGTGTTAGGAAGTTGGTAACCAAAAAGTTCGGATTCCGGACCTGGAACCCGTTGACGGCCATGTGGTGCGCAAGCACTATATCTTGCGGTTTCGGAACGGAACCACACAGCATATATAGAATTCAGACGGCAGCGCGCGGACTTGCGGTTCGCCGCAACGGGATCGCTCGCGCCGTCGCCAAGGGGAACGGTTCGCCATGACGCCTTTCGACTCTGCTCAATCGGCCAGCCTCGCCGCGGACGCCGCCGCGGACACCGGACGCGCCCGCCGCGGCAAGCCGAAGGCGCATACGCTGCGCGTCGTCGAGAGCGTGCGCACGGATGCCGAGCGCGACGCGCTGCTGACCGATTTCGGCAAGAAGACGCTGTCGGACCGCTATCTCCTGCCCGGCGAGTCCTACCAGGACATGTTCGCGCGGGTCTCGACGGCCTACGCCGACGATATCGAGCACGCCCAGCGGCTCTACGACTACATGTCGAAGCTCTGGTTCATGCCCGCCACGCCGGTGCTGTCCAACGGCGGCGCTGATCGCGGCCTGCCGATCTCGTGCTTCCTCAACTCGGTCTCGGATTCGCTCGACGACATCGTCGGCACCTGGACGGAGAATGTCTGGCTGGCGTCGAACGGCGGCGGCATCGGCACCTATTGGGGCAATGTCCGCTCGATCGGCGAGCAGGTCGGCGAGAACGGCCAGACCTCGGGAATCATTCCCTTCATCCGGGTCATGGATTCGCTCACGCTCGCCATCTCGCAGGGCTCGCTCCGGCGCGGCTCGGCGGCGGTCTATCTCGACATCCACCACCCGGAGATCGAGGAGTTCCTCGAGATCCGCAAACCCTCGGGCGACTTCAATCGCAAGAGCCTCAATCTCCACCACGGGCTCAACATCACCGACGAGTTCATGGACGCCGTCCGCGACGACGCCGAATTCGCCCTGCGCTCGCCGAAGACTGGCGAGGAGGTGCGCACCGTCAACGCGCGCAAGCTCTGGCAGAAGGTGCTCGAGCTGCGCCTGCAGACCGGCGAGCCCTACATCATCTTCTCCGACACGGTGAACAACGCGCTTCCTGCCCACCAGCGCAAGCTCGGCCTCAAGGTGCGCCAGTCGAACCTGTGTTCGGAGATCATGCTGCCGACCGGCGAGGACAATCTGGGCCGCGACCGCACGGCGGTGTGCTGCCTGTCCTCGCTCAACGCCGAGAAGTTCTTCGAGTGGAGCGAGGACGAACGCTTCATCGGGGACATCTTCCGCTTCCTCGACAACGTGCTGCAGGACTTCATCGACCGGGCGCCGCCGGAGATGGAGCGTGCGGTCTACTCGGCGATGCGCGAACGCTCGGTGGGTCTCGGCCTGATGGGCTTCCACTCCTTCCTGCAGTCTCTGCGCGTGCCGTTCGAGTCCGCCATGGCGGCGTCGTGGAACCGCAAGATGTTCAAGTATATCCGCCAGGAGGCCGACAAGGCCTCGGTGAAGCTCGCCGAGGAGCGCGGACCGTGTCCGGACGCCGAGGCGTCGGGGGTGAAGGCGCGCTTCTCCCACAAGCTCGCGATCGCGCCGACGGCGTCGATCTCGATCATCTGCGGGGGCACGAGCGCGGGCATCGAGCCGATCCCGGCCAATGTCTACACCCACAAGACGCTGTCGGGCTCGTTCACGGTCAAGAATCCGCACCTCGAGCGCCTGCTCGAGGAGAAGGGCGAGAACACGCCGGCGGTCTGGGCCTCGATCCTCGAGAACGAGGGCTCGGTCCAGCATCTCGACTGCCTGGACGAGAACGAGAAGGACGTCTTCAAGACCGCCTTCGAGCTCGACCAGCGCTGGGTGATCGAGCACGCCGCCGACCGCACGCCCTATGTCTGCCAGTCGCAGTCGCTCAACATCTTCCTGCCGGGCGACGTCGATAAGTGGGACCTCCACATGCTGCACTGGACGGCGTGGGAGAAGGGCGTGAAGTCGCTCTATTACTGCCGCTCGAAATCGGTGCAGCGCGCCGCCTACGCCGGCGCCGCGGACAAGTCCGACGCCGAGCGCTCGATGGAGGCCGCCGCGCGGACCGAATATGAGGAATGCCTGTCCTGCCAGTAGGCGCGTCAGCTTCCTGATCCGGGGTCCGGCGGCCCGACAGTGCGGAGCGGCCCCGTCCGGGAATCCGCGATGAGATCCGAGAAGCGGACGGCCTCGCGCCCGCCGACCCGGCTGGTCGGCCCGGCGCGCCCGGTGGACTCCGCCAGCGCCGCCCAGACCAGCTCCGTGCAGTAGAGAGCGTCGGCGTCCGAACTGTCATAGGCGTGGTCGAAGGGGACCGCCTCGCGCTCGAACGCCCGCACCGCCTCGACGAACGCCGCCAGCGCGTCCGGCGGCAGCGCCGGACGCAGGATCGAGATCCGTGAGCGCGATTCGATGAAGGCGTCCCAGGCGTCCGCGCGGACCCGCGCCTCGGCGCCGACCGCATCGGCGTGTACGACCAGCGGGGCGCACGGGTCGTCCGAGGCGACGATCACGCCGACATGGCCGTACCCGGCCTCGGGATCGATGCGCGCGGCGAGTTCCCCGAGGAGCCCGCCGCGGGGTTCGAGCAGCACGATGTCGCCCGGCTGCGGCTGCGCGAGGGCCAGAAGCCCGGCGATCGCGGCGCAGGTCGGCATCGCCGGCCGGCTACTGGGCCATTCCGCAGTTCTTCGCGGTCATGGTGACCGTCATCACGGTCTCCATGCCCAGTTCGTTCATCGCCTCGCCGCCCTGGCCGTCGCTTCGGGCGGCTTCCTCGATCGAATCCGCCACCGCCTCGAGGCTTTCATCGCTCAGCTCGGCGGCGAGCCCGTCCGACAGGCAGCGGCATTCCTCTTCGGAGGCGGTCTCATCCTGGGTGCACGCGGCGAAGATCCGGTCTTCCGGGGCGCGCGAGCACGCCGCCAGCGCCAGCATGGCGCCGGCGACCGTGAGAAACATCATACGTTGCATGCGAAAGTCCTGTCCCTGGTTACCCTTGATCGACGCTACGCGCGCGCCGCGCATAGCGGCAGTATTTAAATATGAACGCAAGACGCCGCCAGCCGGCCGCGCCCCAGCGTCTCGCGCGCGCCGTCCGCCCGCGACGGGTTGCGGTCACGACCAGAAATAACCCTCGCTTGCGCGCGCGGCGCGAAGCCGGTAGCGTTTTGTCAACGGACTCACGGCCTGATCCGCGTGAGGCGGGAACGGATCCGTGATAAGGTGTGATTTGTTGAGCGAGTGACTCGACATCCGGAGGCTACGCCATGTCCTGTCCGGGACGCAGCGCCGCAGTGATCATCGCCGCATGGACCGCAGGCGCGGCCTGCGGAGCGGCGGCGTTCGGCCAGGAGCTGGCGGGCTCGTCGGATGTCAGGGAGATGATCCTGCGCCCGCTCGCCGACGAGTTCGCCGTCGAGCGTGGCGCGGCGCGCAATGTCCGCTTCACTCCGGAACCGGTGGTCGCGCCGGCGGATGCGGCGGGCGACGCCGGCGCCTCGCGCTTCGCCCGGGCGGCGCTTTCCGCGCGATCCGCGCCGGGACTGCGCGAGAATCTGTCCGTCTTCACCGAGCGGAGCGCGACCCTGACCGAACTCGCCGACGGCGGACGCATCTCGGTCTCGGTTCTCGACGGCCGGCGTCCGAACGCCGCGCTGCTCGCGTTCAACGCCGACTACGCCGAATCGGTGGGCTTTCCCCTGCAGGGACTGCGCGACCGACCGCGCCAGATGGCGGTGAGCTACGAGCGCAGCATCGACGCGCCGGGCGCCCTCGACGGGCTCGACCTGGGCGTCCAGCCCCGCGCCGGCGTGAGCTTCGGCGCCGTCGGCACGGCGGCGAACGCCGGCGCCACGGTGCGGATCGGCCAGTATGTCAGCGAGATGTCCGAACGACCGCGCTGGTGGCTGTTCGCCGGCGCCGATCGCGAAGCCCTCCTCTACGACCCGTCCGCGGGCTTCACGCTGCGCCGCTCGTTCGCGTTCGAGCCCTACGCCATGGTCGGCGACGCCCAGGCCGGGGTGGCGATGAAGTTCGGCCCGGCCGACTTGTCGCTGGCCTATGTGCAGCGCGAGACGACCTACTCCACGCCCGTCCGGTCCTGGGATACGACCGAGGACTTCGCCGCCTTCTCGCTGACGCTGCGGCGCTAGGGGCTTTCCGAGCGCCCGTGGGAGGCGGCCCGGCTTCGCCACGGCGCGCGCCATTCGGACGCGGCCGGCTTCCGGCCTCGGCGCATTTCAAGTAAGTTAACAAGGCGTAAATGCGCGGGAACCACTCGCGCGATGCGGCGGTTGATCTCCGGATCCTGTGATCGGGAGGATGGACATGCTTCTCGCCGACATGTGCCGGCGCGTGATCCGCAAGGGAACGCTCACGCTGATCGACGCCCGAGGTCGCACGCACGAGATCGGCGGCGCCGACGACGGTCCCCGGGTCACGGTGCGGATACATGACGCCGCCTGGCATCGGCGTCTCCTGCTCAATCCGCAGCTCGCCCTCGGCGAGGCCTATATGGACGGCGCGCTGACGGTCGAGAACGGCGACATCGCCGATCTGCTCGAGCTCGTCATGCGCAATGTCGCCCATCTCGGCGATCACTGGGTGTTCGCGCTCGCCGAGCGCTGGCGTTACCTCACCCGCGGCTTCGCCCAGCGCAACAACGCCCGACGCGCGCGCCGCAACGTCGCCCATCACTACGACCTGTCCGACGAGCTCTATGACCGGTTTCTCGACGCCGACCGCTTCTATTCCTGCGCCTATTTCGAACCGGGCTGCGACGACCTCGAGCGCGCCCAGGCCGCCAAGGCCCGCCATCTCGCGGCCAAGCTGAAGCTGCAGCCCGGCTGTCGGGTGCTCGACATCGGATCGGGCTGGGGCAGTCTCGGCGTGCATCTCGCCCGGCTAGGGGCGGATCGGGTCGAAGGCGTGACCCTGTCGACCGAGCAGCACAAGTACGCGCGCGACTGGGTCGCGCGCGAAGGCCTCTCCGACCGCGTCGAGTTCCGGCTGCAGGATTATCGCGACGCCCACGGGCCCTATGACCGCATCGTCTCGGTGGGCATGTTCGAGCATGTCGGCGTCGGCCACTACCGCGAGTATTTCGAGAAGGTGCGCGACCTGCTCGCCGACGACGGCGTGGCGGTGATCCATTCGATCGGGCGTTTCGGACCCGGCGCGGCGACCAATCCATGGATCGCGAAATACATCTTCCCAGGCGGCTATCTGCCGGCGCTGTCCGAGGTGATCCCCGTGATCGAGCGCACCGGGCTGCTGGTCGCCGACGTCGAGATCCTGCGACTGCACTACGCCGAGACGCTGCGCCACTGGCGCGCGCGCTTTCACGAGCGCTGGGACGAGGTCGCCGACCTCTATGACGAGCGCTTCTGCCGCATATGGGACTTCTATCTCGCCGGCTCCGAGATGAGCTTTCGCCACGGCGGCAACATGGTCTTCCAGATCCAGCTCGCGAAGCGTCAGGACGCCCTGCCGCTCACGCGCGACTACATCACCGACTGGGAGCGCGAGCAGCCGCTGGCGGGCGCGGCGGACACCAAGGTCGCCGCGGAATAGGCCGCGCCCCGGTGACGCCGGTCGCCGCGGCGGCTATGAAGCCGGCATGACCGAAGACGCGCCTGTCCCCGACGCCGGAAGCTGGAGCGGAGCCGTCCATCGTCTGCCGGTGCGCGTGTATTACGAGGACACCGACTTCACCGGCGTCGTCTACTACGCCAACTACCTGAAATTTCTGGAGCGCGGCCGCACCGACGCGCTGCGTTCGGCCGGCGTGTCGCACGCCGAGCTGCTCGGGCTCGATCCGCCGCTCGGCTTCGCAGTGCGAAAGATCACCGTGACCTACGCCGCGCCTGCGCGCATCGACGATGCGCTGGTCGTGGAGACGCGCTTCGGCGCGGCCAAGGGCGCGCGCCTGGCGATCGCCCAGCGCGTGGTCCGGGGCGACGAACTCGTCGTCGAGGCGGAGGTCGAAGCCGCCTGCATCGATCTCGACGGCCGGCCGCGTCGCCTGCCGGGCTTCGTCGCCGAGCGGCTGGCGGCCTTCATCGCACCGTAACCCGCGATCCTTCAAATCGCCCCATTCGCGAGGCAAGCGGTTTGCATGGCCGGGCCTTGGCGGACAGGGCGCGGGCCGTTAAGCCTGCGTCCGGAGTTCGGGGCGCGGGCGCGCCCGAGGGGAGCGGAGAGAACCGATATGGAAAGCGTCGCCGTCGACCTGGCCCAGCCGGCCCAGGAGCTCAGCGTCTTCTACCTGTTCATGCGGGCCGACATCGTGGTGAAGGCCGCGATGGGCATTCTGGCCTTCATGTCCATCTGGTCCTGGGCGATCGCCATCGAGAAGGCGCTGCAGCTGCGCGGCGTGCACGCCAAGGCGCGCCAGTTCGAAGCCGATTTCTGGTCCGGGACCAGCATCGACAAGATGGGCGACCGCTATGCGCGCCATCCGCGCGACCCGTTCGGCCGGGTGCTCGCCGCCGCGCTCCGGGACTGGGACGGCTACGCCGTGGCCAAGGCCGCCGGCGCGGAGGCCAACCGGGAGCTGACCAAGCTCGAGAGCGGGCTTGGCGTGCTCGCCATCATCGGTTCGGCCGCGCCTTTCATCGGCCTTTTCGGCACGGTGTGGGGCATCATGAACTCCTTCCGCTCCATCGCGGCGAGCCAGAACACCAATCTCGCCGTCGTCGCGCCGGGCATCGCGGAAGCGCTGTTCGCCACCGCGCTGGGCCTGCTGGCCGCGATCCCGGCGGTGATCTTCTTCAACGCCCTGTCGTCCAACCTGTCGAAATACGCCGCCAAGCTCGAGGGCTTCGTCGACGAGCTCTCCGCGCTCGCGAGCAAGGAGGGCTGAGGCGATGGCGGGCGGCATCGACAACGGCGCGAGCGGATCGCGCCGCGCCTGGAAGCCGAAGGCCGAGATCAACGTCACGCCCTTCGTGGACGTGATGCTGGTGCTGCTGATCGTGTTCATGGTGACCGCGCCGCTGCTGACCGTCGGCGTCGAGGTGGAGCTGCCCGACACCGAGGCCACCGCGCTGACCACCTCGGAGGAGCCGCTGACGCTGACCATCCGGGACGACGGCGCGATCTATCTCCAGGAAACGGAGATCGCCTACGAGGAGCTGGTGCCGCGCCTGCGCGCCATTGCGGGAACGGGCTCGGACGCGCGCATCTATATCCGCGCCGACGAGGGCGCATCCTATGGCGACGTAATGCGGGTCATGGCCCGCGTGTCCTCGGCCGGCTACGGAAATCTCGGCCTCGTCACCGACCCGGACGAAGAGTAGGAGGGCGGCCCGCCGATGCGCGCGGTTCTCGGATTCCTGCTCTCCGCGGCGCTTCACGTCGGGCTGCTCGCCTCGGCGTACATCTACTTTCCCCACGCCGCCGCGCGCTTCCGCGACCAGGTGATCGTGCCCGTCGATCTCGTCGAGCTGGGTCCGGAGACCAATGTCCGCGCCGCGCGTCCGGAGCCGGAACCGGAGCCCGAGGAGGAAGAGGAGCCGGAGCCCGAACCCGAGCCGGAGCCCGAACCCGAACCCGAGCCTGAACCTGAGCCCGAGCCGGAACCGGAACCGATTCCGCCCGAACCCGAGGAGGAGCCCGAGCCCGAACCGGAGCCCGAACCGGTCGAGGAGGAGCCTGAGCCTGAGCCCGAGCCCGAACCCGAGCCGGAGCCCGAGCCCGAGCCCGTCGAGGAAGAGCCGCAGGGCCTGGACCTCGACCAGCTGTCCTCGCTGGTCGACCGCGCCCGCGAAGAATCCGCGTCGCGGCCGAGCGAGGTCGAGGAAGGCGAGGCGCGCCGCGGCGCCGGGGCGGGCACGGACATGACCGCGACGATGAGCGACCTGTTCCGCTCGCAGGCGGCGCGCTGCTGGCGCGAGCCCGCCGATGCGCCCGATCCGGAAGCGCTCAGCGTCAGCGTCGAGGTCCGCCTGCAGCGCAACGGCGAACTCGCCGAGCCGCCGCGCCTGCTCGACGAGGCGCGCATCCGCGGGTCGTCCAATCGCTATCTGCGCATCGCCGGCGAGCGCGCCCTGCGCGCCGTCATCGAGTGCGCGCCCTATTCCATGCCGCCGGAACACTATTCGGAATGGCGCCGCATAACCGTCAACTTCACGCCGAGTATGTAGCCTCGCCGGTCCGACCGCCCGTGAAAGGAGCGAGCCCGATATGAGCCTCTTCGCCCGCATCTTCGCCGTCCTCGCGGCTGTCGTCGCATTGAGCGGCGCGGCCTCCGCCCAGCTCGTCGTCGACGTCACCGAGGGTCATCTCGACCCGCTGCCGATCGCCATTCCCGAATTCGGCGGCGACGCCGAGGCCGCCGACGCGGCCGCCGACATCACCCGGGTCATCACCAACGATCTCGAGACGTCGGGCCTGTTCGCTCCCGTCGATCCCGAGGCGTTCATCGAGGACATCGAGGACATCAATCTGCGCCCGCGCTTCGCCGACTGGCGCGTGATCGACGCCTCGGCGCTGCTGGTGGGCCGCGTCACGGTGGCCGAGGACGGCCGCCTGCTGGTGGCCTTCCGGCTCTGGGACACGGCGTCCGAGCAGCAGATGCTGGGCCTGCAGTTCGTCTCGGTGCCGGAGAACTGGCGCCGCGTCGCCCACAAGGTCGCCGACGCGGTCTATGAACGGCTGACCGGCGAGGAGGGCTATTTCGACACCCGCATCGTTTACGTCGCCGAGGGCGACGGGCCGAACGGCGAGCCGGTCCGCCGGCTGGCGATCATGGACCAGGACGGCGCCAATCCGTCCTATCTCACGGACCGCTCCTACATGGCGCTGCTGCCGAACTATTCCCCCTCGGCCCAGCAGATCACCTATGTCTCCTTCCGCGACGTCCAGGCGACGAGCTATCTCTACGATCTCGAGACCGGCCGCCAGGAAGCGCTGTTCGACATGGGCCCGGCGCGGATGGACGGCGGGCAGTCGCTGTCGGCGCGCTTCCATCCCAACGGCCGCGAACTCGTCGTCTCGGCCCAGCGGCGCGGCGACCACGACATCTTCCGTTACGACACGCGCTCGCGCACGCTGCGCCAGCTGACCAACCACCCCGCCGACGATGTCGAGCCCTCCTACTCGCCCGACGGCGAGCGCGTGGTGTTCTCGTCCTCGCGCGGCGGCGAGTCCCAGCTCTACATCATGAACGCCGACGGCACCGAGCCGACGCGGATCAGTTTCGGCGAAGGCCGCTACACCACGCCGGTCTGGTCGCCGCGCGGCGATCTCATCGCCTTCACCAAGCAGCTCGGCGGCGAATTCAAGCTGGGCGTGATCCGCGCCGACGGCTCCGGCGACGAGCGCATTCT
Organism: Marinicauda salina; assembly: GCF_003122085.1. Classification (GTDB taxonomy): domain Bacteria; phylum Pseudomonadota; class Alphaproteobacteria; order Caulobacterales; family Maricaulaceae; genus Maricicauda_A; species Maricicauda_A salina. Next base: position 116,956 of record NZ_QEXV01000007.1, read on the forward strand.
CTATGAAGGCTACTTCGTTGACACGCCGGCCTGGTCGCCGAACGGGCGGGTTCTCCTGTTCACGCGCGGCGATCCGGCCCGCGACGGCACCCAGTACTCGATCTGGAGCATCGACCTGGCCGGGTTCAATCTCCGGCGTCTGCCCACGCAGGGGGAAGCGTCCGATCCGGCCTGGTCGCCCTTGATCGACTGACCCTTCGGAGTCTAGGCTCGTTAAGCCCGCGGAAAAATGAGGGGTGTATCGCGGGCCAATCTACTGATGTAATAGACCGCCGCCCGGCGGATTCGCGCCCGGGTCATACGGAGGGACGTCGTCGCCATGAAATTCGCCGTTTACGCCGCAATCGCCGCGCTCGGCCTGGTCGCCGCCGCGTGCGCCACGCAGCCGGAGCCGGCTCCCGAGCCCGCGCCGGAGCCTGTCACGCAACCCGAACCCGAACCCACCGAACCCGCGGGCCCGACCCCGGGCTCGGCCGAGGACTTCGAGGCCACCGCTGGGGACCGTGTCTTCTACGGTTTCGATCGCTACGACCTGACGCCTGAAGCGCGCGAGACGCTGCGCCGCCAGGCCGCCTGGCTCGCGAGCTATCCCGGTGTCCGCATCCTGATCGCCGGCAACGCCGACGAGCGCGGCACCCGGGAGTACAACCTGGCGCTCGGCGCGCGCCGCGCCAACGCCGCGCGCGACTACCTGGTCAGCCAGGGCGTGGATCCGTCGCGCATCTCGACGGTCTCCTACGGCAAGGAGCGCCCGGTCTGCACCGAGTCCACCGAGCGGTGCTGGGCGCTGAACCGGAACGCGACCACCGTCATCACGGACGGCGCGACCTCCTAGGACCCGCTCCGCCGTGCCGATCTAGCGCGCCCGCCGGCGGATTCCGCCGTGCGGGCGCGTTCGTTCCGGTCGCCGCATTTTCGCCCATCCGCGCGGGCAAGGTCCGCGCGCATTCCGCATTCCAGCAGGGGTCACGCCGCGCCATGCTCCGCTTCGCCGTTCTCATGCTTCTCACCGTCGTCATGACCGCGCCGGCCTCGGCGCAGTCACGCCGCGAACTCGCCGCGCGGCTCGACCAGGTCGAGGCGCGCCTGGCGGAGATGGAGGAAAGCTTCCTCGCCGGCGACCCGGTCGCGGAGACGCTGCTCACCCGCGTCGACGCGCTCGAGCGCGAGCAGCGGGCGCTGACCGGCGAGCTGGAGCGGCTGAATTACGAAAACCGCCAGCTCCGCCAGGAGCTCGACCGGCTGGGCGTCGATGTCGATCGCCTGCTTTCGGGCGGCGCCGGCTCGGCGGGCGGGCCGGCTGCGCTGGAAGCGGGATCCGGGCAGGCCGAGACAGCGGCCGGCGAAACGGCGACCGGCGAGAGCGTCGCCGTGGTCGACCCCGACGATCCCTACGCCGCCGACCGCGCCGCGATCACCCGGCCGCTGCAGGCCCCGTCCGCGCGTTCGGGCGACGGAGGCGCCTCGCAGCCGGCCGCAGGCGCGACGGCGGGGACCGCAACCGGCGCCGCCTCGGCGCCGTCGGCGCTCGAGCCCGAAGAACTCTTCCGCCAGGGCCGCAGCCGTTTGCTCGACGGCGATTTCGGCGGCGCCCAGGAATCCTTCGCCGCGTTCACCGGGAACCACGCCGACCACGAGCTCGCCGACGAAGCCTGGTACTGGCTCGGCGAGACGCACTTCGTGCTGGGCGAATTCCAGGACGCCGCGGATTCCTATCTCGCCTCGCTGCAGGCCGCCCGCCGCGGCGATCGCGCGCCCGATGCGTTGGTGCGCCTGGCCGCGTCGCTGGCGGCCATGGGCCAGACCGGCGAGGCGTGCAACGTGCTCGACAGCTTCGACGCCGAGTTCCCGAACGCCGACGCGGAGGCGCGGCGCAAGGCCGAACGCGAGGCCTCGCGCGCGGGCTGCGGCTGAGCCTCGATCCCGACCGCGTCCTTTCCGGCTGTGCGCGGCTGAGCCCGGACGGGCCGCTGGCGCTGGGCTTCTCCGGGGGCGGGGATTCCGCCGCGCTGCTTCACCTGCTGGCCGACCTCGCCGCGCGCGACGCGCGCTCGCTTCATGCTCTTATCGTCGATCACGGTTTGCGGTCCGAAAGCGCCGGCGAGGCGGAGCGCGCCGCCGCGGCCGCAGAGGTCGCGGGCGCGACCCCGCGCATTCTGCGCTGGGAGACCCCGCGACCCGGCCAGGCGGCCGCCCGCAGCGCGCGTCATCGCCTGCTCGCCAGCGCCTGCCGGGAGATCGGGGCGAACACGCTTTTCCTTGCCCATACGCTTGAGGACCGGGTCGAGACGCTGCGCATGCGCCTGGCGCGGCCCGGCGGCTGGCGCGGCTTCGCCAGCATGGCGCGTCTCGATCCGAGCCCGGCCTGGCCCGAGGGGCGCGGGCTGGCGCTGGCGCGTCCCCTGCTGGACGCCCGCCGCGCCGATCTGAGGGCCTTCCTGCGCGATCGCGGCGCGGGCTGGATCGACGACCCCTCGAATGTCGACGCACGCTACGAGCGCGTGCGCTGGCGCGCCCGGCTGGACCCGGACGATGCGGCGAACCGGCGCCTGCTCGCGCTGAGCGACGCCGCGCTGAGGACCGACGCGGCGGTCCGGACCTGCGCGGCGGGCCTGATCGCCGACGGGGCCCGGTTCGAGGCCTGGGGCGGGGCGCGCCTCGATGCGGGCGTCTTCGCCCATGCCGACGAGGCCGTGGCGCTGCGGGCGATGGAGACGCTGGTGATGGCCATGTCCGGCGAGGCGGGCGGGCCGTCGCCGGAACAGACCGCCGCCATGCTGGATGCGCTCGCGAGCCGCCGGGGCCATGCCGCGGCGGGGGCGATGCTGACGTCGGAGGGCGTTCTCGGCCGGGATCCGGGCGCGGCGGCCGGCCGCGCCGACGGGACTCCGGGCGCGCCGGCGCTGCGGTTGTCGCCCGGCGAGACGGGCGTTTTCGACGGTCGCTTCGAGATCGTTGCGGGCGCCGACGCGGTCCTCATTCGCGCCGCCGGCGCGGACGGCGAGGCCTGGGATCGCCGCGCGCCAGCCCCGTTGCGGCCGGGCGGCGCATGCGTCGCGCCCGATTCCCGCCGCGATTCCGCGGCATCCTGTCTGGACATTGACGCGCGCGTCCGCTTTCTGGGGCCCGAGCGCTGCGCCCATCTCCTGCTTCGCAAGGCCGACCGGGCGTGTTTGGATGCCGATGGATGCGGCGATGCGACGCCGCGCACTGGCGAAGCCGGTGTTAACGCCCATATCGTAGGCTGAACCGATACGGAAACTCCGCGCCGATCTCGCCGGCGCCCGAAGGGAACAGGCATGAATTTCCGCAATCTTCTGGTCTGGGCGATCCTGCTCGTGTTGCTGCTCGCGCTGTTCAACATGCTGCAGGGTCCCACGCAGACCGCGCCCTCGAACGAGCTGAACTATTCCCGCTTCATGGACCAGGTCGAGGCCGGCCAGGTCGAGAGCGTCGTCATCGAAGGCGAGACCGTCACCGGCGAACTCACGAACGGAACCGCCTTTCGTACGCAGGTGCCGCCCGAGACGAACCTGACCGACGTGCTGCGCACCAATAATGTCGAGATCACCGCGCGCCCCGACAGCGAAGAGGGGATGAGCCTGATGAGCATCCTCATCAGCTGGTTCCCGATGCTGCTGCTGATCGGCGTGTGGATCTTCTTCATGCGCCAGATGCAGGGCGGCGGAAAGGGCGCGATGGGCTTCGGCAAGTCGAAGGCCAAGCTGCTCACCGAGAAGACCGGGCGGGTGACCTTCGACGATGTCGCCGGCGTCGACGAGGCCAAGGAGGAGCTCCAGGAAGTCGTCGAGTTCCTCAAGGATCCCTCCAAGTTCCAGCGTCTCGGCGGCAAGATCCCCAAGGGCGCGCTTCTGGTGGGCCCGCCGGGCACGGGCAAGACGCTGATCGCGCGCGCCGTGGCGGGCGAGGCCGGCGTGCCGTTCTTCACCATCTCGGGCTCCGACTTCGTCGAGATGTTCGTCGGCGTGGGCGCGTCGCGTGTGCGCGACATGTTCGAGCAGGCCAAGAAGAACGCGCCGTGCATCATCTTCATCGACGAGATCGACGCCGTCGGCCGCTCGCGCGGCGCCGGGCTGGGCGGCGGCAATGACGAGCGCGAGCAGACGCTCAATCAGCTGCTCGTCGAGATGGACGGCTTCGAGGCCAATGAAGGCATCATCCTGATCGCCGCGACCAACCGTCCCGACGTTCTGGACCCGGCGCTGCTGCGTCCGGGCCGCTTCGACCGCCAGGTCGTGGTGCCCAACCCGGACATCACAGGCCGGGAGAAGATCCTCAAGGTCCACATGCGCGACATCCCGCTGGCCGACGACGTCGATCCCAAGGTCGTCGCCCGCGGCACGCCGGGCTTCTCCGGCGCGGATCTCGCCAACCTGGTCAACGAGGCCGCCCTGATGGCCGCGCGCAAGAACAAGCGCCTGGTCTCGATGGCCGAATTCGAGGAAGCCAAGGACAAGGTCATGATGGGCCCGGAGCGCCGCTCCATGGTCATGACCGAGAAGGACAAGCGCCTGACGGCCTATCACGAGGCCGGCCACGCCATCGTCGCGCTCAACGTGCCCGCCGCCGATCCCGTCCACAAGGCGACGATCATCCCGCGCGGCCGTGCGCTGGGCATGGTCATGCAGCTGCCCGAGGGCGACAAGCTGTCGATGACCTACCAGGAGATGACGTCCAGGCTCGCCATCATGATGGGCGGACGCGTCGCCGAGGAGATGAAGTTCGGCCGCGAGAACGTGACCTCCGGGGCGGCCTCCGACATCAAGGGCGCGACCCGGCTCGCCCGCGCCATGGTCATGCAGTACGGCCTGTCCGAGAAGCTGGGCCCGGTCGATTACGGCGACGACAATGACGGCGACGTCTTCCTCGGCCAGCAGCTGGTCCAGTCCAAGCACATCTCCTCGGAGACCCAGCAGGCCATCGAGGCCGAGGTGAAGGGTCTGGTCGAGGCCGGCCTGAACGAGGCCCGGCGCATCCTCACCGAGAAGAACGACGAGTGGGAGACGCTCTCCGAGGGCCTGCTCGAGTACGAGACGCTGTCGGGCGAGGAGATCGTCGAGCTCCTGAAGGGCAATCCGCCGACGCGGGACTCGTCCGTGCCGCCGAAGCGCGACGACTCCGACAAGCCCTCGGGCGCAGTGCCGGTGACCGACGAGGACGAGGACGAAGCGCCCGCCCCGGGCGGCGCGACGCCGAAACCCAGCGGCGCCTGAGATTCGTCAGACCGGCTTTTCATCACGCTTTCACGAGGGGCGCCGAGCGGGCGAATTGCGACCCGTTGCAGGGCGGGCCGCGCGGCCTTGAGGGGACGAAGTCATGCGAGCCCGGTTGATGCCGAATGTGATGCAAGCCTTGGCGGTCGGGGCCTGGTTGACCGGGCCGGGGATGTCGGCCGCGGCCCAGGAAACCGGATCCCGGGCGTTGCCCGAGGAGATGGTGAGCTTCTTCACCGGCGCATGGTCCGGCGCCGGCGCGTTCGCGGATGGACGTCCCATCGAGGCCGATCTTGAAATCGAATCCGTGCTCGACGGCCGGTTTCTCCGCTACCGCCACTCCACCCGCGATCCGCTGACGTGGGACGGTTTGTGGATCTGGGGCGTGGATCCGGCCAGCGGCGATTTCATCGCCAACGTCTTCGACAACCGCGGCCTCGCCCGTGAATTCGAGTCCGCAGGCTGGCGGGACGACCGTCTCGTCCTGGTGACGACGTACCACTCGGCGTCGGCGGATGCGCGCACCTTCGAGCGCTTCACCTATGAGAAGACGTCGCAGGACAGCTTCCGCATGACCTTCGAACGCAGCCGGGACGGTATCGAATGGCGGCTGGGCGATTATCTCGATTTCGAGCGGCGGGAAGACTGAGCGGCGCTTGTTGCTCCTGACTTGCGCGCCCCGCCGGCGAGCGTGTGAACTGAGCGTCTTCGCAACGGAGGCGCTCCATGCCCGAGCCCGTCTACGATACGTCGAAGCCCGTCCTGGTCACCGGCGCGACCGGCTATGTCGCCGGCTGGATCGTCAAGTTGCTGCTGGAGAAGGGCTTCACCGTCCACGCCGCCGTGCGCGATCCCGACGATGCCGACAAGCGCGCCCATCTCGACGCGATCGACGCGGCCGCGCCGGGGACGATCCGGTATTTCAAGGCCGACCTGCTCGGTGCGGGCAGCTATGACGAAGCCGCCGAAGGCTGCGCGGTGATCTTCCACACCGCCTCGCCCTTCACGACCGTGGTCAAGGATCCGCAGCGCGATCTCGTCGACCCGGCGGTCGAGGGCACGAAGAACGTGCTCGGCGCGGCGGACCGGACGGACTCGGTCGAACGCGTGGTGCTGACGAGCTCGTGCGCGGCGATCTATGGCGACAATCGCGACATCGCGAAGGCCCCGGGCAAAACGCTCACCGAGGACATCTGGAACACCTCGTCGAGCCTCGACCACCAGGCCTATTCCTATTCCAAGACCCAGGCCGAGGCCGCGGCCTGGGAGGTCGCCGGCGCGCAGGGCCGCTGGAAGCTGGTCGCGATCAATCCCGCCCTCGTGCTCGGCCCCGGCGTGAAGCCGCAGGCGACGTCGGAGAGCTTCACGCTCGTCAAACAGCTCGGCAACGGGACGATGAAGACCGGCGCGCCGCCGCTCGAGTTCGGCGTCGTCGACGTGCGCGACGTCGCCGAGGCGCATCTGCGCGCGGCGTTCATTCCCGCCGCGGAGGGCCGCCACATCACGTGCGCCGAAACGATGAGCCTGCTCGACATGGCCCGCGCGCTGCGCGCGGAGTTCGGCGACGATTGGCCGTTCCCGAAGTCCGAGCTGCCGAAATGGCTGGTCTGGCTCACCGGCCCGATGATCAACAAGGCGCTCACGCGCAAGTTCATCAGCCGCAATCTCGGCTGGCCCTTCCGCGCCGACAATGCGAAGTCGCGCGAAGCCCTCGGGATGGAGTACCGCCCGGCGCCGCAGGCGGTCGTCGACATGTTCGCCCAGATGGTCGAGGCGGGGCTGGTGAAGAAGCGCTAGGCGGTTCAGATCGCCGGATGCGGCATCAGCAGGTGATCGCGCGCTCGCGGGTCGCCCAGCCGCTCGGACGCGTACCAGCGCTTGAGCAGCGCGCGGTCGAACAGGGCGGGATGGGCGGCGACGAACGTCGCCCAGTCGATGCCGGGATCCTCCGCCAGGTGCTCGGCGATCAGCGCCAAGAAGGCGAGCGTGATGGTGAGGTTGAACTTCTCCGGGACGCCGGCGCGGACCGTGAGCGCGCGCAGGCCAGCCTCGTAGCGTCTCGCCGCGCCGAGGAAGCTTTCCTGCTTGAGCAGTTCGAAGGCGACGCGGACATGATCGGCGTGGCTGAAGCCGGCCGGATCGAGCCTTCCTTCCTCGAACGCCGCGAGCAGGGCGGCGCCGTCGTCGGGCGCCTCACCCGTCATCGCCGGTCTCCGTCATCAGATGGCTGTCGGCCGCCGTCAGGTCGAGCTCGTAGACGGCCTTGAGCTGGGCGATCTTGGCCAGCGTCGCCTCGCCGAAGGGCGCGCGGCCCTCGAAGGCGTGCAGCATCACGCCCTCGATCAGGTCGCCGAGGCTCATGTCCTTCTCCTCGGCGAGCGCCTTGAGCACCTTCAGCAAGCGCTTCTCCAGGCGCACGCCGGTCTGGACGCGTTCGATCCGTTTCATGCGCGCATGATGTTACCAATGTACCATTATGTCAAATCGCGCGGTTTCGCTTGAGCCCGCGCCCGCGATCGGGCATGGCGGCGTCATGACCGCCTGGACCGATCTCCTGCCCGCCGGACGGCCCGCCGTCATGGGCGTGGTCAACGTCACGCCGGATTCGTTCTCCGACGGCGGGCGCTTTCACGACGCCGGCGCGGCGCACGATCACGCGCTCGCCCTGCTCGACGCCGGCGCCGACATGCTCGACATCGGCGGCGAGAGCACCCGGCCCGGCGCCGAGCCGGTGGGCGAGATCGACGAGCTCGATCGCGTCATGCCGGTGATCGAGGCCGTGCGCGCCGCCCGGCGCGACGCGGTGATCTCCATCGACACGATGAAGCCGGACGTCGCCGGGGCGGCCGTTGGCGCGGGCGCGGCGATCTGGAACGCCGTCGACGCGCTTCGCGGCGAGGGCGCGCTCGACTGCGCGGCCGATCTGGGTTGCGCCGTCTGCCTGATGCACATGCAGGGCGAACCCCGGACCATGCAGGCCGACCCCCGCTATGACGACGTCGTCGCCGAGGTCGAGGCCTTCCTCATGGAACGCGCCGCCGCCGCCGAGACCGCCGGAATCGCGCGCGACAAGATCGCGCTCGATCCGGGCATCGGCTTCGGCAAGACGCTCGCCCACAATCTCGCCCTGCTCGCCGCGACGGACCGGCTCGCCGCCCACGACTATCCGCTGCTGGTGGGCGCCTCGCGCAAGCGCTTCATCGCCGCGATCGACGAGACCGCGACATCGGCCGACGACCGGCTGGGCGGCTCGCTCGCCGCCGCGCTGTGGGCCGCCCGCGCCGGCGCTTCGATCATTCGCGTCCACGACGTGCGCGAGACCGTCCAGGCGCTGAAAGTCCAGGCCGCGATCGGGGCGGCGTAGGTGCGAAACAGGGCCGGTGCGCCGCACCGTCCCGCCCGCGTTTCACGAAATATTTTCGCCGCCCGGCGCAGGATCGCGTTTTCGACAACGCACGCCGGGCCGCATCATGACGGGACCGAGGTCTCCAAGGGCTTTCCTCGCGCCGCTCGCCGCGCTGTGCGCGCTGGCGCTCTCGGCGTGCGCCGCGAGCGGACCCGCGCCCGTGCGCCCGTCCTCGCCCGGCGCGGCGGGTCCGGCGATCACGGCGACCTTCCAGCCCGACTCGCAGATGGTCGTCTGCCGCGGGATGCGGGTGAGCAACGCGCCGCCGACGGACGGCCGGGGCCGCATCCGCGACTATCAGCCTCTCGTCCGCGTCGAGGGCGTCTGGCTGCTCGCCAACCCGGTCCGCGGGGCGTGCCTGACATCGGGCTTCGGGCTGCGCGACGGGCGGCCCCATCGCGGGCTCGACCTGCAGGTCCGGCCGGCGGGCATGGTCCACGCCGGCGGCGACGGGACGATCCTGGAAGCGGGCTATCGCGACGATTTCGGCAACTACGTCCTGATCGACCACGGCGCGGGCGTGCACACCCGCTACGCCCACCTGCAGGGCTTCCGCGCCGGCGTGCGCGAGGGCGCGCGCGTCGCCATGGGCCAGCCGCTGGGCCTGATGGGGAGCACGGGGCGCCGGGGCGGCGCGGTCCATCTCCACTACGAGCTCTTGATCGGCGACTACGACAATCCGCGCCGGTCGTTCGGGCTCACGGCCGCCGACATCCTCACCGCCGGCCGGCGCCGGTTCGCGAGCTAGGCCGCGCGAAGCGCCATGTAGCGCGACAGGTGTTCGTCGGCGTCGCCGAGGACGTGGTCGAGCATGGTCAGCCGCTTGGCGTAGTGCGACAGCGGCAGCTCCCACGTCATGCCGATCCCGCCATGCATCTGGATCGCCTCCTCGGCGGTGAGCGCGCCCGCGACGCCGATCGTGTGCTTGGCCGCCGAGGCGTAGCGGTCGCGCGCGGCCGCGTCCCGGTCGAGATTGGCCGCGGCGTTGATCGCCGCCGAGCGCGCCTGCTCGATCTCGAGGGCGACCGTCGTCATGCGGTGGCGCAGCGCCTGGAAGTTACCGATCGGCATGCCGAACTGCTTGCGGGTTCCCAGATATTCAAGCGTGGCGTCGCGGACGACCTCCATCACCGCGACGGCCTCCCAGGCCGTCGCGACCAGGCCGGCTGCCAGGGCGGCGTCGATGACCGGCCCCGCCGCGCCGGCTTCGCCGATCAGCTGCGCGGGCGCATCGGTCAGGACGAGCTCGCCGGCCGACCCGCCGTCGATCAGCGGATAGTCGCGTATCTCGACGCCGTCCGCGGTCCGGTCGAGGAGGAAGGTCGACAGCCCCTCGTCGGTCTCGGCGGTCACCAGGATCCGGTCGACCGCGGCGGCGTAGTCGACGACGCCCTTGGCGCCCGTGAGCGCCCAGGCCTCGCCGTCGCGCTTCTTCGCAGCAGCGGCCGGCGCCGGCGCTCCGTCACCCCCGACGGCGGGGTCGTGGGCGAAGGTGATCAGCGTCTCGCCGGCGATGATGTCGGCGAGCGCGTCGGCCTCGCCGGCCGCCTCGAGCACCTTGCCGGCCATGAGCGTTCCGAGGAACGGGCCGGTCGCGAGCGCGCGTCCGAGTTCGCCGAAGACCGCCCCGATATCGAACGCGGTCCCGCCGTATCCGCCGAGATCCTCGCCGAACAGCGCGCCGATCGCGCCCAGCTCGGCGAGCCCGGTCCAGACCTCGCGGCTGAAGCCGGCCTCGGTCTCGATGGCGGCCATGCGCGCGTCGAAGTCGAACTTGTCGGCGAGGTAGCGCGACAGCGAGTCGACGAGCATCCGCCGGTCGTCGCCAAGCGAGAAATCCATGTCAGAGCTCCAGGATCGACTTGCTGATGATCTCGCGCTGCACCTCGTTGGAGCCGCCGAAGATCGAAAGCTTGCGGTTGTTGAAATACTGGGCCGAGACCGGCGCCGCCCAGGCCGGTCCCACCGGCTCGCCGTTGAAGCCCTCCTCCATGGCTTCAGCGATGAAGGGCTGGGCGTAGCGCCCGGCGGCGCGGCGCATGAGGCTGGTGATCTCCTGGCGGATCTCCGTGCCGCGGATCTTCAGCATGGAGGATTCCGCCATCGGCGTCGCGCCCCGGCCGGCGGCCTCAAGCACGCGCAGATTGGTCGTGCGCATGTTCTCCAGATCGATCTCCAGCCGGGCCATGCGCGCGGCGAAGAGCGGGTCCTCGGCGAGCGGCCTCCCGTTGCGCCGGCTCGTCCTGGCGACCTCCTTGAGCCGTTCGAAGGCGGCCATGGACGCGCCGACGCCGGCGATGTTGGCGCGTTCGTAGCTCAGCAGATACTTGGCGCAGGTCCAGCCCTTGTTCTCCTCGCCGACCAGGTTCTCGACGGGAACCTTCACGTCGGTGAGGAAGACCTCGTTGACCTCGTGGCCGCCGTCGATCAGCCGGATCGGGCGGACCTCGACGCCGGTCGAATTCATGTCGACGAGCAGGAAGGAGATGCCCTCCTGCTTCTTGCCCTCGGTGCTGGTGCGCACGAGGCAGAACATCATGTTCGCGTGCTGGGCCAGCGTGGTCCATGTCTTCTGGCCGTTGACGACGTAATGGTCGCCGTCGCGCACGGCCGCCGTCTTCAGGCTGGCGAGATCGGACCCGGCGCCGGGCTCGGAATAGCCCTGGCACCACCAGTCGGACCCGTCGAGGATGCGCGGCAGCCAGTATTTCTTCTGCTCTTCGGTTCCGAACTTGATCAGGACCGGACCGAGCATGTTCAGACCGAACGGCACGATGCGCGGGGCGTGGGCCAGCGCGGTCTCGGTCTCGAAGATGAAGCGCTGGATCACGCTCCAGCCGGGTCCGCCCCATTCCTCGGGCCAATGGGTGGCCAGCCAGCCCTGCGCGTTGAGGATGGCGTGCCATTCCTCCATGTCCGCCTTGGTCAGGTGCTGGCCTTCGCGGACCTTCTTCGCCAGGCGGGCGGGGAGCTTGTCCTTCAGGAAGGCGCGCACCTCCTCGCGGAACGCCTCCTCCTCCGGGGTGAAATCCAGATCCATCGTCGCAGGTCCTCCGCGCGGCTCGGCTGACGGTCTTGAGACGACAGGCTTAGCGCCCCGCCGCGCAGGGTCAAACAGGATCGTGCGTTCGCGATGCGAGCCGGCGCCGGCCTAGCGGCTCACGCGCGGGCGCGCATCGTCCGCTCGCCGAGCCGTGAGGCGATCGCCGCGATATGCGCCGGCCCGACCTCGCAGCAGCCGCCGACGACATGCGCGCCGGCCTCGATCCAGCCCATCGCGATCGCCGCGTACTCATCGGGTCCGAGGTCTTCCCGGGTCTCGAGCGAGTCCACCGTCTCTCCGCGGGTCAGCGGCTCCACCGTGGCGAAGCCGTTGGCGTAGGCGCCGGCGGGCGCACCGGACTCGAGCAGGATGTCGAGCGCGGTCGTGACCGGCTCGGGCGGCGAGCAGTTGATCAGCACCACTTCGGCGCCTTCCGCGCGCGCCGCGGCGGCGCCGTCCTCGACCGGCGAACCCGAGCGCAGGAACCGGCCGTCCGTCTCGTCGACGGTGAGCGCGGTCCAGACCGGCTTGCCGGCCTCGCGCGCGGCCCTCGTGGCGAGGCGCGCCTCCTCGACCGAGGGCAGGGTCTCGCAGATGAACAGGTCTGCGCCGTCAGCCTGCGCCTCGACGATGCGCCGGTACTCCTCAAGCGCGACGTCGGCGGTCGATCGCTCGCCGGGCCGATAGCTGCCGGGCAGGGGCGGCAGGCAACCCGCGATGCGCGCGTTCGGCCCGGCGCGGTCGCGCGCCCTGCCGGCGGCGCGCAACGCGTTGGCCTGAAGCGTCTCGAATTCGGCCTCCCGGCCCGCCGGCGCCAGGCGTGACGGCGTGGCGGGATAGGCGCCGAGCGTGATCACCTCCGCGCCGGCGTGGAGGAAGTCGACATGGGCGGCCTCGACGATGTCCGGCCGTTCGGCCAGCACGTCGACCGCCCACAATCGGGTGGCCGGCCGGTCCCATCGCGCCATCAGCTCCTGGCCCATGCCGCCGTCGAGCAGGGTGACGTTCTGTGCCTGGTCCATCGTCGCCTCCGGACTGCCGCTTTCCGGGGCAACGCACAGGGGCGGCGTCACGCTCCAGCGCGGCGCCGGGAAATTACGAGGCGACGCCGCGTTCGCCTGGCGCCGGCGATCGCCTTATTCGTAGGCTTCGACGCGCACCATGATGTGGGCGTAGGGGGTGTCCTTCCACATCACGTAGACGGGATCGGCCGGATCCGTCGACATGCCTTCGAGCATGGCGGGATCGGGGACGATGATCATCAGGTGCGGGCCTTCGCGGACCCAGTCATTGTCCTCGGTGGGCTCGGTCGCATACGGGTCGATATTGCTCACTCCCGGCGCCGCGCCGTCGCCGGCGAGCATGTAGGACACGCTGAATTCGGAGGCCGTGAAGTCCTCCTGGGCCATCAGCGCGCCGATCATCTCGTTCCAGTGGGCCTCGTTGCACATGGCGCCGAGGGCCGCAGTCTCCGGAAAGCAGGTCCAGCCGTTGTCGCCCTCGCGAAGCACCGTCCCGTCATGGTCCATGATCGTGGCGTCGGCGCTGATGACCGCCGGCGCGGCGCTCATGGCGCTGGCGATCTTCGCGTCGGCGTCTTCCTCCTGTGCGGCGAGTCCCGACGCACCGGCGCCGATCGCGACCAGGCCCAGGGTCGTTGCAAAAACAGACATGACGTCCTCCCGATTTTCATGTGGGCCGTGTGCGGAGTCGCGGATCAACGCAGCGACGCCGCCGCTGTTCGGCGGACACACAGCCTGAATGGAATATTAACCATAATGGCCATGCGGGCAAGAAAGCCGGCCGGGAGGCGGCCCGGCGCGGCGGCTCACGCCAGGAACACCGCCGGCGCGGGCTGCAGGACGAGCGCGGCCGTCCAGACGAGGCCGGCGGCGGCGAGCGCGATGGAGATCAGGCGTGTCATGGCGGGCTCCTTTCTCTCGCCCTGTCTAGGCGGCGCGCGCGGGCGCGGCTGTGTCGCCGGTCACAGGCGGGAGCGGCCATCAACGTCTCTCCCTCCCTCCCCTTGATGGGGAGGGAAGGCCGCGAAGCGGCCAGGGTGGGGTGCTGCCGAAGGGCGCTCTACGTTCGCCCCCCACCCGTCTGCGCCTTCGGCGCAGCCACCCTCCCCACGGAGGGGGAGGGAGGGTGACATCGCCGACGCAGCCGCGCTCACCCCTCCGCCAGCGCGGCGAGGCGGGCGTACACCCCGCCGTTGGCCGCCAGCTCGTCATGCCGGCCCTGCTCGACGATGCGGCCGTTCTCGAACACCAGGATCCGGTCGGCGTCGCGGATGGTCGACAGCCGGTGGGCGATGACGATCGCGGTCCTGCCCGCGGTGACGTCGGCCATCGCCTCCTGGACCAGCCGCTCGGTCTCGTTGTCGAGCGAGCTGGTGGCCTCGTCGAAGACCAGGATCGGCGCGTCGGCGAGCACGGCGCGCGCGATCGCCACGCGCTGGCGTTCGCCGCCCGAGAGCTTCACCCCGCGCTCGCCGACCAGCGTGTCGTAGCCCGCCGGCAGCTTCACGATGAACTCGTGGGCGCGGGCGCGCTTCGCCGCGGCGACGATCTCGGCGTACGTCGCCTCCGGCCGGGCGTAGGCGATGTTCTCCGCGATGGTGCGGTGGAACAGCGCCGGGTCCTGGGGCACCAGCGCGATCGCGCGCCTGAGGCTCGCCTGCGTGACGTCGCGCACGTCCTGGCCGTCGATCCTGACCGCGCCGGCGTCGACGTCGTAGAGCCGCTGGATCAGCTTGACGAAGGTCGACTTGCCCGAGCCCGTCGGCCCGACCAGCGCCACCCGCTCGCCCGGCGCGATCCGCAGTGAGAAGTTCTCGTAGAGCGCCGCGCTCTGGCCGGCGTAGGTGAAGCCCACGCCGTCGAACACGATCTCGCCCGCGCCGGGCTTGAAGTCCGGCGCGCCCGGCGCGTCGGCGATCTGCTCGGCCATGCGGTCATAGGCGGCGATGTCCTGGATCTCGTCGAGCCCGCGCTGGACGTTCTGCACCTCCTCGCCGAAGCGGCGCATGTATCCGGCCATCATCATGAAGGCGGTGATGGCGAAGGCGACGGCGCCGGGGCTGGCCTCGCCGCGCGCCCACAGGCGCACCAGCATCCCGGTGAGCCCCGCCTGCAGCGCCAGCACGGCGACCATCTGGACGAGCCACATATTGACGAAGCGCAGCCAGGTCTTCTTGGTCTCGGCCCGCCAGCGCCAGGCGAGATCATGGAAACGCCGGTCCTCGCGGGCCTCCGCGCCGAAGCTCTTGACGGTGGCCACGCCGGAGACCGCGTCGGCGACGGCGCCGCCGAGTTCGGAATCGATCGCGTTCGAGCGCAGGTTCTGCGGCCGCACGTATTGCGTCGACAGCACGACCGAGACGGCCATGAAGATCGCCGTGACGGAGAGCGCGTAGACGCCCACCCACGGCCAGGCGAAGAGCATGTAGACGCTCAGCCCCGTCATCACCGCGACCGAGGGGATCAGCCCGAACCACAGCGTCGCGGTGATGGTGTCGTAGGCCCACATGCCGCGGGTGATCTTCCTCACGACCGAGCCGGCGAAGGTGTCGGCGTGCCAGTCGAGCGCGAAGCGCAGCACCTTCGAAAAGGCGCCGGTGGTCATGTCGGCCATGTTGGCGCTGGAAAACCGCACCTCGAAGCGCACCGCGATCTGGCGGGCGACGTTCACGCCCGCGGCCAGCCCGATGAACAGGCCGAACGCCGCCCAGTGGCCGCCGGTCGCGCCGGTGAGCGCGTCGATCAGCCGGCCCGCGGCGACGGGCACGAAGATGTCGGTGACGGTGGCGACGAGCGTGAAGCCGACCAGCGCGGCGAACAGCCAGGGCCGGCGGCGCCACTGCTTCACCAGGAAGCCGAGCACCTGGAGGGTGGAGAGCGCGCGCGGACGGTCGTCGGCGCGGTCGTTCGTTTCGGATTGCGAGGTCATGTCCGGGGCGTCCCGGCGCGCGAATCACAAGGCGCGCCATCATCTGAAGAACGGGTCTGGCGGTCCGGCGAGATTTCGAACGGGCGCGGCCGGCCTGATCTCAGGCGGACCGACAGGTGTTCCGGCGCTCGCGCGGTCGGCGCCGTTTCCTCAGACTCGGGGTTCCATGGGTCCGGACATCGCTCCTGTCGCGCACGGCCGATCCGCGCGGGGGACGGGTGTCTATGCCGGCGCGGCGCGAAAGGCCAGCGCCGGACGCCCCTGATGCGCATGTTTCATGCCCGGTGTGGCGCAGGGGTCACGGGCGTGTCCGTCAGGCGACGCCGAAACGTATCCTGCGCACGGTCGTTCCCCCGGTGACGCCGGGGCCTCGGCCGGTCTATCAGGAGACGACGCCCGACCCGCCGCACGAAGGAGCCCGATCCCATGAACGACGCCAGCGACGACATTCCCCCCGAGCCGCAGGGCCGCGTGCTGATCGTGGCGGGCTCGGACTCTTCCGGCGGCGCCGGGGTGCAGGCCGACATCAAGGCGGTCGCCGCGATGGGCGGCTATGCGGCCACCGCGATCACGGCGATCACGGTGCAGAACACGACCGGCGTCTCCGCCGTCCACGCCGTGCCCGACGACATCGTGTCGGGCCAGATCGCCGCCGTGCTCGACGATATCGGCGCCGACATCGTCAAGACCGGCATGATCGCGAACCCGGCGACCATCGAGGCGACGCTCGCCGCGCTCGACGAACACGGCCCCGGCATCCCGCTCGTGGTCGATCCGGTGATGGTCGCCTCCTCCGGCGCGGTGCTGGTCGACGAAGGCGGCATGGAGGCGGTGCGCGACCGGCTCGTCCCGGCGGCCTTCCTGGTCACGCCCAACGCGCCCGAAGCCGCGCGCCTGACGGGCGTCGAGGTCGAGGACTTGGACGGCCAGCGCGCGGCGGCGGAGAAGCTCATGGAGGCCGGCGCCGGCGCGGCGCTCATCAAGGGCGGCCATCTCGAGGGGAGCGAGGTCGTCGACGTGCTCGCCACGCGCAACGGCGTGCGCCTGTTCTCGCGCCCGCGCATCAAGACGAAGCACACCCACGGCACGGGCTGCACGACGGCTTCGGCGATCGCCGCGCTGCTGGCCCAGGGGCTCAGCCTCGACCGCGCCGTCGAGCAGGCCGGCGACTATGTCCACGAGGCGATCCGGCGCGCGCCCGGCTTCGGCGAGGGCGCGGGCCCGATCAATCACGTCTGGCCGCTGGCCGAGGCCGGGAGCCCCTTCGCGCGATCGCCAGTCCGAGAAGGATGACCGCCAGCGCGAGGAAGGTCGTCAGCGTCAGCGCCTCGCCGAGGACGACGCCGACGAAGGCGGCCACGAGCGGGACCAGGTAGTTGACCTGCGCGATGAAGCTCGCCCCGATCGAGCGGGCGACCTCCATGTAGATGATGGCGGCGATCGCGGTCGGCACGATCCCCAGCCACGCCACCGCGGCGAGCGCCCGGGCGTCGGGGGCGGCCTCGATGCGGGAGAGCTCCCAGATTCCCATCGGCGCGGCGAGCACGGCCGCGCCGACCAGCATGCCCGCCGCCGACAGGCTCGGCGGCATTGTCGGCGCGCGCTGGGCGAGGATGGCGTTGATCGCGTAGCTGACCCCGCCGCCGAGGATCATGAGCTGGGCGACGAGGTCGGCGCCCAGCCCGGCCAGCGCGGCCGGGCCCATCAGGATCACCACGCCGGCGAAGCCGGTGAGGAAGCCCAGCGACTTTCCGAACGTCAGCCGGTCGCCGGGGATGACGAAGTGCGCCATCGCGATCGTCGCCAGCGGCATGGCGCCGAGCAGGATGCCCGCCACCGCGGAGGCGACGTGCTGCTGGCCCGCCGCGATCAGGTAGAAGGGCAGCGCATTGCCGAACAGGCCGAGCGCGGCGAACCAGCGCCAGCGCGGGTCCGCAAGCGGGGGAAAGCGCCGGCCGCGCGCGAGCGCGTAGACGGCAAGGATGAGCGCGCCCAGAACGAGCCGGCCGAAGGCGACGCCGCCGGGCGGGACGGTCTCGACGGCGGATTTGGTCACCGCGAAGGCCGAGCCCCACATTACCGCCAGCGCGGCGAGCCCCAGCCAGCCGCGAGCGCCCGCCTGCGGCGCGCTCATGCCAACGCCCGTCCGAGCGCGGCGGCGAAGCGCGCGATGTCGGCCTCGTCGTTGTAGAAATGCGGGGCGATCCTGAGCCGCGGGCCGCGCTGGGAGAGATGGACGCCTTCGGCCTTGAGCCGCTCGAGCAGGTCGGACGGCGCGCCCTCGGGCAGGGCGAGCGCGAGATAGTGCGCGGCCCGGTCGGGCGTGTCGGCGGCAAGGCCGAGCGGGGCGGCGGCGGCCTCGATGGCGGCGGTCAGCTCCGCGCAGCGCGCCGCGATGGCGGCCGGGCCGATCGCGTTGACGAGCCTGAGCGATTCCAGCGTCGCCGGCGCGATCTGGAAGGCCGAGCGCTCGCCCATGTCGAAGCGCCGCGCGCCGGCCTCGTAGGCGTCGCGGTAGTCGATCAGCCGGGCGAAGTCCGACGAGCCCTCGCGCGCGATCCAGTTCTCCTCCAGCGGCGTCCCGTCGTGATGGCGCTCGGCGACGTAGAGGAAGGCGCTGTTATAGGGCCCGCACAGCCACTTGTAGGCCGCCGCCACGGCGAAGTCGGGATCGACCGCGCCGACGTCGAAGGGCTGAGCGCCGAGCGACTGGGTGAGGTCGAGCACGAGCGCGGCGCCGGCTTCACGCAAGGCCGGGCGCAGGGCGGCGAGATCGATGTTTCCCCCGTCGATCCAGTGCACGGCCGGGCAGGCGACGAGCCCCGTGCGGTCGCCGATCGCTGCGGCGAGCGCCTCGGTCCAGGTCTCGTTCCCGCTGCGCGCGACCGTCTTCACGATCGCCCCGTCGCGCTCGGCCAGCGTGCGCCAGACATAGACGTTGGACGGGAACTGGCCGTCGAGCAGGAGGATCTCGCTGCCCGCCTCGAGGCGGATATTCGCCGCCGCCGCAGCCAGCCCGTAGGAGGCCGAGGGGACGAGCGCGACCGAGTCGGCGTCGGAGGCGAAGAGCTTCGCGGCTTCTCCGCGCAAGGCCTCCGGCACGCCGAAGAAGTCGTCGGGGATCGACAGCCCCCACGGCGCGGCCTTGCGTTCATAGGCCCGTCGGCCCGCCTCGACGGCGGCGCGCGGCAGCGGGCCCATATAGGCGGCGTTCAGCCAGGCGGTCTCGCGAGGCAGGTCGAAACAGGCGCGGGCGTCGGCGATGTCCATGATCCGAGCGGTTAGGCCCGCGGCCCGCCCCGGTCAAGCGCGCGGCCCCGGTTTGACCCCGCGCGCCGAAGCGCCTAGCGCTAGGCCTCCCGCCGCAGACCGAGTCCGAGGAAGTCCGCATGGCCCCGACCAAGCCCGCCGCCCGTCCGTCCGATCCGCGCTTCTCGTCGGGCCCGACGAAGAAGCGCCCCGGCTGGGAGCCCGCCTGCCTCGCGGACGCGCCGCTGGGGCGCACCCATCGCGGCGGCGTCCCCAAGGCGCGGCTGGCCGAGGCGCTGGAGCGCACGGCGGCGATCCTCGAGATTCCCGACGACTACAAGGTCGTCATCACGCCCGGTTCGGACACCGGCGCGCTGGAGGCCGCGATGTGGTCGATGCTGGGCGCGCGCGGCGTCGACGTCTTCGCCTGCGACGAGTTCGGCCGGCGCTGGCTCACCGACGCGCGCGACGAGCTCAAGCCCGACGACCTGTCCGTCTACGAGGCCGGATACGGGACCGCGCCGGACTATGCGAAGGCGGACTTCTCCAAGGACGTGATCTTCACCTGGAACGCCACGGCGTCGGGCGTGCGTATTCCCGACGGCGACTGGATCCCCGCCGATCGCGAGGGGCTGACCTTCTGCGACGCCACCTCGGCGGCTTTCGCCATGGACCTGCCCTGGGACAAGCTCGATGTGACGACCTTCTCCTGGCAGAAATGCATGGGCGGCGAGGCCCAGCACGGCATGGCGATCCTCAGCCCGCGGGCGCGCGCCCGGCTGCGCGAGCATCGTCCGGCCTGGCCGGTTCCGCGCCTGCTGCAGCTGTTCGATGCGGGCAAGGACGACTCGAAGTTCTACGAGGGTTCGACCATCAACACGCCCTCGCTGCTGTGCGTGGAGGACTATCTCGACGCGCTGAAATGGGCGGCGAAGGAGGGCGGGCTGAAGGCGCTGCTCTCGCGCACGCAGGCCAATCACGACGTGCTGGCCCGGTGGGTGGAGAAGACCGACTGGATCGACTTCCTCGCCGCCGATCCCGCGATCCGCTCGCAGACCTCGATCACGCTCAAATTCGCCGGCGAAGAGCTGGCCGACAAGTCCGAGGAGGAACGCTGGGCGGTGTCGCTGCGCATGGCGGTCCTGCTCGAGCGCGAAGAAGCCGCGTTCGACGTCAAGCCGCATCCCAAGGCGCCGGCCGGGCTGAGGGTCTGGTGCGGGCCGACGGTCGACGCCGACGACGTCGCCGCGCTGGGGCCGTGGCTCGACTGGGCCTACGCCGAGGCGATCAAGGAGGCGTGAGGACGCTTTCCGGTTCGGGGGCGGGAGCGTAACCTGTCGCGAATCTTGCCTGATTTCAGTTGCCCGGGGGGGCCGGATGACCAGATTGATCGCCGCCGCGCTGGCGGCGCTGTACGCGGGCGAGGCGCACGCCCAGCTCGACGAGGTGCGCGCGGGAATCGCCGCCCACGACTGGATCGAGAACCGCGAGGACGGTCCCCAGCTCGTCGGCGAGGTCCTGTTCGACAGCCCGGACCTGCTGGCGGCGATCGGCGCGCCCCGCCCGAGCCTGCTCGCCTCGGTCAACACGCGGGGCGGGACCAATCTCGGCGCGGCCTCGCTCATCTGGGATATCGAGCCCGCGCCGCGCCTGCGCCTCGAGGCCGGCTTCGGGCTCGCCTGGCATGACGGCGTCATCGATGTCGATGTCCGGCGCGATCGCGAAAACGCGCTGCGGCTGAAGGACAGCCGGGTCCTGCTGGGCTCGCGCTGGCTGTTCCGCAGCCAGATCGGCGCCGATTACGCCGTCGCCGAGCGCTGGGCGATCGGGGTGTTCTACGAGCACTATTCGCACGGCCAGATCCTGGCCAGCGGCCGCAACCAGGGCCTCGACGAGGCGGGCGTCCGCCTTTCATACCGGTTCGGCGGCTAGCCTCGGAACTCCGGCGGGGTCTCGATCGGCGCGGCCGTCGCGTCGTTATCCGGGTTCTCGCCGTTAGGGTCTTCGTCGGCGGGCACGTAGCGGCCGACGAACCAGTCGTTCCAGACCTCTTCCTCGGCGTCGTATTGCTGGAAGTGCTGGATGACGTGGCCGTTCTCCAGCGGCGTCCAGACGCCGCGGAAATCCGCGGTGCGCGAACTCTCGTCGCTGAAGTATGTGATCTCGCCCACGAGCATCATCTGGCCGGCCTCGGTCAGACCGCCCGAGTAATCGATGTAATTGTTCACGCCCATCCAGACCTGGCGCCAGTCGCCGGTCGCCGGGTCGACATAGTTCATGCTCGTCCCGTCGCCGCCTCCGGCCGAGCGCCATTCCTCGAGCAGCAGGCAGCCGCCCGAACGCTTCGAGATCGTGTTCCGGCCGGCGAAGTCTCCGTTGCGCGCATAGACGTTCCACTCGCCGACCCAGAAATCGAACTGGCCGTGGGTTTCGTAGTCGGCGCAGCCCTCGGGCTGCTGCTGGGCGAGCCCGGCCGGCGCGGCGCAGGCCGACAGCGCGACGGCGGCGGCGACAGTGCGGATGATCATGACGACGTCCTCCCATAGCGGCCCCGTCGAGCAGCATCGCGCGAATTGGCGGCGCGGGCCAGCAGCTTCGCGCGGCCGCGATCTTGCGCGCCGGAGCGCCAGGCATTAAGCCGCTTGCGGCTTTCAGCCTCTTACGGAGCAACCCCTCATGGCCAATGTCGTGGTCGTCGGCGCCCAGTGGGGCGACGAGGGCAAGGGCAAGATCGTGGACTGGCTGTCCCATCGCGCCGACGTCGTCGCGCGCTTCCAGGGCGGCCACAACGCCGGCCACACGCTCGTCGTGGGCGGGGTGACCTACAAGCTCTCGCTGATGCCGTCGGGCGTCGTGCGCGGCAAGCTCTCGCTTCTGGGCAACGGCGTCGTCGTCGATCCCTGGGCTTTCGCCGAGGAGGTCGAGCGCGTGCGCGGCCAGGGCGTCGACGTCACGCCGGATCTCGTGAAGGTCGCCGAGACCGCCGCGCTCATCCTCCCGGTCCACCGCGAGCTCGACGCCATGCGCGAGACGCGCGACGACGGCATGAAGATCGGCACCACGCGGCGCGGCATCGGGCCGGCCTACGAGGACAAGGTCGGCCGGCGCGCCATCCGCGTCATCGATCTCGCCGACGAGGACGCGCTGAAGGCGCGCATCGCCGACCTGCTGCACCATCACAACGCGCTGAGGCGCGGCTACGGCCAGCCCGAGTACGACGCCGACGAGCTGCTGGCGTCGCTCAAGGAGGTCGCGCCGAAGATCCTGCCCTTCGCCGACCCGGTCTGGCGCACGCTCGACCGCGCGATGAAGGCCGGCAACAAGGTGCTGTTCGAGGGCGCGCAGGGCGCCATGCTCGACGTCGATCACGGCACCTATCCCTACGTCACTTCGTCGAACACCGTGGCCGGGCAGGCCGCGGCGGGAACCGGCGTCGGGCCGGGCAAGGTCGGCTACGCCCTGGGCATCGTGAAGGCCTACACCACGCGCGTGGGCGAGGGGCCGTTCCCGACCGAGCTTACCGACGCGACCGGGCGCAAGCTCGGCGAGCGCGGACACGAGTTCGGCACGGTGACCAGCCGGCAGCGCCGCTGCGGCTGGTTCGACGCCGTGCTGGTGCGCCAGTCGGTGCGCCTCAACGGGCTCGACGGCGTGGCGCTGACCAAGCTCGACGTGCTCGACGGCTTCCCCGAGCTCAAGGTCTGCATCGGCTACAAGCTCGACGGCCAGCGGCTGAAGCGCCTGCCGGCCTCGGCCGCCGACCAGGCCCGGGTCGAGCCGATCTACGAGACGATGGAGGGCTGGAACGCCTCGACGCGCGGCGCGCGGTCCTGGGCCGACCTGCCCGCCCAGGCGGTGAAGTATGTCCGCCGCATCGAGGAGCTGATCGAGGCGCCCGTCGCGCTTCTGTCGACCTCGCCGGAGCGCGAGGACGTCATCCTGATGCACGACCCGTTTCGGGGTTAGCGTCGACGCCGCGCGCCTACTGGCAGTAGCTGTAGTCGATCTCGCAGCCGCCCGGCGCGGCGCGCTCGCAGAAGCGGCGGGCGTTGGCGGTCGCGTCGGTCTCGCTCGAGCCGGTCCCGACGCCCCACCAGTAGCCGCCCTCAGTGCGCTGGGCGAGCGCGTGGCAGCGCGCGCGCACCGGTTCGTCGATGACCTCGCAGTCCGAGTTTCCGCAGAATTCCAGCGCCGAGCGGCGGGCCGCCTCGGGATCGGGCGCTTTCGCATGGCCGTACCGGCCCCGCCGGTCGACGGCGAAGACCATCGCGTCGAGACCCTGCTGCGGCTGGCGTGCCGTGCGGTACAGCGACTCCGACGTGGTCACCGTGACGACCGCCGGCGCGCTGAGCTGATCGCTGAACGAGTCCGTTCCGAAGCTCAGGCCGCGCGCGTCGTCGCGCAGCGCGACGTGGATGTTGTAGCGCGTGTCCGGCCGGGTCGAGCCCTCGGGCATCGTCATGTCGACGATCGGGGTCTCGGTCGAATAGGACTGGCAGCAATCGCTCGTGTCGGCGTAGACCTGCCGGCCCGACTCCGCCTCGAAAACCCGCAGATTGATTCCGTCGACGTCGCAGCCCTCGATCGAGCCGTCGACGAATATGCGGATGTCGAAGCGCGGCGTGACCGCGGCGTTGTTCTCCGGCTCGGCGAGGATCGGTTCGCACGGGTTCGGCGCCGCGGCGGCGGAAGGGGCGATGAACGCCGTTCCGCCGAGCGCGAGCATCCCGAGCAGCAATGACGCGATGAACTTTGACACGGCCCCCTCCAGCGATTGCCGAATGTCAGCCGTGACATATCGGCTGAACGCGGATCAACCGGCCGCTCGGCGCACGCCAACGCCGCCGTGCTAGTCGCCGACGGTGTTCGTCGAGACCTGCGACGCCTCCAGGATCGCCCCGGCCAGCGTCTCGGGGCTCGCCGTCACCTCGCCGGCCGTCCAGGCGCGCAGAAGACCGAGCTGCCCCTCCGCGAGCTGGACGGCGCGGAGCCGGGCGTCGGGCGCATCGGCGTCGAGCCGTCCGGCGATGAGGTCGGCCAGCAGGCGGGCGATCTGCGGTCGCTGAGGACCGGCGAAGGTCGCCCGGGCGAGCGCGCGGTTCTCCCAGAAATGTTCGGCCAGCCTGATCAGCGCGTCCGCCTCGGCGTCGCCGGTCACCGCCGCCGCTAGCAGATCGAGCGGACGCCTGAGCGCGTCGAGATGGATGGCGTCGCGGCCGGGATAGTGGTCGTAAAAGGTCGACCGGCCGACATCCGCCTCTCTGACGATGTCGGCGACGCGGATGTCCTCGTAACGCCGCGACAGCGCCAGCCGGTTGAACGCCTGGAGCAGCGCGCGCCGGGTGCGCCGCGCCCGGCGGTCGGTCGCGTCGCGATGGACCAAGCGGTTTCCGGACATTCGCGCCCTCCCGTCCGATAACGGACTCTTTCGGCCGGCTTTCCGTTCGGGACGGCCCAAGCCGAGCATTACCGTCCGCGCCGAATTGCGCAACTTGAGGGAGGAGCCCCGTAATGAACGACGCGCCCGAAACCCGCCAGCCCCTCCGGATCGAAGCGGCCGCTCCGGCGGTCGGCGCGATCACAGCCGCCGCCTCGGCGCTTTCGATCTTCGTCATGGCGCACCATCCGACGGGCCACGGAATGGACGCCGTGATCGTCCATACCGGCATGATCACGCTGATGGCGACGGTGTTCTTCGGAATGAGCGTGTTCTCGATCCTGCGCGGCGGGGCGCTTGTGCTCGCCGGCCTGACCGCGCACGGCATCGCGCTCGGCGCCAATATCGGCGCGGGAACGATCAGCGGTTTCCTGGTCGGCGCGCTGGCCGCGGCGAGCGACGGCGGCGCCTCGCAGGACGTCTTCCTGCTGCTGCGCGCGGGCAACCAGGTCCTGGCGGCGATGGGCGTCTACGCCACCTCGGTCGCGCTGGTCATATGGGGCGCCGATCTGGTGAGCCGCAACGGACATGCGGCGCGTCTCGCCGGGCTGGCCGGCCTGGCGCTCGGCGTGATCCCGGCCGCGGCCCTGGCGACCGGCGCGCTGGCGCTGGACATCCACGGCGCGCTCGCGATCTACGCCGCCCACGCCGCCTTCACCGCGCTCGTCGGCGTGCTCATGCTGCGGCGCGCGGTATGAACGCATGCGGTGTGACCCGTTCCTCGCCGGACATCTGCGCCGGGGTCGCATCCGATGGAGCGGCCCGGCGCATCATGTTCGCGCGAGCAGCGATCGAGGCCGAGGCGCGTGACGGCGGACCAATCCCGAATCTCCACCCTGAGCGAGGGTCCGGGCGCGATCGTGCGCCTGGCCTGGTATCCGCCGGGCCTGCGCATGGAAGCCCACGCCCACGAGGTCGCGCAGGCCTCCTGGCTGCTGATGGGCGGACTCAGCGAGCATCACGGCTCGCGCGAGTATATCTCGCGTCGGCCGATGGCGGGCTTCAAGCCCGCCGGCCAGGCCCACGCCAACGCGTACGGGCCCGCTGGCGCGCTGATCCTGTCGCTCAATCTTGATGCGGCCGCGGCCCCGGATTTCGACTGGAGCTGGGGGCCGGCGGCCCCGGACTCGCTCGCGCTCGCGCGGCGCCTCCTGACCGCCGGCGATGGCGAACGCGACGAGGTCGCCGGCGATCTCGTCGCGAGCCTTCACGCGCCGCGCGATCGACGTCGCGCGACCCCGCCGGCCTGGGTCGAACGATGCCGCGAGGCGCTGGAGGATGATCCCGAGGGCTGGTCGATCGCGCGACTGGCGCGCGCCCACGGAGTCCACCGGGTCCATCTCTCCCGGTCCTTCCGGGACCATTACGGCGTCGCGCCCAGCGTGTTCCGCAGGCGGATCATGGCCGGGCGGGCGCTTCGCAGCCTGCTCGACGGCGCGCCGCGCCACGCCGCCGCCGCCGCCGAGGCGGGCTTCGCCGACGAGGCGCATTTCAGCCGGACCATGAAGTCGGAACTCGGCGTCGGCCCGCGCGCGCTGCGCACGCTTCTGCATTAGCCGGCGCCGGGGTTACCCTTGTTCAAGCCCGCGGCCGCGCGCCTCCCCACAATGCGGTCAGGTTGTCTCATTGTGAGGGAGTGATCATGAGGATCCTGTCGTCTTTCATCGCCGCGGCTGCATTGTCGGCTTCGGCCTGCGCCCAGGCCGGCCAGTCGGCGCCCGCGGCGTCGCTCGATCCCGAGCGCGCCGCCGCGGTGGAACGCGTCGAAGCCGTCGTCGAGCGGTTCGCCGCCTCGGACTACGCCCCGCCGGGCTTCTCGGTCGCGGTCGTCGACGCGGACGGGCCCCTGCTCGTGCGCGGATACGGGGTGAAGGACGTGCGGACCGGCGCGCCGGTGGATGCGCGCACCGCCTTCTACAACGCCTCGACGACCAAGGCCTTCACCGCGCTCGCCGCGATCCGGCTCCACGAGCAGGGCCGGTTCGATCTCTCGCGGAGCTTCGCCAACTTCGCCCCGGAGGTCGCGCTGCCCGAGCCGATCGACCCGGCGGCGGTGACCGTCCGAAGCCTGCTCGGCCACAGTCATCACATCAGCGCCGAACCGGTGACCACCTACTCCGCCTTCATCCGGCGTCCGAGCGCCAACGAGGTGTTCCAGCTGGTCGACGCCTTCGCGACGTATGACGAGGCCGAGTTCCGCTACCAGAACACCGGATACGTGATCTACGACGCGGCGCTGCAGCGCGCGCTGGGCGTGGATTTCCGCGACATCGTCCAGTCCGAGGTGCTCGACCCGCTGGGCATGGGCGAGACGTATCTGCGCAGTTCGGAGATCCCCGCCGCGGACCTTGCGATCGGCCACGAGATCGGGCTCGAGGGCTGGAACACCGTCGCGCCGAAGACCGATCCGATCATGCACGCTGCCGGCGGCATGTTCCTGTCGGCCAATGACATGGCGACCTGGCTGGAGGCGCAGCTGAATGAAGGCCGCATCGGCGGCGAACAGCGCATTCCGGCCTCGGCGATCGAGACCTCGCAGACCGCGATCGTCGCGCAGAGCCGGCGGCTGGGGCCGCTCTCCCGCCATAGCTACGCCTGGGGCTGGAATGTCGGCGAGTATGACGGCGAAACGCTCTTCGAGCACGGCGGCGGGTTTCCGGGCGCGCGCGCCTGGGCGACCTTCATGCCCGAGGAGGATCTTGGCGTTGGCGTCCTGACGAACGTCGGATCGGGCGGCAACATGTTCGCCGTGCTGATGTATCTGCAGATCTATGACGCGCTGCGCGGCGTCGAGGGCGCGAGCGAACGTCTCGACGAGCGCCTGGCCCAGCTCGAGGGCTTCCTCGAGCGGGGTTGGGAATCCGAGCGTGAGTACATCGCCGAACAGCGCGCCCTGATCGCCGGCGATTTCGAGGCCGAGGACCTCGCCGCGTTCACGGGAGCCTATTTCGCCCCCGAGGGCGGCGAGCTGGTGGTCGCGGCCGGCGAGGGCGGGCTGGTCGGCCGGATCGGCGAGATCCGCCTGACCTTCCATCCCACGGCGGACGCCGATCGGATCCTCGGCGACGCCGGGCCGGGCTATCGCACCTACCTTATGGCTTGGGGCGTCGAATACGACGACGCGGGCCGGCCCGTCGCCCTCGACTGGGACGGCGCGGTCTACCGTCGCCGCGACTAGGCGCCGTCCCCGATTTGCGCCGCCGCGGCGCACCGTTAAGCTCCGCGGCGGCCAATTCGTTTCGGGGGTCCGTCATGATCGTTCGCACGCTCGCCGCCTCGGCGGCGGCTCTTTTCGCCGTTTCGTCCGCCTTCGCCGGCGAGACCGAGGCGGAGCTGGAATCCCGCGCCCGCGCCATCCACGACCGGGTGATCGCGCTCGACACCCATGTCGACATCGATGCGGGTTACGCGACGTGGCGCCTCGATCCCGGCGGCTTCACCCGCGCCCAGGTCGATCTGCCCAAGATGCGCGCCGGCGGGCTCGATGCCGCCTTCTTCATCGTCTATGTCGGCCAGGGCGAACTCACCGAGGAGGCCTACGCCGAGGCGCGCGCGACGGCGGACGAGAAGTACGCCGCGATCACGCGCATGATCCGCGCCTATCCGGGCGAGATCGGGCTGGCCACGACCGCCGACGAGGTCGAGGCGATCGCCGCCTCGGGCCGGCGCGTCGCGCTCATCGGCATGGAGAACGCCTGGCCGCTGGGGCCCTCCGTCGAGGACGTTCCCATGTGGGCCGAGCGCGGCGTGCGCTACATGTCGATCACCCATTTCGGCAACAACCAGTTCGGCGGCAGCTCCAATCCGGACCTGACGCGGGGCGATTCGCCGATCGACCCGGGGCTTTCCGATCTCGGCCGCGACCTCGTCGCCGCGCTCAACGACAACGGGATCATGGTCGACATCTCCCATGTCGGCCCGACGACCATGCGCGAGGCGATCGAACTCTCGCGCGCCCCGGTGATCGCGAGCCATTCCGGCGCCCGGGTGTTGCGCGATCATCCGCGCAATCTCGACGACGAGCAGCTGCGCCTCATCCGCGACAACGGCGGCGTGGCCCAGATGGTCGCCTTCCGTGGCTATGTCGGCGAGGTCGCGCCGGAACTGCGCGAGGCGCAGGAGGCGCTGATCGCCGAGATGGGCCTCGACACCAAGGAGGGCCGGGAGGCGGCGAGCGACGCCACCTGGACGCGCTATGACGCCCGCCTTGAAGCGCTCCGGGAAGAACATGGCGACGTCACCGTCGCCGACTTCGTCGACCATATCGACCACGCCGTAGAGGTCGCCGGGATCGACCATGTCGGCATCGCCTCGGACTTCGACGGCGGCGGCGGCGTGCTCGGCTGGGACGACGCTTCCGAGACGCTGGCCGTCACGGTCGAACTCGTCCGCCGCGGGTATTCCGAGGAGGACATCGCGAAGATCTGGGGCGGCAACGTGCTGCGCGTCATGCGCGCGGTCGAGGCGGCGGCGAACCCGGATGACGCCGCGGGCGAATGAAACTAGCATTCGCCGAAAGGTTTATCCGGGGAGGCCCCTCATGACCGACATCACCCTCGTGCTCGCGCGATTCATCGGCATCTACTTCATGGTCGCGGGGCTGGGCGTGATCATGCGCCGCCGGACCATCGGCGATTTCGTCCGGCGCTATCGCGAGGACCCGGTCATCAGCTTCATCGCGGGCGTGCTGGCGCTGTGGTTCGGCCTGGTGGTGATGGCGCTCAACTGGGACTGGTCGGCCTTCCTGCCCGCGGTGATCACCTTCATCGGCCTGCTCGCCGCAGTGAAGGGCGGGCTGCTGATCATCCTCGGCAAGCGCGTGATCGTGCTGTCGCGGCTGTACGAGGAGAACCTCCACACCGCCGGGATCTGGGGCATCCTGATCACCGTCATCGGCGCGCTGCTGACGGGCGCGAGTTTCGCCGCGCAGCCATGAGCGACGCCGCCGACAGCGTGGTCATCGACAAGCGCTATTGCGGGCCGCCGAACTCGGGCAATGGCGGTTATAGCTGCGGCGTGATGGCCCGTCTCATCGACGGGCCGGCCATGTGCGGGCTCAAGGCCCCGCCGCCGCTCGACCGGCCCTTGCGGGTCTCGCGCAACGGCGCGGTGGCGCTTCTCGACGGGGAGACGCTGATCGGCGCGGCCGAGCCCGCCGACGCGCCCGATCTCGACATTCCCGCCCTTCCGCCCCGCGAGGCTATCGAAGCCGCCTCGAGCCGCTATGTCGGCTTCGAGCGCCACGCCTTTCCCGGCTGCTATGTCTGCGGACCCGAGCGCGCCGAGGGCGACGGGCTGAGGATCTTCGCCGGTCCGCTCGACGGGATCGACGCCGTCGCCGCGCCGTGGACGCCGGACGCCTCGCTGGCGGACGCGGACGGCCGCGTCGGCGTGGAGCATGTCTGGGCCGCGCTCGACTGTCCGACCTGGGCGGCCTTCGGCGACGGCGATCTCGCTGCGCTGCTCGCGCGCATGACCGCCGAGGTGCGCGAGCGCCCGAAGCCCGGAGAGGCCTGCGCGATTCTGGCCTGGAAGCTGGGCTCGGAAGGCCGCAAGCATCGCTCGGCCGCCGCGCTCTACGGCGAAACCGGCGACGTGCTCGCCGTCGCCGAGGCGCTGTGGATCGAGCCGAAGGACCCCGCCGCCTTCGCCTGATCCCGGCCTTGCGCGCCGCGGCGCGCGTCTTCATTCTGCGCATCGAAGTTCCAAGGGGTGTCCGGCGCAAGCCGGGCTGAGACGTCACCCTCAGGACCGGATCCGGGTCATGCCGGCGTCGGGATGGAACGAAGCGGGCCGACGCCCCTTCCGCCTCTTCCTTCGTCAAGTGACCCCTCACATCGTCATTCCCGCGCAAGCGGGAACCCAGGGATTTCCGGGCGCTGCGCGTCCTCTCTGGGTCCCCGCCTTCGCGGGGATGACGAAGGCGGAATGAGCGAGCCAGAGCCATGAACAAGCCCACCAACCAATCCGCATTCGCGACGCCCGAGGTCACGACCGGCCCGCTGGCGGGCTCGCAGCGGGTCTATACGAGCCCGGAGGCCGCCCCCGACCTGAAGGTCCCCCATCGCGAGATCGAGCTCCACCCCACCGCGATGGAGCCGCCTGTCCGGGTCTATGACGGCTCGGGCCCCTACACCGATCCCGACCAGACCATCGACGTGGAGGCCGGCCTGCCGCGCACGCGGACGGCGTGGGTGCTCGAGCGCGGCGGCGTCGAGGCGTATGACGGCCGCGAGCCCAGCCCGCTCGACAATGGCGGGGCCAAGGGGAAGCATCTCGCCCGGGCGTTCCCGGTGCGGCATCGGCCGTTGCGGGGCGTTGAGGCCACCCCCCCCTCGGCTCTTCGGGCCACTCCCCCCGCAAGCGGGGGGAGAAAGGGGCGCGGCGCGGTTTCCTCCCCCGTTTACGGGGGAGGTGTCCGCGAAGCGGACGGAGGGGGGAGCGCGGCGAAGCCGCGCCCACCCGTCACCCAGCTCGAATTCGCCCGCGCCGGGATCGTGACGAAAGAAATGATCTACGCCGCCGAACGCGAGAATCTCGGCCGCGCCCGGGCCCTGCCCGGCGCCGCGGAGCGCCGCGCGGACGGCGAGGATTTCGGCGCGGCGATTCCCGAATTCGTCACGCCGGAATTCGTCCGCGACGAGATCGCTCGCGGCCGCGCCATCCTCCCGGCCAACATCAATCACGGCGAGCTCGAGCCGATGGTGATCGGGCGCAACTTCCTCACCAAGATCAACGCCAATATCGGCAATTCGGCCGTGGCCAGCTCCGTCGAGGAGGAGGTCGACAAGATGGTGTGGGCGATCCGCTGGGGCGCCGACACGGTGATGGACCTGTCGACCGGCAAGAACATCCACAACACGCGGGAATGGATTCTGCGCAATTCGCCCGTCCCGATCGGCACGGTGCCGATCTACCAGGCGCTGGAGAAGGTCGGCGGAGTCGCCGAGGACCTGACCTTCGACATCTTCGCCGACACGCTGATCGAGCAGGCCGAGCAGGGCGTGGACTATTTCACCATCCACGCCGGCGTCCGGCTGCCCTACGTGCCGATGACCGCCGACCGGGTGACCGGCATCGTCTCGCGCGGCGGCTCGATCATGGCCAAGTGGTGCCTCGCCCACCACGAGGAGAGCTTCCTCTACGCGCGCTTTTCGGAGATCTGCGAGATTCTGCGCGCCTACGACGTCTCGTTCAGCCTCGGCGACGGTCTCAGACCCGGATCGATCGCCGACGCCAACGACCGCGCCCAGTTCGCCGAGCTGGAGACGCTGGGCGAGCTCACGCAGATCGCCTGGGATCATGGCTGCCAGGTCATGATCGAGGGGCCGGGTCACGTGCCCATGCACAAGATCAAGGCCAACATGGACAAGCAGCTCGAGACCTGCGGCGAGGCGCCCTTCTACACGCTGGGTCCGCTCACCACCGACATCGCGCCGGGCTACGACCACATCACCAGCGGGATCGGCGCGGCGATGATCGGCTGGTACGGCTGCGCCATGCTCTGCTACGTCACGCCGAAGGAGCATCTGGGGCTGCCCGACCGCGACGACGTGAAGACCGGGGTGATCACCTACAAGATCGCCGCCCACGCCGCCGATCTCGCCAAGGGCCACCCGGCGGCCAAGCTGCGCGACGACGCGCTTTCCCGGGCGCGCTTCGAGTTCCGCTGGGAAGACCAGTTCAATCTCTCGCTCGATCCCGACACGGCGCGCGATTTCCACGACCAGACCCTGCCCAAGGAGGCCCACAAGGTCGCCCATTTCTGCTCGATGTGCGGGCCCAAGTTCTGCTCCATGGCGATCACCCGGGAGATCCGGGACGCGTATGGGAGCGCGCGGAGCCCGAACGAAGAGGCCCCTCATCCTGAGGTGCGAGCGAATGCGAGCCTCGAAGGAGAGGGGCCAGGCGCCGACGACCCTTCGAGGGCCGCTTCGCGGCCGCCTCAGGGTGAGGGTGCAGAGACGGACGATCCTCCAGGCCCTCGTCCTTCGAGACGGCCCTTCGGGCCTCCTCAGGATGAGGGTCTGACCCGCGCCGAGGCCGAGCAGGGCATGGCCGAGAAGGCCGAGGAGTTCCGCGAGAAGGGCGGGGAGATCTATTTGCGGGAGGAGTAGAGGCCGCGCCCGGAACGCTACCGGTTCTTCATATGCTCCAGCCCGGAGACCGATCCGGTCTTCTGGGACGGCTGGGAGGCGTTGGTCTTCTTCTTCTGGTTCTTTTCGGCCTTGGGTTTGCGGGTTTCCCGGCTCGAACGTTTCTGGCTCTTGGCCATGATGTGATCCTTTGCGCGAGGCGAGACGCCTCGCGCGCGAGCATACGCCCGATTTCCTCCGCCTCCTAGCGCGTGATCAGGTGAAGCGGGAACCGGTTCACCGGTTCTATCACGCGACCACTCAAGGGATCCTGCTCCAGCAGATTGGCGGGCGGCTGGCTGCGCTCAGCCCGCGAACCCGGGGAGCCGGAGATCGAAGGGCGCCGAAGCCGGCATGGCCGGCAAGGGCGGGGAGTTCCGCGACAAGGGCGGGGAGATCTACATCGACAACAAGGGGTAGGTGGCAGGATGGTTGGCTTTCGTGCTCGCCATAGAGCGCGGCGATCATCTCCGGCGCGCGTCAGTTCTATGATAAGCAAGATTATTCTTCTGAAGAGCCTTCGGGATCAGTAGAAACGATGGTTCGTGCCATGACCTCAGATGCATCAGCGCTCCGTTTCGCGCTTATCGCGATATGAGGTAAAGCATCGAGTGCATTTGCCATTCTTATATCCTGAAGATACAAGCCTTCTGAGGTATAATCTTCGATCTGCTCTGATGTTAACCCTTTGTATCCGAGGTCTTTCAGGATTTCGGAAATCAAAATTCCCTGACGTCGAGCTGTTTCATCTTCTGCCTGATCTTTCACTTCTTCAGACGGCTTAAACCGGGCCGCATTGAGGAATTCTTTGTGGGCATTCATCACTTGGGCGTTCCGGTTGAAGTAGACAGGTATGGTCCGAATTGCCCAGCTGAATCCCGGATCGGCGTGCCGACCCCGAGTCGCCAAGAGAGTTTGAAGCACGTTTTCTCGACGCTCCCGATCCCTGCGCTGCCCCTCCCATATGAGACTAATTACCACCGCCACGGTTGGACCGATTACCGCCGCAACAGCTGCACTGAGCGCTAGGATTAAATTTGCTGTTTCGGCTTCCATGGTAGAGTATTTTCGATCACCGGTTCGAATTTAAGTTTAACCGCAGCGCTCCCGCGACGCACGCGAGCATTTCCTCGCGGATCTTGCTGGCATTCTCGCCAAAATGCGCTCTTCGATGGTCGTTGGGGCAAATGGCGATCACGTTTGAGATATTGTCCGCGCCGCCTTCCGCTAATGGAATGATGTGGTGGGTTTCAAGATAAAGCGCGCCAGATGTAGTCTTGAAGCCGGGCGCTCCGCAATATTCGCATTTGCCGGCTGCGCGCCTTAGCGCGGCGTCACGAACACGGCCGTCGCGGTTGAATACGAGACCGGTTCGCTCTGATTGTTCCCCCAGGCCCTTGGCGACAAGGTCAAGGTTGAACTGGTCGATATAAGGCCCATTCATTAGGCCGCGTTCGATCACATGCTCACCGGTTTCGTCGTCATAAAAGAGAATTCTCCAAGGCTCTGGATCGAGGTCCCGACGCGTAACCTTGCTCGCACCATCATCTGGATCGGCCGCGTCTTGCATTTGGCCATCTACGAATACCACGCGTAGAGGAACCCCACCGAATGCTGCGGTCCGGACGGCATCGTCAAGCCTGTCGACGCGCGCAGCCCACTGCGGCACGGGCCGCTTCTTTTGGCGAAAATGGAGGGCGTCTACGCGAAAATTATTTCGCTGGATAATTCGATCATTTTCAATCTCGCATTTCTGAAACCAGAGATTCAAAACAACGACTTTGCCCGGTTCGACAAACGCCCATTCGTAACAGTACTTTGGGTTGGCGGCGGCGTAGGTCGGGCCTTTCGCATAATTGCCCCAATCAGACACATCGACTCCTGCTTCGGCGACAGCATC
Organism: Marinicauda salina; assembly: GCF_003122085.1. Lineage (GTDB taxonomy): Bacteria > Pseudomonadota > Alphaproteobacteria > Caulobacterales > Maricaulaceae > Maricicauda_A > Maricicauda_A salina. The sequence goes on from NZ_QEXV01000007.1 coordinate 151,311, forward strand.
CATCACCGTGCGTTTTCCCAGAGGCCGCAATTTCTCTAGATTCACGCCCGCCATTATGTCCCCAGACTTCAATACGAATTACACTCGAATTGTACTCGCCTAAGCCGTGTCCGCTACTCCGCATTTTACGATAAACGGACACACCTCCTGTTCATACAGCGCCGTGAGCCCCCGTTAAGGTCATCCCCTCATCTTGAGGGGCTTTGCGCAGAGCGCGGAGCCTCGAAGGATAGGAGGCCGGGCACCGGCCTGATTATCCCCACCCCCTCGACCCTGGCGTATTCTCACCCCATCCCGATCCCGCGGAGGGGCGTTTCTAGACCGTCTGGACGCGTGGGGGCGGGAGCGGCGCCTCGAGGCTTCGCCCGGCAACGAAGGGGGAAGCTGAAAGAGCGGCCGACACAGGGGCGATCCTGGAGACGTTCCGGGTCGCGCGGCGGCGAGGCGGCGCCGGTCTTCTCCGTTTCGGGCCTCCGGGCCCGGGAGGCCGGCAAGCTTTTGAGACGTGCCGTGCGCGTATCGGATCCGGAGCCGGGGGTCGGACGGACCCGCCGGCGCGCGCTCGCCAGGCTACGACACGGTGTTATGAGACAAGTCCCGCCGGCCGGAAAATCGCCGCGCGCGGGCGGTCCGAAGGGCCGCCGCTAACACATCCGAGAGGCCCGCCGGACCGCCCGCGCGACCCTCTTCTTCTCTTCATGGGGGCGGGGTGGGAGCTGCGGCGCCGGGGTGGGCGGGTATCC